>CANNCV010000001.1:0-242500 GCA_947503245.1 uncultured Sphingomonadaceae bacterium
ATCGATTCAGAGGCCGACAACGGCACGACAGCGGGTATCCGTTTCGTCAATGGCGTTAGCTTCTCTGGCACGATTGACAACCTTGCTGGTGGCACCATCTCTGGTGTTAACAATGGCCTGTACTTCGGTAACGCAACCCCTGCGGGTGGCGGTATCTTCACCGGCGCTGTTGTTAACAATGCTGGCACAATCTCATCAGGCAGCCGCGCGCTGAACATTGATGGCACTGGATTGACCGTAAACAATAGCGGCTCCATCCTCGGCACAGGTGCACAGCGTAACGGTACTGTCTATGCAGACGGCACAGCCAACAACTTCACCTTGAACAACACAGGAACCATTGACGCCGTCGTCCAGGGTTCTGGTGTATCGGTTCAGGTTGGAACTGCAGATGGAGACGTTCGCAGCTTCACCTTGGTGAATGACGGAACCATTGCAGGCCGCGGCGAAGCTCTGGACTCCGGTGCATCTGCTGGTTTGCGTCTGTTCAATGGCGCAGGTGCGGGCACAACTGTGACGGTCACTGATGATATCATCAACAATGGTACCATCTCTTCCGAAACTGGCCCAGCTGTGTTGATTGAGAATGTTGCCTTTACTGGTACATTCCTCAACAACGGCACCTTAACCGGTCCATCAGCAGTTGACGCATCAACCGCATTGTCAGCTTTGAACTTTGTTCAAAATGGCGGCGCTTTGAATGGCAGCTTTGTTGGTTCGGCTTTTGACGATACGCTGACATTTGCTGACGGCACCACCGAATTTGGTGGCGATGTTTTGGGCAATGTTGCGGTAACTGTCGCAGCGCCTGCAGCATTGAACGTCAATGGCGATCGCACAATCGAAGGCAATCTAACGGTTTACGGAGCTCTGAATTTTGATCTGTCTGCTGATACTCTGCTCGTTGATGGCGACACAGTGTTGAATGCTGGCAGCGTTGTGAACATCGCAACCGACAGCATTGGACAAGGCGATATTGGTGCATCATTCACCGTGTTGGATGAAACCGGTGCATTTGCTGACAATGGTGTCACGGTTAATCTGGCCGAAAATGACTTCCTGATCGATTATCAGGTGGACATTGGTTCAATCACAGTAACAACATCTGCTAATGATTTAAGCGCGGTTTCCACCGATGCGAATGTCAGCAGCTTTGGTGGTGGTTTGAACAATGCAATTGCTGCAAACCAATTGCCTACAGATGTCTTCAACGCATTGAATGATGTTACTGACGCAGCCGGTTTTGAGACAACCGCTCTTAGTCTGTTGCCAGCCATTAATGAAGGCGTGACCCGTGAAATCTATGAGACACAAAATGCGTCTGATGCTTTCATTGCTGATCGTCTTATTAGCGAGAAAACAACCGGCCTATGGGGACAAGCACTTGTCCGTACTGCTGATCGTGATGCTGAATCTACCAGCGTAAGCGGTTACGATGCGGATGCGTTTGGCCTCAGCATCGGTGTTGACTTTGCAGCCAGCGATACTGTTCGCGTTGGTCTGGCATATAGCTATGCTGAGATTGATGTAGACAGCGATAATGGCAGTGGCTCACAGAGCGACATCAACTCTTCGCAAATATCGGCTTATCTGGGCTATAATAGCGAGAAAGTGTTCGTAAACGGTCTGGTTGGTTATTCGTTCAGCGATGCCGATACAACGCGTACAAGTGTTGTAGGACCAGTAACCGGTGCATTTGATCTCGATGGTATCCGTGCACAAGTAAATGCCGGATATGAGCTTGGCAGTGAAAAGTTGAGCGTGACACCTTTTGTTGGCTTCAACTATGCCAGCCTCTCTTCAGACAGCTACACTGAAAATGGTGCGCTGAACCTGAATGTGGATGCAGGCGATGTTGACTTCTTCGAAGGTCGTATCGGTGCTCGCCTTGCTGCAAAAGGTGACAATGGCTTCGCATTGCGCGGTAATGTTGCTTACGCTTATGACTTTGTAGGCGACGCTCGCACATTTGATCTGGCCTTTGCCGGATCAGGTACACCATTCCAAGTAAGCACCACCGACGGAGCGCAATCGCGTTTTGAATTCGGTACAGGTGTTCGCTTTGGCAATGTTGATGGCCTGAGCGTTGCTCTCGACTATCAGGGCGAATTGGCTTCAAGCTATAGCAGCCACTCCGGTGTTCTGCGTTTGCGTTATGCTTTCTGAGTAATCGGAAAGCATTAGTGGGGCCGGCCGGTATCGCAAGGTGCCGGCCGGTTTTCCATTTCTGACCCATTGGCGGCCCCGCATCATGCATGGCCGTAAATGACAAAAGAAAAGCCGCTGCGGGATATACCGGCAGCGGCTTTTTCTTTCAGTGGCTTTATAGCCTTAAAATATAAGGGAAATGCCTAAACGGCTTCAGGGCTTTCCCCGCCAATCTTGTCTTGCGTCCGCAATTCAAAATCACTGGCATCATGGCGTTCAAGCAATTGGGATGAAGGCTCACCAAAGGGGCGGTTGACCATTCTGCCACGCTGCGACGCAGGACGCTCATAAATCTCTGCGCTCCAACGCTGAACATGCTCATAGCTTTCCACCTGCAAAAACTCACCTGCACTATAGAGCAAGCCTTTTGCCAGCGCGCCATACCATGGGAATACCGCCATGTCGGCAATGGTGTAGTCATCACCGCCAAGGAAGCGGTTATCTGCCAGACGTTTGTCCAACACATCCATCTGGCGTTTTACTTCCATCGCAAAACGGTTGATCGGATATTCCTGCTTGGTTGGTGCATAGGCATAAAAATGGCCAAAGCCGCCTCCCAAATAGGGCGCGCTACCCATTTGCCAGAATACCCAGTTCATAACTTCCGTGCGTGCCGCAGTCTCAGTTGGCAAAAACTCACCAAACTTTTCTGCAAGATAGAATAATATTGATGCGGATTCAAAAATACGGATCGGCGTATCGCCGCTATGATCCATCATAGCCGGGATTTTGCTATTGGGATTTGCCCCCACAAAACCAGAGGTAAATTGGTCACCTTCCTGAATATTGACCAGCCAGGCATCATATTCCGCGCCTTCATGGCCTTTCTCCAACAACTCTTCCAGCATCATGGTGACTTTCACACCATTGGGAGTTGCCAATGAATAGAGTTGCAGCGGATGCTTGCCGACAGGCAAGTCCTTTTCCTTCGTCGCACCAGATATAGGCCGGTTGATATTGGCAAAGCGGCCACCGCTTGCCTCATCCCATGTCCAAACCTTTGGCGGTGTATATTCTTCAGTATCGGCCATGCGCATTTCCTTTACAGTTAAAATGGTGCTGCCGGATTATTCGGCAGTTCCGCTAAGGTGAACATATGCCCGATTGTTAAAATGACCAGCGAAGAAAATCTTAGGGCGCACCAAGCATGTTTATATAAGCCTTTCATCACCGTTAGGAGTTGGCGATTTTAGAACATGTTGCGGGCCCGGCCCCTTTTTCCCTGCACGGTCTTCCGGATTATACAATGCGCAGGCTTTAAGAGACAAACAGCCGCAGCCTATGCAGCCGCTCAGCCGTTCGCGTGTACGCTCCAGCGTGGCAATATGTTCATCAATTAACCCTTGTACAGCGGTTGCGATACGTGACCAGTCTGCTTTGCTCGGCGCCTCATCCTTTGGCAAATCCGCCAGTGCCTGCCCTATATCGGCGATGCTGAGGCCCATTTGCTGCGCGATCAACAGGAAAGACAAGCGGCGTATATCTGACCTCAAAAAGCGCCGCTGCCCGCCAGCGCTGCGTATTGGATGGACCAACCCCTTATCTTCATAAAAACGTATTGCAGACACGGAAAGACCAGTGCGCCGCGCAATATCACCAATTGTCAGTGAGCCACGATGCTGAGGAGTTTTCGTCATTTTTCAGTCCTTCTCAGAAAATGCTTGACCTCAACTTAAGTTGAGGTTGCACAAAGAGCCAGTCAGCCGATTCTGTCAATCAAAAAGACATGCAAAAGGCTGCCGCAAAACGAAGATGAAACACATTAAGGAGAATAACACATGACAGAGAATGGAAACGCAAGGATCGAGCATATCAATATAACGGTGCGCGATAATCAGAAGACAGCAGCATTGCTGGTCGATCTTTTCGGCTGGCATATTCGGTGGCAGGGACCAGCAATGCTGGGCGGGCATAGCATCCATGTCGGTAGCGAAAATAGCTATATTGCGCTATATACGTGCAATAATAGCAAGCCGACCACAGCATTTGCCAAGGGTCAGCCGCTCAACCATCTCGGCATTGAGGTTGGAGATCTTGATGCCATTGAAGCCAAGGTCATCGCCGCGGGTTTAGAACCCCATTCGCATGGGGACTATGAACCCGGACGGAGATTCTATTTCTTTGATAATGATGGCATCGAATTTGAAGTCATCAGCTATCAATGACATCTGCAGATCAAACGACCATCACATACTGATATAAGAATCAGGAATGTATCGCTGGTCGTCCCTCTTGCAACATCGTGCATATGACGCCGTAAAACCCGTCTTCAAGGTTATAACGGCTCAGAAAAGCCAGAGCCTCGGCATCAATAACGGGCTCAGGATCGTGCAAAGTAATGGTCAGAACAAAAGAGCCATCGGCCTGCTCAACCGGATCAGATAGCTGTAAAATGCCTTTTGATCCGGTCTTTGCGCCGCCCCATGTCCTGTCAGTATGGCTATTGCCCCAAATAGTCGCTGTATCGCTTTCAAAACGCGCATTTTTCCAGTCCATTGCACGCCCGCTCTGTGTCGCAGGCAAAATATATTCAAACGACGCCATGATCTTCTCCCTCTATCTCAATGATAATCTTAACCAGCCATGCCCAATGTCGCACAGGCCAAAAACATAAACAGCCCGGCATTACGGTTGCTACGAAATTTGATGAGTGGATCATTAGGATCATCGACCCGCAATGTCCCAATCTGCCAGAAAATATGCAAACCCACTGGCACTAAAGCAAGCAGCGCAATCGGGTCAGGCCGCTTGGTCCAGATCGCCATGGCCCAACAGCCAATTGTCAGCATGTAAAAAACCAATACGCCAAAACGCACATTATCACCCAGAGCGCGCGCTGATGAGCGAATACCGGCCAATGCATCATCCTCAACATCTTGAAGTGCATAGATTGTATCAAACCCGATGACCCAGAAAATGCAACCGGCATAGAGCCAGATAATCTCTGCTTCCGGCCAACCATCCGCAACACTGGCCCCGCCGACCAACGCGCCCCAGCTAAACACCATACCCAGCCAAGCCTGTGGCCACCAGCTGATGCGTTTCATAAACGGATAGGCCGCAACCAGGATCAGACTGGCCATACCGATAATTTGCGCCTCATAGGGCAATTGCAACAACACCAGCAAACCTGTCAGGCACAGAATGACAAGCCATATCCACGCCGCACGCAGCGAGACTTGGCCACTGGGCAATGGCCGTGAAGCGGTGCGCGCGACCTGCGCGTCCAGTTCACGATCGACAATATCATTATACACACAGCCTGCACCGCGCATGGCTATGCTGCCGAGCAGAAACCACAGAAGAAGCGGCCATTGCTCGCGTATATCCCCTGCAAGGCCCGTTGCGAATGCGCATGGCCAGAACAGCAACCACCAACCAATAGGCCGGTCGAATCGCGCCAATAATGCAAAGCCGCGCAATGGTGTTGGAACAAGGCCAATAAGCCCACGATATTCACTATCAGGCGTTATGTGATCAGTATTTTTGCTGTCTGAATGCATCACAATCCAATAACCATAAGCCTGGTCTTTGTCGAAGAGTGTTTATCAATCATGCAAAACATGCTTCACCGCATAAATATCAAAGATTGATCAGGAAACCCCATGCCCGCAAAACCTGCCTGGCCACCGAAATCACTATCACGGCTTTTCGTCGAAGAACCACTCAGCATTGATAGCGATATCCTCATTACCGGGCCGCAAGCGCATTATCTGCGCAATGTCATGCGCATGGCGGAGGGGGAAAGCATAATGCTGTGCGACGATCTGACCGGTGAATATCGCGCCACCATCACCTCTATCGGCAAGCGCCAGCTTATTGCCAGTGTTGAAGAGAAATATCGCGATCGTGAGGCTGTGCCGGATCTTTGGCTCTGCGCGGCACCGATTAAGAAAGACCGATGGTATTGGCTGGTCGAAAAGGCCTGTGAGCTGGGTGTGAAACGCATTCAGCCTGTACGCACAGAGCGAACCATTATCGATCGCATAAAACCGGAGAAATTACGCGCCCATGTTATTGAAGCGGCGGAGCAGTGCGAAAGAACGGCCCTACCAGAACTTTCCGAAATGGCGTCTTTACAGCAATTACTAGATAATTGGCCCGAGGACCGGCATTTGTTTTTTGCTGATGAAAGGCTCCATCAAGACGAGCATCAATCAGGCTTTGCTGAACAATTACACAATCATGCCGGACCCGCGGGATTGTTAATCGGGCCGGAGGGCGGCTTTAGCGATGCCGAAAATGCCGCAATCAATGCCCATCCACGCGCCATAGCCATATCATTGGGTCCACGCATTTTGCGCGCTGAAACCGCTGCGCTAACTGCAACCGCCATATGGATGGCGAATCACGGTGATTGGGTCGAATAGTGCAACAATCTATTTTTCGGTAACCCTTTGCCTTTACCTGATTTTACAGCGAAGCAAGGTTAATGGCTGTCAATATTCACACTTATTAAAACAATTTTGCGTAGATGCATCATCGGGAAATGATGGATTAATATGTACGTGACTTTGGTATCTCTGATGCAACAACTTGCAAGAATCTGCGTGTTAATAGCTGGTTTCTTGGCGTTTTTTACCGCGCCTGCCTATGCGCAAACTACTATCCGCTATACCAACAGCACGGACAGCGCAGCGGGCGCAATCACCAACACAAATACGTGCAGCATTGCCGCTGCTTTTCAACGCGATTTTGTTGTGACCGACAGCTTCACTGTAGGTGACGTTAACTTGGGGACACTTTTATCCCATGGTGACCGCGATGATATCGCTATTTTCTTAAGATCGCCCGCGGGTACAATTGTGACAGCGAAGGTCCTGACTGGCGGCGCAGCGAATAATTATAACGTTCTTTTAGACGATCAAGCGGTTACAGGTATTGCAGCACATACAGCAAATGACGTAGCAACAGCAGCAACTGTCGTCCCTCCCTATCAGCGGACATTCTCCCCGGCAAATAGTCTAAATGCCAGCTTTGCGGGACAAAATTCTGCTGGGACATGGACTTTGTTTATTTGCGATTTTGATAATAATGGCGTCGCCGGTGGTGACGGCTCAACTGGCACATTTTTTCAAGCCGATCTGTTCTTAACGCCACCTGTCCCTTCTGCTGATTTATCACTCAGCAAAACAATTGACGACGCAACCCCACCCAGCAAGGGCACTGCAGTCTACACATTGACGGTTACCAATAATGCCACCTCTGAGGTGGATGCTAATGGTGTACAGGTGCAGGATATTTTTCCAACAGGCGTATCATTTAACAGTGCTAGTGGTACGGGAAGCTTTAACCCTGTCACTGGCATCTGGAACGTCGGTACGGTCGCTATTGGCACTTCGGTCAGTATTGATCTGACTGTCAATATTGATGTCGGCCCTGGCGGCACCATTACCAATAGCGCGCAAATTGTGTCATCATCTGCACCTGACAATGATTCAACACCCAACAATGGATCAACTACAGAGGATGATGACGACACTGCTACTTTCACAGCATCTGGAACACGTATAGCCGGCACCGCTCAGCCCCTTGTTTGCCCTGCGGGTACGTCAATTTTCGATTGGGATGTGCGTAGCTGGGTGCCTGGCAGTCTTAACAATGACTTTTTTCAAGCTGGTGTCGGTAATGTAAATATAGCTCTTACCACGACAACAACCTATCAGCCGCGCGGCCCAACAGGCACGACACCTTCGCCTTATTTGGACAATGGCGCTTTTACAGGCGGATTAACCCCTGCGCAAAATGCACTGACCTATGCCGTTGATTTTGCAGACAGGCAGGAAATACATGAAGCAATTATAACATTTGAAACACCTATAGCTGGTGCACAGTTTTTGCTGTTCGACATTGATTTTACTAGCAACTTATTTGCAGACCAAGTTACGGTTGTTGGTCAACTTAACGGTGTAACTGTTTTGCCAACGATTACAGGCGGGGTCACCAATTTTGTGAATGGTAATGTTGTTACTGGTGATGTTCCCAACGCTAATACCAGTGCAGATGGCAATGCCACCGTCACATTTACACAGACCATTGATACAATCAGAGTTATATATGGCAGTGATCCCGTTCTTTCACCAGTTAACCCTAGTGGACAGACGATGAGCATTCACGACATAACATATTGCAACCCCAATGCAGACTTATCAGTCACCAAAATTTCTCAAATTGTGGCTGATCCTGTAAATGGCACCAACAATCCGAAAGCTATCCCAGGTGCAACAGTGCGATATTGTATCTTGATCAACAATCAGGGTGGCATTGCGGCAAATAATGTTACCGCAGATGACATTTTACTTTCGAACATCAGCTATGTCGCAGATTCACTCCAATCCGGCAGCAATTGCTCAGGTACGCTGACCAGTGAGGATGATGATGACGACGACGATGCTGAGACCGATCCCTTCAGCATATCCTATGATCCTGCGGCTTCCCCTCGCGGCACAATCACTGGATTGGCAGACACATTGGGCCCTGCAGAATCATTTGCGATTATCTTTCAAGCGACCGTCGACTAATCCAGCAATGCCCTGATAATGGGCCTATTCTGATCAAAGGTCGTAAATATCAAAAATAACTCTGGTTTAACAAAGACACAGAACGTAAATGCGATGGATGAGTACGCGAACCCCCGACACATCCGCCAGCCCGACAATTGATAATGTCGCCCAATTGATCCAGCCTATGCAAAGCGGCGAAAAACCGCAGGCCGACTGGCGCATTGGCACCGAGCATGAAAAGTTTGTCTATTGCGGTGCAGACCATCATGCGCCCAGCTATGATGAAGAAGGCGGCATTCGCGATCTGCTGATGGCATTGACGGAATTTGGCTGGGAACCGGTTTATGAAACCGGCAGCGACGGCACGGAAAATGTCATCGCCATGCGCGGGGCGGATGGAACAGTTAGTCTGGAGCCTGCAGGACAGTTGGAATTATCCGGCGCACCTCTGGAGAATTTGCATCAGACATGCGCGGAAACAGGCCGGCATTTGGAGCAGGTTAAGGCCATTGGCGAAAAGACAGGAAAAGGCTTTTTGGGCCTGGGCATGTGGCCAGACAAGCGCCGTGACCAATTGCCGGTCATGCCCAAAGGTCGCTATAAGATCATGATGAACCATATGCCGAAAGTCGGCAATTTGGGGCTCGACATGATGCTGCGTACATGCACTATCCAGGTCAATCTGGACTATTCAAGCGAAGCCGACATGGCGAAAAAATTCCGCGTTGGTCTGGCATTGCAGCCACTGGCAACCGCGCTTTTTGCCAATTCGCCATTTACTGAGGGTAAGCCCAATGGCTATCTCTCCTATCGCAGTCATATCTGGTCCGATACCGATCCACAGCGCACGGGAATGCTGCCCTTCGTATTTGATGATGGCTTTGGCTATGAGCGTTATGTCGAATATATGCTCGATGTGCCGATGTATTTTGTCTATCGGAATGGCCAATATATTGATGCGGCGGGGCAGAGCTTTCGCGACTTTCTGGATGGCAAATTGCCAGCACTGCCCGGCGAAAAACCCAGCATGGATGATTGGAACGACCATCTTTCCACCGCCTTTCCCGAAGTGCGCTTAAAATCATTTCTTGAAATGCGCGGCGCCGATGGTGGACCGTGGAACCGCATTTGTGCCCTACCGGCATTCTGGGTCGGCTTACTCTATGATCAGACTGCGTTAGATGCGGCATGGGATCTGGTGAAAGATTGGAGCATTGAGGAGCGACAGGTTTTGCGCGATACTGTTCCGGCAAAAGGTTTGGCCGCTCCTATTGGCAATAACCACAGCCTGCGCGATATCGCGGAAGAGGTGTTGGGCATAGCTTCGGCTGGACTGACCGCACGCAACCGCCTTAACAGCAGCGGCGATAATGAAACCGGGTTCCTTGAACCGCTTTATGATATGGTAAGGCGGGGCAAAACTTCAGCAGAAGAGCTATTGGCTCTATATGAAGGTGAATGGGGTGGAAATACCGCCCCTGTTTATGACAATTTCAGCTTCTGATGACCCCATTGTGTATGCCGCTAGAGCGATTCGCTTCCGCTCTTTCTGTTATATAATTAGCGCTAACATATAATATACGTAATATTACAAATGTCAGACGCACCCTAAATACTAGGAATTTCCTCACTTTATCGATATTTGTTCACAGGCTATAGCTTTTGCTGTTGATGTCGGCACATGTTTCTGATTTAGACCTTTTAACTCATAGCCCTTTGGACAAATCTCCCTCATTCTTTTGTCCTTCGGGTTCGCAGGCAAAACCCGTCATGTTCATACATGGCGGGTTTTGTTTTGCGGGCTATTGCTGTGGCTTATTCGGCAGGCTGCGATGCTTCAGCTTGTAATGCGTCAGACGTCTTTCTGTTACGCTTGAACAGTGATAACAGCTTGTTGATCGCCAAGGGTATAGGGCCATTACGATCCATCCATGCTGCATAGGCCTGATAATCTGGATCAGCCATCAAATGCTTTTCTTCGGTACGCGCTCGCCAATAGTAAATGGCGCTAATCACAGCCAATATGGCAGCATTGCGTAGGCCTTCTGCCCATGAGCCGCTATTGGTGATAAATGGTAAGCTTGCCAGCCACCAAAATGCGTTTTTCGACAAATAGGCAGGATGCTTTGTCCAGCCATAAGGGCCATGGGTCAATATTCCGCGATGAGTGAGATTGGAAAACCGCAATCCAAAAACCATGGTCGCCCAAGCATAAACACCGGTTAGGAAAACAAGAATAGTGCCCCAAATAATTAGAACTGTCGGACTATTGGCGAACAGATTGGCCCAGCCAGGCGTATCCACTTCATAATGCAATGGGCGGCCATTGCCCATCAATATAAAGGGCGGATAGCACATCAAAGCTGCCAACCAGCCGGCCAGATAGGGATTGGCTGTCCTGATATGCGCATCGAGTGGCTTCATTGTCAGCAAATAGCCAACAGTCGCAAAATGGACATCGACCACGAACATGCCGGTAATAAGCGCAAAGGCTATGGCCACAGGATTGCCTGCAAGCGTTGCCAGATCAAGCCGCACAAGCTCACCGAAGCCGCCCGGCACAATGGACACCATGAATGCGAAGAAAAAGCCTTTAACGGCCCAACTGCGGGCATGGTTGGCGACTTCAGAGCCCTCCCAATCCTTCAAGCCGCATAGCATAGCACCGAAATGCCAGGCACCATCGCGCGGTTTCACCAGATAGCGGTCAAGCCAGATAACATAAGGAATAGAGCCGAAAAACAAAAACGGCGCGAAGAAGCTAAAGACTTCCATCGAGAACAGATACTGTCCGTCCCAATACCAACGGCATAATCCGTAAAGCCCTGCAATAATGCCCCATGTTGCCCATAGGCCCGCCAGCTTGATCTGGCTGATTTCCATGATATCGGCGATTTTTTTGGGCTTTGTCCAATCAATTCCGGTGGAGGCTCGGCGGTGGACCTTATCAACGATTAACGACCACGCCACCATGGCCAGTCCACAAAACACAACACACAAAAATGCAAAATAGCGGCCATCGGCCCGTTCTGGCATCACGTCGAGGCCGAAGACCTGCGGCGCAACACCCAGCCCGTTCATTACCGTGCCAAAATTGCGCGAAAAGATGATCCAGATAATGAGCGCGGCCAAACCAGCAAAGCCAACACCGTGGCTGACGGCACTTTTGGGCCGCGGATCACTTCTGCTTTTTCCAAATCCAAACATCATTCTATCTTTAACCACAAAAGGTAAGCAATCAATGAAAGAGGAAATGGCGCGAACGCTCAACAAACAGGCAGCCAGACGCAACTATCGCCGCAAACCATATCTGGCTGCGGCGATAGTCGTTAACTGCAATTTTCAAACGCTGGAATTAAAACCCTTTATGTTTGAAATTCCCTTTCACATTCACGCCTTGTTGAAATCCTTGGCCGTGAAAGTCATCATGGTGAAAATCTCTATGGTGGAAGCCATTATTAAAGCCGCTTCGGAAACCACGATGGCGGAAATTGCCTTTAAAGCCTTTTCTGAAACCGCGATGGCGGAACCGCTTGCCACGAAAACCGCGGTTACGGAACCCACGTGATCTAAAACCCCGTGACCTGAAGCCACGTTTAAAGCCGCGCCCCCGGAAGCTGCGGCCGCGAAAACCACGTCCCCTAAAGCCACGGCGACCACGCAGTTCTGCTTTGTCCGAAATGGTCGTTGCGCCAGTATCAACCGCGATAGAAAATACAGATGCCTGTGTTGATGGTACGGCCACCTGTGTAGCCGCAGAGGCAGATGGTGCCAGCGCCAGAGTTGCGAGTGAGCCAGCTATTGCCAATATGATCTTGTTCATAATATCGATCTCCTGTGTTAACAGGTGGTTCGCTTCATATGATCAGTTGGTTACACAAACTCAATATTTTGAGCGATATTATCAATCGAAAAAGAATTTAAGATTGATTTTTACGATCAGATTCAAGGCTGTGTCACTCTCATTTCGCGCCAGCTCAATCCAGCTTGGCAACGGGTGCATCATCACCCAAATCTTCAAACCAGGCTTCGACCGGGCCTTTTAGCGTGATCGTCAAAGGGCGGCCTTTACGGTCCAATGTTTTGCCTGCTTGGACCTTAATCCAACCTTCGGAGATGCAATATTCCTCAACAGTGGTTCTGCGCTCACCCTTAAAGCGTATGCCAATTCCACGGGCCAATAATGTTCCGTCATAAAAAGGGCTGCCAGGGAAAACCGATAAACGGTCAGGGGGTGTATCGCCTGTAGGGCTTTGTGCGTCTTCACTCATATCGTATTTGCCTCTGCCGATTAATACCCGAACATATCGGGCAGTTTCCTAGAGCAAATTGCGCAGTTTTGGGCAAGACTATATCATCACAATTGTATCTGCGTGCAGGGTAAATATCTGCAAATGACTGATTGTTCTATGCAAAGACCATGTCGTAACCCTGTTCAGATTTAGGATCATCGCCATATTGATTACGGCCTTTTGTACCCGGCACCCATAAAATGCCAACAAACACCAAGGATACAAGAAACCCCAGAAAAGGTATGGCCATGCCGATATAAAAGGGGATGAGAAGCCAACCACTCATATTAACGTCATGCAGTCGCCTGACGGTCACTGCCAATTGCGGAATAAAGCTGCCCAACCACCAGATTATAAGAGCGATAAAGCCTGAAGAGGCCATCAATATCCCTGTTAGGCTATCGCCAACGAAACTATCCTCGGCTCCGTCAAGATCATCAAAAACGAAGCTATCCGGCGCATTTTCATTCGAAGGTGTATTAGAGGAACAAAATGGTTCGCAGGACCGCTTTTGCTGAACTTGCGCAAAATTCACCTTTCCGAATGATGCATCACCATATGCTGACTGAATGCTCTGAGGCTGCTCTAAAAAAGCCAGTTGTGCTTTGTCAGCATCATTAACCGCAAACTCATCGCTTGCCATCAAGGCTGACATCACAGGTACGCAGCACAATATGAGCACCACAATGTTCAACAATTGAAACAGCCAGTATTCACGGCGGCGGGAACGCCCGGAAAATTCGGCATAGCGATAAAATGGTAAGAACATCCAACGCACAAATATCTCCTCCACTGCGCATATTTTATGCCGCAATTCTATAAGGAGTATTTAACCTCTAAAAAATTGACCGATCATAAAGCAAAGCAGCTCAGATCATCTGCAACCTCTACAGGGCCATCATAATTTTCAGCTATGGCCGCCATAATAGCATCCATGTCATTTAATGCGCGTTGCATATGATGTGTGAGAATCAGTTTCTGTGCGCCAGCCAGCTTTGCGACCTCACCCATTGACCGGCCATCGCGGTGCAAACCTCTGGGCTGTCCATCAGCCATACTGATAGCATTGTGCATGACCAGCAGGTCGGGCTTTAACCCGCGCATTGCTGTTTCAAAATCTTCACTCAAAAAGCTCTGATCGCCAGCAAAGACAATCGTCTTGCCGCCAGCTTCAATGATATAAGCAAGCGCTGGGACCGTAAGATGGTGCACCCGCACAGCACTGACTTTCAGATCATCACCATCAAGGACATTTTGAATGCTGCCCGTATCTGTAGAAATTGCTAGCGGCGTTAGCTTTGGGAAATCGCTCTCACCGTTCAGATAAGGCGCCAGATAGCGGAGCATTCCATTAGGCCCGATAGCCGCTTCAGCCAATTCCTCAGGCGAGGGAAACACATCACTGCCTTGCGGACCGGCCAGCATTAACGGCTCTGTGCGACCCGCAAAACTCCCTGCATTCAGTAATGATGGCAGGCCGCCAATATGATCGCCGTGGAAGTGAGTTAGCAAAATCGCGTCATGATCGGCAAATTGCGCTCCGGCTTCACCATAGCGCACAAAACTGCCTGCACCTGCATCAACCAACAGCCTAGCCTTACCATCCAACCAGACCAGATTGCTGGCACCCGCGCGATGATCATCAGCTATCGGCCCCCCGCTGCCCAATATTTGTAAAGCCAATGGGTTTTCAGCGCATGCTTTGGGGTCGGCATCAGCAGCGTTTCGCTGCTTTTCAGCTAATGTACAGCCGAAAAGTAGTAAACAAAGCAAGCCTGTCATAGTGTGACGCAACAATGACAGGCTAGGCATTAACTAGACTCACTTCCATCCATGTATAAAACGGTTTGCGATCACTCGAAAATATCACCTACATTACTAGCCATTTTGGGGTCATTTCCATATTGATTTGGTCCAACCGTTCCAGGTAAAACCATGAAAACAAGCATAATAATACCCCCTATATACGGTATAAAGCCAAACAAATAGAACCAACCGGATTTATCCTGATCGTGAAAACGTCTCACGCTAACAGCGATATTTGGAACGATTAACCCCAATGCTACAATAGCAATAACAGCCAGCACAAGAACACCAAATGTGTTGAACTCAGGGTCACCCGTATAAGAATCTGTGCCCGACGCACCAGCTGTAAAGAGCAAGATTAAGAGAGCGATGTAAATAATCGCCTGAAAAAGCGTAAACATCCAATATTCCGTTCTCCGTGAACGTCCGCTAAAATCCGCATATCTCTTAAGTGGAAGCAACATCCATTCCATAACTCTATCTCCCCATAATCCCTTAAATCAAGGGGCAGAGTGAGATCTTTATTGAGGATTTGCAACAAAAAACTCAGCAGCCGGGGCACTTATGCAAATGACCGTGCTGCTGGAATCTATATTGTAACGTTAGCCAGCGCTTTTCTTGCGACTGGCCTTTTTGCGCTCATGCGGATCAAGGAAGCGCTTGCGCAGACGTATGGACTTGGGCGTAACCTCTACCATTTCATCATCGTCAATATAGGCAATGGCTTGCTCCAGCGTCATCAACCTTGGCGGGGTCAAGCGGATGGCATCATCCTTACCCGTAGAACGGAAGTTGGTGAGCTGTTTTGATTTCATCGGGTTGACTTCAAGGTCTTCCGGCTTGGCATTCTCGCCAATCACCATGCCCTCATAAATCGGCACGTTGGAACCAATGAACAATTCGCCGCGCTCTTCCAGCATGTTGAGCGCATAGCCCACTGATTCGCCCGTACCGTTTGAAATCAGCACACCATTTTGGCGGCCGGATACCTGGCCTTTATAGGGGCCATATTTCTCAAACAAACGGTTCATCAGGCCAGTGCCGCGCGTGTCTGACAAAAACTCACCATGATAACCAATCAGGCCGCGCGACGGCGCAGAAAAGGTAATACGGGTCTTACCGCCGCCTGATGGGCGCATATCGGTCAGCTCCGCTTTGCGCAGTTGCATCTTCTCTACAACCGTACCCGAATGCTCATCATCAACATCGATAACAACGGTTTCATAAGGCTCCATACGTTGCCCGTCTTCTTCACGGAACAGCACGCGCGGGCGGCTAATGCCCAGCTCAAAACCCTCACGGCGCATGGTTTCAATCAGCACGCCCAATTGCAATTCACCGCGTCCAGCAACATCAAAACTATCTTTATCGTCACTCTCTGTAATGCGGATGGCGACGTTGGATTCTGCCTCACGCAGCAAGCGATCACGAATCATGCGGCTGGTGACTTTATCGCCCTCTTTGCCTGCAAAAGGGCTGTCATTCACCGCAAAGCGCATAGACAATGTTGGTGGATCAATAGGCTGAGCAGCAATCGGCTCAGTGACTTCAGGAGCAGCAATGGTGTTGGCCACTGTCGCAACGGTCAAACCGGCAAGCGAGATAATATCCCCTGCCTGGGCTTCCTCAACCGGCTCACGCTCCAACCCGCGAAATGCCATGATCTTGGTGGCACGGCCCGCTTCGACCTGATTGCCATCCATATCCAGCGCGCGAATAGGGTCATTCAATTTCAAGCGGCCAGAAGCGATGCGTCCGGTAAGAATACGGCCCACAAAATTATCACGGTCCAGCAATGTTACCAGAAATTTGAACGCTGCTTCAGGGTCGACATCCGGCTCTGGAACATGGTTGATAATGGTATCGAACAATGGCCCCAAATCACCTTCGCGCGCCTCCATATCATCACTGGCAAAGCCAGCGCGGCCCGAAGCGAAAAGCGATGGGAAATCAAGCTGCTCATCATTAGCATCAAGGTTCAGGAAAAGCTCAAAACATTCGTCCAGAACTTCCGCAGGGCGGCCATCGGGGCGGTCAATCTTATTGACCACAACAATGGGTTTCAGACCCAGCGCCAAGGCTTTTCCGGTAACAAATTTGGTCTGTGGCATAGGGCCTTCAGCCGCATCAACCAGCAGGATAACACCATCAACCATCGATAGAATACGCTCTACCTCACCGCCAAAATCGGCGTGGCCTGGGGTATCAACAATGTTGATGCGCACCGGATTACCGTCTTTGTCTTCCCGCTCGACACTGGTGCATTTCGCAAGAATGGTAATGCCGCGTTCTTTTTCCAGATCATTGCTGTCCATGGCGCGTTCTTCAACGCGCTGGTTATCCCGAAAAGTGCCGGATTGGCGGAAGAGCTGATCGACCAGGGTTGTTTTGCCATGGTCAACGTGCGCGATAATCGCGATATTGCGAAGGGACATAGTGTTACTGCCGTTTTGAAAGGATATGGACAGCGCAAGACCGCTCACGCCGCTAATTTCTGGCGGCGCTATACAATGGCAATGGCCAAGGGGCAAGTGCTGCAGTGCAACACTTATAAGCAATCAGCCCAAAACGCACAGAAACTGGCGATTATAGCCAGTTATTATGGCTATTATGATACCTGTAATTCGCCAATAAAGGCGCTTGCCGCACCATTGAGCGATGCTGCTTGGCTGCGAAGCGCCTTAGATGCCGCCTTAACATTGCCTGCCAGCGTTTCCACTTCATTACCTGCCCGGGACAAAGAGGCCATGCTGGACTTCACACCAAGCGTCTCTGCAGCAACATCATGTGCATTTCTGGCAATGGCATCGCTGGCCTGACGCTGCTCAGCGACATGGCGTGCGATATTTTCCGAAATATGACGAATTTCGTCCAGAGCCTTGTTAACCGAGCCTATGGTTTGTGAGGTTGTCAGCGCTTGTGATGTCACATTTCCAACCAGTTCAGAAATATTGTCGGTTGACTGGCGGGTCTGCTCTGCCAGTGATTTCACCTCATTGGCCACAACAGCAAAACCGCGTCCGCTTTCCCCGGCCCGAGCGGCCTCAATCGTCGCATTCAGCGCCAACAGGTTGGTTTGCGACGCAACCGATTTGATGAAGGTCACAATATCGGCAATACGATTGGCCTCGTCAGACATTGTCTGGGCAACATTATCGCCCTTCTGGGAGAGTTTTTCAGCGCCTTTATAGAGCTTTAACTGATTATCGGCTTGCCCTGCAATGGCAACAATCTCTTCTGATAGCTGCATCGCGGCAGAGGCCATATCCTGCACATTTTCGGCTGATGAAATGGAAGAGCGTTGAACATTTTCTGTTTCCAGCTTGGCCACCATAGTTGCCTGTTCCATTGCCTCAGCCGCATTGTCCAAATCCTTGGCAGAGGTGTTCACTGCAGAAACAATTGACGCCACAGACTGCTCAAATTTGCTGGCCAGTGCCACCATCTCACGATGACGCTCTTTATTATTCTGCTCAATCATAGCCTGTTCGCGTGAGAGCAGTTGTGACTGGATCTCTTGCTCTTTAACATTTTCCCTAAGCGCCTGTGTCTCCTGAGCAGTCTGACGGAATGCCTCTA
Source organism: uncultured Sphingomonadaceae bacterium (assembly GCA_947503245.1). Lineage (GTDB taxonomy): Bacteria > Pseudomonadota > Alphaproteobacteria > Sphingomonadales > Sphingomonadaceae > Alterisphingorhabdus. The sequence goes on from CANNCV010000001.1 coordinate 18,389, forward strand.
AGCCCTCTGCAATGGTCTGCAACTCGGCAACTGGCATTTCCGGCACAGAATTAGTCAGATCACCATTTGCAAATTCTTCAGTAGCTGTCGCCAATTGGCGCGATGGTGCTATCACCATACGTTGTAATATAACGAAGCGCGCAATAAAGAAAAACACGATGAGACCGATGCTAATCGCCACAAATTGGGAAACCCATTCTGATTTTGCGCGAATTTGGTCAGCCAAAGGAAGTTTTTCTTCCATCACAAATCCATCCAGATTTTGTAACGCAATGGCCGCTTGATAATTGCCGGCAATTATGACCTCTAGGTCGGAGTCCACATTACTGAGATCATAATTAGCGTTTTCATCCTCAATATATGTCAATTGCGCATGCATTGATTGAAACAGACTTTCGGTTTCCAAAAGACTGTCATTGCTTTGCGCTATTGGAAAAGCTTTCACATATTCGATAAATTGCTCAGCGGTTTTCAATTGGAAAGCGAGCGCAGCGGCGCCTTTGTTCAGAGCATCCTGACTGGAATTATCCTCCAACAAGCTGCTGAGATTCATTGCCTCTCGATCAATATCCTTACTCACAAAGCGCAAATTGCCGACCATGTCCTGCAACTCATCAAGAGCCAATTGTTTTTCGGTGGTCGCTTGGTTGCTGTTGTTGGCCGTTAAAACAACGCCCAACCCTATCAACAAAAATACAGCTATAATCGCATCCGTAATTGCCATGCGCCCAGCGATTCCTGCCTTGCGACCGGTGCGTAGAGCTTTGAAAACATTTGGCATTGATAACATTGTTTCATGTACCTTCTGAGGAAACAAAATTTGTAACTCCAGTGCGTACGGGAATATAGTTAACGAAAGCTAACAGCGCCGCCATATCTGGCGCTTTTTTAGCCAAAGATGGTGTTCGTAATGCTTACCGCGATTCGTTTATGCGCTTCTGCAATATCTCAGGGCTGTATAACGACATGCTCTGCGATTTTTGCAAAACAGCAGAAAGCTGCTCAAATTCAGCATGCCATATCTTCACTAGCCTTGCCCTAGCATTATCGTCAGGCGTACGCGCTATTTCTTGCAAGTCTACACTTAATCGCACCAGTTGCTGACGCTCGGCTGTGAATTGCCTCCCCGCATAGCGCTCATGGATCAGGCCCAATATATCCCTGCCGCCAGCTATCAGCATAGGGCCGATAGTCATATCATCACTGGACAAGCGTTTATCAGCAAATATTGCGGCATTTTTGACCAGCATCAGATCAGTCGCAAGGTCCGCCCTGCGGCCAACCATATTCTCACCACACGTCCCCAAAGAGCGGACATAGGAGGACAAGGCATCAATGACTATAGCTTCAGGCGTATCGCCTGCAAATTCCGTCACAATCAAATTGGCCAGAAATGCCTCTAACTCGTCTGGCTTATCTCTTGCAATCTTACCAAGTGCAGAGAGATCGGGAATAAGGACAGGATCAAATTTGCCATTGCCGCCTTTGGCACTGAAAAAACTGTTGGAGACATCGGCCGTTCCCGGTGCACTGGACGCATTGGGGAAGTGAAAAGCCGGATTATCTGCCCCGTTAATATGGCAGCTTTGGCAAGACAAACGCGCTTTAGCCGCCTGCCCACCCAATAATCGCGGCGTGCGGAACAAAATCTCACCTTCCAAAGCCAAGGTAGTAGCCGCAGCAGGAAGGCATATGTCTGGTGTGTAATTAACAGCATCAACAATGCTGACATCAGCATCGCCGGTTTTTAGCCATTGCATAGAACGCAAAGGCAAGGCGGAATTGGCCGCAACCAAACATGCCGCCAACCCCGCAATACTCAGCGCAAATCTTAAGCGGATGGGTCTTTCCGCACTGTCAAGCTGGCCACATCAGCGGTATCAATCCAGCGGCGCAGTTCATCAGCTTCATAGCAACCGAAAGAGCACAGGCTTTCAAGCTTGGCCAAATGCGCCTTCGCGCCGGCCATATCGCCACGTTCAACTTTCAGTTCGCCATAATATTCCCATGCGCCAAGATGGTTTGGTGCAATGGCAAGTGCGCGGCTATAATAGCCCTCTGCAATGCTGAACCGGCCCAATTTGCGGTTGGCAAAGCCCTGATATGTCAGAATGTCAGGGTGCGGGCCAAATGCCAGCGCTGCATTGTCCAGACTTGCCAGAGCTGCAGTATAATCGCCCTGATTGATCAGTTCCACGGCACGCGAATACGCGGCGTCACCATTTGCGGTCTGCAACAAGCGTGCACTATCCGGGCCAAAGCTGCTTTGCGCTGTGCCGTTAATGGCACTGCTGGCAGCAGTCACAGCTTCATCCAAAACCGCAGCATTGGCACAACTTCCAGCGCAATCCGCTTTCATAGTGTTCAGATCTGCCAGCACTTGCTGTGCCTTATCGCCCTTGCCGCTATTGGCATAGGCAATGGCAAGATCGCGATGTGCAGCAACCATATCAGGCTTGAGCTTCACTGCTTTTGCCAATGGGCGTGCAGCCTTTTTAAAGTCGCCTGCACGCATATAGCTGACGCCCAGCAGATATTGTGCATTGGCATTGCGGCGGTCACCTTTTGCGGCACGTCTGAAGGATTTGATTGCCAATTTATAGTCTTCGGCTTCCAACGCTGCCACGCCTTTGCGATATTCTTCGGCCGGGTCATAGCTTGGCGCGCTCTGGCTTGGTGCAGCTCCGCCGCCTCCACCACCACCGCCGCCGCCAGCTGCCATTGCAGCAAAAGGCGTGCTCACCAGCATAGCCGCAGCAATAGCCGAAGCGCCGATAAATTTGCGTGTTGGTAAAGTTGGCATTGATATATCTCCCTAGGGCTATGGCCCAAATGGCCCATCCCTTAATAGTCCATCCCGCAATGACCTATTATAGTCATAATTTCGCCGCGCATTCCGATGGCTCACCACCGGATGATGCGCGTCATAATGTATTCGGTGCTTTTTCACCAAAAGTTACACCCCTGTAGAACCAAAGCCGCCTGCGCCTCTGCTGGTATCATCAAGGGCATCTACTTCCACCATATGCGCGCGCTGAACCGGTGCCACCACAATCTGCGCAATACGGTCACCATGCGCGATGGCAAATTCATCTGCACCATGGTTGATAAGGATGACCCCCAATTCACCGCGATAATCGCTATCAATCGTGCCGGGGCTGTTCGGCACGGATATTCCTTTTTTCAGCGCCAGGCCAGAGCGTGGCCGTACCTGCACCTCATAGCCATGCGGGATAGCCATGGCAAAGCCAGTGGGCACCAATGCGCGTTCCCCCGGCGCAATGGTCAACGCCTTTGCCGCGCGAATATCCATGCCCGCTGCGCCCTCTGTTTCATAAGAGGGCAAGGGCAAACCCTCACCATGCGGCAAACGTTTCATCTGAATATCAATGACGGGCGACATGCGCGGCTATCCTCTCTATCAAAGTGCGGGCAACGGCCTCTTTTGGGCCTTCGGGCAGGCTCTCGACACCTTCTGCGCTGACTATATGCACGGCATTACGCGCTCCGCCCATCACGTCGCCAGACACATCATTGGCGACAATCCAGTCACAGCCTTTGCGGGCCAGCTTGGCCTTTGCATGGTCCAATATGTCATTGGTCTCTGCTGCAAAGCCAACCAACAAATCGGGCCGCGCATCATGCTGTGCCAACCCTGCCAATATATCGGGATTTTCTGCCAGAGGCAGCGGCGCGGGCGCTGCGCCCTTTTTCTTAATCTTGCTTTGGGCGGTTTCCGCTGCACGCCAATCGGCAACTGCTGCTACCATGATGGCAATATCGGCAGGCAATGCGTGCTCAACTGCGGCCAGCATCTCGCGCGCTGTTTCCACATTGACGCGCGTTACCCCCTGCGGTGTCTCCAACGTCACTGGCCCTGCCACCAATGTCACATGCGCACCAGCCTCAGCCGCCGCCGCCGCAATGGCAAAACCCTGTCGCCCCGATGACCTGTTCGCAATATAGCGCACCGGATCAATCGGCTCATGTGTCGGCCCAGCCGTGACCAGAACATGGCGGCCATATAAAGGGCGATGCGCATCATCGGCAAAGGCGGGTTGGCCAGCAAGTTGATCACTATTTTGGGCGTCAGGGCTTTGCGCAAAATGGCTTTTAATCGCTGCAAAAATCGCATCGGCTTCGGGCAGACGCCCCTCCCCAAATTCACCGCATGCCATTGCTCCGCTATCCGGATCAATCACGGTAACGCCATCGCTGCGCAATTGTGCCACGTTGCGCTGTGTCGCCTTATGCTGCCACATGCGCACATTCATCGCGGGCACAGCCATGACCGGCGTATCTGTGGCCAGCAAAACGGTCGCGGCCAGACTGTCCGAAATACCCGCAGCCATTTTGGCCATCAGGTCGGCCGTTGCCGGGCACACGACAATCAAATCGGCCTCACGGCTGAGCTGGATATGCCCCATTTCGGTTTCGTTTTTCAAATCCCATAAGGTGGTGAAAACTTCATTTTCGCTCAGCGCAGCCAATGTCATAGGCGTAATAAATTGCGCGCCCCCATCGGTCAGCACACAACGCACACTCATCCCCGCCTTGCGGATCAACCGGATCAGCTCACAAGATTTATAAGCCGCAATACCGCCGCCAATGATAAGCAGAATGTGTTTAGGATTGGCCATGACTGCTTTTACCCCGCATTATGACAGAGTCTATCCCCACATCCACATAGCCGCTGCACCTGCGCCGCCTGCTATCAAAGCGGTAAAGGCATAGCGCCAGAAACTGCCATTGCCTTGATGGGCCTTTTTCTCCCAGATAAGCGGGATTTCGGGCAGTGGCGGTGGTTCGGGTGCACCGCCTTTGGTGGGGAATTTCTCCTCTATACGCCGAACCAGATCGGGCAAGCGTTTAAGCGTTGCCATATTCTCATTAATGCTGTCAGCAATCGCGGATTCTGGCCCCAATTCCTCACGGATCCAGCGGCGCACATAAGGCGCGGATGTATCCCACATATTAATCTCAGGGTTTAGCGCGGTGGCCACGCCCTCCACCATCACCATGGTTTTTTGCAATAAGAGCAGATGCGGCTGTGTCTTCATGTCAAAATCACGGGTGATGGCAAACAGGCCATCCAGCATCTGACCAACCGACAGTTCATGCACTGGCTTACCGCGCATCGGCTCACCCACCGCGCGCAATGCGGTCGCAAATTCATCGACATTGTGATAAGAGGGCACATATTTGGCCTCAAAATGGATCTCTGCCACGCGCTTATAATTACCTGTGGTCAGGCCATATAATATCTCTGCCAGCCATAGCCGGGCCTGACGGTTAATCCGCCCCATAATGCCAAAATCAATGGCCACAATCGTGCCATCTGCGCGCACAAACAAATTGCCCTGGTGCATATCGGCATGGAAGAAACCAGCCGCGATAGCCTGTTTCAAAAAAGTCAACACCAGCCGGTTTGCCAGATGCGGCATATCATGCCCCGCTGCCTTTAGTTCATCCAGCTGTGAAATCTTGATGCCATCCACCCATTCCAGCGTCATGATTGAGCCGCTGGTGCGGTCCCAATCAATCTCTGGAATATGGTAATCCGGCTCAGACTTCATCGCCTCTGCCAGCTCCGATGCGCTGGCCGCCTCACGCCGCAGGTCCAGCTCTCTGTTCGTCCAGCGCTTGAAATTGGCAATGGTCAGCGCGGGCCGCAGCCGCGCCGCCTCCCCGCCCATGGCTTCGACATGCGCAGCGGCCCATTCGTAGGTTTCAATATCGCGCACAAATTTCTTTTTAATGCCCGGACGCAGCACTTTAATCGCCACATCGCGCCCTTCCACCGTCACGGCGCGGTGCACCTGCGCAATGGAGGCAGCGCCCACCGGATCAGGTTCGATAGAGGCAAAAAACTTCTCTACCGGGCCGTCCAGCCCCGCTTCAATCTCTGCCTTAATCTCTTCAAACGGCACGGGCGGCAGCTTGTCCTGCAGGGTCAACAGGTTTTGCGCTGCCTCTTCGCCCACAATATCGGGGCGCGTTGCCAATGTCTGGCCCAGCTTAATCGCAGCCGGACCAATGGCGCGAAAGGCCCCCGCATAATCCGGTTCCTTGGGCTGGATTGTGCCAAAGCGCGCAATACGGCAAAGCCGCTTAACCGGTGCAGGCGTGGTTGGCTCTGCCTCCAGCCCGCGCAATGCCCCGTGGCGCGCCAAAATGCGCCCCCATTTCAGCAAGCGCAAAATATGCGTTGTTGGTCGCGTCATATTTTCCAGCCGCTATGGATGGCCACCGCGCCGCCGAAAATCGGCTCGACCCGCGTTTGCACAAAGCCGGCATCTTTAATCAGCGCTTCAAATTCCGGCATTTTGGGGAAACGGCGGATCGACTCAGCCAGATAACGATAGCTCTCTTCATCATTAACCAGCATTTTACCGATTTTCGGCATCAGCTTGTGCGAATATTGCTCATATATCTCTGAAAAGCCGGGCCATTCCGTCGTGGAAAATTCCAGGCAATAAAACCGCCCGCCATAGCGCAGCACGCGGCGTGCCTCTGCCAATGCCCGGTCAATATGCGTGACATTGCGAATACCGAATGAAATTGTGTAAGCATCAAAACTGTTATCAGGGAATTTCAGGTCTTCTGCATCTTGCTGTGACCAGACCAGCGAATCCTCACCGCGCTTAATCGCACGTTCAATGCCAACGTCCAGCATTTCCTGATTAATATCTGACACGGTGACATGCGCTCCGGATTTGGCCAGTCGAAAAGCCACATCGCCAGTGCCGCCCGCCACATCCAAAATGTCTTCACCGCGCTGTGGTTTAACCCGCCGTACAAACCGATCTTTCCATACACGGTGCATACCGCCCGACATGGCATCATTCATCAGGTCATAATTGTCAGCCACGCCGGAAAATAGCTCAGCCACCATACCCGCTTTTTCCTCTGCTTTGACATTTTTATAGCCAAAGCTTGCCTCTCCATCATTTGGGGCCTGTTCGGGGGTGGACATAATCGCTGCTTCTCCTGCGCTGATGAACGCCGCTATAAATAGGTTTGTTCCTGATGACAGCTATCTAGAGATTGTTGCGCCCAAAACAAAGCCTGTTAAGGCAGATTTTGCTATGCCTGAACTTCCTGAAGTCGAAACCACCGTTCGCGGCCTTGCCAAAGTGCTGGATGGCCAGCGCTTGGTGACGGTTGAAACGCGCAGACCTGATATGCGCCGCCCCTTCCCCGATGATCTGCGCCAACGCATGACGGGCACACGGGTCAGCGGTCTTTCACGCCGCGCAAAATATGGCCTGATTGAAAGCGATCGCGGCGATGCGATGATTTTTCATCTGGGCATGTCTGGCCGTTGGCGGATTAACCCTGAAGACGATAATAAACATGATCATCTGATGCTGGTTACCGAATCTGGTCATCATCTGGCGCTGAATGACCCGCGCCGCTTTGGCTTTGTCGATCTGCACAGGCTGGATGCGCTAGACACTTATCCGCCCTTTGCGGCCATGGGGCCAGAACCATTAAGCGATGATTTTACCGGCGCCCATCTGGCGCAGCGCTTTAAGGGCAAGGCCAGCCCGGTTAAAGCATTGCTGCTCGATCAGAAAAATGTTGCCGGGCTTGGCAATATCTATGTGTGCGAAGCGTTGCACATGGCGGGTATTTCACCGCTGCGCAAAGGCGCCAATATCGGGCGCAAAAAGCTTGATGCGCTAGCCGATGCGATAAAGATCATTTTGGCAGAGGCTATAGAAGCAGGCGGTTCAACCTTGCGCGATTATGCGCGCCCTGATGGCGAACTGGGTTATTTTTCCAAACAATGGCGCGTCTATGGCCGCGAGGGGGAGTTTTGCGGGTGTGACAGACTGGTAAAGCGCATGACGCAATCAGGCAGATCGACCTTTTACTGCTCACATTGCCAGAAATAACGCTATTTCCTGATTGACGAATCTGTTCGTCCACGGTAAGCGCCTTCGACTTTACGGGTGAATATATAGTCACCGTCCGCATTTCTTCAGATTAAGAGGCATTATTCATGGCTAATACGCCACAGGCACGCAAACGTATCCGTCGCAACACACGGCGCACGATTATCAATACGAACCGCGTAAGTCGTATTCGTACATTCGTCAAAAATGTCGAAACCGCAATTGAAGCTGGCGATAAGGATCAGGCAAATGCTGCTCTGCGCGCTGCTCAACCAGAAATCTTCCGCGGCGTTGCACGCGGCATTCTTCATAAAAATACAGCGTCGCGCAAATTTTCGCGGCTCGCCAAACGGATTGCTGCGCTCGGTTAGTCCATAGGTGATTTGGCTGTTAATGCAGCCAAAGGCAAAACAGAATATAGGGAAGGCTTATGCATCTTTGCGTGAGCCTTTTTTATTGGCTTGTCTAATTCAAAGAGTTGATGGAATCGCACGGTGTTTTTCAGCCCTATGGCACTTTAAAAACGGGTCTGCGATTCGTTTGCTTAACCCGGATGTAACCATTGTTAGACGGCTGAATTTGTAAGCTCGCGTAACATATTATAGCGGTGCTTTTTGTGTGCGGCGCAACACATGGTGAGCAAAGCAAGGTTTTCCAACGATTCGCGAACCAACGTCACGAACCCACCTCAATTTATCCTTGTAAAACAATGACTTGCTTTAGATTCAAGAAATTTCCTAACTGTTTCAACTGTCAATGGCCAATATTTCATTTTTTTTACGCGATCGCTCTTGATAGACTCGAACAAGGCTGTTTAGACAACCTTATCAGGCCGTTTTCTCGGACTGATAATAATATTATGATGGCATTGGTCAGCAGCATATTTTTCGGTTGAAAAAATAAAAATTATATCAGCCAATATGTCTCGCCGATCAGATAAAAATCCGGTCTAAAATGTGCACTGCACTGATTTAGAGCGAGCAAGGTTCGTAATATTATTTCGAGGCAAATACTCCGCGGTCACAGATGGCGGAATAGAATATAAAGGTTTGCTGGCTCTGCTGGCAAAGCTGTGATGGGCGTGCCTAATTGCGAATTGGGTGCATGATGTTCGGGGGGCGATACTCAGTGTCTAAAAGCGGCAAATATGTACAAAATTTTTCTATAAGCGATGGTGACAATGAAGATATGAGTGATGAACAAACCGCTCAGGAGTTTCTGGCAGACTGGAATGATATCAGCATTGGTATCCGTAAGGATATTGGCGCGCAGCAGCATAACCAGTGGATCAAGCCTATTCATCCGGGACGGTTTTGTAAAAACACTGGTACTTTAGAACTGTATCTCCCTTCTGAATTTTCCGCGAATTGGGTTAATGATCGCTTTGCCGACAGATTGGCGCTTGCATGGAAGATAACCCGCCCTGACGTACAGTCAGTGCAAATTATTGCCAAACCCGGCGCTAATATATTGCAACGTGTACGCGCATCGGGCGCAGACAGCCTGCACACATTGCCGCAAGAATTTACCGCAGCAGCCACGCACAATATCTGTGATGCGCAAGGCATCGACAAAGATTTGCAGTTTGATAATTATCTGCAAGGCGAAAATAACGTGCTCGCCCGCAATGCGGGTGAGCGTATGGCCGCACGCGAGAAACCGCAATTCAGCCCGCTCTATGTCAAAGCACCAACGGGTCAGGGCAAAACCCACCTTCTCCACGCCATCGCCAATCGTTTCTCCAAAACCATGCCCGATGCACGGATTTACTACTGCTCTGCAGAGAAATTCATGGTCGAGTTTGTTTCAGCCATGCGCCGGAATGAAGTGATGGAGTTCAAAAACCGTCTGCGCAGCTTCGACATGCTGTTGGTGGACGACATCCAGTTCATCATTGGCAAAAATTCCACACAAGAGGAATTTCTGCACACAGTTGATGCTCTGATGACGGCTGGGAAACGGCTTGTCTTCGCTTCCGATCGTGCACCGCAGTCACTTGACGGTGTCGACCAGCGTCTATTGTCCCGCCTTTCTATGGGGTTGGTTGCAGATATTGCACCAGCAGGCGTTGATCTGCGCCGCGAAATCTTGAAGCACCATATCGCGCATATTGAGCCATGTCCGCTTAATGATGATGTGATCGAATTTCTGGCCCGCACGATAAGCCGCAACCTGCGTGAGCTTGTTGGCGCACTCAACAAGCTGATCGCCTATACGCAGCTAACGGGGCAGCCCATGTCTTTGGGTGTGGCTGAAAATCAGCTAACCGATATATTGACCGCCAATCGTCGGCGTGTGACGATTGACGAGATACAGCGCACCGTTTGCCATTATTACAAGCTGGATCGCAGCGAGATGGCATCAAAGCGCCGTGCACGTGCCATTGTCCGCCCGCGGCAAGTGGCCATGTATCTGGCAAAAGTGCTCACACCGCGTTCTTACCCGGAAATCGGTCGCAAATTTGGCGGACGTGATCACAGCACGGTTATCCACGCCGTTCGCCTTATTGAAGATTTGCGTGTGCGCGATCAGGATATGGACAGCGATGTGCGCAGCCTTTTGCAGCAACTGGAAAGCTGATCTGGCTTGCAGTTCTGGCTGCTGCTAATCACCATCCATGGAACCGCTTAACGACCATGAATTGGACCTTTATGCACGGCAGATTATTCTGCCCGATATTGGCGGTGTTGGGCAAACCCGATTAAAGAACACCCATATTGCGGTTATTGGCGCGGGCGGCATTGGTTGCCCCGCATTGCTCTATCTGGCCAGTGGCGGCATTGGCACACTATCGATCTTTGATGATGATGCGGTATCGCTAAGCAATCTGCATCGCCAGACATTGTTTGGGCCGCAAAACATTGGACAGTCCAAGGCTGAAAGCGCGGCAGAGAGGCTGAAACAGCTCAATCCTAATTGCAATATAATCGCGTATAATCAAAAGTTTACCGCGCAGCATGCATTTGCGGACAGCATGAAACCAGACCTTATACTGGACGGCACGGACAATTTTGCCAGCCGCCTGTCGATCAATGATTGGGCGGTTGCACATCGCGTGCCTTTGGTCAGTGCAGCCATTGGCCGCTTTCAGGGTCAGGTTGGCGTCTTTCAGGGTCACTTACCCGATGCCCCATGCTATCGCTGTTTCGTTGGCGATGCTTTTGACAGCGATGATTGCGACAATTGTGCAGAGATGGGCGTATTGGGCGCGATGGTGGGTATGGTTGGCACCATGGCAGCAGTTGAGGCGATGCGGTTTGTCACTGGTTTTGGCCAAGAGCAAAAGGGCAAATTGCAACTGATTGACGGCCTGAAACCTTCAATGCGCGGCATCAACCTGTTCAAAGATGGCGAATGCCGCACTTGCGGTCATTTGAAAAAAGCTGAATAGTCACCCAGCAGCCGCATCTGGCGCAGTGCACCATGACTTAAGGGGCAGATAATGACATTACCGGTAACAGCTCTCACCGCCGCCATATTGGCTATCATGATCTTGCTGACAGCAATAGCCACGGTGCGACAACGTTTTAAGTCCTCTGCCGCTTTTGGTCTTGATGATGCTAATCAGCCTTTGGTTTCTGCTGCGCGCAGCCATGGCAACCTAACCGAACATGCCCCTATGGCCGTGATTATGATTGCTCTGTTGGAGATGGTGCCGGTCAACCACCTGGCGCTTACCGGTGTAGCGGTGTTGTTTCTCGCTGCGCGCGCGGCGCATATCATCGGCCTGCATCAACCCGTGCTCGATAAAGGCCCGCCACCTGCCCGCGCATTGGGCGTGATTGGCACATGGGTGACCTATATTATTTTGATCGTTTGGATTTTGTTTCAGATTTTAACGCGCAACGCCTAAGTCTTAAAAGCTCGCTCCATCAACATGGCGGGTTGGCAAGTGTTTCAGTCCTTCTGAATCAAATATACGCGCATTGAGCCCCATAATGTCGGCATTTTCAGTGCGCATAGTCCAGTGCGTCGTCACTCCGCATTTACAGCAGTGCCACACTGCAATCATGCGTTCGCCCTGCACATAAGACTGCAAAATATTGGCGTCCGCCTCTATGCGGACATCTGCCGGATTCGCGAAAAGCCCTATCCATCCTGTCTTGCTGCATAGAGAGCAATTGCACTGAACCTGCTCTTTTGGTTGTCTGTTCAGCTTAATATGCACAGACCCACAATGGCATTGACCCACTAGACTATGAGTCATGTCAGCAACCTTTCCACCCATGCGGGTACCAGCTTCGTGGCCGGGCCTTGGCGTGTCTCGTCAAACTGGTCTGATCCGTTCGACGCATCCAGATTAAGCTCCAGCGTTTGCGCGCCATAGCGCCGCGCGCTTTGCACAAAGCCTGCCGCTGGATAGACTGCGCCCGACGTACCGATCGACACAAACAGATCACATTTTGCCAATGCCGTCTCTATTGCCCGCATTGCATAGGGCATTTCGCCAAACCACACGATATCTGGCCGCATAAATCCGCTTTGCCCGCATTGTGGGCAGGCCGGTGCGCCGGACAGATCGCCAGTCCATTCAGAGCGCTTATCGCAATTGAGACACCATGCACTGCGCAATTGGCCATGCATGTGGAGCAGCCGTCCGTCTATACCCAGATCCTCAGCAGCGCGGTCATGAAGGTCATCAACATTTTGCGTGACCAGCAGAAATTCGCCCGGCCATTTTTTGTCCAGCAGCGCCAGCGCATGATGCGCGGCATTGGGTTCCACCGCCGTTAATGCAGCGCGGCGCTGATCATAAAATGTCTGCACTAGCGCAGGGTCACGCATAAAGGCTTCTGGCGTTGCAACATCTTCAACCCGCTGCCCCTCCCACAGGCCATCCGGTCCGCGAAATGTTGCAATGCCACTTTCTGCGCTAATTCCTGCACCGGTGAGAATGACGATATTGTTTATTGCCTGCATTTGCCCCATGACTGCAAAAAAGCATGATTAAAAATGCAGGACAAGAACTTATGACAAAAATCGGGGTGATCGGCGCTAAAGGCCGCATGGGTCAGGCGATTATAGCCGCTATTGATGATGCAGGGCTGGTATTGGCCGGCGGCGCAGATCAAGGTGATGACATCGCCGCATTGGCCGCCCAATCGGACATTATGATAGACTTTTCCGCGCCCGGCGCGCTGGAGGGCAATTTGGATGCCTGCATAGCAGCAGGCACGCCCATTGTCGTCGGTACGACAGGTTTGCAGGAGCGTCATCATTATCTGGTCGATAATGCCAGCCAGACAATCGCCATTTTGCAAACGGGCAACACGTCGCTGGGCGTCACTCTGCTCTCCGCTCTGGTGAAACAGGCCGCAGAGACCTTGGGGCCGGAATGGGATATAGAGATTGTCGAGATGCATCACCGGCACAAGGTGGATGCACCTTCGGGGACGGCATTATTGCTGGGGGAAGCCGCTGCCAAAGGCCGCAATGTTGATCTGGCCGCCGTGAGCGATCGCGGCCGTGATGGCATTACCGGTGCGCGTAAAGAGGGTGATATCGGCTTCGCATCACTGCGCGGCGGCAGCGTCGCAGGGGATCATAGCGTATTGCTGGCGACCGAACATGAGCAGATAACATTAAGCCACCGCGCAGAAAATCGCGCGCTGTTCGCACGCGGCGCAGTAAAGGCGGCAATCTGGCTGAAAGACAAAGCAGCGCGGCGCTATGCCATGTCTGACGTTTTGGGGCTGTAACGAGCAAAGTATAGTATCTTAGAAGGGGCAAAGATGAGCAATTTTAACGTTGATGAGGCCACACAGGCCCATATTCAAATCCTGGGCAAAGAAGCGCTGGAGAAATCTGCCAATTATACGATTGGCAATCATTGGCTGATTTTGGTCGGGCTATTGGTCTCAGCCCTGGTTACCTGGATCATCGTGCGCTCCGGTTTGCTAGATAAAGTTGCTGCACGTTTTGGGGAAAAGAGGCGCAAACTTGGAACCTTTTTGACCTGTTCTGTCTTCTTTTTGCTGTCATCGGTACTGTCTCTGCCATTTAGTATTTACACCGATTGGGCACGCGAACACAGCTATGATAGATCAGCACAACCCTTGTCTGATTTCCTGATACAAGGGTCGATCGAAACAGTGATTACAGCTGTGCTTGCAGGACTGTTTTTCCTAGGCGTCTATGCGCTGATCCGTCGGACCGGCAAACGCTGGTGGCTATGGTCTGGCGGGCTGGCTGCAGTGGCGGTGCTCAGCATCCAACTTCTGGGGCCTACAGTCATTGCGCCATTGTTCAATGACTATACACCATTGCGAGAAGGCGAAGTGCGCGTGGCACTCGAAGAAATGGCCGCAGAGGCGGATATCCCCGCCGATCGTATTTATGTTTTTGATGGCTCCCGCCAATCCAACAATTTCACAGCCAATGTTGCAGGCATAGGCGGCTCGGCACGCATTGCGATATCTGATGTTGCTCTGAAAGATGCTTCTCTGGACGAGGTGAAAGCCGTGACTGGTCATGAGATTGGCCATTATGTTCTCGGCCATGTCTGGCGCAGCGCCTTTGTTGTGCCGTTGACCATTATCGTCCTCTTCTTCCTTGCCGATCGCTCTTATCCATTTTTCGCACGCTTGTTCGGCAGCACCGCAAAGCTGCAGGAAGCACGGTCCATCCCGATATTGCTGTTCATCGTCTCTTTGTTTGGCGTCGTCGCCACGCCTGTATTCAATGGTTTGACCCGCATAGGCGAGCGTGAGGCGGATCAATATTCACTCGATACAGTGAACCTGCCCGATGCTTTGGCCAGCGCATTGGTGAAGACCGCCGAATATCGCTATCCCTATCCACATCCAGTGCAGGAGTTTCTGTTCTACACCCACCCTTCTGTCGAATGGCGCGTGCGCAATGCGATGGAGCATAAGGCAAAGAATCCTTAAATCTGACAATCGGGCATTTGTCGCATGAAAAAAGACGATATCTTCGAGTTTTACAGCCGTCTGGCGGAGCTGAATCCAGCGCCTGAGACGGAGCTGAATTATGGCAATGTCTATCAATTGTTAGTGGCGGTCACCTGTTCTGCACAATCAACCGATATTGGGGTCAACAAGGCAACCGCCAAATTGTTTGAAGAGGTGAAAACACCGCAACAAATGGTTGATCTGGGGCTTGACGGGCTGAAACAGCATATCAAAACAATTGGGCTATATAATAACAAAGCCAAAAATGTGATCGCACTCTCTGAAGCACTGATCCGCGATCATGGCGGCGAAGTGCCGAATGACCGTGATGCACTGGTTGCGCTGCCCGGTGTTGGCCGCAAAACTGCCAATGTTGTGCTAAACTGCGCCTTTGGGGCAGAGACTTTTGCCGTGGACACGCATATTGACCGGGTTGGCAACCGGACAGGACTGGCCCCCGGCAAAACCGTGTTGGCGGTTGAGAAAAAGCTGGAGAAGCACACGCCGAAGCCTTTTCGCGTCGGAGCGCATCATTGGTTGATCCTGCATGGCCGCTATATCTGCAAAGCGCGCACGCCCGAATGCTGGCGCTGCCCCGTTGCGGATCTGTGCCGGTTTAAGAAAAAGACACCTGAACCGAAGACTGCAACCAAAAAACCGGCGGCAAAAACGAAAGCACCAAAATAATATTGGCCAGATATTTCGTGTCATTCAGGAACGGCTAAGCCAGTGACACGTTTATTAGTGATGAACATGTCATGATAAGGAATATCCTATGTCGATGAAGCCGCGTTTACCCTATCGATATTTTCTGGCACCTGCCATTGCTGGAATGGCGCTAATCGGCGCAGTGGCATCTGTTTCAGCCAATGCAGAAGATAAAAAATCGCGCGAGAGCGAAGCCCCCGCGGCAAAAACCATTGGTGAGCCACAAACATGCGTTCCTTTGCGCAATATTCGCAGGACCGAAGTGCATGATGATTATACCATTGATTTTATCATGCGCGGCGGAAGGACATATCGCAACAATCTGCGTGCGCGTTGCCCTGGCCTGGCTTTTGAAGAAGCGTTTAGCTATTCAACATCGATTAATCAGCTGTGTCGGTCCGACATCATTACGGTTTTGAGCCAGGGCGGGCCCGGGCTTTTCCCACGTGCCAGTTGCGGGCTAGGCAGGTTTCAGGAAATTGAACTGATCGAAGATGATGCCGATGACAGCTAAAGGGCTGTTACTGGCACCCGTATTTATGTTGCCATTGGCGGGCATTGCTGCCCTTGTCTCAACGGCCATGGCGCAGCCGCCGACATCGGCTAAGCAAAAAGACGAACCAGAAAAATCCTGCCTATTGGTGCGCAGCATTCGCGATCACCGTGTTCCGCAAAAAGGCGTGCTGGAATTTCGGGTTAAGGCCAATAGCTATGTTAAAGTGCATTTTCGCGATGAATGTCGCGGCCTGAAAAAGAGCAGCCAGATAAGCTATCGCTCGGTCAGCAGCAAATTGTGTCGTGGTGATGAGATCCGCATCCTCGCCTCTTTGGACAGCAGCGCTGACGTCACGGACATTTGTTATGTGGCAGGCTTTAGCCCTGTTGCTGCGCAAGGCGGTCGGTAATGAGAGCGATGCGGATAGCCGCTTTGTCCAGCCTGTTACTGCTCGCCGCCTGTCAGACCAATTCCGGTTCTGATGCACCCGTAAGCGGTGCGGCGGCTATTGCCAAAGGGCTGATAGCGGACAAGATATTGGTTGATAAAAGCGACCGCAGCTTGGTGCTTTATAAAGAGGGTAAAGTGATTGCCCGCTACACCAATATCCGTTTTGGCGATCGACCCATTGGCCATAAGCGTTTTGAAGGCGATGAACGCACACCCGAAGGCACCTATACCATTGACCGGCGCAACCCGAACAGCATTGCCCATCTTTCACTTGGCATATCCTACCCCAATGAAGCTGACCGCGATTATGCCGAGGCACGCGGTCAATCGCCGGGCGGAGATATCTTCATTCATGGCCAGATGAATGGCTGGGGCGATGTCACCCTGCCCTATGACTGGACCGATGGCTGCATAGCCCTTAGCGATGCAGAAATGGATGAATTATGGCAATTGGTGCCTATTGGCGCGACGATAACAATTCAGCCCTGATAAGGCTGCCCAGTCATCTAAATATCGTCAGCGCTGATCATCTCTTCGCGGTCAATCTCACCCGTCAATGCAGCAACTGTTGTGGCTACAGCGGCATCACCTGACACATTGGTAGTTGTGCGCATCATATCCATGATCCGGTCCACACCGGCAACAAAAGCGATAGTCTCTAGTGGAACATCAACCGCGCCAAATACCAGCGCCATCATGATGAGGCCAGCACCGGGGATACCCGCCGCACCAATGGCCGCCAGTGTCGCCAATATGGAGATAAGGAAATAATCGCCCCAGCTAAGATCAACGCCGAAAATCTGTGCGCCAAACAATGTCGCCAGCCCCAAATACATGGCGGTGCCGTTCATATTGATCGTCGCACCCAGTGACACGACAAAGCTGGATACGCTGGTGGATACACCCAGATTGCGCTGTGTGCAGCGAAGGGTGACGGGCAGGGTAGCGTTTGACGATGCGGTTGAATAGCTGACCGCGATGGCATCAATAATACCGCGAAAGAAATCGACAACCGGAAGCTTGGCGATGAATTTGATCATCGCTGAATACATGACAATAATAATCAGCAAGCAACCAAGATAATTCAGGCCGACCAGCTTCGCCAGCGCCAGCAATGCATCAAGGCCCAATGTGCCTGCGACCCATGCCATCAACGCGAACACGCCAAAAGGCGTTAGTTCCATAACGATCAACGTAACCTTTTGCATCACAATGGCGCCGCTATCGAAGATCTTGGCAAGCGGTTTGCCATCTTCATCAGCCATCAAAATGCCGATACCAATAAGCAGAGCAAAAACGATGAGCGGCAGCACGCGCACATCTGCCATGACCTGCACCGGACTATCAGGCACGATAGACAGAATCATATCAATAGCGGTTGTTTCATTAGGCGGCGGCGTTTCGCCTCTGGGGATGGCGCTGGTGTCCAGCCCTTCGCCCGGTTTGATCATCGTGCCCAGAAACAGACCAAGCCAGACCGCAATCTGGCCAGTAATCACAAACAGAAACAGGGCACGTCCGCCGACGCTACCCAATTTGCGAATATCGCCAATGGCCGCCACGCCAGCGACCAGCGAGAAGAAAATCAGTGGCACGACCAGCATCTTGATCGCTTTGATGAAGAAATCACCAATCCATTTTATGCTTGCGGCTTCTGGACCCCAAAAATAGCCAGTGACGATACCCAGAAACAGCGCAGCAATTACCCGCTGCCAAAGTGGAATGGCGAACCAAAAGCGCAACATGAAAGTCCCCTAAAAAGCTTTTGCCTGTTCTAGCGCAGAATTGCCGTGCCGCAAGGGCATGAAACGCAGAATGAAAACGGGGTAAGGCTTTTTCAGTAAACGCAGATCACATCATCAGGAAATATATCGTCAGACATGTCGAAAAGCCGACCCCGATGGTCAATGGAATACCGGCCTTAAAAAAGTCCGTGAAGCGGTAATTGCCCGCCGCATAAACCAGCGTATTGGTTTGATAGCCGATAGGCGTTGCAAAACTGGCCGATGCGGCAAACATAACTGCAACCACCAGTGGACGTGGGTCGATCCCCAAATCCTGCGCCAGACTGATGGCGAGCGGCGTGACGATAATCGCCACTGCATTATTGGTCACCATCTCGGTCAGGATTACAGAGATCAGATAGATAACAAAGATCAACGCGAGCGGCGGAATATTGGCGAGCACGGGGTGCAGTGTCTCCACCATCAACTCGACCGTGCCAGCCTGTTGCAGGCCAAGCCCAACCGCCAACATGGCAAAAATCAGAACCAGCACATTGCCATCAATGGCGCTCCATGCTTCCTCTGCATCAATACACCGCGCCAGCAGGATTGCACCCACGCCCAATATTGCTGCGACAGCGATAGAGACTATGCCCAGCGCAGCCATCAACACCACTGCTGCCAATGCCCCAATTGCAATGGGCGCACGGTCTCGGCGAAAGGCACGCGTTTTTGTTTCGACAATGCCGAATAGATTGGGATTTTCATACATACGGCGAATATCGGCGTTGCTGCCGGTCACCAACAAACGGTCCGCGGCATGAATGCGGGCATTGGGCAGGTCAGAGCGCGGCAAATTGCGATAGCGCGTCATCCCCAAAATGCGCACATTAAGCTGGCTTAAAAAAGGGATATCAAATAACCGGCTGCCAATGGCGGGGTGGCTCGGCGCGATGGTTGCTTCTACAAGCCCCTCCCCCATTGGGCCAGCATCACCTTTGCGCACGATCCCGATTTTGTAATTGGCATTGCCGCGCAGGGAGATCAGCTCCTGCAAATCCATGCGCGTAACGATGATATCACCGGCCGAAAGCACAACATCTTCGATATTATGCCGATAGGTTCGTTCAGCCGTTTTTACAGCCGTAATCGCAACACGCGCACGCTTGGATACGGGCAGGTCACTGACCTTCTTACCCTTAAACTCCGATGCATTGCGGACGGTCAATTCGGTTAGGAAGTCCGATTCATCACTGCCTGGCAGCATAGAATCCGCTTGTCCATCGGGCAGTAACCACGAACTGAAAAAGATCAGCATCAAAACGCCAGCACCCGCCGCGACCAAACCAAAAGGCGTGATCTCGAATATACCAAAGGCTTCCATGCCGGAATCTTGCGCAACCGCATCAACAATCAGGTTGGTTGATGTACCGATCAGTGTCGTCGTACCGCCCAATATGCAAATGAATGAGAGTGGTATCAGCAGTTTTTTTGGCGAATATCCCGTCTCTTTGCCCAATTTCAAAATGATCGGGATCATCACCAGCACGACCGGCGTATTGTTCATAAAGGCAGAAGCGACAAAGGCACCTAAGAACATTTCTGCCACGGCCAAGCGCGGCCGTTTTTTTGATCGGCGAATAATCATATCCGCAACCGCATCAATCGTTCCTGTGCGCAACAACGCGCCAGACAACACGAACATAGCACCAATAGTGATTGGCGCTGGGTTGGAAAAGACGGAAAATAAGCCTTTGCTATCGATAATGCCAAAGAACAAAAAGGCGCACGCCCCCAAAATGGCGACAACTGCAGCAGGAAAACGCTCAGATATAAATCCGGCAAACATCAGCACCAGAATGACCAGACCGATATAGGCCGACCACTCGGCTATAATCGCACGGATGGCTTCCAAAATCACGTCAGGAACATCCCTCTATATAATTGACTTGCTCGCTATACCCTGCGCGGAAACTGGTTACCGTCTTTTTGGCATTAGGAACGCCTTTTGGAGATGATGCATCTTTGGAATTGATAATTGCCGTTTCAAAAATCATTCCATATTTTTTGTTAGAAGACTGCAAGACGGCATAGGAACCAGCAGCGCCTATATAAGGGTGATAATCCAACGCAAAGTCACTGCCATAGATATTGGCAAGCTGCGCCTCATTCATACCAAGCCCAGCGCCAGACAGACTTTTCCATTTGCCTTCATAAATATCGATTCTGACTAATATGCCATAATTGATCATCAATTGGATACCGGGATATTGATCACTGGCGATGTTATGACAGGCCCGATATTCCTCATCATCCTGCAGACCAAGATCGGGCGCAAAACCCAATGGTGACAGTGATTGTTCTGTCATACCGATTCTGATGTCGCCAAGACCTTGATAGGTAAGGCGTGGAAGTTCTTCTTGCGCCGCATGTGCACCAGTCAAAGCCAATGCCAACAAACAGATAAGCGCTAATCGTATCATCCGCACTGGCCTTGATGCAGCAGCTTCTGATCGGCCAGCACCAGTGCCATCATTGCCGCGACAACCGGTGTGCCGCGAATGCCGACACAGGGGTCGTGCCGACCTTTGGTGACAATCTGCGCTGCTTCACCATCGCGCGTAACGGTATCCACCGGCGTTAGAATTGAGCTGGTTGGTTTAAAGGCCACACGGCACACAATAGGCTGGCCAGTGCTAATACCGCCCGCCGTGCCGCCGGCATGATTGGCCATAAATTCGGTTGCGCCATCCGCACCGGGCCGCATGGCATCGGCATTGTCTTCGCCAGACAGACGCGCAGCAGCAAAGCCATCGCCTATTTCAACGCCCTTTGTGGCATTGATGCTCATCATCGCTGCGGCCAGTTCGCTGTCCATCTTTGCATAGACAGGCGCGCCCCAACCTGCGGGCACCCCCGTTGCCACGCATTCCACAATTGCGCCCAAAGAGCTGCCCGCTTTTCGCGCAGCATCAACTTTTTCTGCCCAGCGTTCTGCTGCTGCAGCATCGGGGCAGAAAAACGGGTTCTGATCAATCAGCCCAGCATCAAAATTGGCGCGGTCGATACTATCGCCGCCTAGTTCGCACACATAGGCCGTTATCGTCACGCCATCGATAATTTTGCGCGCCACTGCCCCCGCTGCCACCCGCGCCGCCGTTTCGCGCGCGCTGGACCGTCCGCCGCCGCGATAATCCCTAAAGCCATATTTCTGGTCATAGGCATAATCCGCATGGCCGGGGCGGTATTTCTGCGCAATGTCGCTATAGTCTTTTGATCGCTGATCAGTGTTTTCGATCATCAGGCTAATGGGTGTGCCCGTGGTTTTGCCTTCAAACACGCCCGACATGATGCGCACCAGATCAGCCTCTTTACGCTGCGTGGTATAGCGCGATGTGCCGGGTTTGCGGGCATCCATAAAGGGTTGGATAAATTCCTCATCCAGTGCGATGCCCGGCGGGCACCCATCCAGCACCGCGCCCAAGGCAGGGCCATGGCTTTCCCCCCAAGTGCTAAAACGCAAGAGCCGTCCGAAACTGTTAAAACTCAACTACCGTCCCCTGAAATCCCGCGCTCTTGAAAGAGCGTGCAGGCCCTGCTTGTTTATTGCGCCAAGCATGCAATTTGTTCAAGGCGCATCTTTAGAGTCTCGACCTATTTAATCTATCCCATATTACAGCAACGCTATTGCCGAATTGGCGCCATGAATTCGAGGCGATTGCCAAAAGGGTCAAATGCAAAAAAGCGTTCGAGGCCGCCAACATCACTGCCCTCTTTAACCGGAAGCTGCACCGCCTCAATCCGCTCTCGCAAAGGTTGTAGGGCCTCTATTTGAAAAGCGGTATGCGCTTTTGTGGATGGCTTAAAATCCGGATCAATGCTGATATGTATCCGCACACTGCCCAGTTCAAACCAGCAGCCACCACTGGGCTTTAGTTCATCAGGCTGTTCAACCTCCGGCAAGCCCAATACACCTTCATAAAAGGCTCTGGCGCGCGGCTCCTCACCTTTGGGAATGACCAAATTGACATGGTGAATAGCGTTAAACACAGCGCAGCCCCTCTTATTTATCGAGCGCGATATCCGGCGCATCTTCCTGTTTCATGCCCACCACATGATAGCCCGCATCGACATGCAGATTTTCACCCGTCACGCCCGATGATAGATCGGAACACAGATATAGCCCCGCACCGCCAACATCATCAATCGTCACATTGCGGCGCAGCGGCGCATTATATTCATTCCATTTCAGAATATAGCGGAAGTCACCAATGCCACTGGCGGCCAGCGTCTTGATCGGCCCTGCGCTAATGGCATTAACGCGGATATTGCGCGGCCCCAAATCATTGGCCAGATATTGCACACTGGTTTCCAGCGCAGCCTTAGCAACGCCCATGACATTATAATGCGGGATAACCTTCTCTGCGCCATAATAGGTCAGCGTGACAATGCTGCCCCCACCTTGCCCGGTTTCAGGGTCATATTCGGGCATCATCTTTGCCGCGCGCTGCGACACAGCGACCAGGCTATAGGCAGAGATATTCATCGTCATCAGGAAATTGTCGAGACTGGTATCAACATATTGTCCGCGCAGCTCATTCTTATCGGAAAAGCCGATGGCGTGAACGACAAAATCCAGACTGTCCCATTTGTCTGCCAATGCAGCAAAGGCGGCATCAAGATTATCCATATCGGACACATCGCACGGGATTAGAAAATCGGAACCCAGCTCATTCGCTAATGGTCGAACCCGCTTTTCCAAAGCCTCCCCCTGATAAGAAAAGGCCAGCTCTGCGCCAGCAGCACGCAGTTTTTTGGCAATGCCCCAGGCCAGTGATTTCTTATTGGCCAGCCCCATGATCAGGCCGCGCTTACCTTGCATTAACTGGCCGGATCCTGATAAAATTGCATCTGTATCTGTCGTCATACTCTCTCACCTAAAATATGCACTGTGCTGGTCAATCTGCTTCATCAGAAGGCCGATGACGCGCAAGTGCGGCATTTAACTCCGCTCCAGTGACCATAGCCAAGCCGATGAGAAAAAAGAAGATAAGACTGATCATTACCCCTGCAAGACTGCCATATGTCAGATCATAATTGGCGAAGTTGGTCAAAAATACCGGCAATAGCGCAACAAGACCCATCCAGAACAGCGCGATCAACAACGGGCCGGGCCATATCGGGCTTTTGCGTTGGCGAAATTCACGCGGTGTCATGGTGCGGAACATCAGATACAAGGCTCCAAACAAAAGCAATGTCGTCGCTAGCTGGCTGAAAGCAATGAAGTTAAGCGCCGATGACGCAAAGGGGATCAGGCGATCAATAAATTGCTGTGCGCCCTGCAACATGACCTGAGCGCTAAAGGCCAGCATAGTGACGAGCACGGTAATAATCGTCGCGAATATAGCGCCTAGCCGATAATGCCAGAAAGGCCGCAAGTTCACGACTTTATACGCACGGCGGATAATATCCCTGATCGTTTCAATCAGGCTGGCAGTTGTCCATAACCCCACAGCGACCGAGAACCAGAGCAAGGCCCCAGTACGTGCGGTTAATGCTGACTGCACTGGCTCTGACAGAGCGCGTGCCGCGGATGGCGGTAAAGTTACCAAAAATGCTTCGACGGCCTCATAGCCATATTCTGTCCGGCCAAAAGCACCAGCAACAGCCGCTGCAACAATGAAGAAAGGGAAAATGGCCAACAGGCTGAGATAGGCAAAATTGCCTGCAAGAACAAAACCATCTTCATAGCTTTGCTCAACCACGTCGCGCAAAATAGCTATAGTCCGGGCATAACGGCCCACCGGCTTTGCGCCTTTTGAATAAGATTGTGTATCAGATAGCGTATCCTGCGTGGCTTCGCCCATCTTTGCTGCCCCTTTGGTGATAGAGTAGCGTCAGCCAGTAATGCAGGTCAATTTTTTGATGAAGTCTACCACAATTTTTGCTGATTCAGCGCTGCATCTCACTGCGTGGATCATAAGCCGGTTGCCAATCTTTAACAAACTGGGCCAAAGCATCATCATTGTCAGGAATATCAATGCGCAGCGTGATGATAAGGTCACCACGCGTGCCCGCTTTGGTATGGAAACCGCGGTTTTTCAGCCGCAATTGCTGGCCGCCATTCATCCCGGGTTTGACCGTCAGGTTGATCGCGCCATCAGGGGTTGGCGCACGCACCTTGCCACCTTCTACGGCTTCTTTCAAAGTGATGGGAAGCTCCAGCAAAACATTGTCGCCATCTTTGCGGAAATGCGGATGCTTGCCCAGCGTTACGGTGACGATCGCATCACCAAAACCACCCGGTCCAGCCTGGCCTTTGCCCGCCAGGCGGATTTTGGTACCTGTCTCAACACCTTTGGGCAATTTTATGCTGACAGTCTTGCCATCAGACAGGGTTACCGTTTGCGGCGCCAAAGTGACGGCACTGATAAAATCCACCATTAGCTTATAGCCAGTATTCGCACCTTTTGCAGCGCTATGGCCGCGACCTGCTGCGCCTGCGGACCCGCGAGAGCCACCACCGCCAAATAGCCCATCAAAAATATCACCAAAATCGATACCATCATTACCAAAGCCGCCAAAATCAGCGCCTCCAGTGCCAGCTTGCCCATGGCTGCGATAGCCACCGCCACCAAAGCCGAAAGGCGCAGCGGGGTTGCCATCCATATCAATCTCGCCACGATCAAATTGCGCGCGCTTATCTTTATCGGTCAACAGATCATAGGCCCGTGTCACCAAAGAGAATTTCTCTGCCTTTGCGGGATTGTCTTTATTATAGTCGGGGTGCAGTTCCTTAGCCAATTTGCGATAGGCACTTTTAATGTCCTTCTCGCTCGCGCCTTTTTGCACGCCCAAAAGCTGATAGGGGTCATGCGCCATGATAGTTGCCATTTGCCGTCTCCACAAAATCCCTTAACCCAGCATAAGCCGATGTATCTATTATAGATTTGGTGGTGGTTTTCTCCACGATCAAGAGTTCGCTCTTCCTTTTTTACAGCGCAGCACTATGTCTTTGCCTATGTTCCGGTCTCTACTGTCTTACTGTAACAAAACAGTTAAGGTCAACCATCTTGCCGTAACACCCTGTTGCACGGAGAAACAGCATGTCAAATTTGCCGTTCACATTGTTTGATGACTGGTTCGCCGAGGCAAAAGCCAGCGAGCCCAATGACCCCAATGCCATGGCGCTGGCCACTGCCAATAGCAAAGGTGCGCCATCGGTTCGCATGGTTTTGCTAAAGGGACATAGTCCGCAAGGCTTTGTTTTCTATACCAACACCCAAAGCCGCAAAGGCGAAGAGATCAGCGCCAATCCGCAAGCTGCTTTGCTCTTTCACTGGAAATCACTGCACCGGCAAATACGTATTGAAGGCGCTTTAACGCAGGTCACTGATGATGTTGCTGATAGCTATTTTGCCAGCCGGGCACGCGATTCCCAGTTGGGCGCATGGGCTTCCGATCAGTCACGCCCCTTAGACGAACGCGCCACGTTTGCGGCACGGCTAGAGGCATATCGCCAGCAATATGAAGGGCAGGATATTCCCCGACCTCCACATTGGACCGGTTTTTGCCTTACCCCGCAAGCGATGGAGTTCTGGGAAGATCGCGACAATCGCCTGCACCATCGCCGCCAATTTATACTGAACAATATGCAATGGAATGAAGGATTGCTCTACCCATGACCGACACTATGAACCTGCCAAAGACCCTGCCCTATTGCCATATTGATGCCTTTACGAGCAGGCCCTTTACGGGCAATCAAGCGGCAGTCATGCCGCTGCAAAGCTGGCCAGATGATGCAGTTTTGCAAGCCATTGGCGAGGAGAATAATTTTGCTGAGACTGCGTTCATTTTGCCGGATGCCAGCGGCGAAAGCGATTATGAACTGCGCTGGTTCACTCCTGAAGTAGAGATCGCACTTTGTGGCCATGCGACGCTGGCAAGCGGGCATTATATCTTAAAAGACCGCCCCGATCTCGATCATGTCACATTCCGCACGCGTAAAGCCGGAATTTTGGAAGTGCATCGCGATACCTCTTTGGGGGGACATGCCTATCGCCTTGCCCTACCATCTTATGCGCCTGCACCAGCTGAACGCGCATCTTGGACAGATTTATTGGGCGCAGAGCCAATAGCACGCGAATATCATCCCGGGCGATATAATATATTGCGCTTTGCCACAGCCGCAGATGTACTGGCGCTATCGCCAGACTTAAAAGCACTTAAAGCCGTTGGTGATGACCAGTTTATCTGTACAGCGCCGGGAGACGGTCATTCCAGCGGCGCCGATGTGATCAGCCGGGTTTTTGTTCCCGGTGGCGGCGTAGATGAAGACAGTGTGACGGGCAGCGCCCATGCCGTTTTGACGCCTTATTGGGCAAAGCAACTGGGCCGTGACAGCTTTACCGCCTATCAGGCGAGCCAGCGCGGCGGATTGGTCGGTTGCCGGCTTGACGGTGAGCGCGCATGGCTATCAGGCCAATGCTGCACTGTTGTAGAGGGCACATTCTACCTAGGCTGAGATAATATTTGGCGCCAAAAATGCCTCTGCCACAAATATGGCGCAGATATCGGCGCTTACATGGCTGCCAATATCTGACCCATTTTGATATGCACTGGGCGCAAGACATTGTCCTGCGTCTTGCCCAGCCGGACCATGGTAACCCGCTTATTGGGTGAGACGATAACTTGCTGTCCCAAATGCCCTAACATGCCAAAGATGTTGGCGGGGCCATTATCTGGAAACATCACTGTGCTACGCCCTTCCGGTCGCTTGCGATTAAGCCATATATGGCCCCCATAAGCAGGATCAGTCGCAGATGGCGTGAGCATGAAATCAACATATTCGCGCGGCAAAATCTGGCTGCCATCAACAGCGCCGCGATTGCGCAAAAACTCACCAAACTTCGCCCAGTCCCGCGCATTGGCGTGAATCAGGCTGCCGCCCAACATGGTGCCTGAAGCATCATATTCAGGGAAGAAACTGTCTAAGCCCAATGGTTCCGTCAAGCGCCCGCGAATAAAATCAGCCATCGCCTTTTGACGTATCTTCGGGTCTTTGCTGTTCGTCAATTGGCGGGTGATTATGTCTGCCAAAATAACGCTGGTATTGGTGCTATACTGATATGTCTCACCCGGCACAGCCGCCAGAGATTTGGCCTTGGCATATCCTGCAGCATCACCCGCACCATCGGTAAATAGCGCGCGCACTTCATCAGAGTCATAGGGTGGATCGCCCGCTTCGACATGCTCCAGACCAGATGACATATGCAGCAATTGGCGCAAGGTAATCGCGCCGCGTGGATCACCGGGGCGCAGCCATTCAGGCACCGGTGCCGGTTCATCAAGCACCAACTGACCATCTGCCACCATGATGCCAATCAGAACGCCCGTCACCGTTTTTGCCATGGACCAGCTGATGAAACGTGTCTCAGCATCATAGCTTGGGCCATAACGCTCCGCGACAATCTTGCCATCCTGCATAATCAGAACGGCCCGCGTCTCGGAATATTCATCTTCTTCGAACAAGGGCGCAACAGCGCGGGCCATCGCCTCAGCGCTCATATTATCTGCATCGGCAAAATTGGCTTGCCCCTGTACAGGGTCTTCCTCTGCAATGGCGGAACCGGACAGGGCGATAAAGCCAGTCGCTGCAACGGCCATCAAACCAAAGCCAATAGCCCATCCAGATTTGGAGAACATGGCTGATCTTAGATTGAGAGAGGTCATTTGCAGGGTTACTTTCTGTAATTCTGTCGTTATGCCATGCCAGCTTAGATCATTTGCGCTTAGATAGGGAAATTATCAATGGCCAGTACATCAGCACAAAAGAATATTGCTGAACCGGGCGCACCTAAAGGTCCATCGCGCTTGCGCTATGCAGCATATGGTTTGATCGCGATTTTGGCTGTAATTGTGCTGGTTATCATTTGGAATTTCAGCGCCATAAAAAGCTATGGTGAGGTTGGCACCGGCTATGCTGCCCGTGTGGTCTGTTCCTGCCGCTATGTTGGTGGCCGCTCGCTCAGTGATTGTGAAAAGGACTTGGAACCCGGCATGGAAATTGTCGGACTATCTGATGACCCAGATGCCAAGCGTGTAACTGCAACGGCTTTATTGCTCGCAGAAAATCAGGCTGAATTTCGTGAAGGTTTTGGCTGTGTGCTATTGTCTGAAGCAGAGCGCAAAGCGCTTGAGGAATAGCGCTCTTAACTGCTGCGCGCAGACAGGATAAACGCATCATGGGGCGGAACGCCGCGCACCCGATTGCTCAAAACATAAGACATTATCACCACGACCAATCCAATATAGGCATGGATGGGCTGCTCTCCATTTGCGACATGAACATATGTTGCTGCGACCATATTTATAAAATATGCGCCATAAGCGATATGCTTCAAATTGCCCCAGCGGTTTATCGCAATCACCAACAACGCCAATAATTTAAGATATGCCAGTGGCAGCACAACCCATTGCGGGAAGCCATAGCTCGCAAAAGTGGCAACAAATCCCTCATAGCGGGCATGATATCCTATGATCGCGATTAACATCAAAGCGAACATCAACAGTGTCGCGATCCAATAGACAATTTTCTCGGCCCATGACGGCGCTACTCTGTCTGCCAATATTCTCTCCATGAAAATGATTTACCCTGCGGCGATCAAAGTCGCGACATCCACTGGCTTTCCTTTTCGGCGCAGTTCAAGCAAAACCGCTTCATTACCACCTACAGCACGGCCAATGACAGCGCCTTGCGTAACATTGTCATCAACATTGACAGCAATAGTGCGCAATCCCGTCAACAAGCTGGTCCAGCCATCGCCATGCTCGATAATGACAATCTGTCCAAAGCCGCGATATACTCCTGCAAAGGCGATACGGCCCTTTGCAGGCGCACTGATTTGCGCACGTTCCTGCACCTGCAACGTCACACCGCGCGCCGAAATTCCACTGGTTGAAACCTCGCCAAAGCCCGTCACCACTTGCCCTTCAACCGGCATGAGGTAGACCGGCTTTCCAGCATTTTGAGCCTTAGCTTGCTCATCATTATTGGCCTGCAATTTTGGGCCAGCCAAAGCCGCCAATTCTTCGCGAAGGCCGGCACTATCTTCGATTCGGCCAATAAGCTGCGTTATATCACGTGCATCTTCTACCAGAGCGATAGCCTTATCTTCTTCACGCCGCGCATCGTCTGCCAAATTTCTGGCCTCTGTCCGCCTTTGCGTTTCCAGCAGGGCAAGCTCACTTCGTTGCGCGTCCAGCTGGCTCCTCTGCGCCACTAACGCATTTGCCGCTGTATCGGCCTCCTCACGCAATGTTTGTGTGCGCCGCAAATCCTTTCGCAGATCGGTGGAGAGCGCATCAACCTGAGGAGTGATAGATGCCATTGCCGCGCGCATATGCACCAGATCATTGACAGAACCAGGTTTAACCAATGCCAAAGCCGCTGGGCGGCGTGATTGCTGTTGCAAAGCTGCGGCAAGGCGCATCACTGGCTGCTGGCGCTCCGCCAAACGGCTTCGCTGGCGTTTCTGCAATTGCGCAATAATGGCGATACGCACCTCTAGCGCGTTGATACGCGCCTCGGTCGCTTCCACTTGGGCTGCCACAGCGTCAACCTGACGCTTGGCTTTATCCGCGCTGGCTGCCGCCTGACCAGCGCGTTTTTGCAAAATATCCGCACGCTGCTTCGCTGCGTCTGCCTCTTGTTCCGCAGCTTCCAATGCCGTGCGTTGATCTTGCAATGACTGGCCGGGCAAAACGGTATTTTGCGCAGACACGAAAGCGGGAATTGCCAATATTGCGGCTAAGCCCGTCACCAAAAGCATGGCCATAACAACATGCCGTGGCTGCAACTTGCGTGAGTATTTGGTGAAAGCACTGCTAACCATCTGCATGTTCTGGCGGCTTTGGTGCCTGAGGTAAAGGGTCAAATGCTCTCAAAAGCCGCTGGAAAATAAGGGGCTAACCTTCGCGGTGATAAGGATGGCCTGCCAAGATAGATGTTGCCCGCCATAATTGCTCCGCCAACATAGCGCGCGCCATAAGATGCGGCCAGGTTGCCGCACCATAGGCAATCAACAAATCGGCCTCTGCCCTTTGTTGACTATCAAAACCATTTGCACCGCCAATAAGAAAACGTGTTTCTCGCACACCATCATCGCGCCAATCGCCAAGGATTTTCGCAAAATCCATGGATGACAGGTTTTTGCCCTTTTCATCGAGCATGATCAATTTGCTGGGCGATTGGTCACAAGGCTTTGGTTGCACATCGGGGCGATCGGCCAATTCGGTTATTCGTGTCGGCCAGCTTATACGGTCAAGATAGCGCTCAACAAGCGCGCCCTCTTCACTGCGGCCAATTTTGCCGCGCGCTATTACATGCAATTGCATCATGAGCGTTTCCCAAAGTCGCAAAGTTGCGCTAATCGCGCAGCGCCTTGCAATCTATTGGCTGTTTAAGCCTCAACTTCGTCTTTGCTATCATCCGCATTTTCGGCGGCCTCATCAAAGCCCCACATACGTTCCAAATTGTAAAAGCTGCGTACTTCAGGACGGAAAAGATGCACGATAACATCGCCCGCATCAATCAGCACCCAATCAGCATTGGGCAAGCCTTCAATCCGTGCCGCACCGCCAGCTTTTTTGATACGCTCCGACATTTTTTGCGCCATAGACGCCACTTGCCGGGTCGAGCGGCCCGATGCGATCACCATATGATCGGCAATGCTGCTTTTGCCATCCAAATCGATACGCACAATTTCCTGTGCCTGATCATCATCCAATGACGACAGAATAGTATCCAGCAATTTCTGAACCAGAATATCTGAGTCGCTTGATGCGGCTAATTGGTCGGCTGCGCTATCTGAAAGCGCCACTACAGGGTCAGTCAAAGGGCCTCCTTAAACATATACGCCTTGCTGTTCATCATCACATTCATCCTTTTCCACCCAGCAATATCTTATGCGTTACATCATCGCGAACGATGCTGCTAGCATATGGTTTATGCCAATGGGGGTTGGTTCGGCGAATTGCCGTTGCCGAACGCGGGTCGGGACGAAAGCGCAAAATCACCAGCGCTGGCGTACTCCATTGTGTCCAAAAAAAACTCTGGCTGCGCGGGCGGACAAAACGTGCAAACCATGCCATGGCCGGAGAGGTCATAGCATCGCCATTATAGCCAGGTCTGGTGATAACAGCAATCGGCATTTGTCGAGCAATTTCACGCCATTGTCGCCATGCATGAAAATTCTTCAGATTATCAGCGCCCATCAACCAGATAAAATCATGCCGCGGATAGCGCAGCCGGATCGCGCGCAATGTATCTTTGGTGTAGCGCGTACCCATAGTCTGTTCAATAAATGTGGCTTTTATCGGAGTGTTCTTTGCCTTTGCTTTGGCGGAGGCCATTCGCGCTGCAAGCGGTGCCATATCCTTACTGTTAGCCTTTAGCGGATTACCTGGCGAAACCATCCACCATATCTCAGAAAGTCCTAACGCCTTTTTCGCGAAAAGACTGATCGACCGATGACCATCATGCGCCGGATTGAAAGAACCGCCCATAAGCCCGATCAAACGGCGCCCGCGGACTTTGCCATGGTGCGCAAAAAGATCATTCTCTTGCTGATGCACTTTCATCGCGCGCTGTTTTTCAAAAATCATCATCATGGATTAGATATAGCAGGCATCATGTGCAAGAAAATGGCTTAGCGCTTCATACTTCAATGGCATTTTACGGATAACAAAAATGTCAAAAACCATGCTGCATTGCAATATATCGATCTGATATGCGCATTTAGAGACATAAAATTTCTGCATTTTTATAAAGGTGATTCTCTCATTTTGTTGAGATTACCGCGTTATGCCGGTTCACATTTGACACTTTTTTGCAACTTGTCGCACGACTCCATCGTTTCATCACGAGTCCGGTCCGTTGGATTCGTAAGTCAGACCGAGTCTTGCTAGAGAATTTAAAAATAATGGGGTCGGCAATCGTGAAATCAACACAGCGCATTCATAATTTATATGCGCGTCTGGTGGAAATCTTTCCAGAACGCGAATTTTTCATGCGCTCAAATGGGCGTGTGAAGTTTCTCAAGATATCATCGAAACTTCAGATAACTGTTGTCATGGTGCTATCAGCTCTGGCCTTTATATGGCTTGCTATCACCGTAACCATGGCGGTTGGTCAGGTCACAGTGTCCATGGACAAGGTTGCTCTGGACGAACAAAAAGCACAAATCGCCACATCTGAAGAGCGGATAGCGAAATACAGAAAATCCATAAGCGATGTCGCCTCTGATCTGGAAAATCGTCAGGACCAGATTGAAGATATCACAGGGCAATATTTCCCCAAACTGGGCGATAAAGATGCACTTCTGCAAGAAGCTGCTCCGGCTGATGCCAAAGAAACATTATCGAAAATAAGCGTACAAATACCAGAAGCTCAGGCTTTGGCTGCCATTGAAGCCCGTCAATTGGCATTTGTTGTCCTTTTAACAAAAGAAGCTGATAAGCGCGCTGTTGCAGCGGAAAATGCCATTCGCAAAATGGGCCTTAATCCAGCCGCTATTGCACGCAGCTTTGGCCCTGCACAAGGCGGTCCCTTCTTACCTTTTCTGGGCGGTTCTCCAGCTAACGCAAAAGATACGCAGATTGATCCACGCTTTGAGCTATTGGGCCGTAAGCTGGCACGCATGGACGCTTTAGAGCGCGGCCTAGCTGGCATTCCATCTGCCAACCCCGCTGATATGGATGATATTTCCAGCGGCTTTGGCTATCGCCGTGACCCTATTACAGGCCGCGGTGCTATGCACAGTGGATTGGATTTCCGCGGTTCCCATCGCCAACCGATTTATGCAGCTGCGCCTGGCGTGGTCGCATTCTCTGGATGGAAATCTGGCTATGGTCGTACTGTTGAGATTGATCACGGCAATGGCTTGATGACACGCTATGCCCATTTAGCAGTGTTAAAAACCCGTGAAGGACAAAAAGTTATAGCTGGTCAACATATTGCCGGCATGGGTAGTTCAGGCCGCTCAACCGGCACCCATTTGCATTTCGAGGTTCGGCTTAACAACCGTGCTATCAACCCCAAACCCTTTCTGGAAGCAAATCGCGATGTTCTCACGATCCAAGCCGACGTCAAACAGCGTACCCGCCCGTCAAACTGATAACGGCTCCAAATTTACAAGTTCAAAGGCAGGAAATTCTATGCGCAACGGTTCAGGCTCGACATTTTCAGTTATTGGCTCAGACGTTGTGATTACAGGCAATATTACAGCCACGGTCGATCTGCATATTGATGGCAAGATTGAAGGCGATATCAGCTGTGCATCACTGGTGCAGGGCGCTGACAGCGTTGTAAGTGGAGCGGTTACTGCTGAGACAGCCCGTCTGGCAGGCAAAGTCGAAGGCTCCATTGATGCCAAGGAATTGGTGATTGAAGCAAGCGCGCATATTTCTGGCGATATCGCTTATGAGACGCTGAGCATTGAACAAGGCGGCCATGTTGATGGTCAATTCCGCCATAAAAGCAGCAAAGCGGTAAATACGCCCTCTGCTGGCAGCACTGCTAAAGAGACCAGTGAGCCTCTGATCCTCGAAGCGTAATGATGTGATTTGCTGTACTAACTTTGCGCACGACAACACATAAGATCAACCGATAGAGCAGCTATGCAAATGCGTCACGGACGGCTTTAAGCCGCGACCGCGCAATCGGAACTGATACGCCCGACTTTAGAACTAAAAATTGTTTTGCTCCATCACTGGTGATTTTTTGAACGCCGTTTATTGCTACCCACCATGAGCGATGTGTTTGCATGCCTTCAACACTGGTCAGAGCATCCAGCGCATCGATGAGTCGCATCAATATCAATGTCTCACCCAAATCAGTATGAACGCGCAAATAATGGTCCTCTGCCGAAACGGCGAAGATTTCTGCATCAGAAAAGCCTGCTGGCAAACGCTTCAACAAGCTTTTTGCATGAGACGAGTTTTTCTGCGGCGCTGACGGCTCATCATCGTTCAAAACGCCAAAAGCTCTCAACGTAATATATGTCCCTGCCAAAATAATAAGCGCCAGAACGAAGGACATGAAATATTGTCGCAACCAGTTCATGGCAGGCCAGCCACTTTGAAACCCTGTATCAAAGCCCAGCAAAATAATAGGAACTGGAATGCATGCAAAGGCCGACAAGATGCATAACCGTAATGGTACAGACCATGCGCGCAACGGCTCTTTGGTGACCAATGGCAGTGCAATCAATGCCGCCACGAGGCCAGACCCTATAGTCATAAACCAAAATATGAATCGCCACATAAAGGGCATTTTGTCCGAGTCATATATGGCCAATAATGCGAATAATGCCGCCAAAAAGAGCGCGAGAAGCACGCCAGTTGACAGAAATTTCCACGTTATCTTCACCTGAACCTCAACATTTGACGTTTCGTGAATGGTAAATATTGCGATTCACGAATGTTTACCCGCAGTTGGCGCATATCTGCTGGCCCTGTCAACGCTTCAGCCGCACCCAGCCTTTAGGTCTATCACCTGAAGGAAAATCTGATGGTTCGTCATTTATACCCGTTATCAATTGTGTTTGCATTTCTAACCGTTCTGCTCTGCGGAGCAAATATTTCCGCTAAAGAAGAAACGCCTCACCTGCCATCACTCGGCGAGATAGATGCATTCATCCTGTCTGGCATGAAACGTCTAAAAATTCCTGGAAGTGCCTTTGCACGCATTGAAGATGGTGAGGTTACACATATACGCGGCTATGGAAATGCAGGGACAAAGAGAACGCCCATTACCCCGAAGACAGTATTCCAAATAGCATCACTTACCAAGTCGTTCACCTCACTTGTGATCCTTCAAATGGAGCAAGAGGGAAAGCTCTCAATTGATGATCCTGTCATTCGCTACATTCCCTATTTTCGCACACAAGATGCAAAGTTGTCTGCGAACATTACAATCCGACACCTGATGAACCATCGCAGTGGCCTCTCAACGCTGGATGGCAATCGTTATCAGCGGTCTCAATATCGCGGAAGTGATGCCACGCAGCGTGCAGTAAGAAAGCTCAGAACCGCACAATTGCAAAGCCAGCCAGGGACTGACTTTCATTATTCAAATGCCAATTATGCGACGCTCGCACATATAATTGAAACCATAGATAAGATGCCATTTGAGAGCATTTTGCAAAAGCGGATCTTTGGCAAAATCGGTATGGACAATACCTATGTTCAAATAGCCGGATCGACAGATATCAAAGAGGCCAAGGGGCATATTCAATGGTTCGGTTTCCCGGTCGAATATCATTTTTTGGCCAGTCGCATGATGGTGGCTTCAGGTGGTATTACCGCTAGCGCTGAAGATCTCGCAAAATATCTAATAGCGGTATCGGATAAGGACCCACGAATTGTTCCGCCCGCCCTGACCGCTTCATGGCAGAAAGACCATTTAAGAGCCTATGAGTTCGGATGGGAACATGACACCGTCAACGGCCAACATATAATATTCCATGATGGGGCCAATCCGGGGTTTCGTTCCTTAATGATGTATAATCAGACAACGCGCAAAGGAGCATTATTCTTAATGAATATGTCGGGCACGCTGGAGGGGAATTTGCATTATGGAAGCGTAAGATATGCACTGGGTCTGCCCGGTACAGATATATCCCCTCAACCTATTTTCGAATCGATGTTATGGGGATCGACTGCACTGCTTATCATCTTAATAATAGCCGGCTTTCTTTCCCTCATGCGCTTACGCAAAATGATGTCTAGGCCTTGGGACTCTGCAATTTGGGTTAAGGGGATCATATTCGCTATCCCTTCGCTTTGCCTGATCAGCTATGCCATTACCTTATGGTATTATGTCCCACGGTCCTTTGGAGTAGACTTTTCAGCCGCCAGTCTTTTCTATCCTGATTTGGGCCTTTTGCTAATCCTGCAAATTGCAGTTGCTCTTATCTGGGCAATCTTACGGTCAATATTTTTGATCAAGCGCGTCAGGCTGCATATGGCCATGACACCAGCATCTGCGGGATAATATTCATCCAGCAAACCAAGGCCTAAGACCGGTTAAATTGCCGCCTATAACTCAGCGCTTCAGCAATATGGGCGCGCGACACCTCTTGTGCGCTCGCCAAATCTGCGATGGTGCGCGCAACTTTTAAGATACGCATATAGCTGCGTGCCGTTAAGCGCATCGAATCTGCCGCTTGTGCCAACAGGTCTTGGCCTGGTTGATCCGGCGTACAATATTGCTCCGTCTGTTCAGCGCTTAATGCTGCATTGGTCAGCACATTTTCCTGACCATAGCGCTGTTGCTGCACGTTTCGCGCACTGGCAACGCGGCCTCCTACAGTCGCCGATGTTTCAGCATCGGACGGGCGGATCAGATCACTGGCCAAAACAGCTTCTACATCAACATGCAGGTCAATACGGTCAAGCAATGGCCCTGATATGCGTGATTGATAGTCACTGGCGCAGCGCGGTGCGCGCGAACAGGCTTGGGCAGGATCACTCAAATAACCGCACCGGCATGGGTTCATCGCAGCGACAAGCTGTACCCGCGCCGGAAAGGTCACATGCGCATTGGCGCGTGCCACGCTAACCTCACCCGCTTCGAGTGGTTGGCGCAGCGAATCGAGAACATCGCGCTTAAATTCGGGCAATTCGTCTAGGAACAACACCCCCAGATGCGCCAGACTGACCTCACCCGGGCGCACTTTCAGTCCGCCGCCAACCAAGGCTGCCATGGATGCACTGTGATGCGGCGCTCTAAACGGTCTATTGCGGCTGATTTTGCCATCTTGCAGCACTCCTGCAACGCTCGCCACCATCGACACTTGCAAGGCTTCAGCAGCAGAAAGCGGAGGCAATATACCTGGCAAGCAAGAGGCGAGCAGCGATTTGCCAGCGCCCGGCGGGCCAGACATCAACAAATTATGCCCGCCAGCAGCGGCAATTTCCAAAGCGCGGCGTGCAGTCTCCTGCCCTTTAACCTGTTTGAGATCAGGGCCAGCAGTCGCCTCTTCAATCGCTCCAGCTTGCGGCGGAAGCAAGCGATTCTCCCCCTTAAAATGGTTGATAAGTGACAACAGATCAGGCGCTGCCAAAACTTCCAAATCTCCTGCCCATACAGCTTCACTGCCTTGTGCTGCAGGGCATATTAGCCCGCATTCACGGTCTGCTGCATGCATAGCGGCAAGCAATACGCCAGGCGATGAAGCCAAGCGTCCGTCCAAAGCTAGCTCCCCGACCGCAACATAACCTGCCAAAGCCTCTTTATCGACCAACCCCATGGCGGCCATAAGCCCCAATGCAATGGGCAAATCATAATGGGAGCCTTCTTTCGGCAAGTCCGCCGGAGAGAGGTTTACAGTGATTCGTTTGGGCGGCAGTGCCAAACCCAATGCAGCCAAAGCGGCGCGCACGCGTTCACGGCTTTCCGCAACAGCTTTATCCGGCAAACCCACCACAATGAATGCGGGCAGGCCTGCAGCAATCTGTACCTGAACCTCCACACTGCGTGCTTCCAGCCCCAGATAAGCCGTTGTCAAAACCGTTGAAACCATGGGAAAAGAACCCTTACCCCCTCTTTGTTCTTCAACCTATTGCTACGCTTTTCATGTCATAGAGTCGAGAGGTGAGTTATGCTCTCAGAGTGAGAAGAGAAATTGGTATCAAATCGCTGCTAAATTCGGGCTTTTGCTTGACTTGATGCATTGCAGCCGATAATGGCCTGCGTCTTGAACGGCGTAGCTATGTCGCTTGTCTGTGTACAGCTTTTGACAATTTGCCGATCTTAACCGGATTATCGAATATACGCACATATTGATTGTGCCAAAAATTACAGGAGTGCCGCAATGAAGCGCACATTTCAGCCCAGCCGTCTTGTTCGCAAACGGCGTCATGGATTTCGCAGCCGTATGGCCTCTGTTGGTGGCCGTAAGGTTTTGCGCGCACGCCGTGCACGCGGACGCAAATCACTTTCTGCTTAAGCTTTAGGGCATAATGTCGCTAATGACATCTGCCGCGCATCAAGCTGACAGAAATATAGCGACACTTACCAAACGATCAGACTTTTTAAGAGCAAATCGTGGATGGCGGTGGGTTTCACCGTCATTTATTTTGCTTATTCACCCGCGCGGTGACGACAGCCCCGCCAGCCGGGCAGGCTATACTGTCACCAAAAAGACCGGCAATGCCGTTATACGCAATCGTATAAAGCGCCGCTTTCGCGCCTTGGTACGGGAGATTATTCCAGATCAGGGAATAGCTGGAGCTGATCATATTTTCATCGGCCGTAACGTTGCGACAGAATATGACTGGTCCGTAATGAACGGCGATCTGGTCAAAGCACTCCGCCATTATCACAAAAACCCTGATGCCCGTCCGAATCGCCGCGGCAACAAAACCAATAAGCGCAAACAAACAGGCCGCAATAATGCGCCGAAACAGCGTGATAATATGCCGACAAGTCTTCACTGATGCGTGGTGCCCTCATATTGGTTGCCCGCTTCTGGCAATGGGGCCCTTCGCGGCTGATGATGCCGACATGCCGCTATTCGCCCAGCTGTTCGCAATATGCAATTATCGCTCTGCGAAAATATGGCACGATTAAGGGTGGCTGGCTGACGATTAAGCGGCTATTGCGCTGTCATCCATGGGGTGGCCATGGGCACGACCCCGTGCCCTGAAACTTGCATCTGCAAGTTTAAGCGTCATCTTACGATAATGACATTTTAGAATAATAAGGGTTTATTGGTGGAAAATCAGCGCAATATCATTCTCGCGGTTGTTTTAACTGCTCTGGTGCTGTTCGGCTCGCAATATATTATTGATACGCTGTATCCGCAGCCTGTGTTGACGGATGAGCAAATTGCCGCTGCCGCAAAGGAAAAAGCTGCTGGTGCCAATACATCTGCTGCTGATGGCGGGCAGGATGTTCTGACCGCAACCGGTGACGTTGCGGATACACCGGCATCTAATGTGAATATTGATTCAGTGTTGAATCAGGGCCAGCGCGTCAAAATCAAAAACCCGCTGGTTGAAGGCACCATCAATCTGGTCGGTGCGCGTCTGGATGATCTGGTTCTTACCGATCACCGTGAGACAGTCGCCAAGGATAGCCCTGCCGTGCGCTTGTTCGGGCCAGAAGGCACACTGGAACAGCATTATGCACAATTTGGCTGGCTCGGTCAGATTGAGCGTCCGAAAAGCGATACATTGTGGAGCGCTGATAGCGATACTCTGGCACCGGGCAAACCGGTCAAGCTAAGCTGGAGCAACAGCACGGGACAGCTTTTCACTATCACTTTCAGCATCGATGAAAATTATCTGATTACTGCGGAGCAAAAACTTAGCAATAATGGCGAAACACCTATCCAGACACAACCTCTGGCCTTTATCAGTCGCAATGGCACCACTGCCGATGAAGGAACATGGATTTTGCGCACTGGGCCATTGGGCGTTTTTGATGACGCAGCCAATTTTGACTGGGGCTATGACGATGTTGCCGAGGCGCCCGGCAAAAAAGCCGACCCGGAAGGGCAAGTGTCTTGGATCGGCTTTTCGGATATCTATTGGTTATCTGCCCTTATCGCTGATGATAAAGCCAAAGTTTCAGGCAGCTTTGTTAACCCCCGGAAAGATATTTATCGCACAGATTTGAATTATGATGCGCAGATCATCGCTCCGGGCAAAGCACTGACCATTACCAACAAATTATATGCTGGTGCCAAAAATACCGAACTGCTTGATTACTATACTGATGAGCAAGGCATCACCCTGCTTGACCGTGCGATTGATTGGGGCTGGTTCTATTGGTTTGAGAAGCCGATTTTCTATCTGCTGAAATGGTTATTTGATAATATCGGCAATTTCGGCGTCGCGATCATTGTCTTGGTGCTCATCATTCGTGGTTTGATGTTCCCTATCGCACAAAAGCAATTTTCTTCCATGGCAGCAGTGCGCGCCATTCAGCCAAAGATGAAGAAAATTCAGGAGCGATATAAAGACGATAAACAAAAGATGCAGCAAGAAGTAATGGCGCTGTACAAAAAGGAAAAGGTCAATCCGCTTGCTGGCTGTCTGCCGGTCTTTTTGCAAATACCCATCTATTTCGCGCTGTATAAAGTGCTGCTGCTTACCATTGAAATGCGTCATCAGCCCTTCGCGCTTTGGATTACTGACCTTTCGGCGCCAGATCCGCTCACACCAGTTAACCTGTTCGGCCTACTGCCATTTGAACCGGTCAGCTTTTTGGCCATCGGCGTACTGCCAATCATCGTCGGTGTGACAATGTGGCTCCAATTCAAACTGAATCCGGCACCTGCAGATCCTGTACAGCAACAGGTGTTTTCGATCATGCCGTGGATGTTGATGTTCGTCATGGCGGAATTTGCGGCAGGGTTACAGCTTTATTGGGCAACCTCTAATCTGCTCACCATCGCGCAACAAAAACTGCTTTATTCGCGGCACCCGCAGCTAAAAGAACAGATGCGCAAGGATGCTGAAGAAAAGGCCAAAGAAAAAGAGAAAGCTAAAGCGGAAAAACAGGCGAAAGCAGGAAAAGAGTGAGGCTCAATCCGGACAAACTCTTCTCCGGCCGTGTCGAATTTCTGAAATCTGCGCCGGCGCTGGAATTTCTGCCTGCGCCCGGCGCTCCAGAAATTGCATTTGCAGGACGGTCAAATGTCGGCAAATCGTCGCTCATCAATGCGTTGACAGGCCGCCGTGCCATAGCGCGCACTTCGGTTACGCCCGGGCGGACGCAGGAGCTCAACTATTTTGAAATTGGTGAACCGACATTGTTCCGTCTCGTCGACATGCCGGGCTATGGCTATGCCAAGGCACCAAAAAATATCGTCAAAAAATGGCGCTTTCTGATCAATGATTATCTGCGTGGCCGCACCGTGCTTAAACGCACCATCGTGCTGATTGATAGCCGTCATGGCATTAAAAAGGTCGATGAAGAAATTCTGGCCATGCTTGATGAAGCTGCGGTGAGCTATGCACTGGTATTGACCAAAGCCGACAAAATCAAAACGGAGCAGCTCGCCAAGGTTGAAGCAGAAACTCTGGCGGCATTGCGCAAACACCCTGCTGCCTATCCAGAAATCTTCACCACATCATCGGAAAAAAAGCATGGTATTACTGAGCTTCGTACCTTTGTTCTGGATTCGATTCAGGAATAAGCACGATATTTTCCACTCCATCTCTGGTCT
The DNA here is from genome assembly GCA_947503245.1 of uncultured Sphingomonadaceae bacterium. Classification (GTDB taxonomy): domain Bacteria; phylum Pseudomonadota; class Alphaproteobacteria; order Sphingomonadales; family Sphingomonadaceae; genus Alterisphingorhabdus. The sequence continues at coordinate 59,819 of CANNCV010000001.1, forward strand.
TGCTTTTGACATATCGCTAGGCAGAAAACGAAGCGCACAATATCACCGCTAGACATTATAGAGGCGTGACCATGAAACTGATCGTTGGTAACAAAAATTATTCAAGCTGGTCATTGCGTGGCTGGTTAGCATGCAAACAATCGGGCCTGCATTTCGATGAAATTACTGTGCCGCTTTATGGCGAGGAATGGGACAAGGCAAAGTCAGGTGATGACTTTGGCCCTTCGCCTGGAACAGTGCCGATCTTATGGGATGGTGAAACTGTCATCTGGGACAGTCTGGCCATTATGGACTGGCTTGCCGACAAAACCCATCGTGATCGCTTCTGGCCCAAAGATGAGACGGCACGCGGCATGGCGCGGTCTATGGTTTGTGAAATGCATTCCGGCTTTACTGCGCTGCGTGGTGAAATGCCGATGAACATCAAGATGCGGGCATCCAGCATTACGATCAGCGAAGAAACGCAGGCCGATATCATGCGGATATTGACATTATGGGCCGAAGCACGGGCGCGTTTTGGCAAGCAGGGGCCATTTCTGTTTGGCACTTTTGGTGCGGCAGACATCGTCTTTGCCCCGGTGGTAACACGCCTGCAAACCTATGGCGTAACCCTGCCAGGCTTTGCTGCGGCCTATAGTGAAGCCATTTTGGAGCATGACTGGATGCAGCAATGGTGCCGCGATGCACAAGCGGAGAGCTGGACGCTTGACCATTATGACGAAATGGCCAACTAAATCATGACCATGGCCGTTCTGGATTTAGCGAAGCAGCTTATCGCCGCAAAAAGTGTAACCCCTGCACGCGGTGATGTCTTTACCGCGATGGAGGCGATGCTGACACCCCTCGGTTTTGCCGTAACACGTTTTGTTGCGGGCGAGGATGATGACAATCCTGATAATGGCGGGCCTGTCGAAAATCTGTTCGCAATCCGCACAACCGATAATGCAAACTCGGCAAAGCACTTCGCCTTTGCCGGACATCTGGATGTCGTGCCAGAGGGCAAGGGCTGGCAAAGCAACGCTTATGCGCCGGAAATACGCGGTGATCTGCTCTATGGTCGCGGTGCGGTTGATATGAAAGGCAGCATCGCCGCCTTTGTTGCCGCTTTGGCTGATATCCCCAAAGACGCTGGTACAATCAGCATGATCATCACTGGTGATGAGGAAGGCCCAGCCGTGCATGGCACAAGGGCGCTCATCGACTATATGAAAGCGCATGATACCATTCCCGATCTGTGTCTTGTTGGCGAGCCGACCAGTGTTAACCGGCTGGGTGATATGGTCAAAATCGGTCGGCGGGGTTCGGTCAATATGTGGATCAGCACGCATGGAACACAGGGACATGTTGCCTATCCGCATCTGGCAGACAATCCACTACCACGCATGGTAAAGGCATTGACCGCCATTGAAGATATCTCACTGGATGCAGGCAGTGACTGGTTTCAGGCAAGCAATATTGAAATTACCGATCTGCATGTCGGCAACCCGGCGCATAATGTTATTCCCGCGCGCGCAGAGGCGCGGATCAGTTGCCGGTTTAACGATCTGCATAAAGGTGATGATATTATCGCCCGCGTTAGGCAGGCTGTTGAACCCCATGGTGCACAGGTAAAAGCCATTATCTCTGGTGAGAGTTTTCTGACACCACCAGGGGATTTTTCGGCAATGATCGCTGAGGCCATAAAGGCAGAAACGGGCGTCGAGACGGAATTATCAACGACAGGTGGCACATCCGATGCCCGCTTTTTGTCAAAAATTTGCCCTGTCATAGAATTTGGATTGTGTAATGCCACCATGCATAAGGTAAACGAAGCCGTTGCCATTGCTGATCTGGATATGCTGACCAAGATTTACCGGCGGATTATCACCAGCGCTCTCGCCTAAGCAGTTGCTATTATAGCTAGTGCTGAGTCTGCTGAGGCTGTTTCAAAATGTGGTAATGTCACAATTCTAACGCCGTCTTTTCAGGATGATATACAGCGCTCCATCGCCGCCATGGCGTGGATGGGCATTGCGTACAGCAGAAATATTGCCAGCATGGCGCGATGCCGATAGCCAGTCCTGCATAGCGCGTCTGATAGCGCCGCGTGGTCGCCCATCAATATTATGGGCGGCTGGTCGGGCTTTGCCTGTGATCAACAATAGCACACGCATATGGGCGGCCTGCGCCTGCGCCAATGCGCCGTCCATACGCGAATATGCGGCAGACAGATTATAGCCATGCAGATCGACTGTCATATCAGGTGCGACCTGCCCTTTGGACAATCGCCGCTCCCAATGCCCGTCCAAATTGCCAGTACGCTCGGTTTCGGGTTGCACATCATGGTTGAAAAAACTCGGCATGGGGGATCGCTCAGCATGGACACGCGCCGAACGCCGCTGATCAAGCATCATGGCAAATGCTTCTTTTGTTGCCGGAATCGCTGATGCTTTGTGCAAGGTTGCACTGCTAGCCATGATGTTCTGAACAGGCTTGGCAATTATGCCCTTATTCTTTGGCGGTGATACAAAATCTTGACCGTGTGGCGCATTATTGGTCGTGCGCTTTTTTGTCTCATAAGGGTTTTTGGCCTTAAGAGGCTCGACCGCAGCGACCAGTTTTTGCCAAAGTGCCGCTTCCTCAGGGGATAGCGGGCGACCGCTCATCGATTGCCGGCAGAACGGCTTTGCTCCGCCTCGTTCTTCAGACGAGCAAATGTCCCTTGCGGCACCAATATAACCGATTGGCCACGCGCAGCCATGCCGCCGGCAATGTTGCGGGCCCGCGTACCGGCGCCCCAAAATGTATCAAAGCGATTCGGGCCTTTGATGGCACCGCCCGTATCCTGCGCGACCCAAAGCCCAGCAGGCTCTTCGCGGTCCATAGCCAGAATGACAGGTGCGCCCATGGTGACATAACGCGGATCAACGGCGACGCTATTATCCGCAGTCACTGGCCAGCCCAATGCGCCCAATGGCCCTGCGTCACTCAATTCCCGAAAGAAAATATAGCTGGCATTGCGCCGCATCAAGGCGCGGCCTTCTTCCGGATTGGCCCGCAGCCAGCGAATAATGCCTTCTAGATCGGCCTGCCCAGGCTCCAAACGCCCTTCATCGCGCAGCACGCGGCCTATGCCCAGATAATCATGCCCGTTCTGACCATCATAGCCGATACGAATGATGCTGCCATCAGGCGCAATCAACCGTCCCGAACCCTGAATTTGCAGAAAGAAAAACTCGATAGGGTCTGCCGCAAATGCGAGCTCTAAGCCGCGGCCATTTAATGCACCATCTTCTATGGCGGCACGATCAGCATAGCGTATCAGTCGACCATTTTCGACACGGCCACGGACGCGCTTGCCCTTCCACTCATCAGAAAATTGACCCAGATCGACTTCCACCAGATCAGCAGGACGGCGATAGACAGGAATATTATAGTCCGCGCTTTTGCTTCGGCTACCCGCAATTTCAGGCTCAAAATATCCGGTAGCAAAGGCTTTGCCATCGCCAATTTGCAAAGTTTCAAAATGGGTGGAGAAGAAAGCGCGCGCATCGCTTTCAAGCCAGGTCTTGCTCGAATCGCAGGCGCCCTTCCAATCCTGCTTCTGTGTCAGACCCGAACGATCATTACGATTAAGCAGGGACGGGCAGCTTGTGCGGAAAGCCAGCATCGCATTACGTGCATCATCCGCACTTAACCTATAGCCAAAGGGCACGGTATCAGAAATTAAGGTAATCGCTTGGCCAGTGGCATTTTCCTGCCCCGGATTAAGCGGTTCAATCCGATCACCATCTATCAGCAAATCCTTAGGCTTGAGATCAGAATAACGCGGCGCCCCGCTCGATGCCACTATGCCAGCAGGCACTTGCTCTTGCGCAGAATTTTGATCGGAAACAGGCTGCTCGGCTGTTGGCGCCTCTAACCCTTGAACCCATTCTGATTCTTGCGGCTTATCAGAATTTGTGCGTTCAGCTCTGGTTGAGGCCGATCCTGTTGAGGCTTGCGCTGCAGGAGGGATTATCCCCGCACAGCCGACAAGCGAAAATAGCAATGCAGAGGATGCTGCCAGTGCGGCAAAGGATCGCATCGTGTTGATGTCCCTAATTACGCCTGATCGGTTTCGTCGAGCACCCAATCTGGCGTGGCGCTATCCAGATCACGCGAGAAGGTCCAGATATCATGTGTTTCCACCGCATCACTGACCGAACCGGCGATTAGCTCACCATCCTTATCACGCACAACAGATGCGATATCTGCATCAAAGCGCATGGTGATGCGTGCGATCTTGCCTTGCAGTTCTGCATCGGCAATTGCTGCACGCTCAATACGTACCAAGCGGTTGTCCAATGTCTCACCGCGCGCTTCACGCTGTTCAATCACCTCGACAAAACTGTCATAAACATCATCATCGGTCAGGCTGCGCAGATCATCACGATTGCCGCTCCAAAAAGCTTCAAGGATCATGCCATAAGCGGCTTTGCCGCCAATGATGAACCGCACCGGGTCAAAAGACCGGTCCGCCGCAGCTATACGTTGCAACCCTTGTTCAGCAGCACGCTCTATGCCTGGGCTCATCGCGGTCACATTGTTGCCATCACCGCCCATATTGTGCTGATCATCTGTTTCCTGCTGGCCGTTGCCTGTCGCCGTTTCAGGAATGGACCGGTCCATTCTGCCAGCCAGAGGGTCTTGCTCATGCCCTGTGCGTTTGCCCAATACCGAGTAAAGGCGCAGACCAAGAAAGGCGGCAACCATGGCGAGAATGATAATTGTCGGTGTCACTATATCTTCCAACTTATTGATCCAAAAAATCTTAGCGTATCCATGCATATATACCGATGCATATAACATGGTCGGACGCTCAAAACAGGCTTATCCTATATGCGCTATGAATAACAGCTAAACGTGCGCTGTCATCACTTACCCTTATAAAGTAGTTTCAAAACCGCATAATACAAATTTTTGCACCATGTTTTCCAACATAGCATATTGCCAAATGACAGAGCGAAAGCCGAATTTTAAACGAAATGCACAGCATCATTGCAGCAGCGATGCTTGCAAGCCTAGGAGCATACTGCTACGCGCGGCTCGATTTTAAGAATTTATCGGGCGAATGCTTTTCGCGGCTATAACCGGTGTAAAACCTTGTAGCAGTCCTGCACTCTCCCGCTAATGCGCGACGATAAGGAAGAATAACATGGCCGATGATGGCACCATCACATCTGAAAACGTAACAGCCAATGGCAGCGATACCGCTCCTGCAGTAGGTATTATCTCTCAATATATCAAAGATATGTCCGTAGAGAACCCCAATGCACCTGAATCCTATCAATGGGAGGGTGCGCCCAATATTGATGTGCAATTCAACATTGCCGTGCAGCAACTGGCGGATGACGCGCATGAAGTTGAGCTGAAAATCACTGTTAATGCTAAGAATGAAAAGGGCGCAATGTACCTTGTCGAGCTGGCCTATTGCGGCCTGATTGGCATGCGCAATATTCCAGAAGACCAGATTCGTCCATTTCTTTATTCAGAGGCTCCTCGGATTATCTTCCCATTTGCTCGCCGGATTTTGGCAGATGCAGTGCGCGATGCAGGTTTCCAGCCATTGATGCTGGAGCCGATTGATTTTAACGGACTGTATCTGCAACAACTGGCCGAGCATGAAGCACAGCAGGCACAAGGCGGTCCGCCAGCCGGCAACGCTTAAGACAGTTTTTTGGGTCCAGAATGAACCTATTAAAAGCCACAGGAACAATAGGCGGTTTGACCATGGTCAGCCGCCTGTTTGGTTTTGTGCGTGACATATTGATTGCCCGCATATTGGGCGCTGGACTGGCCGCAGACGCGTGGCAATTGGCGTTTCAAATGCCCAATATCTTTCGCCGTCTTTTTGCCGAAGGTGCATTTTCCATCGCCTTTGTGCCTTTGTTCAATGGCAAATTGGCCGAGGATGAGGCCAATGCAAAACCTGGCGATACCAGCCGCAAAACGAGTGCGGCCCAGAAATTTGCAACGGAAGTCCTGTCCATATTTGTACCGGTGCTGGTATTTTTCACCATCATCATGATGCTGGCCATGCCCTGGATCATCTGGCTGTTTGATGATTTCGGCCAAGGTGGACGCAGCGGTGACTATAGCGTCACTTTGGCGCGCATTGCCTTCCCCTATTTGGCATTAATCAGCGTAACCACGTTATTTTCAGGCATTTTGAACTCGCTCAGCCGTTTTGCAGCAGCCGCTTTTGCGCCTGTACTGCTCAATATCTGCATGATTACAGCCTTGGTCTATTCGCTGATTGAAGATGGCGGCACTAATCCTCGGCAAACAGCCTATTATCTTGCCTTTGCGGTTGCGACCTCAGGCCTGTTGCAAATGCTGTGGCTATATTATTGGGCGCGGCGTGCAGGCTTTCGCTTCCCAATAAAGCTACCGCGACTAACGCAGGATGTTCGTGAGCTTGGTATGCTTATCCTGCCAGCGACATTCGGTGCAGGCATTTACCAGATCAGCCGCGCCGTTGACCTGTTTTTCCTTGGCCAGTTGAGTGAAGGGTCGTTTTCGATCATGGCCTATGCTGATCGGCTGAACCAATTGCCGCTTGGCATTATCGGTATCGCTCTGGGTACGGCCATATTGCCAGCTCTTTCCCGCTTTATCGCCAAGGCTGATCATAAGGGCGCATCACATCTGCAAAGCAATGCGATTGAGCTGGCCATGTTGCTGACACTGCCAGCAAGCTTTGCTTTGTTCATACTGTCTTTCCCGCTGGTGGCAGCCTTTTTTGTCGGTGGTAATTTTACGGTCGGCAATGCCACCATTGCAGGCGCTGTTTTATCGGCACTAGTGGTCGGTCTGCCAGCCTATGTTCTCATCAAGGTTTTGGTGCCAGGGTTTTTCGCTCGTAAAGACACGCGTACACCGGTCATTACTGCTGGCATATCATTGGTCATCAATATCATTTTGAACATTGTGCTGATCCCCATATTGGGCATTGCTGGTGTCGCGCTAGCCGGTGCAGTCAGCGCGTGGAGCAATACCATCATGCTCTACGCTATGCTGCACTATCGCACCCATTATCGCATTCCGATGACGTTGATTTTGCGCTTGCTGCGCATCACTCTTTCGGCCGCATTCATGGCCGGTGTCCTGCGCTTCATTCTGCCTTATGGCCTACCCTATTATACTGGCGACACTTTAGAGAGAGTGATCTCTATTGCTGCATTGGTGGTCATTGGCGGCATTGCCTATCTGCTTACTGCTCTGATAAGCGGGGCAATAAGCCGCGAAAGAATCGCAATATTAATGAAAGGGCGCAGCGGCAGCGCCGATAACAGCCCAGAGCCATCACAGACAGGGAACGGATAAATTTATGCGCGTAGTTTCAGGTATTCAGCCAACAGGCAATTTGCACCTTGGCAATTATCTGGGTGCGATCAAAAAATGGGTCGCGATGCAGGACCAGATGGAATGCCTCTTCTTTCTGGCAGATTTGCACGCCATCACCGTTAATAATGATCCGGCTGAGCTAAGCGCCAACACCCGCGAAATGGCAGCGGCCCTGATCGCCAGCGGTGTGGACCCTGAAAAGGCCATATTGTTCAACCAAGCGCGTGTGCCCGGCCATGCCGAATTAGCATGGATATTGTTCTGCACCGCGCGCATTGGCTGGTTGAACCGCATGACGCAATTTAAGGAGAAATCCGGTAAGAACCGTGAGGGCGCAAGCGTTGGCCTGTTTGCCTATCCCGTGCTTCAGGCTGCCGATGTGCTTATCTATGGTGCCACCCATGTGCCGGTTGGCGAGGACCAGAAGCAACATCTGGAACTGGCACGCGACATTGCGACCAAATTCAATGCAGATTTTGATGTGGATCTGTTCACATTGCCTGATCCAATCATCGAAGGACCGGCCACCCGCGTTATGAGCCTGCGCGACGGCGCAGCAAAAATGTCGAAATCGGACCCTAGTGATCTTAGTCGCGTCAATCTGACCGATGATGATGACGTCATCACCAAAAAGATCAAAAAAGCAAAGACAGACCCAGAACCACTGCCTGACAATATGGCAGAATTGGAAACACGGCCGGAAGCGCTTAATCTGGTCAGCATCTTTGCTGCGTTGACCGACAGCACAACGGACAAAGTTCTAACGCAATTTGCCGGACAGGGTTTTGGCGCGTTCAAACCGGCCTTGGCAGAATGCACGGTTGAAACATTGCGGCCCATCCGCACCCGCTTTATTGAGCTGAAAAATGACCATGACCAATTGGATGCCTTGCTGCAAAAAGGCGCAGAAAAGGCGAGAGCTATTGCTGCACCGACTTTGCAAGGTGCCTATGATGCGCTTGGATTGTTGACTGATTGATAATTTCTATCGCCACGCTATACGATTCCAAAGCTTGCATATCGTGGTTATTCAACACATATTCAGATAGAACATTATAACACGTAATTATCGGGATTAGCGGCTCGCTCGATATACTCATTATGTTTGGCAATATATTTTGCCCTAAATTTTGGCGAGCAAGGAGCTTAAAATGGCTATTAGTAAGAAAGCGGTATTTTCTCTAACGGCACCTGTGTTGATGCTAGGTCTCAGCGCATGTGCGACACCATTTAAGGCAGATGTTGCTCGGTTCCAGCAATTGCCGCCTACACAGGGGCAAAGCTTTTTCGTAACATCAAATGATCCTGAGCTTGCTCGCGGCATTGAATTTGCGCAATATGCACAGGCAGTAGAAGATGAAATGGCAGAACAGGGTTATGTTCCTGCCAACAGCCCGCAGGATGCGGATCTGATTGTTAGCTTCGATTATGCTATTGATAATGGGCGCGAGCGCGTTCGTTCTAATGGTGGATTTGGTCGCTTTGGCGGCGGGTTTGGTCGCTTTGGCGGAGGCTTCGGCCGGTTTGGCGGCTTCCGTGGTGGATTTGGTCGCTTTGGTGGGTTCCGCCGTTTCCGTGGTGCCAGATTTGGCTTCGGTTTTCATGATCCGTTCATCTTCGGTGGTGGTTTTGGCGGCGTACGCAGCTTTACCGTTTATACCAGCGAACTGGACCTTAAAATTGATCGTGTAGCAGACAATACCCGCCTGTTCGAAGGGCGTGCAGAAGCACAATCGCGCAGCAAAAACCTGACCTATATCGTTCCGAATTTGGTTGAAGCGATGTTTACGGAATTCCCCGGTAATTCTGGAGAGACAGTGCGTATCTCCATTGCACCAGAGAAAAAGACGGTGAAAACGGTTCGCGCGGATCGCAACTAAAATTTTCACAGCACAGATTAACAAAGAACCGGGCCTTGCCGCCCGGTTTTTTGTTGCCTAGCCTCTGCTAAAGAATATGCGCAAAGCATATCGGTATGGAGAGGCATAATGGAAAACCCGTTCGATACGCCAGAGCGCGTAGCATTTCGTGAGACATGCCGGGAATTTATTGACAGAGAGATTCTCCCTTATGCTGATGCATGGGACGAGGCAGGTTCTATTCCATGGGGATTGCATGAAAAGGCCGGTGCGCTGGGCCTATTCGGATTTGGCATTGGTGAAGAATATGGCGGTCTAGGCTTTGATGATTGTTTCATGCGCGCAATCTGGGCAGAGGCTGCTGGCTCATGCGGTGCGACAGGTGTCGTGGCGGCACTGGGCGGACGAGCAATCTCCATTGGCCCGATAGATAAATTGGCATCAAAAGAGATTAAAGACCGCTGCCTGGCCGATATTATTGCTGGCCGGAAAGGCTCAAGCCTTGCCATTACCGAACCTGGTGGCGGGTCGGATGTTGCCGCGATGCAAACCACGGCCAAGCGTGACGGCAATCACTGGGTCATCAATGGCAGCAAAACATTCATCACCAGCGGCATGACATCGGACCATTTTGTCGTCGGTGCGCGTACCAGCGGAGACGGGCTCGAAGGTATCTCCCTTTTCTTTGTCGATGCGGATGCTGAGGGTTTCAGCCGCACTGAAATTACCAAGAAAATGGGTTGGTGGGCATCTGATCAAGCGACATTATATTTTGACGATTGCCGCATACCCGCTGAAAATCTAATGGGCGCTGAAGATCATGGTTTTGGCCAGATCATGCACAATTTCAATTATGAACGTCTGGGCATGATTGCCCAATGCGTTGGCATGATGAAAACCTGTCTGAACACATCAATAGAATGGGCCCAGCAGCGAAAAACTTTTGGTAAACCGCTCATCCGCCATCAGGTTATCCGTCATAAAATTGCCGATATGTCCGCACGCATTGATGCAACAGAAGCCTATTGTAACCAGATGTGCTGGCAGGCCAATAATGGGCAAATGCCAGTGGCAGAAATCAGCAAAGGCAAGTTTTTTGCTACCAAAGGCCTAGAATTCTGTGCCTCCGAAGCAATGCAGATATTGGGCGGTGCCGGATATTTGCGCGGCAACCCGGTTGAGCGCATTTACCGCGAGGTAAAAGTTATGGCGATTGGTGGCGGGTCCGAAGAAATTATGCGCGATCTGGCTGTGCGACAAATGGGCTTATAGGTTGTTCTGACGGCTCAGTCCTCGCTATCGGCGCCAGATAGCTGCGCCAAATAGGCCAGAACGGCATCAGAAATCACTCTAGGCCGCTCTGGCAACAATGCGTGTCCTGCTTTGCGGACAACCACCATTTCTACCCTGCCCTTACCATCGTCAACCAGCGCTTGCCCGGCATCTTCTGTTGGCGCGATAGTATCTTTGTCGCCCTGTATAACCAATATCGGTTTATTACCGCCCAGCCACCATTTTGCTGCATCGGTTAAACGCACCGCCTGCGCCTGCAATTGCGCCGTATCAATATGCCATCCACGCTGCCAATAATCGGGCACTGTGTTGCCATTGGCAAAAAATGCATAACGAATATCGCCAATACGCCGTGAAGCAACATTGAGAGGGTTGAAGCTCGCTTTCAATGCGCGGTCTGCCCTTGGCGGAATGGGCTGTTTGCCGCCTGCCGCAATCAAAATCAGCGCATCAACCTTATCGCCATAGCGCGTTGCAGTGGCACGTGCGACGCGGTTTCCAAATGCATGACCAATAATTACGGCGTTTTCGCTAGTGGCCAATTCTGCTTGCACAACAGTTGCGACATCATCTGCAAGATCAAACAATGTCATATCATCGTGCGGCAGTGCAGATTGACCAATGCCCGGCGGTTCAATGGCAATGGTCTTGTAACCATGGGACATAAGGGTGGCAGCCAGTTCATTAAAGTCGCTGGCTTCGCGACCTGCACTGGGCAACAAAATGATGCTTTTGCCCCTGCCTTGGACAAAATAGGCGATGGTGCGGCCATCATCTTTGGTAAGTATTTTCTCTGTGCCATCCGTGACCCGCCCCCGCGCATTGGCATAGGGCAGAAACATATTGACCGCCGACATGACACATAAAGCCAATAATGCGGCCAATGTTATGGCCCATCGCACTCAGCCAGCGCCTTGTGTTGATGTCAGCACCGAAGCAACTGCGCTGCGCCAACCCGCCATGCGGGCATCGCGTGAAGCGCCATCCATTGCCGGTGTAAAGACCTGTCCACCAGCCCGCATTTGGGCAGCGCTGCCAAGATCAGGATATAAACCAGCACCTAAGGCCGCCAGCATGGCAGCGCCGAGCGCAGTGGTCTCGACAAATTGCGGACGATCGACCTCTATCGCCAAAATATCCGCTAGATCCTGGGACATCCAGCTATTGGCCACCATGCCACCATCAATGCGCAGCCTTTTCCAATCGGCCCCATCTGCTGCAAAAGCGAATTTAAGATCAGCTGTCTGATAAGACATTGCCTCCAATGCGGCGCGAACAATATGGGCCTTGGTCGCCGAGAAGCTGAGGCCTGAAATCGCCGCACGGGCATCTGCTTGCCAATAAGGTGCACCTAAACCTGATAAAGCAGGGACGATATATACTCCGGCATTGTCCGCAACGGACTGCGCCAGTGCCTCGCTTTCATCCGCACTGACAATCATACCCAATTGGTCACGCAGCCATTGCATAAGGCTACCCGCAACAAACACGGACCCTTCCAAAGCATAATGGCGCTCACCATCAATTTGCCATCCAATGGTGGACAATATGCGGTGCGCAGAGTGGCGGCGTTTCAGCCCCGTATAGCTTAGCACAAATGCTCCTGTGCCATAGGTCGCCTTGGTGTCGCCCTCTTCAAAACAGGCCTGCCCTATCGTTGCGGCCTGTTGATCGCCTGCCATGCCGCAAATGGCGATAGGCGCATCAAAAATACCTTCTGCTGTTTCAGCAAAACGGCCACTGCAATCAGTGATTTCTGGTAATATCTCCATCGGCACGCCAAATAATGCGCATAATTCTGCATCCCATCGGCCATTATCAATGTCCATCAGGGCAGTGCGTGCTGCGTTACTGGCATCTGTAATATGCAGGCCGCCCGTTAGACGAAAGACCAGATAACTCTCCACCGTACCAACCGCCAAATTATCGCCAGCTTCGCGCAGCTGCGGCCAATGCTCCAGCGCCCAACCGATTTTGCTACCGGAAAAATAGGGATCGAGCAGCAAGCCTGTTCTCTGTTGCACAACCGTTTCGTGCCCTTCAGCCTTGAGATTATCGCAAATAGAGGCTGTACGGCGGTCCTGCCAGACAATGGCCGGGCAGAGCGGTTCACCCGTTTGGCGATCCCAGAATATGATGGTCTCGCGCTGATTGGTGATGCCGATGGACGCGATATTCGCTCCACCTCCAGCTTTTTCAACCATCGCCCTTGTTGCTGCAAGACTATATTCCCAGATTTCCGATGCATCATGCTCGACCCGGCCAGGCTCCGGATAATTTTGAGTCAAAGCATGTTGCGCGCTGCCCAATTCCTGACCATCAGCGGCAAATAGCATTGCGCGCGTAGAGGTGGTGCCTTCATCAATCACCAATATTTTTTCGGCCATTATGTCCTCTTATCCATCATCCGGGCTATGGGTTCTTCACAAACTTCTCACCACCGTTTTACAGATGTGGCATGCAGGTCATTGACTGGCAAGCAGGATATTTGCGCTTTTGTCTGCCTTTTCTTCCGCCTTTACGGCGAAGCCATCTTAATCAAAATTAACACATTCTTTGCACTCAATAGCTATGTACAAGCGGTTATGTCTAAAGCCCCCCGCCTTTTGACCATATTGCTCGGCTTGCCTTTGTTGCTGACACCATTGCAGGCCAGCCCGCAATGTCGGCTGTGCACAGCCGATGAACAGGCGCGTCAGCAGGAACGCTCTGAAGCATCGACGCCCCTACGGGTAGTGATTGAGGCCGACATAAAATTCAGCAGATTGGCATTAAACGGCTCATCCGGCGAAGCGCGGCTGGATGAAAATAGCGGCATTACCCGCACCGATGGCGGACTGATTAATTTGGGCGGACTTTCACTAACGGGGTCTGCGCGTGTTACTGGTGAGCCTGGCCGTGCAGTGCGTATTGATTTGCCAGACCAAGTGCGCATGGTTAACCAAACTGGTGATCCAGCAGAACTTACTAACCTTAGAACCAATTTGCCAGCTCATCCGCGTCTTAATCAGGATGGTGCATTGTCTTTCCGCTTTTCAGGCACTCTGCGCGTGAACAGCGCTAGTGGTGGAAATTACCGCGGACGCATCCCGATCACTGCCGAATATGAATGAGCTGAAGCGCAATTAGCAACTAAGCCGCTCCAACAAAGTTTCACTCTATCAGCGCCGCTTGCTGCGCGCCGCATTAATGGCGATGGCTGTGCACTCCTGGGTTAGCAAACGGATTGCATCCTGGCTGCTCTGCATCATACGCCCATGCAAATCGATCAAACGTTCTGTCAGCCGCGCAACAGCTGCAGGGCGCCATCTTTGCAATTGCATTTGCACATTCGATTTTTCTTTGGGGAATATTCCTGCATATTGGATAGCTTTATTATTGTCTTGGCCAGCGCGAATAGCTGTATGGATTTGCCCCAGCTTTGCCGCCCGTGCTTCCAATGCGCGAAGCAATAATATGGGCTGCAGACTGCCATCACTTAGCCGCGCCAACTGTGCGGGTAATTGCGCCATCTGACCTGACATGATGGCGTTGAGCGCTGGCGCAAGTGCATCCTCATCAGTCTCAGCAGCCAGTTGGGCCATAACGACATTATCGACCGTTTTGCGGCCGCCCGGCTCGGCATCCAGATAGAGCGCAATCTTCTCAACCTCAATGCCTGCCAATCGCCGGTCCAATCGCGTATATCGTGCAATCGACTCGGCTATCTCACGCGGCATGGCCAGTCCTTTTTCCTGCGCCATTGCCCGGATAGACTGCGCAACGTGGCCTAATTCGGGTTGATAGCTGATACATCCCAAAGCATATTTGTCGCTCGCGACCAGCTTTGCCGTGGCAGACTTATCGGTAATACCGGACAGCTGTACAATGACAGGGTTTTCAACTTTTTCAGCTTCTAACAACATGGTAATCGCGGTCCTGCATTCCTCACCTTTACCCACGACAAATAATGTTCTTTTATCACCAAATAGGGATAAGGATGCAGCTTCTTGTACCAGAGATGCTGGATCTTCTTTTAATTGCGCGCCGCTAATATCCACTTTCTCTGCATCTTTGCCCAGATGCAAACGCGTCTTTTGCGCCAGAGCAGCACTATTTGCCTCATCCGCACCATAGAATAGAAACAATCTGATATCCGGGCCTGCTTTTGCCAAAGCCCCATTAAATTGATCGGATTTGACTTTCGCCATAACCTCGCCAGCCCTTATTGTTCGCGGGCAAAAAGCGAAAGGCGCGTAACAATCTGGCTAGACACTTCGCGAGAGAGATTCTCCAGCGCGGTATTCTCTGCCGCAATGGTGGCATATTCACTGCTAACCACATCAATACCGGCATCGGAGCCGGCTGTAGCATCAAGCACAGTCTCACCAGTCGCAATATCAACCAGCTGATAGCGTGCGCGCAATGAGCGCCGTTCACGTGTGATAATGTCATTGGCAATAACGCCAAAGCCCTCAATCCGGTCATCCAGTCGAACCACAAGCCGATAGCGCGCAGCGTCACCAGAAACGGGCGCCAATTGATCGCTCAATTCATTGCGTACCAACCAACCCGCCTGACCCTCTATCGGATCAATCACAACCTGCCCCAATTGCTGGGCAACAACGCCCTGTGTACCGCCAGAATATAGCGGCTGTAAGCCACAGGCGGAAAGACTGGCCATCATGGCCGTTATCAGGACAATGCGAATCATCATATTACAATATTGACCAACCTGTCTGGCACCACAATCACCTTGCGAATAGTTGCTCCGTCAATGAAACGCTGCACCTTCTCACTGGCAAGTGCAAGGGCTTCTGTCTCATCTTTGGGCAATCCCTTGGCAATGGTCAGCGTGTCGCGCAGCTTACCTTTTACCTGAATGGCGATGGTCACTTCATCATCAACCAGCCATTTCGCGTCCGCCACGGGCCATGCCGCATTGGCGATCAGCCCATCTGCATCCATCTCCATCTCCATCCATGCCTCTTCGGCCAGATGCGGAGTCATTGGCGCAACCATCAACAGCAACGCACGAATCGCCGCATTGCGATCAATGGAAGATTGCGATTTTTCAATCGCTGTGGCCAGTGTGAAGATGCGTGCGACCGCTTTGTTAAACGCAAGAGCTTCAATATCCTCTGTCACACCGGCAATGGCTTTGTGCAGAGTGCGCAACAGATCTTTATCCTGACCGGCTTCGCCTGCAGCGTCATTATCCAGCATTTGCGCGATGCGCCAAACGCGCTGCACCAATCGCCAACTGCCCTCAATACCTGCTTCAGACCACGGCAGATCGCGCTCTGGCGGGCTGTCTGACAGCATAAACCAGCGTACGGCATCTGCGCCATATTGATCAACAATCGGTTCAGGGTCGATGACATTCTTCTTCGATTTCGACATTTTGATCACGCGGCCAACCTCAACCGGCTGACCATCGCTATTCAATATTGCGCCATCGGCACTGCGTGTCACATCATCGGGACCAAAGAAATCGGGTTTCAAACCCTCACCTTTGTCCCGGCTATATGTTTCATGCGTTACCATGCCTTGTGTGAACAGGCTGTCAAACGGCTCGGCAACATCCAACAGGCCGATATGCTTCAGCGCCCTTGTCCAAAAACGCGCATAGAGAAGATGCAAAATCGCATGCTCAATACCGCCAATATATTGCCCAACCGGCAGCCATTGCGCCACTTCTGCGGCATCAAATGGCTTGTCATCGGGCTGGCTGGCAAAGCGCAGAAAATACCAGCTGGAATCTGCAAATGTATCCAGCGTATCAGTCTCTCGCCGCGCTGCCTTGCCGCATTGCGGGCAATCAACATCTTTCCATGTTGGGTGACGGTCGAGCGGATTGCCGGGCACATCAAAGCTGACATCCTCTGGCAGCGTCACCGGCAATTGGTCTTTGGGAACAGGCACCGCGCCGCAATCTTCACAATGGATGACAGGGATAGGCGTGCCCCAATAGCGTTGGCGTGAAACGCCCCAATCGCGCAGCCGCCATACGGTTGAGCCCTTGCCCCAGCCTTCGGACTCCGCACGGTCAATGACCGCTTTTTGCGCGTCCTGCACTGTCATGCCGGTCAAAAATTCCGAATTTACGATGGTACCGGGGCCAGTATAAGCCTCATCGCCATCAAATTGTGCATCCGATGCGTCACCATCACTGACGACGCGCCGAACCGGCAGATCATATTTGCGGGCAAAGTCCAGATCACGCTGGTCATGCGCTGGCACGCCAAATACCGCGCCAGTGCCATAGCCCATCAGCACAAAATTGGCGACATAGACGGGCAATTGCCAATTGGGGTCGAGCGGATGGACCGCTTTCAATCCAGTGTCAAAACCGCGTTTTTCCTGCGTTTCCACTTCCGCAGCTGCCGTGCCTGTGCGGCGGCACTCCTCTGCAAATGCGGCAAGCTCTGCATTATCTTGCGCCAAAGCCAGCGCCAAAGGATGATCTGCCGCAACGGCAACAAAGCTGGCGCCATAAATTGTATCAGGCCGCGTTGAAAATACGTCGATATTCTGATGCTCGCCTGCTTTTTCAGCAAGCGTAAAACCGAAAGTCAGACCTTGTGATTTGCCAATCCAGTTTTCCTGCATGGTGCGGACTTTTTCTGGCCAGCCTTTCAGATCATCAAGACCGGACAGCAAGTCATCGGCAAATTGGGTTATTTTCAAAAACCATTGGTTAAGCTTGCGCTTTTCCACCAAAGCGCCGGAACGCCAACCGCGGCCATCAATAACCTGTTCATTAGCCAATACCGTGTGATCTACCGGATCCCAGTTTACCGCACTTTCCTTACGATAAACCAGACCGGCCGCCAGCATGTCGAGGAATAAGGCTTGCTCATGGCCGTAATAATCCGGCTCACATGTCGCCAGTTCACGGCTCCAGTCAAAAGCAAAGCCCAGCCGCTTTAGCTGACTGCGCATATTCGCAATGTTTTGGCGCGTCCATCCGCCGGGGTGCACCCCCTTTTCCATCGCCGCATTTTCTGCCGGCATACCAAAAGCATCCCAGCCCATGGGGTGCAGCACTTCATTGCCGCGCATCCGTTCAAATCTGGCCAGCACATCGCCCATGGTGTAATTGCGCACATGGCCCATATGGATGCGCCCCGATGGATAGGGGAACATTTCCAATATATATTTTTTCGGTTTGTCGCTGTTGCTGTCCGCCTGGAATGTCGCTTCGGCATCCCACTTTTTTTGCCAGCGTGTATCCGCTGCCAGCGGATTGAAACGCTCTGTCCCTGCTGTCATCTTTTGCCCCGATATGGGTGTTCAACACATTGTGCGCGTGGTTAGCGCGGTTTAATTTACAATAGCCGTACGACGCAGATCGCGGGCACGCGTTAGAATAATCTGTTCCAGCTTTTGCACTGTTGCTGCCTTAACCGGCGCATCGACCCAACCGCCGCCTTGCGCTATCTGGCGCGATGCTGCAACGCGCAGCGCATCAGCACGCAAATCCTGATCCAATATCGAAACCGTGATTTTTACACGCTCATTGGGATTATCTGGTGTCGCATACCAGTCCGTGACGATCACCCCGCCCGCACTATCTGCGGTAACCAATGGTGCAAAAGATACCGTATCCAATGAAGCGCGCCACAAAAAGCCATTAACGCCAATCTGCGTAATCCGTGTTTCCACAACATCGGCTTTGGGTTTATCACCGCCGCCACATGCCGCCAGAAATACAGACACGGTGCCGATCATGAGTGCGGTTTTTGCTTTGCTGATATTGTTTTTTAAAGATCCGGCTACTGACAACGACATGGACCTGACTCCTGCATATATGTTGGCCATAAGAGCATAAGGCCAACTGGCCCCGAAACATTCTTATGGCGAAATTCATTTCGGCACTTTCGCACGGCTTTTAGATAGGGTTGGCCGGTACAGCAAGTGCAATGCGTCACACCGTCCACCAAATGCTCCCTTTCCAGCGCAAAAATCACCATATCGGGCCTGACTATAATATGAATATGAGCCAGAATGCCGCTATCAGCATAAATTCCGCTCTTCTCTTTGGTTCATTCACCAATGGCTAATATTGATTTTGGCATATTCTGCCCAAGGTGAGATTATCAGCATTGGCAACAATGTTGCGCAATTCTGCGTCAAATATGTGTGACAATTGCAACAATACGTAACGAAAAGGGATAAGTAACGATTCAGTCAGTGCAATCGAACCATATATGATCTAATGATGATGCAAGGAGTAGGTTAATGGCAGGAAAGATGAGGACAGCCTTGATGGCAGGTTCGCTCGTTACGGGCGTACTCATTGTCGTGCCTTCCGTCAGCCTTGCATCAGATATTGACCTTGATGAGAAAACATTTTCTCTCAACCTCAGTGGAAATCTGGTTCCTTTCACACCTGCGGTAATTAACGGCGAAAATAACGACGTTGTTAAGCTGAGTGAGCTGAAAGTTAATCCGGCTTTTCAATTTACCCCTGCTGATGAAGATGGTCGCGGTACACGTGCTGTGACTGTTACGGCGCGCTTGTCCGATGAAAAAGCGAGCGCGATCAATATTCGTGAAGCTATTGTGAAACCTGGCGCTGGTTCCAGAGAGCCAGTACAAATCACTCCAACAACCTATCGCTTGGGCGTTGCCAAAGGATGGCAATCTTTCGCGCTGCCGAAGACAGTGCGCAATATTGATGTTCCAGAGCTGGGTTCTCTGGGCGCAGCTCCGTCAGCTGAGAGCAACAATAAGCCAAGCCGCTTTAGCCCGAGCATTGAACTTGATTCTACACCGCAAGTCGGCAGCACGCCGCGTACTTTTGGCGGAGAAACAAGCTATTCGGTTCAAGTCGGCGGCAGCTATAGCCTGAGCAAAAATCTGGATGTGACGGCTGGTGTCCGCTTGCGCGATGAGCGTGATCGCCTGGCACCACTGACCAACAAACAGAATGATAGTCAGGCTGTTTATGTGGGCACACAAATCCGTTTCTAAACGGCGCCTACCCTTTTCATTGTTGTTCTCTGGCCTTTGATAATCCGTCAATCGCTCCCCAACCATGGCAGAAATGCTCTATTTGCGCGAAGTTATCATGTGTCACGCCGCCCAATGCGCAGACCGGCATATGGGCATGGCGACTAAGCATAGCAAAACGCACTGCCCCTAAAGCTCGCGCATCTTCATGCGTACGTGTAGCGAAAACAGGGGAGCAAAAGGCCAAATCAGCGCGCAAGCTGTTCGCTTGCCGAATCTCTGTCAAATTATGCACTGCCGCCAATCGCGTAAGTTTAGGGCCGATTGCTCGCCCTTTCGCCAAAGCAGATGGTGACCCGTACACGCCATCCGCACCAAGACGAGTGGCAATAGAGGCATCGCCTGACCAGACACATTGCAGGGCCCTGTGCCCATATGCATTTTTTAGCTGTGTAAAGAGCCGCTGCCTCTCCGCTTGCGGTAAGTGATAGTGACGGAAAACAATGCCGGATAAAGGCGGCAAGGCAAGAATATCGCGCTCCAGCCGATGCTCGGTCCGCTTATCAGTGAAGAGCCAGATACGCGGCATAAATATATTATGCTTATGCAAACTGGGTATCTGGTCATCAAACATTTGCCTGCTATAGGGCAGAAAATGAGCGATGAAAATAAAGATACAGATGTGGCAGCCACCGAGACTGGCAATGTTTTAAGCACGGTGCATGACCATATTGCAAAACAGGCTAAACTGGCAGGGCGCAATGTTGACGACATCACCCTTATAGCCGTTAGCAAAACACGATCTGCTGACCAAATATCCCCTTTAATTAATAGCGGCCACCGTCATTTTGGCGAGAACCGCGTTCAAGAGGCCGCGGAAAAATGGCCGACGCTGCGCACATCGCATGATGATATTGTGCTGCATATGATCGGCCAGTTACAATCCAACAAGGCCGCGGACGCTGTGGCTCTGTTTGACATGATTCATTCGGTCGATCGCCTGTCTTTGATCAAGGCATTGGGCAAGGCCATGGCTGAGCAAGAGCGTTATATCGATTGCTTGTTACAAGTGAATATTGGCGATGAAGAGCAAAAGGGCGGCTGCGCCATTGATGATATTCAAGCTCTGTTAGATGCAGCAGATGCGCATAAAGTGCCGATTATCGGCCTTATGTGTATCCCTCCTGCTGGCCAAGAAGCTGCGCCGCATTTCGCTTTACTGGATAAGCTGGCGAGCGAGAAAGGACTGGCTGAACGCTCAATGGGTATGTCCAGCGATTATGGCGTCGCTGTTACTTTGGGCGCGACATATGTTCGTGTCGGCAGTGCTTTATTCGGGCCGCGTGAAGGATAAGACAGACGGCACATTATGTGCCGCTTGCGACAGGTCAGTCTGTATCTGACCCGTGCTTTTCTGATCCGCCTTTATCGACCTTATCGTCATCCACCTGATCCTTCCGGGCCGCTTTAATCTCTTCAGGGCAGACCGGGCGCACAAAACTGATAATCGCATCGCCATTCTCAATGATCGGCCGCGCTTGTGCCGAGAATAGCAGCAACCGGTTGTCCGGCTTAAGTAAGGCAACTGCTTCCTCGTCTTCGTTCAGATTGGCACGAAAATCTTCATAGGTGAATTTTTCGGTCAACCGTGTCTTACTAAACACCCAGCCTTCATTAGCGCGGTCGATCAACTGGCTGTAAACGGTCTCACTTTCCAGCAGCACGCGCCCGCGCTTTGCACCTGGGCTATTTTTTTCAACCGCCATCGCGGTCATTTGATCATAGCCAAATTCCGGGCCTAGGTCAGAGCTAAGCAGCTGATTATAGCTTTCATTATCGGTTGAGATAATCATATGCTGAAACTGCCCAAGGTCGATTTTGTCGTCCAGCGCCTCCTCCAATATATCACCGCGATATGTTTCCAGCGATAATTTGCGTGCACCGCGCAGCGCAAAGCGGCTGGTATCTGCTACCATGACGGGCAGCTCAAGCGATTTGAGAAAAGCCGCAAATTCAATAGTCCAGCGATTCGCCCCGACCAATATGATGCCTTCACCCTTGCCTTCATCAATACCCAGCCGTGCAGCAACCCATTTGGCCGAAAATCCGTGCGCAAATATGGTGACAATCACAACCGCGAAGCTGAGCGGTACCAAAGCCTCTGCATCAGCATAACCGCTCTTTATCAAGCGGCTGGCGAACAGGCCGGTAATGGCGACCGCAACAATGCCGCGTGGCGCAATCCAAGCAATGAACAAACGCTCGCGCCAAGGCACGGAGCTAAGCAGCAGGCTGATCAACACCGTAACCGGGCGAACCACAAAGAGCAGCAACAATAAGAAGAGGATGAACTGTATCTGGAACTTCTGGACCGTATCCCAATCCAATTGCGCAGACAGCAATACAAAAACGCCAGAGATAAGCAGCACGGACAAATCTTCTTTAAACCGGTGCAGTGCGCGGCTGGAGTAAACATGGCGGTTGGCCATGACGACGCCCATTATAGTGACAGTAATCAGGCCGGTTTCGTGCATGATCAGATCAGAAACGACAAAGCCCAATATGACGCTGATCAGCAATATTGGTGCTTTCAGATATTCGGGCACATAGCCGCGCGGGAAAAGCCATGTCAGGCCATAACCCAGTGCCGCACCCATAATGCCAGCAAGGAAGCTGGCGCCGAGCACATCGAAAGTGACATTGGCGACCGAGCCGTCACCTTCATGAATAATATAGGCGTAAATAGCGACCGCGAGCAAAGCACCAATAGGGTCGTTAACAATGCCTTCCCATTTCAGGATATCCCGCACTCGGTTGCCAACCCGCAATGTTCTGAGCATTGGGCCGATAACCGTTGGCCCGGTGACCACCAAAATACCGCCAAACAGCGCCGAAACAGGCAGCGATAAGCCAGCGCCATAATGCGCCGCTGCGGTGCCCAAAGCCCAACCAACCGGCACGCCGATAAAAACCAGTCGCAAAACCGCGCTACCCGCATGGCGCAAATCGCGGAAATTCAGACTCAACCCGCCTTCAAAAAGGATGACAGCAACAGCCAGCTTAACAATAGGCTCCAGCAACGCACCAAAATCATTTTCAGGGTCAATAAGGCCAAATACCGGACCAGCCAGAACACCGACAATCAGCATCAAGGCAATGGCAGGCCTGCCTGTGCGCCATGCCACCCATTGCGCACCTATGCCCAGAAGGCCGATTAAAGCGATCTTGACCATCAAAGAGTCGAAAAGCGTAGCGTGCATATGATTAGAACCTTTTTGATGCCATCAGCAGAGCGGCAGTCTGGCTTAAAGCAACAATATGCAGTCTTTGCCAGCCCTATCCTTATATCACTTCAATGCAGCGTTCTATCATGTTATAAATATGGTCCAATTGCTCATCCGTGATACAATAAGGCGGCAAAATATAGACAGTGTTGCCAAGCGGCCGCAACATAATGCCATTTTCGATAAAGAAAGCATTGAGCGTTGGCCCCAATGTTGAGAGATAGCCGCCACCCTTATCTTCATCGTCAGATGTGGCGCTGTCAGGCATAACAATTTCCATCGCCAGAATAGACCCTTGCTGACGGATATTGGTTATATGCTCACAATCAGCAAAATACTGAGCAGCCTCACTGTGCCGCGCGGCAATATGGTCAATACGCTGCTGCACAGGTTCATCGCGCCAAATCGCCAAATTGGCATTCATCGCTGCACAGGCCATGGGGTTGGCGGTGTAGCTGCTGGAGTGGAAGAACATTTTTGCTTTATCAGCCGAAAGATGCGCATCATAAAAACGCTGCTGACATGCTGTTACGGCCAGTGGCAAGGCACCGCTGGTAATGCCTTTTGACAGGCAGATAATATCAGGCACAAAATCCGCTTGCTGAAAGGCAAACATGCTGCCCGTGCGGCCCCAACCGGTCATAACCTCATCGACAATGAACGGCACGTCATGGGCTGCGCAAATGGCATACATGGCCGATAGAGTATCCGCATTGTACATCAGCATTCCGCCAGCACCCAGCACCAGCGGCTCGACGATAAAGGCAGCAGGCTTATGTGCAGCATCTGCGCAATGGCGTTCCAGCGTGTCCAGCGTCACGTGCTCCCTGCCCTGTGACGGAAAGTCTATTGTGGCGACATCGAATAATAATGGCTCAAACGGCGTGTTGAAGATCGTGCGCTCACCCACCGACATGGTGCCAAACGTATCGCCATGATAGCTATGTTCCATCACCACGATACGCTCGCGCGGCGTGCCCAGATTATGCCACATGCCCATCGCCATTTTCAGCGCCACCTCAACCGAAGTGGAGCCGGAATCAGAAAAGAAGATATGTGATAATTGCTCTGGCAAGACATCGCGCATACCGCGTGCGGCCTGCAATGCTGGCGGATGCGTCCAGCCGGCAAAGATAATCTGATCCAATTGCGCCGCTTGATCCGCAATGGCCCTCGCAATTTTGGGGTGCGCATGGCCATGGGTATTGACCCACCAGCTTGAAATACCGTCAATCAGCTCACGCCCATCAGCAAGCCGCAATATCGCGCCATCCCCTGACACCACTTCGGGGATAGGCTCGTTTAGACCATGCTGGGTAAAAGGGTGCCAAATATCCATAGCTAGAGTGTAAAGTCCTCTTTTTTGAAATGTGCCGCAAATTGCGTCGCCAGATTTTGCGGCTCTAGCGGATCAAGCCTTGGCAAGCGACCAAGATGCGGCACATCGCCCATATTGCAAATAATGTCTTCACTGCTCGGCATAGCATCGCCTGTAAAGGCAATACCATGGATTGGCACCTGCCGCGCCCGCAATGCCTCTATGGTCAGTAAGCTGTGATTGATGGTGCCAAGGCTGGTGCTGGCAACAATGATGGTGGGCAACGACCAGCGGGCCATAAGATCAGCATAGGTCACGTCATGATTAATCGGTACCAAGGCACCGCCCGCACCTTCAATAACCAATGGGCCATCAACCTGCGGCACGCTCAGCGCGTCAATATCAATATGCACCCCTTCCATATCAGCGCTATGATGCGGTGATGCAGGCAGTTTTAATCGCCAGGCCTCTGGCAAAATAAAGGCATCGTCCACGCCTGATAGACGCGCAACCCGCTCACAATCGGTCCCGCCATCTGTTCCGGCCTGAACCGGCTTCCAATAATAGGCGCGCAAAAATTGCACCAGACCAGCGCAAAAAACTGTCTTACCGATATCGGTGTCTGTACCTGTGACCATGAAGGTTGGAAATTTGCTCATGATATCACCGCTTATATAAAATCTAAAAGGTCATCAATGTTATCGGCCAGACGGATAATATCGCCTTTCTCCACATTATTGGTTATCACAATCCGCAAACGTGATGTCCCCTTTGGCACGGTCGGCGGACGGATGCCACGCACATCAAAACCCTGTTTCTGCAAATAAGCTGCAGCCTGCATTGTGCGGTCATTATCGCCCATGATCACGGGGAAGATGGGCGTATGCGGGTCGGGTTTTTTGCAATAGGGTTTCAAATGATGCACGGCCAGACTGATACGCTGTTCCAAATTGGCCTGCAATTGGGGTGTGCTGGCTACCAGCGAAATAGCGGCCTGCGCCAGACTGGCCATAAAGGGCGATGGAGCCGTGGAAAATATGAAGCTGCGCGCGCGATTGACCATGAAATCGCGCAGCACAGATGACATGCCCAATAGCGCACCTTCCACGCCAAAGGCTTTCCCCAAAGTGCGCAAGACGATCACATTTTCATCATGCACCGGATCATCATGCACGGAATCATCATGCGCTGCGCCCACATATCGCCGATCCGCGATCAGATAATCCGCCAGCCCGCGCCCCTCTTCGCCAAATGTGCCGCCGCCATGTGCATCATCAATCAGCAGAAAAGCCTCATGTTCATCTGCCAATTTCTTCAGTTCTGCCAGCGGCGCAATATCACCGTCCATACTGTATAGGCTTTCCACGGCCAGCCATATGCGCCCTGTCCCGCCCTTTGCGCGGTAATTGGCAATCGCATCGGCAAAGGCCGCAACATCATTATGCGCCGCGCTGATATGGTCAGCGCGTGTAAGGCGCAATCCCTCATGCGTGCTGGCATGGATCAGCGCATCATGAATGATTATGTCACCGCGTTGCGGCAAGGTTGCCAGCACCGCACTGTTTGCGGCAAAGCCGCTGCCGAAATAGAGCATTGCCTGATGCCCAAAATGCTTTGCGGCAAATTCCTCTAATGCTGCATGGGCATCATGATTGCCGCGCAGCAATCGCGAACCACCCGAACCCAGCGCGACACCTGTTTCCAAAACCGTCCGCGCCGCATCGCGCAGAACATCGCTGCCCGCCAAACCCAGATAATCATTGGAAGAAAAATCTATGCCATTCAGCGTACTAAGCTGACGCTCTCGCCCCTCACCTGCCAGAGCAAGTAGGTGCTGCTGATAGACTTTTTCCAGAGAATCTGGCGCAGAAATATTAGAGGAAAGAGACGGGGAAACCATGCGCGATCTCTTCCGCGAGATTGGCGATGATGTCAAATCAGATAAGCCCGTTTCGCTGATAAACACTGTCTATCAGCTAAGAGGTTCAGCTTTTCCAGCGCCTAGCGATCAACAACAGCGCCGCACAAAGCTAGCCATGTTCGGCAAGGAATTTTTTAATATTGCGCGCTGCTTGGCGAATACGCTGTTCATTCTCAACCAAGGCAAGGCGCACATAGCCTTCGCCCTCTTCGCCAAAGCCTGTGCCAGGGGCCACCGCCACTTGCGCCTTGGACAATAGCTGCTTGGCAAACTCCATCGACCCTGCCTCGCGGAATTGTTCAGGAATGGGGGCCCATGCGAACATGCTGGCCGCTGGTGGCGGAATATCCCATCCGGCACGGCCAAAGCTTTCCACCATCACATCACGGCGCGATTTATAGAGTTGGCGATTGGCCTCTATATTGTCTTGTGGCCCGTTAAGCGCCGCCGTTGCCGCAACTTGGATGGGCGTGAACGCACCATAATCCAGATAGGATTTTACCCGCGTCAACGCGCTTATCAATTGCTGGTTGCCCACTGCAAAGCCCATGCGCCAACCAGCCATGGAATATGTTTTCGACATAGAGGTAAATTCAACCGCAACATCTTTTGCGCCTGGCACTTGCAAGATCGATGGCGTTGGCTCACCGTCAAAATATATCTCCGCATAAGCCAGATCAGATATCACCCACAATCCATGCTCGCGCGCGAAATCAACCACCTTTGCGTAGAAATCCAGATCGGCAACATAGGCTGTCGGGTTAGACGGATAGCCCATGACCAGCACTTTGGGCTTGGGCACGCTATACGCCATGGAATAGCGCAACCGGTCAAAAAAGTCTGGGCCGGGCGCAGCGGGGATTGAGCGAATGGCAGCCCCGGCTATGATGAACCCGAATGTGTGAATGGGGTAGCTAGGGTTAGGCGCTAGCACGACATCGCCCGGCGCGGTGATCGCTTGCGCCAGATTCGCGAGACCCTCTTTAGAACCAAGCGTGACGACAACTTCGCTATCAGGGTCGACATCAACCCCAAAGCGCCGCTGATAATAGGCCGATTGCGCCTTGCGTAGACCCTTTATCCCCCGTGAGGCAGAATAGCGATGTGCATTAGGATCATTCGCCACTTCGGCCAATTTATCAATGATATGCTTTGCCGGCGCTCCATCAGGATTGCCCATGCCAAGATCAATAATATCCTCGCCGCGCGCCCGCGCATCTGCCTTCATCGCATTGACTTCGGCAAAGACATAAGGTGGCAGTCGGCGGATACGATAAAATTCTTCGGTCATGGCTCTTCAGTTGCTGGCTGTTTGATCACTATCCCAATGGCGCAGCAGACCAGATATGTCGAGCATTTTGGTAGCGCAAAGCAGCACAATGACTTATTTATGTCCGCAAATGCTGTTACACTCAGATTCAGAATCCCAATTGCCATAAATTCTTGCTGCACCGGAACGCGCCATAATGTCCAACGATATACCCGATAATCCATTTGCAAACTTTGCTGCCTTTGGCGCTGGTTTCGATATGTCGCAATTTGACCCGGCCAAAATGGCGAGCGGTACATTGCCCGGCATGGAGGATGTTCAGCAATGGATGAGCGTCATGCAGCAAGCCCAGGCGATGATGACCGAGCATATGTCACAATTGGCCCAGAGCGATGACAATATGCTGAGCAAATTGTGGAACCCGCAATATTGGCAAGAGCAAATGGCGCGTTTCGATAAAGGCGGCCTGCACAATATGATGCAACAGCAAAATGCGCTGTGGCAGCAGGGCATGGAATATTGGCAGGCTATGCTGACGGGCAAAACTCCGGAAACCACAAAATCAGACAGGCGCTTTCAAGCGGCAGAGTGGCAAGAACAAATGGCATTTGCCGCTCTGCAGCAAAATTATCTGCTTATGTCTGATCATCTGCTGAAATTAACCGATGGCATGGAGGGGCTGGAACCAAGTGCCAAAGCCAAATTGACATTCGCCATGCAGAATATGGTTGATGCCATGAGCCCCGCCAATTTTGCGCTGACAAACCCGCAAGTCATTCAAAAGACGGTGGAGACAAAAGGTCAGAATCTGCTCAAAGGTCTGGAGCATATGCTGGCCGATATCCGCAAAGGGCAAATGACCCATACGGACCCGAATGCGTTTGAGCTAGGCCGCAACATTGCCGTCACTCCGGGCAAGGTCGTGCATGAAACCGCGCTATATCAACTGATTCAATACGAGCCGGCAACCAAAAAGGTTGATAGCATACCCTTGGTCATCTTTCCGCCATGGATAAACCGTTTCTATATTCTCGACCTCAATGAGAAGAAAAGCTTCGTCAAATGGGCCGTCGACCAAGGCATTACCGTGTTCATCGTATCGTGGAAGTCAGCTGACGAAACCCTGCGCGATATTATCTGGGACGATTATGTCATGAGCCAGATTGACGCCATGACAACGATACGTGACGCACTGGACGTGCCGCATGTTAACGCCATTGGCTATTGCGTATCAGGCACGACATTGGCGGCAACACTTGCTCTGCTGGAAGCACGCGGTGAGAGCGATCTGGTCGGTAGTGCCACATTCTTTACTGCCCAGGTTGATTTTGCCGATGCGGGTGAGCTTCAGCATTTTATTGATGACGACCAACTGGCAATGATTGACCATTTGTCAGCCGAAACGGGGTATCTTGATGGTCGCTATATGGCGCTGACATTCAATATGCTGCGCGGGCGTGATCTGATCTGGAATTATGTCGTTAACAATTATCTGCTGGGTCAGGAATACCCGCCCTTTGATCTGCTCCACTGGAATGGCGATACAACCAACCTGCCCGCAAAATGGCATCGCGCCTATTTGATAGACCTTTATCGTGACAATAAACTGGTCCAACCAGGGGCCATCACCATTGATGGTACAGCAATTGATCTGCGCAAGATACAAACACCCTGCTTTATTCAGGCCGGCATTGATGACCATATTGCTCCAGCGCCAAGCGTGTGGAAATTGATGCACCATCTCAGCGGCCCGAAGGAATTCATGTTGGCGGGATCAGGGCATATTGCTGGTGTCGTTAACCCGCCAAAGGCCAAAAAATACCAATATTGGACACGGCCAGAAGGTGCAGAGACGCTCGATGACTTTAAGCAAAAGGCACAGGAGCATCCCGGCAGCTGGTGGCCCTATTGGCGCGAATGGATCGGCCAGCATGGTGGAAAGAAGGTTGCAGCAACCGGCGCACGCCTTCCCGGCAATGGCACATTGCCAGCCATTGAGGATGCGCCCGGGCGATATGTGAAGCAGTAAGTTATAAAGCATTGATACGGTCAGGCGTTTATTCTCATTGCCGCATAGATATTTACCAGCGCTTTTGTGCGCTGCACAATTTTTCCTTGACGAAAGGAAAATGAATCACTATTGTGCAGTGCAACATGAACGATAAGGTAAACACAATCATGGCTGACAATGCTAAGATTATCACTGATGACGCTGCCGCAAAAGATGCGGAAAAGGCATTTGCTGAAGCGTCAGCAAAATCTGCTCCCGCTAAAAAAGCGGTGATCGCAAAAAAACCAGCGACCAAGAAAGCCGCTGTTGCAAAAGCTGCTGCTAAGACTGTTGCCAAACCAGCAGTGAAAACAGCTGCAAAGGCAAGCACGTCAAAAGCTGCTGTCGCGAAAAAGACCACAGCACCAAAAACTGCTGCGAAGAAAACTGTCGCTAAGAAAACCACCGCAACCAAAACAGCAGCCGCCAAAAAGGCCCCTGCACGCAAAACCGTGTCTAAAGCTGCTAATGTTAAGAAGGAAAACATCATGAACAAAGCAACTGAAACCGTTAAAGAAACAACCGAAACTATGACAGCACGTGCCAAAGAATTGTTTGGCAATATGTCTGCACAAGCCAAAACGGCTTACGAAAAAGGCACCGAGTATGTTTCTCAGGCCAATGAATTCAACAAAGCCAATATCGAAGCGCTTGTTGCTTCAGGCAAAATCGCTGCCAAAGGTGCTCAAGATATGGGCCAAACCTATGCAACAGATTTGCGCAGCAATTTCGAAGAAACCACTGCAACTTTGAAGCAGTTTGCTGCTGTTAAATCACCAACAGAATTCTTCCAGCTGCAAGCTGTAACAGTGCGCAAAGCATTCGACACTGGTGTTGCACAAACATCCAAAAACACTGAACAGTTCATCAAAATTGCTGGTGAAGTTGTTCAGCCCATTTCCAACCGCGTCAGCGAGACAATGGAAACATTCAAAAAAGCTGCCTAAGACAGTTTTACGAGATTAAGTCTCTCGAAAAAAAAGGGCTGTACCGTAAGGTGCAGCCCTTTTTGTTGCTCAAAGCTTACAACGTTCTGACAGCAATATTAAGAGGGGATTGCAGCACTTTGTAATAATCTGCATAGCGCACCCTTGCACACCAACAATAAGATACGATATTCTGAATCTATGTCTGAATCAGCAAACCCCATTATCGCTTCATCCGTTGGCTCTCCCGCAATAGCCGTGCGGGCACAATTTTTTAAGTCGCAGCCATGCACTGCGCCAATATCTGCCAGTGATGACGATAATGACCAAGGCGATGATGGTGATAGCGAAATTGGAGTAGCGACAAAAACGCGCACCAAACCAAAAAAGCCCAGCCAATATAAAGTCTTGCTGCTCAATGATGATTACACACCGATGGAATTTGTCGTTGCCGTGCTCAAACGCTTTTTCGGTATGAATATGGAAGAAGCAACCCGCGTTATGCTGCATGTCCACCAAAAAGGCGTCGGCGTTTGCGGTATCTTTACTTATGAAGTGGCCGAAACCAAGGTAACACAGGTAATGGACGCAGCACGTGAAAACCAGCATCCGCTGCAATGCACATTGGAAAAAATCTGATAATTTGCGCCTTGCTACCGCGCGGACCGAAAATACAAGGCACATTGAACATTGGTCATTGCAGCCATTTTTGCCTTCTATACTTGCGTAACAGATAATCCGCGCTAAACGATTTGGCATGGATAAAATTGTAATTAACGGTGGCAAAACGCTTTCGGGCGATCTCCCAATCTCAGGCGCGAAAAATTCAGCGCTTACCCTTTTACCCTGCGCTTTGTTGACTGACGAGCCTGTGACTCTGCGCAACCTGCCGCGATTGGCAGATGTGGACAGTTTTGGGCATTTGCTCAACCAGATGGGCGTATCCACGACCATTGAAGGCGCCAGACCAGAAGATTTTGGCCGAGTGATGACCTTGCGTGCGGGCCGTATCACGGCGACCGTCGCTCCTTATGATATTGTGCGCAAAATGCGCGCCTCCATTTTGGTATTAGGGCCATTATTGGCCCGTGCTGGTGAAGCAACTGTTTCCCTGCCTGGCGGCTGCGCTATTGGTAACCGTCCGATTGACCTTCACCTCAAAGCGTTGGAAGCCTTTGGTGCAGAAATCGAAATTGCATCAGGTTATGTCCGTGCAAGTGCACCAAAATCAGGATTGCCCGGAGGCGAATATACCTTCCCCGTAGTGTCCGTTGGCGCGACAGAAAATGCCATTATGGGCGCAGTATTGGCCAATGGTCAGTGTATATTGAACAATGCCGCGCGTGAGCCGGAAATTGTTGATCTGTGCAAATTACTGATCGCCATGGGCGCAGATATTGAAGGTGTCGGCACCAGCAAATTGGTCATTACCGGCAAAGACAGACTACATGGCGCAACATATCGTGTCATGGCTGATCGTATTGAAGCCGGAAGCTATGCCTGTGCAGCGGCGATAACAGGCGGCACATTGAATTTGCTCGGTGCCAAAATTTCTGAAATGGAAGCGACTGTTGCCGCCCTGCGCGAAGCCGGCGTACTAATCGAGGAAAATGCCAAAGGTGTGCATGTTAACGCCAGTCAGGGCCTTAAGCCTCTCACGCTATCCACCGCACCATTTCCCGGCTTTGCCACCGATATGCAGGCCCAGTTTATGGCAATGCTGTGCCGTGCAGACGGGGCCAGTGTACTGACCGAAACCATCTTCGAAAACCGCTATATGCACGTCCCGGAATTGAGCCGTATGGGCGCGGATATTGAGGTTAAAGGCCGCACTGCAGTGGTGCGCGGTATATCAGATTTGACCGGTGCTCCCGTAATGGCGACCGATTTACGGGCCAGCATGTCGCTTATCCTCGCGGGATTGGCGGCGAATGGCACAACCGAAGTCAACCGCGTCTATCATCTCGATCGCGGCTATGAACGGCTGGAAGAAAAACTTCAGGCAGTGGGTGCCAATATTGAGCGCGTTGGCGACTAACGCTTAATCAGCACTCACATTCGCAACATTATATTTGAAGGCCTCTTCCACGGATAGGCAATAGCGTGTGGACGGGTCTTCTTCATTTTTGACCGCTTGCTGACGGTACATAACCTCTGACAGCAATTTGCGCGATACGCCCATACGGATCAGAAAATCATTATCTTCTGTGGCCAGCAATGCGCTTTCCTGCTCAATTTCACCGATGAGTTCGATGGTAGTATCGGTGCCCAGCGCAACACTTTCATCAATAACATCGCGGTCACCAGTAAGCGTGAACATATGCACCATGAAGTTGCCACCATCTTCAATAATGCGTGCCTTGCCGCCCATGAAAACAAAATTGCACGCACTGAAACAGGACCAGCCTTTGGGAATGCGCGTGATAACCAGACCCAATTCTTTGCGAATAATCAGTCCGGCCGCATTGCCCGCCCGCGCATTGCCGCCAGGCGAGCGCAGCCAAATTTCGGCAATATCAGGATTTTTTTTGATGACCGCCCGCAGACGGTCGGGCAATTCGGCATCAATAACGCCTTCAGCGAGCAGAATTTTCTCGTCATAGATTTCCTGCACATTGAGCGTCATCTTCTGACCAGCCGCCCAATCAGGCTGTAAAGGGCATGTCGGATTCTCAGGGTCTTTTGCTGCGCTATTGCCCAAAAGGGCGAAAGCCGCAGCGCATGCCATTACAGATTTCCAGATCGCCATAATATCCTCTTGCTCACATTAGTCGTAGCATAATCATGCATGGCCGTCAGGACAAGTAATGTAACGCATGGGCATCATTCTAAATTTGCCAGCTAGAGATTTAGATCCTAAGGTCATTTATAAGGGGAACGAAATGAAATTACACTATTTCATCATGACAATGCTTTTGGGAATGAGCATTTCGTCCCAGACGGCTTTAGCGCAAGAGCGTAATTTGCAAGGCGATGTGATGGTTGTGCCCGTCCTCCCCGATGCGCCCATATTGTCAACCGATGACTATCCTGAATGCCGTGAAGATTGGCAAAAGATAGAAGCACCTTTTGAACGTGCCAATGATATTAACCGATGCACGGAGTTGCTGGACAGATTTTATGATGGAAAGCTGTTGCCATTTGCTGATCAGATGATTGCCCACCAAACAGAATTGTCACGGCTTTACAGTGAAGAAGTGGCCGGAAACCCGACATTGACGCCAGCCGTACATGACGATTTCTATGCACGGATGCGCGCAGAATTCAGCAAATCAGAACCAAATGGTGAATATATGTCTGACTATCAGGCCGCTGTTGCTCGCTATGGCGCTGACCGCGAATATCTGCAGGACCGTTTCTGCTTCAACACTGGTTGCAATGGCTATCCCGTACCCGAATACACACCGCCAGAGCCAGTGCAGATTGCCGCCAATGATGACGATGGCAATAAGAAAGACAAATCCAAAAAGAGCAAAAAGTCCAAGAAAAAGAAGACCGCTAACAAAGGGTGTGGCAGAGCCCGAAAGCGCGGTGGATTTTTGGGTAGCGTGCTTGGCGGCGTTGCCGGACAAGCCGCAGGGCTTGACGGTATTGGTAGTTTATTGGCCGCTGGCGTTGGCGGAATATTGGTTGGGGAAATTGCCTGTCAACTGACCAAGGAGGAACAGGAAGAAGCGGTTAAAGCAACAAAAAAGGTCACTGAGGCCGAGGCTGTAGGCGCGACCGCTGAATGGAAAAGCCCTAGCAGAGAAGGCGTTTCGGGGTCTTCAACCGTAACGGCTTTGGCATCGCGCCCCAATGGCCGCAAATGCATGACCATCACGGACATTGCGATTATTGATGGTGAAGAAACCCGGATTGAAAAGCAAATGTGCAAAAGCCGTGGCGACAAGGCCTATGTTCTAGAAGCCTGATATAGCGTTGCTTTAGAGGCTTTTGCGCATCGCAAAGCGGCGCAGTTTTTGTGGGCCATGAGGACTTGCCATCTCCACTTGTTCTTCATGCAGGACAGCGAACCCCATGGCGGCAAAAGCAGGCTGTGCCATGAGACTGGCATGGGTTTCCAGCCTATGTTTTCCTTGAGCACGCGCTTCATCTTCAATCTGTTCATATAAAGCGCGAAACAGGCCGCTCCCTCGTGCAGGTCCGGCAATATATGCAAAGTCGACATAAGCATGACCCGCCTTTTCAAGTTGCTCCAGACTCATAAAGCCTAGCGCTTCGTCCCCATCCGTCTCTGCCAGCAAAACATTTTGCTTGGCCAAACGATCATTCCAGACAGGACCGGATCGCGGCTCAGGCATCCATGCTATGCGTTCATCTTCGCTATAAGGACTGGGCAATGCATGAACAGCATCAAACATCAATTGACCCAAACGGGTATAATCCGCTTCTCCATTGGCCCAGCGAAATGTAACCTCGGCTTGTGCATTCTGTTGCAACTGTGCCGCCAGCCATAAACGGACCGCACTGGCCAGACCGGGCGGCGTATCGCTCTGCATCCGCTCCAGATCAATTTGCGCCACCAGAGCATTGATAGGTATTTGCCGCGTCGCTGCTTCTGTCTTTAGCCAGTCCCAAAAGACAGGCTCAAGACTGATAGACGTGGCGTGGCCAGCAATTGTAATCGAGCGTTTTACCGGAGGGTGATAATAGGGTTGGGCCATAGTGACAGCCTATGCGGCAAGCAGATGCAAAAGCCAATAAGCTGCGCGCAATCCGATTCAATACATATGCATGCCGCCATTTATCGACAATGTAGAGCCAGTGATCCAACCGGCATTGTCGCTGGTCAGAAACTCTACGCCGCGCGCAATCTCACCTGGCTCGCCCAAGCGGCCCATAGGGATTTGCGCGACAATCTTTTCCATCACGGTGTCGGGAATGGTGGCCAGCATATCGGTAGCAATATAGCCTGGCGCGATAGCATTTGCGGTGACGCCATAGCGGGCACCTTCTGCCGCGAGGCTTTTGGTGAAGCCATGGATACCCGATTTGGCCGCAGCATAATTAACCTGACCAATTTGCCCGCTTTGACCATTGACCGAGCCGACATTGACAATCCGTCCCCATCCACGTTCCCGCATTTTTGGAAAGGCAGCTTTGGCCATAGAGAAACAACCGGAAAGATCGACGCGCAATACCTCTTCCCATTGCTCATATGTCATTTTCATCAATGTCGCATCACGCGTGATACCGGCATTATTTACCAAGATGTCCACTTCGCCATGATCGGTGGCGATTTTGGCAACAGCATCCTGACATTGCTCATGGTCACCAACATCCCATTTCTGGGTCGCAATGCCGGTCCGTTCGGTAAAGTCCTGAGCAGCAGCATCATTGCCGCCATAGCTGGCTATCACGGTGCGGCCATGCTCTTTCAAGCGAACACATATTGCTTCACCAATACCGCGTGTTCCGCCGGTGACGATTGCTATTCTGCCCATATCTTGCTCCTGATGTCCGCAATATTTTCGTGTAAAAGCAAGGTCTAGAGTGATGATATAGTTGGGGCAAGATGACGCGAACGGGAGGTGAAGTCATTCACTGCTGGTCATGCAATAGACAACAAAAAAGCGGGGCCGAAGCCCCGCTCAATATCTGTCCCGATTATGGGAGATTATGTTTAGTTGCTATCGCGCAGACGTACCGGCACGAAAATCTCCGGCTTACCGCGTGCACGCACTTTAATGACTTTCAACAATATTGCGCCGCGTCCCTCACTCGTCGCTTGTTGTACAATCTTTTCGAGATCGTCAGGCGAAGTAACAGGCTGGCCATTGGCCATGACAATGACTTCACCGCGCGCCAGAGACTTTCTGGCGGCATCGCTATTGCGGTCAACAGCAGCAATAATCACGCCTTTTTGATCAGCTTCAAGACCCACTTGCTCAGCAATGGCTGGAGTCAGGTCTTGCACAGCAATACCAAGAGCTTGTTGTGCTGCAACTTCATCCTGCTCTGGATCTTCCTCTTCGAAGTTCTGTTCTGATTGCCCAAAGGCTGCGGCCATGGCGTCAGGTGCAGGGCGTTTCTCAACCACTGCTTGAACCGTTTGGCGTTTGCCATTGCGGACCAGTTCAATCGGGATTTTTGAGCCTGGCTTCACATTGGCTACAATGAAAGACAATGTTTGCTCAGGCGTGACAGCCTTGCCATCGACAGTGATAACAACATCACCGGCCCGAATACCTGCTTTTGCAGCCGGGCCATCATCCTGAACAAGACCGATAAATTCACCACGGTTTTTGGGTAGGCCAAGCGATTCAGCAAGATCATCATCGAGCGGCCGAATCTGAACACCAAGGAAGCCGCGCTCAATTTCTTCACCGTTTATAAGAGAAGTAACGATCGGATTGGCCACCTCCGATGGGATAGCAAAACCAATACCAACACTGCCGCCATTGGGCGATATGATAGCGGTATTAATACCGATAACATTGCCGTTCAGATCAAACATCGGACCGCCGGAATTGCCGCGGTTAATGGATGCATCAGTCTGGATATAACGATCAAAAGCACCGCCAGTGCCTACGCCGCCCGGGCCAACATTACGGTACAATGCGGACACGATGCCCGAAGTTACCGTTCCGCCCAAGCCCAATGGGTTGCCGATAGCGATAATCCAGTCACCCACACGAGCTTTGGTTGAATCGCCAAATTGTACG
The DNA here is from genome assembly GCA_947503245.1 of uncultured Sphingomonadaceae bacterium. GTDB lineage: Bacteria > Pseudomonadota > Alphaproteobacteria > Sphingomonadales > Sphingomonadaceae > Alterisphingorhabdus. Next base: position 96,713 of record CANNCV010000001.1, read on the forward strand.
AATGGGAACGCTTCGCCGCGTTGAATTTTCAATACCGCCAGATCGGAGTCCGGATCGCGGCCAACCAATTCAGCCTCATATTCCTTGCCATCCGGCATGGTTACTGTGATCGATTCAATCGTCGCATTGCGACCTTCAGCGGAAACAACATGGTTGTTGGTAACGACATAGCCATCCGCTGAAATAATGAAACCAGAACCGAGAGACTGGGCAGGGCGGGTTGTTTCGCCCTGGCTGCCTCGTCCACGACGGTTACCGAAAAGGTCGCCAAAGGGGGAGCCAGCAAACGGGTTATTGCGGACCCGCACACGCTGTTTGGTTGAGATATTGACCACAGCCGGTTGCAGCTGTTCGGTCAGATCCGCAAAACTCATTGGCGCACCAGCGCGCGGTGCGGCAGCTGTCACTACCCGTTGATCATTTTGTGCAACCTGCGCACCGACGGTCTGACCAGTACTCAGCGCAACAGCGCTCCCGGCGACCAATAAAGCAGCAGTTACTCCATAAGCATAACGCACGTATAATTCCTCTCTTTGGTCCTTGATATAAGGGCCGTTATCGTCATCTGTCTTTTGGTCAGGACTGGCTTAACACCAATTGAACGACCACAAATGTTTTTGTCATTCTTCATATGACAATAGGCAATATATTGCGGCCATTCACGTTCCTGACATTTGCGCCCAGCTTAGCGCCGCCCGCGGAATTGGCGCAGATATTCACTATTGGGTGACAGCACGATTGACGAATCGCCCTTACCGTTGATGAATGTTTGTTGATAGCTTTCCATGGCGCGGTAGAAATCATAAAATTCCGGATCTTTGCCATAGCTTTCCGCATAAATTCTGGCCGATTCGGCTTCTGCTTGACCGCGAATAATTTGTGCTTCGCGCGTACCGGCAGCGCGAATTGCAGTCGCTTCCTGTTGTCGCTCAGAGCGCATACGCGAGAAAGCCGAGTCGAGCGGTGTGCCTTCAGGTAAATCTGCGCGTTTGATACGCACATCGATAATTTCCGCGCCATATTTCTTAGCCTGAACATTCAAAGCAGTCTGGATATTTTCCATAATCTGACCACGCTCAGGGCTGAGCAACTGCGCGAAAGACCGCTTACCAAGCTCGTTACGCAATGATGAACCTAAAATGGTGCGCAATTGGCCCTGCAAAGCCTCTTCGGTGCGTATTGACCGGAACATTTGCAGCGGGTCCGTAATCCGGAACCTCGCAAAAGCGTCAACCTGCAAACGCAGTTTGTCCGTGGAGAGGACTTCCTGACGTTCCATCTCAATATTCAGAACCTGCTTATTGATATATTGAATTTGCTCAATAAACGGAATCCGCCAAGCAAGACCAGCACCAGTCTGACCGAATACCTCATTCGGTTTGTAGACATTGATTTTCCGTTGTGGCTGACCATAGCGCAGAATCAAGGCCTGCTCTGTTTCAGGTACGATAGACACTGAAAGGCTGGTCAATATTGCGGCAAAAATTAGGACAATGCCGATGACAACAGGGTTACCGAAACGCGTTCCCATTATTGCTCTCCCTGACCAGTTGATGGTTGCGTGGGTGCTGGCACCGTTGGTTGAGCAATGTTGTCAGCGCGTCGGCGTAATTCAGGCAGAGGCAGATAAGGCGTGACATTACCAGCTTCGACAATTGTCTTATCTACTTTACCCAGTACCGCCTCCAGCGTTTCATAATAGAGGCGCTGGCGCGTGACTTCAGGCGCCAGACGATATTGCTCATAAACCTGATCAAAACGTGAAGTTTCGCCTTTCGCACGTTCAATCAAACGGCTGGCATAGGCACGCGCATCGTTTTTCGATGTCTCAGCTTGTTGCTGGGCAACGTTAACCTGCTTAAATGCTTCATTGACCTCTTTTGGCGGATCGGATTGACGGATAGTAATACCCTGAATTAAAACGCCAGCGCGGTAATCATCCAATATTTCCTGCATGCGTTGACGCACCTGTGCCTCAATATCGGTACGTGCCGGACCAATCGCATCGTCCAGCGAGAAATTGGCAATGACAGCACGCATCGAACTTTCGGCCGTCGCCTCTACTGCTCCATCAGGGCCCTCTAGTTGAAAGAGATACAGCTCAGGGTCGCGCACTGACCAGCGGACCTCATAGGCCATATCGATAATATTTTGGTCGCTCGTCAAAACAAAATTGCCGTCATTGGCGCTTGCCGTGCCGATCGATGTTTCGCGAATAGCCTGTGTGTCGACTTTTTCCATGGTTTCGAAAGGCATTGGCAGGGTCCAGTTAATGCCCGGGCCAACGGTGCGCGAATAGGAACCAAGAAACTTGACGACGCCCTGCTCTTGCGGACCCAGTCGCCATATGCTGGTCGATAATATCCAAAAAATGGCAATGCCAATCAGGGCCAGTGGAATGAACTTCTTGCTATCCGGCATTTTGGGCATGCCTGTCATGCCGCCACCGCCGCCATTAGGGCCACCCCCGCCAGAGCGGTTACGGAATAAATCCTCTACCGTGCCCTTTTTGCCAGAGCCATTGCTGCTGCCAGAAGGTTGCCATGGATTATTGGGCCCGCCAGAGCCGCCTTTGGTCGGACCATCGCCCCAAGGACTGCCCGAAGCCATGAATGAACCGAATTGCGAAAATATCTTGGAAAAACTTGCCATATTCTCTTTATAGGTAACCCATGTTCAGAAAAATAGTGTCTTTGCGCATCTAGACCATGTTATGCGGCAAAATAATGATATTATTCGACCGACTGCACCTGCATCACTGCCCCTTGTTTCCCTATATAAGTGAAAGAGTTACCCCGAAAAATGCCGACAGCTGAAGCGCTTGAAAAAATCTTGGAAACAATTGCAGGTTCTCGCCATTCGGGATTACGGATCGATGAAGGTGATGTTTCACTCGTTCTGGATGTCAGCGGCTTGTCGCAATTGGAACGCGATAAGATGGACATCGCCATCAAACAGGCATTGCGTCAGCAAGGCGGCGCACAAACAGTAAAAATCGCAATGACCGCTGAAAAAGTGAAACGGCGGCTCATTGCTGTGGGAAGTGGCAAAGGCGGCGTTGGCAAATCAACCGTTTCCACCAATTTGGCCATCGCCCTTATGCAGGCAGGGCACAAAACCGGAATGGTCGATGCCGATATTTACGGACCATCCCAGACTCATTTGCTGGATTGCCCCGAGACCAAGCCGGAAATTCACGATAAGAAATTGGTGCCGATAACCACACCATCAGGCATAAAATTGCTTTCTATGGGGCAGTTGATTGAGCAAGGCCGCGCTATTGCGTGGCGTGGCCCCATGGCAGGTAAGGCCTTGGCGCAACTGATTGATGCCGATTGGGGCGATGTTACCGATCTTGTTATTGATCTGCCGCCAGGTACGGGCGATGTGCAAATGTCTTTGATGCAGCAGTTTAAACCTGATGGCGCAGTGATCGTGTCTACACCGCAGGATCTGGCGCTGATTGATGCAACACGGGCCATAAACCTGTTCGATCAGGGCAGCATACCGATTATCGGTTTGATCGAGAATATGGCGGGCTATATCTGCCCCAATTGTGGAGAGATTAGCGACCCCTTTGGCGCAGGCGGGGCAGAAGCCGCGGCCCAACAGATGAACCTGCCCTTTTTGGGCCGCATCCCGCTCGACATTGCCATTCGCCAGACCAGTGATGCTGGCACGCCTATAGCCGCTATTGATTGTCCGCAAGCCGCGGCTTTTCGTGCGATCGCGGCCAAAACCGTTGTCAGACTCGATGATATCGCCAAAGCGCCACCTCCGGCTCCCGCTCACACTCCAGCGGCAGATGCGCAATAAATCAATGACAGGCATATCCCGCAGAACAGTTTTGATAACAGGTGCCGTAGGCGCAGGGCTGGTCGTGGGTTGGTCCTTATTGCCCACCGAATTTGATAACCCCGTCCGCGCTGCACCGGATGATATTCTTTTCAACACCTATGTGCGGCTAACAGCCAGTGGTAGCATTACAATCTCCATTCCAGTGCTCGACTTTGGTCTGGGTGAATCCACCTTGCTCGCCCAAATTATTGCGCAGGAAATGGGCGCAGATTGGCGCACTATTGCCATTGAGCCAGCTACGCCCAGCCCAGTTTACGCAAATATGACGCTGCTAAAACGTTGGGCACCAATAATTGCCCCACAAGATACCGGCACAGCAATTGCGCAAAGCGACCTTTTACTACAGCGTTATGCTGACCAGACACCCTTTATGATCAGCGGCGAAGCATCCACACTGGCCAGCTATTATCAACCCTGCCGCGATGCTGGTGCAGGGGTGCGCATCTTGCTTGCCAGTGCAGCAGCAGAGCGTTGGGGTATCGATTGGGAGCAATGCACGGTCGCCAATAATTTTGTATCCTTTGACGATAAACAACTTTCCTTCGCGCAATTGGCGCAAGAGGCAGCGACGCAAACTCTACCCGATATCTTACCGCTCAATCCCGATGGCCCCGGCGAACCAGAATTGCGAAATGATGCGTTGCAGGCATTGGATAATGGCGTGCGCACCAACTATCCGCGGCTTGATCTGCCCGCCAAAGTCGATGGCTCAGCCAATTTTGCTGCTGATATTCGCTTGCCGGAAATGCTCTACGCCGCCACTCGGCAAGGGCCACTGGGCAATAGCCGAGTCAAAACATTTAATCGCGACGCCGCGATGCAGGTAAATGCCGTTGTCGATGCTATTCAAAAGGATGATTTTGTGGCCGTGTTGGCGACAAATTGGTGGGCCGCCAATCAGGGACTAACCGCTAGCCGCCCTGAATTTATCAGCATTGGGCGGCTGGCCGATAGTGACACAATGCAGCAAACTCTGGAAAATGCTGTGCGGGGCGGCCAGGGCTATAGGCTGGAATCGGTTGGTAATGTGGGCGATGCTCTAACACAGGACGGCGTTTTTATAGGCCAGTACCGCGTCGCAGCGGCTCAACATTGCACTATTGAAACCCAGTCGGCAACAGCCCGCTTTGCAGATGGCAGAGCGGAAATCTGGTATGCTGCGCAAGCACCATCCCAAACGCAGAGTGCAGTGGCAGAGGCTTTGGGTATTCCAGCCAAAAATGTCACGATTTACCCCATGCCTTCATCAGGAGGTTGCGGCAAAGCGCTCGACCATCGCCCTGCCATTCAGGCGGCATTGCTGGCGCAGGAGACGCAGCGACCGGTGCAACTTTGCTGGTCTCGCGGCGAGGAACAGGTGCAAAACCTGCCACGCCCACCAGCATATCTGGAATTGGCAGCCGCAACCCGTCAGGATGGTTCTATCACCGCGATGCACCACAAAATTGCCACACCCGCTTCGGGTCGTCAGACAATGCGCCGCTTGTTCGATGGCGATAGCCCCGCCCAAGCACGCGTTGAAACCACGGGCAGCTATGACCGCCATATGGTCGCAGGCGCCATGGCACCCTATGCCATAGCCAATATCAGCATAGACCATCATCCGGCCGATATTGCATTGCCAACCGGCATGATGCGCGCCGATAGTGAAACGCTGAATTGTTTTGCCCGTGAATGTTTCATTGATGAATTGGCAATAAATGCTGCGCGTGAGCCTTTATCCTATCGGGTGCAGATGCTTGGCAAGACACCGCGACTGGTTGCCTGTCTATCACAGGCTGCAACCATGGCCGGATGGGATGGCGGCAGCAGAAATAGCGGGCAAGGCATTGCCTGCCACTCAATGCACGGCGCAATGATCGCGATTATTGCCAATGCCCGGCGCCGCGATGACGGTGTTCGCGTCACACGGTTGAGCGCTGCGGTCGATATTGGTCAGGTCATCAACCCTGATATTTGTCTGCAACAGATTGAAAGCGGCATAGTTTATGGCATTGCCAATGCTCTGGGCGGCAGCAGCGAGTATGAAGGCGGACTGACCAATGGTCGGCATTTGCGCGATTATAATCTGCCCGTTTTGGCAGATATGCCTGAAATGGAAATATTTCTGATGCGCAGCAATAGTGCCGCAAGAGACGCTGATACGATAGGAATACCGGCGGTTGCGCCTGCCATTGCCAATGCCCTATTTTCGGCTACTGGCTTTCGCTTTCGCCAATTGCCATTGATTTGACGTTTCGGCGCATTAACTCTGCCAATATTCACTGGAACGTGTAAGGACGCCTGATGGCCGAAGATATTGACATTCCGTCTTATGCCAATGTGCCGCGTCCTGATGGCCATCCCGCCGCGCCTGTTGGAAAGATTGGTGTGCTGCTGGTCAATCTTGGCACGCCAGAAGCGCCCGAAGTCGGCCCGATCAAAACCTATCTGCGCGAATTTCTGTCGGACCGCCGCGTCGTGGAACTGCCCGCGATTATTTGGCAACCCGTTCTGCGCGGGCTTATCCTCAATACCCGCCCGCCCAAAACGGCTATTGCCTATGGCAAAATCTGGCTGGATGATGGTTCGCCGTTGATGGTTTATACACGCGGCCTTGCGCAGCAATTACACACGCAATTCGCTGAAGCTGGCATGGACCATGTGCATGTCGATTTTGCCATGCGCTATGGTAACCCCAATATTCCCGATAAATTGCAGGCGATGAAAGATGCCGGATGTGACCGCATATTGGTGGCTTCACTCTATCCGCAATATTCCGGCGCCACCACGGGCACTGCCAATGATAAGGTGTTTGAGACATTACAGGGCCTGAGATGGCAACCTGCGCTGCGCATCATGCCCCCTTATCATGATGACCCGCTTTACATTGCAGCATTGGCCAAGATGTTAGAACAACAAATTGCTGGTCTGGATTTCAAACCCGATGCCGTAATTGCCAGCTTTCATGGCATGCCGCTCAAAACCTTGCATGATGGCGACCCCTATCATTGCCATTGTCGCAAAACAGCGCGTTTATTGTCTGAGCATATGGCCGATTTTCTGTCCGCCAATACCAATGGCGAAGCAGGCAATGAGCTGATTGTTTCCTTCCAATCGCGATTTGGCCGCGCCAAATGGCTGGAACCAGCCACTGATGAAACGCTGGAAACCCTGCCCGGCAAGGGCATTAAAAAAGTAGCGATCTTTGCGCCTGGCTTTGCTGTCGATTGTGTTGAAACGCTGGAAGAATTGGCGATTGAAGGCAAGGAAGAGTTTATGGAAGCTGGCGGTGAGCAATTTGCCTATCTGCCTTGCCTGAATGTTGACCCTATTGCCGATGATATGATGCTGGCGCTGGTACGCCGCGAACTGGGCGGATGGATATAAATCATCCGCATTTGCCGGGTAAAATCTTGCCATTGGCTTGACCCGATGCGCGCAAACGCACAATCTGCGCAGCGATATATAGCAATTACGCAATGGGGACCAAAATGGCTGATATTTTTCTGGGATTGGGCGGCGGAGAAAACCAGACCCTCAATATGGGGCGCGCTAATCGCCACGGTCTGATCGCAGGGGCAACCGGCACGGGTAAGACGGTCACTTTGCAAGGTCTTGCAGAGAGTTTTTCCGCGCAAGGCGTGCCAGTATTTGTCGCTGATGTGAAAGGTGATTTGTCAGGCATTTCCATGCAGGGTTCGTCCGACTTCAAACATGCGGACAAGCTGGAAGCACGCGCCAAAGAGCTGGGCATGGATGATTATGCCTATAGTGATAACCCCGCAATTTTTTGGGATCTTTATGGCGAGCAAGGCCACCCTATCCGCACCACCATCACCGAAATGGGGCCATTGCTGCTGGCGCGGTTAATGGATTTGAACGATACGCAGGAAGGCGTTTTGAACATCGTTTTCCGCTTTGCCGATGAACAGGGGCTGTTGCTGCTTAACCTCGACGATCTGCAATCCATGCTGGCCTATACGGCAGAAAATGCCAAAGAATTGTCCGCCAAATATGGCAATGTTTCCAAAGCCAGTGTGGGCGCAATCCAGCGGCAATTGCTGCAATTGGACAGTCAGGGCGCAGGCCAGTTTTTTGGCGAACCAGCATTGGAAATTGATGATTTCATTCAGTGCGATGAAAATGGCCGCGGCTATATCAATGTGCTAGCGGCTGACAAATTGATGCGCAGCCCGAAGCTTTACGCCACTTTCCTGCTCTGGCTGCTGGCGGAATTGTTTGAAACACTGCCCGAAGTGGGTGATCCGGAAAAACCGAAACTGGTTTTCTTTTTTGATGAAGCGCATTTGCTGTTTGATGATGCGCCCAAAGCGCTGGAGGATAAGATTGAGCAAGTTGTCCGCTTGATCCGGTCAAAAGGTGTTGGCGTATTTTTTGTGACGCAAAACCCTATTGACATCCCTGAAAAAGTGGCCGGACAATTGGGCAATCGCGTGCAGCATGCTCTGCGTGCTTTCACCCCGCGTGACAAAAAGGCGATCAAGGCCGCGGCCGATACCTTCCGCATCAACCCTGATCTGGATGTTGAGGAAGCGATTACCGAATTGCGGGTGGGTGAGGCTCTGGTTTCCACATTGATGGAAGATGGCGCGCCCAGCGTCGTGCAGCGCACATTGATCAAGCCGCCCCGTTCGCGGCTTGGCCCTGTCAGCAAGAAAGAACGCGCCATCATCCGCTCCATATCGCCTGTTGAAGGCAAATATGATGAGGAAATAGACCGCGAGTCCGCGGAAGAAATATTGCTGCAAAAAGCCACCGACGCCACTGAAACAGCCGAAGAAGTAGCCGAAAAAGGCGAAAAAGAAGTGGGCAAGCGCTCGCGCAAAACCACCTCTATCTGGAGCAAGGCCATGAAACGTGCCGGACGTGCAGCGGCTGGTTCTGCCGCAGGTGCCGCAGCGGCTGCTGTTCTGGGCAAAAAGTCACGCGCCAATCCTGCACGGACCGCAGCTACATCGGCCGTTGGCTCAATCGTGACCGATCTGGCCGGACCGATTGCCGGACGTTTTGTCCGCAACCTTATTGGCGGCCTGATGCGATAATATGGATAGGCCGCCGCACCATCAGGACCAGCCCATAGGTGCAGGAGAGATAGAGGCTATAAAGGTGGCCACGCCAGATTATAGAACTTCACAGGCGCGCTATTCGCGTGTCGCTATGCTGCTGCACTGGCTGATTGCAGCGGCATTGGCTTTTCAAATGGGGCTTGGCGGGCGGCTCGAAGAATTAAAGCCGGACAATGGCCTGTTCGCGGCCACACAATTGCACAAATCCATCGGTATTATGATTTTGCTGTTATCGCTTATGCGTCTGTGCTGGCGCTGGTTCAAACCGCCACCACCCGCATTGCCGGACAGCCGCCAAAACCATTTTTTGTCCAAGGCAGTTCATATCGGTCTGTACGCCTTTATGATTGGCGCGCCGCTTTCCGGTTGGCTGTTGGTGTCCACCTCCAAGCTGGGCATTGATACCTATATATTCAGCACATTATATTGGCCGCATATTCCCTTTGTTGGCGGGCTGGAAACATCTGCCAAGGCAGCATTAAATGGCATGGCCGGAGCGGCACATCATTATCTTGGGTGGATGGGTTTGGCGCTTTTCTTGCTGCATGTTGCCGGGGCGTTGCGCCATCAGTTCCTGAAAGGCGAACCTTTATTGGCGCGGATATGGCCGAGCAGATGGGGCGTGAGCAAGATGACCGGCACTATGCTGATTATCGCTGCTTTTGCTATTATGTTCAGCCTGTCCGGCATCGCGCAGCAACTTTATGGCAGCGCGCAGGAAGAACCGGTGGCCAGTGCGCCAGATGCGCCGCCGGCAAATGCTGACCAGCTGGCCCAGGCAGCAGATATAGATAGCAGTGACCCAATAAGTGACGATGAACAGACTGAGCAACCTGACTCGGTTGAAACAGACAATGAAGACCAGCCAGACGATGCGGACAATGGTGATCAAAGTGCTGAGCCTGACAATAAGGATATTAAGCCTGACCCTGCAATTGCCCATGATTGGCAGATTATAGAGCGCGCGCCCATTGCTTTTAGCTTTGCATGGAATGGCGAAACGGTGCGTGGCAGTTTTGCCGATTGGCAGGCCGATATCCGCTTTGGCGCAGACGCATTGGCGCAATCACGCATAGATGTGCGGGTAAATCTGGCCTCCGGCGTGACTGGCAACCCGCAAATTGATGATGCTTTGCCCGGCGCTGACTTTTTTGCCGCCGCGCTAAACCCGCAAGCACGCTTTGTGTCGAGCGATATACGCAGCACAGGCGGTGACAATTATGAAGCGCGCGGAACATTGACACTCAAAGGTATTAGCCAGCCGACAGTGCTGCGCTTTTCACTCGCGCTATCCGGTAATCAAGCCGTAGCCAAAGGCAATGCAAGCATAGACCGCAATGCGCACAAAGTGGGCGAAGGCAGCTACGGAGACATTTCCGATAGGGTTGCGGTCAGCTTTCAACTGACCGCTAAGCATTAGGTCCCCTGCCCCGCCATGCGGTAAAGCGTAAGAGAAGTACGCCATAGAGCGATAGCAACCATGCTGAGAGCAAAGGCCAGTAACATGGGCCATGTTCGGCTGATCACGGGGCGCAACCCACACATAGATGCGCCATCGGGTCAACCTCCAACCGCTTTGACGCGATCGCCTCCCCGCATTGCGCGCACCAGCCATAATCATCTTCATCAATGCGTTGCAGTGCTGCATCAATACGCGCCAGATCATATGCGCGGCGGCGTGCCTCTGCTTCAGCCATTTGTTGCTGCTGCATCGCGTCCATACGACTCAAACGCCCGACACTTTGTTGATCCAATGTCACAGGCGCGCTCCATTGTGCATTATCCCTTTGTTGCTCACGCAAGGATTTCTGTTGATCGAGCAGCATGTCGCGAAACGCCGCAATTTGGTCTTTGGTCAGACCGTCATCCATAAAATATGCCGACAACCACATTCTTACCTAATCAGCTTGCGCGCCTTTGGGGGCCAACAAATCAAGCACGGCCACGGTCATGGCTTCTGTACCCAATGTAACCGATTCACGCGGAGCAATTTTAAACAAGGGGGAATGATGTGATGGTACTGCCGGTCCACCAGCAGCCTCTGCATCAAAATCAGCTTGCGGTGTTCCTCCAACGGAAAAATACATGCCGGGTACGTCGCTATTTGGCATCACAAAATATGCGAAATCCTCCGCACCCATGCTCTGCTGCTGCCCATCAGTGATCAATGTCTGAGTACCGAAATGCCGTGTAAACTCTCCGGTTAAACGCTCCGTTAGTTCTGCATCATTTATGGTGACAGGGGTAGACTGAAAACCAACCTCAACCTTGGGCAACATATCCTCTGGCATACCATTGAGACGCCCCACATTTTCAGCAATACGTTTAATGCCGCTCAACAGTTTTTCGCGTACAGCATTGTCATTCGACCGGACGGTCAATTGCATTTCAGCGCGATCAGAAATGATATTGTGCTTAAAACCAGAATGGAATGCACCAACGGTCACAACGCCCGGGGATAGGGGCGAAATTTCACGCGCAACTAATGTTTGCAATGCCATGATGATCTCTGCGCCCATGACAATGGGGTCTTTACCTCTGTGCGGCGCGGCGCCATGAGCACCAACACCATAAACAGTAATGTTCACAGAATCCGAAGAAGAGGCAAACAGACCAGAGCGTATATCGATTTTGCCTGTTGGCACTTGCGATGACACATGAAAAGCCAATGCATAGTCCGGCTTGGGGAAACGCTCATAAAGACCATCATCCAGCATCGCTTTGGCACCGTTGATTTTTTCTTCGGCCGGTTGAGCGATAAACACAATTGTCCCGCTCCACTGATTTTTTAATGATGCCAGCCTGCGCGCTGTACCAATCAAAGAAGTAATATGCACATCATGACCGCATGCATGCATGACAGGTTTTTCCACGCCATCGACATCGACCTGTGTTGCTGATGAAGCATAGGAAAGACCGCTGGCCTCCGCGACTGGCAACCCGTCCATATCCGCACGCACAAGTACCGTCGGCCCAGGGCCATTACGCATAATGCCCACTACGCCTGTCTGGCCGATCTGCTCGGTCACCTCAACGCCGACAGCACGCAATTGCGCTGCGATGATCTTCGCGGTGCGGTTTTCTTTGAAAGACAATTCAGGGTTTTGATGAAAGTCTATATAAAGCGCTTCCAAAACCGCATCATAATCTTCTGAAACCGCTTTACCGATATCGGTTTGCGCAAAGGAAGGGGATGCTACACCCAAAAGAAAAGCTGTGGACCCTGCCAAAACTGCACGAAACGCCAATGCCATGATATTACCCCTATTCCCATTTCTCTTAAGGGCAGCGTATCACGGGCAGGAATGAAGGCAAGACCCCACTTGATGACCTTCTGCAACCATTGTCACAATATTGACGCGCACCTCTCCTGTTTCACGGTTGGCCCATAAGCCAGCACGCAACCCATAGGCATCACCAGCATGACCAATCCAACCGCCCGGTTGTACCTCAAGCCCCAAAGCCCATTGATAGAGGTCGTTCGCGCTATCACTATCCACAATATTGGGCGCGCTTGACCATTGCACTGTTTGCATTTCCTGCCATAGCGCAGGCGTTAGAAAATTCTGATCATCCTTGACGAGCAATTTGCCAATAACCAGCAATTCCTCCGCCGATATTCTTAAGCCACCTTGCGGAGAGAAGCTCGAACCATTTTTGCCCAGTTGATATATGGACACATCGCATTGTCCGTCGCTGGCCGGCACAAAAGCGCATTCGCTTTCTCCCTCAGTCAATGCACCATCCTTGGCCAAATCGCCATTAGGCCGCAATAAGATAATGGCATTCTCTCGCTCTACTCTCGAACAACCGTTCCAGTTAAAACAGGCCTTTAATTCCAGCGGAGCAAAGACTTCTGACTGCATAATCTTGTCAAAGCGCTGCCCAGTCGCCCGCTCCATAATGGCTGCGATTATAGGAGAGGCTATATTGGCATAGGAAAAATGCCCACTGCCCGGCGCATTATCAGCTAGCCACGCGTCTTTCTGCATAACCAACTGCCGTAATTCACCATCCAGTGGCAAATAATAGCCAGCGGCATCACTCAAACCGGCAGTATGGGATAAGAGCATACGCAGAGTGACCGGCCTATCAGGAAAAACAGGATGGCGTAGACTCCAACCGAGATAATCACCAACATCTGCATCAAGATCAAGAACGTCACGATCAGCCAGCCGCATAACGCCCAATGCCGTCACCAATTTGGAGATTGATGCGATACGTACGGGCATATCGCTTGTTACGGCGCGATCTTTCTTGCCTGCATCGCCGCTGACCAGCGCAACATTCGGTTTATCAGCAATGTACCTAAGCTCGATACTCACTGGCTCTGGCACATCGCCATCGTTTGCTGACGTGTTACTATGATGCGCTGCTGCCGGACCGGCAAAAGCCAGACCGGCCAGCAGCCATAAACGCATAGTGCAAATTTTGCGAAGAGCGTTCAACACATTCGCGATCAGCCAAAGTTCATTTTGCAGGCGCAGATTTTGTTGCCTTCTGGGTCACGGAAATACGCACCGTAAAAGACATTCTCCAAGCGCCAGCCTGGTTCGCCCTCATCACTGCCACCTGCTGCCATTGCTTTTGCGTAAAGCGCATCGACTTCTTCCGTCGTTTCAAAGCGCAGTGCGACCATGACACCATTGCCGGTTGTCGCCGGCTTTTCATCATAAGGCAGGCCAACCACCAGCATAGGTTCATCTGCACTTTTGCCAAAAAACTGGCCGCCACGTGGGGTTTTGAACAACGGTTTTACTTCGCTGCCTTCAAACAACTTGCTGTAAAAGGCGATGCCTTCTTCAAGATTGTTGGTGCCGACCATAGTATATGCGATCATAGGGATGCCTTTCATTTTCTTTATACAATATCAGGCGAATCATCGCCTGAACGCCATGCCTTTATACCGTGGTGATCAGGATTTGCATGTGCAGATCGCATATGTGAATTGTGCATCGGCAATTGCGGTTGACAGTCACAGATGCCATATCGGCAGCATGGCAGAACTTATTATCAGACGCGGTTTGGACGAGCCGGATACCGATGGCGATTTTGTCCCGCACAAACCCGCACGCCCCGAAAAAACCGATGGCGGCAAAGCCTTTAAGCTGGTCAGTGATTATGAACCGGCAGGTGATCAGCCAAGCGCGATTGCTGAGCTGGTAGAAGGCGCGCAAGCGGGTGAGAAAGATCAGGTGCTGCTGGGCGTTACGGGTTCGGGCAAGACCTTCACCATGGCGAAGATGGTGGAGCAATTACAGCGCCCTGCGCTGGTACTGGCGCCCAATAAAATCCTTGCCGCGCAGCTTTATGGTGAATTTAAACAATTCTTCCCCGACAATGCGGTGGAATATTTTGTCAGCTATTATGACTATTATCAGCCAGAGGCCTATGTCGCGCGCTCTGACACCTATATTGAGAAAGAAAGCAGCGTAAACGAAGCGATTGACCGGATGCGCCATTCGGCCACTCGCTCGCTGTTGGAGCGGGATGATGTGCTGATCGTAGCCTCTGTTTCCTGCCTTTATGGTATTGGTTCAGTCGAAACCTATTCGGCCATGATTTTCGATATCAAAAGCGGCGAAAGCGTTGACCAACGCGAATTGATCCGCAAGCTGGTTGCCCTGCAATATAAGCGCAACGACATGGCCTTTGCGCGCGGCAATTTTCGGGTGCGCGGCGACAATCTGGAACTCTTCCCATCCCATTTGGAAGATATGGCGTGGCGGATCAGCTTTTTTGGCGATGAGATTGAAGAGATTACCGAATTTGACCCGCTGACCGGCAAGCCCGGAACCAAGCTGGACAAGGTGCGTGTCTTTGCCAATTCGCACTATGTGACCCCCGGCCCGACTATGAAACAGGCCGCCGATGCGATTAAGTTTGAACTAACAGAGCGGCTGAAAGAGCTGGAGGCAGAGGGCAAATTGCTGGAGGCGCAGCGGCTGGAGCAGCGCACCCATTTCGACCTGGAGATGATTGCCGCGACGGGCAGTTGCAACGGTATTGAAAATTATAGCCGCTTTCTCACTGGCCGCTTGCCCGGCGAACCGCCGCCAACCCTGTTTGAATATCTGCCAGATAATGCCCTGTTGTTCGTGGATGAAAGTCACCAGACCGTGCCGCAAATCGGTGCCATGTCAAAGGGCGATCACCGCCGCAAAATCACATTGGCCGAATATGGCTTTCGCTTGCCCAGCTGTATCGACAACCGGCCTTTGCGTTTTAATGAATGGGATGCGATGCGGCCACAAACGGTCAGCGTCTCCGCCACGCCCGGCAATTGGGAGATGGAACAGACTGGCGGCGTATTTGCCGAACAGGTGATCCGCCCCACCGGCCTGATTGACCCGCCGGTTGAGATTAAACCGGTTGAAGAACAGGTGGATGACTGCATCAATGAATGCCGCAAGACCGCTGAAGCGGGCTATCGCACATTGGTCACCACACTGACCAAGCGGATGGCGGAAGACCTGACCGAATTTATGCATGAGGCGGGTTTGAAGGTGCGCTATATGCACAGCGATGTCGAGACGTTGGAGCGGATTGAGCTAATCCGCGATCTGCGGCTGGGTGTCTATGATGTGCTGGTCGGCATCAACCTGCTGCGCGAGGGGTTGGACATTCCCGAATGCGGATTAGTGGCGATTTTGGACGCGGATAAAGAAGGCTTTTTGCGCTCCGAAACATCATTGATCCAGACCATTGGCCGCGCCGCGCGCAATATTGATGGCCGTGTCATCCTGTATGCCGACCGCATGACCGGCAGCATGGAGCGCGCACTGAACGAAACAGACCGCCGCCGTGAAAAACAGCTCGCCTATAATGCGCAGCATGGCATTACGCCCAAGACGATCAAAAAGAATATTGGCGATATTGTCGGCCATGTGACCAACAAAGACAGCGTGACCGTTGATACCGGCGATGATGAGCGCAACAATCTGGTGGGCCATAATCTGCGCAGCTATATTGAGGATCTGGAAAAACGCATGCGCGATGCTGCGGCCGATCTGGAGTTTGAAGAAGCGGGCCGCCTGCGCGATGAAATCCGCAAGCTGGAGGCGGACGAGCTAGGCATCCCCGACAGCGAGCGCGTCGCCAACCCCAAAGGCCGCGCCACCGAAGGCAAACCGGGAACGAGAAAGATGCGCTATGGGCGGACGCAGCGTAAGGGATAGTTTGCACAATTAGCCTATTGCTATTTGCCCATTGCCTCTCAATACTTCCCCAATGAGGGATATATTTACTGAATTATGGAACGACTTTTCAAAGTTGCAACACGCACTAAGATTTAGACTACGAATATGGCTGCGTGTGCGATGGTTGTTCTTTAGACAAAAGTGGAAGCAATTGAATTGGCGCAACATATTGGCCTGCCTGCCGCGCCCGTTAATCGTTCTGTTCGTCTTTGCTATCATGCCCTATATTGGATGGCTATTGGGCATTGACTGGTCGGCATTGTCCAGCCGCATTGAAAATGTGGTTGAGGGCGAAAACGAACAATTAAGCTGGCAAACTGTTTTGATCATTATCGGCGCACCTGTGGCGTTCATCCTATGGGCATTTCGTGACCGCAATGCGCAGCAAAATCTGGAGAATCAGCGCAAGGATATTAACCTGAAAGAATTTCAGGAAATCCAGATGCGTGCAGCGGGCGCGATGGATGAGAAGCTGCCCGAAAAGGCGCGTGAAACATTACAAATTGCTGCCATTCATCAGCTGCGCCCATTTTTGCGCGGTGAATATGGCGCAAGCTTTCGTCGGCCAGCATGGGAATTGCTCAAGGCGCGTCTGGAAACAAGCCATAATATGGCCTGTAAGACTAGCGGTAAGAGCTATGCTGAAATAGCGGATATGGCGAACAGAGGCGCAATAGAGCGTCCACCCGAACCAGATGCCAAAGTAATAGGGCCTATAGATGTTGAGGACTTGAGAGAAATCATCCAAGGCATTCGCCCGTCTCCTATTAGCTTGGCTGAACGGTCGCTAATTGCCGAAGAGACGGCTTTCATATTACGCTCGGACCTTACACTGCAAAAAACCATGTTTGATTGTGTGAATTTGCGGGCCGCTCTGTTATGCGGTCTAGAACTGCAATTTGCCAGCCTTATCGATGCAGATTTAACAAACGCGCATCTAGAAAATGCTAAACTTGGATCAGCAAATTTACTCAATGCGATGTTGCGTAATACTCACCTTGAAGGAGCAGACCTATACAATGCAAATCTAATGGGTGCGATCCTGAACAACGCGCATCTTGAAGGAGCAGAGCTAAGCAGGGCAAATCTCACTAATGCTTACCTATATTACACGCACTTGGAAGGTGCGGACCTTAACCAAGCTTGGATGGAAAATGCAAGATTAGTTAAGGCCCATATGCAGGGCGCGAATTTGAGAGTCACCCATCTGGAGGGTGCAGACCTTCGTGGTGCAAATCTGCAGGGTGCCAGCCTAGATGGGGCCAATCTTAAGGGCGCAAATCTAAGTGGGGTCACTTGGGATAACCGAACACAACTGACTGCCACAATTTGCGATAATGCCACTATCTTCGCTGATAATTGGGACCAATTGTCCGCCGAAGAGAAGAACGCAGCCCGTCAGCCATGGATTGATCGCGGGATGGTTCATATGAACAAATTAACAGGGCCCAACCCCGCTAGCCCCTAACCCCCTATTTATTATCCTCTGCGGCATCGCCGATAGCATCACCGGCGGATTCTATATCGCGCCCTACGCCTTCTATGGTGTTGCAGGCGGATAGCAGCAACAGGCTGATAAGTGCGGTGCCGATGGCGGGGATATGTCGCATGGGGATATTCCTCTAATCTTAAATATGTGTCTGTTTGTACAACTAGCACAGCATATTTGCCATGCTAAGCATGATTCGTTTGGCAGTGATACCATATGAATTTTGCGCGGCGCTGAACGATCAACATATGTGCGCATTTACGCAGATTATAATCTTGCAAAGACGCAGCACAATATAGAAGAAAATAGACTAGAAACATCTATTTTCATAACAATACACTACTTTACAATATATTACATGTACTTCTGTTTACGTTCATAAAATCACTGTTACATGCATGGCTATCGCACGGCCACCCCTAGAAATAGGCCGTTCGCGACATGCTGCCATTTGGGTAGCAAAAGGTCATGCGCCGATGTGGCGCGGCCTTTTGAGAGACTTAGAACTGTTCCTCTGCAGGGCCCTTGGGTCGCACCAACCTGCGAGGAAAAGGCGGTGGTGTGCCGAAAGGCGCCGTACCGAGGTACGCCATATCTTGGGGTATGGGCCATCGCCAACTTCTTTGCGCAGCCATTATCTTTACAGATATGGCCTGATTGAACGCTGGCATAGAGCAGCATGTTGATGCATAAAGACTCGATGCAAGACACCAATAGCCCCATGACATTCGGCCAATATTTGCGGTGCCGCGAAACGGTAAGCCGGGCGATAAAGGTGAGCGCCATTGTCGGCACGATATTGATCGCCATCAATCAAGGGGACGGGATTATCGCGGGCAGTTGGCCGCCCTTATGGAAAATCATCCTGACCTATTTGGTGCCCTATAGTGTCTCATCCTATTCAACAGCGGCATTGCTGCTCGACCAGCAAAGATCAGCAGGAAAGATACATCAGGTTTAAGGCTGAGGTTTTGGCTTTGCGTCTTAGCTGGCATATTTGACGGAGCAACCATAGGGCCGGCTACGTTTCACCGAAACGGCTTTGCCTGACGCAATCTCATTCAATGCACCGGTCACATGGTTGCGCGCTTTTTTAATGTCATCCACTCTGGCAGAGGGGATGCTGTCAATGCCGCCCTGGTAGACCAATATACCCTTGGCATTGATGATATACATGTGCGGCGTAGTGCGCGCGGCATAAAGTTTGCCGACCTTACCCGTGCGGTCAAACAGATAATGGGAAGAACGCGCCTTTTGCTGGGCAACCAATGCGCGGGCCTGTTTGGCGGTGATGTCGCCCTGCTTACCCTTGGCACCGGAATTGATGGTCAGCCAGACCACGCCCTGTTTGCGCGCTGCGGCCTGTGTGCGCTGCATATTGCCGCTATCATAATGTTTCTGCACAAAGGGGCAGCCCGGATTATGCCATTCCAGAACGACCGTTTTGCCTCGAAACTGACTAAGCGAAACAGATTTGCCATTAGCATCTGTCAGCGTAAAATTGGCCGCTTGCTGGCCCGTTTTCTGCGCAGCGACCAGCGGAACAGAAAAACCGGTTGCGACAATGGCACTGGCCCCCAAGGCCAAGGCAACAGCAAATTTGCGGCTCATATTCTTATTCCTTTTTCATTGCTCACAGGGCGCTGGTTCAGGACACCAGAGCGGTGAGCGTATCAACGGTAAGCACTTGCGGCAATATCTGTGGTTCGCCGCCCGGCGCATAATAGACATAGAGCGGCACACCAGAACGGCCATGTTCTTCCAGATAGCGGGTAATCTCTGCATCTTGGCGCGTCCAATCGCCTTTTAACACAGTCACATCAGCGGCGGCAAAAGCATCAGCAGTGGCCGTACGTTGCAGAGCAGTGGCTTCATTGGCCTTACAGGTAATGCACCAATCAGCGGTGAAATAGGCAAAAACTGGTCTGCCGTCACTGCGCAGGCTTGCCAATGTGTCATAAGAAAAGGGTTCACTGGCCAGGGTTTCGTTTGAAGATACCCCGACACTGCCAGAGACTGCGCCGCCCAGTGGCAGCAACAACAGCGCCGCCAGAGCAGCCGCAAATGCCGGAGCAACGGGTAGCCAGCTGCGCACTGAACCGCCACGCTGGCGCACGCCATACCACCAGAGGAAGAGCGCAAAGCTGAGCGCCCCAGCCAATGCCAACAGCAAGCCATCATTGCCGATTTGCTGCCCCAAGAGCCAGATCAGCGCGAGCACTGAGAAGAACATGGGCACGGCCATAATCTTGCGGAATTTGTCCATCCACGCGCCGGGCTTTGGCATCATTTTACGTAAAGCGGGGATGAAGCCGAGCAACAGGAACGGCAAAGCAAGACCGAGACCCAGACCAACAAAAATCAACAGGCCCGCAGCGGGCGGCAACAATATTGCCGCCCCCATGGCCCCTGCCATAAATGGCGCGCTGCACGGTGTCGCGACCAAAGCCGCCAAAGCACCTGTCCAAAAAGCACCTTGCGCGCCGCCCTTATTGGCCAGATCATTGCCGACAGAGACAGTGCCAAATTCAAACAATCCGGCAAGATTAAGCGCAATGCCGGTAAACAGAATGAGCAGCACGAAAATGATGCGCGGGTCTTGCAATTGAAAGCCCCAGCCTATTTCTGCGCCCAAAGCCCTTAAGCCCAGCATGGCGCCGCCCAATAGCAGGCAGAAAAGAATGATGCCCGCGGTATAAGCTAAGGCATCGCGGCGAGCTTCAGAGGCAGCGCCGCCCGCCTTAGCAAGGCTGATGGCTTTCAGGCTAAGTATCGGAAAGACACAAGGGAAGATGTTGAGCAACAATCCGCCAAGCACTGCGCCGCCAAAAGCAATGAAAAATATTGTCAGGCTACTTTCACCCAAAGCCAGATCAGCGCCGCCCTTACCATTCCCCAAAATGTCGCTGGCACCATCGGCAAAACCTGCAAATGCAGCTTCGCCGGCATCTTTGGCAGTCAGGCTTAACCCGCGATGCTCACCAATGCGCAACACGCCTTGCATAACGCCCTCACCCGCACCATAAGCGCCGGTTTCAATAATCAACATATCGTCGCCGCGCATCAGTTTTTGCGGGGCGCTATAGTCTATAATGCCGTCTGTTTCGGAGAAGAAGTAAACATCTTCCAATTCTACCGAATTCGGCAATGGAATGGCGATACGGACAGTCTCGCCACTGACTGAATATTGCGCTTCACTGCCCAAAGGCGCGGGCAGATTGCCGCGCCAGGCATCGAACCGGCCTTTGCGCGCATCA
Organism: uncultured Sphingomonadaceae bacterium; assembly: GCA_947503245.1. Classification (GTDB taxonomy): domain Bacteria; phylum Pseudomonadota; class Alphaproteobacteria; order Sphingomonadales; family Sphingomonadaceae; genus Alterisphingorhabdus. Next base: position 117,585 of record CANNCV010000001.1, read on the forward strand.
TCAATAGCGCCATCGCCGACGGTAAGGGTGAAATTCAGCGTCTGGTTTTCCGGAACGCAAACTTCATCCGTACAGGCCAGCCATTCGGCCTTTACAGACAATGGCAAAACTGTTCCCGGCGCCAGATCTTCGGACAATGTTACAGGCAATAGCAACGCATATTCGCCTTCATAAACATAGTTCATGATACCAGCGATAATCAATGTCTCCGGCACGGGGTAGCGCAGCTCTCCAACCGAAACGCCTTCAGGAACCGTCCAGTCCAAAGTGGTTGGAATACCCGCATCGCCCGGGTTGATCCAATAGCCATGCCATGTTGGCTTTGGCGTCATTAACAAAGCGAGATTGACCGTTTCACCAGCTTTGGGTGTATCGCTTTCTGCCACAAACCGCGCATTGATATTGGGTTCTACACCGCCAAAGCCACCAACTTGCGCAGTGGCAGAAGCAAAAGGTGCTATCGCCAGCATGGCGATCACCGCCCAAATAACAGCCTTTATCTGGCCAGAAAGAAGGCGAAATCTTGCAGTCGGGAAATCAGTCATGAACAGCTATATAATCCATTGGTCCAGCGCTACAAAGCAGCAAAATGCCCAATATGGGAATATCATGCGCTTTGCTAGGCGATGCTTGCATCAAAACTGCCGCAATATTAGCGGCATATATTCTGTCATTCAGACAAATGGAGTATTTGGTTACACAGCCGTGTTGAAATCCAAGCCGAACATTGCGGCGGCAAACATTTAGCGTGTTTCGTATCGCTTCAATCGCGGATCGAGTTTATTGTTGCTGATATTGAGCCGATCAGGCGACCAATTGGCGACAAACACTGTATTACGCTCTACATTAGGGGCGATACGCGCATCATTATTGGTGATGGTTAGGCCTTCAGAAGTCCATGTATCGCGTTCTGCCCGGACGGCGATCAAAGCGCTGTAATTTTCCTTATTGCGCCCTTGCACGAAAACATTGCCAGCGATCAGGCCCGTCGCGCCATCGGGAAGGTCAATCATATAGTTGGTGGCTGTGCCTTTGGTGTCGTCAAAGCTGTTTTGCGTCAGCTCAACATTGGGCGCACGCGATTTGACATAATGGCCGCCAGTGCCTTTTTCAAAACGGCTGCGGGTTACCTTTAATGACGCCAATTTGTTGATATAGATGCTGTGCGCGCACCCTTTTGCACCGCCGCAACGGCCAAGGCCGGTAAATGTGCTCTTATCGATAGTCAGTGATGCGGTAGGGTCATTAGCGGTCAAAATACCCTGCTGCGAATTGCGGAACCAGCTATTGGTGACCGTCAGACTGCCGCGCTCTTGGCGAATGCCTGCCCCGTTAAGATCGGTCACGGCCATATTCTCAAAGATCAGGCCATGCACCTCTGCCCCTTTGGCGCGCATAACAATCGCGGCCTTGCCTTCACAAATACCACCATCAAATACCACACTGCCGGGCTGCGCGGCCTGATAAATCACATAGCCCGCCGTTTGCACAGCACATTCAGTATAGCGCCCCGGCCCGATCAAGATCGTCCCACGATCAGCACGAATCTTGTCTACTGCGGCTTGCAGGCTGCGGAATTGCTGACCGGTTTCCGCAATGGTAAATCCGCGCTGGTCAGACTGTGCCTGGGTCGCCACGAAAGGCGTCACGGCAAGAGCTGTAATAGCAAGAAGCGAAGTAACAAATTTGGCACGCATGATAAAATTGCTCCAAGCAATATATGAGGATTGATGGTGAGAATATCCCATCATAACGCGATAGACCAGCCCCAACAGCCTACTGTGCCAATTGGGTGCAATATCAAGCGCTAATATTAAACCGTCAGGGTTAATCCAAATTCGGTCTTAGCCAGCGTTTTGCTGTGTCCAGATCAACGCCGCGCCGCGCCGCATAGTCGGTCAACTGGTCTTCACCTATACGGGCAACACCAAAATATTCTGACTGATCATGCCCAAAATAAAAGCCGGAAACCGCTGCTGTCGGTAACATGGCGAAGCTCTCCGTGAGAGTGATGCCGGTATTATCTGTTGCTTTTAGCAGATCGAACAGTGCCGGTTTTTGGCTGTGGTCAGGGCATGCAGGATAGCCAGGCGCTGGGCGAATACCGCGATATTGCTCTTTAATCAGCGCTTCATTGGTCAGCTGCTCATCGGGCGCATAACCCCAAAGTTCACAACGCACATGCTGGTGCAGCCGTTCGGCAAAGGCTTCGGCCAGACGGTCGGCAAGCGCTTTTAGCAAAATATCCGAATAATCATCATGGTCCGCTTTAAACCGCGCCAGATGCTCCTCAATCCCATGACCAGCAGTGACAGCAAAGCCGCCAATCCAATCCCCCGCCGGATCAATAAAGTCGGCAAGGCACATATTGGCGCGGCCTTCCCGCTTGGCGATCTGCTGGCGCAAAAACGGCATGCGTACAGTGCCTTCGTCCGCATCAATCAGCACATCATCGCCATCACGGCGACATGGCCAAAGAGCGGCAACCCCTTTTGCGGTCAGCCATTTTTCATCGATGATCCGGTCGAGCATCTTTTGCGCGTCATCAAACAGATTGCGTGCACTGGGGCCGACAACACTGTCCTGCAATATTGCTGGATAATTGCCCGCCAATTCCCAACTGCGGAAAAATGGCGTCCAGTCGATAGTCTCGCGCAAATCGGCCAGATCCCAATCGTCAAAGACATGCAGGCCGGGCTGCTTTGGTGCAGATGCCTTGCCAGACATATCAGCCGCAAAGCCATTGGCGCGCGCTTTTTCCAGCGGTACCAGCTCTGTTTTGCCGCGCCCTGCCCTTTTGGTGCGGACATCCTCATACTCAGCGGCAGTGCGCTCGACAAAGGCCTCTGCCTGTGTTTCGCTGACCAAGGTTGAGGCAACACCAACTGCGCGGCTGGCATCCAGCACATGCACAATCGGGCCATTATAGGCTGGGGAAATACGTAGCGCGGTATGCACTTTTGATGTTGTGGCGCCGCCAATGAGCAGCGGCATCGTCATATCAGCGCGCTGCATTTCCTCTGCAACCGTGACCATCTCATCAAGCGATGGCGTAATCAGGCCCGACAGGCCGATCATATCCGCATCATTCTCATTCGCGGCTTTCAAAATATCCTGCCACGGCACCATGACACCCAGATCAACAACCTCAAAGCCGTTACATTGCAGCACGACGCCGACGATATTTTTGCCAATATCGTGCACATCACCTTTGACTGTGGCCATGATGATCTTGCCCTTGCCACGTGCGCCCTCTTCTTTTTCCGCCTCAATATAGGGGAAGAGGTGCGCCACAGCTTTTTTCATCACGCGCGCAGATTTGACCACTTGCGGCAGAAACATTTTGCCTGAGCCAAACAGATCACCCACGACATTCATGCCATCCATCAACGGGCCTTCAATCACTTCGATAGGGCGACCGTCACGCTGTTTCACCGCAAGACGCATTTCCTCTGTGTCATCGACAATATGGGCATCAATACCTTTGACCAGTGCATGCTCCAGACGTTTGGCCACATCATAGCCGCGCCATTCCGCCGCCGCTTTTTCCGCAACCGCATCGGTACCACGAAATTTCTCTGCCAGCGCGATCAATATCTCGGTCGCATCACCGCCAGACTTGGGTTCGCGGTCAAGCACGACATCTTCACAGGCATCGCGCAATTCCGGGTCAATATCGTCATAAATATCCAGCTGCCCTGCATTCACAATCGCCATATCCAAACCAGCGGGAATAGCATGATAGAGAAACACGCTATGCATGGCGCGGCGCACAGGCTCATTGCCGCGAAAGCTGAATGACAGGTTGGACAGTCCACCGGAAAAATGCACATGCGGGCAGCGCGCGCGGATTTCTGCAACAGCCTCAATAAAATCCAACCCATAGCGGCGATGCTCATCAATACCGGTGGCAACCGCAAAGACATTGGGGTCAAAAATAATATCTTCAGGCGGGAAGCCGATACCGGTGAGCAGCTTATAAGCGCGGCAACAAATCTCTATCTTGCGCTCTTTGGTGTCAGCCTGTCCTGTTTCATCAAAGGCCATCACCACAACCGCAGCGCCATAGGCCATGCATTTGCGCGCATGAGCCAGAAACTCCGCCTCACCCTCTTTCATGCTGATCGAATTGACAATCGGCTTACCCGACACGCATTTCAATCCAGCCTCAATCACTGACCATTTGGAACTGTCGATCATCACCGGGACACGGGCAATATCTGGCTCAGCGGCGATCAGTTTCAAAAAGCGCGTCATTGCGACTTCTGCATCCAGCAGGCCTTCATCCATATTGACGTCAATAATCTGTGCGCCATTTTCAACCTGCTGACGAGCGACCTCAACTGCTGCATCATAATCATCATTCATGATCAGCTTTTTAAACCGCGCAGAGCCAGTGACATTGGTGCGCTCACCAATGTTGACAAATTGAGTGGAACTGTTTTGGGTTTGGCTCATGGCAACTTTTCTGTTCGTCATGCTGAAATATGGTCAGCTTGCATTTTGTTCTTCGGTTTAGTCCCTAGGCAATCGGGATAAAGGCATGCTCACGCCGCCATAGTGAAGGGTTCCAGACCAGACAGGCGAGTCTGCACAGGCAGGTCAGGGATCACCCGCGGCGCAGCATCTTTCACAGCCCTTGCAATCGCAGCAATATGCCCGGGCGTCGTACCGCAGCACCCACCAACAATATTGACCAGACCGCCCTGCAACCACTCACCGATCAATGCCGCCGTCTGTTCGGGCAATTCGTCATATTCGCCCAAATCATTGGGCAGCCCGGCATTGGGATATGCCATCACCAAAGTATCGGACTGGCTTGCCAAAGCGGCCAGATGCGGGCGCAGCAAATCTGCACCAAAGGAGCAATTCAGCCCGATCGTCAAAGGTTTGACATGGCGTATAGCATGCCAAAAGGCCTCAACAGTGTGGCCAGACAAATTGCGCCCTGCCATATCGGTTATCGTCATGGAGATCATCAATGGCACATCGCGGCCTGCGGCCTCAGCGGCCTGCTGCGCCGCCATGGCAGCCGATTTGGCGTTGAGCGTATCAAAAATTGTTTCAATGACGATAAAGTCGACACCGCCCTCAATCAACGCATCGCATTGCTGACGATAGACAGCGACCATCTGGTCAAAGTCAACTTCGCGAAAACCAGGATCATTAACGTCAGGCGATAGCGACAATGTCTTGTTGGTCGGGCCAACTGCCCCTGCAACAAAGCGCCTCTTGCCATCTTGTGCGGTTTTGCGGTCACAGACGCGCCGTGCCAGCCGCGCCGACTCCCTATTAATATCATCCACCAGATGCTCGGCATTATAATCGGCCTGGCTGATACTGTTGGCGCTAAAAGTATTGGTTTCAATAATGTCCGAACCAGCATCCAGATAGTCGCTATGGATCTGTTCCAATATATCAGGCCGTGTCAGCGCCAATATGTCATTATTGCCTTTTTGGTCTGCCGTTACCTCTAACCCTCCGCGATAATCCGCTTCCTGCAAATTGGCATTTTGTATTGCCGTGCCATAGCCGCCATCAAATATCATGATGCGCTTTGCGGTTTCTGCTTGCAGATATTCGCGTGCGCTCAGCGCTGCATCATTGCTCATTCCGCAGCCTCCGTCAGTGCCATTTTTTGGGCGCGAATGCCCAGCAAATGACAGATGGCGAAGCTGAGCTCCGCACGATTGAGCGTATAAAAATGGAAATGGCGAACGCCGCCCGCATACAGCCTGCGACACATTTCGGCAGCCACTGTCGCCGCAACCAGTTTTCGCGTCTCAGGGTGATCATCCAGCCCTTCAAACAGATCATCCATCCATTGCGGAATTTGCGCGCCGCACATGCCAGCAAATTTACGGGTTTGCGCAACATTAGAAACTGGCAATATGCCCGGCGTGATCTCGCCGGTTATGCCTGCTGCATCTGCGGCATCACGAAAGCGGAAATAAGCATCGGGTGAGAAAAAGAATTGTGTGATGGCCCGTGTCGCACCGGCATCCAGCTTGCGCTTCAAATTGTCCAGATCGGTTTGCGGGCAGTTGGCGTCAGGATGCGTTTCAGGATACGCCGCCACCGAAATTTCAAACGGCGCAATCTCTTTGAGGCCCTTCACCAGATCAGCCGCACTGGCATAGCCTTCAGGGTGCGGTTCAAATGCTGCGCCTATTTTGGGCGGATCACCACGTAGCGCAACGATATGGCGCACACCCGCTTCCCAATATTGCTCCGCCACTTCGCGGATCTCTGCCTTGCTGGCCTCTACACAGGTTAAATGCGCCGCTGCGGGCACATTGGTTTCTTTAATGATCCGCGCCACTGTTGCATGGGTGCGCTCACGCGTTGAGCCACCTGCGCCATAGGTAACCGATACAAAACGCGGGTTCATTGGCGCCAAAGTGGTTAGACTGTCCCACAATGTTGCTTCCATCTTTTCAGACTTTGGCGGGAAAAACTCAAAAGAGATTTCTGCATCACCAGCCAGCCCCGCAAATAGCGGCGTGTCCAAAGCCATACGTGCTTCGTGCATTTCTTGCAGGGACAGATTTTTTGCAGACTGAGTCATAGCCATATTCCGGGCATATTTTACGCCTTTTGTTGCTTTTTAGGGGATGATTGTTTGTTGCGACTACCGGGTCGCGGAGATATTGTTCCGGCAATCGGTGATGATTGTAATTGGCCCAGCCATATTTTGATGGTCAGTGGTTCACCTTGCAGCGCCTCGCTGTCCACCAGTGTCATGCCGGCAGAGGCCATGGCATTATGGATTTGATGATCAGAAAAACCGAGGCGAACATGCGCATCGCGATCGCGCAATTCTTCCAGATTATGTGAAGCGAAATCGATAATCGCCAGCAATCCACCTGGTTTCAAAACACGCGCCGCTTCTAACAAAACCGCTTCGGGCAGATCTGCAAAATGCAGAACCTGATGCATGATCACATTGTCAAAGCGGTCATCAGCCAAAGGCAGAGCATAAAAGTCACCTTGCACCAGATCAATATTATCCGGACCCAAAGCATCCAGCTTTGCACGGGCCAATCGCAACATTTCAGGGCTATTATCAACCGCAGTCACATGTTGCGCTCGCTCGGCAAACAGCTCGACAATGCGCCCCGTGCCGGTTCCCACATCCAAAAGCTGACCAATATCAGCGCTGGCCAAAACGTCACGCAGCAACGCTTCCACCATTTCTTCCGGCTGGTGTAATGAGCGTATCGCGTCCCATTGTTCGGCATGGCTGGCAAAATATTCTGCGGCACGCTCTGCCCGCTGCGCCCTTATCGCGGCCAATTTGGCAAGATCAGCCTGTATCTGGCTTGCCAGAGCATGATCAAGAAAATCACCATCTGCCAATATTTGCCGCAAAGCCTGTTCGCGTGATCGGGAAGGAGCACTTGCATTGCCGCTCAATGCCAGCCGCAAAAATACCCAGCTGCCTTCCTTGCGACGTTCAGCAAGGCCAGCTTCAACCAATATGCGTGCATGGCGCGATACTCTTGGCTGGCTCTGCTCTAGCACCAGCGCCAATTCACCAACCGCCAAATCCATATGCTGCAGCAACAATATGATGCGCAGACGCGTCTCATCAGCAAGAGCACGGAAGGTGGTTAAAAGGTCCATGAAAAATCATATAAAGAAATCTTTATATCCGGTCAATGCAATTGCTTTGTCGTTTGCGCTGTTGCAGCCAAACACCATAAGCGATAATGCCGAAAGCGACAAAAATCGAAAAGGATCGACCATGCGCATTTTGTACTCACTGTTCATTCCAGCTCTGGCTCTGACACTGTCTGCTTGCGGCGGCAGCGATATTTCTGAGACAACAGCCTCCGAAACCAATGCTGAAGACACAATGCAGGCCGCAGAAGAAGGCGGCGCTATGCTTCCTGAAGGTGCGGGAGGGGCAATGGCACCAAGTGCAGAAGGTCTGGAAGGCGGCGATGACTCTGATGCATCGGCAATAGACAAATCTGTAGAGGATGCTTTGGCAGAGGCAGAGCGCGAAGCAGATGCCATTGCCGAGTAAACATATTTTAAGCCGTATCGGGCCTGTCTTTGCGTCGGCAAGCATATTCATGCTGCTTGCCGGCTGCAATTCTTCAACCGATAATGATGGGCCCGTTGGCGTAACGGCGGAAGAAGCGCAAATGTTAGACGATGCCGCAGAAATGCTAGACGAACGGCAAGCCGATTTTGATAAGGCGCTTTCTCAACAGCCCGATGCAAAACCGGCAGCTGAACAATAAGAAGCGTTAGACGTCTGCCTCAATACGCAAAAATCACCGTCCGTGATTATCAGCCACGGCGCGGCTTACGCGCTGCATAAGGGTCATACGCTGTGGAATTGATGCAGTGGTATCACCCAACATCACGACAACCGCATAGCGCGTTCCGTCTGGCGCAGTCATGATACCAATATCATTATAGCCAGTAGAAACCGGCGGCAGATCTTGCCCCGTCCCCGTTTTGTGGAGAAAACCCCAACCGGCAGGCACTCCGCCTTTCAGTCGGCGCGGCCCGCTGCGTGTGCGGCCCATCGTATCAAGAATAAGTTTGGTTGATTCAGGTGACAATAATTCACCGCGCGCCAGCCGCGTTAACGCCATGGCGATCGCTTCCGGGCTTGCGCCGTCAATCGGGTCGGCAAGATACGCATTTAATGCTGCGCGGCGCTGTTCAATAGGCTGCCGTGCTCGCGCTGCCTGAAAAGCGCGGCCACTGGACAGATTTTGCCGCCAAGTTATGCCCGCTATCTGGCTTTGCAACAGTCTTTCCCCCGGGCCAAATCTGATGCGACCCAGATTATTGCGATCAATAAATCGCCGAACCGCACGCGGCCCGCCAGCGTGACGCAGCAAAGCATCATTGGCGCTGTTATCACTGCGCGTAATGGCCAGATCCAACAATGTACCAGCACTTTCAACTATGCCGCCCTCACGCCGCACGCGCGTGGCAAGCGGCTGGTGGAACAATGTCAAATCATCAGGACCAATCTGGATGGGGTCGTTCAGGCTGATCTCTCCGCGATCGACCTTGTCGAGCAAGGTTAGCGCAACCCATAGCTTCGAAACGCTTTGTTGAGGGAAATATTGGTTGCCGCGGTGAGACAGTGTCCAATCCCCATCAATACGCTGTACGGCTATGCCCGTCGTACCCGGAAATTCGCGCCAAAGCTCGAACAGGCGCGCCCGCAAGGCTGCGGGCGGTGTCGAAATGCGCTGTGGTGTGCTTTCCTTTGGTAGGTTCTGCACCGTTTGGATGGTAGGAGGCGGCACCTGCGAAACTCTGGGCGGCGGAGCTTCTTTTGTAGAAGAACATGATGCGAGCAGAGGAAGCAAAAGGGAGAGCGATAATAACCTGAAAGACGCGATGCGAGAGACCATAACAGATCAAAATCCTGCCAAATGAGTGAATATATTCTGCGCTAAGAAAGGGTATAGGCTAACGGTTGATAACCCGCATGTTAGAAAATTGCGGTGAACGATTCTGCACTTACGATAAGCCGCCTTACATAAGGGTTTGCGGATAATTGATAGACGTTATTGCGACGCCATAATCATGATGACGAACATGCGCCAACATGGCGGGCCTCTGCCGAAAATTGAAATGGTGAATTTTCATACAAACCCTGAGAAGTGATCTGCATCAAATTGCTGCCTTCCATAATGATATTGGTATAGCCATGCCCTTTTGCACCGCATTGATAATAGACATAGGCATGGGTCGCATCCTGTCGCAGCACATCGCGCCGGCATAATGGCCCAGTATGGCGCAATTGCAGCAACTGTTTCGGGTCACGGACACAGACTTTATCAACGAGTTCACCGCTACGGCGGTCTTTTACTTCCCACAAGCCCGTCTTGAGATTTGAAAGCCAAGGAATATCATCCAGCACCAAAGCCGAAGCAGGCGCTGCGATGCTCATCACAGACAAGCCGATCACAAAAGAGGCAAGCAATGCCAAATAGGGCGCTGGCTTACCAAAAATTACTGGTCTGGTCTTAAACAACGAAAAGTTCCTTTCTGTTACAACAGAGTATAACAGGGCTATTCTGAACAGAAGGTGATTGTCACCTTATTGTGGGACAATATAATTACGCAGTGATTGCGGCAATAATATGTTAAATGTGGTCAATAGCACTCGGCCTCATCATAGCGTCTATATGCGCTACAGCCCGTCTATGGCAAAGGCACGCGAGCAGAATGCGCAATCGACAACAATATCACCTGCTTCATTGCGCATATCCGCACGTTCCTCCTCAGAAAAACGCTGCAATATTACCTGATAGCGCTCCTTCGTGCAGCGACAGCCGCGCGACAAGGGTTTGCCGGAATCCACTCGGACATTTTCCTCATGATATAGACGCCAGACAATATCTTCCATCATAAGCTCTTGATCCAGCAGCTCTGCATAGGTCAGGCTGTCAGCCAAAATGGCAATATGTTCCCAATCGGGATCATCCAGTTTGACGTGAAGCCGTTCGCGCCCTTCTTCTCCTTCAGGCAGGTGCTGAAGCAACAGGCCGCCACTGGCGACTGTATTGGCATCGCATCGCACAGCCAATTTGATACGCGTTGGAATCTGCTCGGATTGCTGAAAATAATATTCGCATGCACTGGCCAATGACGCCCCTTCCAAGGGTACAATACCCTGATAACGTTCATTCTCGCCAGTTTCCGGCACGAACCGATCAAAAGTAATGGCCAGATAGCCTTCGCCGAATATCTGCGACAAAGATGCATTGGGGCCAAGGGCAGCCGCCAGTTCAGCGTCAAATTTCGCATGCCCGCGCAGTTCGCCATTTTTATAATCGGCGACCAACAATTCAATCGCACCATTTTTCGCCTGTGCCTGCATGGTCAGCTGGCCAGTGTCCGATTTCATCAAAGAGCCAAGCAATGCCGCCAGCGTCACTGCCTCTGCCAAAACATGTTTGACCGGCAAGGGATAATCATGCGCTTGCAATATTTCATCGAGCACCGGCGCCATGCGCAAAACACGGCCACGGCCGCCACGATCCGGCAAGGTGAACCAAAGGGGCTTATCAAAGCTATTATCTGTCATGCGCAGCCATATAGCGATTGCTTTACAGAATTACAGGGCAATCGGGTTGCCGCGCAAAACGACCCGACATTCGGGCAGGTTCAGATCTGACCAAAAACCCAGCGCAATACAGATTTTTGCGCATGAATGCGGTTCTCTGCTTCATCCCATACAACAGATGCTTTGCCATCAATAACGGCATCAGTCACCTCTTCGCCGCGATGCGCGGGCAGACAGTGCAGAAACAATGCATCATCTGTGGCATGAGCCATTAATGCTTCATTGACCTGATAGGGCGCCATCGCCGCCAATTTGGCTTCACTGTCTGCCTGACCCATAGATACCCAGGTATCTGTAACCACAACATCCGCGCCCCGCACGGCTTCTACTGCATCATGCGTCAGTGTAATGGCAGCGCCCTTGCTGCGCGCCGCATCACAAAAACCCTGATCCGGCTCATAGCCCGGCGGCACCCCAATACGCACATCCGATTTGAACAAACCAGCAGCCTCAACAATGGAATTCAGCACATTATTGCCATCGCCCAGCCACGCAATCTGCAATCCGGGCAAAGCCTTGCCATGTTCAATAATGGTCAACAGATCGGCAACAATCTGACATGGATGCGACAAATCTGTCAGGCCATTGATAACCGGCACATCGGCATAGCTGGACATGGTTTGCGCTTTTTCATGGTCGTCCGTGCGCAGCATGATCGCATCAGCCATGCGTGACAATACTCTTGCCGTATCAGCAATAGTTTCGCCGCGCCCCAATTGGGTGTTGGAAGAATCCAGCACAATGGCAGAACCACCCAATTGCCGCATCGCCATATCAAATGACACGCGCGTCCGTGTTGAGCTTTTCTCAAAAACCATGGCCAGAACATGATCGGCCAGCGGACTATCCTCATCAACTTTGCCTTTGGGCCAATCCTTGCGCGCTTTTTTACGATCAAGCGCATCCGCCAGCATGGCCGCAACTGCATCCGCGCCTGCATCTGCCAGATTTAGAAAATGCCGCATAGGATCAACTCGCAGAGGCTGGCTGATAGCTGCGCGCACCAGCAGACAGTTTTTCAATAAATTCATCAATATGCGACTGGTCAATAATCAATGGCGGCAGCAAACGCACTACATTATCCGCCGCAGCAACGGTAAGTAGCCCGTGATTATCCCGCAAATGCGCAACAAAAGGCCGGCTTTCGACTTTCATTTTCAACCCCAACATCAGCCCGACACCGCGCACATGATCAAACAGTTCATCATGATTGGGAATGAGCTGGTTCATCGCCGCAGTGAGCCGCTCACCCATGGTTCGTACATGCTCCAGAAATTCTGGATTATCGACCACATCCAGCACGGCCTCACCGGCCGCCATAGCCAATGGGCCGCCGCCATAAGTGCTGCCATGGCTGCCAAAGGTCATGCCCCGCGCCGCTTTCTCGCTTGCCAGACATGCCCCGACAGGAAAGCCGCCGCCCAGTCCTTTTGCGCTCGCCATAATATCCGGCGTCACACCATAATGTTCATAAGCATAAAGATGGCCCGTGCGCGCCATGCCGCATTGCACTTCATCAAAGACCAGCATCATGTCTTTCTCGTCACATAATGCACGCAGACCTTGCAGAAACTCCTTATCTGCCGGGCGAATACCGCCCTCACCCTGTATCGGCTCAATCAAAAAGCCAGCCGTATCCGGGCCAACAGCCGCTGCCGCTGCTTCCAGATCGTTGAAGTTGACATAGCGAAAGCCGTCCAACATTGGGTGAAAACCCGTGTGCATTTTGGTCTGGCTGGATGCGCTGATCGTTGCCAAGGTGCGGCCGTGAAACGCATAATCAAAGGTGATCAATACTCGCTTTTGCGCATCGCCATTGTCATGCTGATGATAAGCACGCGCTGTCTTGATCGCGCATTCCACTGCTTCTGCGCCGGAATTGGTGAAAAACACCGTATCAGCAAACGTGCTGTCAACAAGCCGCTGCGCCAATGCCTCACCCTGCGGGCTGCCATACATGTTGGAAACATGCATGAGCGTTGCGGCCTGCTCCTGTATCGCCTTGGTCAAATGCGGATGATTGTGCCCCAGTAAATTGACCGCAATACCGCTTGCAAAGTCGAGATAACGCTCCCCGCGCTCGCCAATAAGATGACAGCCCTCACCCTTGACCGGTCGCACATCACAACGCGGATAAACAGGCATTAACGGCGTGATTGTCATAACAACTCCTAAAGCTGGGGTGGCATATTCCTGTAAGAAATAAATAAGGCGGCTCCACCTGGCCGCCTGTGTTGAATGTCAATATAATGCCGATGCTGGCAAAGGGTCAACTCTTGTTCTGCCCCATAAAGCAGAGGCACTTTCCCGCTAGCATCCGCCATTCGCATCTGCTAGGCGATGCCGAAACAAGCACCCGTAGCTCAGCTGGATAGAGCGCTGCCCTCCGAAGGCAGAGGCCAGAGGTTCGAATCCTCTCGGGTGCGCCATGTTTTCAAATAAAAATATATAATTATGAGTATTTAGGATCTCAAAGTGTCGGAAAACGTGCGGTCCACATATGTACAAGATGTTTAAAAAAACTATTTTCTTGGATTTTCTTTTTTGTTTATTTAAACTTAGTGAAAAGCGACTAATCTTCAAAATCTCATGATCACGAACGCATTGATGTTCGAGGTGATGGGCGGATAATTCTCTACAAACGAGAGGGATTGAAAACCCTAAATGGTAGGCCCGCATCAGAGTTTCTGGCGCTTCGGGTTATAAAATTATTTCAACCAAAACAACAAAGCTACACTAAGCGCAGAATTTTGCCATCAACTTGTACGATAATCTTACCCATCATGTTAAAATGGGCGGCTCCATCAAATCCAAAACTTTTGCTCAAATATTCATCGATTGGGAAAAATCGGTTACTCTAGGGAATTCAACGCGGACCGGCGGATCATCGAATGCAACGATTGAACGCGTTAGATCATATGCCTTGCAATATTTTGGAACAATGAAAATTAATGAAATTGATGCCAAAGACTTTCAGAAGTTCTGGCTTTGGCGGAGAGGCGGCCTACCTTCACGGAGCAAGAATGGGAAACTATAGTATCGGCGTCTGAAAAATGGGTTCAAGAAGGGCAGGCAAAGTCGACTAGCCGAGATCGCTTTCTTGCCCGACACTATTTTCTTATTTTGGCCAGTGCCGGTCTAAGAGTTGGGGAAGCAAGGCGATTAAAATGAGGAGACTTTCGTCCGATAAAAAGTGAAGAAGGTAATTTTGTTGTTGCCGAAGTCAAAGGGAATACGGGCAGTAGAGAAGTGGTTTGCCAACCGGGAACCGGAAAGCTTCTGAATAAGGTTATCGATTTGCGGTGTTCTGAACTGGAAAAACAACACCCTGACAATCCCAAAAAATGGAATCCATCGCGCAGTCAGTCATTTGAGCTCCTCGTGCGAGTTAAACTTAACTATTTATATTCAAGGAAATAATTTATATAAACAAGAAGTATGGGAGTGAACATCTAATGCCTGACTGGATGGATGCAATCGAAAGGTTGCAGCAACTGCGCGAGGCTGGAACAATTTCGACAGATGAATTTGAAGCAGAAAAAACCAAAATTTTACGCTCAATGGGATTAGGTACGTCTGGTAGTGACGAGAATGCCGAATCTGATGATAGTGATTGGTCTTATGAAAAAGGGAGCGGTTTTGCTTCTGCCCCCAAATTCAATCCCCTCGTGATTATAGGCATGATAGTTGGTGTCGCTGCCGCCGGCATAATAATTTATAAATTTCTTTCAGAGGAAAATATTTCCTCAGGTTATGTTTCAGCATCAGCACTCAATTGTAGAAGTGACACCAACGAGAACGCAAAAATCATCGCTAAGCTCTCAAAAAATGTTGAAGTCACTTTCTCGGATCACAAAGGCGTTTGGGGGAAAGTCGAAACCCCTGAAGGTCGGTGCTGGATATCAAAGGAATATGTTTCAGAGCATGAACTAAGCTCAAGCCCAAAAGTAAGCGCGACAAAAACTCTCACCCAAATACCGGAAAAATATCACGGACGTTGGGGACATAACGATAACGTAATGTGCGATGCAGGTGCCAACGGAGTTATCACTATCGGTTCCAATGAAATGAGCGATGGTGAGTACCGCTACTTATTTAGAAAAATCAAGGGACTTGATGGTAAGTTGGAGGTTCACTTAATTCCTCATCCAGACAATGCTATATTAGGCGCCAAGTCGTCAGTTCAGATATGGGAAATAAGCGAAAAAAATTCACTCATTCAAAAGCACGGCTTGGGCAAACTCTTACTGCCAAGATGCAAAGACTATGATTCCAAACCCTACAATTCATCGGATACCGATTATCCAGCGGCATTGGAAAAGCAGAGATTTGAACGCAACTTCGACTTCAAAGACTATCCCGCTCGTGCTTATAATGGGCAGCCAGAAACTCCCAAATTTCCTGATGGATTGAAAGAGTATTTCTCTGGGCGGGGAGGAACTGAAGACGTATTTAAAGGTGGCTCAAATTTTGCTGGCGAAATGGTCGTAATTTTGGTTAGCTGTGGAACAGAGTGCATAGGAACTTATGTCGGAAATATTCGGACAGGAGGCATCCAAGAGTTGGGTGTTAATGGTTTGGATATTGAGCACTACTCGGCTAGTCGCCTCATTCGATCTCGTTATCCAGATAAAACTTCAGCCAAACCCCGGTGCATCCAAGAGTTTTATGTTTGGGAGGACGATGGATTGCAACGGCTTAGCAATGAAACCATTGAGGCAAAATGCGAACCCTAGTTGGTTAATTTCCGTTTTCAGCCCTACCGAAGACTACTAGATTATAGATCGGCTACCGGAGAAGCCCTTTAGTAGATTCAGAGCAGAAGCGAGTTAGGTTTTTTATACCTATAGATGAAATCCATCTTGCTGCCGGTTTCATGCATCCGAGCTTCCTTTTCACTACCCCATTTTATAAACGATCAGCATAAATGAAAGATCATCTTATACCGATGCGAAAACCGGGCGGCTGCTCGTCCCAATTTATTTCCAATTTACAACATAGTTTGCTATTTTTCATTTTATATTCCTTTGATATTATCCTTCATCACTATTTATGGTTCGCAGCAGGCTACATTGTCACAATTGAATTAAAATATCTAACCTACTGAATTTGTTTTTATATAATTTATATTTTATAATAAGATTATTTAATTATTAATTTTGAATAGGTAATTTTTGCGGTTATTCTAATGTATGTTTCGAAGAGATTATATTATATTGATATTATTAAATACTATAATCAGGTTTGATACAGTATAGAACTTGGTAAACAGGCCAAAATATTAATTCGGCAACAGATCAGTGCAGTCGCCTTTTATGTTGGGAAAGGACGAAACGGACTTCGTAACAAGGTGATCCTCTACCTGTCGGTGAAAGCAGGGTTGAGGGTTAAGGAAATAGCTGAATTAAGATGGTCTATGGTTGTGAAAGCGGATGGAGAAGTTGGAACTCATTTAAATCTGACCGATGATGCATCCAAAGGAAACTCGGGACGGATAATTCCATGAAATAGGGAATTGAAAGCCCTTCTGGATGAGTTTCACCTTTTGTAATCGCCGAACCACATGATGGAAGTTGGAACTAGGCGCGGGAGGTGGACAAAGTATTTACTTTGCTATGAACTTCCAAACGATCAAAGCAGCGATGACCTGCTCGATCCAAGCAAGCGGTAACGCGACCCAGATGAAGTGCGCAGGGGCAAACCCCATGTTGAAGATGCCGATCCAAATCAGTCCGAACAACGTAATCGTGAAGTAACTTGCGGCCACAATTGATTGGCGGACGCTAGCACCTGCAAATGTAAGATATATCCAATAAAAGCCTGTCGCCGCAAACACCAAAATCAAATCCCATACTGACCAGATCGCGAATGTAGCCAGATCAAATGGAGCAATGTTTGGATTGTCTGGGAAGGTCTCTATGAGCAGGGGCTTTATAACGTACAGATAGCGCCAAATCTCTGAGGCATTTATCCATAGAAAGTTGAGCCCAAGGGCCAAAAGAAACGCTCTCGGAAAACGCGAACCAGCGAGCGTTTGTGCTTGGGTTGCAGTATTGGCGGTCATTTGGATATCCTTTCCTTGAGCAGAGAAATCGCGGTTGTGGCCTGGAGTCTCAATATCGAAGGATCAGAAACGGTGCGCGATAATGACCAAAGGCCTTGGGCGAATGACGCCAGAAAATCAGCAAGCGCCTCACGTTCTTCAATCGGTAGGTTAGGAGCAGCATTGTCAAGAGCATTAGAGAAGCCTGTCGTCAGCCGTTTCATGTGCAGTCTAACTTCTTCAGCTGCCATATCGTCATGCGGAGCAGTCTCTGTCGCAGCATTAGCGACCATACAACCAGGTCCCGGCAAGCCGCTTTGCTCAGCCAAAGCAATCTGAGTCTCAAAATACTGCTCTATCTCCTGTAAGCTAGCAGCGCTTGAGGAAAGCCTATCGAGGGCGGGCTCCACTACAGCATCATAATAAACAGCAAAGCACCGAAGATACAAAGCTCGCTTCCCTCCAAAGCCCGAATAGATTGCTTGTCTGTTGGCCCCGGTCGACGTGACGAGCTTTTCCATTGATGTGGAATGATACCCGTTACGCCAAAATTGTTGCATCGAGGCGGCGACAATCTCGTCCTTTGTGATGTTGGAATTAGCTGGCATTCAAAAAGCTATACAGAACGATCGTTCTGTAATCAAACTCGAAATGCTATAAGGGCTTTCTCTCTGCTGGCAAAAGCGGCAAAGGTGGGCGGCAAAAATGTGGGTTATTGGCCGAATATCGGCTTTCTGTATGCGATTAGTCGGAAGCAGACAGTCAACAATCGGCCCAATTGAGCTGCCAATTGCGGCTTAGTTAGGGCGTTGGCAGCTCAATCATTACCACGCGATTATCGCGTATAAACCGCGGTTATAGTGTCTGATGCAATTGAATTGGCATTCACCATAAAGCCTGCAAGCGCATTCGTGGCATTGGTGTCCAGATTCAGGACCGTAGAGAGCGCATGCACTGTGAACTGGTAACGGTGAACCTCTCCCTCAGGTGGGCAGGCACCGCCAAAACCGGATGCGCCATAATCATTGCGCAATTGGGTTGCAGTAGTGTCGAGCGGCACGGATGGTGACACGCCTTCTGCACCGGCAGGAATATTGACTACAAACCAATGCCACCAGCCAGAGCCTGTGGGCGCATCAGGGTCATATGCCGTAACCGCAAAGCTCTTTGTTCCCTCTGGCACACCAGTCCAGCTTAGCCGAGGTGCTATATTGCCACCATCGCATCCAAAGCCCTGAAAGACCTGCTTACTATCCAATTGCGCCCCTTCGGCTATATCTGGACTTGATAATGTGAATTCCTCAGCCAATGCGGGACTAGCCATCCCTGCCAGTGCAAGCGCTGCCATTACTTTCAAAATCATTTTCATTTTTTTCATCCTTTCAGAGTTGATGATTGCAATGGCTATATATTACTCTGCAGGCATAGCTCTGCTTCCGTGGAACAGTCACAAAATATCGAATTTCGCTCAGTTTGCTGCTATTCGAATGTCTTTTGGCCGAATATCGAAGCGTTTTTTGAAAGCATCTGAGAAATGGGCCGGTGTTTTGAAACCACATGCATAGGCAATCTGTGTTATAGAATTGCCAGTTGTTTGCAAAAGAGTGAGTCCCCGCTCTAACCGCGTAAACAGCAAGATTTTCGCAAATCCTTGACCAGCTTCATTAAGGCGGCGGCGCATAGTCGCTTGCGACATACCCAGCGATTGCGCAACTTCAGCAGCTTGCCAAGAATGCGTTACATCAGCCTCAATCAATTGACGCACGCGCCCGATCAGATTTTGATCAGCCGATTTTTGAAAATATATGCCATGGCTTTGCAGCCAGATAATCGGTTCCAATTGGCGGTGTGTGCGTACAGCGTTTGGCAGCACTTCATCTGACAGACCATCCCTGATAGCGGCCAATATATGCGCGCTCTCTTTCGCTTCAAACTTGAGCAATTGCGGATTGTGATGAGATGCACCATTCTCACCATATTTGGCAGCAAGATCTATCAAATCTTGCGAATAGCTGACTCCTGTAGCGCGATAGCCCTCATCCAGCCGCGGCCGGTTTTCCATTGTGACAACCGAACCTGGCGGAAAAACGAACACATCGCCCTCTTCGCCGATAAGTTCACGTCCTTCAGATGTCAGCACCCGTTTTGACCCGCGCTCGACAAAAAACAAAAAAGTAAGCCGGAAATACAGTTCGGAGAAAGTAGCAGTCGTTGCTTGGCTAATAGGATAGATTGAAAAAGACGGTGCTTCACATGCCATGGTTGCGCACGGGTAGCACAATGAGAATTTCATCGTCCAGTCAATGGCCATTATTGGCGGTAAAGATGTCGCTTAAAGCGGCAAGATGAAGCTGAATTTCAAAAACGCTTATTCCCCGCACAAATTGTTTAGCCTGTTGCGGTCTTTTTCAGCGCAATCGGCTCTGCATCTGGCTGGGCTTTGGTGTCGTCCAAATGGCGCTTCTCGGCATTTTCAACGCGGTCTCTGCCTCTGGTTTTTGCTTTATATAATGCTTCGTCAGCTCTGGCGAAGAGTTGCATATAGCTCTCTCCATTACGCGCTGTTGCCACGCCAAAGCTGGCTGTCAGCTCGACATTGTCGTTCAAACCCGGATGGCGCAATGCCGCAAAGGCCTGACGAACACGCTCGGCCAAGCCTTGCGCCGCGTCATTGCTGCAATCCCACGCCGCGATGCAAAATTCCTCCCCGCCAATACGGCCGGCTGTGTCACATTCGCGCACCATAGCCGCAATCAATTCGCCAAATCCAGAGATTGCCTGGTCGCCTGCCTGATGTCCCCAAATATCATTCACCTGTTTAAAATGGTCGATATCGGCGACGATCAAGCTGAGTGCGCGGCCTTCTGCATGGGCGGCAGGCAGCATATCGCCCATTGTCTCTTCAAATGATCCACGGTTACGCAGGCCGGTCAGCGCATCGCGCTCCCCGCTTTCGCGCAAGGCAGTGGTCCATTCGGCAATTGTTGCTGCGATAAGAACCAGGGCCATGCTCACCCCTTTCACGCCCAGCGCAAGCCCGATCAAAGAATAATAGACGGAATCGCGATAGACTTCAGAAGGAATTGCCTGTTCGAAAAGCAAGGTTAGTGTCGGTCTGGCCAGAAAGTCTACTGCTTGAAATGCCATGATGGCGATGATGAAATGGTCAAGTATGGTGCGCCGGTTTGCGGTGAGCAATGTCGTCACACCCATGGCAAAAATCACGCCATAACCAATATTGACGATCACCAATCGCGGCGCAACATCATTGGAAAGCCCGATAGACGCAGCCAGTAACAGAGCAGCCCCAAGATAGACAAAGATCATGCTGCCCAAATGCAGTCTTTGCCCGACGCGATCACAAACAGAGGCAATGATGAGGACCGAACCAAGAGTGTAGAATATCTGGGTCAGGTGAAAAACGTAAAACGCATCAGTGGGCAGAAAATGGGTAAGCAAAAACCCTATGGCTGACAGAGCATAAGCAATGCCAAAGCCCAGCACGTGACGCTTAAGCCCCCCTGCCCGCCAGAGGACCACAAAGGCCGCTGAAAAAAACAGCGCCATAAGCGGCGTCAACAATCCCAATATCTGCGTCTGCATCTGGCCTTAACTCTCCATTTACAGTGTGCTAGGCCAATATGGTTAACATGGTCTTTAAGCCATGCATGCGGCAAGCTTTAGCGCGCGCTGAAATCGTCCACCATTTCGGCCAATACGGCTACACAATCATCGGCCAGTCTTTTGCAGCGTTCCGGGCTCCATCCCTGTTCCGGGTCGGGCAGGTCGCGATTGTCTTTATAGGGCATTTCCAGCGTCATGCCGACACAGCCATGGCTGGCCGTGAAACGCTCCGTCACCTGATTGGTGGAGAGGGTCATATTCGCTGTGCCGGGCGCTGCGATTGGGTAGCCGAGTTCGGTTTGGAAATCGGGCGTGCGTGCGGAAAGCTTGTCGCGATAGGCGGTGTATAATGCGCCTTGCCGCTGCGTCCATGATGGTATCCCCTCAAAACCCGCGATAAAGGCGGCGGGGATGGCTTCATCACCATGCACGTCCATGGCAAAGGCACAGCCTGTCTGGTCCATACGGTTGCGCACGCACAGCACTTCAGGGCTGCGCTCTGGCGTGGGATCATGCCATTCGCGGTTCAGATTTACACCGGCAAAATTGGTGCGCAAATGCCCGCGGCGGCTGCCATCAGGGTTCATATTGGGCACCACATAGATGCGGCATTTCTGGCGCAGCAAACGCGCATGCGGGTCGGCCGGATCGGTCAGCTTTTCCAGCGCACCCTCCATCCACCATTCGGCCTGTGTCTCACCGGGGTGTTGGCGGCCATAAAGCCAGACGGGCACATCGCCCTCTCCCATCACCAGACAGTCAATAGGCTGGCCCTCAAGGCTGTGGCCCAGACATTCATAGCTGACGCCCGGCGACAGTGCGGTTTCCGCGACCAGATCATGATGGCGCTCCATCGAATAGGGCGCGAAATAGGCAAACCATGCGACGCCGGAAAGCGAGGCATAGCGGATGGTCAATGTGCCGCTGGCTTTGTCATAGTTGGTCTGGCAGCTCTGCCAATATTCGCGGTCTTCACTTACCCGCGCCTGATAATCGGGCCAACCCAGTGGATAGGCCGATTCGTTTAACCCTTCAATGTTCAGGACAATTTCCTCACCCGGCTCTGCGGCCAGACGGAAATGAAACCATTGAAAGAAATCGGACTCGCGGTCCTTATTGATGGTGAGCCGCGCAGTGTTGCCGGAAATTTCGGTCACTGCAATGTTGCCGGCATCAAAGGCCGTATTAATGTCTGTAATCATGGGGTCGCAATAGTCTCACCCGATGTTCCTGGGAAGCCGTTAAATAGTGCGCGGGTCAAAATAGGGGCAAAAATTTCGGGGTCGGTGCCTCTGGTGCCGGTTTGCGCTTGCTGAATGGCGCGCCCTTCCCAAATGGCGGTTTGTGACACTGCATCGGACAGACGAACATCCAAGCGATAGGTGAGCACGTCGCGGCGAGGCCCGCCAAAGGGGATGTTCAGGCCAACGCCAACCGAGCGACCAAAAGCGCCTGTTGGCCCGCCCGCGGAGACGAAGGGGTCTTTATCCGTCGCAGGGTCAATGATGCGATAGGCCAGCCGCGCAGTCTGCCCCGCCTGTTTTACATCGGTCACCACATCATAGCCCAATTGCGCAAGTTCACGCGACAGGGACAGTTCAAAAGCGCGATAGGCCGCGCTGCCCTTTTGCGTGTCATCAACCGCGACAATGGCAATAGGCCCCTTGCCAATACTGCCCAAAAGATCTGCCTCATGAAAGCGAGTCACCTCCACTGATGGATTGACCGCAGCATTACGGGGCGGCCCGCCAAAGCTGGTTGTGCATGCGCTCAACAGCAGGGAAGCGATAATCATCACGCTATATTTCATAATATAAAGCCTTTGGTGCCGGAGCCTATTGGGGATTGATATCTTAGGCCCAGAGGGGAATCACATCATTCAACCTCGTAACTTTCGCCGGATTCGCCCGGAAAGTCGAGAAACATTGCATCGGCCAATTTGGCGGCAACCAAACGTGGTTCAGCTTCCGGGCTGCCGCTTTTGGTTTCGCTCAGCGCCTCCCCTTCCCATAATCTCTGGCCATCGGATTGCTGCTCAATCGATACGCGCATCTCGGTAAATATGCGCTCACTGCTGCCACCGCCCAGATTAAACCCGATACCGCCGCCTAATCCGCCGCGAAATCCACCAGTGCCGCCACCAACGCCAACACTGACCGGACCGCGACCACTGCCCACGGTGCGCTGTTCGCTATTATAGCTTACCCGTGCAAGTTGATCTGGAGAATCTGCTGCATCGACAATCACAAAGCCTTGTGCTCTTAGCGCATTTTCTACAGCCTGAGCATAAACGCGAAACCGCAATGTCTGCTCTGCGACATCATTGGCCGGTATGATAGCGATGCGGGTCGATGCCAGAGAGGCAGGATTATCAATAGAGTGAAAACGGCGCACCTCGGTCGGCCCTGTTGGGGTCACACATCCGCTAAGAATAAGCACAAGGAGAAGCGACAAAACACTGATCCAGGGTTTGTCTTTTGGTAAAAAGCCTGCAGCCATAACTGGTCATCCTCAATTACTTTACTATTATGGTATATAGCAAAGCCTATAGCTTGCCAAACATGGCCATAAGGGCCGGGCAGAGAATTTACGAAAAGGCATTCGGCACTATGCAAAATGATATGCACAATAAGGCCATATTGGTCACTGGCGGGGCAGGATATATTGGCAGCCATGCCGTATTGGCGCTGAAAGATGCGGGCCGGCCTGTTGCGGTTATTGACAATCTTGTCACTGGCTTTCGCTGGGCTGTACCGGATGATGTGCCGTTTTACGAAGGTGACATTGCCGATTCTGAACTGCTGGCAAAGATTATTGCGGAACAAAATATTGGCGCGATCATGCATTTTGCCGGATCGGTTGTGGTGCCCGAATCCGTTAGTGATCCGCTAAAATATTATCATAACAATACGGTGCGCAGCCGCAGCCTGATTGAAAGTGCGGTCAAAGGCGGGGTGGCGCATTTCATCTTCTCTTCAACCGCAGCCACTTATGGCATTCCAGAGACAAGCCCAGTTACCGAAGATACGCCGCAACGCCCGATCAACCCTTATGGCACGTCAAAGCTTATGACCGAGATGATGCTGCGCGATGTCGCCGCTGCTCACCCCATAAATTTTTGTGCATTGCGTTATTTCAACGTGGCAGGGGCAGATCCGCAAGGCCGGTCTGGCCAATCGACCGCTGGCGCAACCCATTTGATCAAGGTGGCGGTCGAAGCAGCACTTGGCAAACGTAATGGCGTGGCCGTTTTCGGCACGGATTTTGATACGCCTGATGGCACGGGTGTGCGCGATTATATTCATGTCAGTGATCTGGCCGCAGCGCATGTCATCGCGCTGGAACAGCTTATTGCCAAGCCAGAGCAAAGCCATTTCCTGAATTGTGGTTATGGGCGCGGCTATTCCGTGCTGGAAGTGCTCGACGCCGTAGACCGCGTGACCAATATGACCATCAACCGTAAGCTGGAAGGCCGCCGTGCGGGCGATCCTGACGCACTGATTTCTGACAATAGTGCGATTAAAGCGCGTTTCGAATGGGAACCTGCGCTGGACGATCTCGACATGATCGTCACGCATGCGTTGAATTGGGAGCGCGAGCTGGCAAACCGAAAAGAGGCGTAAGCTGTGAAAATAGCATAGTCATCGACAGCAGAAATGCTTGACTTTGCCCAAAGCGGTCCGTAACTGCCTGCTTTCACTATTTATGACAGACAGAATCGCGCTCGGACGATTTCCGGTACGGCCCTGTTTGTGACTGTAAAAGGCCAAAGACATGAAGATTCGCAATTCTTTGAAATCGCTGAAAGGCCGTCACCGCGATAACCGCGTTATCCGTCGTCGTGGCCGCACCTATGTGATCAACAAAACAAATCGTCGTTTCAAAGCGCGCCAAGGCTAAGCCCAGCGCACTTGGAATGATAAAAGAACCGCCCCTTGCCGGGCGGTTTTTTATTGCCTACACTTATCTTATATCCGTCAGACGCAATGCAATGGGGAAAAGCCAGCATGTCAACAATACGCAATGTGATTTTTGATGTCGGCAATGTTCTGTATCAATGGGACATTCGCAATCTTTACGCCAAGCTGATTGACGATCCCGCCCGCCTTGAATGGTTTCTTAGCAATGTCGTGACAACGGAATGGCATTATCAACATGACCAAGGCCGTGAGCTTGCGCCAATGGTGGCAGAGCTAATCGCACAATGGCCAGAAGAGCGTGCTTTAATCGAGGCTTATGTCCCCAATTGGCTACAGACTATTCCCGGCCCCATCCCCGGCGCGCTGGAGATTGTCCAGCAATTGCATGAGCGGCATGTCCCGCTTTACGGCATTACAAATTTTGGTGTTGAGTTTTGGGATATGTTCCGCCCGACCGCACCGATATTTGATCTGTTTAGCGACATTATTGTGTCAGGCGCAGAGAAGCTGGTGAAACCTGACGCAGCAATATATCGTCTTGCAGAGCAGCGTTTTGGCATCGCGCCAGAAAGCGCAATCTTTATCGATGACCGTCTCGACAATATTGAAGGCGCCCGAGCATGCGGGTTTCACGCCCACCAATTTGTTGACGCGCCAACTTTGATAGCAGAATTAACAGATCACGATCTGCTGTAACAGCCTGACCTAAAATTATGACCTAATGATCATACCCATCAAGCTCGTCACCGCTCAGCCTGACAATATGGACAACATTGGTAGAGCCCGGCGTACCAAAGGGCACACCGGCCATGATGATGCACCGGTCACCGGCACCACCAAAGCTGTAACGCAAAGCCATGCGCTTACCCTTGGCCACCATTTCCTCAAAACTGCCAATATCCTTAGTTACCACAGGATGCGCACCCCATAGCAAGCCAATGCGTCGGCCCGTTTCTATAGAGGGGGTGAGCACCAATACAGGCACAGAAGGACGTTCTCGCGTGACTCGCCGCGCCGTTGAGCCGGACATGGTGAAGCAGACAATGGATGACACTGTCACAGTCTGCGCAATACTGGCCGATGCAGCAGCCAAAGCATCTGCCGTGGTTTCATCGGGCAATGTTTCCGTGAAGTGCACGCGTGCGCCATAGCCAGGATCATTTTCTACCTGAATGGCGATGCGGTCCATGATCGACACAGCCTCAACCGGCCAGTCACCAGCCGCTGTTTCTGCAGACAGCATAACAGCATCCGCGCCATCATAGACCGCCGTGGCCACATCGGAGACCTCTGCGCGGGTTGGTGTGGGTGATGAAATCATCGATTCCAGCATCTGCGTCGCAACCACCACCGGCTTACCGGAACGGCGCGCAGCAGCGACAATATTCTTCTGCATGGGCGGCACTTCTTCAGGCGCCATCTCAACACCCAGATCACCACGGGCAACCATCACAGCGTCAGACAGTTCCAATATCTCTTCCAACCGGTCAACGGCGCTGGGCTTTTCAATCTTGGAAATCAAAGCTGCCTTGCCACCAATTAATCGCCGTGCCTCTGCAACATCTTCAGGACGCTGCACAAAGCTCAGCGCAATCCAGTCTGCGCCATGTTCAAGAGCAAAGCTTAAATCCGCACGATCTTTTTTGGTGAGCGCCGCCAAAGGCACAACAGCATCGGGCACGTTGACGCCCTTACGATCCGAAATACGCCCACCAACCTCGGCACTGGTCAGAATGCTGTCTTTTTCTGCCTTCAGGACACGCAAACGCAATTTGCCATCATCAACCAGCAAACGGTCGCCCTTTTCCAATATGCCAAAAAGCTCTGGGTGCGGCAGGAAGACACGGTTTTCATCGCCCAGCGTCTCGTCACGGTCGAGCGTAAAATGGCTGCCATGACGAATAAGCGCTTCACCGCCCTTAAACTGGCCAACCCGCAATTTTGGGCCTTGCAGATCGCACAATATGGTAATCGGCCGTTTGACCTTTTTTTCGATTTTGCGGATCGCTTCTATAGTTTTGGCATGGGTGCCATGTTCACCATGGCTCATATTAACGCGAAACGCATCGGCACCGCTGCGGAACAGGGCCTCTATCATATCTGGAGAATGGCTGGCCGGACCCAATGTTGCCAAAATTTTGACCTTGCGCGCACGGTGCCCCGCACGCTGTTTCGTCGCCGCCATAAAATATGTCCCCAATTGTCTTGTGTGATGCGCGTTAAAGCATTGCTTTGACATGCATATGACAAATTTTCAGGGGCAAAGGCAACGCACAGTTTTGCAAATCGCAATATTTTTACTCTCTGCCGTCACGAGCATAGGCTTTATGGCAAATCCTATATGGTTGGGGAAAGCCATATACAGGGCATTGTGAGAATCACTACCGCACACCTATAGCAGCCAAGAACCTGACCACAGGCACAGCCAATCATGATGGAGTATATATGAGCGAGGGCAATGTAGCAGCCGACCAGTTACGGCTTTTTATTGAGCGCGTTGAGCGTCTGGAAGAAGAGAAAAAGGGCATTGCTGACGATATTCGTGATGTCTATGCCGAGGCAAAAGCCATGGGCTATGACCCGAAAATCATGCGGCAAATTGTCCGTCTGCGCAAAATGGAAACCCATGACCGGCAGGAAATGGAAGCCATTTTGGATACTTATAAATCTGCACTTGGTCTCGCATAATCTGCTATAGCGCTCCCAACCTAAGTAAGATGTCTTTGAGAGGGAGATATAGCAATGTACAAAAAGATGATCATCAGCACGACACCGTCACTTGAGGGCTATGTCATCAAGGAATATCTGAATATCGTGACTGGCGAGGTGATTGTCGGCGCAAATATGTTCCGCGATCTGTTTGCCAATATTCGCGATATGGTGGGGGGCCGTTCCGGCGCTTATGAAAATGTGCTGGAGCGTGCGCGTGGGGAAGCACTGGCCGAGATGCAGGAACGCGCAGCAGATATGGGCGCAAATGCTGTTATTGGTGTTGATCTGGACTATGAGGTTGTCGGCCAGAGCGGATCGATGCTCATGGTTTCTGCCAGCGGCACCGCTGTTCTGGTCGAACGGGCATAATCCTTTATAGCAATAGGGTCTTGGCCTTCTAAGCAATGGTCATATATACCCGCATTTGCGTCATTTACGCGCATTGCATCTGGTGCAATCCAAAGCGCTGTGATCGCATCACTTTGCTATTATGCCAGGAATATCAGCGTAACATGGATCGTTAGCGGAATTGTGCATCAGTCGATTGCGATGTTACCGATTTGACGCTAGTAGCGGTGCCAACACCTTTAACTTATCGAAAAAGTCAGAAGAACCATGGCAGGCCATTCCAAATTTAAGAACATCATGCACCGCAAGGGCGCACAAGACAAAAAACGCTCTAACCTGTTTTCAAAATTAAGCCGCGAAATCACCGTTGCGGCAAAAATGGGCATGCCCGACCCTGATATGAACCCGCGTCTGCGTGTTGCCGTGAATGCCGCCAAAGCGCAGTCCATGCCCAAGGATAATATTCAGCGGGCCATTGATAAGGCATCGGCCAATGAAGGCGATGATTATGAAGAAATCCGCTATGAAGGTTTTGGCCCGGGCGGTGTATCGCTGATTGTTGAGACTTTGACCGACAACCGCAACCGCACGGTAACCAGCGTGCGCACTGCTTTTAGCAAAAATGGCGGTAATATGGGCGCTTCTGGCGCAGTAAGCCATGGTTTTGACCGGCTTGGTCTGGTCTCCTATCCGGCCAGTGCTGGCGATGAAGAGACGATTTTGGAAGCGGCAATGGAAGCCGGCGCAGAAGATATTGAATCGTCTGAAGATGGCCATGACATTTGGACCAGCATGGATGATCTGCACGAAGTTGCCAGCGCTTTGGAAAAGGCACTGGGCGAGGCAGAAAATGTTAAGCTGGCATGGCGTCCGCATGTGCGCGTTGAAATGGACGAAAAAGACGCTGGCACATTGCTGAAACTCATTGATGTGTTGGATGATGATGACGATGTGCAAACCATCTGGGGCAATTATGATATTCCCGATGATGTGATGGAAAAACTGGGCTAAGGCCAGCACAAATTGTCATGAAAAAGGCCATAGGGACCAGCATTGTCTTATGATCATTCTGGGTCTTGACCCGGGCCTTGGCACCACTGGCTGGGGCGTGATCGCGAAATCGGGCAACCGCTTATCGCATATCGCCAATGGCCAGATCAAAACCGATGCCAAAATGCCGCTGGCCAGCCGCCTGCTACAGCTTGACCTGGAACTGACCGATGTCTTGCTCGAGCACAAACCGGATGCCGCTGCGGTCGAAGAGGTTTTTGTAAACAGCAATCCGCAATCAACTCTGAAATTGGGGCAGGCACGCGGTGTGGTGCTTCTCGGTGCCTCACGCACGGGTATTGAGGTCGGCGAATATTCTGCGCGATCAGTCAAGAAATCGGTCGTCGGTGTCGGCAATGCCGATAAGAAGCAGATACAGGCGATGCTAAACATATTGTTGCCCGGCGCGAAGATAGCGGGCGCAGATGCAGCCGATGCATTGGCCGTTGCCATCACCCATGCCCATCATGGCTGAGAAGCAAGGCTGGGCAAAATGGCGCAAACGCAGCCAATATAAGGCACTTGCAACGGACGCAGCAATCCAGCTGATTGGCTATACCGGTCATCGCAGCGAAAATGCCGTGCATATACGTGCGCGGGTATTGGCAGAAAAGGCATTACCCAGACCCGGTGCCAGCACATGGTCACGCATGCGCGCCATGATGGCACTTTACAACACTGAAGAGCTGTCCAACATTGCCGCTTATGTGGAAATGGATGGCCGTCATATCGCCATAAAAAGCGATGATGACGGGCATATTAAGATGCGCGTGCCCAGCAATGCAGCCCTGCCACCAAATACAGACTGGGAAGCGATAACACTGAACGCTAAAGCCCCCAATGGCACGCTGGTTTCTGTCGAGATACCGATCATCGCCCCGGGCGAAGCCGTGGCGGTGGGCGTTATCTCTGACATTGATGATACAATTTTGGAAACCGGTACAACCAATTTCCTACGGAACTGGCGCCGTGTACTGATCGAAACGGCCGAAGAGCGCTTTGCCGTGCCGGGCGCGGTGAAACTCTACCGCGCGCTTGCCGGATCAGCTGCCAAGCCCGCGCGCCCGTTTTTCTATGTCTCCACCAGTCCGTGGAACCTATATCCCATGTTGGCGCTTTTTAAGCATCTCAACGGCCTGCCAGCCGGCCCTATGTTCCTGACCCGCTTTCATATCAGTCGGCGCAAAAAACGCTTTCACCGTACGGTCGAGCATAAATCCACAGCAATCAACAAGACACTCGCCGCCTATCCCAATATGCAGTTTGTGTTGATTGGCGATAGCGCTCAGCACGACATAACAATCTATCGCCAAGCGATTGCGCAGCATCCCGGCCGCATTTTGGCGGTCATCATTCGCGATGTAGAAAATCGTGCCGAGCTGGAAGAAAATGCAACCGCTCTTACAGATATCGCTGCGCAGAATGTGCCTGTCTATGTCGCGCCCTCTCTGGCCGGAGCAACGGATTTTCTAACCAGTGAAGGACTGGGTCATTTGCTGGTCCGTGGGTAAGCCATTGCGATCACTGGTATGGCCGAAATAATCCGCTATAGATTGTCTTATGATCGCAAAACTTACTGGCAAATTGGATGATGTGAGCGCTGACACCGCCATTATTGATGTTAGCGGTGTAGGCTATCTTGTCCACGCCTCTGCACGAACACTGTCCGGCCTTGGCGCGCGCGGAGAGAGTGTGACCATCCACACCGAGATGCAGGTTAGCGAGAATGATATGCGCCTGATCGGCTTTGCCAGCGCCAGTGAGCGCGATGGCTTTCGCATGTTGACCAGCGTGCAAGGCGTTGGCGGCAAAGTCGCACTGGCGATCCAGACGGCATTGACCCCTGAAGAACTAAGCCGCGCCATCGCGCAAGGTGACACAACACAAGTGACACGGGCCAATGGCGTTGGCCCAAAACTGGCCAAGCGCATTGTTAATGAGCTGAAGGACAAAGTAGCAGGCATTGATCTGGGTCCATCGGTTGCGGCAGGTCTATCGCCATCCCCTGAGGGCAGCGCCAATAGCGACGCTGTATCTGCGCTCAGCAATTTAGGCTTTAAGCCAGTGGAAGCGGCGCGCGCCGTAGCCTTGGCCGAGGGCGAATTGGGCGAAGATGCCGATGCCAATGCGCTGATAAAATTGGCGTTGAAGAAGATAGGTCGATGACCGCAGAGAATATAAGCTAGCGATATTTTACCTATGCTATAATTTCTCGACAAATCCCCCTAATCCGCTATGTTGATGGCTAATGTCAGAACTTAATGTTTCTCTTCCGCCTGCATTAAGAGCATGGATCGAAAGCCGAATAGCAGAAGGACGCTATTCCAGCGCAGGTGATTATGTGCGCGACATTATCCGTCAGGACCAAAATGCAGCGCAAAATGAGACAGAATGGCTGCGTAGCTTAGTTTACGAAGGCCTTGATTCTAAAATAATTGATGAAGACCCTAAAAAGGTTTTGCGCGAGATTATGACCGAACATCCGTCGCATAATGGCTAATGTCAAACTCAGCGCCGCCGCGCGTAAAGACCTAATCGCAATCAGAATATACTCGAACAATGAGTTTGGATCACAAATTGCTGATAAGTATTTTCTAGGCTTTGAAGATGCTTTTGACCGATTGACTAATTTCCCAAAATCCGGTCGCCCTACCCCCGATATTGGCGAAAGTATACGGTGCTTAACCCATCGCAGACACCGTATATTTTACGAAATACGCAGTGATATTGTTTTGATAATTCGCATTATTCATTATGCGAAGGCAATACATATGGATTTTCATGACTAATCTATCGCAAAAACAAATCGATTTGGCTCTTAAGCACATTGAGGCTTGCGATAACGTCGCGGACCTGCAGAAAGTTGCTGCAAACGCCAAACGACATGCAGCTAAAAGCGTTTTCAACGCTGCAAAAATTAAACTTTACGCACTGTTGCCTCAGCAAGACCCTAAAACGTTTGAGTATGATGTCTGGCGCAGCATTTATACATTAGAGGATACGTTGACAGAGGAGAGAGGACGCACAACACGATTAAGCCGAACCCGCCAAAAAATAGCTAGGGAATCGGAACTGAAAACTGTTAAGGATCTCGTCCTTGGTAAACCTTCCGATGGGTATAGAATGCTCATTGAACGCGATTTGAAGGAATATACATTTGAAGCATTGGTGTTACGACATGAAGCATTATTCGATGACGATGTGATAGCAGCTGCTAAAGCAAGATTAGAAGAACTACCTTGAATCAAGAAGACCGTCTGATATCCGCTGACCGTGCGCCTGAAGATGCCGATGCGGCTTTGCGTCCCAAGACGCTGGATGAATTTATCGGGCAAGAGGCCGCACGGGCCAATTTGCGCGTCTTTGTGCAGGCTGCAAAAACCCGCAGTGAAGCGCTTGACCATGTGCTGTTTTTTGGGCCGCCAGGGCTTGGCAAAACAACATTGGCACAGATTGTTGCGCGTGAAATGGGGGTCGGCTTTCGCGCCACTTCCGGGCCGGTGATCGCCAAATCTGGTGATCTGGCCGCGCTACTGACCAATTTGGAAGAGGGCGATGTTCTCTTCATCGACGAGATTCACAGGCTCAACCCGCTGGTCGAGGAAGTGCTCTATCCGGCTATGGAAGACCGTGCGCTCGATCTGATTATTGGCGAAGGTCCATCGGCCCGCTCTGTGCGTATTGATCTGCCAGCCTTCACTCTAATCGGCGCAACCACGCGGCAGGGATTGCTGACCACGCCCTTGCGTGACCGGTTCGGCATTCCGGTGCGGCTCAATTTCTACACGGTGGATGAGCTGGAACTGGTCGTCTCACGCGGGGCGCGTTTGCTCGATCTTGATATTGCCAGTGATGGCGCACGTGAGATTGCCCGCCGTGCACGCGGTACGCCGCGTGTTGCCGGACGCTTGCTGCGCCGCGTGCGTGACTTTGCCAATGTCGCAGGTGCAGCCACTGTCGATGCCAAGGCAGCGGATGCCGCACTGACTCGGTTAGAAGTCGATGGTCTGGGGCTGGATGCAATGGACAGGCGCTATCTCACCATGATTGCCGATATTTATAAAGGTGGCCCGGTGGGTGTCGAAACGCTGGCCGCTGGCCTGTCAGAGCCGCGCGATACCATTGAAGATGTTATTGAGCCTTATCTTATACAGCTTGGACTGATCGCTAGAACAGCGCGTGGGCGTCAGCTTAATGACCGTGGGTGGCAGCATCTGGGTTTAACCCCACCTGCCAGCAAGCCTGAACAAGGTCAGGCCGGACTCTTTGAAAGATAACCCTTTTTATAAGGGCAATAAGGCAAAACGAGTCACGGCTGCGGCGAATGATTGCGATATGGCTTTTGCGACTTCCATTGCACTGAAAAACTGCCTAATTATAAGATAATGACGATTGCTTCCTCCCCTGTTGGTATCACCCCTTTTGCCGGGCAATATATTGATACGCTGCATTATTTTGCGGTGCGGGTTTATTATGAGGACACGGATTTTTCCGGCATAGTATATCACGCCAATTATCTGCGCTATTGTGAGCGAGCACGTACCGACATGTTAAGCAGGGTCGGCATTGATCAAAGAGCAGCCTTTGAAGATGGCATTGGCGCTTATGCTATTGGCGCCATAGATTGCAAATATCATATGCCAGCCAGATTTGATGATGCTTTGCTGATTATCAGCACCGTTACCCGGGTGCGGGCAGCGGGTTGCGAAATTCAGCAACGGGTAATGCGCGGCGATGAATTGGTTTTTACCGCAGATGTGAAAGCAGCGTTTTTAAACCCGAAAGGTCGGCCCGTACGCCAGCCCGCCCAATGGGTAGAAGCATTCAGGTCGGTTTTGAACAAGGATGAAGAATTTTTATGATCGAACAATTGGGCCTGTCTACAGACGCCATTACCCTGTCCCCGCTCAAATTATTTCTTGAAGCGGATATTGTCGTCAAAATGGTGATGGTCGGCTTGGCATTGGCCAGCATTTGGACGTGGAGCATCATTTTCGGCTCGGCTCGATCAATCGGCAAAGCGGGCAAACAAAGCCGCACCTATGAACGTGATTTCTGGAAGACTGAGGATATTGACGCTTTTTACAAAACACGCGGCAAGGAGGATGTCCCCAGTGCGCGGGTATTGGCCTCTGGCGTGCAGGAGTGGCGGCGATCAACGGTTACCAAAACACAGGATAATGAAGGCACGCGCCAGCGCCTTGCTACAGCCATGAGCGCGGCCATTGGTGAAGAGATTGACCGATTGTCCGAGCGACTGAACTTTTTGGCAACCGTAGGCAGCGTCGCGCCTTTTGTTGGATTATTTGGCACTGTATGGGGCATTATGCGCAGCTTCTCCGCCATTGCGGCGGAACAAAACAGCTCTTTGGCAGTGGTAGCTCCAGGTATCGCCGAAGCCTTATTTGCTACGGCCATTGGCCTGTTCGCTGCTATTCCTGCTGTTATCGCTTATAACCGTTTCTCCCACCGCATTAACATGCTGGAGGCACGGCTATACCGCTTTGCCGATGGGTTTCATGCAACGCTGAGCCGTGAGCTGGAAAAAGGCGCATAATATGGGCGCGTCTCTTAACACTGGTGGTGGCCGCTCGCGCGGACGGGGGGGCAGAAACCGTGCGCCCATGGCAGAGATTAATGTCACGCCCTTTGTCGATGTGATGCTGGTGCTGCTCATCATCTTCATGATTACCGCGCCCTTGCTGGTTGCGGGTGTACCGATTGAATTGCCCGAAACACGGGCCAATCCGATTGAGCAAGAGCGTGACCCTGTACAGATCAGCATTGCAAGTGATGGCGCCATTTATGTTGATGACAATCCCGTATCGCCCGACGAACTGCCTGCATTGCTAACGCAGATCAGGGCAGGCTCTAGCGGTGAAAGTGACAAACCGCCGCAAATCGTGCTGCGTGGTGATCGCGCCATTGATTATGGCACTGTGCTGCTGGTGATGGGAGAACTTAACCGCGCAGGGCTGAATAATATTTCCATGGCCGGCATAAATGCGCCGGGCAATTAAGTGACCGCAAAAACAGCGGTCATTTGCTGTTCATCTGACTAGGATAGACAATCAGGCAATGAAGCGATCAGAATATATCGGATTGGGTGTCGCCACTATCGGCCATGTCGGGCTGTTTGGTGTGCTGTCGCTATCGATATTAAACACATCTGACAGTTTTGAACGCAGTGAACCGATAGCGGTAACGCTGTCTGACAATATAGCCTTGGCCGATACATCGCCCCGACCTGATGCAGAACCGGCGACCAGCATCGCCCCCGAAATAGGCGAGATTGTGCCCCCGCCAGAGGAATTGACGCAGCCGGAAAACACGCCGGAAGAGGCTGAAACAATGCCTCAACCTACCCCAGCGCGTACCAGTGCGCCAAAAGCAACAGCGCCCGCCAAGGTCAAACCCAAGCCGAAACCAGCCGCAAAGAAACCGCCTGTGCCGGTCAATCGTTCTGGTCGTCGCCGCCCTGATCGTCGCCGGACAGGTTCTCGCCTTGGCAGCAATTTCCTCGATGGTGTTTCGGATCAGGAATCGATTAGCCGTGACCAAACGCCGCCAGCAGCCAGAGCGGGGCCGCAAGTTCAAGCATCCCTGCAACGCGAGATCACACGCAAGCTAAAGCCCAAATGGCGGGCACCAACGGGCGCGGACGCAGAGCGATTGGTCACCACCGTTGATTGGCGCCTTGATAAAGATGGCCGCGTGGTCGGCAAACCGAGATGCACAAAACAAAATGGTGTTAATGCCAGCAACAGACCACAAAAAGACCTGCATTGCGAACGGGCCATTCGCGCAGTGCTGGATGCCCAACCTTTTAGCTCCCTGCCGGTCGAATATTACGACGCTTGGGATAATATCAGTTACGATTTTGACAGGAAACTCTGATGCGTTTTTCTATTCTTATTTCTCCTATCGTGGTTGTCGCTCTGGCATTCGGCTTTGCGCCCGGCATTGCTCAAGCCCAGATTGAGGCCGAAGCACCTGCGCAAGATGACCCTCTGCGCGGCAGTGTTACAGATGATAGCAGCGACAATATAATCACCATCTCTGTGCCCGGCCTACCAACCCCGCAATCCGCGCAGACGCCAGCGGGCAGCACTGATGAATTGGGCGCGCGGGTAAGCGATGTTATCGTTGCTGACTTGCGCTCCAGTGGCTTGTTTCGCCCCTTGGGGCGCAACGCTGTGCGCGCCATAAGCTATGATGAAGTCACAACCCCTGCCCTGAGTTATTGGCGCGGCCGCAATAATGAAGCCCTTATACAAGGCTTTGTACGCGCCATGCCTGATGGACGCATCACTGTGGGCTGTTATCTCTATGATGTTGTGCTGGGCACTGAATTGGCACGGCAAGGCTATGTTGTGGAGCCGGCAGATTGGCGCCGTGCTGCGCATAAATGCGCCGACAGTGTTTATTCCCGCCTGACTGGTGAAAGCCCGTTTTTTGACAGTCGTATTGCCTATATCGCTGAAACCGGCCCCAAGGACCGCCGCACCAAAAGATTGGCGATTATGGACAGTGATGGTGCCAATCACCGTTTCATCACCAATGGTCAGGCAACAGCGCTCACACCGCGCTTCTCTCCAGATTATCAGTCCATTGTTTATCTCAGCTTCCTAAATGGCAGCCCCAGCATCTATATTTATGATGTTGATAGCGGCAGACAGCGCCGTGTTTTCAGCACCAGCAACCCGACATTCGCGCCGCGCTGGTCTCCCGATGGGCATTTCATTCTGTTCTCCATGGCGGTTTCTGGCAACACAGATATCTATCGCATTTCAGCGGGTGGCGGCGAACCAGAGCGTTTGACCAATGCGCCGGGCATCGATGTTGGCGGTAGCTATTCACCCGATGGCAGCAAGATTGTGTTTGAAAGTGATCGCTCCGGCGCACAACAAATCTATGTTATGAATGCCAATGGCAGCAATCAGAAAAGGATCAGCTTTGGTGGTGGACGCTATGCTACACCCGAATGGAGCCCGCGCGGTGACCTGATCGCCTTTACCCGCGTTTCAGGTGATTTTCGGATCGGCACGATGACACCTTCTGGCGGCAATATCCGGCTTTTGACCAACAGCTGGCAGGACGAGGCACCAACATGGGCGCCCAATGGCCGTTTGATACAGTTTTTCCGTACTGCGCGTGGTTCTGGCAAAACCAGTATCTGGCAAGTTGATCTGACCGGCAAAAATGCACGGCAGCTCCGGACGCCGGTTGATGGTTCAGACCCAAGTTGGGGGCCGGTATTGCCTTAAACATAAGACACAGACATAATCCTGACCGAGAGCCATATTGGTGTGAGTCGGCGGGGTATGAAGACCAATAAGCAATTGATGAACACACTTACAGGAGTTTAAAATGACTGCTTCAAAATCCCCAAAAAATATATTGCTGAAATCAGCAATATTGACAGCTTCCGTTCTTGCGCTCGCAGCATGTGGCCAGAAGCCTCCACCAGAGTTGCCGCCAGCACCAACAACCAATACTGGCCCATCGACAGCTACTACACAAACGCGCCCTGTTGAAACAGGACCTGTGCCGGGCAGCCAGGCTGATTTTCTGGCAACTGTCAGTTCTGATCGTGTCTTCTTTGATACTGATCGGTTCAATATTGATACTCAGGATCAGCAGACTTTGCAGAGCCAAGCGCGCTGGCTGTCGCAATATCCTAGCAAGAGAATCATTGTCGAAGGCCATGCCGATGAACGCGGCACGCGCGATTATAACCTTGCGCTGGGTGAGCGCCGCGCCAACTCCGCGAAAAACTATCTTGTCGCGCTGGGCATTGCACCATCACGCATACAAGTGGTCAGCTATGGCAAAGAGCGTCCCGATGCACTTGGCTCTAATGAGCAAGCATGGGCGCAAAACCGCCGCGCGGTCACCGTAACCGTAGAATAGAATGTGATTATCAGGGCGGCGTTAAGACGCATTGTACCGCCCCCTTATAATGATGGCAGACACAAAAAAGCCGCGCAAAAGGACAACCCTTTGCGCGGCTTTATGTTAAATATCGTGTTTAGGCCTGACGGACGCCTGTCATCGCCATTTTGCCAAATGCACCGGCACTGACTTCGCCTTCCAATGTGTCACCATCAACAGTGGCTTCGCATTCCAGCTTCATCGGCATGGGAACAGTCATATCCATGGTCCAGATCAGCTTGTCACCCACGACTTTACCGTCGGTAATATCCAGTGAACCCATAGCTCCAGTGTTTGAACCACTCCAGCTATCGCCATCAACATTGACTGTCAAAACCGACTTTTGATCACCCATTGGTGACTTGGTTACGCAATCATATACACCTTCTACTGACATCAATTTTCTCCTAAAACTCTTCAAACAATGCACTGAATATGGACCGATTAAACTGCCGATGCAACAGGTTCATAACTGACGCTACGGCTTGCTTGACCGTTACTGCTCACCGCTTGTATCAGCCTCCTCTGAACCAGATTCGTAACCACGATATTCGATTGGAATGCCCAGATCGGCAATTTGTGGTTCAATCTTCGCAGCGTCGCCAACAATAACCCAGGTAAAGCCATCAGGATTGATAGCCTCACGCATCGCCGCATCCAGAGACACCGCGTCTAGGCTTTTATAACGTGTCGCCAACTTCTCGGCATAATCAAAGTCACGCCCGAAGCGCACATCCGCTTGCAACTGCCCTAATATAGCCGAAGACTGTTCATAGCTGCCGGGCAATTGACGGATATTGCCATCAACAATCCGTTCCAACTCTGCCGGAGTCACGCCTTTGTCGCCGACAAATTCTTTTATGTTTTGAACGATCGCTTCAAGCGATGGTCCAGTCTTATTTGTTTGAACGGGTGCGAACACCAGAAACGGCACGCGGTCATCCGGACGTTGCAAGATAGTACGCGAACCATAGGACCAGCCTTTTGTCTCACGCAGATCAAAGTTTATGCGAGACAGAAAGTCACCACCCAATGCTTCATTCGAAGCTTGCAGCGCAAACAAATCATCCGTGCCTTTTGCATTCAATACCTGTGCGGCCAATATAAGCGATTGTGGTGAATTAGGCTGGTTTATGACAATGATACGCCCTTGTTGATCGGGAATGATAGCATCCAGATTCTTATCAGGTGCGGCCTCTCCAGCAGGAGCCCATGCGCCAAAACGCTGCTCTAGCATTGGAATCACATTGTCCAGCTTAACATCACCCACCACAAAGATTTCCGCATTTTCAGGGCGCATCCACGCACTGTGGAAGTTCAGCAGATCATCGCGTGTCAAAGAAGACACGACAGCCGGATCACCAGTACCAGTTAGAGGCTTACCATAAGGATGCTCTTCGCCATAGATGAGCGGCGGCAAGTTACGCAGCGCAAGGCCAATAGGTTGACGGTTTTCACCTGCAATACGGGTTAGTTGTTGCTGGCGCACACGCTCCAATTCACCGGCATCAAAAGCTGGGTTTTTGATAACATCAGCAAGCAGATCAAGTGCAGGGCCCAAATTGGGTGTTACTGCGCGAACAGAAACAGTGCTGTCATCAAGGCCGCCACCTACAGAAACATTGGCGCCCAATCTTTCTTCTGTTTCCGCAATCTGAACGGAAGTGCGGGTCGTAGTGCCTTCATCAAGCATTGCTGTGACCAAGCCATGCAATCCGCTTTTGTCTGCCGGGTCAGCTGCGCTACCAATATCGAAATTGACGGCAACGCGCACGGTTGGCACGGCGTTGGTTTCAGCGAAATAGACTTTGATGCCGTTAGACAAGGTTGCTGTCTCAACATCGGGAAAGTCTACATTTGTCACTTCACCAATTTCTGGCAATGCGGAATAATCCGGATCAACCTGCTTATCGCTTGACTGCTCGGCAGCAGCGGCGACTTCTTTATAGGCTTCACGCTCACCTGGTTCGACCCGAATTTCTACAACTGGGCGCGACAGCCATTTGTTCATGGCTGTGCGGATAGTATCCGGGGTAAGAGCAGCCAGGCGTTGTAATTCTGTTTTATAATAGTTGCTGTCATTGGCAAACAGCTCTCCCGAAGCCAGTGCCACAGCCTTACCGCGAAAGCCGCCGACCTGTTCCAGCCCAGCGATCCGGTTTGCGGCCTCATTTGTCGCAACACGGCTTACTTCATCAGCGCTTGGCCCATTTGCGAGCAAATCAGCCAAAATCTCATCAAGACGCTTGCCAACAAGATCAGCATCTACGCCCGGTTTCACATCGACAGAGATTTGCAGCAAACTGCCAGAAACAAAGGGCAGGACGAAGCTGGAAACACCAACGGCAAGCTGCTCTTCGCGAACCAGCACATTGTCAAGCCGCGAGCTCGACAAGCCTCCCAATATGCTGGTGCCTGCACGTACCGCAGTATAATCAGGATCAGTCAGACCCGGGACAACCCAATTGCGGTAAATCCGTGTGGTAGGAACCTTATCGTACATAACCTCTTTGACAGGAGCATCAAGCGTAGGGATCGGCGCAGAGACTGGCGCAACGTCTTTGCCGCGCGCGATGCTGCCAAAATATTTCTCAACCAAAGGGCGAGCCTCAGCCGTATTGATATCACCAGCCAAAACCAAGATCGCATTATTGGGGCCATAATGGTCAATGAACCAATTGCGCATATCATCAAGGCTGGCTGCCTGTAGATCTTCTAATGATCCAATGGTGTCATGGGCATAAGGATGCCCTTCTGGGAACAGCAGTTCAGTCTGACGATAGCTTACCAGACCATAAGGCTGGTTATCGCCCTGTCGCTTCTCATTTTGCACAACGCCAATCTGGTTGGTCAGCTTATCTTGATCAATTGCGGGCAGCAAATTGCCCATACGATCAGCTTCCAAGAACAAAGCAGCTTCAAGCGCAGCCTTAGGGACTGTTTGGAAATAATTGGTCCGGTCCAACCATGTCGTACCATTCAGGTCAGTAGCACCGATGCGTGACGTATAGTTGAAATAGTCACCCGGAGCGGCAGCAGAACCGTTAAACATGATATGCTCAAACAAATGGGCATAACCAGTCTTACCTTTTGGCTCATGCTTGGAACCAACATCATACCAAACAGACACAGCAACAATGGGGGCTTTACGATCTTCATGAACGATAACCGTTAGGCCATTATCCAGTGTGAATTTTTGATGCGGTATATCAACCGCTGCGACCAGATCTGCGACTGGTGCGGCATCTTGCGCCATCGCCATGGGTGCGACCAAAGCCAGAGATGCAGCCAGCGGCATAGCGGCGCAGAATTTTTTGAAACGAATGCTCACGAATATATTCCTCCAAAAGAAGCGTGATATTGACTTCTATCATACATGCAGCAGTCTAGCGTACAATGACATTCATCGCCGCCAGATGCCACTGATCGACTGCCCATCTCTCATGCGGTCGAAAATAACAATATAGTTTACCACAGCGAACTATATTGTCACTTAACCCTGTTTATTGCGGGCGGTAACTTTCAAAACCTGCCGCCTCCAAGGCGTCGCGTGTAAAGAGAACCGGTTTCAATTTTTGCTGCACAAATAAAGGCGCTTGATCATTATAATGCGGGCTTTTCGGGCGCGTGGTTGCTGCGCCAAAGGGCCGGATCGATTGTGACGAGACATTGCCTTGTGCGTCCCATTCAACGAACATCAAAAAGCTATCGCCATGGACAATGGCCAGCCTGCCATCATCCTCAACCCGCCACCGCGTTGCTGCGCGCAATGCATCACTGCCGCCAATATAGGGCAGGTCAACATCGCCATGACGCAGACGCAAAACATCACTCATGGGTGGATCAATTGATCCAAAATGCGTGTTCAGATGATCGACCGTTTTTTGCAGTTCTTCTTTCGCATCCAGCGTATCAATAAGCGAGCGACCGAGCGGCGCATTGAACAGCCCTGTATTCATCAGCATCAATGCCAGAGCATCGCCACTGCCTTTGCCATCAAGGTTCCAGTCCCAACCGGCCAACAGCGCCTGTGCCGTTTGCAAATCTACGTCGTCGCCAACATCAACCGCCAGCAACGCATCCATCCATAATTTGGGATATTTGTCCTGCTCATATCCAGTATCATATTTGATCCGCTCAAGCTCTGCACGGCCGATCTTGCCTTCCGCTTCAAAAAGAGCGATTGCGCGCGCACCGCGATTGGTCCAATTTTCCTCAATACCCAGCAGCGGTGAAAAATCCTCACGCTGCAATTCATCGCCCGGCCCTGCAATAGTATAGGGCGTGTTATTGGCGTTCATAACATAGCCAGACGCTGGATTGACCAGCCTTGGCACTTGGTTCCAATTAACCGGCTGTTGCCAGATCAGATCAGACCGGTCACCCGGCACAATAGAGCGCCAATTTACGCCCGCTTTTCTGTCAGGGAAACGGGCATTATAGAACATGCCGATATTACCCTCTTTGTCAGCATAGATGAAGTTGGTTGAAGGCACGCCCTGTATCGCCATGGCCGCTTGCCAATCGTCAAAATTTTGTGCTTTTTGCAGACGATAATATTGGGTGAGCATTGTCAAATCATCAATGCTGGCATAGCGCACCGCGAAATAACCTTTGTCATTTTTGATAACCGGGCCATGCGCTGAGCGATAGGTGGTTTGCGGATAAGGTATTGTAAAAGGACCATATTTGACCGGCAGCCATATAGTGTTGCTTTCCAAATCTCTCCATTCGCCATCCAGCTTATATTGGGTGCCGCTATCATTGACCGTCAGTTCATATACGTCGATCAAGTCAGGGCGGTTTACAGTATTGGTCCAACCCAGATTTTTGTTATGCCCCAAAAACGGGAAAGGTGATCCTGGGAAAGTTGCGCCAGCAAAATCCCAACCCTCTTCACTATGCACCACGAGTTCATACCATGCGACCGGCCCTTCCCAAGGCTGGTGCGTATTGGATACCAATCGCGTTACATTGTCGCTCGATCGCTCAGGAGTGATGGCAAAGGCATTCGAGCCATTAA
Source organism: uncultured Sphingomonadaceae bacterium (assembly GCA_947503245.1). Lineage (GTDB taxonomy): Bacteria > Pseudomonadota > Alphaproteobacteria > Sphingomonadales > Sphingomonadaceae > Alterisphingorhabdus. The sequence goes on from CANNCV010000001.1 coordinate 160,349, forward strand.
GCTCTGGATATCGACCAAGCGGGGTCATCATGCGCGGCGTTGATTCCGGTTTTGCTTGTGCCAATTTATCATTGGCCTCAGCTGCCTCTGTATCTCCACTCGGTGCCTTCGGGACATTCAGAGCCGGTCCACCATCAGCGCGCAATTCGGTGCCCGCCACCAAAGGTTCCAATGTCCGGTTTAACCCGTAAAAAAACGGTGATCGCAAGGCAAAACCGGCGGCCACGTCACGCCCATTAATGGGGAACAGGCCCGTAAGTGCAACTTCATCGGCATGCGTTTCAGCATAGTGGTTCATACCCGCAGCATAGCCATCCAATAATGCCTGTACATCATCTGGCAGCTCATCATATTTATCCGCGACCGTTTTGCGCACCTTCAGCAAATGTGCAACATAATCTACCTGTGCGCCTTCGGCTCCATTAATGGCCCCCAAACGCCCACGTGTCATCGCGGCAACATCTTGCAAGGTTGAAAAATCATCCTCTGAATGCGCCCATGCTATGCCATAGGATACGTCCGCATCGGTTTTGCCAAAAATATGCGGCACGCCAAATTCATCGCGGTAGATTTCAACCTGATAATCGCGCTTCTCCGGCTCTGCGCCCGCAATAGGTTGCGCAAACCACGGTTCCCAAAAGGCAAGAAACAAGGCGACCAAAATCAGCAAAAGGGCAAGACCGGCGAGCGAACGTTTTATAATCAAAGCCATGGGCGGACATTATAGCCTGCCCACCAAGCGGCAAGCAAAAACTCTCCTCTCGCTTATGCACTATGGCGCTGATCAGCAATTTTATAGGGATAGCCACCGGCCCATTTTGGACTTGCAACAGCTTCACTCTGCCATATGTCAAAGCCATAACGACGCACGCAGAAATATTGCCGACATCGAAATGTTTTGCAGAGAGATTAGCCCTAGCCCTCTTGTGTGATAAAATGACAACACCATATCGAGCATGGGCATGATAGGATGTGATGAGAAGAGGATAAGCGCGCAATGAATCTCGACAAATTTACGGATCGGGCAAAGGGCTTTTTGCAGTCCGCCCAGACCATTGCCATAAGAATGAACCATCAGCGCATATCTCAGGCGCACGTCATCAAGGCGTTGCTGGAAGATAGCGAAGGCATGGCAAGTGGCCTGATCACGCGTGCCGGCGGGCAACCACAAACTGCCCAAAATGAGATTGATGCACTGCTCGCAAAGGTTCCGCAGGTGTCTGGCGGCGGCGCACAACAAACGCCGGGACTGGACAATGACACTGTCCGCTTGTTGGATAGTGCCGAACAGATTTCCGAAAAATCCGGTGATAGCTATGTCACTGTTGAGCGGCTTTTGCTTGCTGCGGTCATCGCAAAGAACACTGATGTTGGTAAAGCGCTCGCCAAAGCCAATCTGACGGCAGAAGCACTCAATAGCGCAATTAATGATCTACGTGGCGGTCGCACGGCGCAAACTGCCGGTGCCGAAGATAATTATGAAGCGATGAAAAAATATGCTCGTGACCTGACCGAAGCTGCACATGATGGCAAGCTTGATCCGGTTATCGGCCGCGATGAGGAAATCCGCCGGACAATCCAGATATTGGCGCGGCGCAGCAAGAATAACCCTGTGCTCATTGGCGAACCTGGTGTTGGTAAGACGGCCATTGCTGAGGGCATGGCGCTGCGTATTGCCAATGGCGACGTGCCCGATAGCCTGAAAGACCGGCGGCTTATGTCGTTGGATATGGGTTCATTAATTGCTGGCGCAAAATATCGCGGTGAATTTGAAGAACGCCTAAAATCTGTGCTCGACGAAGTTCGCAGCGCCGATGGCGAAATGATTTTGTTCATTGATGAGATGCACACTCTTATCGGCGCGGGCGCTTCTGAAGGCTCTATGGATGCTTCCAATCTGCTGAAACCTGCTTTGGCGCGCGGTGAGTTGCACTGTATTGGCGCAACCACTTTGGATGAATATCAAAAATATGTTGAGAAGGACGCTGCTTTACAGCGCCGTTTTCAACCTGTTTTTGTCGATGAACCCAATGTTGAAGATACAATCTCCATATTGCGCGGGCTTAAGGAAAAATATGAGCTGCACCATGGTGTACGCATTACCGATGGCGCGCTGGTTGCCTCTGCCACTTTGTCGCATCGTTATATCGCTGACCGTTTTCTGCCGGACAAAGCCATAGACTTGATGGACGAAGCCGCGAGCCGTATCCGCATGGAAGTTGAATCAAAGCCGGAAGAAATCGAGATCCTTGATCGCCGGATTATTCAGCTAAAAATTGAACAGGCTGCCCTGTCAAAAGAGAGCGATTCCGCATCGCAAGATCGTTTGGTCAATCTTGAAAAAGAACTGTCCGAACTGGAGCAGCAATCCACCGAATTGACAACGCGCTGGCAAAATGAGCGCGACAAGATTGAAGCAGAGGGCAAGCTGAAAGAAGAGCTTGATGCTGCACGGATTGAGCTGGAGCAGGCACAAAGAGCTGGCGATCTGGCAAAAGCGGGGGAGCTGTCCTATGGACGTATTCCCGAGCTGGAACGCAAACTTACTGAAGCTGCAGATGCGACCGAAGGCGCCATGTTACGCGAAGAGGTCACAGACGAAGATATTGCATCAGTCGTCTCGCGCTGGACCGGCATTCCAATTGATAAGATGATGGAAGGCGAGCGCGAAAAACTGCTCGCGATGGAAGAGAATATCGGCAAACGGGTCATTGGACAAAAAGATGCCATTGTGGCCGTGTCCAAAGCGGTGCGCCGTTCACGCGCTGGATTGCAAGACCCAAACCGGCCTTTGGGCAGTTTCCTCTTCCTCGGCCCCACCGGCGTTGGCAAGACCGAACTGACCAAAGCATTGGCCGGTTTCCTGTTCGATGATGATCAGGCCATGGTGCGGATAGATATGTCCGAATTTATGGAAAAACATTCGGTCAGCCGTCTGATCGGCGCGCCTCCAGGCTATGTTGGTTATGATGAGGGCGGCGTATTAACCGAAGCCGTTCGGCGCAGACCCTATCAGGTCATCTTGTTCGACGAGGTTGAAAAAGCGCATTCAGATGTTTTCAATGTGCTGCTGCAAGTGCTTGATGACGGGCATTTGACAGATGGACAGGGCCGCAAAGTCGACTTTTCCAACACACTAATTATTTTGACATCAAATCTTGGCGCGCATCATCTCGCCGCTATGACAGATGATCAAAAGGTCGCCGATGTTGAACCACAGGTCATGGACGTCGTCCGTGGGCATTTCCGTCCTGAATTTCTTAACAGATTGGACGAGATTATTCTTTTCCATCGCCTAGCGCTTGAGCATATGGCACCGATTGTTGACCTTCAGGTCGCGCGCGTACGCAAATTGCTGCTCGACAGGAAGATTATGATCACGCTCGATGATAGTGCCAGAACTTGGCTCGCACGCGTCGGCTATGATCCGGTTTACGGTGCACGGCCGCTAAAACGTGCCGTGCAACGCTATCTACAAGATCCGTTAGCAGACATGATCTTACGCGGAGATGTGCCCGATGGTTCAACAATCACGGCAAGTGATGGTGACGGGGCATTAAGTTTGGTGGTCACTAAATCAGACAAATAAAATTTTGGAATTTGTTTTGGTCTAATAAAGATACAAAAAGAGCGGCATGACTGCCGCTCTTTTGCTATCAAACTAACGAATTCGTATTGGTTAATTAACATTCCCACGTGAAGTATTGTCTTCAGCTAATTCGCGTGAAAGACGATTTTGGTCACGACTTACTTGAGCCCATTCCCGGTTCGTTAGACACACCCTGCGCTTACGCGACAATGAACCAATGATACTTTCGCGCTTACAGCGAATATAATCTGGGTGCCTACGGTCAGTAATTTTCTCTGGCTTCGCTTTCTTCTCTTCTTTTGTTTCAGTAGAAGCCGTTGAAGTTTCCGTATTTGTTTCTGTTTGCGCAAAAGCAGGCGTCAAAATCAAAGCAGAAAGGGGAAGTGTTGCTAATAATATAGTTTTCATAACAGATTCCTTTTTGTCGCTTTTAGCAGTCTGCAATAAAAAAGGGCGGGTTGCAACCCGCCCTTTCTTTTATCTCAGTTCTAAGACTGGATTAGAAGCTGAAGCGTACAGCAGCGCTGAAACGACGACCCAAAGCATCGAATGTCGATGGGAAGATGTTACCACTGTTAAACGCTGTTGAACCGATGTTCGAACCAACAACTGAAGGTTGGTTATCAAACAGGTTGGTTACAGTGACTGTCAACAGAACATTTTCACTTACGTCCCACTGACCGGAAAGATCAAAATAGCTCTCCGATGGGATTTGTCCAAAGTCAACTTCTTGACCGTCAAGACCTGTTGAAGCACCGACAAACGCTGGGCCACTACCACCATCAGCTGGCAGAAGAGCATCAAGAGGCTCTTGCTCGAAAGAGCTCAAGAAACGCCAGCGAAGAGACAATGTCAGTTCATCCGCAAACGTCAATGTAGTACGCTGTGACCATGTAAATTCAGGCTGGAGCGAACCACAGTTTACACTGAAGAAACCGATACAGTCACGATTGATAGATGTTGGGAGAGCCTGGAAGCGGTTCTCATTGGTCCAAGTACCATCAAATGACAGGTTCAAACCGATATCATCAGTCAAATCTGTTCCATAACGGATGCTGAGATCAATACCATCAGTTTCAATCCGACCCAAGTTACTGGCATTCAGCAACAAACCTAACAATTCATTAGGCGCGCCACTCAAACCGCCAGTTGTTGGGTTACGATCGATTAACTGACAGAATGGATCGTTGATATCAGGTGTTCCATCGAAACAACCGCCAATAATATCACCTGTCGCAGGAGCAGAGACCGCACCGTTCAGGATAATATTGAAATAATCGACAGTTACAGACAAGCCTGGGATAATTGAAGGCTGTGCTACGATACCAACATTCCAAGTATCAGCAGTTTCAACACCAAGATCGGGGTTACCACCAGTTGTAATGTTGATCTGACCAGCAATTGGCTGCGGAATAGATCCTACTACCGGCGCACCTTGTGCCAAACAAACTGCGGTCAAAGCAGCATCTCCTACTGGAGCAGCGCCAGCGCAAGGGTCAACAGCCAAGTTACCAAGGTTTGTCACCACAGGTGCAAACAATTCACCGATGTTTGGAGCACGTGATGAACGTGCATAGTTACCGCGGATTTTAAGACCAATGAACGGCTCCCATGTACCACCAGCTTTCCAAGTGAACTCAGTTCCTGCAGTAGAATAGTCAGAGTAACGAGCACCAAGATCAATGGTTAGACTTTCAGCAAAAGCTTCACCTTCAAACAATGGGATAGCAAGTTCGCCAAAGATATCAAAAACGTCGTAAGCTCCATCGATGTCAGGAGCAGCACCGCCACCACCGACAACCGCACCAGGGGTTTGCGAAGCTTCATCTGAAGTACGTGAAGCGTTAAATTCACGATATTCTGCACCAACAGCGAAACTTACCGGTGTTTGAGCGAAAGCAAATCCACCAAAGTCACCAGAAATCAAACCGTTAACAGTAGCGATGGTTGAAGTGTTGGTAACAGACTGAGTCAAGCCAAATACGAAATCGATTTGCTCTTGCGTGATGCTGCCCAATTCACCGAAGAGGTTCAATGGCACACAAGCTGCATCGACAGTGGTACCTGCAACAGCAGACTGCGTACATACTGGAGTACCTGTTCCATCATCGATAGCGATCAATGAGTTTTGTAGCTGTTCGAACCGCGCAAAACCTGTTTGCGTCTGGACACGATCTGACTCACCATAAGTACCGGAAACTTCCCAATTGATCGAGTCGGTAATACCGCCACGAGCGCCGACAGCGATATTAAATACTGTTGTTTGGAATGAAGAGTTACGAGTACCAGCCTCAACAGAACGACGCGGGATCAAACCGTTTGCAATAACAAAATCAGGGTTGTCACTGCCGTCTGCTAAAGTTGCACCAAATGGTGTGTTAATAGCCGCAGTACATGCTGCATCGCTAAGAGCCAAGGCACCGCAAAGCCCTTGCGCAACGCCATCGTTAATGAATGGGTTGTTCAAGTTAATGGCATAGGTGTTAAAGAATGAACCACCTGGAGCAATGATAGTCTCAACGGTCTGACGTGAGAATACCGCTTGCGAAAATACTTCAAGAGCATCCGACACTTCATAACGTGCTGAGCTGTAAATGTTGAAACGCTCAAACGGTGTTTGGAAAATGTTGAATGGGTTGAAGTTAAACGGTCCAGCGCCGCCGCTGAAGCCAGGGGCGAAGCCGTTAGCAGCTGGATCAACTTGTCCAACAAGTGCAGTACCAGAAGGCGCCAAAGTCGGGCTGCCGTCAGGATTCAATAATGCCACACCGTTAGCATCAAATTGCGGTACTAATGGGCCTTGCGCAGCAAAGAACAAGTTTGAAGGCACAGTATTGCCTGAACCGCCAGCAGCGCCAGTGAATGAGTTAATGTTGTTAACTGAGAAAGCACGGTCGCCCTGGAATACCTCGTCTTGGTCCTGATAACCAACACTCAATACCGCGTTACCGCGACCATCGTCAAAGTTAGCACCGATCGTCAGCTCAGCACGGAAAATGTTGCCGTCGCCTTCTTCAGTGATTGTTTGGCTAAGGTTTGCTTCCAGACCGGAGAAATCATCTTTGGTGATGAAGTTAACAACACCAGAAATAGCGTCAGCACCATATGTCGTCACAGCACCGGAGGTCAGAATATCTGTACGCTCAATAACTGCGAGTGGGATGTTGTTCAAATCGACAACACCGCCTACGCCTGAAGGAACAACACGGCGACCATCAAGCAAAACAAGGTTACGGTTTGAGCCAATACCGCGAAGGTTAACGAAGGAAGCACCGCCGTTACCGTTGTTAACAGCAGAACCAATGCTAGGAACCGCTGATGGAAGTTCGCGGAGGAACTGCTCAGCAGTAGCTGTTTGACGCAGTGTCAATTCTTCGGAAGTAACAACGCCAACTGGTGTAGAAAGTTCTAGGTTAGGATTGGTGATGCGCGTGCCGGTAACAACAATCGCCTCATCATCAGCATCAGCCACATCGTCAGCTTCAGCTTCCTGAGCCATTGCTGGTGACGCGACCAAGGTGAGACCAATTATTGCCGGAGCAACGCCCGCTTTAAGCGCGCTAATAAAATTTGTTTTTTTCACTGTAGGTTCCCTTTTTTGTCAGCGCATCAAGAATCCACCAGAAAAGCGGACGCTATTAATGCTGTCTCCATCAAAATAATTCCTCTGGGCCAAAAATGTAAAGTCCTTCAATAGCGTGAAAGCTGCTTTGCAACATTGTTGCGACATTTTGGCAACAAATTAGTAACATATGAAACTAATGCTTTCGGAACTTTACGCTTCCGCTATTTTCATCCCCAAAGCCTTGAAGCTGGCCAGCATTCCCGTGTAGGCTTATTGAAACACATATTGCCGAGGATGCTATATATGCGCAATCAATCAAAATTTGCAGGACTCTGTTTTGATATCGAAACAGCAAAAACCATATTCTTTATCATTATTGGTTTTGCGGCAATGCTGACCTCTCCATTGGCTGCGCAACCGCAAAAAGGCGCGGAAGAATCAAAATTCCCGCAACCGCAGGCACTGCAAGAAATCGTCGCTTGTCAGAGCATTTCGGACGATATCGAGAGGCTTAAATGCTATGATTCATCTGTCACTCAGTTCACCTCTGCCGCCGAGAGTGGAGAAGTTATTGTTGCTGAGAAAAAGGTGGTGGATGAAGCCCGTAAAGAAGTCTTTGGCTTAAGCGTGTCGGACAATCCTATTTTCGGGAACAAAGATGATGATGGGGTCAAATCTATAGAATCAACCATCGCGTCTGCCAGAAAACAACGGAACGGAAAATGGATTATAAGGCTGGAAAATGGAGCCAGCTGGCGTCAAACAAGCACGCGGTCATTGAGCCGTGATCCCAAGCCTGGTCAAAAAATCATCATTGAGCGAGCATTACTGGGCAGTTTCAAAGCACGAATCGAAGGTCGCAGAGCGTTCAAAGTGCTTCGCGTTAGGTAAAAACGCATAAAAGTCGCGATAGGACGGACTCTAATACTCCTATTGCGACACTCTATTGTGGCATTGGCCCTGTCAGTGACATTGGGTCAAGCCGTGCGGCGTTCCATTTCATGCTCCAATGTAAGTGCGGGCCAGTAGCGCTCCCGGTTGATCCGATATTGCCGATATACTGACCTTTTTTGACACTATCGCCTTCATCTACCGCGATTTTGGACAAATGCAGAAAGGCGCTGTTGAGGCCCATGCCATGGTCCAGCATAAGCAAATGGCCTTCAAGGCTGAACGGTTTGCGTGCTGCCAAGGTTACCACGCCATCTGCCGGCGCAACAATCGGCGTGCCGTTGGCGCGCGCGATATCGACCCCTGTATGATAGCCACCCGGCACACCGGCATATATACGTTGATTGCCAAAGCGACCTGATATCCGCCCCGTGGCGGGCCAAATAAATTGCTGACGCCATCCCTGACTGTCCGATTGGAAAGCACGGGCAGCGACAATCCGTTCCAATTCCGGCGCACGTCTTTTCTGGAATGCCGCGCTGGCCGTCCGCTTACGTCGCGGCAGATTTACTCTCTCGATATTCCATTTGCGCGGATTAACAATCAATGTCCGGCTTTCAACGCGGCCAGAGGAAAATGTAACGCGCAATAAAGCCTGATTCGCGGCATCGCGGTTAAAGCCAAGCAGAAAGTTGCCATCATCGGCAATATCGATATTCTGACCGTCAAACTCTATCGCCACGGCATCGGGCGAAACTTTGCCAAGCAGCACTCCGCCCTGACTTGCCGTATCAGCCAATAACAATTGCTCTGTAGCGGCGGCATCTGGTGCAATGTCATTTTGTAGTTCTGACGCAGCGGGTGACGCAGCGGGCGCATCCAAAGATGATTCCGTCGCTGCCTTAACCGGTACTTCGCTTTTCCCATCATCAACCGCTGCATTATCGAATGCATAGCCACTGCCGATCAAGACAAGTGCCGAGGCACCGACCATGATAAGACGCGATACCATTATGGCCCCTCCGCCAGTGCTTTCTGCACCGAGATTTCAGCACTTGCATAGGCTTCCTGACGACTCACGCTCCAATAGCGCAAATCCTCCAGCATGATCCGTTCGCCGCTCACGGCACACATCACATGGTCGCCCGAAGCCAAAATGCGAAAACTGCCCGGGCCGTAATGCAGTCTTGCCTGTTTATTCTTGTTCGACATCAACATGCCGGGGCTCCTATCATTTTGACCAGCAAAGCACAAAGTTCTTTACGCGCTGCTGAATATTGCAATCTCAAAGCAGTTTTGGCTGCTCCCCCACAGGCTTTTGCGGTACAGGTTTTTTGGCTTTGGCTGACTTTTGGGGCGATATTGGTGTGCCGCCTGTTAAGGCATCAACCTTGCCATCACCAAAATGCAGCTGCAAATTGCGCGCATCTGTTGCGGCTTTGCTGCTCGTGATGACCTGACCTTCCTTATCTGTGACCTTTGCATAACCGCGCGACAATGGTGCATCAGGATGCACTTGTTTCAATAAGCGATCGAGCGCGGACAGCCTATCTGCTGCATCAGCAAGGGGCCGCTTCACAAAAGCTGGCGTCAGGCGCGTCTGTTGCAAGGCTGTTACTGATTGGCTCCATCGCCGCTCCAGCAAAACGGGAGTCATCCGGCCAGCCTGCATAGCAAAGCGTTCCTTTGCGCGCCCATGTACATAACCCAAAGCGCGTGACATACGTTCTGTCACATCATCGAATTTCTGCATGCTTGGGGCAAACAAACTATCCGCCTTTGGCAATTGCCTTGCCCAGCGCTCCAGCCGTTCGCTCGCCAATCCTAAAGCACGCTGCTCCGCTCTTTGTGCTCGCAGGCCCAACTCGGTGAGATGTCCTGCTAGATCGGCCCGCACTGGCACCGCCATTTCAGCAGCAGCCGTTGGCGTCGGTGCACGCCGATCAGCGGCATAATCGGCCAATGTCGTATCTGTCTCATGCCCCACCGCGCTAATGATGGGGATGGTACAATCGGCAATGGCGCGCACCACAATTTCTTCGTTGAAACTCCACAGATCCTCAATCGAACCGCCACCACGCGCGACAATCACCAAATCGGGTCTGGGAACATCGCCGCCCGCTGCCATGTTGGAGAAGCCATTTACCGCATTTGCAATCTGCGCTGCGGCCCCCTCCCCCTGAACCAGAACGGGCCAGACCAGCACATGGCTGGGGAAGCGATCGGCCAGACGGTGCAATATATCGCGAATCACTGAACCTGTGGGCGATGTCACCACGCCAATGGTGCGCGGCAAATAGGGCAAGGTCCGCTTTCGCTCTGATGCAAACAACCCTTCCTCACCCAGCCGCGCCTTCAGCTTTTCAAAAAGCTGCATCAACGCGCCTTCGCCCGCCAATTCCATACGGTCGATGACAATCTGATATTTTGACCGGCCAGGATAAGTGGTCAGCTTACCCGTGGCGATAACATCCAGCCCATCCTCTGGCGCAAAAGGCAGGCGCCCGGCATTGCCGCGCCAGATAACCCCGTCAATTACCGCCTTTTCGTCCTTTAACGCCATATAGACATGGCCAGATGCCGCCCGTTTGAAGCCGGAAATCTCTCCGCGCAGACGGACATGACCAAAGCGGTCCTCCACCGTGCGCTTCAACGCCGAAGAAATTTCGCTGATAGATAGCGGCGGGGCGTTGTCGCCGGTCTCGCTCTTGGCTATCAAAGCGGCATCAAAATCTTCAGGAGCGGGCATGAATATCCTTTTAATCGGTGGCGGCGGGCGCGAACATGCCCTTTGCTGGAAATTGGCGCAATCCCCTGATGTGGGAAAAATCTTCGCAGCACCCGGCAATCCAGGAATGGCGTCTATCGCCGAATCGGTGTCATTGGATATCAGCAACCATGATGCCGTCACAGCATTTTGCGCTGAGCATGACATCGCCTTGGTGGTTATAGGGCCGGAAGCCCCCTTGGTTGATGGACTGGCCGACAGCATGGCCGCGGCTGACATTCCTGTCTTTGGCCCCTCTGCCAAAGCGGCGCAGCTGGAAGGCTCTAAAGGCTTTACCAAAGATATGTGCGCACGCGCCAACATCCCGACCGCAGCCTATGTGCGCACCTATAATCTGGCAGAGGCCCGCGCGGCATTGTCAGAATTTGATCTGCCCGTGGTTATCAAAGCCGATGGGCTGGCCGCTGGTAAGGGCGTTATCATCGCGCAAACCGCGCAAGAAGCTGACGAAGCCATTGCCCATATGTTTGCTGGCGGATTTGGCGATGCCGGCGCAGAAGTGGTGATTGAGGAATTTATGACCGGCGAAGAGGTCAGTTTCTTTGCGCTGACCGATGGGCACAGCGTTGTGCCTTTGGCCAGTGCGCAGGACCATAAGCGCGTAGGCGATGGCGATACCGGCCCCAATACCGGCGGCATGGGCGCCTATAGCCCGGCCCCTGTTTTGACCGATGAACTGCAAGAGCAAGTGATGCAGCGGATCATTCACCCCACCGTCAAGGCGATGCGTGATGCTGATATGCCCTATTCCGGTGTGCTTTATGCCGGGCTTATCCTGACCGAAGAAGGGCCAAAGCTGATCGAATATAATTGCCGCTTTGGTGACCCTGAATGCCAAGTGCTGATGATGCGTTTACAAGATGATCTGGCGGCGTTGCTTCTGGCCACGGCAAAGGGCGAATTGGCGAACCATATTGCGCCCACTTTTGCCGACCAAACAGCGCTGACAATAGTGATGGCGGCCAAAGGCTACCCCGCGACGCCAGAAAAAGGCGGTGCGATTAACGGCCTAACCGCTGCACAGAGCGACAATATCACCATTTTTCATGCGGGCACCAAGATGGTTGATGGTCAGTTGGTCGCTAATGGCGGGCGGGTATTAAACGTCACCGCAATGGGCGACGACATTAACGCAGCGCGCACTGCCGCTTATGCAGCCGTGGAGTCAGTGGATTTCGCCAGCGGCTTTTACCGCAAGGATATAGGCTGGCGCGAAATGGAGCGGCAAAAGACGCATTAATTTTTTGCCCGCAAAGCTGGCAAGCGCATGGTTTGTGCGCTTCTGGCCGCTTTCTGACAAACTGCCCAACAAACTGTTCATTTTTGGTTCAGTGCTTTGGCGAAATGATCTGATACGCAACGTTTTCAGGTCGTTGCACCATGATGAGGATCATGGCTTTTGGGTATTGAGGGAGTTAGATTATGCGCAGATTTTCTATTGTCGCAGCATTGGTTCTGACAGCATTGGTGGCAGGTTGCGGCCAGCAAAGTACAGAGTTGGCCAGCAGTGAAGCCTTGCCAGCTCCACCACCACCACCACCACCTCCTCCTCCGCCCCCGCCGCCCCCGCCGCCTGTGCTTGCGCAGGGCGTTGCTTCCCCCGGTTTTGCGGAGGAAGACGCCGCTTCTGACGACAGCGCGATTGTCGTTTCTGCCACACGTGTCACGGGGGCGCAGCAAGATTCCCCGCTTGCAGTTACCTCTGTGACGGCCGAAACGTTAAGCGGCGATATTGCCGCCTCAGATTTGGTCGCAGCGGCTCCGGGTGACAGCACGCGCAACCGTTATTATGTGCCGCCTGTATTGGTCCCCGGACCAGATGACCGCGAAAAATATGATGGTGAAACGGTCTCCCCCATAAAATTGGTGCGCGCAGAACCTGTTTCGACCTTCTCCGTCGATGTTGATACCGGCGCTTATGCCAATGTCCGGCGCTTTCTCAATCAGGGTCAGTTGCCACCCAAGGCAGCCGTACGCACAGAGGAAATGATCAACTATTTCCGCTATGATTATGCCCGCCCGTCATCGCGCGACGTGCCATTCAGCGTGACCACGAACATCACCACCACCCCATGGAACAGTGAGAGCCGTTTGGTCCGTATTGGTCTGCGCGGTTATGATATTGCACGTGACGAGCGCCCTGCGGCCAATCTGGTGTTCCTGCTCGATGTGTCTGGTTCAATGAACAATCAGGATAAACTGCCCCTGTTAAAAAGTGCATTGAAAACGCTAACCAACAATCTGTCGGATCAGGACCGTGTGTCGATAGTTGTCTATGCCGGTGCCGCTGGATTGGTGCTGGAACCTACCAATGACAAAGGCAAGATCAAACGTGCGCTTGACCAGTTGGAAGCTGGCGGCTCAACCGCAGGCGGCGCTGGTATTAAGCTGGCCTATCAGATCGCCCGCGACAACCGCATCAAGGATGGCGTAAACCGCGTCATCATGGCCACAGATGGTGATTTTAACGTGGGCATTAGCGACCGTGACCGTTTGATTGAACTGATCGAAAGCAACCGTGATGATGGCATTACCCTCACCACTTTGGGCTTTGGCCAAGGCAATTATAATGAAGCATTGATGGAACAGGCTGCCGATCATGGCAATGGTAATTATGCCTATATTGATAGTGCGCAAGAGGCCCAGAAAGTGCTGGCCGATGAAATGCAGTCAACGCTGTTCACCATCGCCAAAGACGTGAAAGTGCAGGTGGAGTTTAATCCAAATCAAATCTCCCAATACCGGCTAATAGGATATGAAAACCGGGCGCTGCGCGAAGAAGATTTTGACAATGACAAAATCGATGCTGGCGATATTGGCGCCGGGCATCAAGTGACGGCTATTTATGAAGTTGTCCCCGCCGATGCGCAGGGCTGGATAAAGCCCCGCCGTTATGCGCAAACCGAACTGAAAGTCGAACGTGGCCGCGAAAGCGAAATGGCTTTTGTAAAACTACGCTACAAATTGCCTAATGAAGATACATCGAAATTGCTGGCCTTTGCCGTGCAGGGCGAGACGCTGCGTACAGCAAAACGACCAAAAGGTGATATGGCCTTTGCCGTTGCTGTCGCTGCTTTTGGCCAGAAATTGCGCGCAGATCCTTATCTGAAAGATTTCGATTTTGACGATATCTTACAGATGGCAGATGGCCAAAGCGGATATTTGCGTCAGGAGTTTGTCAAACTGGCAGAGATAGCACGCGGCCAATCCGGCGCGGATTGAACGAGCCATTATGGTCACATGGCGTGGCAATAATATTGCCCGAAACAGTATAGCCGTAATCCCGGGTGCATGGGATATGCGCTCGGATTTATGTTTAATCATGCAAGTCGAGCAGCCATTTTACTATTGTTTACTCAATGTGACGCGTTGTTAAGGTTAACAAATCCCTGCGTTGCTGGACTCTCTCCTTTTCGGACTCTATCGTGTTTGCAATTGGATTAAGGGGAAATCAGCTATGAACGGTATGACCAAGTTCCTGATCGGCGCCGGCGCAACGGCTCTGATGGCATGGGGAAATCACAGTGCGGTCGGCTCCGGCCAAGCCTTTGTCGATGCGCTTTCAGGCAAGACCAGCAGCATCATTGGCGATAGCGGGGTCAGTTTTGACTATTCTGCAAATGGTGCATTATCGCGCAGCGTCACATTAAGCGGTGACGTATCGGATGAAGAGAAAGCACGCATTACCAAAGAGCTTTCCGGCATTGACGGAATTGGTTCTATCACATGGTCCGCTGACGAAGGCGCAGATAGTGCTGAAGCGGATAGCGATAACGACGAAACAGCGACAGCCGATAGCGATAGCAATGCAGCAACCGATGTTGCTCCCGCCAGCGAAGAAGTGGTCACTGAATGTCAGGGCAATATTGATGGTTTGCTTGCAGGCAAAACCATTGAATTTCGTCTTGGTAGCGCCTTTATCGCGGGCACTTCACAAGGACTTCTTGATGAAGTGGCTGAGGCTCTGAAACCTTGTGCAGGAACATTGGTTGAAATTGGCGGCCATACTGACGCTTCAGGCAGTGCTGAAATCAACACGTCATTGTCACAAGATCGTGCTGATCGTGTGCGTGCTGCGCTGATAGAGCGCGGCGTTCCGGAAGGACAATTGATCGCCAAGGGCTATGGCCCATCAAAACTTAAAAACACAGCCAATCCACGTGCAGCGGAAAACCGCCGCATTGAATTTGGTGTAACATCAAGCGCTGCTGCGCCAGAAGGGGAATAATCATGGCATTATTGTTAGAAAGCCTGTTGCTGCTTTTGGTTGTATTTTTGATCGGCCTGGGCATCGCCTATCTGATCTGGGGCCGCAAGGACGCATAAGGGGGCAGAAATGATTGCATTAATTACAGAAAATTGGTTCGTATTCCTGCTGGCCTTTATCTTTGGTCTGGCAACAGGCTGGTGGATTTGGGCGCGGTATAGCACCGAAGCAGAGACACAAACACCTGTTCTAGAGCCTGTAGCAGAGCCAGTGCCTGCACCAAAGATTGAGCAGGAGCCTGTCCGCGATGAATTGAAAGTCGACAATCTAGCCAAGGCCGAAGCCAATCCGGTTGCAGCCGCCGCTGCACCCATTGCGGTTGCAGCAGTGCCAGAAGGTAAGCCAAAAATCGCCGCTGCGGTTGGTGAACCTGATGATCTGCGCCAGATTAAAGGCGTCGGGCCAAAGCTCAACACCCTGCTAAACGCATTGGGTGTCAGCCGCTTTGACCAGATCGCCGCATGGGGTGAGGCAGATATTGCCGAAGTTGATGGTCATTTGGGCAGCTTCAAAGGCCGTATCAGCCGCGACAATTGGGTCGATCAGGCAGGATATCTTGCCAAAGCAGACATTGCAGGCTTTGAAGCAAAATATGGCAAGATGCTGAAAAACTGATCAGCAAATACAGCCATTTAGCGGCGTGATTTTGAGGCAAGAATATGATGCGGCTAAATGGCAAATCGGCTGTAATTACCGGCGGCGCACGCGGCATCGGTCTGGCCATTGCGAGGCGCTTTCTTGACGAAGGCGCCTCTGTCATTCTGACAGATAAGGATGATGATTGCGGCACCGATATGGCTAGCACTCTTGGCTGTGATTATCGCAATCTTGATGTTGCCGATGAGTCCGCGTGGAGCGCATTGGAGCGTGACGTGCCTGCCATCGACATCATGGTCAATAATGCGGGTGTAACCGGCTTTGAAGAGAGCATGGTATCGCACGACCCAGAAAATGCCGCGCTTGAAGACTGGCGCGCGGTTCACGCCGTTAATCTGGACGGCACATTTCTGGGCTGCCGCTATGCCATCCGCGCGATGAAGGCCAAAGGCGAAGGCGCAATCATCAACATTTCATCACGTTCCGGCATGGTAGGCATTCCCGCCGCAGCGGCCTATGCCAGCTCCAAAGCAGCCATTCGCAACCATAGCAAATCGGTCGCGCTCTATTGCGCGCAACAGGGCTGGAATATCCGTTGTAATAGCGTCCACCCCGCCGCTATCCTGACACCAATGTGGGAGCCTATGCTGGGCAGCGGGCCGGAGCGCGACGCAAATAAGGCAGCATTTGTGTCTGATACACCGATGAAAAGATTTGGTGAGCCAGAAGAGGTTGCCGCAATCTGCGCGATGTTAGCCAGCGATGAAGCGGCCTATATTACAGGCAGTGAGTTCACTATTGATGGCGGACTGCTTGCGGGGTCGGCGGCATCTCCGAAGCAGGGCGATTAGCATTAAAAATACGCAGTTGCTGCACCAAAGATGCAGTAACTACATATTTAACAAATCACTCATAGTGATAGATATTTATCGTTTTCTCGATTTTTATATGGCTGCTAGCTAAGTCTGATCGCTGGAAAATACGCGGCGCGTTACCGCCGCCTCCCCATGCGATCCACCGCATTCAGTCCATGTGAGGAGAGACGATGACTATTTCCCTAAAAGCATTATTGGCCGCAAGCGCTACTATGGCCCTGGCCGCAACCGCCGTTGGAACCGCCAATGCCACACCGCCCGGATTTGGCGGTGGGCAGCGTCCGGCCGCCGATACATCAGCCGCAAAACCGCGCCCAAACAGCTTTTGGTGGCCGGAGCAGGTTGACCTGTCTGAACTGCGCAAAAACCGCTATAATGCCGACCCTGCCGGTGAAGATTTCGATTATGCCGCTGAATTTGCCAAGCTGAATCTGGCCGAGGTAAAAGCAGATGTTGCCAGCGCGCTGACTGACTCTCAGGACTGGTGGCCAGCAGATTATGGCACCTATGCCGGTCTAATGATCCGTCTGGCATGGCACAGCGCAGGCACCTATCGCGCTGGTGATGGTCGCGGCGGCTCTGATGGTGGTCAAATCCGTTTTGAACCGCTGAACAGCTGGCCCGATAACGGCAATCTGGACAAAGCCCGCCGCCTGTTATGGCCGGTGAAAAAGAAATATGGCACCAGCCTGTCCTGGTCTGACTTGATGGTGCTGGCCGGTAATGTCTCGCTTGAGCAGGCCGGTTTTAAAACCTTCGGCTTTTCCGGTGGCCGCGCTGATGCGTGGGAGCCTGAACTGGTCTATTGGGGCGCAGAAACCAAATTCCTGACCTCTGATAAGCGCTATAAAGAAGGCCGCAAATTAGAAGAGCCATTGGCGGCGTCTGAAATTGGTCTGATCTACGTCAACCCTGAAGGCCCAGAGGGTAACCCCGATATTTTGGGCGCAGCGGGCGATATTCGCACCACCTTTGGCCGCATGGGCATGAATGATGAAGAGACAGTGGCGCTGATCGTTGGCGGCCACACTTTGGGCAAGGCCCATGGCGCGCACAAAGGCGCTGATTGTAATGGCCCTGAACCAGCAGCAGCAGGTGTTGAGGCACAAGGCACAGGCTGGAAAAACCGTTGCGGCAAAGGCAATGCGGGCGACACGGTAACCAGCGGCCTAGAGGGTGCATGGACATCATCACCCACGGTGTGGAGCAACAATTATGTTGAAAATCTCTACGCTTTTGACTGGGTACAGACCAAAAGCCCGGGCGGCGCGATTCAATGGGAGCCAGAGGACGCAGAGAATTACAAAATCGTGCCCGATGCGCATGACCCGAACAAGCTGGTTGCTCCTGTTATGCAAACCACCGACTTGGCGCTGCGCTATGACCCGGAATATGGCAAAATCACCAAGAAATTTCTGGAAAATCAGGATTTGATGGATGAAGCCTTTGCCCGCGCATGGTTTAAACTGACTCACCGCGATTTGGGGCCAAGCACGCGCTATGTTGGCGCAGAGGCACCAAGCGAAACGTTGGTCTGGCAAGACCCTGTCACTGGCACCACCTCCAAAAATCTAAGCGATGCGGATATTGTGGGCCTAAAACAGGCGATCCGCAATACCGGGCTTAGCACATCGGAAAAAGTGCGCGCGGCATGGGCTTCGGCTGTTACCTTCCGCGATACCGATTATCGTGGCGGCGCGAATGGCGGGCGTCTGCGGCTGGCCCCGCAAAATGGTTGGGACGTCAACAATCCCGATGAGCTGAGCAAAGTGCTGGCGGCGCTGGAAAGCGTACAAAGCGCCTTTAACACGGGCAGCAAAACCGTCAGCATGGCCGATCTGATCGTGCTGGCCGGCGCTGTTGGCATTGAAGATGCCGCAAAAGCAGCAGGCCATAGCGTCACCGTGCCCTTCACACTGGGCCGCGGCGATGCCAGCCAAGCACAAACCGACACCGCATCATTTGAATTGCTGCGTCCTGCGGCGGATGGCTTTCGTAACTATTATAGCGACCGCGCCCGCCTGAAACCCAGCGAAATGCTGATCGACCGCGCTGATATGTTGACCCTGACCGTGCCGGAAATGACCGCACTTGTTGGCGGGTTAAGAGCATTGGATGCCAATGTCGGCGGCGCAAAAGATGGCGTGTTCACCAGCCGCCCCGGCGTGCTGACCAATGACTTTTTTGTCAATCTGCTGGATATGTCCACCGAGTGGAAACCTATGGAAGGTGCTGAGGGCCGTTATCAAGGCACTGACCGCACCAGCGGCGCCGCAAAATGGACCGCAACAGAGGTTGATCTGGTCTTCGGCTCCAACTCAGAGCTGCGCGCCGTGGCCGAAACCTATGCCTATGATGGCGCGGACAAGGTCTTTGTGAACGATTTTATCAAAGCATGGACCAAAGTCATGATGCTCGACCGCTTTGACGTAAAATAAGCGACGCGCAGGCATAGTCACATATAAAAAAGCCCCGGCGGATTGCTCTGCCGGGGCTTTTTTAATTCATTATACCCGCTTTTGCGGGGATGCTTGTTACAGCTTGCCAGTAAGCTCCGGCACAGCATCGAACAGATCGGCGACAAGGCCAAGATCGGCAACTTGGAAGATCGGTGCGTCTTCGTCTTTGTTGATCGCGATGATGGTTTTGCTGTCTTTCATGCCTGCAAGGTGCTGGATCGCGCCGGAAATGCCGATAGCGACATAGACTTCTGGAGCGACAATCTTGCCGGTCTGGCCGACCTGATAATCATTGGGCACATAGCCTGCATCAACCGCCGCACGCGACGCACCGATGCCTGCACCCAATTTATCAGCCAAAGGCGTGATGACCTCTTCGAATTTTTCCGAAGAGCCCAAGGCGCGGCCGCCCGATACGATAATCTTGGCGCTGGTTAATTCAGGGCGCTCACTCTCAGCAATTTCTTCGCTGACAAAAGCAGACAGGCCGGCATCGCCAGCGCCAGAAACCGCTTCAAGCGAAGCGCTGCCGCCTTCGGCTGCTGCTTTATCAAAGGCGGTGCCGCGCACGGTGATGACCAATTTGGCATCTGCACTTTCCACCGTGGCAATGGCATTGCCCGCATAAATGGGCCGCGTAAATGTGTTGGCACTCTCAACCGACAGTATGTCAGAGATTTGCATAACATCCAGCAAGGCCGCAACGCGCGGCGCGATATTTTTGCCCGTGGTGGTTGCCGGTGCCAGAAACGCATCATGGCTGCCCATCAGGTCAGCGATCAGCGGCGCCGTATTTTCGGCCAGCAAATTGGCATAGGCCGGATCATCGGCAACATGCACAGTGGCAACGCCAGCAATTTTGGCAGCCTGTTGCGCAACCGCGTCACAGCCGGACCCTGCGACCAAGGCATGGACTTCGCCCAGCTTTGCCGCAGCGGTGACCACTGCCAGAGTAGCGTCTTTTACGGATTGATTGTCATGTTCGACAAGAACGAGTGTTTTCATCATGCCACTCCCATATCTTTAAGTTTCGCGACCAGCGCGTCCACATCTTCCACCTTGATACCGGCTGAGCGGACGGGCGGCTCTGAAACGTTCAGCGTTTTCAGACGCGGTGTGATATCAACACCATAATCATCTGGTGATTTGGTATCCATCGGCTTTTTCTTTGCCTTCATAATATTTGGCAAAGTCGCATAGCGCGGCTCATTCAAGCGCAGATCAACAGTGATGATCGCGGGCAGATTGACTTTCACGGTTTGCAAACCGCCATCAATTTCACGCGCCACAGTCGCCGCATCGCCATCAATCTCTACCGTATTGGCAAAGGTTGCCTGACCCCAGCCGAGCAAAGCGCCTAGCATTTGGCCGGTTTGGTTGCTGTCATCATCAATGGCTTGCTTACCCAAGATAACAACTTGCGGTGCTTCTTCTTCCACCACTTTGGCCAGCAATTTGGCAACCGCCAATGGCTCAACTGTTTCATCAGTGGAAATCAAAATCGCGCGGTCTGCGCCCATGGCCAAGGCCGTACGCAGCGTTTCCTGCGCTTTTGCGGGGCCAATAGAAACGGCAACCACTTCTTCTGCTTTGCCCGCTTCTTTTTGCTTAATCGCCTCTTCAACCGCGATTTCGTCAAAAGGGTTCATCGACATTTTAACATTATCGAGATCCACGCCAGAGCCATCCGCTTTCACGCGCGGCTTCACATTATAGTCAATAACCCGTTTTACGGGCACCAGGATTTTCATGTTGGTTCGGTCCTTCCTATGGACAGACAGCGCGATTCATGCCGCGCTGCCCGTAACATCTGCTAATGCATATAGTTGACGTTAACGTGAACGTCAACCTAACACTCTGTTGGCAAGCAAAGCGCGTGCTATGCGGCCTCTTTCACCTGAGCAACAATCTTTTGTGCAGCATCGCCCAGATCATTGGCGCTAACGATAGGCAGGCCGGAATTGTCCAAAATTTCCTTACCCTTCTCGACATTGGTGCCTTCCAAACGGACCACCAGCGGCACATCCAGCTCCACCTCTTTCGCGGCGATGACAATGCCTTCTGCGATGGTATCACAGCGCATGATGCCGCCAAAAATATTGACCAAAATGCCTTTAACCGCTTCATCAGCCAAAATGATTTTAAACGCAGCGGTTACTTTTTCGGTTGTTGCGCCGCCGCCTACGTCCAGGAAGTTGGCAGGGAATGCACCGTTCAATTTGATGATATCCATGGTCGCCATGGCCAGACCAGCACCATTGACCATACAGCCAATGCTGCCATCCAGCTTGATATAGGCCAGATCATATTTGCTGGCTTCTACTTCGGCCGGGTCTTCCTCCGTTTCGTCGCGCAGCGCTTCGATATCGGGGTGGCGATAAAGCGCATTGCCGTCAAAACTCATCTTGGTGTCGAGCACCAGCAATTCGCCGCCTTCGGTTTCCACAAGTGGGTTGATTTCCATCATCTCGCAATCCATCGCCATAAAGGCGGTGTAAAGCTGCTTGCCCAGTTTCTGCGCCGCTTTGTTCAGCGCGCCGTCCAGCTCCAGCGCATAGGCCAAAGCGCGGCCATGATGCGGCATAAAGCCCTGTGCAGGGTCAATGGTGATGGTGGTGATTTTTTCCGGCGTGTCATGCGCAACTGCCTCAATATCCATGCCGCCTTCGGTTGAGACAACCATGGCAACGCGGCCCGTGGCACGATCAACCAGCATGGAGAGATAATATTCATCGGCAATATCAACACCATCCGTGATGTAGAGACGGTTTACCTGCTTACCAGCATCGCCGGTTTGCGCGGTCACCAATGTATTGCCCAGCATTTCAGTGGCGTTTTCGCGCACTTCATCAATGGATTTGGAAAGACGTACACCGCCTTTGGCATCTGCGCCCAATTCCTTGAACTTGCCCTTGCCGCGTCCGCCAGCATGGATTTGTGCCTTCACCACATAGAGCGGGCCAGGCAATTTCTCTGCAGCAGCAACCGCTTCTTCAACGGTGAGTGCAGCATGTCCTGCTGGAATAGCGATGCCGTGTTTGGCGAGCAATTCTTTGCCCTGATACTCATGAATATTCATTTTGAGAGGAGACCCTTTCCGGTTAAGTCCTGTCTGTTGCGCCAAAACGCAGGGGCTAGCCTGCAATTAAGCGAGTCCTTATAATTGCTTTACGCTTAAGCATAGCCAGAGCAGAATTTCCAGAGGGCAATAGCCTCAATATGGTGAGTTTTTGAACTCAGCTCTCATCACTGTCTTTGTCAGGCTTACTATATGGCACAAATTCACCAAGCACACAGAGCGAACGGGGTATGCCAGTAAAGCGGTCGACCCGCCTGACCTGATCATTTTTGCAGACATTCCCGCTGCGTATGACCGGTATCAAAATGTCTTTTTTGCTGTTCAGGCCCGGGCAAATTGAGCGCAAATTGTTGCGATACACAATATCGCCGCGACGAAAGGCTATAATATCTTCCCCAACAGCAATAGGGGTGGCGTTGCCAAGGGTGGGCAAACAATCGCGCGGCTCGCCCGCTATTTTGCCCTTGAACAAGCGATCATATGCCTTTTGATTGCGGACCGGAGCCTTGTCCGATTGCTCGCTTTCAATTGTTGTATCATCCGTATCGGCAGAGACAGCAAAAGGCGCAAAACCAGCCAGCAAAACCGCACTTAATGGAATGAATGTCTTTCGCAACATATGATCGCCTTTCGCCCTATATTCAGAAACCAATATCTTAACTGCTATAACTGGCCCGAATCCCAGCTATGTATGGCCAGCCTAATATCGATAGATGAATGCAGAATGAGCGCTGCATTTGCATAAGCAATAGGTGTTTATAATCCTGTTTGCGCGCGCTCAATCGCCTCAATCACAACCTGACGTGCCTCATCAGCATCGCCCCATTTGCCGACGCGGACCCATTTTTCGCTTTCCAGATCTTTATAATGGGTGAAAAAATGCTCAATCTGCTGACAGACAATATCAGGCAGGTCAGCACGCTCACGCACGCTGGTATAATAAGGGAAGGTCGCTGTGTCAGGCACACAGACCAGTTTTTCATCGCCGCCATGCTCATCTTCCAGATTGAGCACAGCGATTGGACGACAGCGGACGACCGCGCCTGGGATGAATGGAGAGCGTGCGACCACCAGAGCGTCCAGCGGGTCGCCATCAGGTGATAAAGTATGCGGTATAAAGCCGTAATTGGCGGGATAGCGCATCGGCGTATGCAATATGCGGTCAACAAAAATTGCACCGGAATCCTTATCAAATTCATATTTTACCGGCTCACCGCCAGCAGGGACTTCGATGATGACGTTCAGGTTGTTAGGCGGATTTTTACCGATGGGGATGGCATTTATTTGCATGATTAATCTCTCTTTGGCCTGAATAGGGCCGGTTTTGATATGCTGTATTACTGAGTAGTCAGGGTTTTGGGAGCGAGCAGCAGATCAAGGCTGCCTTCCCCCTCACCCGTCTTTTCGAGGCGCGGGTAGCGCAGCCCGCCGCTATAGTCGATAGAAACCGTCTTAAAACGGTCACCTTTTTTGATCAGCAGCGTTAATGGCTCCGAACCGGCAATAGCGGCCTCTGTTATCGCTTCCTTCAAAGTACCGGTTGAAAAATTCTTGCCATTCACGGCCATGATCTCATGCCCATTGGTCAAGCCTGCCTTAAATGCAGGGGAATCCCAGATCACTGCGTTAATGGAACCACTGCGGCTCACAAACATGCCTATGGAATAAGTAAGATCAGCGCCGCCATTGCCTTTTTCACGGTTTTTGATGAAGTCAGTCGGCTTGTCGCTATAGACTAAGCGGTAACCGCCCATTTCCAGACCATTTTTCGGCGCTTCTTTGGTTGTCGAATAAACCCGTTCTTGCAGGAAACCGTCCCAATCATAAGACTGTATTTTTTGCAGATTGGCGACAACATCGTCATAATCATAAGTCACGACGCCCCAATCGCCTTCCCGTCCACCGAAAAAGAGCTTGGCGAAATCTTCAAGCGATTTGCTGTTCCCGCTCTCGCGGCGGATAATGCCATCGGCCTCCAGCCAGATCAGCATACCCTCATTATAATAATCTTCCGAACGCTGCCAGCTTGTCCATGGCTTTGGTCGGCGTGCAGCGATAATCGGGTCATGGGTTGTATCTGCCAATGGCCGCCATGTCCGCCCAACCCGTTGATCAAGCGATGCAGCGACATTGGCGAGGGCATCCAGCGTTTGCTGCTTGGAAAATAATCCGGAGCGCGCTGATAAAATATATCCCCAAAATTGCGTCTGCCCTTCATATACCCATAGCATATCATCGCGGCTTTCTGTGCGGAAATCCGGAGCCCATATACCCTCTGACCGACGATATTTGCCATTCCAGCTATGCACCACTTCATGCGGCAAAAGCCCGCGCCGCCCTGCGCCTGATTTCCATTCTGTGAAATAGCCGCGATTAACGCCATTTTCGCTTGACCGGTGATGTTCGAGGCCAATTCCACCCATTTCTTCTGTCAGCGCGAGCAGGAAATCATAGCGGTCATAATGCTCTACCCCAAACAGCGCACGCGCCTCACGCACCAACCGACGGTGATATTCTATCTGCTCCTCACTGGCTTCCAGATCTTCCGCAGCATCAGCAACGACATTCAATGCTACCTTATCAGACAATTGCCAGCGCTTGAAATACCGTCCGGCGAATACGGGGCTATCGACCAGCGTATCATAATCGACAGTCTCATATGTCACAGTATCGCCCTGCTTGCTGCGTGCGCGCATAGCCGATGCATCCTGCCAGCCCTCTGGCCAGGTCACTGTCGCAGAAACGTCGATATTGCGGGCGTAATATCCCGCAGGATAAAGCGACATGGCATGCCAGCGCAAATTCATCATATTGGGCGTAACAACAACGCGCCCTTGCCTACGATCCGTCGCAGAGGTGAATTGAAATTTGGCTTTGATGGTCTTCACACCACGCGGCACATCAATATGAAGTGCATAAACATCCAGCGAATCGCGCGTCCATTTCAATGTCTCGCCATCGCCAGTAAAGGTAAGCCCAACCAGCTTTTCAATCTGTCCGCGCGGAGCGTGATTGCCTGGTAGCCATTCCGGATAAAGCAAAGTGAAGCGGCCAGAGCGCGGCACAGGAATATCCTGCTCAACACGGAAGATTGCGCGATCTATATCTCTGGCATCAATATTAAGGCGCATGACACCGCGATACGCCTTATCCTGTGCCACCGGCACGATATCGACTATTTGCTCTTCAATCGGCTCACTATTGCCTTTTTGCGCTAATGTTGGGCCGGTTAATGCCAGTGCAGACACAACCAATAAAGAGGCAGATTTCGTGAGCGAGATTGTTTTGAAACGCATTGAGGCAGATACCTTTTCTCAAAAATTACGCCGATAGGCGCGCCGGATAGCAATATGATGCCAGTCATATTTATGTGGCAGATACAATAATATCTGGCATCAACAAGGCCATAGGCGCAAGTATATGGTCAGATTTTCCTAAAGCGAGGCTTTGGATTTTGCAAAAAACCCGCTAAAGGCTCGCCCTTCAACACATAATGCGTAAGGCGTTTACGGCACGAGCTACTTCATGGCAAAACACAATATTCCCAGTGCCATTCGCGGCACACAAGACATTTTCGGCGAAGATCAGGAACGTTTCGGCCATGTGGTAGAGACATTTGACCGTGTGCGCCGGCTCTATAATTTCAAGCGTGCAGAACTGCCTGTTTTTGAAGCTACCGGCGTTTTTGCGCGTTCGCTTGGCGAAAGCACCGATGTTGTTTCCAAAGAAATGTACAGCTTTGAAGACCGCAGCGGCGATTCCCTGACCCTGCGGCCAGAATTTACCGCCGGTATTGCGCGCGCCTATCTGACAAATGGTTGGCAGCAACACGCCCCGCTCAAATTAGCAACGCACGGGCCGCTATTCCGTTATGAGCGCCCGCAAAAGGGGCGCTATCGCCAATTTCACCAGATAGACGCAGAGATTATCGGCGCAGCCGAACCGCAAGCCGATGTCGAGCTGTTGGTCATGGCCGATCAATTGCTGAAAGAACTCGGTATCGATCAAGGCGTGACATTGCAGCTTAACACTTTGGGCGACAGCGCCACGCGCGCAGCATGGCGCACTGCGCTGGTCGACCATTTTGAAAAGCATAAGGGCGAACTGTCAGAAGATTCGCAAAACCGACTGGAAACAAATCCGCTGCGCATATTGGACAGTAAGGAGGCGCAGGACCGCCCCATTGCCGATAGCGCGCCCGATATTGATGAATTTCTGTCTGATGATGCCGCTGCATTTTTTGCCAGCGTCACAAGCGGTTTGAACGCGGCCAATGTTGCGTGGCAGCGCAATAGCCGCTTGGTGCGCGGGCTGGACTATTATCGCCATACCGCTTTTGAATTTGTTACTGATCGGCTGGGCGCACAAGGTACGGTTTTGGGTGGTGGCCGCTATGATGGCCTTATCCAGAATATGGGCGGCCCGGCAACACCGGCTGTTGGCTGGGCAGCGGGCATAGAAAGGCTGGCGATGCTGGTGGACACATTGCAGACGCCAAAGCTCGATGTCGCTGTGGTTGCGGAAAACCGTGATCGTGAAAGCGAGGCTATGGCGTTGGTTTCTCAATTGCGCCGCGGCGGTGTGTCCACAGAAATCTTCGCAACAGGCAGTCCCAAAAAACGCTATAATAGAGCGGTGAAAACATCTCCGCGTTTTATTGCCTCACTGGATGTCCGTGATGGCGAAAAGACACAAGGCCTGAGTGCACAAGGCGATGAAGCAGACGATCGCATTACTTCACTCTTTGATAACCGCGCATGGCTTAAAGGCTAAAGCGCAATGACCACAACTCCGCAAATTTCTGGCGAACGCATCGCACAGATTGAGGCACGCTTTGATGAGCTGCAGGCCAAAATGGCATCTGGTGTATTGGATGGCGATGCCTTTGTGGCGGTATCAAAAGAATATGCGGAGGTTGAACCAGTGGCGAAGGCCGCTGCCGAAGTACGCCGTTTGCGCGCAGAGATGGCTGTTTTGCAGGGGTTGGTGACCGAGGCCGGTCAAGATGCCGAAATCAAGGCGATGGCAGAAGAAGAACTCTCCGATCTGCAAACCCAATTGCCCGAGGCCGAACATAGCCTGGCGATTCAGCTATTGCCCAAAGACAGTGCGGACGAACGCCCCGCGATGCTGGAAATCCGTGCAGGCACAGGCGGCGATGAAGCGGCTTTGTTCGCAGGCGATCTGTTCCGCATGTATGAGCGTTTCGCGGCAGAACAGGGATGGCGGGTTGAGATGATCAGTGCCAATTCTGCGGACCAAGGCGGGTTTAAAGAGGTTGTGGCCAATGTCACGGGCACAGGCGTGTTTGCCAAGCTGAAATTTGAAAGCGGCGTGCACCGCGTGCAACGTGTGCCAGTGACCGAAAGCGGCGGGCGCATTCACACATCAGCCGCCACCGTGGCCGTTCTGCCCGAACCAGAAGATGTGGACATTGACATTAACGATCAGGACCTGCGCATAGATGTTTTTCGTGCATCAGGTGCTGGCGGACAGCATGTTAACACTACGGATAGCGCGGTGCGGATTACCCATATCCCGACCGGCACAGTGGTCAGTCAGCAGGACGAAAAATCCCAGCATAAGAACAAAGCCAAAGCGATGAAAATCCTGCGCGCTCGCATCTATGAGCAAGAGCGGCTGCGCATTGCCGAAGAAGAAGCCGGTGCACGCAAATCCATGGTTGGTTCTGGCGACAGATCAGAACGCATCCGCACCTATAACTTTCCGCAAGGGCGTGTGACCGATCACCGCATCAACCTGACGCTCCACCGTCTGTCAGAGATTTTGGAAGGCGCTGGCCTTAGCGAGCTGACCGATGCTCTTATCGCCGAAGATCAGGCCGACCGTCTCGCCAATCTAGCCAATGGCTGACGGATTTGCTGCGATACCGATGTCGGTTTCTTTATGACCACAATAGCAGACACCTTGCGCCATGCAGCGGAGCAGCTAGCCGCTATTAGCGATACGGCGCGGCTGGATGCTGAATTGTTAATGGCCCATGCCCTGAATATGGATCGCGGGGCCATGCTGCTGCACAAGATGCAAGACCCGGCACCGGCCCTATTCGGCCCGTTATTGCTGCGCCGGCTGGCACATGAGCCTATTGCTTATATTATCGGCAAAGCGGAGTTTTGGAGTCTGACTCTAAATGTCACGCCTGATGTGCTGATCCCGCGCGGCGATAGTGAAACCTTGATTGAAGCGGCGCTGGCAGAATGTAAAGCGCAAGCCCCCGCCACAGTTTTGGACCTTGGCACAGGCTCTGGCGCGTTGATTTGCGCTGCGCTCAGCGAATGGCCCGACGCAAAGGGTGTTGCCATCGATGCCAGCGAACAGGCCTTATACATTGCCGAGCAGAATATAAGGAATTTGGGTTTTGCGGACAGATGCCAGACCCAGCACCAAAGCTGGCGCACAACCGATTGGCAAGACAAACATAATCACTGTTATGATCTGATCTTATGCAACCCGCCATATGTGGAGACCACGGCGGAACTTGCATCTGAAGTACGCGACTTTGAACCTGGCTCAGCCTTGTTTGCAGGGTCTGAGGGGATGGATGATTATGCTATTTTGATCCCACAAATAGCCAATATGTTAACCCCATATGGCATAGCGATCTTTGAAATCGGCATGGGTCAGCTCGATGCAGTCGGCAATATGGCCAAGCAAGCAGGCTTGTCATGTTCTGCCTATAATGATCTTGCCAATATCCCCCGTGCTATCGTCATGCGGGTGTAACTACCCATTAGCAGCTATAAGCAACGCGGAATTTAAGCACTCAGCTGAAGCAACTGAATCAAATTGCCGCATGTGTCGTCAATGGTCGCCATTGTAACGTCGCCCGCTTTAACCGGTTGCTGCGTCACTCTAACGCCAGCACCTTCCAGCCGAGCAATTTCTGCATGGATATCATCGACGCTAAATGCCGTGAACGGAATACCATCTGCCATAAGCGCCGCCTGAAAGGCCTGTGTCGCGGCATGCTGATTGGGCTCTAAAGCCAATTCCACACCATCGGGTTCTTCAGCCGATACCAAAGTAAGCCAGCGAAACTCCCCTAGCGGGATATCATGCTTCACCACAAAACCCAGCTTCTCGGTATAAAAAGCCAAGGCCTTTGCCTGATCATCAACGGCAACACTTTTGATATACATTTTCATTTCGATATCCCCCTTTCACCAAAGCTATCATCAGGCCGCCTGACCAGCATGGGCAGATAAAATCCGCCAGCGGCACGGATTATTTCAATAAAAGCAGCGCTTATAAAACTATACAATTTTTCGCTTGGCAAGTGGCAATGACCGCGCTAGTCATAAAGACGCAAAGGCAGGACATTGGTGTCAGCCTGTTGCATAATCCCGGTTAAAGGATGTTTTTGACCCTCTGGGCTGATACGCACATTTGCAATTTAGAACAATTTCGCGGCTGGTTTCCAGCACTGTCTTTTTGCAAGCGAATCCAGTCTTTAATGGTCAGCCCTGCATGATTTTGACCGCTCGCCCAATAAGTAATTGCAAGGATTGGCGAACACGTGAACAATAACAATAGAGGCCCGAACCGTCGCCGTGGCCGTAACAACAATAATAATCGCAACAATGGTGGTAATCGCGGTGGTGTCGATAGTGGCAACCGCATTGACAATCGCGCACGTGGAAACGCCAACCAATTGTTAGAAAAATATAAAAAGCTGGCGCATGATGCGCAAATGGCTGGCGACCGTGTAAACCACGAATATTATTTGCAATTTGCCGATCACTATTTCCGCGTTTTGGCCGACAATAAAGCCCGTCAGGACGAAGCCCGTGCCAAGCGTGAGGAAGAACGTCCTCGCCGCAATGCCGATGATCAAGACGATGATGATCGTGATAATAATGCGCGCAATGACGATGATGACCGCGGCAATGACGGCGGATCAGATTCCAGCCAAGGCGCAGCCAATGACGAGCAGGATCAAGACGATCAACCGCGTCGTCGTCCGCGTGCACGTCGCAAACCGGCAGATGACGACAAACCGCGCGGCCGCAGCAACAAGAGCGCGGACAAATCGGACTCAGCCGATACTCTGGATGCGAATGTTCTGCCCCCTTCCATCAGCAGCGATTGTGCCGCCGAAGAGGAAAAGCCTAAGCCCAAAAAGCGTGCACCGCGCAAGCGTAAGCCGGCCGGTGATGATGGTGCCGATTCAGCTGTAGCAGCAGAATAAATCTGAAATTGGCTTCACAGCATAATCGCTAGTCAGCGGCTTAGCCCATCAGGCCCAGCCCATTAACACTGCCCGTCCCGTTGGTTTTTCTCCTGTTCATATCGATCGAGATATGACATTCTCCACGTCAAAAGGGAGATGGGTATGGCAAGGGATCAGCAGCGCAACGCATTGGCAATAACCGCATTGTCCGGTTACATTACAAAACCGGCACGCCGGCGCGCAGGCATATTATGTGCCGCTTTCATAAGCACTGCGGCAGTCGCAATATTGGCCAGCCCGGCGCTTTATGCGCAGACCAGTGCAGAGGAAAAATCTGCGCAAGGCGATGTATCGGTCACCATATATAATAGCGGTCAGGCGCTGATCCGTGACGAACGGCAAATCACACTGCCCAACGGCATGACCCGTATTCCCTTTCCCGATGTTTCGGCGCAAATCCGCCCTGAAACAGTCACGCTGAACGGCAGCAATTTCGACATATTGGAACAGAATTTCGATTTTGATCTGCTCTCACCCGGTGCATTAATGGCCAAGGCTGTAGGGCAAAATGTCACCTTGCTGCGCACCAACCCAGCGACCGGTGCAGAAACCCGCGAACGCGCGAAAATATTGGCGGTTAATGGCGGGGTCGTCATGCAAATTGGCAGCCGAATTGAGGTGTTGCGCGATGATGGCCTGCCAGTGCGGGTAATTTTTGACCGTATTCCGCCCAATTTGCGTGCCAAGCCAACATTGTCTGTCACTGTAGATTCCAAGACAGCCGGCAAACGCCCGTTATCGCTCAGCTATCTTAGCAACGGACTGGGTTGGCGCGCTGATTATGTCGCCCTGTTTGATGAAGCCAAGGGCGCGATTGATGTACAGGGCTGGATAACGCTGACCAACAATACCGGCACCACTTTCACCAACGCCAATACATTGCTGGTGGCCGGGCAAGTTGCCACTCTTCAGCAAGGGCGTAACAATTTTAACCGGAACAGAAACCGCCAGATACGCGGCAATAACCCTGGCACCGAGAGCGCCAACCGCGAAAGGCTTGGCGACTTTTATATCTATCCGTTGGAAAAACGCACAACCATCGCCAATGCCCAGCAAAAGCAGGTCAGCTTTCTGGATGTTGCTGGCGCAGCGGCATCGCGTG
Source organism: uncultured Sphingomonadaceae bacterium (assembly GCA_947503245.1). Taxonomy (GTDB): domain Bacteria; phylum Pseudomonadota; class Alphaproteobacteria; order Sphingomonadales; family Sphingomonadaceae; genus Alterisphingorhabdus. The sequence continues at coordinate 191,812 of CANNCV010000001.1, forward strand.
GCTATCAATATACAAATGGCTGGCTCTATTCCAATAAAGATGAAGCCGAGAGCGTTCAAACCATATTGAAATTCTCTACCAGCCGCGAAGGCGGTTTGGGTGATGCCCTGCCCGCTGGTATTGTACGGGTCTATCAACGCGACAAGCGCGGCAATGCACAATTTACGGGTGAAAGCGCCATTGGTCATACGCCCGGCGGCTCTGATCTGGCCATTGCAACTGGTGAGGCTTTTGACATCAAAGTGCAGCCTGTCGTGCTCGACCGCAGCCGGATCACCAGCGGCGAATGGGAAGAATCCTATCGTTATCGCATTACCAAGGATGACGGCAGCAGCGAGACAGTAAAGGTTGACCGTTCGGTCACCTATTACCGTACCCAAATGCAATATACTGTTACCAATGCCAGCAACAAAGCAGTGACGGTTGATCTGGCACAATCAGGGCTCAACAATTATTGGGGTGATACGCGGGTGCCAAGCGAAAGCATCAAGGGCGCACAGCGCAACGCCAATACACGCGTGTGGCAAGTCCCTGTGCCCGCAAATGGTGAGACAGTGGTCACTGTGACCTTTGATACGCGCTATTAATATGCCGCATATATCGCACCTCTCTCTCATGATTGCGGGGTTGCTTACTCCCGCCATTGCTTCCGCACAGCAGGATGTTTCTGTACAGGCAGCAGTGCCAAACACCGTCACATCGGACGCTCCCGATTCAGTGGAGGTCTCCATCTATCGCGGATCGTCTGAATATGGGCGGGAGTTTGAACTGGACTATCTGGAAGGCTTTGCCCTGATCAGCGAGACGCGGACAGTAATACTGCCGCCTGGCCCTGCCACTATCCGTTTCGAAGGCGTGGCAAGCGGCATTGAACCGGCGAGTGCTTTGGTCAAAGGCGTAGGTATTGAAGAGAAAAACCAAGACGCCAATCTGCTAAGCCAACGCGGTCTGCTCGACCATTTTACCGGTCAGCACGTCACTATAAAACGCACCAATGCGGCAACCGGTGAAGTGACCGAAGAACGCGCCACCATCCGCTCAGGCAGCGATCAGTTATTGATCCAAACCAGTGCAGGTTATGAAGCAGTTGCCTGTACTGGGCTAAACCAGACATTGGTATTTGATCGCACACCACAAAACCTCTCCGCCAAACCGACATTGTCCGTCGCCATGCCCGATCAACCGGGCGGCCGTTACACCATAACCCTCACCTATTTGGCGGCCAATTTTGACTGGCAGGCCAATTATGTCGCTGAACTAAATGATGATGGCAGCAGCGTCGATATATTGGGCTGGCTGACCATGGCATCGGGCGATGCCACCAGCTTTATCGATGCCAGCGCCAATGCAGTAGCAGGCGAAGTCTACCGCGAAGAAGATGACGACGAAGACTCGCTCTATGAGCAAGGTTCGCAGCCAATACGCTATCGCTGTTGGCCGCAAGGGACAACCGGGCAGTTTTCGGGTTATCGTTATCAGAAGCGCAGATATGCACTTTTTGCTCCCCCTCCACCGCCGCCGCCGCCGCCTCCCAGTTTGGCTTTTTCCCCTCAAGCACGATTCTCTGAATCTGCTGCGGATAGCATCGTCGTCTCAGCAACCCGAATTGCCGATCAAGAGGCATTGGGCGACCTCAAGCTTTACCGCGTCCCGTTTGCCACGACACTGGCGGCACAAAGCCAAAAGCAAGTGGCCTTTCTGCAAAAGCGCGGTGTGAAAGGCGAGGTGATTTACACACTCTATCTCTACCGCGATGACAGATTGGACAGCATAGACCGCGTTTTCCGTATGCAGAATAAAAAGAAAGACGGATTAGGCGAACCATTGCCATCGGGAAGCTTTGCCTTTTTCCAGCGCGCATCGGGCGCAGCGGCGTTAAATATGCGCCAATTGGTTGGCGAAGATACAATGACGGATAAGGCCGTGGGCGAAGAAGTGGAGCTGGCGTTAGGCGAAGCCACAAATGTTACAGCATCAACCGAATATGGGGAGAAAGATGGCAAGGGCTGGGACTCGTATATCTTGACCATCCGCAACGCCAACCCGCACCCCGTCACCATTGAAACCGAATTTGATGGCGATTTGCGCTATACACATAAGAAGTTTAGTAAGCGCACATTTGAACGCAACGGGCTGCGCGTTTGGCGCACTATTGTCCCTGCAAATGGCACGGCCAAGCTAAAATATCGCGCTTATGAGAAAAAGTAATGCGCTATGCTAAGTTAGCGATCATCTTACCTAGCCCTCATTCTCCTGCCAGCCAGCGTCAATATCATCATCGATTGATTCATCATGGCCAGTACCATGTGAGAGAAACACCAGACCCATAAGCAAGCCGGTGAGCATGATCGTCACCCCGATACCCAAGGCCGCGCCGATATACACATGGACCGAAACAAAACCGTGCTGCCAATAGAGCCAAGCAAAACCGATTAATATCGCGGCCAGTGTAATCATGCCCATAAGCCGCATCATCCAGCGAAACCGCGCCCAAGCAAAAGCCGCAATTTCGGGATTGTCGAGATTAGATGGTTTGGGCAAGTCAGGCTTTCATGGCGGCAAATCGGTATATTTGCACCATGTAATATAGCCAGTACGGGCATGAGCGCAACGGTACAGAACACAACAGATTTTGCAATTCGGGCAATTTGTGAAACGATGTTGTGCTTGCGAAACCAAATTGCGGCGATTCGGCTTGCATTATCACGGTTCGCAAAGGGTCTTTCGGTCCATCTTCCCTATCACAGGCGCTGGGCCGGAAGCATTTGGGAGATGATGCCATGACGATAGAGATTATTCTGCAGCAAAATGCCAGCCATGATTTGGTGAGTTGTGAGTGTGACGAACCTGTATATGAAGTTGTGAAACGTCTCGCCGAGAAACGCATAGGCGCGATGCCCGTGCTGCGTGACGGGCAGGTACAAGGTATATTTTCGGAGCGCGATCTGGTCTATCGCATTGCTTCTGACGGCGATACGGTGCTGAAACATGCAGTAAAAGAGGTTATGACAGCTCCTGCTGTGACCATCACCTCCGGCACCAGCATATTGGCCGCCTTATCACTAATGACACGGCGGCGTATCCGTCATTTGCCTGTCGTCGATGACGGGGTTTTAAAAGGTTTTGTATCCATCGGCGATCTGGTCAAATACCGGATTGAGATGATCGAACAGGAAGCCGCTGCTATGCGCGATTACATCGCTCAAGGCAGCAATATGGCATAAAGTTGTAAGCCAGTCAGACGCTATCTAGCACTCTGCCACAGGCCATTCTGCAATTGGTTGATAGCTTGCGCCTTTATGTCCGATCATAGATTCAAACATTATCAGTCGGTTAAAAACAAAGGGCTCACTCATCAAATCGGAGTGACCAGCAACAAACGCCTCCGCGCCGCGGGCAGCAGCGGATAATCTGGCGATAGTTATATGCGGTATAAATTTGTGATGCTCTGGCGGCAACCCACAGCGTACAGCCATAGCGTTTAATGTATTGTGCATCGCCAACAATCCATCACGCGGCGCAACGTCAGCCCATATTTGGTCTATGCGCCCTTTATGTTGAAAACACCCCATGCCGTTCAATGTAACTGGCGGACATGACCATTGCTCACTCTCTGCCATGGTGATCAGCATATCGGCTATATGGCGATCCACCTTACCAAGATAACGCACAGTAAGGTGTAATTGGCTAGCGTCTTGCCAGCGTGCAGCAGAAACACCGCCCTGACAAAGCAGCAGCTGACGCATAATTGCTTCTGGTGGAACAAGCGCAAAAAATAATCGCATAGAGAGTGTTTACCAAAAAGTTCGACGAACGACAGACTGTTATTGCTATGTTCCATGCATCAATGCTTGAATTTTGTTGTGAAATACACGATATTGAGTGTAATTCGACGCTAATGTCGATCTAAAGGAGCGAATGCATATGAACAATCGGTTTGATCCACGCATGACGGGTGGCCGCCAGCCCGGGTCACCTTATGCAACACCCCGCGACACTATGGGTGAAGCGGAATTTGATGCTGGACTGCGTAAATATATGCTGTCCATCTATAATTATATGACCAGCGGCATTTTGCTGACAGGTATTGTTGCCCTGCTATTCTCATGGGGCGGCGCGGACAGTATGGCCGCTTCCATTTTCTATGGTCCTGGCATTTTGAAATGGGTTATCATGCTCTCGCCACTGGCGATCGTTTTCGCGATGAGCTTTGGTCAGAACAAATTTTCGACCGCTACATTACAGCTTATGTTCTGGGGCTTTGCCACTTTGATGGGCCTCAGCATGTCCACAATCTTCCTGGTGTATACAGGCGGGTCAGTGGCTTTGGCCTTCTTCTCGACCGCGGCAGCTTTTGCTGGGCTCAGCCTGTTTGGCTATACCACGCAGAAAGACCTGTCTGGTTGGGGTAGCTTTTTGATCATGGGCGTTGTCGGCCTGATCGTGGCATCTGTCCTTAACATTTTCTTAGGCAGCGGTCCGCTGAATCTTATCATCAGCTTGCTGGGTGTTCTGATCTTCGCTGGTCTGACAGCCTATGACACACAGCGCTTGAAAAGCATGTACAGCTATGTTGCTGGCACGGATATGATGGGCAAAGTGGTCATCATGGGCGCGCTTAGCCTGTATCTGGACTTTATCAATATGTTCCAGTTCCTGCTCAGCCTGCTAGGCAGCCAAGAATAAACATACAATCCTGCAAAAAAGCAGCGCACATTCAAAACCCGGCATTACTCCTCACGGATTTTTGTCGGGTTTTTTGTTGGTCATTTGCCCACAAAAGGGCTGCATATAAATCAAGATAAGGCACATGACGCAGTTTAGCGCAGATGCAAAACTGTCTGCGGGTTTTGCTTGCGCACCAATCACTTGTTTCATAAGCTTCCCCAATATTTGCATAATATGCCGCACGATATCAAAGACGGCATAAGATTATATTGGGGTACCAAATGCGCGCGTTCAAAAACCTGTCCCTTGTTACTTTGGCTGTGGCTGTTTTGGCCGCTTGTGCTCCGCCACCGCCCCCACCTCCTCCGCCACCGCCACCGCCGCCACCGCCGGTAGTGGTTGCGCCGCCGTCCATTCCATTACCGCCCTTGGGAGCATCCGCTTCGCTAGTGGTGCCTGCTTTAAATGCAGAGGGCAAAAGACTGACCATCAACCGCGATTTGGGTGAGTTGGAAACCTTATGGCATTTCCGCGCCGCCTATAATGTTGGTGGTTTAAGCTGCCTTGAAGGCGGTTATGCAAATATCGCGACCGATTATAACCTGTTCCTGCAAAAACATAAATCAACGCTCAGGAGCGCGAACACCGCCATTGAAGGCAAATTCCGCCGCGAACATGGCAGCAATTATCGCAGAATCCGCGATACCCATACAACACGGGTCTATAACTTCTTCTCCTTCCCACCTGTTAAGCAGGAATTCTGTCAGACCATACAATTACTGGGGCAGCAAGCACTCGCCATTAGTGATCGAGAAAATCTCATCATCTTTGCGGGCGGTGCTCTGCCACGACTTGAAGGGATTTATGATCGCTTTTATGCTGATTATGAAGCCTATCAAGCGGCTTTGGCTGATTGGCAATTGCGCTATGGCAACAATGCCGCAGACGATGTAAATGTCTCTGACCAAGTTCCAGTAGCATCTGAACCAGCCAATACGGGTGGTTGACGCAAAGACTAAGCGAAACGGTTTGAGGCTAGCTCGCTGCAATTGTTCGATATTCATTAGACAAAGAAAAACCCGGCGATCAAAAGGGGGAAAATCGCCGGGTTCTCTAATGTTGCTGCCCCTCACAGGGTGAGGGAGGAGTTGAGAGCGAGGAGCAGCAATCTCGTTACTCTATACGGTTCGACACTAATCCTATTTAGGTTACAAAAAATATTACCGATTTGTAATTTATTGTATCGGACCGCAATTAATGCGTTTTACAGCGTGATCCGGAATGAAGCTGCGCGGTTAACCTGGCGTATGCGGTTTCTTGGGCCAAAGACATCGCCAGAAATCTCGGAGATTTCGCCAAATTCAGCTTCATTCTGATTGACCAGATTATAACCTGTGCCTTCACGATAAGCTGCGACGTCACCAGATGAGCGTGGAACCGTATTGAGCGGGTTCAGTGTTTCATCACCAAAATTCCCGTTGCGAATTTGTGAGGGCAGATATTGCTCTGCAGGTGCCGCTTCACCGCCAACACCTATGGTGCCGTCTTGATTGTCGAGATTGAATGAAAGGTCAGACAAAGGAGACGGGCCAGTCGGCGCGGCTATGACAGGCGTTACGGCTGCTGACGCTACAGAGATATTAGCAGCCTCATCAGGGCCAGCATCTGCATGTGCAGTTGGCATGGTGGCTATTGAAGCCAAAGTAACTGTCGCGAAAGCCAGTGAGAAACGTTTGATTGTAAAGGCCATGATTAACTCCCAATTTTTACTTATCGTATTTTTCAATCTATACTACGGTTTCGTATCAGGACATCGATTGGTTACACATTCAAAATAAATATTGGCCAAGCGATTGAACAGTCGCAATTATGCGGCTGTCTATCAATCACACTGGTATATTGTGGCAGTCTCGCATAAAGGGCAGCTATGCATTTTCTAGATCAGGCCAAAATATATCTTAAATCCGGAGCTGGCGGCCCCGGCGCGGTGAGCTTTCGCCGTGAAAAATATATCGAATATGGCGGTCCCGATGGAGGCAATGGCGGCAGAGGCGGCGATATTATTTTGGAAGCCGTGCCGGGCCTCAACACCTTAATCGACTTTCGCTATAAACAGCATTTCAAAGCGCCGCGCGGTCAAGGCGGTCAAGGCAAGCAGCGCACGGGTGCGGGCGCAGATGATCTGGTCATTCCAGTTCCGGTTGGCACGCAAGTGTTGAGTGAAGACAAAGAAACCGTTTTGGCAGATCTTACCGAAGTTGGTCAGCAGGTTAAGATGTTGACGGGCGGCGAAGGCGGACGCGGCAATTTGAGTTACAAAAGCTCAACCAACCGCGCACCGCGCCAGCACCAACCCGGTGAAGCCGGTCAGGAATTATGGGTTTGGTTACGCTTGAAATTGCTTGCAGATGTCGGCCTGCTGGGCATGCCCAATGCTGGTAAATCGACCTTTATCAACCAGATTACCAACGCCAAGGCTAAGGTGGGCCATTACGCCTTCACGACATTGCGTCCACAATTAGGCGTGGTGAGCCACAAACATCGTGAATTTGTGCTGGCAGATATTCCCGGCCTGATCGCAGGTGCCGCAGATGGCGCAGGTATTGGCGATCGTTTTCTGGGGCATATCGAACGTTGCCGCGTCCTTATCCATCTGATTGATGGCGATGGCGATGATCCAGTGAAAGCCTATAATATCGTGCAGGAAGAATTGCAGGAATATGGCTATGGGCTGGCGGAAAAGCCGCAATTGGTTGTGCTGAATAAAGCTGATGCCATTGATGAAGAATTAAGCGATTATCTATCAAGCTTGCTGGAAGATGCAGGCGCGCAAAGAGTGTCTGTTATTTCTGCCATGTCAGGCCGTGATATGGACAAGCTGCTCGACCGGGTGATTGATTATCTGCCCAAATCAACCATGCTGGAAACGCCCAACACCACTGATGATGGTAGCAATGATGAGGACGGTGGCGCAGCGCCATGGTCACCTGTGTAACGGCTTAACATAGGCTGGTGCGATGCAGGATATGACCATAGCCATAACCGGCGCCACAGGTTTTCTGGGTGGGCGCACCATGGAATTGGCGCTTGAGCAAGGCTATGCAGTGCGCGCGCTGACTCGCAGGACACAAGATGACCGCGACAATCTGACATGGGTAAAGGGCGCACTGGATGATCAAGCCGCGCTGGATGCTTTATGCCATGGCGCAGATGCTGTGCTGCATATTGCCGGTGTCGTAAACGCGCCCACGCCTGCTCTGTTTGACGCGGGCAATATCAAGGGCACCGCCAATATGTTAAGCGCAGCGCAAAAGGCAGGCGACCCGCATTTCATTCATGTCTCATCATTGGCTGCACGCCAGCCGGAACTTTCTGATTATGGCCGATCCAAAGCAGGAGGCGAGACTTTGGTAACAAGGTCCGTCCTGCCCTGGTCAGTCATCCGCCCGCCCGGCATTTATGGCCCCGGCGACACAGAATTTCTGGATATGTTCAAGCTTGCACAAAAAGGCTTGGCCCTATTACCGCCCAAAGGCCGGGTTTCGCTTATCCATGTCGATGATATGGCCCGGTTGTTACTCGCCATGATTGGCCATGGTCCGGCCCGCACAATCTGGGAAGCAGATGACGGCATAGGCAATGATACACTGCGCGGGTGGGATCATCGCGATTTTGCGCGCGCAGTTGGCCATGCGGTTGGCCGCGACAAATTGCTGACTCTCAACGCACCAGCGGCTTTATTAAAAACCGCAGCGCGGGCGGACCGCATGGTCCGCGGTTCTGCCGCCAAATTGACACCGGACAGAGCCCGCTATCTGTCTTGGCCGGACTGGACTGTTGAACCGTCGCGGCGACCGCCTGCTTCCTTATGGTCCCCCGCCATCGATACGCAGCAAGGATTGGAAGACACTGTCAGCTGGTACCGGGCGCAAGGTTGGCTAAACTGATAAGCAAAATGGCGATGTAAGCACTGCGCGGCTTGCCATAAAGTCGCCGCACATCGCCGCAATGGCGCTATTTTGTCCTGCCAATAACCCAATCTTGTCTTGCTGTTGGCAAGAGATTAGATAGGGAGCGTGCAGAGCATCTCTGCTCCGCCGCCTTATCCATAAAAAGGAAAGTGAAATGACAGATCGCAGCGCGACATTTGCAAAAGTCGCCGAACAAATTACGCCCTTTAACAATAAGGGTGTCGCATTGGACGAAAGCACCACCTTTGCCGGCGATCTGGAATGGGACAGCCTGACCGTGATGGATTTTGTCGCTGCGATTGAAGACGAATTTGACATCATCATCACCATGAATATGCAGGCAGAGATTGAGACAGTGGGCCAATTGGTCGATGCTGTCGAAAAGCTGGCCGAATAAGCCGCACCAGATAATAAGGCCAGGACGACATATATGGTAGACTTGCTTTCCAAATTTGATCCACTGATCGAAGAGCGCGAAACACTGCTAGGCAAAGGCGTGCGTGACCCGTTTTCGCTGGTGATGGAAGAGGTGAAATCGCCCACAGTGGCGATCTGTAATGGCCAGGAAACCATCTTGCTGGGCACCTATAATTATATGGGCATGACCTTTGATCCTGATGTGATTGATGCGGGCAAGGATGCGCTGGAAAATTTCGGCAGCGGCACCACGGGCAGCCGCGTGCTAAACGGCACCTATCGCGGCCACCGCGATTGCGAAGATGCGCTGAAAGAATTCTACAATATGGACCATGCCATGGTCTATTCTACTGGGTATCAAGCGAATCTCGGCACCATTTCGGCGCTGGCAGGCAAAGGCGATTATATCATTTTGGATATTGATAGCCATGCCAGCATTTATGATGGCTGCTCCATGGGCAATGCAGAAATTGTGGCGTTTCGCCATAATGATGTGGAAGCGCTGGAAAAACGTCTGAAGCGCCTGCCTGAAGAGGCTGGCAAGTTGGTCGTGCTGGAAGGCGTCTATTCCATGCTGGGCGATGTGGCACCGCTGAAAGAAATGGTGGCTGTCTGCAAAAAATATGGCGCTATGACATTGGTTGATGAAGCGCATTCTATGGGCTTTGTCGGAGAAAATGGCCGCGGCGTATGTGAAGAAGCGGGCGTGATTGATGATGTGGATTTCATCATCGGCACATTTTCAAAAAGCGTTGGCACTGTGGGCGGTTTTTGCGTCTCCAACCACCCGAAATTCGAAATTTTGCGTCTTGTTTCGCGCCCTTATATTTTTACGGCCAGCCTGCCGCCATCTGTGGTGGCGACGGCGACAACCAGTATTCGCAAGCTGATGCATGCTGGCAATAAGCGCGCGCATTTGTGGGAAAATAGCAAGACTTTACACAAAGGATTGCAGGATTTGGGCTATACGCTAGGCACAGATACACCGCAATCAGCCATCATTGCTGTGGTGCTGGAAGACCTGACCAAAGGCGCGATGCTGTGGCAGGCGCTGCTGGAAAACGGCCTTTATGTCAATCTGGCGCGCCCGCCCGCAACGCCAAAGGGCATGACCCTGCTGCGCTGTTCGCTCTGCGCTGAACATACGGCGGAACAGGTGCAGCAGATATTGGGCATGTTCGAAGCCGCTGGCAAACAGGTTGGCGTTATCTGATCCATGACAAATAGGGATATGATCCTAACCTTATCCTGCGCTGACAAGCCGGGATTGGTGGCCGCTGTTTCGGGCTATTTGGCACAGCAGCAATGCAATATCTTGCGCTCTCAACAATTTAACGATGTGGAAACACGCCGCTTCTTCATGCGGGTGCGTTTTGAGGCGTTGGATGTGACGATTAGCGCGGACGCATTGCAACAAGGCTTTGCAGAATTGGCCAAACTGCATGGCATGGACTGGACCATGCGCAGCACCCATGAGCGCAGAAAAGTGCTGATATTGGTATCCAAATTTGACCATTGTCTGGAAGACTTGCTCTATCGCAAACATATTGGTGAGCTGGAGATGGACATTGTCGCCATTGCCTCCAACCATGCGCGCAATGACAGCAAACCATCATTGATCGGTGATATTCCCTATCACCATTTGCCAGTGACCGCGGGTACCAAAGCGCAGCAAGAGGCCGCCATACGCGATCTAATCGAGCAAAGCGGTGCGCAGCTTGTTATATTGGCGCGCTATATGCAGATCCTTTCTGATGACATGGCGCGCTGGCTGGAAGGGCGCTGCATCAATATTCATCACAGCTTCCTGCCCGGATTCAAAGGCGCAAAGCCCTATCATCAGGCGCATGCACGCGGCGTAAAGATGATTGGTGCCACCGCGCATTATGTCACTGCTGATCTGGATGAAGGGCCGATTATCGCGCAAGATGTAGAGCCTATCAGCCATGTTGATAGCGCGGCCGATCTGGTCGCCAAAGGGCGCGATATTGAATGCCGCGTGCTGGCCGCCGCAGTGCGCAACCATATTGATGATCGCGTGCTGCTCAATGGTTCGCGCACTGTGGTCTTTTAGGCCGCTATCAGTCTATAATCATGCGGCGATATTTTGATGATGAAAGAGAGCCGGCATGAGCACAGCAATTTTGATTGAACAGCGCGGCGCAGTGGACATTGTGACGCTCAACCGTCCGGATAAACTGAACAGCATGAATGCCGATATGGTCTTTGCCTTGCAGGACTATTTTCGCGCTGCTCAGGACCGGCATGATGTGCGGGTCATTATCTTGCGCGCCAACGGGCCAACCTTTTGTGCTGGGCTTGATCTTAATGGCTGGGTTCAAGACCAAAGCGAAACTGGGCCAGTGCATAAAGCATGGAAAACACAGCGCGCTATTGCCACAGTCATGCAGTTGATGCGCAGTTGCCCCCAACCGATTATTTCTCTGGCGCAAGGCGCGGCCTGTGGCGGCGGCTTTTCTTTATTATTGGCCAGCGATGTGCGCTATGGCGCACCTTCGCTAAAAATGAATGCGGCCTATATCAAGATCGGCCTAGGCGGTTGTGATATGGGTTCCAGCTATTTTCTGCCGCGTCTGGTGGGCGCTAGTCTGGCAAGCGAACTGATATTAACCGGAAGGTTCATTGATGCTGAACGCGCCAAAGCAACCGGCCTGATCAGTGATATTGCCGAGGAAAAAGAGCTGTTGTCCATGGGGCTGTCACTGGCGGAGGAAATGCTGGATACTGCGCCTATGGGGCTGCGTCTGACCAAGGACGCGCTGAACCGCAATATTGATGCACCCAGCTTTGATGCAGCCATGGCTTTGGAAGATCGCCAACAGGTAATGCTGGCCCAGACAGAAGACAGCCGAGAAGCAGCCAAGGCCTTTTTCGCCAAGCGCAAACCCGATTATAAAGACATTTGATGCCCTAAAGAGCGTCGCAATGATAATATCCCCTCCCCCCAATTAAGGCCAAGCGCAGCGATGACACACAAAACCGAGAAATTCCGCTTTACAGGCAGCAATGGCCAAAAACTTGATGGCCGCCTAGAACGCCCGATCGATGGTCAAATACGCGCAGTCGCTTTATTTGCGCATTGCTTTACCTGCACCAAATCAAGCCATGGTGCGACCCGTATTGCCGCCGCTTTGGCCGATTCAGGTATCGCCACCCTACGCTTTGACTTTACTGGTCTAGGCGGCAGCGAAGGTGATTTTGCTGATAGCGGCTTTTCCGCCAATGTGCAGGATCTGGTTGCCGCAGCAGATGCGCTGCGTGACCACGGCCCCGAATTTGCAAGCAGCAGTGCACCGCAATTGCTGGTCGGCCATTCGCTTGGCGGGGCTGCAGTCATTGCTGCTGCTGAATTCATCCCCGAAGTACGGGCCGTTGCCACTGTGGGCGCACCGCACATGGTCGATCACGTATTGGAACAGTTAGGCACACAATTGGCAGAGGTGGAATCCAAAGGCGAGGCCGTGGTGAAACTTGGTGGGCGGGACTTTCATGTCACTGACCATTTTGTGAATCAAATGCGCGGCCAACCGCAATCTGAACGGCTCGCCAAATTGACCCAGCCGCTCTTAATCCTCCACGCCCCCGACGATGCAATCGTACCTTTTAGCGAGGCCGAGGCGATATATGCTGATGCAGCGCAACCCAAAAGCTTGGTCACTTTAGGCAATGCGGACCATTTGCTAACCCGCGATGGTGCTGCACAAAATGTTGCAGCGCAGATTGCGCATTGGGCCGATGGCTATTTGGATGCCGCACCGCCGATAGAAAATGATCTGGATGCTGGTTTAGTCCATCTGGCGAGTATCGGCAACACCTTCACCCAATTGGTGCAGACACCGGATCATCAATGGCTGGCCGATGAACCGCGCAGCTTTGGCGGGGATAATCTGGGGCCGACACCCTATGACCTGCTATTATCATCTTTGGGCGCCTGTACGGCTATGACCTTGCAAATGTATGCTGCACGCAAAAAATGGCCGCTCACCCATGTTGAGGTGACATTGGAGCATAGCCGCGAGCACAAAGCCGATTGCGAAGACTGTAACAACACACAGAACCGCGTTGATATTATCGACCGTGTTATCGTTATAGAGGGCGATTTGGATGCGGATCAAAGAAAGCGGTTATTGGAAATTGCCGATAAGTGCCCCGTGCACAAAACGCTTACCAACAAAGTGGAAATCAATACGCTCCAGGGATGATACGGGCGGGATGATATGAGTGGAGTGATATGCCGCTGGCTGGATATGGCTTTAGCGCACTGCACCTTTAAGCAGCAACCTTGGCAATAGCGTCAATGCGCCCAATAAGGGCCATTTGCGCTGCCAAGGGCGAATAGTGATTTGCGTACCCGCATGGCGGTTGATCTTCCATGCAAGATAATCAATGCCGCCAGCATAGGTGCCGCTTGCTTTGGCCAGCCGTGCCAGCGTCATCCATTTGCCGCGGCGGCGCAGTTTTGGCCATCGTGCACGTTCAGCAGCCATGGCATCATCTTGACCATTCGCAATATTGATTGTGCCGCCTTGCAAAACGGCCTCAAAACCTGTCTTGTCCAACGCCGCAGAGGTGAAGGCGCGATAACGTTCGGGGTCGAATGCAACAACCGATTGTGCGCGGCTCTTTCGCTCGGCCCGCAGTTCGGCATTATAGGTTAGCTGAAAACCGCGATGCCACAGATCCGCAACTTCAACATCTCCGGCACCGTGGTCGGCAATAGCCGCACGCAATAAGGTCGGCGTCGCTCCAGCAACCGCCTCTATCGTTCGCGCTGTAACATCTTGCCCCGCAGTCCAGACCAAACGCGCTGGCTGCGCGAAGCGTGCCCAGACCGACACAGTATCAGCCTCTGGCCTGTTTAGCCGATAAAAATCATGTGCGCTGAGGACAGCAAATTTGGCCACTAAACCCTGATACTCTGCTGGAAAAACATTGGGAGGAATAAGCTCATTGGCCCGTACCATCCAGCTATCGCCATAGGCTTCTCGATAATCTGAAACGATGAGATAGAAATCCAGCATCTCACCCTCAAGACGCTCACTGCGCAGGCACGAACCATAGAACATAACCGCTTGTGCAGCCTTGGGGTAGCGCGCGGCAATTGCTGCGGCAAAGGCATTGATGCGCGGGTCGACCGGCGTCGCCAGCTCATCCGCTATCAGTTCTGAAAAGTCGGGGCCCATGGGCCGGCTTAGGCGGCGAGCCGCAAAAACGGAACAGGCTCAGTAGTGCGCAATGTAATGGGCCGCCCACTGCGCGCTTCAAACAATTCGCCATCCAGCACGACACAACCGCGATCGCTTTCGATTTCGATCACATCGTCACGCTCAAGATGCAAACCGGCACCTGCACGCGAACCGAAGCGGCCTGCCATCGTATCGCGGATCATCGTCCAGAGACCCGAACGGTTATTTTCGACCGCAACAAATTTCATATTGTCGACATATTCGGCGGTTTCTTTGCCGGTCTTGCTTCGCAGCAATAATTTTTCCAGCGTGGTGACCATCAATACCGAGAAATTGCCCTGAATCTCTCCATGACGCACCATTGAGATGCGCATATTCGACGATGTCACGGGCAAGAAACGCGCGCTGGCATTGAACATAAGCGACACGATTGTCGCCACCGCAGCAATAAAATGGCTGATGCTATTGGGCAGACCCAGCGGGTAAATCTTGTTGCGGCAATAGAGGATAATATCTGCAAGCCCTGCACCACCCAGAAACATGCCCAATACCGGCGTAGGATGAGCATCATCTGACAATGCAATCAACTTGCGCACCACAACATGGTTTTCCAGATCATTGCGGGTGATATCCAGCATCTGTTTCAAAGCAACCAAAGCATCGCCCTGCGCGCCAAGATCAAGCGCAATCAAATTGGTCTTGCCATTGGGCAAAACCGCAATAGGCGGCGGGTTATCACCGAAATGACCACCTTGATACATTTCGGTCAATGTTGCCTGTACCGTTCCGTCGCCGCCATTGATAATCAGCACTTTGGGTTTCACCAGAGCAATGGATTTCAAGGCCATGGCAATCTGGTCAACGGCCTCCACCTCATAATGGAAGATATCCGGTTCATGTGCACAAAAGGCTCGCATTTCGGGCAAGCCAGACTTGTTGCCGGTCGATTGCGGATTGGACAGAAGGGCAATTAATGTCATGTCGTTTTCAATGGCTCAATGGAAAGACCCTGACGATAGTTCAGTACAACGCGAATGCGCTTAATACCTTTACCAACGGCAATGCGGGTTTTTCGAACAGATGGTTTAAGATTGGTGAGAGAAATATCTGGATTGCCGGAAAAACCGCCGCCGTCACTCCATCCTGATTTACCATTGCCATCAAGATCATGACGCACGGCAATGCCATAGTCACCAACCGCTGGGACAGGCACACAAAACAGCATTTTGTTGCCGCTTACCGCTACGGGAACATCAATACGGTTAATCCATTGGCCTTTTTTCAGCCATGATTGCTTTGTCGCGCGATAAGATTGCACGCGAATGCGGCCAGCAGAATTTTTAAAGCCCACCACTTCGACCAACACTGCAGGCTTGGCAGAACCGGCGCGGCACAAACGCATATCATTGTCTATTTTCTCTCGCTGCGCTTGCGCTGGAGAGGCCACCAATACCAAGCCACCTAGCAAGATTGATGCTTTTGCGGTTAGGTTGGTAAAGTTCGCCATGGTCTTTTTGATCCTGTCCTCTATATGTTGCAGGCTAATGGAAGCCAGCGTGCATGTCATTTTGCTATAGAAACATAATGGATATGATTTGCGGCCAAATCATGGTGATAGAAGGACAATAAGTTGAAATTCCTGACCGCCACGGACCGATATATTGCGCGCTTGGTGCTGGTGCCACTGGTTTTCACGCTGTTAATTGCGGCCATGTTGCTGTTGCTCGACAAAATGCGGCGATTATTTGACTTTGTGGCAGCCGAAGGTGGACCGGTCAGCGTAGTCTGGCGGATGCTGGCCAATCTCATCCCTGAATATCTCTCACTGGGCATCCCTATTGGTTTGCTATTGGGCGTTTTGCTGGCGTTTCGCAAATTGTCCCTATCATCAGAACTTGATGTCTTTCGCGCCGTCGGGCTTGGCTATGGCCGATTGCTGCGCGTGCCATTCATCATCGCGATCATTTTGGCGGGCGTAAATCTCGCTCTGGTTGGCTGGATCCAGCCGGAATCGCGCTATGCTTATGAACGTTTGGGCTTTGAATTGCGCTCCGGGGCACTGGGTGCATCTATTAAAGTCGGTGAGTTTACCAGCTTTGGCGATGATATGACCATGCGAATAGAAAGCAGCCGCGATGAAGGCCGCAGCCTTTCGGGCATATTTGTGCGGGCATCGAACAAGAATGAGGACGTCATTACCGTCACCGCCAGCGAAGGCCAGTTTCTTGCCACTGACGATCCAGACACAATCATATTGCGTTTGCAGGATGGCAGACTGGTCCATGACAATAAAAGCTATGTTTCGCCGCGTATCTTGAATTTCAGCAGCCATGATCTGCCGATAGACCTGCCCAAGATTGAGGCATTTCGTGATCGTGGTGGTAAGGACAGGGAATATACCTTGCCCGAGCTGGTGCGGATAGGCACTGATGCCAATATTTCACAGGACGAACGCAATAGCAGCCGAGCAAGTTTCCACTTTCGCATTGTCGAGGTAGTGATGATGCTGCTCATGCCATTATTGGCGGTTGCTCTGGCTATTCCCCCCAAAAGATCAACATCTGCTCTGGGTGTCTTTCTGTCGATCATCATCATTGTGACCTATCATAAGATAAACCAATATGGGGAGGATGTCGGTGCACTGGGCTATATTGACCCCATTATTGCGTTATGGGGGCCGTTTATCCTCTTCTCCGGCATGATATTGTGGATGTTCTACACCGTTTCCTATGTTCCGGGGGGGCAACCCATTGGTGCGCTGGAACGCTTCTTTGCCAAGTCGGGCAGCTTCCTTAAAGGCATGATGTCCATCGGCCGCAAACGCCAGATTCACAATAGCTAGGTCGGTATATGCAGTTGGAATTCTTCCCGTCCCGCACCACCGGATTGTATATGGCTCGCATGTTTTTTGTGCGGATATTGGCGCTGCTTGCGCTTTTGGTTCTGGTGTTGCAAAGCCTCGATCTACTAGGCGAAAGCGGCACGATATTGGCCTATCCCGGCAATGGGCAAGCGGAATTGCTGACTTATATCAGTCTGCGCGTGCCGCAGCTTATTGCACAGTTTCTGCCCTTTTCAGTCCTTTTGGCGACCATTGTTACGCTGGCCACGTTAAACCAGAATAGCGAGATAGTCTCGATGAAGGCTGCAGGATTGTCTGCGCACCAGATATTGGCACCGCTGCTGCTGACCAGCCTTGCTGTCGCCATATTGGCCTTTGCCTTTAATGACCGGATTGTTTCCAAAGCCACGGCCACTTTAACATTGTGGGAAGCAGCAGAATATGGCCCCATTCCCAAAGATCTGAACAGCCGTACCAATGTTTATGTGCGTGATGGCAATGATGTTATCCGTGCAGCATCTGTCTCTGGTTCGGGTAAAGATACCCAGCTCAGCGGCATCAATGTCTATGTGCGCGATGATAATGGCGGCTTGCGGGAAATTATTTCAGCCGACAATGCCAGCTTTGATGGCGCGCAATGGACATTGCAGGAGCCATTTGTTTTTGATCTGGTCTCTGGCAATAAAAGGCGGGTTGCGGACCGTATTGTCGGCAAGGGCGTAACGCCGGATCAGTTTACTCTGGCCAATATCAATGCGGCGGGATTGTCTTTTGGCGAACTGGGTGAAGTGATTGAAGAATTGCGTGCAGCCGGTCGCCGGACCAATGATTTGGAAACAACTTATTGGCACAAAATATCCAGCCCGCTTTCGTCAATCTTGATGCCATTATTGGGCGCGATAGCAGCTTTTGGTCTGGCGCGGTCCGGGCGGCTTTTCTTCCGCGCCGTTATCGCCATGGCACTGGGCTTTGCCTATTTTGTTGCTGACAATTTCGCGCTGTCCATGGGCAGCCTCGATGCTTATCCGCCTTTACTGGCAGCATGGGCGCCCTTCATATTGTTCCTGCTCATTGGTGAGACAGTTCTTGTCCGCACCGAAGAATAGCGAAGACGCACCGATAATCGGCAAGTCAGATGTCGGAAAAGGTGCTGGAATGGCGGCAATGGCGCGGCTTGGTGCCTTGGTCGAACTGGCGGCGCAACCCGCCTATATCTGGATGTTCGGTCTGGCCACCTATGGTCTATATGCCGCTTTCTGGTCCGCCATCAGCCTGCTTGGCTTTTCGCTTAATCTGGGTTTGCATCAGGCTCTGCAAAGACTTGTACCCGGCGCAGATAATGGCGAACAGGCCCATGCCATTGTCCGCTTCACGCTCTTGGCCGCTATGGTGCCCGTCATCTTAGCCGTGATCGTGATCGGCATCGCCGCACCGCATATTGCGCCCTATTTTTCCGGCACGGCGCTATCACAAAGCGATCTGATATGGCTCATCCGTATTTTCAGTATCTCCTTACCGCTGCTCATCCTGCTTGAAATTGCGACCGCCGCCGTCCGTGCGCAGCGTGCATTTGGGCCAGAAATCCGGTTGCGCATTTTTTGGGAACAAGTCAGCCGCCTTGTCATAGCGGGTATATTCTTTGCACTGGGCTATACTTTGTTCGGCCTGTTCGCTGCGCATATTGCCTCACTGGCCATTACTGGCGTTTTCGCGCTGCGCTTGCTGACCCGCTATTATGATGCAAAACTCATATTAACCGCCAAAGCGCCCACCGGTATGCGGCGCAATATTTTGGCAACCGGTCTGGCGATGATGCCGCCCATCATTACGCGTAGGGCCTTTAACGACCTGCCACCTGTTTTGCTAACATTGACCATATCAGGGACTGTTGGACTACAAGCCTCTGCCCTTTATGTGATTGCGCGCAAAGTCGCTTCGGTGCCGCTAATCGTGCGACAGGCATTTTTATATGTGCTGGCACCTTTATCATCTGCACAGGCAAAGGCGGACCGCAAGGCCATTGCGCCGCTATATGGTTTCGCCAACAGACTGGCAGCGATCATCATGCTGCCTTTGGCCATGGCGATGGCTCTGATCGGTGATGTGATATTGATGCTCTTCCCGCGCGAGGCAAGTGCGGCGCTGCCGATATTGATCGTGTTGCTGGCAGGCCGCGCTGGCGAGACATTATTGGGCGCGGCAACCCCGATTGTTGAAATGACAGGCCACCGCGCATTGCCCCTCATCAACAGCCTTTTGGGGCTCGCTGCTGCTGCCATATGCTATTATTTTCTGCCGACCGAAGCAGGTGCGGTTGGCATGGCATTGGCCGTTGCCATTGGCGTCAGCATTGCCAGCTGGGTGGCGGTGCTGGAGCTGAAATATTTTGACAAGATACCAGCATGGGACCGGCATTTCCTTTGGGCGGTATTACAACAATCTGCCGGATCTATCCTGCTGATCATCATCAGCAAAGGCATAGCGCAACAGCCAGATTTAGCCCGTTTGGGGATTATGCTGACAGCAATGTTGGCGGTGATCTGGCTGGGCCTAAAGCTCGCACTGGATGCAGATGATAAGCAAGCGCTTGGCAAGGCTGCACGCATTTTACGGCTTTAATTTTGGCAATGCCCTTATGCGGCAGAACCGCTTGATCGCAGCTCAGACGTTATGCGTGCCAAATGTTCTTTTTACCAAACGCGTAACCAGACCCGGCAAGCCTTTATAATTGGCAGCCCAATAAGGCGAGTGACTTGGCAAAGTCTCGACCAGCTTGCGGTGCGCCTTACCCAGTTCATGATAGGGAATGCTGGGCAGCAAATGATGGAGCGCATGATAGCGCAGGCCGACCGGCGCCCATAATTCGGGTAATGTCGCAGGCGGAGGTACATTCACGCTGTCCAGATATTGCGCCGTAACACTCATCGGTTCACCCTCATTCTCCCACAAATGCGCAACCAATGTGCGCACCTGATTGATGACAACCGATACTGACAAAATCGCCAAATAGGTCAGAAAATAGCCAAGCGGTATGATGGACAGGCTGGTAAGACTGATAAGGCCAATAGCCCATAGGCTCGTCGCACCTTCCAGAAGCAGCCAATCGCGCCGCGCTTCCCCTTCCGGCATTTTGCGCCGGAAAACAGGATTGATAACCAGCCCGGAATAGCGCTCGACCACAATATTGCGCAGCGGCGGAATCAGAAACGAAAGCGGTGTCAGAACGGCATAGCGCAGCAACAAGGCGATGGGCGCAAGCGCCGCGACCATAACAAAGAGCGGCACAGTCCAAGGCTTCATCAATGCCAGTGGCAGATATTCAGGGTCTTTCTCCGTGCCATAACGGGTTTTGTTATGATGCAGATTATGGACACCTTCATACATGAAGCTTGGCATCATCAATGGCACACCGATGAACAGATTCCATCCCCATTTGAAACCGCGCACAGAGTTTTTCTTCATATGCGAAATTTCATGGATAAAGCTGCCCGCGCGATAAAGCGCCAACACCGAAACCACACCAAATGCCAGAATAAGGAATATATTGCCCGCTAGCATGGCGCCCAACATCGCTGCATAACCCAGCAATGCTGAACCCAGAAAGTCCGTCCAATAGATCCGGCCATCATGCTGGCTATGTTCGCGCGTTAGCTTTGCCGCAAGCTTGACCAGCTCCATATCCTCGCTTTTTTGAAAGCGCAGCCGCTCAGCACTGGCATCTGCTTGAAAGCCGGCTGTCACCGGATCGGCCTCTTGGCCTTTGGTGAATTCGGCCTGTTGTTCGGCCATATTGCTGTTCATAATATTTTCCATATCGCACACAGCCATATATAAATCAAAGTGGCAGCATCAAGGCAGCAATACGATAACAGGGTGTTTAAGACAGAATGCATCTCTAAGACAGGGTTGTGTTATAAGACTACCGTCTCATGCCGCTTGACATTTGTCAGGCGCTTTCGGCAATAGGTGCAAAAGCAATATGAATGACAGAATATAGCTGTAGCATTGCAATATATTGCGGTTGCCGCGCTAATGAGAGACGGACATGGCCCATAGCAATGACATCACCATATCGCAGGTTAAGGGCAAAGCTGCTTTGTCCGCCTTTATTGATGTTGGCTATCGGTTAAACGCCAACACGCCCAATTGGGTGCCGCCGCTGCGGCAAGAACAATTTGATCTGTTCAATCCAAAAAAGAACCCCTTTTTCGAACATGCCCGCGTCCAGCCCATGATTGCAACCCGTGCTGGCCGGATTGTAGGACGTATTTCGGCACATATTGATGAGCTGGCACTTGCGCAACCCATTGAACAGGGCTTCGGCCCCGGAACCGGCAATTGGGGCATGTTGGACGCTGAAGATGAAAATGTTGCGCAGGCGTTGATAGCTGCGGCTGAGGATTGGCTGCGCGAACAGGGCATGTCACGCGCTGTTGGTCCCCTTAGCCTATCCATATGGGATGAGCCTGGCGTTCTCATCAAAGGGTTTGACCATGAACCGATTGTGATGATGGGGCATGACCATGAGCATAAACAAGACTGGATAAGGGCCGCAGGGTATAAAGATGCAAAGTCGCTCTATACATATGACCTTGATATATTAAAGGATTTCCCTCCCCTTATACAACGCATCGTCAAATCCGGTGAGCGTAGTGAACGGATCAATATCCGGCGTGTTAATAAAGACCAATTCGACCGGGAAGCGGCCATTCTCATGGGCATTTTGAATGATGCATGGTCGAAAAATTGGGGCTTTGTTCCACTCACAGACAGTGAGATTGCACATGTCGGCAAAAAGATGAAACCGCTTGTGCGTGAAGACCTTATCATGATTGCAGAGGTTGAAGGCGAACCTGTCGCATTTATGATGACCATTCCTAATCTGAATGAAGCGCTGCGCTCACTGGATGGCAATCTATTCCCCTTGGGCTGGGCCAAATTGCTGTGGTGGCTGCGCAATTGTCGCTCCCATTCGGTTCGTGTTCCACTTATGGGCGTGTCATCGAAATTTCAGAATACGCGGTTGGCCAGCCAGTTGGCCTTTATGATGATTGAATATATCCGCCGTGAGGCCGTGGAAAATTATGGCGCAGTGCGCGGTGAAATCGGATGGATATTGGAAGATAATCAGGGGATGGTGGCCATAGCAGATGCCATTGGTGCCACCATCAACCGTGAATATATGATCTTCGAAAAGTCACTATAAACGCTATCTGTATCAATCCAGCAGACGATCAGCGCTGCGTTGGCTGGGTTCGGGCGGACTTGCCGGAACGGTCCAGCGATCCCCATACCAACGGGCGATTTTATCGCCATGCCGGTTAATCGCGCCCATATTGAAGAAGTGCATCCCGCCGAGCAGCAGAAGCGCCAAACCAACGTGCAAACCCAGAAAGCGGAATATGCCTTCAATAGAGGCCACTTCACCCGCTTGGCTGAGCGCTAGAGAGATAAAACCCAGATTGACGAGATAAAAACCGACCACCAGCAAATGGTTTACCGACGTCGCCAATTGGTCATCATCCGCCAAATAGCGCACCAGATAGACTTTGCCGTTTACAGACAGGCTATGCGCGACCCATATGGTCATCCCGATGGCCAATATCAGGTATAGGCTATAAGCAATTATGGTCATTGATATTCTCCTTTGATTGTTATTTCGGTAAAAACTGAAATATATAGATATGCCAATTGTGATATGTGAATCTGGTGTGTTCTGTTCTGTATGCTTGGATGTCTTTGGTTGCGGGCCTAACTTATGCGACCTTTACACATCGAATAGGCCTGCCAAGGGACGTTTTAAGCGCTAGTCACCCGCCGACGCCTTGCCACTGCCCGGAATGAACCGAGCAACCTTGGCACCCAAATTCATCAGCGCGATCAATGTCGATTTTTTGAGGCCGCGCACTTGCTCGTACCAGCCAGTCAGACGCGCAATAAATTGGTGCATATTGCCTATCCGCTCTCTAATATGTGTGGGCAGGTCTTTATTATGCTCCATGCGTTCCTGCAATGCGGCGAGCTTGGCGATAGTCGGGTCAATTTCCCGCCTTTTGCGCTCCGCTGTGATGGCCATGAACAGATCCCATAATTCGGTTTCTGCTTCAAAAAAATCGCGCCGTTCGCCAGGCTTGTGACTGCGTGTAATGATGCCATAGCCTTGCAATTCTTTTAAGGCAGTGGAAACATTGGAGCGCGCAATATCCAGTGCAGCACAAATAGCCTCTGCATCCAGCGGCTCATCACTCAAATATAGCAGCGCATGTACTTGCGCGACTGAACGATTGGCACCCCAATGGGTTCCCATCTCACCCCAATGCAGAATGAACTCCATCGCTTCTGGATACCGTTCAACGCCCATGATTATTTCCTTTCGTAATTTCTGTTATTTCAGAAATAGAGATATGTCAAGCGTGGTGGCATGAAAATTTGCACTGCGCCTTATGCCTCCGTAAAGGGGACAGACATAGGTAAGGCTACACATAGATGACAAACCAGATCAAAACTGAATATGACCTGCTGATCATCGGCGGCGGCATTAATGGCACAGCAATTGCCCGTGATGCAGCAGGGCGCGGGCTTTCGGTGTTGTTATGCGAAAAAGATGATCTTGCGCGCCACACATCATCGGCCAGCACCAAGCTGGTGCATGGCGGTTTGCGTTATCTGGAATATTATGAATTTAAGCTGGTCCGCGAATCGCTGAAAGAGCGTGAAGTGATGCTGCGCAGTGCGCCGCATATCATCTGGCCGCTACGCTTTGTTCTGCCTTATGACAAAACTTTGCGCCCCGCCTGGATGCTGCGTGCTGGCCTGTTTCTATATGACTATATGGGCGGACGCAAAATGCTGCCACCATCAAAACGGGTCAGCCTGTCCAAGGGCCGCTATGCCAATATTCTTCATGAAGACTTCACCTTCGGCTTTGAATATTCTGATTGCTGGGTAGAGGATGCCCGCCTCGTCGTGCTCAACGCTGTTGCGGCCAAGGAAAAGGGCGCAGATATAGCTGTGGGCGCAAAAGTATGCGATCTCAAAAGCACTGCGGACGGCTTTACCGCCATCATCAATCATAGCGACGGACAAGAGCAGACAGTACATGCAAAAGGCATAGTCAATGCTGCCGGTCCATGGGTTGAGGACGTGCTGCAATCCATCAAGCCTGGCCGTAATGACAATAGCCTGAGGCTCGTCAAAGGCAGCCATATCGTCGTGCCCAAATTATTTGATGACGAACATTGCTACACCTTCCAAAATGGCGATGGGCGGGTTGTTTTCGCTATTCCCTATCAGCAGGATTATACGCTGATCGGCACTACCGATGTTCCGCATGATGAAGCCGATAACCTGCCTGAAATAAGCGCTGATGAAATCTCCTATTTGTGCGATGCCGCTTCAGAATATTTTCTAAAAACCATCACCCCCGACGATGTGGCATGGACATATTCTGGTGTTCGCCCGCTTTATGACGACAAAGCAGCTGACGCATCAGCGGTTACACGCGATTATGTGCTGAGCGTTGAGGAATTGGCACAGGGTGCGCCCTTCATGTCCGTCTATGGCGGCAAGATCACCACCGCTCGCAAATTGGCCGAACATGCCATGGAACAATTGGCAGATTTCTATCCGCAAATGGGCGACAAATGGACCCGCGAGGAATCGCTTCCCGGCGGTGATATTGCCAATGCTGATTTTGATGGCTTTCTGGCCCAAGCCAAAACGCGATATCCGTGGTTGCCAGCAAATATATGCCACCATCTCGCCCGTGCCTATGGCACGCGCATCCATATTCTGTTGCAGGATATGGCATCACTGGAAGATATGGGGCAATGTTTCGGCAATATTTTGACCGAGGCAGAGATCCGTTATCTGATAAACCATGAATTTGCCCGTAACGGTGAAGACATAATGTGGCGGCGCAGCAAGCTGGGCCTACATATGACGCAAGAGCAGCGCGCAGCGGCCAGCGCTGCCACACATGCTATTTTGGCTGCAAAATAATCAGACCATAATCCTTCGGGTTTTCCGCCCTGAGGTTATTCTGCGTCCTTGCCAAATGGCCGATTGAGCGACACAATTTTGGCATTCAGAACCGCCGCAAAGCTGACCCACAACAAATAGGGCAGGATCATAAGCCCCGCTATCTGGGATATGCTGATATTCAGAGCGAACATTGCGGCCACGGAAAGCCAGAGAAACACCACCTCTATCAAGGCCCAATCCGGACGCCGCAAAGTAAAGAAAAGCGGTGACCAGAGAAAATGTCCGACAAGATTGGCGCCATATACCGCAAGGATCATATAACGCGTGTCATAGCTACCGGTGATATTCCATACAATCACCCCTGCCCATGCAGCCAAGCCCAGAATGATCGTCCAAGCCGGACCGAACAGCCAATCAGGCGGTTGCCAGCTGGGTTTGCGCAAATTGCGATACCAAGGGCCGATACTGGTCAACAGACCGCCCCCTAGTCCCAGAAAAATGGCCCAGGCCAGCGCCGCTATGACAGGATAACTCAACATCCGACCCTAGTGCGCCCATTGTCGCACAAAGGCAATGACCTCATGATAGGGCACCGAGACAAAAAGTTGCAAAAATACCATATAGAGCCTCAGTTTGTTTCGTTTGGGAACAATATTCTGTTTCAAACGCTCAAACCATATGTGCGACGGACATGCATATGAACAATATGGAGCATGGCAGGGTGAGCAAGACACAAATAGTTGTTGTTGGCGGCGGCGCTGGCGGGTTGGAACTGGTGCGCAAATTGGGCGCGAAATATAGCCGAAAAACGCACGATATCATTCTGGTAGATTGCAATCTTACCCATGTATGGAAACCATTATTGCATGAAGTGGCTGCTGGTTCGCTTGACGCCAATATGGATGAGGTCGGTTATGGAGGCCATGCCGTGCGCTGGGGCTATCGCTTTTTCCATGGCAGGCTGGAAACGATCGACCGGGAGAAAAAACAGATAACCACTACGCCTTTGATGGACGATGAAGGCAATGAAATTATTAGCCGCCACACCATCCGTTATGATTATCTGGTTCTTGCCTTTGGCGGTGTGTCGAATGATTTTGGTGTTCCCGGCGTGCGTGAACATTCGCACTTCCTTGAACATCGTGCGGACGCTGACAATTTTCGCCAGCGTTTGCTCAATGCCTGTTTGCGGATCAACCATCTGCACAGCATGGGCGATAGCGAGGCGGAAGTGCGCATCTGCATTATCGGCGGCGGCGCAACGGGCGTGGAATTGGCGGCCGAGCTGCACAATGCGGCAAGCTCCTTGCAGACCTATGGCCTAGAGGTATTTGTCAAAGACAAGTTGAAAGTCGTACTGTTAGAAGCAGGCCCGCGTATCCTGCCCGGGCTGGACCCGGAATTGTCCCACACGGCCCATCGCGAGTTGGAGCAATTGGGCGTTGAGGTTAGAACATCAGCCGCCGTAACGGGCATTTTGCCCAACCGCGTCGAAACCGCAGGGGCAGAGCCCTTGGCGGCTGATCTTATCGTCTGGGCCGCTGGCGTAAAAGGCGCTGATGGCATTCAGCAAATGAGCGACTTGGAACTGAGCCGGCTTGATACATTTGTTGTCAAACCATCGCTCCAGACCAGTCAGGACGATTATATCTTTGCACTGGGCGATTGCGCTTATTGCCAATTGCCGGGCAGTGAGCGCCCTGTACCGCCGCGCGCACAATCAGCGCACCAAATGGCCAGCCTTATTTTCGAAAATCTGGTGCGCTTACAAAAGGGCAAACCAGTGAAAGACTTTGTCTATAATGATCATGGCTCTCTGGTCTCTCTTAGCCGCTTTTCCGCCATTGGCAGCCTGATGGGCAATTTGGTAGGCGGCAGAATGGCTATTGAAGGGCGGTTGGCACGCTGGGCCTATCAATCATTATACCGTATGCATTTGATCGCCATTCACGGCTATATCAGAGGCATTGCCTTGATTGTAATTGGCAGGGTCAACCAGATCGTCCGGCCCAAATTTAAACTGCATTAGACTGTCATCACTGCCATATTTCGATGCATATGTCGTCTTTCTAAACGAACTTTGCTAGCCTTATGCCCAAGCGCACAAAGATAGCAGCGGGCATGGGAGAGAATATGCAGATCAAGGACAAGATTATCGTGGTGACAGGCGCGGGCAGCGGAATTGGCCGTGCGCTTGTTGAACGCTTCATGGCTGAGGGCGCACGCCATGTGATCGCCGCAGATATCAATGAAGATAATGCCGCAAAAACTGCACAGGATTTTGGATGCACAGCCATGACAGCCAATGTCGGGCGCGATGCGGACGTTAAACAGTTGATCGAACGCACGGAAGACGAATGCGGCCCGATTGATCTTTTCTGCTCCAATGCCGGACTTGGTGCCGGTGCCAGCGAACAATCGCCCGATGATGAGTGGCAAATAAGTTGGGACGTTAATGTCATGTCCCATGTCTATGCCGCACGCCACCTTGTCCCGCGCATGATTGAACGCGGCCATGGCTATTTTCTTAACACAGCGTCAGCCGCAGGACTGCTCAATCAAGTCGGCGGGGCAGCCTATGGCGTCACCAAACATGCGGCCATAGGCTTTGGCGAGTGGATCGCCATGACCTATAAGCATAAAGGCATCAAAGTCTCCATGCTGTGCCCGCAAGCGGTGCGCACGGCAATGACGGCGAACACGGAAGATGCTGGCGTCTCCGCAGCAGCAGCCGATGGCATGATAGAGCCGGAAGCCGTGGCGCAAAGCGTAATCGAGGGGCTGGCCGAAGAATCCTTCCTGATTTTACCGCACCCGCAAGTCATTGACTATATGCAGCGCAAGACAGAAAATTATGATCGCTGGATTGGCGGCATGAACAAATTTCACCGCATATTGACAGGCGAACAATAGGGCGAAGAAAATGATGGACACAAAAATAACAGCAGGAAAGGCCAGTAGAAAAAGCAAAGTCTGGTTGGTTCTGGGCGCCATCTTGCTGTGCGCAATGGCGAGTATCTTTATCTTTCAAAAACAGATTGGCACCATGATTTTTGACCGCGCCGTAGAACAGATGGGCCGCGATATAGTGAGCGATCTGAACGATAATCTGCATGTCGGGCTATGCGGCACAGGTTCACCACTGCCCAATCCTGATCGTGCTGGCCCGTGCAATATCGTCATTGCGGGCGAGCAGGTTTTTGTCGTTGATATTGGTGAAGGCGGCGGGCGTAACATCAATTTGATGGGTATCCCGGCCAGCCGCGTGACAGGGGTATTGCTGACCCATTTCCATTCTGACCATATTGACGGACTGGGCCCGCTTATGCTGTTCCACTGGACACAAAGCGGGGCAACACGCCCGCTGCCCATCCATGGCCCGCAAGGCGTTGAGGCAGTGGTTGATGGCTTTAACGCAGCCTATGCGACAGACAAAATCTATCGCACCACCCACCATGGTGAAAAAGTCGCCCCCACTTCCGGCGGCGGCGGCGAAGCACGCCCTTTCTCTATGAACCGTGAAACACAAATAGTGTTGGAGCGGGACGGGCTAAAAATTACAGCCTTTAAGGTAGATCATGACCCAGTAGATCCTGCAGTTGGATATCGTTTCGATTATAAAGGGCGTTCAATAGTGATCAGCGGGGACACAGCGAAATCGGCATCATTGGAACGCGCAGCCAAAGGCGCGGACCTGCTCATTCATGAAGCGCTGGCCACGCAAATGGTCGAACAGATGACGGCAATAGCGAAGAAGCGCGAAATGGCGAACTTTGTGACCATCACGCAAGATATATTGGAATATCACGCTTCACCGGAAGATGCGGCTGAATCTGCTCAAGCCGCAGGGGTGCAGACATTGGTTCTTAGCCATCTCATCCCGCCTTTGCCCAGCAGCTATCTCTACCCGGCATTCCTTGCAGACGCGCCGGACAAGTTTTCTGGCGAGATCATTGTTGGAGAGGATGGCATGTTTTTCTCCCTCCCCTCTGGTTCAGACGCCATTGAACAAAGCAATCTGAAATAGAGGGCGGCGAACAGTAATCTTTAGACAAAGCCCGATATGTTCCTATTGGGCCACCCCGGATTCATGCGCGCGATGGGTCACAAATGCGCGAATGGCTGTCAGGTCATCATCGGACAGTTCTTTACCAAAACCAACCATGCCCGCCTCTTTCAATCCGCCATCACGGGTGATGAGGAACCACGTATCTTCGTCAGACAAAGCGTAGGACCAGCGCAGATCAGGCAGTACACCGCCCGACACAGCAGTGTCCCCATGGCAGCCAGCGCAATAGCGTTGATAGAGGCCAAGGCCTTTGTCAATTTGTGCTGCCGTGCCAAAAGATGCGGGTGCAGGCACTTTGGTGCGTGTGACATCATAAGGCTCTGGCAAAGTTTTTTTGCCGCCTAGCTTATAGACCAGCAGCCGCGAGCGGTTCACTTGCGGGCCTTCACCCTTAATATGTGACAGATCACCAGTCAGCAAGGGCATGATACCGCCCCATCCAGCCAGAATTGCGACATATTGCTCGCCATCCAGCGCATAGGTAATGGGTGCAGCAACAACGCCGGTCTGCACAGGTTGCTGCCATAATGTCTTGCCGGTACGTGCATCATAGGCAGAAAAATTGCCCTTATGATCGCCCTGAAACACCAAACCGCCTGCAGTGGACAATGCCCCGCCATTCCAAGCGCCACCATGTTCTACTCGCCACACTTCTTTTTGGGTCACAGGGTCCCAAGCCACCAAATGTCCACCAATGGTTCCGCGTATCGCTTTGCGTATTTCTGGATCGCCTGGCAGCGCCACTGATTTCAAATCAACGCCCAAATTGACTGTCAGTTCACTCAGCTCATAATCATCGGGCACATCTTTATATGGGAAGCCCAAAACCTGCGCCGGTATATAGACCAGGCCAGTATTGGGATCGAACGACATGGAATGCCAATTATGCGCTCCCATAGGGCCGGGCAGGCTTGAAAAAGGCGCGCCATCGCTTTTTTGATAATAGGCTTCCGGCACAATGTTGGGTCGCCCTGTCTTTTGATCAACACCATCAGCCCAATTGACCGGGACAAAGGCTTCAGCTGAGATAAATTCACCAGTTTCACGGTCAATAACATAGAAAAAGCCGTTTTTAGGCGCTTGCATAATTACCTTGCGCGCTTTGCCCTTAATATCCAGATCGGCCAATATCATTTGCTGGGTTGCCGTGAAATCCCACTGATCGCCCGGTGTTGTTTGGTAATGCCAGACATATTCGCCCGTATCAGGCCGCAGCGCGACAATCGATGATAAGAACAGATTATCCTCTATGCCCTTATTGCCCGGCGCACGGACATCAGGGTTCCATGGCGAGCCATTGCCAACGCCGATATAGAGCAAATCCAGCTCTGGATCATAGGCCATGGAGTCCCATACGGTACCGCCACCGCCAGCCGTCCACCATTCGCCAGACCATGTTTTGGCGGCCATTTCCATCGCAGGGTCTTCAAAACCATCATCAGGATTGCCTGGCACGGTGTAAAAACGCCAATCAAGCTCTCCCGTTCGTGCATTATAAGCTGATACATAACCGCGCACACCAAATTCACCGCCGCCATTGCCGATCAGCACACGGCCTTTGACCACGCGCGGCGCGCCCGTGATGGTATAGGATTTGGAGCGATCAATAATTGTGTCTGTTTCCCATTGTTTTGCGCCGGTTTTGGCATCCAACGCAAAAAGTCGCCCGTCAAAAGACGCGGAGAAAATCATGCCGTCCTGATAGGCAACGCCGCGATTGACGACATCACAGCAGCCTTTAACCGCCCATTCGCCCGGCACTTCAGGATCATATTGCCATAACAACTCACCCGAACGCGCATCAAAAGCATGCACTTTTGACCATGCAGAGGTGAGATACAGCACGCCATCAACGAAAAGCGGCGTTGCCTCTTGACCACGCCGCGTATCCATATCGTAAAACCATGATAGGCCAAGATCGCCCACCGTATCTGTGTTAATGCTGTCGAGCGGGCTGTAACGCTGTTCATCATAAGTGCGGCCATGGGAAAGCCAGACATTGGGGTCATCCATCTGCGCCAACAGCACTTCACCATCATCCGCCATAGTGTCCAAAAGACTGCAACCACTCAGCAGCAACAATGATGCAGAAATAAGAACCGTTAATATGTGACGCATGGCTTACCCCGCCTTTGCTATATTGTAGATTTTGATATCAGTATTCGCCTCCAGCCCTTCCTGACCGAATTCGACACCTATGCCGGAGCCTTTAATGCCCCCAAAAGGTACATGTGGAGCAATCTGGCCGTGCTGGTTGATATAGACTGTTCCAGCTTCCAGCCGCTCTGCCACAGCACGTGCAGCATCAGCATCTGATGACCAAACCGACGCCGCTAAACCCACGTCAAGACTGTTGGCTTGAGCAATGGCATCTTCGACGTCATCATAACGGATGATCGGCAATGCCGTGCCAAATTGCTCCTCATCAACCAATTTGGTCCCGGCTTCGATATCTGCGACAAAAGTGATGGGGTAGAAATTACCTGTACCGCCAGCACGAGCGCCGCCACACAAGATGCGGGCCCCTTTGGCGCGAGCATCATCGACAAGATCGGCTACAATATTAAGCTGCATGGGGTTTTGCAGCGGCCCAACCACTGTTGCAGGATCAAGGCCATGCCCCATAGGCATATTTGCCGCCAGATCCACCAGCGCAGCACACATCTCGTCATAAATAGAATTATGGACATAAAGCCGTTTCAGCGCAGCACAGGTCTGGCCCATATTAAGGAAAGCGCCCCAGAAAACACCTTCTGCTATTGCTTTTGGGTCGACATCGGGCAATATTATGCCAGCATCATTGCCGCCCAGTTCCAGCGTCAGACGTTTCAGGCTGCCCGCTGCGCTTTGCATAATATTTTTACCGGTCGCTGTGGAGCCAGTGAACACGATCTTATTAATATCCTTATGTTCGCTCATCAACGCGCCAATATGCCCATCGCCGGTTACACAGTTGAGTACACCAGCAGGCAACACTGTGTTGAGCAATTCAACCATGCGCAGCGTTGATAAGGGCGTGTTCGGGCTGGGTTTAATCACCACAGCATTGCCCGCGCGAATGGCAGGAACGATATGCCAAACCGCAATGAGCAAAGGCCAATTCCATGGTGTGATAGAGCCCACAACACCAACGGGTACGCGGTGCTGCTCAATTCTGGCCGTATCATCATCTTGCAAAATTTTGACAGGCATTTCCAGATCAGCAGCATAGCCAGCCCATGCGGCCGCGCCACCAACCTCAAATTCTGCGCCCATGGTTTTGAGCGGCTTGCCTTGTTCTTTGGTCAGCAACTCAGCCAGTTCTTCGGCATTGTCACTAATGATGGCGGACATTTTGCGGCAGGCATCACGGCGTTCTTCATCGGGTCTTGCCGCCCATATTTTTTGCGCAATCTGTGCTGCAGCTACAGCATCATGCAGATGCTGCGCAGTGCAAAGCGGCGCTTGGCCGACAACCTCTCCTGTGGCGGGGTCTGGCACATCGTGCCCAGCATCTGTAACAACAGACTGACCATTAATTGTCATGGGATACATTAGCAAAACCACCCTATATCATTGCCTTTTACAGGTCATATCGTGACACAGTTACCGCTATCATACTGATCTATCCGCGATAATATTACAACCACCTACGGCCATGTTGGCTTACACTCCAACATGGCCGACGGGGGGAGGGATCAGAAATTATAATCGAGACGAATGCGCCATTCAGCACCACGGTTGAACGAAGCTTCAACAAAGCTCAAAGCGCCTGAGTTGAAGCCAGCACCAATAATCCGCTCATCGGTGATATTGCGCCCAATCACGGATAAGGCCCAGCTATCATCAGCCGATGAATATTTGATCTGGCCGCCCAGCTGTCCAACATCACCTTGGATGAGTTCAGGGGTATTCTGCGCATCATTGGCGGTTTCACTACGCCATGAATAGTTCAGGTTGAAGGTCAAATCACCGGCATTGCCGCCCAGTGGCTGTACGTAATTTACCGCCCCTGCAAAGGTTACTTCCGGTGTGTTTTGCAGATCGTCATCAATGGTAACCTGCGGCGCGACCAGATCGGAAATCGAACGATATTCCGCATCAATATAGCCAAAGGAACCTACGAACGACAGATTTTCAACCGGATAATATTCCGCTTCCAGCTCAATACCGCGGATGCGTGCATCACCGGCATTGGCGTTGAGCGGTGAAATACCAGCCTGCAAAACGATTTGAATATCATCATAATTGTTCCAGAAAGCCGCTGCGTTAAGCCGCAATGTATTATCGAGGAAATCACCCTTTAGACCAAGTTCAAAATTGTCTGATGTTTCCGGGTCGAAGACGATGCCGGGCAATTGCCCACCTGCCGGAGTCGCAGTTGCACCAGCAAATGCAGGGTTGAACGGCGCCACCAAGCGGGTTGTGAAACCGCCCGATTTAAAGCCTTGAGAGAAGGTAAAAAAGGCAAATACATCTTCACTAATCTGATAATTGATACCAGCGCGGAAAGAGAGGTCGCTGAAATTGGCTTCCTGCTCATCCTCAGGGCCCAAAAATGTGGTGTTGATTGTGCCATCAGCATTGGTCCGCGGGAAAGGCGTGTCGCCTTCAGCATCTTCGATAAAGCCACTGGCCGTTGTCGGATCAGCAAATACACCTGCGAAAAACGGCGTGGTATTCTGTTGGTTCAGCTGCAAGCGCTTACGCTCATCCGTGAAACGCGCGCCGAATACGATCTTCAAACCGTCAGCGACTTCAAAATCAACCTCACCAAAGGCTGATAAAGCCCGTGTATCCTGCTCATTGGGGCCGAAAATGTTCAAAATGCCGCCACCAATCGGCACTTGGTCGATTTGCAATGCATCTTCAAAGAACAGGAAACCGCCAATGGTATAGTTTAAGCGGCCATCGAGGAAATTGCCGATCAATTGTACTTCTTGGCTGAACTGATTTTGATCCAGAACAAAGCTTGTCTGGTCAAAAGAGAAAGGCGAGTTATCAATATCACGGCCAAAGGCGCCTGACAGCTCACGATAAGCGGTGATGGATTTTAAGGTCAGTGTATCGCTCAATTGCCATTGAGAGACTGACGAAATGCCCCAAGAATCGATGTTGGAGAAATTTGCGCCTGTGGCAAATGTCTGGTCGATGTTGCCGGGAATAAGGGCATTGCTGAAGAACCCGACATCATTATTGGGGTTACCATCATTGTTAATGCCTTCCAGTGCGCCGGTCAGTGCGCATGGTGGAATAGCACCCGCTGGCGGTCCACCAAGACAGGCATTGAACAATCCTGCCAGTGATGTGGTTAGCACGCCATCTGGGGTCAGGCCTTGCGGTTCTCCGGTTGCAGGGTCGATAAAGGTGGCATCATCAGCCGAGCCTAGCGACACCAAAGTACCAGCCGGTGCTGCGTCACGAATACGCGAATAATCAACCGATAAGGTTGTTTCAAAATTGCTGGATGCTTCCCACAGGATTTTGCCGCGTATCGCCTGATTGTTCAAAGCGCCGCGCGATCCGCCATTAAGATCAGCCGTGTTAATCTGATCGATAGGGATTAACGGGCTAAATGGTGAGGACGGGGATGGGCCGGCGGCAATGCCGTCAGGATTATCCGGCGTTACGATGCCCGTTGGGTCGAACAGGATCTGCTCCTGAAAACCATCCTGGCTTTGCGTGGAAAAGGCGAAAGTAGCGGCAACCGTCTCGGCGATCGGCACATTGATCGCGGCATCAAATGCCAGCCGGTCAAAGCGGCCATATTCTGCCGAACCACGAAAGCTGAATTCGTCAAACTTAGGACGCGCCGTGCGGATATTGACTGCGCCGCCAATGGAGTTACGGCCAAACAATGTACCTTGCGGGCCTTTTAAAACTTCAACCTGCTCAATATCATAAAGCTGGAAAACCGAACCGATCGTACGTGCGATATAAACGTCATCAACATATACGCCGACGCCCGGGTCGGTGTTTACGGCAAAGTCTGACTGTCCAATGCCGCGGATAAAGCCCTGAAATGTTGAGGAAGCACCTGAAAAGGTTGATGTATCGTCAAAAGTTACGCTTGGCGTAAATGCTGCAAGCTCCGATGTATCGACAATGCCCCGCACCTCTAACGCGCGTTCGGTAAAGGCGGTCACTGTCACTGGAGTAGACTGAAGATTTTCCTCCACACGGCGTGCAGTAACCGTAATTTCTTCTAGCCCTTGAAAGCTATCATCTTCGGTCTGGTCATCGCCAGCAGTGTCCTGTGCATGTGCAGCTGTTGCCGCCATGAGCGCAAATGCCGATACCGATGCGCCTTTAAGAATAGCGCGGAAAAGTTGAGACTGTGAAACATTGGGGACCATAGCATATTCTCCTACGTATAGTGCCTGAGGGTTTCTTGACCGAACCCCTGGGCCGAAGTGTCTCTGCAAATTCACCACCAAAAATTTTCCAACAGGTAGCTCGTTGCAGTAACTAGCCCGAAACTTATTATATATTTTTGTTGCATATGCAACCATTGCATTCGTATCTATGTGTGATATTTTTGCAAATCACAGCTATTTTCTTAATAGAAGGTTAAAAAATTGTGTTTGAGAACAATGACTTGCTAGCTGGAAAAGAAAATTCGCATGAGCTATCGCGATTGCAAATTTTTGGCCTCTTGGCGTTGACCGGCCTCAATATGCAGGATGGTTTCGACATTTTGGCCATCTCTTACGCCGCCAATGCCATTGCGCAGGACTGGCAAATTGACCGTTCACAACTTGGTCTGGTACTGAGCGCCAGCCTGTTCGGTATGATGATTGGCGCTATGTTGCTCAGCCCGCTGGCTGATAAAATTGGCCGAAAACCGGTTATTATTGCCGGACTCGCACTATCAGGCACTGGCATGATGATCGTTATGTTGGCGCCGTCCATTACGTTCTTAATAGCTGGGCGAATCGCTACTGGTCTTGGCGTAGGGGCAATTTTGGCGAGTCTGACCACCTTAGTGGCCGAATTTGCCGGTGAGCGCTATCGCGGGCAAGCGGTTTCTATTTTGCAACTTGGCTTCCCGCTAGGTGCTTTTTTATCTGGTTTTCTGGTCATTTGGCTGCTGGATTTAGGCTCTTGGCGCTATGTTTTCGGCTTTGGCGCGCTGACATCTTTTATATTTATTCCTGTCATAATGGCTTTGCCCGAATCGATGGATTATCTGGCGAATAGCGGCAAAGCTGATGCTCTGCGGCGCATCAATCATACCAGAGCGCGGCTTAAACGCCCGGCTTTGCAACAACTTCCAGAGACAAAAAATATCAACGCTCCCAATGCTTTAAGCGCTGTACGCTCGCTCTTCTCACCGCAATATCGCACACGTACAGCATTGATCTGGACGGCCTTTTTCCTAGTGCTTACCACCCTATATTTCTTACTCAGCTGGATACCCAAATTGCTAATTGATGCTGGGTTTACTGAAGCACAGGGCAATCAGGGCGGACGGCTCATCAATCTTATTGGCATGGGCGGCATTGTCATCATCGCTGTGGCCAGCCGTTGGATACGTCCATCCGCCATAACCAGCGTCTATCTTGCAGTATTGGGCCTGTTGCTCGCTCTATTGGGCAGCGTTTCCACATCCTATATGATGATGTTGCTGATTATTGGCGCAATTGGTTTTGTGATTCACGGCGCGATGATTGGCCTATATGCAACAACCCCAATACTTTATCCATCGACCATGCGCACAACCGGTATGGGCTGGGCGATAGGGCTGAGTCGGTTTGGTGCAGTGTTGGGCCCGGCATCAGCCGGTTTTTTCTTAGACTCTGGGTGGGCTCCACAACAGCTATTTCAACTTTACGCCCTGCCCGCTTCAATAGGTGCTCTTATTGTATTTGCCTTATGGCGCGATGAGAACAAGCGTGCAAAATCAGAGACTTGACAGACATTCCGGCCTTATAACCAGCACCCAAGCAAGGCCGGCTGACGCTTGCGCCCCGTGAACCTATTAGACCAAGTCAGTATCCAATATGGATTCTTCCAAAGCTTTCAGCTCCTCAATCAAAGCTTTTGATCGCTCAGCGCCAATCACGTCTTCCAACTGCTGGTTATAGGTGGCGGCCAGTTTCGACAATTCGCGAAACACTTTTACGCCCTCTCGCGTCAATTCCAACTGGTGGCGACGGCGATCACTTTGCAGATAAACCCGGCGCACCCAGTCTCTTTCGGTCAATCTCTGCGCCGCTCTAGAGATTTTGGTTTTCTCCAAATTGGAACGACGAGAAATATCTACAGCACTGATAGGGCCATATTGGCCGACATTAAAAAGTACGCGCCATTCGGTGCGGCCCAGCCCGTATTTCTCCCGATAATGCTGATAAAATGCCTGACTGGTCTGCTCCGCCACTTGATACAGCCGGTACGGCAGAAAATTTTCCAGATCAAAGCCCATTTTTCTATCTCTCTAAGATAATAGTTGCATTAGCAACTGTTGCGAGTAATATATAGTTCATAACAGAAACCGCGCAGAACACAAAAATCCATATGCGATATGCGCAATATTCTAGGAAAGAAACAATGTCCAAGCCATTTGCATCCTCTGCCGACCTTGATGAAAAAACCGAAACACTAGAAGTGCTTGATAATGGTGTTTACGCGCTGACTGCCGAGGGTGACCCCAATGTCGGCGCCATTGAAGGTGAGGACTTTATCGTCGCCATCGAAGCGCGTGCGACTCCAGCCGCGGCACGCAAATGGCTGGCGCAATTGCGTGAGCATACTGACAAGCCAGTGAAATACCTCATCCTGACACACTATCATGCAGTGCGGGTTTTGGGTGCCAGCGCTTTTGAAGCAGAAACGATTATTACATCGGACACTACACGCCGCTTGATCGAAGAACGGGGCAAGCAGGACTGGGACTCAGAATTTGGTCGGATGCCGCGCCTTTTTGTAGAACCAGAGGACATTCCCGGCCTAACCCGCCCCGATGTGACTTTTGCCGATCATGCGCGCATTGAGCTAGGCGGTGATCGCGGGCATTTGGAACTGGATTTCTGCGGACGTGGCCATACTGCGGGTGACATTGCAGTATGGCACCCTAAATCATCGACATTGTTTGCGGGTGACTTGGTTGAAGCCGAAGCGGCTCTCTATACAGGCGATGCCTTCCATATGGATTGGGCCGCGGGCACCCTAGACAAGGTCAAAGCCTATGGCGCGGATAAGCTGGTCGGTGGACGCGGTGCGGTGGCGCGCGGTAATGATGCTGTCAATGCAGCTGTCGAACAGACACGCGGCTTTTTGACGGGGATGATCGAAAATGTGCAGCCCGTACATGTTGCAGGCGGATCGCTAAAAGAGGCGTTTGAACGCACCCATGCAGCTTTGGCGCCCAAATTTGGAGCATGGCCGATCTTTGAGCATTGCCTGCCATTCAATGTGCAGCGTCTTTGGGACGAGTTCGATGGAACCGATTGGCCGCGCATCTGGACCATGGAACGCGACCGCGAAGTATGGGCCCAACTGCAAGGATAATTGTGATGCCACGTTCTGACTTTTCAGAAATTCCTCGCTATAAAAGCTTTCCGGTTGTTCCGACCGTAACTTCCGGCGCGCATCACCCGGTAGTGATTGTGGGCGGTGGGCCGGTCGGCCTGACTGCTGCGCTTGATCTGGGTCAGCGCGGCCATGAGGTTGTGCTGCTCAACCAGTTTGATTTCATTCCCGGCGGCTCCAAGGCGATATGTTTCGCCAAGCGGACGCTGGATATCTGGAACAGGCTGGGCGTGGCGCAGCTGATGATAGAAAAAGGCGTTGTCTGGAATGTCGGCAAGGTTTTCCGCGGCGACCGTAAAGAACCGATTTTTGAATTTGATATGCTGGCCGTCAAAGACCAGGAGATGCCTGGCTTCATTAATTTGCAGCAATATTATGCAGAAGAATATCTGTTGCAGGCTATTGATGCGCTGCCCAATGTCACCATCCGCTGGGGCCATGAGGTGTGCGCTATTGATCCAGACAAACGGCAATTGACAGTAGAGACTGATCAGGGCGATTATACGATGAGCGCTGACTGGATATTGGCCTGTGACGGTTCAAAATCTCCAGTACGCAATATGATGAATCTGGATTTTGCAGGCCGGGTTTTTGAAGATAATTTCCTGATTGCCGATGTTAAGTTTCAGGTTGAACGCCCTTCGGAGCGTTGGTTCTGGTTTGATCCGCCATGGGGCGGGGCATCGGCATTGCTGCACAAACAGCCAGATAATGTTTGGCGACTCGATTTTCAGCTAGGTTGGGATATTGACCGCGAGGCCGCGATCAAACCCGAAAATGTTGCGCCTTATGTTGAAGGCATGATCGGCACCGAAACCCCTTATGAGGAGGAATGGTATTCGGTCTATACCTTCCAATGCCGCCGCATGGAGCGCTTTGTTCATGACCATGTCGTCTTTGTAGGTGACAGTGCGCATCTGGTATCGCCCTTTGGCGCGCGTGGATGCAATGGCGGTGTTGCCGATGCTGACAATCTGGTGTGGAAGCTCGATGCTGTGCTCAAAGGCGCCGCAGGACCGGAATTGATCGAGAGCTATAATGATGAAGCGATCACCATGGCAGATGAGAATATTCTCAATTCCACACGATCGACCGATTTCATGACCCCCAAATCCACTGTCAGCAAGGCCTTTCGCGATGCCGTACTCGATTTAGCGGAAGACCAGGAGTTTGCCCGCCCCTTTGTCAATTCAGGCCGCTTATCGACTGCTATTTCCTTCCCGCAATCGCCATTATGTACAGCAGACAGAGATATTTGGGAAAAAGGTATTCCCCCTGGCTCCCCTATAATTGATGCGCCGCTGCGTAACAGTTGGCTCTTGCAAAATCTTGATGGGCATTGGGCGCTTTTGGCTGGTCGGCCGATAGACAATTCACCGCTGCCGGTAGTGGTGCTGGACCATCATATGGCGCGTGAACGCTATGATCTCAGCAATGGCGGTGCCTATCTTATCCGCCCTGACCAATATGTTGCAGCGCGGTGGAAGCATTTTGATCTTAAAGATTTGGGAGAAACCGCATGGCAAGCCTGATCACTCACCCCAATCTGCCTCATCCCGACGATATTTATGGTCTTTTGATTGGCATGCACCACGAATGTGACGATGGCGAAAGCCATAAACGTAACGCCATGCTGATCTTGTCACTGGCCAATCATATTGGCGACGAAGCCGTGGTTAGACAGGCCATCGCCCTGGTCAAACAAACCAGTAAAGGACAATCATAATGGCACATCTCCCCCCTTTGCCACACGACACCCATGATGAATTGGTGGACAATTTCGAGCATTATAACAAAACGCGCGGCTTCATTCCCAACAGCATTTTGACCATGCAACGCCGGCCCAAAATTGCAGCGGCCTTTATGGCTCTCAATCAGGCTATTTTGTATGAAGGCACGGTGAGTGAAGAACTGAAAATGCTGGTCAGCCTGATCTCAAGCCAAGCATCAGGATGCCGCTATTGTCAGGCGCATATGGCCAATTTGGCCAAAATCTATGCCGCATCAGCTGAGAAAATCGCTGCGGTTTGGGAGTGGGAAACCAGTCCGCTATTCACAGATGCCGAACGTGCAGCGCTTAGCTATGCGTTCAAGGCTTCATGCCTGCCCAATTTGGTCGATGAAGAGAGCTTTGCCAGTTTATCGGCGCATTTTGATGACAGCGAAATTGTCGAAATCACAGCAAGCATAGCCTTATTTGGCTATTTGAACCGGTGGAACGATACTATGGCTACCGATTTGGAGGACTATCCCAAAACCGTTGCGCAAGATCTGATAGGTGGTCAAGGCTGGTCTGCGGGCAAGCATGGTGGCCAGACAGAGTAAGCAGGGTTTTTGAAAGCAGTCATTCCCTGAAATGACGGACACTATCAACCTTGCCTCTATACTTTGCGTTACATTTATTCTTGCGACCCATTTACCCCCTTTGCAAATAGGCCGATTATGCTAGCCTCATGCCCTGAATATCGAAAAAGGGGCGAACATGCGGGTAACAAGTTTCTTCATTTGGTGTGCGTTGGCCATCTCTATTGGTAGCTTGGTTCCTTCTCAGCTATCCGCCCAAGCCTCGCAATCGCCATCTGAGACAGAAGATCAGCCCCCGCTTTCTAGCCCGACTTTCGACGCCTTTAAGCTACGCAATATCGGGCCTGCTTTCATGTCTGGCCGGATTGCCGACATCGCCATTGTTCAGGATGACCCTGCAACATGGTATGTTGCGGTGGGTTCCGGCGGCGTTTGGAAGACGCAAAATGCTGGCACCACTTGGGTGTCATTATTTGACGGTCAAGGCTCCTATTCTATCGGCGCGCTAGGGCTAGACCCATCTGACCCCAGCACAATCTGGGTCGGCACGGGGGAGAATAATGGCGGCCGGCATATTGGCTATGGCGATGGCATCTACAAATCCAATGATGGCGGCAAGAGCTGGACCAAAATGGGTTTGGAGACATCGGAACATATCTCCAAGATCATTGTCCACCCTGATGACCCCAACACTGTCTGGGTCGCTTCGCAAGGCCCGCTCTGGTCCGCAGGCGGTCAACGCGGCATCTTCAAAACCACCGATGGCGGAAAGACTTGGGAAAACACCCTGTCGTCCGGCCCCTATACTGGTGCGACCGACCTGATTATCGATCCGCGCAACCCTGACAGGCTTTATGCCGCCATGTGGCAGCACCAGCGCACCGTCGCCACCTATGTGGGCGGCGGGCCGGAAAGCGGGCTTTGGAAATCAGAGGATGGCGGCGCGACATGGAGCGAACTGACCGCTGGTCTGCCGCAAGGCAATATGGGTAAGATTGGCCTTGCGGTTTCCCCCATAAGGCCTGATGTGGTCTATGCCGCCATTGAGGAAGACCGGCGCACTGGGGGTGTTTGGAAATCGACCAATCGCGGCGCAAGTTGGGAAAAAATGTCAGATACAGTAGGAGCTGGTACTGGCCCGCATTATTACCAAGAACTTTATGCCAGCCCGCACGCCTTTGACCGCATCTATATGGTGTCCAACACCACGCAAATATCCAATGATGGCGGCGCGACATGGAGTGACCTCAACAATGAGTATAAACATGTTGACGATCACGCTATTGCCTTCCGCCCTGATGACCCAGATTATATTCTGTTCGGATCAGACGGCGGTCTCTACGAAAGCTATGACAACACAAAGACCTGGCGGTTCATCAACAATCTGCCGGTAACACAATTCTACAAAGTTGCTGTCGATGATGCGGAGCCATTTTACTTTGTCTATGGCGGCACGCAGGATAATAATTCGCAAGGTGGCCCGTCACGCACAGATAATCGCCACGGTATCCGCAATTCAGATTGGTTTATCACCCTGTTTGCAGATGGCCATCAATCGGCCATAGAACCGGGCAACCCCAATATCATGTATGCCGAATGGCAGCAGGGCAATCTGGCCCGTGTTGACCGAATTACGGGTGAGGTGGTGCATATTCAGCCGCAAGCCGCGCCGGGCGACCCCATTGAACGCTGGAATTGGGATGCGCCTATATTTGTCAGCCAACACCAACCAACGCGCCTATATTTCGCTTCTCAACGGGTTTGGCGCTCCAATAATCGCGGGGATAGCTGGACAGCCATTTCCGGCGACCTGACACGCAATCAGGACCGTTTGCAATTGCCGGTGCAAGGCCGCAAATGGAGCTGGGATGCTGGATGGGATTTGCGCGCTATGTCGCAATATAACACCATTACCTCATTGGGTGAATCGCCGCTCAATCCGGATATTCTTTATGCTGGCACTGATGATGGCCTGATCCAAATCACTGAAAATGGCGGTGCAAGCTGGCGCAAGGTGGAGGCTGGCTCTCTGCCCGGCGTACCCGCAACGGCCTTTGTCAATGATATCAGGGCAGATCTGTTTGACGAAAATACGGTCTATATCGCACTCGATAATCACAAATATGGCGATTATAAACCCTATCTGCTTAAGAGCACAGATCGTGGCCGCAGCTGGACCAGCATTGCCTCCAATATTCCGGACCGCCATATTACATGGCGCATTGTGCAGGATCACAAAAACCCAAATCTGTTGTTTAGCGCAACCGAATTTGGCCTGTTTTTCACGCTTGATGGCGGGCGCAAATGGGTGAAGATGACAGGCGATGCGCCCACCATTTCCTTCCGTGATGTGACTATACAGCGCCGTGAGGATGATTTGGTCGCCGCCAGCTTTGGCCGCGGATTCTTCATTGTTGATGATATCGCCCCGCTGCGCAATTTGAGTGAG
Organism: uncultured Sphingomonadaceae bacterium; assembly: GCA_947503245.1. Lineage (GTDB taxonomy): Bacteria > Pseudomonadota > Alphaproteobacteria > Sphingomonadales > Sphingomonadaceae > Alterisphingorhabdus. The sequence continues at coordinate 235,232 of CANNCV010000001.1, forward strand.
GCAAGCCTGAACCAAGAGGCTATGCTGTTCCCCGGCCGTAAAGCATTATGGTATATTGAGCAGCACCCCTTGGCATTTTCCGAAGGTGGCTCACAAGGGCATGGTTTTTTCCGCGCGCCCAACCCGGCTTTTGGTGCCAATTTCACCTATTATCTGGGTGATGATATCGATTCATTGAAAGAAAGCCGCCAGAAAAGAGAAAAGCCGCTTAACGAACAGGGGAAGGACACACCATTCCCCGGCTTTGGCGCGATTACAAGCGAGCTACAGGAAACCGGACCCACCGTTATGCTCACCGTGCGTGATGCGGATGGCAATGTGGTCCGACGTCTAAAAGGCCCAGCGAAGAAAGGGTTTCACCGTGTAAATTGGGATTTGCGTTTTCCCGATAGCAGTATTGCTGCTGCGCCGCAGGAAGATGGCGATGAACCGACAGGCTTCTTGGTTTCTCCAGGCCAATATACGGTTTCACTGTCCAAGCGTGTACGCGGACAAACGACTCAACTTGTTGGCCCTCAGCCCTTTACAGTTGAGCGACTGCGCGATGGCGCTTTGCCTCCGCAAGAAGATGCTGCGCAATTCTGGGCTGACATAGCGGCATTTGACCGGTCTGTGACCGCCGCAGCGAGCATTTTAAGCGAGCTGGACAAGAAGGCCGGCCTATTGGCAATAGCTGCAGAACGCGCGCAGGGCGGTGACCCTGTAGCGCTGGACAATCAATGGCAGACAATCCGCGATGAGCTCAATATTCTCAATGCAATGCTGAACGGCAATCCAGCTCGCAACGCATTGTGGGAGCGCACTCAACCAACGGTGCGCAGCCGTTTGGGAATCATTCTGACTGGCCTTGGCGCTTCAACCTATGGCCCGACCGATACACACCGCCAGCAATTTGGATTTGCCCAGTCAGAATTTGCAACTATTCGTGACCGTTTGACACAGTTGGTAGAGCAGAGAATTCCTGCCTTTGAACAGGCATTGATTGCCGCAGACGCGCCCTATGTGCCGGGTGGCAAAATACCCTGATATTGGCCGCGAGAGTGAAATGTTTTAGCAGCAAGCACTGCGCTTGCTGATGCTCTTCAAGGATTGATGAAGTGAATCTCAAACGCCTACTGCGCCAGATACATTATTGGCTATCACTGGCCGTGTTCCTGCCAGCAGGCATTATGTTCCTGGCTGGTATCGCGCTCATGTTGAAGAAGGAGATCGATTGGATACAGCCGCCAACATATCGCGGTGTAGCTGAGCAACAGATGCCCGAAATAAGCTATCAACAGATACTGACCGCCGTACAGACAGAACCGCAAGCGCAGATCACCCAATGGTCAGACATTGACCGCATTGATATCCGCCCAAGCAAAGGCATCGCAAAAGTTCAGGCGAAATCGGGCTGGGAAATCCAGATAGACACCAAAACTGCAAAGATACTCAGCAGAGCCTATCGTAGGTCAGACTGGATAGAGAGTCTGCACGATGGCTCCTATTTTGCCGATGGCGTTAAGCTCTATATCTTCCTGCCAACAGGCATCTTGCTGCTCATAATGTGGGGGACAGGCATATATCTCTTCCTGCTACCAAGGTGGCGCAAAAAGAAGAAAAGTAAAACCGTATAGACTCGCACCTGTTGTCAGAAATGCCCACGCTCTGCAGTCGATAAGCATATGATAACAAACAAAAAACCGCCAGCCCATTGAGCAAGCGGTTGAAACTATAGTTGCGGGAGTAGGATTTGAACCTACGACTTTTAGGTTATGAAGCACGTTTATACGTCACTGACAATCCACAAGAAATCCGATATCAGGCTTTAGCTCGGCCACAATGGCTTCCAAAGTAACATGGAGGTTATTCGAACGGACGATCGGCTATCAATGCGAAGCATTGTGATATCCAATGACAATTGGATCCAGCGATCACATGCTTGCATTCTCATCGAAAGCAGCCAGTCCACTTACGACCCAAAGTAAGACGCTCATTTTACCGAATTGTGTGAATGCAGGCCAAAGGGATAGGATTCCGAAACAAACTTCTTGGCCACCTTAGCGATAACAGTTAGGCAAAGCTTATGCTGTTATTTCAATTTGCCTTGACAATGGCGGCTCTCACCACCGTACTTCTGATTGCAGGGCTTGCATTTACGGAAAGGCGTTGGAGCCGCTCCAAAGTAATCTTTGTTTTACTGGCGATTAGCATCTCCGGACTGATGATTGATGCGTTGCCAGCGGACTTGGGATTACCACACCAACTAGATCTGTTCTGTAAACTGCTCGCCATTCCCAATGTGGGGTTGATCTGGTGGCTGGCGATATCAGTGTGTGATGATCGATTTCAAATCAATGCTCTCGCATGGACCGGAATGTTGCTGAGTTCAGTGGGACGGATATTTTGGTGGTTATCAGACAGTGGTATGATCACAGGGGTGCCTGAGTTGATACTTGGCTTCAGTGCCTTGTTCGAGGGTCTGCTGTTTATACATATCCTCTGGGTTGCAGTATCGTCACATAAGGATGACCTGATCGAACCTCGCCGTGAAGCGCGTATTTGGATCGCAGCTCTAATTGTTATCACATTGGGGGTAATGATTGGTGCTCAGCAGGTCATGAGTTCTGCTGGATATGGCTTGCTCCGTGCTGGCTTGGTATTACCCTTGTCTATTCTCACGATGTTCACACTCGTCCAATTTAGATCGCACGTTTTGGATTTTACTGAACGCACAGAGCGACCCCAGCCCCAGCGTGCAATTGAGCCAAAGGATCAGCAAGCCCATCAAGATTTGCTTGAGTTTATGGTGAAGCAAAAACCCTATCTGGAGTCTGATCTGTCAATTACAACACTCTCTGAGCAGGTCAGCATTCCAACACATCGCCTACGGCGGATAATCAATCAAGGAATGGGCTTTCGGAACTTTTCCTCGTTTTTGGCGCATTACCGCATTACTGATATCCAAGCTATTCTGGCCGACCCGCACCAAGCGAGGACCCAAATTCTAACGATTGCACTTGATCACGGATTTTCCTCGATCTCCACTTTTAATCGTGTGTTTAAAGCAGAGACTTCTCAAACTGCTAGCGCCTATCGTGAGCAGGCCCTAAAAACTAGTAACGCCGCCAAAAATAACTAGCAATTTCATAAATTGGGCATTCTTTTCCGGAATTGGGCAGACAAACTGCAAAATGCACGCTCTTTTAGAGGGATACAAAACAAGGAAGAATACTAATGCGTTGCGCTCAACGTCTATTACTAGCTTTTGTGCTACTCACGGCGTGTGTCTTTGCGCCGATTCAATCTCAGCCAATAGCCGTTTTGAGCCAGACTGCTAGTCGAGCTCCCCAGACTGCCGTTGTTAAGAACCCAGCTTCCTATTATGAAGAGAGGCGCCGCGCGATAGAATTGGTGAGAGCTGAAAACTGGTCTCGTGCCGAACCAATTCTTGAAGATCTGGTCGCCGTTTATGCAGATGACGGAGACATTTGGCATATGCTGGGCCTTGCCTACATGCAGAACGCAAAATGGACGGAGGCAGTTGCAGCGCTTAAGCAAGCCGTCGAGCTTGGGGCCTTCCTAAGCGGCGTGCCAACGGGTTCATCTCCAACCAATGATATCATGATCAAGATCGCAGAGAGTTATTCGCAGCTGGGAGATAAAGACCGTGCTGAGGAGTGGCTTCAACGATCGCTTGCTGCAAGATATGACGGACGCCCTTTCCTGGCGAACAATGAGCAGTTGGCGAACGCGTTTCCTCCTCAAGAATACCAGAAGCTTATTGGAGTTTGGAGTGATCCAGACCTTTCGCGTGATGCAGCATGGGTCGCGGACCTCAATTATCTGGCCAATGAAATTCAGCGGCTACATGCCAATTTCGATGATATCTATTCGGTTGCTGAGCTTAACGCGAAGATTTCTGGAATTGAGCAAAAGATCCCGACCCTCAGTGACCAGGAGATTGTCTTCGCACTGCTGGAACTGATCGGCAGCTTGGACAATGGGCATAATATTCTGATCCCCACAAATGGCGCCAAGGGATCACTGCCCCGATTGCCGGTACAATTCTACTGGTTTTCAGATGGGCTTTATATCGTAAATGCCCGTGAAGGTTTTGAACATCTCATCGGCAATCAAGTTACGCATATCGCAGATCGTTCGTTCATTGAGGTACTGGACAGCGCCAAGTCGCTCAACGCGCGGAATAATGAGATGCAGCACTTATGGCTCGCTCCCTATTTCATCGCAATGCCGGATGTGCTGCACGGGCTTGGCATTACAAATTCTCCAGATGAGGTCGCAATCAGCGTTGTCAGTCAGGATGGCACCCGGCAGAAAGTGACGCTCTCAGGCATAGATTGGCAGTTTGTCGGTCTTCCCAAGCTACCCCATCTCCAAACGGAAACTCAGCCGAAATATCTTGCTCGCCATAACGAAAACTATTGGTTCGAATTTGTAGCGGAGGATCTTCTGTTCCTCCAGTTCAATACTGTGCAGGACTCGAGAGATGAGAGGCTGGCGGATTTCAGCGACCGATTGGTCAATGCTATAAATACGAGAGACGTTCAAAACCTTGTTGTTGATCTACGCCATAATCCGGGTGGGAATGGATCGATCTTGCGATCTCTGGTCAAGGCAATCATATACTTTGAAGCGGCAAGACCAGACGGAAAACTGTTCGTCATAACAGGGCGCGGTACTTACTCCGCAGGGCAAGATTTCCTCACGAGCATTGATCGATTTACCGACGTGATAATTGTTGGAGAACCAAGCGGCTCACGTCCAAACAGATTTGGTGAAGCAGGCTGGTTTCGACTGCCCTATAGCGGCCTCTCAGGGATCATCTCAACACAATACCATCAATCTTCATCGGCTGAGGATGCTCGCATCTGGATAGCGCCGCATATTCCAGTATTTATGACGGCAGATGAATACTTCAACGGCCAAGACCCCGCGCTAAATGCTATCCTTACAGTGATTGGAAAGTGAGTAAGACACCTGCTCCTACTTATGCGTCCAGCCAGCGCCATCATTGCAACCTATGTTTATGATGGCTTCGAACGTTCCACATCGATCACATACGGTAATGGAACCTCGTCCAGCTACTCTCATGACAACATTTCGAGGCTCAGTACCCAAATAACCGATCTATCCGGGACTGCAAACGATCTGACAGTAGACTTCACCTATAATCTGGCCAACCAGATTATCAGCAGAATACGCTCCAATAATCTTTATTCCTTGAACGGATATGTAAATGTCAACCGCAACTATGCGGTCAACAGTCTAAACCAATACACCAGTGCTGGAAGCCAAACCATTAGTTATGATGCCGCGGGCAACCTTTCTGGCGATTTTCGTAATTGCTTGAAGCTACTAGGAGTTTCATGCAAAAAATTTTTCAGCTGCTTTCGGCAGCAAACACCCTAACTCACCGAATTCAATAGCTAATATGCAATTACACCTAATCTTTTGCTTGCTATATGCTTACTACTCAAACGCGAAAAAGCCCCCTGGAAACAGTAAGACTCGTAAGGCTTTTGTTCTTAGGTAAAATCTGGTTGCGGGAGTAGGATTTGAACCTACGACCTTCAGGTTATGAGCCTGACGAGCTACCGGACTGCTCCATCCCGCGTCACCAAAATGCCGTGCATATCATATTACGGCGTGTCTGCTATGGAGACAAAAAATCCGCCTGACCAGTTGCCCGATCGGCGGATATTGCCTCATCAGATATCGAAATATCTGACCAGATTTGAAAATGTAAATGGGTTAAAGTTCAACATGAAGCTGAACTTATACATGCACCGGCTACAATGCCTGGCGACGACCTACTCTTCCAACGCTTAAGCGGTAGTACCATCGGCGCTATCCGGTTTCACGGCCGAGTTCGAGATGGGATCGGGTGGGTCACAGATGCTATGGTCACCAAGCAATGAAGCAGGTGCATGTTTTTTTAATCGATATATCATTTGGTGAATATGTATTTTGCAACATATTCGGGCGTATCCGGCTGCATTATCATCCGCATCGCAAAGAGTTTTGTTATCCAAAACTGTCATTGATGGTGGGATTCTGCAAGCGCGAAAAGAGTAATTAGGACCGGTTAGCTACACGCATTACTGCGCTTCCACACCCGGCCTATCAACGTGGTAGTCTTCCACGACTCTATGATAACTTATCTTGAGGGAGGCTTCCCGCTTAGATGCTTTCAGCGGTTATCCCGTCCATACATAGCTACCCTGCTGCACCACTGGCGTGATGACAGGTACACCAGAGGTATGTTCACCCCGGTCCTCTCGTACTAGGGGCAACTCCTCTCAATTATCGACGCCCACGGCAGATAGGGACCAAACTGTCTCGCGACGTTCTGAACCCAGCTCACGTACCACTTTAATTGGCGAACAGCCAAACCCTTGGGACCTGCTCCAGCCCCAGGATGTGATGAGCCGACATCGAGGTGCCAAACGATTCCGTCGATATGAGCTCTTGGGAATCATCAGCCTGTTATCCCCGGCGTACCTTTTATCCGTTGAGCGATGGCCCTTCCACGAGGGACCACCGGATCACTATGACCGACTTTCGTCTCTGCTCGACCTGTCGGTCTCGCAGTCAGGCTGGCTTATGCCATTGCACTCTAACAGACGGTTTCCAACCGTCCTGAGCCAACCATCGCGCGCCTCCGTTACTCTTTAGGAGGCGACCGCCCCAGTCAAACTACCCGCCACAGAGGGTCCCTGAACCGGTTTCACGGTTCGAGGTTAGACATCAGAAAACAATAGGGTGGTATTTCACATTATGGCTCCACTCGGACTGGCGCCCAAGTTTCAAAGCCTCCCACCTATTCTACACAATTCTTTCCTAATGCCACTCTGAAGCTGCAGTAAAGGTGCACGGGGTCTTTCCGTCTAACCGCGGGTACTCCGCATCTTCACGGAGAATTCAATTTCGCTGAGCATATTCTGGAGACAGTGGGGAAGTCGTTACGCCATTCGTGCAGGTCGGAACTTACCCGACAAGGAATTTCGCTACCTTAGGACCGTTATAGTTACGGCCGCCGTTTACTCGGGCTTCAATTCAGAGCTTGCACTCCTCCTCTTAACCTTCGAGCACCGGGCAGGCGTCAGGCCCTATACGTCGTCTTGAAGCCGACTTAGCAGAGCCCTGTGTTTTTGCTAAACAGTCGCTACCCCCTGGCTTGTGCCCCCTGCCAAAAGTTGCCTTCTGACAGGGCATCCTTTTCCCGAAGTTACGGATGTAATTTGCCGAGTTCCTTCAGAATACTTC
>CANNCV010000001.1:247500-2029889 GCA_947503245.1 uncultured Sphingomonadaceae bacterium
ACAGGCGCGATGATCAGTTTTGGTTCGGCTATGCTGATTGGCCATTTGTTCTGGGTCATCCAATCGCAATCCAGCATATTCATCGCCGGCCGGTTTATCGCCACCGATGCATTGGGTATATATGCCACGGCACTGTTTCTGGCGCAGATATTTGCGACCAAGTTTATACCACCGCTCAATGCGGTCGCCTTTCCGGCTTATGCGCAACTGCAAAATGACCCCTCGCGTTTAAGCTGGTCATTCTTAAAAGCGGTGCGGCTCATATTGTTGGTGTCGTGCCCGCTCTATATAGGTCTGTCTGTCACCGCGAACGAGCTTGTTCATATCGTCTTTGTCGAAAAATGGTTTGGCATGGGGCCATTGCTGCAAATTATCTCGCTCGCCATGCCCTTTATGACATTGCAGATTTTGTTCGGGCCAGCGCTCAATGCATTGGGTAAACCACAAATAACAATGCGCAATGCCATGTTCGGCGCAATCATCATGTCGGCGACTTTTGGTCTTGCTGTGCAGTTTGGAACTATCGGCATGGCTTATGGTTGGCTTATTGCATTTCCGCTTTTGACCGCTTTCACTTTTTGGCAGGCGCACAAATGGATCAATATTAGTGCGGTGCAATTGCTCAAAGCAATGTGGCCTGCCGCATCAGCTTCAACCATTATGGGTGTTGTTGTTTATCTGGTTGGCGCGTTTCTGCTGCCCGGCCTTTCACTTGATCTTTTGCAAAACATTTTCAGATTCGGCGTTATGGTGGCAATAGGCGGTCTCGTCTATTTGCTGACTTTACGCCTTTTATTGCCTGAAACTCTGAGCGAACTCATAAGACTCATCATCAAACGCAAGCCGCCACAATCAGGAGATTCGGCTGCAGGTGCTTAGCCTGAAGATTTATTAGTCTTCGCCAAGCAACGCAGAAAAGAGACTGGGCATAGCCTGATTGACCAATGTCCATACATGCAGGAAATCTGAACCATCTCCATAATAGGGGTCCGGCACATCCTGCCCTATGCCGTCAGGAGCAAAGTCTAGTAACAAACGAACCTCGGCATGGTTTGAGGCTTCCGAATTTGCAGCACGCAACGCCTGAATATCCGCCAAGTTTTGCCTGTCCATTGCACAGATCAGATCAAAACGTGCAAAATCGGTTACTTGCAACTGACGTGCCTTTTGCCGTGATATATCCACGCCATAGGATTGCGCGACAGCTATGCTCCGCGAATCAGGAGGATTGCCGATATGCCAAGCCCCCGTCCCAGCCGAGTCTAGCTGCACTTCTTTGCCATTTTGCATCGCAAATGCTGCCGCCACCCCTTCGGCCAATGGTGATCGACAGATATTGCCCAGACAGACAAACAGAATGGATGCCATGGTGATGATGACCCTGATAGATTTTCGCGTTGCTTATTGTCCCTGCCATGTTAGCCAGATGCAATAAAATAAAAATAGGAGAATATGCTATGGCCTCAAAGGGGACCAAAGTCGACGCAGAGGCGGCTCCCATGAGCAGCGATATCGATCAGGCCAAAGTACCGGGGCGCATATATAGCTATTATGTTTTGTCATTGCTGGTTGTGTTTTACGCATTCAACTTTTTGGATCGGCAAATCATAACAATACTCGCCCCATCATTAAAAACTGATCTGAATCTTAGCGACGCGCAAATAGGCCTATTATTCGGCACTGCATTTGCGCTTTTTTACGCACTATTTGGCATTCCATTGGCAAAACTGGCCGACGGGTGGAACCGCGTAAAGACAATCTCGCTCGGGCTTAGCTTATGGTCGGCTATGACTGCCGTTAGCGGCTTTGCAGGAAATTTTGCCCAGCTCGGTGCGGCGCGTATTGGGGTGGGCATCGGTGAAGCCAGCGCTTCACCAGCAGCCTATTCATTAATTCAGGATTATTTTCCCAAAAGGCAAAGAGCAACCGCCCTCGCATTTTATAGTAGCGGCATCTATGTTGGAGTAGGTGCATCGCTTATATTTGGCGGCGCGGTCATCGGCTATTGGGATAGCAATTTTACCCCCGAAACGCGGCCCTTTGGCTTAGCAGGCTGGCAAGCCACATTTCTGGCTTTCGGGGTCCCGGGTTTATTGCTCGCTCTGCTTGTCCGTTTCACTGTGCGCGAACCGGTGCGCGGCCTTTTCGACGGCATAAAATCCATCAAGGAAGCTCCAAATCCCTTCAAAGATGTTGGCCGTGAAATGGCGACAATGTTTCCTCCATTCAGCATCATCAGCCTTGCAAAGGTGAAGAACGACCGCAGCGCTTTGCGTCGCAACATTCTTGTTTTGGGTGCCAGCATCGCCTTTGCAATATTGTTGGTTTTTTGGACAGATGGCTTGCTGGCGGAAGGCAAAAAGGCGCCAATTGGCAGCATTGGCGAATTCACTATCACCACCAATGTTGTGCAGTGGACGGCCATGGCTATTGGCGTTTATTGCAGCTTTAGCTGGTTACAATCCATCCGCAATCGCGACCTTCCGGCCGCCAAACTGATTGGGAATAAGAGTTTTGCCATGCTCTCGCTGGTAGGGGGATTGGCCTCATTTGCCAGCTATGGCCTGTCGCCTTTTATCTTCCTCTATAGCAGCCAGACATTTGGCGTTGGGCCAGAATCGGCAATCACATTGGGTTGGATATTGGCGATTAGCGGCGGTTTAGGAACGATTTTTGGTGGCGCTTTGTCCGATCGTGCGAAGAAAATTAATGCCTCGGGCCGCGTTTATGTAGTGTTTTTCGCGCTGGGCTTTAGCGCCATTGCCACATATTTCCAACTGACCACAGAGAATCTTACGCTCTTTTATGTCTTGCTGGGTGCAAGTAACTTTCTGCAGATCATGTGGCTGGCGCCTATAGCCGCAACGACTCAAGATTTGGTACTGCCGCGCATGCGCGGTACGGCCGCCGCAATATTTCTGCTTGGCACCAATATCATAGGCCTTGGCATGGGGCCTTATGTGGTGGGGTTAATTAGTGATGTGACGGGAGATTTGCGTTTTGCCATGCTCTCTGTCTTGGCAATGTTCCCGATAATATTGTTGCTGCTTATATTGTTGATTAAGCGTGTGCCGGAAATGGAACGCACCGTATTAGAACGCGCGCGAGCAGCGGGAGAGCCTGTCTAATCTCGGTGCTACATATTGGTCGGCTGCTAATGAAACCGGCTTTACCGGCCAACGCTATAATAGGTGAACCCTATAGCCTTGGCTTCTTCAGGGTTATAAATGTTCCTAAGATCGATCAGCACAGGCTGGGCTGCAAGTTCTTGCATTCGGCGCAAATCAAGCGCTCGAAATGCATCCCATTCCGTAACAATCACTATGGCATCTGCATCGATCACCGCTTCATAGCTGTCTTTAGCCATCGATACTTCGGGCATGATTGCTGATGCTGCTTCCATGCCTTCTGGGTCATACCCCGTTAAAGACGCACCGCCGTCAAGCAGCGCTTGTGCAATAGCGATGGAAGGTGCGTCGCGCATATCATCAGTATTGGGTTTGAAAGTTAAACCAAGCAGGGCAATTTTACGGCCACGAACATCGCCATTAAGCGCATCAATAACTTTGCGGCCCATTGCACGCTTACGATTATCATTCACTTGAACTACCGACTCGACGATGCGCATCGGACTGTTGTAATCTTGGCTAGTTTTCAACAAAGCAAGCGTGTCTTTAGGAAAGCATGAGCCACCATAGCCAGGACCCGCATGCAAGAATTTGGCACCAATGCGATTATCGAGCCCGATGCCGCGTGAGACATCCTGAATATCTGCGCCAACTTTCTCGCACAAATCCGCCACTTCATTAATGAAAGTAATCTTTGTCGCAAGAAATGCATTGGCGGCATATTTGGTGATTTCTGCCGTGCGTCGTCCTGTGAAAAGAATAGGTGCCTCGTTTAGAAATAATGGACGATAAACCTCACGCATGACGCGCTGCGCTTCATCATGCTCACAGCCAATCACGATACGATCGGGTCGTTTAAAGTCTCCAATCGCAGCACCCTCACGTAGAAATTCTGGGTTAGAGACAACATGAACAGTCACATCCGGATTAGTTTCGCGCAATATGCGTTCAACCTCGTCTCCAGTGCCGACTGGCACAGTGGACTTATTAACCACAACGGCAGATTTCTTGAGATTTTCACCAATCTCCTGTGCAGCCGCATAGACATATTGCAAATCAGCATGACCATCACCGCGGCGCGACGGAGTGCCAACAGCGATAAAGATAGCATCAGCATCCGCTACAGCGCTGGCCAAATCGGTTGTAAAACTTAACCGACCAGCATTGGCATTAGAAGTGACCAGTGCATCCAAGCCTGGCTCATAAATTGGCATCTTGCCAGCGCGTAGACCATCAATCTTAGCTGCATCTTTATCGACGCAGACGACATCATGACCAAAGTCTGAAAAACATGCGCCAGAAACAAGGCCGACATAGCCTGAGCCTATCATTGCAATTTTCATGTAGCACCTGCTTCCTTGACTATTATCGAGAGCCCAATTGATTACGGTGTATTCGCATACACAATAAGGGTTAACGGTCAACTATCCCACGGTAATCTTACATAAAAGCGGCAAGCATGAGGCTGTGAAATATGGAGCGCGCACAAAAAAGGGCCGGCAATTAAGCCGACCCTTTTTGTTAGCTATTAGGCTATTAGGCTATTAGTTGCCTGAACCTGGGCCGTATGTGATTTCCACGCGACGGTTTTGCAGTTCACGAACACCGTCAGCAGTGTCAACACGTGGTGCTGACTCGCCAAATGCTTCGCTAGAAATCGCGCCAGCAGAAACGCCGCGTGATGTCAGATAAGCACGAACTGATTCGTTACGACGTTGTGACAAGCCAACATTGTAGCTTTGTGAGCCAGAACGGTCAGCGTGACCAGCAAGCATGATAGGAACATTATTACAGTTGCCATAGGCAGATACTGCATTGTCCAAAATTGTCGCCGCCTCAGGTGTAATGTTCGACTTATCGAAATCGAAGAATACAATGTAAGGGCCTTTTTCACATGTCACTACCGGTGCAGGTGGCGGTGGTGGTGGTGGCGGTGGAGGCGGTGGTGGTGGTGGTGGCGGTGGCGTTGGAGCCGGTGGCGGTGCCGGTGTTTCACCGCCGAAGTTATAGATTATACTACCCAAAAGGCTGTGTGTACGAATGCGACCCGAAAGAGTACGGCCGGTACGGTCAACAACACTCAAAGCATCGGAATTGAAATAACGATATTTCAAACCAACGTCCCAGCTATCAGACAAAGGCATACGGATGCCAGCAAGACCCTGCCAAGCAAAACCGGTGTCGGAATCATCTACACCAGGACCGCCATCAGATGTCTGCGCAGTATAAGAAACGTCAGTACGTGCAACACCTACGCCGCCGCCAACGAAACCTTGAACGCCATCGTCTTCACCGAAATCAAGCAAGCCATTCAACATGAATGCAAGAACGTTTGTGGATCCAGCCACACCTGGGAAAGGACCGCTAGTAAATGGAGGCGCAAAATCACCTACTGGGAAGCCAGAAATACCATCGAGGTTTGAAGGATCAGCTTCGCGATAGCTAACTTCACCTTCAAGGCGGAAGCCACCAAAATCATAACCGACATAGCCACCTAGATCATATCCGGTGTCTGAGTCGACGATATTACCATTGGTGATTTCACCAACATCAAATTCAAGGTCTTCTACGATGGTGATACCGCCATCAACACCGATATACCACTCACCATCACGTGCAAAAGCAGGTGTGGTGAGAGCTGTCGACGCTAATGCCAGTCCGATGACTAACTTCCGCATTTGGGATCCCCTTTTCGGATTCTTAACAAACTCAAGCCTCTAATTAGCGCGATGATTGACGAGGCGCAAGACATCAAATGAAGCTAAGTGTTGCCAAAATGTCGCCTTTACATTCATATTTGTCAAAAAATGAGGGCAGATTGTCATTTGGCCGCGCCCATATTGTATCTTATAATCAAAGCGGTGGATGCAGAATTCCTATCTCAACCAGCCTATCAATCACTGCGGAAATAGCGACTCTTGCCTGTTCATCAACTACGTCGCCGCCACTTGCTTGTTCAGGTGCAATATAGCTCCTCCACGCCCCTTCGTGAAAAAATAACATACCGCCATTAGAGCGGTCATAAATATGTTGCCTTTCAATTGGGGCATATAAACGCCACCCAGTGCCCGACCAATATGCGATATGGTTTTCATATCCCTCCCACTGCCCCGAAGAATTCCCGGAAATAAGCCAAGATTCGCCGCGAACGGGCTGAAGGGCATCTGGATTGTCAGCGAACCCGGCAATAACCGGAGTGATAACGGCATCGATTTTTTCCAATGCCTCATTCACCGTTACTTCTTTGTGTGCTTGAGACGGAAATAAAAAAGGCAGGCCGAGTCGCGCACTTCGATCCGTTTCATTAAAAACTGGGCTTTGCGGCATAGTATAAAGCTCCTTTGAAGAAATTGTTCAGCAGAATATCTAGGGCATTTGAAAATATAATGTAGCTGGCTTTGACGTCGCATATGTGCCCAAATGGCGTATTATGGCGACGATAGTTTCGCCGGAAGATGTCAAAATATCTTGGTCTTCAACGGACAGATTAAGGAATGACTGGTCAGTTTCGAACGATAAAAGCGGCGGCTGGGAAATTATAATGTCTGTTTCTAAAGCATGATCGACTGCCGATGCTTGCCAGAAGCCAATGCTATATGCCTCCCTCTCTTCAACCAGCGGCATGTCTACGCCGTCACTCCACAAAAACGGGATGCGGCTGCGCCTCGTCCATCTCAGCTGGGATATATAAACCGGCTGCCCATTTTGGGTGTTGCTGGAGGGAGGAAGAATTTGCCAACACAGATGCACAGGGGGCAATGGACGCAGTGCTCTTATCATTGACGTTTGCGCGAAGGACAAGTCTGAAACCCCGCGAGAAACAAGCGCGTAATCTCCCGTCTGGCGAAGTATATTCCCACTCGCAGGAACGTATGCAACATTGTGATTGAGCAAAAGGCAGCGCGTCCCAGCTTCATGACCATTTTCACCGCCCAAGCCATCCCCCAATGCTCGGTATAAACCGGAGAGGTGATATTGACCTTCACCCAGAAAGTCAGCACGTTCAAACTGTATAACTTCATCGCCCAGCAGCAACATATTGTCGCCATTGCTCAAACCGTCTTGATCAATATTTGCCAAAAATGGATCAGCGCCTTCAAATGCAATAATCAGAGGTTCGTTATAATCGTGCATAATGCCCGTTGCTGGTGAAACACCATTAAGTAAGGTGCCATAATCAGCTTGCGCTTGAACTGGCCCTATAAAGTCTAGCAGGCCGCCATCTGCCGTGGCCCGGTAAAGCGCGCCGCCGCGCCATATAGATGCGCCAGATATATCAGAACCAGCGATATCTTCGCGCACTGTAGCAGCCAGATTTACTGCATTAGGGGAAAGCTCTGCCGTTGCTGGCAGATCGAAAATATCGAGTGCGCCGCCAATGGCAATCTGGTCAGGGGCTGATAGACTGCGGCCCGCCTCTGCTTGGGCAGGCGCAGTGTCTTTGCCAGATTCATCGCGGATCAGTTCCAGAGAAACACCTTCAACACTGAAACGCCATTGATCGATTCGCCAAAGCCCAGCCTCATTTTCGATACGGATTGTCCGACCAGGCCGCAGCATCGGATCAAGCCGCGCCATATGCAGTGTCCGTTCCCGGTCTTGATACTGGCTATAACGATAGAGGCGCTGAGTAATATTTTGTGCGTTGCTTGCTGTGAGAGCTGCTGGCATATCAAAAATAGCTGGCGCGCGTCCAATATTCCCGTTGAGTGAACGACGGATACCAGCCTGATAATCGCGTTCAGGCTCATAATATCGCAGCTGAATTTGCTGTGCGCGTGCATGTGGCCGCATCCGCTGCTCAGCTGGAGTGCCGCTATCTCCCTCTTGATGGATAATGTCCGCATCCCGAACCGTCAAAATATCATTGGCTGGAATCAAGTCGCGGCGTGCCAGCCGCAATCCATCCATGGACCAATCAATATGGTGCGGAAAGCTTGTGGCCAGTTCATCCAGCACCTGCACCTGACGATCTGCCTGAGCAGAGTAACCCAGTATTTCTGCGGGTTGTTTCGGACTATTTGGGTCCACATGAGCAAAGTCTGCAAAGATATCGCTTGGCGAAAGCGGCGCGTCATCTGCTTCCACTTCGAACGTCAGGGACGGAATACGATTGCCAAAATCCGTTAGATCCAGTTCTTCAAAGACACAATATGCCAGCCCGCGATACCCCAGAGCTGCTTCTTCACCTTCTAGTGCTGTAATAAGAGGATCGGGGTCTTGATCACCATGGCCATTGTAAAAACGAAAGCCGGTATTGGTTTTGAAATCACCAGCCTCGCCGCGCAGCAAATTGCCTTCAGCCCAAATTCTTTTGACGTTTCTTAATGGCCGACTCGATAAAACCACAGCCATGGAAACACCATAAGAAAACTGAACTGTGCCTGGTCTGCCCTTGCCGCCGCCCTGCCTCTCGCGACTTTCGATAAGATCGGTTGCCCAAATCACCGTGCCTGCCACCCGCATTCGACCATATATGCGCGGCACCAAAGAACCATATTGCGATGTCTGGACAGCAAGATCAGTTAAGCGCGGCCCCTCGCGATCATTGCTGCCGAAAAGAACACCATCAATCTGCCGCCCTATAATCGCGCCAATTGCGCCGCCAATAGGCCCGCCAACGACCGTGCCCACAGCAGTTAATACCAATGTTGCCATATCAATATCCTTATTTTGTATCCGGCAGACTGGCTATCCTTGCACTCGTCGCGCTTTATTTGGCAGCAAGCCGCCAGCGCATCTGTACTGGCCATGGGTTCAAACTGGCGGTCAGCAGAGTCTTACTGCATCCCAGATGCGCATGGACGAAACCAGTTGGCACCTTGACCAGCAAATGGGATTGGCCAGCGGCTGGAGCGACCAAGACAATATCACCTGATTGTCCATTATCGTCCTTACCCAGTCGCAAAAGACCCGCCGACTGCGCCCATAGCAAAACCGTGGACTGTCCTGGCCCACGCAAGCTGTACGTGTCTGGCGGCGCCGGGATATCGCGCACTGATCGCAAAGCATGAAGAGCCACGCCGACGCAATCCAACCCCTTATATAAGCAGCGCCCATGTAATCTAAATGGACTGCCTATGCATTGCTTGGCGGCCTCGGCTATTTGTTCGCCTTGCTGGACAGAAACCATCGCCAGCAATTCATACTCCGCCATTAATTAGGGAACCTTGTCAGCAAGTCATTACCGGGCAAGTGCGGTTCACCCCGGAAGTTGATAACATTAGCATAACGGTTCTGACAGGTGGCCAAAGTCTTGTCGCAACCCTGTGTCAGACGTGCCTTATCGCCCGGCATGATAGAAAAATATGGTGAGGGCAGCAGGCAAAGACCAGCACCGTCAACGGATATTACGCGCTGTGAAAGACCCCTATTTACGCCAGATACCCAATGCACATCACCTTCGACAAAATTTTGTGCGATATTCGCGTCAATCCCTGAAAAGCTAATAGCCGCATTGGCCTTATCCACTGCTGTCACAGCTGCTAATCTGCGGAAACGCGATCGGGATAATCCGCATGCACGATCACCAAATTCCGCACGGCATGATGGCGATGTGCGGGGACATAATGCCTGATTTAGGACATTCTTGCCACTAAGCAACTCGACCTGAAAACTATCTTCCCGCCGGATAATCTCTCCAAATTGGGCTTCCAAAATCCAATCGGGTTGACGATCGGCATCTTGCCAATCTGCTATGCCAATGGCCATGCGGGCGCGGTCCCACCGACCAGCAGCCAGATCATCTTCATCAATGGCGTCACTGCTCAGAACACCCTCAATATCCATGGTTTCAGCTTCAGGGTTTCCATGAAGTTCGATTGCAGATGGCCGCATTCCGGGCGCTGCGCGATATTGTATATTGCCGCGCCATACATCACGATCATGCGCAGCAAACCCCAGGGTCACGCCATCTGCACGCTCCAGCCGCCAAAGCATGATCGCACTGTCCAGTTCTGTAGAAAACCAGCTCATGCCGCAATTGGTCCTGTCTCTTGATCGCTATCTGCTTGGCGCACTTCAACCAAGACTATGCTGGTTGCTTCTCCAGCGGCAAAGGTCGCAGCGTTAATCGCCAAACTGTCTTCAGCAAAGCGTACCGGTACATCAAAAACAAAATGCGCTCGTAACATAGCGCCTTCAGGCGGCGGTGTATCGAAAGCAACAACCCCGCCAGCCAACAGCATCCAACCGGATACATCCTCTCCATCCATGCTGATTGCCACCTGATCGGCAACAGGATGCGTGATTCTGCGTATTTGTGGATCGTCGACAGGGCCATAATGTTTGACCAGTTGGAAATGACTACGCTCTCCATTGCCTATGCCGAGCGGTTGATCCGCGGCGCCATTATCGGGCCCGCTATCGAACTGACGCGAATCATAATCGAAAGGATCACGCAGCCTAAATGCTCTGGCTGGTCCGCGCCGCGCTCTGTAAAATGCCATTAAAGTTGCCAGATCGCGCTCAGACCTCAGCGCTGGCCCAACATCAAAGCGCATCAAGGCATCGCTCCATCGGCTGTTGCGCCGCTCATGCCCCCCGGTTGTTGTTAAAATCTGCGTTGAAAATCGCGCTTCCGCCAAAACTTCCTGACTAAGCGCGAGGGGAAAACGAACATCGTCAAAGGCCTGCATTTCAGAAGCTCCCATATCAGGAAAATAGGTAAGGCCGTCGCGCGCAACCTGCGGCAATGCCCAGAAAAACACGGTTGGTATCATGCGAGATCGCGCCTCTTCAGCGGCCTCAACAATGGGCCGCCACTCGCCCCGATCTTCGGGCCGCAAGACAAATCCTGCAAAATAATGCTGTTCATGCAGCGGATAGCCCAAGCGATCTGCAACAAGCGATAAAGCGCGAGCACGCGCACCCGTTTGCCGCGCCACGGCCCAGTCATAATCCTCCAGCTGCAACACATCAAAAGCAGGTCGCGCCCATCCGATAGGGATGTTTGCTCGCAAAACGTCCGGTGCATTGGGATCTGCGATAGTTGGCAGATAGATCAATATGCTGAGTTCCACATCGGCCGCACCCAGATGACTACGTACCGCTTCGCCTAGGTCAGCTGTTGATTGCGCCAATAGTTCGCCCGCACGATCCAAAAGTGCCTTTTGCGCTGCGTCCATAGGTTGGAATATCGTATCAATAGAGACCAGCAAATCGCCAAAAGCTGACCGCGCAGCATCGTCATACAAACAAATACGGCCATCAAAGGTCACCCACCACCATGGCTCGCCAATTTGAAAACGGACCGGTAGGCCATTATCATGCAGCAGTTGCGCAAATTCGCACCCTACAGCCTGCAAATATTCCATCGCTCCGCTATGCGCTGGGCTGAGCAAGGCGGATGGTGGCACCCAGCCTGTAAGCGCGGGGTCGCCATTTTCTGCCCGTTGCTTCCAATCATCAAAACAATGAGCATCGAACAGCTCATATGACAGAGAGAATATCAGGCTATGGCCGGCCGCTTTTGCTCTTTGGGCAAAATCCTTGTGCCATTGTCGGCAAGGCTGGTTCAAAGCATTGTCACCCACGGCAACGAACAGCCCGTCACCAATGGGTGCAAGCTCAAAATAATGGCTCATGCCGACATAGTGATTAATGGTTTCACCATAACCCAAATGGCCAATGGCGCGCAAAAGACGTTCGGGCGTTTGATTGAAACTATCATCATAGGCCGTAGCCATGCACAGGCCCGTATCTGGGAGCATGGCATCGCCAATATCCAGCATTGCACGTTCACCCGAACAGACAATATCACTAATCTCAACCCATGCTTCTACACCAGATGCAAAGGAGGTGCCGCTGCCGGTAAATTGCGGCGGCACCAGAGAGATAAACATGCGATCTATGTCATGTGGATAGACACGGTCAGCCTCTGCAGGTAACAGAAAACCGCCATCCAGCTGTTCAAAGTTAAGCGTGATCCGCGCATCTTCGGGGCTACCCTGCGCATAATTCCATAACCGCACAAACCAGCTGCGCGGTGCGCCATTTGCGTCACGACCTTCTATAGTCAGCGTAGGGCCATTAACCGCATTGAGCGGCATTATACCGTGCGAACGCCAATGAAAGCTGAGGCTGCTATGGCTATAATCACGGTCTGTGTCATAAGCCAGCAGCGGGTGATCAAGTATATCCTCACTCTCCCAAATCAGACCGGCAAGCGCGGCATCATCATAAAATACGGCATCAATACGCAAGGCATCTGTCGCCGTTGTGATGACCGAGGCCATCATTGGCCGCGGGAAATTGACGGTCCAGAAACGCGGATCAAAGCGCTGGATAATGTCGCTATCCTGCCCATTACGGCGCTCTGCCAACCAAAAAGGCATATGCGTCTCCTCTTATTTTCGGGATTTTTAGCGATTTAGCGAGGGCACCAGCTACACAGATAACCTGTCTGCAAAGACCTAACTGCGGTTGCGCCTTAAGGCTGAGCTGACACTGCGGGCAATTTGTCGTGACGATCGTTGCAGAGCCTCGCTATCGCGCAAGCCGCCATTGCTATTGACGGTGATCGATAGCTGCATTGCGCCGCGTGAAGCTGGCTCGAGCGGTACGATATTGCCGCTGCTGGTTGGGACAAAAACCTCCGGCCCATTCTCTCCTACGGCAAAGGCTCTGCCAGGGGAGACTGGCCCGCCTGTTGCTCGGCCGGGCAATCCCAAAAGAGAACCAATAAGTCCTGCATCAAATTGGCCGCCGCTTTGGCCGGATTGACCAGACGTAAACCCAATGCTCTGCAAACCCGCTGCGATGGCAGCATCTGCAATATCATCCAATGCGTTCAAGGCCGTGGCGCGCAAATCATCAAAATCCAGCGAGCCGCGCCTTACAGCACTTAACAATCCCTGCTCTAATGCCCGTCCAGCACGGCCAAAACCATCGCCCAGCGCATTATCCAAAGCACCGCGCATTGCATCAACATCACGCGAAAAACTTTGCGTATCCGCGCGCACTGCGACCACCAGCTCTTCGACTACATCATCCATCAGGAAATTCCTTTAGCAAGCTATTAATGGTGTCTGCGGCGATATTGCTGTCCGGTTTTCTGGGGGTCAAACCAAGCATTGCGCAGAGTTCAACAGGCGTGGCCTGCCAGAAATCATCAGGTCGCCAACCCAGATTGCGGCCAGCCAAGCCCGCCAGTGCCAAAGCATTGTCTGAAAAGCATTGGCGGGCTTGGCTGGCCGCATCTTGCTTCGCGCCGCCAGTCATGGCTTATGATCCCGCCAAAATCTGTTGCAAGACCAAGCGCAGTGTTGGTGTAATATTAGCCAGACCTTGTGAGGCTATTGCCTGACCGACATTGGATTGCGTCAGACCGTCAGGGCGATGTGCCACACAATGCCAGAACAAAGTCGCCATCTCATCCAGCGTCAACTGGCCCGATGATGCGCGCTCTACCAATGCAAATAACGGCCCCAATTCCTGCTCTGCGGCAACCAAAGCGGCAAAGCTGGGGCGCAGCAAATAATTCTGACCCTCAATGCTGAACTGCGCCTCGCCTCTCAGCCGGTTCGCCTGGGTTTCGACAGCGCTCATAAAGCCGCAACCGCACCGGAGCTTTCAAGGCTTAGCGTGTAATTGCGCTCTCCATTAAAATCGCCAGAATAGTCCAGACGCGACACCAGAAAACGGCCTTGCATGCGCTCACCGCCTTCAAAACTTAATTCATAGCTATCAATTGTCCCAGCAAGTGCATGGCTGCGTATCCGCGTTTCAGCCTCGCTGCCCAGAAAAACACCAGCACCGGAAACGGAGATAGAACGCACCCCCGCACCTGATAAAAGCTCACGCCAGCCGCCAGAATCCTTATTGGTAATAACAACAGCATCGCCATTTATGCTCATCTGCGTGGTGCGTAATCCAGCCACGGTGGAAAATGCCACGGGATCTTCGTCATTGCCAATTTTCAACAAAAAGGCGCTGCCTTTTTCTGCCGCCATAATCTTACCCTTTCATAATTTTATCATGTCTATTGCGCGACCATGCGGATGCGGTAACGGCCCATTGTGCGCCACCTGGCATCTGACCCGCGCAAAATCCGGCGCACCAATGGCTGCAAATTAACGATGCACCAACCAGGCATTTCACTGGGTACTTGATCAAGAACTTGGTCGATAACGCCCAAAGCCTCTCCAAGCTGTTCATCATCCCGTGCATCATCTTGCAGGCTCAGCACCAATTGCACCTCGCGTCCGGTAAAACCGCCGCCGCTCCAATCCCTTGCTTCAGCAATAGAGACTGACAATTGCCTCCCCGATGAAGGGCGAACCGCCGGATCATCAACACGGTCCAAAACAGCGGCAAGCACTGTATGACCAGCCAGAAAAGTCTGAATATGGCGGCGCAGAGCAATCTCTGGGGCCAGGGTCATGGTTTTGTTCTCCATCGGCTTAATCCCGTCCAATCAAATGAAATCGCTCATCATCAAAATATCGCCGCGCCACATCACGGCCACGAACTGTCACCTGATTGTTGATCCTATCGCGGTCCACCACTGCGCCCGGCACCAGCGCCGATAATTGTGTAGCGACACCCTCAAGGCGGCTTTGCGCGGCCGCATCGGCAAGCTGTGCACTGCGCCGCTCTATGCTGCGGCCAAAGCCTGTGAGATTATTGATCGCCATATCATGCCACCCGCAAATGCCGCCAGGGCCGCCACAATGCCGTTACCGCAGCCGGAGGATGGGTCTGTGCATCACGCGGCTGATTATAAAAATGGGCGGCAAGCAGGATAATTCCCTGACGCAACGCATCCGGCAAATAGGTCCATTGCGATGCCAGTCCTACACTATATTGCGCCACCACATGCTCACCGCCATCCAATATCGGCAATGGGCCGAGCAGTGTGACACATGCTTTCTGTCGGTCATCAATATCAATGCGATAGCTGGCAACGGGCAGTGCGATTTTCATGCCATTAGCAGTGGTTTTGCTGACAGAAGTGATAGCGATAACCGGCATATAAGGCAGTGACTGCGCAGCATGATGCATGACCAATTTGTGCGTCACTGCCCGCTGCAAAAGAGCTTTGCCCGTAAAAGCCTCACATAATGAGAATGCAGCACGCAAATATCCGCTAAGTACGGCGTCATCTTGCGATAAAGATAACCCCAAATGTGCTTTGAGCTCTGCCAATGCCGCCGATGATATAGGTGGAGGCGCTGTTTCTTGTGCGATGGACATTATCGTGCCTCCACTCGGATCGTGATGGTCCGCTCATCTGCAATGCCGGAATTGAGCGTGACACGGTTTGTCAGCGTATAGACATGCCCGGCAATACCGCCGGAGACGATCACAAAGGCGCGTGCCGGATCATGACCGCTATCAACGACTTCCAACCCGCCACTTTCATGCGGGTCGATATTCCAACTGCTTGTAGAGAGTGACTCTTGGCCCAGATATTCTGCCGCCCAGTCCATGTGATAATCGAGCCGCGATTGCGGATCTTTGAGATAATAACCCATATTTGCAAGTCCTGTAATTAGCCATGTCCTGGACGGCGTGCCGGTTTGGCGGTGCGCTTCTGAACCGATGGCTGATGCCCGCGCCGCTGCACGGACAATGGCAATGGCCATTTTGCTGACCCGGCAAGCGGTTGCACGGCCAACGCCATGGCGGCTGTAACCGGCACATTATTATCAAGCGGAACGGGCATTAGCTGTCTGCCAGAAAGCTGATGCCCGACAGGCTGAACCAAGCAGGTGAACCTGATTGCAGCACGACATCGCCATTTGAACGGATATAGATGCCCACAACATCGGTGGAGCCTGAATTGCGTACGGTGAAAAATTCGGTCGCTGATGGTCCCATATCATTTGGCAAGGTGAAGAGGATAATATTGTTACCGCCTGCGCCCCCGCCAATATTGCCAGACAGATATACCCGCCCGTCCGCACCCTGATAATATTGCACTGGCGCTGCCCATGGCGCAAAATTGCCCCAGCCATTTTCAAATTGCGGCACGTGCAATATTGGCGCTGTAGGTTCGTTCACTATTGGCGGTTCTTGTGCTTCACTGAACCAGCGGGCAGAGGCCGTCAGGGCAATAGTTTTTTGTCCCGCTATAAAGTCACACGCTCCTGCTCCATCGCTGGAAATATCGGCAAGCCGTTCTACAGCAAAGCCTTCACCTTGTGGCACCAAATGCCCGATGCCGACTTCCCATTGCGGCGCCGCACCCTCGCCAGTAATGACATAAGCAAATGTTACATCTGGCGTCACGGCCTCCGCAAAACTGCGAAAGCCCGGAACGACATCAGCCAATTGTAACGGTCCAGTGCCGACGGACAGGCTGCTTTCCAAGATACGATCAGCGAAGAATAATCTATGCATGAAAGCTTCCTTTCAGATCATGAAGGTGTCTGCGCCGCTGGTAGGGGACGAACCAGCGGCGCAGACAAAACCCCAAGGCCAAAAGGCATTGGGGCGAAACAGATAAGCAAATATGTGCGGTGCTATTAGGCGCTGAACTGGAGCAATTTGATCGCTTCAGAATTCACCACCTGCCCGCCAACACGCTTGGTCGCATAAAAGTGCACAAAGGGTTTGTTGGTGAACGGATCACGCAGAATATTGGTCGCGCTGCGCTCTGCAATAAGATAACCGGCGCGGAAATTACCAAAGGCGATTGATAGGCTGTCATCCGCAATATCGGGCATATCCTCTGCCTCAACCACAGGATAACCCAGCAAAGTGTCCGGACGACCTTCAGCAAGACCTGCCTGCCACAAAAATGCGCCATCGGCAGTTTTGAACTTGCGGATAATTGCCAGTGTCGATGAATTCATCACAAAGCTGGCACCTTGGCGATAGCCAGGCTTAAGGCTGTGCACCAAATCGATCAGGCGATCCTCTGGATTGACAGCAGAAAAGCCGCCATCCGCGCCCGTACCGA
Source organism: uncultured Sphingomonadaceae bacterium (assembly GCA_947503245.1). GTDB lineage: Bacteria > Pseudomonadota > Alphaproteobacteria > Sphingomonadales > Sphingomonadaceae > Alterisphingorhabdus. The sequence continues at coordinate 264,535 of CANNCV010000001.1, forward strand.
TTACTTGCAAGGTGCCAAAGGGCCTTGCATCATCACCATTAGCGCTGACCGGAGCAGTGAGAAAGCCAGCCGGTTGGTTATTGCCAGTGCCACCGACAAAAGCCGCGCCTTCCGCACGCGCAAATTCCTCGGCAATCTCTCCGGCCAGCCAGCTTTCAACATCAAATGCTGCATCATCCAGCATGGCCTGACTCGCCGCTGGATTGGCATAAAGCTCGCCAGTAGGCGGCGCGATTTCGGCAAATTCCGGCGTATCGGTTTCAGGCCGGCCAGCAGTTTCGCTCACCCAACCCGATGGAGTACCGCCATGAGTGACCAGCTTGCGATAACCTGCGCTTCCTGTTTGCACGACATTGGCAATGGCACGAATGGGGGAAATGTCAGTTAGAAGACGCCCAATAACAGCGTCAATTTCCTGCGGTACAGCAAAGCCACCCTCGGGGCCGCTATTTGCACTAAAGCTCTTAACCTCCCCGCTTTGCCCGCGCCGCAAATAGCCATCAACAAATTGCTGCCTTGCCGGGCTGCGCGACATGCTTTTTGTGCCTGTCACAGCTTCACCATTGCTGGTCGACAGGGCAGGCCGGGCTGCTGCATTGGCAATACGCGCAAGACCGTCTTTCAACTGCCGGGTTTCCCCTTGCAAGCTGGTGACATCGGCTTTGATGCCATCAACATTGCTCTCTACCGCGCTGATGCGCGCTTCGTGCTCTTCGCTCTTCAAAATTGCATCGAAACTTGCCGCTAGCGGGTCCGAAGCAGCCGCGCCGTTAGCGGTGTCATTCTCAGTCATATTGTCCATGGGGTATTTCCTTTCACATTAGGGCTTTTAATATTGGCGATTGCGGGAACTCTGTTTGAGTATTTGCCGTCATCATGTGGATTTGAGCACCTGGCTGCATAGGGTGTGTGACCATGCTGACCTCCACCAGATCCAGAGCCAGTAATTCGCGCCGAGCAAGACTGGTTTGCAGCACCTCAGCGAAGCTGCGCACGCGATAACCAAAGGACAGGCCGGTCACCGCCCCTTGGGTCAACATCTGCCGGGCTTTGGCAGCTATATCATCGCCGCCTGCAAGCCTTGCGATAATGCGCAGGCCTCGCCGGTCCTCTGCGGCATAGACAATCTGCCCAATGTGTTGATCTTGCCGATGCTGCCACAATAAAGGCCAGTTTTTCTGCCGCCCTAATGCGTGACGAAATGCGCCGCGGCGGATAATGTCCCCACCGCGATCCACTCTGTCAAACAGCGCAGCGTATCCAGCAATGCGCATATCGCTGTTGCGAAATAGCTGGCTCATGCAATCCAGTCCCATAGGCCAAGCCGCACAGCGATACCGATCAACAACATTGCCAACACGCCGCGCACAGCCCATTGGATGGCCGCTTTCCATGCGCTGGCCTTTGCATCGCGCCACGCCCTTAGCAGCTCGCGCAGTTCGGCAAAGTCGTCCTGCGCCGTCTCATCGGACAGGCCCAAACGGTCCAGCACCCGCGCCGCGCCCAGATCACTGGCCTCTTCGACAATGGCGCGCAGCGTTACCAGATCGCCGCCTTCATTTTCCGCCTGCGCGACCAACCGCGCCAGCATATCTTCATTGTTCATGATGTCATGCTCCTTCATTGCCCCAAACTATGGGTTGCTGGCATCAGGCCGACGGCCTCCCGCTTCTCATCATCAGACAGAAAATCAGCAGCATTTATACGCGACCAAAGCCGCTCTCTGTCTTCAGAAAAGGCAGGGATTTGATCCATATCGACCCGCAATGGACCGACCCTATCAGCACCAAATGACGGCCATTGCGTCAAAGCGCTGTTCAGCCCGTCCAAAATGCTGCCCAATAAGGGCATGATAGTAAGCCGCCACAAAGCGCGATTGGCTTCACGGTAATTGGCATAGGCATTATCGCCTGGCAGACCGATAATCATGGGTGGTACGCCAAAGGCCAGTGCAATTTCCCGCGCCGCGGCGGCCTTTAAGGCGACAAAGTCCATATCCGCAGGGCTCAAACTCATGCCCTGCCATTTCAAACCGCCTTCTAACAGCAAAGGCCGGCCGGCATTATCCGCGCCCGAATAGCTGGCTTCCAGCTCGGCCTTAAGACGATCAAACTGGTCAGCGCTCAACACCGCACCCGGCTCACCTGGGTCATAAACCAAAGCGCCCGATGGCCGTGCGGCATTATCGAGCAGTGAACGGTTCCAACGGCTAGCCGCATTATGGATAGTCACAGATTCCGCCGCTGCTCCCAAACACCCTAGTCCATAATGATCGTCATCAGGGTGGAAACTGCGCAGATGTACAATTTGCGGCTTCCCGTCGTCAGTCATTGCATCGATACGATTTGTTTTTTCACCAACTTGGTACAAATAACATTTAGGCCAGCCATTTTCGTCTGTTTCGACAGTTATTCGGTCAGGACGCAAAGCATAAAGGCTTTCAATGTCTCCCACAGCACCGCAGATAATCTGCACATAGCTATTGCCGTGCAGCACCAGATGCGATGCTATCAGGCTGAGCAAAGGCGTGCCTTGCGCAGCGATATTGATAATGGCCTTTGCCGCTTCGTCTCCGGCTAATGGGGCACTGCCTGCACTGTCAGCAACAATGCGGACACAGCGCTGCGCCACGGGATTCTGCAAATAGGCTGCACGCAGCAAAGCCGCATAGCTTTGTCCTGATGCGCTGCCCCCTTGTACGCCATATCCCGAACCGGAGGCATAAAAAAACCGCCCTGAAGGCGGTGACAGCTGCGGCTTATGGGGCGACCCGCCTTTGAAAGCGAGCGCCAGATTTGACAGGATTCCCACAGATAATCTCCTCAAGTCATACGTATTTTCGGATCGCCTTTGCGCCCTAATAAAAGCTCAGTCAGTGCCCATACCAATGCATTTGCACGGTCTGGTGATCGGCCAGGACCGACATAATCACCGCCCATTAACAGCCCGCACATCTCATCTTCTAACTGAGCAAACATACCCAGATGCTGCACACGCCCTGCTTCATAAAGCGCCGCCACAGGCTCAGCGCGGGCAGTTTTACCGCGACTGGCATGGACCAGTGTCACTGGCAAAGAAACACAGGCCGCTTCCAACACAGAGCGCACCATAGCACCGCCTTGATTAGCCTCTGCAATCACACGGTCAGCACCCCAAATCTGCGCCGCTTGCGCCGCTGCACGCGCCCATTTCTCTGGAGAGGCTTTCTCCACACTGGCATCGGCCAGAACATGACCCATAGTGTTTTCATGCAATCCGACGACGATAATGCCACATGCATCGCCGGTCGCGCTGGCAGGTGGATCAACCGCAACCACGATACGTCGATAATTTTGCAAAAAGGCGTTATCAATACTTTGCAAACGGCATTTTTCGATCAGATCGCGCGTCCATAATGCCCCTTCGGCATCTTCTATCAATTCGCCATATAGTTCCTGCCGACCGAGCTGGCTGCGGCCATATTGGCCGTGGATAGACGCCAAAAAGCTATCTGGCAGATTGGCCTGATTATCGGATGTACTGCCCCGCGTTACGGCAATGTCGTCGCGATCCAGCAAGGCCTTGAGCAAAGGCACGGCCCGCGGTGTTGTGGTAGCCAGCACCCGCTGATCAATGCCCAGACGCAGGCCCATCATCAAATTGCTCCAGCTTCTTTGTGCCAAACTGTCACCACCATGATTTTGGTTTTTTAATCCATTTTGTATATCCCATTTGGCTATCTCATCACACCAGCCATGGCTATGCTGCGGCCCGCGCAAGGCTTCTGGTTCGCCTGCGCTATAAGCGATAGCCTGAGCGCCGGATGACCATCGCAAACGCCGCAGGCTAGGCTCCCACAAAATCTGTTCCTGGCTTTTTGCAGTTGCCAACAGGCCGCTTTCACCTTCCACCATCACCGATCGCACCTCCCCCAAAGATGCACCAATCAAGGCAATGCGCGCATCGGGCGTGTTACGTGCAATATCATGCACCCATTCAGCTCCCGCGCGCGTCTTACCAAAGCCGCGCCCCGCCATAATCAACCAGATCAGCCAATCGCCATCTGGCGCAAGCTGTTCAGGCCGCGCCCAATTGTGCCAATTGTCCAAAAAAGCACGCGCTGCAGCTGCGCTCAAATTATCTAATGGCTGCTCGTCCCCATCATCCTCAAGCTGCTGCGCCAGCAACTCCGCAATGGACACTCCGGCCATAAGCGCTCCTCATTTTAGCAATATTCTATATTCACGATAGTGTCAGGGCTGGCCTTCCACTCGTGGATTATCCGGTGACTGTGTATCTTGCGCAGTCACTTTCCGGCGATATGCCAAAAGCCGCTCCCGCAACACATCAACAGCATTATCCTGAGCGCCAGTCCCTGACTGCCGCGCGGCATGCTCACTGCGGTGCTGGCCCAAAAGACGCAGCGCCACGCCATTATCAAATTCGCGGGTTGTATCGATCCGCTTGCCCCCGTAAAATATAGGCTTTTCCATACCGAAACGTGCACGATAGAGCAGCTCCATTTCTAGCTCATCATAGCTTGCCGCGAGAGCTTGCTGCCATCGCAGCGCTTTTTCAGGGTCATTTGTGCGCGCAATCAAGGCCTGTTCAGCGGATATACCGCTTTCTTGCAGAGCCGCGCTGGCATCCGCCGTTTTCGCTAAATGGACGAAGAAACAGTCCCAAGCGGCTTCATCTATATCAGCGATATCTATGCCCCCGGCACTGCCCGCATTTTCCGGTACAGTTTCAGAGGAACGGGCCTTGCTCTTCAGACAGGCATCCAACGCATAAACCTGCCCCTTTCTCTCTACAGGAGACGCAATTGCATTATTTGCATCAGCAGCAGTCGCTTCGGTCTTGGAAACTGCAAGCGTGCGGAATGGCGGCTTATCACTCATGGTCCAGCCTTCCTTATCAATATGATGATGTTCGAAAATGTTCACGCTTTAGCGAGTGGCCGGCCGATAGATGTAAAGCCGTATGAGCGAATCGCTTTATCGTGATGCTGACTCTTTCTAACCTTAGAGCGTTACAAAGTCAACATATAAAAACCTATTTGGTTATTTTTCTTGTAAGGCAGCCAGGCCTTCATGCTCTGATAATTGCTGCGTCACATAATCCGCGGCAATCTCCGCTTGTTTGCGGCCCAAATGCCAGTCGAGAATCTGCATACCCTCAACAATAGGCGGCTGTAGGACGATATCACCGTCGCGCAACATTGCTTTGGAAGCGATACGGCTAGCGACCACCATGGAGCGTGACATGATATCGACAATAGACGGAAAGTCGTCAGGCGCTGGTCTGCGCAGAACAACATCGCGCAGCAATCCAAGGCGTGAACGCAGACTGTCATATTGCGCATCAACACGCCATGTTTCCTGCGTATCGCCCAGTGTCACCACGATATTCGGGCCGGTCTTCATTTTGCGCATCATATTCACGGGAATATTGTCCAACACGCCGCCGTCGATCAGAATATTGCCGTCACTGTCAATAAAGGGTGGCAAAATCGTTGGAAGCGATCCAGATGCGCGCACCGCCTCCCATAAAGGGCCGTGACGATGAACATGAAGATCATTGGTAGAAAGATTGGTCGAGATGCCAAAAAAGTTTATCGGCTGATCAGCTATATCTTTTGTTGAATAGCGTGTTTGCAACTCTGCATCAAAAACCGACGGGTCGAGCAATGAGTGCACGGGCACAGTGAACCGGCGCATGGCTTTGGCTGCGATAAACATCGCCTCCATTTGATCGAGCGTTTGGGCGACACTATCCCCTTGCGCGATGGCCCCACCCATGGCCGCACCTGCGCTGGTGCCACCGATAAAATCGATCGGTATATTGGCCTTTTGCAACCCCCGCACTATGCCCAGATGCGCACAACCCAAAGCGCCACCGCCAGCCAGTACCAGGCCGACAGCATTGCCGGTTAAAAAACGCGCCAGCTTCGCAAAGTCGCCATCATTGTCGAGCGCAATATGATGATGCAGATGTGGCTGACGGCCTTCCAACCAGTCACATGTGCCGTTTATGGGCGTATCGCCAGAACTACGCAGCAATGCCAAAGTACGGTTTGGGCTATCAATTGCTTGTAACGCAGCCTGTTCTTTGGGTGAAACCGGCTTGGCCGCGACCATGGCATCGCCCACCATCAATAATGCATCGGCATTGCGGGTTATCATGGATGAGCGCGCATCGTCACCATTTGCATCGAGCAGCAACCAAGTGCCTTTTTCCTCATGCTGCGCCAGCCATTGCTGATAGCTGTGATCATCGCCATAAGGGGCATCTCCTGCCGATACACAGGCGACAACATGCTGCGCGCCGAGAATCCCTTGCATGGCATGGGCCAAACGGCGGTAGAAATCTTCCGGCAAAGGCGAGTCACCGGCCGCAAGACAAGCGATAACACGGGGCGTAGACGCTTCCAGTGAAGCAGTCCGGGCCGTGACCCTTGCCAGTCTGCGCGACACGGCTTTCAGCAAGGCCGCACTGATTTCGGGGTGCGCGCTCACCAGTGCCTCATAATCTGAACGATCAAGAGCAATAACCTGGCTGTCACGTATGGCTTGCAGGCTGGCGGTGCGGGTCCCGCCGCCGAAAAACGCCAATTCGCCAACCGGTTCACCAGCGTCTATGCGAGCAACGGTTTTGCTTACCCCTGAGCCGTCTTGAATGATAACACGAAACCGGCCCGTAACGACGAAAAAGAGTGTGTCCGCTTCTTCACCCTGACGAACAAGAAACGTGCCGCCTGGAATTTTCCGCCGTTCAGCAGCCTTATCGATCGCCAGCAATGCCCCTTCGGACAATTCCGAAAACAGCGCATTTTTCGCCCAGCTAATTATATGCTCTTTGCTCTCAGCCATCTTGGCCATTGCTACCACCCGCTCCCTACCAAAGTCAGGAGCGAACATAGCGGCCCTGCATAGAAATGCCATGCCCTAAATCACAGGCGCAAATAGCTGAATAATGGTTTGGCGTCAGTGAGTGGGGCTATTGTCCATTTACAGCAATAATGGCCTCAGTCGGGGCGACATTGCCTGCAAAGAGGCGTGCATAAGCAGCCGCAATATCTTCGCTGCCTTTCACATGTATCACATTCACCAAAGCCTTTGCGAAGACGGAAAAGTCATTCCATCTCTTGGCTTTCGCAGCCTCAAAGCCTGCGGGGCCAAGTTCGCGCATCAATGTCTCTGCTGATGTTGGTGCAAAAAACAATATGGGCTGTGGACCTGCCAGATTTTTTGCACCGCCGCGGCCATCAACATGGGTTGCACCAACCAGCATGGAATAAGCGAGATTATTGTCAAAATGCGCATGGATGCGCCGCAAAACGTCACCATTACCGGCAAAGTCGACTGATACGGTTTTTGCCTCTTTGTTCAGGCTTTCAACCTCCTCATAGGATACAACTTCGTCATATAATCCGCATTGGGCGACAAAATCTGTATTGCCCGATGATGTCAGGCCGATGCGCCGAACATGAGGGCTTGCCTCTTTCATAACATGCGCAAGTGCAAGCGCAGTTTTTGATGATGCACTGGTCAGGATTGCAGATGATGCACCATAAAAATCCTCACGGCGAAATGTGTCTTCTATCAAAAAACTGGTCAGGAAAAGCGGTTCAAACAAAGCGCGTATTTCTTCTTCGCCTTTATCACCGGCATCACTGCCAAGTCGGCGGTAATTATTATACACACTTGCCAGCCCTGCGCGGTGCGATGCGCCGTCAAAAAAAGCCTCTTTACTGACTTTGCCAGGCTGCAAAACCACAGTGTCTGCCATTGGCCAATAACCATAGAGCCGTTCACCCTGCGCGATATCGGGGTGGCGCGACGCATATACGGTGGCAAATCCCCAGACCGGCACAACGCCGTTTTGCGCAGATAAAGCAGGGAAAAAATCAAAATAGTTCATCGCCTCACCCATTACTGCATAGGTGATATTATTCGCGGTCAACGCATAATGCTCGATCGTGCAGGCAATTGCGCCCTCGGCCAAAGCATTATCGGCCAGTTGTGCAATCTCATATTGCGCCAATGCGCCGCGTGTCACTTCTATCTGATGGCCCATCATTATTCCTTCCCACATTGCCACATATTTGCGGCCTATTTCATTCTTGCGCCTCACTCATGGCATTAACCCCTTAGCGGCTCAAGCCAATAGCGCCCTCGCTATAACCTATTGCCAATCTGGCAAGGGCTGCTACCTCTATGCCTGATATTCAAACAGGCCGATTGCCCGATATATAATTGCGGCACTGGCGGGGAGCAAAATATGAGTGAGGCCGCAGCTGCGATACCAGATGTCGTTGAAACAAATTTCTTTGAGCGGATAACAGACCCTGTGATTAATGTGTCCAGTTTTATCTGGGGCGGCGAATGGAATGGGGAGAGCGTTTTGCCTTTCCCGCCAATGGTCATCATCTTGCTGGGCGCTGGGCTATACTTCATGATTGGTCTGCGCGCCTACCCGATCACAAAATTGGGCTTTGCGTTCAAATCTGTCTTTGGCCGCAGCGAAAAAGCGCAGGGCGCGGGCGAGATTTCGCCCTTTGCTGCGCTGTCAACCGCGCTGTCTGGGCAAGTGGGGACAGGCAATCTGGCCGGTGTCGCAACCGCTATTACACTGGGCGGGCCAGGCGCAATCTTCTGGATGTGGATCACTGCACTGTTCGGCATGGCGCTGGCCTTTGCAGAGGGCGCTTTGGCGATTCGTTTCCGCGAACAGACAGCAGAGGGCAATTATCGCGGCGGACCAATGACCTATATCAAATTGGGCTTGGGTAAGAATTGGACCTGGCTGGCCGTATTATTTTGTATTGGCGCGCTGATCTCTGCGCTGATTACCGGCAATGGCATTCAGGCCAACAGCTTGGGCGATAGCGCGGTTGAGCTGTTTGGCGTTCCGGAATGGGTTGGCGGCGCAGTCGCAGCGGTTGCCGTTTTCATAGTGATTGTTGGCGGCATTAAATCCATCGGCCGGGTAGCCGAAACCGTTGTGCCATGGATGGCCGGTGCTTATCTGATTATGGCGCTGATAGCGCTGATCATTAACGCGCCCTATCTGCCTGAAACTTTCGGCCTCATCTTTGCTGGCGCTTTTGGCTATGATGCCGCGGGCGGGGGCATTGCTGGCGGTCTGATCATGATCGCCATTCGTTTTGGCGTGGCGCGCGGCCTGTTCTCCAATGAAGCTGGCCAAGGCTCTACACCCATTGCGCATGCTGTGGCACAAACCAATGATCCGGCGGCGCAGGGCCGCTTTGCGATGATGGGCTGCTTTATCGATACCGTTGTAATCTGCACCATGACCGCATTGGTGGTCTTAACCGTATCGGGTGATTTTACCGCAACCGTCGATGGCGCACAGCAAAGTGTGCAACATGCATGGCAATCTGATCTGGACGGGTTCCCGATGACATCTGCGGCATTTGGCGCGGCCTTCCCCTTTGATGTTGCGGGCATTCCCATCGGTACATTGATCACATCTGTCGCGCTGATCTTATTCGTGTTCACAACCTTATTGACCTGGAGCTATTATGGCGAACGGGCCATCACCTTTATCTATGACCTGATCCCTGGTTCCACCAGCGGCGGCGAAAAGATATTGCATTTTTTATGGCGCGTATTGTGGTGTGTTGCGATTTATATTGGTTCGTTCGTGCCGCTTCAATTGATCTGGCGGCTTGGCGATATTTCCAATGCGCTGATGACCTTCCCCAATATTATTGCTTTGTTGGCGCTTTCTGGCGTTGTCTTTGCGCTGGCACGGGGTGAGCGGACAGCCGGCACCGACCATGGGCGCGAAACACCGCAGGAATTGTTTGACGAACCCTCTGGCACCCCAGGCGGGCATTAGAATTTGTCTGATTAAACCCGGGGCAACAACGTGCGTATTATAATCAATAGGCGCGCCATGTTATTGCCGCGCGGTTTTGTGCCTAAGATGATGCTGTGCAAACATACCCTGAAATATAAAAGCAATCGCGGTTAAATATGCTGAAAAAACTCTATCAATGGACGCTGGATAAAGCAGCGCATGACAAAGCGCCGCATTGGTTGGCCGCGATCAGCTTTATTGAATCCAGCTTTTTCCCGATCCCGCCAGATGTCATGCTGGCACCCATGTGTCTGGCGCGGCCGGATCGGGCCTTTCGCTATGCCCTTATCTGCACCATCGCCTCTGTACTGGGGGCGTTGCTGGGCTATGCGATAGGCTTTTTTCTGTTTGAACAATTGGGCCGATTCATTCTCGATCTATATGGGCTGAGTGAGAAATTTGACGCATTTTCTGCCGAATTTAATGCGCAAGGCTGGATCATTGTATTGCTGGCCGGTTTCACGCCATTGCCATTCAAAGTCATCACCATTGCCGCCGGTGCGACTGCTATGCCGCTTTATGTACTTATTGGGGCAGCGATTATCGCGCGCTCAGCGCGCTTCTTTGTTGTCGCCACACTGCTATGGAAATTCGGGCCGCCAATGAAGGCCTGGATAGACAAGAATTTTGCGCTGGCGACCACGACTATCGGTATATTATTTGTCGGTGGCTTTATCGCTCTGCGTTTTTTGCTTTAGGCGCCGCCTCAGCGAAGCTTAATCGGTGGCAAAAATCTGCGCGTCATCGGCAAAGCATTTAAACTCCAGCCCATTGCCGCTGGGGTCCGTCAAAAAGAATGTGCCTTGCTCACCCGCTTGTCCTTCAAAGCGAATGCGCGGTGCGATCAGAAAATCTATGCCCAAGTTTTGCAAATGTTCAGCCAGCGCCTCCCAATCGGAGCGCTGCAAGATCACCCCAAAGTGAAAGATAGGCACTGCATCGCTATCAACCTGATTGGTATCGGCACGTTTTGGCGCATCACGTAAAGGGTCGAGATGAGCAACTATCTGATGACCATAAAGATCAAAGTCGATCCAGCTTGATGATGACCGCCCTTCACTGCACCTCAAAATATTCACATAAAATGCCCTTGCAGCATCAATATCGTGCACGGGAAAAGCCAGATGGAATGGACGCAGGCTGCTCATGGCTTAGCCAATTCAAAGCAATAGTCATAATCCAGATTGGGGCTTTTGCCTTCTGCTTCCAACGCTAAAGCTTCTGCGGCAAAAACTGCTTTGGTGGCTGCTAATTCAGCATCAATTTCATTGCCTGACTTGCCTTGGGCGCGCAATTCATCACGTGCACGGCTCTCCAGCACGCTGGCCAATGTTTTGAGATCACGGGCCGTTGGCGACAGGCCTTCACGCGCAAATACTTCATCATAAGCCAGTTCCATAATTGCCGCACATTCGGGCAGGCTAGGTTCCGGCGGGGGCGGTATAACGGCATCAAGCCGCGACAGGCACGGCTCCATAATGGCATCTACAGTGCCATTGGGGTCGTTGGTCTCTTGCGCATCTTCTTGCAAGGCACGCGCTTCGCTTTCCAGAACCAACTGAACCTGTTGCGGCGTAGCATCAAGATCCTTGATTAATCTTTGCCCCAAATCGGCAAAGAATGTCCGTCCGCGCTCACCCAATAATGGATATGCCAGCGCCGAGGCCTCGCCTCGCTCCTGCCCGCCTGCGACAATAGCAAAAGCCACAGCGCATTTAACATCGGCCTTTTGCTCGAGCGACAATTGCAAAGATGGTGCGAATTCTGGCGGCGCCTCTGGCTCAAAAGACTGGGCCTCTGATTCCTGTGCGTTGTCTTGGATGAAAGGCTGTATTGGCATAACACTAAGCGCGAAGGCTAATGCCGCTATTGAAGAAGATATTATCATATATGCGGGTCATAGCCGCACCTGCTGACGCTGTCATGAACAAACAACTCACAGCTTGCACCCATGGCATCTTCACGGCATGGATGTGCCTATGAATGTGATTATGAATTTGCCAAAGCGCTTTCCCGGGCTGACAGCAATATTGCTCGGGCTGGGGTCGTCTTTAGGCTTTGCGCCTTTTGGACAGATATGGGTGATGCTGCTGGCGGTAACGGCATTATTCGCGCTGATTTCCCAAGCCCAAACGATAAAAGAATGGCTGAAAATCGGCTATGGCTTTGGTTGGGGTCATTTCTTTGTCAGCTGCATTTGGATACCACAGACTTTTTCTTATCAGCCCGTCATGCCGCATTGGTATGGCTGGCCAGCACTGGCTTTGCTCAGCGCTTATCTGGCCATTTACCCCATGATCGCAATCATAGGCGCGCGTTGGCTGGTGGGCAAGATCAAGACACCGCATCGCGCAGTCAGTCTTGTGATAGCATTGACGGGAACATGGATGATAGGAGAGCTGTTGCGAGCCACATTGTTTACAGGCTTTGCGTGGAACCCGCTGGGTGTAGCGATGGTCGATTTTGCGGCACATAGCGCATTCATTGGCAGCTATGGCTTGAGCGGTGTTATCGTGCTGACATCAGGGGCACTCTGGCTATTGGCCCAAAAATATTTCCGACTTGGCGGGGCTATAATCACTGGCACTTTTCTCTTTTGGACCAGCAGCTATGGCGGTTTTTATACCATAGGAGATATTCCTGATACACAGCCGGACGTTGCTATCATCCAGCCCAATATAGGGCAGGATGTGGACTGGCAGGACCCGCAAATACTGGCCTATAATCGTGAAACATTGCTCCGGCTTTCGCGCGACAGCAAACCACGCGCCGCAAATAGCAAGCGCATCATATTCTGGAGCGAAAGCGCCATTAACGACGTGCTGGAAGATGGCTACCCCCGCTATTTCAGCGCAGATGATGAAGCGCTACTCAACCGTATAGAAATAGCCAATTTGCTCGGCCCTGATGATGTGATGGTAACGGGCGGGATCAAATATGAATTTGATGATAGGCCGCGGCTTTCTGCCGCGCGGAACAGTGTCTTTGCCTTAAATTCCAGTGCCGAACTGATTGGCGACTATGACAAATTTCATCTGGTACCCTATGGCGAATATCTGCCCTTTAAGCCATTGCTGGAAGCGATTGGCCTCTCCCAATTAACGCAAGGGACTGTGCCATTTATTCCTGGCAATGGCCCTGACAATATCGACCTTGGGCCGCTTGGTAAGGCCGGCATATTGGTGTGCTATGAGATCATCTTTTCCGGGCAAACTGTGAACAGTGAAGAAAGGCCGGACTTTCTGTTCAACCCCAGCAATGATGCGTGGTTTGGCTATTATGGCCCGCCGCAGCAATTGGCGCAGGCGCGGTTGAGAGCAGTTGAGGAAGGCCTGCCGATCATCCGCACTACGCCAACAGGCATATCAGCAATTATCGATGGCCGAGGGCATGTGCATGGCAGCATAGCATGGGGTCAGCAAGGGCGTTTGGACGGTGCTTTGCCGCCGCCATTGCCACCCACAACATTCAGCCGCCATGGTAATATCATTCCATTGGTGCTTGCGCTGATTTGCATCATGATCGCGGTTGCCATGCATCGTCGGCAGCGTTAAAGGATCATATAACAAAATCTTTATATCTTATTTTGCTATAAGCGAACAGGCAGGGTTTCATGCGCAACAGCTTTCTCTTCACGTCAGAATCAGTTTCTGAGGGCCATCCCGATAAAGTGTCCGACCAGATTTCGGATGCCATTGTCGATCTTTTCCTCTCCAAAGACCCTGAAGCACGTGTCGCATGTGAAACCATGACAACCACCGACCGCGTTATTCTGGCTGGCGAAGTGCGCGGAAACGGCATGATCGGGACCGATGGCGAATGGGCAGATGGCGCATTGGAAGAGATTGAAAAAACCGCACGGCAAGTGGTTAAGGATATTGGCTATGAGCAAGACGGCTTTCACTGGGACACGCTAACATTTGAAAATCACCTTCACCCACAATCAGCGCATATTGCGCAGGGCGTAGATGCGGGTGAGGACAAGGAGGAAGGCGCGGGCGATCAGGGCATTATGTTTGGCTATGCCAGCGATGAAACGCCCGATCTAATGCCAGCGACTTTGCAATATTCCCACCAGATATTGAAGCGCATGGCTGCTGATCGCCATAGCGGCAAAGCCCCTTTTCTGGAGCCGGATAGCAAAAGTCAGGTGACATTGCGCTATGTTGACGGCGTACCGGTTGAGGCAACGGCATTGGTCGTTTCGACCCAGCACGCACCAGGCTATTATAAAGACAGTGATAACCCGGCCCTGTATGAAGAATTGCGCGCTTATGTGATGGGTGTCTTTCAGGATGTGCTGCCTGAAGGGTTTATCACCAACAATACCAAAATTCACGTCAACCCGACTGGCCGTTTTGAAATTGGTGGTCCTGATGGTGATGCGGGTCTTACCGGCCGCAAAATCATCGTCGATACCTATGGCGGCGCCAGTCCGCATGGCGGCGGCGCGTTTAGCGGCAAAGACCCCACCAAGGTTGACCGTTCGGCGGCTTATATCACCCGCTATCTGGCAAAGAATATCGTGGCGGCAGGTCTGGCAAAGCGCTGCGCCATTCAGCTAAGCTATGCCATTGGCGTGGCCGAACCATTGTCCATCCATGTTGATCTACATGGCACTGGCGCAGACGGTGTTGACGAAGCCAAGTTGGAAGCCATTTTGCCAAAGCTGGTCAAATTGACCCCACATGGCATCCGCACACATTTGGGCCTTAACAAACCTATTTATCGTCCCAGCGCTGCCTATGGTCATTTTGGCCGCAAAGCAGATGGCGATTATTTCGGTTGGGAAAAGACCGATCTGGTTGATGCACTAAAAGCCGCGATCTAAAGGGCCAATTGCTGCCAGAGCTTGCAAGCACTGGCTTCACCTAATAAGCGGCTATGCCATGAGCAAAAGCACAGACAATAGCCAACCCTTTGGCAGCACAGCCGATGCGGAGCGCCGTGACCCCACCACCATAAGGCGGCTTTACGGCCGGACTATGGGGCACAAATTGCGTGAGAACCAGCAGCGGCTGGTTGATGAGCTATTGCCGGTTATCAGTGTGCCGGAAGAAGGCCCTGTCACCTCGCGTACATTATTTGGTGATGATCGGCCTTTGCATTTTGAGATTGGCTTTGGTGCAGGGGAGCATATGGCCTATCGCGCCGATCTGCTTCCTGATCACGGGTTTATAGGCGCGGAACCCTTTGTAAATGGCGTTGTCGGCGCATTGCAGCATATCAAAAACGGGCAATTGGCGAATGTTCGCCTACACATGGGCAATGCGTTGGATGTGTTGGAGCGCATACCCGATGGCGCGCTCACTATGGCCTATTTGCTGCACCCTGATCCATGGCCAAAACAACGCCATGCCAAAAGACGGATGATGAACCATGGCCCGCTTGACCTGATCTCGGCAAAGCTGAAGCGCGGCGGTGAATTCCGCTTTGGCACTGATCACGATATCTATCTGCGCCATGCCCTTATGGTCATGCGCCAGCGCAGCGATTTTTTGTGGCTCTGCAATGGCGCGAAGGACTTTCAAAACCGGCCCGGCGGCTGGCCTGAAACCCGATATGAAGCCAAAGCGCGCACAAAAGGGCATGAAGTCTGGTATTTCCGCTATCGCAAGCTCTGAAACAGGCTCGCTACGGCGTGCCTATATGCTTGCAACTAGGCCGCAAACTCCCCTATCAATAAGGGCATGAGCACCAACTATAATGATGTTGCCGCGCGTATAGCGCCCTTGCAAACCGACGAACAGGCACGGCTAGCCGTATTGCACAGCTATGCCATAATGGACAGCGGTACCGAGCAGGTATTTGATGATTTGATCACCCTTGCCAGAACCATATTGGATGTGCCCATGGCCTATATCGCCATGATTGATAGCGACAGACAATGGTTCAAGGCGTCACATGGATTGAACATTCCCGGAACGCCGCGCGATATCAGTTTCTGCCATCATACCATCCAGAAAGAGGAGGTTCTTGCAGTTATCGACACGCATAAAGACCCCCGATTCTGGGATAATCCGCTGGTCACCGGCCCGCCGCATATCCGCTTTTACGCAGGGGCGCCGATTATCAGTCCTGATGGTTATGCAGTTGGTACATTATGCCTGAGTGACACCAAGCCACATGATGATTTCCAACATGGGGCGGCGCTTATGGCGCTAGCACGGCAGGCAGCAGCATTGTTGGAATTGCGTAAGTCACTTGGTGTTCAACAAGAAGCCATCCGTCTGGCCGCTGACCAACGGGACAGGCTTTGGGATAACTCGCTCGACATGATGTTGATCGCACGACCTGATGGAAGTTTGGTTGCCGGCAACCCGGCCTGGGAGAAGATGTTCGGCGATGTGCCTTCAGATGGGAGCGCCAGTCTGGTCAATTTTCTGGGCCCTGATGAAGAGCGCAGCCCGACACCGATGATAAACGGTCAAAAGGATGTACAGGTCGAAAGACAAATGCGCGCTAGCGATGGCAGCATCATGTATACCAGCTGGACGTTAGCCCGTGAGGATGACATGATTTTCGGCATCGCTCGGGATATTACCAGAGCGCGCGAGGCAGAAACCCAGCTTGTTCATGCCCAGCGCATGGAATCTGTTGGGCAACTTACCGGCGGCATTGCGCATGATTTCAACAATTTGCTGACCATCATTTTGGGCAATTTGGAAATGGCTGAGCGTAAGCTGAAAACCGGCCAAATGGACAGGGCGGAAATGGCCATTGCCAATGCGCAGGATGGTGCAGAACGTGCCGCCAGCCTGACCCAGAGGTTGCTGGCCTTTGCCCGCCGCCAGCCACTTAGCCCGACACGCATATCGCTCAGCCAGCTCATAGAAAATCTAATCCCCTTGGCCAAGCAAGCTCTGGGCGAAAGATGCCGGCTGAGCGTGCGATGTGAAGATGATTTGCCATCATTGCACATAGATAGTTCACAACTGGAAAACGGCATATTGAACCTTGTGGTCAATGCCCGTGATGCCATGGGCGAACAAGGCGATGTTGCGCTGGTCGCTACCCATAAAATTCTCGATACAAAAAGTGCAAAAGCTGAAGGCCCCGACGCAAGGCCCGGACATTATGTACGTCTTTGCGTGTCAGATAATGGCAGCGGCATCCCACCCGAAATCGCCGAGAAGATTTTTGAGCCATTTTTCACCACCAAAGAGGCTGGACGAGGCACTGGATTAGGGCTGAGTCAGGTCCATGGTTTCGTGCGCCAATCTGGCGGATTCATGACTATGAAAACCGCCTTGGGCGAAGGGACAACCCTGTCATTATGGTTACCGGTTGAGAAAGATGGCAGCCATCATATTGCTGATCAAAGTGAGGAGAATGACAGCAACAGCAATATTGCTCTATGTGCTCCGTCGCCGGACATTACCATCATGCTGGTAGAGGATGAAGAAGGCGTGCGCACGCATGTCGAAACCGTGATCAGTGAACAGGGCTATAATGTCATAGCATATCCCAGCGCTGCCGATGCTGCCAAGGCTTTGGAAGCGGAACCGCAAGCACCGGATCTTGTTTTAAGCGACGTCATGATGCCGGATATGGATGGTTATGACTTGGCCAATTGGATGAAACAGCACTTCCCTGACGTACCCGTTATTTTGATGACCGGTTACACTGGCGGCGAAGTACCGGCAACCAGCCCGCATAGTGCGCTGATTACCAAGCCCTTTTCATCTGACGATCTGCTCGCTTTGATCAGCAAGATATTGTCCGCCACTTTGCAGGACGGATAATATCTTATCGCTTCACGCAAAATTGCTTGCGATTAGGCAACCACTCCAGCCGATGCCAGAACGGCAAGCGTAACCAGTTCGCTCGCGCTGGCTGACATCGCGGCGACCTGCACCGGTTTCTCCAGTCCCATGCTGATCGGGCCGATCATCGAATCACCGCCCAATTCGCGCAGCATCTTGGCGGACAAATTGGCAGATTGTAGACCGGGCATGATAAGTACATTGGCAGGACCGGGCAGTCGGCAAAATGGGTAATTGGCCATCAGGTCAGGGTTTAGCGCAACGTCCGGCGCCATTTCGCCTTCATAGGCAAAGTCAGGCTTTTGATCGTCCAATATCGCCACTGCTTCACGCAGATTTTCCAGCCATTGGCCAGGGGGGTTACCAAAGGTCGAATAGCTGAGGAACGCAACGCGCGGTTCATGGCCCAGTTTACGGGCAACACCCGCAGTCTGCGTCGCAATATGCGCCAGCATTTCAGCATCAGGCCGTTCATTAACCGTGGTGTCGGCGATAAAGACTGTATGGCTTTTGCCAACCATCACATGGATGCCAAATGGCACTGCATCGGGAGCAGGGTCAAGGACACGGCGCACTTCGCGCATGGTCTGGCTGAATGTTCTGGTGATACCACTGATCATTGCATCAGCTTGGCCAAGTTTCAGCAAAGCGGCAGAAAAAATATTCCGGTCTTGATTGACCATACGCTGAATATCCCGGCGCAAATAGCCGCGCCGGTGCAGACGCTGATAAAGAACCTCGACCATATCCTTGACCAATTTCGAATTGGCACTGTTGTGAATCTCGAAACTCTCAGGGTCTTTCACCGCAAGCTCTTCCAGCTTGGCGCGGACCTTTTTATCGCGCCCAACCAGAACCGGCGTGCCATAGCCACCATCGCGGAATTGTATTGCCGCGCGCAACACAACCTCTTCTTCTGCTTCAGCAAAAACGACGCGCTTTGGATTAGCACGGGCACTTTCATAAACCTGTGTCAAAACCGATGTGGTCGGGTTCAAACGCCCACGCAATTCGTGGCGATAGGCCTCCATGTCTTCAATCGGTTTTTGCGCGACGCCTGTGTCCATTGCGGCCTGTGCGACGGCGGATGATACAACCTCCATAAGGCGCGGGTCAAAAGGCGCGGGAATAATATAATCTTCACCGAATTGCTTGGCAGCACCGCCATAAGCCGCGGCAACTTCCTCATGCACCTGCAAGCGGGCCAGCTCAGCAATCGCATTGGCTGCGGCGACCTTCATTTCTTCATTGATGCGGGTTGCGCGTACATCCAATGCGCCGCGGAAGATAAACGGAAAGCCCAGAACATTGTTCACCTGATTGGGGAAATCGCTGCGCCCCGTTGCGACGATAGCATCAGGCCGCGCTTCTTTAGCGACGGGCGGCAATATTTCAGGGTCAGGGTTCGCCATCGCAAAAATGATCGGGCGCTTGGCCATTTGTTTGACCATATCGCCAGTCAAAACATTGCCAGCCGACAAGCCCAAAAACAGATCGGCCCCAACCAGTGCATCTTTTAATTCGCGGCAATCAGTTTCCACGGCATGGGCAGATTTCCACTGGTCCATACTGCTTTCACGGCCCTTATAAATCACCCCGGACCGGTCACACATTAAAACATTATCATGCACAACACCCATGGCTTTGAGCAACTCGGTACATGCAATTGCCGCTGAACCAGCGCCATTGACCACCACTTTCAGGTCTTTAAGTTCACGGTTCGTCAACAGGCACGCATTGATCACGCCCGCAGCGGTAATAATCGCTGTACCGTGCTGGTCATCATGAAATACCGGAATATTCATCCGCTCACGCAAAGTCTGCTCAATGATAAAGCATTCCGGTGCGCCAATATCTTCCAGATTGATACCACCAAAGCTTGGCTCCAGCAGTTCGACCGCTTTGATAAAGGCATCGCTGTCTTCTGTATCAACTTCCAGATCAATGGAGTCGACATCGGCAAAGCGTTTGAACAGCACAGCCTTACCTTCCATCACTGGCTTGGAAGCCAAAGCGCCAAGATTGCCAAGGCCCAAAATCGCAGTGCCGTTGGAAATGACCGCTACCAGATTGCCCTTTGCAGTATAATCATAAGCAAGGGATGGATCATCCGCTATCGCTCGCACCGGTACAGCCACACCAGGCGAATAAGCAAGGCTGAGATCACGCTGCGTTGCCATAGGCTTTGATGCGATGATCTCTATCTTTCCAGGGCGACCATCAGAGTGAAAAAGCAGCGCTTCGCGCTCAGTAAATTCAACCTTGTTATCTGGCATTTCTATCCCTCAAAATTATATGGACGATACAGAGCGAGTCATGCTCGTCACGAAATAGGCCGCTATCCGGTTTTCCGGACGCGATGATGGCTCCTCTTTACACCAGTCATCACGCTTTGCCACTGTCATTTGATACACAGGGCGTAGCTGCAAAGCGCAATCGACTGGTGATGATGTTCATCTGTGTCTTTTCGCAAGCTATGCCACACGCTATCTCTATGCTTATGGCGAAATCCACATCACACGAAAAATCTGCGCAAAAAGGTAACGGCAAAGCCAAAGCGCCAACGCCGATGATGGCGCAATTTCTGGAACTGAAAAGTCAGGCTCCGGATTGCTTGCTATTTTATCGCATGGGTGATTTTTTTGAGCTGTTTTTTGATGATGCTAAAGCTGCTGCACAAACGCTGGATATTGCGCTGACCAGCCGCGGCGAGCATCTGGGTGAGCCAGTGCCGATGTGCGGTGTGCCTGTGCATGCGGCAGAGGCATATTTGGCGCGGCTGATTCGCGGTGGGCATAAAGTGGCCATTGCTGAGCAGACGGAGACCCCTGCTGAAGCCAAGGCACGCGGATCGAAATCACTGGTCGCGCGAGATATTGTCCGCTTTGTCACCGCTGGTACTTTAACCGAAGAAACATTGCTTGATGCAAAGGCCAATAATGTGCTGGTCGCCATTGCCTGTGTGCGCGGTGATTATGCGCTGGCCAGCGCGGACATATCAACCGGTCAGTTTGCAATAATCCGTATAGAAGAAAGCGGCCTCTCCGCGGAATTGGCGCGATTAGCGCCAGGTGAAATCATTGCTGCACCATCTGTCGAACCCCAATCTCCCAATTGGGATATCCGCCCAGCACAAGAGTTTGACAGCGAAAGCGGCGATACGCTTTTGCGCACTGAATTCGCGATAGACAGCAGCACCTTCCATCGCAGCGAGCTTTCAGCCGCAGCGGGTCTTATCAACTATTTGCGCCATGTCGGGCGCGGTCAGACTGGCTTTTTGCAAGCCCCAACACGCCATGATAATAGCCGCTTTCTCGCCATGGATGCAGCCACAAGGGAAAGCTTGGAAATTACGAAAAGCAATATGGGCGCACGCGCGCTCAGTCTGCTCGGCAGTATCGACCGCACCGTAACTGGTGCAGGTGCGCGGCTTTTGGCGCAAGACCTTGCTTCACCGCTTTATGACAAAAGGTCTATCATGCGCCGTCATGCGGCAGTGCAATGGCTGCATGGTGATGCCTTGCTGCGCGATACTATGGGTGATGCGCTCAAGGCCATTCCCGATATTGGCCGGGCTTTAGGGCGTATTGTTGCGGGGCGCGGCACACCGCGTGATCTGGGACAGGTGCGCGATGGGTTGGAAGCTGCTCGCAATTTGCGCGAAAACCTCTCGACCCTTCATGACCTACCGGTATTGATACAGGAGCTATTGCCCTGCCTTGATGGGCATGGTGAGTTGGTAGATCTATTATTCCGTGCGCTGGTAACAAGTCCTCCAACAGAACGCAGCAAAGGCGGATATATCGCTAGCGGCTATGATGAAGCGCTGGATGATTTGCGTATAACATCCAAAGATGCCCGCACTGCCATTGCCGCACTGGAACAGAAATATCGCAACGAGACCGGCATAACCGCGCTGAAGATCAAGCATAATGCCGTACTGGGCTATTTTATTGAGGTGCCACCGCGCCATGGTGATGCCCTTATGGCAGAAGATAGCGGTTTTACCCATCGCCAGACTTTGGCCAATGCCGTGCGCTTTAATGCGGGTGCCCTGCATGAAGAGGCCTTGCGGATTACCGAAGCGGGCAGCCGCGCATTATTGGCAGAAGAAGCGCATTTTGAGGAACTGGTGGCAGCAACTACGAAGCGGGCAAAGACCATAGCCATAACGGCTGATGCTTTGGCACGTATGGATGTTGCATTGTCCCACGCCTGCTGCGCAGCGGACAATGGCTGGGTACGGCCTGAACTAACCGAAGGGAATGAACTGGCTATAAAAGCCGGACGCCACCCCGTGGTCGAAGCTGCTTTGGCCAAACAGAATGAAACATTCATCGCCAACCATTGCAGCCTATCGGACAGTGACAGGGTGTGGCTGATTTCCGGCCCCAATATGGGCGGTAAATCGACCTTTTTGCGGCAAAATGCTCTGATTATCATATTGGCACAGGCCGGAGCCTTTGTGCCTGCCAAGCGTGCGACTATCGGGCTGGTTGACCGTGTGTTCAGCCGCGTTGGCGCATCAGATAATCTGGCGCGCGGGCAATCCACCTTCATGGTGGAAATGGTCGAGACAGCAGCGATTTTGCGCGAGGCCAGCGCCAACAGCTTTGTGATATTGGATGAAGTAGGCCGCGGCACATCCACCTATGACGGACTGGCATTGGCATGGGCGGTGGTTGAGGCCGTGCATGAGATTAACCAATGCCGCTGTCTCTTCGCCACCCATTATCACGAGCTGACTCGGTTGGCAGAGCAACTCAGCGCGCTATCGCTTCATCATGTCCGCGCCAAAGAGTGGCAGGGCGATCTGGTGCTGATGCACGAATTGGCCGAAGGACCAGCTGATCGCAGCTATGGCTTGGCCGTCGCCAAATTGGCCGGGGTGCCGCCGCCAGTATTAACCCGCGCCAAATCTGTATTGGACCGGCTGGAGGAAGGCCGCGCCGCAACGGGCGGTCTGGCTGCCGGATTAGGTGACTTACCGCTTTTTGCCGCCGCTCTTGAAGACGCGCCAGCGCCTGAAAAAGATGCGCTGCGCGAAAGGCTGGAAACACTGGATATCGATAATCTCAGCCCGCGCGAGGCATTAGAGCAGCTTTATGCGCTTAAGGGCCTGCTATAACGCCCCTCAAGCTTTTGTATTTAGCTTAGCGACAAGCCAATAAACAGACCGGCCAGAGCTGCACTCATCAAATTGGCGAGCGATCCGGCGGCCAAGGCTTTCAAGCCAAGGCGTGCAATGACGGGGCGTTGATTCGGGGCCAGGCTGCCCGTCACTGCCATTTGGATGGCAATGGATGAGAAATTGGCAAAGCCGCACAGCGCGAAAGTGGTCACGGCCACGCTGATTTCTGACAGGCCTTGCGCTTCACCCAGTGAGATAAAGGCAACAAATTCGTTCAGTACAATTTTGGTACCGAACAGACCGCCCGCAACGCCCGATTCTTCCCATGGAACACCCAGCAGATACATTATCGGCCCGAAAATATTGCCAACCAGTTGTTGAAAGCTCAGCCCTTCATAGCCGAACACGCCGCCAACCCAGCCTAGAAAGCCATTGGCCATCGCCACCAATGCCACAAAAGCCAGCACCATAGCGCCAACCATGACAGCCAGTTTCACACCCGTTTGTGCGCCCATGCTGGCGGCCATGATGATATTGGCTGGTGGTTCATCTTCATATTGCACGTCCATAGGCAAAACTGCATTGCGGTCAGCATCAGCAGGATCGTCCGGCATGATGATTTTTGCCATCAAAATGCCGCCCGGTGCAGACATGAAGGCGGCGGCGAGGAGATAATTAATCTCTACGCCCATTGCTGCGTAAGCCGCCAAGATGGTGCCCGCGACACCTGCCATGCCGACACTCATCACCGTGAACAATTGCGCCGGGGTCAGGTCGCGCAAATAGGGTTTGATGACCAGAGGGGATTCAGACTGGCCAACAAAGATATTGGCCGCCGCACATAAGGATTCCACTTTAGAAACGCCCGTAATACCTTCAATCGCGCCGCCCACCCATTTGATAATGAACTGCATGATATTGAGATAATAAAGGATGGATACGAGCGCGGAAAAGAAGATGATGACCGGCAATGCGGCTATGGCAAAACTGTTGCCGCCAATATCCGGAGACGCCAATGGTCCAAAGATAAAGCCAGTCCCCTCAGCCGCAAAGCCCAGCAAATTTGACACGCCGGTCGACATGGTGGCAATCACCAACTTGCCTTGCGGCACATAAAGGACCAGCAGGGCGATGCCCGCCTGCAAGCCGAATGCCGCCAGCACTATACGGGGGCGAATAGCACGGCGATTATTGGACAACAGTATAGCGAGCAGCAAGATCACCGCCATGCCTGCTAAACTCATAAAAATTGCCATAAATATCTGCCCCCAGAAAAACGTAATCGCAAAGCTGTTCTTTGCGCAGGATAACGATGCCTTACCACTTGTGCGAGAGGAAATGCACGTTAGTCATGGTTTTACTGCCCGACATATTAGGGGAAGAGATTGGGCCTTGGTGGCTCGGAGAGAATTTTGATCATGACAAATGAAAAAACAATCACTGTCCCGCGGTCCCTTTTCGCTTTTTCGGTTTTTTATGGCGGCATGGTCTGTCTGGCCGGGATTCTGGCGAATAAGCAGGTGGAAATATTTGGCCAATTGCATGTCGAGGCTGGGATTTTTGCATTCATTTTGTTGGTTATGATCTCCAGTGCAATTGCCGAACTGCATGGGCGTGCAGCCGCCAACCGTTTGGTCGCCTATGGCTTTGGGCCGCTGATCTTCTCGATCTTCCTGACATTATTTGTGCTCTGGCTGGAACCTGCCCCTGAAATGCAACCTGAAAGGCTGGAAGCGTTTAACGTGATGATGTGGGCAACACCGCGCATATGGGTTGCCGGTATCATGGCCTATGGTGTCGGCCAGTTTCTGAATGTCTTTCTCTTCTCTCGCTTGACCAACGCTACCGGAAAATGGATTGGGTTAAGAGCGGTTATCGCCGGCGTTATCAGCCAGATTGTCGATACGCTAATCTTCATCACCGTGTCCTTTTACGGCGAGTTTCCGATCACGCAGCTGCTTATTGGTCAGATGATCGCAAAAATCGTGCTGGCAATGATCCTTGTGCCTTTGGTGATCGTGCTGCTGGTGCGCTTTGGCCGGTGGCTGGATGGCACCCAATAGCCTGTTACTTCCATATCAGGCCGATGCAACAAAAGCCGTTGGTCGAAAAACTGCCGCTTTTGCTTGCAGATCATGCGGCATACGACTAGGGGTATTACTCAAGCAAGACACCTAGGAATGGCACTCTAACAAGGATATATCCCCATGCTATTACTGATCGAAATTCTGGGCATACTGATGAATGTCTTTATCACAATCGTGATTGTGAATTTTGTGCTGTCCCTATTGGTTATGTTCAATGTTATCTCTCCAGCCAATCAAGCCGTCCAGACAATCCAGTCTTCCTTGAATCAGCTTCTTGAACCCATTCTCGCCCCCGTCCGCCGCATCTTGCCCGATACTGGAGCGTTAGATTTCTCGCCAATTGTGATCATCGTCGGTGTGTCCATCTTGCAAAGAGTGCTTTTTTACGTTGCTGTAAACGTCGCCTAATTACAGACAATAGAGTATAATTACGAATGATAGTGCGTGAATAACCAACAATGTTTTTGCGGTTCCCCTCTGGCGCTGATTGGCCGCGCGCCATATAGCGCTGTCTATGACTGATATTGCGCCCGAACAAACCACATACAGCCCACATATTATCGATGGCAAAGCCTTTGCCGCCAATTTGCGGCAGCGCGTTGCCGATATGGTGCCGCCCTTTGTCGGTGCATTGGGCCGTGCGCCGGGGCTGGCAGTTGTGTTGGTGGGTGATGATCCGGCCAGCAATGTCTATGTCCGGTCCAAGCATAAGGCCTGTGTCGCCGCAGGGATGGAAAGTTTCGAACATCGCCTGCCTGTAGATACCAGCGAGCAAGATCTGTTGGCGCTGATTGAAACCCTCAACGCTGATGAGCGGGTTGATGGCATATTGGTACAACTGCCTTTGCCGGACCATTTGGATGACAAAGCCGTTATTGCCGCGATTGACCCGGCAAAGGATGTGGATGGCTTTCACATCATCAATGCCGGGAAACTGGCCGTTGGTGAAAGCGCCATGGTGCCTTGCACACCTTTGGGCAGCCTGATGCTGTTAAAAGATACCTATCGCGCAAAAACCGGTGGTGATCTTTCCGGCCTGCACGCCATTGTCGTGGGCCGCTCCAACATTGTTGGCAAACCCATGGCGCAATTGCTGTTGAATGAAAATTGCACCGTCACCATTGCGCACAGCCGCACCCGCAATTTGCCCGATCTGGTGAAGACGGCAGACATTGTGGTCGCCGCCGTTGGCCGTACAGAGATGGTTAAGGGCGCGTGGCTCAAGTCAGGGGCCGTTGTTATCGATGTTGGTATCAACCGGCTGCCGCCCGAAGCTGGAGCGGATAAGGGCCGGCTGGTAGGTGATGTTGCAACCAAAGAAGCACTGGCCAGCGATATTTTGGCCATTACACCCGTGCCCGGCGGGGTTGGGCCGATGACAATTGCCTGTCTGCTGCGCAATACTTTGGTGGCCGCTCATCGCCGGACCGGTCTGGCCGACCCAGTGGGAGTATAAAGTGCGCAATACCATATTTTTGGGGCTGATTGCCCTGTTGTCAGCCAGCAGTTTGGTCGCTCAAGACAGGTCACAGACCCCCCAAAATCGCCCGAATAGAGGGGGCCAATCTGTTCCCTCATCCAGCCCCAGTGTGATTGTTGCAGCGGAATCGCGCTTCGAACGGTTGGCCAGAGAGGAAGGACTATGGACAGCGTTTCGTGAAACGGCGACCGATGATGCCTTCAGTTTTACCCCTAATTTGCAAAACGTTGCTGAATGGCTGAATAATCGCAAAGACCCTGCCGAAGCCCCAACATGGGACCCTTATCACGTCATTATGTCATGTGATGGCAGTCTGGCCGCTTCGCGCGGGGCATGGTCATCTATTGATGGCAGTGAAACTGGTTATTACACGACCATCTGGCAGCGCCAGAGAAAAGGTGGGTATAAATGGGTTTTCGATCATGCTTCAAATGCGCCATCGGTTGATGGCGAGGCCAATGCTGTGACCAGCCAGCGCGGCGATTGCCAGCGTGCTCAGCGCAGAAATGACAGCAGCGATAACGTACAAGAAGGCGGCCCGCCCGAGCGTGGAACGCGGCCGTCACGTGGCAGAAGAGGTGGCGACCAAGCACGTGGCCGGAGCAATAGACAAGGCGCAAATCAGCGTGGTGGTCGTCAGGGCAAAAAGCGCAAACCAGGGGAGCCTTTGCCTGTGGCAATCAATATTGACGGCGCGCGCAAAACTGTATCGGGCCGATCTTTCGACCGCACCCTTATCTGGGAAGCGATTCAAAGACCTGACGGAACACGAACACTGAATGTTGAGATATTGAAAGATGGCGAATATATCACCGTCATCAACGATGAACTTGGCACAATTCGCCAAGCAACCGAGACACCACAACCATAAATGCTTGAACTGTTTATCTCTGCTTTCATCACATTTTTTGTTGTGATTGATCCGCCAGGCTGTGCACCGATTTATGCCAGTCTAACCAGTGATGCGTCGGCAAAATTGCGGCGTGATATGGCCATTCGCGCGATTATTATATCCGCGATCATATTGGCCATATTTGCACTTTTCGGCAATAACCTGCTTAGCGGACTGGGTATAACACTCGATGCTTTTCGCATTGCAGGCGGTATCATGCTGTTCATCATCGCGCTGGAGATGGTGTTTGAAAAACGCACGCAGCGGCGTGAAGACAGAGCGCAAGAAGTGGCCGATGATGACGCAGTAGAAGACGTTTCAGTCTTCCCCATGGCAATGCCGATGATTGCCGGGCCGGGTTCTATCGCCAGTATCATGCTGCTGTTTAGCAAGCACGATGATCTGGAAAGCCATTTGGTGATTGGCGGAGCACTTACCGCGGTATTGCTGCTAACATTGCTCGCTTTGCTGGCTGCCGGACCATTAATCAAACTGGTCGGCCATCGCGTCGAAGCGGTGGTTACGCGCTTACTTGGCGTCATCCTGGCCGCATTGGCCGCACAATTTATCATCGATGGCGTGAAAGCCAGTTTCTTGCCAGTACTGCAAAACGCATCAGGACTGCCGCTGGCTGCGTTACTTGGCTGACAAAACTTTATTGCAGCGTTACCGTGTCATCGCCTCTGTCGCGGCGGCCGAAAAACTGCATGAGCTGCACCAATAGTTGTGCACGATCGGCCAGATTATTGGCTTCCAACAAGGCCTGTTTCGCAGCGCCGTCAAAGGGGGCGATCTGCGCCACGCCATTGACCATGGACAGATCGTCAAGGCTGGCCACCGATTCCCAATCGACATTATAACCTTGTGCATCAGCAAAGGCGCGGGCTTGTTTTTCCAGCGCCTCACGCTTGCTTGTTTCCAATGTCAGGTCCGCTGGGTTTTCCTCGATCAATTCGCCCTCAACCTGGCGAAAGGGTGTCGTAACATCCAGCTCGCGCAGCATATGGAAGCGGGCAACTCCATCAAGGATGACATTATACCGCCCATCATCCAGAACTTCGACATCGGCTATGCGGCCCAGGCAACCCATTTTGTAGAGCGCTGGCTTATCATCATCCGATGCGCCGGCCTGACCCAATGGCTGGATCATGCCGATCTGTCGATCACGCGCCATAGCATCTGTCACCATAGCTTTATAACGCGGCTCAAACATATGCAGCGGCAATTGCAGGCCGGGAAACAAAATCACGCCCGGCAGTGGAAAGATTGTAATGCGCTGTGCAACCATGGTTTTGCTCAACCGAACAATATGGCGGAAAGTTTGCGCCGAGTTGTCGCAACCCAAGGGTCTTCCAACCCAACGGTATCAAATATCTGCAGCAAGCGGGTTTTGGCAGCGCCCTCATTCCATTCTCTATCCGCGCTGACAATCGCGAGCAACGCATCCGCTGCCTCGTCGCGTTGACCTTCTGCCCATAAGGCATTGGCATAGTCCAGCCGCAATTGATGGTCATCCGGCGCAGATTGTACCTCTGCAGCGAGTCGCGCGGCCTCACCTGCTTCAACATTGGTTTCCAAGGCCAGAGCTAGCGCCGATGCAGCGCGCTTCAATTGCTCGCTACCCAGCAAAGTGTCTGGCAATCCGCCCATCACTGATTGGGCTTCTTCAACCATGCCGGCAGCAACAAACGCTCTTACCAGACCTGCTTGAGCCTCCGCGCTATCGGGCTGCATATCAACGGTTTGCTGAAATATACTGGCGGCGCGTTGCCCATCGCCGCTGGTCAATATGTCTTCACCCATGGCCAGTAAGGGCGCAATATCGGTTTGCTGTTCAGCCGCGCCTGCTTCAATCGGCAGTTTCGCCAAGAGCTGATCAAGCGATTGTTTCAACTGGGTCTCTGTGCGCGCACTGGTCAGGTTGGCCACTGGCTGCCCCTGAAAAATCGCATAGACGGTTGGAATAGACTGAACCTGAAACTGGCTGGCGATAAAGCCGTTGGCATCAACATCGATTTTTTCCAGCACTACGCCTTTATCAGCATATTCCGCCGCAACCTTTTCCAGCACTGGCGCAAGCTGTTTGCATGGCCCGCACCACTCAGCCCAGAAATCGAGTATCACCAGCTTTGTCATGCTTGGCTCAACAATATCTTTCTTGAAAGCCTCAATCGCTTTTTGCTGATCAGGGGACATTCCCATAGTCGCCACAATATTTCTCCGTCAAAATGCGAGCCAAAATGCCGCAAAACCTATTCTCTATCCTTTCAAATAGGGTGGCTTGCAGCGAATGTCACCCGCCTGAACACAATCAATATGACGATGTTTGGTGATATGATGAAAAAAGGCTCTTGCCGGATGCGCAAACCCATGTTAGCTGCGCCCATCTTACCTGCCGAAGCACAAAAGATTCGGCCGCCGAGCGGGCGTAGCTCAGGGGTAGAGCACAACCTTGCCAAGGTTGGGGTCGGGCGTTCGAATCGCCTCGCCCGCTCCAGTATTTTTCCAATTGAAATCAAAAAACCGCCACTGGCGAGACCCATTCATTATGGGCTATGCAAGATTTATTCAGGATTTTTCAGCGGCTATCAATTCAGCTTTTGTCATACCGCCATATTTACGCAAAACTGCGGCGGCGTCTTTGAACAATCCCCGAATATTATTTCTGACTTTGGCGTTTGATCGAGAAATCGCATAATCTAGGACTGTCATTCCATCATTAATGAATACGTTCGGGTTTCCGCCAGCCTCTAATAAGGCTGTTATCATATGTAAGTCTTCACTGTAGAAAAGGCGGGTCATCGCGACTTCTAAGGGTAGACGGTCAGTACTATCAGGTTGATTTGGATCTGCACCATAATCCAAAAGCAGCTGCACGGCATTTTTCCCAGATACAATACAGGTGTTCAGCGCCATATCATCTGAGGGAAATCGAGCTTGCTTAGCCTCCCCTCCGACTTGGCGCGGGCGGTACCCAAGTTTTAAATAATATTCCAAAGCCCCTGTGCCCTGATGCGTCGTCCAAAAACAAAGCTGTTGCAAGAAATGATCGCCACTTAGACCGGTTTTATCAGGACGTCCCCCAAATTCCAGAGCCAGTTCTATGGCATCAAGATTTGTGTGTTTTCGATAATCAAAAAGGGCATTACGTAATGGTGAGTCCCATTCAGAATTCAAATATTCAATGTTCGATCTTTCTATGACACTTTTTATAATATCGGTATTTCCGATGTTGAATGCCAAAAGAGTATTTGCAGTTCGCGGAAGGTTTTTGAACAATGTATCGACAAAGAGTGAGTGCCAGCTCAACTTAGCCTCGCCACCCACCATCGGATGCACCGGAATATCGGGATCCATGCCATGTGACAGCAACCATTCAACAATGTGACGTTGATTTTCGAATATAGCGGCGGTCAATGCACTTTCGCCATGCCCCCGCATTAATCCGCCAGACTCTTCGATTAGCTGGCGTGTTTTTTCAAGGTCACCTGCTTTTATTACATCATATAATTTGGCAGCTTCCGACAAGGATTTTTCGATCAGCATGCTTACTGTTGACCGGTCCTGTCCTTTGACCGCAAATATCAATTTATCAAAATCCGATCCTGACAAACGATGCAACGAATGCCCTTCCAGCACCAACAATATTAAAATGTCGTCAGACAAATATGCGTTTGCCGCTCTCCAGGCTTCCTCTTCGCGACGAGATCGAGACTCTACCCGAGCAACTTTCGGTATAAGCATACGCACTATATCGACCGAGCCATTAGCGGCAGCTATCTGTACGAGGGATAATCCTGCACTTTTGCGATTAGCAAAATTGTTTTGATGGTGATTTGCGTCAGCACCATATTCCAACAGCAGTTTGAGTAACCCGCTTGACTTCTGATGCACTGCAATGAGCGCCGCTTCTCCAAGTGCCTCTTTATCTTTTTCAAAAGAAAGAATAGGCAACATTAGATCAGATCGTCCTAAAGCAGTGGCAACCGAAATTGGGCGGCCATAAAGAGGCATATCATTAGTGAAGTTACGTGGTTGCACTCTATCAATTGGCTGTAAGCTTTTACTGCGCTGATCATGTTCGGCGCCAGCCTCTAGCAAAAGAGAAACAGCATTAGCGTTGCCGCCAATAAGGGCAATATTCAGGACAGTGGGACACTCTTCGCAGGACAGATTGGGGTCAGCACCTGCATTGATGAGAATTTTCACCAAATCCGCATCGCCGCGCATGGCCGCCCAAGACAATGTGGACATATCCCAATCATCAAGAACATTTGGATTAGCACCATCTGAAAGATACTGTTTTGTGGCAGTGACGTCACCCATTCTCGCAGCAGACGATAATGAAGATGGAGATTTCAGATTTCTGGTTGCTTGAATCCAATCAGATATTGATAGATAATTTGAGCGTTTAACTTTCTTGTCAGTACTGTCAGTCTGTTCCGGCTTTTGCCGGCATAAGTCTGGATATGGAAATTGCGGATCATTAACCAAAGCCTGATTATAGCGTGCTGCATAGTTTAGATAGACATCTCGCCAAGCGACATCTCCTCTCCCCCCAATTGCATGGCTAAAAAATACATTGGATTCAATCAGGGAATAGGGCGGATCTATCAAACATATTATTCCGGGGCGCAACGATCCAGCCCACGCATGTGTTATTTCTAGAAACAAGACCTTGCCATCTTTAACCGCTTTTTGCGCTTCGGCAATCGGGTCTTTGGTCCTTAGATCTTCTACCCTTTTTGCAAAGGGTTCTCCCAGACACTTGCGCTCATCCAAAGTTAACAATTCTGTTGATGATAAATCCAGAGCGCACTTTTCAGTAGCAGCATTCGCAAGTTTCTGGGCAATAGCGGGCAAAAGTTTTTTATCTGTATCTGGAGTTTTCTGGTGTAGAGGAGCAGCGATGGCGAGGTTCGAAATTGAAAACAAGCAAAAGAAAAGCAGAATGGTTTTGGTACGGATGGCCTGTATGTACTTAATATTCATACTATGATTTATCCGGTTAATGGCTTTTGCAATCAGCTTTCAAATATTTAAGTTACTCTCAATAACAAAATAGCGCCTATCTTAAAAATCCGCAAATACATAAGCGGTTATAGCTATCGGAAAGTTTCTGAAGGCGGTTGAAAGAATCCGTCCCGAGAGAGCCATCATCTACTCTGAGGTGACTGCAATCATATCGACAAATGCCTAACTTTTATATTATATACAGCCTATAAATATGTCTGCGTTGAAAGGGAATTGTGATGCGCAAATATGCCGGTTTAGCCATTTTGGGCGCGCTGCTTCTGTCTGCCTGTGGCCAGCAAGATGTGAGCGAAGGCGATAATGCGGGTGCGCAAGAAGCGGATATCTCTGGCAGCAAAGGCATAGGCCATGATGGCGGCGATGCTGCAACCCGGGCCGAAATCTCTTTTGATGGAGACTTCACCGCAGGCCAATCGCAACAGGTGACGCTGCGCCTGGTAGATAAAGTTACAGGCGACCCTTTAGGGCCTGATGACATTGCCATTGCCCACACCAAAAAGGTGCATCTGCTGATCATCGACAAAAGCCTGTCAGATTATCATCATATCCACCCTCTTCCCGGCAAAAACCCTGGCGAATGGGTGTTCGATTTTGCGCCTCGGCTTTCCACCAATTACCGCGTCTGGGCCGATATTGTTCCCGTTAAAGGCAATCAGGAATATGTCGGCGCGATTATCAATGCAGGAAATGAAGCCGCAAAAACCCCTGACACAGCAGAGGTTTTGGAAGTGACAAGTGATGGACTGAATTTCAGCCTGTCATTTGACGGTCCATTAAAGGCTGGAGAAAATGTGATAGGCAGCGTTTCCATCAAGGATGCAAGCACACAAGAACCATTCACGCAGTTAGAGCCCATCATGGGGGCGTTCGGCCATGTAGTCGCTTTTGCTGGGGATTGGGACTCGATTGAACATGTCCATCCACGTGGGCCAGAACCCACATCTGATGATGAGCGCAGCGGACCGGTTTTAACCTTCCATATGCGCCCAGCAAAAAGCGTAACGATGAAGATATTCGTGCAAACACAGGTGAACGGCAAAGATGTATTCGCGCCATTCACCGTGCAGGTTGCTGAGTAAGATAAGCCGTATTTATAGGCTTCTGCGCCTAGCTAGCGCCGATTTTTGCGGCCACTTCCTCGACGCTGCCGACAACCAGCAGAGGTGAACCGCCGACCATGCCGACATTGGTCTGGCCATTTTCACCAGTGCGCAGCCACGCAATATTATCGACCACGACCATATAGTCACCGCCGCGCGAATCGAGTTTAACAAGCTTCATTGATTGTCTCCTGACCCGCTATACATAGCCGCCAGACCTCTTTTTTGGATTAATGCCCCGCAAAATATGGTGCTGCTGCGCTAAGGCTTGGCACTTTTTGGAGATACTCGCGTAAGAAACTTATACGCAAACGCAACTTTTTGCCCTATATTACATGTTCACCAACACTCCCGAGGCCAGAGCCTCATCAGATTTTAGGCCGTTATGGAACAGCTATTGATAGACCCTACCGCCGATTGCACCGCCGATATTGATGTATCGGTTATCCCTGACCTGCCTGCGGATACCTTTGTTGCGCCGCTGACCAAACCGGCGCATCTGGCTGAAGATTGGTTAGAGCCTGAACAGCGCACATATAGCAGCGCCGAGCATCATATCTGGGATGATCTTTTTGCCCAGCAGATGGAATTGCTGCCTGGCCGCGCATGCAGCGCCTATATGGACGGACTAAAAAGACTTGATCTTGGTAGTGGCGGCGTGCCGGATATGGCGGCAATGAGCGAAGAATTGCGC
The DNA here is from genome assembly GCA_947503245.1 of uncultured Sphingomonadaceae bacterium. Taxonomy (GTDB): domain Bacteria; phylum Pseudomonadota; class Alphaproteobacteria; order Sphingomonadales; family Sphingomonadaceae; genus Alterisphingorhabdus. Next base: position 298,586 of record CANNCV010000001.1, read on the forward strand.
AGCATGACTGGCTGGGAAGTGGTGCCCGTGCCCATGCTGATCCCCGATCATGTGTTTTTCTATCATCTGGCCAATCGGCGTTTTCCTGCGGGCAATTTTATCCGCACGCGGGAGAATTTTGACTATATTCAAGAGCCGGATGTGTTCCATGATGTGCTTGGCCATGTGCCGATGCTGACTGATCCGGTCTTTGCAGATTATATGGCAGCTTATGGCCGTGCGGGCTGGAAAGCGCTGCACCATAATCGCCTTAAAGCGCTTAGTGCACTTTACTGGTATACGGTGGAATTTGGTCTTATCCGCGAAGAGGGTGAATTGCGCTCTTATGGTGCGGGCATTATGGCCGGCCCTGCCGAACTGGTCTTTGCCACAGGTGCTCGCTCTCCTAATCGCATTCATCTTGATGTCGACCGCGTCATGCGCACCGATTATGTTATCTCCGATCTGCAGCCGACTTATTTTGTCATCGACAGTTTTCAAGAGTTGTACGACATGACCGTGGCGCGCAATTTCGACGATCTTTATGCCGGTTTGGCACCTGGCTTTACCTATGCCAATCAGGCGGTGCTGGACAGTGATACGGTTTATCATGTCGGCACACAGGAATATGCCCTGCGCGGTGGCAGTGGTTCGGGTGCTGCCCCTATATGAAGACAGGCAAGGCCCGCCCTTTTAGCGTTGCCATTGCGCAGCATGATATTGATGATCTAAAGCAGCGTCTTAGCCATGCACGCCTGCCAGAACGCGAGCTTCTGCCCAGCGATGGAGATGCGCAATCTGAATGGGATCAAGGCGTGCCATTAGCTGTGGCGCAGCAGTTTCTGGATTATTGGCGCGATACGTATGACTGGCGCCAGTGCGAAGTCAGACTGAATGCCCATCCGCAATATATGATGGAGGTGGACGGCCTCGACATATATTTCCTGCATATCCGTTCCCCGCATGAGAACGCCCGGCCACTGCTCCTGACCCATGGTTGGCCAGGATCAATATTGGAATTTATTGACGTTATCACAGCTTTTACGCACCCAGAGGATCATGGCGGAACAGCAGAAGATGCCTATCATCTTATCTTTCCGTCCCTGCCTGGTTATGGCTTTTCTGGCAAACCGACCCGCGCCGGATGGGATATTGAACGGATCGCGACTGCATGGGACGCGCTGATGCGCGCGCTGGGATATGATCGCTATTTTGCTCAAGGCGGTGACTGGGGTTCGGTTGTAACCACCGAAATGGCGGTGCAAAATCTCGGCGGCCTAGCGGCATTTCACAGCAATATGGTCTTGGCACCGCCTGATACCGCTAATCTGGCCAATGCCAGCGATGCAGAAAAGGCGGCATTGTCCAGGCTGCAATGGTATAGGCAGCATGATAATGGCTATGCCCAAATCCAGCAAACACGTCCACAAACCCTGGGCTATGCACTGGCCGACTCACCTATTGGACAAATGGCGTGGATCTTGGAAAAATTCCGCAACTGGTCCGATGTTGGCGACGATATTGCCAGCGGTTTTGATATGGACCATCTGCTCGACAATATCTCGCTTTATTGGTTCACCAATTCGGGGGCATCTTCTGCGCGTTTATATTGGCACAGCTTTGGCAAGGGCAAAATGGAGCCCATAAACGTCCCCATGGGTGGCAGCATTTTCCCCAAAGAATTGTTCCAGACATCCCGCCGTTGGGCAGAAAAGCGCTATTCTAACATTATTCACTGGAACGTACTGGACAAAGGCGGGCATTTTGCAGCGTTTGAACAACCCGATATCTTTGTCCAAGAAGTCCGTTCCTGCTTTGCAAAAGCTGTTCTCTAAGCCACATCGCGGCTATCTACTATCTTCAACCAAACCCAATTGCGTTTCTATAAATTCGGCCTGACGACGATAATAGAAAAGGCGATTGGCAATTTTGCGCCAGCCATGCCCTTCATCAGGGATGCGTATAAAAGGTGCATCGATGCCATTGGCCCGCAATATCTTCACCATCGTCTCTGTTTCAGCAATGTCGATCCGTGGATCTTTTACCCCATGGGAATAGAGCACTGGAACACGAATCTGATCAGCCTGTCGGATGGGAGAATTCACTGCGTAAAAGTCGCGCCATTTCTGCTCACCAATATCCCCATATTCTATACGGTCCGCTGCCTTCAAAGCTGGTGACGCAACTTCCAATGCAGTAATCCAATCAGCCACACCGAATAAAGATATACCTGCAGCGAAGCTCTCAGGATAAGCCGCCAGTACTGCATTGACCATATAGCCTCCATAGCTTCCACCAGCGACAATGGCGCGCTTCGGGTCAACCAGCCCCTTGCTGCCCAAAGCGTCCAGCATATCAACCAGATCACGTACGCTATCCAGACGTTTTTCGCGGTCATCCAGTTTTACATATGTGCGGCCAAAACCGGTTGAGCCGCGCACATTGGGCTCAAACACCGCAACGCCGCGCCCAACATGATATTGCACAATCGGGTCCCAGCTTGCGCGCGATTCAGCGGTTGGCCCGCCATGAACCAAGAACAAAACCGGCGGCGGTTCCGTGCCTGTATTTTCTGGCAAATAGAGCAGGCCCTGCAACATCACCCCATCACGTGCGGCCATGCGTACCGATTGCGGCGCAACAAGGCTATCCGCATTTAGCCCGGCAAGGTTGGAGCGATAGCTATGCGTTAAAGCACCCTTTGCGATATCAAGCACATACAGATCGCCGGGCCTGTTATACCCACTGACACGCACCAGCAATTTGCCGCTGTTGCCGGTGCAATCCAGATTGAAAACACCGTCCGGCATTTCAGGTATAGCAATCTTCCGGTCAGTCTCACGGTCATATATGGCCAAGGCATCGCGCCCGTTCTGGCCTGTCACCCATGCCAGATAGCGATCATTTGCGCCGCATAATGTTACCCCGCCAATATCTGCATGTTCGGCGCTTTCAATATCTGAAATCGCGTCGGAAGAGATTGCGTAAAAAGCCAGTCGCTTAAACTCGCGATTCAGATCCGTGGCGAAATAAAAGCCGCTACTATCTGCGAGCCAGGCAAAACCGCCATCACCATGATTGGCCCGCGATTTGGGGGCAGAAATTGTTTTGCGTTCGCCGCTTTGTATATCGAGAAGGTGCAGATTGTCGCCATCTTCACCAACGGTTTCAGTAATGATGGCAAAGCGGCCATCAGGCGACAGCGACCGTGCGAAATTACCATAACGCCCTTCATAGACCAGACGGTCTTCACCGTTCAGACTGGCGCGGTAGATATCGAAATCGAGGCCATTACGCGCTGTTGACGCATATACAAAAGATTCGCCATTAGCGGCAAAATCACCAAATACGCGGAAAGTGCCGCCTTTTGCTGGGAAAACACGCCGTTCGCTACTGCCATCGCTGGCTATAAAGAAATAGGCCTGTTGCTCATTGCCGTCATTATCTGCCCCGTAAAGCAGCCCTTTGCCATCGGGCGACCAGCGGAAAAACCCGATGCCATTGCCGAATGTCAATTGCCTTGGCTGGCCACCCGCAGTAGGCATAGTCCATATCTGCGATGCCCCAGTGATGCTGCTGGAAAAAGCGATAGTCTCTCCATCTGGTGAGAGCTGTGCGTCACCCGCGCCATTGGCCAGAAGAAAGCGGCTAATATCGGCAGGCGCATCCCCGGCAAGACCAACACTTATAGCCTCAATTTCTGGTTCAATGGCGTCGATAGAAAGATCTGGGCCTGATGTGCCGCCAAAACTTGCCTCTTGATCCTGTGCAGCTGCCGGCAAGGCAATACATGTTGCTGCAGCAACAGCTATAAAAAGTCGTAACATATGCAGGCCCTTTGTTTTTTACCGCGGCCTAGCTTAACGACCATTACAGCAATGGCAATTCGTAAAGAGTCTATGCGATCATGCGCAGCCTTTCCCTATATTGTTTTGCGCAAGCAGGTTATAGGCTGCGCTTATGGCCGATGATCACTATCACCCAAGCACATTGCCAACAGCGATAGCTCCGGTTTCCGGACCATTTGTGCTGCTTGATGATGCGAGTGGCGACGGGCCAGCGCGGCTATATACCCAGCCGAAAAATATCATTTGTGCTGAGACCCGTGAAGAATTGGATAGCGCTCTGGCGGCCATTGATACAGCGCGGTGCGGTAACTCTGGAAGGCCGCCACGCCATTTGGCGGGATATTTTGGCTATGAAGCGGGTCTGGCGTTTGAGCCCAAATTACGCCCACGCCTCGATGCTTTTCTGTCGCGTAAAAGCAAAGACATGCCGCCCTTATGCTGGTTTGGTGAGTTTGCCGACTATGCCATACTGCCCGCCGACAATATTGATGACTGGTTAGCGGCACAGCAGGGGCCGTATAATGGTCAGGCAGATATGGGGGCCTTCGCGACGCAGCAAAGTCTGTCGGCATATGACGACCAATTTGCAGATATTATCGAAGCTATTCGCAGCGGGGATATCTATCAGGCCAATCTCACCATTCGCACTCATGCGCATTTTGATAGCTGCCCCATTGCCCTTTACCGCACATTGCGGCGCTTTGGCGCAGCGCGCTATAGTGCGTTGGTTTATGATGGCACGCACTGGCTGCTCAGCCTCTCGCCGGAATTGTTTTTCGCTTGTCATAATGGCCGCATAACCACGCGTCCGATGAAAGGGACATTGCGCGCCAACCCCGATCATGCTGGGGATGCAGCGGCGGCGCGGGAATATTTTGCAAGAGACGACAAAAATCGCGCGGAAAATCTTATGATTGTCGATCTGCTGCGCAATGACCTGTCCCGTATTTGCGAGGCTGGCAGTGTCGTTACCAGAGACCTTTTTGCGGTCGAACATTATCCAACGGTTCACCAGATGGTCTCAACAGTCTCTGGTCAGATGCAATCAGACATTGGTGCGCAAGATGTTATTCGTGCGCTTTTCCCGTGCGGATCAATAACCGGCGCACCCAAGATTCGCGCAATGGAGCTGATCGACGATATTGAAGCTGCCCCGCGCGGGGTCTATTGCGGTGCCATTGGCCGCTTTGATGCTGTCAGTCTGGACAAGGCTGCTAATGAGAGTGCTTTAAGCGGTGCCTTTAACGTGGCCATTCGCACCTTGCATTTTGCCCCGCAATCGCAAAGACTGACATTGGGTTTGGGCTCGGGCATAGTTGCAGATTCCAAAGCGGGGCCGGAATGGCGTGAATGTCTGGATAAAGGGGCTTTTGCAATGACAGCAGCGCGTAAAGTTGATCTGATTGAGACTATGGCGCTTTATCCAGATAAAGGGATATTGCGGCTGGAGGCCCATTTGGCGCGGATGAAAGCCAGCGCCCAGCAATTGGCCTATCAGTTTGACCGACATGCCGCCCGCAATGCCATTCAGGCAGCATGCTTCCACGCCATGAGCCCTGCTAAAGTCCGTCTGTTGGTCAGCCGCGACGGCAATTTTGCAATCCAATCCATGCCGTTACAGCCCTTTGATAAGGCACCGATACCCGTGCTTATGGCTGATATGCCTGTGGCCAGCAACGACCCGCGCCTAGCGCATAAAACAACTGACCGCGCATTTTACGACGATAGCCGCAGGTGCGCCATGAAGGAAAGTGAGGCCGCCGAAGTGATTTTCTTCGATGCCGCGGGTTTCGCTTGTGAAGGAAGTTTCACTCATATTTTTGTGCGCCAAACAGACATGCCCGAGAAAGGCCCGCAATATCTGACGCCGCCAATATCTCGGGGTATGCTCCCGGGAATTTTGCGCCAAGAGATGCTGGACAGTAATAATGCCGTGGAGCAGGATCTGAGCAAGCAAGATATTGCTGCGGCGAGCAGAGATGGGCGATTGTTGCTGGGCAATTCTGTGCGCGGCCTATTTGCCGCAGCATTATTGAGCCAGGCTTAATGCAAGGCTGATATCAGCGTCCTAGAAAGACCGGCTTCGATATCAATCACCTCCAAATATCTGGTTTGCTGTGATAATATTCACAGAAATGGAACCTTATCAGGACTAAACAGTTTGTCTGGTAGCCCTGATACACTCAGCATGTTCCTTTACTCCCCTTGGGATCTGCGTTTTGCACTGTGATTCAACAGCTGTGTAACCATCATGGGTTTAACCACGAATAGGATGATGAGTGTTGCGGCATCCCCAACCGCGATCAGAGGAAAGACAATGTTCGGTATTTTGAAAAACGAAGTAGTGCAGTATTTTGGTATCGGTTTCGCTCTCGGTGCGGCGGCATTATTTGTCGCGCAACCACAAGATGCGCGCGCCGAAATATTGGAAGACCTCTCTTTAGGCAGTGCCGTTGAACGTCTTGCATCCGTAACGACGCTTGCGAGCAAGAGCTGATTAGCGGTATCTGTTGTCAGATGAGAAATACCTCAAGGCACAGGATAAGTAATGGCTGACCAAAGCAGATTTTCCCTCAAAAACATGTCACGCCATGTTGCACCCATGCTGTTAGCCAGCGGTGCGGTTTTTGGTGTTATGGCGATAGGCCCGCAAGTCATGGGCGTACCCGCAATGGCAGCAGAAAAAGCCTATAAACTGCCCCCTGCAAAAGTATTGGCCAAAGAACCGCAAAAACTGCGCGTTGCTATCTTTGCCGGTGGCTGTTTCTGGGGGGTTGAAGGTGTATTCAGCCACGTCAAAGGCGTGCGCTCTGTGCAGTCCGGCTATCATGGTGGCAACAAAGACAATGCGACATATTACAAAGTCGCTTATGGCGTCACCAAACATGCAGAAGCTGTTCGTGTGGTCTATGACCCCAAGCAAGTGCGCTATACAGATTTGTTGCAGATCTTTTTCTCCGTGACGACAGACCCCACCCAGCTCAACCGCCAAGGACCAGATACTGGCCCGCAATATCGCAATGCGATTGTGCCGCTAAATACGGAACAAGCCAAAGCAGCGCGCGCCTATATTGCCCAATTGAAAAAGGCGAAGATTTTTGCTCGTCCGATCGTCACCAAGATCGAGGCGTATAAGAGCTTCCACCTTGCAGAGGGTTATCATCAGGACTTTATGTTCAAAAACCCTGTTCACCCTTATATTGTCCGCTGGGACAGAGTGAAAGTTGCCAATTTAAAGGCCATGTTCCCGCAATTTTATCGTAGGCAGCCGGTACGCAACTGATCGTGCCGCTACGGCGCCTTTCTATATTGCGCAATCTGATGGCTTATCATTGCCCACGCGCAGGTTCCTGACTATATAATGGTCATGAGCAATCATAATCACCATAACCACCGTGAGCATGCTGGCGAAAATCTCGCTCTAGCGGCACAACAGGCGTTGGAGGCTAGCGGCGAGCGCTGGACCGATATGCGCGCCACTGTCTTTTCCATTCTGGCATCCATGACCAAGCCTGCATCAGCCTATGATGTGGCTGATTTGGTTAGCCAAAAGCGCGGAAAAAGAGCCGCACCGAACAGCGTTTATCGCATATTGGATCTGTTCGTAGAGAATAATCTTGCGAGTCGTGTAGAATGCGCAAATGCCTATATCGCGAACCCGCATCCTGATTGTCAGCATGATTGTATTTTTATGATCTGCGATGGATGTGGCGGCGTCACGCATATTGATGATGATAGCCTTTCCGGCGGATTACGCGACGTTGCCAGCAAAGCGGGATTTGCAAATATCCGCCCGGTTATCGAAGTGCGCGGACATTGCGGCAATTGTCATTAACACCAGATTTGACCAATTTATTTGACACTACTAGTGTCAACTTAACTTGATTCTGCATTCGTTAAGGTTCGACAATCTCTAACGCATGCATTACATTTATAGAAACAAGGGGGATTCGATGCCAAAATCAGAACAGCAACCGGCCGCAGCACCGGAAACACCGTTGCTGGACACCGTGCAATACCCCTCTGACCTGCGCAAATTAAAGCCAGAGCAAATGCGCCAGCTATGCGATGAGCTGCGTCAGGAAATGATCTCTGCGGTTTCCGTTACGGGCGGGCATTTGGGCGCTGGCCTTGGCGTGGTCGAGCTGACAGCGGCAATCCATTATGTTTTCAATACGCCGGATGACCGGCTGATCTTTGACGTCGGCCACCAATGCTATCCGCACAAAATCCTGACCGGGCGGCGCGACCGCATCCGCACGCTGCGCAAGGGCGGCGGCTTGTCCGGATTTACCAAGCGCGCGGAAAGCGAATATGATCCATTTGGCGCCGCGCATAGTTCTACATCAATCAGTGCAGCACTGGGCTTTGCCATTGCCAACAAACTAAACGATGCGCCCGGCAAGGGTATTGCGGTGATTGGTGACGGCGCGATGAGCGCTGGCATGGCCTATGAGGCGATGAACAATGCTGAAGCGGCGGGCAACCGTCTGGTCGTTATATTGAACGATAATGATATGTCGATCGCGCCGCCCGTTGGCGGGCTGTCCGGCTATCTGGCGCGGCTTATTTCATCTTCGGAATATATGGGGCTGCGTTCACTCGCCAGCAAAATGACCTCCAAAATCTCCCGCCGTGTGCATAAGGGCCTTTCCAAAGCCGAAAGCCATACCCGCGGCATGGTCACTGGCGGCACCTTGTTTGAAGAGCTTGGCTTCTATTATGTCGGCCCGATTGATGGCCATAATCTTGATCATCTTTTGCCGGTGCTGGAAAATGTGCGCGATGCAGAAGAAGGGCCGATATTGGTCCATGTCGTCACGCAAAAGGGCAAGGGCTATGCCCCTGCTGAGCAATCGGCGGACAAATATCACGGCGTTGCCAAATTTGATGTGGTCACCGGCAAGCAGGATAAAGGCGCTGGTGGCGGGCCACCTGCCTATCAAAATGTTTTTGGCGAAACACTGGCCAAACTGGCCGAGACTGACAAACGCATCTGCGCCATTACCGCTGCTATGCCATCAGGCACAGGCGTTGACAAATTTGCCACGGCACACCCTGATCGCAGTTTCGATGTTGGCATTGCTGAACAGCATGGCGTCACCTTTGCTGCTGGCTTGGCTGCTCAAGGTATGCGTCCCTTCGCCGCTATTTATTCAACCTTCCTACAGCGTGCTTATGACCAGGTTGTGCATGATGTTGCCATTCAAAACCTGCCTGTCCGCTTTGCGATTGACCGTGCAGGTCTGGTCGGTGCCGATGGCTGCACCCATGCAGGCTCGTTCGATATTGCCTATCTGGCTACCCTGCCCAATATGGTGGTTATGGCTGCTGCTGATGAAGCAGAATTGGCGCACATGACATATACTTCCGCCGAATATGATGATGGGCCCATTGCCTTTCGTTATCCGCGCGGCGCGGGTACGGGCGTCACCATTCCTGAAACGCTTGAAAAGCTGGAAATCGGCAAAGGGCGCATTGTCCGTGAAGGCAAGAAGGTCGCCATTTTGTCGCTCGGCACCCGTTTGGGCGAAGCACAAAAGGCCGCCGATGCGCTGGATGCCAAAGGCCTGTCCACCACGGTTGCCGATCTGCGCTTCGCCAAACCGCTCGATGAAAAACTGATCGCCAAATTGCTCTCTACCCATGATGTCTGCATCACGGTGGAAGAGGCTGCAGTCGGCGGTTTTGGCGCACATGTGCTGACCATGGCATCAGACCTTGGCTTGACCGATGCCGGCCTGAAGCTGCGCACCATGCGCCTGCCTGATAGCTTCCAAGATCAAGATGCACCAGACAAGCAATATGCCGAGGCCGGATTGGACGCAGATGCTATGGTAGATACGGTGCTAAAAGCATTGCGTCATAACAGCACTGGTGTTGAAGGCGCAGACATCGAAGAAGCTGGAGCGCGAGCTTAGTCCAAAAGGACGCGATGCCCTTAGCGAGCTGTTGGAATAATAGTCCCTTGTGCCGTGGCGACATGTACAGCTTCCATATTGTCACTTTCGGCCCAGACATCAGCGCGGGTTATCACTTGAAGTTTGCCTGACTTGATAACCATACCCCTCGCGCGCAAAGAGTGAACCAAGCGCCGCAATAGCCCACTTGATCTTATGGCAGGCTTAGCGCAGATTGTTCATGAGGGAGATTGGCGATGGAACCATGGGCCATTACTACAATCACAGTCATGATATTGGCGATTTTTGCTGCAACCGCCATAGCAACCTTACTGGATGTGTTTGGCATTAGGCGTCTGCCGGAAGAGTATCGCAAACCCTTATTTGGCGCACTTATATTAGAGGTTGTGGGCATAGTGTTATGGCAGGTGGATTTTCGGCCTGATGATAGCTCCGGCAATAGCGATGATGAAACAGTTGTTACCACAAGTTCCAGCACTGGCGGCGCGACTACGCCAAATGGTCTAACAGGCGAAATTTCAAACGGGTCTGAACAACCCGAAAATACAAATCCCAGTGATACCATCGACGATGGCAACGCTCCAGCCGGCGACAACAATGATGAGAGCAATGATCAGAATACCGGCATCAATGATGGTGAAAATAGTGGAAATATAGATAGCGGAAGCGGAAACGCAGGCGCTGCCGCCGACACTGGCATTGATGGGCAAACGGGCACCACAGTCGCAAGCGACGATGCGGTACAGCTTTGGGCGCATGGTGCAGACCAAAAATCAGGTGCCTTGGGGCAAAAACCACCTGGTGCAGCGGCTTTAAGCGCCGATTATCCGGGTTGTGTGAAAAGTGTTTTAGACCGCGATACGCCCTTCCCGCCTTATACCACAAGCAAAGCCTATGATTGTGCCAAAAATGTCGAGCAGTTTCGCACGCTTTATATTTCGCCCTATTATGAGCGCAAAAAGCTATATGATGAAAAGCTGGTCAAATGGGACAAGCAGTTGGTCGACGCGCTGGATGATGTCTCCATCGAACGGCGACGCTATATTAAACGCGAAAAAGATCGGCTGAATGACAGTGCTTCAGGCGAATTATCAATAGTTGCAGAAATTGATAGGCGCAGCCTTAACGACAAGGACTATTGCGCCACCAACAATTGCCAAAAACCCTAAGCAACAGCCGGAATATGGGGTGATTATTCCGGTGTCGCAGCCTGTGCTTCGCGACCATCACCCTCTGGTGCAGCGATCACGTCACGCACAACCTGGCCCTTATCAACCGTGTTGGTTTCTGCATCGCCCACAGTAGAACGAATCGCAGCGTCGGAATCGCCAGCACGCCGCAAAGCCTGCTGCTCAATCGCGCTGCGTGCAGCTGGTCCACCAAAAAGAGCTTCCAGCGCTTGCTCACTGGCCACACGTTGCTGTGAAGGGGCAACACCGGGACGCGGGGGCACAAGAGCGAAGTCGGGCGGAATCACCAATGGTGCCTGACGTGAAACGGCAAATTCATCAGGCCGTTCACGATCAAGAATTCCGCTTGTACCGCAACCGGCCAGCATTGTTGTCAGCACCAAGGCCGTACCCATTTTCTGCCAGTTTTTCATATCGTCCTCCATATTCATACGGTCATAAGGCGCTTAGGCCTCTCCGGTCAATTCCTTGCGCTTGTCCTCGCCGATGAACAGCGCACGTGCAAGCAATATTAATACCCCAATGGTGATCATGGCATCTGCCAGGTTAAATATCAGAAAGGGCCGGAAATCACCAAAATGCAAATCGGCATAATCAATCACATAGCCGAGCCTGGCCCGATCAAGAATATTGCCCAAGGCCCCGCCCAATATCATGGCCAATGCCATGATGTCGCCGCGCAGCTTTTCGCGATAAATCCACACCAGAACAATGGCTGCAATCAAAGCCGTCAATGCGACCAATAGCCAACGTTGATGCTCATTCTGCGCAGTCAACATGCCCAGCGACACGCCATAATTCTCTGCCCATGTCAGATTAAAAAACGGCACCAGCTCTATCGATCGTCGTGATTCCAGTGATAGCGGCACAACGACCATATATTTCACTGCCTGATCAACCGCGAAAATGACCAGCGCCAATATGATGCCCTGTATCCGATAGTTTTTCACTTGGGCTTGCGTAATCGCCATAACCTTATCCATTCAACACGCTGTCACAGCGGCTGCATAATGCGCCATCTTCTGGCACATCAGGGATTAACCGCCAGCAACGGCCACATTTATGATGCGTGGTTTTGGTGACGGCTATTTCTGTTCCGTCAGACACGCCTGCAATAATGCACAGTTCGGCAAATTCATCTGGCGTTACGGGCAAATCAGCAAGCGGATAAACAATGTCTGCCTCAAGGCTGGACCGTATTGTTTTTTCACGCCGCAGCGGCTCGATAGCTTCGTTGACAGTTTGGCGGACCGTGCTGAGCTTCTGCCATTTGTCAGCCAAATCTGCATTGTGCCAACCAGAATCAACGTCTGGCCATTCCTGCAAATGCACGCTTTCACCCTCTGGATAGCGCGTCATCCAGATTTCTTCCGCCGTGAACACCAAAACGGGCGCAATATAACGGGTTAGCGCTTCAAACAGAATGTTGACCACGGTACGGTAAGCACAGCGCGTGCGCGTGCCATGCGGCATATGTGGCCCGACATCGCAATAGAGGCAATCTTTGCGGATATCGAAGAAAAAGGCCGAAAGATCGTCATTCACAAAATCGCTAATCGCGCGGACATATTTGCCAAATGCAAAGTCATTGACCGCTTGTTTAAGTCCGGCATCCAGTTCGGCCAGCCGGTGCAGAATATAGCGCTCCAGCTCTGGCAAATCGTCATAAGCGGTTGCTTCATTAGCCGCATCATAATCGGCCAGTGCGCCCAGCATATAGCGGAATGTATTGCGCAGCTTGCGATAGCTGTCTGACACGGTTTTTAGAATCTCATCGCCAATGCGGTGATCTTCGGTAAAGTCCACACTCGCCGCCCAAAGGCGCAATATATCGGCCCCTTGCGCGTTGATAACCTTTTTCGGGTCCAGCGTATTGCCCAGAGATTTGGACATTTTGCGGCCCGTTTTGTCGAGCGTCATGCCATGGGTCAGCACCGCCTTATAGGGCGCGCGGCCACGGGTGCCACAGCTTTCAAGCAGGCTGGACTGGAACCAGCCGCGATGCTGATCACTGCCTTCCAAATACAGGTCCGCTGGCGATTGATGGTCCGGCCAATTGCCGCTTTCCAGCACAAAACTGTGCGTGCACCCACTGTCAAACCACACGTCCAAAATGTCGTTGACCACCTCATAATCCGCCAGATCATGGTCCGCGCCCAGCAATGTCTGATGATCTGCATCAAACCATGCATCCGCGCCGCCAGCCTGAAACGCTGCAATAATTCGCGCGTTGACCGCTGGATCATTCAGATAGTCACCGCTTTTGCGGTTCACATAAAGCGCGATTGGCACGCCCCATGCCCGTTGGCGCGAAAGCACCCAATCGGGCCGGCCCTCGACCATGGATTCCAGGCGGCGCTTGCCACGCTCCGGCACGAAACGGACTGTATTGCGGATTTCATCGAGCGCAACATCACGCAGACTGAGGTTCACGCCCTTGCCTTGGGCGCGCTCAGAGCCAACGCCCTCTGCGTCATTGCGTACATGCTCCGGCAGCGGCGTATCCATGGGCACAAACCATTGCGGCGTGCAGCGATAGATAATCTTGGCCTTTGATCGCCAGCTGTGCGGATAGCTATGCTTAAAATCATCGGCGGACAGCAACGCACCCGCCGCGCGCAAATCACTACAAATCGGGCCATTGGCCGCGGTGAATTTCTTATTGATAACACTGCCCGAACGCGCATCACCGCGCGGCAACCATGCCCAGTCCGCACGATAGACGCCATCAGCCTCCACCGCAAAAACGGGGTTCAGGCCATTGGCCTTACACAGATCAAAATCATCCTCACCATGATCGGGCGCCATATGGACAAGGCCGGTGCCCGCATCAGTGGTGACAAAGCTGGAACCATCAAGGAATGGGCGCGGGCGGGTGAAGAACTCCGCCAGTTCAGAATCGCGATTGATGGAAGGAATATGCTCAAGCCCCTCTCCTTCAGGGGAGGGGTTGGGGTGGGGGCTGTCAATCTGGTCAGGCGCGTGTGGCTCGTCCCCACCCTCGGTCCCTCCCCTGAAGGGGAGGGAGGAAGAAAAGGCATCCGCCATAGGGTGCTTGGCCATGGCTCCGGCAAGCTGGGAGCCTTTGAAACTAGGCGCATCAGGCCAACCAATTTCATAAACAGCGCCTTCAGGTAACTCTGATATTCCTGCTCGCCTCTGTTGCAGTCCCAATACTAACTCAGAAGCGACGACACAATTAAGAGCACATCCTGATAATGAGGAAATCCGAACGATTTTATAATTAATATCCGCGCCAAAGGCCAAAGCCTGATTAACTGGGATCGTCCACGGCGTTGTCGTCCAGATGACCGCGTGAACCTTCTCACCCTTGGCAATCAGCTCCTGAATCGCCGGGCAATTCGGCGCTTCAATAATTTCAAACGCCACATCGATCTGAGTGGAGGTGACATCCTCATATTCGACTTCGGCCTCGGCCAGTGCGGTTTTTTCGACCGGGGACCACATGATCGGCTTGGCACCGCGATAAAGCTGGCCATTTTCAGCGAATTTCAGCAGCTCGCTGACAATTGTGGTTTCAGCACTATAATCCATGGTGAGATAGGGCTTGTCCCACTCCCCCATAATGCCCAGCCGCTGAAACTGCTCACGCTGCACATTCACCCAATTATCGGCATAGCTGCGGCACTCGGCGCGAAATTCGCTGGCTGGAACCTCATCTTTATTGCGCTTTTTCTTGCGATATTGCTCTTCAATCTTCCATTCGATCGGCAGGCCATGGCAATCCCAACCCGGCACATAAGGCGCATCTTTGCCCAGCAGGCTTTGCGTGCGCACCACCAGGTCTTTCAGCGTCTTATTCAGCGCATGGCCGATATGGATATCACCATTGGCATAAGGCGGGCCATCATGCAGGATGAATTTCTCTTTGCCCGCACGGCGTTTGCGCAGCGTTTCATACAGTTTTTCATCACGCCAACGCGCCAAAATGCCCGGCTCTTTATTGGCCAAACCCGCGCGCATGGGGAAATCCGTCTTCGGCAGGAAGACAGTATCTTTATAATCCACGGTTTCAGATGATGTTTGCTCGCTCATAGACAATGGCGATTAAGGCCGGTTGCCATCAGACGCAAGCAATTCCCGCGCTTTATCGCAATCCTTGGCCATCTGTACTTTCAATGCGTCAAGATCATCAAATTTTGCCTCACCGCGCAGAAAGTGGTGCAACGCGACAGAAATTGTCTGGCCGTATAAATCTTCGGCAAAGTCAAAGAAATAGGGCTCCAGCAATTCCTTTGGCGGTTCAAATTGCGGACGGATGCCCAAATTGGCCGCGCCGTGCAGCACCCGTCCATCGGCCAAAGTGCCTGTCACTGCATAAACCCCATATTTGGGGCGCAGATATTGGCCCATATCCAAATTGGCTGTGGGATAGCCCAGCAAGCGGCCATTTTTATCACCATGCTGCACTTTGGCTTCAACCGCAAAGGGGCGTGTCATCAGCGCTGATGCGGCCTGCGGATCACCGGCTTGCAACGCGGCGCGAATACGGCTTGAGGAAATGACAGCATCATCAGCAACCGGACTGACCGCTCTGGCTCGCAAGCCCAGCATCGCACCATAGCCATGCAGCAGCGCAATATCGCCTTTTGCGCCTTGGCCAAAGCTGAAATCTTCGCCCGTAACCACGCCATATGCGCCGAACTGATCAACCAAAAGAGACGCAATGAACGCATCGGCTTTTGTAGCCGCCATCGCGCCATCAAAATGCAGCACCAGCATGGCATCCGCCCCGGCAGCGGCAAAAAGCCGTTGCCTCTGGTCCAGACTGGTGAGGCGAAAAGGCGGTGTGTCAGGGCGGAAATGCCGCACGGGATGCGGATCAAAAGTGGCGATAATCGCCTTACGCCCCTTGGCGCGCGCCCAGGCAATTGCTTCGCCCGCAACCGCCTGATGCCCGGCATGGAAACCGTCAAAATTGCCAAGCGCGATGATGGCACCGCGAAATTCTGGCGGAAAAGCCTGATTGCTGTCCAATCGTGGGATTGTCGGCGCAAATGGAGTGATTGATGTCATAATCGCTGCGTTATGGGATTGGCTCTGCCGGATCAACAATCAGATTCATTTGTTCATCTTTGGCAATCTGCAATTGCGCGGGCGTCATGGGCTGCAAACCGGTGCGCAATATGCGCAGCAGGTTGCCGCCCATCACTGCGCGAATCTCCTCCTTGCTAAACCCTTCATTCAGCAGCGCCTGCGTTACTTGCAGTAATTGCGACGTGTCAAAGCGCGTGGTGACATAACCATCAAAATCACTGCCCAGACCGACATGGTCTATGCCCACCAGATCGCGCACATGCTTCATGGCTCTGGCGGCATCAACCGGGTCCGTGCTGCAAATCGCCCCTTCCCAATAGCCGATACCGATCAGGCCGCCCGTAAAGGCAACGCCGCGAATCTCCTCATCGCTTAAATTGCGGTTTACGTCGCATGTTGCCTGAACCCCGCCATGGCTGGACACAATGGGTCGCCGCGCCCGGCTGATAATCTCTGCAACGGCCGGGTGGCTAGCATGGGCAATATCAATGATGATGCCCATTTCCTCCATACGGTCCATCACTTGCCGACCAAAATCAGTAAGCGCGCCCTTTTCCTCTCCATGCATGGAGCCGGCCAGCTTATTATCAAAAAAATGGGTGAAGCCAGACATGCGCAGACCTTTGGCATAGAGCCTGTCCAAATTGGCAATATCCCCCTCTAGGCTGTGCAGCCCTTCGCCGGAAAATAGCGCGCCCATCACGCGCCCGTCTTTGGCGCGCGCGGCCAGCAATGCGTCAATGTCTTGCGGGCTGCGGATCAGGCGCAATTGGCCGTCAGAGCGCTTCGCCACTTTCTCCAACCGCTCACCATGCCAGGCCATACGCTCAAATCGTGAAAACCATGTGCGCATTGGCTGTAACTGCGCGATGGCGAGCAGAGTTATATTATCGCTATCGGCTGAATTGCTGTCATAATTCTGGCCCTTAGGCGTTTTGGTGACGGAGGAGAAAATCTGCAAAGCCACATTGCCTTGCTGCAAGCGGGGCAGGTCCATCTGGCCATAATCAACCGCGTCATCCAGTTCGCGTTTCCACAATAATGTGTCTGAATGCATGTCACCGATGAACAGCTCTTGGTGCAGCGCTTTGGCTTCGGCGCTAATCTCCAGCAATGTTTCATCAGTGACCAGATTGGCCTCTGCCTCAAATTTTGGTGGCAATATCACAAAGACGTAAATCGCCGCCACCAACAGCGCCAATAGGACGCTAATGCCAGTCAATTTCAGAAATTTGCGCATAGCCTGCCCCTCATCATCCTGTCCTGCCCTGCATATCCATCCGGCCTTTTGCCAAGCCGGTTATTGCATGGGCAGCTTACGCACCAAAGTTGCAAAGGTGAAGGAAGGAATAGGCCCGATTGTCGGATGATCCTGCGCCGCATGATGTTCACTGGCCGATTCGCGCCACAGCACCGTGTCAAAATCGTCCATCACAGTGTCGCCTATCGCATCCATATGCACCCGCGTCACCTCTATCCGATCGGCCATAGGCAAAAACAGACGATAGATTTCCGCCCCGCCAATAATGCAAATCTCGGCTTCGCCAGCCAGATGGTCAAGCGCATGCTGAACCGATGATACGCGCTCCGCGCCATCGGCTTGCCAATCATCATTGCGGGTCAGAACAATATGCCGCCGCCCCGGCAGCAGGCCGGGCAGACTGTCAAACGTCTTGCGGCCCATGACCATAGGCTTGCCCATAGTCTCTTGCTTAAATCGCTTTAGATCAGCTGGAATGCGCCATGGCAAAGCGCCATCATGGCCGATAACGCCATTATCCGCGCGCGCGAGCCAGAGCGATATGATCGGTTTTGCCGCCATTACAGCAGCCGCGTGACATGGCCCATTTTGCGGCCCTCACGCGCCTCACGCTTGCCATAAAGATGCAGATGCGCGCCCTGATCGCCCATAAGATCGGGCCATCTGTCAATATCATGGCCAATCAGATTTTGCATCTCTGCGCCGCCTTCGATCAAACGGGTATCGCCAAGCGGCAGGCCGCAAATCGCGCGGATATGGTTTTCAAATTGGCTGGTCAGCGCGCCCTCAATCGTCCAATGGCCGCTATTGTGCACGCGCGGCGCCATTTCATTAAACAATGGCCCGTCTTTGCACGCGAAAAACTCAATCGCCAAAACACCTATATAATCCAGCCGTTCGGCAATTTTGCGCGCCAATGCGCGGGCCGCAGGAATATGCACCGCCACATCTTCGCCGCCCGGCACGGTTGAGTAGCGCAAAATACCGCCTTCATGTGTATTTTGCGGCGCATCCCAAAAACGCATGCCGCCATCAGCGCTGCGCGCAATTAACAGCGAAAATTCCGCATCAAAATTGACAAAGCCTTCGACCAGAACATCATTGCCGCCCAGCTCTTCCCATTTTTGCTGAATGGCCGCTGCGTCAAGTGTTTCCCCTGCTTGCAGACGGATTTGACCCTTACCATCATAGCCCATACGGTCGCTTTTGATGATTGCCGGCGTGCCGATTGTCTCTATGGCGGCGGCCAGTTCCTGCGCATTGGTGGCGCGGGCATAGGGCGCGCACCCACCGCCCAAATCGCTAACAAAGCTCTTTTCATTCCACCGGCTTTGGCCAATTTCCAAAGCGCGGGCATTGGGGTGTAGGGGCACTTCACGGCCAATCACTTCCAGCGCCGAGCCGGGCAGATTTTCCCATTCATAAGTGACGACATCGCATTCTTTGGCAAAAGCGGATAATGCCGCCATATCATCAAACGCGCCGGCCACAAATTTGGTCGCCACTTGCGCGGCCGGGCCAGTTTCCTCTTGCCCAAAAACATGACAGCGATAGCCAAGTTGCGATGCCGCCTGAATCAGCATCCGCCCCAATTGGCCGCAGCCCACTATGCCAATGGTGCTGCCCGGCGGTAAGGTTGATATTGGCTTGTCACTCATCGCGGATCATCCCCGACATTTGCGGTTTGCGCTGCACGAAAATCGTCTAAGCGCTGCGCCAACTGTGGATCATTAATGGCCAAAATTGCCGCTGCCAATAGCGCTGCATTTTTGGCCCCCGCATCACCAATCGCCAAGGTACCAACAGGAATGCCGCCCGGCATTTGCGCGATGGATAACAGACTGTCCATCCCGTCCAATGCTCTGGATTGCACGGGTACGCCAAGCACAGGCAAACGTGTCATGCTGGCCACCATGCCCGGCAAATGCGCCGCGCCGCCTGCTCCGGCAATAATCACTTTATAGCCTGCATCAACCGCGCCCTCTGCAAATGCCGCCATACGCTGCGGCGTGCGGTGTGCCGATACGATGCGCGGCATATGGCTGATGCCCAGCTGTTCAAGGATTTTGGCGGCATGTTCCATGGTCGGCCAGTCGGACTGGCTGCCCATGATGATTGCCACATCTATATTGCCATTATCGGGCATAGTGCCTCCTAAAGGGAACGGCCAAAGGGCCGCTTGAGAAGCGCTTTCCCTTACGGCTTAATCCTTGCTCTGGCAATGGCGATGCGATGCAAATTGTCTAACGCTCTGATAGATAATAGCGTTCGCGTGCATTCAGCGCATCATCCAGATCATAAACAATCGGCTGTCCGGTCGGGATTTCCAGACCGGTTATATCGTCATCAGATATGCCGGACAAATGTTTGACCAACGCCCGCAAGCTATTGCCATGCGCAGAGATCAGCACCCGCTTGCCCGCTTTCAGGTCCGGCGCAATCCGCTCCTCCCAATAAGGCAGCACGCGCTCTATTGTGTTTTTCAAGCTTTCAGCCAGCGGCACATCTATGCCCGCATAACGCGGATCGTCTGACATCTGAAACGGCGAATCGGCATCCATGGGCGGCGGCGGTGTGTCAAAGCTGCGCCGCCAGATATGCACTTGCTCATCGCCATGCTTATCGCGGGTTTCCTGCTTGTTCAGGCCGGTCAGACCGCCATAATGCCGCTCATTCAGTCGATAATCCTTTTCCACCGGCAGCCATAAGCGGTCCATCTCCTCCAACGCCATATTCAGCGTTTTCACCGCGCGGGTTTGTAAGGAGGTAAAGCATTGATCAAATTCCAGCCCCTTTTCGCGCATCAAAACACCCGCCGCGCGCGCCTCTGCTGCGCCTTTTTCGGTAACATCAACATCCCACCAGCCGGTGAAGCGGTTTTCCAGATTCCATTGTGACTGGCCGTGGCGGATAAGAACGAGCTGGGGCATATCAATTTCCTGTTGCTATAAAATTCATGGCTATGGCTGTGTAATTGCTTGGCGGGTAAAGGCCAGCGGGAAAATCAGTTTGCAGCGATTTTGCGCGTGCCGGGCGGCGGCGGATCATGCGGCGGGCCAGCAAAGCATTGCGCCATGCCCATCCATTGATGCGCAATCGCGCCGGTCACGGCCAAATCCGTATCGGCAATATTGCGCGTCTGGGTCACCACCTGACAAAACTCCTCTGCTTTGCCGCTAATATGCTCCTCAGCAACATCCTCACCATATGTCCATAATGCGCCCGATGGCGCGGTCAGTTCAAGATAGGGCATTGCGGGCGGAATATCCATTTTGCGGTTTTTATATGTCCAGCCAAATGTATTGACGCCCAGCACCACAATATTGCGAATATGGTCGCCATTTTGCCGCTTCTGGCCAAGCGCATCATAAAGCGCCTGTGCATGCGCCCAGCTTTCCATCAAACGCGCGGTGATAGATGAGCGCGCGCTCATGCTAGGCCCCGCCCATGCGACGCGCTGTTTGGGGTCTGCTGCTGCAAAATGATCGGCCAAGAAGGGGTAAAAAGCGGCCCACTCAGCCACCAAAGCCGGGCCGGACAGGCCGCTGCAATAATCCGCTTCAAAAGCGCTCATGCCGCCCTTGGCAACCGCAGAACCCGCTTTCGCAAAGAAATCGCGAAAGCCCGCTTCATCGGTTAGCGAAAGATCAGCCGCGATATTCCAGACATGCAAATGCCGCAATATGGCATCCCCGCTCCAGCCCTTAAACGCTGTCGGCTTGGCCAGCGCATCGCCATCCAGCGCAGAGACCAGCCCATGAATGGCATCGCATTCACTGCGGAAATCTTGGGCTTGCTGCATCATCTCTATCCTGTTTCGCTCTCTTCGCTGTGCGTTATCTTTGCCATTTGCTGGCTTCACTGGCCCGTTTTCTTCAAAAACATCAGCATGACCAGCCGCGCGTCTTCATCGCTCTTGCCAAAGCCCGGCCCAGCATCATGAAACAGCCACGGGCTGAACAGGATCAGGCGGTTAAACCGCATAGGGGCGGTCATCACCTTTTCCCAGCGCGCGGGCTTATTTGTGTCGGCATTGACCGTTTGCTCCACCGCAGCATTGACATCATCAAAGCCGGATTTGGCCAGCGCATCCGGCATTGTCGGAATACGCTCCAATCCACTTGGCTTATGGCGGAAAAAGCTGGTGCCGCCTTTGCAATGCTCTGGTTCACTCAAATACAAAATGCCCGAATAGTCGCACGGGTCAATATGCACGCCGGTTACGCCCTTATCCGCCTTTTTGGTGATGCGGCAATGGCCGTGCAGCGTGCTGCTGTCCCCGGTAACAGAGACGCCGATAGTGCGCGATAATTTGTCGTTCAGTCCGCTAATATCCAGCGCTTCATCAGATGTAATACCAGGGTAATTGCCGCGTTTATTTGCCGGATTATAATCCAGCGCCAGCGCCGCCCTGCGCACGGCATAAGGGTCGGCCAGAAAATCGTCCAAAATGATGATGGAGGGTAGCGCCATATCTCTGGTCTATCGGGCCGCTCGATAAATGAAAAGGGGCAGCAAAAGAAAAGAGCGTGCACGATAAAAGGCCGCGCCAGCAATTTGGCGCGGCCTTTTTCTGTGTCACATGCGGTAATGAAAGCGGCTTTATCAGGCGGCTTTATAAAAAGTCTCGCCCTTATCGGCTTTATCGCGGAAAGACATTGGCGGGTTGAAACGCTCGCCATGTTGCTGCGCCAGATTGTCCGCGATACGGACAAAATTATCAACGCCCATGGTGTCGATATGGCTCATCGGGCCGCCGGTCCATGGCGCAAAGCCCCAGCCGAAAATCGCGCCCAGATCAGCAGATTGCGGATCGCTCACCACCTCTTCATGATAGCATTGCGCCGTAGCAATCAGCTGAATGAACATAAGGCGCTGCTGCACCTCCTCAACACTGGGCTGCACCTCGGCGAGCGGGAAGTGATCGGTAATGCCCTTCCACAGACCCTTTTTATTGCCCTTATCATCATAGTCATAAAAGCCCGCGCCAAAGCGGCGGCCCGAACGGCCCAGCTTATTGACCATCAGCTCAAACAATTCTTCATTGCCCGATGGTTTATAATCATCACCCAATTCTTCCTTGGTTGATTGCATCACGTCATAGCCCAGCTTCAACGTGGTTTCATCCACCACGGCCAGCGGACCGATTGGCATGCCCATATGCACAGCGGCATTTTCAATCAGCGCCATGGAAACGCCTTCGGAAATCATCAGCATCGCTTCACCAGCATAAGGCGGGAAAACGCGGTTGGTATAGAACCCGCGCACATCTTTCACCACGATAGGCGTTTTGCGGATTTTTGCGTTATAATCCAACGCAACAGCCAGCGCTTTGTCGCCAGTCTTGTCGCCCGGAATAATCTCCAGCAACGGCATTTTCTCAACCGGTGAGAAAAAGTGCATGCCAATAAACTGGTCAGGCCGCTCAGAATTTTTCGCCAGACCGGTGATTGGCAAGGTTGAGGTGTTGGACGCGAAAATGACGTCCTTACCAATAACCGCCTCTGTTTTCTTAATCACATCGGCCTTGACATCCGGACGCTCAAACACCGCTTCGATAATCAGATCAACATCTTTCAGATCATCATAATTATCGGTCGGCGTAATGCGCGCCATAAAGGCATCGGCCTTTTCCTGCGTCATCTTGCCGCGCTTCACCGCTTTGTCGACAATCTTCTGGCTATAGGCCACGGCCTTTTGCGCATCCTCAACACTGCGGTCGAGCACGACCACATCCATGCCGCCTTTCACCGTGACATGGGTGATGCCAGAGCCCATCAGACCGCCGCCCAATACGCCGACCTTTTTCAGATCAGATTTCGGCACGCCTTCGGGACGCGCAGCACCTTTTTCCGCCGCCTGCTTGTTGACGAACAATGTGCGGATCATATTTTTGGCATTCGCGCCAGACAGCAATTTGGTGAAATATTTTGATTCCACCCGCAATGCGGTATCAATCGGCAACATGGAGCCTTCATACAGGCAGGACAATATGGCCTGCACCGCTGGATAATTGCCCTTGCTTTGCTTTAGCGCCATGGTTGTTGCGCCCATATAAAGCGGCACGGAACGCGGGTCCATTGACCCTGCGCCGCCAGGGAATTTATAGCCCTTTTTATCCCATGGTGCGCTGGCTTTGGGGTTGTCTTTGACCCATTGTTTGGCCTGCGCAACCACTTGATCAGCCGGCACAACCGCATGCACAATGCCTTGCGCCAAAGCCGCTTGCGGATTGGCCGGTTTGCCGGACAAGATCATCATGCCAGCACCCTGCAAGCCGATAAGACGTGGCAAACGCTGCGTGCCGCCGCCGCCGGGCAGAAGGCCGACCTGGCTTTCAGGCAGGCCAAGCTGAATTTTCGGATGATCGGCACATACGCGGTAATGGCAGGCCAGAGCCAGCTCCAAACCGCCGCCCAGCGCCAGACCATTAAGGGCACAAGCAACCGGCTTTGCGTGCGCTGCACCTTTGACCAGATCTTTATTGCTGTTGCCGCCGGTTTCCATCTTGCGCAGCGTGCCGTTCAGCGCCCACGCGCCCTCAAAGGCTTCGGCCATAGTGGTCGCCTTGGTCGCGCCCAGCATATTTAGGTCAGCACCAGCCAGAAAGCCCGATGCCTTGCCCGATGTAATCACCAGCCCTTTAATAGCGTCATTGCCGATAAATTCGTCGATGAATTTCGGGAAATCCGCCATCAAATCGGCATTCCAGACATTCATGGACTGGCCCGGCAGATCAATGGTCATCAGCGCAATGCCGTCATCATCAATATCAATGCTAAAACTTTTATAGGTCATATTCTTATTCCTGCATTCTCAAAAAAACCCCGTCATGCTGCGCCTGTTACACGCATTGCCCCTTTTGATATTGCAAAGGCGGCGCTGTTACAGGCTGATAGCCAAGGGTCTATTTTTAACGGTTCACACGCGCTCAATAATCGTGGCGATGCCCATGCCGCCGCCAATGCACAATGTTGTCAGCGCGGTGGATTTGCCGGTACGTTCCAGCTCATCCAGCACCGTGCCCAGAACCATTGCGCCGGTCGCGCCTAGCGGGTGGCCCATGGCAATCGCGCCGCCATTGACGTTAATCTCACTATGGTCAACCGACAGGGCATCCATGAAGCGCAATACCACAGCGGCAAAGGCTTCGTTCAATTCCCACAGATCAATATCGCTGGCGCTCATGCCTGCACGGTCCAGCGCTTTTTGCGCGGCAAATTCAGGGCCGGTCAACATGATCGTCGGCTCTGAACCGATAGCCGCCATGGACACAATGCGCGCACGCGGTTTGATACCATATTTTGCTGCGGCACCTTCATTGCCGATCAATACGGCCGCAGAGCCATCAACAATACCGGAAGAATTGCCCGCATGATGAACATGGTTGATTTTCTCAACATCAGGGTGCTTCAAGATCGCGACATCGTTAAAGCCAGGCATTTGCTCGCCCATCATTTGGAACGCTGGATTTAACGCGCCCAATGATTGCATATCAGTTTCTGGCCGCATCAGTTCGTCATGGTCGAGAATGACCTCACCAATAACGTCGCGGATCGGCAAGATGGATTTTGCAAAGCGACCTTCATCCCATGCCATTTTGGCGCGCTTCTGGCTCTCCACCGCATAAGCGTCAACATCATCACGGCTATAGCCATATTTTGATGCAATCAAATCGGCAGAAATACCTTGCGGCACCATATATTCTTTAAAGCCCAAAGCAGGGTCAGCCATGCCGCCCATGCCATCTGAACCCATAGGAATGCGGCTCATAGCCTCAACACCGCCGCCAATGGCCAGATCAGCTTCGCCCGACGCAATTTTGCCTGCAGCAATATTAACGGCTTCTAATCCTGAACCACAAAAGCGGTTCACCTGAATAGCCGAAGTCGTCTGCGCATAGCCTGCATCCAATACGGCAGACCGAGAGATGACCGCGCCTTGCTCACCCACAGGTGAAACACAGCCAAATGCAACATCTTCTACAGCGTCAGCGGGCAGATCATTACGATCGCGCACAGAGCCTAATACCTGACTGGCCAGATTGAGCGCTGTAATTTCATGCAGTGATCCGTCTTTGCGGCCCTTGCCGCGCGGGGAACGGACCGCATCATAAATAAAGGCGTCGGTCATGCGAATTTTCCTTATTCTTCAAACTAAAGGGATCATAAGGCTGCATAGGGGGCATGCGGCCATGTGATATGTTGGAGCGCTTATTATCCTTTGCAACCCGGCCATGCAAGCCGTTTAATCGGCTGATTAAACATTTGCTGGCGGCTTTTTGATGCAATGTGGCGGTCATTACGCGCCCGACCAAAAAGCGCTGAGAGGCGACCAAACGCATTCGTCGAATCACAGCCCTCAAATACAAGCTTAGTTCTGGACTTGGGTATTTCCTTGATTATGCAGGGATATAGCAACTGTGCTGAACAATTTGTTGCGGTGCTGTCTCTATTATCACGCGGGCATATCGTCGTCCGCAATCTCGGGGGAATTTCTGATGTTGAAGCTCGAAAATGTTACACATGTTTATCCAAATGGTACCAAGGCTCTGGATAATGTAACGCTTGAAATTCCCAAAGGAATGTTTGGCCTGCTGGGGCCAAATGGTGCGGGCAAATCGACATTGATGCGTACGGTTGCAACTTTGCAGACCCCGACACAGGGCTCCATTCATTTTGGTGATCTCGACATTCTGGCCGAACCGGAAAAGCTCCGCGAGACCTTGGGCTATTTGCCGCAGGACTTTGGCGTTTACCCGCGGGTCAGCGCCTATGCCATGCTGGAGCATATGACTGTACTGAAAGGGATAGCCAATAAGGCCGACCGCAAACTGACTGTGGAAACACTTCTTAATCAAACCAATTTATGGGATGTGCGCAACAAAGCCATTGCCGGTTTTTCAGGCGGCATGCGCCAGCGTTTTGGCATTGCGCAAGCATTGATCGGCAATCCTGAACTGATCATTGTCGATGAACCAACGGCCGGCCTTGACCCCGAAGAACGCAACCGTTTCCTCAACCTGCTGGCCGCTATTGGCGAAAATGTGGTGATTATTCTTTCCACCCATATCGTTGAAGATGTCGCCGATCTTTGCCCGAAAGCCGCCGTGATTGCGCAGGGCAAAATCCGTCTTGAGGGCGCTCCTAATGAACTTATGGCCAATGTCGCAGGCAAAGTCTGGGCCAAGACAATTATGCGCGATGAGCTGGATGAATATAAAGCAAAATATGATGTCATTTCGACCCGATTATTCGCTGGTGAACTGATCATCCATATTCATAATGAGAATGACCCTGCCAATGGCTTTGTTCAAGTCGATGGCGGGCTTGAGGATGTCTATTTCTCTACGCTGGCCGCCACCCGTCGCAGCGACATTGCAGCCTGAGGAGACAGAACCATGTTTGCCAATATCGCCGCATTCGAATTTCGATATCAGTTAAAAAACCCGGTTTTCTGGGTGGTCGCCATATTATTCTTCCTGTTGACCTTTGCTTCGGTCACTTGGGATAATGTGCAGATCGGTTCTGCTGGGAACACCAATGTCAACAGCCCGCTGGCCATATTGCGCATACATAGCATATTGACGATCTTTTATATGTTTGTGACCACGGCTTTTGTGGCCAATGTGGTATTGCGCGACAGCGAAAGCGGCTTTGGGCCTATGGTGCTCTCCACCAAGGTTTCAAAATTTGACTATTTGATAGGCCGCTTCACTGGCGCATTCGGCATAGCATGTGCTGCGTTTCTGGTCGTACCTCTGGCTATCTTCATTGGCTCATTAGCGCCATGGCTCGACCCCGAAACTCTAGGGCCCAATAAGCTAACCTATTATGCATTTGCCTATTTTGTGGTTGCGGTGCCGGGCATTTTCCTGACATCGGCCATCTTCTTTGCCGTAGCAACCATCACACGTTCGATGATGTACAGCTATATTGCTGTCGTTATCTTTATGGTTCTGTATTTCACAATGATTGGCGTATTGTCATCAAAAGCAGAATTGCGATATCTGGCCACATATGTTGACCCCTTTGGCAGCGGTGCCATTGGAAATGTGACGCGCTATTGGACAGCGGCTGAAAGCAATACGCAATTACCGCCACTTTCTGGAGAATTACTCTATAACCGCTTGTTATGGACTGCCCTTGGTCTGGGCGCGTTATTCTTTGCATTTGCCCGCTTTAGCTTTGCCCAAAAAGGGGCAAGCAAACGGCAAATGCGCCGTGAAGCCAAAAAGGCGCAAAAACTCTCTGCTACAGCGCCGAAAGTCGCCAGCATTTTGCCCACAACCAACGTACGCGGCACGGCCATGGCACAGCTTTGGGCGCAAATGCGGCTGGAAATGCGCATGGTGATGCGCAGTCCCGCATTTTTTGTGCTTATCTTTATCGGTTTGATAAATACGCTTGCCGGGCTAGTGTTTGGTGCAGAGGCCTATGGTGCTCCTGCCTACCCCAGAACCTTCCTGTACATCTCTATTATGATGGGCACCTTCACCTTATTCCCCATCATCATTTCCATTTATTATGCAGGTGAATTGGTCTGGCGTGACCGTGACCGCAAAATGCACGAAATTATTGACGCAACACCATTGCCCAATTGGGGCCATATGGTGCCCAAAACAATCGGCGTCAGTCTGGTGCTGTTCTTTGCTTTGTTAATGGGCTCATTGGCCGGTATTTTGATCCAGCTCGTTCGCGGACCAGAAGCCATTAATGTCATCCAGCATTTGACCTGGTATGTTTTGCCCAACGGTATAGACATGATCATATTGGCTGTCTTGGCCGTATTCATTCAGGCACTCAGCCCGAACAAATATATCGGCTGGGCACTCATGGTGCTTTATATTGTCGCAAGCATTATATTTACCGCTATAGGCTTGGGCCACCCGCTCATCCTTTATGGCAATGGTGCGCCAACTCCGGCCTTCTCTGATATCAATGGCAATAATATCAATGCCGCTCTTGGCTGGTGGCTACGCCTTTACTGGGGCGCATTCGCTATATTGCTTGCCATTGGTGCGCATTTATTATGGCGGCGTGGCACGGAACATAGCCTTATGCCCCGTATCAGGCAGATACCCCGCAGGCTGATTTCCGGTGCCGGGATATTGGCATTAGGCGCAACCGGTGTTGCCGCAGCCACAGGCGCGAATATCTATTACAACACCAATGTGCTGAATGATTATCGCACGCCGGATGATGTCGAAAAAGCACTGGCAGAATATGAGAAGAAATATCTGAAATATGAATCGGTGCTGCAACCTTCAGTTACGGATATCGCCATAAAGGCAGATCTTTATCCGCATCAGAAACGCGCTGAATTTACCGGCACCTATCAATTGACTAATGATACCGGGGCGCCTGTCGAGCAGTTGCATGTTAGACTCCCCGACCCGAATATTGAAGTAATCGACCTCAAAGTGCCTGGCGCAAAACGTACATTGGATGATGGCGAATATAAATATTATATTTTCACATTCGATACGCCCTTGGCGCCCAATGCTAAGGCCAGCCTGTCTTTCACGACACGCCGTGAGCAAAAGGGTCTACCAGCACTGGGTGATGATACGCGTCTGGTGCGCAATGGTACGTTCCTGAACAATAGCGAATTTGCGCCGCAGATCGGTATGGATCGCAACGGTTTGTTGCAAGACCGTGCGA
Organism: uncultured Sphingomonadaceae bacterium; assembly: GCA_947503245.1. Taxonomy (GTDB): domain Bacteria; phylum Pseudomonadota; class Alphaproteobacteria; order Sphingomonadales; family Sphingomonadaceae; genus Alterisphingorhabdus. Next base: position 327,506 of record CANNCV010000001.1, read on the forward strand.
CCCGCCGCAGCTATGATCTTGAGCCAGAACTGCGTTTGGCAAAGCTGGAAGATGAATCTGCGCGCACACGCAATTATGCTGGCAATGCTGATTGGGTGAATGCTGATATCACTATCACCACTCGCGCTGACCAGATCGCTATAGCGCCGGGCAGCAAGGTGAGCGACACAGTCTCTGGTGACAGACGCACAGCGCGCTTTACATCAACCTCACCAATATTGGCATTCTTCTCCATTCAGTCTGCAGATTTTGAAGTGAAGAGCCGTAGCGTTGATGGCGTAGATCTCAGTGTCTATTATCATGATAGCCATGATTACAATGTTGAGCGTATGCTAAAGGCTGCCGAGGCGTCTCTGGCCTATTATAAAGCCAATTATGGGCCTTATCAGTTCGACCATGCACGGATTATCGAATTTCCAGGCTATGCCAGCTTTGCTCAGGCTTTTGCCGGTACTATGCCCTATTCGGAATCCATCGGTTTTATCGCCAATATGGACGATAGCGACGATATCGACTTTGTAACCTATGTGGTGGCGCATGAAATTGCTCACCAATATTGGGCGCACCAGCTGATCAGTTCTGACCAGCAGGGTGGCACCTTACTGGTCGAAACAATGGCGCAATATTCGGCGCTGATGGTGATGAAAGAGCTATATGGCGAAGACAAGATTCGCCGCTTCCTGAAATTTGAACTGGACCGCTATCTAAATTCACGCGGTGCAGAAGTGATTGAGGAATTGCCGCTCTATCGTGTTGAGAACCAGCCTTATATCCATTATCGCAAAGGCGCAGTGGCTATGTATTTGTTGCAGGACAGGTTAGGTGAAAAACGCATGAACGCAGTGTTTGCGGACTTGCTCAATCGCTATCGTTTCAAGAGCCAACCTTATGCCAGTTCGCTGGATCTGGTAAATGGTTTGAAAACATTGGCGCGCAATCCCGGTGAAGAAGCCCTGATTGTCGATTTGCTGGAAAAGATCACAATTTACGATCTGAAAGCAGAAGACGCGACCACCAAGAAGACCGGTGGCAAAACATGGACAACCACCTTCACGGTTAAAGCGGACAAATTCTATGCTGACGGATTGGGCAAGGAAACCAAGGCCAAAGTGTCAGACATTATAGATGTTGGTGCCTTTACTGAACGGCCAGGCAATGAGGTATTTGCGAAGGCCAATGTGCTCTCAATGGCGCGTCAGCAGATACGGTCCGGTGAGCAGCAAATCACCATCGTGACGGACAAGAAGCCAAGCTTTGTCGGTATCGACCCCTATAACAAATATATCGACCGCAATAGCGATGATAATGTGACCGATGTAGAGGACGAAACGGGCGCGTGATGGAGCGAGAGGGATGATACTGCGTGGTGCGCAAACAAAAGCAATATGCACACCGGCAGAAAATGGAGGCCCGAGCCGGAATCGAACCGGCGTGCACGGATTTGCAATCCGCTGCGTCACCACTCCGCCATCGAGCCTCGTTGCGAAATTCATTGGACGCCAAGGCGCGGGCAATGTGCGCCTTTTGTCGGAAAGTCAAGCCGGTTGGTGCAATTGATGCTAGAGAATTTGATGTAGTGTTGCCACTTAGCAATAGACAGTTTGCAAATAGCCAACTTAGACCGAGAAAGCACAGCATCCAATATGTACGTTTGTGCTAGACCGTCTAAGGGTTTGCAGTGCTATAGCTTTGCCGATAAGGAAAACCCGTTTTGGCGAATTTAAGGATTTGAACAAAAACACCGCCTAAATGGCAATACTGACTTCAATAATGGCCACGTTGCCCCAAAGAATAGAAATAAGGACCAATATGATCGACAGCCTATCCCGTTCACAGCCTTCGCGCCAGAATGATGGTTTTGCCGATGCCCGCCGCGCCATGGTGAACAGTCAGCTGCGGACCAGCGATGTCAATACACCCGCCATCATTCAGGTTATGGATAGCGTGCCGCGTGAGGAATATGTCCCTGAAAGCAAGCGCAGCTTTGCCTATATCGACCGCGCCGTTCAGATCGCTACAGACCGCGTATTAAACCCGCCGGTCACACATGGCCTGATGCTGGAACGTGCAGCAGCGCGCGCCGATGACAATGTGCTGATTATCGGTGCCAATACAGGCTATCTGGCTGCGTTGCTTGCGCCTTATACAGCATCAGTCACCGCGTTGGAGGAAGATGATGATCTGTTCTCCACATTGAACAATATTATGAAAGACAGCGCCAAGGTCACAGCTGTTAAGGGCAATCTGGCCGATGGGCATAAAGGCAATGCGCCTTATTCGCTGATCCTGATTGACGGAGCGGTCGACCATATTCCAGCAGCGATCACCAAGCAATTGTCGGAAAACGGGCGGATTATATGCGGTGTTTCTGACAATGGTGTGATGCGTTTGGCGGAGGGCCGTGTTTCAAGCGATGGCACCGTCAATCTGAATAGCTATGCAGATGCCGATATTGCGCAGCTAACGGCTTTTACCAAAGCGGCAGAATATCGCTTCGCCTAAAATTATGCGCGTTTGGGTAATCGGGATGAGAAACGGCCAGAGCAATGAATGGAAGATCGAAAATGACAGCCTTTAAATGCTTCTCCATGGTTTCATGCGCCGCATTGGTCGCTGGCCTGATGGCAGCTCCTGCTCAAGCCGAAACGCTTAGAGAAGCTCTGATGGCGGCTTATCAGAAAAACCCGACATTAACCGGTGCCCGGGCACAGCAACGCGCGACAGATGAAGGTGTCCCCATCGCGCTGGCCGATGGTCGGCCGAACAGCTCTGCCAATGCGACATATCAGGAAAATATCGTCGTCAATGCCAACGCCTTTACTGCACCTTCGCGGCAATTAACGTCATCAATAAACCTGAATGTGCCCATCTATTCTGGCGGCAGCGTACGCAATGCGGTGAACGCCGCCAAAGTGCGGGTTGGCGCGGGTCAGGCGGATTTGCGCGGCACGGAATCGTCAATATTCAGCCAGACAGTCGCGGCATATATGGATGTCATCCGTGACACCGCCATCGTTGATCTAAACCGCACACAGGTTCGCGTGTTGGAGGTCAATTTACAGGCGACATCAGACCGTTTTGAAATTGGCGACCTGACACGCACAGATGTGGCCCAGTCTCAAGCGCGTTTGGCGATTGCCATGAGCGACTTGCAGACTGCAGAATCCAATCTGATCCGCAGCAAAGAGGTCTATGTGCAAATTGTTGGCAATGCGCCGGTCGATCTTGCCGCGCCGCCGCCATTGCCCGGTTTGCCGGAAGAGCCCAATATGGCTGTTGCTATCGCGCTTGAAAGCAATCCCGATTTGCTCGCAGCAAAAGAGCGTATTGCGGCGGCAGAATATGATGTGAAGGCCGCACGCGGAACCCGCAAGCCATCAGTATCGGCCTTTGCGCAAGGTGCTTATGCCAATTTTCTGGGCACGTTGGGCGGCAATGTCCCCGGGGTGAATTTCATTCAGGAACAGTCCAATGCGCAATTGGGTGTAACGCTCAATGTTCCTATTTATCAAGGTGGACGCCCCGGTGCACAAATCCGCCAGGCACAGGCCCGTTCCGGCGTAGCGATTGAGCAGGAAATCGCGGTCGAACGTAATATCATTTCGCAAACCCGCGCATCCTATGCCAGTTGGAAAGCATCGCTACAGGTCATTGCGTCTTCCGAAGAAGCGGTAAAGGCCAATGCTCTTTCACTGGAAGGTGTGCGCGCTGAAAACAGTGTCGGCAACCGGACAATTCTCGACATATTGAATGCCGAGCAGGAATTGCTGAACAGTCAGGTGCAATTGGTGATCGCTCGGCGCAATGCCTATGTCGCAGGTTTTACGCTTCTCGCCTCTATGGGCCGTGCAGAAGCGCGCGATCTGGGGCTGGAAGGCGGCGTGCTATATGATCCTGAGATTAATTATAATCGCGTGCGCAAAAAACTAAACGATTATGCAACCGATCCTAATCCAACCGCGCAAGCCACGCGCACAGTGGATACACCGGCGCAGAGCGTGCCGTTGGTCGGTCCGCCTGCACCCAAAACCCCATGACGCGATATATTGCGGCGTAAAGCGATAATGCGTCGCCCGTGTTGAAATAGTTACCGCGCTTGCCAGCATGCATGCTGCAAGTTATTATGATTAATAGCAGGACTTTTTGGGGATCAGGCCGTTGGCTCACGATAATACAGAACCCAGCGTTGAGGAAATCCTCGCTTCCATCAAAAAAGTGATGGCAGCGGACAGCAAAGCTGCGCGTAAAACCAGTGATTCCGCGCCTTCTTATCGCAAATTGTCGCGTGGTGATGATGAGCCTGTTCTTGAGCTAGGTGCGTTTCAGGAACCTATCGACAGTGATGATGAGCAAGATGATTCGGCTGAGGCGCTGATCGCTAAAGACCAGATTGATTCGGTGCGTGCATCCCTCGCTGCTCTGTCCACCTTGTCCGAGCCGGGCAAGGCACCGCAAATCGTTCGCTCTGGTGAAACCTCATTAGAAGGCTTGATCCGCGACATGCTGCGCCCATTGTTAAAAGAATGGCTGGACGATAATTTGCCGACACTGGTCGAACATATGGTCGCTGACGAAATTAAACGCATTACGCGCAAAGGGTAAATTGCCCGCGGCCCAAATGGCCAATATTACAGCATCTTTGGAAAATCGCTCACCGCTCTGTCCTGATTAGCGAAAGATTCCCATTTTACTGTCACAATCAATTTGCTAGCAATGATGGCTATGACAATATCATCAAAATTGCTCGCTTCGGCTGCGCTCGCTATTGCAGCGCCGGCATTAATCTCTCCAGCTTTGGCCGATCCGCTCACCGCGCAGGATCTTGCAACATTGGAACGTGTCGGCGCGCCTGATGTTAGCGCGGATGGCGAGCATCTGGTATATAGTGTTACCAGCACTGACCCTGAAAGCTATGAGCGATCTACGCGTCTGTTTTTGCGCGAATTTGGCGGAGCCAGCGCTGCACCAGCGCCTTATGTCATTGGCGATCTTGATGGGGCCAGCGAGCATAGCCCGACATTTGCACCTGATGATGAGGGTGTATATTTCCTCTCAGGCAAAAGCGGCAGTGAGCAGCTTTGGTATGTCGCTGACAGCGGGGAGACCAAACAGGTAACCGACCTAGCCGTTGATATTGCAGGATATCAGGTTTCGCCAGATGGCAAGAAGGTCGCCATCTGGGCCGATGTAAAGCTAGGCAAAATGCCATCTGACGCGCCCGATGCAAAAGCGGCTAATGCTGGTTCTGGCCGCGCCTATGACCGTATCTTTGTGCGCCATTGGTCAAGCTGGGAAGTGAATGACGAATATTCGCGCATCTTTGTCTATGATTTGACTGCCAATGGCCAGTTGGATGCACAAAGCGGCCGCGACATATTGAAAAATCTGGAGGGTGACGCACCTACCAAGCCTTTTGGCGGCGGCGAAGAAATCAGCTGGTCACCGGACAGTTCCACCATTGCCTTCACATTGCGCATTGCCAATGCCGATGAACCGCGCTCGACCAATACCGACATCTATCTGGCAAGCGCGGACGGCACGGGCCCTGTTGTCAACATTACTGCGGATAATCTGGCAACCGATACCATGCCAATATTCTCTCCTGATGGCAGCAAAATCGCTTATGCCGCAATGGCGCGGCCAGGTTATGAAAGTGACAAGCTAACACTCACAATATTGGATATTAACGCGCAAACACGCAAATCGGTAACTAGCGCATGGGATCGTTCTGTCGGTTCAATTATATGGGAGCAAGACGGCAATGGGCTTATCGTCACGGTACAGGACGTATTGGACCATCCCGCCTATCGCGTTGATGCCAATAGCGGCAATGCCGTACGCCTTACCGGCCCGGGCAATGTTCGCAATGTCACCCCATTGGGCCGGGCAAGCTATGTCTATACCCGCAATGACCTGAACACGCCGACCGACATATATATCCAGCGTGGCCGTGCTGCGCCGCGTAACCTTAGCAATGCGAACAGCGCAAGGCTGGCAAAAATTGACAGAGTTTCCGCAGAGCGTTTCAGCTTTGCAGGCGCTGGCGGTGATACTGTTTGGGGGCAGGTCATCAAACCAGAGGGTGTAGAGGGCAAGTTGCCGCTCTTGTTCCTAGTGCATGGTGGCCCGCAAGGATCATTTGGCAATGGTTGGTCAACCCGCTGGAACCCAAAAGTCATGGCTGCACAAGGCTATGCCGTGGTGACGGTCGATTTCCATGGCAGCGCTGGATATGGTCAGGATTTTATGGACTCTATCAATCAGGATTGGGGTGGAAAGCCGCTTGAAGACCTGAAACTCGGGCTTGCCGCAGCGGGACGCGAAGACGCCCAGATCGACACCAAAAACGCCTGTGCCTTAGGCGCCAGCTATGGCGGCTATATGATGAACTGGATTTCCGGCCAGTGGAATGACGGGTTTAAATGCATCATCAACCATGCCGGTCTGTTTGATATGCGCAGTTTTTACTATGCGACCGAAGAATTATGGTTCCCGGCTTGGGATTTTGGCGGCTCTTATGAAGAACAGCGCGATCTTTATGAGAAATGGAATCCGGTCAATCATGTCAATAATTGGCAAACGCCTACTCTGGTCATCCATGGCGAGAAAGACTTTCGCGTTCCTTATGGCCAATCACTCATGGCCTATACGGCTTTGCAGGAAAAGGGCATTGATTCGAGGCTGCTCATTTTCCCAGATGAAAACCATTGGATACTAAAAGGCAAAAACTCTGTGCAATGGCATGATGAGGTCTTTGGCTGGGCTGATCGCTACCTTAAAGAACAAGAATGATAGCAATAATATTTGCAGAATCTTGTTGCGCTTAAGTATCAATTATTGACCCTCACAATATTTTATCGCAGTCTTAAGTGGGATTTTGAGGGAGTTACTTTAATATGCACGTCTTTGGAAAATTTGCGCGGTCGCTCAGTTTGGCTGTCTGTGCAACAGCTTTGGCTTTGTTTGCGGGGTCCCAAGCCCCTGCACAAACTCAGGCTGAAGCGCCTGCTCCGAAAGCTGAAACATCCAAGCCAGCGAAAAAGAAGGCTGCCAAAAAACCGGCTAAAAAGTTGCCAGTCGAAGCTTTTGGTCAGCTCGACTTTTTTGACAAACCACGGCTTTCACCCAGTGGTGATTATATCGCTGCCATGATGGCAACAAACGGCATTCAGCAGATTAATATCCTGCCCCTCGCAGCAAATTCTCCACAGAAGCGGGTCCAACTGGGCGTTCCTGAGGAAACACGCGTGAGATGGCTGCGATGGGTCAATGACGATTATGTCTTAGCGGGCGTAACCTCTCTGATAACTTTCGGTCGCGGAGGCAATGAAGCCTATGTCTCACGCCTAATATCTATCAGCCGCGAGACAGGTGACGTTAAGCGGTTAATGTGGAACCTAAAAGGGCAAAACGCCGCCGATGTAATCTGGACGCCGTCCGACGGCAGCAATGAAATCCTGATGACCGGTCAAGGCAGTATTTACAGCAATGAAGAGGAATTCTGGCCGACTGTTTATCGCGTCAATGTCGCGACAGGCCGCAACACACGCGTTAAGAAAGGTGTCAAAAATGTACTCGACTGGGGCGCCGACGAAAACGGAAACCTAAGATTTGGTATTGTTAGCAGAGACCGCAGCGGTAGCCAGCAGGTTTTGTATCGCAGCGAAGGGCAAAATGCTTTTTCAACAATCCAACGCACCGATATGCGGGAATTTGAGTTTGCGGATCTGCCCTTCATGTTTGTGCCGGGCACAGATAACGGACTCTATATTGAAGACAATGAAGATGGAAAGGGCGTCATTAAAGAGATAAATTTGCGTACACGAGAAAATGTCGCCGTTCGTCATGAGCTAGAAGATACCGATATTGTCGGTGTCTTCCGGTCTTACGACGACAAAAGCATTTTGGGCTTGCGGGCTGATGATAAAGATAATCCGATACGCTGGCTGGATGAAAATATTGCTGCAGCCCAGAAGTTTTTGGACGAAGCAGTTAAGGGCGCTGATCCACGAATCGTGGCGTTCAATCGTGACCGTACGCGGATGCTTGTCAAACTTGTTACGCCGCGTAATCCAGGGCTTTATTATATCTATGACGCGCCTTATCAGCAGCTGTCTAAATTGGCTGCCGTAAACGAAGCTATTGGCAATAAGAGCCTCGCTAAACCCAAATATGTCACATATAAAGCGCGCGATGGTTTGGAAATTGAGGGGGTTTTGACCCTACCCAAAGGCAGGGAAGCAAAAAACCTGCCGCTGGTTATGATGCCGCATGGCGGCCCATGGTCCTATGATTCCCTGCGCTACCATTATTGGGCGCAATTCTTGGCCAATCGCGGATATGCCGTAATGCAACCCAATTTTCGCGGGTCAACCGGATATGGCCGTGAATTCATGACCAAAGGCTTTGGTCAAATGGGTCTGGCTATGCAGGATGACGTTACTGACGGCATTACATATTTGGCCGAACAAGGCATTATCGATTCTAAACGTGTCTGTATTGTCGGTGCATCCTATGGCGGTTATTCTGCCATGTGGGGTGTTGTCAAAGACCCTGACCTGTATCGTTGTTCCATATCAATTGCTGGCGTCTCCAATGTGCGCAAAGACGTGAATGATTTTGGAGAATCGCTTTTGTCACGCACATTTTCTGCGCAGTGGAAAAAGATGAGTAATGACTTCAACGCTATATCGCCAGCCAGGTTTGTGGAGCAAATCAAAGCACCGATGTTGCTTATCCATGGCAAGCGCGATGACCGTGTTGATTATAAACAATCAACACGCATGGAAAAACGGATGCGCGAAGCAGGCAAAGATGTTGAAATACTTATCTTGCCTGAGGCGGATCACAACTTCCTGCGGCAGGATGATCGTATTGCCCTGCTTTCGGCGATGGAGAAATTCCTTATGAAGCATAATCCGCCTGATTAAGCATCAGCCGATCGGCAAATTATAAGGGGCGGTTCATCTGCCCCTTTTTTGTGGAACCGGCTTCGGTGCAGCCTTTGCTACATTTACGGCGCAAATAGCGGCTTGCCTCTGATAAGTCAGGCTGGCAGAGGGAAAGTCATGACCCAGAGCAAACACCTTGATAAGAATTTCGACCCCGCCGCCATTGAAGCCCGCTGGTACGCCCATTGGGAGGAGAAAGGCCTGTTCCGGCCTGAGCGTGATGATTGTGAGCCTTTCACCATCGTCAATCCGCCGCCCAATGTGACCGGCAAATTGCATATCGGCCATGCGCTGGACAATACGTTGCAGGATATCATTATCCGCTATGAACGGCTGCGCGGCAAGGATGCGCTTTGGGTGGTGGGCACTGACCATGCCGGCATCGCCACGCAAATGGTGGTTGAACGTCAACTAGCCGAAAGTGGCAAGACCAAATATGATTTTGGAACAGATACCAAAAGTCAGCGCGACGGCTTCATTGAAAAAGTCTGGGATTGGAAGGAAGAAAGCGGCGGCACTATTACGCGCCAGCTGCGCCGTCTGGGCTGTTCTATGGACTGGTCCAATGAGCGCTTCACCATGGATGAAGGCTTTACCCGCGCCGTCGTCAAAGTCTTTGTCGATCTGTATAATAAAGGCCTGATCTACCGCGACAAAAGGCTGGTCAATTGGGACCCTGCATTAAAAACCGCGATCAGCGATCTTGAGGTCGAGACGCGCGATGTCAAAGGCCATTTCTGGCATTTTAAGTATCAGCTGGCTGATGGCGAGACTCTGGCCGATGGCCGCAACTATATTGAAGTAGCCACAACCCGGCCCGAAACCATGTTGGCCGATATGGCCGTGGCGGTGCATCCTGATGATGACCGCTATAAAAGCATTGTCGGCAAATATGTCGTGCTGCCTATTACTGGCCGCCGCGTGCCGATTATTGCCGATGAACATGCGGACCCTGAATTGGGCAGCGGCGCCGTGAAGATCACGCCCGGGCATGATTTTAACGATTTTGATGTCGGCAAACGCGCAGGCTTTGCCCCTGCCGACATGCTCAATATGCTCGATGGAGACGCCAATGTCTGCCAGACTGCTGACGCTCTGGTACCCGATGAATTTATCGGCCTGCACCGCTTCAAACGTGATGGCGTGGACGGTGCGCGAGAGCTGGTGGTGCAGCGTTTGAAAGATGACGGATTCCTCATTCCACACATCACCAAGACCAAAAAGGGAGAAGATGTAGAGCTCGACGCCGAACCCCGCACCATCGCCACACCCTATGGCGATCGCGGCGGCGTAGTGATTGAACCATGGCTGACCGATCAATGGTATGTCGATGCTGAAACATTGGCGCAGCCTGCAATCAAAGCCGTACGCGATGGCGATATAGAAATCGTCCCCAAAACTTGGGAAAAAACCTGGTTCAACTGGATGGAGAATATCCAGCCCTGGTGTGTGAGCAGACAGCTATGGTGGGGGCATCGGATACCGGTTTGGTATGGGCCAAACAAGCAGGCAACCAGTAAAGGTGATGCGCATGCCTCATCAATTAGTTCTTGGTTAGAAGAACATCATTTTGTTGCTCTATCTGAGGATGAGGCTAGAAATGCTGCAGCAAACTATTATTGTGTCGATCCGAGCGAAATCAAGTTCGCCATTGAGCTTCCGAATGGCGGGATAGGGGGCGATGGTCCATATACTTTGCGTCGCGACCCTGATGTCCTCGATACGTGGTTTTCCTCTGCACTTTGGCCCTTCGCCACTATTGGCTGGCCAGATGATATGGTGGATACTCGTCATTCCGAACTTGTTTCGGAATCTAGCAACAAGGAAAACTCTGAGGAGATCCTGAAACACGTTCAGGATGACGAAAAGTGGGTTCCCAAACCCGGCACAGACCTTGCCCGTCATTACCCTAATGATCTGCTGATTTCCGGCTTTGATATCCTTTTCTTCTGGGACGCGCGTATGGCGATGCAGGGGATAGAATTTATGGGTGAAGTGCCGTGGAAGCGGCTTTATCTACATGGTCTGGTCCGCGCTGCGGATGGCAGCAAAATGTCGAAATCCAAGGGCAATACGGTCGATCCGCTGGGTCTGATCGACGAATATGGTGCCGATGCGCTGCGCTTCTTCATGGCGGCGATGGAAAGCCAGGGGCGCGACATCAAAATGGATGAAAGCCGCGTCACCGGCTATCGCAACTTTGCCACCAAATTGTGGAATGCGGCCCGCTATTGCCAATCTAACGGCATTAGCGCCAGCGCGAGCATATCTGCGCCGCCGGCCAAGCTGGCCGCCAACCAATGGATTATTGGCGAAGTGGCCGAGACAGTGAAAGCCATGGACAAGGCGCTGGCCGATCTGCGTTTCGATCTGGCCGCCGATACCATCTATCAATTCACATGGAGCCGCTTTTGCGATTGGTATCTGGAACTGATTAAGCCGGTATTTGCCAGCGAAGATGTCAATCCAGCCCGTCAAGAAACTATCGAGGTCGCCGGTTGGGCCCTCGATCAAATATTGGTCATGCTCCATCCGTTCATGCCCTTCATCACCGAGGAGCTGTGGCAGCAATTGGGCGAGCGCGCGGATTATCCCATTATCACAGCAAAATGGCCGCAGCCTGAGGCGGAATTACAGCCCCATGCGATAGCGGCGATTGACTGGGTGATTGATCTGACCACATCGGTGCGTGCCGCGAAAAACGAGCTGGGCATATCACCGGGTGAAAAACTGGCGGCATGGTGCCCTGCGCCATCAACCATTGCCAAGGCGACCGTGGAACGCAGCGCAGCAGCGATTGAGCGGCTGGCGCGTATCACTCCGGTGCACTTTGCTGATGCGCCCGATGGCCCAGCGATTCAGATCAGCGCTGGTGAGGATATATTTATCATTCCGCTTGATGGGCTGATTGATATTGAGGCAGAAAAGGCACGCCTGACCAAAGCATTGGAGGCTGCAAGCAAAGAAGCAAAATCGCTGGAAGGGCGCTTGTCCAACGCCAATTTTGTTGAGCGTGCCAAGCCAGAGGCCGTGGACAAGGCGCGCGCTGATTTGGCAGAGAAATCGGCAGAGGCGAAGCGGCTGACAGCGGCATTGGCGCGGCTCGGCTAATGGCGCGGCTTACTCTGGCGACCACAACACCCGGCGAGCCGGAGATTTTCGCGTCCATTCAAGGCGAAGGCGCCAGCATGGGGCAGGCAGTCGCCTTTGTGCGCCTTTCGCGCTGTAACCTTGCCTGCACATGGTGTGACACGGCCTATACCTGGCATTTTGATAGCCAATATAGCGGTGATGATACTGCACATCGCGATGGTGAAGTTTTTGATCGCAAGGCCAATCAAATAACATTGGATGTTGCCGATATTGCCGCGCGTATCGCCAAGCTTGGCCAAAAACGCTTGGTCATTACCGGCGGCGAGCCATTGTTACAGGCCGCACCGCTGGCCGATCTGGTGGAGCAGCTTTCTGACCTCGTGCCAGACATGGCATTTGAGATAGAGACAAATGGCACAGTGCCAGTGCCACCGCGACTGGATATTCGGCTTGACCAATTTAATGTCAGCCCCAAGCTGGCGCATAGCGGCAACGCTGCTGAGCTGGCGCTAATTCCTGAGCAATTGGCCTTTTATGCCGCAGATAGAAGGGCTTTTTTCAAATTTGTTATCGCTACGCCAGATGATGTGGAAGAGGTGCTGACCATACAGCGCAGATATGCCATAGCTGGGCATCGCATCTATCTTATGCCAGAGGGCGTGGACGCGGATATGTTAACCCAGCGCTCCAAATGGTTGGTAAATTCATGTATTATAAATGGTTTGGCCTATAGTAACCGACAGCATATATACATTTTCGGCGACTCGCGGGGCACATGAGCGAGTCTCTATGAGGGAGACGAAACATAGCAGACATTTTTATCAGCTATGCGCGCGCCGATCGCGACCGCGTTGAGCCTATTGCCGATTATCTGATCGCAGCAGGATATGACGTCTGGTGGGATCGTGATATCCGCGCGGGTGAAGAATTTGACAATATCATCGACAAGGCCATCAACACTGCCAAAGCGATTTTGGTTGTCTGGTCGAACAATTCGGTCTCCAGCAATTGGGTAAAGGAGGAAGCCGAAGACGGTATAGAGCGCAATTGCCTGGTTCCGGCCTTTATTGACCCTATCGTCATCCCTCGTGGCTTTCGCCGATTACAGGCGGCAAATTTCAGTGATCCGGATATCCCTGCTTTTGCATGCGAGGATTGGGACCATTTTATCGGTCGTATTGCCGAGCTGGTGGGTGCAACACCCCAAATCACGCCGGACCAACTCCCGAAAAAACAAGCCAAGCATCGCCCTCATGGTATGATTGGCCAATTCCCGGTGGGCGGAGGGAATAGCGGGCAAAATCTCACGCCAACGGGCAATGCCGCCACTAGTGACAGCACAGCTGCAAATATCGCGACACCATCAATTGCCGGTGATGCTGCTACCAAACCATGGTGGCGACAAAAAACTGCGCAAATTGGCGGCGCTCTTATGCTGATGCTGGTCGCGGTTATTGGCTATATGACCATTCCTGGCATGACTGTGGCCAACGTACCGCCGCCGCCAAAGGACTTAACGCCCGTAGTTTTGGGGATTTATCCGTCTGATTCATTCGGACCATTGCAAAAACGCGGGCTGCATCTGGCTCTGGAAGGTGTCGCCCGCGACCTGACTGTGCTCGACCTAGAAGCGACTCTTACCGATCTGAAAACACGCCAAGCACCTGATATGCTGACTGCGCTTGAAAATGCTTTGCGCGACCGGAATGTTGTTGCGGTGGTTGGCTCCTCCATCACCGAATTTACGCCGGCCATTTTGGACACAATAGAAAAAAGCGGCCGCAAGCCTCCGGTATTCTTGACTGCAGCGGGCGCACGTGATGTCTTTGATTGGGAGAATCGCAATATCCCGATTTACCGCATCGGTTCCGGCATGGATGAACGCGCAGAACAATTTGCGACCGTTGCAGAAGACACAGTGCGCGACGGACGCGATATTATCTTTCTGGTCGAGTCCATCCCCAATCAGGCAGAACCGACATTTGGCGAATTCTTCTTCCGCAAAATCTCCAAAGACCTGCCCAAATGGGATGAATGGGTCGGAGAAAACCGCGTTGAAAAAATTGTCTTTCAACGCGGTAATATCGTTGAGAGCCTGACATCAATCAACAAACAGGACATTTTTGACCAGAATAAACTGATTATTGTTCTGGGTCTGGGCAGCGATTATAAAGCGCTTGCCAACGAGTTTTACAGCGCCGACGCCCCTGTACGTAAAGCGTTATTAGGCGGATGGATGACCAGTTTTGCGGTTGATCCACTCTATCGCGAACAACCCATGCAGTTTGACCGGCTGTTTGACATGACCGATATATTTGAACAACCGGATGAGGCCATTGAAGACCGCTGGAGCAGTGCATTTGAACGCGAATATGGCACCTTATCGCCTTTGCTGCGCAACGAAGCACTGACATTCGAATCCGGCCTAGTGGTTTATAATGCCTTTCGCCGCATTGATGGCAAGCCGACCGCAGAAAAACTGACACAAGCCATTGGCGGCCGCAACTTCACCGGCATAAACGGCACAATCCGCTTCGATGATATGGGCAGGAATCTCGGGCCAATTGGCGGTGTTATGCCACTCAATTTCATCCGCTTTGATGGTGATAGCCAGAAATGGACCCGCATCACCAGCTTAGAGGAGCAGATGCAGCCTTAACGGCCCTGATTTCTCCAACGATCAACAACGCGTTCCAGAATCTGGTCTTCGCCACCTGTTTCATTCCACAATTCGGTGAAGCTTGGGTCATCCGATGCTGGCCGACGCTTGGCCTCCAGATCATCAAAAGACACACGAATGGGGATAGATACACCCTCGCCGCAGACAATACATTCACGGTTCCGCAGTGCCGGAATAGCATCCAGAAAACCCCTTGCGCCCTCTGGCATGGCGGCGCGAACAAAGGCTTGGTCGCGATCATTGTTCAAACGCATGGAGATGATTGTACCGCATTGCGACAAAACACCTTCAGCCAAATCCGATGGGCGCTGCGTAATCAGGCCCAAGGAAACGCCATATTTCCGGCCCTCTTTAGCGATACGTGATAGAACATCACGAACGACACTATGCTCATGTTCGCTTGACGGAATATAACGGTGCGCCTCTTCACAAACCAGCAACACAGGGCGTTGCGGTTCATTGCGGCTCCAAATCGCATAATCGAAAACCAGTCGTGAGAGCACAGCAACCACGGTTGATGTAATATCCGAAGGAATGCCGGAAACATCGATGATCGAAATCGGCTTGCCTTCACTGGGCAGACGGAAAATTTTCGAGATAAAGTCCGCCATAGTATCGCCAACCAGCATGCCGGAAAACATGAAGCCATAGCGCGGATCTGCCTTAATCTCTTCAATCTTGCCTTTTAATCGCATAAAGGGCGCATTGCTGTTCGACTTATCCAGCTTGCCCATGGCATCCTGAATCTGCGCAAGAAGGTCGGACATCAGATACGGAATAGGCGAATCAACCGTCAATTTCTTAATGGACTGCGCCAACCTGTTTTTTGAGCGTGCAGCCAAAAGACACCGCGAAAGAATATCAGCATCGGTCGTCCGGTCCTGTCCTTCAGAGGTCAGAAAGACTTCGCAATGTTCTTCAAAATTCATCATCCAATAAGGCAAAGCCAAATTGTTGACATCATAAAGCGCACCATTGGTTTTAAACGCGGCGGAATATTCACCATGCGGGTCAACCATGACAATATGGCCTTCTGGCGCCAGATCGCAGATGCGGTGCAGGATCAGCGCAGCCGAGGTCGATTTACCTGTACCGGTAGATCCGAGAAGAGCAAAGTGCTTGCCCAACATCGCATCAACATAAAGCGCACCGCGAATATCATTGGTCGGATATACTTTACCGATTTGAATATTGGCACGGCCATCAGAGGCATAAATCTGCTTCAGATCAGCGCTTGTTGTTGCATAGACTGCCGAGCCTGGAACCGGATAGCGCGTCACACCGCGCCGGAAATTATAAATCTTGCCGGTTAGCTTTTCTTCTTCTCCTTCACCCAGAAAATCAATCTGTGCCACGATCAGGCCTTTATGATTCATATCCATACGCTGCGTGCGCACACTGGCCAAAAGCCAACGATTGCCGAGCTTTACTTTGACCTGACTACCCACTTGACCCGCCATTGCCACACTAGGGTCGCTGTCTTGCGACAGTTCATTAAGGCGCTGTGCGTCCACCAGAATCTGACTACCGGCACCGGAAATTTCAATAATCTCGCCAATATTCATCGGCGCCATTTTTTTAAGCGGATCGGCCGAAATAGCGGCGGCAACGCCTTCATCGCTCATCGGTTGGGGTGCTGGTGCAGTATTGAAATTTTGTTGGCTGATATCGTTCATATTATGACCCTGTTGTCTAATGAACGGAAATCTTAGCCAAATATGGTAAACAAATGGCTTACCGGATGATCAAAAACGGTCGAGCCAAATATTAAAGAGAAAAGCTGGCGGCCAGCAATAAAGCAAACACCTTAATTGCGTTGGAAGAGCAATCCTGCACCCAGCCCAAATGCAATAGAGATAAACACCGCAATCAGCCCGTAGACGAAGCTCGCTTTGTCAGCCGCAACAGCGACCAGCCTTTCAAAGCCTTGTTTTTCTATTTCTATCTCACGCGATTCTGCGGCCAAGACGCGGCCATCCTGCACAAGAAAAGTCTCCGCAATATATTGCCCTTCGCTAACATTGGGCGGAATTTGCAAGCGCGCCGTATATAATAAACCCTTTTCAATCGAGACGCCGTTTTCGCGCTGGAAATATAAGGCGTTGCGGCGCTTCAGATCGACCAGACCATCGGTGAATCGCTCTTGCTCATCCAAGTCAATCGCGCTAGCTGGCGATAATTGGAGATGCTCCAGCCCGAATTCATAAATCAAGGCCGTGCGCTCATCGACAATATCTTCAAGCGGGCGTGACGCAGCAATGGCGTAAAAGGCAGGGGCCGAACGAAATTCGGTACTGTCAGCATTAAGCCATATTCCGGCAATTTGGCGCTTTTCGCGTACGACAATAGACTGTGGCGGACCGCGCAAGATAACGACAATATCAATATCGTCGCCCCTGCTGCGGCCATCAGGATAGGCAATCGCGCCGAATAGCAAAAGCTCCTCACCTGAAAAGCCATATTGCAGCTTAACCGTACGCTGCGAGACATCTGGTACCAGAACCGGTTCGCTTTGGGCTTTGGCAGGAGAAAATATGGGGCCAGTAAAAGAGGCCGCCACCAAACACAGCAGGAATAATCCGCGCCAGCAAGATATGCGCTTGCCCGTCATAGCTGCGTCACCGAATAAATTTCATCAGGCTGCCAACCAAGACCCAGAGCCAGCAAAAATGCCACTGTCAAAACCATGGCAGCCAGAACCAACCGCAAATAATCAGGCGGCAGACGCTGGCCGAGACGCGCACCAAGCTGCGCGCCGATCACACTGCCAAATAGCAATAAGACCGCCAGCACAATATCAACAGCTTTTGTGGTCATGGAATGCACCAAGGTCGCGGCTATGGTCACGAACAATATCTGGAATAGAGACGTGCCCACCACAACCTGCGCGCCCATTCCCAAAAGATAGAGCATGGCAGGAACCATCACAAAACCGCCCCCAACGCCCAGAAGCATAGTCAACATACCCGTCAACACACCCAATATGAGGGGCGCTAGCGGGGAAATATACAGCCCTGACCGATAAAAGCGCCAGCGTAGCGGCAATGCAGCAACCAATGGATGGTGCCGCCTTTTGCGAATAACCAGCCTTTTGCCAGTACGCCGTGCGTTGATGCTTTGCAGGCTTTCCCGCGCCATGAGCCCACCAATACTGGCCAGCATCAAGACGTAGATCATATTGATCACAACATCGATCTGACCCAGACTTTCCAGCAAGCGGAACATGCCTGCCCCAACTAATGTACCCAGCAGCCCGCCAATGGCGAGCACCCCGCCCATATGATAATCCACCGACCGCCGGCGGCTATGTGCGATGACACCGGAGACGCTGGCCCCTGTAACCTGTGTTGATGCAGATGCTGCAGCAACTGTGGGCGGAATACCGTAAAATATCAGCAATGGTGTTGTTAAAAAGCCGCCGCCCACGCCAAACAGGCCAGACAGCACACCGACGCCTAGCCCCAGCATGATGATCACCAGTGCATTGACCGGCAAATTGGCAATGGGAAGGTACACGTCCATGTCTATGGGTTAATCCTTTTAACCCGCTATCGGAAGGGTTAATCCGGTTTAACAAAAGAAATTATACCATTAGCCGCGATCTGGCAGGTCGTGCCAAGCAAATGGTCAGAAACGCGTCGAAACTGTCAGCGCTGCGCCCGAGCCAGGGGCCGCATTTCCAGCAACACGTTGGCGCCAATCCAGCGCGATTTGGGTTTGCTGTCCTGCTATAGGAAGGCGTGTTGACACTCTGGGCCCGATATCCAAGCGATGAACACGCGCGATTCTGTTCTCTGCATCAGAAGATAATGGCCCTTGTCCGCCAGACCAAAGACCTGCGCCAACCGCAATTTCACGCTGTCCGTTCTGCACCACCGCTTTTTCTGCGACCAGTTGCACATCGAAAAAATAGGCGCTGTCCTTGAGGCCAACAATACCGGCTTGGCCATATGCCGTGGCGCGCACATTGCCCGCCAGCTTCTGGGGTGGAATATCGCTGACGATATAGGCAGCAGGTTGATTGCTACCAGCACCATTTACCGTCACTCTTTGCTCGGCGATCAGTTGGAGCGGAATTTTGCGCGATGGCTTTATCGCTGCTCCCAGTGCCAATTCGGTCTGATTGGGGCCAGATAAAGAAGCCGTACTGCGCAAGAATAGTGATGGCGCTCCGCTGCTGGCCCAAGGATAATAGCGGGCAATTGCTCCAGCCTGACTGCCGCCATATTGCGCTCTACCACCTATTGTTTGCTGTCCAAATGCTGCATTATCAGCACGCCAGAACACCCAGCTATCCAGTGCCCAGATATCACGCTTGGCTATATTGTCGCGTCCCGGCTTTGCACGCCTTACACCAGCGCCGGGCCTAAAATCCTGCGCCAACATGCTATCTGCTGCCAATGCGCGCGCTGGTCTATCCGGCGAAAAACCACCAGTGCTGCGGCCCCATAGCAGCATTTGATGGCCCGCCAATATATCAGGAGATAAAGCAGCACCTGCAAATAACCGCTCACGCCGAGACTCTTTTTGTACATTATCAAACATGACATGGCTCACCGTCTTTATCGGTGAGGATGTGGCCTGATACTGCGCCGCCAAAATGGCGTCACCATCTGTACGGGGAGGTAATGAGACAGTGAGATCAATCTCTTCCCATAGTTGCTGCGCCGGGGTTTTGGGGGCATCGCCGTCCAAAACACCATTGGCGATGGCGCGCCCTCCTATCCAGAGCAACAACAGAACCAACAAGAAACGCAAGGCGCGGCCTGTCGCAGGCTCATCCGTTAGGGCATAAGGACAGTTTGGCTGAGCGGGGGAGTGAGGGGAGAAGCCTGCCATTAGCGCCATAAACTCCACCGCAAATTCTGTATTGCAAAGCCTTTATCAGCTTCAGGCGTTGGCAGCATATGGCGCGTTTTGTCCCAAAATACCGGACGCCCAGCCAGCAAGCGGCAATAAGAAAATACAGCCCTGCGCGCTGCCATTATGCTGATAATATTGGATATCATCATGCGCGGCACAGCCAGAATTGCCTGAAAAATACCGTAATAGCGGTAAGTGAAATAACAGCGCATCGCGAGCCGCCAGAGAAGAAACGCGGCATTTATTATCAAGAGCGTAATCAGGGGCGACGAATAAGGAGCAATATCATACCATCCCGCATTTTGTGCGAGGCTCAATATCAGGCCGCCTACCAGTGCCATATATGCAGCAAGCAGCACGACAGCACCCAGCATAGACCGGCGATCACGGATCCTCATCCAATATTCCGCCCAATGGCTATAATTTTTGCGCGATTGGGCGACTTGCCCCTGCCAGCCGAGGCGATCCCACCCGCTCAGAGCAATGCCCGCCGTCCAACGACTTTTTTGGCGGACCGCAGCGCTAAGATCATGCGGGAAATATGCCCGCGTTGCGATAAGCTCTCCATCTGCGGCATATTGGGTCGCAAAATACCCTTTGGCGCCGGCATTATGGAGGCGGATACCCAGTTCATAATCTTCGGTAAGGCTCTGTTCTGAAAACGGACCTGATAATCCACTATCCTGACGCTGCACCAGATTTTCCAAGCATTGCCTGTCAATCGCGCAGCCCACTCCAGCCAATGGCAAGGACGCACCCAGCATCTGCCGGACAGGCATAAATTTGCCGTGCGCTTCGGCGAATTCATCGCAATAATGGCCCGAAATAAATGCCGACCCAGGATAAGGCATGGGCAATACCGGCAATTGAACGGTCTGATGAGAACGCAAATGGTCCGCAAAAACCTGCAACGCATCAGGATGCACCATATCCTCTGCATCGTGCAGAATAATAGCGTCAAAATCGGCATCGTAGAGCATTTCATCATCGCGCATCGCTTGCCATAATCGGTTCAAGCATTGGGCCTTTGTGGTCGGCCCGTTGAGCGGGTTCAGCACTATACGCACTCTTGGGTCAGTACCTGCCTGCATGACGGCCCTGATCGTCTCTGCATCATTGGGGTAGCAGCCCACATAGATGCGCAGCATAGAACAATCCCATATATTGGTTATATTCTGCAAAGTGTTCAAAATGACCGCAGATTCCTGCCATACGGGAATCATGACGGCAAAGCGGCTAGGTTTATTCTGCGTATAATAATTCGCTCTAAACTCTTTAGAGGATGGCATGTATTGCGGCTTTCTGGATTTACCCGAGAGAAAGCGGAGCCATAAAAAATCTACAAAAATATCATCAATAGCGCCAAGACAAAGCCAAAATGCAGCGAAAAAACTGAATTCGCGGACCCAAAAGTCTATAAATGAAAATATCCCACCCATTTAAAGGCCTCAATCATTTGCCATTACTTTGGCATATTGCAAATTTGCGCTTTACGCAAAAGCAAAGCGGGATTTTGTTGGTTATGTGCAAATCTATGCACCGCACTCTTGATGCTGCAGACCTATATTTTCCTTACCATTGGCGGCTTGCAAAGGAGGTACGCCATGCTACTGGACAAATGGGAAGTTAATAATAAAACCATTCAGGCGCGGCTGGCTGTATATTAGGGCTGGCCATTTGTCTTTCAGAGCCCATATGCAGAGTTTAACCGGCCAAAGGAGAAATTATGTCCGCCCCGGATAACATGAAAATTGAACGTCGCGGGACGAATTCGGCACTTCGCAACTTTCTAAAGAGCGAAGCGGCAGGCGGTATTTTGCTCATGGTGGCAGCAGCTTTGGCGATGGTTATTGCCAATTCACCGCTTTATGATGTGTATCACCATTATCTGCACGATATTAAAGGCCCTGTTTTAACTGCAAAGCTAGGCCCCATGACCCCGCATCTTTGGATTAATGACGGGCTGATGGCGATTTTCTTTTTTCTGGTTGGGTTGGAAATAAAACGCGAATTTATTGATGGCCGTTTGGCAACATGGGAAGACCGCCGCATGCCGGTTATCGCCGCCATTTGCGGCATGGTTTTCCCCGCTATTGTTTATCTGGGCATTACAGCGGGCACGCCCGGCCCTGATCTGACAAATGGTTGGGCCATACCTGCGGCGACGGATATCGCCTTTGCCATTGGGGTGCTGGCATTGCTGGGCAAGCGCGCACCGGCATCGCTTAAATTGTTTCTGGTTACGGTCGCGATTGTTGATGATATGGGCGCGGTGGCGATTATTGCGCTGGTGTATACGGCGGGCCTGAAAACAACATTTCTTATGGGTGCTGCGGTCGTGCTGGCGATTATGTATGGCCTTAACAAATCCGGCGTCAAAAGCATTCCCATCTATCTGATATTCTCTTTGATATTATGGTATCTGGTGCTGATGTCAGGGGTGCATGCCACAATTGCCGGTGTGCTGGCGGCGCTGACCATCCCCATCACCAAAACCCCCGGCGCACCGGATAGCGCGGAATCGCCTTTGCACATATTGGAGCATGCGATCACGCCATGGAGCGCCTATTTCATCATCCCTATTTTCGGCTTTGCCAATGCGGGTGTGCATATTGGCGAGATGAGCGCGAGCGAAATTTTCGCGCCTTTGCCATTGGGCATTGCTGCGGGTCTGTTTATCGGCAAGCAAATCGGCATCTTCGGCAGCATATGGCTGTGCGTTAAGGCCGGTTTTGCAACCCGCATGACCGGCGCAACATGGTTGCAAATCTATGCTGTCAGCATTTTGTGCGGCATTGGCTTTACCATGAGCCTGTTCATTGGCGAGTTGGCCTTTCCCGGCAAAATGGTGGAGGCGCAATTGCTGCGCGACGAGGCAAAGATCGGCATATTGATGGGATCCATATTGTCCGCCTTGGTTGGATATTTCATCCTGCGCTTTGCCCCGCAGAAAAAGCGGCATGAAGTTGAAGACGAACCCGGCATGCCGGACGCGATCGCGCCGGATATAGCCACGGAGACAAAAGCGCTCTAACATCCATAAAGCCGCAGCACGCGCATTTTACCGAGGGATAATGAATATGCAGATGATAGGCCTGACTGTCCGCCCGTTTAACCGCCTGGCCCTGCGCTTTTCAGCCGTTTGTGGCGCGGCGGTCATGCTGGCATCTTGTCAAACGACACCGCTTGAACCCGCTGCGCAAAATGCCGTTCAGCCTGAACAGTCAGCCGATGACGCCGTTGGCTTGTCGGTGCAGCAACAGATGAACGCAATCGCCGAAGATTATGTGAAATTGTCGCTGGAAATCGGCACTAAGGAAGAGGGCTATATTGACGCCTATTATGGCCCCGCTGAATGGAAAACGGCAGCCGAGGCCAATCCGCGCGGCCTTATCGATCTGGCCAATGCGGTTATCGCGTTGGAGGAGCGGCTTGACCTGATCGACGATAGCCGCCTTGACCGGTTAGAGAAAAAGCGCCGCGCCTATTTGCAGGGCCAATTAACCGCCGCGCGCACACGTTTGCTGATGCTGCAAGGCGAAACGCTGACTTTTCGTGAGGAAGCATTGGGCCTGTTCGGCGTTGTGCCGGATATCAAACCATTGGCCGAACTGGAAGCGGCGTATAAGATTTTGGAAGAGCGGGTGCCCGGTGAGGGGTCATTAACCGGTCGCATTACCAAATTGTTCGCGCCCGCAACCATATTGCCCAAAGAAAAATTACAGCCAGTTTTTGATGCGGCCATTGCCGAATGCCGCCGCCGCACTTTGCAATATATTGATCTGCCGGATAATGAACGCTTCACCATGCGCTTTGTGAACGATAAGCCATGGAGCGGTTATAATTATTATCAGGGCGATTTTAACAGCAAGATTGAGATTAATACCGACCTGCCCATAGCCATTGGCCGCGCGGTCGATCTGGGCTGTCATGAAGGCTATCCCGGTCACCATGTGTTTAATATGTTGCTGGAGAAAAATCTGTCTAAAGACCGTGGCTGGGTCGAATATCAGATTTACCCCTTATACAGCCCGCAAAGCGTTATTGCCGAGGGCAGCGCCAATTATGGCATAGAGCTGGCCTTTCCAGACGGTCAGCAAGCCGCATATGAAGAAAATGTATTGGCCCCCTTGGCGGGCATCAGCATTAAAGACGGGCCGGATATGGCGCCTGACATTGCAGAGGCGCTGAGCGGATTGTCCGGGCAACGTTTTGCCATTGCCCGCGCTTATATTGATAAGGAAATTGACCGCGAGGAAGCGATCAGGCTGACCATGCGTTATGGCTTTAGAGATCGCAAATCGGCTGAACAGTCTATCCGCTTTCTCGACACCTATCGCACCTATGTCATCAACTATGGTCTGGGGCTGGAAATGGTCGCCAAATTTGTTGAAGCCGGCAATCCGGATGACGCAACCAAATGGGCGCGGATGCAAACGATTTTAAGCGAACCGACACTGCCTGCCGATCTGGTGGTGCAATAGTCCGCAATGGCGCTGCCGATATTTTTTGACCCTGCACAGCGCGCGCATAATCCGCCGACAGAATTGCACAATGGCGGCTTTGTCCCTTATGCTGAGCATGTTGGGCGCGTTGATGCGTTAATGTCCGCGTTGGAAGCTAAGGGCTTCACGCCGCAAATGCCGCATGATTATGGCATGGCCCCCATTTGCGCGGTGCATGATGATGACTATCTGGCGTTTCTGCAAAGCGCTTATGACCGGTGGAAAGCCGCCGGGCGCGATGGCGATGCATCCGGCTATGCATGGCCAGTGGTTGGGCGCAGGCCGCTTAAGCTGAACCGTATTGATGGCGATATCGGCCAATATAGCTTTGATGCGGCAACGCCCATTGCCAAGGAAACATGGGGCAGCGCCTATGCCAATGCGCAGACCGCTTTGGCGGCTGTTGATGCGTTGGGGCAAGACGATATCCATGCCGCATTAGCGCTGTGCCGTCCGCCAGGTCATCATGCGGGTGCCAATTATCTGGGCGGTTATTGCTATCTCAACAATGTCGCCATCGCTGCGCAACATGCGTTGAGCCAAGGCGCAGAGAAAGTTGTCATTTTGGATGTCGATTATCATCACGGCAATGGCACGCAGGATATCTTCTATGCTCGTGACGATGTGGATTTTATCTCACTGCACGCAGACCCACGAACCGATTACCCCTTTTTCTGGGGCCATGGTGACGAAATGGGCGAAGGTGCTGGCTTAGGCCATAATCACAACTTCCCGCTCCCACGCGGCACGGACTGGAGCGCTTATCAATCGGTATTGCGCTCTGCCGTCAATCTGGTTCAGGCTGCGCAACCGGATATGTTGCTGATATCCTTTGGTGCGGACACGCTAAGCAGCGACCCGATATCGCAACTGGCATTGACCACAGATGATTTTGGCCAGATGGGCGCAATGATTGCTGCGCTAAAACTGCCAACAGCTATCATTATGGAAGGGGGCTATGCCGTTGATGATATCGGCACAGCCCTATCCAATTTTGTTGCTGTATTTTAATTGCGGTAAATCAACTCTAGGTTGTTAATCTGCTTCTTCACTATCGGCTTTGGTATATTCAACAAAACGACCAAAGCTGCATGATCCGGCAGTAAATCCTGAACGAAAATCAACAACCGTTGCGATTTCGCCAGCGCAAAGCTGTCCAGCAGGTTGCTCAGTGATCAAAGAGTTGCGGTAAGCTTTCGGACAGCCGCCATCGGGTTGATTGACGAAAACCCGACCATTACGCATTTCAAACACAATTATGTCGTCGCTCACCACGCGCATGTGACGAACCTGACGCTGAGAGACGCAACTTCTTGTCTCACCAGCCTCGAGACCATCCAATAGGCCAGCAAGCGACTTGGCTTGCTTTTCTGTCAAATTTTCGGTTTTTAATGGTTCTGCAGGGGAAGCCGAAACCAGAAGGGGGGCACTGGCCGCGAACACAATCGCAGTACAGATAGACGAAGCGGATATAGCAAATTTGGGCATTGGCATTCCTTTTCTGATTCTATGTTACAAAATTACGCTAATTTACCTTGCTCCGGAATGAACATAGGCTTTTCTACAAAAGACTAGTGATCACCATTCGCCAGTATTTTCCATACTGGCCCATGGTTCCTGCGGGTCCAAATTCCCATCTTGCAGTAGCTCAATAGAGATACCATCTGGCGAGCGAACAAAGGCCATATGGCCATCACGCGGCGGCCGGTTAATGGTCACCCCTGCGTCCATAAGACGTTGGCAGGTGTCATAAATATTTTCTACACGATAGGCGAGATGCCCAAAGTTGCGGCCGCCATCATATTTTTCTGCCGGCGTTCCATCTTCTGCTGGCCAATTATAGGTCAGCTCAACCTCCGCTATGCCCGCCTGCCCGGGCGCAGCCATGAATATCAGTGTGAATCGGCCAGCCTCTACATCAAAGCGCCGCACTTCCTCCAGGCCGATCAGTTTGAAAAAATTGACCGTCGCATCAGGGTCTGACACGCGGATCATGCTGTGCAGATATTTCGGATAGTTTGTATTTTCGCTGCTGCTCATTCTTTCAAACTCCATTCGTCGCTATTCAAGCACGGTTCATCGAGGTCGGCATAATCACAATCCCGGGTCGCATTTTGAAATGCAAAGGGAAGAGACAATGCCGGATAGTGACAATGTAATGGCGCAGACGCCAACGACAAGAAGCCTTTTTTGGGGCAGTGCCTCTATTGTTGCGCTGGGCTTAGTCGCAGGCGGCTATTTGCTTGGCGATGGCTTATTGCGCGCACGCGAAGCGGATCGTTCTGTGACCGTGCGCGGTCTGGCAGAGCGCGAAGTAACCGCCGATCTGGCAACTTGGACCATTGCCTATTCTGCGAAATCACAAAATCTTAAATCGGCACAAGATGATATTGACCGCGACACCGACGCCATTCGCGCCTTTTTCACAGAACTGGGCTTTGCCGCCGATGCCTTGAAGCCAACGGGGGTCAATGTCTCGCGAAGAGATTATGGCCAGCAAGGCTATACCATCAGCCAGCGTTTGCAATTGCGCACCAAAGATATTGAAAAAGCCCAGACCGCTGTAGCCAAGCAATTTGATCTTGTCAGGCGCGGGGTCGTGCTGGAAGGTGGTTCAGGGATCAGCTTTACCTTCACCAAGCTCAACGATATCAAACCCGAAATGGTGGCCGAGGCAACCAAAGACGCGCGCAAATCTGCCGAACAATTTGCACAGGATAGCGGCACCGATGTCGGCAGTATAAAAAGCGCGACACAAGGCTATTTTTCCGTCAACGCCCGCGACGGTGATGGCGGCTATGGCAGCGATACGCCCTATAAAAAGGTCCGCGTTGTCACCACGGTCAATTTCTATTTGGAGTAATAGGAGAGGTTTTACTCCTCTGCACCCTCATCCAATTGTTTAAGATATTGCCGTGCGGACAGTCTGGCTGTGCTGGGGCGGTTTTGGGCTGATATGGTCTGCCAATAGCTGCGGGCCTTATCATAATCATTTGATAGAGCAGCGATGACCCCTGCTTCCAGTAGCGTATCGGGGTCTTGAGCAACAATGGCCAGTGCCACATTGATGTCGGCCAATGCCCGTTCCAAATTGCCGAGGCGCCGTTCAAGCGTTGCCGAGAGCAACCAGCCGAGCGGATCATCCGGCGCATATTTCTGCACCAGCACGAATTCTTCACGTGCAGCTTGCAATTGTTCCAGCGCGACCAATGCGCGGGCACGGTCCAGATGCGCGAGACCCAGCGCTTGCCCTTCCAAAATGCCGGTTGCCAAGGCACTGTCGACATGGGCCAGGCTGGTTGAAGGCTGATTGCCCGCCAACGCTGCATTGGCTGCCTGTATCCACAGATTGGCACTGCGGTCATCATTGGCGCTGCGCGCTTCTTCTGCGGCCTGTGAAAAGGCTTCGCTGGACAAGAGCCAACGCTGTTGCCGTGAATAGGCAAAGGCCAGACAGTGGCGCGCAAAATAGCCACCACCAACGGTCAGCCATTTATTGGCTGTATCGACACCGCCCAACGGATCATCAACCGCCGTATCAAGACATTGATTAAATTGCGCCTCGCGTGGATCAGCAGGGCCCAAAACGGGTTTTTGTGATGGCCCCTGAACCGGTGCATCATCCTTAGTGGATGGCGCGCTGCCCAAGGGTATGCGTATCTGCGCCGGGGCGCTGGATGTTATGAAGGCAGAGATTATAGCGCCGAGAAATAATATGCGTAACATGGGTTACCCGATCTAAAGACTATATTTCAGCATCGCCGCCAGCGTGGTGAGGATAATGGCAATATCTTTCGGCCGCGACAGGCGATGATCGCCATCTTTGACGAACAGCGTCTGTACATCAGTTGAACGCAGCAATTTGGCAGTCTCAAGACTATATTGCCATGGCACATCGGTATCTTCCTGCCCATGCACAAACCGCGCAGGGCAATCGATAGCGATAGGCCCGTGCAGCAAACGGTTGGCCTCTCCCGACTGATAAAAACCGCGTGTCGTAATATATGGCTCCGGGCCATAGTCGCTATGCTCGACCAATTTCCCTTCGCGCAAAATCTCCAATTTCTGCTCTTGCGAAAAGCCCCAAAGCGTAAAGTCCGGGGCAGCCGCGATGCCGAAAATGCCGGTAACTTTTTTGGTTCGCTGCATGGCAACCAACAGCATTAGCCACCCGCCCATTGACGAACCAATAAGCAATACCGACCCTTTGACCAATTGATCGATCAGTAGCAATACATCATCGCGCCAGCTGATCAGCGTCTGATCTTCAAACGCACCTTCGCTTTCCCCGCAACCAGCATAATCCAGTCGCAAACAGCCAAAACCCTGTGACTCGGCCCAGCGATCTATGGCTTGTGCCTTACCGCCCTGCATGTCGGACATATAGCCCGGCAAAAACACAATGGTTGGTTTATCACTAGACGGCTTTTCACTGGCTGTTTTGCTCGCTGATCGCAAACGATATGCCAATTTCAGCCCATCGGGGCGCGTAAGATATTCTGCTGGTTTTTCTTCCATATCACTGCTGATATGCTGCGTCTGCCGGTTTGACAAGCAACGCCATGACCGCCGACCGCAAAAGAATCGCGGGCCATATCGCGCTTTATATAAGTTTATCAGCGTTATAGACTATTGCGATACACAAAAAGGCTATGGCCAGCATCCCGCTGCGAGAGATCATCGGCACTTTCAGCTTCGGCAGATAGGGCGCAAGACTATTGGGAATATCGCCTGTAATGCTCATCTCCCAACCCTTGCGCAGATGCTCACCTTGAAAGATATTGAAGATGCGCGTCGCACCCTTATCCTCTGTCGCAACCAGATCTTCAAAGCTATAGGCCGCACTGCGCCATTCATTGCTATACAATATGAACATGTCGCCAACAGTCTCGATACGCACTGTCTGCTTGCGCGAGCGATCGGCTTCGCGAAACTGGATTGAATAGTCTCCCATAACAGGCAGGGCTTCGCACAAACTGGTTAAAGAAGCGTTTTTTGACCCACTATGCCGTCCTATCAGCCCATGGTCAGGCCAGGGCTGCGGCCTCAACCTGATGCAATCGCTCTTTGCCAAAAAACATATCATCACCAACAAAAAAGGTCGGGATGCCAAAGGCCCCGCGATCAACCGCCGCCTGTGTACGCACCATAAGCTCCTGCTTAATATCCGCATCATTATAGGCCGCAGCCAGCGCTGCGCCATCAAAGCCGCTCTCGTTCATCGCTGCTATATAGGCCTCGGCATCACCCATATTAATACCTTTTTCCCACATGGCGACCAGGCCAGCCTCAATATAATCCATCAACCTGCCTTGCTGCTCTGCCACCAATGCGCCGCGCATCAACATCACTGTATTGATCGGAAAATGCGGATTCATCTGAAAATCTGTAATATTATGCGCTGTGATAAAGCGGCCGAATTCCAACTGCTCATAGGCCAGTTTTTTGGGGATATTAGCAAAGGCCATCATCGGTGCCTGATTGCCCGTTAATTTGAATATCCCGCCCAGCAGCGCCAGTTTATAATCAAAATTGATGCCCGTGCGCGCGCTGATCGCTGGCAAGGCGCGGTGCACCAAATAGGCATTGGGGCTGGCAAAATCGAAGATGAAATCCACGGCTTTGGGCTGTTCGCTGGTCATTATCGTATCTCCTCACCAATTTTCTTTCCACGGCCGCAGGTCCAATTCATGCGTCCATGCTGATCGGGGTTGCTCATGCAGCATCACATAATTGGCGGCAATGGCATCGGGTGACAAAATCGCATCCTGATCGCGCATCGTATCCACCCCAGGCACATTATCGCGGATAAAGTTGGAATCGATCATGCCGTCCACCACCACATGCGCAACATGAATGCCGTGCGGCCCCAGCTCACGCGCCATGCTCTGCGCCAATGCCCGCAATGCAAATTTCGCACTGGCAAAGGCGGAGAAGCCATTGCCTCCCCGCACACTGGCCGTTGCTCCGGTAAAGATAATCGTACCCGCACCGCGCGGCGCCATATATTTCGCTGCCTCACGCCCGGTTAAAAAGCCCGCAAAGGCCGCCATTTCCCACACTTTGCGATAGACCCGCGCCGTTGTTTCGCGAATGCCAAAACGCACATTGGCGCCGATATTGAACACCACCACAGATAGCGGGGCGATATCCTGCTCAATGCGTGCAAATAATGCTGTCATCGCCTCTTCATCGCGCGCATCAACAGGGCACGCCACAGCTTCGCCGCCGCGCGCCGCAATATCCGCAACCAAATCGTCAAGCGCATCAGCATGGCGCGGCCGCCGTGCGACACAGACAATATAACCCTTCGCCGCAAAGGCGCGCGCAATCGCACTGCCCGTATCGTCCCCTGCACCGATTATTAGACAGCTGCGCTTTGTGCTCATCACCCTGCTTCCCGATCTTTTTGTCAGGCTCACAGATTTTCACGCGCCTTGCAAGAGCAGCTTAGCCAGTAATCATCCTTATTGTGTTGGTTCCTGTACCGCCAAAGCGCCTTTAACGGCGGACAAAAGTTTTGTTGGCTGATCATCCATAATGAAATGATAGCTATCTTCCACCTCAACCAGACGCTTATTGGTGAGAGCCTGATAGGCTGCGCCATTTTGTCAAGTGTATTTTCCATATTGGAAACCACACTTACTTATTGCAGCCATGTTTGGCACATCTGATCATCATATTGAACATGGCATAAGATGGCGCATTGTGTGCTTGCTTTCGTAAAACCCATAAACACATGGACAAGGTGCCTTGCCATTTGCCGTCAATCGCGCCAAATGCTGAATCTATGACTGATATGATAAAAATTACCCTTCCTGATGGCTCTGAACGGCAGGTATCGCACGGCACAACACCGGCGCAAATTGCCGCCGATATCGGCCCCGGCCTTGCCAAAGCCGCCATGGCCGCGCGCATTGATGGTGAAGTGCGCGATATTATGCGCCCATTGGAAGAAGATACACAGCTTGCGCTGATCACCGCACGTGATGAGTCTGAAGCGCTGGAGCTGGTGCGTCATGACTTTGCGCATGTGCTGGCGGAGGCTGTGCAAAGCCTGTTCCCGGGCACGCAGATCACCTTTGGTCCGGCAACCGATGACGGCTTTTATTATGATGTGAAAGCACCGGAAACGCGCGATCCGTTTTCCATGGATGACCTGCCGGCCATTGAAGAAGAAATGCGCCGCATCATCAAGGCGGATAAACCGCTTATCCGCGAAGTCTGGTCACGCGCCGACCTGATCAAGAAATGGGCGGACGAAGGCGAGAGTTTTAAGGCTGAATGGGCGGGCGAGCTGCCTGAAAATGAGGAGCTGACCGTCTATTGGTCGGGCGAACCACAAAGTGATGGCGCGTGGATGGATATGTGCCGCGGGCCGCATCTGGCCAGCACGGGCAAGCTGGACCCGCAAGCGTTTAAGCTGATGCGCGTGGCCGGTGCCTATTGGCGCGGCGACCAGAATAATGCGCAGCTGACCCGTATTTACGGCACTGGCTGGCTCAACAAAAAACAGCTTAATGCCCATTTGCATATGCTGGAAGAAGCGGCCAAGCGCGACCACCGCAAGCTGGGGCAGGAAATGGATCTGTTCCACTTTCAACCAGAAGCGCAGGGCAGCTGTTTCTGGCACCCGCAGGGTTTTGTCATCTGGCGTGAGCTAGAGGCCTATATGCGCCGTGCCATTGATAATGGCGGCTATGAAGAGATTAAGACACCGCAGCTTATGGATGTGAAGCAGTGGGAGCAATCGGGTCATTGGGGCAAATATTCCGAAAATATGTTTGCTGTGCCCGATGAAGTGCCGGATGCGGAAAGCGATGGCCCGGTGATCAGCGGCGAAGGCGATATGATGGCGATTAAGCCCATGAATTGCCCTGCGCATGTGCTGGTTTTCCGTCAGGGTATCAAATCCTATCGTGATCTGCCGCTGCGGCTGTTCGAGCATGGCTGTTGCCACCGTAATGAGCCGCACGGCGCTCTGCACGGCCTGATGCGCGTGCGCCAATTCACGCAGGATGATGCACATATTTTCTGCCGCGAAGACCAGATCGTAGAGGAAACCCGCATATTCTGTGAGTTGGCGGACCGTGTGTATAAAGATTTGGGCTTTGAAAAATACGCCATCAAATTGGCACTGCGTCCCGAAAAACGCTTCGGCAGCGACGCCGATTGGGACAAGGCCGAAGAAGAATTGCGTCAGGCCGTGATTGATGCAGGCATGGCGACGGAAGAATTTGGCTGGGAAGAATTACCGGGCGAAGGGGCCTTTTACGCGCCCAAGCTGGAATGGCATTTAACCGATGCCATTGGGCGGACCTGGCAAGTTGGCACCATTCAGTCAGACCGCGTATTGCCCGAACGTCTGGACGCCAGCTATGTTGGTGAGGATGGCGAGCGCCATCGCCCCGTCATGCTGCACCGCGCGATTTTTGGCAGCTATGAGCGCTTTATCGGCATTTTGATTGAGAATTATGCTGGTAAGCTGCCCGTCTGGCTGGCCCCGACACAGGCCGTTGTGGCAACCATTGTTTCGGATGCCGATGATTATGCCAAAGAGGTTGTTGCCAAGCTAAAGGCCGCTGGCATTCGTGTTGATGCTGATCTGCGCAATGAAAAGATCAACTATAAAGTGCGTGAGCATAGTCTGGCCAAAGTGCCCAATCTGTTGGTTGTCGGCAAGCAAGAGGCCGAAAAAGGCAGCGTGGCCCTGCGCCAATTGGGTGAGAAACAACAGCAATTCCTGCCGCTGGATGAGGCCATTGCCATGCTGAAACGCGACGCAACACCGCCCGATTTAAAGGGGTAATTAGTGTATTAACACAGCCTTTTATTTTTAATATTTTTGCACTATATTTGTAAATATGGCCGGTAATCTTACAAATAAATTCATCGTATATGTTGATGAAAGTGGCGATCACTCTTTAGATCAAATTGATAAAGAATACCCTATATTCGTTCTGGCACTTTGTGTTTTTTATCAGAAAAATTATATCGAAAATGTTGTGTCAAATGTAGAAAAGTTAAAGTTTGAAAAATTTGGTCACGACATAATTGTATTGCACGAGCGAGAAATTAGACGTGATTTGGGCGTTTTCAAATTTAAAGATAAAGATGATAAAAATCGATTTATTAGTAGCTTAACAAATATAATTGAAGACAGCAATTTCATATTAATCGCCAGTGTTATCGACAAGCGCGCTGTCGATATTAATGCAATTGACGATAGAAACGCTTATCACATAGCACTAAACGACTGCATAGAGAGTTTGATCGACCTTCTAGACGAAAAAGAGCAGCAGAAAACCAATTTACATATAGTCTTTGAAAGGCGAGGAGCGAAAGAAGATAAAGAACTTGAGCTAGAGTTTCGCCGTATTTGTTCAGGCCGTAACAAGCGAAACATCAAACTCCCCTATGAGATTATATTTGCAGATAAAAAGGTTAATTCCACAGGCCTGCAACTAGCCGATCTTGTTGCTCGGCCTATTGGTATCAATCATTTACGACCCGAGAAGAATAACCGTGCATTCAATGTTTTAAAAAAGAAATTTTTCTGTAACGGTGGCCGTCAAAATGTTGGTAAAAATTTTATAGGTTATGGGCTTAATATTTTCCCGCCCCAAAAAAGCGAAAAGCCCCGATGAAACTCACCGAGGCTATAACGCCGACCGAGAAACCCCAATCCATTTACAACTATAATATATCATTATCCGTTATGGATATCAAGAGAGAGTTCCACGAGTCGCACCGTCTCTGACTTTGAGATTAAACGCTTTATAATTTACAACAAAAGTTATTCACAGATATAATATTTGCCGCTTATAGCCCTATTGCGGTAAGCAATTGCTGTATCCAGCCGCCATTGCCTTCACGGAACTGAAAGGTGTTGGTATAAGCCCAGGGACAGCCATCAATATCAGCATCGCCATAGGCGGTGTTGACGGCCTCATAATATTCAGCGCGCTCATCCAGCGCGACATCCTCAAAAACACCATATTCGCCTAGCCATAAAGGGCGGCCAGTACGCGCCATAAAATCGCGCGCTATCTGAACATCTCTCGCAAGCTGATCACGGTCAACCTGGGTAAAGCGCACCCCTGTTGGTGGAACAGGTGTAATAAAAGGCGCGCCCTGATGGGTAAAGAAAAACGGGTCATAATAATGGAATGTTGCAATGATATAAGGATCATTGGGTATTGGCAGCGTCGCAAGCGAGCGAATACTACTAAACCCTTCACCACCGACAACAACTGGCCGTGTGGGGTTGGAAACGCGTATCTCTGCAAGGGCGGGGTTTAATATGCTCAGCAAGTTGCGATTGGTAAGGTTGACGCTGGGCTCGTTCAGTAACTCAAACCACAGAACATCATCCGGATAGCTGGAAAATTGATCGCCCACTTGGCGCCAGATACCCGCCAGACGCGGAGCCTCCAACTCCGGATTTTCATAAATATCACCTTGCGGATCACTATAATGGTGCAAATCCAGCACAACGCGTAGCCCCGCCGCGCGCGCTTGATCCACCACCTCTATCACACGCGCCATAAAATTGGGATCAATCGCATAGGGCGCATTGGTGTCAGCATGGTTTGACCAGCGCACAGGCAAGCGCACGGTTTCGAAACCTTCCGCAGCAATGGCCGCAAAATCCGTATCATTGATGGGGCGGCCAAAATCACCTTCATTGGGCGCCTCCAAATGATTGCCCATATTGATGCATGCCCCAGTGCGCGCATCGGCCTGTGTTAAAGCCGAAGCAACCGGCGTGGTGGGCAAAGGCGTTGCCGGTGGTGGCGGAGGTGGCGGAGGTGGCGGAGGCGGAGGTGGGGGCGGCGGCGCGGAAGCAATGGGTGGCGGCGGCGATGTGCTGACCGGCGATGATGTCTCAGAATCTCCGCCACATGCCGCGAGAGTACACACCGCGCCAGCCAAGATCGTTGTAGAACGTATTATATGTCCCATAGCCTTACCCCCTACGTTAGCGCTAACCATATGCCAATAATCAACCAAGTCAGTCAAGGCCTGCACAAATAATGCGATAACCGCCCTGTCTCTGCCAGTGCGCCGCGGTGAAATCACTTAGGCTTGAACGCTCTAGAGCACTATTTTGCATCAGCTTACACCCATTTGCGTTGCATAAAGGGCGCAGTTGCCGCTGTTCACAGCGTCAAAGGGTGATTTGCCCCTTTATTAACGCCGGCAAAGACCCTAATAGACTCGCAAGCTAACAAATTCAGGAGAATGACCCATACGCTCGCCAACTTCACGCCGCGGACCTTCGGCTCCGCCGAAAAACGGTCCACGATTTAACGATTTTATCCAATCTCCCACTGTAAGGGTGATTGATGACCAGGGCGAAAATCTGGGCATATTGGACACTGACGAAGCGGTAGAACGCGCCAAGGCCGTGGGTCTTGATCTGGTGGAAGTCTCCCCCAATGCAGAACCGCCTGTTGCCAAATTTCTGGATATCGGCAAGTTTAAATATGAGGCTCAGAAAAAGGCCAATCTTGCACGTAAATCACAGAAGACGCAGGACATCAAAGAAATCAAGATGCGCCCTAATATCGACAGTCATGATTATGATGTGAAGATGAAAAAGGTGCACCAATTTATCGGTAATGGCGATAAGGTGAAGGTTACTTTGCGTTTTCGCGGCCGTGAAATGGCGCACCAGCAACTGGGTATGCAATTGCTGCAACGTGTTCAGGAAGACACCAAAGAAGACGCAAAGGTTGAGGCTTATCCCCGCCTTGAAGGTCGGCAAATGCTGATGGTGTTGTCACCAAAATAATAGCTGCGCAAACAGTAACTTATGCGCACTCATTCAAAGATAATAGTGAAATATAGGTCACGCCGCGGCGCACTTGTGCTCGGCGTGACCAGCATTGTCTATTATTACAGAGCAGCAATCATCTCTTCACTCAGCGCCCATAAACGCTCAGCCGCTTCGGGATCCACTGCATAGGGCATGACATTTTTATAGCGCACAGGCTCTGCTGGATTATCCATCTGCGCAACATCGCAATTCTCACAATATAGGCCGCCTGTATCGGCCAATTGTGGATGGGTTGCAGCCCATAGGCCGGTGCCAGCACCCTGGCTGGGTGTTTTGAACATTTTGGCAGCCGCTTCTGACGGTTCGCCATCTTCATTCAACCACCCCAAAGCCACCATTTCCTCCCTAGGAAGATGCCGCTGCAAAGGCGTCATAATACCACCGGGATGAACGGAAAAGGCGCGAGCACCAAATGCAGAAAGCCGTTTGTTCAACCCCATGGCAAACAAGGCATTCGCCGTTTTTGACTGGCCATAAGCCTGCCATTTATCATATTCGCCATCGCGAAAATGTGGATCATCCCAGCGAATATCACTCAGCTTATGGCCTGTAGATGACAGGGCAACGACGCGCACATCGCTACCCTTTTGCTGGGCAGTCGTTTCAAGCATTGGCATCAACGCTTTGGTGAGGGCAAAATGCCCCAAATGATTAACGCCAAATTGCTGCTCCCAACCATTTGGCCCAATCCGTGTTTCAGGGCAGGCCATGATGCCGGCATTGTTGATCAACAGGTCGAGACGGCCATGATCATTGGCAAAGCTTTCGGCAAAGCCATAGACCGAGTCCAGATCCGCCAAATCCATAGATTCGACATGGATATCACCCAATATATCAACCAAAGCTGCATGCGCGCGCGGCATATCGCGAGCAGGGACGATCACAGTCGCACCTGCCTTAGCAATCGCGCGCACCGTTTCCACACCAAGGCCGGAATAGCCGCCAGTTACAATGGCCGTTTTGCCGTTAAGCGAACGGCCTTTCATTATGTCATTTGGCTCGCTGAACATTCCGAAGCCGGAATGAAGGGGATGCTGTTTGTGCGTTGTCATTATCGTTTCCCTTTTAGATTAGGCCCAAACGCTCTCCTCAAAAACTCCCACAGATCAGAAAAATAGCGTCTTACAAACCGCTTATGCCAGAGCCGAAGCGATAGGTAAATGCGTGTAACCTAGATCGCGAGCCACGGCCTCATAGGTCACATTACCATTCCAGATGTTCAGGCCCTCTGCCAGATGTGGGTCGCTGCGCATGGCCTCTTTCCAGCCCAGATTGGCAATTCTCAGAGCATGTGGCAGCGTCACATTGTTGAGAGCATAGGTAGAGGTCCGTGATACCGCACCTGGCATATTGGCTACGCAATAATGTACGATATCATCAACCACATAGGTTGGTTCAGCATGGGTCGTGGCTTTGGATGTTTCAAAGCAACCGCCCTGATCAATGGCAACATCCACCAGCACAGCGCCGGGTTTCATTGTGCTTAGCATGGCCCGCGTAACCAGCTTTGGTGCTGCAGCACCGGGTATCAAAACTGCACCTATAACCAAATCAGCCTCCGCCACACATTCGGCAAGATTGGCAAGGTTGGAAAAACGCGTTTTCGCGCGTGCTTCAAAATAATGCCCCAAACGCTCCAACACGTCGGGATCACGGTCCAATATGGTTACATCTGCACCAACGCCAGCTGCCATTTGCGCCGCGTTAAAGCCTACTACGCCCCCGCCAATCACAGCAACTTTGGCTGGTGCCACACCGGGCACGCCGCCCAACAGCACACCGCGCCCGCCATGGGCCTTTTCCAAAGCGGTCGCGCCCGCTTGGATAGACATGCGTCCTGCAACCTGACTCATGGGTTTAAGCAATGGCAGACCGCCCTTACCTGTCACCGTTTCATAAGCGATACATGTCGCTCCGGATTTCACCAGATCGGCTGTTTGTTCAGGGTCCGGGGCAAGATGCAAATAAGTATAAAGCACTTGGCCTTCACGCAGCATAGCGCGTTCCCCTGCCTGAGGTTCTTTGACTTTGACCACCATCTCGCAACGTTCAAAGATCGCTTCTGGTCCATCCACCAATTCAGCGCCGGCCGCCTGATAATCGTCATCACTTGCCCCTATGCCAAGGCCAGCCGATTTTTCGACCAACACTTGATGGCCATTTTCGACAAGTTCGCGTGCACTTTCAGGCGTTAAGCCAACGCGATATTCATGGTTTTTGATTTCTTTAGGGGTGCCAATACGCATAAAACGACTCTCTCATGGTGATGATGAGCGCTGATCATAATAAAAATATCGTGCGATGACGAGAGGATGCGTTAACAAAATTTCACTGCTGTGAAATTATTTGTCGCACACTCATATCAATCGCAATGTCAGCATGACATTATCACCCTCTATAAGGCCCTCTGCCTTGCGCACCTTGGCCTTTACCGGCAGCAAATATTCTGCGCCCTTTT
Organism: uncultured Sphingomonadaceae bacterium; assembly: GCA_947503245.1. Classification (GTDB taxonomy): domain Bacteria; phylum Pseudomonadota; class Alphaproteobacteria; order Sphingomonadales; family Sphingomonadaceae; genus Alterisphingorhabdus. Next base: position 365,898 of record CANNCV010000001.1, read on the forward strand.
TGTTCGGAAAAATTGATGTTTGCCAGATAGTTGTGCCAATCTGTGCTTCTACTTTGAGGCTTCCCCAACCACGCTTTTTGGGCAGACCAAGCTCAAGTCTGGCTATTACAGCATGGTCATGAATATTGCTGGCAATATCGCCATCTATTGTCAAAAAATGCCAACTGCCCTTGCCTGTATCAGAGCGCCAGACCCACAGCGTCGAGCGTATTGAGAAGCAATCAGCGTTCACTCGGCCTCAGCAGAAACCCGCCTAATCGGTACGGGAATATTACAGATATCTGCGCCGCCCGCAGGCACATTAAAAAACGGGTCGCGCCGATTGGCCCGCGCATCGGCATATTCAGCAAAGCTCTGGCCATCCGTATCAAGATATTCAAAGCGCAGTTGCTCATCATCCGCAAGATCCGTCGCCAGTCTTACCGAAACAATAGGTACGCGCTTGCTTGGGTCTTCATAGAACCCCAAAAAGCCCTTACCGCGCGGCAGGCTGCTCATATGCTCCATGCCCTCAATAATCCGCCCGACCAGCGCAATATTGCGGTCCAAATGGCGCGGTGCATGGCCAATTATGGTGTATAGCTCTGCCCCGCTGCCGGTGTCGGGGGAAAGATTGCGACCAACACCCACCATGCCATAGCAATGGACAGGCCAACGTATTGCTGAATCAGGTGTGCCACCAGCTGCCAGTGGCCAACCCTTCTCAAAGGCGGTGTAGCTAATTACATTACCACGCGGGATAGTAATTTTTGCAAATTTGCGCCAGTTAGTGGCATCGCCTATTACAACATAATCTGTCTCAGGCACAGTTTCCAAACCATCCGGCAGCGGCTTTTCTGTTGCGCCTTCCTCGGTAAAACTGCCCCATTGGGTGACATAATTATCCTGCACCCGGTTAATGCTCGTGCCATCCCACCATTTTGCCGCCGCCAGTTTACGAATATTGCGTATCCAGCCTTGCGAAAATGGCTCTGGCATAAGCTGAATAACCACCCGCCGCGCACTGCCATCAGCATCCGGCGCCAAATCCATCACCAGCAAGTCAGCCGGTGCAATAGCGACCCATTGATCAGTGGCCGCTTGCTCGACAATCTGGTTCGGGGAAGGTGCAGGAGGAGGCGTTTCTGCTGGCGCGGTGTTTTGCGCGTTTATAGCTATGGGACTAACAGCAATGGCCAGCGCAACAATGGGCATTGATATGGGCATTTTGAGAAGCTTTTTCATAAGAGCATAGGCTAAGCCATTTACGAAGCTTGCGAAAGGGGGAAATCGTGTCTAAGAGCGCGGTTCGGATTTGGCACACGCCAAAACCAAAGACCAAATATCCGCTTTTGTCATCCATATCAAAGGCACAATATAGACGGACACGTGGCCGAGTGGTCGAAGGCGCACGCCTGGAAAGTGTGTAAAGGGGCAACTCTTTCGTGGGTTCGAATCCCACCGTGTCCGCCATTTAGCATTGAAAAATAAAGATAAATTCCCGATTTATAGCGCTATTACCAAATGCGCTCCCCTTAAAGCTACGCGTTAGCGCCCTTTACACTGCTATGCTAAGCCACCAACAAAGCCGCTTGTTTGGTTTTTGTGGACCATCGAAAGCCGCATTTTTGAATTGCAGCCTTTTACACGGCATTGGGTGCGCGTTTCGATCATATCAAGATACAAATGCCCTGCATTGCGCTCAAGAATTGCCTCTTTGGTAAGATAGCGCACTTGTCCGCATTTTCTGCATTGCAACTCCAGCCGCGCATCATCTGATAGATCGGTTGCGCGTAATTTGCTTTTCCAATTGCCCATTACCAAAAATCTTCGGCAGAGGGGATACGGGTATAGCTTATCTTGCCCCCAATATTTTCCAGATTGCGCGTTGGCCAGAATCCTATGCTGGCAATCGTTTTTCCATATTTGGCATTAAGGCTATCTATCGCTGTGTTGATGGCTTCCCATCTTTGGCGCTCTGTATCGTCATTAAGTAGAAAATCTAATTGCCGTGTATCGGCTGGTGATAGGTTGAACAGCGTAACCCCAACGCGAAAAATTAACGTGTTCTTGCGCAATTGGCTTTGTGCCAAATTCCAGAGCTTTTGAAAGCCTAGCAAAAGCGCTTGGTCATCATGCACAATAGGAAGGCTTAAATTTGCGCTCCATGTATCTTCGCTATGCAACATCCATAACCATAGGCCAGAGCAATAGAAACGCTCTCTCCTGAGCCTCCTAGCGGCCTTTACAAGCAGTACGCGGCAAATCTCTCTGGCATCATCCAGTTTGCGGCTTTCAGGCGGTAAGACGCGCCCATGGCCAAACATACCGCGTTCGCTTACTGGTGCCTGTATATCAAAACCGTGCAAAGCATACCAAAGCCGTTCACCGTTCACGCTGCGCCATAGCTTACGCATTTGCTTAGGTTGCGTTGCGTACAAGTCTTTTGTGTTGCTAATCCCCGCCAATAAAAGCCGCCTTTGCATACGCGATCCAACACCGGGAATATCATCAAGCGGTACTTTGAAAAGCGGCGCTGGCATCTCTTGCGGATGCCATATCGTTACCCCGTCCGGCTTATCCATTTTACAAGCTATCTTTGCCAATTGGCGATTGGCGGCAAAGCCTATTGAGCAAGTGACATAGCGGCCAATATTCTCTGCCAATGTTGCCTTGATTCTGGTTGCCAGCCGTTCGGGATCATGGCGTTGGCGGCGGTCAACTTTACACGTCAACTCATCGATGCTCTTAATCGCATCAATTGGCACAACGCTTTCAATCTCTGCAAGCAATGCATTATGGGCGCGTCTGTACAAATCAGGCGATTGGGGAATAAGCACAAGATCGGGGCATTTGGCCTTGGCCTCTCTTACCGGCATGACATTTGATAGGCCTAATGCCTTGGCCTCTTTAGAACATGCAATGACGCAGCTAGCCTTGCCACCTGAAAAAGGCACAACGCCAACGGGACGCCCACGCAAAGACGGGCGCATTTGTTGCTCGACAGAGGCGAAAAAGCCGTCAAAATCGAGATATAGGCGCTCTATTTCTTGTGGCTGTCTCATATCTGTTCCGAATCAAAAAAGGATATGGAACATAAAGTGAACATATGGGACTTGTCTATGCTGATTGACTCTTTGCCGGTCCGGCTGGATGATTGCCAAATGTGTAATCACTATCAACTCAGTCCAGAGCGCATGAAAGAGCTGCAAATCTGGCAGGATATAATGGCTGGTAGTCTGGATGACATGCCGGACACGGCAGGCGATGTCTGGCCAAAACGGCAAGGCTTAACGGTTACCAATGATGGCGCAGCCGCAATGCAATGGGGTGTACCGTTAAAGATGAAGGGCAAGAGGCCCGGCACAACGGTAACCAAGCGCATAACCAATGTGCGCAATCTTGCCAGCCCATTTTGGCGTTCGACACTGGACAGGCCAGAGAACCGATGCCTAGTGCCATTTAGCCGCTTTGCAGAGCCAAAACCTAATGCCGGGCGCTCTGAGGTCTGGTTTGCTGTTAATGGCGCTCCTGTGGCTGCATTTGCCGGTATATGGCGTGATAGCGATGAAGGGCGCGTTTATGCTTTTCTAACATGCGCACCTAACCCGTTAGTCCAGCCGATACACCCCAAGGCCATGCCAGTGATTTTGCAGCCAGAAGATTATAGGCGTTGGCTAGAGGGTGAAAGCGCGGCTGGCTTTCAAGAGCCTTTCCCATCGCAGCTAATGGGCATTGTCGATAATGATTAAAGTCGTTCCCCAATGTTCCAAATGGCAAAGTTGCCAATGGATTTAAGATAAACCGATGAATAAAGGCGATTGTGTAGTTTACAAACCCATTATAGTTTCTACCGACGCTTGCCAATAAATAAACCTATAGCATACCCTATAAATGCGCCTGAGCCGATAGATCCCAACGCCACAATGATGTTGCCATCCCAATTAACAAATGCGGCCATGCAGCCAACTATTGAGCCTGTTAGCAATCCCCGCTTTTCTGACGTCATTTCTTACTAACTCCTTTTTACTTCACGACTTTGCGCAGCATTTATTTCCAGGCTTTATTATGGAGATAATGTTAAGATGTTATACAACTCTCTATAAGAATTTTATGACATTGGCACACCGTGTTTGAAATGTATATAACAGCCGATTGTTTTGACTCATTAAAGTATTTATGCAACAGAGTGGTTAGAGGGATAAGATATGAAACCATTAATTATTGCCGCAACGCTCGTATTTGGGTTTATCGGACCATCAGATATTAATCCATGCGGTTCCGGTGCCGTAATGGCACAAATTACTAGCGTTGCCTGTTGTAAGACATGTCGGAAGGGCAAGGCTTGCGGCGACAGTTGTATATCTCGTGACAAGAATTGCAATAAAGGCAAAGGCTGCGCTTGCAACGGCTAACCTATCTTGAGTTTGCATTTTTGCTGGCCTTTAACCTTTTAGGCTTGGCATGGGCGCTTTACTCTCTTGTAATTTAGTCTTAGGTCACCCTTCTATTTCGAGCTTTACACGCAATATTTTGCGACGTGCTGCAACGCCTTCCAAAAATTATGCCTTGCGGTATTGGCGGTCCTAAATCTGGCAGCGCCGAAGTCGCACCCTTCAGCACATAAGCAAGTGCTTTCATTCTGTTTTGAAAATGCAATTCAGGGTTATTTTCTTCCAGCCCGAGACGCCCCCCAATAGGCGCACTATGAATAACATTTTTTCTATAGGGCTGTGCTGTAATTTGCTTCAACCAACGCTTTTGCAACGCAGGAAGTTTAGCGACTAAAGGCACGGGAATATGGATTAGAATATGACAATGCCAGCATTTGTCACCCGTATTTTCATGTACCCAAAGCCAAGCTGTTTTGTAATTACGTCGCGATAACCATTTCGTTAGCTTGTCGATAAATGAGCCTGTGGCTTTAGCGATGCCATTTAATGCAACTCCCGCCGCTTTCCAGTGGATAGATACCATCCTGTTGAATGGAAGGCCAATGACAGCAGCATGATGGTCTGCCGCAGTTAGATTGGCGACCTGTGACTTTGACAGGCCATAACTTAGACGATTGGCAAAGTTGCGTGCGCCCCCCCTTCCTTTGCCTTTACCCAAATTGGCTGCATCACTTATACTAAAATAGTTAATTGCATGATGCGTGCCAGTTTTGGAAAATGGCGTTGTATCAGCTTTGTGCGGGTTGACATCTGCAATTGAAACTTCACCGCAATTTATAAACGGTGAAGTTTCAAAGGCGCAGCCATGTGGATCACAATTATCTGTTCTCTGCATAGCCGCTTTCAGCATCCCGCCCCTTTTTTAGGAGTCCAGAAACTCCATTTTGTTCATTAGCAATCCATACAATTGCAGCTTCTTCTTCTGCCAGTGGGGGCAATTCATACTTTGCAAGCAATTTCAGCAGCCAATCATATTGTTTGGCACTCAGTTCACTCGCAACACAAACATTGCCGAGAAAGCCCGCCGTTTTATACGATATGTCTGGACAGTTAGACAATAAAGCCAGCGCTGCCGTGCGATGATTAGGAAAGGGTTGAACACTCATTGATACCTCCCCGCAATTGATTGCCGAGACTTACCATGTTTTCGCGCCGAGTTATTCCTAACAAAGGATGGACTTGGTTTTCCCGTGCCATATTCACGCCTCAGGCTGGTACTTTGGAAGGCTAGCCAAGTAGGCTTGAAGTTCGCTCATAGGAATAAGAGTGCGCCGCCCCGCTTTCCGAGCTGTTAAATCGCCACGCTTTAGCGCTACATAAAGTGAGGAGCGTGAGCATCCCGAAAGCCTCACGGCATCGGGGATTGTTAATGCAATAGGTATATCCATAATTATTCTCCGCGATGTCAGGGGTTGAAGGTGGACATCTGCGGTTTGATCATTTGCAAGCTGTCGCATTCGGAAGCAAAGGACAATAAAGGAATTTAAATCAGATCAGGAAGAATAGTGTTTGCGGAATGTGCGTTCTAGTCGCTTCGCTCTGCTCTCCGGAGTCCCAGCTCCAGAAACTAATCCCGCCTCGACGAATATACGTGCAGCATGTGCGGCTGAACGCGCTTTGCCTTTTTGCATCATTTTATGCATTTCAAAAGCCAACTTTCGATCTTCTGTCCAGCCAGAATGCTCTCTTTTGGGACGACCGCGTTTGCGATTGTCAATTGAAGGTCTGTCAAAAACAGCGCAGAGGTCGTCGTAACAAAGAGCGAGGTCAGGCGGTAAAACGTTGCCTTGAGGGTTACCCTTGTCTTGCGAATAGAGGCTCAAATAAATGCCGATATGTGCCTTTGGCACTACTTCATTATTGAGCATTCCTTTGATTGCTCCACTAGCAACCGCATCGAACAAGAGTTTTTCTGACTCTTGATAAGACTTAGACTTAATATGAGAAAAGAAATCCATTGTCTCAAGGCATTTTGTAGGAGAAATCCATCGATAACGGCTCATCCCGACACCGTCGAAGCTATTGTGCGAATTGGCGTTACGGTTGCGGCAGCCTTATGAGCGTTGGCACAATATGCGGCCCAATCATCCATCAAGCGCCTGCGCTTTTCTATCATATCTGTGCGCCTATAGGCCGCCTCAGCTTTGTTGCCGATTGTGTGAGCCAGCGCCATTTCCTTCATTTCAGATGGATAGGCTGTGCGCTCTTCCGTCCAGTCTCGAAAGCTGGAGCGAAAGCCATGCACGGTTACCATTCGCTTTTGCTTTGGGTCAATATAACCGATGCCACCAGCCGCAATGCTTGCTTCATTCATGCGCCGCAATAGCATGGCCATCGCCATGCTTGATAATTTGCCACCTTTAGGACCAGTAAATAGCCACTTGCCCCCTTGTGGCTTTAAAGATTCCAAAATTTCCCTTGCGCGGCCCGACAGGGGCACGCGATGCTCTTTGCTACCCTTCATGCGCTCGGCTGGAATGCGCCAAACACCGCTAGCAAAATCGACTTCACCCCAAGTCGCGCCAATAACTTCGCCGCTTCGTGCTGCGGTCAAGATCGTAAATTCAAGCGCCAGCGCAGCCATTGCCTCTCGGCTATGCAACGCGCTGCAAAACTCTCCAATTTGGTCATAAGGCAAAGCAGGGTGATGCCCACGTGATAAACGAGACCTAGGGGGCAGGATTGAAGCGATATGCCCACGCCATCTTGCAGGGTTTTCGCCTTGTCGATAACCACGCGCTTTTGCACTATCCAATATTGTTTCAATCCTTCCCCTTATACGGCTTGCTGTCTCTGGCTTACTATTCCAGATAGGCTCAAGAATTTGCAGCACGTGTGCTGTACCAATCTCGGCAACTGGCAGATCGCCAATGACAGGATAAACATAGCTGGCCAGAGTATTGCGCCACTGCTGCCGATGCTTAGGGTTACGCCAACTTGCCTCATTCGCGGTTATATAAGCACCAGCAACAGCCTTAAACGTTATACCGGCTATCTTTGCCGCCTGTGCGCTGGCAAGGGCTTCATTGGCGATCCTGTCGCGTTCTTCTAGCGGGTCAATCCCTGCCTTCACCTTTACGCGCAAAGCTGCTGCTGCATTTCGCGCATTGGCAAGAGAGATTGCATCTGTACCTGATGCGGCCCCTAATCCTACATCACGTGACTTGCCATTCAGCATGAAGCGATAAACCCAAGAGCGTGCGCCTGTTTCTTTGACAAGCAGATGCAACCCCCCGCCATCCGCATGGCGTCCCGGCTTTGCGTTTTTAACTGCCATTGATGAAAGTGCATTACTAAGTTTACGCGGCATCGCCTATCGCTCTTGTTACCATAATAGTTCCCCTATAATACACTGGATTTATGGGAACGCAACTGGACAGTGCAGGACGCTTTCATAGTCGAACCTTTGAGAAAGCTTAGTAATTCTGGGGTGTTTTTGACATATCTGGATGCTAGCGGATAACTGTTAGGGGGACACCGTGTCCGCCATTCTTTTCCGGTCTACCGCTTCGCTGTTTGAGACCGGCTCCGAGTTCGAACTTTGTCCCGAACTCTCCGCCATTTTTATAAGACGCGTCTAAAAGGCGTGATTTATAAGTAATTGTGGACATGGGCTATGGATGGGAAACCAACGGTTCGCGCCGAAGCAGCGCGACAGCGCTGCGCAGACGACCGAGCATAGCGAGGACAATCCCTGCCCGCCCATGCGCTGTGTATGATTGACATTGATCTCTCTATCTGTTTCGATCGACATATTGAACCCAACAGCCATTATAGGGCATCATCTCTATTAAGGCTTAGATCATTCAGGCGGCGCAACCAATGCCAAGCACCCACATTCAAGCCCTCCCGCGCTACACTGGCCAGATTGCCCTGCCTGAGCTTGGCCTCTATCACTACAAAGCAAAGTCTACTCCCCACGCTCGGCGGGTTCCTGCAAACCGACCCCATCGGCTATGAAGATCAGGTCAACCTCTATGCCTATGTCGGTAATGATCCTGTTAATCTGTTGGACCCTACGGGACTCTCATCCTCTTCCGGCTGTGGTGGCGACGGTACTATCGGGCAGTCTAGCTGCCGAGGACACGGCACATCTGATAGGCCGAATGTTGTATTTTTAAATCTTCCATCAAATGAAAAAATATCAACCAGCGAAGCAGATTCCATTTACGATAGAGGTATCGCTATGGGAGACCCATACGCTAGTCTAGCTCAACAATTTGGGGAAAAGTCAGCATCAAACATAGGCGTTGAAGATTCACAAGATAGGTTGTTGACTGCGATTGCAATCCGCAACGGAGCGCGTTTGAATGGCGTTAGAGGGCCGACATTGTCTTCAATGCTTAGTCTGGATCAAAGTGAGAGGGATAGTGTGCTGAGAGAGTATCGAGCCATCAGGTTGGAATTAGCTAAGGCATACGACCAAGCTCTTACCAATGATGTATTGAATAATACTGGGTCAATAGCAGGAAGGCTAAGTGTTGGTCAGATATATGGCTTTCATCGCGAATTTTTTGCCAGGCATGGTTTAGAGATCACAACATTTGGAGGATCACAATTTTCTGGTACTAGAAGAGAAGCTAGATTATTAGGGTTTTTCTGGTGTCGCAGTTGTGATGCGGAATAAATAATGTTAACAAAATTTCTATTGCTTTCTATACTTTTTACATTAGTATTTTTACATTCTTTCTACTCCATCATATGGTTCGATATTAAACAATTTTGTTATTTAGAATATAATTTTCTAGTTATAATATTGATTGTATCAATTTTTTCATTAATGAAATTTAACATAAAATACATGGCTTTTTCGATAGGGCTTTATATAATATATTTCTCATACCGTATGGTAGTGGCGTAGAAAATTGAAGTACTAATCTTTCTCTAATATATTTAAAAGTTTTGTAGATCACATCAATGTTTAAACTCACTCATGTCTAAACACAACTGGCACGCAGCTGACGGCGCTGTCAGACTAACGAGGCATTTTTGATCTGGCATGCTACCAGCAGGCTATGAACCGTAAGTTGAGAGTCAAACCGCCCAGCGCTTTTAAATGCTTCAACTCATCGCCTGAGATTATCCGTTTGATGTGATTCCCCAGATCACGCGTCCATGCTCGCGGTATGAAGGCGCAGGGATAAATAACAATACCTGCCTGCAGCTGTTCGCCAACTGGCAAAGCCCAGCCCCGGGCTTGCCCGGCGGCGTCTGATGAAAAGCATTACCACGATTATGAAGGGTGATGAGAGCGGCGAGCTGGTCAATATCAATGCCTATGATGCTTACGGCATCGCTAATGAAACCAACATTTGGTAGGTTCCAATATACAGGCCAGATCGCGATACCTGAGCTTGGCCTCTATCACTACAAAGCAAGGTCTACTCCCCCACGCTCGGTGGGTTCCTGCAAACCGACCCCATCGGCTATGAAGATCAGGTCAACCTCTATGCCTATGTCGGCAATGATCCGGTGAATCTGGTGGATCCTACTGGTTTGAGTTGTACCGAGACACAAAATGGGGATTATGACTGTAAGATCGATATTGTTAGTCAGGATGGCAACAAAAAATTAACAAAAGAACAGAAGCAGTTTATTGCGAAATTTAATAAAGAATATACAAAAGCATTTAATAACCTTATTAAAGAAAGAAAGAATGTTACTGTAGGGCAAAACGAATTTGATAAGGTAGGAGATAGTGGCTTTGATATTTCTGGATCAGAGGTCGCAATAAATCTTATCGAAACTAAGGTTACTTATGAAGTCGGTAAAACATATGGTGACGCTCTTATGACTATGGCTGGAGATGATCGGACAGGTACTCAGTTACGAATATACGAAACGGCGCGTTCGATTGAGCGCCCTGGTGACCTACAAGAACATATTGTTCATGAAGGTATACATGGAACGCGTTCCGAAAGAATGGGAAATCCCTTGTATATAATTCAAGGACAGTCACCTTATAGCGACGGACATCAGAAACCCTACAATGATGCCGCTAGGAGGTTGTTAGGCAAGTGAAGCGTTTATTATCAATAATAATTTTTACTATATTACTCTCTTGCTGTAATAATGCAAACAAAGGAGATTTTATTAATAATTCGATTTTTATAAATAATGAAAAAAAAGGGTTTTGTATAAAAAATAATAAATACTATCAATACTGTAAAGTTAATCAATTATCTGAACCTCATGTCGCTGAATATAAAGAAACTATCGATTATCAAGGGGTCTGTTTCTATACTGATAATCCAATTATAAACGTATTTTCTTTTTCAAATCCTAAAGTTGGAGATTACGCAATTTGTCAAGGTTCGAAACATACCGTTTTTCAGTGTAATATTGATTGTAACGAATATACTGTAAGATTGAAATTATTCGGTAGAGAAGATGAAAAGAGTATTTCACCAGTTATTTTAATCTATAAAGTAAGTAATAATGTCATAACACAATTCTGTTTTGAAGAGTGTATTTCTAATAAAATATATCGTAGAGTTTCTGTAAATTAAATATTTTCAAAATTGAGTTGCGCCGCTATTCAATGGGCCATACTCTAAAAACAAAATTACTTGCTAGCAAATACCATATGATAAAAATGGTAACCGCACCCAGATCACCCATGATGATGGCAACGTCTTCTCTTATGACTATGACGTGCTCAATCGCAATATCCGCATTCGCGAGGGCGCATCGGGCGCCAATGGCACGCAGCTAACATTGCAAGCCTATAATGATCGCGGTACTATGGCCTATATGCTCAAGGGTAAGGATTTTAACCCGGGCAACCGCACGATCTACACCTATGATACGGTAGGCCGGATGATCAGGGTACGTCATTCCCTAACGCCTTTTCAACATTTAGCTCAACTGATATTAGCGGTATCAATGGGACAGCCGCACTCAGTTATCCAGAATATCGAGCTGTTTTTTAGGAACTCCGCAGGTACAAGCTTTACGTAAAGACCCTGGTTCAAGCGCGCCAACCATAATTGGAACCATAAAGAAATAGACATGCAGAATATATTAGCCAAAACAGGTTGGGCATTATTCGTAACTTTACTTGCATCTGGTAGCACTCAAGATAAAGAAAAAATTGAATCAAACTATATAATTAGCTTTCAATGTGCAGAGGTAATAAATATAGCTTTAATCGACTTAAAACGCTCTTTATCATATAAAGTGCAGAAAAAACTAGAGATCGCAAGCTGCACTATCAGCGAGGGAAAGGCCAGAGTTGAGTTTTATCCTTCCAATCCTGAAATCCGCGGTGGTGGACTTATTTATATTATTGATGTTTTATCTTCTGAGGTAATTGAGAAAGTTGGCCTAAGATAACAACTATAAGGGTGCTGTCAGACTAACGAGGCATTTCTGACCTGGCATACTACCAGCAGGGTATGAACCGTAAGTCGAGAGCCAAGCCGCCCGGCCCTTTTAAACGCTTCAACTCATCGCCTGAGATTATCCGTCTGGTCGTTATGATGTATGTCCGTTTTCCCCTGAGTTTGCGGAACGTCGAAGATTTGCTGGTCGAGCGCGGGATCGACATCTGCCATGAGACAGTGCGGCACTGGTGGAACTGGTTCGGCCCGATGTTCGCTGCGGATATCAAGCGGCGACAGGTTAGACTGATGAAAGGCTTTCGTCACTGGCGCTGGCATGTCGATGAAGTGTTTGTAAAGATAGGCGGCGAGACGCACTATCTGTGGCGGGCGGTAGATCACGAAGGCGAAATCCTAGAGAGTTACGTCACCAAGGCACGAGATAATAGGGCTGAAAACAGCCGCCTGCCGTTCCGACTAAGACAGCGTGCAATGCCAAGATTTCGACACATGAAGTCGCTGCAAAAGTTCGCCTCAGTCCACGCCAATGTCCACAACCACTTTAACTCGCAGCGTCACCTTATCAATAGACAGACTTACAAGACTGCCCGCTCAGCCGCATTAGCTGAGTGGCAAAACCTTACGGCCTGAACTCACATCGCATAAGGGCTAGCTAAGTCAATCAGAGACCAGTTGCAGTTAGATTAACAGCACCCTAAAGACCAATTGGTGCGTAGCTAATATAACAGGATGCTAATATGAAGATCCCGATCAAGTATCTGGCCTTTATTGGCCTATTTTTGAGTTCTAGCTGCGCTGCCAGTGAATCGCAGAATGATATAATGGCTGAAATAATCTGTGGTCCAGTAGTAGCGGAAATTACTGTGAAATCTATCAATGATGAATTACATTCTATAATTGTTAGCAGAGGCTACACTGTTTATACAAATGAAATGACAGTATATTATGAAGGAAATAATTATCGAGTTAGAAATGTCGAAAGATATTTCGATGGCGATGAAGTCATATTTAATTTAACTATCGGTAGTGGTGATATTAATCGTGAGATTTTAGGAAGAATGATGGGTGCCAACGAGGTATTATCTACTTACGAGAAGTTGTTAATTCATGAAGCAATCATGCTACATAAACTCATCGCAAAAAACTGGCCAATCAACGAAAAAGAATTGCAAGAGATAGCTAATAAATGCGATTCTTCAGTGTGGATAGACAATTAATTTAGCTAATTAACAAAACTTTCTTATAAAATACTTATTTGTTCTATGAAGTGTTTACGGAACCGTTGTGATTTTGAAACAACCTGATGGTAGCTGTAGGATGCGATCCGAGTTATATGACTTTGATTACAAAGAATGGTATCGCGTAGGTAGAAACTTTGAAAACTGGGTTGGATCACTGCGTGCTGGTGAAGGCGAACCTTTTAGCTTTTACTTTTTCGGAGCACCGCAAATTAGTCCTCCCCCACTTCAATCTGATATGTGTAGAGCATGCCCATGACAAAAAAGTTTCAAATGTTATTCCCTATATCGTTAATTTTTTTCATACTAAGTTCTTGCGATTCAGTGACAGAATTAAATCATGGGTATGAAATGTTAGATGGGGAAGGGAGTGAAATATACCTTTTAAAAGACGGTCATTTGATATTTTACGATGTATCTTTAATAGCAAAAAAAAATAAAGAGATTATTATCGAGAAATACAGAGCACCATTTGGTGTTACGAATAAAGAAAAAATTATTTGCGAGTATTTTTCTATATCAAATAAATATATAAAAAAAGTGGATGTAAGTCGCTCCAATAAATCACAAATAATAAACCACAACAAATATAGCTGTATAACGAATAAATATGATATAGGTTATGGAGATTTTATATTTTTATAATGGGGTTTTTCTAAATCAGATTGGATCTACATAGAGTTCTTTGATAATATAGTATTGTCAGATTAAAGCAACTGATTGCAATAGTCGGCGGAGTGCTGTCAGACTAACTGAACCTAATGCGGATTGAGGTGGCTGGGATAGGCATCGTTTGATGTTCAGCCGCATTAGCTGAGTGGCAAAACCTTACGGCCTGAACTCACATCGCATAAGTGCTAGCTACGCCAATCAGAGACCAGTTGCAGTTAGATCGACAGCACCCTTTTTGGGCATCAGCGAAGACCGGCATATGATAAGATTATACCCATAATACGATGCAAAAGATGCATCAGGGAATAGCGGAGTTAATCTGATTCGATCAACTTGCCGCCCTGCATGATCAAGATGCGATCAGCAGCATCAATCGTCTCTTGGCGATGAGCGATAATGATGCGGGTGATACCCATAGATGCGATGGCCGCATTAACGGCCTGTTCGTGCTGTGCATCAAGGTGCGCCGTGCCTTCATCCATAAGGAGAATTTTTGGGCGCCGGTAAAGTGCGCGGGCCAGCAACACGCGTTGTTTCTGCCCACCGGAAAGCGTAGAACCCATATCGCCAACCAGTGTTTCATATTGCATGGGCATCGCCGCAATATCATGATGGATAGAGGCGGCAGCAGCTGCTGCAACAACAAGCTCCATATTCACTTCATCATCGAACAAGGCGATATTGTCCGCCAACGAACCACCAAACAAGCTGTCTTCCTGCAACACAGCAGCAATTTGGCGGTGAAAGCTCTTATAACCAAAACGGTGCAGTGGCAGACCGTCAATCAGTATTTCGCCATTTTCTGGTTCGACAAGCCCCAACATGATCTTCAGCAAGGTGGATTTGCCGCCACCAGAAGGACCGGTGATCGCTACATGCTCACCTTGTTCAATCGTTAGGTTTACTCCCTCAAGCACCATCGGATCACTCGGTGAATAGCGATAAAATACGTCTTTAAGAGCAATGCTGCCCTTTAATTCTGTTTCAATATCGCTGCCGATTTTGAAACTGCGGTCCTCATCTGACAAGGCAATATCAGACAAGCGCTCAAGATGCAGCCCGAGCATTTTGAAAGCGATACCTTGATCAATCAGCGCGGCCGATTTGTTGATAAACTGATTTTTATAAGCGATATAAGCAAAGACCATACCGACACTGAAACCGGCCCCTTCAATCACAAATCCAATGGCAAGCCATATTGTCAGAATGTTCTCCAAACCGAAGATCAGCAAATTGGCGCTAGATTGCCATATGCCTATGCGCGCTAGCCTGACGTCGGCATTGACTGCATCTGTTAAGCGAGTCTGCCACAGAGCATGGCGCAGCGTCTCGCGGCCAAATAGGCGTAATGTCACCATGCCGCGCAGCGTTTCGATCAAGGTGGTTTGCTCTTTGCCGCTAGTGACAATATTGGCTTCTTCAGCCTCGCGCTGGAATGAAAAGCTGACGATGCGCACCAGTCCATATGCCGCAAAGGCTATAATCGCGATAAAGGCGAGCAACGGGCTGTAATAGAACATCAGGGCAAGTGTGAAGAGAGCCATTGCCCCATCAACCAGAGCCGCAACAGCGCCCTGTGTCAGCAAATTCTGTATCGGGGCAATTGACTGAAAGCGAGAGAGAATATCGCCAGTATTGCGTTTTTCAAACCATTCAACGGGTAAGCGAAAAAGCCGCCGCGCAATATTGGACGCAAGGGCAAAACCAATATTCGTTCCCGCATTGAGCAGCACAAAAGATCGCAGCAATGATGCGACAACATTTATAAGAGTGAACAGGCCGAAACCCATTGCCAATACGGTCAGCAAATCATTGTCAAGCGCAGGCAATGCGTTGTCGATGGCGATCTGCATATAATAAGGCGAGGCGAGTACGAATGCCTGAAGCACGAGACTGAGCATTAGCACTTGGACCAATGCGCGTTTCAATCCCGTCATGCTCTGCCATAATTGTGGCAGGCGCAGACGGTCGCGCAATGATTGCTTCTGGAAGTCATTGCTGGGCCGCAGCTCAAGAGCAACGCCGGTAAAATGGCCGGACAATTCTTCCATCGACATTAAGGTCGTGCGCCCGTCAGGGTTATGGATCAGCGCTTTGCCGCCCTTCACGCTTTCGAGGACGACATAATGATTCATATCCCAATGTAGTACAGCGGGAACATGCAGGTTTTTAAGCTCTTCCAATGGCAGTTTTACTGCGCGAGGCGTTAGCCCGATCTGGTCTGCCAGGTTAATCAATGCCCGTAAGGGCGCTCCGCGCAGAGACGGCGCGTAGCGACGGCGCATCGTGCCCAGATCAATATCAAGACCGTGAAAATTGGCCACCATAGTGAGGCTGGCTAGGCCGCATTCTGCCACCTCTGTCTGGCGGATAAGGCGGACGCGGCTGCGGGTTAGAAAACCAAGATCAAGGGCCATATTATCGCTTCTGTACTGCAAAAAGGGGTTCAAAAAGCCACTCGATCAGTGACTGTTTTTCGGTCACAATGCGAGCGGTGAGTGACATTCCGGGCACCAGCTTCTCCTGACGGCCAAAAGCGGTTATGTCTGTGGCATCAAGCTCTACGACGACAGGGTAGAGCGCAATCACTGCGCCATTCGCTGCTTGTCGGCTGATCGGACTGGATGCCACTGTGCGGATTTTGCCCTCAATCGTGCCAAAGCGCTGATAGGGGAAAGCATCAATGGCTAGACGCACCTCTTGTCCCTCCTTTACAAAACCGATTGCCTGACTGGGTACATTTAGCTCTGCGCGCAATTTTGCACCTTCGGGCACAATAGACATTATGGGAGCTTGTGGCCCGACCCGTTGGCCAGTGCGAACCGTAAGTGCGGTTACTGTGCCAGCCAAAGGTGCTGACAAGGCGTAAGACCGCGCGCCTTCATTGCCTGCCGCTTGCTGGGCAACCTGCGCGCGCGATGCTGCGATACTTGCGCTCTGACTCTCTGCCTGGGCAGTAACATTCGCGGCGCTAGTGGAAAGTTCCGCCAAAGTCGCACGGCGCGATGTCAGGCTTTGCTCAAGTTGCGAGAGCTGTTGCTGGCGGGTAAGAACTGTATCTTCACGCACTTGCATATCACGCTGGCTGATAAAACCGCGGTCTGCGACTGTTTGCGCACGCTCCAGATCATCGCGCGCTGAGCGGACCAATGACTGTTGAAGCACTATTTGTGATTGCAGCTGGTCGATTTCTGATCGAATTCCGGCTGCTTGTACTGATAGCTGGCTGTTCTGTGCCGCCGCAGCACGCCGCGCTGCATTCATTTGAGCAATTAGGCTGGCATCTTGCTGCGCCATTGCCTGCTGCGCCATGGTGGCGGCAGATTGACCGGAGATACCGTCCTCTTCAGCGCGAACATTGGCAAGTGCTTGGCCTTTAATGACTTCCGCACCGTCCTCGATAAAAATCTCACTGAGCGTTCCGCTGCGTGTCGGTATGATAGTCGCCACGCCTTTATCAGGGACGATATTCCCGGTAACGGTCTCAACGCGGGAATAGCTGGCAAGCGATAAAAAGATAATGGCGATAACCAAGCTACCGAATATCAGATAGCCGATAAGCTGCCATTGAATAGGAACCGCAATTGCGACTTCACCAGACAAGCGGTCCTTTTTTTGCTGCAATACTTCTGAACGGAATAGCTGTGACATGAAGGCACATGCTCCCTAACGATGGTTAAACTCTCACCATTCTATAGAGCGTTAAGGGAGGCGATTATAATAGTGCAGATGGGTTAGGGACTGAAGACAAAGCGGCCTTTTAAAAACGCAAGGCATGGCCTAGCATATGGCCGGCATTATAGGCTGTGCTCCAGATTATACATATAATACCCCAAAATACTTCAAGAGTATGATTCTGCAAAATTAATATTGAAAGGAAAATATATAAAAAAATTGCGAAATATTCTTCATCAATAGAAAAAGCATTGATTCCGGAAAAGTGCTTTGAACCAAATATAATTATGACAACATTCATGAAAATAAATACAAAAATAGTATAAAATTCTGAATATTTATTAATTACTAACATACTAATAGATAACAATGTTGTAAATAACAACAAAATATGTAATTTATCGTAATCAATATTATACATAATTCAAACCTTTTAAATATTGCACCACCAAAAGGTGGTGCAATATAAATAAATCAAAAGAAGGCATTTCTAATTGATTTGCCTAACATATAGCCTGCGTTATAAGCTGTTTCTATAATAGCTTGACCAGCTTCTCCTACAGCGCTGATGGCATCACCAAATTCTCCAGCGCCATTTACGTATTCAACTTCATCAAAGTTCAATTCCTGAATCATATTAATTTCCTTACGTAATATAACTACTTGGTTTGACTTTCATTGCCGCTGACGCCGTCAATAACACCAGCAATTACAGCAATGCCCAAAATAGCGACGGCTGCACCTGCCAGCAAAATTCCAGGTCCAAAAGCACCATTAACTTCATCGATTTCTTCGAAAGATAATTCTTGAACTTGGTTAGGTAATTCAAATTCATCATGCTTCATATACGTCATTTTCATTCTCCATGAGTTGGTGCCGGCGCGGGTAACCGGCAATATTCTCCCGCTTTCCGAAGCGCGGTATTGCACCTCGAAATCTCTTTCTCTGTCAGACGCGTTTGCGCGCCTGAGAGACTATTATTTTGTGAAAGCCCTTTGAGGCTGCGCCTTTAGCCTCAGGATATATGATCCTGGATAAAGCTCACTACGTTGCCAACAGTCGCAGCTGTTTTGTCAGAGGCTCCAAGTGATTTAGCGGTAAGAAAACCTGCTACAAATCCGCTCCTGCCTGCGCCGTTAACAGCTTCGATTTCGTGTGAATCGAGCGTCGCAATATTTGCTTGGTCGTTCATAGTGAAACTTCTCCTTGTGTCTCTTGCAGTTTCTCCGCTTCTTTACCGATATAAACTACGATCAGTGGAAGTGCTCCAAAGGGAACGCCGCCGGACACCAGTTCAATATTCTCGTTGTCAATTTCTTTAATCATCTGTTTTCTCCCTTTAAAAGTTAAGCGACAAAGTTGGCATTTGTACGATAGGTCCGCCATTTTCGTGATGAACTGGGTCGGTGCACGTGCCACCATCTGGGCGTTGTGTTACGCCGCCTGTCACTAGGTCGATATTCTGATTTTCAATTTCTTTGATCATTTTCATTTCCTTTTTGTTTTAAGATGTGGTGCGCTCCCGTTCATTGTCCGGGAACGCACCACCGGGGGGTTAGTATTTTGGGACTAAAGTCATGCCGCGCTGGAGACTGTCGAGGGTTAGCTCCTCAGACATATTTGCCAGGCCGGTATAAACTTCAAACTTAGGTTGGTCAGGCAGCCCAGCCGTGCCGTCGCATATTGCTGCGACTTCGCTGTTCTGTATCTGTATCAACCCTGCATTTGGCATATCCCGTGCCTTTTCAGAAAATCAGAAAAAGCGGCCAAAATTGACTTGCAGAGGGCCACCCTGCTCCATGCTCAGGGTTGGGCGTGTTGGGATGCGCGGCTCAGTACAACCTTCGCCATGTGGCCCTTCAATTACACCGCCAGAAACAATCTGTGTTTCGGTTAGGTTCAATTCTGTGATTTCATATGTCATTGATATTCTCCTTATACATCGTGATGAAAGTCTATGCTTACGGCCTAGACGCCGCCGTACATGCGGATTCTACGCAGTTGATCCAATATGACTGGATCAATACCGTTATCTGGTTTTTGAGGAGGAAGATGAGGCCCAAAGCCATCAACATTCCCGCCATTTACCAAATTACATTCTGTTTCACTTATGCGTGTGATTTGATGATTTATGGTACTCATCATTTCCTCCTCTTTGGTTTTGCAATCAGCGTGCTGCCGATGACCAAAGAATTGCAGAAAAGAAAAATTAAACAATAGTTACAATGACTTAAGAGATATATATTAATTGATTCGAGCTAGGCTAATCAGTCTAAACTGATCGAACTAAGACAGTTGGGCTGGCTCGATGGAGCTAATCAATCCTGCTTAAATGATCTGTGCTAACCCGATGCAGCTAGTGCAGCTGTTCGCAAACGCCCTTTAGTCTGAATGTGCTATAGGATATCGCCTGTATCGGTGGGTATATTGCTGCATGGACAATCATATAGTGAGGCTGCACAGTCAGCATTTTAAAATGGCAGATAAAATAACCAGAATGATAGTTGCGGATGATCATCCAATATTCCGGGATGGCGTCTCGGCGATATTGAATGAAATCGATCCTGAGGTGGCGATAGAACATGCCGGGACATATGAAGAAATGATGGAAGCCGCTGTGAAAGGATCCAGCCCATCACTGTTTCTGCTTGATCTGCGGTTCCCGGGGATGGATATTGACACTGCCGTACCGCAATTGCGACGGAAGTTCCCGCTCGCATCTATAGTCATTATTTCTATGGCGGACGATCGGCGATCAACCGATCATATTATGGAGGTTGGTGTTGACGGCTTTATCAGTAAGGCCGCCACCCAAGAACAGATACATGATGGAATTGCAGCCGTTATGCGCGGTGAATTTGTTAATGTCAGTGTAGCTGGTGGCCTTGCAGCGTCTACTTCGGTATCGCAATTTTCCAGACTGACACCGCGTCAGATGGATGTGCTGCGCGGCATTGCCGAAGGACATTCGAATAAGCAGATTGCCAGAGATCTTGGCATTTCCCCCTTCACGGTACGCATCCATGTCTCTGCCCTTTTGAGGGAGCTAAAAGTTGATAGCCGAACAGCAGCTGCTGCACTTGCTATGAAATATGGTGTTTAGCGGGTTTTTAAAAAAGCTTTTGGACAAAAAAAGGGCCGCAATTTGCGGCCCTTTCTTATGATTGTTTAATTCTCTGAAGAGGGATCAAATTGAGTCCAAGGACCTGGCTCCCAGAATTCATCGCATAAGATCCACAAGCCGCCAGCTACGGTCTCTATTTCATCCAACGATAATGTCTCAATATCACTTTTCATCTATTCATACTCCCCGTTCTTAGTTTTAATTTGTCGGCCAGACCGACAAGAATTGTTATGTACGAAAATGTGGCTCTAAACATTAGCTAAGATGTGCTAGATATTATGTGCTGCGTGTAAAAGACCGGCTCTGTTCACTTCAGGGTGGTTGCCATCAATGCTGATCGCAGTTCAGCAGCGCGAAGTGGTTTTGACAAAATCAACCCTGTTTCAATGTCCAGTTCTTCGCGAATTTGTTCTGGATGGTGTCCGGAAATAATGATGATTTGGGTGTTTTGTTTTAGTATTTGTTCGATTGATTCCTGTTTATCAGCAAGCGTCCCGCTGTCACCAAAATCAAAATCTGTCAGCAGAACATCATAACCCGTCAGACCCTTCGGGAAACTCTGATAGGGTTTTACTTCACATCCCCATTGTTCTAATATCCGCTCAGTCGAAAGCAGTGTTTCTCTGTCATCATCTGTGATAGCCACTTTCAGCCCAGCCAATGGCATTTTGCTAGGACCACGCGATTGCATTTCTTCAGCTTGGCCAGATATCACTGCAAGGCTATGTATCACGGCTGATGTGCCCCTACCTTTTTCAGACTTCAGAGAAAATCTTAAACCCAGCAATTTTGACAAGCGGCTAACAATGGCAAGGCCTAGGCCTTTATTCTCTGAGCGTAAGACTGATTTATCGGAGGAACGATAAAATTCTTTCTGTACATGCTTTAGATCGGTTTCGGAGATACCCAGCCCATTATCAACTACCCATAATGCTACGTTTTTCCTCTCCCGTCTGCATCCGACAATTACCGTTTTACCAGCTGCATATTTGATCGCGTTAGATACCAAATTCTGCAGCATAGTGCCTACCAGAGCGCGATCAGTTTTAACGATGAGCTCCGAAGGAATAAGCCTGAGATCCACCCCAGCCTGTTCTGCGACAAGGGCATTTTGGCTATCTATCTCAGCCAGCAGTTCATTTATTGCCACGGGCCCGATATCTGTTTGTAAAGTGCCGCTCTCAATCGCAGCAATGTCCAGCAGCGAACGAAACATGCGTGCGGCATTGTCCACTGACCATGATATTTTAGAGACAATCTCGGCCTGTGAAGAGGTCAGGTCACTTTGCGCCAGACGGTCAGCCAATAACCCCACAGCATGGATAGGTTGCCGCAAATCATGGCTTGCCTGCGCCAAAAAGCGGGATTTTGTTTCTGCGGCATCGCGATATGTCTCTATCGCATGGCGCACCCACTGCCATAGCTTTCCGACACCCATGAATATGAGCAGAAAAATACCCTGAGATGTTTGTTGAAAGATAAGAGTTTGTTCTAAAAAAATCGGACTGAACAAAAGTAACAGAATAGCAGAAAGTGCAGCAACTCGCCCATATGGTCTTGCTAGAAATACCCAAAGCAGCAGCCCAGTAACGGCAAGAAGATAGGGCGGTATCCAGCCGAGCATGACCGGCGGCCCGTCCAACAGAGTCTGTGCGGCCAATACACTCCCCGCCGCCCTGGGCGTATAACGATTTTGCACAGCATGAAATGTGTCACGGCTAAAATTGCCAATATGGCTGATAACAACGCGTTTATTTTTCAAAGACGTAGCATCATATGTGCCGGACATTATAGCTTTTGCACTTATCGTAGGGATTGTGTCGGGATTATAGCTAAGATCCACATTGAAAATATTATGCGAAGGCCGTTTACCGTCCGCCATAAGGTTCCCGATAGATGGGAAAACACCTTCATCTGTGGTGGCCAAATAAGGTGCATGGAGAGGGGCTCCAAAGGCACCTGGGCGCAATGTCATGATAGCCGGAACGACATAAGGTCTGATCGAGGCATCGATACCAAGTGAGAAATCCGCAAATTTAGGCTTCTCTGAAACGCGTAAGGAAGTAGACAGTTTTATGGCATCTTTGGGGCTCAAATCAATTTGCCAGACAGGTTTGGCGGGTAATGCTTTGATAGCAGCTGCAAGACCTTGCCGGTCATTTGCCTTGGCATTGTCAAAGAATTGCGGTGTAATAATTATCTGTTTGGGCGCATTACCATTTATACGTGTCAAAAGAATCGCAAGATCGTTTTTGTCCCAAGAGCGATCGGGCAATTGTGTTAATGTTGGTTCGTCGATAGCGATGATGACGGCATCGCCATTATAGGGTTGGCTATTAAGGCCTGCAGTTACCCGCTGTTGCAACCAATCATAGGGCGCGAAAGGAAGTCCGGTGCCCAGAACGCTGAATACAAGTATCAAGACCGCCGCGAAGACCATTTCCCTTTTTGACGGCCTTCTCCATCCCGCCCTTATACTATTAAATCTCGTCATTTCGATTCCAACATCCAGATCATTATCTTCTTGTCCGGCCTCAAATTCTGGCCCATTTGCCCAGAAAATCACTAAGTTGAATCTATGTTACCAGCAATAGTGCAAGTGTAGGTGCTCTTCGCTATGCCAAGCGAAATTCAAGCGTCTGTTGCAGCCTCTTAATTGATGGCAATACAAATCTAAACTGGGATGCTTGGCAGGTCTTTAGGTCAGGATATCGCAGCTATGGCGCAATGCAATCGGGCGTATTTGCTTGGACAATGCTAGCAACTAGCTAATGCTCATCATAATCTTAATGACATTCTCATCGCGGGCATCGAAAATCCGGTAGGCTTGCGCGCCGTCGGATAGGTCCATCTCATGCGAAAACAGTTCTGTGCCTTTTAACCGGCCCGATTGGAGCAGCGGTATAAGCGGCGCCCAAAGGTCTTGAACAGGTGCAACACCCGCCTTGACTGTAACGCCTTTATAGAGAATTTGATTGAGCGGCAACGCCACATCGGGCTGTGGCAACCCAATGAATGACAGCGCCCCGCCCGGCCTTACCAATGGCAAGGTTGAGGCAACGGCGGCACGTGCGCCCGATGCTTCAAATACGCAGTGCACGCCGCCTTTTGTGGCATCAAGAATAGCGCCAATTGCTTCCTTGCCAGGTGCGAATGTGATGGCGCCAAGCTTTTCCCCATGCGCGCGGCGCGCGGCGATAGGGTCAATGGCAAACACTTGTGATGCACCGCGCAGAAAGGCGAGTTCAATACCAAGCAGCCCAATCGGACCAAGCCCGACAACCGCCAGAGACTGGCCGGGTTTCAGGCCCGTATTGTTTATCCCGAACGCAGCCGTTGCCAAAGCATCGGTTAGCAACACGGCTTGTTCATCGCCCACACCTTCAGGAATGCGCATCAGGGTTCGGTCAGCATTGGGAATTTGCACAAATTCTGCCTGCCCGCCATTCATCTCATCGCTAAGGCCAAAAGCTGTTACCCGGCTGCATTTCCATATCTGGCCTGTGCGGCAAGAGGTGCAATGCCCGCAGCCTGTTCCGCCGGCGGACAATACTTTGTCACCGACCTTCAGATCATGCACATCTGGCCCTATATCTACAACCTCTCCGATAAATTCGTGACCCACACAAAATTTGTGCTGGTCCGCATCATAATTGGTCTGGCCGATCTGATCGCCATGATAAATGTGCAGATCCGACCCGCAAATGCTGCATTTGTCGACCTGCATGATAACCGCATTGTCGATGGTGCGCTCGGGGTCTTTGAAATCTTCGTAGCGAATATCGCGCGGGCCGTTAAAGACTAGAGCTTTCATTGCGTTTCTCCTGCGATCATGGGTAATTTTATACTGAGTGCTTTAAGGGCATTGAGTCAAGCGTTGGACAAGCGGCTCTCTAAAAAAGCGGTGCCGCTGAACAACCATATTTATTCTATCGCAACGGCCTTTTTCCAAGCAGGGCGATCTTGCAATCTTTCAAAATAGGCCTGCACACGATGTGGCAAGGACAGCCCACACAGTGCGTTTGCCAGAAACAGGCTGTACCCAACAGAAATATCAGCAGCGGTGAACCGGTCTGAGGCAATGAATGACCTTTGGGCAAGATGCTCATCCTGCATCTCAAAAGCCTTTTCAGCCTGATATTTCACATAGGTTTCATACCCTTTGGAGACTGCATATTTCTCTACGCCCATTTTTTGACCAAGATAGACGGCAAGATAATGCGACAATCCGCTTTCAGCCATGTGCAACCAGGTCAAATAGAATGCAAAATCACCCTCTTCAGGCTCTACGCCAAAAGATGATGGGCCGTGCTTGGCCAGAATATATTGTAATATGACTGTCGATTCCAAAACAAGGTGATCACCATCATAAAAGGCTGGCACCTTGCCCATAGGGTTGATCTGGCGATATGCATCAGATGCAAAATATTCGGCGTCATAGCCTATGGTTTTTAATGCATAATCAAGGCCCATTTCTTCGAGCAGCCAAAGCGGCCTAAGGGAGCGGGATCTTGGTGTGTGAAATAGAATGAAAGACATAGCCGGCCTATAATTGCTTTGCATGGATTTGAACGATGACTTTGCCTTCAACTTTTCCATCTGCGATATGCGTTGCCGCTGTCACCGCATCATCGAAATCAAAGACCTGGCTGCTTGAAAGATCAATTGCGCCTTCCTGCCAATGCTTAATCAAATCCTGATGGGTTTCGAGCACCTGATCAGCGGTCCATCCAACGGGCATTGCCCCCAATAGGGAAATATTGTTCAGCACCGTTTCTTCCAGAGCGATGCGCGCCCATTCACCGCTGGCATAACCGATGACCACAAACCGCCCTTCGAAAGCGATCGCATTGAACGCAGCGCGTGCAGCTTTGCCGCCAACGGGGTCAAAGACAATAGAGACGCCCTTGCCGCCCGTAAGGTCCAGCGCAGCCTGTGTAATGTCTTGCTGCTTTCTGTCGATAACGTCATCTGCGCCGATGCTTTTGCAAAAAGCCGCTTTTTGCGGTCCGCCAGCAACCGCGATAACGCGCGCGCCCTTGGCTTTGGCCAATTGAACCGCTGCATTGCCAGAGCTGCCCGATGCACCCAATACCAGCACGATATCGTCTTTCGTGATTTTCGCGCGCCGGACGAGTGCGACCCATGCCGTTTGATAGGGTATGTAAAGCCCTGCTGCCTCTACACCGCTCATTTCATCGGGGATCGGCAATAGACCATATATCACGCCCGCATTAGTGCCGCCTGCCGCCATCAAGCACTCTTCAGCCAATCCGCCGGCTCCTACCTGAAAAAGAGTTGGGCCGACCACACGGGTACCAATCAGCGCTTCATCGACACCTTCACCAATGGCGATGACCTCGCCCGCAGCCTCTTGAGAAGGCGTAAAAGGAAGTCGCGGCGTAAGAGGGTAATTGTCGCGGCTCATCAAGACATCAGGCAGGCCTAAGCCGCAGGCTTCGACTTTGACTTTGACCTGACCAGGGCGGGGCTCAAGACTCGCGGCATCCTCCTGACGTGTCCAAACATCTTTCGGCTCTCCAAACGATTCGACTACCCATCTACGCATCTTGCATTCTCCCTTTTAGCTTGTGTCCAACGCCCTACGGTTTCCTCTTAGCTTCAATCAGTGGGCACGTCGTTCCAGCCTGCACCCGGTTTTGCATATTGGCCGATCTTGAACTTACCCAATTGAGAAGCATGCACCTCATCCGGGCCATCGGCAAGCCGGATGAAACGCTGTGTCGCCATAATCCCTGCAAGCGGCACATCATCGCTTACGCCCATGCCGCCGAAGATTTGGATTGCGCGATCAGCCACTGTTTGCGCCATTTGCGGGGCGACCACTTTGATCGCTCCAATCAAATCCTTGGCATTTTTGGCACCATGGCGGTCAATCGCATCGGCCGCTTTTAAGGTGAGCAAGCGCGCTTGCTCGATATCGCAATAGCTTTTCGCGATTTCCATCCGAATGCTGGAGCGATCCGATAACATACGGCCAAAGGTTTTGCGCTCTGTGGCGCGCTGACACATTAATTCCAGAGCAAGCTGCGCCGATCCGATAGAGCGCATGCAGTGATGAATGCGGCCCGGGCCCAGACGGCCCTGTGCAATTTCAAAGCCCCGCCCTTCGCCAAGAATGATATTCTCTTTGGGAATACGCACATTTTTCAAATGCACCTCGCAATGCCCGCCGGGAGAATGAACGTCGCCAAACACCTTCTGCGCACGGATGACCTCTACACCGGGAGTGTCACGCGGAATGATGACGGTTGATTGCTGCGAATGGCGAGGGTTTTCTGGATTGGTTTGGCCCATGAGCAGCAAAACTTTGCAGCGCGGGTCCATGATACCCGAAATCCACCATTTCTTGCCGTTGATCACATAGTCATCACCATCACTGCGAATTTCAGTGCGCACATTGGTTGCATCTGAACAGGCGTGATCGGGTTCGGTCATCATATAGACCGACCGTATTTCGCCAGCGAGCAAAGGCTCCAACCATTGCTGTTTCTGCGCATCGGTACCGAATTTGGCAAAAACCTCCATATTGCCAGTGTCAGGCGCAGAGCAATTAAAGACCTCACTACACCAGCCATTACGGCCCATAATCTCTGCCAAAGGCGCATATTCCAAATTGGTCAGGCCGGGGCTGTATTCGCCATATTCCTCTGGCAAAAACAGATTCCACAAACCGGCTGCTTTCGCCTTTTCTTTCAGCGGTTCCAG
Source organism: uncultured Sphingomonadaceae bacterium (assembly GCA_947503245.1). Lineage (GTDB taxonomy): Bacteria > Pseudomonadota > Alphaproteobacteria > Sphingomonadales > Sphingomonadaceae > Alterisphingorhabdus. The sequence goes on from CANNCV010000001.1 coordinate 393,112, forward strand.
ACCGGGCCATGGCTTCCAGCGATTGGCCGGATCATCATTCCATGCATGAACCTCATGATCCACAGGCAGGATGTTGGCATCGACAAAGGTTTGCAATTTGGCGATCAGATCTTGCGTTTTCTGGCTATATTCGAAGAGCATAAATGGTGTCCTAAGCTTTGTTTGATGGGCTGTATTTGTTGAGCTGAGTTTTCGGGTTAGATTTAAGGCGCTGGTCGCTAAAGCGTTAGCCCGCCATCTGCGATGAGTGTATGGCCCTGCACGTAAGAAGCGAGCGGCGATGCCAGAAACAACGCAGCGCCCGCCATCTCATCTGGTGTTCCAGCACGCCGAAGGGGGATAGTGCGCAGCATCGCTTCGTTGCGTTTTTCATTCTTAGTGGTGACCGCTGTCAGCTTTGTCGGCACCAGCCCTGGGGCAAGACCGTTCACTCTTATCCCGTCACGCGCCCACGATTGGCCAAGCGTTTTTGTAAGGCTGATGGCAGCGGCTTTGGAGGCGGCATAAGCGGGGTTGCCAATATTCGCCTGAAACCCCGAAACTGAGCTGACGATTATAAGTGATCCATTGGCTGCGCTTAGCATGGGTTTGAACTTTGTGGCCGTATGCATCACAGAGTTGATATTGATATCCATCACGTCATCCCAGCCCGGCTTGGCATATTCTGCCTGTTTATACCGGACGAACCCTTGAGACTGCACAAGCACATCCAAAGCGTCAAAAGGCGGGGCATAGGCGGTCAATTCATCATAATCAGCGACATTGACCTGCGCATAATGCAGGCCTTCCAGATCGGAACCTTCCTCAGCGGAATAATCGCCTGCCCCTGCACGCGTGCCCCATATATGCACCTCTGCCCCGCGCATACGAAAGCCATGCGCGATACCATTTCCGATACCGCTGGAACCACCAACCACCAGCACGCGCTTTCCAGAAAAGTCCAAATCAGTCATAATCGTGTCTCTCTCAATTTTTCGCGATCAATCGGTGCGCGCGCTTGAACAGTGAGATGGTCATTGCATGCAGATGATCGCCGGTTTCTTTGGGTGCTTTGCCAGCACTGGCGCGGGCGTGGGTTCCTTCCAATATTGCCCCCAATTTGAAACAGGCGAGCACACCATACCAAGCAATCGCATCCAAATTACGGGCCGAATGCTGATCATAATGTGCGATCAATTGATCTAGACTTGCAAAGCCGTCCCAAGGTTCGATATCGCCAACAACAGCCGTGTGTTCATCTGCCCAAGTGGCCATGACCCAACCAAGATCAATTAAAGGATCGCCGATTGTCGCCAGCTCCCAATCGACAAAGGCAGCAAGCTCGGCCCCGTCATGGGCAAACATTGTGTTGGCCAAATGGCAATCGCCGTGGATGATGCCGGGCGCGTAATCTTTGGGGAGATTATCCTCTAGCCAAGAGGCAATTCTCTCGACATCAGGCAGCTCTTTGAAGCCAGTCCATGCATCAAATGCGGCATAGCTTTCCAACTGCGCCATCCACCGCCCTGATTGCCGCTCCAGAAAACCGTCAGGCTTGCCAAAACCTTCTAAACCGACCGCTTTGTAATCAACCGCCCCCAGGGCCGCCATACCTTCGATATAGGAATATCCCATACGCTCGCGGATTGCCGGGTCGCGGCTGTGTAGCTGCGGCAAACCATTTGCGGGATTAAAGCCATCAACCGGAGCCATAAGATAGAAGCAAGCACCAAGCACTGCCTCATCCGCGCAGCTGGCGATGAATTTGGGATGCGGCACCCCGCTTGCGCTTAATGCTTCCAAAACACGTGCTTCGCGCTTCATTGTGTCATTGGAGTTTTTGCGCAGATGGAGCGGCGGCCTGCGCAGCACAAATTCGCGACCACCGCGATCAAAATGCAGCAAGATATTTTGCGTTCCGCCGGCAAGAAGCTGCAAATTGCTGAGCGGCCCGCTTTCCAGCCCGATATCATCCATCCAAGCCGTTAAAGCTTGAAGATTGACCGGTATCGACTCTCCGCTTGTTTGATCTTTCATAATGCAACTGTATTAATCATTTGCATTATTGCAACCCTCAATTGCTTGCGTCTATATGTGGTAATTATGAGCAAATTGTCTTCAAAAATACGCAGCCCGTCGGTTGAACGGCTCAAGGCCGAGGCACAGCGTCTGTTTGCTAATCGCGGTATTGACGGCGTTACGGTGCGCGACATTGCCACGGCTGCCGGGCAAAAAAACCCCGCTGCGGTTGGGTATCATTTCGGTTCGAAAGAGGCTTTGATCCGCGAGCTTATCGTCGATGGCGCCAAAATTATTGATGTGCGACGCAATGATGAACTTGATGCTTTGGAGCAAAGCGGTGGCCCGTGCAGCATTTCCCAGATTGTCGATATCTTGATCTACCCATCAGTCAATTTGGCCTCGCACGATGAAACAGATACATATAATCGCTTTTTGCGCATGCTCACTATGTCGCACCGCGACGTGTTTGACGATGCTCTGGAAGACCGCTGGAACTCTGGGTATCAGCGCTGCCTGAAACATCTGCGCGCGCTGATGCCAGCAAAAAGCCGAACCATACAAAATCAGCGCTTTATCTTCTTGGAATCCTATCTCGGAGGGGTGTTGAGCGCGCGCGAAACAAGGCTGGATGACTCGAGCCGCACACACGCAACTTGGAACGACACATCAACACTGGCCCATTTCGCGGCCACGATTAGCTGCATGTTAGAAATGGAATAATCCGCGTCAGCGCCATCTTTGAAGGTGCTGCACTTTCCCATCAGAGCATCACCCTTCTCCAGTCCGCTCTTAATAAAGAACCAGACTTAGGAAAGTATAAAGTGGCAAAGAGTTCGAGGCGAAGTGCGAACTGGGACTAGCCCTAAACACTGAATCTATAGGTCAGATAAAGACGGCTCAAGCAGCGAAGCGGTAGACTGGAAAAAATGGCGGACACGGAGGGATTCGAACCCTCGAAGCCCCGTAAAGAGCTTGCCTCCTTAGCAGGGAGGTGGTTTCAGCCGCTCACCCACGTGTCCGTTGCCATGCAGCATGATTGAGCATCAAGGCGCGGCCTATAGCTAGCTATATGCTGCTAATCAAGTGATGATACGCGCAATCGATGCTTTATGTAAACTGCGTGCCCATATTAACTTTTCGTTTACCATGTCGGTTTACCTTCTGCTCATGAACAAAAAACGCACAGCTCAATCACATATATCATCGGGAAAACATGATTTTCTACCGGTGCATCGCGAATTGGACTCTGGTCAACGCCTGTTCATTGCACAGCAATCCCCCGCTGCGCAGCATATGACCAGTGAAAATTTGCACATATTCTGCACATTCTTTGGATGACAAAGTCTTTGCGCAGGCAGGAAAGGGTAATTTCATGACCAATCAACTTTCTAAACTTCACCGTTTTACCAAAACAGGTGCGGCATTTCTGGGGCTGGCAATATCCACCCTGGCCTTGTCACCGCTCGCCGCGACCAGCGCCTATGCGCAAATTGAATCGATAGACCCCAATGATGTTATCGATGCGGATCTGGACAATCCGGAAAGTGTCGCGCGCGATGAAGCGCAGGCGGCGCGCAATGCCGTAGAAGATGCGACCACCAACCCTGATTTTTCACGCGATGTCGATCTGCCATCAGATGCCGGTGTTGATTTTGAACAGGCTGGCGATCTTAGCGGTGTCGATGTTGAGACCGTTGGCAATGGCGGCGATCTGGCCAATAATGATGCACTGCCCGGCCCATCACCTGATGGTGCGGGTTTTGAAGACGTGCCCGCAAATGGTGCACAGGCCAGCAATGGCACTTTTCAGCAGGACGACCTTATCGGCGCGGCTGAAGGCGTATTTGGCAAAGGTGCCAAAGGTCTGGCCAGCCTGATTGAAGACATTTTGAAAGATCAAGGCCAGCCCAATGGCTATATTGTCGGCCGTGAAGCAGGCGGCGCATTCGTGCTGGGTCTGCGCTATGGCTCTGGCACATTATACCATGCGATTGAGGGCGAGCGCCCCGTTTATTGGACCGGCCCGTCTATCGGTGTTGATGCAGGCGCCAATGCCGCCAACAGCTTCACCCTGGTCTATAATCTTTATGACAGCGAAGACCTGTATAAGCGTTTCGGTGCCGGTGAGGGCCAGGCCTATTTGATCGGTGGTTTTAACGCCAGCTATCTGCGCCGCGGCAATGTTGTGCTCATCCCCATCCGTGTTGGCGTTGGGGCGCGTTTGGGTGCCAATATCGGCTATCGCAAATTCAGCAAGAAACAGCGCTGGTTCCCCTTTTGATAAAGGGCCGACAACCATCACAATCTTTAGCAAAACCCCGGAGGCAGCTTCGGGGTTTTTCTTTTGTTGCGGCCTTAAGAGAAAAACACTGCCCGCCGTGCTTTTAATTATATTTTAGGCGCAATTCTTCTTGGCCAAGACCTGCGCATCCGCTTATAGATCAGGCGATTCATTTCTCCGGACAGAAAGCGCATTGCCATGCTTGATAACCTCCAACCCTCCCCGCCTGATGCGTTGCTCGCGCTGATTAAGCTTTATGCAGCCGATAGCCGCACGGATAAGATTGATCTGGGCGTTGGTGTGTATCGGGACAATGATGGCAATACCCCGGTCTTTGCCGCGATTAAGGCGGCGGAGCAGCGGCTTGTCGATCACCAGCCCAGCAAATCCTATCTTGGGCCAGAGGGCGACATGGCCATGGTCAATGGCCTGCTGCCGCATATTCTGGGTGATGTGAACAACACTATCAAAATCGATGGCTTACAGACTCCGGGTGGTACAGGCGCGGTGCGTTTGGCAGCGGATACGCTTTATGCCGCTGGTGCGCGGCGCATCTGGCTGGGCACGCCAAGCTGGCCCAACCATGCCCCGATTTTCAAGGCCGCGCAGATGGAGGTGCTGACCTATAGCCATATGGATGTGGCGACACAGAGCCTTGATTGGGATGCTTTATTGGCCGCGCTGGACAGTGCGCAAACGGGTGATGTTGTGCTGTTGCATGGCTGTTGCCATAACCCGACGGGCGTGGATTATAGCGCGGAGCAATGGGCGCATATCTGCGCGGTTATGGCGCAAAAGCAGCTTTTCCCGCTGGTTGACTTTGCGTATCACGGGCTGGGTCAGGGTTTTGATGCAGACAGTGCGGGCCTGAAAACCGTATTGGCCCATCTGCCCGAAGTGATGATTGCCTATAGCTGTGATAAGAATTTCGGCATGTATCGTGACCGTGTTGGCGCGCTTTATGCGGTGGTGCAGGATCAGAATGTCCTGACCGATGTGAAATCCAATATGGCCAGCCTGGCACGCGCCAACTGGTCCATGCCGCCCGATCATGGTGGCGCGGCGGTGCGGATTATCCTGGAAGATGCCGCGCTGACCAGCATGTGGCGTGACGAGGCAGAGGCCATGCGGCTAAGAATGCGCAAAGTGCGCGATATGCTGGCCGCGGCAGGACAAGCGGGCAGCGTCGACTTCCGCCCCTTGGCCACGCAAAATGGCATGTTCTCTATGTTGCCGCTGAACAAAGACCAGATATTGGCTCTGCGCAATGATCACGGCGTTTATATGGCCGGCTCCGGCCGCATCAATGTCGCAGGACTGTCTGAAAGCAATATCGGGAAGTTTGTAGAAGCCGTTGGTGTGGTGAGTGGGTGAATCACCCCCGCTTAACCGCACACGATATCAGTTACTATCCCCGTAGCCTTGGACCCTGAGCCTGTCGAAGGGCCGAAGGGCGCTTAACGACCATAGACCAAGCTGAGAAGCGGACTTCGACAAGCTCAGCCCTAGCGGAACTGCTTGTAGATATGTGAAATTGATAGAAGCTATCGATATGGTTAGTTAGTATAAGCTTAGAGAGTATAATCAAAAATAAATTAAAGCCTTCTCATGAGGCTTGCTACTATTGGATCAGGCTCCAAAATCAAATCAGTAACCTTTACCCCCTCTCTAGGGAGCCATACAATTCTGATCTCCTCTTCTGAAGCGAAATGTGGTTGCTTAACGAAATAATCCCCATTTTTTTCAAAATCATCTCCCGTATTATATACCCTTTTATTATAAGAAACTTTACCTATTAAATAATCTGCCATAATATCATTATGTTTATTCATAATATGTTCTGCTAGGGCTTGCAAATCTTCGACTATAAAATTTTCTTTGGGATTTTCGGGCTTTGCGTCATGCTCACAACCTAATTCTGACATACAGAAAATCCATGCTGGAGGTGCCCGGAATATGAATGTAGTATTATGGATTACTGCACCTCGGGTATTTTTAGGAAGGTTAAGCCCGAGTTTTGATAGGATTTCTTTATTTCTTGGGTTATCACCATCCATAAGGCCGGTATTTATCTGAGTAGCGGAATCTAGATGGTCCTCTCGGCCATTATCAATTTCTGCATATCCGGCCGCAGTGCCAAGCTTAATGCACCCTCGTTCGACGCAATCCGCGACATTAGCATCTACTTGCTTCTTTGCCTTTTGGGCTAGAGGTCGAGCGATTGAGAATGATCCGATCCTACTCGGTTCAGCTAATTCAAGACAGGCACTAAAGGTTAACAAGCCACTCCGGTCCACAATCATACCTTACATTTATTCTTCGCGTCGTTAGAACATAAGGTGAAAGTGTGTAAGTACAAGAAGGTCAAGCATAATAAACTACACCTCACAAAAACCCGTCCAGCGTCTCCATGAATAACCCAAATTGATCATGGTGTAGCCAGTGGCCGGCATTGGCGAATTCGCGGACTTCTACATTATCGCCGAAATGCTTTATGCGGCCGTCTTTTTGCGGGTTGCTGGCCCAGCTATCGGCGCCATAGAGCATCAGCGTGGGGCAGGTGATATTGCGCCACATCTCCTCTGTCGCATCGCTGGGCAGGTCATGTGGCCACCAATTGCGCATCAGCGGGTCGAATTTCCAGCTATAGCTGCCATCTTCATTGCGGACCACGGCATGGACGGTTAAATGGCGCACCTGTTCGTCAGAAAGATGCGGGTTTTCGGTTTTCATCCGCTCCAGCGCGGCATCAAAATCCTTATAGCGGCGCGGCGCGATATCGGCGTATTTCTGCTTCGTCTCCATCCATTCGCGCAAACGGTTGGCGGTGCCTTTAGCGGCCATCTCTGCCTGAATTTTGGGCGATGGGCCCAGCCCTTCAATCGCCACCAGCTTCTTCACCTTATCGGGGTATAAACCGGTATAGCGAATGGCGATATTGCCGCCCATGCTGTGCGCAACAATGGTTACGGGTGCCAAATCCATCTGGTCAATTAACTGTTTCAAATCATAGATATAAGATAATATGGGGTAGTTGCCGTCACTCGCCCACTGGCTGTCCCCATGGCCGCGCAGATCAGGCGCGATAATATGATAATGTTCGCGCAATGCCTGCGCTGTCCAATCCCAATTGCGGCAATGGTCACGCCCGCCATGCAGCAAGATAAGCGGCGGCGCATCCTGATTGCCCCAGTCAACATAATTAAGGCGCAAACGCTGGGAGAAATAGCTGTTCGATGCGGGGCCGATAAGGGTCATAATATATGTTCCGAGAATTATGTGCTGAGCATGTATGCTGTGCGGCTATGGCAACAGATTAGCCGCCAATGGCGCAATTGTCGAAGCCTGTTTCTTAGCGCGAGGTGCGCCGTTTCTTTCTCTCACGATAATGCGCTGCGCTCATTTCTGCGAGGGGCGGGCCTTGCCCGGCGGCCGGTCGGCCTTGCGCACCCTTTGGGTTCGGTGTTGCACCTGTCGGGCACCAACCCGCCTGAAAAACTTAGCCTGCCGCCCGGCTGATGATGTCAGCCATCGCCATGGCGGCTTTTGCTGCTTCGCCGCCTTTGTCTTTCTCATCCGGCTTGGCGCGGGTTAGGGCTTGTGCGTCATTTTCAACTGTCAAAATACCATTGCCAATGGCGATACCGTCCAGCGTCAGCGCCATGATGCCGCGCGCGCTTTCATTGGCGACAATCTCAAAATGATAGGTTTCCCCGCGAATAATCACGCCAAGTGCGACAAATCCTTCAAATGCATTGGTCTCCACCAGCGCCGAAATTGCGCCCGGAACCTCCAATGCGCCAGGGACAGTGACAATCTCCACATCATGCCCGGCCGCTTCCAGAGCAGCGCGTGCGCCGCTGATTAACAGGTCATTCAGCGCGTCATAAAAACGCGCTTCGACGATACAATATTTGGCCATATTACGTAATCCTTATTCTGTGTGTAGAGTTTAGCCCAAAGGCACGGCGCGCTGTCCTGTGATCCGCAGGCCATAGGCATCAAGCCCGACCAGTTCATGGCTGCTATTGCTCAGCAATTCCATATCCTGCACGCCCAAATCCGCCAAAATCTGTGCGCCAACGCCATAATCGCGCAGCTGGTCCGGCATACCGCTTGCTGGTGCAGGCGCTGCGGGCTTTTCGCCCAAAAGGCGTTTTACTTGGCTGGAAAGGAAGTTACGGCCGGTTTGCGGGATCATGACGATAAGGCCAGCGCCCTCTTCGCCAATGATTTTCATTGATTCGGCCAACATGCCCGTTGGTGCCGATGCCGCGCCAAAAATATCGTCAAACACGCTTAATGCATGCATGCGCACCAAGGTCGGATTATCGGGGTCAACATGCCCTTTTTGCAGCACCAGCTGCTCCGTCTGGGTGGCGTGGTTATAATAGGTGATGGCGTTCCACTCCCCGCCCCAACGGCTGGAAAAACGCGCCTCTATGCGCTTTTCGGCCAGATGGTCGTTGCGCAGGCGATAGGCTATCAAATCGCGAATGGTGCCGATTTTCAAATTATGGGTGTGGGCAAAGGCAACCAGATCATCGAGCCGCGCCATCTCACCATCATCACGCATAATCTCACAAATCACGCCCGACGGATTCAACCCAGCAAGGCGCGAAACATCCACCGCTGCCTCTGTATGGCCTGCACGCACCAACACGCCGCCATCCTTTGCCTGAAGCGGGAAAATATGGCCCGGCGTCACAATATCGGTCGCGCCCTTATTACTGTCCACCGCAACCGCGACAGTGCGCGCACGATCGGCAGCACTAATGCCCGTTGTAACGCCTTCGCGCGCTTCAATAGAGATGGTGAAGGCGGTGCTATATTGCGCGCGGTTATTGTGGCTCATCATATCAAGGCCCAGCTCGTCCACCCGCTCCTTGGTCATCGCCAGACAGATTAGCCCGCGGCCATATTTCGCCATGAAATTGATCGCATCAGGCGTCGCCATTTGCGCGGGGATAATCAGATCACCCTCATTTTCGCGGTCCTCATCATCCACCAAGATATACATGCGGCCATTGCGTGCCTCATTGATAATCTCTTCGGCGCTGGCCATTACCGCCGTGCCATCCTGCGCCAAATAGGCCTCTAGCTTGGCCAGTGTTTCCGCTGTCGGGTTCCAATCATCATCACCCAATTTGCGCAGGCTATTGGCATGCAGCCCCGCCGCCCGCGCCAGACCAGCACGGCTCATCTGGCCTGCCTCAACAATTTCAATAACACGGTCGATCAGCGGGGTTTGCATTATAGTCTCTCCATAAACAGCATATATTGAATGTGCGCTGTGATAATGGAGAGCAGGTATCACACTATAATGTGAATTTCCAGAGCGGCGCGCAATTATTTTGCCATGTGCGCCTGCATCCGCTGTAAATATCGGGCCAGAACGTCAATCTCCAAATTCACTTCATCGCCTTGCGCCCAATGCTGAGCCGTGGTCATTTCAGCAGTGTGCGGAATGATGTTGAGCGTGAAAATGCTAGTATCTTCATGGTCTTCAACGCTGTTTACCGTCAAAGATATGCCATCGACAGTCACCGAACCCTTGGCCGCGACAAAGGGCGCGATCGTATCAGGCATAGAAATCACAATGTGATGTGAACCGCCAACCGGTGCGACGCTGTTGATGCGGCCAACACCATCTACATGGCCAGTGACGATATGGCCGCCTAGCTCATCGCCCACTTTAAGCGCACGTTCCAGATTGAGATGGCTGCCAACAGCAAACATATCCGCCGCGACGCAGCGTATTGTTTCGCCCGATACGTCAACGGCAAACCAATTGCCCGCATCATCATGGCCTTTATCAACCACTGTCAAACACACGCCGGAACAGGCAATAGACGCGCCCATATCAACGCCCGCCATATCATATTGGGTGCGGATAGTCAGACGCAGATCGCCGCGCTGCTCTGCCTTTTCAATGCGGCCAATATCGGTAATAATGCCGGTAAACATAGTCTTCTCCTGCGCGTCTGCTCTGTGCGCTCTTGCACCTGCTTATGCAGTGCGCCAATAACGTTCCATTCGGTCTTTGCCAAGCATGCGGCTATCGACCAACCGCCATTGATCATGCGCATCAGCCAGCGACGCCAAACCAATATCATGCAGCGCGGCACGCCCCTTGCCCATGATGATGGGCGCGCGGTACATTAGTATTTCATCTACCATATTGGCGGACAAAAAAGCTGCCGCTGCACCAGCGCCGCCCTCCACCATGATGGTATGGGCATCGCTTATCTCGCCAATCTGGCTTGGGCTGCTGAGCGTTAACCAGCCCTCGCCATATTGCTCTGCCACCGGCCCTTGACGCGTTAAAACGGCGCGTCTTGGGCTGCGGTCCTGCAATCCAGGCAGGCGCACATCCAATCGCGGCTGATCGTGGCGCAGGGTTTCGCCGCCAACGACAATAATATCCTGACGCGCACGCTGCGCATGGGCATGGGCGCGGGCGTGATCGCCGGTAATCCACTGGCTTTCGCCATTGGCCAGCGCAATCTGTCCATCCAATGATGTCGCCAGTTTCAGCATGATATGCGGGCGGCCAAGGGTTTTCAGGCTGATATAACCGGCCAGATGATGCGCGGCCAGATCGCGGCCTATCCCTGTCTGCACAATAATACCCGCCTGTTGCAGACGCGCGATCGCTTTGCCCGCCGTGCGCTGGTCCGGATCCTCCAATGCGATGATGACACGGCGCGGCGCGGCCTCTGCCACCAGATCGGCACATGCTGGGCCGCGGCTGCTGATATGCGCGCAAGGCTCCAGCGTGATATAAAAATCGCAATCGCCAAAATCATTTATGCCGGCGCGCTTTGCCGCACTGATCGCCATAGCCTCAGCATGCGGGCGGCCGCCCTGTGCCGTGACCCCGCGCGCCACCAATAGGCCATTGCGCACGATCAGGCAGGCGATGCTGGGGTTGGGCCGCGCCAATATCGCACTGCGCTGCGCCAAATTCAGGGCAGCCGCCATCCAGCGCTGGTCCGTAACTGCATCAGCCGGGGCCTGTGACCCGCTCATGCTCACTCCGGATCCACCACTTTACCCCCATTGGCATCCTCATCATCGTCGACATCGACACCGCTTGCCTCTGCCAGATCACGGTAAAATTTCTTTATCTTCTCGGCCTGTTCACGGTTGCGTTCAAACTCGGCATCGCGTTCCAGCCGGTTCTGCTCGTAACGCGCTTCTTTCTGCCTTAAAGTCTCATCAATCGGCGGCAAATCGACATAATCAACTTCATATGGCCGCGGCTCAATACGGAAATTTGATGCTTGCCCCAAAAACCCGCCCAATATGCAAATGGTGAGCGCTCCTGCCAAAGCCAAAAAGCGAATACGATAGGGGCTATCCCATTTCAGCATTGCCCAAAGATCATTTACCGCACCGCTAGGCGAAATGCGGTTCCAATAGCGAATACGCTCAGCAGGCATGTGATAGCGCGGCTTGCTCTTGCGCCGCTCTTTAACATCAGGGCTTTTCTGCGCCTCAGCATCGGATGAGTCATTGGTCATGCAGCCATATATAGGCAGCAAAGCAAGGCGCGACCAGCCCCCTCTGACTGGCCGCAATAATCTAACCCCGCTTATTGATCGTTAATAGTGAAATTGACGCTGATCGTCTTCCAATCCTCAATCGGCTGACCATCGCGCGTCGCTGGTTTGAAGCGCCATTTGCGCAAGGCATGGCGCTGTGTCGCTTTGAAAAAGGCTGGATCAGTGGCAGAAATCTGTTCAACCGCTTTTACTCGCCCATTGGTGCCGACCAATACCCGCACTTTGACCACGCCCTCTATACCCGCACGCAATTTTCCGCTGGGGAAATTGGGTTGGAATTGCCGCGCAAAGCGCTGATCCCATTGCGGCGCGACCAAGACAGGGTCCGGAATAGGAATAACGGTAATTGCGCCATCATCAATGGCAGTGCCGCCACCCGGCAAAGGGTCTATGCCAAAATCACCATCCAATATTGGCTCACCAATAGTACCAAAATCCCGTTCAATCGGGAAGATCGGGTCCGGCGCAGTAGGTGTTGGTGCAGGTAGAGGTGGTTGCGGCTTGACGATGTCTTCCACTTTTTCAATCGGTTTTGGTGGGGGCGGCGGTGGCACTGTTATGGGTGTAATATTTTTCACCTTGATTGTATCAGGCTCATCTTCATCAACAATGATAGCGGTGGGCAGCAATAACAGGGCTGTAATACCCACACCTTGTAAAGCTGCCGTAATGACAGCACTGCGCAGCTTATCCTTATTGTCTGTGCCCAACCCGTCATATTCACCATAGCCGCGTGTTGCAAAAGCCATTTTCACTCTCCTTTTCATCCCCTGAATGGTGATTTTGCAGATATGGCGTAAGCACCAAACAGTTATGTTATACTATTACATCATAGTATTTTGTCAAGCGTTCCGTAAGGGAAGCCTTAATGAAGAACTCTCTTAACCAAGCAAAAGCCTAGATTTTCGCGACTTTCCGTGGCGCAATTTTTATGCGTCTATAGCTTTATTATTGACATTATATAGCTAAGCTGCCGCCATGTACTGGCGTTTTGTGTCTCTAGTAGCTCTCTGCTTATTGCTCTTTGCGTGCGACGATACCGATAGACTGAATGAGTCCGATGCGTTTTCTGGGTGGCTTAACGAAGAGTCCGAACGCGCTGCGGTCTTTGCCGATTTTCAGCGCTATTTAGCATCACAAAATGTCGCCGGCATTGTGCCGGATGCCGATCTGCTGATTAGAGACAGTCAATATCGCAGCATCAAATGTCCGGTATCAATTTATGCCATGCCACCCCGCGCTACATGGCCGCATATCGCAGCGACACTGGCTTTGGTGCGCGACAAAGTCATTCCGGCCATTGGACCTGTCCGCATTGTCTCTGGCTATCGCCCGCCAGAGTTTAATCGCTGTATCAAGGGCGCAAAGCAAAGCGCGCATATGGGCAAAGGCGCTTATGATATGGTGGCGCGTGACCAGAAGCTGCCCAAGGCAGTGCTTTACACTAAACTGTGCGCCGCATGGCAGCAATCGCCGGAAAGTAGCTTCGGGCTTGGTGCCTATTATGACGTCAATGACCCTGATCGCAACAAAGGCCGCTTTCATATTGACGCCAGCGGTTATCGCAGTTGGGGTTTTGGCTATAAAGGGTCGAGCAGCCCCTGCCGCCAACTCCTATAGAGGGCGCTTAAGACTGCATAATATGCGGTTTCTATCGGTGCAGCGATTATATCTGCGCAGCACGGGCCAGACGGCGCAGCGCGACATCACGGCCCAATATCGGCAGCAATTCGCCCATATCCGGCCCATGATTTTGGCCGGTCAATGCTTGGCGCAGCGGCATAAACAGGCCCTTGCCCTTCCGGCCGGTTGACGTTTTCAGGCCGCTTGTTAAATCGCTCCATGCCTTGTCTGTCCAGCTTTGTGCGGACAGCATATCATGCGCGGCTTGCAGATAGTCGCGGTCCTCCTCCGAAAATTCGGGCAATTCAATTGGCCCTTCGACAATCGCCCACCAATTGGCAACCTCTCCTAAATGGGCAATATTGGGGCGGATGGCATGCCAAGCATCCGCATCTATTGCCGCTGGCAAGCGGTCTTTTACTGCATCATGCTCCAGCTTATGCACTATTTGCGTGTTGAGGCGGATCAGGTCTTCAGGATCAAATTTTGCTGGTGCGCGGCCAAAACGCTGAAAATCAAAACTGTCGATCAATGCCGCCATGTCGGTTTCGGGGATGACCGGGTCACTGGTGCCCAGCCGCGCCAGCATGGCCAGCACAGATTGCGCCTCAATATGCTGTTCGCGAAATTCTGCGACACCCATTGAGCCAAGGCGTTTCGACAATTTGCCCTCTTTGCCCATCAGCAAGGCCGTGTGCGCAAAGCTGGGCACACTTGCGCCCAATGCTTCAAACATCTGTATCTGCGCCGCGGTATTGGCCACATGGTCTTCACCGCGCACCACATGGGTTATGCCATGATCGGCATCATCAATGGTGGAGGGCAGCATATAAAGCCATGACCCGTCGGCGCGGCGAATCACTGGGTCCGACAGCGCGGGTGGTTCAAAACGTTGCAGCCCGCGCACCAGATCATTCCACTCAATCCGCGCATCATGGTCCAGTTTGAAGCGCCAATGCGGCGTGCGCCCTTCAGCTTCATAAGCTGCAATGTGTTCAGCGCTGTCATCCAGCGCGCCGCGATCATATACCGGGGCCAACCCGCGAGAGCGCAGCACCTTGCGTTTCAGATCCAGCTCCTGTGCGGTTTCGTAACAGGGGTAAACGCGGCCATCAGCCTTTAATTTTTCAAAAGCCGCCTCATAAGCATCAAAGCGCTGCGATTGGCGGAAACTGCTATCCCAGTTGAGGCCCAGCCACTGCAAATCCTGCTGAATGCCGGTGACATAGTCTTCCTTGCTGCGCTCCGGGTCCGTATCATCAATACGCAGCACAAAATGGCCGCCCGTTTTCTGCGCCCACATCCAATTGTGCAAGGCGGTGCGGATATTGCCGATATGCAAATGGCCGGTCGGCGACGGCGCGAAACGAATTTTTGTGGTCATGGAGCGGCGCTTTGCCCGTTTTGCCATAATTTGTCGAGATGGCGCGATGAAATGACGCAATAAATTGCGCTAAATATTCTCATCACACCGTGCGAAAGGCGTTTGTGATGGGGTAGCGTCTGTCGCGGCCGAAATTGCGGCTGCCCAATTTTACGCCCGGCGGGGCCTGGCGGCGTTTATATTCGGCGATATACAGCAAGCGCTCAATACGGATCACGACATCGCGGTCAAAGCCCTTGGCGACCAGATCATCGACCGACAGCTCTTCCTCAATCAAACCATGCAACAGCGGATCAAGCACGTCATAATCGGGCAGGCTGTCACTGTCTTTCTGGTCAGGGCGTAGTTCAGCAGATGGCGGCTTGGTGATAACGCTATCGGGCATCACCGGACCATCGGGCCCTAAGCCAAGCGAGGGTTTATTGCCGTTGCGCCAGCGCGAGAGATCAAACACCGTCAGCTTATACGCGTCTTTCAACACCGAATAGCCGCCCGCCATATCGCCATAGATGGTCGCATAGCCAACGCTCATCTCGCTCTTATTGCCGGTGGTCAGCAGCATATGGCCAAATTTGTTGCTCAGCGCCATCAGCGTAACGCCCCTGATACGCGATTGGATATTCTCCTCGGTCGTATCAACATCGCGGTCGGCAAAGCTGCCCGACAGCATTGCATCAAATCCTTCAACCGCTGGATTAATGGCAATTGTGTCCAGCCGCGTACCCAGCATTTGGGCGCAGCCTTCGGCATCGTCCAGACTGTCCTGACTGGTAAAACGGCTGGGCATCATCACGCACCAGACGCGGTCCGCGCCCAAGGCATCGACCGCAACCGCCGCTGATAAGGCACTATCTATACCGCCGGACAGGCCCAGCACCACGCCGGGAAAGCCATTGCGATTCACATAGTCGCGCAAGCCGACTATCATCGCGTTATAAATATCTGCCGGATGTTCATCCCATGACGCCAGAGCGCCTTGGCAGCATTCCCACTTACCATTTTCCAAGCGATTCCAGACAGTTGTTTCGCTATGCTCATCCCAATCGGGCAATCGGCATATCGTCTGGCCATCGGCATTGAGCACGAAAGAACAGCCATCAAACACCAGTTCGTCCTGACCGCCAACACGGTTGAGAAACAAGAGCGGCAGCCCCGTCTCTTTCACCCGCGCACGGAAAACATCCATTTCGCGGTGGTCGTCTTTGTCAATTTCATACGGGCTGCCATTGACCGAGATTAATATCTCGGCGCCCTGTTCGGCCAGATGGCGCGGCACTTTGGGCAGCCAACCATCCTCACAAATTGGTAGGCCCAGCCTTACACCACGAAATTCAACAGGGCGCGGCAATGGGCCAGGCGCAAAAAGCCGCTTTTCATCAAAAGTGCCATAATTGGGCAGCTCATGCTTAAAGCGCACATCCGCCACCTTGCCACCATCCAATATGGCAACGCCATTGTGCAGCCTATCGCCATCCGTAAAAACACTGCCGACCAGCATCGCCGGCCCGCCATCAGAAGTGGCCGCCGCCAAACGGTCCAACTCTGCCGCTGCACGTTGGATAAGGGCGGGTTTCAGCACCAGATCCTCTGGCGGATAACCGATTAATTGCAATTCGGGAAAGACGATCAGGTCAGGCTGCGCATCCACCGCTGCGCCCTGCATTGCATCTGCACGCGCGGCCAGCATAGCATCGGCATTTTCGCGCAACGCACCCATTTTCTGGTTGAGCTGCACCATGGTTATTATCAGGCGGTTGGTCATGCCCCAAATGATAGGCAGCACGCCAATAGGCCGCAATGATTATTCTGACCTTGCAGGCCATGAATCGGCTGGCGACCTGAAATAATAGAAATCATGACAGCTGGCAGACAGAAATTAGGGGATTTGGCTTCTTATCCTCTTTTGCTTTGGCGCTGTCGCCGCTAACACCATCACAAAATTGTAACGCGCAAAACCGTCACGGGGAATTCGCCATGAAAATCATGTCCGCCAACAGCAATCTGCCTCTTGCTCGCGCCATTGCTGCCTATCTGGAATTGCCGCTAACCGATGTCAGTGTGCGGCGCTTTGCCGATGAAGAGATTTTTGTCGAAATCCATGAAAATGTGCGCGGAGAGGATGTGTTTGTTCTGCAATCCACCTGTTACCCCGCCAATGACAATTTGATGGAATTGCTGATCTGTATCGATGCTCTGAAACGCGCATCGGCGCGGCGCATTACTGCCGTGGTGCCCTATTTTGGCTATGCACGGCAAGACCGTAAACCCGGCCCGCGCACGCCCATTTCGGCCAAGCTGGTCGCCAACCTCATCACCGTGGCGGGCGCAGACCGTGTGCTTTCGGTTGATCTACATGCGGGGCAGATTCAGGGCTTTTTCGATATCCCGACAGACAATCTTTATGCCGCGCCAGTGATGGCCGCGGATATTCAGGCGCGGTTTGGCGGGCATGAACTGATGGTGGTGTCGCCCGATGTTGGCGGCGTGGTGCGCGCACGGGCATTGGCCAAAAGGCTGGACAATGCACCGCTGGCCATCGTCGACAAACGCCGTGAGAAACCCGGCGAATCCGAAGTGATGAACATTATCGGCGATGTGTCGGGCCGCTTTTGCGTGCTGATTGATGATATTGTCGATAGCGGCGGCACATTGTGCAACGCTGCAGAAGCCTTGAAACAGGCGGGCGCGGTTGATGTCGCGGCCTATATTACGCACGGCGTTCTTTCCGGCAATGCGGTCAGCCGCGTTGATAATAGCGGCCTAACTGAATTGGTGATTACCGATTCGATTGAAGCGACAGAAGCGGTGAAAAACTCCCAGCGCATCCGCCAACTGCCCATGGCGCCTTTATTGGGCGAAGCGATCCGCCGGATAGCCGATGAAAGCTCCGTCAGCAGCCTGTTTGATTGATAACAAGCCACGCTTTGCATTCCTATTATGAGGGCCTGCCATGACCAAAGATGATATCGCCCTTGCGTCCCGCCTTGCAGATGCAGCCGGTGCAGCCATTCGCCCCTTTTTCCGCGCGGTGTTTGAAACTGAGCGTAAGGGCGATAGCTCCCCCGTGACAGAGGCAGACCGCGCAGCAGAGGCCGCAATACGCCAGATATTGGATGCAGAGCGCCCCGATGATGCGATTATTGGCGAGGAATATGGCGAAAAGCCCGGCACATCGGGCAAGCAATGGGTGCTGGACCCGATTGACGGCACCACCAGCTTCATTGCCGGAAGGCCGATTTTCGGCACGCTGATTGCGCTGTTGGAAGGTGGTTTTCCCGTTATCGGCATTATTGATCAGCCGATTGCCAAGGAGCGGTGGACCGGCGTTATGGGCCGCGGCACGACCTTTAATGGCCAGCCAGTCAAGACACGCCCCTGCCCCAAGCTGGACGAGGCGATTTTGGCCTCAACCAGCCCGCATCTCTTCACTGATCATGATGCCGACCATTTTATGAAGCTGGCCAAGCAAACCGAAACCCGCCGCATGATCTGGGGCGGGGATTGCTATAATTATGGCCTGTTGGCCAGCGGGCATATTGATCTGGTGTGTGAGAGCGGGTTGAAACTGCACGATTTCGCTGCGCTGGTCCCCATTGTGGAGGGTGCAGGCGGCCATATGTGCGATTGGCAAGGCGATCCACTGCACGCCGCCAGCGATGGCCGTGTCGTTGCCATCGGCGATTCCGCCCGGGTGGAGGATGTGCTGGTCGCAATGGGTGTGGGCTAGTCCAGCAGTAAATCGCGCAACACGGGAATAGTTGGCGCTAGTCCTGTTGGCCAATGGCAGTCGGCTTACACAATTTCCATATCAGCAGAGCGAAAGCGGAAAGATACGCCAAGTTTGCAAGAACTACGGGCCAAAAATATGCAGGCGGGAAAAGACTTGTGTCCCTAGGATCATCATTCATCACCGCGCAAGTGATCGTCGTGGCAATGAACAAAAATAGCAAAAAGATATAGAGCGCATCTTTGCTTAGCCCTGCATCACGCAATCGCCTGACACAGGCCGCTGCCAATAGGGGGAACATTACAACAACCACTAATAGGCCGGAAATGAGTATTGAGGTCTTCATATTAGTGGTCGGAACGGGAGCCCATATAATATCAACCAAGACGTTAAGACTTATCGTAAAAACTTGGACCATCAGCGCATAACACCAAAAGACAATGCGTGTATCATGGCCCCGAAAGTTGAAGATATTGATCAAACCATGGACGCAGTAACGTAGAAAAACACCCATCATGAGCTTTACACTCCAGTAAAAACCTTTAGCCCGTCACGGGTCCGCTGATCGCCCAGATATGACCAAAAGGATCGCGCAATTGTCCGTAACGCTGGCCCCAAAACTGATTGTCTAAGGGGAAATGCACCTGCGCCCCAGCATCGCATGCCTGCTGCCAAACAGCATCTGCATCGCCCACCTCCAGCGTTAATGTGCAGCCCGAAGGTGGCGCCATCGGTTTGCCATCGCGCATTTCGGGAAAATCATCATTAAGCATCAAAATGGTGCCATTAATGGCCAATGTGCCGTGCATCAGCCTGTCGCCAGCCTCTTCACAGTTACTGAAAAGCACATCTGCGCCGAAAGCGGCCTGATAAAAGGCAATGGCCTCTTTGGCTTTGCTCTTATCTTTGGTGCCACCAACTATGGTGATATGTGCGGTAATGCCGCTGCGTATTGGTTCATCGGTCATGATATGCTCCTCAGTCCAATAGCTGTATAGACCATCTCACCCCGGATCACCCCATATCACCATTGCACGCTATATTATTATGCAGAGGCAGAATCGCGCCATGCCCGATAAGATTTCAAGCGTTTATTGCCGCGCATTCTGTCCGCTATCAAAGCAACTATCGGCCATATGCCAGGCTTAGGCGCTTTATTCTGCGCCAGCCGCTCAAGTTGCGCTTTGGTGAGTGCCATATTGGCCAATGCACCCAGTGTCTGGTTTGACCAGCCACTCTCCGCAACATGGACATCTTTCAGCTGGTCCGCCTTCCATTGATTGGGCAGGTCGGGCGCAAAGGCCAGTGCCCGCGCAATGCCGAGTAATGATACGCCAAAACCGGCTTCGTCTTTCTCCAATGCGGCGATGGCTACTGATCGTTTGGTGATGCCGCCTGTGACCATGATAGGCATTTGCGCGGTGCGCGCGATGCGGCGTGCAAAGTCCACAAAATAGGCTTCACGCTTTATACTGGTCGAACCGTCGGTCGCGCCCTGCATGGCCGGGCTTTCATAGCTGCCACCTGACAATTCAATGCAATCAACGCCCAGCGGGTTAAGCATCGCAACAACCTGCTCTGCCTCTTCGACAGTAAAACCGCCTTTCTGAAAATCAGCGGAGTTAAGTTTGATGCTAACGCAAAACTCTGCGCCAACCTTGCCGCGCACCTCTTTAACTATCGATAGCAACAGGCGCGCTCTGTTTTCTAATGGGCCGCCCCATTGGTCATCCCGCTTATTGGTCAGGGGGGAGAGAAACTGGCTCAGCAAATAGCCATGGGCGGCATGTATCTGCACTCCGTTAAAGCCAGCTTGCTCTGCCAGTTGGGCTGTATTCCCAAAGCGGGTTATAATATCCTCAATCTCGGATTGAGTCAGCGCTTTGGGCTGTGCCATCAAATGCGAATGCTTGCCCAGATCCACCGCAACATCGGACGGTGCAACGGCTTGCTCCCCCATATTGGCAAATATCTGCCGGCCCGGATGGTTGATCTGCATCCATATATGTCCGCCACCCGAACGCCCCTGTTCGGCCCAATGCGCAAATGCAGCCAGATTGCTGTCATCCTGCAGCACCACGCCGCCTGGTCCGGTCATAGCATCTGGCGCGACCATCACATTGCCGGTGATGATCGTCCCAACGCCGCCATCTGCCCATTGGCGATACAGCGCAAACAAACGCTCGCCCGGCACCTGCCCATAATCCGCAAGATTTTCTTCCATCGCTGCCTTGGCCAGACGGTTAGGCAGTATCTGGCCATTGGGTAAAGTCAGGCTTTCAAACAGGCTATCGGCATGAGGCATATCGTCATCGCTTTTTTTAGAAGGTTATGGTGGCAACTAAGTTTTATATAGCAACTTAATGGCTTTATGCAGAGATTATGTCAAGCAGCTAGGACAATCCAGCGCTTGCATTATCGCGCGTGCGCTTGTAACCGCCTTGCTTCGCCAACATAGTTGCGCGAATCGCATTGATAGGCTGGCCAGTTAGGGCTGCCATGTCTGTCACAAATGGAGACTTTCCTCTGACACAGGTCAAAGGAAAATAGAAAGGAACCAAAATGCCCAAGCTGAAGACCAAAAGTGGTGTGAAGAAACGCTTCAAAATCACCGCAACTGGCAAAGTTAAGCACGGTGTTGCTGGCAAGCGTCACCGTCTGATGAGCCATAATAGCAAATATATCCGTCAGAACCGTGGCACCAGTGTCGCCAGCGACCCGGATGCACGGACAATCAAAAAATGGGCGCCTTACGGCCTGCGGTGAACCCGCCCCGATTTGAAATTTTCTGAAAGGATATAGATTATGGCACGCGTCAAACGGGGTGTTACCACCCGCGCCAAACACAAAAGATTATTAGAACAGGCCAAAGGCTATCGCGGCCGCCGCAAGAACACGATCCGTGTTGCACGCCAGGCAGTCGAAAAAGCCGGCCAATATGCCTATCGCGACCGTAAGGTTAAGAAGCGCAACTTTCGCAGCTTGTGGATCCAGCGCATCAACGCTGCTGTGCGCGCCGAAGGCATGACCTATGGCACCTTCATGCACGGTTTGAAAATGACCGATGTTGATCTGGACCGCAAAATGCTGGCTGATCTGGCAATGAATGAACATGCTGTCTTTTTGACCATCGTCAAACAGGCGCAGGATGCTCTGGCCAAAGCCTAAGCACCCCATCTTGAAGATTGAAGAGAGCGCCGACCCGATAAAGGTCCGGCGCTTTTTTCTTGTCTGTAATTGGTAGCTATAGCCGCCTGCGTACACATCCCGCCTCCCGTCATTCCTGCGAAGGCAGGAATCCAACTCATAAGCCAGATGATTATGCTGCATGAATTTAGCCCTATTACATATCTTCTGGCGAGCCACAGATACGGCACTTTATATGTTGGCGTAACTTCCAATCTCATGAAAAGGCTCTATGAACATCGAAATGACGTGATTGACGGGTTCAGTAAGGATAGAGGCACCAAATTGCTGGTCTGGTTTGAAACCCACAGCACAATGGAAGAAGCAATTGTTCGGGAAAAACGGATCAAAAAATGGAAGCGGCAATGGAAGATAAATCTGATCGAGCAGAATAATCCTGATTGGCGCGATCTGGCGCTGGATTTGGGCTTTGCCAAAACCAAGACAGTGCGTTTGAAAAATTAATGGGATGGAGATGGATTCCTGCCTTCGCAGGAATGACGACCAAGGGTAAAGCGACTGCTATATAGCGGCAATGGAATAGAGAAATAACGGGATAGATATGAGCGATATTGAAACCATCAGGGACAATTATCTGGCGCAGATAGCCAATGCCGATCTGGCTGCGCTGGAAGATATCCGCGTTGCCGCATTGGGTAAGCAGGGGGAAATCAGCCTGTTGCTCAAGACATTGGGCAAAATGACGCCGGAAGAACGGCAAAGCGAAGGCCCGCGCATCAATGGTGCGCGCGCTGCGGTGGCCGATGCCATTACGCTGCGTAAAGAAGCGCTGGAAGATGCTGCATTGGCACAGAAACTGGCGGGTGAGGCGATTGACCTGACCCTGTCTGCCCATGATGCACCGCGCGGCACCATCCACCCGGTATCGCAGGTGATGGACGAGCTGGCCGAAATTTTCGCTGATCTGGGCTTTGCCGTGGCCACGGGGCCAGAGATTGAGGATGACTGGCGCAATTTCACTGCGCTTAACATTCCCGAGACGCATCCGGCGCGGGCAATGCATGATACATTCTATTTCCCCGATCAGGATGAGCAAGGCCGCGAGATGCTGCTGCGCACGCACACATCGCCGGTGCAAATCCGCACCATGATGGATGTTGCAAAACGCAGTCAGGGTGCGGGGGAACCGATCCGCATTATTGCCCCCGGCCGCACCTATCGCAGCGATAGCGACGCCACACACACACCGATGTTCCATCAGGTTGAAGGGCTGGTGATCGACCGCAATATCCATATGGGCCATCTGAAATGGACGCTGGAAACCTTTGTCCGCGCATTTTTTGAACGCGACGATATTGAGCTGCGCATGCGGCCCAGCTACTTCCCCTTTACAGAGCCTTCCGCCGAGGTGGATGTTGGCTTTTCTGTAGAGAAAGGCAAACGCATTATTGGCGGTGACCCTTATGGCGCAAATGGCGGTTGGATGGAGATTTTGGGCAGCGGCATGGTCCACCCCAAGGTGATAGCCAATTGCGGTTTAGATCCGAATGAATGGCAGGGCTTCGCCTTTGGCTGCGGTATCGACCGGCTGGCCATGTTAAAATATGGCATGGAAGATCTGCGCGCCTTTTTTGATGGTGATCTGCGTTGGTCTGGCCATTATGGTTTTGGCGCGCTGGACGTCCCCACATTGTCAGGAGGAGTCGGCGCATGAAGTTCACATTAAGCTGGCTGAAAGAGCATCTTGATACAGATGCCGATCTGAACACTATCACCGAAAAGCTGACTGCTATCGGGTTGGAGCTGGAGGGGATCGAAAACCCTGCTGATAGCTTGCGCGATTTCCGCATTGCCAAGGTTATTGAGGCGGTGCAGCACCCCAATGCGGACAAACTGCGGCTATTGAAAGTCGATGATGGCAGCGACAAAGCGCCATGGCAGGTCGTATGCGGCGCGCCCAATGCGAAAACCGGACTGATCGGCGTATTTGCGCCGCCAGGCACCTATGTCCCCGGCGCAGGTTTCACGTTGAAACCAGCGAAAATCCGTGATGTGGAAAGTTTCGGCATGATGTGCTCCGCCCGTGAGATGGAGCTGGGTGACGAACATGATGGCATTATCGAGCTGGACCCGTCAGCAGAAAGCGCGGTTGGCCAAAGCTATCCCGATTATGCCGCCATGGATGATCCGGTCATCGATGTCTCAGTGACCCCCAATAAGCAGGATTGCATGGGCGTGCGCGGCATTGCCCGTGATCTGGCAGCGGCAGGTTTGGGAACATTAAGGCCATTAAGCGCGGTCATAACACAAACCGTTAGCCCTGAGCCTGTCGAAGGGCGTCTCTCTGCATCTGTGCAGCATGCTTCGACAAGCTCAGCATTAACGGATTTGGTTGCAAGAAAAGGAGCCGGCCCCGATATTCGTATTGAAGACCATGAAGGGTGCCCTGCATTTTATGGCTGCACCGTATCTGGCGTCACCAATGGTGCTGCGCCCGCATGGATGCAGCGGCGGCTAAAAGCCATTGGCCAAAACCCGATTTCCGCGCTGGTGGATATCACCAACTATGTGATGTTTGATCTGGGCCGGCCCCTGCATGTTTATGATATGGCCAAATTGCATGGCCCGTTGGTGGCCCGCAAGGCAAAGGCGGGCGAGCGCCTGACCGCATTGAACGGCAAGGAATATACGCTAGACGACACGATGACCGTTATCGCCGATGACCAGCATGCGCATGATATTGGCGGCATTATGGGCGGGGAAGATACTGGCGCAGAGGCTGGCACCACCAATATCTTGATCGAATGCGCCTATTTCACTCCAGAAAGCATCGCGCGAACCGGCCAAAAGCTGATGCTGACCAGCGATGCACGGCAACGCTTTGAACGCGGCGTTGATCCGGCCTTTTTGGATGATGGGCTAGAGATTGCGACCGCTTATGTTGTGGCATTGTGCGGAGGCAGTGCCAGCGCAATAACCCGCACCGGCGCTGCGCCAACTGATGCGCATATTGTGCACTATGATCCCGCGCATTGCGCATCTTTGGGCGGCATAATCGTCGCATATGATGAGCAGATTACAATCCTAGAACGTCTAGGGTTTACAATTGAACGTCATCCCCGCGCAGGCGGGGATCCAACTCCGCAAGACGCAGCAAGCGTTGAGCGTGAGAACTGGACCCCGGATCAAGTCCGGGGTGACGCAAATGGTGAGATTTGGTCCATCACCGTGCCAACATGGCGGCGCGATGTGGATGGCAGCGCGGACATTGTCGAGGAGGTTGTGCGGATTACCGGGCTGGACAGCCTGCCCTCCACCCCTTTGCCACGCGCACCGGGCGTCGCCAAACCAACCGCCAGCACAGCGCAAATGATGGAGCGGCAGGTGCGCCGCGCCGCCGCTGCGCGTGGTCTGAATGAAGCAGTCAACTGGTCCTTTATCTCTGAAAAAGAGGATGCAGCTTTGGGCGGCGACCCATCGCCATGGATATTGGCCAACCCAATCTCTGAAGACCTCAAAGTGATGCGCACATCTTTGCTGCCCGGCCTGTTGTCCGCTGCCAAGCGCAACCGTTCGCGCGGCGCGGCGTCAATCCGTCTGTTCGAAGTCGGGCGGCGCTACTTTAAGGCCGCTGACGGCTCCAGCGATGAACGCGCGACATTGGGGCTGGTGCTTGCCGGAGAGGCAACCCCGCGCAATTGGCAAAGCGGCAAGGGGCAACCTTTTGACCCCTATGCCATTAAAGCAGAGGTTTTGGCGCTGTTGGCAGCCGCTGGCGCACCTGCTGACAAATTGATGGTGTTTGCGCATGACGCAGCCGGACCGGGCGCGCATTACCACCCCGGGCAAGCAGCGACATTAAGGCTGGGCCCGAAAAAAATCTTGGCAAGCTTTGGCGCATTGCACCCCAAAACCGCCAAAGCATTCGGGCTTAAAGGTGCGGTTATGGCAGCGGAGATTTTTCTCGATGCCATTCCGGCAAAACGCAAAAGCGGCCATATGCGCGAGGTGTATGCACCGCCTGCATTACAGGATGTTAAGCGCGACTTTGCCTTTGTGGTGGACGATATGCTGGCTGCAGAAGATCTGCTCAAAGCCATTCGCGGATCGGACAAAAAAGCCATTGCCGCAGCGCGGATATTCGATGTGTTTACCGGCGATGATGTTGGTGCTGGCAAGAAATCACTGGCCGTAGAGGTGACATTGCGGCCCGGTGATGCCAGCTTTACCGATGACGATCTGCAGGCCATTTCGGACAATATCGTCGCCGCAGCAGCCAAGCAGGGTGGAGCGCTTAGAGGATAGTCTTGGCTGATCTGTTTCCCGAAACAGTCCCGCCGGACATTATCCGCACGGCCCATTTTGTCGGCGACATGCGGCTGTCGCTCACGCGTGACTGGTCAGATGGGCCGCGCGCGCTGGCTATTGGGTGCAACCCTTCTGCCGCAGATGGCAGCAAAGATGACCCCACATCGCGCTGGTGGAATGCATGGTTTATGGCCAATGGCTATGGTGGTTATGACGCGATGAACCTCTACCCCTTTTGCACGCCGCATCCCAAAGCGTGCCGCGCCTTGATCGCAAAACATCCGCGCAAAACCAAAAAGGCGATGGCCAGTGTCAACCTGCCCGCTTTGCTGGACGCAGCAGCCAAGGCAGAGACGATATTTGTCTGTTGGGGCAATATTGCATGGGATCAGCAATGGATTGACCATGTCGTCACCTGTTTGCGCAACGCCACCGCAAAAGAGCTGATGTGTTGGGGCACCACACAGAGCGGCGCGCCCAAACACCCGCTGGCGCGCGGCAAACACCGTATGACAGCCGGCCAGAGCGTGATGTCTTGGGGTAGCCAGTAATCACTTGAAGCAATGATATATGGCTGGCACAAGCCGGTCATGGCCGACCTGATCACACTTACATCCGATATACTCACCGCGCAGATTAACCCGCATGGCGCGGAGCTTTGGTCGCTTAAGACGCATGATGGCAAAGAGCTGATGACCAATGCTGATCCCGCCTATTGGAGTGGACGTGCGCCTTTGCTCTTTCCGATTGTGGGCGCATTGAAGGATGGCCGTTACCGGATTGGCGACACGGAATATCCCTTGGAAAAGCATGGCTTTGCCCGCCGCAACCCCTTTGTCGTGCGCGAACAGAGCGATGATAAAACCGCCCTGACCCTATGCGCCAATGATAAGACGCGGCCGCTTTACCCCTTTGCCTTTAAATTGCGCATGGCCTTTGCCCTGTCTGGCCCCATATTGCAGATGTCCGCAGAGATCAGCAATCGCGGCGATGTGCCCATGCCCTTCAGCTTTGGCTATCACCCTGCCTTTGCCTGGCCATTGCCCTTTGGCCCCGATGAATCGAACAGCGCCAAAGCCGATCACCAGATTGAATTTGCCGCAGACGAGCCCGCGCCCATTCGCCGCATCATGCCCGAAACCGGCCTTGTCCTGCCCGAACCTTTCCCCACACCAGTAACCGGCAACAGCTTTGCGCCGGCACATGATATGTTTGATGCCGATGCGATGATCTGGGACAATCTGCAAAGCCGTTCGCTCTTATGGGGCGTGCCCGGTCAACAGCGGCTGAAGATCGGTTTTCCCGATACGCCATGGCTGGGCATATGGCAGAAACCGGGCGCGCGCTATCTGTGTATTGAGCCTTGGGCTGGCATGGCTGACCCCATTGATTTTACAGGGGATTTTTCCGAAAAACCCGGCGTCATGACGTTAGAACCAGAGGAAATGCGCAGCTTCCGCCTTAACGTCGCTTTGGTTGATGCATAGCAAGCGATGTACAGCATCATGATCATGCGCTGGGATAAGCCATATCCAGCGTTTTAAGCGCTTTAGTGAGCAAGGTTTCATCGTCATCCGCGGCCAATTCCAAAGCCGCAGGGCCGCCATTAAATGCCAATATCACTGGCGCATCCAGATATTTGTGAAATGTCATCCAGTCATTGAAGTGACCGCGCGGCAAGGCGTTCTCCGGCGTGGTAATATAGGTCGTATCATCCCAAAAGACGCTTTCAAATAACAGGTACAGCTTATCCAGTGTGCCCATCCCCATTTGCGCAATTGCCTCTTGCTTGGCCGCTGGCAGCGGCGGCTCAAAAAATATGCCGCCTTGCTTCAAAACACCAAGCGGGACAGTGATGATGACAGCATCAAAGCGCGCACTCATGCACCCACTGTGGCGGATAGTAACGCCATCTGCATCATAGCGCACATGGTCGACCGGCGCAGAAAGCTGCACCGCATAGTCCCCTGATAGTGCAGCGAAGATGTTGTCATAGCCGCTGGGGAGAATATTGTCCGGCCCCCCATAGCCATCATGATCCTCATAAAGCACAAGGTTAAGCGTTTTGGGATCTGCACCCAGACTGTTTTGTTCATCGGCAATCATATCTAGCCAGTCAGGCGCCAAATTATCGGGAATAAGCCGGCCATCACCGCCCCTTACGGCCATGTCTTTGCTGTTTTCTATCCGCGCAATGCCATGCGCATCCGCGATTGCGCTAATCGGGTTGCCACTAATGCCATGTATCCAGCTTGCCCCCAATTCCAGCGGCGGGCCAAGATCGCGATTGGTCCAGACCCGTCCGCCAATCCGGTCACGCGCTTCGAATATCGTGACGCTTTTGCCCGACACGGCCAATCTTTGCGCAGCAGAAAGGCCGCTAACCCCTGCGCCGATAACGGCAATATTCTCTGCCATCGATGTACAAAGAGTGTCTGCAGCCCTTTGGCCGGATTCCAAAGCAGCGTGCACCGTACTGTTATAATCCGGGTGCATGGCTTCACCGGCAAAGAATATGCGATCCGCAACCGGCGCAGCCAATGGCGTAACCAGAGAACGGTCCGTGCCTTTCACAAAATGCGAATAGGAGCCAAAGCTAAACGGGTCGTTGCTCCAATTGGTGCGCAAATAGCCAATTAATTTGCGATTCCCGGCCATCATGCCGGGCGCAGCTGCAAAACCGTTCAGTGATGGGGATGCCAATTTTTCGAAACTCATAATGATCACCCCTTTGGTGCAGGTTCGCGGCGCAATTGCATCCTGTTACAGCAGTTGATAGCCCCATAGAAGCGCAATAGGGCAAGATCATCATTGCCAGCCGTGCAAAATTGCTTAGACAAGCGCGCATGAGCCAGACAGAAGCCAATAGCCGCCGCACCTTTGCCATTATCTCGCACCCCGATGCGGGTAAGACCACTTTGACTGAGAAGCTGCTTTTAACCGGCGGCGCCATCCATTTGGCGGGCGAAGTGAAAGCGCGCGGGCAAGCACGGCGCGCACGGTCCGACTGGATGAAGATTGAACAGCAGCGCGGAATTTCCGTGACCTCCAGCGTTATGACCTTTGAGCGAACGGGTGCCAATGGCGAGACCATCACCTTCAACCTGCTCGACACGCCGGGGCACGAAGACTTTTCCGAAGATACCTATCGCACGCTGACTGCGGTGGACAGCGCGATCATGGTGATCGACGCGGCCAAGGGCATAGAGCCGCAAACCCGCAAATTGTTTGAAGTATGCCGTTTGCGATCCGTGCCCATCATCACCTTCATCAACAAGGTGGACCGCGAAGGCCGCGACCCGTTTGAGCTGATTGACGAAGTGGCCGATATGCTGGCGCTGGATGTCTGCCCGATGAGCTGGCCCGCTGGCATGGGTGGATTGTTTGAAGGTATTTACAGCCTGGAAAGCCATAGGCTGAGCCAGCCCGAGGGCGAGAGCAAGGAATATATGGGCGATGCCACGTCTTTTGACGGTTTGGATGACCCGGCTTTGGCGGATCATCTGTCTGCCGATGCTTTGGAACGGCTGCGTGAAGAGGCAGGATTGGCCGCCGCCTATTCCAGCTTTGATTTGGATGATTACCGCGCGGGCAATCTGACCCCGGTTTATTTCGGCTCTGCGCTCAAGCAATTTGGTGTTGAGGAATTGATTGAGGCGATAGCCGCTCATGCACCGCCGCCGCGCCCACAGCCAGCCGAGCCAGAGGAAATTGACCCTTCCCTGCCCGAAGTGACGGGTTTTATCTTCAAAGTACAGGCCAATATGGACCCGCAGCACCGTGACCGTATTGCCTTTATGCGGCTATGTTCAGGACAATTTAAGCGCGGCATGAAGCTGACGCCAAGCGGCCATGGCAAACCGATTGCCGTGCATTCGCCCATCATGTTTTTCGCGCAGGACCGCGAAATCGCCGACATTGCTTTGCCCGGCGATATTATCGGCATTCCCAATCATGGCACATTGCGCGTGGGCGATACGCTGAGCGAAAAAAATGATGTGCGCATCACCGGCCTGCCCAATTTTGCGCCGGAAATTCTGCGCCGCGTCCAGCTAAAAGACCCGACCAAGACCAAGCAATTGCGCAAGGCATTGGATGACCTGTCTGAAGAAGGGGTGATTCAGGTTTTCTATCCGGAAATTGGCGGTCAGTGGATTGTTGGCGTGGTCGGGCAATTGCAATTGGAAGTGCTGATTTCGCGTCTTTCTGCGGAATATAAGGTGGAGGCCGTGCTGGAACAGGCGCCATTTGAAACCGCCCGATGGATTAGCGGCGAAGACAGCACACTCGACGCCTTTGCCCGGATATCGCAATCCAATCTGGCAAAGGACCGCGACGGCAATCTCGTCTTCCTAGCGCGTTCGGCCTGGGATGTTGGTTATCAGGAAGAGAAAAACCCCGATATTACGTTTAAAGCAACGAGAGAGCGGTGAGAGATGGGCTATCGCAAAATCTATAGTGTCATTTTATCAGCCTTATGCCTTTTTGTGGCAGCTTGCCAGGCAGATGCTCAGTCTAATTCTTATAAAGATGATTTGGTCCTTGAAATAGAGAGCACAATCGCGCTTCCAGAAAGCGCCTATCCACTTGCAGAATATGCGCGGGTGTATTTTCAGGCACCTAATGGGGAAATATATGCCCGCTATATTAAAAACTTCGATGAAGAATTAAGCGGTAGCCTCACTTGTGAGAAAGTGGTCAGCTTTAAAGATGGCGATATCGAAACCGAGACGGCTCCTTGCGGCGATACCTTCCCCGAAAAGCCAAAATTCAGGACTGGAGAAAGCGTCTGGGTGAAAGATGAAAGCGAACTTCCCAGCCTAAATGATGGAGGCTGCGACCTTATTACTATCGTTTATAACAATGCGAAAAAATCTTTCGAATTTGTTCACTGCAATGGTGTGGCGTAAAATAGAGATCTCGTAAAACCCATCATCTGACACGCCTACCTTTGCGCGAATATCTGTGCGCTGCCTAATATGCTTATTAAATATAGCATTTTTCATCATTCCTCTTTGCTGGTTAGCGGCCATGCGCTAAATGCTTGCGCCATGAATGATGTAGCTCCTCTTACAGGCCCGCAAGCCAAGCCGTGGATTAACGCACTTGCGCCTTATCAACCGGGTAAAGCCAAGGCGAAAGATGGCCGGGCGCTGAAAAAGCTGTCGGCGAATGAAAATCCGCTGGGCTGTGCGCCGGCGGCGCTGGCGATCCTGCGCGGAGAGGGCGATGCAGCGCCATCGGGCGATGATGGTGCACGCTATCCCGACCCGGATTGCATCGCGCTTCGCAGTGCGCTTGGCGCGCATCATCAATTGCCGCCCGAACAGTTAGTCTGTGCTGCGGGATCAGGTGATTTACTGGGCTTGGCCGCTCAGGGTTACGCCAGTATCGGTGACGAGATTATATACGCGCGTTATGGTTTTTCTTTGTACGACATAATTGCTCGCCGCATTGGCGCAACGCCTATCGTGGTGCCTGATGCGCATTATGCCAGCGACCTTGATGCGATATTGGCCGCTATCACCCCGCGCACCCGCCTTATCTATCTGGCCAACCCCAATAACCCAACCGGCACCATGGTTTCTGATGCCGATATAGCCGCGTTTCATGCCGCATTGCCGCCGCATATCCTGCTGGTGCTGGATCAGGCCTATGCTGAATATCTGGATGATGATGGACTGCAGGCTTTTGATCTGGCGCGCACGGCAAACAATGTTTTGATCACGCGCACATTCTCCAAAATATATGGTCTGGCGGCGCAGCGTATTGGTTATGCCTTTGGTGCACCCGCATTGATTGATACATTAAACCGCATCCGCGCACCATTTAACGTCACCACCACTGGCCAAGCCGCCGCCATAGCCGCTTTGGGCGATCAGCATTTTGTGCAGCAATCGCGCGCGCACAACAGCCAATGGCGCGATTGGCTGATGCGTGAGATTGGCGCTCTGGGCAATGCCGGGCTGACCGCCATTGAAAGCCATGCCAATTTTCTGCTGGTGCGTTTTGATGGCGCTTTGACAGCAGAGGCCGCGCTAAATGGCTTGGCCGATCACGGCTATATGACCCGCTGGCTGCCCGGCCAGGGATTGCCCGATTGCCTGCGCATCACCATTGGCGATGAAGCGGATATGCGCAGCGTTGCCACCATATTGCGGCAATTGGTGCAACAGGCGGACCAGATATGAGTGGCTTTCACCATCTGGCGCTGATCGGCATGGGGTTGATAGGCAGCTCAATTGCCCGCGCTGCACGTGCGGCATTGCCAGATCTTGCAATATCCGGCTTTGACAGCGATGCCGCCACTGTCGAGCGGGTCAGCGCATTGGGCCTGTGCGACCAGGTGCATCAGGATTATGCGGCATTGGCTGAGGCTGATCTGGTGATTTTGTGCGTGCCCGTGGGCGCGATTGGCACGGTTGCCAGCGATATTGCGCCCCATCTGCACAAAAATGCCGTTATCAGCGATGTTGGTTCATGCAAGGCCAGCGTCTTGGCCGATCTGGCGCAGCAATTGCCCGGGCATAGCATTATCCCCGCCCACCCCGTTGCTGGCACAGAGAAAAGCGGCCCCGATGCCGGTTTTGCCAGCCTGTTTGCCGGACGCTGGTGCATCATCACCCCGCCGGACAATGCCAATATAGATGATGTGCAAAAGGTCAGCGATTTTTGGACCGATCTGGGCGCCAATGTCGAAACCATGGACGCTGAACATCATGATATGGTGTTGGCGGTTACCAGCCATTTGCCGCACCTCATCGCCTATACCATTGTCGGCACTGCGTCCGATTTGGAAGACGTTACACGCTCTGAAGTCATCAAATATTCCGCGGGCGGCTTTCGTGACTTTACCCGCATCGCGGCCAGCAACCCAGTGATGTGGCGTGATGTCTTTATGTCTAACAAAGAAGCGGTATTGGCAATGCTTCAGCGCTTCACTGAAGACCTGACCGCATTGCAACGCGCGATCCGCCGGGATGAGGGGGACGTCTTGGAAGAGATGTTCACGCGCACCCGCGACATCCGACGCAATATCATTGAGGAGGGCCAAGACGTCGCCGCACCAGATTTTGGCCGCGAAAGAAAAGACCAATAGCTTTTGCGAACCCAATGCCATTTGGAGCGAATGCTACGGTTAGATTACGTTCACCGATCACTCCGACTGGACATTATAGCTTAGCCCTTAGGCTGATTGCGCGTTCGCCAACGCAAAAGCCACAGACCAGCTGCTCCACCGCGGCACCGGTCCATGGCTCTATAAGAGGCAAGGCGAAAAATCTCTCCGTCCCATACCCATGAGGCAGTACGGCCGCAATCGCCGAGCCCTCGCCCTTTGGCAGATTCCGTTAGCAATGGGTAATCATCAGAATATCCCGCGCCGGTTAGTGCATAGAGCCAATATGGCTCTGCATCTTCGCGAGGTTTGACTGGCTGTTCGATTGTTGCCGGTCGCCATTTGCCATTTTGATCAATCACAACAATGATCGCTGAACCCTGATATGCACCGAAGAAGCATGGCACAATCCCTAATGTCGATTGCGCATCCAGCCGATAGGTTTCCACTCTGTTCGGCCTATCGCCCAGATCGCACTCGCCAAGAGATCTAATGGCAGCGATATCGGAAACGGTTAGAGAGAGCGGCGGTAAATCTGATGCTGGCGGCTTTATAATATTGGGTAGCGGCGGAGGGGGCGGAACGCTATTGGCCGGTCGCGGGCCGATTGCAACCAGCGCTGTTACGCTTCCCGCACGCTTTTGCCGGTCGTCGATCCAGCGTAAAGCGGCACTGCTGCCCGAAACAGGCAGCAGGCCAATGACATTGCCCCCATCATCGATAACCTCTGCCTTTCGCGCCTTTGCAAGGGTTCTTAACAGCGCAAAACTGTCGCCAACTGGCGCGCCATTTTCATCAAAACCAAAGCCGGTCATCTGGCCATCAATTTTCAATCGCACCGATTTTGGACTGCGCTGCGCTGCGTCGGCATAAGCGTCTATTTCGGGCGATGACAATGCCTGTGCATCACGCGTTACGAAAAGCTGCCATTCATTGGCTGTGGTGGAACCACTCTCTATAATCGCACTGGCTTCACAATGAAGGCCATTGTCACATGCGACTATCCATTCATCAAATTCTGCAGACTCCGGCACAGGTGCGATAACAAGAGTGGCAGCGGCAAGAAGAGAGGGTATCATGCATTTGTCCCAATATTGAAATGACATTTCTATGAGATGACATGCTATGAGATGACATACCGCGCATGAATATCAAATGGATAAAGCTGATGAACGGCCAAGTATAGTTACGCGCAAAGGCAAAAGGCTAATCATCAGTCTCTGGCAGCGTGTTCAACGCGTTGATCGCGGCGCTCACACGTGCTTCAATTTCTTCACGCGGCAGACCAGCCGGTATTGGCTCCCCCACCTTATAGCGGATCACGCCAGGGCGGCGCAGAAAGCCATTTGGGGCGAGCAACTTACCGCTATCGACAGCCACTGGAACCACGGTCAAGCCAAAGGCACGATATAGCCCGGCAAAACCTGATTGCAGGGGCGCGCGCTGACCATGCGGTACACGTGTGCCCTCTGGGAAAATCACTAAGGGGCGGCCATCGGCAACAT
Source organism: uncultured Sphingomonadaceae bacterium (assembly GCA_947503245.1). Lineage (GTDB taxonomy): Bacteria > Pseudomonadota > Alphaproteobacteria > Sphingomonadales > Sphingomonadaceae > Alterisphingorhabdus. The sequence goes on from CANNCV010000001.1 coordinate 427,773, forward strand.
AGGCCTTGCCAGCCTTCATCATCAGCCGCAACGCCTTGGCCCCGCCATCACGATCAACAAAGATCATGCCATAGGTGCCGGCTACCTTATTCCACAGCGGAATATCGGCCAATTGACGCTTGGCAATGGTCACGGGCCGATCATGCAGCCTGAGCACTTCAATCGTTTCAAACATGCTTTCATGCTTGATCGCATAGAGCACTGGCCCATGACGAAAATGGCCATCAACCTCTACTTTAATGCCCAATATCCAGCGCACACAATAATAATGAAACCGGCCCCAGCCTTGCGAAAAGGCGCGTAGCCCGGGTGTCCATATATAGGCCAGAACAAAACCGCCCACGACATAGGGAATAGAACCAATATAAAAGACGATCACAAAAAGCAGTGATCGCAAAGTGGCCAATAAAGTACGCAAAACAGCCATATCAAAGTATCAAATACCCGATAATGCGCCAGCCAGACGCAGCAGATATTTGTTATATTCCAGAAAGAGAGCTTTAAGCGATACATTGACTGCAACCGCATCGCGATAGGTTACCACGCCTTGCGGCAGAGCGCGTTCCATCTCAAAAGCAGCGCGGCGCATATGCCAGTTGGAGGTGATGAGCCGTACCGTTTCAAACTCACCTTTCGCGACCCAGCGCGCGGTTTCCAGTGCATTGGTCCGCGTATCAACTGCCGCAAAGCCCAGATCAATACAGCATTCAAATGCCTCTGCCTGATCCGGATATTGCGCTGCCAATTCATCGCGCTTCACCTGCCGATCAACACCGGTGATGAGCATGGTTTGCGCGCCATCCTGCTGCAATATTTCCAATCCATGCTCAATCCGCCCGCCTTCACCAGTAAGAACGACAATAGCATCGGTCTTGCGGATATTATCGGAGCTTTGCAATGCGGTATCGAGCGGCTGAGGTAGCATTATGGAAAACCAGGCAAAGCCCAATATCCAGCACAGCATAAGAAAGGCAATTAAACGAACAATCACAGGGTTTTCCGCAAAGCAATAACAACAGTAAGGCGCGCAACAATGGTCGCCAAGATTATACCCGATAGCGGAACAAGAACAAGCACAAGCAGGTCCAGCCAATCCAACTGTCCTGAATCGAGAAGCCCTGCGCCAAGCCCATCAATCTGACGAGAGAGAAGATAGAGCGCCAGTGCAGCAAGGCCAGAGCCCAACAGGCTACCAAACAGAGCATCAAGCGCTACCCGCCGCTGAAACAGCCGCGCGACCTGCACATCAGTCGAACCAAGCAAATGCATGACGCCGATGGTCGGCCCATGGGTGTTGAGCGCTCCGCGAACCGTCAAAACAACAATCGCCGCAGTGGCAACGCTGAGCAATATCACCAGAAACAGTGCCAGAAACTGCAAAGACAACAGCAAATCAAAGATCGGTTGCAGCCATTGGCCATGCGGATCAAGCCGCGCATCAGGAGACACAGCCACAATGAGATTGCGCAATTCCTGCAAAGTCTGCGTTGTCATCGGCCCGGCAATATCAACATCAATCATAGCCGGAACGGTTATCGCATCGTCCAGTATGTCCCCGCCAAGCCATGGTGTAAGCAATTGCTGTAGCTCTTCATCAGATAAAGTGTCGCGCCGCGCAACTAATGGGCTGGCGTCAAGAGCTCTTTCAACCGCGGCTAATTGCTCATCGCGCGCATCGCTGTCACCCGCTAATATCTGTACGGTAACGCGGCCAGAAAGCTGAGCATTTATGGCACTGGCCCCGCTGCGCAGCGAAAGCCCGGCCGCCACGGCCAATATCGTTAGAAAGATCATGATCGCAATGACCCAGGGCATGGGCCCTGCCAGCCGTGTGTCGGGTATCAACCGCCTTTCCGCCCGCGATATTCCAAAAAAACCCAGCATCAGCTGCCGTCCGGCCCTTGCCGGAAATAGTCACTGGCATCTTTAGGCGGAAAGCTTGGCAAGACATCATCAGGATTGCGCGCTTCCGGCTTTGGCGGGTGGCGCAATACGCCGGTCGGATCAGCCAGCTTACCACGGAAAAGCCGCATCATATGGGCCTCTGGAATGCGCGCGAGCAAATGCACGTCGTGGGTCGCGACCACCACTGTAGTGCCCAGAGCATTCATGGATTCAAACAATTTCAGCAAACGCAGCGCCATTTCAGGGTCAACATTACCCGTCGGCTCGTCTGCCACCAATATTTCTGGGCGAGAGATAACAGCCCGCGCAATAGCAACGCGCTGCTGTTCCCCGCCTGATAGGGTTGCAGGCCGTGCACTTGCTCGGTCAGCAAGGCCGACCCAATCCAGCATTTCACGTACAGGCGCGTCCAAATCCTTTTCCGACATGCCGGAAACCCGCAGTGGCAAGGCGATATTATCATAAGCAGAAAGATGCGGAACCAGACGGAAATCCTGAAACACAACGCCGATACGGCGGCGAAAACCAGGCATTCTATCGCGCGTTAATGTAACGGCATCGGTGCCGAACAATTTGATCAGCCCGCGACTAGGGCGCTGCGCCAAATAGAGCAGTTTCAGCAATGACGTCTTGCCTGCACCCGAATTGCCGGTCAAAAAGTAAAAACTGCCCGGATAAAGCGTGAAGCTAATATCGCTCAAAACCTCTTTACCAGTGCCGTAACGCAGGCCGACATTATCAAAAGTCACAATTTCCTGCATGATCTTGGTAATCCGGCCTTCCCGATGGCTTTTGCAGACAGCAAATCGTCATTTTCAATTCTGACGCTATCCCCACCAGCAGTTATGAGCAAGTGGTGTCACAAATTCATAGTGTAAAGCACACTCAAGGCATGTGTTACACATTTTTTCGTGGCAAAATAGGGTATAGGTCTTGCCTCTGTTAGAACTGGCGTGTTTAGAGCGGTCAAGGATAATTTCACCCATGAAGTATATCGCATGATCATCAACTGCCCCGCATGTTCAACACGCTATGCCGTGCCTGACAGCGCCATTGGCGTGGGGCGTACGGTTCGTTGTGCCAAATGCGGCGAGAGCTGGTTTCAAGGGCCGATGGCCAAGCCAGAAGACAATGTGGATGAAACGGCTGCGGCCAAACCCCGCACCAAAAAGACTGTCCCCAAAAGAGCACAGCCGGAAAAACCGCCTGAGCAACCAGCCAGAGCAGCCACTGTTGAGCCAAGCGCTCCAACGCCGAACACCAGCAATTCTGCGCCGCCAGCATCTTTTGCAAGAGATATTGAAGCACGGCAACGCGGCGAAGTCTCAAAAACCGAGCAAAATTCGGCGGTTGCGTCAGAATCAGATGTTGCTGTGCCATCAGATGATGCACCAGACCCCTTTGCGCATGAGCCGCCTTTTAAGCCCAGACGTAATCCAGCAAAATACTGGACTGCCGCGGCAATAATTTTGGCGCTCATCTTAACCGCGATCGCTGGTGCTATCTATGTATATGGCTTGCCCAAATGGCTGCAAATGGAAGAGATTGGCTTTGGTGAGACTGTTCCGGGCCTAAAGATCCGGCTTCCTATTCGTGAAGATGACAGGCGCACATTCCCGGATGGCACAGAAGCGTTTAATGCATCTGGCAGTGTCGTAAATAATGGTCAGGAACGCCGTGACGTACCCGATATGCTTATCACTTTGCGGGATGCAGAGGGTGTGGTTGTCTATAGTCGGCAAATTGCCGCGCCAGCAGAAAGCCTGGGGCCAGGAGAGACGGCACGCTTTACCGAATTGCTGATTGATATTCCGCGATCTGCTGAACGCGCGGAAATTGGTTGGCTTGGCGAACCATAGTTAAGATATTCGCGCAAATATGTGTAATATAATGGCGCTCAATAATGCTCCACTATCACTGGTGGGTTTTTGATATTGGCTGCCGCACGGTCAATAACCGTTCCATCGCTATAATTTGCAGGCCGTATTTGCAGGGCATTGCGCAATATTGTCTTACCATTATTGATAGGCGCATTCTCATCGGCCCGTTGCTGCAATTGCTCTCTAACCGATTGCACACGGACAATCCGTGCCGTCGCGGTCGCAGTAACGCGTGGTGATGGTGCGGCGCGCGCAGCTTGGTCCGTCTGTACGACGGGAAGAGCGCTGGTTGAAAGCGTCATTGCAAGAGTGAGCAATAGCTGCACAGCCGCAAATATGCCGCTGAGCCGAGCGTAAACCAGCGCTAAAGACGGTTAATACCATGGTTAATCAAAATCTGATTGCCATTAACCAATTTTTTACATGCACTGACCCGAAACGGAACAGTCATGGCCAAAGCGGTAAATATAATCTCGGTGCTTGCCTAGACAAAGCGGAGTTGCTAGGGGCCTGTTCCTGCTCGAAAGGGCATTCTACCGGATCAGCGAATCGCCTGATACCCCATGCAGTTTGTGCGGCCGTGGCGGAATTGGTAGACGCGCAGCGTTGAGGTCGCTGTGGGGTTAACACCCCGTGGAAGTTCGAGTCTTCTCGGCCGCACCAATTTGAAATCAGTCAGAAATTGATAATATCTCAGGCGTAAAGGGCTCGCTTGCAAACTGTTCAGGTAAGCAGCCAAGGTGCCAAAAATGCAAAAAAGGCGCCAACCAGAAAAATACATACAGAAATGCCGTATATAGCCCAGCTTATGCGCCTTAATCGCATACAGGCTTTTGCTTGGGCAGGATCGGCAGGGCAGGGCAATAAACGCGCCTTCCACTGCCAATAGCCAGCAATGACAAGAAGCAGAGCCGCACCAGCAAAAACCCAGGCTTTATATTGCGAAAGCCAAATTAAAGCTGGAAAACTGCTCGTTAAGCCAGCAAGTGCAGCCCCTGCGCCCATTGTGACAAACAAAGCTGGTAGTGCGCAGCAAATCAATGTGCCGCCGCTGGTAAATAGAGATAAGAATGGCAGCAGCAACTCTTGTCTGGAGAAACTGTCTACGCCTTTAGGTGAAGGCATTTCTGAACTTTAACTGCGGTTTATCGAAACAGGTGTGTATCCAGTTTCCCGTACGATCTTGTTGACGCGCTGATCGCCGAGCGTCTTGCCTTTCGCCATCCAGATCGTGACAAAACCACTCTCCAGATTTACATCGACCTTGTTGACTCCAGCAACACGACCAAAACTTTTTTCCATTTTGGTGCGGCACAGATCACAAAACAGCCCTTTGACCTTAACTTTTATAGTTTCGCCCGCCTTTTTTTGTACCGCATGAGCGGGCTGCAAAGTCGTGCTAAAGCCCCCACCAATCACAACCGACGTCAATAAAGTTGCAGCAATAACCTTTTTCAGACTCATTATATTTCTCCAATCCAAAAATTGCGATCTCAGTCACCCGAATAATGCTATTTACCCTACTGGGGTATGTTAAAAAAGTACAACCAAATTGGCAATAAGGCCGCCATCATCGTTAATACCTATTTCTCCCACAAAAGCATCCTTAACGAGCCGAATAAACGGAGCCGCACGCCAGGCATCTAAAGGGCCATCAAACCGATCAACCTGTAAGGCTATAAAAGGCTGTATCCGCCCTTTTGTGGGTGGATATAAGGCAATGCCGCCACGCACCGTTTGCCGAATTTGCGTGTCGCGTTCTTCAACCAGAATTGCGCGCGCTGAATAGGCAAGAAAATGCTTCGTACTAATCGTGTCTGCTGCAACTTGCACAAAACCTGACACGCGATCATTGCCATTGTCAGATAAATTACCAATGCCGCCGGATATTATGAAATTGGCTTGACTGGCGTCCCCATTAATTCGCTTCACCAACCATGTTGCCTGTGGCCCGATGAAGAAAGCATCACTTTCATCATTATATTCCACCAAACCACCTATAGACACATCATATTGTATGGAGTGGTTAAATTCAGCCGAGCGCTGCGACCCTTGGTTTTGGATAACAAGCGTTTGGCCGCCCGGATAGCTAAGCTGCTGTGCTTTGGCGCTAGGCGGCATTAATGTGATGAACACAAAAATTGAAAGGCCGTATAAAAGTTGAGAAAAGCGCATGCTACCATTATATGTTTGTTGATATAAAATATCTTATATATACCCCTATAGGGTATTGCAAGCGAAAGTTGATTCATGCCCACTGAAAAGCATAAAGATAAGCTAAACCGCCTTAGGCGTATCGAGGGGCAGGTACGCGGTATCGCCTCAATGGTCGAAGAAGAGCGGTATTGCATGGATATATTGACACAAATGCAGGCGGTAAAATCTGCACTTTCAAAAGTAGAAAACCAGATACTGAAGGATCATGCAGCTTGCTGTGTTGCAGAAGCAATCGCCACAGGCAGTGAGGCAGAGCAAAAAGAAAAGTTTGACGAGCTGGTCGAGCTTATTGGAAAAGTGAAGCGCTAGTTCAGTACATATCGCATCCGCATACGGCCGCAATATCGCGTATTTGGGTTTCGCAATTATGCATCATGCGATCATGTGCTTGTTCTGCCTTGGTCAGTGGACTAGCATCATAAAAATACCTCCTTTCTTTGAAATCCCGATATGTGGAGCGCGATGATATTATGAAACTGATGACAATGTTTCTTGCCGCAGGTGCCTTGATGACCAGCGCTGTGGTGGCGCAAGTTCCTGATAATGTTGCTGATACCAAGGCTGACGCAACCAATGGCATTGGCGGCGGAGCGCGGCCTGTTGGGGCATCATGGGCGCGCAGCCCGGTTGTAGCACCAAATGGCATGGCGGCGACAGCACATCCCTTAGCAACGCAAATCGCGCTGGACATATTAAAAGCTGGTGGCAGCGCAGTTGATGCAGCCATTGCTGCCAATGCGGCGCTTGGCCTGATGGAACCGACCGGCAATGGCATTGGCGGCGATCTGTTCGCCATTATTTATGACCCGAAAACCGATCAGCTTTATGGCATAAACGGCTCTGGGCGATCCCCTAAAGGCCAGACGCTTAAGCAGCTTAAAGACAAGCTGGGCGCAGACGCGACCTCTATCCCGCCTGTTGGGGCATTACCTGTAACCATACCGGGCACAGTGGATGCCTGGTTCACCATGCATGAGCGTTTTGGCACCTTGCCAATGCGCGAAAATTTGGCGCCCACCATCCGCTATGCACGTGATGGACACCCTATAGCGCCTGTCATCGCCATGTATCTTGCGCGATCTTTACGATCCTATGAAGAGCGGCAGAAACGCTATGATTTTGATTTCAGCAATGCGCGGGCAACATGGTTCGCCAATGGCGCGCCTGCACCGGGCAGCATGTTCCGCAACCCCGATCTGGCCAATACTTTGGAGCGTATCGCGCAAAATGGCCGCGATGAATTCTATAAGGGCAAAACTGCGGCAACGATGGTCGATTATCTGCGCCGACAGGGCAGCGCTTTCGCGATAGAAGATTTTGCCAGCCATAAAAGCGAATGGGTGGATGTGGCCTGCGCTGCATATCGGCGTGGTTATGAATTGTGCGAGCTTCCACCCAATTCGCAAGGCTTTGCTGCATTGCAAATGGTCAATATCCTTAAACATGTTAATCTCTCGCAATGGGAGCGCGGCAGCCCTGAAGTTCTGCACTATATTACAGAGGCCAAAAGACTGGCCTTTGAAGATGTTGCCCGCTTTTATGCTGATCCCGCCTTTTCCAAAGCGCCAACTGAGCTATTGACCGAAGCTTATGGCAAGGCACGTTTTGCGGAAATTGACCCTGAGCGCGCGACACCGGCATTTCGCCCCGGCGCATTTTCTGCACCCAGGCTGGAAGGGCCAGGCGACACCACTTATCTGACAGTGACTGACAAAAATGGTATGATGGTCAGCCTTATCCAATCCAATTATCGCGGCATGGGCGGCGGACTGGTGGCCGACGGGCTTGGCTTTATGTTTCAGGATCGCGGCGAGCTGTTCAGCCTCGACCCGGATCACCCCAATGCCTATGCCCCGGCCAAACGGCCATTCCATACGATCATCCCGGCATTTGTGAAAAAGGATGGCAAGCCCTTTATGACTTTGGGCCTAATGGGTGGCGGCATGCAACCACAAGGACATGTGCAGATCCTCGTCAATCTGGTGGATTATGGCATGAACCTGCAAGAGGCTGGCGATGCGGCGCGGATCATGCATGATGGCGGGCGGCAGCCGACCGACCCCTTGCTAGGCAGCGCTGCTGATACAGACCTTGTCGATGACTTGGGAACGCTGTTCGTTGAGCCCGGTATATCTCAAGAGACGATCGCAAAATTGCGAGCCATGGGGCACAAAGTCGTGGTTGAAAATACCGGCATACCCTTTGGCGGCTATCAGGCAATTGCCCGTAATCCGGCCGGTGATGCCTATATTGGTGCAACCGAAATGCGCAAAGATGGTCAAGCCAGCGGTTATTAGAACGCAAAGTTATGTGACTATGACCATCTAAAGCCGCACCAACTCTTCATTGTGATGGATTTTGCCAGGCCAGTGCGAGCGTAATACCATGCGCTGCACATTCTATACGGCCTTGTCATTGCCCCATTTAATCAGTACGAGAATAAAACCTTTCTCCTTTCGGGAACGGATTATAGACTGCGAGCGTTATGGGCGAGAAGCAAATATTGGTGGGGCATGAGCGTATTGCGCAATCGCCATGCCATTTCAGGAATGCCGCATGATCGCTCACCATTATATGACCCGTTGCTCATGACGACTATGCGCCATTATTTGCTGATAGGCGCAATAAGCCTTTGCTTGACGGGCTGTATCTCACTTACGCCCGAAGAATCTACGCCCGATATTGTCACCCAATTGCCAGAGCAATATGCGTCCGATCAAAATGGCGGGGCTTACCAACCAGCAACATGGTGGAAGGCTTTTGAAGACCCCGTGCTCGACAATTTGGTCGAAGAGGCGCTCAACAAAAATCTCGATATCGCGGAATCGGTTGCCCGCCTAGAACAGGTTAGCGCTCAGGCACGTATCACCAGGGCGGCCTTACTGCCGCGTATTGATGCAACATTGTCGGCCAGCCGTACAAGCACGCCCTTAGCCGGAAGCCCCTTTGGTGATCTGGGCGGCGGGGTAATCGATCGTATTGATAATGAGGTATATTCCCCCAGTCTTGGCATAGCCTATGAGCTTGATCTGTTTGGCCGCAATCGCAATGATTTTGCAGCTGCCAATCAGGATGCCATTGCCTCTGCCTTTGATCTGCGCGCCGTTCAGCTTACAGCAGCGGCGGAAACAATTTCTGCCTATTTTGATGTCGTTGATACGCGGCGGCAAATTGCTCTGGCAAAGACATTAGCCGATGTGCTGAACGACCGTGCCACACGCACGGAAGAGCAATTTCGCCGCGGATTGGTACAGAGTTTTGAGCTGTTCCAGATACGCCAAGAGCTACGCGCGACACAGGCTTCGCTGCCACAGCTGGAAAGTACATTGGCCAGTACGGAAAACAGGTTGGCCGTGCTGATTGGCGGCTATCCTGAGCCGATGAAGGAAAAACTGGCACAACCACTCACGCCCAGGCTGGTGTTTGAAGAGGTGCCTGCTGGCCTGCCTGTAAATTTGCTGACTCAGCGGCCAGATGTGGAAGCATCATGGGCGCGGCTGGAAGCGGCACGCTTTCGCATTGGCGCACGCCGCGCAGAACGCTTCCCGCAAATCAGCCTGTCCGGCGCGCTCGGCACGCAAGGGGATTCACTCTCAGCAGCGCTCGATGTCGCGGATAATTGGACCAGCTCACTCACCGCCAATATCGTTGCGCCAATATTCAATGCTGGCCAAATCAGCGCCAATATCCGCAGTGCCAGAGCGGTTTATGATCAACAGGCCGCCATTTATGCGCGCACCGTCATAACCGCTTATCAGGAAGTCAGTACTGCGCTTGAAGATTATGAGCAGCAGCGCCAGCGCTATTTGCTGGTCACCGCGCAATTGGAAGAAGCTGAACTGTCTCTAAATTTGCAAAAGCGCCGCTTTGCTTCGGGCGTGGGGACATATGTTTCCTATCTTGATGCACTGACAACCGTTTACCGCGTGCGTGGTGATCTCTCCACCGCTGCCCGTGCCACAGCATTGGCGCGTCTCAATGTCCATCGCGCACTGGCCGGGGATTGGGCCTTGCCCGAACAGGCCGAGAGCGAGAAAGAATAGCAATGATGATATGCAAAACCGGCACCAATTGCCGCACGGAGAATGAAGATGCGTAACCAGCTTATCTGGGCCTTGGGGATCTTCATCGCCGCCATTGCGATTGCGGCCTTTATGATATGGTTGCGGCCCGTACCCGATCAGGTTGAGCGGGTCGAACAAGCACCTTTGGTGGAAGCAACTGCGTTAAAAGTCTCATCTGGCGCTATTCCCGTCATCGTTTCTGGCACTGTCCAACCACGCGACGAAGTTACCATTGGGGCAGAAGTCTCAGGTCGTTTAACCTATGTCAGCACCAGCTTTCGTGAAGGAAGTTTTGTCTCTGGCAAAACCTTGCTGGTGCGTATTGACCCTGCCGATTATCTTAATCAGGTGCGTATCGCCCGGGCAGATGTTGCTGCGCAGGATGTTGCCGTGCTGCAGGCGCGCGAAGAAGTGGCCATCGCACAGGATGATCTGGCGCGTTATTCAGCACGAGAGGAAGCGCGCACGCCCAAAGCCGGCAATGCCGCCGAAAACGGCAGTGCAACCCGCATCTTGCCGCCAACGGCTCTGTCCAAACCACAAAATAATGGTGCGGATAAGCCCACAAACGCTAAAAGAGCGTCAGGCCTTGCAACCCGTGAACCGCAATTGCGTTCTGCGCAGGCCGCGCGCGAACGGGCCGCTGCATCACTGGCCGATGCCCAGCTTTCGCTCAATCGTACACGCATATCCGCTCCCTTTGGCGGGCTGGTCAGTGCAGAAAGCGCGTCCATCGGCACATTTGTTCAAGCCGGTCAGGCTTTGGGGACGATCGTTTCCACCAATGCCTATGAAGTGCGGCTATCCCTTACTCAGGATGAGGCATCATTAATCCCCGGATTGTTGCAAGGGACGGGCAAAAATATCCGTGCAGATGTCTATTATGATTATGGCGGGCTGACCTATCGCTGGACAGCCTTTGTCGACCGTGCAGATGCCAGCCTCGACAGCACGACCCGTAATGTAGAGGTTTTTCTGCGCGTTCCCTCCCCGCTAACCGGTGGAAAACTGGTGGACGGGCAGGATAGAAGCACAGAGGGCGGCGCTCCGCCGCTATTGCTGGGCGCATTTGTCGAAGCGCAGATCAGTGGTGCCAGCCGCGATAGTTTTGTCGCTGTGCCTGCATCGGCATTGCGGCCCGGTAATGAAATCTGGGTCGTGCGCGATAATAAACTGCAGATCGTGCCTGTTCGTGTGATTCAAAGAAGCGACAATATCGCCTATGTTACCGCCGCCAATGTTCAGCAGGGTGACAGGCTGGTAACCAGCAGCCTGACCGCGCCGACCAACAATATGCCGGTACGTCTTTCCGGCAGCGACAAAAAATGAGCGATATCTCCGACCAGATGACCGATGCTGAAGGCCCTGATGATGCAGCACTGCCAACGGACCGTTTCGGGCATGTGTCGGACGAGCGCGCACGTGATCGCACCGGCGTCATTGCCTTTATGGCGCGTAATGGGGTCGCTGCAAACATATTGATGTTGGTGATGATCGCGCTCGGTCTCTATTCCTATTCATCCATCGGCCAAGAGGTTTTCCCCGAAACCAGCCTTGATACAATCGGTGTCACTGTCTCGTACCCCGGCGCGACCCCCCAAGAGGTTGAAGAATCCATAGTCCAGAGGATTGAAGAAGCGGTCGAAGCGATTGAGGATGTCAAAGAGATTACGTCAACCGCATCCGAGGGGTCAGGCTCAGTCAATATTGAGCTAGAAGCCGGCACCGATTTGGCACGCGCACTGGATGATGTGAAATCAGAAGTCGACCAAATCAACACCTTCCCGGTTGATGCAGAAGAACCCAATATCCGCGAACTGACAACCCGTCAGGTGCTGATGAAAATCGCGCTTTATGGCGATGTCTCCGAACGTACCCTCAAAGAATCCGCTTATGCACTGGAAGACGCCATCTCCGCTTTGCCGGATGTCAGCTATGTGGAAACAAGTGCTGTCCGTGATTATGAGATTTTTGCCGATATCTCGCAGGATCAGCTGCGCGCGCTTAATCTTTCGCTCACTGATGTCTCCAATATTGTGACGTCAAGCAGCCTTGATAGCCCCGCCGGTTCTATCAATACAGATAGCGAGGAAGTCCGCATCCGTACGGTTGGGCAGAATTATAACCAGCAGGATTTTGAAGATATTGTGCTGCTAACCACTGCTGAAGGCGCGATTTTGCGTCTGGGTGATGTAGCGACCATCAGGGACAGTTTTGAAGATACCGATCTGATTGCAAAATTTGATGAAAAACCTGTGGCCTTTGTTGATGTCTATCGGACCAGCGATGAGCGTGTTCTGGATGTCTCGGCAGCGGTCTTGGAATTGTTGGAAAACAAATATGATTTCCCGCCGGGCATTAACTATGCGGTCTGGGATGATGATTCCGAACTGCTTGATGACCGGCTTAGCTTGTTGCTGAAAAATGCTGCTATCGGCCTGTTGCTTGTGCTGGTCGCGCTCACCTTGTTTCTTGATCTCAGACTAGCCTTTTGGACCGCAATTGGTATTGGCGCGACATTTATCGGTGCCATCTTTCTTCTGCAATATGCTGGCTCCAGCATCAACATGTTCTCATTATTCGGCTTTATCCTTGCCTTGGGACTCGTGGTTGATGACGCGGTTGTCGTGGGGGAAAATATCTATGCAGAGCGAGAGCGTGGGCGCAGCGGTGTAGGTGCAGCCATTGCGGGTGCACAGCGAGTGAGAATCCCCGTTATCTTTGCTGTTCTAACAACCATAACCGCCTTTTCGCCTCTATTGGCCGTGGGCGGGACAATTGGCAAAATCCTTGCGGATATTCCGCTGGTTGTCTTGTCGGTTCTGGCATTGTCTCTGGTGGAGGCATTGCTGGTGCTGCCCTATCACCTCTCTCATCTGCCAGCCGCAGGAACCGCCGCCAAAAACCGTGTCGCAGCATTTTTTGAGCGGGTGCAAAAGACAGTCGATCAACGCTTTCAAAGCTTTGTTGAAGGGCCGCTTGACCGAGCGCTGACATTCACTGTGCGTGCGCCAGCGATCATATTGTCCGGCGCAGTTGCAGTGCTCATACTTTTTGTCGCCATGCTGCCAGCCGGTATTATCAAATTCAGCTTCTTTCCTGATATTGAGGCTGATTTGGTCACCGCATCGCTCGAGCTGCCCGCAGGCGCGACTATTGATCGCACAGCGGCAATCACCAAACGCATTGAAGATGCGGGCGAACGCGCCATCACAAAATTGGTGGGCGAAAATGGCAATCGCGATCTCTTGGTGGAATCCACCTACACCACCATTGGGTTGCAACAAGTAACCGGCGGGCCAGACGGACTACGCGAGACATTTCGCCCCAGCCTATCCAACATCCAAATATCCCTGTCAAAATCCGAAGACCGCACAATTTCAGCCATCGCATTGGAAGAAGCCTGGCGCGAAGAGCTTGGCGAAGTCCCTGAAGCGCGCTCCCTCACTATTTCATCATCGCTATTGTCTATTGGCGAGCCAATCAATCTGCAGATATCCCACCCCGATGATGCGACGCTGGATGTGGTGCGCCAGCGGATTATGGGCGAATTGCAAAAGATCAATGGCGTCTTTGATGTTGAGAGCGACCAAGATGCCGGAATGCGCGAGATTGAGTTGCGCCTAAAGCCATCGGCGCGAACATTGGGAGTGACCTTGCAAGATGTCGCTGCGCAGGTGCGTGCCGCATTTTTTGGCGCCGAAGCGGTAAGGGTTCAACGCGGACGAGAAGATGTGCGCGTATATGTGCGTCTGCCCGAAGAGGAACGCAATTCCATCGCCGATATTGAGCGTTTCCGCATTCGGGTTGCTGGCGGATTTGCTTCGGTTTCCTCTGTCGCAGAAGCATCGTTCACCAACGCACCATCGCAAATCAAACGTGAGGATGGGCGGCGTGTCGTCACCATAACCACAGATGTTGATGAAGACATTGTCACAGCACAGGAAGCCAACGCTTTGGTTGCCGATCAGATAATGCCGCCCATTTTGGCGGATTATCCTGCGCTGCAATATGATTTTGGCGGGCAGCAAAAGGAACAGCAAGACAGTTTTGGCGATCTAGGCGCAGCATTTGGTTTGGCTTTGATCGTCATTTATGGCCTGCTTGCCATCCCCTTCCGCTCTTATACCCAACCGCTCATTATTATGGCCGCCATACCTTTTGGTCTGGTCGGCGCATTATTTGGGCATTTGTTGCTAGGCATACCATTGGGTATTTTGTCCGTATTTGGAATTGTCGCTCTGTCAGGCGTTATCATTAATGGCGCGTTGGTCCTGATCGACTTTCTCAACGAAAATTTGCAAACCGGCATGGAGCCCGAGGATGCCGTGATTGATGCTGCCAAATCCCGTTTCCGACCGATTATGTTGACCGCAATCACTACCTTTTTGGGCGTTGCGCCGATTACGTTCGAAACCAGCATTCAAGCGCAATTCCTCATTCCTATGTCGGCCAGCCTTGGTTTCGGTGTCTTAATTGGTACGGCTCTGCTCATGCTAGTAATACCGGCATTGGCAATCGTGCATTTGCGCAGTTTGGAGATGATCCGCAGATGGAAAGAGAGTGATTCAACGCCTCAAAATACTGTGGCAATTTAGCCACATATTGCGCACCAAAAATGCGTAAAATGGTCAATTTGCGCCATTTTGTTACATGCTCACGGTTCACAAACCCGATTTACCCCTTATAAACAGCCCTTCATTTTGAAAGCCGTATTCGCATGGGGACAAGTTTCTGCGGCTTTGCAATGGGTTCGATAGGCTTAACGCTGGTCGGGTGTATTTTTCCCTATACTTCTTAATTAGACCCACGAGGTTATTTTGAAATATTTTAAAACGGGCGCATCGCTTGCGGTTATCGCAGCTATGGGCTGTGCATCGGCACAAGCTCAAGAAACACAAAGTCAACAGCCACAGGCAGAAGAACAAGATCAGCAAAGAGGGGTTCAGGAAATTGTCGTCACTGCAACAAAACGCAGTGCGGACTTGCAAGATGTTCCTGTTGCGGTTCAGGCATTAGGTGAAGAAACTCTCGATCAGCTGAACGTGACGGTTTTTGACGATTATCTGCAACAATTGCCAGGTGTTACCGCTGGCGGTGGTGGCCCCGGCCAAAGCACCATCTATATTCGCGGTCTGGCTTCGACCACGCCCAACCTAACCACCGCTGGTGTTGCTGGTCTGGCGCCCAATGTGGCGCTTTATCTTGATGAACAACCTGTCTCTCAACCGGGTCGTAACCTTGACGTTTACGCAGCCGACCTTGAGCGCGTAGAGGTTCTCTCCGGTCCGCAAGGCACATTATTTGGTGCCAGTTCACAAGCGGGTACGGTGCGTTTGATCACCAACAAGCCAGTGCTTGGCGAATTTCAGGCAAAGGTCAAAGCAGGCGTTGCCTTCACAAAGAGCGGCGCTATCAGCAACAATTTCGAAGCCACTTTGAACGTGCCCATTGGCGATCGCTTTGCGCTTCGGGCCGTTGGTTATTATGACAATCAGGGCGGTTATATCGACAATGTCGCCGGCACACGCAGCACGATCGAAAGTGCGCGCTTCCGTCCCGAAGGTACGGTGAGAGAAAATGGCGTACCGGTAAATGCCGCGCGTGCAGGTCTTCAGGCCGGAGCGGATCTCAGCAACGTCAATTTCCTATTGGCAGATAACAGCAATCTGGTTGAGGAAAATTTCAACGATACCCAATATCTGGGCTTTCGTATCAGCGGCAAATATGAATTTTCCGATAGCTGGAACCTGACAGTTGCGCATGCACGGCAGGGTCTGGATTCAGATGGTGTGTTTTTCACTGATCCGTCATTGGGCGATCTGGAAATTCAGCGTTTCGAAGAAGATGAAATTGAAGATGATTTCAGCAATACCAGCTGGACATTG
Source organism: uncultured Sphingomonadaceae bacterium (assembly GCA_947503245.1). GTDB lineage: Bacteria > Pseudomonadota > Alphaproteobacteria > Sphingomonadales > Sphingomonadaceae > Alterisphingorhabdus. The sequence goes on from CANNCV010000001.1 coordinate 443,727, forward strand.
GAAGGCCGTATCGGCGCATTGGAAATCGTCTATACGGGCGCATATACCGAGCGTGAAACATCACAGCGCGTAGATTATTCCGACTATCTGTTTGTTGGCCAATATCTGCCTTATTATATTTGCGATGGGTCAGTATCCTATCCCGGTGCTGGCGGCCCTTCAGGAACATGCCAGGCACCAAATCTGTTCGTAAACTCGCTTACGGAGACAGAGGTACAAACGCATGAACTTCGGTTCAGTACCCCTGATGATTATTGGGTCAAAGTCACTGCTGGTGCTTTTTATAGCGATCTTGAGCTGACCGAACGTAACGACTTCACCTATCCGGGCAGCACAGCCATTGATCTGTTCGGCGGTTCTTTCCCGCCCAACTTTGCCCAGCCTAATGCTTTTGCAACAGACCGCACCGCATTTCCCGCTGGCGTGATCTTCCGCAACGATGTGCGCCGGACCGATGAACAATTCGGTATATTTGGTGAAGCAACATTTGATGTGTCGGATCAGTTCGCCATTACTTTGGGCGCACGCTATTTCGATGTTGAAGTTGATCTTGAAGGCAGCGCGAACAGCTCTTTCTGTAACTCCAGCGGTGTCGATGAAAATGCCTTTGGCACGAACATCAGCGACCTGTTCGATGGCGATGGCAGCTTTACCTTTATTGGCAGCTGTACAGATGCATTGCGGCAAACCTTTACCGCAGGGCAATCTATAGAGGACATTGAAGCCGCTGGCCTGTCCAACGCACAAGCCCAGCAAGTTTTCAATTCGCTTGCTGCGCCTGACACAGCGTCAACCGATGGCTTTATCTTTAAAATCAACGCGACATGGACGCCAACTGATGATCTGCTATTTTATGCAACCTATTCAGAAGGTTTCCGCCCTGGCCTGTTAAACCGCCCAGGCGGCGCAACCAGCCCCACCGGTTTTGTCGTGCCTTTCGCGCTTGATACCGATGATGTGCAAAATTATGAAATTGGCTGGAAAACCTCATTATTTGATAATCAGGTCCGGTTTAACGGCAATGCATTTTTTGTTGATATTCAAAGACTGCAAACCACCATTTTTGACACCAGCATCACCAATTTGTTCTTCTCGGACAATGCGGCCGACGCGGAAATTTTTGGTGTTGAAGGTGATATCACCATTGCTCCTTATGCTGTTGATGGGTTGACCGTCTCTGCCGGTTTCTCTTTCCTTGATACCGAGGTGACCGAAGTGCTGACACCAACAGGCGATGTGCTTGTTGGTTCTACCCTTGCCTTTGCACCCAGCTTCCAAGGCAATATACGCGCACGTTATGAGTGGAATGTTTTTGGTGACTGGACTGGCCATGTCCAACCGCAGCTAACGCACTCTGCTTCTGTTGCGACGGATATTATTCAGATCAACCGTCTGACACTTGATAGCTGGACAACTGTTGGTTTTGCTGCAGGTATTACCAATGATAGTTGGTCGCTCGAACTCTTTGGTGAAAACCTGTTCGACGAACGCGCCCAGATCAGCGCCAATTTTGTCAATGACCGGTCACGGATCACTGTCAACCGTCCTCTCACGGTCGGGCTGAGAGCATCTTTCAGATACTAAGCGCAGCAACATAATGACGAAAGGGGGGCTTCATTACTGATCGCCCCCCTTTTTCTAGACAGCAAGCCCTTAATCGCCCATGATCTATATAGATGTCTGACCCCCAACAAATCGATCAAAGCTGGATGCAATCCGTCCAGTCACTCATGTATAATGGGCAGTTTGAACGGGCGTTGCATGACGTTGGCAATGTGCTGAAAGCTGATCCCGACAATATTGACGGGTTATATATAAAGGCGGTTTGCGAACGCTATCTTGGGCGCAATCAGGTTGCACTGGCCAGTATAGAACACCTTAAAGGGCTCTCCCCCGATTTCGGGCGCGCGCATCAGGAAGAGGGCCATATCCACCGTGCGCTTGGCAATTTGGATGCGGCTCTGGCGGCGTATAAACGGGCATGTCAGTGCAACCCTGTCTTACAGGCCAGTTGGAAGGCTCAGGCCGATATTCTGCAAAGCCGCGGTGAAAAGATTGTCGCAGCAGAAATGCGCGGGCAGGAACAGCGCATTTCAAGCCTTCCCAAAGAATTGGTCGCGGTGTCACACCTGCTTTATGAAGGCAAGCTGGTCAAAGCCGAAACCGCATGTCGACATTTCCTGCAAAAACACCCGCATCATGTGGAAGCGATGCGTTTGCTGGCTGATATTGGTGGCCGGCTCGGCGTATTGGAAGATAGCGACTTTCTGCTCGAAAGCGCGCTGGAATTTGAGCCTGACAATATTCAGGTGCGCATTGATTATATACAGGTTCTGCGCAAACGGCAGAAATTTGCCGAAGCGCTGAGCGAAAGCCGAAAACTCTATGAGCGTGATACGGCCAACCCTGTTTTTCAATCGCTCTATGCCATAGAGTTGATGCAGACTGGCGAATATGAAAATGCCCTTGCACTGTTTGATGATGTGCTTGCCCATCTCCCCAATGACCCCATCACCCTCACCTCACGTGGTCATGCGCTAAAAACCTATGGCCGTCATGATGACGCCGTGCAGTCCTATCAAAAAGCGATTCATTCAGATGCTGGACATGGTGACGCTTATTATGGCTTGGCAAATCTGAAAACCTATCACTTTGGCGATGATGAGATCGCTGCGATGCAGGTGCAATTGTCCAGCGGCCAATTAAGCTATCAAAATCGTATCCATATGTGCTTTGCACTGGGCAAGGCCTATGAAGATCGCAAAGATTATGATCAGTCATTCGGCTATTATGACAATGGCAATCTGTTAAAACGTCAACAGTCGCGATATGATGCCGACAAGATGACGGCCGAGCTGGACGCACAAATTGCCGCTTGCACTCCGGAGCTGTTCGCTAGCCAGAGCAACAAAGGCCATATGGCGCAGGATCCGATTTTCATCTTGGGATTGCCACGCGCGGGGTCAACATTGCTGGAGCAGATATTGGCATCGCACAGTCAGGTTGATGGTACGCTGGAGCTGCCTAATATATTGTCACTTGCACACAGGCTGCGCCGAAAAAAGCGTGCTGGCAATATTTCACTCTATCCAGATAATCTGCACGAATTATCAGCGCAGCAACTGGCAGAAATGGGTGAGAATTTTATCGAGACTACACGAATTCATCGGCAAGGTGCGCCGTTTTTCATTGATAAGATGCCCAATAACTTCCGGCATATCGGGCTTATCAAGCTCATCCTGCCCAATGCCAAAATTATTGATGCCCGCCGCGAACCCATGGCCTGTTGCTTCTCAGGCTTTAAGCAGCTCTTTGCCGAGGGTCAGGAGTTCACCTACGGCCTTAAAGAAATCGGCCAATATTATCGTGATTATGTGCGGCTGATGGATCATTGGGATAGCGTCCTGCCCGGTGCAATTTTGCGCGTGCAGCATGAAGATGTTCTGGACGACCTTGAGGGTCAGGTAAAGCGCATGCTGGACTATCTCGCTCTGCCTTTTGAACAGGCATGTATAGATTTTCACAAAACAAAACGGGCGGTCAGAACCGCCAGTTCCGAACAGGTTCGCCAACCTATTAGCAAGGCAAGCGTCGATCTCTGGCGTCATTATGAAGACCATTTGCAGCCGCTCAAAAATGCGCTGGGAACAAAAATATTGGAGCCACAAGCGTGAGCAATCAAGGCATAGAAGAATCTGTCAGCATCAATAGCGAATATGAATGCGATTATGAGGCGGGGCAGGATAATGTGAACCCGTTCGGGCTGGAAATGCACAATCCGGTCTTTTTCATCAGCGCCCTGCTGATCTTTTTGTTCGTTATCTCGACCTTGGCCTTTCCCGACATCTCGAAAGTCTGGTTCGAAGCGATCAAGGCTTGGACGCTGCAATATTTTGACTGGTTCTTTGTGATTGCCACTAATGTGGTTCTGCTCTTTTGCATTGGTGTGTTGGCATCGCCTCTGGGCAAAATCAGGCTGGGCGGACAAGACGCCAAACCAGAGTTCAGCACGATAAGCTGGATCGCGATGCTGTTTTCCGCTGGTATTGGTATTGGCATGGTCTTTTACGGCTCGGCTGAGCCCATGGCCTATTATACAGATTGGGGCGGCACGCCGCTCAATGTCGAACCGCGCACGCCCGAAGCGCAAAGATTGGCATTGGGCGCGACCATCTTTCACTGGGGCCTTACACCATGGGCCGTTTACGCGCTTATCGGCCTTTCTCTGGCCTTTTTTGCCTTCAACAAAGGTTTGCCGCTGACGATACGATCAGCTTTTTACCCCCTATTGGGTGAGCGCGTATGGGGCTGGCCAGGTCATATCATCGACATATTGGCGGTGATCGCAACATTATTCGGATTGGCCACATCGCTGGGCCTTGGTGCACAACAGGCCGCAACCGGTCTGTCTTTTCTCTTCGATATTGAGGCGAGCCTGACATCGCAATTGCTCTTAATTGCCGGTATTTCCGGGCTGGCCATCATATCCGTGGTCCGCGGCATGGATGGCGGCGTTAAATTGCTGAGCAACATCAATATGGTGCTGGCGGCCTTATTGTTGGCCTTTGTCTTTGTGACGGGCCCCACATCTGAGATTGTCTCCGGCTTTGGAACAGCTTTGGCCAGCTATGCCGAATATGCCATACCACTGAGCAATTGGGTCGGACGGGAAGATACAGAATGGTATCATGGCTGGACCATATTCTATTGGGCATGGTGGGTAAGCTGGTCACCCTTTGTTGGCATGTTTATCGCGCGTATCTCCCGCGGCCGCACAATCAGACAGTTTCTGAGCGTTGTCCTGATTGTCCCCGTTATCGTTGCCACCATCTGGTTCACCACCTTTGGTGTTACCGCGATGGAACAGATTAATAATGGCATTGGTCAATTGCCCGGAGGTATCACACAGGCGCCTTTGGTCCTGTTCCAGATGCTGGAAAATCTGCCCATGACGGATATCATATCATCATTAGCAATTATCCTGCTGATCGTCTTTTTTGTGACATCATCAGATTCCGGATCATTGGTTATTGATGCCATTACGGCCGGTGGTCGCACTGATGCTCCTGTTTCACAGCGGATTTTCTGGGCGATTTTGCAGGGGCTAGTTGCTGCTGCGCTATTGGTCGGTGGTGGTGCCGGCGCTTTGGGCGCAGTGCAAGCTGGCACAATTGCCAGTGGGTTGCCATTCACCTTCGTGCTGCTGGTTTGTTGCTACAGCCTTTTCAAAGGGCTGGTTTCAGAGCATCGCGCCTTAGCCAGTTTCGAGATAAAGGCCGAAGCAACCAGCTAGTCCCTATGGGTCTGGCTCTTATGGTTCGGTGTCGCTAGGCACTTCGACAGAGTCATTCTTGGCGATTTGCGGCGTTAATGATTGAATTTTGATCGCACCCAAGCTGACCAACGGGTTATCGTCGTCCAGAACGACTTTACCCTTGGCCAAGCCTGTCGCAGCGCGCAATATCTGTGCCGCCTCTTCAGCTATGCGCAGAGTATAAGCGCCATAGGGCACGCGATCGAAAAGGAAGAAACCGTCAAACTCGGTCAATGTGCTGCGTGCGACCTGACCTTCTTGATTGACCAGTTCAAGCGTAACACCGCCCACCCCGACACCGCCTGATTGTACTAGCGTGCCATCGACCTCTCCCGCTGCAACAAGCGGCAACTCAATACGTGTCGGCACGCCTGGACGCGGTGTCACCACAATGCCGGATGTAGATGGCTGCAAATAAGGGTCTGGCAAGCTGCCGCCATCAATACCAACCAGAATTGGCTGAAACGGGCGCAGACCATCTATTAACGCTCTGCCATTTTCATCGGTGGGTTGGTCAGCAATAGCCAGGCCAGCAGTCAGCTCAACCTCTTGCTCAAGCGGTTCATCTGGCTGTCGAATGCCATCACGGTTATTATCGCGGAACACTGTAGCCAGAACCTGACCATTGGATGCAAGACGCTCATTGCTGAAACGGAATTTTCCATTGCGTGGGTCCGGCCCGATGCTGAATGCCAGGTTGAGGCCAGCCGCAAAGGAACCGTCAGACGCTGCTTCAATGCTGCTATTGAGGGAGAATTTATCAAATTGGCGAACATAGCCCAATGCCAACCGCGTACGATCATTCTCGCCATCAAAGCCTAGCTCTGCACGCCAGCTATTTCTGCCGCCATTGCGCCATTCGCCTATAATGGATGCTGTTCGAAAGCGTGTTTCCGGAGCAATGCGGAATCGCGACTCCCCGCGCAACCGGAATTTGCCGAAGCGAATATTGCCGAGCAAACCTGCCTCTAGCTGGTCATCAGGGTTCGGACCAAAGGGATTGCGCGTGCGGTCATAATCCAGCTCGCCAGTGATAGAAACTCTTTGCAAATTGGCGGAAACACGGCCGGATAGCTCTAAGGTATCGCTGCCGGTTGTACGCGTACGATATGTCGCATCAAACTCTACAGGAAAGGAGACACGGCCCCGTTTGAAGAAATGGCTAACTGCAAGATTATGTCTTGAGTTCACGTTTTGTTCTAATTGATCAGACTGGAAGTCACTCGTCGCCCAGATTGTCTCAACGCGGTAAAAGCTGTTTCCACTGCGACCCAGTGCCTGACCACGCAAAGCACCCCCACCATTGCCATTTGCAGCAAGTGAGAAGTCAAATAACGTGTTGCCAAAAGCACGCCTAGCGCCCAGTTCAGCGATATTGAACCGCTCACCATCGACATTCAGGCTATGAATAGCGCCGGTGAGCGTTGTCCGCTTATCCAGGCCATGTTCCAGACCAACACTCGCGCGCAAACCTTGTGTGCGCAAGACTGTCTCTTGCGCGCCTATGGTGATCAAATCTCGGCCTGACTCCGCAAAACCGGCCCAATAATATGTTTTGCCAGGTGGCAAGGCGTCAGCTCCGACGCGTTGACTCCGTCTTTCTCTGCGGATTTGCCCCTGCGGCCCATATAGCACAACCTCAAAGTCGTTACGGCCAAACAGCAAAGGCACATCAACAAATTCATAACGGCCGTCGTCACGATTTTCCGCAAAAGCGATCAATTGATCATTGCGATACAGTTCAGCATCCCAACCAACCGGCAATGATCCGCGAAAACTGGTGCGGTCAAAGCTATTGCCCCGGTTAAGCGGTCTGTTTGTAATAAAGGCACCGCGTCCGATGACAGATTGCGCAACCAGTGGCGTGGAGAAAGTGGAAATATCGCCTGCTGCAACCTGTGTCGCGCCGGCAGGCCCCAATAACTCGCCATTAGGGTCTGATCTAAAGGCACGAACGCGCAGGCTTTCAGGAACACCTTGGTTATTCGATGCCAGCCGTGCATCAACCGATGCTTTGCCAATCTCTCCTGATGCAAAAAATTCATAGCGCACATCTACATCTGACCGGTTGGTCGTGGAATCACGCAAGCCGCCCACAGAAACAACCGCATCAACAGACGGTGTTTGCCAGAATTTATAAGGCTGCTCCGCCTGTGGCATGTCAGCAAGGTCAAAAATCTTTTGCGGGCGTATCTTAGCCGCTTTTTCTTTGCGCTCTGCAGCCCGTTGAAACGGCAATTTGCGGTCTGACGTTAAGAGTAACAACGCATTGGAAAGATCGGGCGTTAATTCGAGACCCAGCCATTTGGCCAAGGCTTTTGTATCAATACACCAGCCTTCCGGCGCATCATAAATATCACCTGGTTTCAGTTGATATTTATTGTTCATGGTTTGTACCATACCTTGGTCACGATCAACAACCAGTGTCTCATTCTCAGCGAATATCCAGCCAGTTGCGCGGCGCGACTTCTTATCTAGTCGGACCGGAAGATTGAGTGACATAATGATATCGGCAAAATCAACGCATATGCCCTTTGGTGTTTGATACCCACGCACGCCATCGCCTAGGCTGAACCGACCAGAGCGTATATCGAGCAACAAAAAGTCGTCATCGCTGGGCTGCCAATTGGCTGCACTTGGCGCTGATTGTGCATAGGCCATACCCTGCCCCATAGACAGCGGGGCGGTCAGCATTGCTGCTGCCGCCATGACGCCAAAAGCGCCGCGCTGCAAGATGGGTTTCAGGGACATTCTTTATCTAATACTTTGATTTATAATATTATTGTAGCGCAGTGTCGATTTTGGAGATCAAACCGCCGCCAGCATTTGGTGCCTCGTAAAAGGCAATAGTCACAGGTGCTGAGCGCAATGCTTCTGCCAGCTCATCAGGAATGCTCAGACGTACAGTACGGTTTTCTAATTCAGGGTAGATGGCAATACCGCGCGCAACCATAAGAGGTTCGGAATCGCCCTGTCTGGTAACCCGTACTTCGCCATAAACAGAGCCTTGACCAGCGCGTGACATATCAAAAGCCAGAGCATGGCCGCCCTGTTCACGCTTTTCCAGTCGCCCATTGGCAATGCTGGCCGTCGCTTCCAAGCGGCCGCGGCGAATGATGATAGGGATGGTAACACCGTAAATCGGGGTCAGTGCGATCGAAAGGCCTTCAACCTGTGTGTTGATCTTTTCGGTAATCGCTTCGGCTTTGGGTATAGCACGGAACAGCATATGCGCACGATATTCACCATCGGCCAATCCAGCGGGAGCACGAATACCAATTCGAATGGCTTGCGGCTGATTGGGCGGCAATGTTACCCGGCGCGGTGCATAGCGTATCATTTGCAATGCTGCTTTTTCGAGCTGATTGACCTCTTCTTCAGAAACCTCCGCCAATGCCCCATCAGGGGTCATGCGGCGCAGTTCCAGGCTGATACGATATGTCGCCTCTTCTGCGCCAACATTGTTCAATATCACCTCGGTGCCGCGCTTTCCATCAAGCACTATACGGGTTGGTGCGACCAACAGATCCCCTCTGCCTTGTGCCATTGCCGGAACTGTGGCCTGCATGACTGCGGCGCCAGCAAGAAAAGCAGCGAATAGTAATTTGCCTACCGAACGGATCATCCCAAAAACTCCAAATTGTCTTTCCATTGCGGCCTGAACATACATTCCCATGGCCGACTGATCGGGTACCGGTATCGACAAATATGGTTTATAAATTGCTAACCAGCGCCGCAAAATGGCATATAAAAAGGGGCGCAGAGCAAAACTGCCCTACACCCCCTTATTGCTTATGATCGGCCCCTGCGAGAAAGCCGATCATTCAGCCTATAAAATCAGTTATAATCAACAGTTACGTCGAACTGACCTGAATAGTCACCAGAAGCCTGGTTATCAGCTACAGTCAATACACCGCCAACTGTGAAAGACGCAGCGCCTGTGCCGTCCAAAGTCAAAGAAGTGTCTGAACCTGTCAATGAAGCTGTCATGGAGTTAGCACCGTCTTGCAAAGTGACAGAACCATCTACGGTAACAGAAACTGTTTCGCCGCCGGTTCCACTTACGCTGAAGCTTGCAGCACTGTTTGTGCCGGTACAGGTCAGGTTGGCACCGCAGTTAAATGTGCCATCTGCAGCGATAGATACGTCATCACCGGTTGCGCCAACTACGATCGTGCCAAATGCAAGATCATCACCAGCAGTTACAACAACTTCTTCCAAAATGGTTGCAGTTGCGTCTGCGGTTGCTGATTGCGCATATGCACCGGTAGAAGAAAGTGCTGCTACAACAGCTACTGAACCGGCGAGTACGGATTTGAATGTCTTGGTCATAAAGTCTGGTCCTTAATTATTCTGCGGAAAGCATTCTGTTTTGCCCGGTAAGCTTTCCGCAAAGCCATCCGGTTTGAATGACAATTCCCACGTCATCCAGAACCCGCTTATGCAGCGCATCTGTTCATGCTTTACTGATATTTGTAGTTAACGCAGATTAACGATTATACCGCTCACCCATAAACAAGGGAGCAGCAAAAAGCATATTATACCCTTGTATATAAAGGGTTTTTCTGCTTGTGTGTGTTTATATATTTCGCATTCAAAACGTTGGGCAAGGGCTTTTTATGCTTAATATCCGCATAAAATACATTGTTTTACAAATTAAGATTGTGAAAAGTTAATCCGCAAATCTGTCTTTTGCCTCTTATAGAGGCTCACCAGAAAGCCGCTGACAGAGCAGATCTAATTGATCCAGACTTGAATATCGCACCGTCAAATCGCCGGTAGACGGGTTTTTTCCCGGACTAATCGTCACATTCATTCCCAAAAGATCAGACAAATGCCGTTCAACAGCAGCAATATCCGAATCATCAGCCTTCACTGCAGGGCGCTCATCCGTCTTATGTGATCCAGCATCCGTCTTTTTGCGCACCAGTTTTTCAATCTGGCGAACCGACAAATTGTCATTCACGGCCTTTTGTGCAATTTCCCGAGCATCTTCGGCATTAATAAGCGCGCGGGCATGGCCCATAGACAATTGCCCAGCATCAACCATAGCCAACACCGAATCAGGCAAATTCAACAAACGAATCATATTCGCGACATGGCTGCGTGATTTATCGACCATCTGCGCCAACTCATTATGACTCAAATTATCCTGCTCCATAAGGTTGCGATAAGCACACGCCTCTTCAATCGGAGTCAAATCTTCGCGCTGAATATTTTCAATCAGCGCCAAAGTCAGTGTGTCACGCTCATCAAGTTCACGCACCAATGCCGGTATTTCATGCAATCGCGCCCTCTGTGCAGCGCGCCAGCGGCGTTCACCTGCGACCAATTGATAGTGACCTGCCTTGCCTGGCGCAGGACGGACAATAACCGGCTGTATAACACCGCGCTGCGATATGCTCGCGGCCAGCTCGTCTAGAGCGCTATCATTAAAAAAGCGCCGAGGCTGATCTGGATGCGGTGTTATCCGCGCTATAGATAGCATTTCCACCAAATTGTCGCGGCCATTATCTGTAGCAACATTCATGGATATTGCGTCACTGGCCTCTGCGCCATTATTTGATAGCGGGATAGCACGCGCGCCAGAAGCAATATCACTTTGCTGTGACACTGGACGCTCCGTGCGCACTTCGCCCAGCAAAGCATTAAGCCCACGCCCTAAGCCCGAAGCCTTTTTCTTAGGTGCTTTTTTGTTGCCATTCTTGGTCTTTGGTTTTTTCTGGTCTGAATCAGAGGTCATAATCACATCTTTGCTGTTGCTCATGCGGCTACTTTCTTTTCGGGCAAACGGGCGGCCAATTCCTTGGCAAGCGCAATATAGGCGGATGATCCGGCGCAACGATAATCATAAACCAAGGCAGGTAAGCCATGGCTGGGCGCCTCTGAAAGACGAACATTGCGCGGTATAACCGCATCGAAGACAAGATTGCCCAACACTTCGCGGACATCATCGGTTACTTGGTCGGTCAAACGATTGCGTTTATCATGCATGGTCAGCACCACGCCCAATATGGAGAGGTCTGGATTGAAGACATTTTGCACCCGTTCAACGGTCTGCAAAAGTTGGCTAAGCCCTTCCAAAGCAAAAAACTCGCATTGCAAAGGCACCAAAAGTGAATCCGCTGCCACCAGTGCATTGAGCGTCAGCAACCCCAATGATGGTGGACAATCAATTAGGCAGATATCCCATTCGCTGCGATTATCCAGCGCCGCTTTCAAACGATGTGTACGCTCCTCAAGCTCCACCATCTCAACCTCAGCGCCGGAGAGATCAACTGTAGCCGGAACTATGGAAAGACCTGGTATCGCGGTGTCCTGAACACAATCATCTAATGAAGCAGCACCTGTCAAAACATCATAGCTGCTATATTCGCGGTCCTGACTATGCACACCCAGACCTGTAGACGCATTACCTTGTGGATCGAGATCAACCAGCAATGTCTTCCATCCCGTCGCCGCGAGCGCCGTAGACACATTTATAGCAGTGGTGGTTTTGCCCACCCCGCCCTTTTGATTGGCTACAGCGATTGTGATCATAGATGCTCCTTCGCGCCATTTTGGCTGTGCGATTCATTAAAGCGCCTAATTTGATTGGAAAATCGAGGATATCCCTCAGATTTTGGGCGGACGGCCCATCCCAATCAATATTTTGGCGTCCTCACTGGTCACACTGTGTTCCACGTGAAACATATTTTGGCAGTGTTTTGGCAAATTAGCCAGTTCATTAACTGCATTTTTACCCTTTGGGAGGAGCCATTTGGTGCGATCTGTGGAAAATCGTTGGGATAAGTTCAGCAATTTGGGCAATGGCGCAAATGCGCGCGCTGTAATCACGTCGAATGATTCTGTTTCCACACGCTCGAGTCGACACCCTTTAATGGTCACGCGGTCATGGAGTTGCAGCCTATCAACTGCATGCTGCAAAAACTCAACGCGCCTGGTTCGCGATTCAACAAGCGTGATTTTGCAATCAACACAGGCGGCAATGACCAGTCCGGGAAGACCTGGCCCAGAACCAAGATCCAGCCAATGCGCACCGCTCTGCTGATCAGCCAATAATATCAGTTGCGCGCTATCGGTGATATGCCGCGCCCAAATTGTGTCATAAGTCGATGCAGAGATCAGATTTTGTTCCTGCGCTGCCGCGCGCAACAAAGCGACATATTGCTCCAGACGATCCTCTGTTTCACGTGAAACACCCAATATATCGCGAAGCCACGCTCTCGCTGCACCGTCATCATTAATATATAATGTCATCAGGCCGCGCTTTGCTGGCTTGATATATGTCGGCGAGAATGCACCAATATTGCTGTTAATGCCGCTGGCGTTATCCCTCGCATCCGGCCTGCTTCTGCCAATGTCGCTGGACGTGCCTTTTCAAGTCGTTCGATCATTTCATTCGATAGGCCTGCAATATTTGCATAGATTAATGAGCTAGGGATATTGATATGCTCGTTCCGGCGAATATCCCGCAGCTCAGATTCTTGGCGCCGCAAATAGGGGGCATAGCGGGCATCTTCAGTGATTTCACCTGCCAGATCGCTACCACATTCTAGCCGCTTATCAAGCCTTGCAAGATCATTCAGATGCACATTGGGGAAGCGCAGCCAATCAAACATAGCTTGGTGTTCGGCATCACGCTTTATATCCAAGCCGATAGAAATCAATTTTTCAGGACCAACTTTGTCATCAAGCACACCCATTATGCTGCTTTTTCGTTCAGATCGCGTGTTATGAAATTGCTTACGCTCTTCTCCCACACAGCCGCTATCAATCGCGATGGTGGTCAACCGATCATGCGCATTGTTGGCGCGTAGCCGCAACCGATATTCAGCCCGTGACGTCAGCATCCTGTAAGGTTCTGTCACTCCATGCAGGACAAGATCATCAATCATAACCGCCATATAGCTGTTAGAGCGGTCCAGCTTTGGCATATCTTTGCCCAAGATACTGCACGCCGCCGCCATGCCAGCGATCAAACCTTGCGCAGCGGCCTCTTCATATCCGGTCGTGCCGTTGATCTGACCGGCACAATATAAGCCCGGCATATCGCGTATCTGTAATCCGCGATCCAAAATCCGCGGGTCAATATGGTCATATTCCACCGCATAGCCCGGGACGATGATATTCGCCTTCTCCAGACCAGCCATAGAATGAATCATAGCTTGCTGAATATCTGTAGGGAGCGATGTGCTAATGCCATTCGGGTAGATCAGGTGACTGTCTAACCCCTCAGGCTCAAGAAAAACCTGATGCCCGTCTCTATCTCCGAAGCGAAATATCTTATCCTCTATGGACGGACAATAGCGCGGCCCCTCCCCTTGAATATCACCGCCAAATAGTGGCGAGCGATCAAGACCTGAGCGTATTATGTCGTGGCTCTGCGCATTGGTGTGGGTGATCGCGCAATGGAGCTGCGGGTTGGTGCGTCGCGGTGTTAATGGCGACATGGTCCAATCATCGCCGTCGCTAGGCTGCTGATCAAGCGCTGCCCAATCAACAGTGCGCCCGTCAATCCTGGGCGGTGTCCCAGTTTTAAGACGCGCCATAGGCAGATTGCGTGCGTAAAGCTGATCGGCCAGCTTGGTTGCCGCACGTTCTTCTATACGGCCACCTTCAAAACGTTCTTCCCCGCGGAACAGCTTTCCACCCAGAAAAGTGCCCGTGGCCAAGATAACAGCTTTAGCTCTGACAACACTGCCATCGCCCAGCAATATGCCGCCCAGCCTGTCTCCATCGAAATAAAGTTCAGCTGCTTCACCTTCAACAATCGTCAAATTGTCTTGTGCACACAACATTTGTTGAATGGCATTTTTATAAAGCCGGCGATCCGCCTGTATGCGCGGCCCCTGCACCGCGCTACCCTTGCTCCGGTTGAGCAAGCGGTAATGAATGGCAGCAGCATCAGCAGCACGCCCAATCAGCCCGTCAAAAGCATCGACCTCACGAACCAAATGCCCTTTGCCCAATCCGCCAATGGCGGGGTTGCAAGACATGGCCCCTATGGCATTGCGATCAAAACTGACCAAAGCAGTGCGCACACCCATACGCGCAGCAACAGCTGCAGCCTCTGTGCCGGAATGTCCTCCGCCAATCACAATTATGTCAAATTGATCACTCATTCGCGCGATATAGGGCAGTTTGTGCGTTACGCCAAGTGTGTGCTCATCGGCATATCGTATCAGTGTTTCACGTGAAACATTGCGCACGTGAATTATTTACCGATGCAAAATTTTCCAAATAATGCGTCGAGCATGTCTTCTGTATGAAGCCGGCCAGTTATCGCATCCAAAGCGTTACGCGCATTGCGCAGTTCTTCACCAACAACCAGCATATCCTCTGTCTGCCGTACTTCGCGTAGCGCCGATAATAATTCACTTAAGCGCTCTCGCTGGCGCGCATTATAACTGGGCGCATCAGGTTGTGGCAGGATTTTCTCTGCATAGTGAAGCAGCTTTGCGCGCAATATATCAATCCCCTCACCCGTTGCAGATGATAATGATATAGCCGACGAATTAGTCCCACTAGCTTGCTGCAAATCGGCTTTTGCAGATATTGAAATAAGCTTTGGATGATCAGGTTGTGATGTTTCATCACCCAACCACAAAACTATATCGGCAGATTCAATGGCTGCGCGGGCTTTTTCCATCCCCATAACTTCAACTCTGTCGTCACCTGCCTCGTGCAACCCTGCGGTATCAATAAGTATAAAGGGCAGTCCGTTGAGTGATATGGGCGCCTCGATCAGGTCTCTGGTTGTACCGGCTATGTCAGTAACAATAGCTGCGTCGCGCTGTGACAAGACGTTAAACAATGTCGATTTGCCTGCATTGGGCGGCCCGGCGATGATGACGCGTACACCATCGCGAAGCCTTTCCGTTGGCGGTGCCTGCAGAGCAGCATCAATATCATCGGCCAGATTGTCGATAATAGCATCCAATATAGTGCGCTGCTCAGGTGGAACATCATCCTCGTCCGCAAAGTCGAGTTCAGCTTCAACCATGGCTGATGCGCGCAGCAATTGTCCCCGCCATATATCCACGGCGCGTGACAATAGCCCTTCGCTTTGCTGTAGAGCATGGCGGCGCTGTACATCTGTTTCGGCAAAGAGCAGGTCCGACAGTGCCTCCGCCTCGGCAAGGTCCATCTTACCATTTGCAAAAGCTCGGCGGGTAAATTCGCCGGGTTCTGCGCGGCGTAATCCCTTAATGGCTGCCAATGCGCTTTCCACCGCCAGAATGACCGCTCTGCCGCCATGGCAATAAAGTTCGGCAGTGTCTTCGCCGGTCGCATTATGCGGGCCGGGCAACCACAGGACCATGGCGCGGTCAAGCAAATCACCTGTTTCGGGATGGCGCAAGCCACGCAATATTGCATGGCGCGGCTCTGGCAGACTTCCTGCTAAAGATATAAGTGCTGTAGCGGCATTGGGGCCAGATATCCGGATAACAGCAATGCCCGCTGGCGGTGCGCCGCTGGAAAGAGCGAAAATCGTATCGGTCATAATATATGTTTATTGGGCAGCAAGCATGATGATACTAATGCTCTTAATCTTTATCGGTTTTGCCAGATTTTGCCTTGGTCGATCCTTGTGAGGTTCCCGCCTCCATTAGGTTCTGGAAAAAGCGCATCCCCATTTCACCCATAGGAGCGATGTTTTTGGCAAGGTTTTGTAGCTGATCAATGCTGGTCGCGCCGCTCATGGCGTTTTTCACACCTTCCACATAGGCTTTGTTCACATCTTTAACATCGGGAAGGCCCAAAAGCGTCCGCATCTCTTCGGGTGTACAATCCAGTTCCACATTGATTTTCATTGCTTGGCGCCTTTTCTAAATGCCCAAAAGACAATGGCGCTTAAACAGCAGAAAAGCAATCTCTGCCGCTTAGGCCATCAGGGTCATGACCCCGACATTGGGATCAATAAAGCCATCATAGACCATCTTGAACGCGACATAGATAATCACCGCCAGACCAAGATAAGCAATCCATTTATACCGCGCGATATATTTGGCGATGATATTGGCTGCTATACCCATCAGCAATACCGATAACAGCAGACCGATGACCAATATGCCCGGATGCTCTCTTGCCGCGCCAGCAACACCCAGGACATTATCCAGGCTCATAGAGACGTCCGCAGCGGTTACCGCCCATACGGCTGCCCAAAAGCCCTTTGAGGCCGCTATATTGCTGTTTTCATCGCCATCAATCTCTGGCGATCCGGGGGATACACCAGTTTCAGGCGTCATTTCGCGGATTTCCCGATAAAAGCGCCATGCGACCCATAAGAGCAGCAATCCGCCAGCCAGTATGAGTCCGACAATGCTCAGCAGCACGCTGACCATCAGCGCAAATATGATGCGCAAAACCAGAGCCGCGCCAATGCCGATCATAATCACTTTGCGGCGTTGATCAGCGGGCAAACCGCCAGCCAACGCGCCAACAACAATCGCGTTATCCGCAGCAAACACCAAATCTATCAATATGACCTGCCCAAAAGCGGCCAATGCAGATGGCGAGCCAAAATCTTTAAAGTCTTTGAGTATAGCTGCCCATAATTCGGCCATTGACCCGAATTGCAAAGACTCCGCACTAGCTGCAGCGGTGATAAACACATCAAACATCAAGAACATTGTCCCCAAAATAGCGCACTGACGGCATTTCAGCATAAAAGCCGTGAAGCAATGACCTCCACCGATCATAATCGGCAGATTGCCGAAAGCCAACACGGTGTGCGTCTATATCATCCCATTCTACCAGAAGCAGATATTGGGCAGTATCTTCCGAGCCACGTAATATGCGGATGGCCCGAAATCCTTTTTGCTCCGCAATAATCGGTTTTGCTTGCCGCAAGGCATGCTCAAACTCTTTGGTCCGCTCGTGAGCGACCTTCAGCACTGCCTGTTCCACTATCATATGTGTCAGGCTTATTGATTCATACTATCAAAAAAGTCTTCATTGCTCTTCGAATCTTTCATCTTATCGAGCAGGAATTCCATTGCATCGACAGTGCCCATTTGCATCAGAATACGGCGCAAGACCCACATCTTGCTAAGCGTATCTTTCTCAACCAGAATTTCCTCTTTACGCGTGCCGGATTTGCCAACATCAAGCGCAGGGAAGATCCGCTTATCAGACACTTTGCGATCGAGTACGATTTCTGAGTTGCCCGTGCCTTTAAACTCTTCAAAGATCACTTCGTCCATACGGCTGCCGGTATCGATCAAAGCGGTTGCAATGATGGAAAGCGAACCGCCCTCTTCAATATTCCGCGCTGCACCGAAAAAGCGTTTTGGCCGTTGCAATGCATTGGCATCAACACCGCCGGTCAGCACTTTGCCCGAAGATGGAACAACAGTGTTATAAGCGCGACCGAGACGTGTGATGGAGTCCAGCAAAATCACCACATCATGCTTATGCTCAACCAAGCGTTTGGCTTTTTCTATAACCATTTCAGCAACTTGCACGTGGCGGCTGGCTGGCTCATCAAAAGTTGAGCTGATCACCTCACCATTGACCGAACGCTGCATATCGGTCACTTCTTCCGGCCGTTCGTCGATCAACAGGACCAGCAAATAAACTTCAGGGTGATTATCCGTAATCGCTTTGGCAATATTTTGCAGCAACACGGTTTTACCCGTTCGTGGCGGCGCAACGATCAGCGCACGCTGGCCCTTACCTTGCGGCGAGATAATGTCGATCACACGCGCTGATTTGTCTTTCACCGTCGGGTCTGAATTGTCCAAAGACAATTTCTGATCCGGATAAAGCGGGGTGAGATTGTCAAAATTCACGCGAGTGCGCACTGCTTCTGGGTCTTCAAAATTAACCTGTGTTAATTTGGTCAGCGCAAAATAACGTTCGCCATCACGCGGCCCGCGAATTTCCCCTTCAACGGTGTCACCCGTGCGTAAACCAAAGCGGCGCACCTGATTGGGCGACACATAAATGTCATCAGGGCCAGCCAAATAATTGGCTTCTGGTGAGCGCAAAAAGCCAAAACCATCGGTCAGCACTTCAATAGTACCCAGACCCATAATCTGTTCGCCATCTTCGGCCAGCTGCTTCAATATACCAAACATAATGTCCTGGCGGCGCATGGTTGATGCGCCCTCTACGCCCAGCTCTTCCGCCATTGTGACGAGTTCAGCGGGTTTTTTCTCTTTCAATTCTTTTAAATGCATCGTGGTTTTTCCATGATCAAAACAGGGTGGGCGTAACTGACTGACGGATTAGCATCATCGTATTTTGGCACCAGCGTCAGGACGCCGATTGCAATTTTATGTGAAGGTCAGGCCGCAACAGGACGTTGCGCCGATAATGCAGCAGAAATACTGATATCACCGCAAATTGTCAATCCGAAGCTGCTTCACTTCTGACCGGCTTTAGCAATTTTGCAATTATCAGAATGGCTGAACAATAACCAAGATCACAATAATTGCTGCGGTTACGCCTGGTACTTCGTTGACCAGCCGCAATGTTTTCCCGCTCATCGTCCATTCGCCGCGCGCCAGCTTTTTGGCATAGCCTGCCATCCACATATGATAGATGCTCAGCAAAATGACGAACAGCAATTTTGCGTGGAACCAGCCGTAAAGATAGGCTTTTGTTTCCCAAGCAAGCAGCAGGCCCAAAACCCAGACGATAATCAGTGAAGGGTTCAGGATGATTTTGCGCAGCCGTGTCTCACGCTCAATCCATTTCTGATCTTCCAAACTGCCTTTTTCACTCTCTTGATGATAGACGAAGAAGCGGGGCAGCATGAACAACCCTGCCATCCAGAAGATAACAAAAATAAGATGCGCAGATTTTAGCCAGAGATATAACATGGCCAATATATCAACCAAATTGTCCTCCTCGGCAAGCGGCTAGATTTCAATTCACCCTTGCAAACGCGCCATTAGGGTTTCGACATGGGAAATTGGCGTTTCTTTTATAATGCCATGGCCCAGATTGAAGATATGAGGTCTGCCCGATAGCGCTTCAAGGCAATTTGTTATTGCGCTATCCAAAGCCTGCCCACCGGTCAGCAACGCCAATGGGTCAAGATTGCCCTGCACCGGCAAACCATCAGGCAAAACATTATGTGCCCAAACAGGGTCTACTGTTTCATCCAACCCCAATGCATCGACACCGGTTTCGCGCGCATATGCAGGCAATTTACCGCCAGCACCTTTAGGAAAGCCGATGATCGGCGTCTCAGGATGCATGGTTTTCAACGCCGCAACAATTTCTGCATTGGGCGCGATCACCCAGCGTTCAAATTGGGCTGGTGACAAATTGCCGGCCCAACTATCGAACAGCTGTACGGAATCAACGCCGGCTGTAATCTGTTGCGACAGATAGTTGATAGTCTGCTGCGTTATGGCGGCGATAAGTTCGGCAAAACCCGCTTCATTCTGATAAGCATGTAAGCGCGTTTCCGTCTGGTCGCGGCTGCCCTCACCATGCACCATATATGTTGCGACCGTCCATGGTGAGCCAGCAAAGCCCAGCAAGGCCTTGTCAGCATCCAATTGGGCTCGGACCAGTCTCACAGTCTCATAAATGGGTTCAAGCCGCTGTGGCATGGCTTCCAGCGCTTTAAGATCGCTTTCTATCAGCCTTGGGGAAAGACGTGGCCCCTCTCCTGCTGTAAATTTCAAATTTTGGCCCATGGCGTGCGGGATCATCAAAATATCGGCAAACAATATGGCAGCATCAAAACCGAAGCGCCAAATAGGCTGCATAGTTATCTCAGCAGCGGCCTGACTGTCATAAACAAGCTCTAAAAACCCGCCTTTTTGTGCGCGTAACTCACGATATTCCGGCAGATAACGGCCAGCCTGACGCATAAGCCAAACAGGGCGCTTCTCTGTACGTTCACCATTTAACTGTCTCAGGATTAGCGAGTTACGATTCATCTCTTCTCTCTATCTCATTATATATATTTAAGATTCATGATGATGTTTATAGGAGCGTTGGTGAGCGGGATAGCCCTTTCATGCAATTTTTCTAAACATATTGACTCTGTGGTCTGTCAATTTTTTAGCAGAGTCGCAAAACTTATGCCCGTAATTAACAGGCTGTTTATCAAAACTGTTCCTGTGGAGAAGGCTTGGGGAAAATAAGATGATAGCGATGATAAATATCGCAGGATATTTGATCATCAGCTTTATCAACAGGGTGCGCACAGGGTTGGGCGCTTATATGTTTCGAAAACAGATTCTGGCACAGCGTTGTTACGGCAATGCTTGATGACCCTGCGCCCGCACCCTATGGTCACCCCTTAACAGCTTGGCCAATATATTATGAAACAACTGCATTTGCACCTTTTGTCGGACTCTACTGGCGAAACTCTGGAAAATATTGCCAAAGCGGTCCTTGCGCAATTTGAGGGTGTCGAGGTGATAAAGCACTTCTGGCCCATGGTGCGGATGGAAAGCCATTTGGACCGTATTTTAACAGAGGTTGCAGCAAATCCTGGTCTTGTCCTGTTCACATTGGTCAATCCTGATATCCGCCGGAAGCTGGAAAGCCAGTGCCGCAAAATGGGGCTGCCATCTGTCGCGGCCATGGATGCTGTCACTGATGCGCTTTCCAATATGCTTGGGCAGGCGGCAAAAGCGCGTCCGGGACGCCAGCATGTGCTTGATTCTGCCTATTTTGCGCGTGTGGATGCGATTCAGTTCACCATTGCCCATGATGACGGCATTGCATGGGAGAATTGGGAAGAAGCGGACATTATACTGGCCGGTGTGTCGCGCACTTCCAAAACACCGACCAGCATTTATCTTGCCAATCGCGGTTATAAGGTCGCCAATATTCCCATTGTCCCGGAATCGCCGCCGCCTGATCTTTTGTTCAACCTCAAACACCCTCAAGTTATTGGGCTCACCACCAATGCTGATCGGTTGATACAGGTACGGCGCAACCGGCTCTTATCCCTCAATCAAGCCCCAGAAACCGATTATGTTGATATGGAGCAGGTCAAGCAGGAAGTCATGTATGCGCGGCGCATGTTTGGCGATAATGGTTGGCCCGTTATTGATGTAACCCGCCGATCAATTGAAGAGACAGCGGCTGCCATCATCAATTTGGTTAACGAGCAAAATGCGAAAAACCAGCTTGCGGTCAAAAATGGGGATGTTCCTTCATCGTGACACTGGTTCTGGCATCGCAAAGTGCTGCACGTCGGGCAATGCTCGCAGCGGCGCATGTTCCTTTTACAACCACACACGTCGCTTTCGACGAGGATGCGTTGACGGAAGCAATGATTGCGCAAGGCGCTAAGCCACGCGATATTGCTGATGCTCTGGCAGAGGGCAAAGCGCGCAAGGCTGCCTTAAAGCATGATGACACTATGGTGCTGGGCTGTGATCAGGTGCTCGCGCTCGCCAATGGTGAATTGATAAACAAGGCGGAAAATCGTGAACAGGCAAAATATAGCTTGCAACGGCTTTCCGGACAGAAACACATATTGCTCAGTGCTGCGGTAATCTATGAGAATGGCGAACCAGTTTGGCGCGCAGTTGAAGAGGTCAAAATGCTGATGCGGCCACTTAGTGATGGTTTTATTGATGACTATCTTGATCGGCACTGGGATGATGTGCGCTATTGCGTGGGATGTTACCGCATAGAAGAAGAGGGCATGCAATTGTTCAACCGTATCGAGGGCAGCCATTTTGCTATTATGGGGATGCCATTATTGCCGCTTCTTGGCTATTTGCGCATTAAGGGGATTATGCCGTCATGACAAACCAGACAGCCACGAGAACAGGCCCTTATGCAGAGGTTATTGGCGACCCTATTGCGCAAAGCCTTTCGCCGCTTATCCATGGACATTGGCTGGAGGCATTAGGAATTGCAGCTGATTACCGTGCAAAACATGTGACACCAGATCAATTGCAAGGCTATTTGGAAACGCGCAGAGAAGACCCGAATTGGCGCGGCTGTAATGTTACATTGCCGCACAAATTGGCCATATTGGATCATGTTGCGGACCCTGGTGATGTGCGCAGTGCAATTGGTGCGGCCAACACTATATTTCGGCTGGAAGATGACAGCCTGGGCGCCACCAACACAGATGCGGGTGGTTTCTACACGCCTTTATCGGCAACCGATTTGTCCGGTCGTCACGCTATCATATTGGGGGCAGGCGGCGCTGCACGCGCAGTGCTGTTCGCTTTGAAACAGGTTGATATTGGCAAGGTAACATTATTGGTGCGCTCACCGCTCAAAGCATTGGGTTTGCTTGGGCAGTTTGGCTTATCAGGCGATGTTCTGCCTATGGATGCGCCATTGCCCGCTGCTGATCTGCTGGTGAATGCCAGTCCGCTTGGTATGAAAGGCTTTGATGGCAGCCTTGATCTCGATCTGTCCAAACTCGCGCCTGACGCCATAGTCTATGATCTTGTCTATAATCCTTTGGAAACACCTTTGCTGCGCGCGGCGCGTCAAGCGCAGTTAGAGACGATAGACGGTTTAACCATGCTGATTGGGCAAGCGGCTATCGCTTTTGAACTTTTTTTCGGTCAGCCTGTGCCTGATGATGCGGCTATTGCGCAGGCTTTGCGCAAAAAGCTGCTGGCTGCTTTGGACCAAAAAAGCTGATGACTGGTATGTCTGCAAATACTGACCAGAGACCACATATTATCGGGCTTACCGGTTCTATCGGCATGGGTAAATCCACTGTAGCAGCGATGTTTGCTGAGGCTGGTATTCCTGTGTTTGATGCTGATGCAGAGGTTCACCAGCTGCAAAAAAATGACGCCAATATTATCGCTGCGATCGAAACCGCCTTTCCCGGTACCACCGATGATAAAGGGGTGGATCGCGCCAAGCTCTCTCAGGCGGTGTTGGGCAATAAAGAGGCGATCAAAAGGCTGGAGGCGATTATTCATCCTGCAGTTGGCATGAGCCGCATGCGCTTTCTGGACAATAATAAGAATGCGCCGATAATCCTGTTTGATATTCCCTTATTGTTTGAGAAAGGCGGCGCAGACAATGTCGATTCTTTTGTCACAGTATCAGCGCCTGCCGATGTTCAGCGAGAACGGGTTTTGGCGCGCCCGGGCATGACGGAGGAAAAGCTGACTCATATATTGGGAATGCAACTGCCCGATGAGGAGAAGCGTGCCCGTTCTGACTATATCATCAATACCGGAACAACGTTGCAGGAAACGCGGCAGGATGTGCGAAATTTAATTGCGAAATTGCAACAAAGTCTTGCGGATGAGCAAGATTAGGACAATATAAAAAACATGAGAGAAATTGTTTTCGACACGGAAACAACCGGTTTTGACCCCGGCCTTAATGGCGGTGACAGAATGGTTGAAATTGGCTGCATTGAGATGATCGACCGGGTAGAAACCGGGCGGACCTATCACTGCTATTTCAACCCACAAAAGGCGATGCCACAAGGAGCCTTTGAGGTTCATGGGCTGTCTGATCAATTCCTATCAGACAAGCCGTTATTTGCTGCCAAAGCGCAAGAACTTGTCGAATTTCTGGGCGATGCCAATCTGGTGGCGCATAATGCGAGTTTTGATTTCAAATTCCTCAACGCGGAGCTGGAATGGGCAGGTGTAAAGCCTATCAGCTATGACCGCATGGTTGATACGCTGGCGATTGCGCGGTCCAAACACCCCGGCGCACAGGCGTCACTGGACGCATTATGTACACGATATGGCGTCGACCGCAGTCAACGGGTAAAACACGGCGCATTGCTGGATGCCGAGCTGCTGACTCAAGTATATATAGAGCTTACTGGCGGCCGCCAAATAGGCTTGGGCCTAGATAATGATGCTGAGGATGATAGCACAGAATCATCCACTGGCAGCATGAATGCATCTGCTGCTGATCGTGTCTTTCGGGAACCACGTCGGTTTCGGCCCAGTGATGATGAATTGGCGGCACATGGCGAGTTTATAAAAGCTATCGATAACCCGGCCTGGCACAAGCTGGCTGCGCATCACCGGTTGGCAAATGCGTCTGAAATCGTCCCGCCGGTCAATAAGAATTAAACCAATGTGCCGGAATGTGAATATCCGACACATTGATCGTAACATGCACATAGAAAAAGGAGCCTAGCCATGGAAATTCGCGTCTCAGGTCATCAAATAGAGATTGGGCAGGCACTACAACAGCATGTCTCTGACCGTTTAACAGCCATTATCAGCAAATATTTTGATCGTGCCATTTCTGCGCATGTCACTGTTGGCCGGGGCCCGCACGACAGTTTTAATGCCGATATTGTGATGCATGTGATGCAGGGCCTGATTCTCAAAGGGTCAAGCAACGCGCAAGAGGCCCATCCATCTTTTGACAAAGCAGCTGACAAAATCGAAAAACAGCTGCGCCGCTATATGCGCCGTTTGAAAGATCGGCATGAGAAAATGCAGCATGCGTTAAAGGAAGAAGAGGCGGCTTATACCGTTTTTCAATCAGCCCCTGAGGTTGAAGAAAGTGTTGCAGAAGAAGAGGTTGCCGATGCACCTCTTATTATTGCAGAGACTCGTGTTGATATACCTGAAGCCAGCGTTTCCGATGCTGTGATGATGCTAGACTTGCGCAACACAGCAGCATTATTTTTCAAAAACGCTGGAACTGGCGTCCATAATATGGTTTACCGCCGCGCGGATGGATCCATTGGGTGGGTAGAACCCCAGCAATAGACCAGCCCGCTTAATTTGAAGCGCCGGATAAAAGCCTCTCGCTTTGCTGTAATGGGAGTTGCAGCCAGCTGAAGGCGGTGCGGATAATCAATCGTGGAGAGGCCTAACGCGGTCAGGCAGACCGTGAGTGTAGAATTATGTTTGCGACGGACTATTTCGATGCGATTTCCGAGGATGCTGTTTCCACAGCTGTGCGGATCTCTGATAAACCAGCTCTGATTTCCTTTTTGTCAGAACAGTTTTCACGCAATTACGGGCTTGATCCGATAGTGTGTGAAGCAACTTTGACAGAGCGTGAGGCTTTGGGATCAACCGGCTTTGGTCGCGGGATTGCCATTCCGCATGGCCGCATTTCCGGCATTTCCGCACCTGTTAGTGTGATTGTGCAATTGCAGCACCCTGTCGATTATGGTGCGGTCGATGCGCAGCCTGTGGATCTGATTTGGGCGCTATTATCTCCAGAAACCCAAGGCGCGTCCCATTTAAAAGCACTGGCCTATGTTTCGCGCATGTTGCGTAAAGAATCGCTGGTGCAGCAATTGCGCGGTGCTTCCAATGCCAGCACAGCGTATGCATTGGTCAGCGAACAATTGCGGCAAAACGCAGCCTGACATGGTTGAGGGTGGGAACGAAAAGCACGCAGACGCTACGGGGGCAGAAGCGCATTACCGTGCTTTGGAATCACTCTATGCAAAGGCGCCAGTCAACCGCTATTTCGAATCGCACCTGTCGGTAACGGGAAAGGGAAAGGCGGAGATTCGCTTTTTGGTGAATCCTGAATTGTTTCATGCTGCTGGGGCTGCGCATGGCACGCTTTATTTCAAAATGCTGGATGATGCGGCCTTTTATGCCGCCAATTCACTGGTGACCGACCATTATTTGCTGACAACCGCTTTCAACCTGCATTTTACCAAGCCGGTCAAAGAGGGAGAGTTGATCGCCATGGGCCATTGGGTCAGTGGCAAGAAACGCATATTGGTTGCGGAATCACGCTTAATCGATAGTGAAGGCGATGAAATAGCGCGTGGCACAGGTACATTCATGCGATCGAGAATCGCTTTGAGCGGCCTGCCAGGATATCAAAACCTTTAGTTACGGATATACTATGGCATTGGAACCACGCTTAAATGCCTCTGTAAAAATCCGCGCGATGCGCCAGATGGCAGAACAACAAGGTGGCTTTGCAACAGTGATTCGCAAAGGTGATGAAACATCCGGAGCGATATTGGTGCAATGGCTAAGAAACGGCAGAATTCCTGTCCTTTTTGAGCAAATGCCCAGTTTTGATAGACCTGGAGCATGGGTCATAATCCAAGAACAAGACACTGAAAATAAAGAGAAATACTCTGATTACCTTGATAGGCGCTGGCAAAGAGACAGTGATATTTGGGTAATTGAACTGGATATCGCAGATGAAAAACGGCTCGTCGGACTATTGGAGCATTTTCGTTGACTTACTATGTGTGAACCGTATTTGGGCTCTCATTGATAACGCGTAGGCAATCTGCCTGCTGGGCAAGAACGTCCACAGGCTATACCAGAATTTGGGTATATGTGATGAGCGCGCAGACGGAGAACAGAACAGAGTAGTGCATTCCCATTCGGCATTTTATGTCATGGGCTTCCGGATTAGGATGAATATACATCACTTCGCTGCGTCGGTTAACCGCAATATTTGTTAAAATATGAGCAAAGTTCTTAAAGCCGCGAGTGCGGTCGCTATCGCTGCGTCGACACTCTCAATTCTGGCTAATTCGGATGCTGGTCTGGCATTCCAGCAGTCAGCGCAGGCAGGTTTGATTCCTGTCGAAGAGGCTGCGCAATCGCAAAACACGGCAACACCGGTTGCTGATAATCAACAGACTAACCAAGATACGCCCAGCCAATCAGGCGGCGTTACATTTGTCGAAGGGGAAGTCGTACAGGCGCTTCCTGAAGACTATGTTGAGCGCAACGAAGAAGAGCTGGCGCAAGAACCCGAAGCTGAAAACATAGCTGCGTCGCTGCGTGAGCTGGTCAGCCTGCAAAATGGCGCGGCTGAGTTGAGTGAACAGATGCGCTGTTTGGCCGGCGCGGTATATTTTGAATCAAAGGGCGAACCTTTATTGGGTCAGCTAGCGGTTGCCAAAGTGGTTATTAACCGCGCGAAATCATCACGTTTTCCGAACAGCTATTGCGGTGTTGTTTATCAGAAACGGCAATTTTCTTTTGTCCGTGGTGGCAGAATGCCCCGGATCCGCACAGGCACACGTGCTTGGCGCAATGCCAAGGCAATTGCCCAGATTGCCGATCAACAAGCCTGGTCAACCCCTGTAGACAATGCCTTGTTCTTCCATGCCCGCCGTATCTCGCCAAGATGGCGTCTGACACGTGTTGGCACTGTCGGGAACCATGTTTTTTACCGATAAAATGCGATCATCATATCGGTGATTAATAGATAGAACATATGTTAAAGGCCCCTGTTCAATCTAATGAGCAGGGGCCTTTGCTTGGTTGGCCGATATAGGGCCATCTGATTATACTGGCTTAATCGCGCAACAATTCATTGATGCCGGTTTTGGAGCGTGTTTGCGCGTCGACGGTTTTGACGATGACCGCACAATAGAGCGATGGGCCGGGCGTGCCATCTGGCAAGGCTTTGCCGGGCAAAGCGCCGGGAACCACGACAGCATATGGCGGGACAGAACCGCGATGGACTTCGCCTGTTGTACGGTCAATGATTTTGGTCGATGCGCCCAGATAGACGCCCATTGATAAGACGGCGCCCTCACCCACACGTACACCTTCGGCCACTTCTGCGCGCGCGCCGATAAAGGCACCATCTTCGATGATGACAGGGCCAGCCTGTAATGGCTCCAACACTCCACCAATGCCTGCGCCGCCAGAGATATGGACGTTTTTGCCGATCTGGGCACAGCTGCCAACGGTTGCCCATGTGTCAACCATGGTGCCTTCATCTACATAGGCGCCGATATTGATAAAGCTGGGCATCAACACAGCGCCCTTGCCGATAAAGGAGCCAGCACGCGCTACAGCGCCCGGCACAACACGAAAACCTGCATCGCGGAAGCGGTTTTCGCCCCAGCCTTCAAATTTTGATGGCACTTTGTCATAGGCTGGCGCTCCGGCTGATCCAGCTTGCATCACATCATTGTCATTGAGGCGGAAAGAGAGCAACACAGCCTTTTTCAGCCATTGATTGACCTGCCAGTCTCCATCAATCTTTTCCGCAACACGGGCTTTGCCTGAATCGAGCAGTGCCAGTGCCTCATTGACGCCATCGCGAACCTCACCCTGTGTGCTATGGCCTAGCGTATCGCGGGCATCCCACGCCGCATTTATGGTGCTTTGAAGATCGTTTGAGGTCATCATTGAGTCTTTCTTTGGTTTTGGCTTTGGTGCTGGCTGCTCCTCGCGATTGAGGTGCATGTATCTATAGATTGCTAGCTAATGGCTTCTCATCAAACTGCAAGAGCCGCAATATCTGCTTTGCCATATCATGATAGCGATCAAAGCCATTAAAACATTGCATGAATAGTATCTAATGCCTGCTCAATGCTATTGGCGGTAAGATCGATATGGTCATCATGATGATCATGCGCACCCAATTCCGCGCCATTATTGATCCATATTGTCGCTATGCCCATTTGGTTTGCCGGCTTTAAATTGCGGGCCATATCCTCAAAAAACGCCGATTCTTCGGGCGCAATACCAAAACTGTCCAACATTGAAGTATAGGCACTGGTTTCCGGCTTGGGTTGATAGCCAGTGGTATGGATATCATGCACATCTGTAAACAGACCATCCAGCCCAAGCCTGGCCAGCACCTTTTGCGCATAGGGCGCATCGGCATTGGTAAATATATATTTTTCGCCCGGCAAGGCCTCAATTTGCGCTGCTAATTCGGGTTGTGGTTTTATGGCAGACAGATCGACATCATGCACAAAATCAAGAAAATGATGCGGCTCAACATCGTGAAAACGCATCAGACCGGCAAGTGTGGTGCCATGATTGCGGAAATAGTCTTTTTGAACAATACGCGCTTGCGGCAAATCTACATTGAGCAGATTTGCGATAAATTCGCCCATTTTGGCGTCTATCTTGTCAAAGATTGCCAGTCTGGGGTGATATAAGGTGTTGTCCAGATCAAAGATCCAGTTTCGGCGCGATTGAAAGAGAGTGTCCATATCCTCGCCTCTATGATGCGCGCTGCAATATCGCAATGGCTGTCATTGACAATCAGGCGGCTAGTTCGGCTGCGCTAGGGCAGGTCTGCTGCCATTCCGCCAGTACAGAGCCATCCCGCTCTTGCTCCCCCCATTTCTCTTTTAGGGATAAGGTGTGCTGTGGATCAATTTGCCACAAAGCCCATATGGCCGCGCCGCGCACCATCGCACTTTCATCTGTTAGCAATAATGTCAGGTCTGGCAGGAGTGTGTGGTTGCCGCTATTTCCAGCGGCAATACAGGCGTTACGCACCATGCGGTTGCGCCCGATACGTTTTATCGCCGACCCTGCAAAAACCACTTCAAAGTCACTTTTGGTCAGCGTCAATAAGCTGTGCAAATCGGGCAGAACAAATTCTGCACGTGGCAGGAAGGCACGGTTTCTTTGCGCGGAATCGGCAAATTTGTTCCATGGACAGATGGCCAGACAATCATCACAGCCATAAACCCGATTGCCCATAGGTTTGCGAAAATGATGCGCGATCGGACCATCATGCTCAATGGTAAGGTAAGAGATACACTTACGCGCATCCAATCGATATGGTTCGATAAAGGCCGAGGTGGGGCAGATGCTTTGACAGGCCGTACAACTGCCACAATGGTCTTGGCCCGCCGGATCTGCAGGCAATTCCAAATTGGTATAAATCGCGCCCAGAAATAACCAGCTGCCATGGTCTTTGCTAACCAGATTGCTGTGTTTCCCTTGCCAACCCAGTCCGGACATTTGCGCCAAAGGCTTTTCCATCACTGGCGCAGTATCAACAAAAACCTTTATCTGCGGCGAACCTTTTCCAAGGCTTTCAGATGGGAGTCGCGCTTCATTTTCCACTATCCATCTTGCCAGAGCCTTGAGCGCTTTTTTGACCCATTTGTGATAATCACCGCCCTGTGCATAGACCGAGAACAGGCCATTATCCTGCTTATGAATATCGCCCAGTGGATCATGCGGCGGGGCGTAGCTCATACCCAGCATAATCACTGAACGAACATCACTCCACAATGTTTGTGGATGTGCGCGTTGATCAGCACGGCTTTCCATCCAAACCATATCACCATGGCATCCATCATCCAGCCATTGCTGCAAACGTTTACCGACCAATGGATCGAGATGCGCCGGAGCAATGCCGATATCAGCAAAGCCTATGGCTTTGGCTTGCGCGGTTAAAGCATCTCTAAATTCGCTGGCGCTTAACTTTTTATTGCGGTCTGCCACGCTAGAGCGCTATCGCAGGGTAAAGACGTGCTGTCATATGAGCCTTCAGCATGACCAGAAAAGTTTTCAGGAGAGCGTTCATTGCCAGACTATGCCATTGAGGCGCGCGGTCTTGTCAAGAATTTTGATGATTTTCGCGCGGTTGACGGAATTGATCTGACGGTCGAGCAAGGCAGTATCATGGGCATTTTGGGCCCAAATGGTGCTGGCAAAACTACGACGTTGCGGATGATATTGGGCATTATTGAGCCTGATGCTGGTATGTGCCGCTTATTGGGGCATGAACGGCCTTTATCTGTTGCACATATGGTTGGCTATTTGCCAGAAGAGCGCGGCCTTTATCCGGCGATGAAATCCTATGATGCCATTGCGTTTATGGGGGCATTGCGCGGTTTGCCGCTGGCCGAAGGGCGCAAGCGTGGCCGTGAACTTTTGGAAGAGGCTGGTTTGAGCCATGCCATTGATAAAGAAGTGCGGATGCTGTCCAAAGGCATGGCGCAGACAGTGCAGCTTCTGGGCACCATCGTGCATCAGCCTCAATTGATCATTCTTGATGAGCCATTTTCCGGTCTTGATGCCCTGAATCAGCAAAAACTTGAGGGTTTGATACGTGCTCAGGCCGAAAGCGGCGTAACTGTGATTTTTTCCACCCATGTTATCGCGCATGCTGAACGCTTATGCGAAGATGTCGCCATTATTGCGGGCGGTAAAGTGCCCTTTGCTGGTAAGGTGAGCGAAGCGCGTGACCGGTTGCGGCCTCAGGTACGGCTAGAGACGCGCTCGCGCGATGGTGAATGGCGCAAAGCGCTGCCTGATGAAGCGCAGGCAGAAGGCCGCTATTGGAATTTCACATTGCCCGAAACGGGTGTTGAGCCATTGTTGAAAGCGCTGATAGACGGAAATGCCGGTATTGAATCGCTGGCTATCGAACGGCCAGGTTTGCATGATGCCTTCGTCGCCATTGCTGGTGAGGCAGCGGCTGCGCAAATGGATCAGCCAGAAGGGGATGAGGCATGAGCGAGACCATAAGAGCAGCTTGGGTCATTGCCCGCCGCGATTTCGCTGCGATTATTTTTTCCAAAACCTTCTTTTTCTTTTTGCTTGGTCCGCTTTTTCCTGTGGCCTTGGGTGTTGCGGCTGGCGGCCTTGCTGGGCAAGTACAGCGTGACATTGACCAGCCGAGTATTGCCATTGTTATGGACCGCGAAGAGCAGCAGCTTCTGGAAATTGCGCATAAGGATTTGAGCGAAAGGCTGGGGCAGCGCGCCCTGCCAGCGCTTACCATGGTGGCAGTGCGTAGCGATACTCAGGCGCAGATTGCCGCTCTATTGGCCGGGGAATATAAGGATGCAGGCAAGGTCGATGCGGTTTTGTCGGGCAGTCTAGAAACGCCGATTTTAACAGGGCCGCCTGACGCTATTCGTAGCTGGGAAGGTGAGCTTAGCCTGTTGATCGACCATATCGCTACGGCCAATGCTGGCGATTTGACTGCTATTGACATTGTCGAGGTTGAGCAAAGCGTTGGGGTCGAGCAGGAGCAACAGTTGAAGACTGCGCAAGCTGCGCAAACCCTGCTATTTTTGTTGACCATGCTGCTGGCCGGCATGGTGTTGTCCAATCTTGTTGAGGAAAAAACCAACAAGATCATTGAGATATTGGCCGCTGCTATTCCGATTGATGCCATTTTCCTGGGTAAGCTGTTTGCCATGCTGGCAATGGCGATGATTGGTATTGCCGTATGGGCCAGTGCTATCTTTCTGGTTCTCGCAATATTTGGCGGTGGTCTGCCAGAACTGCCAGTGCCTGCTATTGGCTGGCCCTTGTTCATACTGCTTGGCATTATCTATTTTTCTATGGCCTATTTGCTGCTTGGCTCACTTTTTCTGGGTATCGGTTCTTTGGCAACCACGGTGCGCGAAGTGCAAACCCTCTCTATGCCAGTGACAATGGGGCAGGTTTTGGTATTTTTCATCGCGGTATATTCGGTGACGAAAATGGGCGAACCGGTAGAGTGGGGCGCTGTTCTTTTTCCATTCAGCTCACCTTTTGCCATGTTGGCACGGGCCGCGCAGGATGGCGATGTGCTGCAACATATTGTTGCACTGGCGTGGCAGGTGGGCTGGGCCTATCTGATCATCCGCATGGGCGCAAATATCTTCAAACGCAATGTTATGAAATCTGGCCCACAAACCAAAAAGTCGGGTATTTTGGCTTTTCTGGGTATGGGAAAGCCCGCTAAAGCGGTGAAATAGCTTTTTCGTCGAGGTTATAGCGCAAAAGCGGCATATTTCGTTACGGCTCTATCGATTCTGTGTTGACATCTGTGTCAGTAAGCGCACCATGTCAAAACCACCTCTATTTAGGGGTATGAGTCATAGCTGGCAAAGACCGGCATGGCTTTGAGAGGATGACAGGAGACACCGCCATGGCCACGCAGCCAGCGCCGACTCAGGCAACACCGCCTTTAACAACATCACCAACTGCCGCTGATGCATTGCGCGACTATTTTGCCACGCATGACCGGCCCGGCACTGCCAATCCGGAAAAATGGGATGTAAGTCTCTCCAGCCTTTATGCCGAAGACCGCTGGCAGGAGCCTTTTCGTCAAATGCGCGCTGAAGCGCCAATCAATAAGGTCGAGGATTCAGCTTATGGCCCCTATTGGAATATTTCTGGATATAAGGCGATCCAGCATATTGAGGCTTTGCCTGAACTGTTTTCCTCCGACGTAAAAAATGGTGGCATCACCATCACTGACCCCGATTGGGATTCTGACTTTCAACTGCCTATGTTCATTGCGATGGACCGGCCCAAGCATACTGGGCAGCGCCGCACTGTTGCCCCTGCATTCACCCCGCGTGAAATGCAAAGGCTGGAAAGCGATATCCGTGCGCGGACGGGCGAAGTGCTGGACGGCCTGCCTTGGGACCAACCTTTTGACTGGGTGGATAAAGTGTCGATTGAGCTGACCACACAGATGCTCGCGCTGCTATTTGGTTTTCCTTGGGAAGACAGGCGCTTGCTGACATTCTGGTCCGATTGGGCAGGTGATGTCGAACTGTCACTTGCGCCTGAGTTGGATAGCAAGCGCCAAGGCATATTGCATGAAATGGGTGCATATTTTCAGCAGCTTTGGAATGCCCGTCTTAATAGTGAGCCGACACCCGATTTGCTGTCCATGATGATCCATAGCGAAGCGATGAGCCAAATGGACCCGATGGAGTTTATGGGCAATCTGGTGCTTCTGATCGTCGGCGGTAATGACACGACTCGTAACACCATGTCTGGCCTTGCCTATGGCCTCGACAAATTCCCCGATCAACGCAAGAAATTGCAGGAAAATCCAGACCTTATCCCCAACACTGTACAGGAAATCATACGTTGGCAAACACCGCTAGCGCATATGCGGCGCACAGCGACCGAAGACACGGAATTATTTGGTCATAAAATCGCAAAAGGTGACAAGCTCGTTCTTTGGTATATTTCGGCCAACCGTGATGAGACGGTTTTTGATGATGCCGACAAGATTATTGTCGATCGACAGAATGCACGGCGCAATCTGGCCTTCGGCTATGGCATTCACCGCTGTGTCGGTGCGCGACTGGCCGAATTGCAAATCCGCATCCTGCTAGAAGAAATGGCGGCGCGGCGGATGCAGGTGAATGTGCTGGGAGATATTGAACGCGTCCATGCCTGTTTCGTGCATGGCTATCGCTCTATGAAAGTGCAGCTGAGCAAATATTGATCCCTATAACCCTACCGATATTTGTGTAACTTTTCAGCGTGTTCTGACGAATATATGATTGAGTTTGATAGATATGGTGCAGGAATAGCATGAACAGCGATAGACGAATTGTGTTGGGTGGACTGGCAGGAGCTGGCACTTTGGCGGTAAGTTTTGCCGTTTTTGGTGGCGGTCTGGCATCGGCGCGATCTCTTGCTGCTGAAGGTAAACCCGGCTTTGCGATCACCAAAAGCGAGGCGCAATGGCGCAAAGAATTGGAGCCGCTGCAATATTATGTCCTGCGTGAAGCTGGCACTGAGCGAGCATGGACAAGTCCGCTCAACAAGGAAAAGCGCGCAGGCACATTTTTATGCGCCGGTTGTGATTTGCCTTTATATTCAAGCCGCACAAAATATGAGAGTTTTTCCGGCTGGCCGAGTTTTACCGAACCTTTAAAAGGCGCTGTTTTGTTGCGGCCGGATTATTTGCTGGGCATTCCGCGCACTGAAGTATTATGCAAGCGATGCGGCGGCCATTTGGGGCATGTCTTCAATGACGGGCCTAGGCCAACAGGCAAGCGCTGGTGCATGAATGGTGCTGCACTGAAATTTCGCGCGTCCAAAAGCAGTTAAGCCTGAAACGTTTCTTTGATCGGCTTACGGCGCTTCTTTTTGCTGCCATAGCTCAATCTTGATACCATCAGGGTCCATGATCCAGGCAAACTCGCCATAGCCCTCATCCACATGGCCTAATATTTCCAAGCCTTTGGCTTTTAGTTCTTCAACAAATTCCGCGACATTATCGACACGCAAATTGATCATGAATTGCGCTTTGCTGGGCTTAAGATATTCGCCATCGGTAAAATGGCTTATCAGGCTATAAGGTGCATCACCCGTCTCTTCTGACCAGTTGAGCTGTGGCCCATAATCGCCATCAAGGCCCAGATAATCCTTATACCATTTGCGCGTTGCGGTGGGATCTTTCACAATGTGAAAAATGCCGCCCAGTCCAGTGATTTTGGCCATAGTCCCTCTCCCTATGCTGGGCCAAGACTTGGCCAGCTAAGGGTATGTTACCGCTTTACACGCCAAACGCGCAAGCCTTCTGCGCCATAAAGTGTGACAGGTTCCAGCCATTGCGGAACATTATCATTACGCAGCTGTGCCATAAAGCCATCAGGTTTATAATGCGCATAGAGCATGACTTCTGCGACGTTTTCGCAATACATCACATAATCGATATCGCGCTGTTTTGCGATGCTATAGGCCGCATCTTTGTTGCCACTAAAGAAATTTAGCACATCGCGCATGGCAGTGTCATTGCGGTGGTGACCACTGGCGACGACTTTGTGATCACTGGCGAACAATATGGCCGGACCCATATCCAGCGGTGTCATGATATTGCCAACAGGCAGTTCCTGAATAAGTCTTAGCTGCTCAATTTGCTGACATTTTTCAGCATCGCGGACAATCTCATTCAGCTCCTGAAACTTCTGCGCTTTTGTGCTGATGAGCGCGCTTGCAGGTGCGACCAAAAGACCAGGCACGACCATGGTAAAAATCCCCAAGGTTCCACCAATACGAGCCAATGGTGAGCCAAGGCGGCGAACCTTTTTGAGTAATAACATCAATAGATTAGCGGCGATTGGTAAGGCAAAGATACAAGCAACCCCAGCGGCACGCTCAACCAGTGAAGCAATGGCGATTGCCACCAGCAGCATAAAGGCAGTGCGGCCATGCGCAGTTTGCAGGAAATTAAAAAAGTTCTGGAGCGTATCTGCTTGGTTGCGGCGGTTATAGCGCAGCCAGTGGATGAGAAGGGCAAATAAGGCAATGGTTGGAATGGCGATGTTCTGGATCACTTTGCCCAGTGTTTGCTGCCATAATGGCAGGCCTTCATGCACACGTTGATACCAGAAACTATCAACTAGAGGGTCAAGCTGCCCAAAGGCGCCGCTCGCGCATTGCGGCGCAGCGCTATATAATAATGCCAATGCCGCACTGCCGGTAAACCCGAAACCTGCCACAATGGCGAGGCGCTGGGCCGGATTTATGCGTGACAATATGGCCAGCATGCCTGTGCCAAGCGCAAATACGCCAATATGGACCGGCGAGATCGCGTCGCAATATTGCACCCATCCATCAGCGGCAAAAATCCGCGTTGCCATGAACAATATTGCGCTTGCTGCGGTCAGGCCGGACATAGCAGTGACCAGCAAACCGCGATGTTGCGCATTGCACAACCACAAAATGGCAAAAGCTGCCATAAAACCAGCGGCCATTGGCAGGCCTTCCATAGAGATGGATAACCAGACAGCCAATGCGACACCGCTAAACAAAGCGCCGCGCTCTGGACGCAGATGCAACAGCCCTTTTAACGCCAAAAGCGCGAGAAAAATTTGCCAGCCATGATGGTCTATCCGCATGGGTCGCAGCTGATGAATGACGGGAACCAGCATCCCCATGATTAAGCAAGCCAGATAGGCGGCATCTCGGCCAGAGCTACCCATTCCCAAGCGGTTCGTCAGTTGCGCAACAGCCCACATGACACACAGCAAAGTGATCGCCGGAATAATGATAAGTGCTGCCATTTCAGCGCTGCTTGAACCCAATATCGGGGTCAACAAGGCTATGATGATGGCGATGGGCAGGTCGACAATGCGTGACCAGTGCATGGGTGCGCCATCAGGGGCGTTCATGCGATATTGTTTAACATCATACCATTCCTGGCCATTCAACCAGTCACGCACCTGAAGCAGACGCAAAAGATCATCAGGATCAGGGAATCGCACAGCGACGATATTGGGCGCGGCAATCACCAAAAGGATGACACTGAGCAGGGCCCATATGCCAATGACAGCAGAAAACCGCACAGGGCGGATACTGTCATGCGCAGCTATTTGCGCTAACGTATCTGCTTTAATTACACTGGCCATCTGGCATCCTCAAAACGATCAATCCGGTCTAATGAACAGGCCTGGTCAGACCCATTGCCGGAAGACAAGGTGATTACGCAGCAAATAAGTGGCAACAAAGCTGGTAGCGATGGCCGCCAATTTGGCGATGCGCGCGTCAAAGCCCATTTGGTCGGCGCTTGCGACGATGATCACTGTCAACCCCAGCCCGATAAGTGCCGAAATCACAAACATTGCCTTTTGTCGTGTACGGTCAAATCCGCCGCTGGCAACCCGGTCTGCAAAGACTTTACGAGATGACAACAGCCAATGCGCGATAATGCCGCAGCAATATCCTATAGCAGACGCCGCCGCAGCGGCGCCGCTGACGCTCAAAATCGCCAGAAAAACAACCATATCGACGATAAGGGCGCCAACACTGACCAGCAGATAGCGAAAGGCTGTAAAATTGCGCAACCTGTCAATTATAGCGGTTATTGATGAGAATGTGCTGTTTGACATAATATCAAAGCCCCTCTTGCAAATGCATCGATTGTCATCGGATCAACCAAGCAGCTTTACGCTGCCCGATTGATCTTTTGCTTTTCACCGACCCGTTTGGGTACATCGCGCTCTGACTGAAGCGCGATTTTCTGGCCTTCGGTCAATTGACCTTCAGCTTCAACACTGGTCGCCGGTACAGCTTGCTGATTTTCCAGCAGTTTTTCCGCACCTTCATCGCCAGCTTCATGATATTCGGCGTCTTCATTAACATTCCAAATGTTGAACTTGCGCGATCCAGCATCGATATTTTCCACCGTCAGCATCGCCGTCATCATGGCGTGATCCTGATTATTATACCGATGCATGCCATTGCGGCCGACCATATGCAGCGTCGGGAAGCGCTCTTCCAAATCGGCACGCATAGCTTCGACATTGGCCTCATATTCATCATCATAGACCGGATAGGCCTTTTCTTGACGCACCACTGCGCCGCCAACTACGTCTTTCGGGTCACACAGCCCCAATATTTCCATTTCGCGGGTGGCCTGGGCGATCAATTCTTCATCGCTTGATGACCATAGACCGTCATTTTCAAAGCAGAAATATTCCAAGCCAACACAGGCCATATCAGCATCGGGCACCATTTCCGGTGACCAGCTGCGGAAGTTTTGCACGCGGCCAACCTGCACGCGATCATCATGAATATAGATCCAGTTGTCGGGAAAAAGATCTTCCGATTTCACCATCAGAGCAACCGTAAGGAAATCGCGATAGTTAAGCTTTTTCGCTTCAAATGACGATGTTGGCAGCGGGTGAATACGGGCAGAAAGCTCACGCATCGGGGCAGAGCTGATGACATGTTTGGCGGTAATTACCGTGCCGCCATCCTGCGCATCGGTGCTCATCCGCCAATTGCCATCACTGTCTTGCGCCAATTGTTTCAGCGCATGGCCCATCATAACCGTATTGCCTTTATCGCGTACAAAATCGCGCGCAGCATCCCACATCATGCCGGGGCCAAGCCGCGGATAGCGGAAGGTTTCCAGCAGGGTTTTGGTGGCCATGCCATCATTTGGTTTTTTGTTCAGACCCAATGAGCGTTTCAGACCATCGGTCACTGCGCTCCACAGGCTTAAGCCCTTAATGCGCTGCGCTGCCCAATCGGCAGACATTTCGTCGCACGGCATGCCCCATACTTTTTCCGTATAGGTTTTGAAGAAGATGGAATAGAGCTTATAGCCAAATTGGTTGACGACCCAATCTTCAAAACTTTTCACGTCTTTTTTGGGAAACAGTTTCCAGCGCAAATAGCTGGCCATACATAATGTTGAGCGCCAGATGCCCAGATTCCACAGCGCTTCAAAAGCACGCAGCGGATAGCTGTAAAATTTGCCTTCATAATAAATGCGACTCATGCGCGGGCGCTGAATAAAGTCGTCCGGCAGGATTTCATTCCACAGATCGACCACTTCCTGACTTTTTGAGAAGAAGCGATGTCCGCCAATATCAAAGCGATAGCCTTCAAACTCGACAGTACGGCTGATGCCGCCAACATATTTCTCGTCTTTCTCAATAACCGTAACCGAATAGCCTTTTTTGCTCAGCAAATAGGCGGCGGTCAGTCCTGCAGGACCCGCTCCGATAACTGCAACATCAACATTGTTGGGATTATTAGCCATGATATTCCACCCTTAATTTGTGCGTTAGGCTGTTCGTGCCTTTACACTTCAGAAACTTGAGTGAAGGAAATTGGTTAACGAGTGGTTAGCAAATTGATAAAAAACTGCCCCGGCACACTCATCATTACGACTTAGGAATGACCAGATTGCCCGAGGACCAAATGGAAGAAGCTGCGGAATTCAGAAACTCTTGCCAACAAATATCCGCAGATTGGCATTATCACTGCCCGGAGTAATGCCGAATAGCGCACTGCCAAATAAGGACCAACCATTGCCAAGCGGGATACGCGCATAAGGGCCGATGAGATGCGACT
The DNA here is from genome assembly GCA_947503245.1 of uncultured Sphingomonadaceae bacterium. Classification (GTDB taxonomy): domain Bacteria; phylum Pseudomonadota; class Alphaproteobacteria; order Sphingomonadales; family Sphingomonadaceae; genus Alterisphingorhabdus. The sequence continues at coordinate 483,252 of CANNCV010000001.1, forward strand.
GATCAGAGAAACTTGGTAAATTGCTGGTCGCGCCAAATGTGTTGAACTGCTCTATGCCGATAGCCGCATCATTGAGCTGCCAATTAAGATGGCTGCGGCTTTGCAACAGCACGCCATCCACGGCACCATCGCCTATTTGTACGGCACCCTGAACAAACAGCCGGGCACTGACTGTCTTGCTCAGCTGGAACTGGTTGATCCAGTTTATCGCGGCACGCCCGGGTGGGCCGTCTGCCTCCAGTCGGACATCAAGCCGCACCCCGCTATGCCATAACCGTTTTGTATCATCACTATTATCAGGCGTTAATTGCAGCCATAATTGCCCTTGCACAAAATCGGCCTCTATTGTCTCTGCCGGACCACTGCGCGATTGCAATTGGATGCGCCAACGCATCTTGCTGTTAAGCGATTGCTGATAATGCAGGCGCTGGACCAGCTCGTCCGTATCAGGGTCAAAAGCGAGGCGGAACTGCGCCGAACGCTCGCCCTCTTTAATAACCGGCCCTGGCACACCTGCAATATTTTGGGCATTTGCGCTTATGGGCGCTGCTAAAGTTATCACGGACAAGAGACAGCTGGCCGCTCTCATAGCAATGTCACCTAGCCTACCCTTGCGCCAGACAGACCATCAGCTTTGCTGTTGTCATCTTTGCCGCTGCGAAAGCCTTGTGCGATGACATACCATTCGGAAGAGCCTTTGCGGCTGGCTGGCGGTTTGGCGTGTTTGACGCTGGTGAAATGTTTTTTGAGCAGCATCAGCAATTCCTTATCGGTGCCGCCGGCAAAAACCTTGGCCACGAAAGTGCCGCCTTCAATCAAGTTGCGAATAGCAAAATCAGCAGCTGTTTCGACCAATGCCATGGTGCGCAAATGGTCTGTCTGTTTATGGCCGACAGTGTTGGCAGCCAGATCGGACAGCACCAGATCGGGCTTACCGTCCAGCGCTTGCATCAGCTTGTCAGGCGCTGCGTCATCCATAAAATCCATCTCGAAAATGGTGACGCCTTCAATTGGGTCAACGGGCAGCAGATCAATGCCGACAACCTTGGCATGGGGCACTTTGCGGCGCACCAGCTGTGACCAGCCACCCGGCGCTATGCCCAGATCAACCACACGGGCAGATTTGCGAATGATGGCAAAGCGTTCGTCTAGCTCTGACAATTTATAGGCCGCGCGGGAGCGATAGCCTTCATCCTTGGCGCGCTTGACATAAGGGTCGTTAAGTTGACGTGTAAGCCATTCCGCAGATGATTGTTTGCGCCCGCGTTTTTTGTTCAGCCGTTTCTGGCTATCCTGCCGCCCGCGATTGCCGGGGCGAGCTGTACCACCGCTTTTCTTATCACCAATGGCCATATTATGTGCGTCTCGCGCGGCGATTGCCGTTCTTTGCGTTTCTGGTCCTTTTGCCGCGAGACTGCTTGGCCTTGGCAGGTGCTTGTTCGGCAGGTGAGGATGATTGTGTCATGAGTGAGCGCAATATCCCCTCACGAATGCCGCGATCAGCAATGCCCAAACGCTCGGCTGGCCAGATATCCAATATCGCTTCCAATATTGCGCAACCGGCAATCACCAATTCTGCACGGTCAGAGCCAATACAGGGCACTTTTGCACGTTCATTGGGGGACATGCCGCCCAGATCCTGACTGATTTGCCGCATGGATGCGGAGGGGACAATCAGCCCGTCAATGGCATTACGGTTATAGCAGGGCAGTTTCAGATGCAGGCTGGCTAGGGTTGTGACTGTGCCGCTGGTGCCCAACATGCGGTAAAGATCGCCCTCACCGCGGGGCAGTCTGTCAGAAAATTCGCGAAAGCTCTCCGCAGCCTTGGCCCGCATGGCTTCATAACCGGCTTGGCGCGTTTGCGGGCTGCTATTGTCAACCTGAACACCCTCGGTCAGCGACACGACCCCCCATGGCACACTCACCCAATCGCGGATGGTTGGTGCGCGGCCGTCAGTATCAATCAATACCAATTCGGTCGAACCGCCGCCAATATCAAAAATAAGGGCAGGGCCTTGTCCAGGTTCAAGCAGGATGTGACAGCCCAGAACGGCTAACCGTGCCTCTTCTTCGGCACTGATAATATCAAGCATGATGCCGGTTTCGCGTTGCACACGGTTGATAAATTCGGCGCCATTTTCGGCGCGGCGACATGCTTCGGTCGCGACTGACCGGGCCAGACAGACATTGCGCCGTTTGAGTTTATCCGAACAGACGGAGAGCGCAGCGACGGCGCGGTCCATCGCGCTTTGGCTGAGTCGCCCGCTTGTACCTAGCCCTTCACCCAAGCGCACTACGCGGGAAAAGGCATCGACCACGACAAAACTGTCACCCGCCGGCTTAGCGATGAGCAAGCGGCAATTATTGGTGCCCAAATCGATTGCACCATAGGCGCGGCGCTGCTGCCCAGCATTGCTGCGCTTGGCGATATCAGCAGCAAGACCGGCCTTATCCTGATATTTCTGGCTTTGGTTTTTCTGCGTTGAATGCGCTGCTTTACGGTATTTTTTGGCAGATTTTTGAGCGCTTTTCCGCCCATCACGCACTGCATTGCGCTCTCTTCCCATTCCGGCAGGGCCGGTATCCCCATATTTTTGCGCACCCGTTTCATTCCCGTCATTTTCTGCAGCATTTTTTGCTGCCAAATCGGGATCGGATGCCATGGGCGATGAACGCTCTTCCATGGGCTTACTCTCTTGACTTCAATCATGGGCGGAACATGCCGCCGTTACTTGAGGGTCAAGCTAATCGTAACGGGGGCGGTACGCAAGCAATTTGGGTTTTTTGTTTTACGGGCAATAGTTTGTGCGCACATATATTATCATGGGCCATGCGGATAATGTAGGGCTGCGCAGGGCAGGATAAAAACCGCTATGGCCAATAGGGTATCACTCGGCTAACGCGCTTCCATGCTTAACTTCAGCAATATTAGGGTCCGTCTTGGCGGTTCGGTCATTCTTGATGGCGCAGGCGCTGCGCTGCCCCCAGGCTCGCGTGTTGGCCTTATTGGCCGCAATGGTGCTGGTAAATCGACGCTGATGAAAGTCATTGCCGGTATGTTGGAGCCGGATGATGGCAGTGTTGATCTGCCAAAAAATGCGCGTATGGGCTATATTGCGCAGGAAGCTCCCGCAGGCGCAGCCTCGCCGCTGGAGACAGTGCTGGCTGCCGATAGTGAGCGCGCAGAGCTGCTGGCCGAAGCGGAAACTGCCACTGATGGGCACCGTATTGCCGAAATCCATGAACGGCTGAACATGATAGAAGCGCACAGTGCGCCAGCGCGTGCGGCGAAAATTCTTATCGGTCTGGGCTTTGATGAGGCAGCGCAGGCACAGCCGATGGACAGTTTTTCCGGTGGCTGGCGTATGCGGGTGGCTTTGGCGGCACTGCTCTTTTCACAGCCAGATATGCTGTTGCTTGATGAGCCATCAAACCATTTGGATTTAGAGGCGACTTTATGGCTGGAAAATTTCCTGACCAGCTATCAGGCGACGATATTGGTAATCAGCCACGAACGTGATCTGCTGAACAATGTGGTCGATCATATTTTGCACCTTCAGCATGGCAAGACGGTGCTGTATCCCGGTGGCTATAATGCCTTTGAACGCCAGCGCGCCGAGCGTCAGGCACAATTGGCGGCATCGCGTGAGAAGCAGATTGCACAGCGTCAAAAGCTAGAGGCCTTTGTTTCGCGTTGGGGCGCGAAGGCGCACAGTGCCAAACAGGCACAAAGCCGCGTGAAAGCGCTATCACGCATGGAACCGATTGCAGAGGCGATTGACGACCCGTCACTCAGCTTTCATTTTCCTAGCCCCGCCGAGCTAAAACCGCCATTGATCACACTGGACGATGCAGCGGTCGGCTATGGCGAGAATATCATTCTTTCAGGCCTGAATCTTAGCCTTGCGCCAGATGACCGAACGGCTTTGCTGGGTCGTAATGGCAATGGTAAGACAACATTGGCGCGGCTTTTGGCCAGTCAGTTGCCACCGAAAAAGGGTGCGATCAACAAATCAGCTAAGCTCAAAGTCGGCTATTTTACCCAATATCAGGTGGAAGAACTCGACACTGCGGACACGCCTCTGGAGCATATGACCCGGCTTATGAAAGACGCAAAGCCGGGCGCAGTGCGCGCGCAATTGGGCCGGTTTGGGTTTTCCGGCGACAAAGCGACCGTGAAAGTGGGCAAACTGTCCGGCGGGGAGCGTGCGCGGTTGGCACTGGCAATGATTACCCGCGATGCGCCGCATCTGCTGATCCTTGACGAGCCAACAAACCATCTGGACGTCGATGCCAGAGAAGCATTGGTGCATGCACTGAACGAATATAGCGGCGCAGTGATTCTGGTCAGTCACGACCGGCATATGTTGGAGTTGACGGCTGACAGGCTGGTCATGGTCGATAGCGGCCACGCTAAGGAATTTGCTGGCAGCATGAATGATTATACCGACTTTGTGCTGGGCAGAAACCAACCCAAAGCCGCGCAGAGCAAAGCCAGTGGCGGTAATAGAAAAGAAGACCGGCGAGCAGCGGCAGAGCGGCGCAAGCAACAGGCCGATCTGCGCAAAGCCGTTAGCACGGCCGAAAAAGATATGGAGCGCTATGCCGCGATAGTGTCACAGATTGATCGCGCTATGTTTGACCCGTCTTCGGCCGCTAAAGAATTTGCCGATCTCACCATGACCGAATTGATGAAAAAACGCGCGACAAGCCAGGATAGGCTGGACAAGGCAGAGGCAAAATGGCTGGCTGCATCGGAACAGTTGGAAGGCGACAAAACGAGTTGTTGACCTGATATTTGGTTGAGAAAGGATGGATAAAGATATGGCAGATAAAGATATTTCTTCCAGGGTTCGGCCACGGCGCAGCGCTTTATATATGCCCGCTAGCAATATGCGTGCTTTGGAAAAAGCGCGTGGTCTGGATGCTGATATCGTCATATTTGATCTTGAAGATGCTGTGGCGTCTGAACAAAAAACCAGTGCCCGCGATACGTTGAAAACTGCATTGGATGGTGGCGGTTATGATGGGCGAGAGACAGTGCTGCGCATCAATGGCCGCGATACCGAATGGTTCGCTGATGATATGGCCTTTGCCGCGACCTTGCCAGTTGATGCTGTGCTGGTGCCAAAGGTTAATACACCGCAAGATATTGCGTCTCTGGGCTCAGCCATGGCCGCTTTGGGTCAGGCTTTATGGGTGATGGTGGAAACGCCAGCGTCTGTGCTCAACCTGCCTTTGATCGCCGCAGCAGCGCAAACATCGCCTCTTGCTGCTTTGGTACTGGGCAGCAATGATCTGGCAAAGGATATGCGGCTTGTGCCCGATGCACAGCGCACAGCCTTTCAACCAGTGCTGACCCAGATAGTTGCTGCGGCGCGTGCCTATGGCCTTATTGCTCTGGATGGTGTGTGCAATGCCATTGGCGATGCTGACCGATTGGCGTCGGAATGCGCACAAGGGCGAAGCTTTGGCTTTGATGGCAAAACGCTAATTCATCCCTCACAAATCGCCGCGGCCAATCAAGTCTTTGCACCATCAGCAGAGGATCTGGGGCATGCGCAAAGTGTCATTGCCGCCTTTGCTGACCCGCAAAATGCAGGTAAGGGCGTGCTCAAGGTCAATGGCAAAATGACGGAACGTCTGCATTTGGCAGAGGCCAAGCGTCTGGTTGCAGAAGCACAAATGATTGCCAATCGGTCAAACGGCTAACGACTATATAGCCCCCTTTTGCAGTAAAGGGTTTTGCGATAGGTTATGCCGCATGCATGTGTTTGAAATTCTGGTCCTATTGCATGTCGCTTTTGGCGCGACGGGGTTAATCGCCTTTTGGGTGCCGATCATCGCGCGTAAAGGGGCGGCAGCACATCGCAAATGGGGGCGTATTGCCTGTTACGGTTTTATTGGTGCGGGCATATTGGCCATATTGATGGCGCTATTGTCGCTTTACGGACCGGAAAAGCGTTTGCCGATGATTACTGATCGTGTGCTGTTCAATGGTCTGTTTGGCTGGATGATGCTCTATCTTGGGCTGCTGACATTGGGATTTGCCGATTATGGACTGGCCACTGTCAAACACCGTGCCAATCGCGCTGCTTTGCGTACGCCGCGTTATCAGATCATATTTGCGATTGTCGCTATTGCAGCGCTGAATTGCGGGCTTTACGGGCTGTCAATTGGTGAGCCGTTGATGATGCTGGTCGCATTTATCGGGCTGGTGGCTATGGGCACGCAATTGCGCGCTATCTGGCGCAAGCAATTACCACGGGGTGCTTATGTGGGCGAACATTTCCGCGCATTATTGGGCATGGGTATCTCTGCCTATACTGCCTTTTTATCAGTTGGTTTGATCCGCTTGATACCCGATCAGGTGTTCAACCCGCTCATTTGGGCAGGGCCAAGTATTATCGGCGTGTCGATGATCATCTATTTTACTATTCAGGCAAATAAGAAGCTGGCCCGCACTCAAGCAGCGAAGCGGTAGTGCTGATATAGCAGCACTCAAACAGCGAAGTGGTAGTGCGAACATAGCAGCACTCAAACAGCGAAGTGGTAGTGCTCATATAGACTCACTCAAGCAGCGAAGCGGTAGTGTAAACAAAGTCTCCGCAAGACGGCCATTTTCTCTTACGCAACCGGCATGATGCCATGGCCACCATCAACGGTTATTGTGGTGCCGGTCATATAGCTGCCAGCATCAGAAGCGAGGAGCAGCAGAGCGCCATCCAGTTCATGATAATCTCCGAAACGCTGCATCGGCACGCGGCGGCGCATTTTTTCTCCGGCGTCGCTTTCCAGATAATCACGGTTGATATCGCTTAAAAAATAGCCCGGGGCTATGGCGTTGACGCGAATGCGGCTGCGGGTCAGTTCAACGGCCAGAGAACGGGTCATATGCGCAACGGCGGCTTTTGATGTAGCATAGCCGCCCGCGCACAATGCCGTATTGCTGGCCAGTACAGAGGCAATATTGATAATGCTGCCGGGCTTATGCGCAGTTTTGAGAGCATTGGCAGCGGCACTGGCCACGCGCCATACGCCTGTGACATTGGTGTCCATGACTTTTGCCCATTCCGCCTCGTCCATATCGACCATCCAGCTATTATGTGCGACGCCTGAATTGTTGATGATGATGTCGCATGGCCGTCCGCTTTCCGAGATGGTTGCAAATGCGCTTTGGACGGACATGGACTGCGTCACGTCCATAGACACAGCCATAACCTCTTGCCCATATTGTGCAGCAATAGCCTCTGCCTGCTCGTCCAGCTTTTCCTTACGGCGAGCCGCGATGACAATATCCGCCCCGGCCTGTGCTAGCACTTTGGCAAAATGCGCGCCCAATCCACCCGATGCGCCTGTTATTAATGCGCGATGGCCTGACAATGAGAAGGCCGAAGGTGAGGCGGGTGTTGCTAAGCTGGACATGAGAAATGCTCCTGATCTTTATCTATTATTATGGCCCGATGAATTTTTGCGAAAAGAAGATTTTTGCAAAAGATAGGGAACAAACCATCATATTGAAACGTTAGACCTCTAACTATAATCATTTGGGCCTGTTTTATCGGCCAGGCCAGACAATATGACAGGAACGTAGCTATAATGACATCAACTCTAGATCAATCCAAAGATGCTTTGGCCATATTGACCGATCAACTGGTCAATATCTGGCAAGGTGCGGTGGCACTAACGCCCAGCCTTATTATCGCTTTGGTAGTGTTGTTGATAACATGGATATTTGCGCGATTTGCTGTCAAGATCACTGATAAATTGATCAAACGCACCGAAGTGCGTCCTTCTCTGCGCGAATTGATTGAAACGCTTGTACGTCTGGGCATATGGGCGGTAGGCCTTATGGCTGCGCTGACAATTCTGTTGCCCGATTTAACGCCGGCAAGTCTGTTCGCTGGTCTGGGCTTTGGTGCAGTGGCCATTGGTTTTGCTTTTCAGGATATTTTTGAAAATTTCCTGGCCGGTATTTTGATTATGCTGCGCGAGAAGATGCGCATCGGCGATTATATCGAATGCGAAGGCATTGAAGGCAATGTGAAAGAGATAAGGCTGCGCGAAACACTTATCCGCCGCCCATCGGGTGAATTGACGATCGTGCCAAATTCGATTTTGTTCAAAAACCCAGTGAAGATTTTGACCGATGAGGAAATTCGCCGCCATGAAGTGATTATCGGCGTATCTTACGACACCGATCTGGAGGAAGCGCAGGAGATATTGCGTTCTGCAGCCCAGTCAGTCGACCATATTGAGCAAGATAAGGGTATTGATGTTTTTGCGTGTGAATTTAATTCCAGCTCGGTTGATTTCCGTGTCCGTTGGTGGGCAGGTTCAACCAAGCGTGATATGCATCAAAGTAAGGACCAGATGATCCGTACGTTGAAACGTGCATTGGATAATAAAGGGATTGAGATACCTTTCCCCTATGTCACACATACGTTCAAAGAGGCTGTTACCGTCAAACAGTCCGACTAAGCGGACAATAACCGATGATGGAGCAACTGCTCGCCAGACCTATTCACCAGATAGGGGCGAGGGTTGCTTGATCGGCTCCCCAGCACCCGTGCGCAATTCACGCGGTTCCAGGATGGCGGCTGTCTCAATGAAATCGAGCGCTTGCCGTGCTTTCACAAACCGATCAGCCAATTCCACCCACTCTTGAGCAGCTTCTTGATTGGGAAGCTTGCCTATCTCGACCAGAGCAGTCTCCACCCGCCCGCTATCAACATAACGGCGCGCACGTTCCAAACGCTGATTGGGTGCGGGTGAGGGGGTATCTTCGCGGCGCAGCACAAAAATCTCGCCCATTTCGCGCTGTGTCCGCGCCCACCAACCTTCTTGTGGATCACGGCCCAAAGTATCAGCCGAAAGTTCGTCAAGGCCAGCACGCAACTGGTCCATGGTCACAGGCTTTTTGCTGGCTGCAATAATTGTCGCAACCGCGTTGGGCTGGGCCTGACCAAAACGCAATTTCAGCTGTTCTTCAATATATCCCAAAGGCGAACCACGCTCCAATGCGCGGCGTGCCGCAAAAGCGATCAGCAACCCCTCTGCACGGCCAGCATTGCCCGAAGCCGCCTGCGCCTGCACATTGATACGTGAAATTCTGTCTTCCAGTTCGGCAACACGCCGGGCCAATGCAGCCTCTAACGCAGGATCAGAAATGATCTGTTCGCTATAAACCGGTTTTTCCGGAGCAACGGACCCATCAGCCAATATGCGATCGTCCAGAGCCTTGACCGGCTCGGGCGTCTCTGCCTTGGCAGTATTGGCTTGTGCCACAGAAGTGTCCTCACTTAACAGGCCGAAGCGCGATATGGCCCAGCCAGACGCAATACCGCCACCGACGAAGGCAATGACCAATATGATCACAAGAGTACGCAAATTGAGGCCGCTTTTGCGGTCAGATGAAATGGGTTGATAATCGCTGCTCATATGCTGTGCATTACCCTATTTATGGCCCGTATCGCAAAATTTTTCTGCCAACTTCAACATATCGCTATCATTAGGGCTCTGGCTGACCGTTATATGCCGCCATGGTAAGGTTGCATTTTCTGCAATGCGCTGGCTAATCGCTATAATGCTATGCTTGGCGGCTATACTTTCGGTCAGATCATCCTGATCGCAAAAGTTTGTCTCTAACTGCTGCATTGCGCGAGCTGAATGCACCAAAATGACCGCAGGCTGTTTGAATATTTCTATTTGCTCTGCTGATAGACTGCGCGGCATTGCGGCATAGTTGATGATCGTCGTTACCGTCATTTCAACCCGTTCCTGCAAAACGGTATGCTGTGCGCCGCATAGACGCAAAGGCTTTGACCAGCCATCGGCAGCCAATGCGTCCACGGCTTCTTCCAAATCCGTCACCCCTGCAAAGCGAACATCCAAACCAACGGCCTGCGCTGCCTTGGCTGTAGCTTTGCCCACGGCATAGACCGGCAAGGATTTGAGGTGAGGCAAATCCGCTCCTGCGTGGCGCACGGCATTGGCGCTGCCCAGTAACAGGCTGTCGACCCCGTCCGGCATAGTCCAATCCATGGGTGTGATAGCAAAGCTGGGTATTTTGACTGCTGCCAAACCCATGATGTGCGCATCGTTCGCGGTTTTGCTAGCGCCCGGTTCAGGACGAATTATGATGAGCGGCAGCCGCATATCGCGCTTTACCACCATATTACCGGCACATATTTTTGCTCAGCCTTTATTGCCATATCATCATATTGGTTCAAAAAGGCGGGAAATTGATTCCGGTGCGGTGCTCAGCATATCGGATGCCAAGGTTGCGATAGCTGCCGCATTGCCTTGTGCGTCACCCAGAGTGATCTCCAAGCTGCGTTCAACACAGTCCGCGCCATCTTCGCTATAGATTGCGGTATCAAGATGCAGCATATTGCCCTGCAGGACGGCATAGGCCGCGACTGCAGAATGGCAATTGCCGCCCAATGCTTCCAGAAAAGCCCGCTCGGCCATCAGACAGTGCCAGCTATCACTATGATTAATCCCGTTCAGCAGCTCTTGCATCGGCAGGTCATCGGCGCGTGTTTCAATGCCCACAACACCTTGTGATGCAGCGGGCAGCCATTGATCAAGCGGCAAGGGCGTGCCGTGTACGTCTTGGCCCAGCCTGTCCAATCCTGCCTTGGCCAGCAGGGTGACATCAGCCACACCGTCAGCGAGCTTTTGCAACCGAGTGGCCACATTGCCGCGGAACAGAACAACCGACATATCAGGACGGACATGGCGCATCTGTGCGCCGCGCCGCGGTGAACTGGTGCCCAATGTCGCGCCATGCGGTATGGCATCCAGACTGTCCGCACCGACAAGCATATCGCGGGCATCTGCGCGTGGCAGAACCGCCGCCAGCATGAATTGGGGTGGCCGCAATGTTTCGACGTCTTTCATTGAATGTACGGCAAAGTCGATACTGGCTTCGCCCAGCTGCATATCCAGCTCACGTGTCCATAACGCCTTGCCGCCAACCTCGCGCAAAGCGCGGTCCGTGATTTTGTCGCCACTGGCTTTAACGGCCATGATTTCGATCTGATCGTCAGACAGGCCATAGGCGGCACATAGTGCAGAACGGGTGGCATAGGCCTGCGCCATGGCAAGCGGCGAACCGCGTGTCCCCAGCCTTATTGAGCGGGTGGCCAGCAAATCGGTAATGGCCGCTGGCAATGTCTTGCGTGTTTCTGTGTTCATTACCCTTGGTGCTAGCGTGCAATCTGTCTAAAGAAAAGTGCTATGACATTGGTATTGGGTATAGAATCAAGCTGTGATGAGAGTGCGGCGGCGATTATTCGCAGTGACCGGATGATATTGTCGCACCGGCTGGCCTCACAAATTGAAGCGCATCAGCCCTTTGGCGGCGTCGTTCCAGAGATAGCAGCGCGCGCGCATATTGAGACGCTGCCCGATATGGTATCGGCTGTGTTGCAAGATAGTGGCCTTGCGCTGGATGATCTTGACGCGATTGCCGCAACAGCTGGGCCTGGCCTGATTGGCGGGGTCATGGTCGGGTTGGTTATGGCCAAATCCCTTGCCATGGCGAGCGACAAACCGCTGATCGCTGTCAACCATCTGGAAGGCCATGCCCTGTCACCGCGCCTTGATGATGCTGATCTTGCTTTTCCCTATTTGCTGCTGCTGGTTTCTGGCGGGCATTGCCAGATATTGCGGGTGAACGGGCCGGGCCAATATCAGCGTATGGCCACGACGATTGATGATGCTTTGGGTGAGGCTTTTGACAAAAGCGCGAAATTGCTGGGTCTTGGCTATCCCGGTGGACCAGCATTGGAAAAGCTGGCGCAATCGGGCAATGCTGCTGCCGTGCCTTTGCCTCGCCCTTTATTGGGCTCAAAAGAACCCCATTTCTCCTTTGCTGGATTAAAAAGTGCCGTTTTGCGGGCGGTTGAAAGTGGCCGTTATGAAAAGGCGGATATTGCGGCCTCCTTTCAGATGGCGGCTACCGATTGTCTTATTGACCGGCTTGGTTTTGCATTGCGCCAGATTGGCAGTGATAGCGGCATACAAACGCTGGTCATTGCTGGCGGTGTTGCTGCCAATCAGCATATTCGCGGCAAGTTGACACAATTTGCAGATGATAATGGCTTGGCCTTTTCTGCGCCGCCAATGTGGCTATGCACTGACAATGCAGCGATGATTGGCTGGGCGGGCGTGGAATTGCTGAGCGCGGGTCATAAGGGTGATCCCATGGATTTTAAAGCACGACCACGCTGGCCCCTTGATGATACGGCGCCTGCTGCACGCGGCGCAGGGGTAAAGGCATGAGCACAGAATCACAAAAATCAGAGCAGACGCCTATTATCGGCGTTCTGGGGGCCGGTGCATGGGGCACCGCATTGGCGCAGCTTATAGCGTCAAATGGCACAAAGGTTCTGCTTTGGGCGCGCGAAGCAGAGGTCGCAGATGCCATCAACAGCATCCACCAAAACAGCGCATTTTTGCCCGATATTCCTTTGTCATCCGATATTCACGCCAGCGCCGAATTATCTGCGCTCAATGGCTGTAACATCATATTAGCGGTCACACCGGCGCAGCATCTGGCCGCAACATTGGCCGGGCTGGACAGCAGCACACAGCGCGACCTTATCTTATGTTGCAAGGGTATTGAGGCCAGCACTGGCCGTTTCATGCATGAGGTGGCAAAATCCGCTCAACCCGATGCGCAGATAGCAGTCTTGTCTGGCCCGACATTTGCGCATGAGCTTGCCCTTGGCAAACCCGCCGCCGTGACATTGGCCTGCGAAAACCGCGCGCAATGGGATCGCCTTTCAAATATATTGGTGCGCCCGCATTTTCGGCCCTATTATTCTGCTGATCTTATGGGTGCAGAAATAGGCGGCGCGGTGAAAAATGTGCTCGCCATCGCTTGCGGCGTGGCTGATGGGCTGGGTCTGGGGCAGAATGCTCGCGCTGCACTTATCAGCCGCGGCTATGCAGAGATGGTGCGCTTTGGTGAAGCATGCGGCGCCGAACCTGAAACACTCACAGGCCTTTGCGGACTGGGTGATCTGGTGCTGACCTGTTCTTCAACCAGTTCGCGCAACTTCTCGCTTGGCGTAGCTTTGGGGCAGGGCAAAGCAGCTGCGCAATTGCTTGCTGATCGCGCAACCGTTGCTGAAGGCGCACATAGCGCAGCGGTGGTGCAGCGGCTTGCGAGGGAGAAGGCTGTGCAAATGCCGCTGGTTGACGCGGTCTGCGCTTTGTTATCTGGTGATTTCTCGGCTGATAATATCATTACATCCTTATTGTCGCGCCCGCTTCAGGCCGAATGATTCGCGCTTTTTCTTTGGACTGGGTGCTTGCCGCGCCTTTCGCTTGGCACTTTCTTTTGCTGCACAAATCGCATAGGCCAATTGGCACGGCAGGAAATTCCAGTGAAAGAGGTACGGCTTGACCAATACAGCCGATCCGGTTCCGGATAATGAAAAACAGCAAGATGATGGCGAGGATATTTCCCGGCTTGCCAAGGGTGGCCGGACCAATTTCTTCGGCTTTTTGCTGCGTCTTGCTGCACGTTTGCCCTTTTTGTTCATTGCAGGCCGCTATTATGGGCCAGAAGCCTTGGGTCGCTTTGCTTATGCCATTTTGATTATCGAACTTGCGGCACAATTGGCCACATTGGGTCTGCGTCGCGGCCTTGCGGAACAGCTAAGCCGTACTGAAAGGCCGCATATCCATGTTGTGCTTGATGGCTTGTTGGTCAGCGCCCTTGCCTCCGCCCTGATGGCGGCAATTTTGATCGCATTGCCGCAGATTATGTTCCCCAATAGCCAGATTAACGGGCTGGATCGCTGGCTCCCCTTGATTATCTTTTGTATCGCCGGTTCGGATATTGCGCTCGCCGCCCTTGCCTATCGTTATGATATCGCTTCAACCGTACGCGCACGCGCCATTATTGAACCATGGACCATCAGCATTGCCGCCGGGGCCTTATATTTTTATTCCACGCGCGATGGCCTGCTGATTGCTTATGCCTTGTCGATGGTGGCGGCGTTACTGGCATCCATCATTCCATTGGTGCGTAGCTATGGCCTGCCTACAGGATGGCGCCCGCGTCCGTTGGCGCTGATTGATCTTGCGCGGCAGAATATTCCGCTGGCTGCGGCGGATGCTGCTGAATGGGGCAGCCGCAGGCTTGATCTTGCCATTTTGGGCATTTTTGTTTCGCCTGCTGTGGTCGGTATTTATTATGTCGCACAGCAGATTGCCAGCCTGCCACAAAAGCTGAAAACCAGTTTTGACCCGATTTTGGGGCCAGTGATCACCCGCAATTTGGAAGAGGGCAAGCTAAGGGAAATTGCTCAGCAAGTGAGCCAAGTCGGCTTTTGGATCATCGCTGCTCAGGCCGGCGTTGCGCTGGCGCTGGCCATTCCGGGGGAAGCCGTTATGGGGTTGGTAGGCCCGGATTATGTTGGCGGCACAGGGGCTATGGCCTTGCTGCTGATTGCTGAAGTTGTCGCTGCGACCGCAGTGGTAAGCGAATCTGTACTGGTTTACGTCGCGCGTCATCGCAATTTGCTGTTATCGCTTGCCATGCTGGCCGTTCAGGCAGTGCTGAGCTTCGCATTTATCTATCTGTTCGATTATTGGGGTTATGGCCCCTTATTTCAGGCAGCGGGCGTTGCGCTGGCGCTCTCATTGGCGCTGGCCTTTGCATCGCTGACCAAGGCAGTGCTTTTGTCAAAAATATTGGGCGCAGCAGTTAATGGCTGGCGCTGGGCGTTGGTTTGGGCAACGGCTGTTGCCGCTGTCATCGGCTGGGCCGCAACGCAGTTCCTGCCTGAATGGGCGGAACTGGCATTGGGCATACCGGCCATATTGGGCGTATACGGCCTGATTATATGGCATCGCGGCTTTGGTGAGGCGGACCGCAAATTATTCCGCAAAAAGCAAGACGGCTAAACAAGCCCAATCCGCAATCCGCTTATTATGATTGGGGTCTAAGCGTCCAGACGCGCTGCGATAAGTGGCGGCAGGTCGCGTGTTACGCGTGGGCCGATATGGGTGATAATTTCTCCCGCAGCGACTGCGCCCATGGTTAGCGATGTTTCCAGCGATTTCCCCTGTGCCTGCCCCGCCAGAAAACCGGCGGCGAACAGATCACCTGCGCCTGTCGTGTCCACCACTTCGTCAACGGGCTCTGCCGCGACTTCGGCGCGTTGCCCATTGGCAATGGCCACAGCGCCATGTTCGCCGCGCGTGACCACCAATGTCGGCACTTTGGGTGCCACCGCAGCCAGAGCAGCATCAAAATCATCCAATTGGGTGAGGGAGAGAATTTCCACTTCATTGGCAAACAAAATGTCGATTTTGCCATTGTCCAGCAGTTCGTTAAATCCGTCG
Organism: uncultured Sphingomonadaceae bacterium; assembly: GCA_947503245.1. Taxonomy (GTDB): domain Bacteria; phylum Pseudomonadota; class Alphaproteobacteria; order Sphingomonadales; family Sphingomonadaceae; genus Alterisphingorhabdus. The sequence goes on from CANNCV010000001.1 coordinate 498,623, forward strand.
CGGTGACGCTCAATCACAAAAGCATCCGACATGGTCAGTGCGACACGGTTGCCGGCTGCGCGTGCAGTGGAGATTGCTTTTTGCATTGCGGCGCGTGGCTCTGGCGGATCCCAGAGATAGCCCTCAAGATAGAGAATGTCAGATTTGCGGACCAGCTCTTCATCCAAGGCCGCGGTTGGCAAAAACTGTGCTGCGCCCAAAAATGTGTTCATTGTGCGCTGGCCGTCATTGGTGACCAGAATGAGGCATCGTGCGGTCGGTGGTTCGCCGCCGCGTGGGTCGACTGTGAAATCCACACCTGCTGAGCGAATGTCATGCGCAAAAATTTCACCAAGCTGATCATCCGCGACCTGACCAATAAAAGCACATTTTGCGCCAATATTGGCCATGGCTGCCAAAGTGTTTGCAGCGGAACCACCGCTCACTTCCTGGCCTTGCCCCATGGCGGCGTAAATACCCGTCGCCTGATCAGCATCGATGAGTTGCATGCTGCCTTTGGCCATATTGTGCTCGGCCAGAAAAGACTCTTCACAGCGCGCAATAACATCGACAATGGCATGGCCCATCGCGACGATATCATAGCGGGGCGTATCAGAAGGGGTGCTGGTCATAAGGAATACTCTCTGTCCGGATAAAGCTAACCGGTTTAACGGCTCGCAGCGCATCTATAGGACAGGATAGTCTGGTTCAAGCAGCAATTGGCCGAAACATGGAAGCCTTTGGTCGTAGGAACGGCCACCGTGCTTGACCATGGGCAGTGTCTTGGTGCACTATAACACTATGGTTACTGCTTTTATGAAATCCATCGGCCAGCTTGGCGACCGTGCCATTTTGAAAATATTGGCCAAATCGGCACTGGTGACGGGTTTGTTTTTTCTTGGCCTTTTCTTTGTTTTCAAATGGGCTGTGGATTGGTTGACCGATGTCATCATGGCGGGTCTGGCCAGCATATTTGGTTCAAATGCCGCGCTGCTGCCTTATGAGAGTGCGGCAGATACTTTTTTGGCCATTGTTTTGGGGCTCTTGGCCAGCTGGCTGTGGTTTCGGGCTATAGCTGCGGCACTGATCCCCATATTTGGTGATGACGTGGTGCGTGCGGTGGAGGCGAAACATTATCCCCATGCGCTTATCCGTGCGCATGATACCAGCTTTGGCCATGGTCTGGCGCTGGGCCTAAAAAGTCTGGGCCGCACTTTGGCTGTTAATATCCTTATGCTGCCCTTTTATATCGCCTTGGTTTTTACCGGTGTCGGTCTTCCTATATTGCTGGTCGCGGTTAATGCCGTTCTTATCGGCCATGATTTTGAGGATATGATGATGGCGCGCCATGGTGAAGGCTTTGGCTTACATAATAATGATGCAAAACTTTACCCGGCTGGCACACGCTTCATGCTGGGTTTGGTGACCGCCATTATTCTGACTATTCCCCTTGTCAATTTTCTGGGCATGATTATCGGTACCGCCATGGCAACGCATCTGGCCCATGGCCGCGAGGTGCAGGACCATGTTAAAAGCAATGCCAAGGCCCGTTGAGGCTAAGCCGCGCATATTCGCGTGTAAAGGGGATGGAGATGAAGGCATTACAAGCCGTTTTGGCTGTTGCCAGCCTATCATTATTGGTCAGTGGATGTGCTGCAGGAACGGCGCGCCCTAATAGCAGCGCGACTAATCTGCCGCCTCCGCCAACTGCATTTAATCCTCGCGGTCTGGAAGCTGTGTTGAATAAGCGCGATGATGAGCTGGTGGCGTTGTTTGGCGCTCCAAGGCTCGATGTTATTGAGGGGCAGGCGCGAAAGATGCAATTTGCGAATGAAAGCTGTGCATTGGATATTTTCCTATATCCGCCGCAAAATAATGCCCGTGCTGATCGCCGCAGCAATTATGTTGAGGCACGGGATCGTTCAGGCAATGTGGTCGATAGTGCAAGCTGTATCGCTGCGCTGCGTTAGCCTATTCTTGCCAACGGGCCTGTAATATGCGAGTTTACAAGCAATAATAATTGGTCGCGCTGCCCATGAAAGGGCTTCAACTGGGAAACTGGGGAAAGCGTATGAAACGGCTAATTTATTGCTTTGACGGGACATGGAATCAGCTCACCAAAGGCTTTCCCAGCAACATTCCGCGTATTGCTCAGGCGATTAGGGCCGTTGACGATCGTGATGCGGCGAACCCAATTGCGCAAATTGTATTTTATGATGAAGGTGTCGGCACATTTGAGCTGGGCAAATATCTGGGTTGGATTGTTAATCGCCTGTCTGGCGCATTGGGCTTGGGTGTCGAGCAAAATATTTTGCAAGCATATACCCATTTGATTCTCAACTATGCGCCGGGGGATGAAATCTATATTTTCGGTTTCTCTCGCGGTGCCTTTACGGCGCGCTCATTTGGCGGACTGATCGGCAAAGCCGGCATTATGAGAAAAAGCAAATTATTTGCCATCAATCAGGCGCGTGATCTTTATCGCAATAATGCTCTCGATAGGCAGGCTGATAGCGACTTTGCATGTGCCTTTCGGCAGGAACACTCGGTGGATGCCTTGCTTCCCAGCGATATTACTTATCGCACACGCAATGGCACTACCCCGGAGGCTTATGTTGACCTAACCATCACATATATGGGTATATTTGACACGGTGGGCGCAATGGGCGTGCCTGAATCGCTGTTGATCGCCAATATCGTCAATCGCAAACATAGTTTTCATGATACTGATCTTTCGCCGATTGTCGGTGCTGCACGTCATGTTGTTGCCGCAGATGAGAAACGTCGCAATTTCCGGCCTACATTATGGAGCAATTTGGGCGCTCTTAATGCCGCAAAAGGCGGGATATTTTATCGCCAACGTATCTTTCCAGGAACACATAGCGGTGTGGGCGGCGGTGGTCCCATTCGCGGCCTGTCTGACAGGACGCTGGAATGGGTTCTGGTCGGAGCGCTAAAGGCCGGTCTCAATGTCGATATAGGGCCGGATTCACCCTTGGGTGTTTTGAAGCCTGATTTTTCCGCTTCTATCTTTAATGAGGCAGGAAAAACAGGCTGGGGCTTGGGTGATTTGCTTTTAGGCGGCGCTATAGAGCCGCGCGATTTTGACGATTTTCAAATTACGCAAGATACGGCGGAATATGGCTATGAAGGCAAGCAAGAGCCATGTGAGTTGGATGAGTTTTTGTTTGATCGTTGGCACCGCGGTAATTTCTCGGCCGATCAGCCACGTTATCGCCCCCAATCATTGAAGAAGTTTTGGCCAATGATTGAATATCTGCATGATCCGGATATTGATCATAAGGACAGTCGGCCAGATGCTGTGATACGCCATAGCGTTTCAGCAGGTGAGGACTGGCCAGATATTGCCGACCATTATTATGCTGAGTCAGGCAAGGGAGCAATAATCGCGGAATTTAATATTACATGCAGAATTATTACAGCCGCAGAGGATTTGCACAATGTACGCCATATACTGGTGCCGATCTGGCGTCCGGAAATATAGCATTGAGCCTGTGTGCGAAAGTGCTGCCGCCACAAATTCGGCACTAACTTACACCATGAAGCTCTCGCCGCAGCCGCATGTGCCTTGGGCATTGGGGTTGTTGAACACAAAACCGGCGGTGAAATCATCTTCTTGCCAGTCCATGGTGCTGCCAATCAGATAGAGCACGCTGGCGCTGTCGACATAGAATGTGCCGCCGGGGGTCACGATTTTTTCGTCAAATTTGGCTTCTTCGGTCACATAATCGACCGAATAGGCCAATCCGGAACAGCCGCGCCGCGGGGTGGAGAGTTTAACGCCAATCGCATCATCCGGTGCTTTTGCCATCAGATCAGCAACGCGCTTCTCTGCCGCAGGCGTCAGGATAATGGCTGCTGGTGGTGCTGGCCGCTTGGTGGTGGTTGATGTATCGCTCATGACATGTCCTTAATTTGCTTTTCTGCGATTATTGCACGGCAATGGGCTTATAGCATGCCCAGTTCCAATTTGGCATCATCGCTCATCTTGCTGGGGTCCCATGGCGGATCCCAAACCAGTTCAACCTCTGCATGACCAACCCCGGGGACAGAACCAACCTGCAATTCAATTTCACCCGGCATGGATTCGGCCACTGGGCAATGCGGTGTAGTCAGTGTCATGGTGACCACTGCATGGCCATCATCGGTTACGTCGACACCGTAAATCAGGCCCAGATCATAGATATTGACCGGAATTTCGGGATCGTAAATGCTTTTCAGCGTATCGACAATCGCCTCATATAGTTCGCCGCCAGAAGTTGCTTCCGGCTCTGGTTCGGGCTTTTGCGCCAGAAAGCCAGCCAGATAATCCTTTTTGCGCTCCAGCTTTTCACTAGCGTTTTCATAGGCGCTTTCGCCAGTTTCAGCAGCTTTCTCTTGCGCCAAAGCAGCATCGACAGTGTCGTCCACGCGCACTTTTTTGGGTGGATCGACGCGATCGACCTCTTCGACAGCAATTTTGCGTTCTTCGTTCATCACAATACCTACCCGAAAATTTTCCTGACTCGCTCTACGCCTTTTACTAAGGCAGCGATATCGCTTTCATCGCTATACACACCAAAACTGGCACGCGCGGTCGCCGGAACACCCAGATAATCCATAAGCGGCTGAGCGCAATGATGGCCTGCACGAATGGCAACGCCATTTTCGTCCAATATTGTTGCTACGTCATGCGGGTGCACATCACCAATTGCAAAGGACAATATGCCCGCGCTATCCTCTGGCCCGAACAGACGGACCGTGTTGATGCTGCCCAAGGCTTCGCGTGCCTGCCGCGCCATGGCATTTTCATGCGCGGCAATATTCGCAATGCCCAGCCCTTCAACATATTGAATGGCTGCATCAAGCGCGGTTACGCCAACAATATGCGGTGTTCCTGCCTCAAACCGGCCAGGCGCAGGCGCAAATGTCGTGCTGTCAAAGCTAACGCGATCAATCATTGATCCCCCGCCCTTCCATGGCGGCATAGCGTTCAGCGTTTCAAAAGGCGCCCATAAAACACCAATGCCTGTCGGGCCATAAAGCTTGTGCGCAGAGAAAACATAAAAGTCACAGCCCAGCGCCTGCATATCCAATGCGATGCGCGGTGCGGCCTGACAGCCATCAAGCAACAGCTTAGCGCCCACTTTGTGCGCAATATTGGCGGCGTGCTTAACGCCCAGCACAGAGCCCATGACATTGGATATATGCGCCAGCGCAACCAGCTTATGCTGCTCGGTCAGATGCGCCGCAATCCAGTCCAGATCAATCCGGCCATCGCTGGTCAAAGGCGCGACATCAATATGCGCGCCTTTTTGCTCAGCCAATATCTGCCATGGCACGATATTGCTATGATGCTCCAATTGGGAGAGCATGATGCGGTCGCCCGCACCAATATTGGCATGGCCCCAGCTTTGCGCGACCAGATTGATGCTGTCCGTTGCGCCGCTGGTGAAAACCACTTCATTCTCACTTGCCGCGCCGATAAAGCCCGCCACACGCTTGCGCGCGGCCTCATAGGCCAAGGTCATATCGGCAGAGCGCGCATAGACCCCGCGGTGCACGGTGGCATAATCGGGGCCATAGCCGCGCGCTATGGCGTCCAGCACCATTTGCGGCTTTTGTGATGTCGCTGCGGTGTCCAGATAATGCCATGGCGCGCCATCCGGCGTAAACATGCCGGGAAAGTCCGCGCGGCGGCTGGTTTTTATGGTCGCTGGCGCGTTCATTCTTCAGATTCCTTTTCGTTATCCCAACCCATTTTTGCCGTATCACTGCAACGGGAATAGAACCAGAAAGTCGTAGCGCTAGGTAAGCCGAGGAGGGTTTTTCCATCACCCTTACTTTCCGCAAATAGCCGCTCGCCATCGTCCGAAATCACAAAGCGCGTGATCGAAGTCCATGCCTCCCCTTCGCCTTGCATTGCGAGTTCAGCCGTAAATTCCTGCCCACCATTCCCTTTGCTGCTTGCCACATCGTATAGTTTGACCGGCGTACCATCGCTCTCCCAATATTTTATTCCATCTGCACCGATCGCTATCCGCAAGTCGCTGAAATCACCCTCGCAGGCTGCGTTGTCGTAATCCCAAACACCGTGGAAGGCCTCTGGAAAAGCTACTAGGCTTTCCGGTGTCGAAACAAATGATAATATGGCGAGCGCAAGACTCACAATATCCCCTCCAATGCTTCTAATGCGCGGTTTTCAATGGTTTCACGTGCAGCATCATCAGCAACCGATACAAATGCATCGGCGATAAAGGCTTGCAGCATCAACCGGCGTGCCGCCAGCGGGTCCAGCCCGCGCGATGCCATATAAAATAGCGCTTGTTTGTCTAGCTCGCCCACCGTGGCACCATGCGCGCATTGCACATCATCAGCGAAAATCTCCAGCTCCGGCTTGGCATTGGCGGTGGCTGTACGCTCCAGCAGCATGGCCTTGAAGGACTGTTCTGCATCAGTCTTTTGCGCGTGGCGCGCGACATTGACCTTGCCAAGAAAAGAGCCGGTTGCGCGTCCGCCCAGAACCGAGCGTACCACTTGATTGCTGGTTGCCTCTGGTTCGGCATGGGTAATTTCTGTGACGATCTCCAGCGTCTGCTCGCCTGTACCGATGATCGCGCCGCCCAATTCAAAATGCGCACCTCTGGCCAGTGTTACCTCAATATGCATGCGCCCATAATCATTATCGGCGGCCAGCAGGTGCAGCGCCATTTGTGCGCCTGCTTCCAAATGCACATGAAGATGGGTAACCGCCACACCGCCAATGGGCACTGGCTGAATAATCTGGCGGGTTTCGGATGTGCCAGCAGGGACTATGATCTGCTGCGGGCCAGAGGGCAATTCGCCCCACACAGCTTCCAACGCAGCCAGATCGCCATAGCGCCAGCTTTCATCACGTTTGGTGGGGAGGGGAAGGACATTGGTCATAAAATCTCACAGTTCCAAAATAACACCGTCAAGCGCAGCTCTAACGGCTTGTTTTGTATGCTCACGTTAATTTTCTTACGCGGCAATCGCCTCATATCCTTCATTTTCCAGCTGCAGCGCCAGTTCCGGCCCGCCAGATTTGACGATGCGGCCACCGGCCAGCACATGCACAAAATCCGGTTTCACTTCGTCCAGCAAGCGTTGATAATGAGTGATCAGCAAAACGGCTTTATCGGGTTGGCGCATGATCGCGTTGATCCCGCTGCCAACAATGCGCAGCGCATCAATGTCCAGCCCGCTGTCCGTCTCGTCCAAAATGGCCAGCTTGGGGTCCAAAATACCCATTTGCACCATTTCGTTGCGCTTCTTCTCACCGCCGGAAAAGCCGACATTGACTGCGCGTTTCAGCATATCCATGTCCATTTTCAGCAGGGCCGCCTTTTCCTTGGCCAATTTGATAAACTGCCCGCCGGACAATTCATCTTCGCCGCGCGCACGGCGCTGGCTGTTCAGGCTTTCACGCAAAAATTGCAGATTGGATACGCCGGGTATCTCAACCGGATATTGAAAGCCCAGAAACAGGCCGGCTGCGGCGCGTTCATGCGGGTCCATATCCAAAATATCATCGCCATCAAAGCTGGCGCTGCCTTCTGTCACATCATAACCATCGCGGCCGCCCAGCACATAGGACAATGTGGACTTGCCCGCACCATTGGGGCCCATGATAGCGTGAATCTCGCCGGGGTTCAGTTCAAGGGACAGGCCCTTAAGAATAGGTTTGTCGCCAATAGAGGCATGGAGATTATCAATTTTGAGCATGGTTTTGCTATCCTAAAATTGGGTCAATTATCTAAAGATTGTGGTTGAGGCATATCGGCAGGGGGCGGGCTAGATGGTGGGGCAGGTATTTTTGGCCCACCGCGCCGGCCGAGAAAGCCATAATAAAATTCGGGAAAACGGCTTTCAGCATAGCGGTCTGCGGGGCTGCCAAGGCCGCCCGGATCGAATACATCGGACATTTTAAGGGCAAACAACATGGCGCGCAGTGGCACTGTCTGCGCATCAGCATCTTCAGCGCTGGCAAATATTCCATCCGTAAGAAGCTGCGCTGTGACCTTTTCATCAAGAGCCGCGCGTTCATCTGCACATTCTACAAAAGCACGTTCAAAGACGCGATCTGTCTCATCAAAATCTGCATATAGGGTGATGCCACTTTGCGAGATAGAGCCCACACCGCATGCTGCGTAAGGCGGCATTTCAACAAGTATGATGCGTGCCCAGGCAGGACGTTTTTCGCTCGTAACTTCCAGCAGAAAGTCTTGCGATTTTGCCATAATGCATATCTCGCTGCACACAGGATCATATGCCGCTTGCGTGGTTGGCGCGTAGGGCGCAACGACAGGGGCGGGGGCCGATCCAGCCAAAATTATTGCAAGTGCGCTACCTAGCATGTTGGATCACCTAACTGTTTTAGCCCCTCTCCTTTAGGGGAGGGGTTGGGGTGGGGGGCACTAAATTGCGGTAGCGCTTCCAAGATAGAGCGCAGCACACCGTCAATATTCCGCATCACATCAGTGTTGGTGAATCGCAGTGTTTGATAGCCGCGCCGCATCAACATATCATCGCGCTGCGCGTCTTTGGCTGCGTCGTGCGTATCGCCATCGATTTCTATAATCAGCTTTGCCTTAGGGCATAGAAAGTCGGCAATAAATGTGCCGATGACTGCTTGTCGTCGAAATTTATGCCCCTCCAACTGCGTATTTGACAGACGCCGCCAAAGCCGCTTTTCCGGCTCGGTTGGGTTGTTGCGCATTTCACGCGCATGGCGGTTTAACGTGGCAAGGCGCTCTGCGGATAGCCCCCACCCCCGGCCCCTCCCCTGAAAGGGAGGGGTGTTTTGGCGCTTTGCCATATCGGTTGGTGTCAAGCCCCTCCTCTTTAGGGGAAGGGTTGGGGTGGGGTTTTGCGTCATTAGCCTACAGAGCCCTCCAGCGAAATCGCCAGCAGTTTTTGCGCTTCGACGGCAAATTCCATGGGCAGTTCTTTCAGCACTTCTTTGGCAAAGCCGTTGACGATCAGCGCCACCGCTTGTTCTTCGTCCAGCCCACGTTGCTGGGCATAGAACATCTGGTCGTCGCTGATTTTGCTGGTTGTCGCCTCATGCTCGATAGTGGCGGTCGGGTTTTTCACCTCAATATAGGGCACAGTGTGCGCGCCGCATTGATCGCCCAGCAACAGCGAGTCGCACTGGGTAAAGTTGCGCACATTTTCCGCGCCGGCCGCGACACGGACCAGACCGCGATAGGTGCCGTCAGATTTGCCCGCGCTAATGCCTTTGGAGATGATGGTGGAGCGTGTGCCCTTGCCATTATGGATCATCTTGGTGCCGGTATCGGCCTGCTGATAATTGTTGGTCAGCGCGACCGAATAAAATTCGCCAACACTATCCTCACCATTCAGCACGCATGACGGATATTTCCATGTGATCGCGCTGCCAGTTTCAACCTGTGTCCAGCTGATTTTGCTGCGCTTGCCCTGACACAGGCCGCGCTTGGTAACGAAATTATAGATGCCGCCCTTGCCGTTTTCGTCACCGGGATACCAGTTTTGCACGGTGGAATATTTAATCTCGGCATCATCCATCGCCACCAGCTCAACCACCGCGGCGTGGAGCTGGTTTTCATCGCGCATAGGGGCGGTGCAGCCTTCCAGATAGCTGACATAGCTGCCTTCATCAGCAACGATCAGCGTGCGTTCAAACTGGCCGGTATTTTCGGCATTGATACGGAAATAGGTGCTCAGCTCCATTGGGCAGCGCACCCCTTTGGGGATATAGACAAAGGTGCCATCGGAAAAGACAGCGCAATTGAGCGCGGCGAAATAATTGTCTTTGACCGGAACGACCTTGCCCAGATATTTGCGCACCAGATCAGGATATTCCTTAATCGCCTCAGAAATCGACATGAAGATCACGCCCGCTTTGCTCAGCTCTTCGCGGAATGTGGTGGCCACTGACACCGAGTCAAACACCGCATCGACCGCAACTTTGCGCGCGCCTTTGACATTGGCCAGAACCTTTTGCTCCTCCAGCGGGATGCCCAGCTTTTGGTAGGTTTCAAGGATCACCGGGTCGAGATCGTCCAGACTGTCGAGCTCAATCTTCTTGGTTGGCTCCGCATAATAATAGGCATCTTGATAATCGATAGGTGGCACGTTCAGCTTGGCCCAGTCCGGGCTGGTCATGCCCTGCCATTTGCGAAACGCAGACAGCCGCCAATCAAGCATCCATTCCGGCTCATTCTTCTTGCCAGAAATAAAGCGCACCGTGTCTTCATTCAGGCCTTTGGGCGCAAATTCCTGCTCAATATCGCTTGACCAGCCATGTTCATAAGTGCTCGCTTTTTCGGCGGCTTCCCATGCATCGGCATCGCGTTCGCGGCTTGCCGCATCGCGTGCAGATTGGTCTTGCATCAGAATATTGTCATCGCTCATCAGTCTTTTTCCATCATATTGGGGGCGTTATTTTGCGTTTTCATAGTGCTGTCTAAAGGCATTTGCGCGGCGGGTTTGCGCGTCAAATCGGCTAGGTTGACCGCGTCCAGCGCATCACGAATGGCATTGTTGACGACAAACCAATGCGGTTTAACGCTGCAACCCTGTTCAATAGCGCAGACATGCCCGCGCGTTTCGATACAATTGGTTATCGCGATGGGGCCGTCCACAGCCTCAACAATCTGGGCCAGCGTTATTGTCGCGGGTGGGCGCGCCAAGCGAATACCGCCGCCAGCGCCGCGCACAGTTTCTATCAGGTCAGCGCGCGCCAATGCTTGCAGCAATTTTTGCGCTGTCGGCAATTTAATGCCGGTTTCTTCAGACAATTGCCGCGCATTTTGCCGCGCTTTCGGGCCGTCAATCAGACCACGTGCGCCGCAATGGCCCGCAGCGGCGGTCATCAAAACAACGGCATAATCGGCAAGGCTGGAAAGCCGCATTGCGCACGAATCCTTCTAATAAGACCAAATCACTCTTATTAGGGCAAATGCGTATCTATTGGCCAAATTGCAAGCATATTTTGTTGAGAAATTATGCCGGGAAGGCGCTGATGTGGCTTAGCGCTGGCTTGAAATACCCTGTGGCGGCATGGGTGCCTGATTCAAATCTGGCTCCAATTCACGAAAATAGGGTCGGTCCAGCACCATTTGCAGCAGCATTTCATCAGGAGACACAAGCTTTCCCGGTGATTTGCCAGTGAAGTGTTTAATCTCCCGCACCATATGCGGCTGGTCGTAAAATGGGTCCAAAGCCTCGTCACAAATTTCACCATTGTTCAGAGTAATGGCCTGTGCTGCTCTTAAAGCTCTGATTTTGCGGGCTAGCATTTTGGGTGGGCCGCCAAAATAGCGATTGCCTATGCGGCTGAACCGGCGGCTGCGCGCTAGATCACCCTGGGTGAGCTGTTGCACATCTGGCGCTGGGCTGGATGCCAACCATTGGCGTAGCTCTTCTACGCCGCTGACCGTTCTTTTGCTGATCGGTCTGGCAGTAGCGGTGAAAAAATCGTCAAGAATCTGCTTTGTTTCGGCTATGCCACTTACCGCTGACAACAAAGCTGGCAGTTCTGCTGATTTTGGACCCAGAGCGGCCAAAGCGTCGTTTGCGCAATCAACATGTGTGCTGGCATCGCCTTTGATCAGCGCCCCGCCCCATGCCAAAGGCAGCAGCGAACAGCCGACAACATCTATCGGCCCTGTCAGCCGAATTTTTGCCGCTGCACTTCCCGGGCCAATAAGCGGGTTATTAAGGCCCGCTGGACTTCGGCTGCCATCATGAAATTCCAGATATCCATCGCCTTTTAACCGGAATCGCAAGACGCCGATATCGGCTCTGTCAATTTCCTCAAAGACTTCATCATCTGAACGCACGCGATAATATAGTGAAAGCAGACTCTTCAAATGGGGTGCTGGTTCGGCAAATTCTATCTGCATAATGCCGCTCCAAAAATACGAATGTTACAAGGCGTTACTGAACGTTATGTCTTAGAAGTCAATGGACTTATCTCGTTGGCAAATTTTGACCGTTTGTCAATCAAAGGGGCCAGCAAACTGAAATTAGAACCCAATTTTGCCGGTGTTGTGCCAGTGAACAGTTTTAATTCCCTGATCATATGCGACTGATCATAAAATGCATCATAGAGATAATCATGATCGTCTTCATCATTTTCTGCCAATATGCGCGCGGCGCGTAAGGCGCGATATTTGCGCGACAGATATTTTGGCGGGGTGCCATAAAAATGGTTCACTTTGCGCGCTAACTGGCGGGTTGATAGACCTGTCATACCACGGAGATCATCAAGCTCAGGTGAAGTATTTGATGCCAGCCAAGTGTCAATGATGCTCGTAAAGGCTAGCAATTCCGGCTTGGCCTCCGCAACCAGCGGTGTGAGAACTTCATCAGCAAGCTTAGCCATATCGGCGCTTTGACTCATGGCCTGAAGCTGCGGCATATAAGCGCTTACGCCTTTAATGATGCTGTCCGCTTCGACAACTGAATCGCGCACGGAGTTTGCTGGTGTGTCGGTGAGCAATCCCCAGCCTGCAGGTAATAAACCCATGCCAAACATGCGATATGGGCTGTTGGTAACATAGCGTATGGCGGTGCTGGTGGGCCCGACGATAGAGACGCCGCTCATCGGATAGCTTTTGCCGCGTGCAAAATGGACTATGCCACCGCCATGCAAGGAAAAGCGGAGCTGAGCCAGTGCAGCTCGCTCAATATCTTCAAAGCTTTCTTCTTTAAATTCAACTACATAATAGACAGACACATAGTCGCGAAGATGCTTTGCCGGCATTATATAATCTATTGATGGCATACGACCCTTAAGCGGCTTTTTTTCACTTTAGCGCAATATGACAGCAAAAAAAAGGCGGTCAATCAAGCACCAAGCCTGAATGACCGCCGAAAAGTGAAAGAACTCCATATCTTGCTAGGAGCCCTTCGGGTCGCAAGAAGACCATTAGCGAGTCCGAAAGACAAAGAATTGGACAAAATGGACGTTGAAGCGATTTAAAATGTACTAGTACACATGGCCGATAGAGATTATTTTTCGTTGTCGGCGATCCAACGATCCACCCTTTCTTCCATTATGGTCAATGGCACAGGGCCCGAGCGAAGAATGATGTCATGAAAGTCGCCATAGGTGAATTGACCGCCTAGCCGATCTTGTGCTCTGGCGCGCAATTCTTTGATTTTCAGCTTACCGATCATATAGGCCGTCGCTTGACCGGGGAAAACCACATAGCGCTCAATCGCTTTGCGGATATCACCATCAGGGTTGGGCGTATTTTCGGTCAGATAGGCAATGGCTTCTTCGCGGCTCCAGCGCTTATCATGAATGCCGGTATCGACCACCAAACGACAGGCGCGCCATAATTCCATGCCCAACCGGCCAAAATCAGAATAAGGGTCGGTGTAGAAACCCATATCTTTGCCCAATTCTTCGGAATAGAGACCCCAACCTTCAGAATAGGCTGTTACGCCTCCAAAGCGCCGGAAAGGCGGCAAATTGCCCAATTCCGTTTGAATGGCGAGCTGCAAATGGTGGCCTGGCAGACCTTCATGATAGGCCAGAGCCTCCAGCTCGGTTTTGGACATATCTTTCAAATTATACAGATTGACATAATAGGTGCCGGGGCGTGAACCATCAGGGGCGGGACGCTGATAAAATGCTTTACCAGCCGATTTTTCGCGAAATGCTTCAACAGGCTTCACCGTTAGTGCTGCCTTGGGCAGTGTATTGAAGAATTTGGGCAGAGCTTTTTCCATTGCCGCTATTTTTGCATTGGCATCGTTCAGATATGCCTCGCGGCTATCATAGAAAAATTCGTCTGATGTCCGCAGTTTTTTGAAAAAGTCCTGTAAGCTGCCTTTAAAGCCCACTTGGGCCATGATTTTGCGCATTTCACCATGAATGCGGGCGACATTATCAAGACCGATTTGGTGGATTTCATCCGCTGTTAAATTGGTGGTGGTGTAATTTTGCAGACGCTCAGCATAATATTCTTTGCCATTGGGGAAGCGCCAGATACCGTCGCCTTCGACCCCCATTGCCTGTTGGCGTTCCATTTCGGCGATCAGCTTTTTATATGCCGGGGCCATGCTGGTGAGCAGAGCTGTCCGTCCCTCTGCGATCAGCTGGTCTTTTTTGGCTTGCGCAATCTCCAGCTTGCCAATTTTTGCCTTAAGGTCTGCAAATAATGCCGAATCATCTCCATCGTCAAAAGGCGCGCCGCTGGTGATATTGCGTGCGTCAGAGATAACATAGGGGAAAACCCAATCTGGCACGATCACGCCATTATTGGCGCGCTTTGCTGATGTTGCGATCAACTGATCCATTAAAGGCTCGATACCTTGCAAGCGCGATATATAGGCCTGTGCGTCTGAAACATTGGCGACGCGGTGAATATTAATCAGAAATGCCGGCAATTGTGCCTGTGCACCATTCATCTGATCAAAAATATAGTCGTTATCGCGAAAGGCGAAGGCGTTTTTGGAGCGCTCCATTTGATATTCAAACAGGCGGTAACTTAGCTGATTGCTGGGCGATAATTGCGCTTGATCAAAACGCTTGCGCATATTGGCCAGCGCAGTTTGACCGCGTTGAAAGTCGGCCAGTTCTTGCGCTTCGGACGGGTCATTCCATTTGCCATAATCCTCATCGCGAATACCGCGAAAAGCCTTGCCCAATGGCGATGCTGCCAGATTGGCTGCGTCTACATCTTCAAAAAAATCGGCCAAAGCAACATTGGTATCGTCAGCAACGGTGAAATCGTCACTCGCACTGGCCGAAGCCGTATTGCTGGTATCACGAATAACACCATCGGCCTGTGAAGTTTCCGGCTGCGGGCCGCTGGCTGAGACAATATTGCTGTCTGCGCCCATGCAAGCGGTGAGGGCCAGCAAGGGCAGGCTGCCAATGATAATATGTGTGGGAAGTTTGGAGGACCGAGTGAAGAAGCGACCAATAGCCATAAGGATACCTTTTCTGTTAAACGCCGCGGAGTATGATCGGAGCATGGCCCAATAAGCGGCTGATTGCCCTTATGTGTAGTGCAGCCAATGCATTATGCGCAAGATGCATGTCGTGTTTGGCAGCTTTTGCTGATCTGATGCGAGCCATGGCCTCTTGTCAGCCAGCATATCGGCTGGCAAAGGCGGCGCATCATGTTGTACTCACTCGCACGCCCGTTTATTTTTAATCTTGATGCTGAAAAAGCCCATGGCCTGACATTGGCGGGCTTAAAGATGCTACCCATAGCAGGCGCTCCGGATTTTGATCCGATCCTGAATCACAATGTTGCGGGTATAGATTTTGCATCACCGGTCGGCCTTGCGCCGGGTTTTGACAAAAATGGCGAAGTGCCCCGTACTATGTTGGGCCTGGGCTTTGGTTTTGCTGAGATTGGCACGCTGACACCCAAGCCACAGGCGGGAAATCCAAAGCCGCGTCTTTTCAGATTGGTGGAGGATCGCGCTGTTATTAATCGGCTGGGCTTTAACAATGATGGTCAGCCAGCAGCCATAGCGCGGCTCCAGCGTGAACGGAAACGGCCATTGCCGGGTATATTGGGGATTAATATTGGGGCGAACAAAGACAGTCAGGATCGCATATCAGACTATGCCATAGGCGTAGCCAATATGGCGCCATTTGCAGATTATCTTACGGTCAATATCTCCTCACCCAATACGCCCGGCCTGCGCGCGCTTCAAGATGAAGGCGCGCTGACCGATCTGTTGGACGGCGTAAATTCCGCTTTAGCAGAGTCGCAGCATGGCCATGTGCCTATATTCCTGAAGCTGGCGCCGGATTTAGAGCCAGCGGATATTGATGCCATTGTCCGCATCGCGCTTGATAAGAAATTGGCTGCGCTAATTATCAGCAACACGACGATTACGCGGCCCGAGCTTGCATCGCGCCATGCGCAAGAGACTGGCGGATTGTCAGGCGCACCGCTGGCCAGCCTTGCCATGCAGCGGCTTAAAGATTTCCGCGCGGCTTCTGGTGGCCATATTCCGCTTATTGCAGTGGGCGGCATTGATAGTGCTGAATCAGCCTATGACCGCATTCGCGCCGGTGCTTCATTAATCCAGATCTATTCGGCCTTGGTCTATCACGGACCGGGCCTTGCGCGCACAATTAATGATGGATTGGCCCACCTGTTGAAGCGTGACGGCTTCACAAATATTGCCGATGCCATAGGGTCGGATGCTTAAGGCAGGGCCATCGCGTACTTGCCCTTAATCACCAAGGCTATTAACGATCAATATTATGAAAAAACAATTTTCCAGCTCTTTAGCTTTGGCGCTTGGCGCAATCTCACTGTCCTTAACCTCTTGTTCCGGCGTGCCCACCGGCAATGAGGCCAGCATTGCTGCGCCAGCGGAACCGCAAAGCCCGGGCATGGTGTCCGCTGCTGATCCTAGAGCCGCGGCTGCGGGGCAGGAAATTCTGCGCAAGGGGGGCAGTGCTGCAGATGCGGCAATGGCCATGATGCTGGCGCTAACGGTGGTGGAACCGCAATCCAGCGGCATAGGTGGCGGCGGCTTTTTGCTTCATCATGATGCCAAAACTGGTCAGATCATGACAATAGACGGACGCGAAACAGCTCCTTCAGCTGCTGGTGAAGACCTGTTCCTTGACGAAGAAGGCAAACCGCTGGGCTTTCGCACCGCGTTTCAAGGCGGCCATAGTGTTGGCGTGCCGGGCAATATCCGCTTAATGGCGGAGACGCATAAGAAATGGGGAAAATTGCCTTGGGCCGATATCTTTGCGCCCGCCATTCGTTTGGCGGAGCAGGGCTTTGAAGTGAATCGCACATTGCAAGGGCGGTTGAGCAGGCTCAAAGGCATTTGGGAGAACTTCCCGGAAGCGCGCAAAATTTACTGGGAAAATGGCGCACCGAAAAAACGCGGTGCCCGAGTAGTCAATCCTGACCTGGCACAATTGCTGCGCACGGTTGCGGCTGAAGGCGCTGACGCTTTTTATACAGGAGAGATAGCCGATAGCATTGTCGGCACAGTGCAGAATGCGCCGGTAAACCCTGCAAGCCTGAGCAAAGCTGATCTGGCAAACTACCGCGCACAGACCCGCGATGCTGTGTGTGCGCCATACCGTGAATATACTATATGCGGCATGGGCCCGCCCTCATCTGGGGCAACAACTGTGTTGCAGATATTGGGCATGCTGGAACGTTTTGACATGAAGGCGCTGGGCCCACGCAAGGCACAAAGCTGGCATTTGATAGCCGAAGCGATGCAACTGGCCTATGCTGATCGCGAAAGCTATCTGGCTGACCCTGATTTCGTTTCTGTGCCGGTCAAAGGAATATTGGACCGCACCTATCTGGCCCAACGTTCAGCAGGCATCTCACCAGATCGTGCGCGCGGCAGCTATGAAGCTGGCACGCCGCCGGGTGCGGAACCACGCACTGCGGCTATTTCGAGTGAAGTTGCGGGCACGACTCATTTCGTGGCGCGGGACAGAGACGGCAATATGGTGAGCATGACCTCTACCGTAGAAGGCCCTTTTGGCAGCCAGCTAATTGCGTCGGGCATGTTCCTCAACAACGAATTGACCGATTTCACCTTTGCACCAATGAAAAATGGCGCACCGGTGGCCAATCGGGTTCAGCCCGGCAAGCGCCCGCTATCCTCTATGTCGCCAACAATTGTTTATAAAGATGGCAAGGCAGTGCTGGCATTAGGCTCTGCTGGCGGTAAGCGCATCATCATGCACGTCACCAAAACATTGATTGGCTATATTGATTTTGACCTGCCCATCGATCAGGCCATTGCATTGCCCAATATCTATTTTGGCGGCGATGCAGTGCTGGTTGAGCAAAATAGCTATCTCGCCGCTATGGCTCCAGAAATTGCCGCATTTGGCAAAACTGTGGTGGCATCTGGTCTACCATCAAAGGTCAATGCCATTTCTTACACTGAAAATGGCTGGGTTGGTGCCGCCGACCCGCGCAGTGAGGGCGTTGCACTGACAGAGTAAATCTTCTCAGCACGATTAAAGACCGGACGCACTATATTTGATGCAAAAGGCCCCGACACAGTCTTTAAACTGTATCGGGGCCTTAACAGCTGAAATTGAGGGAAACCCCCTATATTTATTTTGGCTTTTTGTTCGCTGATTTGAACATTTCTTCGGTGTAATTGGCCGGGTCTGGCGCTGTATCACCAGTAACACCTGCAGCAATTTCCTCATCTGTCAAAAATCTGATGGCAAAGCCGAGAGCATTGGTTTTGCCCCAGCTAAATGCGGAAATATGGCTATCACCATAAGTGACATTGATAACAGCGTCCGCATCCATTTTGCGGCCACGCTCCCAGACTTCTTTATAAATCTTCTTTTGAGACGGCTCTTTGCTGAAAATAGTGGCTTTGCGCACCCCTGCTTTTACCGGCCCGACAATCTTATAGGGTTTGTCCGTAATATCATATGGGAATACGGGAACGCCCATTTCCTCATTAACGACAACAAATTCTTTATCATCTTTCGCCAGCACACCAACGGGCTGTGCAATAAGTGCGGCCCCCAGAAATGCCGCTGTTAAAGGTTTGAATCGCAACATAAACTCCTCCTCATGAAATTCCTCATGGCAATCATAACAATAAATATTTCTATTGCAAACAAAACGCTTGTGCTATGATATATGGTAAATGTAACAGGGGGGTCTGATTATGTTCGTTACAACATTTTTGATCAGCACAATGCAAGTAGACGATTCATCCATAGTCAAGGTTGATCCTGCTTCGGTGTCAGACGATGTAGAAATAAATCAGGATGGTGAAGCATTACTTGCGGATGATCAGCCTGATGCTTCGAATTTTCAGCAAGAGCCTTTGGTAGATTCCATAGTTGAAGAGCCGCAAAGGAGCTTCCTGCCAGTGGATACGCCTCTTCACCTTATGGCAATTAATGAAGTCTCGACCAAAGACCATTCCCCGGGCCATAAGTTCAAATTACGGGTTAACAAGCCTGTCCTTTATAAGGGAGAGATTGTTATTCCTGTAGGTACTATCGCATGGGGTGAACTTACTTCAGCTGAAAAAAGCGGCAATGTTGGCAAGTCCGGAAAACTAACGGCTAAGCTGTTGTATCTTGAGCTGGAAGGTAAGCAATATGCCATTTCCGGTGATATATCCGCGAGAGGGAAAAGCGGGAAAACGGCAACTATTGTCGGCGCATTGTCGCTTGGCATTGGCGGGCTTTTTGCAAAGGGCAATAATGCCAAAATCAAAGCCGGTGAATTAATGACGGCTTTTACTGCAGAAGAAATAGACATCACCAATGATGAATAGTTGGTCGATCATAAGTGCTGCTACCTGGCTTATAGCGTCACCGCTTGCAGGGCCTGGGTTTCATCAGACAAAACCCGTGACTGATGGAGAGGCGATTGAGGCAGAGATTCCCCAAAAAGGGGAGGGATTGAAAGAGGCGATTACTGCCAAGCAAGCGACAGAGAAGCCAGTAAAGCCATCGCAGGTTGTTTTGCCTGCTGGTTATGAGATTGCATTGGTTTTGAGTGATGATCTGTCAACAAAGCGACAGACAAAGGGCAGCCTGTTCAACCTCGAAGTGGCGCAGGATGTCGTTATTGATGGTGTTTTGGTCATTCCCCAAGGTGCAAAGGTTGTCGGTGAAGTCAGTTCGGCGCAGAAAAAGGGCATGTTTGGCAAGTCGGGCTCCATTACGGCCCGTCTTTTATATGTAGAGTTAGCCGATCGAACGGTGCGGTTGCAGGGTGAAATAGGATATAATCGGCGGAAAAAAGCCGGCGCCGTTGTCTCCGAAACGCTTTTAACGGCCACAGCATTCGGCCTGATAAGCGGCCGCAGCGCGGTTATTCCCAAAGGAACAAGCGTGACTGCCAGAGTTGCGAAAGACGTTGTGATTTCATCGTAATATGGTGAAGATAAACGGGGTTTATCGAAAAGCGTCCACATAGGAACGGCCGTTTGCAATTCGTTATTTGCTCGTTGCATTTGCAAACCCTATATTCGTAACAGTCTTGGGAACAGGACTTGCGAAAAGCATGATGAGAGCCATAGATAGAACTGTTAGGGGAAGCACAGCGGATATGATTGACAAATCACTTGAGCAGTTTGACCAGTTTCCAAATCTGGTGGCAATGTTTCTGGCGCGGGTTGCCGAACGTGGCGACAATCCATTTTTATGGGCAAAGCGCGATGGTCAATGGTCCGCAATCAGTTGGAATGTAGCCGCGCAGCAGGTTGCGATGCTTGCCAAGGGTTTGAAAGAGATGGGCCTTAACCCCGGAGACCGTGTCATGCTGGTTTCCGAGAACCGGCCTGAATGGTGCATGGCTGACCTTGCTATCATGGCAGCGGGCTGCGTCACTGTGCCGACATACACCACCAATACAGAGCGCGACCACCAGCATATATTGGATAATAGCGGCGCACGGGCGGTGATTGTTTCTGATGCAAAGCTGGCGAAAAATCTGCTGCCGGCGGTCCTGCGTTCATCGCATGCGCGGCGGGTCATTGGCATTGATGAAGCGGTAAAAGTTGGTCAGGCCAGCCGGTTTGATTATTACCCATGGGCTCATCTGGTTTCTGGTACACAGCAACAGATTGACGAGGCGCTGGCAGATATGCGCTATGCTGCGAGCAAGCTGGCGCGCGATGACCTTGCTTGTTTGATTTATACCAGCGGAACCGGCGGTGCGCCGCGCGGTGTGATGCAGCATCACGGCGCCATATTGCACAATGTCAAAGGCCCGGTTGAGGTCATCAAGCATGATTTTGGCTGGGATGATGAAGTGTTCCTCTCCTTCCTGCCACTCAGCCATGCCTATGAGCATAGCGCCGGGCAGTTTTTCCCTATCGGGCTGGGTGCGCAGATTTATTATTCCGAAGGTCTGGAAAAGCTTTCCAGTAATATTGAGGAAGTACGCCCGACCATCATGGTGGTTGTGCCACGTTTGTTTGAGGTGTTGCGCACGCGGATTCTCAAAACGGTTCAGAAACAGGGTAAGGTCGCCAATTATCTGATGGACCGTGCGCTGACCATAGGTGAGAAAAAGCTGCAAGGTACGAAGCGCAAGCGCGATATGCCGATGAATGTCATATTGGACCGCGCATTGCGTCCCAAAATCCGCAAGCGTTTTGGTGGGCGAATGAAAGCCATGGTGTCGGGCGGCGCTCCGCTCAACCCGGATATTGGCATATTCTTTGATTCATTGGGCCTGACTATGTTGCAGGGCTATGGCCAGACCGAAGCAGCGCCTATCATTGCCTGCAACCGCCCACGCACAGGCATTAAGATGGACACTGTCGGACCACCATTGATTGATACCGAAGTGCGCATTGCCGAAGATGGCGAGATATTGGTCCGCGGTGAATTAGTCATGCATGGCTATTGGCGCAACCCTGAAGAAACCGCCCGGGTGCTGAAAGATGGATGGCTACATACAGGCGATATCGGGCATATTGATGATGCTGGCCGTATTGTCATAACCGACCGCAAAAAAGACCTTATCGTCAATGATAAAGGTGACAATGTCAGCCCGCAAAAGGTGGAGGGCATGTTGACCCTGCAACCGGAAATTCTCCAGGCCATGGTTGTTGGTGACAAGCGGCCCTATATTTCCGGACTGGTTGTGCCGGACCCTGAATGGGCGTTGGAATGGGCGCGCGACAATGGAAAAAAATATGATTTCAATGAGTTACAAGCATTACCTGAGTTTAAATCAGCGGTGCGTGAAGCGATTGATCGGGTCAATAAAGACCTGTCAGTGATTGAAAAAGTCCGCCGTTTTGATTTTGCTGATGAGCAGTTTACCATTGAGAATGAAGAGATGACACCGTCACTCAAAATTCGCAGGCATATGATCCGTGAGCGTTATATCGACCGGCTGAATGCCATGTATAAGAGCTGATCGCCACTGTCGGCGGTTCGCTGGTTTTCTTCCCCTCTTGCTGGTTAAGCAGCTTCGGACTCAGCTTCTACCCATTCGGGGAAGAATGTCGGCGCGACATGGGACCATCCCGGCGCAGTCGCTGCTGACTCGCTGATCGATTGCAGACATTGCTTGCGCAAATGTGGCGGCAATTGCGGCAAAGCTGCTGCTCCGCAAAAAGCGGCAGGCAACCACGGCCGCGCGGCGGCACCCAATAAACGCTCATAGAGAAAGCGATAGGCCGCAAATCCATCGAGGCGGCCCTGAAAAAGATCATAGGCGGTGACGCGCATCAATGATGACATAAAATCGCTATTGGCATCAGACAATAAGCGCTCTGATGCATTATCGGCTGGAATATTGCGGCGAAGCTCTGCCAATAACTGATATTGGCGATATTGCGCAGCAATAGAAATACGTTCCTGATCATTTCGTGCCCATGTTGAAATTGCATCATTGCGAGTCAGGCCAACGTCCAGCGACCTTTTGATATAGCGCTGCGCCGCAGGGGAAAAGCTGGCAAATTCGCGAATTTCCGCGACAATGAATGCTGCTGAATCAATATGAGCAGAGTGTGACATGTTAGGCTGCGTCTCCATTATCATGACCGCAAAAAGCAGTTCACGGCCATTATCGTTCATTCGGCCTGTCCCTTGATCCAACCGGGGCAGTGACGCATTTATGAAAAAATATGGTTAGGATAGAGTTAAGGCTATTCGGTTTTTTCTATTTTCGCGCTGTGGGGCAGTGATTTTGGTGAGAAAGCGGCCAAAAGCATCTGGCTTCGACAAAAACCTTATGCCGTTCGACCAGCCAATACCGCCATTAACGACAAATGGCCCGTATTTCTGCTATGCAATCTTTATGACGAACAAAAAACCGCAATTGCTGCGCAAACCAGCCGTAGATGTGCAAGTGGCTATGCTGTCTATTCTTGGCTTCTGGCTATTCTATGTCATTGTCACAACATTGCGGTCTTTGATGATTGAATTGCCCGTCTCTCAGGTCGAGCTCGCAAAGCTACGCGTTATCGTCACCTTATTTGGCATTGTCGCAACATTCGGCCTTTACGGCCTTATCCGGCTGTTCGAAAAAAGGCGGCTCAGCGTACGCATTGCCAGTGCTTTTGTCGGTGCTGTCCCTTGTGCCTTGTTGATCGGCATTATCAATTATGAGGTGTTGAACCTTTACGATCCGGCCAGCCTGTTTAACGATCAAAAAGCGCTGGAGGAATTTCAGAAACTGTCGCCACTGGCGCTGATTATGGATGTTGCCTCGTCGCGCTATTTCTTTCTTGTCGCATGGGCCTCGCTTTATCTGGCCATCAGCTATGCCGGTGAAGTACGCTTTGCTGAGCGGCGCGCTGCCCGTTTTGCCCAAGCAGCGCAACAGGCCGAACTGCGCTCCTTGCGTTATCAGGTTAACCCGCACTTTTTGTTCAATACATTAAATTCTCTATCATCGCTTGTGCTGCGCAATCGTCCGCAAGAGGCTGATGAAATGATCATGAACCTGTCGACATTTTATCGCACCAGCCTGTCGGGAGATCCGCTTGATGATGTGACATTGTCTGAAGAGGTGGAGTTACAACGTCTTTATCTGGCGATTGAAAAAGTCCGCTTTCCAGAGCGGTTGCAAATCGACATCGCTATAGCCGAACATCTGATGGATGCCTGTGTGCCTGGTTTGATCCTGCAACCATTGGTTGAAAATGCCATTAAATATGGTGTGTCGCGTTCCAGTCGCCCTGTCACCGTATCTATTCGTGCGCATGAAGAGAATGGCTGTCTATCGATATCTATTGCCGATAATGGCGATCCGTTATTGGCTGATATTGATCCAGAAACCAGTAACGGCATAGGTTTGGCAAATGTGCGCGATCGGCTGGACACGCGCTTTGGTGGCAACGCCAAACTGACCACCATGCCCAAAGCTGAGGGCGGCTTTGAAGCGGTGCTGACCATTCCGCTCACCCGCTCACAAATACAGATTGAACAATTATCCGCACGGGTCGATGCATAATATTTGATAAAATCATAGGGCAGCAGGCTGAAGGGTATATAGCCGCTGCTCAGTTACGATTAATGGCAAGGGACCATTACAAAGCTGTCATGGCCCGTTGATATGGCCGGATAGTGATAAAGGGATGACTATGGTCAGGACAATGATTGTTGATGATGAGCCGCTTGCAGTTGAGCGGTTGCAGCTTTTATGTGCGCAGGTTGATGAGCTGGCGCTGGTGGGAACCGCTGGCGACGGCGTAACGGCATTACGAATGGCCGAGGCACTGCATCCGCAATTGTTGCTGGTTGATATCAATATGCCACAAATGGATGGCATGGCGCTTGCGCGGGCTTTGGCGGAGTCTGAGCAATCACCTGCTATCATTTTTATCACGGCATATGACAGTTTTGCGGTTGAAGCTTTTGATCTGGCAGCGGTCGATTATTTGCTAAAGCCTGTATCGCTTGATCGCCTTAGCCGCGCAATAGAAAGAGTGCGTGAGCGGCTACATGCTGGAACTGAGAATGGCTCAACTGATACTCTGCCATCGCCATCAGATAATGATCAATGGGCCCGCGAATTCTGGGTGCCGCATCGGTCCGAGTTAAAGCGTATTGATGCAGTGCAGATTGATCGTGTTGAGGCAGAGCGCGACTATATGCGCTTACATGTTGGGAGCCGCAGCTATCTTTTGCACGAGACCATAAAAATATTGGAAGAGCGATTAGACCCTGCCCAATTTATGCGGACGCATCGCTCTCATATTATTCGCAAAGATTTCATCAAGGGATTGCGCCATGAGGGCGGCGGCGTTTGGTTGACCGTATTGAAAGATGATACCGAGCTTAGAATTGGCCGCACCTATTTGACACAGGTTAAACAGCTGGCTGGGCGTTAAGCGTTCACAATAGTCGCTTCAGATCATAGCCAATCAAAAACCGGCGGACACTGTGTGCCGCCGGTTTTTGATTCATGGCCTTAATCGACCAGAGATATTTTGCTGCGCTTGGCGCAGAAATAAAGATTTTACGCCAATAGGCCTGGGATAACCGAAGCGGTGATGACAGCTGAGGCGATAAAGGCGACCAATTTTGTTGTACGTTGCATAATATTTACTCCAAATAATAGAAATGACCCTGATACAGGGTTGAAAAGACAGCAATTTATGTGAGTTACCGCCCTTTTGTGCTTACAATATGGGTTTCGTAGGACACATTGGAACGGTTACAAAACAAGTAATATTATTTCTCTCAAAAACAATAAAAATTATATTAGAGAGATATAAAGTTTCTCTATCATGGAATAAAAAAGGCTGCACCAACACCAATTTGGGTGGGTACAGCCTTGTGTGTTGCTGTGTAGCAGAGTTTTATGAACCCAGAGACAGACCAGCATTTTCGGCAAATTCAGCGCCTGATTCTGCTTGGGCAACCAGGGTCACCATAGCACGTTTTCCGCCGGATATGGCTGTATCAAAACATTGGTTATAGTCGTTAATATCGGCCAGATTACGGGTGGGTTGGCGCCCGCATACTTTGCGTGCTGCGCCGCGAATACGGCTCTCAAGACGTTTAGCACCTGCTTCACTGGCCAAATTAAGATCGCCATATGTCACGGTCACGGATTTGCTGGACCGGTTAATATCATTATTGGCTTGGGCAGCACCCATTGTTCCTATGGCGATCAATGCTGCGATGGTTGTGGCCGATATGGTTTGTGTCAATTTACGCATCTGTCATTCCTCTTCATATTGCGGCCGTAACCTTCGGGGCAGTGGAGGCATGCGGCCTGTTGGGGCGATGCAATAAAGGGATTTTGCTACATCGCCCCGGGTTCAGGATTGTGAGGAGACCGCTATAAAGTCCGGGGCTTGGGCGGCCCGTTCTGAGCCTCCTCACTCTTTCTTTATAGGTGAGAAGGCTTAGCGGGTCGCCGTGCATTCGATGGACCGCCCTGCACAGACGCCTCTTGGCGTTGGTCGCGACGAACAGCTCTTTATCGTCGACAAGTGTTTACGAAATGAAACAATTGCAGAGTTTCATCGGCTAGATATTACGTAATTGCATCGCAGATTATAACAATTCATCTTTTATAGTGCTCTTTTGAGCGAGAATCGGTCTTTTCTGATTCGGGATGCGTATCGGCACATTTAGTATTTTTTGCGCAATACAGCTTAGATCAGACCTGCAAGTGGGCTTGAAGGATCGGCATAGCGGCGGCGCCCCATGCGCCCGGCAAGATAGGCATGTCTTCCTGCCTCCACGCTCAGCTTCATCGCTGTGGCCATACGCACAGGGTCACTGGCCTCCGCAATCGCGGTGTTCATAAGAACGCCATCACAGCCCAATTCCATGGCAATGGCTGCGTCTGATGCCGTGCCCACGCCTGCATCAACCAATACCGGCACATTTGCGCCTTCAACGATAAGCCGAATTGTGACCTGATTCTGGATGCCCAGACCAGAGCCAATTGGCGCACCCAAAGGCATGATAGCAACCGCACCTGCATCTTCCAGCCGTTTTGCTGCTATGGGGTCATCAACACAATATACCATGGGCTTAAATCCCTCTTTGGCTAATATTTCTGTGGCGCGCAGGGTCTCAACCATATCGGGGTAAAGGGTTTTCGCCTCCCCTAACACTTCCAGCTTCACCAGATCCCAACCACCAGCTTCACGCGCAAGCCTTAAGGTGCGGATGGCTTCGTCCCCGGTGAAGCAACCGGCAGTATTTGGCAAATAGGTGATTTTTTTGGGATCGATAAAATCTGTCAGCATGGGAGCGCTGGGATCAGAGACGTTGACGCGCCGGACAGCCACTGTGACAATTTCCGCACCAGATGCTTCAACAGCTGCGGCATTTTCGGCAAAATCTTTATATTTGCCAGTGCCGACAATCAGCCGTGAGCTGAATATATGGTCTGCTACTGTCCAGCTATCGTCCGTCATAATGCATTTTCCATGGGTGTTGGGTTGTTTGAGAGTGAGAAGGCGCTGATCTATAATGTGATTATTTGCCGTCAGTGCAAATGATATGGCTTAACCGCCACCAACAAAATGAACAATTTCCAGTCGGTCGCCAGCCTGTACCACGATATCTTTATGCTGGCTGCGCGGGGCGATTTCCAGATTGCGTTCTATGGCAACCTTTTCGGGTTTTAGCCCCAGATGCAGACAAAGACCATGCAGCGTAAGCGACGCAGGCACGTGTCGTTCATCACCATTAATCTGAACAGAGACATTATCAGTCATAACCAGCGGAATAGCGCTTAGCCCCGCCTCTATGCAACAGCCTATTGCGGGATATTCTGGATTTGTATGTGGAGGGCAGCGATTACGCTGTAGCGGCGCTGCGGCTAGAGCGGAAATAGCCGCCCAGATTAGCACGCCGATTAAGATCATGCCCAAGGGCCAAAAAGCCAACACCGGCGATGGTTGCCAATATCTCTGAGCCATTATGCGGCAAGGAGAGTGCGCCAAACATCATGCCAATGCCGAAAAAGCCCGTTGCCAATGGCATCAAATATCCGTGGCGCAAAAGCCCATCAATATACGCAAATCCAGCCAGTAGGACGGCGACGCCCAAGCCGACCTCATGAATAATCGGATCAAGCAAAAATCCGCCGGCAGAGGCGAGCAGAGCCAGAACGGCCGCACTGACCAGACAATGCAAAGCACATAGGCCGGACAGCGCCATGGCAAAGCCATCCACTTCCAGCTGTTCACGTTTGATCCACAGCACGCGCAAGCGCTGTTTAAACCGGTCAAACGGTGTTGATATGCCTCTTTCGAAATTCATGACGCTCACATAGGTGATAATATTACATTTCACAAGCAGATTGTTCGAAAATTGGTTAATTGTATATGACCGAACGGCGCTGTCTGTAAGAGACACACAGAATCTGCAAGCAATCTGCATTTTGTCGAACAAACCTTGCGAAGTGCAAGGCTAATGCGCAAATGGGCGTTATGACACGCACCAATATAATAGAGTCGCCTGGCTCAGCCCGAGGCGGCGCAAAAGCGGCGCCATTGGCGATCAGCTATTGGCTTTGGACGATTGCTCTCATGGTCTTTGCCATTGTGGTGGTGGGCGGCATCACGCGCCTTACCGAATCGGGCCTTTCAATTACCGAGTGGAAACCGATTGCTGGTGCCTTGCCCCCGCTCAATGAAGCAGCGTGGCAGGCAGAGTTTGATCTGTACAAATCAACCACCGAGTTTCAGACTGAGCATAGCTATATGACTCTGGCGGACTTTAAGTTCATCTATTTTTGGGAATGGGTGCACCGGTTTATCGCCAGAGCCATTGGTTTGGCTTTTGCATTGCCGCTTATATGGTTTTGGATACGCGGCCTGATTCCGCAAAATTATAAGCTGCGCCTGCTTGCTCTGCTTGCTCTGGGCGGATTGCAGGGCGCAATTGGCTGGTGGATGGTCGCCTCTGGCTTGGTTGGCCGTACGGATGTCAGCCATTACCGGCTGGCGGTGCATTTGCTGACTGCTTTGACAATATTGTCGGGCCTGATCTGGACGATCCGCGATCTGCGTAACCTCGCAAAATATGATGCGCCGCCAAGAGCGATGAATGGTTTTGGTTGGCTGGTCATCGCTGCTTTATTTGGCCAACTTTTGCTGGGCGCATGGGTGGCGGGCCTCAATGCCGGTTACGTCTCCAACACATGGCCTTTGATGAATGATCTGTTCTATCCGGCAGGCGTGATATGGGACAATGGCCTGTTGGCTACGCTTTCTGGAGACCCTATTTTGACCCACTTTTTCCATCGCTGGTGGGCATGGGGCGTGGCCATCATATTGGCAATATTGGCTTGGCGGGCCAGCAAAACCAGCCGTGTAGCAGCGGGCGTCTTGCTGTTGCTGCTGGCGCTGCAAATAACCTTGGGCATCGCTACGGTAATAAGCGGCGTGAATATCAATCTGGCCGTTTGGCATCAGGCTGTTGGCGCTTTACTCGTCGGGGTGACGATCTGGGCGATACATGTTCAGGCTCCAGCGCGCAGCCAAAGCGCGGCCAACAATGTGCGCAATTATAGCGGTAACGCGGCTGTGCTTACTCCCTCCAATTCCGGTGTGTGACATATGGCTTCTGAAACACTTTTGGAAAGCCGGTTGGACGGTAATCGCATAGTAACAGTCTATTGCACATTCCCTGATCGCGATTCGGCGCTCACCGCATCACGCAAGATAGTTCAGGAAGAACTGGCGGCATGTGCCAATATGCTTGGCGAGGTGCGATCTGTTTATC
Source organism: uncultured Sphingomonadaceae bacterium (assembly GCA_947503245.1). Lineage (GTDB taxonomy): Bacteria > Pseudomonadota > Alphaproteobacteria > Sphingomonadales > Sphingomonadaceae > Alterisphingorhabdus. The sequence continues at coordinate 527,787 of CANNCV010000001.1, forward strand.
GCTGGCAAGGTGAAATAGCCGAGTCGGGCGAAGTCGCGATTCTGTTCAAAACACGATTTGCAGCATTAGAAGCTCTGCGGACACGCATCAAAGCCCTGCACAGCTATGATTTGCCGGCCATCACCGTTTGGTCTGCGGATGAGACGGACAGGCAATTTGCTGATTGGATCATAGAACAAACAGGCGGTAGTTTGTTCTGAATAGCAGCGTCTAGCATAATCCGTCACTAAGGCGGTTGATAAGATGGTTTTTTGTGATGGCATGGCCTAATAGTCTGGCATGACAATGGTATCGCATCTTTTCCGCATGGCGCGTATCGCCCTTATCTGCTGTCTGTCATTACCGGTTGCGGTGTTTGCAACATCACCCCTTCAGGATGCAAGCGAAACAGTGGTTTTCCCTCTGCCCGTATTCGCCCCTGAAACGGAGCAGCCATTGCTGTTCGAACACAAAATCACGCGCGAGGGTAAGGGGTGGCAGGCATCGACCATTGTGAAGCGATGCGTGCGCTTTACCCAGATTGGCAGGGGCTTTCGCGCAGATAGCAAGGTTGTCGCTGTGACAGATAAAGGCCCTCCTAAGCTGGTTGCCTTGCTTGGGCTGGCCCAGACTCTTCGCAAAAGCGAGCATCTGGTTTTTGATCTGGATAGCAATGGACGCATCATAGGCCTGCGCGATGAGCAGGCGAGTTGGGACCAAACCGTAGCAGCTATAAAAGCGTTACGCGAAGACTTGCCGCAGTTGATTGAAAGCCCTGTAGGGCGGGCTGCCGGCCAGCGATTAATTGATAATATTCTGGCTACGCCCCCCGATCAGCGCGATGCTTATCTTGCAGAAGGATTTCTGCCAATTTTGGGCGTGAGGCCTTATGTAAAACCAGAGCAGCAATTACCGCTCATATTGCCTGCCACGCAGGAGCAAGTGCGTTTGGCAGAGCTGACCAAAGACTGGCTTATGCTTTCCATCATGTCTCAGCCAGTTGATGAGGCAGACAAAAAACCAAGCGGCTATACTTGGTCACAGGGAGTGCTGCGATTAAGCCGCAATGACGGGTTGCTGCTGGATTCAGAGCGCACGATAGAGACGTATATTGGTTCAAGCGTGCGTGTATCGCGTGAAAGCTGGCGACGACTTCCTGCAAATGACAGCCAGTCGGAGCAGCTCTGTGCGGTAGGATAATAAAGCGGTATTATTTTACCCGCGCCAAAAGCATCGCTTTTGCTTGACTCTTGCTAGCTTAGCTTGCATTAGCGCGCCTCTGCCGCGACTGATGGACTTGTCTTGCTGTCACGGCCAGTTTTCACAATCCTGACACTGTGTTGCAAAACACTGTCATTTATCCGGAGGTTTTGCCCGATGAAGGCGCTAACCAAAATGACTCGTGCGGTAAAACCTGCCGAAGTCGAAAAAAAATGGCATATTATTGATGCCGAAGATCTCGTGGTAGGCCGTGTTGCGGTTATCATCGCCAACATTCTGCGCGGCAAGCATAAGCCAAGCTATACCCCGCATGTTGATTGCGGCGATCATGTCATCGTGGTCAATGCTGGCAAAGTGAAGTTCACGGGCAACAAAACCAAGAACAAAAAATATTATAAGCACACCGGCTATCCCGGCGGCATCAAAGAAACAACGCCTGAGCGTATCCTTGAAGGCCGTTTTCCTGAACGTGTTCTGGAAAAAGCTGTTGAGCGTATGATTCCACGTGGCCCATTGGGTCGTGATCAGATGCGCGCGCTGCACCTGTTTAATGGCACCGAGCACCCATATGATGGCCAAAAGCCTGCCGTGATCGATGTCGCTTCTTTCAACCGTAAAAACAAGGTGGGTGCATAATGTCCGATACCCGTCAATCACTTTCCGATATTAAAGAAGTCGCTGGCGAAGCGGCTGCTGCCAATGCAGCGGCTAGCGAAGCTGCGGATGCACCAGCGGAAGCTGTTGTTCCTGAAACACCTGCTGCACCATTGCGTGAGCAAGAGCTGGACAAATTTGGCCGCGCTTATGCAACCGGACGCCGTAAAGATGCTGTTGCCCGTGTATGGCTGAAGCCCGGCACCGGAAAAATCACCATTAACGGCCGTGATCAGGAAGTGTATTTTGCACGTCCAACATTGCGTCTGGTGATCAATCAGGTTTTCACCATTACAGATCGTGCAGGCCAATATGATATTGTTGCCACGGTTAAAGGTGGCGGGTTATCTGGCCAGGCCGGCGCGGTAAAGCATGGCATCAGCCAAGCCATTACCCGTTACGAGCCAGTGTTGCGCAGCACCGTTAAGGCGGCTGGGTTCCTGACCCGTGATAGCCGTGTTGTTGAACGTAAGAAATATGGCCGTGCGAAAGCCCGTCGTAGCTTCCAGTTCTCGAAACGCTGATCTTTCGGATCTTTATTATGTGAAAAGGCGGTGCCCCAAAGGTGCCGCCTTTTTCTTTGTGTGCTTTACTCACTCTTTGGCGACAGGCTATTCGCTACTGCAGTAATCTGTTGTGCAATCACATCGGCAGAAAGAGCCGTTAAATGGCTATTGTCATAATAAAGCGGTTTGCCCCTTTGCCAGAAATAGCACTGCTCTGCGTCACACAGACTATCCATTGGGTCAACAAAGCCGACATGGTCAAAGCGTGCCGCGAGACCGGCTAGCCGGCGATTAATTTTCTCTGCGCTTACCAATGTGCGCGGCATCGAAACGGGGCAGCGTATATCTGTATATTGTGCGCAGCGTGACGGCCCATTTTTCAGCATATCCCCTCCATCCTGTGTGCTGGGCACTTGGCCGACCATGACCAGCCGCGCACCAGTGGGCAATCTGCTGGCCACAAGCTCCAGATTGAAAATCATGGCTTCTATTGCTGCCGGATCTTGCGGAACAGAACCCTGACCCACAGGCTTACCTTTTTCATTTTCCAGACGCACATGCCAATCCTGCGCAATTACCGTTATGGCGTCTGGCTTTGCGAGCACCATCTCATAGAGGATATTGATATTTTCCCGGCATTGCGGGCTAACATTGCTGCTAAAGGCACGAGGCAAGGAGACGCAGCTAGGCGCGCCAATATAATCGAAAGAGCCGGTTTGCGGGTTATTATTGCCAATGGTTTGGCCCGACCGAAGACCGGTAATATATTGGCGTGCGACACTATCCCCATAGAGGATGAGGGGTGACGGACCATTTGCATCACTCTTGCTGCCAGTGCCGGGATAGGTTTCGCGCCAATTATAGCCTTCACCGCTATATGTCGCGCCGCCAGTGGCCGCTTCATGCGGCAATTCTGGCGGAGAAAAACGCGTGACCAGACCAATAGCGGCTATCGCAGCCAATGCCGCGGCCGATAGCCCGAGGAAAAACCAGAGCGGACAGCTTTTCAGGAAAGAATAGCGCACTGGTCTTTCCACCAGCCAATAGCTGATCGCCGCTAGCAACAGAGACAGCAAAAGCAACAGCGCAAGGATCACTGGCTGATGCACATATGTGGTCATGCGGTAAAAAGCGAGAATAGGCTGGTGCCACAAATATGCCCCATAAGAGACCAACCCAATAGCGACCAACGGCCGCATCGCCAGCAAGCGCGTCAGCCAAAAACCGGGCTGTAGAAACAGGATGAGCGCCATAGTTCCGCCAACCGGCAGCAGGGCATAGGCGGAAGGGAAAGGCGTATGGGTGTCAAAGATTGTGATCGCAATAATGATTGCGACCAGCCCGCCCAATGCTGCCAATTGCTGCACAAAATCAGGTATCTGGGATATACGCCAAGGCCGTTTTTGCGCAGTTGCATTTGGTTCAGTTTCTGGTGCAGATTCAGCACTGATATTGTCAGGAGCCGATGGTGCGCGCAGCCATAAAGCGCAACATGCTCCTGCCAATAATTCCCATGCGCGGCTGGGCAATAGGAAGAAATTCGCACTTGGATAAGCCGATGCGGCATATATGCTCCACACTAGGCTGGCCACGCCAGTAATCATGAAGATGGTTAGCAATGCCCTGCGGTTGATGCGCAGCACGAGCATGATAAGCAGCGGGAAGATGATATAAAATTGTTCTTCAACAGCCAATGACCATGTGTGGAGCAGCGGCTTTAGCTCGGATGCGGTGGCGAAATAGCCAGATTGCAGCCAGAAGACAATATTGCTGGAGAAAGTGGCGACACCGACCAGACTTTCGGCAAAATCCTGCCATTGGTCCTGCGTCATCCAGAGATAGGCGAACGGCACAGTCACGATGACGACGAGCAGCAATGCAGGCAAAATCCGCCGCGCCCGTCGCTCGTAAAAGCGTAGCAGAGAGAATTCTCCGCGTTCCGCTTCGCTCATGATGATGCTGGTAATCAGATAGCCAGAGAGCACGAAAAAGATATCGACGCCAACAAAGCCACCGGAAAATGCCGCAAAGCCAGCATGGAACAGCATGACAGGCAGCACAGCAATGGCGCGTAGGCCATCAATCTCTGGCCTATAGGCTATATTATGCGTGGGCGCGTTCATAATCGCAGCCTATGCCCGAACAGGGTAAATTTCCGGTTAGCTTTGACATGGGCGAAAGCATTTTGGGCTATCAAACCGGGTCTGTATCCAGAAACTTGTCAACAATATCACCGCGCACTCTGAGCAGGCGTAAGGTTTCGCGATCAAGCAGCGCCCAAGCGGTCACTGCCTGAACGATTGTTTGACCATCGGCATTATCAAAAGCGACATTGCGATTAAATCGGGCTCCGCGCGGCGGCTCTGATATCCATGTTCGTCCAGTGACCTGCTCACCCAGTTTGATATTGCCGCGATAGTCTATTTCGTGCCGCGTCACCATCCAGGCGTAGGCCTCCAATTGCTGCGCATCGGCAATGCTTTCCCAATGGGCGGTGGCAATATCCTGTATCCATTGCACCCATACGGCATTGTTGACATGGTCCATTATGTCAATGTGCGCCGGTCCGGCGGTGAATGTCATTGTGAATGCTTGTTTCATGAAATGCCCCTATCAACACACTCTTGCCGTGCAAGGGGCATAAAGGCAATCACATCTGTCCGCGCAGCAGATCCGGACCGACCTGCCGCATGCCTATCTGCCATAATATAAAGGCAAATTCCTCGGCAGTTTCTTTCAGACTTTCCCACCGTCCCGATTTTCCGCCATGGCCTGCGCCCATATTCGTTTTCAGGATCAGCAGATTGTCATTGGTCTTATGCTCGCGCAATTTGGCAACCCATTTCGCTGGTTCCCAATAGGTAACGCGTGGATCGTTAAGCCCTGCAGTGACCATGATCGGCGGATAGTCTTGCGCGCACACTTGATCATAAGGAGAATAGCTTTGGATCAGGGTGAAGGCATTTTTGTCCTCAATCGGGTTGCCCCATTCGGGCCATTCACCCGGTGTGAGCGGCAAAGACGCATCCAACATGGTGTTGAGCACATCAACAAAAGGAACATGTGCGACCACTGCGCCCCACAGATCAGGATCAGAATTGACCACAGCGCCCATTAACTCGCCGCCTGCACTGCCGCCGGAAATGCTGATCGCGCCTGCCTTGGTCAGCCCGTCATCAACCAGTGCACGGGCGACATCGACAAAATCGTTAAAGGTATTGGTGCGCGCCTGCAGCTTGCCATCCAGATACCATTGCCGCCCCATATCATCACCGCCGCGTATATGCGCAATGGCATAGGCAAAGCCGCGATCGACCAGACTGAGCCGGCTGGTGGAAAAGCCCGGATCAATGGTGATGCCATAAGCGCCATAGCCATAAAGGTGCAGCTGTGGTTGCGTAGCGGCATCACGGTCTGCCCGCATCATGATGGAAACAGGAATTTGCGTACCATCACGCGCCGTCACCATTCGCCGCTCGGTCGTGTAGAGCGCAGGGTCATAGCCGGATGGAATTTCCTGCACTTTCAGCGTTTCCAATTCCCCGCTTGCGATATGATAATCAAATACGGTGGCGGGGCTGACCATCGATTCATAAGACAGGCGCAAACGCTCACATATATATTCAGGATTATTGCCGGTGCTGGCAACATAGCTGGCCTCTGGAAAGGTGATAGGCACTGTTTTGGCAGGGTCAGCATAATCATGCAGCACAATCTGGTCGAGCCCATTGCGCCGCCCTTCAACCACATAAAAGTCGCGGAACAGTTCCAGTCCGGTAATATAATATTCGTCCGAGCCAGCGATCAATTCCTGCCATTGATCTGGTGTGTCTAATGATGCCGCGGCGATGCGAAAATTGATGTGCGTATCATTGGTCAGCACGTAGATGATACCGTCGCGAATATCGATATCATATTCATGGCCCTTTTTGCGCGGTGCGATGATTATCGGTTTGGCGGTCGGGTTATCGGCAGGGACAATGCGCGCTTCATTGGTTTCATGGTCGCCAGTGGCGATCACAATCCAGTCCTCTTGCGCGGTCAGGCCCAGGCTGACGCGAAATCCTTCATCTTCCTCGTGGTAAAGCTCCACATCTTGCAAAGGATCATCGCCCAAACGGTGCAGCCGCGCATTATCGGTCCGCCATTGCGCATTGGCCAGACTATAGACAAAGGCCTTGCTATCGCTGGTCCATATCAGCGCCGATAATGTGCCGGGGATGGTATCGGGCAGATGCTCACCGGTTATTAGGTTTTTCACCCGCACGGTAAAGCGCTCAGAGCCATCATCATCAATGGCATAGGCCAGTAATGTGCCATCGGGACTGACCGATGAAGCACCAAGGCGGAAATAATCCTTACCCGCCGCCAAGGCCGGTTCGTCAAGGATGAGCGTAACACCCTCCCCTTCCGGTGCATCATGCGGCCGGCGATAATGTTTGAGATATTGCGCGCCCTCTTCAAACTCTACCCAATAGAGCCAGTCCCCGTCCTTAACCGGCACCGAGCGGTCCGCCTCTTTGATGCGGCCTTTCATTTCTGCAAACAGCGTGTCGATCAATGGCTGATGCGGGTCCATATGAGAGCGGAACCAGCCATTTTCCGCCTCCAGATGCGCCAATATCTCTGTCTCCGTAACCTCAGGATAGCCCGGATCGCGCAGCCAATGATAATCATCGCTGATGGTGATGCCGTGATGCGTCTCGCTATGCGGTTTTTTGCGTGTTTGCGGGGGTTTGGCTTGGGCAGTCTGTGCGTGGGCACCTGTCTCGTTTGTCATATTGGTCCTGAATGCTGGCAGAGGAGGAGATTTTAGCCTATATCTGCTTCATAAGATGATTTGCCAAGGAGTATGATGGCCCGATGTTGATGTCCACCTATGAAGCGCGGCTTGCCGCATTGCGTGATATGATGAAGAAGCAGGGGCTGGACGCATTTGTCGTGCCCATTTGTGATGAGCATATGTCGGAATATGTTGGCGGCTATGCGCAGCGGCTGGAATGGCTGACCGGCTTTGGCGGTTCGGCCGGGTCTGCGGTGATTATGCGCGAAAAGGCCGCGATCTTCACTGATGGCCGTTATACCATTCAGGTGCGCGAGCAAGTCGATGGCCGCCATTATGACTATGTCGATGCGGCTGCTGGAGCGATTACCAAATGGCTGAAAGACAATGCCAGCCCAGGTATGACCATCGGTTATGATGCATGGCTGCACACCCGCGCTTTTGCTAAAGATATGGACAAAGCTGCCCAAAAGATGGGCGCGGTTGCCAAGCCTGTCGACACCAATCCGATTGATGCCATCTGGTCGGATCAGCCAGCACGTTCGCCTGCGCCTCTGGCGGTGCATCCGGTGGAATATGCCGGCAAATCAGCAGAAGATAAACGCGCAGATGTTGCGGCTTGGCTGAAAGAGCAAGGGCAGGATGGGGTTATCGTCTCGGCGCTTGATTCGGTGGCGTGGCTGCTCAATGTGCGCGGCGCAGATGTGACGCATACGCCCGTTGCTCTGTCTTATGCGCTTGTGCGCGATGATGGCAGCACCGATTTGTTTGTTGCGCCGGAAAAGCTGACCGACGAAGTCCGCGCCCATCTGGGCAATGGCGTTGCTGTGCGTGACTATGCAGACTTTCCAGTGGCTCTGGGCGAATTGCAGGGCAAGAAAGTGGTTGCCGATCCTGAACGCGCGGTCGCCGCTATTTTCCAGCTGCTGGATGATGCCGGTGCGCATATTGCAGAAAAACGTGACCCCACTGTGCTGGCCAAAGCGATCAAGAACCAAGCGGAGATTGAGGGCCATCGTGCAGCACAGGCGCGTGACGGCGCTGCGCTCAGCCGCTTTTTGCATTGGTTCTCTGTTGAGGCACCAAAGGGCGGTCAGGATGAGCTTTCGGTTGCTGCGCGCTTGCAGCAATTTCGTGAAGAAAGCCCCAAGCTGAAAGACCTGTCCTTCGATACGATTTCCGGCGCGGCATCCAATGGCGCGTTATGTCATTACCGTGTGTCGGAAGAGAGCAATTTGCCAATCACAATGAACAGCCTGTATCTGGTGGATTCTGGCGGCCAGTATCTCGATGGCACGACCGATGTTACGCGCACGATTGCAGTGGGTGAACCAACAGAGGAGATGCGCCGCCGCTTCACACAAGTGCTGCAAGGGCATATCGCACTCGATAAAGCGGTTTTCCCTAAGGGCACGACGGGCGGTCAGCTTGACGTTCTGGCGCGGCAATATCTCTGGGCAGATGGCGTTGATTATGCGCATGGCACTGGCCACGGCGTGGGCAGCTATCTGGCGGTGCATGAAGGGCCACAGCGTATCGCGGCTTTTGGTGGTATGAATGAACCGCTGGTTCCGGGCATGATCTGCTCCAATGAACCAGGCTATTATAAGACAGATGCTTATGGCATCCGCATCGAAAATCTGGTGCTGGTGGAAGAACGCGATGTGCCGGGCGCAGAGCAGGAGATGATGGGCTTTGAAACGCTAACCTTTGCACCGATAGACCGTAACCTTATCAATATCGCCATGCTCAGCAGCGGCGAATTGGAATGGCTGAACAGCTATCACGCCAAAGTGCTGGCTATTGTTGGCCCGCAATTAGAGGGTGATGCGAAAAACTGGCTGGAAGCCACCTGCGCGCCGGTCTAGCGGCGACTTGCTTTTGCGCTGATAACCCGCATAATTTCGGTGGGTCACAATTATAAGAGGGAGGATATTATGATTGGCTATGTCACATTGGGCACCAATGATTTGCCGCGTGCAGCGGGCTTTTATGACGAAATCGCCAAGGTTATGGGCTTTGGCCGCATGATGGAGGAAGAGAGCTTTATCGCGTGGGGCAATATGGAGAGTGAGGCTGCTGGATTGGCGGCGACACTGCCGGCTGATGGCGGTAAGGCATCGGTTGGCAATGGAACGATGGTGGCGTTGATGGTTGCCAATCCCACATTGGTGCAACAGGTTTATGATAAAGCATTAGAACTGGGCGGCCAAGATGAAGGTGCCCCCGGCCCGCGTGGTGATGATGGATTTTATGCCGGCTATTTCCGCGATTTGGATGGCAATAAGCTAAACGTCTTTTGCTTTGCCGCACCCGCATAATATTGCCTGTGATGCATATGCACTATGGGTGTCTGTTTGCGGTGCTTGACACAGGGTTGTGCACACAGCAAGAGCTGCCATTATGAGCAATGACCATGATAGTCTTATTGACCCGCTGACTCATTTTAACAGCATCCATCCTTTGCGTGTGCGTTATAATGAGGCGGATATGCAGGGGATTGTGTTTAACGCCAATTATCTGGTCTATGCTGATATCGGCGTCACCGAATATTTCCGCAAACTGGCCGAAGCTGCGCAGGGGCCCGATGCAAGTGCGACCAGCTTTCTCAGTAGCTTTGGCGGTGATTGCTGGGTGCGCCATGCAGAAGTGGATTTTCGCGGACCGGCCCATGCGGATGATCTGTTGTCCGTCGCCGCGCGTATCACCCGCTTTGGCCGCACCAGCTTTGCTACATTGATCCATATTTATCGCGGTGAAACATTGCTGAGCATTATCAAATTGACTCAGGTCTGGTTTGATAGTGCAAGTGAGAAAGTTGCCCCAGTGGCGCCGGGCTTTATTGCGGCTGTGGAGGCTTTTGAGGCGGTAAAGCCAAAGCGTTAAACGCCGCTAGGGATTCAGCTTCTGTCTTTTGTATCTTTGGCGGGGGCATCTTTGGCAGGATCAAGCGCGCGGGCCTGCGCCTTGCGCCGCCGCAAATTGGCACGCAATTGCTCGGCCAGCCGCTCTTGGCGGCTTGGTTTCGCATTGGCTTTATCGCTAGTTTTTGCGGCAATATCATCTTTGTTCATAAAATTTTCTCTGCCACGCATCGCTAAAGAGAGCAACATGCTTGACAAATTGCCGCCGCCATGACCATAGGCTGCGCTTCGGCACTGTTACGACATGTTAAGGCATGGCCTTTATGCATATGTACCGAACCAAATGGCAAGCCGCGGTAGCTCAGTGGTAGAGCGCACCCTTGGTAAGGGTGAGGCCGAGAGTTCAATTCTCTCTCGTGGCACCATTTCCTAATACCCTTATAGTTTAATCCCAGTTTCAGATTGTGTTATTCTGGGTAAATATTAGTGTGCATATACAAAATTGCAGAAACGGTGCTTTCGCTATCTTGTTTGCTTCATCGAATATGAAGGCTTTACTTTGTCGTTAAATCGCAGCAGTGAAACCAACATGACTCAAGATACAACATTGCATACAGATAAAGAGCCTGATTCTAAAGGACATCAGGGGCAACAGACCGAAAATGTGCAACCCGCTAAGACAGAGATAACTTTCTCAGGCGCGTTAGCGGCCTTTTTGGCCAGTAACAGAATTTCCCTTGCCTTCACATCTTATCAGTCAGGCCGCCTCTATTTCATAGGGTCCGGTAATGACGGGAAGCTAGCATTGCATGAAGCGCAATATCCGCAAGCAATGGGCGTATCCGGCAACGCAGACCGTTTATATTTGGGCACATTGACGGAGATTGTAAGGCTGGAAAATGTGTTGCAGCCAGGGCAGATAGCCAATCAAATACATGATAAGGTTTATGTTCCACGCAACCGCCAAGTGGTGGGGGGTATTGATATTCATGAGCTGGGAATACGCCAAGATGGTGTTATCGTTTTCGTCAATACCCGTTATAGCTGTTTATGCCAACCCAGCCTAACCCATAGTTTTAAGCCAATTTGGAAGCCTGATTTTATAACGAAACTTGCACCGGAAGACCGTTGCCATCTTAATGGCTTGGCTATGAAGGATGGGCAGCCAAAATATGTAACAGCTATATGCAGATCTGATGTTATAGATGGTTGGCGTGACCGCCGCCATGATGGTGGCATCATTATCGACGTTGAGAGTGATAAGATTGTAGCTAATGGGCTATCCATGCCGCATTCGCCACGTTGGTATCAGGATAAATTGTGGGTTCTGAACTCTGGTTCAGGTGAGCTTGGCTGGATAGACATTGATAATGACGGTGTATTTAATCCCATTGCATTTTGTCCGGGCTTTCTACGTGGACTCAGTTTCTATGGTCAATATGCTTTCGTTACTCTGTCTAAACCGCGATATAATCGATTTGACGGGCTTGCACTTGCTGATCGACTTGATGAGAAAGACGCTGATGCTTGGTGCGGTGTACAGGTCATAGATTTGAGCAGTGGCGATGTTGTCCATTGGTTACGCTTTGACGGCGCCATTGCAGAATTATTTGATGTTTGTGCTTTGCCGGCCGTACAAAATGCTTTGACTATTGGCCCCGACTCAAACGATATTCGCGACTTTATCTCCATGGAACCATTGCCAGTATAGCGTCTAGTTTGATATCAGGGCTATGCGAGACAAGTTCACGTCGGTAAATCGGTGTTTATTGAAGAATTGTAAATAATCAGCCTTTTTGGTGACCAACGTAAACATATCGTAATGATAATAATCCCTTATTCTCAAAATTTTTTCTTGATGAGTTCGTATGTGCTGGTAGCATAGAGCTGTGAGAATTTGGAGTTGAGGGTTTATCCATTGCAAAAACATAACTTAGCCGCATTAAGCGGGCGATTGTTCGCGCCTGCCTTAGAAAATCGCCTGTGGGCTGATGATGATTCATCAAGAGTTACGGGCTCTACAAAGTCTTTAGCGCAGCACAGCGCCAAATATCTGGTTTCTGCCTCGGCTTGTGCAATGGCATTGTTCTGGGCGGGGGGTGCCATGGCGCAATCCGGCAACATTATACCTCCCGAATGCATAGTTGACCCTAGCCCACTCGCATCAGGCAGCACCATCACTTGTATTGCTGCAGCGCCAGATGAAATTGGGCCAATTGTTGCGAACGTTGACGATTTAACGATCGTCGTGGGTGATGAGAACACACCTACCACGGTGAATAACCCTAATGGTATCGCGATAAAGTTGGATGGAGGCGGTTTGCAGTCCGTCGAGGTTTCTGGTGCTTTGTCTAGAGCAGAAATAATTGACCTATCTGGGGTAGGAGTTTCTTTAACGCCTTTTGCAGGGTCAAATAGTTTAGAAGGTTCAGAAAGCGCTGTCACTGGAGCCACTTTTGGCATCTACCAACGCACCAATGGCGGCGATGCGCTGATCCAAAATCTCGGCAGTGTAACCGGGCAAAGTGGCAATGCCATCGATGTGGCATCACGCGGTGGTGCAATCACTATTGCGAATATAGGGACAATTAGTGGCATTGGCGGCAATGGCATTAATGCCGTTGCCGATGGCGGCGACATATCCATTCAAGGTAGCGGCCTTGTCGGAGGGATAGCTGGCACGGGCGGTGATGGTATATTTGCGGATTCTGGCGGTGGCAATATCAGTATCGGCGGCGCTGTAGCTCTGGGTGCTGTAACTGGTTCACGACATGGCATATTTACAACCTTATCGGGCGGAGATGGTGACATTTCCATAAATGCATTGTCTGTTACAGGTGGCGAGGCCGCTGGTGTTTCGGTGAACAACAGGGGCACCGGATCAATAGACCTTGCTGTTACAGATGCAAATTCTTCCGATGCGTCAGCAATTGGCATTTCAAACTCTGGTGGCGATGTAAACATAACCTCTAGCGGCGAAATATTGGCAATGTACGGGGGCAGAGGCACAGGCGTTAGTGTCAGCAATCGTGGCAGTGGTTTCGTGGATATCAATGTCAACAACGTTACAAGTGAAGGGGGGGAAGGAATTTCTGTCTCCAGCACGATACAGCGTGATGGTCCTGCGGTTAACATCACTGCAACTGGTGATATTTCATCACTCTTTACTGGGGTTAGTGTCAGAAACCGGGGCAGAGGTGATACGAATATCGATGTTAATAATGTCTTCGCTCCCAATGAAAATGCTATTGATATCGATCATGGCTTTTATGCGGGCGATGTAAATATCATCACCCGTGGAGTGGTAGACGGGGGGGATTCAAGAGGGATATTTGTAGAAAATAACGGCGCATCATCGATAGATATCAAAAGCTATGGGAATGTCAGCGGTTCGGAAGGCATCTCTGTTGTAAACAATAATAGCGGGTTTTTCGTCCCTAATCCGGGGTTGGATGTTTCCATTCTGTCTACAGCTGATGTCACTTCGATATTTAGCGGCATCGTAAGTGTTAACCGTGGTGCCGGCTCTACAACTATATCAGCCAACAATGTTAGTGGTAGAATTTTCGCCGGTATCCTAGCGCGAACGGGTGCGCTGGCTGATGATGTTACGATAACATCAACAGGCGAAGTGTCTGGCGGAAGAGAAGCTATAAAAGTCGAAAATGATGGCCGTGGTGATACAAATATCTCCATTCTAGGCAATGTATATGGGGGAAGTTTCGGAGTAGTCAGTGAGACTGCGATTGGCGCAACTACAATTACCTTAGGAACATCTACTGTCATTGAAGGGCAGGAAGATGCCGGTGTCATGGCTACATCTACCGGCGCGCTTGCAAACATTACAGTGCAGGGGTCATCAGGTTCTATAATCGGTGCAACGAACGGTTTATACGTCAACACAATGGGTGCGGATATTCTTATTCGGAACCTTGATAGTGTGAGCGGGGGAAGTGGTAACGGCATCGATGCGGCATCTAATGGCGGTGATATCTCAATCCAGAATATTGGCTCTGTTACCGCTGGCGGCAATCAGGCGATCATAGCCGATACAAGATCTGGTCCAATAGGCGGTATTATCAATATTGGCGGTGACGGTGCAATTGGCGACGTCACCAATAGCGGCAGTGGAGATGGCATATTGGCTTTTGCTGATTATGGCGGCTCAATTGAGATTGCCGTCAATAATGTGACGTCAAACAGGCAAGGCATTATCGGCATCTTGGGCCAGTCAATATTTGACGGCGGTAATGGGGGCATTTCCATTACCAGTACAGGCACAATAAATGCCGGAACTACAGGTATTACAGCTATAGGTTATACCGGCGGCGCTCTGACGATTAATGCGAACAATATTATAAGCGGGCAAACAGCTATTATCGCCAATATGGAGGTGGGTAGCGGTATCAATATCAATGTTGCTGGGGACATTGTCTCTGGCCAAGGCATTGTCGCTAGTGCTGGTGATGGCGATGTCAACATAACAGCTAATAATATCACTGCCACGCAGGGTAATGGCGCTGGCATATCGGCAAGAGGTCGTAATATAAATATAAGCGCTGCAGCTATTGTGTCTGGCTTTGAGGCAATCGACATCAGCGCAATAAACGACGTTGTTATCGATGTGGTTGATGCAATCGGTGTGCGTTCTGGAATAGTGGTTGATAGATTTTTCGGTGCAACAGGTGATACCGCCATCACGTCAACCGGAACAGTTACATCTATTGCAGTAACGCCAGGAGATGGCGGCGCCGTGGATATAAATGTCAATGACATCCAAAGCGCAGATGTTTTTGACTTTGGAATAAACGTCTTTGGCAGGAACCCGTCAGCTATTTCAATAAGTGCCACAGGAGATATTGTTGGTGGCCAAAGCGGCGGCGTGAATGCTAGCAATAATGGCCCCGGAGCGTTGACCATAGATGTCGTGAATGTTCGTGGCTTTACGAATGAGGGGCGCGGCATAAGGGCCTTTAATCTGGGCACTGATCTTTCTATTACAGCAACGGGTGATGCAGCAGCGATCAGCGCTATAAATTATGGTAGCGGGTCAACAATATTAACCGTCAATAATGTTACCGAAGAAACTGATACTATTGGCCGCTTTATTAACAAGCCGGGTCACGCGATTGATGCAATTAATGGCGCCAACGCGCAGGATTTAACTATTGTCGCTAATGGTGCGGTTTCCGGTTTTAACCGCGGTATATCAGCAGTCCAACAAGGTGCCGGAGAGCTCAATATAACTTTGGGTAGCATTGGCAGTGTTGTTGGCTTGCGTACAGAGGGTATATTCGCAACGACGGCCGGGACCAATGCCACCATACAGGGTTCGTCAGGCAGCATCACAGGTGCTATCGATGGTATTTACCTGCGGACCAATGGCGGCGAAGCCGTGATACAAAACCTTGATAGTGTGAGCGGCCAAACTGGTGATGCTATTAATGTCGTATCAGATGGCGGCAATATCCTGATCCGCAATGTAGACTCTATAATAGGCGCAGATACCGTAAATACCAGAGGTGACGGTATTTATGCTTTTAGCGGCGGCGGCGACATATCTATTGTCGATTTCGGGCAAATTTTGGGGTCGAACGGTTATGGCATCTATGCCGGCAGTTCCGGTGGTAACCTAACAATCACTGGTAACGGGGATAGCGTAATTGCCGGTGGAATTTACGGCGTCAGAGCATCAACTGGCACTGGAGATATTAATGTCAGCAATGTCGGCTCTATATCTGGTAGCGGTGAAGGCGGTCTTCTTTTGCGCACTTCTTCCGGCGATATCAACGTAAACAATAACGGCCTAAATGGCGGCATCTTTGGAAATTTCGATGATGGCATCGGTGCAGTGTCGAGCAGCGGCAATATTACTATCTCTGGCAATGGTGACATTTCTGGCAGTGGTGCAGGGATATTTTCGCAAATTACTGGCGCTGGCAATATAACGATTGTCGATAATGGTGCTATTACCGGTACGCGCATAGGCATTGATGTTAGCAATAATGGCGGTGATATCACCATTCGAAATGACGAGTATGTTCGGGGCATCAGCAGTGTTAATAATGGCATTGGCTCTACGAGCATTATGGTTGCTGATGTCGGCTCCTCCAATAGTGGCGATGCGTTGAACATTACCAACGCCGCCGGGACTCAAGATCTTACAATCATTGCAAGCAGCACGTCTAATGGCAACGTCATTGCCATCAATCAAGGCTTCGGTGATACATCGCTTTCGTTGTCAGATGTTAATGGTAGCATCATGGTCGAAGCCAGCCCCGGAGGTGGAACGACCGATGTGTCTGTTGCAAATATAGATGCCAGAGCTTCTGTTGGACAGGTTGGCCTTTTTGTCAGTGCGCTTGGTAATGAAACCACGACGATCACAGCGTCCGGCGATATTACGGCGCTCGCATCAGGTGTCGTCGTCCGCCTTGGTAGTGGAGATCTTGATCTCGACATAGGTGCAGTGACGGCAACGGGTGCAACTGGCGGCTCAAACGGTGTTAGTGTTTTCAGCTCTAGCGGCTTTTCAGCTCAAAATCCGATTGATGCAGAGGCTATAGACATCAACGTTTCAGGCCAGATCCGCGCTATCGGTGAAGGCGTATCTGTTAGCAATTTTGGCTCAAACAGAGATATCAATATCTCGACAGCTGGCATTGAGTCAGTTGGCGCTAGCGGCATTCGTCTGCTCTCTTTGGACGGCACGAAAGTTATCACAACGAATGGACAGGTGGATGCCAGCGTAGATGGCATTAATGCGTTTGTTCGTAGTGGTACTCTAACGATCAATACTAATGATGCCATAAGTGGTGATCGCACAGGCATTACGGCGATAGCAGAGGGTCCGATAGTTATTCGGGCTGGAGATGCATCAGGTGCAGCGATTGCCGGCATTTATGCTCGCGGCAGCGAAGGTGACATTGATATTACCAGCACGGGCACCGTTGACGGATATACTGGTGTGCTTGCGGTTAATCTCGGGAACAGCGATCTAACAGTAAACGCTAACAATGTCATAGGTTCGAGCCGCGATGGCCTTACAGCATTGAACGGCACGCAATTGCTTTCAAACTTTAACTTTCCGATAGAAGCAGTTGACCTCAACGTTACGCAAACAGGCAATGCCGTTGGTGAACAGAACGGAATAAGGGCAGAAAATTTCGGTGTTGGTGATACCGTCTTGGTCGCTAATAATGTGACTGGCACTACTGGTATGGGAATTATCGGAAGGAATTTCGCTAATGCGGGAAGCCTATCGATCACGGCCAATGGCAATGTGACCGGGGGGGGCATTGGTATATTGGCTGATCAGCGGGGTTCTGGCACATTGGCTGTTACTTTGGGCAGTGATACCGAAATTACCGGCCTTTCCAGTGCAGGAATCTTTGCCACAACCACCGGTACAGATGCTAATATTATTGGCTCTTCAAACCGTATTATCGGTGCATCCTCGGGTATTTATTTGCGCACTATGGGCGGCAATGCTCTGATACAAAACCTTGATGGCCTGACTGGCCAAAACGGTGATGGCATCGACGTGGCGACCACTTCTGGCTCCATCACTATTACCGATGTTGGTACTGTTGCAGGCCAAGGCGCGAATGGGATTATTGCTTTCTCGAATAGCGGTGATATCGCAATCGATTCAAGAAACGGTGAAATAACTGGATTATATGAGGGCGTAGCTGCATTATCAGTGGCGGGTAATGTTTCCGTTTCAACGGCTGACGTTTCAGGCACAACCTATGGTAGCGGGATTGTGGCACAGGCTGGTGGGGCTGTTATGGTAGATAGCAGTGCCGGATCTGTGAGCGGAGCGGTCGGTGGCATTTTTGCAGCCAGTCTGGGTGATGGTGATGTTTCTATCACTGCGGCAGCGGTGAATGGTGAATCTTCACGCGGCATTTTGGCATCAACTGGCATGGGCAGCATTTTCATTGAGGCGATGGGCCCCATTAATGCTGGCTATGGAGGTGTTGTTGCGGCCAATAGCGGTGACAATATGGTTTCGATCGACGTGGCGTCTGTCAATGGCGGCACTGACGAAGGGATATCGGTTGTATCTGGCGGCGATGTTGACATCTCTGCAAGCGGTGCGGTTGTAGGGGATACCTATGGTATTCTTGTCAATAACGCTGGTGCTGGCAATGTTGATGTAAGTGCCGCTAATGTGACTGGCACTATGAATGATGCTGTCCGTATTATCGCGGCAGACAGTGCCGACGGTCTTTCCATAAATATCGGCGGTGATGCCATTGGCGGTGATAACGGCATTGTTGCAGCTAATTCTGGCAATGGCGGGATTGATATTCTGGTCGCAGGGAATGTCAGTGGTGGTTCCGGCGTCGGAATCATGGCGGTCAATACCGGTGATTTCGGTGTATCCATTAACGCTGCGGGCATATCCGGTGGAACGGATGGCGTGGTTATATCCGCCAATAATGGCGCATCTATAACGACCAGCGGCACTGTTGATGGCGGCACAGGTGCTGGCATTATGGTCATTAACGGCACAGCTCCTGAAGCTGATGCTCAAATTACATCTGATATGGCCACTGGCCAACCTTCGCCATCAATGGATGAAACAGTTTCGAATATCGGTATTGTGCGCAACCCTATAATGGTTGCTGATAATAATAATGGCCTGATTCAAGCCGATATCAATGGCTCGGCCGCGGCGGCGGAATCGCAGGATGTTGCTTTGGAAGATACCATAAGCAACAACTCTGACCGGATTGCCAATGTTGAAGCCAATGTTGAAGAGAGTGTGGGCGGAAACAAAACACGATTGCCGTTACAGGCTGTCGAAGGCTCTATGTTTGGCGGCATCTCCTCTGGTGATAATGCCACAGGCCTTGTTCGGGTTGATTTGTTTTCACCGGCGGTTGAAATGCCAATAGTCGCGCCAGCAAATGCTGGCGAAAGCGGAAATATTGGCGAGGATAATCCGACAGCTGTTTCCGCTGACATTATACCTATAATGTCAGGTGCCAATAGCAATGGCAAAGCACAAGTCGATCCATTTCAGCAAAATGATTCAAATATAGATGATTCTGTTGAGCCATTGCTTTTAACCGACGCAATGGAGACTGATGCTGACCCAGTATCGACTGGTGCTGGCAGCGACGGCATTTCCATCACTGCTTCAGGTGCCATAACCGGCGGAACCTATGGAGTAATTGCGCAGAACTTTGGCACTGGTGATCTCAATATTTCCACAATGAGTGTTGCCGGTCTTGGCAATGACGGCATACGCGCCATTAATGGCGATGATAGCGGCAACTTGTCCATAAACATCAATGGCGATGTTTCAGGGGGCATAAATGGTCTTGTAGCTGTCAATAATGGCGGCGGTGACACCAACATTCTGATTGATGGCAGTGTCACTGGCACAGATGGCGATGGAGTCATGGTTATTGGTGGTTTTGACGGTGGCGCGGTAAATCTCACTCTAATGGGTGATGTGACTGGCGCGCTAAACGGTATCATGGCCAATGCGAATATGGGCGACCTAACGCTGAATTTGGCAGGTGACGTTTCCGGCGGCAATATTGGCATATTGACGCAGACCTTTAATGGAACCAACCTCAATATTGCTGCTGGTCAAACTATAAGTGGCGGCCTTATGGCCATTGCCACTCTGGCAACAGATGATAGCGCGGTATCGAACGATATCATTAATATTGCGGGTACCGTTAATGGAAGCATTGCGACATTTGCGGGCAATGATGAACTGACCCTAGAGGCGGGCGGCATTATAAACGGCGCTGTTATGCTGGGCGAGGGTGACGACCGCTTTGTTATGAATGGTGGCAGTTTTGGTCTGCTGCGTGGGGGCGAAGGCCGTGACACACTTATCTTTAATAGTGAGGGCGGTTTGCTCGACGGCGGTGATGGCACGGACGGCGCGATTGCCGAGTTTGAAATTATCGACTTCAACATGGGCAATTTCGTTCTGGACGGTCTGTTTACTGGCCTAGAGCAAGTGAACTTTAATGCAGGTCAGAATATTCTGTTGGGCACTTTGGGTTCAGACCTAACGGTTATCGGCGAAGATGTGGTTTTGATGACAGGCGAGAGTGCCTCAATTGGGGGTAGTCTGATTAACAATGGCACATTGTCAGTGAATGCTGGCGGCGTTAGTAGTCTGGCTATCGATGGTGACTTTACGCAAAGTGCAACGGGGACATTGATTGTTGATGTCACGTCTGTCGAGAGTTTTGACCAGATTATCGTTGCTGGAGCAGTAGATATTGCTGGCGCATTGGTTGTAAACCAGACGGACTTTTTGCCTGGTGAATTTGTGCTTATTGATGGCGGTACAGGGCTGACTGGAGCATTTGATAGCGTCACTGGCTTATTAAGCGGTGGTTTGCTTGTGCAGCAGACAATTGGTTTTGATCAGGCCAATTTTGATGTTTTGTTGACAACATCAGTCAATGACGCAGACACATTGCCCGGCTTGTCTCCTATCCAGGCCGGTGTTGCGAATGCACTAACAGCGGATTTGAGCGCCAATGGCTTGGACACAGACCTTGGACAAATTGGTTTGGCGCTGGGACTTGTAGAAGATCTAGACGTTCTGGCGGCAATGTTGAGTGAGTTGCAGCCTGAATTTGTATTGGGCGGTGCGCAGAGTCTTCAGAATCTCAATCTCAGCTTTGGACGGACCCTTACACAACAGTCAAACAACCCTATCGGGCTAAGTGATCCGGTTGTTTCAGCGTCATTGCAAGATGCCACTGAATTTACGCCAAGCCGTAAACGTCAGAGCGAAATATGGGGTAATCTAAGCTTTTATGATCGTGATGCCGATACCACTGCGACCAATAGTGGTTTCGACACTGACGGTTTTGAGGCCGTTTTGGGTGTGTCCAATATTGGTTCTGGCCCCGTTACATTCGGCTTTGCATTTGGCTATGCCGATATTGATACGAGCGACACCAATATAGCACGTGATCGCGCCGAGAGTGACCTGTTCCGCTTGGGGGCGAATGCGCGCTGGGCTATCAACGAAGCTAGCTCCGGGCTTAACCCGGCTCTGGACCTGACTTTGACAGCAGGGTTTGCCAATAACAGCTTCGATCGCACCATTGCCTTGACGGGTCTTGGCATGGCAGTCGCGCAACAGGCCGAGGCTGATGCCGAATATTATGGCGCACAGCTACGCTTCACCATAGATGGCGTTGATGGCAAAGTTTGGCCTGTACGGCCTTACATATTTGTTGGCGGTGATATCTATCAGCAGGATGATCTCAGTTTCGGCGCGGGTACTGCGCTTGGGCTGGATGTTGAAGGTTTTGATCTAGAGCGTTTCAGTCTTGGCTATGGCATCGCAGTAGATACACGTCTTGGCAAACGCGGCTTCTTGCAATTTGATGCGGGTGGTGTCCATCATAGTGGCGACACGCAAGTTGCAACTTTTGCGACCTTTACTGGTTCGACAGTGCCAACAGCGTCAACCTTCTTGACCAGCGGCCTCGATATTGACAGTCAATATTTCGCAAGTGGCGGCATAGGTTATGAACTGGGTCGTGGATGGACTGTCTCAGTTACCGGGCAGATTGAGTTTGGTGACCTTGAAGGCTTTGGCGGCGCGTTGCGTGTTGGCAAACGGTTCTGATCAGTTGATGATATGGGCCTGGGTCTCAGACGGTATTGCCTGAGAACGAGGCCAATATTGCTTTCTGCGACCAATAACCGCGTGTTTAGAGCAACATATCTTTTACGACATTGTCGCGGGCAAGGTTGGTCAAAGTGACCGTGACCGGAGGGTTACATTCGGAAATGGGATCAGCAAACAGGGTGCGTTCTGCTGGCGGATCAGTTTGCACCAGCAATTTGATGTCGCAGCCAGGTGTCGCAATATCATCCCAAGTTGAACCGATATGGCACCAGCTGTCAAAACCAACCTGGCAATTTTCTGCGGCACAAGCTGAGTAACGGATGCTCTCGGCAGGCACGGCCCGGAATTCGGGACGCGGATCAGGGGCCCAGCCAAAGCCTACACCATAACCATAGCTGGTGTCGGGCTCACCTGCCGCATTATATACTTGCACATTATTGGCATTGCAGCGTTCAACGCTGATATCATTGCCCCAGACGCTAAATCCTGCAGATTGGCGATCCTGCGGGCAATGGGCGAAAATATTGGATACAGCGCAATCGACCAGAGCTATGTTCCAGCCATAAATCTCCAGGCCTGTCGCTTTGGCTCCCAGATTATAGGGTGGAGGACCATCGACAACATTGTCTGCGATAAAACCACTGCTTTGGGCATCGGCGCAGACAAAAATGGACATGCCATGGCAATCGTCCCGGCTGCCTATCATATTGCGAGCCACACAATCAGTGACGCGAATGCCAGCACAGATTGTTGGCATATAGCCGATAACAGTGTGCCCGCCAGTGCGCAGATTGCCATTAAAAAAGGATTGCAGATTTTCAACTGTACAACCGGTCCAGCTCAGGTCGAGCGAGGCATAACCAGCTATCCCTTGCATGGAGCCGTCATAATTGGTGAAGTTGGTGATGGTGCAATCGGTTACTTGCGCGCCCAGCGTGTGCATGAAGACAATACCGCCCGCTACGTCAGACGTGACATAGCCATATTGCACTGTGCAGCCTGTTATGGCGGCCTCTGCGCACTCATCAATATATATACCTGCGGCAAAGCAATTGCGCTTATTGATATTGTTGAAGGTAATGCCGCTGATGAGCACATTATCGACCGTTATATTGTTGATCTTTTGTGCCCAGATGGCGCGAAAACCAGCATTTAACAAAACACCATTGCGCAGGGTGATATTCTTATAGCTTGTCAGGCCATCACCAACCAGAATGGTTGCAATTTCTGAGTCCAGTGCGACCGGTTCAACCGAAATGCTGTGGCCATTCAGATCGATAATAACGTCATCGGCAAGCACGCAAATAGCTGCCCATGCCAAGGGACCGGCGGTCCACTTTATATCGGCAGTAAGACGGTAATGCCCGCTTTGTGTAATACACAGCCCGTCTGGTCCGATTTCGGATATATCCATATCGGGTGCAGCTTTTTCGCCACCGCCTATGGCCGGGCGGCCATTGCTATGGTCAATCTGATGGTAATATCTGTGCGTCGCGACCAGATGGGTCTGTTCGCTGGCGGTTAGTCCGCTTTTGGCAAAAACACGCTGTAATATGGATTGGTGGTCAAAACCTGTCATCGTGAAAACTCCCTCAATAGAAGTTTTCGGCTAGCACTATATATTTTACATATGGTTACTAAAGTATTCACCAATATAGATCACCTGGGATAAAGTTTAGCCATCATGCGCCATCACGCCGCTGACCTCTCCCTTTTCATGCAATACCCACTCACCTTGCGCTTCATCTTTGCGCACAATTGTTGGGGTTATGAGAGCGAGATCCTCGCCCGGTGCAAGATCAAAAAAGTGATAAAGCGGATGGTCTGATTTAACATCGCGCAGATTGTGCCAACGAATATTGGTGTCTGGGCCAGGGATCAAATACGCTTTGCCTGGCTCTGTCTTGCTTTCGATCAGCCAGAAACGCGCTTGCTGATCTGCAAATATTCTGGAGACATCACTTCTCTTATTAGAAAAGGCCTGTGCGCCATAATCCTCGCCAAAGCGGTTCCAATCGCCTTTGCCAAGCATATTATATTCACTTACCAGTTTTTCTACAAAGGCAACATCACTGACAGGCTGGGCATTGACTGCCCCATGGTTTGCATCACCATTTTGTGTCGCACTGGCCAGTGCATTGTCATCAGCAACATCACCCGGTTTTGTTTCAGACGGATCGTTCTGGCGCGCGTCTTGGGGAGTACGGATATAAGGCATATAATTGCTGGTCTGGTCAGATGTATCTGTTGTGCCATAGGGCGCAGCAGCTGGCTTTTGGTCTTCGACTTTCGAAGAATCGCGATTTTTTAGTTTATCAGTGGGCGAAATATCCTGCGCTCCGTCATCCGAAGACGTTGTGCTGGAATGACCGAATGCTGTCTTGCTGCCAGCCTTTCGAAGATTGTCCTGTAATTTGGAATTTTCCCTGCGCAATTTCTTGACTTCATTGGCCGTCATCCAATTCCATATGAACAGCACAACGCTTATCGCGCCGAGTACCATCAACCATATTTGGTAAGAAACACCTGCCAATGTTCCATATTTGTCAGTTAGGACACTCTCGGTGATGATGAATGTTTTCTCGATATCTGAACCGCCTGCAGGTGCGGATGTTTCAACAGCTGTGCTGGCCGGTACTTCGCTGCCACCAGGTGTTATAATGGTGTCCTCTAACAGGGGGCGATCTACGATTGCCTCAGGAGTCGCTTCTTCGCCCTTTACAGCTAGTGCCCCATCAGTCTCTTGCCCATCTTGGAGCTGATCGTTCTGAAAGGTTGCACTGGCCAATTGGATCTGCGGCAAACGCATCGAAGTTTCGAGATTTTCAGGACACAGGGTTTCTTTGACCTCTTGGGCAGTCGTCGTGATAATGATATTATCATTCTCATCGATATAACATCGCACATTGGCTGTAGCAGGAAGCGCCGATTTAGCTTCAGGCGTATCACTGCCGAAAAATGATTGATAAGAAAGATAAGCAACCGCAATCAGCGCAAGGAGGATGGCGGCTGTCAATATTTTCCCAAGCCAAGATGCGTTGCTGTCTTCCATTAGCTAGCCCCTACCATCTCGGCTCCCCGGTGCGGATGCGCATTGCTTTTTTGCGCTTATCGACATCTTGACTCAATGTGGCCAAGAGGGTGCGCAATTTGGTGATGAACGGCGGTTCAATAGAAAGGGTCTCACTATCTTCATCGCTATAGGATTGCCCTAATGTGGTGAGGCCTTGGTCAAATGGTGTTTCAGCCGAGTTTTCAATCTGTCTGGCCAGCACGCCATTCTGCCCTTCAATATCAAAATCCCAACCCATGCGCATGCGCAATATATCGAGGAAATTGGTAAATTCCTGCGAGCCCAGATCGTCAAGCTCCATATCAGCGCTCAGATCACTGATCGAAGTTGTGGCATCAAGGGTGCGCAGCTCGCCATCAACAAGGACGGTGATCTCCTCACCCAAGGGAATATCATATTTTTCTGATCTCTTGGCCTTGCGATTGTCCATCCGCTCACACAGCATGCCATTGGCAACTTCATGTTTGGGTTGCGGTGAGAACAGACCGGTGAAGCGGCTATCAGACGGATTCCATTCGGTGACAGGACGCTCTAACTCTTCATCCTTGGCCAGCGCCACATCGGTAAGAATTTGGACAATTTGGCCCAGATCGCTGTTTGGATCATTGGCATCACCCAGATAGCGGAAAAAGCTTGCGCCGCGCCCTGCAAATGCGAGCGTCACATCTTCAAGGTCTTTCGCTTGAATAGTCCCCGCAGCGATGCCTGCCCGCAAGGCAAGACCCGTATAATATAGCAGTCCAGCCAAAGCAGTCACCGCAGTATAGCGCAGGCCTTTGCCCATATCGGTACTGCTGACCATGGGGTAATTGCGATCCCAACTCATTTCAAAAGAGGGCTGGCTGATCGCCAATTCTATAACATGACGGCCATCAACCGATGAAGGGTTGAATTTTGCCTCTCGTTGAATGCTGCGCTGGATTTCATCGCCCGCAATTTGGTGTAGAAAATCTGCATTTTGATGCAAGAATGCGGTGAAGAAATGGCCACCGGCAATTTGGAAAGAACTGCGCCAGATGGTGCGCTGGCGTTTGTACAGCGCAATCTCGGTCGTGCCGCCGCCAATGTCGAGCATCAATATTGTGCGCCCCGCCTGACCCTGATGTTTCTGATCGAAAGTAAAGTAGCGCAGTGCCGCCGCGCCCTCTGTCTCGAAAGACAGAAATTCATCTGATGGTTTCGATGTGCCCACAAGGGGGCGCATAATATCGGTCCAGGCCAGTTTTGCGGACTCGCGGAAATCCGAAGCCTGACCATAATTCCAAGCCTGTGGATAGGAGAAATGCCAATGGATATTTTCAGGCAGAAAACCGCGATCAATTGCTTCGGCACAGATCAGCAAGACCAATTGCCGCAGGAAGCGGCGGACCATCCGGCGTACTTCGGGGTCTTTGTCCCATTTAAGATTAAACACCAGCTGGCCATCAACAGAACGGCCAATGGCATAGGCCAGAGGCAGATCGACATCTTCCGGCATGAAAAACGCATTATCGGTTATGCCGTGATAAAGGTCATTGGAACTGTCAGAAGCAACGCGGCTGGAGTTTTGGAATTTACGCCGATACATGACCGTCGGGAAGGGTGCCTCGACATCGCTAGCAGGGAAGAACTCCACACAGTCATAGGCAAATTGTTCAGCATCGGCGACCCGCGCACTGAACGGCCGCGTGACACGCTTGGAGAATTTCACTGGCTCTGCACCGGCGCCGCTGTCCATATAGACCACGGTATTGGTCGTGCCAAAGTCGATGGCGACATCCAATTCGCCCTGTTGTGCGCTTTGCGTATTTTTCGCTAGCAACATGCAACCAGCAGGGAAGTGCCGGCCATCGCCATCAGGATCAACGGCAAAGAATATAGCATCGGGTGACTGGCCCAGAATATGCTGTTCGCCAATCGCGCTTTCACTGTCGGTAAAGCGAAAGCGATGCGCGATGGTCTTGTCGCTTTTATCCTTTATCTCACCAGTATCTTTGTCAAAGAAATTGACCTGCTTTTCGAAAACAAGATCCTTGGACGAACCCATATCGTAGAGCAGACCCATGCCTTTGTCTGACAAGGTGCGCGCCTGTTCATTGACCAACGCTGCCAGGCTTTGCGAAGACGCTGCAAAACGCGGTGCCATTTCCAATTTGGTGTTGTAGCTGTAGCGCAGGAAGGTCCAGGGCCAGTCATTATTGCCAACATTGGGCCATAGCACAATGTCCTCTGGCAATGCCTCTGCCACCACATCTTTGGTCTTGTCATAGTGACGGATGATGACGTGACGGGGCGCGGGCTTTCTAGGGTCGGTGGAAACCAGTTGTATGGACAGTTTGACTTCCAGACTGTCGCCTCTGTCATCAATGGTCAGCTGATTAGCAATGTTCTCACGGCCAATCAGGAACAGCGCCAAAGGGCTGACCGGTAGCAGGAAAGTGCTCCATGCAGGTTTATGCGCCTCGACCCTGCCGTCATTATCGATTTTGACCAGCTTGTCGGTCAGCAAGGCATCTGGTTCGACAACCAAATGGCCTTCTTGTCCGGCCTCTTGACGGATTTTGTCGAGCAGATGCGGCGATTGCGCATCAACCAAGGTGTAATTATTCCATATTTTGACGTTTTGCGGCTGTAAGCCCAAAGTCTTCTCGGCAATTCGGGGGTCCGCCAGCACCACATTTTTGATGATGCCGCCCAAAGCAGGTCCATCTCCATCATGCGCGCATTCGATAAGTGTCTGCGAAGCATGGCCCGGGGCAATTTCCGGCGGAGAGGCAATGGCATCTATACAGGCATAGAAAGGTGAGGGCAGTTCATCGCTGCCAGTGGTGAATTTCACATCATAAGGTATGGCGCCCGTTTCGCGGATGCGGTCTGCGCATTCATCAGCGAACAATTTAATCTCATCGCGGATTTGATGCACTGGACCGGTGAGGCCGGGCTCGCGCAATGTCATGAATATGCCTGAGAGATATTGATACAGCGCAACCCATTGCTCGCTGGGCATGCCTTCGCTTTTAAGCGGATCACGCAAGCCATTACGCAGCCATGGCACACCGGTATTTTCAATCGACCGCGCCCCGCGAGCAGGTGCGGCGAGGCAATTGGGAACCATCAGACCGATAGCGCGCGCTTCTTCCGTCTCGAAGACATTTTGCGATGTTTTCTGATAGGTAATTATGCCGATACGCCGCCAATCAGCTTTCGGGCTGAGGCTTTCGCCGGGTGACAGAGTACGCAGCACATTTCTGAATTTCTGGTTGCCGACGCTATTGTCTTCAAGATCGGTCAGCAGGATGCGGATGATGTAATTGTTGGTGTAGAATTCGCGCAACGCCAGCAAAGCCAACAGGCCGCGCCATTGGTCACGGGCATCGTCTTTGGCGACATGTTTCGCTTGCGTAAGTGCCTGCGCAAAGAGCAATGGGCGCGCCCATGGATCAGGCAGTGATTTCAGGCTGTCAATTTCCACCTGATCTGTAGGCAGACGCAAAGATGAGGCCATATCATCAAGCCGACCGGCAATTTCCCACTCACCCGCACGATCAGGATCGGGAAAGCTGCTATTGTCGAGTGGCGGAAGATTGTAGACATATTTCACAATATTTGTCCTTTGCGCGTCAGTCGTCGCTTATTTCGTGAACAGAGCTATAGGCGTATAGAGCGACGATCATATGCGCCATTTGGCGATGATCCCCTTCAAGGACCAAAGTATCGTCGCTTAAATTGGAAGCCATGTTGGCCGTGTTGGGCATGGCCTTTTCGCCCTGATCAAATTTCTGGGCAATGCGATCAAAAACAATTTTATATTCTTGTGCCGTCAAGAATTTTTCGGCCTCTGGGAGGTTGTTCGGATTTTCAAAATCAACCGGACCAACCAGCGCATCGACATTCCATAAGTTAAAACTGAAAGACGGGTCACGCCGGGCATAGGATTCTATCGCCTGACACCAGATCAGAAAATCGTCGAGAGACGCATTCAGATGTGACAGGGCCGTTGTCGGACTGTCTTTAAGCCAGTCAATCTCGTCAAGCTGCTGAACTTTATACCATTTCTGCTTGGTTACGCCCTTGCGGCTATCTTCATCGGCAAAGTTGGAATACCAGAATTTAAAGGCCGCTGCGAAACGCAGATATTGTGCGATCTTGCCATGAAGTTCACGCGAACCACCGTCACCAATGGCCGGAATATCAGGCCAGTTGATTTGCGGCTTATCTTTCCGCGCGGATATCTGGATTTCCTGAATATCGTCACTGTCTGGCAGGCGTTCTTTGGTAAAGAAACTTGCCGCTGCGGTTGCTGCCAGCATTTCCGGCAATAGTGCAGGGTTCAGCTGGTCGCCGCCGCCATCCTGATGGTAATCAAGGCGGAAAAACGGGTCCCAGCCCACAAGATAGAGCTGATTGAAAATGCGCTGCTCGGTCAACATGCGTTGATAATGGCGCAAGGCTCCGCGGGCCTGAAGCAATTGCTCGTGCGCGCGCGCGACATTTTGGTTCTGGTCATCCGACGGATCGGGAAAACCAAAATAGGGCAGCATCAGCGCGCCGCCAATCTCAACATTTTTGGAGATATTGGCTTCGTCCAGATGCTGGCGGATGATCCGCGCTATAGTCGGGAAACCAGCAGCGCCTGTACCGCCAAAAACCGAGCCTGCCAAAAGGATGCGGACATGCTGACCCTCGCCAGTGCCCTTTATGGTGTCGGTAATGGTATCCCAGAAACTGCCGCCATCGCTAGCCCGCGCAGTGATAGCCGCGGCGCCGACATGCGGGCGGCCACGATAACCGCGATCCAGCACCATATTCTGCTCTTCATGCTCTTCACCTTCACCGGTTCCAAACAATGCATCGAACAGATATTGATCGGCGTTCATGGGGCCAAGGATATTGGATAATGTTGATCCATCCTTATCCGCAGGCACCCATTTGCCGTCAGAATCCCCTAATATTTTGAGGTCAGTCGCGAAAATCGGGCATTCAGCATCGCCATCAATACGGTGGGTCGATTCTGTATCACGCCAGCTTTTGCGGGCGTTGATATAATTGTTCAATACCAGCTGGGCATGGGTAAGATTGCCGCCGCTCTTATCCTGGTCGACAAAACCGACCTGTATTTCGCGCGGGCCAATGCCGGTGGATGCCAATTGTATGACCGCTTCTACGATCTTGGCTCCTGTGCCGCCTACGCCAATCAAGATATCCATAAATTTTTCCGTTTCATGTCGCTATTGGACATTTGTTTCAGATAAACAGTTCTCATCCATGCCATCGCTTTAAAGCGGTAATGATGGCTGCATAATATCCGGCGTTGCGAGCTTAGTGCCGCCCGCATAGATAAGTGCAGACAATATAATCAAACCTGCTGGCCAACCCCAGGCCAATGCGGGCTGTAATTTTGTCGGCCAAAGACCAAAAAGCTCAGTAAAATGGGCCAATGCGCCCAATATAATAATCAGAATCAGCATGATGACGATCAATTTCGTCCAATTCGGCCGCAAAGCCTTAAATTCATCTGGTGTGCTGGCCTTTTCCGCCTCAATCGCTGCCTGAGCAACAAAAGCGATACCAAACAATAAGGGGATTACCATCGCAATGGCATACCAGTTGAGCAGGCTGCCCTCGGCACGCTCTGCTTCACGTTCCAAAAACTGGTCGAGAGCGACAATATTTTCCTGAATCTGTTCTTCGGTCAGGCCATCGCCATTTTGCTCGGCCAGATTTTGCTCATAGCGCTCAACAATCTCTGCATTAAGAGATTCGCTGCCGCTAACGGACAAGGATGCCAAAAAGCCAACGGCCAAGGTCACAACCAGCCATAGTCCGAAATATTTGGCCAAAGCATTTACCATTTACTCTTCTCCGTGATGGTCGGCATTATTCGACCTCCAATACAAAATGCGATACAGAGCGTGTGACAGTCTCGCGTCCGTTTTCAATCAATTCATTGGTGAGCATCCGTCGCAAAGGCTCCAGCCCAGGGGCGTTGATTTCTCTGCGGTTGCGCAAATTGGCAGTAATTTGCGCGCTCGACATAGACCAGCTGGTCATCCACGAAGCGGCAGGATGAT
Source organism: uncultured Sphingomonadaceae bacterium (assembly GCA_947503245.1). Classification (GTDB taxonomy): domain Bacteria; phylum Pseudomonadota; class Alphaproteobacteria; order Sphingomonadales; family Sphingomonadaceae; genus Alterisphingorhabdus. The sequence goes on from CANNCV010000001.1 coordinate 558,549, forward strand.
CGGGAACAAGGCCAGCCTGACCGGCTGTCAGTTGGACAAGATAGGTGCCGGGATTCCGTATTGACGACAGGTCGATAGTATCTGCGGTGAGAAGATAATTTATCTTCTGGCCCTTGGTCTTCCAACCGGATTTGGGCAATTCAGGGGCCGCTACCCACATGGTGGAGAAGCATTCTGCGCTTTGCGCCTCACCTTCGGACAATTGCCATATACGTGAGGATTGGCGCGGCTCGTCACCAATAACTTCATAAGGTGCCACGGTCGCATTTGCTTCCAATGCTATCGACAATCCCTGCTTGGCATCATCATTTTCCGTCTTGTCCTTATCAAAATTGAGTTGCTGCAATGTCCCCAATTTACGGGCCAGCAAAGGATTGGTCGTAGCGCGTTTTGGGCGAAAGCCGGTGCGGGTGCCGCGCACTTTGGTCTGCGCATATTGTAAGCTGCCTGCAGATTGCCCGAACATGGCAAAGGCGCGCCGTGCGGATTCAGTCCCAGGGCCGCCAAGACCTTTGGTTTCGGAAGTGGACAGATAATCGTGAAATGATCTGACATGCCTTGGTTGTCCGATCATCAACATAATTAAAGGCCTGCGCCTCAGCTTGGCGGGGTAGGTTTTTCCGGCATGATATATAGGGCCATCAAAAGGCACACGCAGGCCCAAAATTCCAATAGCCAGATTATCTTCGGTCACTGCCGTGCGTAGTTCGCCGCCAACAGATGCTTCAAAGTCATCCGCGGCCGACGTGTCGTCCAACATCAGATCGGTGACAATGATGGTCAATTGTTCAGTGCCATTTTTGGCATTTTCAGTGCGCTGTTTGGCGACCAGAGCCAAGACATCGGTTATCCGGGTTTCGGTGCCGGTATAAACGGCTGGTTTCCCATAGGCTTCAGGGTCGGGTAGTGGCTTTGTGCCGATTGTCTTGTCGAACCGGTAAAAATCGACCTGACCTTTTTCAGCACCCTTATAAATGGCGCCGCTGCGGGTGTAATTTTTGGTCTCGGTGATGAAATTTGCAATGATGTTGGAACTGCCCTGCGAAGGATTAACATATCCTCTCATACCGGCAGAAGCGTCAAGATAGACCGCAATGCGGCTAGGCGCATCTTTGATGGCTTTTTCGCGGTCCAGAAAGTCGGTAACCTGATCGGGCAGACATACAGATGCTGTTTCAGGTGCGGCATCGTCTTTGCCGCTCATAAACAGAAAAAAATACGCCACAGCCAAGATCGCCAGCAAGGCAATTGCGCCCAGTGCGATTCCAATCATGTTGCCATTGGCCTTCTCGGTTTTGCGGACCAAAGCCTCTCTCTCCCTCAAAATAATTGCTGGTCTTGCGCAACCTGAGCGATTGCATCTCCCCAATCACCATTTATCATATGGTAAACTAATCGATTCGCAAGCGATTTAATTTGACGAAGACTTGTGATGGGGGCGCAAGTTATATGGTAAATAATCAAAGAAAATTGACCATCATTGTCAATGATGGGCGCAAACTTATCAGGCTGCCCAATGAAAAAAAGTGGCGCATTGCGATTGATAATAAGCTTATCGATAGAAATACTATTGTCACTTGTGAATATGAGGGCGGAGATCGCAGCGATATTATGGCGCAGGACTGCCCAGAACTGGCAGTTTTACTTGATGAATATCTAGGCCCGGAGCCTGAAGTTAATGATGCGCCGTCAGCTGAAACACCGCCTGAAACGCCAGATGATGCTTCTATCGAACAGACCGTTAACTTCACCATAGTTGGCGATGATGATGCAGTGCCGCAAGGCGAAGATGCAGCTAAAGCGTCCCTTGCTGCTTCAGCCCCTATTGTGGCTCCACCAATCGTAACAGAAACGCAATTGCCTCCTGTTGCTCCGCCTCCCCCACCGCCTGTCGAACCCGCCGTCGAACTTCCTGCTGAACCTGATCCACCCGAAGGTGTTGCCGAGCCTGTACGCGGTGTTTCTCCTTTATTGGTGGCGCTTTGTATTGTTGTGGTTTGTGGCGGCATAGTGTGGTTAGCTATTGCCGTTCGCAGTGCGAATGATGGCGAGGCTGTGGTATATGAAGAGCCGGAACCTGAATCGGTTATTCGCTATGTATCTGCTAAGGCCAATTTGCGGGCCGAGGCAACGGGCACAAGCCGCGCAAGGGGCAGCATTGCACGCGGCGAAGAAGTGCAAGGCTATTATGTGCCCAGTATTGTTGATCCATCGATAAACTGGTTCCGCATCACCAGTGGTGAGCATGCAGGGAAATTCACCTATGGTCCCAATTTGGTGGAAAATGAAATGCCTGCAATTGAGACCTTTTATGCGGGCAAATACAGGGTCTTGGCCGATACGGTGCAACTTGCACAGCCAAGCGATACATCGCCCCAAAAAGGGTCAAAGACTGTCTCCATAGGCAGCGAATTGGAAGTTATGGGGACAGTGAATGGCAAATATGCTGAGATATATAATGGTGCCGGAGATATTGGCTATATTGATTGGCGCTATTTTGGCGGACCAGGCGGCAAGGGGGAGCGTGCGACCATTCGCATTGTGAACACTTGTGATAGCAGCCAGAGCTTCTACTTTGCCTGGAAGAGAATAGCGGGGGATTGGCTTCTGGTTGATCGTTATATTAGTGCCAATAGCAGCTATAAACTCCGCTCACGTGAAGGAGAGGCGCTGACCAATACGTCAGAGCTATATTATTTGATTAGCCAGAGGCAGCGCCCACCTTTCAACACTATCAGCTATAGCGGCGCTGGCGAATATACATATCGCGGTGACAATAAAAGCTATAAACTCGCTAAAGCCTTACCGCGGCTAACCCCTCAAGGGGTTTATGAGGTAACCTTTGAGGGCGATCTGTGCGGACCTGCATGATGGTATGTAACAGGCCAAACAATTATAGCGCGAAAAGGGAATGACAATGTCTTCCTCGCATCAGCCTGTTATTATCGTGGATGATGGCCAGCGTAAATATATGCTGTCCAATGCGCGCAAATGGCGGCGCGCTATTGATGCGCGGATGATCACATGGGAAACCCCTATTGAATATGAAGCGGAGGCCGATAACCGCATCAGCATGGCTGCTGGTGATTGCCCTGTTTTAACCGATATATTGCTGGAGATGCTGGGGCCGCGACCTATAATGCCTTCACCTATTCCCACGCAGGAAGCCGAACAAGAAGACGAGCTTGGGATAGAGGCCGATAGGGTTCCTGACGCTGAACCTGATCAAGATATAAACGCTCCAGATGCCAATATTTCTGAGACCAATAATCTGGATGATAACGCGCTAGCTGCACGTGCAGCCAATGATGCATTAACAGCAGATGATGAGTCCGATCTGGAGAAGCGCTTGGCTGCTCTTGAGCGCGAAGTCGACGCCGCGGCAGATAGTGTTCCGGCTGTTCGCAAATCGGGCCAAGGCCTATCGGGCGACAAAAAGGCACAGCGGGGAAATACCACATCGCCTTCTCGCCCACCTGCTTATCAGCCAGCACGGCGCAAAAGCAGCGAACCCGCGCAGCGCCCTTGGGGCAAGAATGATATATTTGAAGATCTGATGACGCCAAACGTAAAGCAGGGCGATAAATTGCCTGCTAAACGGCCAGTAACTATTCCGCCTGGAGAGGATAATGCCTTTTCATTCGCTGGCAGGATTGGGCGCAGCACATTTTTTGCGCATAATGCCGGTGCGATTTTCATCTGGTTGATTCTGCTAGCTTGGCTAGGTGAAGATTCTTCTTGGCTGGGTATAGCGTCAATAGCCTTAATATGGGTGGCATTGGCAGCCAGTGTGAAGCGGTGCCGCGATATGGGGATCACTCCATGGTGGCTGCTCGTTGGTTTGGTGCCTGCTTTTGGCATTATACTTTTGCTGATTTTGCTGTTCTCTCCAACCAAAAACGGCAAATAAGTACAATGTGCCGAGCTTAGTCGTTGGTTTCTGCCAAAATGGTCAACAGCAACACTTGCAGAGCAATATGGGTGTCTTTGTCCTCCCAGCTTTCATTGGGCGCATGGGCGTTACGGCTAATACCGCCACGGCCCAGAGTGATGGCAGGGATGCCCAAGGATAGCGGAATATTGGCATCGGTTGATGAAGCAACCTGTTGCGGCTGCATCCCCAATTGACGTATCGCGCTCATGGCATTGGCCACCAAGGCCGCATCCTCGGCATTGCTGCCAGCGGGGCGCCTGCCAACCGATTTGATCTCAACCGTGAGTGGGTCATTAGCGCTGCGCCGTGCATTCTCTACCTCAAGCGCCTCGGCCATTGCGTTCTGAAAAACCCTATCAAGCGCTGCCAGCTTATCAGGATTGGCCGAGCGCATATCGACCTCCATCCAGCTGGTAAAGGGGATGGAATTGATCGACGTGCCGCCGCCGATCCGACCAACTGAAAATGTTGCTTTTGGTCCTTCTTGCGTTATCGGCGTTGCGGCCTCGGTAAAGCGCGTAATAGCTTCGGCCAGCGCCTGATGCGGATGGGCACGGCCAAAAGCCCCATAGCTATGACCGCCAGGGCCAGAAAATGTAACGCGGTAACGATGAGAGCCGACAGCTGTCGTAACCAATCGGCTAGCCCCGCCGCCATCAATGGCGATCATGCTGGAAATATTCGGGCCGCCTTCGGCAAAAAGTGCGCGCACCCCGCGCAAATCGCCTAGCCCTTCTTCACCGACCGATCCGACAAAAAGGATATCGCGCTGGGTCGTGATACCATGCAGTTCCATCACTTCTGCCAGTGCCAGCAGCGCAACCAGCCCTTGAGAATTGTCACCAATGCCCGGGGCAAAATATTGATTGCCTTCACGCCGCACGGTGACATCAGTTCCGGCAGGGAACACAGTATCCAGATGTGCGACAAGAGCCAATGCGCCGGTCTCTTTGCCTGTTCCTGCGCGGCGAGCGATGACATTGCCTGTGCTATCAATGGTGACATCAGTAAGGCCAATATCGCGCAGTCGCTGCGCAAAGTCGGCTGCGCGGGCTTCTTCGGCAAATGGCGGTGCTGGAATTTCGGTAATAGCGATCAGCCGCTCAATATTTCTCTCGCGCATATCTTCAAGCGATTGCAGCGCAGCACTCACCTTTGGCCGCGCTGAAATATTCGCAATACGCTGATCAGTATTTTGTGCTTGAAGCGGCGCCAAGGCAAGGCCAGCGAGAGTTGCAAAGATGATGAGTGGGCGAAATGGTAAAAGCGACATGCACGAGCCTTTGGCGAATAATGTGGATGGTTTTGGAAACACTAGCCCATCGCCATGCTATGCCGCAAGCAGCATGACGGGCGCGCAGCAAGCAAATTTCGCTGGCGCTATTTTAGAGCTGGCCCGCAATTGCTGCGGCTGCGGCGCTGCAGCCTGTATCGCCGCCCAGATCATGCGTGCGCAGACCGGAGCCAAGAGCGCTTTGCACGGCAGCTTCAATTGCCGCGGCAGGTTCTTCCAAACCAAGACTATGACGCAGCATCATGGCAGCAGAGAGGATTGCGCCAATAGGGTTAGCAATATCCTGGCCTGCAATATCCGGTGCAGAGCCGTGAATGGGTTCGTAAAGGCCAGGGCCATTGGTTCCCAAAGATGCCGATGGCAACAGGCCGATCGAGCCGGAAATGACACTGGCTTCATCGCTCAAAATATCGCCGAACATATTTTCGGTCAGCATGACATCATAAGCTGACGGGTCGGTGATAAGCTTCATTGCCATGGAATCGACCAGCTGGTGCGTTAGTTCGACATCGGGAAACTCATCCCTGTGCAGAGTATTGACTGCATTGCGCCATAATCGGCTAGTGGCCAGCACATTGGCTTTGTCAACGCTGACCAACTTGCCGCTACGTGCCTGTGCAGCGGTGAAAGCAATGCGCGCAACCCGTTCCACTTCTGCGCGGCTATAGCGGCATAGGTCAGAGGCGTTTTCGTCGCTCTCTTCACGTTCGCCAAAATAAACGCCGCCGGTTAGTTCGCGCACGATCAGCATATCTGTGCCGCGCACACGCTCAGCCCGCAATGGGGAGAAATCCTCTAAGCCGGTCATTATTGCAACGGGCCGTAAATTGGCAAACACCTGCATTTGGGCGCGCAGGGATAGCAGGCCTTGTTCAGGTCGCACTGGTGCGCCATCATATTTTGGGTCGCCCACTGCGCCAAGAAAGACCGCATCGCTCGCCAAACAGGCAGAGAGCGTATCATCGGGCAATGATGTGCCAGTTGCATCAATCGCAGCTCCGCCAAACAGCTTCTCATTACAATGCAGATTAAGCGCAAATTTGGCAGCTACGGCATTCAATATTGTCTGCATTGCGCGCGTAACTTCGGGTCCGATACCGTCACCGGGCAGCAAGATAATATTATGTTGATCGGTCATGATTCAGCTCTGATTTGTGCGATTTCGAAACGGCTAATAGCCTCACGCTGCGCCAGTAACGCGCCGAGCGGATCCACTCCGTCAAGCAAACATCGGCGGGCAAAACGCTCAATTGTAAAGTGGCAGCTTATGCCGTCTGCGCTAAGCTGCTCATTCTCCAGATCTACCGTGATGGACAGGCCGGGTTTGTCCAGCAATTGCGCGTGAATGTCAGCGGGCACTTGCACCGGCAGCAAACCGTTTTTCAGGGCGTTGCTGGTGAAAATATCGGCAATGTCAGAGGAGATAACCACACGAAAACCAAAGTCCAGCAGGGCCCAAGGCGCATGTTCACGCGATGAACCGCAGCCAAAATTCGGACCAGCCACCAATATCTGATGGGTGGCCGTGTTAACATGGTTGAGCACATGATTGTCACGCAGCGCACCATTTTCACCGCGCCGCCAGTCATAAAAGGCTTTGTCGCCCAGTCCTGCGCTTTCCGTTGTGGTTAAAAAACGCGCTGGAATAATCTGATCAGTGTCGATATCGGCTTGCTCCAATATCACGCTTTTGGATGTCAGCTTGGTAAAAGGGGTCATGCCGCGCTGCTTTCTTCAGTCTGGTCACTATCGGCAAACTGGCCGGCAAATTGGCGTGGGTCAGCCAGATAGCCATTTACTGCGCATGCCGCAGCCGTAGCGGGGCTAGCCAGCATGGTGCGCACATCTTTGCCCTGCCGCCCTTTAAAATTGCGATTGGAAGTAGAAACGACCAGTTCGCCCGGTTGCCCTTTATCGCCGTTCATGGCGATACACATGGAACAGCCCGGCTCGCGCCATTCCGCTCCAGCAGCAATAAATATACTGTGCAGTCCTTCGGCTTCAGCCTCAGCCTTGATAGCTTCTGAACCCGGGGCTACCAACATGGCGACATGATCTGCAACTTTGCGGCCTCGCAAGATATTTGCCGCAGCACGCAAATCGGTCAGTCGCGCATTAGTGCAGCTGCCGATAAATACTCGGTCAACGCGCACAGCATCAAAATCCTGCCCGGCCTGAAGCTGCATATAGTCCGCAGCCTCACGCGCATTGTCATTGGCCAGCGCAGGGTGCTGCCCGTTAATCGCCGCTGCTGCATCGGGGGAGACGCCATAGGTAATCATTGGTGTGATCGTACTGGCGTCAATCTCTATTTCCTGATCAAAATGCGCATCATCATCGCTGTGCAATTGCTTCCACTGAGAGACAGCATCGGCCCAGTCTTTGGTTTTGGGTGCGCGTTCGCGACCTTCCAAAAAGGCAAATGTTGTTTCATCAGGCGCAACCAGACCGACACGTGCACCAGCCTCTATTGACATGTTGCACAATGTCATACGCCCTTCCATATCCAGCGCTTCCACTGCGGGGCCAGCAAATTCCATAGCATGGCCCTGTCCGCCATCAGCACCGACATGGGCGATCATCGCCAGCGCCATATCCTTGGCAGAAACCCCTGGTTGCAACGCACCAGTAAAGCGCACACGCATGGTTTTTGCTTTGCGCTGGAACAGGCATTGCGTCGCCAGCACATGGCCAACTTCTGTTGTGCCAATACCAAAGGCCAGTGCACCAAATGCGCCATGGGTGGAGGTATGGCTATCGCCGCACACAATCGTCTTGCCCGGCTGGGTCAGGCCCAATTCGGGGCCGATAACATGCACAATACCGCGCCGGTGATCGCCTAGACCAAACAGCTCTATGCCATAATCGGCGCAATGGTCTTGCAGTGCCGCAACCTGCGTGGCGGCGTCTTCGGTTGCATAGGGTAGGCTGCCATCCTTATTGGCGGGCAGGGTCGGCACACTATGGTCCAAAGTGGCTTTGGTCAGATCAGGCCGCCGTACATCCAGACCGCGCTCTTTCAAAACAGTAAAGGCTTGCGGTGAAGTGACTTCGTGCACCAGATGCAGATCGATATATAATATCGCAGGGCTGTCCTTGCCCTCTGGCGCTACCAGATGGGCATCCCATAACTTGTCATATAGGGTTTGGGGAGTGTCAGTCATATCGTTTCCCATCGCTGTTAGCCAACGGGACGCTTCTGGCGTCACGCATAGCCCTCTCTCCTTTAGGGGAGAGAGTTGGGAGAGGCGGTGTCATTCTTGGCGCTGCGTTATTGGATGGTCCCCACCCCCAACCCCCTCCCCTGAAGGGGCGGAGGCGTTTTATTTGCGCTACTGCTTCGTTGCTTAAGCGCTGGAGACCGGACGGCAGGTCCGCAAGCGCGACTGCGCGCCGGGCCTTATTGGCCCGCCCCCTTGGAGGCGTTCGCACAAGCGAACATGCCGTGAAAGAAAAAATCCCACTCATGCTGCCTTCTCGCGTCCTTGGGCCACCAAAGCGGCATTTACAGCAACAACAAAGGCGCCCACTGCGGCATAGGCCACATCGACTTCACGAATAGACCCTTCATATTCGGCTCCATCAATATTGATGACCGATTCGGCGCGCACATTGCGGTCGGCACCATCGGCGACGTGATGGATGTCCAACGTGCAAATACGCCCGCCAACATCGGCAATGGCGCAGACGGCATGAAAGGCAGCGTCAAATGGCCCTTGACCTTCGCCAATGATGGTTTTGCTGGTGCCATCTTCATGCTCCATCACCACACGGGCATTGGGCTTATGATCGGCATCAATGGCATATTCCATCTCAACCTGACGCAAACGCCATGGACCAGCGCGGCCCGGCGGCATATTGGACCCTGTGACAAGGCGCACCAGATCATTATCGGTCACTTCGCGCTGTGTATCCGCCAAGGCTTTGAATTTTACAAAGAGCTCATCCAAACGGGCCTTATCGGCTGACAGGCCAATAGCCTCAATACGGGATTTCAGCGCGTGCTTGCCCGAATGCTTACCCAATACAATGGAGTTGCTGGGCATGCCCACCGCTTCGGCGTCCATAATTTCATAAGTGCGTTTATCTGCCAGCACACCATGCTGGTGAATACCAGCCTCATGCGCAAAGGCGTTTTTGCCGACAATGGCTTTATTGCGAGCAATGGGCTGATGGGTCACTTGAGTCAGCGCGACACTGGTTGGGTAGAGGCGCGGGGTGTTGATCTGTGTGGTCAGGCCAAAATGGTCGCGCCGCGTGGCCAGTGCCATCACGGCTTCTTCCAGCGAGCAATTGCCTGCCCGCTCGCCAATACCGTTTACCGCGCATTCAATCTGCCGCGCACCGCCACGCACTGCGGCCAGTGAGTTGGCAACCGCCAGACCCAGATCATCATGGCAATGGGTGGAGAAGGTAACGCCCGCAGCACTGGGCACTTCACTGGTCAGAAACGCGAACAGATTCTGGATTTCCTCCGGCGTAGTATAGCCCACAGTATCAGGGATATTGATGGTCGTTGCTCCGGCCTCAATCGCGGCCTGCACGGCCTCAACCAGATAGTCACGCTCTGTGCGGATGGCGTCTTCGGGTGAAAATTCGATATCGTCACAGGCCGACCGCGCATGCGCGACCAGATCAGTGATCGCGGTTAATATCTGCGCTTTAGACATTTTCAGCTTGGCATCACGGTGCAGCGGGCTGGTGCCGATAAAGGTGTGGATGCGGCGGTTCGTTGCTGGGCTCGTCGCCTCGGCCGATGCATCAATATCGCGGATATTCAACCGGGCCAGTGAACATATGGTCGGGCTGTTGGCGCCATCGCCAATTTCTTCTGCGACAGCTTTGACCGCAGCCATATCGCCGGGTGAGGCTGCGGCAAATCCGGCTTCGATAATGTCGACATTCAGACGCGCCAGTTCACGCGCCATAACCAGCTTGCCCGCTGTGGACATGGAAAAGCCGGGTGCTTGCTCGCCATCGCGCAAGGTGGTGTCAAAAATTTTGACATGGTCGCTGGCAGGGGTGGGTTCAGTCGAAACGGTTTGTTCGGGCGTCATGGGGCGCTCCTTGATCACGAATTTTCACAGGCACGCTTTTGCGCGCAGGGCTATTATTTGCTTTCATTGCCAGATTTAGGCCCAATAGAAGCAGTAATCCAAGGGTTAATAGTGATAGCAGTGATAATGTCATCGTCTTCTCCTTGGGTTGGTTAGCCGGTTTGGTTCGTGAATATCGGGGTCAATTGGCTTCTGCGCCGCGCCGGATGCTCAATACGCCTGTGCGTGAGTTCTCGACCAATCCTAATGGGCGCATCAGGTCAATAAAGGCATTAACCTTGTCGCGTGTGCCGGTCACTTCAAATACAAAGCTGTTATGGGTGATATCAATGGGCCGGGCGCGGAAAATATCGGCGACCCGCATGGCTTCCAATCGTTGTTCACCGCTGCCCTCAACCTTGACCAGCGCCAGTTCACGCTCAATTGCGTCGCTTTCTGCCGTGACGTCGATAACCCGCCGAACCGGCACCAGACGTTCCAATTGCGCCTTGATCTGGGAAATTTTTGTCGCCGTACCGCTGGTCACAATGGTGATGCGCGAACGGTGTTTCATCACATCGGTTTCAGCAACGGTCAGGCTTTCAATATTATAACCGCGTGCAGAGATCAGGCCAACCACACGGGCCAATACGCCTGGCTCATTGTCAACAATGGCTGCCAATATGCATTCATAAATGGCCGGATCACCTGACGAAACCGGATAGACTGATTGTGATGGCGCGTTATCATTCGGGGTATCACTCATCAGACCAACACCTTGCCTGCTGCAGAAATTTCTTCGCCAGTAACCGCGCCGCCCAGCAACATGTCATTATGCGCCGCGCCTGATGGGATCATCGGAAAGACATTCTCTTCCTTGGTGACGCGGCAATCAAACAATACCGGCTTATCGCTTTTAATCATGGCGATGATTTTGTCGTCCAACTCATCTGGATGTTCTGCACAAAAGCCTTCGCCGCCATAAGCCTCTGCCAATTTGACAAAGTCAGGGAGAGATGCGGAATAGCTTTGTGCATAGCGCTTGTCATGCAGCAATTCCTGCCATTGGCGTACCATGCCCAGATATTCATTGTTCAGGATGAATATCTTGATCGGCAAGCCATATTGAATGGCAGCAGACATTTCCTGAATACACATTTGTACCGACGCATCACCGGCAATATCAATGACCAGAGCATCGGGGTGCGCTTCCTGCACGCCAAGAGCAGCTGGCAGGCCATAGCCCATGGTGCCCAAGCCGCCCGACGTCATCCAGCGATTGGGCTCTTCAAAATGGAAATGCTGCGCAGCCCACATCTGATGCTGGCCCACTTCGGTGGTGATATAGGTGTCATAGCCCTTGGTCAGCTCATATAACCGTTCAACGGCATATTGTGGTTTGATCAGACTATCCGATTTTGCATAGGCAAAGCTGTTCTTGCCGCGCCAGCTAGCAATTTCTGCCCACCAGCCATCCAAACGGGCTGGGTCGCATGGGCTATCGACTTCGGTGCTTTGCCATTTTTGCAGCAATGCAGCCAAGATTTTGCCCGCATCGCCAATAACCGGCAGGTCAACCGGCACATTTTTGTTAATTGAGCTAGGGTCAATATCGATATGAATTTTCTTTGATCCGGGGGAGAAAGCATCAAGCCTTCCGGTTACCCGGTCATCAAAGCGCGCGCCGATACAGACCATAAGGTCGCAATCATGCATCGCATTATTGGCTTCATAACTGCCATGCATACCCAGCATACCCAGCCATTGCCGATCGGATGCAGGGAAAGCGCCCAGCCCCATCAATGTAGAGGTTACAGGAACATTGCTGGCATGAGCAAGCGCACGCAATGTCTCGGACGCTCTTGGCCCTGCATTGATGACGCCGCCGCCTGTATAAAATACCGGTTTGCGCGCGCTGCGCAGCATATCCACCACCTTGGCGATACGCTCATCATCCATGAGCGGCTTGGCAACAGTTGGCCGCGCCACCGCGTCCGCTTTGGCTGTGTAGGAGCCACTCTCAAACTGTACGTCTTTGGGAATGTCGATCAGCACTGGTCCGGGCCTGCCCTGTGTGGCGATATGGAATGCCTCATGCACCACTCCGGCCAAACGATCAGCATGGTCGACCATATAATTATGCTTGGTGCAATTGCGGGTGATGCCGATCGTATCACATTCCTGAAACGCATCCGTGCCGATTAACGGGCGCGCCACTTGCCCTGTAATACACACCAGAGGAATGGAATCGAGCAAGGCATCGGTCAGTCCGGTAACGGCATTGGTGGCCCCGGGGCCGGATGTAACCAGCACAATGCCGGGTTTGCCGGTGGAACGCGCATAGCCTTCAGCGGCATGTACTGCGCCCTGTTCGTGCCGCACCATGATATGCTTGATGGTGCCGCGCTTATCCAGCGCATCATAAATCGGCAGTACTGCACCGCCCGGATAGCCGAAAATTACCTCTACGCCCTGCTCTTCCAATGCATCAAGCAGGAGGTCAGCTCCTGATTTCTGCACAGCACCAGCCTGCGTTGCAGCAGACTGGTCATCGCTTTGGCTTTGCGCGGGCGGAGGGGTAATCGCATTCATGGTTTCGACTCTCTTTGTCGGCATATCCGGGGTTTTGCGCATCCGGATAAGCCGGTTTAGCTGCCTTTGGTGTTTGCGCCGTCTTGCAACCACGGCATGAGCGAGCGCAATTCCTTGCCAGTTTCCTCAATCGGGTGATTGAGATCAGTGCGCATCATCTGGTCATATTTCACTTTGCCGGTCTGATTTTCCAAAATCCAGTTCTGGGCAAAAGTGCCGTTCTGAATGTCGGTCAGCACTTCGCGCATCCGGTTTTTGGTTTCATCATTGATGACGCGTGGGCCAGAAGTAAGATCGCCATAAGCCGCCGTTTCAGAGATGAAGTCATGCATTTTGGCAATGCCGCCTTCATAGAGCAGATCGACGATCAGCTTCAGCTCGTGCAGGCATTCATAATAGGCGATTTCGGGGCGGTAACCGGCTTCGGTTAGCGTTTCAAAACCCTTCATCACCAATTCGGTAGCGCCGCCGCACAATACGGCCTGCTCACCGAACAAATCGGTTTCGGTTTCTTCGCGGAAGGTTGTTTCCAATGTGCCAGCGGTCGTTCCGCCAATCAAAGAGGCATAGGATAATGCCCGTGCTTTGGCGTTGCCAGTGGCATCCTGATGCACGGCAAACAGGCAGGGCACACCTCGACCACGCTCATATTCACGGCGGACCAGATCGCCCGGACCTTTGGGGGCGACCATGATGACGTCAACATTCTCAGGCGGCTTGACGCGGCCATAAAGAATGGTGAAGCCATGCGCGAAAGAGATGCAATCGCCATCATTCAATGCCGGAGCAATGTCTTCCTCATAAATGCTCTCATGGCTCATATCGGGGGTCAGCATACAAATGACATTGGCTTGCTCTGCTGCCTCGCGCACTGGCGCCGTGGTCAGGCCGTCTGCTTTGGCTTGCGTGTCGCCTTTGCCGCCCGGACGTACGCCAACAATGACGTCACAACCGGAATTTTTCAGGTTGAGCGCATGGGCACGCCCCTGACTGCCATAACCGATAACCGCCACTCTGCCCTGTTTCAGGACTGCGCCATCTGCATCTGAATCTGTATAAACCTTAATCGCCATTATCTTCGCTTTCCTTATGGTATCAATATCGTGTTTAGAAACTTTTTGACGTCACTGCGCCATGCGCCGCTGATGAGACGAGCCGGGCAAATTTGTCGAATGCTCCGCCCAGAGAATTGAGCGGACGTGGTACAAAGGCCGCGCGGCGCGCCTCCCAATCAATATCCGCATTGATGGTTCGCTCCTCGGCGTTGATAGTCAATATATCGCCCTCTTCAATCAGCGCGATAGGTCCGCCATTGGCAGCCTCTGGTGCGACATGACCAATGACAAAACCATGGGACGCGCCGGAGAAACGCCCATCTGTGATCAGTGCCACCTTGCCAGCCAGACCTTGTCCGGCAACGGCAGCAGTGACTGCCAGCATTTCGCGCATGCCCGGGCCGCCACGTGGGCCCTCATAGCGGATGATGACGACATCGCCTTCATTGATTGCACCTGATTGTACAGCCTTGAAAGCATCATCCTCACATTCATAAACCCTTGCTGGGCCGGTAAAGCTGCCATCATCATAACCAGCGGTTTTGAGCACTGCACCTTCGGGCGCCATATCGCCATATAAGATGCGCAGGCCGCCTGTGGCTTTGACGGGGGTATCAACCGGATAGACCACTTTTTGGTCAGGTGTCTCAGGCGCATCCTGCAATTCTTCGGCCAGTGTTTTGCCGCTTACCGTTGGCGCGTCAGTCAAGCGGCTGCCTTCTAATAAACGGCGGCCAAACAATGCCATGCCGCCAGCATCATAAAGGTCGCGAGCAAGGAATTGCCCGCCGGGTTTTAGATCGGTGATGACCGGCGTTGTGCGCGATAATTCATCAAAAATGTCTATGGTAAATGGCACATCTGCCTCGGCAGCGATGGCCGCAAGATGCAGCACGGCATTGGTCGAGCCGCCACTGGCAACAACTGCTGTTGCGGCATTGCGCAGGCTGGCCTCAGTCACAAAGTTGCGCGCTGTAATTTTGCGCTTGGCCAAAGCCGCAACCAAACGGCCACAGCGTTCGGCCTCAACAGCTTTATTGCCATCAACCGCTGGCGGATCACCCGCGCCCATAGGTGCCAGTCCCAAAAAGGCCAACGCCATGGCCATGGTGTTGGCAGTAAATTGTCCGCCACATGCACCTGCGCCCGGGCAGGCGGCACGTTCGATACGGTCCAATTCGCCATCATCAATATCGCCGCGACCATGGGCGCCAACAGCTTCAAAAACATCCTGAATAGAAAGGTCTTTGCCCTTGCTATTGCCCGGCAAAATGGTGCCGCCATAGAAAATCAGTCCAGGCACATCCATACGCGCCAATGCCATGGCTGCGGCAGGCAGGGTCTTGTCACAGCCCACCAATATCACGGCGGCGTCGAGTGAGTGGCCGCGCACGGCCAATTCGATAGAATCGGCAATCACTTCGCGCGAGATGAGAGAGGCACGCATGCCTTCGCCGCCCATGGTAATGCCGTCGGATACCACGATAGTGTTGAAATCAATCGGTGTAGCGCCGCCTGCGCGGACACCCTGACGAATAGGCTCGGCCAGCGCATCAAGATGCATATTGCATGGTGTGACATTCGACCATGTATTGACCACAGCGATCATTGGCTGGGCAAAATCCTTGTCGCCATAGCCGACCGCACGCAACATCGCGCGCGCTGGTGCCTTGGACGGGCCTTTTGTAATGGCATCTGATCTTTTGCTGGTTGTCATTTGCTGCTCGGCTCTTTCTTCATTTCCTGGGCACTATCTTAACATCGGTCTTCAGGTCATTCGGGACATTAAAAAACCCGCTTACCATTTGGTGGGAAGCGGGCGGTGGTGGATCAGGCTATTTACTATTGCTTAGAATGCCTTCTCTCCGACCGCCCGTTGCACGAGCAGCACGTTGATAATTTCTAGCACTAGGACAGCGATATTGGTCATTACTGTTTCGATTAACCCTGTTTACGTTGTTTGCCCCTATGCGCAGAAACCACCGACAATGCAACAAGAAAACGCGATTCTTTGCAAAAAAACGTAATATTATTCCAAATTTTGCATTTTTAGAGCAACTAATTTTGGAACTTTGCGTATTTTGCACTCGCATTTGGTGGCTTTGCCGATATATCCGCGCACATGAAAGGCGAATGCTAAAGACATGATCAATATCATCAAATATGGCACGGCTGTGCTGACCAGCCATGGCGCGGCAGATTCACTGTCCAGCGGCGCGGTGGATGAAGCAATATTGCAGGCCCATGCCCATATCATTGATAATCATGATGGTGATGTGCTGGTCGTAAGTTCTGGTGCTATGGGTATGGCGCAAACTATGGTCGATGCTGATGCTATCAATGCGGATGTGGTCACGCGCAAAAGACTGCTCGCCGAAATTGGTCAACCGCGATTATTTGCGACATGGCAGGAGGGCTTTACCCGTAAACAGGTCTTGCAAAAACTGGTGACCTATGCCGATTTGCAGCGCCCGACCATGGCCGCAACAATGCGGGCCGCGCTGGATCATGGCTTTGTGATGATTTGCAACTTTAATGATGGCGTGGACGATAGCGAATTGCGTGCTGATGAGGGGCATCAATTTGGTGATAATGATCATTTGGCCGCTGAAATGGCGCTAACCTGCACCCAATTTTCTCGGCCTGTACGCTTAATCGTCAACACCAGTGCAGATGGTTTTGTCTCTGCTGATAATGGCGCAGTGGTGCCAGAGCTAAGGGCGGACCAGTTAAGTGAGGCATTTATTGATCGGCACACCGGGCATATATCAACGGGCGGCACAGGCGGCATGGCCAGTAAGCTGCACAATATCAAAGCTGCTTTGTCTGGCGGCGTGTCAGAAGCTTGGATAATCAATGGCCGCACGCCCGCAGCGTTGACGGCTATATTGGCTGGCGGGCATGCCGGTACGCGAATCACGCGCAGCGATGACTAGCGGGTGCGCATATAGCTTTTATGAAGGAATATAAAAGACAGTGACAGGAACAGTAACAGAAACACTGCATGATGCAGTGATCACACAATTGTCGCGTTTGCGCAGGGGACAAAGCGCGCTCGCACTGGCCATGCCAAAGCAAATCGACTTGCTGTTGCAAGCACTTGCTGTGCGGCTGGAAGCAGAAACGCCTTGCATCTTGCAGGAGAATGCACGTGATCTTGAGGTGATGCCGCAAAATGATCCGCGCTATGATAGGCTCAAGCTCACTGCGGAGCGCATAACCGGCATTGCTGATGGTCTGCGCATCTTGGCCGAATTGCCAACGCCGGTGGGCGATGAGCTGGAAGCGCGGACATTGGCCAACGGTCTTCGCCTCACGCGCAATGCGGTTCCGCTGGGCGTAATCGGCATGATTTATGAAGCGCGGCCCAATGTCACGGTCGATGCATTTGGCATCGCCTTCAAAACGCAAAATGCCATTGCGTTAAAAGGCGGCTCTGATGCGCAGCATAGCAATAGAGCGTTGCTGTCCATCATCCATTCTGCGCTAGAGGAGGCGGGCTTGCCAGTGGATTGCGTCACATTATTGCCGCCGGAACGGGCTGCGGCTGGCGTGCTGATGGGCGCGGTTGGCCATGTGGATGTGATTATTCCGCGTGGCAGTCAGGGGTTGATTGATACTGTGCGCGATACTGCCAAAGTGCCGGTGATAGAAACCGGCGCTGGTGTGGTGCATATATATTGGGATGAGACGGGCCGCGAGGATTATGCCCGCGCTATCATTCGTTCCGCCAAAACCAGGCGGCCCAGCGTCTGCAATGCGATTGATACATTATTGGTGCACCGCACACATCTGCCACAGCTTGCTGAAACATTGGAGCCCTTGGCCAATGCCAATGTTGATATCCGCGCCGATACGGACAGTCTGGCCGCGCTGACCGGTCATTACCCCGATGGTCTGCTGAGCGCGGCGGATGCTGATGATTATGGCACGGAATTTCTGGGCTTTCGTATGAGCATCAAGACGGTGGATGATCTTGAAGGCGCACTGGCGCATATTGAACGGCATAGCTCTCGTCATAGCGAGGCCATTATCACCGAGGATGATCAAAATGCGGCTGCCTTTTTGCAGCGCGTTGATGCAGCCTGTGTCTTTCATAATACAGAGACCGGTTATAGCGATGGCGGCGAGATGGAATTGGGCGCGGAAATCGGCATTTCCACGCAAAAGCTTCATGCCCGCGGCCCCATGGGTCTGGCCGCGATGACCAGCTATAAATGGATCATTCGCGGTGAGGGCCAGACGCGGATATAGAATTGCCGCTTATTGATCTCTTGCACTTTCCATCTTGACGAAGCGCCATGACGCATTAACCGCAGTGCTATGCAATTTTTCTCTGACAATGCCGCGCCCGTCCATCCCAAAGTCATGCAAGCGATTGCTGATGCTGATAGCGTCGATGCGCCTTATGATGGCGATAGCTATTCACAGGCGCTCGATGCCGCTTTTGGTGAGGTTTTCGAGACCGAGGTGACGGCGCTCTGGGTCGCCACGGGCACAGCGGCCAATGCATTGGCGCTGGCGGCAATGTGCCCGCCGCATAAGGGCGTTATCTGTCATAAATTGGCGCATATTGAGCAGGATGAATGTGGCGCACCGGGATTTTATACCCATGGCGCAAAGCTGATGCTGGTCGAAGGGGAAGGGGCCAAAGTGGCACCCGATAGCGTTACCGAAGCACTGGGCGCCATTCGCGATGATGTGCATCAGGTGCAGGCGGCGGCGCTCTCCATCACCAATGCATCGGAATATGGCCTGACCTATTCAGCGCAAGAAACAAAGGCGTTGGGCGATGTGTGCAAGGCGCATGGTCTTGGGTTCCATCTGGATGGTGCGCGCTTTGCCAATGCGGTGGTAAGCCAGCACAATCAAAGCGGCGCATCACCGGCTGACCTTACATGGCGTGCCGGCGTTGATGCGCTCAGCTTTGGCTGCGTTAAAAATGGCGGCATGAATGCTGAGGCACTGATTTTCTTTGGCACGGCGCGCGATTGGGCGCAGGATACACGCTATCGGCTAAAACGCGCCGGGCATCTTATGTCCAAGGGGCGCTATATGGCGGCGCAATTGCTGGCCATGCTGCGTGATGATCTGTGGTTGGACAATGCGCGGGCGAGCAATGCCGGGGCTGCGCTTATCGCCAAGGCTGCGGGGCAACGCTTGCTCTATTCAGTACACGGCAATGAAGTATTTTTGCAGCTTGGGCCGGGCGAAGCGGATGCATTGCGCGCGCAAGGCTTTGATTTTTATGATTGGGGCGTGGTGACGCAGCAAGCTGGTGGTCAGGCGCGGTTTGTGGCCAGCTGGAACCAAGATGAAGCTGCGGTGCGCCCGCTGGCCGATGCCATTGCAGCATTGTAAAAAACCACCGTCATGAACACCGATTCATCCTCGATCACCGATGATCCTGGCCAGACCAGCTTTTGGCAAGCCTCGGTACTGATCCCGTTCTTGACTGTCTCCTTGATTTGGGGCGGCACATGGATTGTTATTAAAGACCAGCTTGGCGTGGTACCAGAGAGTTGGTCTGTCACCTATCGTTTTGCGCTGGCGGCATTGGCCATGTTTGTTCTAGCAAAGGCGCGCGGGCAAAAATTGGCACTTGGCCGGGCCGGGCATGGCTGGGCCATGATGCTCGGCCTGTTTCAATTCGCGTGCAATTTCAACTTTGTGTACCGGGCGGAACTCTACATTACATCGGGGCTGGTCGCGGCGATGTTTGCGCTGCTTATCATCCCCAATGCATTGCTGGGCGCATTGTTTTTGAAACAGCGGATTACGGGTCTTTTTCTGGGCGGTTCAATCATTGCTATTGTCGGCGTGTCGGGCCTGTTCGCGCACGAATTTGCCCGTCTGCAGGGCGCGCCAGACACATTATGGCTGGGCATAGCACTCACCGTGCTGGGCGTGCTGTCTGCCTCTATTGCCAATATCATGCAGGGGACGGAGCGGATGAAGGCTTGGCCTATGCTCTCCATGCTTGCTTGGGCCATGTTCTGGGGCGTGGTGTGCAATGCCGTGTTTGCATTGGTCAGCGCCGGGCCGCCAGTGTTTGACATGCGGCTGGGCTATATGGCGGGCATTGGCTTTTTGGCGCTGTTTGCTTCAGCGGTCACCTTCCCGCTGTATTTCGGCCTGATCCGCAATATTGGCCCTGGCCGCGCGGCCTATGTCAGCACCATTGTGCCCGTGATTGCGATGATCTTCTCAACCATTTTTGAAGGCTATACATGGACGCCCTTAGCAATTGGCGGCGGATTTTTGGCGCTGGCGGGTCTGATAATCGCCATGCAGGCCCGCAAACCCAAAACCCCCCGCGTGGTTGGGTAGATAAAACACCCTCAAGTAGCGAAGCGGTAGGGCAGACTGAACGCCCTCAAGTAGCGAAGCGGTAGGGCAGATAAAAATGTTTGTTTTTCTCTCGCGGCCAGAGGCCTCCGAGGGGGCGGCCTAACGGCCGGCGCGCGCCAAAAGACCAAGGGCGCGCTTGCGAACCTTGTGGTTCGTTTATGTTTTGCTCTGCGCGTTCCAGATGTCCTGCAAACCCTGCTTATAGGTGGGGTATTGTGGTTGCCAGTTTAGCAGGCGTTTGGCTTTGCCATTGGCGACGCGGCGGTTTTCGCTGTAAAATTTCCGCGCCATGGGGGAAAGCTCGGCCTGCTCGACGCTTTGCAATGGCGGCAGGGGTGCGCCCGATAATGCGCAGGCATATTCCAGCACCAGATTTTGTGCGCAGGGCAGATCGTCCGACAGATTATACGCCCCGGCAGGGCCAGTAAATCCAGCAATAATGCCGCTGGCAATATCGGCAACATGGCACCGGCTGAACACTTGGCCGGGCATATCAATGCGCCGCGCAACCCCTTTTTGCAGCCGTTCAAAAACACTGCGGCCCGGCCCATAAATGCCCGGCAGGCGAAAAACCCACATATCGCTGCGCAATTTCTGCCAATTTTCATCGGCCTCTGCCCGCGCTGTGCGCCGCCCGCCGCCAATGGGCGCGCTTTCGTCCACCCATGCGCCTTTGGTGTCGCCATAAACGCCGGTGGCAGAGATATAACCGCTCCATGCAAGTTTTGCCTGCGCTATCGCCGCGCCATAATTGTCCAGCACCGGGTCTGCGCCCGTGTCCCGATCAGGCGGGACGGAAGAGAGGATATGCGTTGCGCTATTAATAGCCGCCAGCACCGATTCGCGGTCCGCAAAGGCAAGATTATGCGCATCGCCGCTGCGCCGTGTGCCGGTTACTTTCCAACCCTGTCCACGCAAAATATCGGCCAGATAACCCGCCGTATAGCCCATGCCGAAGATCAGCAGTGAATTGCCTGTATCGCTCATGGCGGCATGCTTAGCCCAGCATCGACGTGCCCGCAATATGGCGGGAGAGCAATATCACTCTTGCCAGCAGCGCAGCCTATCGCCATGAAACATATATGGCAGATATTAGACAACAAGACATGACCGCAGATGCGGCAACCAACCCACAACAACCAGCGGTGATTTATCGCAAGGATTATGCGCCGCCCGGCTGGTATATTCCCAAGGTTGCGCTGGAATTTATGCTGGGCCTGACAGAGACAAAAGTGACCGCGCATCTGACGCTGCAGCGTAATGGCGATCATGATCGGCCTTTGGCACTCGACGTTGATAATGTGCTGCCCGATAGCATTATGCAAAATGACCAGCCGCTAACGTGGCGCGAAGAAGGTGGGCAGATCATTGTTGATGGCGCTGCCTCTGGCGCGGTGCTGACCATTTATTGCACGGTGCAACCCGACCAGAACACCACATTGATGGGGCTATATGCGTCAAACGCGATGCTGTGCACCCAATGTGAGGCAGAGGGCTTTCGCCGGATTATCCCCTTTGTTGATCGGCCGGATAATCTGTCAGTCTATACCGTGCGGATGCAGGGCGATAAGGCGGCCTTTCCGGTGTTGCTCAGCAATGGCGAATTGACCGAAAGCGGCGATGCTGATGATGACCAGCATTATGCTGTGTGGCATGACCCGTGGCCAAAACCCAGCTATCTGTTCGCGCTGGTCGCAGGCGATCTGGTGGCCAATAGAGACAGCTTCACCACCATGTCAGGCAAGTCGGTTGATCTGGCCATCTATACCCGCAGCGAAGAGGATAGCGCACGCACCGGCCATGCGATGAAGGCGCTGAAAGACTCAATGCGCTGGGATGAACAGGTTTATGGCCGCGAATATGATCTGGGTGTGTTCAACATTGTTGCGGTCAGTGATTTTAACATGGGCGCGATGGAGAATAAGGGCCTGAACGTCTTTAACACGCGCTACATATTGGCCGATCAAGACACCGCCAATGATGGCGATTTTGATGGCGTGGAAGGCGTCGTTGCGCATGAATATTTCCACAATTGGTCCGGCAACCGCGTCACTTGCCGTGATTGGTTTCAATTGTCGCTGAAAGAGGGCTTCACCGTCTTTCGTGATCAGAGCTTTTCTGCGGATATGAACAGCGCGCCAGTGAAGCGCATTGAAGATGTTCGCATTTTGCGCGCCGCCCAATTCCCCGAAGATGCAGGGCCTTTGGCGCACCCCATCCGCCCCGATAGCTATATGGAAATCAGCAATTTCTACACCGCGACTGTGTATAATAAGGGCGCGGAAATTATCCGCATGATGGCGACTCTTGCGGGGCCGGACAATTTCCGCAAAGGCACAGATCTCTATTTTGACCGGCATGATGGTGAGGCTGCGACCTGTGAAGATTTTGTTGTCGCTATAGAACAGGGTGCGGGGCTGGACCTGTCGCAATTCCGCTTATGGTACAGCCAGGCCGGCACGCCGCAAATCACAACCAATCTGTCTTTTGATGCAGATAGCGGCACGGTGACGCTGACCCTGAAGCAAAGCTTGGCCCCGACACCGGGGCAGACCGAGAAAAAGCCGATGGTCATCCCGCTTAAAACGGCGCTGATTGATGCGTATAGCGGGGCCAAAAGCCATGAAGATATATTGGTGCTCGATCAAGCGGAGCAGAGCTTCACCTTTACCGGCTTTACCGCAAAGCCAGTGCTCTCCATCAATCGCGGTTTTTCTGCGCCAGTGACGGTGCACAGCCCATCCGATCCGTCGGCACTTGCGCATCTGGTGCGGCATGATGATGACAGCTTTGCGCGTTATGAAGCATTGCAAAAACTTTTGACCGAACGGATTTTGGCAGATGTTGCTGGCGCTTCGGAAACGGCCATTGCTGATGCTGATCTGGTGGCTTTGTTCGGTGCGTTGCTGGCTGATGACCGGCTGGAAGAAGCGATGCGCGCTGAATTGCTGACGCTGCCGAGTGAGAATTTTGTGACCGAGCAACAGGCGGTGATGCAGCCGCTAAAAGTCCATGCGGCGCGGCAGGCATTGCGCACATTGCTGGGCCAGACTTTGGCTGATGGCTGGCGCGCAATCTATAAGCGCATGGCCAGCGTTCCCTTCGCACTGAGCGGCGCAGCAAAGGGTGCGCGGCGGATGAAAGGCTTGGCGCTAGCCTATCTGGTTGCGGGCGGCGCGGATGATGCGGCGCAGCTATGTTATGACCAATTTGCAGCGGCCGATAATATGACAGACCGGCAATCCGCGCTCATGTCGCTCGCCAGTCTGGACGATCCATTGCGCGAAAAAGCGCTCAGCGTATTTTATGATCGCTATCAGGGCAACGCGCTGGTTATCGACAAATGGTTTTCTATGCAAGGGCTGTCTATGCACCCTGATTGCATGGCGCATATCACTGCGCTGCGCGGCCACCCTGATTTCACCTTGTCAAACCCCAATCGGGTGCGCGCACTTTATGGCGCTTTGGCGGGTAATCCGTCCGTCTTTCACGATCCATCGGGGCAGGGCTATGCGATGCTGACCGATATGATTATCGCGCTGGATGCAACAAACCCGCAAACCGCGGCACGTTTCATTCCGCCATTGGGCCGTTGGCAGCGCTATGATGATAAGCGCGGAGGGCAGATGCGCGCCGCGCTGGAGCGGATCAGGGCGGTTGATGGCCTGTCCAAAGACACAACAGAACAAGTGGTAAAAAGTCTTGGCTAAACTGCTCAATTGTGCGGCCTTTGATGGCATGGACCGTATCGCGCATGGTTTTACCACGCGCGCCGAAGATTTGGCCGATCTGGGCAATGTCGGGTTGGGCGGTGGCGGCGCAGTGGAGACGGCGCAGACCAATCGCGGCTTATGGGCAGGCGCCATTTTGCCTGATGCGCCGCTCACCGGGCTTTACCAAATCCATTCGGCCAAAGTGGTGACGGTTGATACTGCATGGGATGATGATAACCGGCCAGAGGCAGATGCGATGGTGACCAACAAACCCGGCATATTGCTAGGCGTTTTGGGCGCGGATTGCGCGCCGATATTATTTGCTGATGATCATGCCGGGGTTATTGGCGCAGCGCATGCCGGTTGGCGCGGTGCGCTGGCGGGCGTCACAGATGCCACGTTGGATGCGATGGAGAAACTGGGCGCAAACCGGCTGCATATTGTCGCCTGTATCGGGCCATGCATCGCGCAGAAAAGCTATGAAGTTGATAGCGCTTTCATGCAGCAATTTCTGGATGCCGATGAAGAGAATGAGCGGTTTTTTGCTAGCGGTAAAGACACCTCTCACCATCAATTCGATCTGGAAGGCTATATTGCGTCCCGCCTGTCAAAAGCGGGATTGAGCTATATCTCCTGCATGGGTGAAGACACCTATGGGCAAAGCCATTTCTTTAGCCATCGCCGCGCCACGCATGAAGGCCGTGATGATGAAGGCCGGCATATGGGGGCGATAGGCCTTGTCGGCTAACCCGCTTTCTGCAGGGCGCAGCCGCGCAGAAAATATCGGCCTTATTGCCGGACCAATTGCTTTCATAATGACATTATTGCTGCCTGCCCCTGCGGCCATGACGGCACCTGCATGGGCGATTGCGGGACTGACCCTATGGATGGCTGTCTGGTGGATGACACAGGCGGTGCCGCTGACCGCAACGGCCTTATTGCCCTTTTTGGTGGTGCCCTTGGCCGGGGTGATGGATGTGAATGCCATTGCATCAAAATATTATTCGCCGATTTTGTTTTTGATTTTGGGCGGCGCTTTTCTGGCATTGGCGATTGAGCGGACCGGCCTGCACCGGCGGCTGGCGCTGGCGATTATCCGCCGTGCCGGTGCGGGCAGCACACAGCTTATGCTCGCTTTCATGATCGCAACAGCTTTGCTGTCTATGCTGATTTCCAACACCTCCACCACGCTTATCATGGTGCCCATTGCTGTCGCGGTATTGGCGGCGGGCGGCGTAAAACCGGGCGAGACACAGGGTTTTGCCGGGGCCTTGCTGATGGGCATCGCCTTTTCCGCATCCATTGGCGGGCTGGGCACTTTGGTTGGTTCGCCCACTAATGCCATCGCCGCCGGATTGATAGCCGAAACATTGGGGGAGCAGATCAGCTTTGCGCGGTGGGCGGCCTATGGTTTGCCGGTGGTGATTTTGGGCGTTCCCGTCTGCGCGCTGATATTGTCGCGGGTGCAGCAATTGTCGCGCGGCAGTTTTGATGTCGCCGCCGCACGCACCGCCATTGGCGGCAGCGGCGCATGGAGCATGCCGGAAAAGCGCTTAGTGCCGGTCATTATATTGGTTGTGGGCGGCTGGTTGCTCCTGCCGCTGATCAAACCCTATGTCCCGCCCAAAGCATTGCATGATGGGAGCATTGCGATCTTGGGCGGCATTTTGCTGTTCATCCTGCCCGATGGCACTGGGCGGCCCTTGCTAAAATGGCAAGAGGCAGACCGTGCGCCATGGGGCGTGATTATGATGTTTGGCGGCGGGTTGGCGCTTGCTGCTGCGATTATTGCTTCAGGCCTTGCCGATTGGCTGGGCGGAGCGTTGGAACCGCTAAAGGCCGTGCCATTAATTGTGGTTGCGGTGGCGCTGGTCGGGCTGGTGATATTGGTCACGGAATTTGCCAGCAATGTCGCCACCGCCAGCGGCATAATGCCCGTTGTCGCCAGCCTTATTCTTGCCATGGGCGTGGACCCGATGCTGCTCGCCATGCCCGCAGCATTGGCCGCCAGCTGGGGCTTTATGCTGCCATCAGGGACGGGGCCAAATGCCATCGCCTGGGCCAGCAACCATATCGCCCTGCCCAAGATGTTGAAAGCCGGCTTTCTGCTCGATCTGGCGGGTATCCCGCTCATGGTCGGCGCGGTGTGGCTGGTGGCGATGCTGCGCGTTTAGAGTTTGCGCGTTAGGTAAAAAGTCCAGCCTAAAATCACTACAGTTAGCCAGATCATAGCAAATGCAAAGGCTGGCATCGCAGAGTCAATTGGGTAAATTGTGTGAAGTGGATGTCCATAATCCAAGGCTAAAGGCAATAATATATTATATGTGAAATCGTAATGCGCCCAGATTGCAAATGAAAATGGCGCAATCCAGCCTGCGCTTAGCAATGCAATCATCAACCGGAAGAGGAACTTTCGCATACCCCTTTTGTAGAACAATGCTATGTTAAAGCAACGCCGTCAGCGCAGATCATGTGAAAGCCCGCCGTTTGCAAATCTCGCCAGACCGTGAAGCACCCTTCGACACATTTGGGGTTTCAGTCTTTATTGTGTGAAGTTAGGTGCAAACTCACCACATTTTGCGGGGTCTGCTTTTGTCGCGGTGTAGGTCGCCGCCTGCAATGCGGTCCCAAAATTGTCCGCCGACCATCTGTTCGGCATCATAGGTTTTGACCAGAAAACTCTCCAGCGGCGCGGTTTGCGGTGCATTGGGTATCTGGAAGGTCCATAGCCGATGCCGCCCACGTTTATTTTCGGCCAATACACTTTTGATAAAGGCATGGGGGATGGGCACGGAAATGCCAAAATCTTCTTGCTCTTTGCCGATGCGCTCAATCGTTTCACCAAAGTAAAAGACAGGGCAGGTCAGTACATAGGTTTCCAATGTGCTGGCACGGCTGTCCAGATCGCGAATTTCCATCTCCAGCTCCCGCCAGATGCCGCGGTTAAATTGCGGGGCTTGCGGGGACATGTTGGAGAGCAAAAAGGTCTCGCTATTCTGAATGTCCTGCAAATCCTGATTGGCGCTGGCCACCAGATGGCCGCGATCGTAACCGCTGCCTTTATAAGCTTTCAGGCCAGCGCGGAAGCGTTTGGGGATGCGCGTATCAGCGCGGAAATTGTCGAGCCGCTCCACGCCTTCCGGATCATTGACCAATTCGCGGTCCCGATTGATAATCTCCAACGTCCATTTGGGCTGGCGGAAATACCATGAATAGCCGATAGTGAAATGCCGCCCGGTCAGCACCTGAAAACAAACCGGCGCACCATAGCGCAATTCGCGTTGCATCTGAAATGGATCGTCCATCTACGTTCTCCTAATGAATGGGGAGCAACTTTTTATTATGGGCGACCTTTTGCATGAACATAGCATATTGCCATGATCGCTGCAAAAAGTTATCCGGCATGGGGTGCAAAGGTGATGCGTTCCTGCGGAGGTTAGGGATTTGCGCTTTTGCCCATTTTCTTTTGGCCCCTGCCTTCCTGGGGGCGTTTGGTGCAGCGCTGAAATATGGGCGGCTGCACCTATTTAGGAGGGTATTTTCCATGTCAGATGCTGTTCCCCATAAACCCGTGCCAACCCCGCGCCGCAAGCCAAAGCCTGCGGCTGGAGAGATTAATGGCCGCAAGCTTAATCCGGCAACCATGATGATGGGCCATGGCTTCGATCCGGTTCTGTCCGAGGGATCATTAAAGCCGCCTATTTTTCTGACCTCAACCTTTGCTTTTGAGAATGCAGCAGCGGGCAAACGCCATTTTGAGGGCATTACCGGCAAACGCCCCGGTGGCGCGGAAGGCCTGGTCTATTCGCGGTTTAACGGCCCCAATCAGGAGATTTTGGAAGACCGTTTGAGCATCTGGGATGGCGCGGAGGATGCGCTGACCTTCTCTAGCGGGATGACCGCCATTTGTGTCATGATGCTGGCCTATTGCGCGGCGGGTGACGTCATTGTGCACAGCGGGCCGCTCTATGCCGCCAGTGAAGGCTTTGTTGCCAAGGTGCTGAGCAAGTTCAATGTCACCTATGTTGACTTCCCAGCGGGTGCCAGCCGTGAAGAGCTGGAGGCCAAGCTGGAACAGGCCAAGGATCAGGCCGCGGCCAATGGCGGCAAGGTGGCGATGGTCTATTTGGAAAGCCCGGCCAACCCAACCAATGCGCTGGTCGATATTGAAGCGGTGCGTGAAGCGCGTAATGCCGTGCTGGGCGAAGATGCTGCCCCTATTGCGATTGATAACACCTTTCTTGGCCCGTTATGGCAGCGTCCGTTAGAGCATGGCGCAGATATTGTTGTGTACAGCCTTACCAAATATGTCGGCGGACATAGCGATTTGGTTGCTGGTTCGCTGGCGGGTGCGAAAAAATGGATGGACCCGGTGCGGGCGCTGCGCAACACCATGGGCGGCATTGTTGACCCCAATACGGCATGGATGCTGATGCGCAGCCTTGAAACCGTTGAGCTGCGGATGCAGCGCGCTGGTGAAAATGCTGCCAAAGTCTGCGCCTTTCTGGCCAATCATGATAAGGTTGAAGGGCTGGGCTATCTGGGCATGATCGCAGACAGCCGCCAGCAGGACATTTATGACCGGCATTGCCTTGGTGCTGGCTCAACCTTCTCCGTATTTATCAAGGGCGGTGAAGCGGAAAGCTTTGCCTTTTTGGACAGCCTGAAAATTGCCAAGCTGGCGGTCAGTCTGGGCGGCACCGAAACACTGGCCAGCCACCCTGCGGCAATGACGCATTTGTCCGTTCCCGATGAACGCAAGGCTGCGCTGGGTATTACGGACAATCTGGTGCGTATATCGGTCGGCATTGAAGATGCGGATGATCTGATCGCCGATTTTGATCAGGCGCTGTCGCAGGTGTGAACTGCGGCGGCTGTGCCCGAATAGTCTAACAAAGGGCGCAAAGGAGATGTGAAAAAGGGGCGCGTTGGCTAAGCGAGTATTCGGTTATTGAGCAGGTTCTCAAGACCAATACATACTCTTATTCTGTTTGGGGGGCGTGCCGTCTGCCTTTAGCTACCCGCTTCGCAAATTGCGTCCCCCTTGTCTTGTATAGCTTCGCTTTCTTTCCATTGGTTATAAAACAGCGTCTCTACTGGGACGTGGAAAAACGCGGCCATGCGATATGCCATCGGTAGAGAGGGGTCGTATTTCTCCGCTTCCATCGCGATAATGGACTGCCGAGTTACTTCGACTGCATCCGCTAGCTCAAGCTGGCTCAAGCCGCGCTTTTTGCGGTAGCTCCGTAAGCAGTTCTTCATTCACCCGAACGGAAACTGAAATCCCGCCCCTTCAGCCACCAAAATGCATAAAAGATGACAGAGCAAACAAGTTGCATGACCATGAGTGTTGCGACCCCTAAGGTGAATTCGCTTTTGGCTAATCCTGTTACGCTGATAATGAGTGCGCTCATCGCCACGCCGCCTATGCAACCCCAGTACCAGCTGGTGGCATGGCCTTGGCGTTGTATATCGTCAAGGCCTTTCCAAAACCGTGAGCCGAACACGAATATAGCTGAAAAGCCGATAACAACAAAGCCTGTCGCCAGCCAACCGCCATCATCCACGCTCCAAGCGCGCAAAGCAGCTTTTATGGCCACCACCGCAGCTGCAAGGGTCAGAATGGTTAAGCTCATCATCACGGTCCGGCGGGACTGTTTCTCGGAATATGTTTTGGACATGAAATGCTCCTTTCGATGTAATAACCTTTTTACATTTGAAGGAAAAATGTTAAAACTTCTTTACATTGCAATGATCGGTTAGGTTATTAAATCGAGGAAGAGAAATACTGCGGCTAAGCGCCAGTGGTGCTGCATGCGCCCTCTCTGCTCTCAGTAATTGGTGTCGAAAATCACTGTTTAGTGAAAAGATATTGAATGAAAGCAATGCCTTCACGATTGAGGCCGTTTCTCCATCCGCTTTCCCCATCAAGCATAAAGTGAATAGGTGGCATGGTCGCTCGCCTCACATCCGGCCGCTGAGCAATATCCATGCTGCCCCGGCATTGAGTGTGGTATAGCCAATATAGGCGCCCACAGCGAAGGCAAAGCCCTGATGGGCGAAGCTCATGGCTGCGACCAGAATGACATATTCCAGCACATAGCCGCCCCAGCCACCGGTTGCTTTATCAAATGCTGCGCGGCTACCTTGAATAGCAGGATGGCCGGATTCCATAACCGCTTTGTGCATGGCAAAATTGCCGGTGCCGAGGACGAACAGGAAAAACAGAGCTGCCATGATCTTAATATAGCGTGCTTTTTGCGTTTGCCCACTAGTGAAAAATCTGGGTGCGGTGCTATAGCAGGAATAATGTATTGATACATGGCTAGCGCTTGCGAAGTTACGTGCGGTGCGGAACAAGATAGATTAAGAACGGATAGCGCATTGGCCCACAAAAAACCGCATCTGCCCGAAAAGACGTGTCCAGTTTGTGAGCGGCCTTTTGCATGGCGCAAAAAATGGGCGCGTGATTGGGACAATGTCGTTTATTGTTCTGAACGCTGCCGCCGGACTGGCAAAACCGCGGGTTAAACTGGGTCTGGCAAAGCCGTATCGTTTTGCGGCGCGTTTTTAACGTCCGGTTGTTGCAATATTACAGGGTTGCCATCAGGCGAGATGTCGGGAGATGCGTCAGGAGCGGTTGGACTGTCTTGCGCTGGCAGTTGATCAGCAAAATAAAAGCCAGAAATAAGCTCCTGCTCGATATAGCCGCCGTGATAAAGGTCCATATAGACTTGTGTGGTGCCAGGCGCAGCATCACCGCAATCGACTTCGTAAAGATCGACAATATAGCCATAAACGCCTTCCCCTACATTGCCACTGCGCGCATATTCTGGGCGTGAACCATCAGCGCAGCGCAGGCGGTCGAGATATTCACGCTGACCCTGTGCAGCATCCGCACGTACTGGGTTTTTCTGACTACCCAACGGATGTTTATAAGCCTTTTTGACCAGCTTTTCATATTGCTTGTCTGACGGAATGGGGATTCCAAAGCCTTCCATCATGCGTTGATTGTCATTTGGCTCACCGCGTTCAATGCTCTGTGCCATAGCGGGCGATAGCGGCGACAGAACCAAAGTTGCCGCAAGCAGTTTAAACGTGAAATGCTGCATCTAACCTCTCCTCAACATACAATGTTGCAAAGCTGCCATGATTGCATCCGCAATTCCAGTGCGGTTTATGCGGGATATATATTTTTACGTGGCATCATGCTTCGTCAACACAGGGCAAAGAAAAGGGCGACCCATTGCTAGGTCGCCCGTAGTCTTGCTCATAATTTTGGTTTTAAGCCATATTAGAAACGGCCCGCATCCATAACTTTGGTCCATGCGGTGACAAAGGTTTTGGCAAAGCGTTCTGCCGCATCGTCACTGGCAAAAACTTCGGCTTGCGCGCGCAATACCGAGTTGGAACCAAAGATCAGGTCGGCGCGTGTGCCGGTCCATTTGGTTTCACCAGTCTTGCGGTCTTTGCCGATAAAGCTGTCTTCCGCGTCGGAGGTTGCTTCCCATTGAACGCCCAGATCAAGAATATTCTTGAAGAAGTCGTTGCTCAACGTACCGGCATTTTGGGTCAGTACGCCGTGGCTTGAACCACCAACATTGATGTTGATGCTGCGCAAGCCGCCCAACAGAGCTGTCATTTCCGGCATGGTCAGGCCGAGCATTTCGGACTTTTCAACCAGCAATGCCTCTTGCGAACGCATCTGGGTACCAATGGTGAAGTTGCGGAAACCGTCAGCACGTGGCTCAAGTGGCTCGAAGCTTTCTGCATCGGTCTGCTCTTCGGTTGCATCGGTGCGGCCCGGTGTGAACGGGACTGTGATGTCATGGCCGGCATCTTTCGCTGCTTTTTCAACAGCAGCACAACCGCCCAGCACAATCAGGTCAGCAAGTGACACGGTTTTGCCCGTGGCGTTAAATGTGCTCTGAATACCGGACAGGGTTTCCAATGCTGTGGCCAGCTCGGCCGGTTCATTGGCAGCCCAGTCTTTTTGCGGAGCCAAGCGGATACGCGCGCCGTCACTGCCACCGCGGTGATCGGTGTTGCGATAGGTTGACGCTGACGCCCAAGCCGTTGCAACCAGACGAGCCGTTGACAGGCCGCTATCCAGAATTTGCGCTTTCAAGGATGCAATATCGGCATCATTGATCAGTTCGTGATCAACAGCCGGTACCGGATCTTGCCAGATCAGATCTTCAGCAGGAACTTCTGCACCTTTATAACGCGCTTTCGGGCCCATATCGCGGTGTGTCAGCTTAAACCATGCACGGGCAAAGGCGTCGGCAAATTGATCAGGATTGTCGCGGAAACGCTCAGATATCTTGCGATAATCAGGATCCATTTTCATGGCCATATCGGCTGTTGTCATCATCAATGGCTGTGTTTGGCTCGGGTCATGTGCCGCAGGTGCCTCAGGCGCATCCTGGCCAGCCTTTGGTGTCCATTGATGCGCACCAGCAGGTGATTTGGTCAATTCCCACTCATAGCCCAGCAACACGTCAAAATAGCCATTGTCCCAGCTGGTTGGGTTTGGTGTCCATGCGCCTTCTATACCAGAAGTAATCGCATCGCCGCCTTTGCCACTGCCATGCTTGCTCATCCAGCCCATGCCCATTGCGGCCATGTCTTCGCCTTCTGGCTCAGGGCCGACCAGATCGGCATCGCCAGCACCATGCGCTTTACCAAAGGTGTGGCCACCTGCGGTTAGAGCGACGGTTTCTTCATCATTCATTGCCATACGCGCAAAGGTCACACGGATATCATGCGCACTGCCCAGAGGATCAGGTTCACCAGATGGGCCTTCAGGGTTTACATAGATAAGACCCATATGCACAGCGCCTAATGGATCGATCAGCTCACGCTCACCAACAAAGCGATCTTCGCCCATCCATTCGGATTCAGGGCCCCAGTTAATTTCTTCAGGCTCCCAAACATCGGTACGGCCGCCAGCAAAACCAAAGGGTTTCAGACCCATATGTTCAATCGCGCAGTTGCCAGCGAAGACCAGCAAATCGGCCCAGCTCAGTTTCGCGCCATATTTTGTTTTGATCGGCTGCAACAGCAAGCGTGCTTTGTCCAGATTGGCATTATCGGGCCAGCTGTTGAGTGGCGCAAAACGCTGCTGCCCTGTGCCCGCGCCGCCGCGACCATCAAATGTACGATAGGTGCCGGCTGCGTGCCATGCCATGCGGATGAACAATGGACCATAATGGCCATAATCGGCTGGCCACCAATCCTGCGAATCGGTCAGAAGCGCAAAAATATCCTGACGCACGGCTTCAAGGTCAAGGCTCTCAAATGCTTCCGCATAATTGAAGTCTTCGCCCATAGGGTCGTTTTGCGGGTGGTTGCGCTTTAATGGTGTAAGGTCCAGTGCGTTGGGCCACCATAGCTGGTTGGTCATATGGCCAACAACGGCCTGAATACTTGTGCCGCCCTGCATCGGGCATTTGCTTTGTTCGTTCATGTCAATCTCCTGAAAATACGGAAGGGGGATATTTTTCTATTCAGTTTTTTATGCCAGATTCGCACCAATCGATCAAAACGATTTTTTGATAAAGACTGATTGAGTGGTCCACTCAATATATATGGTTTATCTCTCGTCCTCGTTGCTCTGACTGATGCTCTTTACATTATAGAGACGAGGGTAGATGATTACATCATGGCAATAATATTTTTACACGGCGTGCCAGACACGCCCATAGTCTGGCAGCCGTTAATCGCGGCGCTTAATCTGAGTGATGACAGCTATATCGCTCCTAACTTGCCGGGCTTTGCTACACCCTTGCCGCACGGCTTTGCTGCAACCAAAGAGGCTTATGTCGATTGGCTGATTGCAGAGATGGAAAAATCCTATGCGCAAAGTGGGCCGGTTCATCTGGTCGGCCATGATTGGGGCGCAATTTTGTGTGTCCGTGCCGCATGTTTGAGGCCCGATCTCGTGACTAGCTGGGCCGTCAGCAATGCTGTGCCGGAGCCGACATATCAATGGCACCGCGCCGCTCGCATGTGGCAGACACCTTTATTGGGTGAGCTTGGAATGGCGATGCTGAACAATGCCAAAGCAGAGAGGGTTTTGATACAATCCGGAATGCCGGAGGATATGGCGAAGATTGAAGCAGCATATGTCGATAAGGTGATGAAAAGTGCGATCCTCAAACTCTATCGCTCTGCCAAAACCATGGCTGATGACTGGGGCAATGATTTGACCCGCCTGCCCAAAAAAGGCCTGTTATTATGGGGTGCGGATGACCCTTTTGTGCCGATCAAGACAGCGCAAAACTTCAGTGAGCGAACTCAGATACCATTGCATATCGAAAAAGGTGCTGGTCACTGGGCGATTGTTGAACGCGCGGACAGCATGGCGGCGCAGTTGCAAGGTCATTGGTCTGCGTAAAAACTGCCCTGACCATTTTAGTCAGAAGCAAAAAGTTTATCGACCGATCCGCCATTTTTGGCCAAAATTCGAGCGACATCTTGGTGACCTTGATAATAGATAAGTGCTGGATGATCCTGTCCTGAGGCTTTCAGCTTGGCGACATCATCTGCGCTAAGGCTGGATTCCTGCGCGATATAATCGGCATAGCCTTCCACTTTCCAATTTGGGAATGTGGTTGCTTGGACAAACCCAAAATGCTGGCGGATAAGGGCATGTGTTCGCTCATGGGCTATAACAGAAGCAAGGCTACGCTCGCCGCCCATATCTCGGCCATTATAAATTTTGCCAGCCGCAATATCGGTGCGGTTAAATACCATATTGGTGGTCAGCGGCCGGTTGATGGCAAAGGCACCATTGGCCCCAAATGCCAGCCATTTCCAGCGCCAGCCGCCATTGGTCAAAACAATCACATGATCATAGTCATCACCATAGACAGCGCTGGCGCGCAGCAGCTTATCTGATTGCGCCAATGCTGTGGCAAAGGCTGGCGTAATTTCGCTTTCCGAATAGATAATCGTATCGCCAAAACGCTTGGCATAAGGGAAGAGCAGAAATTGCGGTGCCAGCAATGGCGCAAAGGCGATAAAAGCCAACACCAAGGCCAGCCTTTTGCCCCAATAGCCTTTAGGCTTGTTGGGTTTGGCGTCGCTTGGCGGCAAGGATTATGCTCCTTCCAGCAATTTCTCTTTCTTGATCTTCTCTTGCCAGACCAAGGGCGCCAGATGGTGCACGCTATTGCCCTCGGCATCGACAGCTACGGTGACGGGCATATCCTGCACCTCAAATTCGTAAATCGCCTCCATGCCCAATTCGGCAAAACCAACCACTTTGCTGCCTTTAATGGCGCGGCTGACCAGATAGGCACTGCCGCCAACCGCCATCAAATAGGCCGAACCATGTTTTTTGATCGCTTCAATAGCCATTGGCCCACGTTCGGCCTTGCCGACCATGGCCAACAATCCCTCGCCCAGCATCATATCGGTGAATTTGTCCATCCGCGTTGCGGTGGTGGGGCCAGCAGGGCCGACCACTTCCTCACCCACCGGATCAACCGGACCAACATAATAGATAACGCGCCCGGCAAATTCGACCGGCAAAGGCTCGCCAGCATCCAACATATCCTTGATGCGTTTGTGCGCGGCATCGCGGCCAGTCAGCATCTTGCCATTGAGCAGCAAGCGATCACCCTGTTTCCAGCTGGCAACCTCCTCTTGTGTCAATGCATCAAGCTGCACGCGTTTTGCCTCTTTAGATGGGGTCCAGTTGACATCGGGCCATTCGTCCAGCTTTGGGGCCTCCAAATAGGCCGGGCCAGAGCCATCAAGTGTGAAATGCGCATGGCGTGTGGCCGCACAATTAGGGATCATAGCTACGGGCTTGCCAGCTGCGTGACACGGCGCATCATAAATCTTCACATCCAAAATGGTGGACAGCCCGCCAAGCCCCTGCGCCCCAATGCCAAGTGCATTGACCTTGTCAAAAATCTCGATCCGCATTTCTTCCAATGCGCTGCCGGGGCCACGCTCTTTCAACTGGGCCATATCAATCGGCTCCATCAGCGATTTTTTGGCGAGCAAAACGGCATGTTCCGCCGTGCCGCCAATACCGATGCCCAACATACCAGGAGGGCACCAGCCCGCCCCCATTTGCGGGATCATATCCAGCACCCAGCCAACAATATCATCACTGGGGTTCATCATCTTGAATTTGGATTTATTCTCACTGCCGCCGCCCTTGGCCGCGACATCAATATCGACCTTGCTGCCCGGCACCATATCGACATGCAGAACGCACGGTGTGTTGTCTTTGGTGTTGCGCCGGGTAAAGGCCGGATCAGCCAGTACAGAGGCCCGCAATTTGTTTTCCGGGTGCAGATAGGCACGGCGTACGCCTTCATCGACAATATCCTGCATCGCACGGCTGGTGTCATCAAGCCGGCAATCCATGCCCCATTTGATAAACACATTGACGATGCCGGTATCCTGACAAATTGGCCGATGCCCCTCTGCGCACATGCGGCTGTTGGTCAAAATCTGCGCAATGGCATCCTTGGCCGCTGGCCCCTGTTCGGCCTTGTAAGCTTCGCCCAAAGCGCGGATATAATCCATGGGGTGATAATAGCTGATAAATTGCAGTGCATCGGCGACACTTTCGATCAGATCATCGGCTTTGATTAAGGTCGTCATGGGCAATCATCCTGTACAAAAGGCTATAATGTCTTGGGGCTCAGTATTTAGGCTAAGATGGTTATTTGGCCAAATAATTTATCGTCCTGCGCTTCGCACCTGATAGCGGCCCCAAATGGTTGCGCCCATCCGCCAAATAATGGCCAAGGCCGCGATATAGGGCGCCTGCCAGATTATCAGGCCGCCAATTGCGATAATGGCGAAAAACCAGATACCCTTATCTTCATAGATAATCGCTTTGTCCAAAACTGCCGCGCAATATAGCAGGATTATATATATTGGTATGGCAAAAAGGCGCAGGATGTTGCGAATATCTGCGTCTATGTCCAGCTGTGCAACATAGCCTTGTAGGCCGAACATGAGCAAAGCGAGTAACCCTACAAAGGCACATAGGGCAATGTGCAGCCATGGCCGCACCGTCTGCATATAGTCCTGCCAGTCCTGCTGATGCCGAACCATGACCCATATGGTTATGGCGGCAATGACAATCAGCATGTCGAGCATAGTGTTAAAGCCCTCCAATATCAGATAGTTAATTATCAATGCCGCGATCAGTAGCGCGAACAGCCGGGCTGCCCAACGCTCAGTAAATGTTAGATAATCAAAGGGGTCTGGCTTAATGCGCAGGAAAAAGCGCAATGCAGCAGCTATAACCAATATAATAGCGACAGAGCTAAGGTCGGGCGGTAAGAAGAAAAGCAATAGCGGAAATGCTCCCGTCGCCACAAAACACAGATTCTTCCACGAAAGCCAAGCATATTGCTTGGCCGTAATATCTTCGTCAGGCTTGGCTTTTAAGGGTATTTTATCGACAAAAGTGATGAAGGTTGCGGCAATGCAAGCCGTTGCATAATAATATAAAGTCGCAAGCGTGACGGCAGTGCCTTGAAGAAGATAAGCGGCGGCGATGGCTATTCCGGGAGCAGTGGTAAAAAAAGTCCATAGCAACTCTTGAGCAGCACCTCGCCATTCGGCAATACCATCCCAAAAGTGGACTGCGTCATCGTCCAGCTCATGATATTCCATGCTGGGATATTCTTCGCGAATGCGTCCAAGCAATTTTACGGTTTCACCGCCATACCAAAATGCTTTTAATCGGGCGCGCCATAATGGCGGCTCTGGAGGATACACAAGCGGCATAATGATATGGCGTTTTTTATTATCAGGCCGTGTTGCGCGTAAAAATGCCGCATGGTCATAAGCCCGTTCGCGGGCGTCATCGAGGGTATAATGGCCGCTATAGTCTTGCCCGTCTGTCCATTTATAATGATCGCGCACTATGGGGATGATCGGTAGCGCAGCCTCTTCGCCATCAATAATCAAACGTGCTGCCCAAATCTCATTCTGGCCCGACAGCGCGACATTATCATTGGCCGGGTGGGTGAGCATCTGCTTCATCAGCCTGGCCAATTCATCAGCCGCTTCGCCGTCAGATACGCCATTTTCTGCCTCTATACCGGCGCCGTAATAGATGATGTCTTCAATCTGGCGTTTCAGCGCTTCCATGGCGGCTCGCTCAGGGTCAGCAATGATGTTGTCAGATTGTGACCAGCGATCTTCGCTTTCGTCTCTGCTGGTATATTGCCTTAGATTGGCATCTTGCGGGTCAATGTCCCAGCCCTCGTCATCTTCATCGCTATAGGCTGTTTCGCTTTCTTCATAAGCCTCGTCATCTGCAAGGCTCTCATCATCCATAAAGTCATCGTCATCATAGTGATGCCATTCGCGCTGTTGCATGGCGCGGTCATAGGCTGTGCGCAGATCCATAAAGGCTTGCGGCTCAGCATCGACATCAATGGATTTCAGCAATTTGGCATAAGCGCGCTTAATCGCTTTGCGGTCGTCTGTCGCATCAATGCCCAAAACGGACCAAGGGTAAGCGCGTGCCATTAATGCCCTGCCACGATGCGGCGCAACGCAAAATTGGATGATTTTGCCATCATAGGAAGCGGTCACCCTCCAGCTCGTCCAATGCTTTTTCCAGTTCTTTGCGGCCTTCTGCAATTTTGCGGGTGTCTTGCGTGTCTAACAGCCCGGCAAAGCCAGAGATTAAGTGGCCAATATAATCGCGCTGTGGTCCTAAATAGCCTTGGTAACAGCGCTCGGCCCGCGCCATGAGGGAGGCATTGGCGTCCTCGTCCCGCGGGTGAATCTTTAGCTTGGCCAGTTCCAATCGGCGCTTTTCCAGGTCTTTTGGTGAAAGCTCATCTGCGCCGTCTTGTATGACCAATTGGCGCGTTTCCTGACCATCTTGGTCCTTAACGTCTACTTCCAATAGCCCGCTAACATCATAGGTGAAGCGTACGGAAAAATAGACTTCATGCTTTTTGCCTTTGGGCAGGGGCAGTTTCACGTCACCTAGAAAGACATTATTGGCCACCATCCGCGATTCACCCTGATAGACACGCACATCGACGGACCGCTGATTGTCATACATGGGGGAAAAGACGTGCTCGCGGCTGACAGGTATAACGGTATTGCGATCAATTATGGGCGAAAACAGTCCAGAAACGATCTGCTTGTTGCCGCGCTCCTCTGCGCTTTCAATACCCAGAGTGAAGGGGCAAACATCGGTCAGTCTTACTTCATCCAGCGCAGCATCACGCATTTTTAGACCTGCCTGCACCGCAGCGCCCAGTGCAATGGCTTCATCAGGGTCAAGCGCAGTTTCAGGAAAGCGGCCAAACATTTTGGTGACCGCTTTGCGCACCACTGGCATGCGTGTGGCGCCGCCAACCAATATCACTTTGCCCAAATCCTCACCGCGCACATCGCTGTCACGCAGTGATTGCAGCACCGGATCGCGCAAACGTTTGATCAATGGCTCTGACTCGCGTTCAAAACTGGCAGCACTGACCTGTGTGCTGTGGCTTTCACCCTGCCAGACAATGCGAAACTCTGCGCTGTCAGTCTTGCTTAAATCGCGGCGAACACGTTCTGCTGTGGCCCGTAATATCTCGTACAGGGCTGCTGATTCCTCGCTGCCCTCTTCAATATTCCATTTTCCCCAAGGGTCGATTTGGGTGCGCGCCAATTGCACCAGAACATCATTAAAATCTTCCCCGCCCAAACGGTTATCACCCGCCGAAGCGCGCACCTCAATTATGCCCTCGAAAATTTCGACCAGTGAGACATCAAATGTGCCGCCGCCCAGATCAAATATCAAAAACGGCTCTTCTTCTTCCAGCTCGTGAATGCCATGGGCCAGCGCGGCCGCTGTCGGCTCATTGATAAGCCGCTCCACTTTCAGGCCTGCCAAAGATGCTGCTCGTACCGTAGCCTTGCGTTGTTTGTCGTTAAAATAAGCAGGCACGGTGATGATCGCGCTATCGACAGTTTCACCCAGAAACGCCTCTGCATCTGCCTTAAGGCTCTTAAGCACAAAGGATGAGAGGTCTTCAGCAGAGAATTGCCAATCGCCCAATTGGACGCGTTTGTCAGTGCCAATATAGCGCTTAAAAGCAGTGGCGGTCAGTTTTGGATGGTTGGCCTGCCGTTCGCGCGCGGCCATGCCGGTAACGATCTCTCCGTTATCCATGACACTAACCGCTGATGGTGTCAGCACATCGCCCAGTGCATTGGGAATGAGCTTCGCCTGACCATCTTGCCAGACAGCAATTGCAGAATTGGTTGTTCCCAGATCGATTCCGACCAGCATATTGTCCCCCATCACATTACCATATTCTTTAATGCGTAAAGCGCGATGGTTTCAACGCCGTATTTCCAATACATCCAGTAATGAGAGGGAATGTGGCGGAAAATACTGCCTTCAGCGATGCGTCCCTGTCAGCTTGGCTGGACAGTATTTTGTGAACATATTTTGTGCAAATTTTTATCAACATCTCTGGACATGATTTCGCATGGTTTTTTCCCACAGGCCAAAAAATAAATCCGTTTTTTGAGGGAAGCCATGAAACTCAAGGCCTTGGCTTTATTTGCTGCATTTTGCTGCGGTGAAACGAATCGGGCGTGCGGTGAACCGAGTCCCTAAACTGTCATTTACCCTCTTGCGTCTGAATCGAATATGGGCACAATAGGTAGTGTAGTTCGAAACGTGGCATATCAACCTATAGTATCTCTATAAATTGGTAGCGGCAAAACCGTTGTTACCAAATGATACTTTTCGCCATGTATCGCACTTGGGGAGCGAAATCTTGATACGGTCTTGCAACGTATCAAAAAAATGCGCTGTATCCGCACGGGCAAAACAGGCTGAAAAAGATTCGTCTTGCGAATCGAACGAAGCAAGAACATTATGGGGCAATTATGGATTTCAGAGATACAGCGCAGGATAATCTGGTGGACCAAAATAAGGCAACAGAAACCGGCGATGGCGGTGCTATCGGTAGTGCGTCAGGCAATGCAGAGGAGGCGATGTTGATCGTTGAAGCTAAGGAAGAGACTGCCTCTGTGACTGAAGAGAAGGTCGAATCCTCCAGCAAGACCGTTAATGCGCGTCGCTTCACAATTGTTACCGATGATTCGCGCGATGATAATCTGACCGAATTTGGCAAAGAGACACTGCAAGACCGTTATTTATTGCCGAATGAAAGCTATCAGGATTTGTTTGCACGTGTCGCTGATGCTTATGCTGATGATCAGGATCACGCGCAGCGGCTTTATGATTATATTTCCAAACTCTGGTTCATGCCGGCAACGCCTGTGCTTTCCAACGGTGGAACAGGGCGCGGCCTGCCCATTTCCTGTTATTTGAACAGCGTTGATGATAGCTTGGGCGGCATTGTTAACACGTGGAATGAAAATGTTTGGCTGGCCAGCAAAGGCGGCGGTATTGGCACCTATTGGGGCAGTGTGCGCGGCATTGGTGAGCCAGTTGGCCTGAATGGCAAGACATCAGGCATCATTCCTTTTGTGCGGGTTATGGACAGCCTGACACTGGCGATTTCGCAAGGCTCTTTGCGCCGTGGCAGTGCGGCCTGTTATCTGGATGTCGATCATCCGGAGATTGAGGAATTTCTCGAAATCCGTAAACCATCAGGCGACTTTAACCGTAAAGCGCTGAACCTGCATCATGGCGTATTGCTAACCGACGAATTTATGGAAGCGGTACGCGATGGGTCTGAGTTCAATCTGAAATCACCCAAAACAGGTGAAGTACGCGGCACCGTTGATGCGCGTTCGCTTTTCCAGAAACTGGTCGAAACACGTCTGGCGACCGGCGAGCCCTATATCATTTTCAACGATACCGTGAACCGTACCATGCCCAAGCATCATCGCGATCTTGGTTTGAAGGTGTCGACATCTAATCTTTGCAGTGAAATCACATTGCCAACTGGCCGTGATCATCTTGGCAATGACCGGACAGCAGTGTGCTGTCTCTCGTCCCTAAACCTTGAAAAATGGGATGAATGGTCAGTTGAAGATATGTTTGTTGAGGATGTTATGCGCTTCCTTGATAATGTGTTGCAGGATTATATTGACCGTGCGCCGGATGAAATGGCGCGGGCCAAATATTCCGCTGCTCGCGAACGTTCGGTCGGCTTGGGCGTAATGGGTTTCCACTCATTCTTACAAGCCCGCAAGCTGGGCTTTGAAAGTGCTTTGGCAAAATCATGGAATATGAAAATCTTCAAACATATTCACGCCAAGGCTAGCGAAGCATCAATGATGCTGGCAAAAGAGCGCGGACCATGTCCTGATGCTGCTGACCAGGGTGTTATGGAGCGCTTCTCCTGCAAAATGGCGATTGCGCCAACGGCGTCAATCTCCATCATTTGTGGCGGTGCATCAGCCTGTATTGAGCCTATCCCGGCCAATATCTATACGCACAAAACCCTTTCGGGCAGCTTCATTGTGAAAAATCCTTATCTGGAAAAACTGCTCAAGGAAAAATCAAAAGACAGCGCGAATGTGTGGAACTCCATCCTTGAAAAAGGTGGCTCGGTTCAACATCTTGATTTCCTCTGCACTGAGGAAAAAGAAAGCTTCAAAACCAGCTTTGAAATTGATCAGCGCTGGTTGCTAGAACTGGCTGCGGATCGCACGCCCTATATTGATCAGGCACAATCGCTGAACCTCTTCATTCCAGCCGATGTTGATAAATGGGACTTGCTCATGCTGCACTTCCGTGCGTGGGAATTGGGCATTAAATCGCTTTATTATCTGCGCTCAAAATCTGTACAGCGGGCCGGCTTTGCTGGCGGTGTTGAGGCAGACAATACACTTGACCCCAAACAGGTTGAATTGGCGACTGCGGAAACAACCGATTATGATGAATGTCTGGCCTGCCAGTAAATCTGAGCACGCTATATTGGTTGCCCGATGGTGAGCATGTGAGTTCGCAGCTGCGTCACCAAATCCAAACCCATATTTTCAATTTTGTGGTTATCACCGCATTGAAAATATGGGTGGGGTAAAGGCTGGTGAATAGGAAGTTAAGTAACCGATTATGAAACGCCAGCTTCGCAACCTACAGACATTTTTTCCGTTTATACGGCCTGCGAAATTTGGCGCTTATAATGCTGCTGCACGATATCTCGGGCTGCGCATCCAGTCAGAGTTTCGCGTTCTTGCTTCATCTATGGCCGGCG
Source organism: uncultured Sphingomonadaceae bacterium (assembly GCA_947503245.1). GTDB lineage: Bacteria > Pseudomonadota > Alphaproteobacteria > Sphingomonadales > Sphingomonadaceae > Alterisphingorhabdus. The sequence continues at coordinate 601,702 of CANNCV010000001.1, forward strand.
GCGTAGCGGTCGATATTGGCGGCAATTGGGGCCAAAGTATTTTGGCATTTAAGCGTATGGCGCGCCCGTCCAAAATCATCAGCTTTGAGCCTAATCAGATTTTGGCCAATCGCCTGAAACATGCTTTTCGCAAAGATGATAATGTCGAGATACAGGCTTGTGCGCTGGCCCATAAACGCGGGAATTTCACTCTCTTTGTGCCGCATTATCGCAATTATATTTATGATGGTCTCGCATCACTTGATGAGGGGGAGGCGCGCAACTGGCTCAATCCCCGTCGCATGATGGGTTTTGACCCTGACAAGCTGCGCCTTGCGGAACAGACTGTGCCTGTTGAGACGCTGGATTCTTTTGATCTTGCGCCGGACTTTGTGAAAATTGACGTACAGGGCGTGGGTTTGGCGGTCGTTAAAGGCGGCATGGAAACTTTTCGTCGCAATAAGCCCATTTCGATCATTGAAAGACCTGGCCGAGAACTGGTCGCGCTGCTCGATTCGATGGGTCTAAAAGCTTATCGCTTTCACAAGGGGCGGTTGGATACCGCTTGGAACAGGGCGTTTAATTGCGTGTTTTTGACAGATAAGCATCGCATGGAAATGGGGCTGTAATTGACGCAAGACCGCCCTTTGAATGTGCTCTTGGTAACGCCAAACTTCCCGCCTTATGCTATGGCGGGGGCGGCGCGTACCGGCGCATTGGCGCGGCATTGGGCGCGGCAGAATGTACATGTCTATATCTTATCTGCACGCAATAACGATGCTCATGGTCTGCATGATGCGTTGGAAAATGATCATATCCATCCGGAGTTTTTGGCCATAGATCGGGAAGCAGCATCGCCCGCTGCGCAGCAAGCGACCCCGGATACAAAGCCCAGCTTGAACAAAGACCCGGGCGCGTTTCGGCGGCTCATCTGGGGCTTGCGCGCTTTGCCTGATCGCTATCATCCTCACTGGAGCGCGCGTGCCGCTGAGCGTGGAGCGGCGATCATACGCGATAATGCCATTGATTGTATTTATTCATCCGGACCGCCGCACAGCGTGCATATCGCAGCTGCGGAAATTAAACGCGCGACCGGCCTGCCTTGGATATGCGAACAGCGTGACCTTTGGGTGGGCAATCCTTTTGCAGATAGGCCATGGATAACCGAGGCGCTCAATAAGAGACTGGCGCGCAAGGCATTGCCGCTGGCCGATGCCTTTGTTGGGGTAACACATGGCACGGTGGCCGAACTGCAAAGCCAGCATGATGCGCCTGTTCTTCTCGCTTATAATGGCCTTGACCCTGCGGACTTTGAAGGGATTGATGGTGGCGATGTGCCGCCGCCGCTGGACCCGGACAAGCTTACCATTGTCCACCCCGGCGTCATCTATGCGGAAAAGCGCGACCCCAGCCCATTATTCGCGGCAGTGGCCAAGATGGATGAAGCCAGCCGAGGCGCTATCCGCATGATCTTCTTCCATGACGAATATGATTATGTGCGTGGTCTGGCGCAGACCTATGGCGTAATGAATCAGGTTGAATTTCGGCCTATGATACCGCGTCACGAGGTGCTGGCGCTGGAGCGTCAGGCGGATTTGCTGCTGCTTGCTCATTGGGATGACCCGCGCGGCGATGCGATTATTCCTGGCAAGGTGTTTGAATATATCGGCGCGCGCCGCCCGATCATTGCAACCGCTTCTGCCAGCAGCGAAGTGGCGCAGATTGTCCGCCAAGGCAATTTTGGCCTGTCTGGCGCAACGCCGGATGAGATTGCCGCGCACCTTAGCTATTGGATTGAGGAAAAGCACAAAGCCGGCGGCCGTGTGCCCGATCTGCCAGCCGAACCCATTGCTGATTTTACCCGTGATCGTCAGTTTGAAAAAGTCGATGCACTGATCAACCAGATTCTACCCACAGGCAGGGGAATATAAAATGCGCCCTGTCTTCATTTCCATCAAAAAACCACTATATTTAAGCATGTCCGAGGAGCAGAATCCATGTCACTTTTAGAAGCCCGCACCCAGTATAAGCCCTTTGATTATCCATGGGCCTATGACTTTTGGAAACGCCAGCAACAGATTCACTGGATGCCTGAAGAGGTTCCTTTGGGCGAAGATTGCCGCGATTGGGCGCAAAAGATTACTGAGCATGAGCGCAATTTGCTCACGCAAATTTTCCGCTTTTTCACACAAGCCGATGTTGAGGTGCAAAATTGCTACCATGATAAATATGGCCGTGTGTTCAAGCCGACCGAAGTGAAGATGATGCTGACCGCGTTCAGCAATATGGAAACCGTGCATATCGCTGCCTATTCGCATTTGCTGGATACAATCGGCATGCCGGAAAGCGAATATGGCATGTTCCTCGAATATGAGGAAATGGCCGCAAAACATGATTATCTGAACGAATTTGGCGTTGATAATGATGCGGATATTGCCCGCACCTTGGCAATGTTTGGCGGCTTTACTGAAGGACTGCAGCTATTTGCCAGCTTCGCTATGCTGATGAACTTCCCGCGCTTCAACAAAATGAAGGGCATGGGGCAGATTGTTAGCTGGTCCGTGCGCGATGAGTCGCTGCACTGCGAAGGCATTACCCGCCTGTTCCATGAATTTGTGCGCGAGCGTGATTGCCTGACCAAGGCTGTGAAAGAAGATATTATCGATTGTTGTCAAAAGACAGTGCGTCTTGAAGATGCGTTTATCGATCTGGCTTTTCAGGACGGCCCCGTCAGCGGCATGACAGCGAAAGAGATTAAGAAATATATCCGTTATATCGCTGATTGGCGCTTGGGCCAGCTGGGCTTTTCACCGGTCTATATGGTTGAAGAACACCCGCTGCCATGGCTCGCACCATTGCTGAACGGTGTGGAGCACGCCAACTTCTTCGAAACACGCGCCACCGAATATTCCAAAGGCGCAACCCGCGGCGACTGGAACACCGTCTGGGCCAGCTTCGACAAACGCAAAGGCAAACCAGCAGACCCCGCCAATTGCGCCGCCGAAGATGAAGGCGCAGGCCTGTTCGACACTGCCGAGGTTGCGGCGGAGTAGTTTGATACTGCGCGAACTGATCTCAAAAGCGGATTATAGACGGCTTGGCTGCACATCGTGGCCAAGCCGTTCTTATTAAGGATCGCCATCCCGAACCCGTTTCAAGATCTCATGCAGATATATCTGCATCCTTGGCGTTGGATATAGCGGGTGCCTTGAGTGACCTTAGGCTATTGTAAAACAACCCTCACCCACACCAATCCGGCGTTGCCTCGAAGGGTGTGCTGGCATGGACCAGTCCTTTATCGGCCAGAACCAAGCCCAAATCTTTGCCTTTGCGCGTGATGGTGCGCAGTTCGCGGCCATATTGGTCGTGGGCGTCTCCGGTCATGATGAATGCACCCGAGTTTAGCAGGTCGCGCAGCGCGGTGCGCGCTGCTTCGCCTTTTTGGCGTTCTGCCGCACATCGTGAAGGGAAAAGCTCGGGCGCATCGATGCCGATGATGCGGATGCGGCGCCATTTATAGCGGAATGTATCGCCATCAATCACACAGGCGCTATTCGCGGCCTTTGGGCATAGGGCAAAGCGCGCCGCTACATTCTCTATTGGCGGCGGCGCAAGGGCAAAGGGCGAGAGTGGATGGCGCAATGCCAGTGCCGCAATGCCGATAATCATCGCCAGAATGAGCAGGTTTCTCATAGAATAGCGCTTACGGTGCTGTGCCGACAAGGGCAAGCAAAGCGCTTGCTGCATGGCAGCTTTAAAGGCATGTTGCGGCTATGACCGATATATCGACACTGCTCGCCAGACTGGCCCTGCTCATGGCCCTTTCACTTTCATTATTTGCCGCGCCTGCAGCTGCGCAATTGCCGCCGGGTTTTGCAACGGGACCGGTCTTTGATGATTATGGGCCACATGCACCGATTGACAGCGACACGCCATTGCCGGCGGATATGCAAATGGCAGTGGCCTTTGATGTTGCGGCGGCGAGTGAGGGGGAGTTGAACCGCACACTGATTTCGGTAACGCGCTTCATCAACATGCACGTAGCCAATGGCGTTGCACGGGACAATATCCGCGTCGCCGTGGTGGTGCACGGTCCAGCCGTGTTCGATATGGCCATGGACAGCGCATATCTGCGCAAATATGATGGGCAGACGGCCAATCCCAATGTGCCGCTTGTTGCCGCGCTGCTGGCTCAAGACACGGGCGTCGATGTGCAGATTATCATTTGCGGGCAAAGTGCGTCTGCACAAGGGCTGGCCAAAAGCGAACTATTGCCTGATGTCAAGATGGAGCTGTCCGCCATGACCGCGCATGCGCGGCTGCAACAGGCAGGCTTTACCCTTAACCCCTTTTGATGGCGGACCAAATGACAGCACAAACACAAAATCACCCTGACACCGCCTATAAAATTCTGACTGCTGCGCAATGGGCCGCGTTTCAGACCATGGGAGAATTTGCCGGTGCGCCGGTTGATTTGGCCGATGGCTATATTCATTTGTCGAGCGCTGAGCAGTTGCAAGGCACGCTGGACAAGCATTTTTCCGGACAATCGGGCCTTATCATTGCAAAGATTGATCTGGCGCAATTGGGTAAGGATATTGTGTGGGAAGTATCGCGCGGGGGTGCGCTGTTCCCGCATCTTTATAATCGGGCACTGCCAATGGCGGCGGTGGTGGAAACGCGTTCAGCCTAACGGCCTGACTGAGCGGTTGAATGCGCAGATTGAATTCACACTGCGTTATCGCACCAGCTCTCGCGCCGCCCATGCCAAATATGGGCGAGGCCTTCTTCAACCAATATGTCACCCAGGCTGCGTCCGCCGCGTTTGACGGTGCGCAATAATCGTCCATATCGGTCACGATTGCGCGCTCCCTGCACCAGTGAAAAGCGGTCGGCGTTCATTAAATTGTGCAGTCGCTGCTGTGCTTTAATGCCCAGACGCTTTTCCAGCGCGCATTTGGGGCGGCTGATTTCGGGTGTGTTGATATCGGCAATGCGGATCTTTTCCCCTCGATACCAGAATGTGTCACCATCAACGATGCAGTTGATACGCCGCGCTCTGCCGCAAATGGAGAAATCAGCCTGCTCCACATCCGCGGAGCCGATATTGGCGGCTTTTGCCAGATCCGAGCCTTTACTTGCCACCAATATAAGCGCCGTAAAGAGCGTTAGCATCAAGACAGGTGCAGCAAATCGAGTGCCGCGTGAAGGAGAAGGCGCCGCAATGCGACCTATCATTGCAGAGCGGTTTATAGCGGATGGTGTTTGGGAATTTTGTGCCATGATGGCCCAATGATATTGGCCATTGGCTCATATTGGCTAAAGCGGAACCCTCTATTTTGGAGCAAGTCGGGCCAAATACCGCTCCGCAAATGGCCGGAGGAAATAATAGCTAATATTTATTTTACCTGTTTTGACAAGCTGATGTTCACCAGCGGGAACCGAAAAGATAACCACGTTATGGACAGATTCGTTTTGACTTTGACCGTTGTGGGAACGTGTGATGATATTAGCTGAAGCAATAAATGTAACATATGGCAGCCTCTCCTTTGCAGCCTTTGGTTTGGCCGCAGTTTTGGCGAGCACTGACTGGCGTTTTAGGATGGCTTTAGAGGGCGCATATGTGCGCGACCCGGTTGTTCAAGAACGCCTTGACCGGCTCAAGGCTTTGCAGCAGCTGACAGAGATTGCCGATCAGGCCAATGTCGCGCGCGGCCATGCCGAACCGATTATGCCAGAATCTTTCGGTCGTAACATCAAAAAGCAGATGGTTTTTAACCATCGCTAAGACGCCGTTCTGAATAGCTGGCTATCTGAGCCGCTCCCCATAGATCAGGCCATAATAATCCATTATTTAATCACTGCGATTGCGCGAGAGACTTTGTAAAACTGGCAAAGCTGGCTCTTAAGCAGGCTTGTCTGAAGCAAGCAATTGCGCATGGTAAAGATTTCATTGCCGAATTGTAACCATTTATAAAATAGAAGAAATCTGAGTGCATTTTAAAAAATTAACCCTGTCTGGGAAAGGGTTTTTTACCAATGGAGGGCATTTACAAGGGTGAGTGCAATCAAGGGAAAGGAATCATCATGACACCGGATCAAGGCTTTATCGCTTTTTCATCCATATCGCTGGCGGCCGTATTGCTGGCGTTTGTACTGGCTTTTCGTGACATGGATATTTTCTCTGGCCGCAAACTTGTCAGTTCACTTATTAACAAAAGCCCTGGCCAGCGCAGCAAGGATAAGCATCAGCAAGTCCTGCGCAAAACGCAGATTGCAGATGAAGCCATTGCGGCAAAAGAACGCGGTGAGCGGTTTGTTCCGCCGAGTGATTATCGCGGCTGTTAATTGCTCTTATTGTTGATAGAGATATTCTTAAATCGGGCGGAAAAGCTTATCACTCGCCAGAATTGGCGGCTTTGTGCAACCGTCCGTTTTCAACATAATGGGCCACACCCATTTTCATCCCCATTTTGGCGCCGTCGCTTAAATGCTTGACCATCTTGGCGGGTCGGCCAACCCATAATTCGCCCGCGGCCATATGCTTACCTTCTGGCAACAAAGCACCTGCGCCCAGCATCGCATCGCTTTCGACAATGCATCCATTCATGATGATCGCGCCAAGCCCTATAAATCCGCGATCCATGATGGTGCAGCCATGCACCATTGCCATATGGCCAATCAAAACATCCTCACCGATGATGGTGGGGAATCCATCAGGTGCGAAGGGGTTCGCTCCGTCGCAATGGACAACACTGCCATCCTGAATATTGCTGCGTGCACCGATTTCTATGCGGCTGACATCAGCGCGCAAAACGCAATTATACCAGATGGACACATCAGGGCCGATTGTGACATCACCAATGATCCGGCAACCCGGAGCGATAAAGGCGCTATCATGGATTTGCGGCGTTTTGCCATTGATAGAAATGATCGAGACGTCAGGATATTTTGCGGACATATTTAGCTCTTCTTTATATCGCGCCATTGCTGACGGGTAATGGCATAGACCAGTGTCGGATTGTCGCTATCGGGAAAGTCAGGATCGTGGAACTCCCACGCATCATGGCGTACCATGCCAAGGCTCTCCATCATTTTCCAACTCGGGATATTGCTTTCGCTTGTCAGGGCAACAATCTGCTCCGCCGCACCCTGCACAAAGCCATATTGCAAGCTCGCTCTGGCGGCTTCCCCGGCATAGCCCTGTCCCCAGACCTCTTCGCGCAATATCCAGCCTATTTCTACCATGCCGTGAATTTCTTCAGGGGCATGCTCAGTATCGACCAGTTTCAGGCCGCAACAGCCCAGTAGCTCGCCGCTACTGCGCTCCTCCAAAAACCAGAAGCTAAAGCCATTCTGAGTCTGCGATTCCTGTACACGGTCAAAGGCAGCACGAATATTTTCCGGTGTTTCTACGCCGCCCAGATATTTGCGGATATTGGGCGTGTTGATATGTGCGTTCCAGATATCTTCATCGCTATCGGCCTCTGTCCTCAATAAGAGGCGCTGTGTTGTGATGATGGTTTCAGCCATTGAGCAATTTCGCCGCGACAGGCGCGTGATAGGTTAAGACACCTGAACAGCCAGCGCGTTTAAAGGCCATGAGTTTTTCCATCAGCAAGGCATCACGATCACCCGCTCCAACAGAACTGGCGGCTTCAAGCATGGCATATTCACCGGACACTTGATAGGCATAGACTGGCACATCAAATGCCTGACGGGCGCGGTAAATAATATCGAGATAAGCCAGCCCTGGCTTGACCATAACGCTGTCCGCACCTTCATCAATGTCGAGAGCGATTTCACGCATGGCTTCGTCGCCATTGGCCGGGTCCATCTGATAGCTTTTCTTGTCACCTTTCAGCAGACCGCCCGATCCAACAGCATCACGAAAAGGGCCATAAAAGGCGCTGGCATATTTGGCAGCATAGGCCATGATCTGCACATTGTGATGATCGGCCTGTTCCAATGTATCGCGAATGGCACCAATGCGGCCATCCATCATGTCGCTGGGCGCGACAATATCGGCACCGGCGTCGGCCTGCACAAGAGACTGGCCGGTCAAAACCTCAACTGTTGCATCATTGATGACATAGCCATCGTCATCGAGCAGACCGTCCTGACCATGGCTGGTATAAGGGTCCAGCGCAACATCGGTAAGGACACCCAGATCATTGCCGCAAGCCTGTTTCACGGCATCAATAGCGCGGCACATAAGATTGTCAGGGTTCAGCGCCTCTTTGCCATCATCGCTGCGTTTTTCGGCAGGTGTGTTCGGGAAAAGTGCAATGCAGGGAATGCCCAGGCTAATCGCCTCTTTTGCGCGTGCGACAATACCATCCAGCGACCAGCGTGAGACACCTGGCAAGGATGCAATGGGTTCTTCCACGCCTTTGCCGCTGGTCACAAAAAGCGGCCAGATCAGATCCGACGGATCAAGCCGCGTTTCCCGCACCATAGCGCGGGACCATGTATGAGCGCGCGTACGGCGCGGGCGATGCAATGGAAATTGTGTCATAACCGCAGCATAGCCGAGGGCAATTTGACTGGCCAGAGGCTAAATGCGGCCAATGTTTATGACTGGCAGAAAAGGCTTAACCGCGGATTTGGCGATCAGGCTTGCCAGTTAGCCTTTCAATCTCGCGCTCTGGTTCTTCGATAGGCGGCGGTGCCAGCGGAGAAAGTGCTTGCCCGGGCTCTAATGCGATCAGCATATCGCGGCGTGCCTTGAAGCGCGCTAATTGCTCACCGCTAAGCTGCGCACGGGTTGTAAAGCGCACGGAACGCGGGTTAATGGCGCGGCCATTGCGGTATAGCTCATAATGCAAATGCGGACCCGTAGACAGTCCGGTAGAACCAACATAGCCAATAATCTGGCCACGTCTGACTCTCTGGCCAGAGCGCACGGAAATACGGCTCATATGCGCATAGCCAGTGGCGAGACTGCCGCTATGGTTCAACTTCACATATTTGCCAAAGCCGCCTTTGCGCCCGGCATAGCTCACCCGGCCATCAGCAGCAGCATAAATGGGCGCGCCATGTCTGGCGCTAAAGTCCAGCCCGCTATGCATACGGCGATAGCCCAATATGGGGTGGCGGCGCATACCATAGCCAGAGGATATATTGGCGTTAACCGGCCGTGCCAGCTCGCCGCGCTGTTCGCCAACACCCTTGGGGTCGAACCATTGCAAGCGGCCATCTTTTTCCCAACTCATCAATTCGACGACCTTTTTGTCGCCGCGATGCACGGATGCATAGAGCAATTTCCCGACTTGCCGTTCGCCAGTTTCTGCACGTTTATAGGCAATGATAAAGTCAAATTCGTCACTGGCGCGAATATCGCGGCCAACCGATATTTTGGTCGATAAAGTTTTCAGATAATCCTGCACAGAGCGCGGGGGGGCACCGGCGGCACGTGCTGAACGATAAAGGCTGTTGCCGACAGTGCCGCGCAGCCGCAACGGTGTATCATCAACGATAATGGGTTGGCGGGTAATGGCAAAACCATCGGCATCGCGTGTCACTTCCAGATTAAGGTCAAAGCGTGCACGAAAAGCCAGATTGTCGAGCGGGCGCGGTACATTGCGCGAAGGGCGGCGGCCAAGAACAATATCAAGCTGGGTTCCTGCTGCAATATCATCAAGCGCCACATTGGATCGTACCAGATCAGTGATTGTCGCGGCCTGATCGCGGCCAACACCGGCACGGCGCAGCACACGGGCAAAACTGTCCCCGCTGTTCAATGTCGCTGACAGAACAATATTGGGGCGTTCAGGGCTGGCAGCCAAAGGCACAACAGCGCTGGTCGCGCCCATTTTGCGGCCAACATCAGCGCCTAAAGCCAAAGGCGCGATACGCTGAGTGCGCCATTCATCATATTCACTAGCGGTCAGAGCGGGTGTGGTGCGGGCTTTGATCGCACTAAAATCCGGCCAGAAGCTGAACGCGACCAAGCATAGAGCGGACAAAGTCGCAACCCCGCGCAGCCAGCGCAAACTGCCGATATTCCTACCCAGATCAGGGGTCCAGTCTAGCTCTCGCAAATATGTTGGCAGGTCAGCTATTTTGCTAATGAGGTTATTTTTTTCAGGTCTTATCGCCAATTCTTGCGATGGACTTGCCTGAGGGCTTGTCCCTGTATCATCTTGGTGACTATGCGCGTCTGTACGTCCGCCATCAGACATATTGTCATCAGACTGCCGGTCCGGTCCGGATGGTTCAGGGGCTTTTTCGTCGTACATTAAATCGTCTCAAATGCTCACAAAACCGGTATAATCCGGCGCAGAATCTGCATGCAACTCTTTATTATGCTCTGGTGAAGAAAGAGGCTTAATTTTGGATTAATATCAGGCGTAATCTTTTTATCGCGCGATAAAGCGTGGCCCTGAGCGGATGATTGGCAATATCGAGCATATATTAGTCCCCGGCCATAACCCAGTAGTTACGCGGTAGAATGATTTTGGCATTGCCTGTAATTTGCCTTGCAACCGGAAGGGCTTGGCGCGACATAGGTCAGGTTGCATATGACCTCTCATCGTTCTTCCTTTTCCCAGCAAAAGCTTATTGCAGTATTGGGGCCGACAAATACCGGCAAAACCCATCTGGCTGTGGAGCGTTTGTGCGCGCATAGCTCGGGCCTGATCGGCTTCCCTCTGCGTCTGTTGGCGCGTGAGGTTTATGACCGGGTATGCGCGATTAAAGGGCCGAAAGAGGTGGCGCTGATCACTGGCGAAGAGCGTATTGTTCCGCAAGGTGCGCGTTGGGTGCTGGCGACAATGGAAAGCATGCCGATTGATGGCGATTATGCCTTTGTCGCTATGGATGAGGCGCAATTGGGTGCGGATCCAGAGCGGGGGCATATCTTTACGCAGCGCATTTTGCATGCCCGTGGGCGTGAGGAGACAATGATTTTGGGCTCTGCCAGCCTGCGCCCCATGATAGAAGCGTTGTTGCCAGAGGCGGAAATTGTCACGCGCCCCCGTTTTTCTACGCTCAGCTTTGGTGGACATAAAAAACTATCGCGCTTGCCGCCACGCTCCGCAATTGTCGCCTTTTCCGCCGAAGAGGTGTATGCCACGGCAGAATTGTTGCGACGCTTTCGCGGCGGTGCTGCGGTGGTGATGGGCGCACTTAGCCCACGCACCCGCAATGCGCAGGTCGCTATGTTTCAATCTGGCGAAGTGGATTATCTGGTCGCAACAGATGCGATTGGCATGGGGCTTAATCTTGACGTTCATCATGTCGCTTTTGCGGCTTTACGCAAATTTGATGGTCGTCGGCAAAGACGGCTCAATATTGCGGAAATGTCGCAAATTGCCGGGCGTGCAGGGCGGCATCAGCGCGATGGCAGTTTTGGTAGCTTGGCAGCCTTAACGGGTGGCCGGTCTATGGAGTTTACGCCTGAAGAGATTGAGCGGATAGAAAATCATCAGGTTCCGCCGCTCTCCCATCTATATTGGCGGCAACATGATCTGGACTATGCAAATCTGGATGCTCTGACCGCTTCGCTCAATGAAAAACCCAGTGAGGATTATCTACGGTCTTCGCCCGAAGCGTTGGATATGGCGGTGCTGCAACGCCTTGTCGGTGATAGCCAGATAGCCGCCGATGCGACATCACTAACGCGTGTGGCACGGCTTTGGGCAGCGTGCAGCCTGCCGGACTTTCGTCAACTGGGCGCAGACCATCATGCGCGATTTGTCGCTCAGCTCTGGAACTATCTGAAAGATGGGGTTATCCCTCATGATTATGCTAGCCGCAAACTTGACGAGATTGACAATGCCAAAGGCGATGTCGGGACATTGTCCGGGCGGCTCGCGGCCATTCGCAACTGGGCCTATATCGCTGAAAGGCCGGACTGGCTCGACGGACGATCTGCCTTGGGCCAACGTGCCCGTGATATTGAGGAAAAATTATCTGATGCCTTGCACTCTGCCCTTGCCGAGCGGTTTGTTGACCGCCGTGCCTCTATCCTTATGCGCCGCATGACCCAGGATAGCGATCTCTTGTCCGTTACGCTTGACGATAATGATGTGGTGGCGGTCGATGGCGAAGCCATTGGCCGGCTGGAGGGCTTTCATTTCCATGTCGGATCTGATGCCAAATTGGCGGATCGCAAGATGCTACTCGCTGCGGCGGAGCGGCATATCGGCGCATTATTGGCGGTGCGGGCCAAAGCGCTGGTCGATGATGAAGATAAGGCATTTAGCCTGTCCGATACAGTGCTTGGCGGCATTTGCTGGCAGGGCATAGTTGTCGCGCGGTGGCAACGCAGCGGCAAGATGTTGGCACCTTCTATGGTGCTGGATCGCTCGCTTGACGGACTCGATCAGCAAAGCCGTGATGCCATTGCCGCGCGTTTGGCGGCATGGGTGAAAGCCGTGGAAGAGCGGGATTTGAAAACCTTAACCGCTTTACAAACGCTTTCGGAAAACCCTGAATCAACCCCATCTATGCGCGCCGTGGCAACGCAATTAATTGAAAATGGCGGCGTGGTGGCGCGTGGCCCTGCAATGCACGAACTGCTTGGCGCACTGTCTGATGAAGAGCGACAGGCCTTGCGCAGTGCACATGTGCGCATTGGCGCGCTCGATCTGTTTATTCCTTCTTTGAATAACCAGCGTACCCGCAAATGGCTGCACCATATCTTGGCGGTTTGGTATAAAAAAACGGCCTTGCCTGCTGATCCAATGGCAGGTCTGCCCGCCATGCTTGCGGTGCAGGCAGACAATGATGGCAAGACTGATGATGACCAAGCGCCTGACGCGCATCGTCAAGGGCAACAAGAACGGCATTTGGGTTATAGGCGCGCGGGCAATAGTTGGCTGCGTGTGGATATGGCAGAAAAGCTGTTGCGTGCTGCGCATGATGCACGGCAGACAAGTAGCAAGCCAGCAAAAGCAGCGTTGCCAGCTCCGCCAAAGCCAACTCAATCAGCAATGGCAGAAAATGTTGAACCGGCGGCAATAACAGATGCGCTGCCCTCTCAAACGGAATCATCACCGGCTCAGCAGGCTGAGGGTAAAGAGGGGCCGCAGGTGCAAGCTAAACAAGGGAAGGTTGCACAGCCCGAGCCCAAGCCTAAGCCCAAGTCCAAGTCCAAACCCAAGGCGGTGTTCGCGCTTTCTGATCATCTTGCGCTCTCTATCGGCCTTACCCGCGAGGATTGGGAGAAACTTTTGCGCACGGGTGGTTTCCGCAGGGCCAGTCCGCAGGATATATCTGCTGCAGGAGCAGGTGCTGAAACACAGCCTGTTATAGCTGATGCAAAGACTGACACGCCCAAAGATGCCGTTTCCAAAGCAACCAGTGCAGAAACGACGGAACAAGAATCGCTTTCTAAAGATACGGCAGATAAAGATATAAAATCTGACGCCAGCGCAGAGGCTGATGCTGAAACGGTGTCTGCTGAAGACACGGTTTTATGGCGTTGGACTGGGCTGAATAAACAGCGGAGACGCAAGCCAGTATCGGGACGCAAAGAGGGCGGCCATAAAGTCCGGTCTGCCAAACCGCACGGAAAGTCAGGCGATAGCCGCGGCAAGAGCGCGCATGCAAAGGGGCGTTCGGGCAATAGGTCTGGAACGGGTAAAGCCGGTGCAAATAATAGTGGCGGACAAAAGGGCAGGCGCGGCAATGCGCCGCAACGCGCTGCGCCTATGAACCCGGAATTTGAAAAATTGCGTGCGCTTTTCCCCCAAAAACCGGGGTCTGGCGGGAATAAAGGCAAAAAGCCCAAGGCAAAATCTGACAAGAAGTCTGATGCGCCACCAATGAATAAAGGGGATGGCGGTGCGGCTGGATAGTCTGCTTTGGCGCTTGCGATTGTCGAAGACACGGTCTCTTGCGCAGAAAACTATTGCAAAAGGGCATATCCGTATCAACCGCCAGCGTGTGACCAAGCGTCACCATATTGTGCGGACCGGTGATGTTCTAACTATCGCAATGGGTAGCAATGTGCGGACGCTAGAATTGCTGACATTGCCAGAGCGGCGCGGGCCAGCCAGCGAATCACAAAGCCATTATCATGTCATTGCGGAATATTCGCCCCGTACAGTGTCTGGAACATTGAAGCCGGACCGGCCCTTAATAGCTTAGCTGATGATGGATAAAGTGATAATTTGCCAAGATAAAAGGTCTTTGGTTGACGCAAAGGGAAACAGTCAATAGCAACCATATAAGACATTCTAAGAGGAGCTACGCCAAAATGACCTATGTGGTGACAGACGCATGTGTGAAGTGCAAATATATGGACTGCGTCGAGGTCTGCCCCGTCGATTGTTTTTACGAGGGCGAAAATATGCTGGTCATCAACCCCAGCGAATGCATTGATTGCGGTGTGTGCGAACCGGAATGTCCGGCGGAAGCTATTTTGCCTGATACCGAGGACGGCCTAGAAAAATGGCTGGAAGTGAACACAGAATATTCTGAAAAATGGCCGAATATCACCGTGAAAAGAGATTCGCCTGCGGATGCGGACGAGTTTAAAGGTGTTGAAGGCAAGTTTGAGAAATTCTTTTCCGCTGAACCTGGCGAGGGCGATTAATCTATCGCTCTAACAAGCCCTCAAGCGGCTGCTTTTGGGCTTTTCCATCAATTAGGGTGGAAACACTGTCATTTTTCTGTTATGTAGGCTTTTGAGCGCAGAGGCATTGAGTCTTTGCGTCTTTTTACATGGTGGAACTAAATGGCGAAAATATGCCATTTGTCTATGTGGTAATAGAATAAGTGAAAAATATTATGGCCTATTACCAATATTTCCCAGTGCGTTAGAAAGGTATTTTATGTCTGCCAAGGCTTTGCCCTTTGATGTGGGCGACTATGTCGTTTACCCAAAACATGGTGTCGGTCGTGTGATCGAATTACAGAATCAAGAAATCGCTGGAATGCAGCTCGAGCTATATGTTTTGCGCTTTGAAAAAGAGCGGATGACCCTGCGTGTCCCTACCAACAAGGTAGAAAGCATCGGCATGCGCAAATTGTCATCTGACAAAACTTTGCGCGAAGCTCTCGACGTTCTGAAGAGCAAACCAAAGGTGAAGCGCACCATGTGGTCGCGCCGTGCGCAGGAATATGAAGCGAAAATCAATTCTGGTGATCTGGTCTCGATTGCAGAAGTGACCCGCGATTTGTTCCGCGCAGACGATCAGCCGGAACAGAGCTATTCTGAGCGGCAGATTTTTGAGGCGGCATCGAGCCGTTTGGCACGCGAGCTCGCTGCCATGGAAAAGACAGACGAGCCAACTGCTCTCACCAAAATTCTCGAAATTTTGAACGAGCATGCGCCGCTCTATTATGAGACTGCTGACGAAGCATAAGCTATCATCCACATTATCAAAGGCCGCTTTTGAGCGGCCTTTTTTATGTCTGCGTCCGAACATCAAAGCGCCAGAGCAACATAGTGATATTTGCCATAGTGTGGCTTGACGCAGTGGGTTTAAGCGTCAATGCTTTGCCTATGAACAGAATAATGCCCCGCTTCCTTGTCTCTTTCGCGCTATTGCTCGGCATGACCGCACTTTTAACGCCCATTGATACTGCTCATGCGGCGGAGCGGCGATACAGTACGGGCAATTTTAACTCTGTCCGTATCTTTGGTGATTTTGATGTTGTTATAGAAAGTGCGCGCGGTCTTTCTGTGCGTGCGGAAGGTGACTCGTTGCTGATCAACCGCATCATCGTCCGCAGTTCGGGCAGGGTATTGACCATAAGAGAGCGCAATGTCGGCACTGCGCCGCCCATATTTGATGATCGTATTGATAAAGGCCGCGAACGCATAAAAATCTATATAACGGCGCCGGCCCTTGCTTCGGTCAGCTATCAGGGTGATGGCAATATCTCGGTTGCTGAACTGCAAGGTAGCAAAACCAGCATGACATTGATCGGCAATGGCACCGGCATGGTGCAGCGGGTTGATAGTGACAATTTGGTGAGCAATATCAATGGTCGCGCTGTGCTGACTCTGCTGGGCAATGCCAAGCGCCATCGTGTCGTGTTGCGCGGCTATGGCGGTGTGGATGCGCTTGAGCTGAGCAGTGAAAATGCTGAAATTATAGCCGAAGGGCCGGTTATAGCGGAAATTGCAGTGTCGGATTCGGTTTCCGGCCTGGCCAATGATGGCGCTGATGTGCTGGTGATCGGCACAGAAGATTGCTCGGTGCGCACGCCATCACAGGATCGTGCTTACGGCTCTGGTCTCGCCGCTGCCAATGTTCGCTGCATATTGGTTGATGACCGGCCCGAAGAAGAAACGCAGCCCGGCCAAGCTGATAAATAGCGCTAGCTCCAATCGACCAAAACCGGCCGACGCGTTAAATTCTCTCCGTTTCTACTGAAGCATCGGATGCCCTGATAGCAGAGATAATCTGCATCAAATGCTGGACATCTTTAACTTCAAGGTCGATCTCAAACACGTGGAATGGCTCTTCGCGCTGCACCAGCCGTAAGTTGATGATATTGGCCATATGGTGCCCCAGAATTGCGGTCAGTTCCGCCAATGTGCCGGGTTTATTTTGCAGGGTGGAGCGTAAACGCGCGGTTGCCCCTATGGCGCGCGGATCCCATGATAAATCGACCCAGTCAGCATCCACACCATTGGCCAAAGTCATGCAATCAATGGCATGAACCTCCACAGGCGAATTTTCACGGCGCAGGCCAACAATGCGATCGCCCGGAACAGGGTGGCAGCATTGGCCCAGCTCATAAGCAAGGCCAGGTGTAAGGCCGCGAATGGTCAGTGCATGGTTAGGCCGCGGCCAATCATGTGGGCGCTTATCCTCGGCTGTGCTGCCCGGTACCAATGCTTCCATCAGCGCTTCATCAGTGATTTTGTGCGCACCAATAGCATGCATCAAATCTTCTTCGGTTGGGATGTCGAGCCTTTCCATGGCTGCTGTCATTGCTTTTTTGCCGATCTTGCCGGGCAATTGTTCGCAGATCTGGTCATAGAGCATACGGCCAACCGCGCCGATTTCCTCGCGTTCCTTATGGCGGACCGAGCGGCGGATAGCGGCGCGCGCTTTGCCGGTAACAACAAAGTTGAGCGATGATGGTTGCGGTGTACTGCCCTCTGATTTCAGAATTTCAACAATATCGCCATTTTTGAGACCTGAGCGCAGCGGCGCTGTACGCCGGTTTATCCTTGCTGCAACGGCCTGATCGCCCAAATCGGTATGCACGGCATAGGCAAAGTCGAGAGCGGTTGCTCCGCGCGGCAATTGGTGCAGTACGCCCTTGGGTGTAAACGCAAAAATACGATCTTGATACATGGCCATGCGAGTATGCTCGAGCAATTCCTCAGCATCTTTGGCATTATCCAGAATTTCGAGCAGATCGCGAATCCAGCCAGCCTGTCCATCCGGCGTCGCATCATGCTGTTTATATGCCCAATGTGCAGCTAGGCCAAATTCGCTCTGTCGGTGCATTTCCTCGCTGCGAATCTGGATTTCAACCTGCATGGATTCGCCAAAAATAATGGCGGTGTGCAAGGAGCGATACCCATTGCGCTTGGGTGTAGAAATATAGTCTTTGAAGCGGCCCGGGATCATTTTCCAATTGCTATGGATGGCACCCAATGCACGATAGCAATCTTCGACATTGTCCGTGATGATACGAAAGGCAATAATATCGGTCATATCCTCAAAAGTGACATGCCGTTCAGCCATTTTGCGCCAGATAGAATAAGGATGTTTTTCACGGCCACTCACTGTGGCGCGGATTTGTTTTTCGCTAATACAAAGGCCGAGCTCTTTACTGATAAGTTCAACCGGTTCAGCACCGCCTTGCTTAATCAGTTCGAGCCGTTCGACGATCGTCGCATAGCCATTGGGTTCTAGTTGCTCGAACGCCAGGAGCTGCATCTCGCGCATATATTCATACATGCCGATACGCTCTGCTAAAGGCGCATATATCTCCATGGTTTCTTTGGCTATACGCTGGCGCTTTTCGGGTTTTTTGATGTGATGCAGGGTGCGCATATTATGCAGCCTGTCGGCCAGCTTGACGAGCAGCACCCGCAGATCATTCGACATGGCAAGCAGGAATTTGCGCAAATTCTCCGCCGCGCGCTCATCATCGGTTTGCGCTTCAATACGCGATAATTTGGTAACGCCATCGACCATTTGGGCAATTTCTTTGCCAAACAGATCCTCAATTTCCTCGACAGTGGTCAGCGTGTCTTCAACCGTGTCATGCAACAAAGCCGTGACAATGGTTTCCTGACCAAGCCGTAAATCGGTCATTAGGCCAGCAACTTCTATCGGATGGCTGAAATAAGGGTCGCCGCTGGCGCGTTTCTGGCTGCCATGTTTCTGCACGGAAAAGACATAGGCGCGGTTGATCAGCGCCTCATCTACATCGGGGTCATAACTTCTGACCCGTTCTACAAGTTCATATTGTCGCAGCATCTATACAGATGAAGTGCTTTTGCGAAAAATTGCAACAAAAAAGCCCGTATTTTCCAAAGCTGTCGTTCGGAAGAGGAAAAGAAACGACAGCAGATCATCTTTTAGATGGCTTGGAAGAATACGGGCCGAGTTTTGGTCTTGTGCAATGCAGTGGCGGTTTTGGCTGGGCATTATAGCCCTGGGTTAAGGGGGGCAGTGCCAAAACCGCCATCATGCTGAGACCAAATGGCGTTTAATTATGCTTTGGCGTTACAGGTGCTCATGTCTTCGGCGGCAAAAGCTTCACCACGAACGCTAAAAGTTTCCAATGCGCCCATTTTCTTCGCCAAACGTGCACAGACATTGGATGGGCGGCTTGTTGCTTTGCGGGCGCGGCATGTATCGCCTGAACACTGCCAGACGACACCGCGGATAATTTCGGTTTGGGCTTCTTCAACCGGTGTGCTCAACTTGGCCACATAATATGGGCCTTTGGCGGCGGCGGCAGGCGCTGATGCCAAAACTACGGTTGCGGTAAAGGCGACAGCGGCTGCAAAAAACTTCTGGGCAAAATTTGGGGATTGGGTCATTATATATTCCTTAGTTGTAAAAATCGATGCAAGCGCTTAGGTTGCGAATCAATACCTAATATATTCAGTTTTTAGTTGCAACTAAAAACTTATAATTTGTGCCATAAGAGCATGTGGAGTGGATATTTATGGGAAAATTGCGTGAGCCTCTGGGCGAACTGACGGACAGTTGCGGGCTGCCTATGGCGCTTGAGGCGATGGGCGAACGTTGGTCATTTATGATCTTACGCGCCAGTTTCAACGGCCTTCATCATTTTGAGGAATTTCTTGAAGAATTGGGGATTGCCCGCAACATATTGTCCAACCGTCTGACGAAATTGGTGCAAGCAGGTATCTTAAAGCGTGCGCCATGCGTTGATGACCGGCGGCGCATTGAATATCGCCTGACCGATAAAGGGCTTGATCTTTTGCCAGCCATGATCGCTCTGCGCCAATGGGGTGAGCGCTGGGGCACAGGTATTCCGTCCAATCCAGTATTGTGTGATGAACGCGATAGATTGCCTATCGCGCAATTGGTGCTGCGGTCTCATGACGGCCGAACATTAGGACCAAAAGACCTGTGCTGGATTGATGAGAATGACTTAGACAACAAAGAGTCTAAGCATCAACCTGCCGATATTCGTCAATTGGTTGGCGGTTCCTGATCGCAATATAAGGCTTATGATTAAGCGCTAGCGTCTAACCTTGTTGGGATTGCGCAGAAATTTTTTCAGCACGTGGCCGCAAATGCGTCAATGCAGCGTCATGAATGCCTTTGGCGCTACAAAGCACACCGAAATGCACCGGGCGCGGCGATGTAAAAATGAGTGGCTTACCTGTCGCTTCTGTTGCCATAGCCCCTGATTCCAGAACGATAAGCGCTGCCGCTGCCAAGTCCCAAGCATAGCCCCATCGTAAAGTAGCGACCAGGTCGGCCTGATCACTGGCGATCATAGCCATACGCAGCGCAATGCTGTTCGGCTTTTCCACCATACTCAAAATATTGTCTGCTTCTGACAAACTGTCAGTCGGCACTCTTGCCCCGTTGAGAGATTGCCTCTGACTGCCGCTCAGCGCCTGACCATTGCAATCCGCGCCTTCGCCGCGCACTGCCATCCACATCTGGTCCTTTGCGGGTGCATAAAGTGCGGCCAATTGCGGCACACCGCCGACACAATAGGCCACAGAAACGGCCCAGCCATTTCGCCCACGAATAAAGTCGCGCGTGCCGTCAATGGGATCGACAATCCACATAGGCTGGTCGTCATGGCGGCTAGCGGCATTGTCGCTTTCTTCTGAAAGCCAACCTGCATCTTTGTTCAGCCTACCCAGAGCCTCACGCAAATATCCGTCAACGGCCAGATCAGTTTTTGTCACGGGATGGCCCGGCGTCTTGTCCCAACTCTCTAATATTTTGCCAGGACGAAAATTTTCCAGCGCCAGCATACCGGCATCACGAACAATTTGCGCCAATTCTTTAGGTTGAGGGTGAGAGTGAAGGATGGGGGCCATTACTGGCCTGCAATAGTCATGCCATCAACCCGCAAAGTTGGTGTGTTGATAGCGCGGTGCATCGATAGATCATCAGCTGCTGTCATCGCAGCAAACATATCCAGCAAGTTGCCAGCAATGGTGATCTCGCTAACGGCCTCTGCAATGACCCCGCCACGAATGGCAAAGCCGCTTGCGCCGCGACTATAATCGCCCGTTACGGCATTCATGCCCTGTCCGGCCAATTCTGTGACATATACGCCTTCTTCTATATCGGCCATCAATGTTTTTGGGCTGATGCTGCCAGCTGCCAGATGGACATTGGTCGCAGAAATGCCTGGACTTCCGCCAATACCGCGACTGGCATGGCCAGTGGTTTCCATCCCCAGTTGAGCAGCCGTTGCGCTGTTCAACAGCCAGCCAGTCAATGCACCATTATGCACCAGTTCCTTGCGTGTCGTGGCCACGCCCTCGCCGTCAAACAGACGTGAACGCAGGCCCCGCGCATAATGCGGATCATCAATGATAGAGATGGCACTATCAAAGATAGTTTTGCCCAGATGTTCCTGCAAGAAACTGGATTTGCGGGCTACAGATGTACCGCTGATCGCGCCAAGGAAATGCCCAATCAAACTGCCTGCCACACGCGGGTCAAAGATAACGGGCCGCACACCGCTTGCCATGGTTTGCGGGTTCATGCGGGCTATAGCGCGTTCACCAGCACGTCTGCCAATGGCCTGCGGCGATTCCAGGTCGCTATAATGCCGCGCTGTGCGATAGGCATAATCGCGCTGCATATTGGCCCCTTCACCGGCCAGAACGCTGGCGCTGGTGCCAAATATTGATGTGCTATAAGCAGCGGAGAAACCATTGCTTGTAGCAAGAGCGATAAGCGACGACCCCGCACTCGCAGAACCGCCCTCAGAATTGGTGACACCATCAACTGCGCGCGCAGCATCTTCTGCAGCCAGCGCATCGGCCTGTAATATGGCAGGATCATTATGTCCGTTCTTGTCATTCAGCGCCAAAATGTCCTGCTGCTGAGCAATATCTTCGCCTGTATAGAGCAATTCTTCAGGCGCAAGCCGTGCAAATTCATCTTCAGGTGCCAGCCGCGCCATGGCGATGGCGCGCTCTACCAACTGTTCAAGCGATGCCGTATCAAAGCTGTTGGTGGACACACTGGCATGTCTGGTGCCGTCAAACACGCGCAGGCCAAGGTCGCTGCTCTCACTGCGTTGCACATCTTCCAATGACCCCAGACGGATTTGTACATCGGTCGATTGTTCGCTGACAAAAATTGCATCGGCTCCGGTCGCCCCTGCCTTGATAGCTCGGGCAACGCAGTCGGCCGCGATTTCGCGGGCTTTATCTTCTTCGATCATGACAAGACCTATCCTTCATGGCAGCTATATAAGCAAGGACCATAAGGAGGTTAATGCACTAAATTGCTTATCAATATGCTATATTGCTAGGCCATCTTTGCCAGCATAGGCGGGGCATGCCTATTGCTGCCCCCTATTGACACGGCATGCTTTTAGAAAATCGCGTGCAAAATTTTAGCAGTGCCGGCAACTATGAATGGGAAGGCAATGGCGGCACACCATAGCAAGATGGTATCGCGGCGGAACAGGCGAGCATATGTCATGTCATCATTATCTGCCATATGTTCCCAGCGTCGTTCAAAGTTACGGCACGCAGGAATGACAATCGCGACGAGAGCGACCAAGGCAAAATAGGGCAGAATTGAGCGTGAGTCGCCTTTAATGGCTGACATGCCGACAAAGATTTGTAATCCGGTATAGGTTAACAAGGCATAGGCGATATGGTTGCTCATCTTTTGCGACCATGTCAGAGGCTTTGCAGTAGCGGCTGCCCCATAATGCGCTGTATTATGAAAGCTTTCCGATGGGTTATTTGCTGTCTCAGCCATAGATTCCTACCCCTTATTAGCTCTGGCATCATGGTGTTTTCGTGGCGGTATTTATGCGATTATTTTGTGCAGCCGACCCGAAATAAAATGCCAAGCAGTTATGTTCCCAATAAGGAGGCTAGGCCAAGAATTATCAAAGCGCAATATCTGCATGTGTGAAACCATGTTTCGCGTAACTATCTGCTGTGATTGTTATGATTCAGGACATGCTATTATCCGCCGGCCCAGACGCAAGGATCGCATAACATGGCGCCATGCATGAAATGTCTTCCAACATGAGCAAATGTAAATTTGGGGCTATAAAATTTTGCGAAGTGCTGTAAGATTCGCTCACGAAACAAAAAATAAGATGTCGCAAACAAAAGTAATATCATTGACTGTCTCGTTTTCTATGACTGTATAGAGGCGTAGAGAGCCAATAAATCATTACACGTCCGTGCTTTGTGGCGTCCCTTTCGGGAGCCCGTTGATAATGACCATTAACTTGCATTCGCCGCTGCCATTGCCATGTGGCGCAACGCTGAAAAACCGTTTTGCCAAGGCCGCAATGACAGAAGGGTTGGCTGACCCTTGTGGAATCCCCGGTGAAGACCTTAACAATCTTTATGGTCTTTGGTCTGATGGTGGCGCGGCTTTGCTGCTGAGCGGCAATATCATGGTGGATAGCGACCATTTGGAAAGGCCTGGCAATATTGTCATTGATTCCGAATTAAACCGCGAATTGACAGATGGTTTGCTAGCCTTGGCCAAGCACGCAACGCGCAATGATAATCATTTTTGGGCACAACTCAGTCATTCGGGCAGACAAACCCCCAAAAATGTTAATCCTTCACCCAAGGCACCTTCGGCGGTGAAGGTGAATTTGCCGGGCGGGCAATTTGGCATGCCTATGGCTATGAGCGATGATGAGATAAGCGATATCATCACCAAATTTGCCAATGCGGCCCGAACTGTAAAGGATGCTGGTTTTACCGGCGTGCAGATTCATGCCGCTCATGGCTATTTGCTCTCATCATTTTTAAGCCCGCTTACCAATTTGCGTGATGATAAATATGGCGGATCATTGGAAAACCGTGCGCGTTTCTTGCGCGAAGTGGTGGCTGCTGTGCGCAGTGTTGTTGGCAAGACATTCCCCGTTGCGGTCAAACTCAACAGTGCGGATTTTCAACGCGGCGGTTTCCAGTTTGAAGACAGTCTGCAGGTGGCGCAATGGCTTGCCAATGATGGCATTGATTTGCTGGAGATATCAGGCGGCAATTATGAGCAACCTAAGTTGTTAGGCCTAGCAGGCTTGGAAGAGGAAGAGCCGCAAAATGTCGCAGAATCCACTGGCCAGCGTGAGGCTTATTTTGTCGATTTTGCCAAAGCGATGCAGGCGCAAGTAACGATTCCTTTGATGGTCACAGGCGGCTTTAGAACAGCCGCTGCAATGGACTTTGCCGTTGATAGCGGTGCGGCAGATGTTATTGGTATTGGCCGACCAATGTGCACTATGTCTGATGCTCCGGAGAAATTGCTCAACGGTCTGGAAAAACTACCAAGCCCTGAAAAGGAATTGGGCATGTTCCCTTCATGGCTGGGTTTTTTGCGCAATATAGGCATGTTTCGCGCTATGGAAGGCTTTGCCGTCCAATATTGGTTTTACGCTCAGATTTATGCCTTGGCTGAAAAAGGACAAATGGACACACAGGTTACGCCTTTTCAGGCATTTCGGATGGTTGAAGCACGCAACAAACATCTGATTTCAGAAAGAAAACGGTTGGTTTTCTAATCCCAGAAAAGACGCGATGAGAAGGACTTGGTCACTTCCACGCCTATTCGTCGCCCAGCTCTTCCTGCCGCAATGTCTTCCGGTCCAGCTTGCCAATCAGTGTTTTGGGGAGTTCAGAGCGGATAACAACTTCGGTCACGCGTTCATGCTTGCCCAATTGCGGGTTCAGCCATGCCTTTATGGTTTCGCCATCTGTGGCTTGCGGGCTGTTAAGGGTGACAAAAGCCTTGGGGCATTCGCCAAGATATGCGTCGCCAACACCAATGACCAAGGCCTCTTTAATGTCCTCATGCTGGTATAAAATCTCTTCAATCTGACTAGGGAAAACCTTAAACCCACCGACTGAGATCATATCTTTGATGCGGTCGACAATGGCGACATAGCCTTCATCATCTATGGTCGCGACATCCCCTGTACGCAGGAAACCATCGATAAAGACGCCTGAATCAGCATCCGGCCGGTTCCAATAGCCTTGCATCACTTGCGGTCCGGAAAAGATTAATTCACCGGGCTCTCCGTCTGCCACGGTTTTGGAAGGGTCTTCCTTATCCACCAAGCGGATCAATGTGCCAGGCAAAGGTTGGCCGATAGAGCCGGTCTTGTTCAATCCTTCATAAGGATTGCATGAAACTACGCCGCTGCTCTCTGTCAGGCCATAGCCTTCGACAACTTTTGCTCCCGTCGTCTTTTCGAAGGTTGCTTTTACCTCTGCCGGCAAAGGTGCACCGCCTGAAATACAGGCACGTAATGAAGAGAAGTTTGTCTTCTCCGTACGGGGGTGGTCAATCAATGCCTGATACATTGTCGGCACACCCGGCAATGATGTCACCTTGGTGCGGTCAATGGCCGCCAGTGCCTGAGCCGCATCGAAACGCGGCAATATGACCATCTCGCCGCCGTTTAACACGGTCCGGTTCAGCACACAGGTGTTGGCAAAAACATGGAAAAAGGGCAGCACGCCCAAAATACGGTCTTCGGCGGTATGATCGGGGTCGATCATATTTACCTGACGGGCATTGGCGGTCAGATTCTGGTGGGTCAACATCGCGCCTTTGGGCGTTCCCGTAGTGCCACCAGTATATTGCAGCAGTGCTATATCCTTTTCTGGATCAATAGAGACAGGCTGAACATCACCATCATTATCTATCAGATCAGAAAAGCGCGAAATACGTGGGTCATCAGGACGTTTGGCAATATCCTTGCCTTTGAACAAACGGTAAAATACAGATTTAATGCCGGGCAGGGCGCCTTCAACCGAACCAACAACCAATGTGCGTAGGCTAGACTGGTCAAGCACCTGCAATGCTGTTGGCAATAATGCGGCTGCTGTGAGCGTGAACAATATGGTAGTGCCGCTATCTTCAACCTGATGGGCCAGCTCATCCACGGTATAGAGCGGAGAAAAATTGACCAGAGTCGCGCCAGCGGCCATTGCACCATAATAAGCAGCGACATAATGCGGCACATTGGGCAGAAAAAGGCCAATGCGATCACCCTTGCCAACACCCATTTGCTGCAAGCCTTTGGCAACACGCTGTGCAGCCTTTGCAGTGTCGGCATAGCTGAATTTGCGGCCCATAAAATCAATCGCAGGCGCATCGCCTTTGCGTTCAGCGCTGCGGAAAAGCATGTTGGGCAGGCTAAGCGGCGCAAATGTCTGATCCCATGCCGGTGGATGATTATAATGGCGCGACCAGATTATACCGGCATCGACAGAAGTGTGAGGCGCGGAGGTGTCAGACTGAGGGTTATTCATTGGGCACTTTCAGAAATAGAGAAACAGCACATGCTATGAAGCATGTTGTTATAAGCGTTGGTTACTGACATTCATGTTAACAAGGGGTCTCTAAGCGAACACCCTGTGATTGACAAGCAATAGCCTGCATATGGTGCCTAACTGACGTAAATTCGCTTGAAGTCCCGTGCGGGTTACACCAATTAGGCCCTATGCTGCGTCTCTTAGCCCGCCTTCGCTTCCGATTGCTGCAATCCCATCCAGCGAAATTGCTGGTCTTGGGTTATGCCACCTATATGCTGATCGGCTGGATAATGCTGTCGCTGCCCGGTGCAACGCAGACGGCTGTTAGCGGGATGGATCATCTGTTTATTGCGGTATCAGCCGTATCGACAACCGGTCTGGTAACCATTGATCCAGGGGTCAGTTATAGCTTTTGGGGCCAATTGGTGATTGTGGCGCTGATCCAGATTGGCGGCATTGGCTATATGGCCTTTTCCAGCTTCATTATCTTATCGGCGGTTAATCCAGATTCGCGCCTGTGCATCAAAATTGCCCGTTCAACTTTCCAATTGCCTGAGGATTTTGAAGTGCGCAGTTTCTTGCGCCATGTCATTGTCTTTACATTGCTATGTGAAGCAATTGGCGCGGCATTGCTCTATATAGTGTTTAGCAATAATGGCGAGCCAGACGCGCTATGGAGCGCAATTTTTCATAGCATATCGGCGTTTTGTACGGCAGGCTTCAGCCTCAATAGCGACAGTTTTACCAGCTATGCAGGTGACACTACGGTAAATTTCATCATCGCATTTCTATGCTATTCCGGTTCAATCGGCTTTTTGGTGGTTAGCGATGTTTGGCGCGTGTTCACTGGGCAAAAAGCGCGATTGGGTTTTACCAGCAAGATTATCTTTCGCCTGACAGTCTTTTTGGCTGCGGCTGGAACGGCTTTATTCGCTCTTGTGGGTGAGTGGCCCGACCAAATGGCCAATTGGCAGATATTGCTGGCCAGTTTTTTCCAAGTGATGACCGCGCAAACCACTGTAGGCTTCAACACCATGGCAATTGGCGAACTGGCTTTACCAATGGTGATGATCATCTACTTCTTGATGATCTTCGGCGCTTCTCCAGCAGGGACGGCTGGTGGCTTGAAAAACACCACATTGGCTGTGCTGATCGGTATTGTCCGTTCGGTCACGCGGCAACGGCCAGATGTCACATTTTTGCGGCGCGTGATTCCAGCAGAAGTGCGCACCACCGCCATCGCAGCTTGCGCCATGTACATCTTCCTGCTTGGCACCGCGGTCTTTCTGCTCAGCATGACAGAGACCGCGATATTCGAGACTATATTGTTCGAGGCCTTGTCAGCCATGGGCACGGTGGGCCTATCTATGGGACTGACAGGCGAGTTGAGCGAATTGGGCAAGCTGATCATCATCGCACTGATGTTCGCTGGCCGGGTTGGCTTTGTGACCTTGGGCATTGCTGCGGCCACGCGCGATGATGACGGTATTTTGACCGATGACGAGGCTTTCGTAATTTAGGCAGATCGCCCGCACATATAGATTGGCATATTAGCTTAGGCTGCGCTGAACCAACCAACACCATCACGGGTTTCGCATTGTGCGCGGCCGGTCCGCTCCAAATGGCGCAAATGGGCCATGGCTTCGCCTGCGGCCAATCCGTAGACGCTGTCGTCAATTGTCCTATCAAACAATAGGTCAAAACAGTCAGTGGCGCGCAATTCACGCTTGGCCAGTTCGGCCTCTAACGCATCCAGTCTTTGATGATGACCTTGCGCCAATATGTCGAGCCTGTGCTGAACGCCGGTAAAGGGGTAACCATGGGCTGGCAGCACCAGCATATCATCGGCCAAAGCGGCTTTAAATTTATCGATACTGGCCAGCCACTCGCCCAATGGATCGCTATCCGGTTCGGCATCCATCAATGAGACATTGGAAGTGATACGCGGCAAAATCTGGTCACCAGCAATGATGACGCCATTATGATGATCGACAAAGCTGCAATGTTCAGGTGTGTGTCCACCGC
Organism: uncultured Sphingomonadaceae bacterium; assembly: GCA_947503245.1. GTDB lineage: Bacteria > Pseudomonadota > Alphaproteobacteria > Sphingomonadales > Sphingomonadaceae > Alterisphingorhabdus. The sequence goes on from CANNCV010000001.1 coordinate 629,612, forward strand.
CAGTTATGGCGTGCCATTGGCGCTTGCCGACAGTAATAACATCGCCATCATTGATACGGCGATGGCTGATCGGCAGGCGCGATACGGCGCGCGCAAAATTGCCCCAGCCCTGCTTTGCAAATTTTGCCAGCCGCTCTTCGGAATAGCCATTAAATTTGCGCAGCGCGATGGCTTCTTTGGGCGGTGCGTCTTGAATATCTGATGTCAGCATCCGCGCCATCAGCCACTCGGTGCGGTTCATCCATATCTTGACCTTAAACTTGTTGGCCAGCCATCCTGCACAGCCAATATGATCGGGGTGAAAATGGGTGACCAATATACGGGTCAGCTCTTTGTCTTTTAACGGCCCTGCAAATAATGACTTCCAGCTATCAATTGCTGGCGGCATAAACAGGCCGGTATCGGCGATCGCATAGCCTTTTTCGACATCATTATCATCGCTCAGCAACCAGATATTGATATGGTTCAGATTGCCCGGCACGGGCAGGCGTGTCCAACCGATATCCGGCAAGAGCGGGAATATGGTGCCATATTCGGGTGCTTGCTCACCCAAAGGGTAGGTCAGCCCCTTAAATTCGGTAGGCTCAAAGCCATGGTCAGCCAAAAGCGTCCAATCCGGCTCGCCACTGGCTGTCTCAGGCGCTGTGCTGGCCATCAATTTTCAGGGTTGCTGCCCAGCGGTTCACCACCCAGCAACTTGGCTGTCATGGCTTCTTCTTCAGCTTGTTTTAGAGCATCTTCTGCGGCCTGACGTTCGGCGGCGCGCTCTGCTTGTAATTGCTCGATCATCGCAGCGCGATCACCGCCAAGGCGGCTATCTTCATTATCGCTGGTGGCAATGCCAGCACGCTTAGCGGCTTTCGCTACAACAGCATCCAGATCACGCTGGCTGCAAAGGCCGAGTGTTACAGGGTCTTTGGGTTGAATATTGGCGATGTTCCAATGACTGCGATCACGAATAGCGTTGATGGTGTTGCGCGTGGTACCGATCAGCTTGCTGATCTGACCATCGGAGATTTCCGGGTGATTGCGCAGCAACCATGCGATGCCATCAGGCTTATCCTGCCGCTTGGAAACAGGTGTATAGCGCGGGCCTTTGGTCCGGTGCTTTTGCTCGGGCCCTTTGGCGATGATGAGGCTATAATCTGGATCGGCCTGACCTTTGTCTAGCTCTTCCTGCGTTAGCTCGCCAGCCTGAATCGGGTCGCGCCCTGTATATTTGGAGCTAGCCAGATCATCCGCCATCGCCTGCACTTCCAGAATGTGCAAACCGCAAAATTCCGCAATTTGTTCAAAGCTAAGACCCGTATTGTCCACCAGCCATGAAGCGGTGGCGTGCGGCATAAGCGGCTTTACACTTGTATCGGCCATGATCTGTTTTCTCCTGTCAGCCGGATGTTGCTATCATGGCATGATGTCATCAAGCCGCGCTGCATCCGGGATATGCAAATAATAATGGCCACCCCATGCAGGGCGGCCTTCATCCTCTCGGTACGCTTTTTTTCCGTCATCGGCAAGACTTGTTGCACATGGCACGAACTTCTTACCGATTTTGCCATGAGATAGTGCAGACAAAAGCGATTGCACCTGTGTCGTAACGCTATCGTTTCGGTTTAAGCAATCGTCAAGAATTTGCGAATAACTTGATTGTATCAGGAGGAGATGATGAAGAATATCATGATGATCAAACGCATTATTGCGGTTCTATTGGGCAGTTTGCTTCTGACAGGGTGTTTTGGCAGCAAAGAGCAGGAATATATCGTTAAAAAACCAGCTTCTCAGCTCTATCAGATCATTTCCAGTCTTGAACTTAATGGCTCGGCACTTGGTTCCTATGCGGATGCGGCCAATACCATCACGGTTACGCGCGTCAATAATGAGTCCGTCACTTACAAGTTCACGTCCGAGGAAGATCAGGATGGTGCGACAATCGCATTCCGGTTTCAGCCTTCGACAGATGGCAAAGCGACCAAGGTGCTGGTGACCTATGATATCCCAACCGTCAGTGTTGGTGACGGCAAATCACTGGGCAAATCGGCGGGTGAATATTTTGTTGTGCCGACCCTTGTGCGCAAAGCTTTTAAAAAGGATTTGAAAAAGCTCTTCAAAGCGATTGAGGAAAGCAAGCCACACCGCCAATCTGCGCGCGAACTGAATCTTGCCTTTCATGCGGTCAGTTTGGTGACAAACCCTAAGAAAATGCGGTCACTCGTGGAATCTGATTCTTCACGCTATGCGGTGTTGAACAATAATTTCCGTGATGATGGCGGGCGTGACTATGCTGGTTCATCCACCAATATTGATGCGGCGAGCAAGGGAGGTTGGGCCACGGACAATGCACGGCCAATGAGCGATGCTAAGCCGATGACTGATACGGATAATACCGAATTCAGCACGTGGTAAGCGCTAGTCTTAACAGTCTTTTCGCCCTAGCGCTTTAGTCGCCAGCCACTTTCAACACTATCTTGCCGATATGTGCGCCAGATTCCATATGCTGATGGGCGTCTGCAGCCTGATCCAGCGGAAAGACTGTATCAACCGCTGGAGCCAATGCCCCTGCATTGACCATCGGCCAGACAATATTGTGAATCTCATCAGCCAATAAGGCTTTAAATTCACCGCTGCGCGCTCTCAATGTTGATCCAGTGAGCACGAGCCGTTTGCGCATAATCTCAACCATGGAGATTTCCGCTGTCAGCCCACCTTGTACGGCAATGGTCACATGGCGACCATCTTCTGCAAGGCAAGACATGTTGCGCGGCACATAGTCGCCAGCCACCATGTCGATGACAATATTGACCCCTCCGCCATTGGTCAGCCGTTCAACCTCAGCGACAAAGTCCTGCGTCTTGTAATTAATAGCCACATCAGCGCCAGCATGGAGAGCCGCAGCGCATTTCTCATCCGAACCGCATGTCACATAAATGGTCATATCGAACAATTTGGCTAATTTAATCGCCATCATGCCGATGCCGCTGGTGCCGCCATGGACCAAGACGCTTTCGCCTTTGCGGGCATAGGCGCGCTCAAACAGATTGTGCCAGACGGTAAACAATGTTTCAGGCAAGGCTGCCGCAGATGACATATCCAATATTTCAGGCACAGGCAGGCAATGGCGATAGTCGGCACAGCAATATTCTGCATAGCCGCCGCCTGCGACCAGAGCGCATATTTTCTGGCCTATCATCTCGACTGGAACATTCTTGCCCGCTGCCACAACGGTGCCGGATATTTCCAGTCCGAAGATTGTCGGCGCACCGGCCGGCGGTGGATAAAAGCCTTTGCGTTGGATAATATCGGGGCGATTTACTCCGGCATAGGCAACAGCAATCAGCAGATCATCATCGCCAGGTGTTGGCACTTTATGCTGGCCCAATATCAATGCATCGGGGCCACCAGGCTGCGGCGCATCGACGGCGCGCATCATGTCCGGAATATCGCCGTCTCGTCTAGGATCTGTATCAGCCATCATATTGCCCACTGCGCCCCCTCTATATCGTGGCTTTAGCACGATTACGCTATTTTGTTATTTTTGCGGAATAGTTTATTGACAGCTTGCAGCAACAGGTCAACATTAACGCCATGGATGAAGACGATTTTACTACCGGATTTACCGCCGCAAAGGGCGATGATGTGCTGGCACAATTGGCAAAGACTGACCTTGATCCGCTGTCAATTGATGAACTGAATGAACGGGTTGCTGCGCTAAAAGCTGAAATCACGCGATGTGAAGCGCATCGTGACAATGCATCAAGCCACCGCCTCGCCGCCGAAGCGCTTTTTGGCAATAAGAAAAGCTAATTGTGCCGGGCACCATCGCAAAGTTTCAAAAGCCACCTATATATTATTGAGACGCTGGTAACCTCAAACATTTGGGTATCAGGTAAATCTATTATGTTATTTGCCGTGAGAACACAGGTTACGGCAAAACTGCGTCAAAATTGTTTTTGGCCTTGCAAAATACCGAATTTATGCGCTGATTAGCCATAGTGAATCGAAAGAGAAAACGAGAATATGCCTTCATTTACAGAATCGCTGGAAAAAACCATCCATCTGGCATTGCACAATGCCAAGGAGCGGCGCCACGAATATGCCACGTTGGAGCATTTGCTGCTCGCGCTGGTCAGTGATGAAGATGCATCCGAAGTGATGCGTGCATGCGGCGTCGATCTGGAAGAGCTGAATGACACTTTAGTGCATTATCTCGACCGTGAGTTGGAATCGCTGAAAGTCGATCAGGATGTAGAGCCCGCGCCGACATCGGTTTTTCAGCGTGTTGTGCAACGCGCCTTGCTGCATGTCCAAAGCTCTAATCGCGATGTTGTTACAGGCGCCAATGTATTGGTGGCCCTGTTTTCAGAGCGGGAAAGCTATGCCGTATATTTTCTGCAGCAACAGGATATGAGCCGTCTCGACGCCGTTAGCTATATTAGCCACGGCATTGGCAAGGGTGGGCAGGCCGGCAGTGCAACACCGCCCGAAGGCGCAGAAGATCAAGCGGAAGCCGCAAAAGGCGATGGCAAGAGCAAGAAAGAAAGTGCGCTTGACCAATTCACCGTCAATCTGAACAAAAAGGCCGAGGACGGTAAAATCGATCCGTTGATTGGCCGCGGTCCGGAAGTGGATCGCACTGTACAGATCCTGTGCCGCAGGTCGAAAAACAATCCGCTTTATGTTGGTGATCCAGGGGTCGGCAAGACAGCCATTGCCGAAGGTTTGGCCCGCAAAATCATTGAAGGTGACGTCCCTGAAGTATTGCTGGAGGCTGTGATCTACTCTCTCGACATGGGCGCTCTGCTGGCAGGTACACGTTATCGCGGCGATTTTGAGGAGCGGCTTAAGCAAGTTGTATCCGAGCTGGAAAAATTGCCGCATGCTGTTCTGTTCATTGACGAGATTCATACCGTGATTGGTGCGGGCGCCACCTCTGGCGGTGCCATGGATGCTTCCAACTTGTTGAAACCGGCTTTGTCCGGCGGTTCTATCCGCTGCATCGGCTCGACCACCTATAAGGAATTTCGCAACCATTTTGAGAAAGACCGGGCTTTGCTCCGGCGCTTCCAGAAAATCGACGTGGCGGAACCAAGCATTGATGACACCATCAAGATTTTGCGCGGCTTGCGTTCGGCCTTTGAAGACCATCATAAGGTCAAATATACGCCTGATGCCCTGAAAACCGCAGTGGAGATGTCGGCGCGCTATATCAATGACCGCAAACTACCGGATAAGGCGATTGACGTGATTGATGAGGTCGGCGCGATGCAGATGCTGATGCCGCCTTCTCGTCGCCGCAAAACCATTACTGCGCGCGAAATTGAGGCTGTGATTGCGACCATGGCGCGGATACCGCCCAAATCTGTATCAAAAGATGATCGCAAGCAATTGGAACATCTTGAGCGTGACCTAAAGCATGTTGTGTTCGGGCAGGATATTGCGATCAGCAAATTGTCGAGCGCTATCAAATTGTCACGGGCTGGCTTGCGCGAGCCGGAAAAACCAATTGGCAATTATCTCTTTAGCGGTCCAACAGGTGTCGGCAAAACAGAGGTGGCTCGCCAATTGGCAAGTGTCATGGGCATTCCGCTTCAGCGTTTTGACATGTCAGAATATATGGAGCGTCATTCGATCAGCCGGTTGATCGGCGCGCCTCCAGGCTATGTTGGCTATGATCAAGGTGGTCTGCTTACTGATGCTGTCGATCAAAACCCACATTGTGTGCTGTTGCTCGATGAAATTGAGAAGGCGCACCCTGATCTGTTCAACGTGCTGCTGCAAGTCATGGACAATGGCAAGCTGACCGACCATCATGGCAAGACCGTTGATTTTCGCAACGTGGTGCTGATCATGACCACCAATGCTGGTGCCGCCGATATGGCGCGTGAAGGCATTGGCTTCGGTAATAATGACCGTGAAGATGTGCAGGAAGATGCCGTGAAGAAAATGTTCACGCCAGAATTCCGCAACCGTCTCGACGCGATTGTTCCGTTCACCTATTTGTCACCAGAGGTTGTTGCTCGGGTCGTTGATAAGTTTATCTTGCAACTGGAGCTGCAATTGGCTGATCAAAATGTGCATATTCAGCTAGATGCTGATGCACGGGCATGGCTCGCTGAAAAAGGCTATGATAAACTCTTTGGTGCCCGTCCCATGGGGCGTCTCATCCAAGAGAAGATCAAGCAGCCTTTGGCGGAAGAGCTATTGTTCGGCAAATTGGCGCAAGGCGGCGAAGTCTCTGTGCATATGAAAGACAAGCAGATGGCGTTTGAAATCACCGCTGCACCGCCGCGCGGTTCTGGCAAAAAGCCGAAAAAGAAAGTCCCTGCCAAGAAGGGCTAGGTGACAGGAACATCATGGCCTTTGGGCAAGCATAGAGGCAGGGACTGGAAAGTCTTTGCCTTTTTGTTTGTCAGTTCCTCATTTTTATGGATCAGGCTGGCTTGACAGTTTGTGTGTCAAAAAAATTAGATTTTTGATATAAAGCTGCTTGCTTTTGTACGTTAAGCAGTTGTAACAATAGCACAAACATATGGTCAGAATGTCGAGGAAGCCATGAAATCTGTGACGTATATCAGCACGGCCAAAGAAATTTTTGATAACGCCGCATTGGATACCTTGCTCTTACAATGCCGCGCTTTTAATGGCAAAAATGATATTACGGGATGCTTGGTCTATAACGGAATAAACTTTCTGCAATTGATTGAAGGCCCTGAAAGCTCGATTGATTCCTGCATGGCGCGGATTATTGCTGACGACCGCCATAGCGGCGTTGTTGGTATCCGCAGTGAGACGATTGGCGTAAGGGAATTCCCTAGCTGGACCATGGCAGGGCGGTTATATCCCGATTCAAAAGGCCAAACCAGTGTTGGCATTATTGATGAAGTTTTGCAGGGTGCGCGCTCCCAGACACGGGCAATTTTCTCAAGCTTCACAACTTTGAAAGCGGCCTGATCCGTATCATACCTTGAGAGTTACGCCGCTTAGGCTTATATATTTCTCATGAGTGACATCCAACTTCTCCCGGGCGCAGCCAAACGTGTTACACAAATTGCTGAAAAGCTCGGCAAACAAGCCATGCTGCGTCTGTCTGTAGAGGGCGGCGGTTGTAGCGGCTTTCAATATCGTTTTGGCTTGGCCGATTCGATTGAAGATGACGATAAAGTTGCCGAATGCGACGGTGTTAAGCTTGTGGTTGATGAAATCAGCCTCGATCTGGTGCGCGGTGCAGCGGTTGATTTTGTCGAAAGCCTAGGCGGCGCATCTTTTCAGGTAACCAATCCCAATGCTGCCTCTGGTTGCGGCTGTGGCTCCAGCTTTTCCGTCTAAACGCTTTTCTGTCTAAACAATGCTGCGCCGCATATGGCCGCACCATCAATAGCGCTTAACCAATTTCAAATCCCTATCCGGCCGATAATGGTCCAGCATATCCGCGCGCTGACCCTGCATAATCTCTTGCGCGGCAATCTCTCCAACAAGCGGCGCCAAAGAAACACCGCTGTGCATGATGGCCAGATAAGCTTGGGGCCTATCCTTTGGTGCGCCAAGAACGGGGTGGCCATCCAGCGGCAAAGGGCGCCAGCCGATATAAACATCGTCAATCTCTGCGCGCGCAATTGCTGGTAAATATTGCGCGGCGACGCTTATAATTCGCGCGGCATGCGCCTGTGCCATTGCGGTATCGGGGAAGCGATTGGGCCGATCTTTCAGCCTTTCATCATGCGCGGCAGTCTTTGGCGGTCCGTCCTGCTCCCCTAAGACGATGCGGCCATCATCACGTTGATGAATGTGTACACCGGGCGCAACGATGATCCGCTGCGCCAATCGGGGCATAGGCGTGGTCAAAACAATCACGCCCGAAGTAGAACGTTGCGGCAGATCAATGCCCGCAAGCTGCTGCACCGCCTCTGGGTCTGCGCCGGTGGCGATGACATAATGGTCAACCGCCACATCGCCTTTGCTGGTGGTCAATATCGTCCCACCATCTTTTGCGGGCTTTGCTGCGCTCACATTGCATTGGGTTGTCAGTTTCGCGCCCAAAGCAACCGCCTTGTTGACGAGCAATTGCGCCGCCTGCACGGGGTCAACCGCGCCATCATTGCCGGAAAATGCAGCCTGCCCATCATCAGGAAAGATCAATTCCGGCTCCATAGAGCGTATTGCTTCTGCATCGAGCATTTTTGTCGGTTCGCCCCAACGCGCCTGTTCGGCAATTTGCTCTGCCAATAATGTTTGCCGTTCCTGTGATGCAAACCATTCCAATGATCCGCCCCAACGCACGGGCAGATCAAGTTCTGCCTCCAGCTTTTTCCACCCTGTAAGGCTTTTTTGGGTGAAGCTGTGATAATGGCGCGGCTGCTTTGCCCAGCTGGCGTTGATCCATGCAAAGGTGCCTCGGCTGGCGCGCGTTGCAATGTCTGACCGCTCCAAAATCGTTACTTTTGCGCCAGCCAGCGCCAGATGATAGGCAATCGATGCACCGACTATGCCGCAGCCGATCACCGCCACATGCTTCGCTTTGCCCAGAGATTCTGGCGAACATGCGGCCAGCGCCGCGCTTGCCGCAGCCAATTGCAGCACCATGCGCCGGTTTACGCTGGGGCCGTCAAAACCATATGTCATATTAAATTACCGCCCCCCTATTCAAACATATGTACAGACAAGCATGTTGCTCTCAGCCTGGCAATGATTTGCTGCAATAAACGCAAAGCTTCCGCAAATTGGCAAATGTCTTTGAAGCATGGGCGCAATGGCGCTAGACCATGCGCATGACAAAAGTTGCCAGTTTTAACATTAACGGGATCAAGGCCCGTTTGCCGCGTTTGATTGAATGGTTGGAGGAGACGCAGCCCGATATTGCGTGCTTGCAAGAGATAAAAACGCAGGATGAGGGCTTCCCCATCGCGGAGTTTGAGAAGATTGGCTATGGCGCCATCTGGCATGGCCAAAAAAGCTTTAACGGCGTAGCGATATTGGCCAAGGGGAGCGAGCCGGTCGAAACCAAAAGGGGGCTGGATGGCGAGCCGGAGGATGACCATTCGCGCTATTTAGAGGCCGATGTGACTATTGGCGATGATGCGTCACCGCTGCGCGTGGCCAGTATCTATCTTCCTAATGGCAATCCATTGCCCGGCCCGAAATTTGATTATAAATTGCGCTGGATGAAGCGCCTGCGCGCGCGGGCGGCTGAAATCTGGGCGGAGGAAGTGCCTGCGGTTCTGGCCGGTGATTATAATGTTATCCCGCGCGATAATGATGTGTTCTCTGTCAACGCCATGGCGTCTGATGCGCTGATGCAACCGGAATCACGCGCCGCCTATCGCCGTTTGCTGGCGGATGGGTGGACAGATGCGCTGGGCAATTGGCACCCGCAAGGCAATATCTGGACTTATTGGGATTATCAGCGCGGCGCGTGGCAACGCGATAATGGCTTTCGCATCGACCATCTGTTGCTCAGCCCGCAAGCGGCGGACCGGCTGAGCGCGTGCGGTGTCGATAAAGACCATCGTGGCCGCGAAAAAGCCAGCGACCATGCACCAACATGGGTGATTTTGGACAGATGAAGAGACGGCTGATGCATATAGTGATTGCCTTAGTGGCCCTCTATTGCATCATCGTGCTCGCTCTATGGGCCATGCAACGCAGCCTTTTTTATTATCCAGACCCAAATTTGCCATCATCGGCTGAGGTTGAGCAATTCGGCTTTGCGCCCTTGGGCATTTCTGTGCCTGATATTGGTGATGGTGAGATGACCAGCTATTGGCGGCCACCGGCTGATCCAACAAAGCCAGTAATCATCCATTTTCACGGCAATGCTGGCAATATCGGCAGTCGTTTGCCGGTCTATAAACAATTGACGCAAGACGGCGCAGGGCTGCTTGCCATGGGTTATCCGGCATATGGTGGCAATATAGGTGATGCGAATGAGCAGAATTTCTATGCCGATGCACAGGCGCATTATGCATGGCTAATATCCCATGGCATCGCGCCAGATCGCATTGTGGTTTATGGAGAGTCCATCGGCACCGGACCAGCGACATGGCTGGCATCACAGCAAAAAGTGGCAGGGCTGGTTTTAGAAGCTCCCTATGCTGCTTTTGACGAACTGCTTGCGCAAAAAGCGCCCTTTGTCCCTGCAAAGCTGATCGCCCGAGACCGATATCGTAGCATTGACCGTATCGCCAATATTGCTGCACCTTTGTTATGGATTCATGGCGAGGAGGACACGCTTATCCCCATCAGCGAGGGGCAAAGGCTGTTTGATGTCGCCAAGTCGCCCAAGCGTGCGGTCAAACTTATCGATACGGGCCATAATGACATATGGCGCAATGATATCGGGCCTTTGGTGCGGCAAAGCCTAGAGGGTTATGTTAAGACCGCAGGTGAATAAGCCGTCACCAAGCGGCTCAATGCCCAACGCTTTCCCCGCGCTCTAGGCCAGATAGGGCAAGTTGTTGATCAATTTGTTCCATCAGTCGTTCGAGTCCGGCTTCGCTGCTGGCTTCTGCGCGGGCGACCAGAACATCCTGTGTATTGCTGGCGCGCAATAGCCACCAGCCATCAGCGGTATTAACCCGTGCGCCATCGGTGTCGTTTACTGCCGCGCCATTGGTTTTCAGCCGCTCTAACACCTCGTCAATCACTGCGAATTTTCGGCTTTCATCGACCTGAAAACGCATTTCAGGTGTGTTGATCATTTCGGCCATATCGCTGCGTAATTCGGTGACGCTTTTCTTCAGCACAGTGGCTGCCGTGATCAGCCGGACCGCAGCGTAAAGGGCATCGTCAAAACCATAATATTCATGCGCGAAGAACACATGTCCGCTCATTTCACCAGCCAATGGTGAACCTGTTTCCTTCATTTTGGACTTAATTAGGCTGTGGCCAGTTTTCCACATCAGCGGCTCACCGCCTAGCTCATCAACACGATCATACAGTGCCTGGCTTGCCTTAACATCGGCGATAATCGTCGCTCCTGGCACTTCTTGCAGAACATGGGCCGCATAGATTTGTAGCAGCTGATCACCCCAGATCACACGGCCTTCACCGTCAATTGCGCCTATACGGTCGCCATCGCCATCAAAAGCCACTCCGAAATCGAGCTTCTTGTCCGCGACAAGGGCTTTCAAATCAGCGAGATTTGCCTCTTCGGTCGGGTCAGGATGGTGGTTCGGAAAGTTTCCATCCACTTCAGTATAGAGGCAATGATGTTCACCAGGCAGTTTTTTGACCAGCTTTTCCAGTATATGGCCAGCCGCGCCATTGCCTGCATCCCAACCAATGCGCATCGCGTCGCCAGAAAAGCCTTCGACCAAACGGTCAACATATTGATCGATAATATCCAGCTCGCGCGTGGCTGCGACGGCGCTAGCATCGTCCCCATCGATCCAATCACCAGACGCCGCCATACGGCCCAGTTCCTGAATATCCGCACCGAAAAATGGACGGTTTTGAAAGACCATCTTGAGGCCATTATAATTGGCGGGGTTATGGCTGCCGGTTATTTCAATGCCGCCATCAACATTATCTAACACGCATTCGGCATAATAGAGCATAGGCGTCGGCCCCATGCCAATGCGCACCGCAGCTACGCCAGAATCATTCAGTCCATTGACCAAAGATTCTTCCAGCATGGGTGAGCTGACCCGGCCATCATAACCCACGGCAACACAGCTGCCGCCGGCTCGGGCAATTAAAGTACCAAAACCACGGCCAATAGCATAGGCATCAGCTTTGCCTAATGTCTCACCTATGATGCCGCGAATATCATATTCGCGCAGTGATGTAGCGTGGAATTGATGGCTGTTCGGCTTGCCCATATGAAATGGCCTTTCTGAATGATAGGAGCGATTATTCTTATTATAACGGTATTGTTACAAATTAACTTATGGGAAAATATTGGTGCAAATCCAATATAATCAAAAGAAAGATTTTTGCGCAGGAATTTTTTCAACTTGGGTTCCGGGCAGGTGCAGAGCAGTGACCATCTGTCGCAATTCCTGCCGTGCCAAAATATGACTGGTGCCAAGGTCACCCAGATAGCCTTTATCCAATAATGTTAGGCCAGAAGGGAACAGCTCGCGGTAAATGACGCGTTCGCTTAGCCCTGGAATGATGCGGAAACCGACCCGCTTTGACAATTGGGCCAATGCATCCTCCATGCGCTGCATATTGCGCGCGCTGACATGCTGCACACGGTTGCGCATAACGACCCAATCCATGGTTTTCTGGCTATTCTGGGCACGCGCCTTGCGCGCTTCAAAGATCAATTCTGCGTAAAAGCTGATGCGCTTTACTTTGAAAGTTTGCGGATCGACCGAGCCGATCAGATCAAAATCGACAAAGCTATCATTCATGGGGGTGACCAATGTGTCTGCGCAAGTGGCGACGTAGCGGGCAAATTTATCGTCGCGCCCCGGTGTATCAAATATCAGAAAGTCATGGCCCTGACCTTCTTTGGCGATCATCTGGTCCAGCCTGGCCAGACTATCATATTCAAATACTGTATAGTTTGCGGTGGGCAGATCGGCCTTGATACGCGCCATCGTTTCCGCGCGGTTCTCCAAATAGCGGTAAGATGTCCGCTGACGTGGATCAAGATCAATAACGCCGACAGAAAATCCGCGATAGGCCAGAGAAACCGCCAAATGCACAGCCGATGTGGATTTGCCTGTACCGCCTTTTTCATTAGCGAAGACAATATAATGGGGGTCCCCGTCACTGCGCGGAGTGGTCAAAGCCATGTGCTATTTCCAATACCGCAAATGGCGATCACTCTCATTGCCCCCTTGACCATAATAATGGTAATTGCCCCGTTGCGATTCACGCATGACTTTTTGAGATCATCGCACAACCGCCTTTTCGCGCAGATGGTTAAGCAAAGCAAGTCTCACATTAAGGGAGTTTCAAAGTGCAAGCAGTTTCTGACATTATGTCGCTTCGCACCGCCACAAAAGGTCTGCGCAATACAGGTGCATCGCTTGCTCTGGTGCCGACCATGGGCGCGTTGCACGATGGCCATCTTGCACTGGTGGAACAGGCCAAGCGTCGCGTGGACTATGTTGCGGTGTCTATCTTTGTCAACCCGACCCAATTTGGCGAAGGCGAAGATCTGGATGCTTATCCCCGTCAATTGGCCCGAGATAAAGCCTTGCTGGAAGAGGCAGGCGCGGCCCTGCTTTGGGTGCCCGATGTTCAGACCATGTATCCGGCCGGTTTCCAAACGGTGATTTCTACGCCTCAGGCTGCACAAGGCCTATGTGGTGCAAAGCGGCCGGGCCATTTTGACGGCGTTGCCACCGTGGTGTGTAAACTGCTTAATCAGGTGGACCCCGATATCGCTCTGTTTGGAGAGAAGGATTATCAGCAATTGGCGGTCATAAAATCCATGGTTCGTGATCTTAATATGGATGTCGCTATTGAAGGCGTGCCAACCATCAGAGAGGCGGACGGACTGGCAATGTCTTCGCGCAATGCGTATTTGAGTGTGGAGCAGCGCCAGTCTGCGGTGACTTTACCCAATGCCATGAAGGCGGCGATTGCTGACATTCAGACAGGCGGCAAGGTGGATCAGGCCTTAGCCACATTGCAGAATTCGCTGGAGCAAGCCAGCTTTCATCAATGTGATTATGCCGAATTGCGCGTGGCGAACAGTCTGGCTGTACCGGATTTTGACACGCTGAAGGGCGGCACAGAATTGCGCCTTCTGGTCGCTGCACATATTGGAAAAACCCGATTAATTGACAATATGCCGCTCTTCTGGCCCACCATATAATCAGTCAGATTAACTTTTTACATTTCCTAACAACTGTAAAAAACGGCAAAATCCCGCCATTTTGCGCAAAAGGTTTCCAAATCGCCCCACGCTGTTAACCATTTGTTGATACCTTAAGCCGAACGTCAACCTGTCTTTGAAAGAAAACAGACGGGGAAATGACTAATGGCTAACAGTATGAAGAGCGCGAATTTTCTGCTCGAAACAAAATTGGCAGATGCTGCCAATGGTGACATCGCTGCCTATTTTGATTTGGGCGTTGCCTATTCAACCGGCACTGACGGTTTGACCATGGATATGATTGAAGCGCATAAATGGTTTAATCTGGCTGCAGTGAATGGCCATGATGAAGCACAAAATTGCCGCGCAGAAATTGCCGATGAAATGACAGCACGTGAAATTGCAGAAGCACAGCGTCAGGCGCGTGCATGGCTGGGCCAAGTGCGCCAACAACGCGCTGCGTAAATCCTAAGCAGTTTCGCCTTTGCGAAAAGGGGCCATTGCGCCCAAAAATTCCTGATCTTGCGCAACGGCTTGCCGTTCCTGCTCAAGAAAGTCTGCCACCGCGCTATGAAAGCCGCGATCTGGCAAATAATGGGCTGACCATGTGGTGACAGGGGCATATCCCCGCGCCAATTTGTGCCCGCCTTGTGCGCCCGCTTCTACGCGTGACAGGCCGCGTTCAATGGCAATATCGATTGCCTGATAATAGCATAATTCAAAATGCAGACAGTCAATATGCTGCGTACACCCCCAATAGCGGCCATATAATGCGTCTGGCCCCAGAAAATTCAAAGCCCCGGCCACTGGCTCTCCGTCCTGATAGGCCAGCACCAGCACAATCTTGTCAGCCATGGTCTGCCCCATCAGGCTAAAGGCCTTACGCGTCAGATATGGGCGCCCATATTTGCGCATCCCGGTGTCCTGATAAAATATCCAGAAAGCATCCCAATGCGCCTCTGTAATATCCGCGCCCGATAGCCGTATAATATCAACATCGGCCTGTGCGCGTGCGCGTTCTTTGCGCACGGCTTTGCGTTTGCGTGAGACAAATGTGGCGAGGAAGTCATCGAAATCGCGGTAATTCTGATTTGACCAGTGAAATTGCGTATCGCTGCGCATCAACCATCCGGCCTCATCAAAGATTTTGCGCTCTGCATCATTCAAAAATGTCGCATGGGCAGAGGAGAAACCATTTTGGGATGTGAAATTCTGCGCACCGGCAATGAGCGGCATATGCCATTTGTCACTAGCGCAAAGCAGCCGCGGGCCGGTTGCTGGTGTGAAGGGCGATGTAATCTGGACCTTGGGATAATATTGCCCGCCGGCATTTTCAAAAGCATGGGCCCAGCTATGGTCAAAAACATATTCGCCCTGACTATGCCCTTTTAAATAGCTTGGCATAGCTGCGGCAAGTTGGCCATCAGCATCATGGATGGTCAGATAGGCCGGTTGCCAACCTGTGCCGGGGCCAACACTGGTGGACTCTTCCAGCGCTGACAAAAATGTGGCGCTGGTAAAAGGGTTGTCGCCACAAGCGCGATTGAGCCTGTCCCAGGCATTATGATCCAGATCGCCAAAACTGCTGGCAATGGCGGCGTGAATGACGTCACTCTGGCTCATGGGCGGCTATAAAGGCTCAGGCGCTAATGGCGATAATGGCGTCTACTTCTACAGAGGCATCGAGCGGTAAGACAGGAACGCCCACAGCGCTGCGCGCATGTTCGCCTTTTTCACCAAAGACTTTTTGCATCAGGTCCGACGTGCCATTAACGACTTTTGGCTGGTCAGTGAAGTCAGCGGTAGAAGCCACAAATCCGCCCAACTTGACCACTTTTTCAACTCTGTCCAGATCGCCATCAAGGGCGGCCTTCATTTGCGCGATCAAGCCAATGCCGCAATAATAGGCTGCGTTAAAACCAGCGGTGACATCCAGACGGTCGCCCAGCTTTCCGGTTATCAATGTGCCATCCGCAAAGGGCAGCTGGCCGGAAATATAAAGCAGCCCGCCAGTGATGACATAGGGCTTATAAGATGCAACGGCTGCGGCTGGCTCTGGCAGGGTGATGCCCAATTCTTTCAAGCGTGCGTCAATCAATCCGGTCATAATGTATCCTTTATAAAATGGCTCAGCTATAGCGGCTCAGGCAGCAGCTTTTTGCGGGGGAGAGGCAGGCTCTCCTTGGGAAAAGCGTTCCAATATCCATGGCAGCGCAGCATCCCATTGGTCAATACGGGCATGAGCATTGCCTGCCTCATGCGCGCAGCCAAAATGCGGCGCTACTTCAGGTTCGCCGATCATATGCAAACGCCATGTATCGGGCACAATCTCGCCAACCGATCCGTGATGCTGTGGCAGATCATCAATGAACAGACTGACACTTGGCTGATATTCCTCGACAATGCGTTTCAGCGCTTCGCCCTTTGGCCCCTGATTGGTGTAAACAGGGTGGGCAATACCGAAATTGGCCAATTGCTCAGCACGCGCATCACGGCGATGGTCCATCAAATTGGTCAAGATGGCCACATCGGCAACTTTGCCAATTTCCGTTATGGCGTTGACAGCGCCAGCAATGGGGTGCTGCCGGTGCATTTCGGTGTCGAAAAAGCCGCCCAGCAATTCCCAAATGCGCTCTGGTGCGACAGGCTCGGACGTTTTGCGGTCAGTCAGTGCATTGGCAAAATCGCGGCCCTTCATCGAAAATTCGATATCATGCGCTTCATTGAGCCACTCGCTGAAAGGCACCACCATATGTAGCAGCACTTCATCACAGTCAGTAATCAGCAGGGGTTTGGTCATAAGGCTCGTCTATCCGTCCAGTTCATATATTGCGCGCGCCAGATATTCCGGCGGAATGTTAAGATCGTCCGATGCGGCCAGCACATCAGGTTCGTGCGATGCCAGCCAACCCATCACCGCCGACAACACTTCGGGTGATCCCGCGCGTTCGCGCAGATCATCAACCGAAAGGCCGGTCATGTCCAACAGTCTTTGGCTGCGATTATCATCACCAATCACCCAGGCCAGAACCTGCAAGGCAATGACATCGGCAGAGCTATAGCCCTTTTGCCCATGGGATTGCGGTTTTTGGAAAGGGTCAGCCATATTTTGGCAGTGCTCACTTGATGTTTGCCTATCGCCAGCGCATTGATGGCTGGCAATTTGGCGTGGTTGGGACTAGCTACAAACAGAATATCATGTGTGGTTGGCCAATCATGTTTCAAGTGGCATGATCGCGCTATTGCAGCAAGTGATAGTTGCAGTGGCTCTGGTTAAAGCCGCGCAGCCCGTTAAAATTTGGGCATAAATTTGGGACGGAAAAATGGCAAAACGCATCTTGGTGGTCGAAGATAATGATTTGAACCGCAAATTATTCTGCGATTTGTTGCGCGCGCATGGTTATAGCGTGGAGCCAGTGTCAGATGGCCGTGAAGTGCTGGACAAAGCGCGTGAGTTTATTCCCAATCTGATGATCATGGATATCCAATTGCCGCATATTAGCGGGCTGGAACTGATCGAAGCGATTAAGGCGGACAAGACGCTGAAAACCATTCCCGTGCTGGCCGTGACTGCTTATGCCGGTACCGGTGACGAACAACGCATCCGCGCCGCCGGAGCAGAGGGCTATATCTCCAAACCCGTCAGCATCGGCCCCTTTGTTGAGGCCGTGAATAAGCTGATTTAGGCGGAATATCTTCTATTTCTTGCGCTCATATATACGCAAACAATAGGCCTAACTGTCATCAGAGACAATACCGTCAAGGTTTGTATTTAAACTAAGCTCAACCTGATCAACATTTTTGTCCAGTTTAATCAGGACAGGAGTGCTCCATGATTTGAGATTGTGACTGTTAGAATTTGATGTTTGGTCATTAGCATGCATTTTTGTACCCTCTCAAAGAATATATAGATACTTTACAGGCAGATACAGCTATTCAATAGACAGTCAATATAGTTGATCCGGAAAATGTGGCGAATGTGACGGCACAGCACGATTTATCATCATAGCGCGCGCGACGCCTTGAGCTGGCACTAAGGCATAAAGCCTTTCCCCTATGGCGAAACGCCTTACTATCTAAAAGAAGACGCAGAACCCAGCGAGTAATGGATTGGGCTACATTGCCCCATCAAGCCCTATAAAGGATTGCCATCCCTATCGCGAAAGACTTCGCGACGGCCGACATGATCGGGGGCGCTGACAAGGCCGTCCTCTTCCATCTGCTCAATCAAGCGGGCGGCGGTGTTATAGCCGACGCGCAATTGACGTTGCAGCCAGCTGGTTGATGCTTTCTGGCTTTCAAACACCATCTGGCAGGCACGGCGATAGCGTTCATTTTCCGGATTATCGTCAATCGTTGCGCCATCAAGCGCAAAGCCGCCATCAGCGGGTTCTTCAGTAACCGACTGGACATAATCGGGCTGGCCCTGTGCGCGCCAATGGTCGGCGACGCGGCGTACTTCGTCATCAGAGACAAAGGGGCCGTGCACACGGCTAAGCTGTTTGCCACCGGGCATATAGAGCATATCACCTTTGCCGAGCAGCTGCTCCGCGCCCTGTTCGCCCAAAATGGTGCGGCTGTCGATTTTTGAGGTGACGTGAAAGCTGATCCGCGTTGGTAGGTTAGCCTTGATAACGCCAGTGATAACGTCAACCGATGGCCGCTGTGTCGCCATGATAAGGTGGATGCCCGCAGCCCGCGCTTTTTGCGCCAATCGCTGGATCAGGAATTCCACCTCTTTGCCCGCTGTCATCATCAGATCAGCGAGCTCGTCAACAATCACCACAATTTGCGGCAATGGCTCAAAATCAAGCTGCTCTTCCTCAAAAATTGGCTGGCCGCTATCAGGGTCAAAGCCGGTTTGCACCTTACGGCCCAATGGCTTGCCTTTGGCTTTGGCGATCTTCACCTTCTCATTAAAATTTGCCAGATTGCGCACAGAGATGGACGACATCATGCGATAGCGTTCCTCCATCTGCTCCACCGCCCATTTGAGCGCGCGGACGGCCTTTGCCGGTTCGGTCACCACGGGGGAGAGCAGATGCGGAATATCATCATAGCTGGAGAGTTCCAGCATTTTGGGGTCGATCATGATCATCCGGCACTGATCGGGCGTCAGGCGATAGAGCAGTGACAGGATCATGCAGTTCAGGCCGACGGACTTACCCGAGCCGGTGGTGCCCGCCACCAGCAGATGCGGCATGGGCGAAAGATCGGCAATAACCGGGTCGCCGCTGATATTTTTGCCCAGTATGATGGGCAATTGGCCGCGATTATCCGCAAAATGATGGCTGGCCACCATTTCATGCAGAACAACCATATCGCGCTGTTGGTTCGGCAGTTCGATGCCAATCACATTTCGGCCGGGTATAACCGCGATACGCGCCGAAAGCGACGACATGTTGCGAGCAATATCATCGGCCAGCTGAATAACGCGGCTGGCTTTGATGCCAGGCGCTGGCTCCAGCTCATACATGGTGACCACAGGGCCAGGGCGTACAGCAGTGATATGGCCTTTAACATGAAAATCATCGAGCACATTTTCCAGCAAGCGCGCATTGCGCTCCAATGCCAGTTTGTCGAGCTTTGGTCCGGTGGGCGCTTCGGTCTGGTCCAGAAGATCGAGCGACGGCAGATCATAATCACCAAAAAAATCGCCCTGACGGCTGGTCGGGCCAAGCTGCGCTTTGCGCGGCGGCAAGGACGGTTCAGTAATTTCCGGCGGAGCGCGGCGCTCTTGCCTCTCTGAAGCATCGCGCGGTTTGACCTTCTTATCGGTAACATCGCCAATATCAGTTTCGATGGCATCATCATCGCTATGGCGGGACCATGGCAGTGTGAAGCCGGTCAAGAAACTGGGCAGAGCGACGGCAAATTTTGGCTGTGGCAGGGTGAAGAGCGAGCGTTCAATGCGCAAAGCCTTCCAGACCATCCACAACCCGATAATGAGCGCTAGAGCAGACATGCCGATCATAACCCAGATTTGCAAATTCTCTGGCACCTGAGATTGCACCGCGCCAATGCCTTTATTGGCTAAAATGCCGGTAAGTCCGCCCCATTGTGCGGGCAGACCGCCTGCGCGCCCTTCAAAAACCGTGCCGATAAACGCCGCAAGAAGCAGCAAGCCGCCACCCATTAATATGGTGTCACGCGGCCTTATCTTGTTATCGCCGCCATCCCATAAGCGCCGCGCAGTGACATAGATAAAGGGCAGAAGCAAAACCGCAATCGGACCGATAAGATAGAGTGATCGATCGGAAACCCATGCTCCGGGCCGCCCCATCCAATTGCTGACAAGGCCGCCTGCTGCTGTGCTGGGAGACGGATCGGATAATTCATGGCTCATCAACGCCAGTGCGAAGAACACGATGAAGACAAGCAACAGGCCAGCGACAATAAGCTCTAGGCTGCGGCCCAGACTTTCGCGCATGATAGCGCGCCAATCACCCGCTTTTGCTGATCGGGATTTGCTGCCTGTCCCGCTTTTTGTCATCGCCCTGCTCGCCATAAGGCACTCCGTATTGTCCGGTTCGACTGCCCTTAGCGCGGCTGTCGCTGTGTTGCGGCCATAATGCACAGGCAGAGGACTCCGCGTCAAGAGTCGAAAATGTCACGTTTTCTGCGGCTTGAATCATCTGGTGAGCGACACCAATTCTTTGCATAGACAATCATATCGCGATAAAGGCAGCTAATGGCAGCAAAAAACCCCCCGCAAAGCGCAATTAGCAGCGATGTTATTGTTTCAGGAGCAGGTCTTATAGGGCTTAGCATGGCGCTGGCATTGGCGCGTTCGGGTGTCTCTGTGCAGCTTATTGACCGGCGCAGCCCTGATGCCATTGCTCAAAGAGCAAGTCAGCAAGAGGGCGGGGATATTCGCGCCACGGCCATTATCCGCTCCAGTTGGGAAATGTTCTGCGCTTTGGGGTTGGAAGATGCTCTGGCACCAAGTTCGCAGCCTATCAATGCAATTGAAGTGCGCGATGGAGTTGCTGGCAAACCGCTGCGGTTTGCGGGTGAAGATGGCGATGCTGAAGAACCGGGCGCGATGGGGCAGATGGTGCCTAATACTGTACTGGCCAGCGCTTTGTTTGATGCACCGTCCTGTCATGAACTTGTGACCGGGCATTTTGGTGCGGCCATTGCAGAACAGAGTGAAGATGCACATCGTCATAAAGTCAGATTGGACAATGGCACACAGATAGAGGCGTCATTATTGATAATCGCCGAAGGACGCCAATCATCCAGCCGCGATGCCAAAGGCTTTGTGCCAACACGCTGGCAATATGATCATCATGCGATTGTCGCGA
Organism: uncultured Sphingomonadaceae bacterium; assembly: GCA_947503245.1. GTDB lineage: Bacteria > Pseudomonadota > Alphaproteobacteria > Sphingomonadales > Sphingomonadaceae > Alterisphingorhabdus. The sequence goes on from CANNCV010000001.1 coordinate 650,687, forward strand.
CCATCGGGCACAGCCTGCCGCATCACGGCGTAGCGCATGAACTGTTCTTCACTGATGGCCCATTGGCGATGCTGCCACTGCCCGAAGCTGAGCCTGTAACAGGTGTTGCGAGTGACGGGCATGAATATCGCTCATCGCTTGTATGGTCTTTGCCTGCGGATAAGGCAGAAGGCTATGGCGCATTGTCACCGCGGGGCTTTGCCGCAGAACTTGGCAAGATATTACAGCCATTATTTGGCGATATCTCCCCCATTGGCGAACGCGTCACATATCCTTTGTCATTCCATGTTGTGAACCACCCCGTGCGTGGGCGCAGTGTCGTCATTGGTGACGGTGCACATGCGCTGCATCCTATTGCCGGGCAAGGCTTTAACCTTGGGTTGCGGGATGTTGCCTGTCTGGCCGAAATTGTTGCAGAAAATGTACGCATGGGCCTTGATTGCGGCGATGCAGGGCAGTTGGAGCGATATAGCAATTGGCGTGATGGCGATGTCACCATGATGGCGGCAGCGACGGATGGACTGACCCGTATCTTTGGGCTTTCCGGTAAAACCGCCAGCAAAATCCGTCAGGCCGGTATGGCCATGGTCGGCGGTGTGCCGGCACTGCGTAATATAGTGGCCAGTGAAGCGCGCGGTGAAGCAGGGCGGTTGCCGCGACTGTTACAGGGCTTAGAGGTTTAGGCTTAAGCCTAGGGATATCTCTGATCATATCCTTGAGCATAACCAATGCCAGACTTGCAACTTTCCACGCCATGGTGCAGGGCATAATGATTATGCGGCGCACACGCTCTCCCTCTTTCATCACCTGATATTCGGCTATGTCTCCCTTTCCTTGGCTTGACCTTGTCATTATCGGGCTATTGATATTGCTCAACGGCGTTTTTGCTATGTCGGAGCTGGCCATTGTGTCAGCCCGCACGGCGCGATTGGCGTCTATGGCCGAAGATGGCAATCGCGGTGCACGTGTGGCGATGAAACTGGCCACTGATCCGGGCCGCTTTTTGTCGACAGTACAGGTCGGCATTACGCTGATCGGCATTTTGGCGGGTGCCTATTCGGGCTCTAGCCTGGGCGGCCCAGTGGGTGAGCGGCTACAGGCTCTGGGGTTGGCAGCCGATATGTCCGCCAGTGTCGGTTTCGCGCTGGTTATCGGTGTGACCACCTATGCATCATTGGTTATCGGCGAATTGGTTCCCAAACAGATCGCATTGCGCTCTGCTGAGCGGATTGCAGTGGCCATGGCTGTGCCTATGGACGCTTTGGCACGTATTGCTTTGCCTATTGTTTGGCTGCTTGACCGAACAAGCGCACTCATCTTTCGCCTTATGGGCTTGCGGCGTTCATCCGATGATGTGGTGACCGCAGAAGAATTGCAGATGGTCTTTGCAGAAGCCACTCGGTCCGGCGTTATTGAGGAACAAGAACGGGCGATTATTTCCGGCGTTGTGCGCTTGGGGGATCGTCCTGTCCGTGAAATTATGACACCGCGTACAGAGATTGACTCTGTTGATGTGAATGCAAGCAAAGACGAGATTCTGGCGCTGCTGGAGCGTTCACCGCATAGCCTGTTGCCGGTCACTGATGGCAGTGTTGATGATATTATCGGCATTATAAAGGTGCGCCAACTATTGAAAGAGATGGTGTCAGGCAAGATACCCGATTTGCGCGGCATGATGCTGCCTGCGGCGACAGTCCCGGACCAACGTGATGCCATGGATGCTCTGGGTGTGCTCCAAAGTGCTGATGTTGCCATGGTCATGGTTCGCGATGAATATGGCCATCTTGACGGGCTGCTGACTCCGGCTGACTTTCTGTCAGCGCTGGCGGGCAATTTTGTGTCCGATCAGGACCATGACGAAGATTTGAGCATCATTGAACGCAATGATGGCAGCCTTTTGGTGCCCGGCGCTCTCGCTGCGGATGTTATGGCAGAGCGCACTGGCATCAAGTTTGATGATAACCGCGACTTCGCCACTGTTGCAGGTTATGCATTGGCAATATTGCGCAGACTGCCCAAAGAGGGTGAGCAATTTAGTGATCAGGGCTGGCAGTTTGAGATTATCGATATGGACAATCGCAAGATAGACAAATTGCTGGTCAGCAAATTGCCGGAAGATAGCAAAAAGACCTGATCCTTTTCAGGCCAAAATTAAGGATATTATCTGCCGGGTGCGCCAGCGCCGCCGCCTGTTCCCGGTGCGCCGACTGTTCCGATATTTCCGAACAGATCTTCAAAGAAGCCGCGCTCACGGCCCAATGTTGGTGTTTTATCGCCTTCAGGAGATAGGTTTACAGCCAGCTCTACGCCCGTTTTGTTAACGCCAACAACATTGCCGCGATCATCAAATTCGATGCGCAATACGGTTTGTGCACTCGGCTTTGGGCGGGCAAATGCCAGTTGACGGGTATCACGTGCGACATAATACCATTGGTTTTTGTCAAACTGACCAACAAATGTTGGCCGGCCCAGCGTATCTTCTACAGAACGTTTATTATCGACGCCGGGTTGTATTGCGCTGACCAATACCTGATCTGCCACATAGCCCTGATGGCCGCGAATTTGGGTGCAGCCAGAAAGAACGACCGCGCAACCTGCTATCAGGCATGCAGTTTTCAAAGTGCTGGAAAGTGATTTGGATGATCTGTGTTTCATAATATCCACCGGCTCGGTTTATCCCTTAACTGCAATTTCGCTTTGGACCCCATGAGTCCGCAATCATGTGTTGCGCATCGCATCTGTCCGCACAAATAGCAATATCCGATTCTACCGGCACAGCTATGCAACCTTATATTGCCAAGCGCGTTATGGACTTTAATGTCACAAATGACACTTTAACGGGGAGTGAATTACTAAATGCGGTCGATTTTTACTCCGCTCTCGCGATTGTTTCGCAAAGATGACAGGCGGGATGCGGTTATGCCGCTCTATAATGCCATTGTTGCCGAAGCACGCAACCCCTATTGGTATGAAGCTGGCGGCCTTAAAGACACGATAAACGGCCGTTTCAACATGCTTATTACGCTGATAGTTCTGGTCCTGCTGAAATTGGAATCCATCGATGGACAGGATGAGGCCAGCGTAGCGATAACCGAATTATTTGTCGACGATATGGATGAACAGATGCGTCAACAAGGCATTGGCGATGTCGTGGTTGGCAAACGCATTGGCAAGATGGTCAGTGCATTGGGTGGCCGTCTTACAGTGTTCCGCAAAACATTTTTGCTATCAGGTGATGATCGCAATACGGCAATGGATGCACTGTTAAAGCGAAATCTTTATGAAGATGAAGACGTTAGCCAAGAGGCCTTGCGCAGCACGCGTAATGCTTTAATCGCACGTTATGAAGGGCTTCAAGCCCATTCAACAGACCGTATTTTTGCAGGTGATCTTTGGTCATCATTATGACCGACAGATATTAAGGCTATAATATTAGTTTGATGCATATGGATAATGCACACTCCCATAATGATGAACAGCAAGCGGAATATTCCGTTGTTGTTGATATTCGCCAGTTGAGCGACGCTCCGACCAAAATATCCGCCACTGCGCAAGAAAGAGCCGCATTGGCAAAGCGTTTTGATATTATCGATATTGAGGAATTGTCGGCAACTATTGGCTATCGGCATGATGATGCGGCGGTGATGGCCACTGGCCGATTGTCAGCGGATATTGTGCAGCAATGCGTTGTTTCTCTAGAACCATTTTCAACCAACATCACGCATGATTTCTCTATCGTCTTTCAGCCTGTAGAGACCGTTTCAGATTTGCCGGAACAAGATGCTGAAAGCGGTGATGACAGTTTTGAAATTGATAGTGATGATTGTGACGTGATGACCTATGCTGATGGTCGCTTCGACATAGGAGAGGCCGTTGCTCAAACTTTGGCGCTGGAGCTAGACCCGTTTCCACGGGGGCCCAATGCAGAAGATGTTGCAAAGGCGCATGGCTTGGTCACCGAAGTGCCAAAGGACAACCCCTTTGCGATGTTGGAACAGCTTAAGCCCAAGGGCTAATGTTCACCATTATCTGCAAATATGCGCTCGCGCTTCAAAACGGGACTTCATCGTCCAGATCATCATAGCCACCGCTTGGCCCTGATCCGCCAGAACCGCCACCCATCGAGCCGCTTCCGCCGCCGCCTTGGTTCCAGCCACCAGAACCACCGCCTGATCCTCCAGAGGCACCTCCGCCATAGCCACCGCCCATGGAGCCGCCACCACCGCCGCCGCCGGCATTTGCGCTATCAAGCATGGTCAGAGTGCCATTATAGCCCTGCAAAACCACCTCTGTGGTATAGCGGTCATTGCCTTGCTGATCCTGCCATTTGCGTGTGCGCAAGCTGCCCTCGACATAAACCTTGCTGCCTTTTTTCAGGTAGCTCTCTGCAATCTTGACCAGCCCTTCGGAGAAGATAGCGACCGAAACCCATTCCGTGCGCTCTTGCTTTTCGCCGGTATTGCGATCCTTCCAACTTTCTGAGCAAGCAAGCCGCAAATTGCATACACGGCCACCACTTTGAAAGCTGCGCACTTCAGGGTCTGCACCCAAATTGCCGATGAGAATGACTTTATTGACCGAGCCTGCCACGAATCGCGCTCCCTTATTGAAAACCAGTTATGCTATTTTCTAACCCTATTAGAGGCCAAATGCACGGGCGGTCCAATAGGTTATCCCCGCAGCAATCCATGCCAGTGCGAAGAGATAAACGGTCATGAAGATCGGCCAGCGCCAACTATTGGTTTCGCGCCGCGTCACTGCGATGGTGGATATGCATTGGGGCGCAAAGACAAACCAGGCAAGAAAGGCCAAGGCTGTGGGTAATGACCAGCGCCCGGCCAAAGTGCCGCCTAGCTCTTGCGCTTGTACATCCTCATCTTCGGCATCAATGGCATAGGTGGTGGCCAGAGCAGATACCGCAACTTCACGGGCGGCCATAGCGGGAATGATGGCCAGCGCGATATCGCGGCTAAAACCAATAGGTGCTACAACCGGTTCAATCGCTGCGGCGATGCGTCCTGCTGCGCTATAATCGGATTGTGTTCCTGCAACATCATCGGGTTTTTGCGGGAAGGTCAGCAATAGCCACAAAGCAATGGTTGCGACAAAGATGATGGTTCCAGCGCGGCGCAGGAAAATCCATGCCCGTTGCCACAGGCCCAGCAATATATCGCGTGGACGTGGCCATTGATATTTGGGCATTTCCATCAAAAACCCAGCGGCATCGCCTTTGGTTACTGATCTACGCAACACCCACGCGACCAGCATCGCCCCAGCAATACCAAACAGATAAAGGCCGAACAGCACAACGCCCTGCAAGCCCACAAATGGGGCCAATTCGGTATTGGGAATGAAAGCGCCGATAATCACGGTGTAAACTGGCAGGCGCGCCGAGCAGGTGATAATCGGCGCAACCAATATGGTCGTCAGCCTGTCCTTGGCATCGGAAATGCTGCGCGTGGCCATAATCCCGGGAATGGCGCATGCGAAAGAGGAGAGGAGCGGGATAAATGATCTACCGGACAGGCCAACGCTTGCCATCAACCGGTCCATGATAAACGCAGCGCGCGCCATATAGCCGCTGGCTTCCAGCAACAATATGAACAGGAATAATATGATAATTTGCGGCAGGAAGACGATTACCGAGCCAATGCCAGCAATCACCCCTTCGGTGAGCATATCGCGAAAAAAGCCTTCGGGCAGAACCGCTTTTGCGCCATCGCCCAATGTACCAATGCTAGCCTCAATACCGTCCATAAAGGGCGTCGCCCAACTGAACACCGCTTGGAATATTACAAATAACAGGCCGAGCAATATAAGCGGACCGGAAAAACTGTTCAGCAATATGCGATCAGCCTGTTTGGACAAACGGCGGCCCGCTGTCTCACCAATGATGATGTCACGGGTTATGGCGCGAGCTGCTTTTCGTCGTGCTGCTATGCTGTCACCCATTAGCTGCGTGGGCAAGGGTGCTTTGGTCGGATCCGCATTGACCAAAGCAGCATTAGCGGCGTCGATTAAGGCATCCAGCCCGCGTTTGCGAACAGCAACCGTTTCGACTACCGGTACGTTTAGTGCTTTGCTAAGCGCTGCCGGGTCCAGTGTTAGTCCATCACGCTGGGCCAGATCGATCATATTCAGTGCGATCACCGTCGGCTGGCCAAGCGCCAAAACCTCAAGGGCAAAGGCGAGATGCTGCTCTAAATTGGCGGCATCAAGCACCAGCAAAAGCAGATCGGGGCGATTCTCACCTTCTTGTTCGCCCATGATGACACCGCGGGTTACCGCCTCGTCCGGGCTTGTCGGGTCGAGACTGTAACTGCCTGGCAGGTCAATAATCTCGCACGATGTGCCATCTGCGAGTGTCAGGCGACCGGCTTTGCGTTCAACTGTTACGCCGGGATAGTTGGCAATTTTCTGCCGTGCGCCGGTCAATGCATTGAACAATGCGCTTTTGCCAGCATTGGGGTTGCCAACCAGCGCGATGAGTGGCTGCTTAGTCATGGCGTTTCGTCCGATGTGGTTGAAGGCGCTAGAGGTTCAACTGTGATTGCCAGTGCATGTTTGCGGCGGATGGCAACGGTGACTCGCCCAATTTCCAAAGCAATGGGGTCGCGGCCGAAAAATACGCCGCGTTGGCGTATGGTCACTTCCTCTCCAACATCTATGCCCAATGCACGCAGGCGGCGTCCTTCGGCTTCCGGGAAACACGACCAATCAACATTGGCGATGCGAACGGGTTGATTGTTGGTGAGCTTATCAAGAATCATGAGGTTGGTTTGCACCAGTCGCAAGTCTGCCGAGCATGCGGGATGCCACTCGTTATAGTGACACATTTAGGAGCAGGCGTTTGTTAATGCAAACGATTATCAATTCAAATCGGCGTGATAGCTTTATTTCTTGCCAGGATAACGCAGCCGCCCAAGAAAACTGCCCAGATCAAATGATTCTCGGTCGGTATTCAACCATTTGGCTTTGACCTTTTCGAACTGCATAACGTTCTCAATCCGCCGTTCCAGAAAAGCACGGGTTTCGGCATGGTCTTCGCTGTCATCATCAAGAAAGTGCATCAGGGTTGATGAATAGACGCCGGTCAAAATGGTTCTTTTGGTATAATGATTATAGTCTGTGGCTGTATCACCCGCCATGCGCCAGATCAGATCGGCAGTGCGCCATGAAATTTTGCCTGCTCGCTTGAGATTAACCGGCAAGGCCAGAATAGCGATAGCACGGCGCAAGGCTTCTTTTTCTTGCTCTACTGATGTGAAGCGATACCAGACAAGCTCTGTAATCTTGCTGCGAATTTTCATCGTATTCAGCTTGTCTTCACTGAAATCGCGCTGCATTTTTGCGTCTATATGCAGAATCCACTGGTCGACCATATCAATAGGACCGTCAGGAAAAGCCAAGCGGGCAATCGCTGGGTCTATGCCCTGTCCATTGGCGGCGTTGGTCAGGGCCTCGTCGCTCCATCCATCAAAGGCGGCTTCTTGTGCTATAAAGGGTGGCAACCATGTGCGCACCTCATCAACGGTGTAATCTTCGGGCAGGCTTTCCATCAATATATCAGTCATTTTCTGCGCTCCGGCTTCCTTGCTCTCTTAATGTAGGGATGCAAGGCGATCTTCTCAATGCAGCAAAAATCATATTGCTGCTGCGCCTTGCTCTTTGGCGTTCCGGTGCTTAGCTGGTGCAAATCTTATTAGGAAACTGCATTATGCCATCTTTGTTTGAACCTTTAACGCTTGGTGCAATCACTGCGCCAAACCGCGCTTTAATGTCCCCTTTGACACGGTGCCGTGCTACCAAAGCGCATGTGCCCGTACCCATGATGGGGGAATATTATAGCCAGCGCGCCGGTGCTGGACTGATTATTTCAGAAGCCACAGGCATTAGTCAGGAAGGACTAGGCACGCCTTTTGCGCCAGGCATCTGGAGTGATGCGCAGTTGGAAGCCTGGAAACCGATCGTTGAGCAGGTGCATGAAGCAGGCGGCCGGATTATCTGCCAGCTTTGGCATATGGGGCGGCTGGTCCATCCGGATTTTATTGATGGTGCGCCGCCTATTTCTGCCTCGGCAACCACTGGACCTGGAAAAATACGCACCTATAAAGGCAAAAAGCCCTATGAGCAGGCCCGTGCACTGCTTTTGGAAGAAATTCCCCGCTTGCTGGCTGATTATGAAATGGCTGCGGCCAATGCAAAAAAGGCGGGTTTTGACGGAGTGCAATTGCACGCGGCCAATGGGTATTTGATCGATCAGTTTATCCGTTCAAACAGCAATTTTCGCGAAGATGAATATGGCGGGCCAATTGAAAACCGTATTCGCTTGCTGGGCGAAGTAACACAGCGGCTGGTCGATGTGTGGGGCGCAGACTGTGTTTCGGTGCGCATGTCGCCAAATGGCGATTCACAAGGCGCAGATGACGCAACGCCAGTGGAGACATTCACGGCCGCTGCCAAATTGCTCAACAATATCGGCATTGGGTTTCTGGAGCTGCGCGAACCTCCACCACATGGCACTTATGGCAATACTGATATTCCGGCAGTTAGCCCCGATATTCGCAAGGTGTTTGATGCGCCTTTGGTGCTCAACAGTGATTATGACAAAGATAGGGCACAGGCTGCTTTGGATGCAGGGGTTTGCGATGCCATCGCATTTGGCCGGACCTTCATCACCAATCCTGATCTGGTGGAGCGTATGCGCCAAAATGCACCGCTGAACCCCGCACTGGGCGGCAAAACGCCATGGGACTTCACCCCGACCTGGTATAGCCAAGGGCCAGAGGGGTATATTGATTATCCCAGCCTTGATGATGAAAAGACCAGCCTCGCATCATGATCGCCAGTGACCAGCCTTTGCTGATAAGCGCTTTGCTTGTTGCTATGGTGCTGGTCCTGCTGCTGGGCGAATGGGCGTTTCGGCGGCGTGCCTTGCGTGATGACCGCACGGCCCGATGGCGCAGTCATATCGGTTTCGTGCTGGTCAATATGCCGGTGGAGCGCCTTACTCAGGCAGCAATGGCGGTCGCACTATATGGTGGAATCAGCGCATTGGGCGTGGGAGATTTTGGCCTAATACCTATGCTCGGGCTACCTATTTGGGCGGCGTATCTGCTCGCCATAATGTTGCTCGACTTTGCGGTCTGGGCGCAGCATCTGGCAACGCATCATATCCCTTTATTATGGCGGCTACACCGCGTTCATCATGCCGACCGCGACATTGATATGACCACGGCGCTGCGTTTTCATCCGCTCGAAATCGGGCTTTCGATGGTCTATAAGATGGCGATTGCCTTTCTGCTGGGCGTTCCTCTCGGCGCGCTTATTATATTTGAGCTGCTGCTGTCACTTTTCCCCTTGTTCAACCATGCCAATATCCGCCTGCCAATATGGCTGGACCGTGTTTTGCGCTTGGTTGTGGTGACGCCGGATATGCACCGCGTTCACCATAGTGCGATTGAGCGCGAGACAAATAGCAATTTCGGTTTCTGCTTCGTATTCTGGGACCGGTTATTTGGTACATATATCGCGCAGCCGCATGACGGCCATGATGATATGACCATTGGTCTGTCCGAATGGCAGGATGACAAGCCCCGACGGTTCGGCTGGTCAATGTGGTTGCCGTTTAAGTAAAAACTGCCGCCAAAAAGATCTAACTGCATCTGCTGCGGCCAGCAGATTTTGCATTTACAGATATTCACGCTAAAGGGACGTATCAATTGATACTATAATGCGCAGGGGAGAGCATTATTTTGTTATGGGACTGATATCAGAAATCATAGCGCTCGACGCGCTAACGCAGACTGCCATCAAGCTGGGCCAGCGCACCGATCAGGAGCGGCTGTTAGAGCTTATTAAGCTGCGCAAAGAGCTATCTCAACAGATGGGCAAGCTTTCCAAAGCCGCAGATGCTTTTGATTTTTCGGGCCGTGGCGATGATATAGCCGGTATTTTTCGGCAGAAATTATCGCATATGAAATCGGTAATTGCCAAGCATCAGGCATTTTGGCCCGTGTCAATGATTGAGACGGATTCGCGCGAATATCGCCGCTCCGCCGACAATCTAATTAATGTGCAGGCAGCTTTTATTGCATGGGCATTGAAAGAGTTGCGCTAAAAGCTCTGCACGGGCAGATAGTCCCTAACATCCGCAAAGGGAGAGAGCGACATGGCAGGCCTATATTTTGAAGAATTCACTATCGGCCAGACCTTCACCCATGCATTGCGCCGCACGGTGACAGAAACCGATAATCTGATGTTCTCCGCGATGACGCATAATCCGGCGGCGCTGCATCTGGATGAGCAATGGTGTCAGGATAATAGCGAATTTGGCACGCGCATCGTCAATAGCTGTTTCACTCTGGGTCTGATGGTCGGCATCTCTGTTGGCGATACGACATTGGGCACCACGGTGGCCAATCTTGGCTGGGATGAAGTGCGCTTCCCCAAACCGCTTTTCCATGGCGATACTGTGCGGGTGGAAAGCGAGGTTCTCTCCATGCGGCCCAGCAAATCGCGCCCGGGCCAGGGCATTGTGGTGTTTGCCCACCGTGCTTTTAACCAGCATGATGATCTGGTTGCCAGTTGCAAACGCTCGGCATTGATGTTGCCGCGCCCTGATGCGCAGGCCGAGGCTGCAAAGGGCATGGTATAATGGCGCACGCCAAACCCGTAAGGACCATGCGCACGCTGCTCTTTGTGCCGGGCGATAGTGCGCGCAAGCTGGAGAAATCAAAAGGCAGCGGCGCCGATACTGTCATCATCGATCTGGAAGATTCTGTGGCGCCCGATGGCAAAAGCGGCGCGCGCAAAATGGCGCGCAGTTTTCTTGCTGCGCGGCAGAGCGACGATAATGCACCTCGCTATTGGGTGCGGGTCAACCCGCTCGACAGCGGTTTAACGCAGGATGATCTGGCGGGTATATTTGCTGATGGCGTTGTCCCAACGGGCATTATGTTGCCCAAGGCTAGCGGCCCCGATGATATCCGCACATTGGACGCCATGTTGCTGGCGCAGGAAAAGGCACATGCCCTGCCATCGCAATCCATAGCCGTTATTCCCATCGTCACTGAAACACCGGCGGCGGCGATCAGCGTGCACCGCTATGTTACTGAAGATTATGCCGGGCGGGCGCGGCTTGCGGCGCTGACATGGGGCGCGGAGGATTTAAGCGCTGCAATAGGCGCGACGCGCAAGCGTGATGCGCAGGGGCAATGGACATTCCCCTACCAAATGGTGCGGGCCAGCACCTTGCTCGCCGCTCATGCGCTGGATATTTCGGCCATTGATACGCTGCATGCCGATTTTCGTGATGAAAGCGGGTTGCAAAGCGCGGCGGAAACGGCGCGGGCCGATGGTTTTGCGGGCATGCTCGCCATTCATCCGGCACAAGTGGCGGTTATCAATGCCGCTTTCACGCCTGATGCGCAAGAGATTGCCTATGCCAACGCCGTTGTCGCGGCTTTTGCGGCGCAGCCCGGCGCTGGCGTGGTGTCGCTGGATGGCAAAATGCTCGATATGCCGCACCTGAAACTGGCGCAGCGGGTGCTTGGTCACAGCAATATTTAGCTGCTTCAGATATTATTATTGCGCGCAAAGCCCGAATTGTCTTGCTATTTTGGCGGTTAGACGCCACATGCCGCCATACAACAGCATCTGTGCCGTTCGCGAAATCTCTCGCGCGGTAATATCGATAGCGTGAACGCCGGACCCTTGGCCCTTATGCCAAGCGGAACCATCCGGACCGGTCGATCATCCAGATGCACCATGTTACCTCCCTTTTCACGCGGGTCGTTTTGTTTCCCGCATCTGCATGCGCATCGGTCCGCCGGTGCGCGGTATATGCTTATTTATTGAGAATATTATGTCTTATTTTGAAGAACTCGGCTTGGCCGAACCTATTTTGCGCGCATTGAAGAGCAAGGGCTATACTGACCCGACGCCAATTCAGAAACAGGCTATTCCGGCACTGCTCAAAGGCCGCGATCTGTGCGGTATCGCGCAAACCGGCACGGGCAAAACAGCGGCTTTTTCGCTGCCTTCGCTCGATTATCTGGCCAGCAATGCAAAAGAGGCCCCGCATAAGGGCTGCCGCATGCTGATCCTCTCCCCCACGCGCGAACTGGCGGCACAGATTGCCGATAATATGCGCGAATATGCGCGCTTCCTAAAATTGTCAGTCACCACTGTCTTTGGCGGCGTGCCGATCAACCGGCAAATCCGCCAATTGTCGCACGGTGTTGATGTTCTGGTGGCGACGCCGGGCCGCTTGCTCGATCTGATTGAGCAGCGGGCATTGCGCCTTGATAATGTGGAAATTTTCGTGCTCGATGAGGCCGATCAGATGATGGATCTGGGCTTTATCGTACCGCTGAAACGCATTGATAAATTGCTGCCCAAAGATCGGCAGAGCCTGTTCTTTTCCGCCACCATGCCCAAGGCGATTGCCGAATTGGGCGCGCGCTTTTTGAACAATCCTGTGCAGGTATCGGTTGCGCCGCAATCGACAACCGCAGAGCGCGTTGAGCAATATGTGACCCATGTGCAGCAAAAGGAAAAACAGGCGTTGCTGACGCTGCGCCTGCAAGCGCTGAATGGAGAGCAGGCATTGGTGTTTACGCGCACAAAACATGGTGCGGACCGTGTTGTCCGTCACCTTATGGGCGCTGGCCTGCAAGCCGCCGCGATTCATGGCAACAAAAGCCAGGGACAGCGCACCGCCGCTTTGCAGGGCTTTCGCCAGAAGAAAATGCAGATATTGGTCGCCACGGATATTGCTGCGCGCGGCATTGATATTTCCGATATTGGTTATGTGTTCAATTATGAAATCCCCAATGTGGCAGAGCAATATGTTCACCGTATCGGGCGTACCGCACGTGCGGGCGCGGAAGGCGTAGCGATCAGCTTTGTCGCGCCGGATGAAAAACCCTATATTCGCGATATTCAAAAGCTGACGGGCGTAAAACTTACGCCCATGGCGCTGCCTGACGATTTCATCGAAAAGGCCAAAGCATTGCCTGGCCCCGCAAAGAAACCCAGCGGTGATGGCGGCGGGCGTGGGCGCGGCGGACGATCTGGCGCACGTTCTGGTCCCCGAGCAGATGGTGGCAGAGGCGGTGCACGCGGTGGACGCCCGAGCAGCAATCGTGATCGCCGCCCAGACCGCAGCGCTGGCGCAGAGCGTAGCGAGAGAAGCGAACGCGGCCCACGCAGCGATTATAACCCTGCGGCCTTTCGTGAAAAAGGCGAAGACACCGCAAGCGGCAATCGCAGCGCCAATAATCGCCATGAAGGTAACCGCAGTGGCGGCAAAGGCCCGCGCCGTGATGGCCAATCTTCAGGGCCATCTTCGGGCCAGCCTTCCGGACGCTCTCACAATAAACCCGGCGGCAAAAGCAATTTCAAACCGCGCAGTGGCGGGCGGCCCGATGGTCAGAAATCAGGTGCAGGCGCAGAGCGTTCTGGTGGCAATAACGCCGGCAATGGTGGTCGCAATTCGCGTCCCAATGCGCACCCCAATTCCGGCGGCAGGAAACCAAGCGGGGGCAAGCAAGGTGGTCAGGGCTTTCAAAAGCGCCGTTCCAGCAATTAGGGTTCCAACAAATAGGGGCTGGGTCTAAAGCCTCCAACCAAGCCTAATGGCGGAAATGGCGCATGCTGGTAAAGACCATGGCTAGCCCAGCTTCATCAGCGGCGGCGATAACCTCATCATCGCGGATGGAGCCGCCGGGCTGAATCACCGCACTTGCCCCCGCCTCAACTGCGGCCAACAGGCCATCGGCAAAGGGGAAGAACGCATCAGAGGCAACGGCCGACCCTTTGGTCAATGCCTCGCTCCACCCTTGTGTTTCCGCTGCCTCCTGCGCCTTGGCATAGGCGATGCGCGCGCTGTCACGGCGGTTCATCTGCCCTGCGCCAATGCCCGCAGTCTGGCCGTCTTTGGCATAGACAATCGCGTTGGATTTCACATGCTTGGCAATGGTCCATGCAAACAGGCAATCATCCAGTTCCTGCTCGCTTGGTTGTCGCTTGGTAACGACCTTCAGTGCGTCCTTGGCAATATGGCCATTGTCGCGGCTTTGGATCAACCAACCGCCAGCAATCGTCTTGGCCATCATGCCGCTGCGCCGCGCATTGGGCAGGTCACCCGTTAGCAACAGCCGCAGATTTTTCTTCGCGGCAAAGACTGCCTTCGCTGCATCATCGGCATCGGGCGCGCACACCACTTCGGTAAATATGCCGGTTATGGCGCGCGCGGTTGCTTCATCCAATGTGCGGTTGACCGCCACAATGCCGCCAAAGGCCGACACACTGTCGCAAGCAAATGCCTTTTCATAAGCCTCAATAATGGTCTTGCCAGTGGCAACGCCGCACGGATTGGCATGTTTCACAATCACCACGGTGGGCGGGCCATCGGCAAATTCGCTGACCAGCTCCAGCGCTGCATCAGCATCATTATAATTATTATAAGACAGCGCTTTGCCCTGAATCTGCGTCGCCTGTGCAATGCCAGAACCGGCAGGACCAGCAGGCAGATAGAGCGCTGCGGCCTGATGCGGGTTTTCACCATAGCGCAAAATGTCCGCGCGCGTGGCCACCATGGGCAGTGTTTCGGGGAATTGCTCGCCCTGATCGGCAAAAGCAAACCAGCTGGCAATCATGGCATCATAAGTCGCAGTGGCAGAGAATGCCTTGGCCGCCATCTTCTTGCGAAATGGCAGAGTGGTGGCGCTGCCATGATCGTTTAATTCGGCCACCAGATCGCCATAATCTGACGGGTCGGTAACAATGGTGACATAAGCATGGTTCTTCGCGGCAGAGCGCACCATGCTGGGGCCGCCAATATCAATATTCTCAATAATATCTGGCCGCTCTGCGCCGCTCGCCACAGTCTGCGCAAAGGGGTAGAGATTGACCACCACCAGATCGATCGCGCCTATTGCATGCTCGTCCATCGCAGCGGCATGTTCGGCATTGTCGCGTACGGCCAGCAACCCACCATGCACTTTGGGGTGCAGTGTCTTGACGCGGCCATCCATCATTTCGGGAAAGCCGGTGAGTTCAGACACATCTTTAACGTCTAGTCCGGCATCGCGCAGGGTTTTGGCTGTGCCGCCGGTGGACACCAGTTCAACACCAAAATCAGCCAGTGACCAGCCCAGTTCGGCCAGCCCTGTTTTGTCTGATACAGACAATAATGCGCGTTTAATCGGGATATGTGTGTCGGTCATTCTTTTGGGCCTATTCCATTTGTTTGAGCACCCAGCCATGGCGTCCGCCGCCCGGGCCGGTATTGCCGGATAAAACTATCTGTTTTGTCGTTTGCGGTGTGCCGTTGCCGTCCACCCAAAGGCTGTCCTCAATCGTGACGGCGGCATCTGCCGAACGCAATTGCCATACGCGTCCATCAGCAAGCCGCAACATCGCGCCGCGCGCATTGCTGGTCAGATAAGTCTCAACACCCTTGCCCAGATGAAAGCGGATCGCAAAGGGCACTTGCTCAAATTTGCGACGGCGTGATTTGCGCGTATCTTCGGTTGGGACCAGCAGGTCTTCACCACGAACCTCCGTGCCATCAGAACGCAAGAGCAGGATGCGGCGATGAAGTAAGCCATAATTTCTGGCATAACCATCATGGCCCACTTCCAAGCGCGTGGCGTTATCCAGTTCTTTGCGTTCCAGTTCAACCTCAGTCACGCCATTGCCCAAAGTGCCTTTGGCCAGCACGGCCGTGCTGTTGAGATTGTCGAGGCATAAGGTTGAATGGGCCGCCGTAGCGCGCAGGCCCTGCGATAATTTGGCGGGAATGGCTCCGCCGATACAGCTAGCCCCGCCGCAGCTGGTAATAATGCGCTGGTCACCACTGGAAAATTCAAAGGCAAGGGTTGATGCACACCCGCTTTCACTGAATTTGGCCAATGGCGGCGCACCCGCATCAACCAGGACGACCGCGCCGCCTGCCGGTATACGTTGATACCCCCAATTGGGCGCTTGCTGTAATGGACGTGCGACGATGTTGCTGGCCTTTACCACCGCATCAACTTCGGCAGATGACAGAGCGGGCGCACCTTGCCAGCTGGCCAATGAGCCATCAAAATGGGTAATGCCTTGCAAAGCAGGAACCGCAGCGGCAAGCGCATCATAGAGCGGTTTTGGCATTGGCTCATCAGCCGTTTCATAGGCCGACCGCAACATGCCGAGCAGAGCCACGGTGCGAAACTGTCCGCGCGGACTGCGTGAAATGACCCCGCCATCGTCATCCAGCATGGTTTTAAGCAATCTTTTCAGCCCTGCCTCACCGAATATCCGCCGTGCTTTGCCGCCGGGCAGGATGAGCGACGCGGTCACAATCGCCACCCATGTTGCCAATCGCGGAGTCCCAAATGGTGCTTTATCGGCATTTTGGTCGAGCATACGCGCAGTACGGTCAAGCTGATGCAGCACTCTTGCACGGTGACGGCGATCATCTCCGCCAATGATCAAGGGTGCATATGCTGCCCAGTGCAAAAAGCGCCATGCTGCGATATGTGGTTGCCAGCCTGGCCCCGCAATCTTGTTACCATTAATATCCAGCCACTGCGCGATCATTGCTTCTGCATCACTGCGCAATTGTTCGCGCGGCGCGGTTGCGGCAAAATCGCGTAACCAGTGAAAGCCGTGATAATATTCCTGAAAACCGGCCGGTAATTTCGCGCCAAGATGATCAAATCCGTCTATCTTTTGCTTAATGCCCAGAAAATGGAAAAAGCCTGCGCGGATGGCCATGCCGCGTGCATTGTCTCCGGATATTGTATCTTGCGGCAAGTATAAGAGCCGCAAGGGCAGCTTTTCATCAGCAACAAAACGCGACAAAGCCGTTGGCCATGCGAGGCGGTAAAAGCGGTTAATGGCTCTTTCGCCCATGGAAAGGCTGTCATCTTCCTCTGCCTGCAACATCAATGCTTGCTGAACTTGGTCGCTGTCACCCGCGTCATCAATAGCGGGCTGCTGACCGAGTTTTTCTGCGTCCACCTTAGCCTGCCAACCCGTGTTTCAGGGTCTTGATATTATCGGCATAACGCTCTGGCCCGCCTTTGAATGTGGCACTGCCCGCAACCAGCACATCTGCGCCCGCTTCTATGCATAAAGGCGCGGTTTCAGCATTTACACCGCCATCGACTTCCAGATGAATATCGCGTCCTGATGCCGTGATCATGCTGCGTATGGCGCGGATTTTGTCGAGCTGACTATGTATAAATCTTTGCCCGCCAAAGCCTGGGTTTACGCTCATCACCAGGATCAGATCAACACTGTCCATAAGATAGTCCAATGCGCTTTCTGGAGTGGCTGGGTTGAGCACTACTCCAGCCTTTTTGCCCAGTGAACGGATCAGTTGCAATGTGCGGTGGATATGCGGCCCTGCTTCCGGATGCACGGTGATAATATCTGCGCCAGCCTCTGCAAAGGCTTCGACATAAGGGTCAACCGGCGAAATCATCAAATGCACATCAAAGGGTTTATCGCTATGCGGGCGCAGCGCCTTTACCACATCAGGGCCAATGGTGATATTGGGCACAAAATGGCCGTCCATCACATCAATATGCACCCAATCGCACCCGGCTTCATCAATGGCGCGTACTTCCTCGCCCAATTTGGCAAAGTCTGCGGACAAGATAGAGGGTGAGATAAGAGGAGCTGTCGTCATGCCGCGAACTTTAGCCTAACCTACACGTTGGGCAAGTCAGTTGCGCAGCTGTCCACAATTATGCTGCATACAATTTACAGCTTATACAGCGTTCTGCCGCGTAATGGTTGTAAACTGGCTTGCGTTTATTCAGAGCGCTGGAAACTGGCGACGAAAAAGCCGTCAAGTCCGCCTTGATCTTCCATCATGCCGGGCAGAATTCGCAGACAGCCATTATCATTGGCTGTTATGCCTTGGGGCAGGGTATTAGCGGGCAGCTCCTTAAGTGTAAAATTGCTGTGTTTCTCAAGGAAATATTGCACCTGCTGCTCGCCTTCTTCTGGCTCCAGAGAACATACGGCGTAAACCAGCTGCCCGCCCGGCTTGACCCATTTTGCAGCACGGTCCAGCAATGTACGCTGTAAACTGGTCAGCTTTTCAGTTTCATTCTCGCCAATACGATAGAGCACATCGGGGTTACGCCTATAGGTGCCGGTGGCCGTGCAGGGGGCGTCCAGCAAGATGGCATCGCTGGCTGTAGGAGCCTCCCAAACCCGCAAATCTGTGGTCACAATATCGGCTTTAAGGCCAGTGCGATCGAGGTTTTCCTGCAATCGCTTCAGCCGTTTTTTGGAGGAATCCAAAGCGGTTACGTTCCAGCCTTGTGCAGCCAGTTGCATGGTTTTACCGCCCGGTGCCGCACATAAATCCAGCACGGTTCTGCCTTCGCCCTCTCCCAATAGGCGGGCGGGCAGGCTGGCGGCAAGATTTTGCACCCAATAATCGCCAACATTAAAGTCTGGATCATCGCTCAGCCTTACGCCCTCAGCAAGCCGCAAATGCCCTGCGGCCATGCTGATGGCCCCCAGTTTTTCCGCCAACATATCTGTTTTATCTGCATCGCGCACAGTCAGGTCGATGGGCGGCGCTTTGGCAAAGCCTTTGCGTGCTTTGACTGTCATGTCATCGCCCCATGCTTGTTGCCAGCGCTCTTGCACCTCGGGTGGCAGCCATGGCGGATCAGGCAATAGGCTTTCATTCTCTAAGGCTGCGCGTTGTTTGTCTATTGCAGAGAAAACACCATGCGCCAATCGGCGTGGGCCACCTGCTAATAGGGGCAGACCAGTGGCGATAACGGCATGGGCTGGTGTGCCAAGTATCAGTGATTGCGCCAACATGAGCCGCAGCACAAAGCGTGGCCGTGCATGTTCGGCCAACGGTTTTTTCATCGCTCCGTCGAGCAGTTCGTCCAATCCGCCCAAATTGCGCAAAGTTTCTGCAACTATGGCGAGCGCGAAAGCCGCATCGTCACTGCGCGTCAATTTTTTGCAGGCGGTATTTTGCGCGACATCAAGCGTGTCGCCGCGTCTCAGAACAGATTCCAGCATGGCCAAAGCAGCGCGGCGAGTTTCAACACCGCTGCTTTCGTCTTTGGGGTTACGCTCTGGTTTTGCTGAACTGTCCGGCCTAGTCATCTTCGCGGCCTAGGAGGGTTTTGCGATTATGGAAACCGATAACCGCAAAATATGCCATATTAGTCGCGGCGCAGCGGGTCCAACGCACTAGAAGACCGTGCTTTCTTACGATTATTTGCCGCAGACTTTGGAACGGAAACCTCATGGCTTTTGCTGCCTTTGTGGCGATGTACTTGCGCAGTTGCCCAATCGTCATGGGTCATATCATTGGTTTGCGGCATGACAGATGATTGCCCCATATGCTGGGCAATATCTTGTAGCGCGGCAATGCGATCACCTGTATCGGGATGGGTTGAGAACATGCTCCGCAGGCCAGCCGGCACGATATAGAGTTGGGCCGCAGCGGGTACGCGCTCGCTGACCGGATTAGGGATGCGCTGCGCTTCCCCCGAAATTTTCGCCAGCGCCGATGCCAGTGCCAATGGCTTGCCGCTTATTTCAGCGCCGCCTGCATCTGCGCCGAATTCGCGCGTACGACTAATGGCCATTTGTACAATCATGGCAGCCATAGGCGCAACAAATACGGCCAGCAGACCAGCAATGCCTGCACCGCGGTCACGGAAGAACAGGCCGAAATTGGCGATCATCGATATCGCGCCGGCAATAGTTGCCACCATGGTCATAATCAGCGTGTCGCGATTTTTCACATGCGCCAGTTCATGCGCCATAACGCCTTCAACTTCGTCTTGGTTCAGCATGCTGAGCAAGCCTGTTGTCGCAGCGACAGCGGCATTGTCTGGGTTGCGCCCTGTTGCAAAAGCATTGGGGTGTTGACTATCGATAATATAGACTTTGGGCATAGGCAGGCCGCCATTTTGTGCCAGATTTTGCACCATATTATAAAATTCAGGATTGGAAGCCGGTGTCACTTCGCGCGCATTGTGCATACGCAGGACAATTTTGTCTGCGTTCCACAGGCTGAACAGGTTCATACCCGCTGCAACAAGCAGGGCCAAGAAGGCACCGCCCGGGCCACCTAATGTGTAGCCCAATGCCATGAAGATAGCTGTAATCGCCGCCAGCAACATTACCGTCTTCACCTGATTCATCGCGTTATTTCATCCTTATGCAAGACATATAAAAGGGCATAGGCATATGGTGGTTTTGCAATCACCATTTCGCTGCCTATATATCCTAATATGGTGGTTTTCTGCCATATTACAATCATGGTGCATTTGCGGTGAACACGGTTTTTTAGCCACATGCTGCGATTAACATGATTGCGCAAAGGGCAAAGAGACGTAGTAAAAGGGCGAGATATATGGCGAAAGAGCAATCGAAACTGCCAAAAGACATAGAGCGTATGACCAAGCGTCCGGCACATATTGCTGCGCCTGCCCATTGGTCTGATGACCCTGCACCCGATGTTAAACCGGGTGGTTCATCCTCATCAGAACAAGCAGAAAAAAGCCCGACCCGCTATGGTGATTGGGTTTATAAAGGCATTGCCATCGACTTTTAGGTGGTCATTTTTTGGGTTTGTCAGACACGGCCTGATTTTAACCGGCGGCGCTGAACCGATGACCCCAAATTCATGGCTTCGCGATATTTAGCAACGGTCCGCCGAGCGAGATCATAGCCTTGCTCGCCCAACATTTTGACCAGCTTGTCATCTGAGAGGATTTTCTTCGGATCCTCATTATCTATCAAGGTCTTCAGAGCATTTTTGACGGCTTCGGACGATACCGCATCACCGCCATCTGATGATGAAATGCCCGAAGAGAAAAAATATTTCAGCTCAAAAACACCGCGATCACAGGTCAGATATTTATTGCTGGTGACGCGCGATATTGTGGATTCGTGCATCTCCACTTTCTCGGCAATTTCACGCAGCGTCAGCGGTTTCAAATGCGCCACCCCCTGTTTGAAAAAGTCTTCTTGCCGCCGGACCAATTCAGTCGCCACTTTGGTGATTGTGCGCTGCCTCTGATCCAGTGTGCGCACCAGCCATTGTGCATCTGCCAAGCACTCATTCAGCCATGCTTGCGAATTCTTGTCCTGCACACCATCGACCAGTTCGCTATGATAGCTGCGGTTTATGAGGATACGCGGCAGGTTTGCAGGGTTAAGTTGAACCTTCCACCCATTATGCGTTTCGCTGATGATGACGTCAGGAACGACTGGTGCTGCCATATCATTGGCAAATATGCTGCCCGGCCGCGGTTGATAGGCGCGCAGTTCATTGATCATATCGATAATATCATCTTCATCGAGGCGGCAAATACGCTTGAGCCGAGGAATATCTCGCCGCGCCACAAGATCGAGATTTTTCAGCATGCGTTCCATGGCCGGGTCATAACGATTGGCCTCTTTCGCCTGTATCGTAAGACATTCGGCCAGGTCGCGTGCGCCCACTCCGCTAGGGTCCATTGTATGTATGACGCCGAGCACTGCCTCAACATTGGACACACCTATGCCCAATTGGTCGGCAATATCGTGCAAACTGCTCTGCAAATAACCATTTTCATCAATATTGCTGATCAGCATTTCCGCAATAAACATATCAGCATCGGCCAGCATTGTGCCGGCCTGTTGGCGCAAATGGTCGGCCAATGATGGTGTTTCGGCATGGCGCGCTTCAATATCCGGTAAAGATCCATCACCAGCAGCGGAGCCTGTCGCTGGTCCGCCAATTTCCCCAATCGCTTCGGAAACACCGTCATTGACGCAATCATGATGAAAGACATCTTCTGCGCTGCTGTCGAGTGGTTGATCGCTTTGCCCTGCGCCTTCCGCGATGAGCATGTCTGCCGTGGCTATATTGTCATCGCCAAAGTCACTGCCACCATCCAGTGCATCACCATCCGGACTATCACTATTTGGCGTTTCAACAGGCGTTATCGCATCGGTTTCAGCGCTGGCTGATGCCGCTTCGCTCTCTTGTTCCAACAAAGGGTTTTTCTCAATCTCTTCGCGCAGATATTCCTGCATCTCAAGATTGGATAAGGTCAGCAGCTTCACCGCCTGCTGCATTTGCGGCGTCATTACCAGTGATTGTTTTTGCCTCAGGTCGAGGCGAGGTGCGAGCGCCATAGCAGCAGCTACCAACCTTTACTGAAAGCGCGGCTTCCAGTGATGGGCAGGCAGAAATGATGCTGATCGGTCATATACCCTATTTATAGGGCAAACCCTTCACCTAGGTAAAGGCGTCTAACATTCTCATCTGCAACTAGTGCTTCAGGAGTGCCAGAAAACAACACTTGACCATCATATATGATGCAGGCGCGATCAACGATATCCAGTGTTTCACGCACATTATGGTCTGTGATCAACACGCCAATAGAACGCGATTTCAATTGAATCACCAGATCGCGAATGTCGGAAATGGAGATCGGATCAATGCCTGCAAATGGCTCGTCGAGCAGCATGATGGAGGGGTTGGCCGCCAATGCACGCGCAATTTCACAGCGCCGCCTTTCGCCACCAGAAAGCGCCATCGCGGCTGCATCGCGCAATTTGGTCAAGCCAAATTCATCCAGCAGTTTTTCCAGCATATTTTGACGCTCTTGCGCCACTGGTTCCGCCATTTCCAGCACGGCCATGATATTTTGTTCAACCGTCATGCCGCGAAAGATTGAGGTTTCCTGCGGCAAATAGCCCAAACCCAATATTGCGCGGCGGTACATTGGCAGCGCGGTAATATTTTCGCCATCAAGCATGATGCGGCCAGCATCGGGCTTTACCAGACCCATAATCGAATAAAAGCAGGTCGTCTTGCCGGCGCCATTAGGGCCGAGCAATCCAACAACTTCCCCTTTTGCGACCGAGAGGGAAATGTCAGTCAGAATGGCGCGGCGGTCGTAGCTTTTGGCGATTGACACTACCGCCAAACCATCTTCCAACGCTTCCGGGCGTAAGGCAGGCTCATGCAAGTGATTGGCAGAGATGCCAACGGCGGCAAGGTTTACAGAATCATCCATTATGCAATTGTCATTCCCGGCTTATTGCGGTGCATCTTGCGCATCGCCGCGTTGTGGAACAGCAAAACTGCCACTGACGCGGCCCTGATTGGAGGCACCTGCACCGGAGCCTGACCGTCCGACTCTGCCATCGACGCTGGAAACACCTGTTGTCAGATCGATGGTCAGTCGTTCGCCGGTCAATGTGTCACCGCCGCGATTGAGGCGGACATTGCCAATCATGGTGATAATGCGCCGGTTAAGGTCATAAATGGCATTTTCGCCCTGTGCACGGGTATCGCCTTTGCTGATATCCACGCCGCCTACAGCGTCAATGCGGCTAATATCCGTCGATCCAACATCGCTAAACGCCACTGTAACGCGGGCTGCTCGTAACCTCAGACCGGCTTGTTGTAAATCAGCGCCGCCTGACAGAACAACCCGATCCTGCCTTTGTTGCAGCTCAATACGCCCGGCATCAAAAGACACTGGCGCATTGCTGTTGTGTGTAAACAATGCCTGCGCGCGGATGGTGCTTGGCGTTATGACCAGCATCAGCGCGGCAATCGGCAGAATCGCACCCATGATGAACAATATGGATCGAAAAAGTGGCTGGCGGATCTGATGGGTCATAATGTGAAGCCTGATAAGCGTTAGGGAATATGGAGATATTGCACTTGGTGTATTATCGCAAGCGTCCTTGCTCTATCCTGAGTTTTGCGTTGCCTTCCAGAGTAACTGTGCGGGCTTCCAGGTCAGAACGTAAGCTGTCTGCCTCAAATGTCCCCATTGGCGTTCGACCATTGACGCGGCCGCGGCTTTTCAATGACCGTTCGCGCAGATCAAGATCGACATCGCGTGTGACAAGACGATATCCATTTTCGCTCTCGAAAAGTACCGGACCGATAATCTCGACCTGCTCACCCTCAATATCATATTCGCCCTTATCGGCCTTTAATTCACCCGGGCCAGATTCAAATAACAGGCGCGCGGTAAGCTCTGATAGTTCAACA
This sequence comes from uncultured Sphingomonadaceae bacterium, assembly GCA_947503245.1. Taxonomy (GTDB): domain Bacteria; phylum Pseudomonadota; class Alphaproteobacteria; order Sphingomonadales; family Sphingomonadaceae; genus Alterisphingorhabdus. Next base: position 674,739 of record CANNCV010000001.1, read on the forward strand.
ATGGGAATGTCAGAGCTGCGCTGAATGGCTTCCCCGGCTTGCAGCGTAAAGGGTCGGTCGCGGCTATCTTTACCACGATAAATAGCATCAGCGACGCGCATGGCCTCTGGAGCAATTTCCACCGTGTCTTTGTCTAAAAGGAAGCTTAGCTCGGAACGTTGCAGCAACGGGGCCAGCACCAGGAAGGCAAATAATCCACCAATCGCAGCTGGCAAAGCACCGCGCAAAAAGCGTATTATTCTGTCATGATTTCCGTCAGGTGCAGCAGAGTCCTGCCGCTGCGTTCGCCTTTGTTGCGCGATTTCGGTCATGCTGCGTACCTGTTATCCGGTATTCTGGCTGACGAGGCGCGACATTGCGTATCGATATAGGCCATCATCCCATAATGCTTGAGCGTGATATATTAGCTATGTGCAAAAATATCAATCTCTGGCCAGCCGATCAGATCCAGTTCCGCGCGGTGCGGCAGAAAGTCGAAACAGGCCTGCGCTATTTCCATGCGCCCCTCGCGCTCTAGACGGACGATAAGCTGTTCGCGCAGAGCATGCAGAAACCGTACATCACTGGCGGCATATTCGCGCTGCGCATCGGACAGTTCGGGCGCACCCCAATCGCTGGATTGTTGCTGCTTGGAAATATCTTTGCCCAGCAATTCGCGCACCAGTTCCTTTAAGCCATGCCGGTCCGTATAGGTACGGATAAGCCGAGATGCGATCTTGCTGCAAAACACAGGTGCAGCGACAACGTCCAGATAATGAGAGATAGCGGCCAAATCAAAGCGGCCGAAATGGTAAAGTTTTACGCGTTCCGGATCTGCCAGTATCTGGCGCAAATTTGGTGCCGCATAATCGCTATTCGGCCCGAAGCGAATTAGGTGTTCATCATCGCCGCCATCAGAAATTTGGACAACACATAAACGGTCGCGATGGGTTTGCAGCCCCATGGTTTCAGTGTCTACTGCAACATCACCTGATGCCAGAACACCTGCTGGCAGATCTTCTTCATGGAAAAAAACGCTCAATGAATCGCTCCTGAAATTGTTGGCCTGAGTTACTGAAAAATTATGAGTAAATCATGATCTCAGTTCAATATGCTCTTCCGTTCTATGCACTGTATTGGCAACAGAATAAACATGATTGTCACATTTGTTACCTATTTAAAAGCGGATATTGCCGACAATGTATATGGGCAATTAACGGTCAGATAATATCGGATTCACAATGGTTTGAAGCTGGTGATAGCTGGTTTTATCCATATTAACCGAGCAGGCTCAGACAGTCCCTGCATCATCAGCCCGCAAAAAAGCAACTATGCCATGCTAAAACATTCGCTAATTTGGATTTTTTGGGTTATACAGAGTCGCAATATCTTCTGGCTGAACGGCTGCTTCCTGATTAGGAAAATTCCCAAAGGCTGGCATTGCCTCTGTTGCTAACAATTTTGCCGTAACACCTATCCGGCATTGCATATTGACAGAGGCATGTAAAAAAGTTGGGAATGTTTTTCCACACGACAGATGTTTTGTTCGTCCGGGGGCAACTGTCGACTATAATTGGGCGTGAATGAGTAGTTATATTATGGGTTTTGATAGAGGCCGGCGTGGCAGAGGTCGTGACAAGCGGGACGGATTTGGCGAAGATGATTTCGGTGGTTTCCCACCCCCAGGTGACGCATTTGGCGGCGGATATAATCGCGGCAATGACAATCGTGGTAACGATAATCGTGGCGGTGGTTATAATCGCGGCGGTGGCGGCGGCGGTTATGGCCGTGACAATGCCGGCGGCGGTGGCGGCTATGAGCCTCGCGGCGGTGCTGGTGGCGGCGGTGGTCGCCCAGGCGGCGGCATGCCAGCACAGGTTGTTGGCGAAGGCACTGGCACGGTAAAATTCTTTAATGGCGGCAAAGGTTTCGGCTTTATTCAGCGTGATGGCGGCGGAGACGATGTCTTTGTTCATATCAGCGCTGTTGAGCGGGCTGGATTGACAGGCCTTGCCGAAGGACAAAAGCTGGAATTCACATTGATCGACCGCGGCGGTAAAGTATCGGCCAGCGATCTGAAAATTGATGGTGAAGTCATTCCTGTAGAAGCTGCTGCGGCCCCACCGAAGCGTGAACTTACGGGTGAACGCGTTGGCGGTACGGTGAAGTTCTTTAATGCTATGAAAGGCTTTGGCTTCATACAGCGTGATGACGGCCAGCCAGATGCATTTGTGCATATCTCTGCTGTCGAACGCTCAGGAATGTCCGGCCTTGAAGAGGGTGACCGGCTTGACTTTGATCTTGAAGTTGATCGCCGAGGCAAATATTCCGCGGTTAATCTGGCGGCTAAGCAAGACTGATTGCGAGAGGCTCTAGCCTCTAAACGCAGGCAGATAGAGCGTTAAATGGCCAATACTATATTGGCTACAGATATTAGAAAAAGGGGAGGGCGATTGCTCTCCCTTTTTTTGTTGTGATTATATCGCGTTTATAAAATGCGAATATCATACATGCTGCATACAGGAGGCGCATTGGAACTGGTCTTATATCGGTACTAGCAGGTTCGCTTGATGTAACGCCATTCCGTCTCTTCTCGCACTCCAATATTATCTGCTTTCATTGAACGAAGGTGGTTTGGCTAAGTGGCGCTAGGGATAGAACTGTGTAGCTGGCTCCAACGATATATTATGAGGCCAAACAAAAAGGGCGCCCCGAAGGAGCGCCCTTGATGATATAGATGTATCAGTCAGATCAGAATTTGAACTTGATCGAACCCTGATAAGACTGGTTTTGGAAATCACTCCGGGCAACGGTTGTCTCAACCGATACGCCCAGAACGATATTTCCAGTAGTAACACTCAAACCAGCGCCCACTTCAGCCCAATCACTGTCATCGCTAGCGATTGCGAATGGAGCAAATGCGCCCGAACCGCCTGCAAATCCAGCACCGAAGCTGTTGTCACGATCTTGGAAATCATGAACATAATCGGCTCTCAACCAAGGCTGTACTTTGCTGCCTGGCTTGTTGGTAAGAGTAACGCCAGCGCGGCCTTGTAGCGTATCGAAGCTGTCACGCTGAATGTTCAGAGCAGGTGCACCACCTGTTTCTGTTACGTCATCAAAGTTCACGGTTGCATAGTTGATTGCAGCACGTGGGATCAAACGAACAGATTTGGTGTTGATTTCGCCAGAAATTCCAACTTCAGCCGAGAAGGTCAGACTGTCATCGCTGGTAGCCAAGTTAAAGCTAGTGGCACCAACTGCAACAGTACGCGATGTATCTGTTGAGAAGCTACCAATGCTTGCTTGGCCGTCAATGGTGATACCGCCGGTCTTAACAGCGCCATAGACTGTACCTTGGATCAACTCGCCATCAGCGCTCTGACCCTGCTGTGACGAACCGTCAATATCAGCATATGCAACTGAAACACCGATGATGCTGGATTCTGTCGGGAAGTATTCAACACCGCCACTGAAGAAATAGCCATCAAAGGTATCTGGCTGAATGGTCAAAGACGAAGGCATACCCTGACCCTGACCGTCCAAATATCCACCAGACAGGTAGAATGCGAAGTTGGAGTCAACATTCGAATTTGCATTGCGCGAAGCATCGTCAGCCTGCGCTGCTGCTGTCGCACTAGCAAAAGCCTGCTGTACTGGAGCGCCATTATTTGATGCTACAGCCAGTTGAAGTGGGTTAGCATTGATAGCAACACTACCACCGCGCTCGTCTGAGAATGCTGTCGCCAGACGGTTACGGTTGAAGCCCATCAGGCTATTGACCAGCATTTCTGCAATGCTGAGACGGGTTGTTTCCGTGAATGGAGCCAAACCTTCCAGTGTTGCACCCAGATTAGCTGCGTTTGCACCTTCAGTGAAGTTGAAGATCTCAGGCAAAGCGGCCAAGCCATTAGCGCGGTTTGCATCTAGCAATGCCGCATACGACAATTGGACAGCAGACGTCTGATCTACAACATCGACATAGTCATTGACGTTGAAAACAAGCTGGACACTGAATGAACCGTCATCATTGGTAACAGTGGTGAAGGTTGGATCCAGAACCGCACTGGTACCGCCAAACCCGGTAGTGAAATCACCGGTCAGAGCAGTATCAGCTGTCAAAATAGTGTATGTGTCACCATCGTTGAACAGGAAGTTGGTCAATGGATTTACCAACACTGTGCCACCGATAGAAGCTACACCTTGATTGGCATCCAATACCATTGATGGAGACCCATCATCGTTCAGTACAGGGTTACCGTCTGCGTCCAATTCAGGGATCAATGTAGAAGAAACAGTGATCAGGTCTGAATTGCCCATGTCATCAAGATCAACAAGATAGCTGCTGCCTGATGCCAGCGTGAGGTTGCCTTCAAAGTTCAAGGTACCAATTGTGCCCATACCGGCTGGTGAAATTGTACCAGCGATATTGGTGGTAAATGGCGTCGCTACTGTACCAGTACCTGTTAGCAAACCTGTAAACAGTGTGAAGTCACCATTGCCGCTCAAACGACCGTCAACATTGATTGAACCACCGGTTTGATTAATACCCAATATGCTGTTCAGGCTTCCGGTTTCTGCAATATTCAATCCTGCAGCACCAGTAACAGCCAGGTTATCAATCTCAACAGTGCTGCTCAATGTAGTCGTGCCAGCATTTGACAGTGTCACATCGAAGAAGCGTCCACTTACGCCATTAGCAACATCGACATTTACATTGTCAGGAACAAAGTCAGTTGCACCTGGCAAGCCATTGTCGATTGTCGGATCGGGGAGCGCAGGAGCCGCTGGGCCCATGTCGTCACCATCATCCATACCGTCGCCATCATCCATACCGTCTTCTTGCGAAGCATCTTCAGCGAATTCAACGCCGTCATCTTGTGAGGAGTCTTCAGCAAACTCGACACCGTTTTGCGGCGCATTGATAGCGAAATCGATCGCATTAGACTGGGCTTGGTTTTCAGCAAAGTTGACCGCTGCCAGCTGCGTAGCTGTTGAAGCAGGAGCAACGGCAACATTGTCAGCATCAACAGCCTCTGTTTCAACTGCATCGGTGCCAACACCAAGGTCTGCATCGACACGACCAAGATTGTTAAAGAGCTGGATTCCGCCCTCTGCTTCGTCGCCAGCGCCATCGGCGGCCGGGTCCTCAAATGTGCCTTCTGTTTCACCAGTAGCCAGATCAGTACAGAAATCGCCAGGGCCGCCGAATTCAATACATACTGCACCAAAATCAGGTCCTGTTCCGGAGAGACCGGCTTCAGGGGTTGTCGGCACACCATTTACGATGTTGCCGTCTGCATCAATGATCCGGTAGTTTGGATCAAGCAAGCTTACCCAGTGACTTGCATCTTCCCAGTCGCCATCACCTTCGGCCGTACCGACGTAACGATACGGGTTGGTTTCAGCGATATACTCCCAAAATAGGAAGAGCGGCTGATAGAAGCTTTGTGTACCAAGAGCACTAAATGGTTGTGGGCCAAAGAAACGCGAACCACCAGATAATGTACCAATAACGAGATCTTCATCTGTGATATCATTATTTGCAGCGTCAAGAATCAATGGACCGCCTGAGTCACCGCCGGCTGTCGTGCCTTCATTAGGCAGGGCATCATCGCGGAAGCCATTAAAGTCAAATGGATCGGTACGATCCTGACTGTCAAAATCGATCTGATAAAGATTTTGTGGAAGATTAGGATCGCCTGGTCCGAACAGAACGTCGTTACGATCATCCAAAGAAGCTAGAGCTCCAAGGAAATTCTCAGCAGCACGACGACGGAAGTCAACGCCATCAACTGCGCCTTCAATCGCGTTGCCAGTGCCACCATAACCAGTGATGTTGACGTGGTAACCAGTACCAACAACTGGGTCGATCGCACCTGGATCAGGCAATGCAGAAAATAGCAAAGCCCATGTTGGGATGTTCGCCGCTGGTGTATCCAGAGTTGCTAAAGCAATATCAGCTTCGATGAAACCTAGCGCTTGCGGGTTTTGCAATGAGCGAGGATCATATTGAATTTGAGATATATTATAAACGAACAATTCAGGATTGGTCGCAAAGCCATTTGCAATCCAGTTCTGGAAACCTGGCAATGCGTCTACGTCGAACGAGAATGCTGATGCAACCGTGTCACCACCGTCATAATCGCTTTCAGGACGGTCGTTCACACAGTGCGCGGCGAACAAGACTGTACGCGGGTTAATCAGCGTGCCTGTGCAGACAAAACCATCATTGCGGAAAAACTGGCCGATGCCATTAACGCCGCCTTCGGTGTCGACAATGGCTTCACTATCAGTGTTTTCATTGGGTACAATAGCATTGGCAGGAGATGCCGCCAAAATTGTTGCCATGGCAGCAACAGCTGTTCCCGCACGCAACATGCGTGCAGAGTTGGTAATACTCTTCATTCTCAATTCCCTCCGTGGATTCTCACGAGAAGGATTATTATCGGTAAAGGCCGGTTGCACAAGAAGCTTCCAGTGGTGATTCAGCATTTTTTAACGTTACGCTAATCAAATGTTGCTTAAAAACGACAATATATGACGGCTGCGCAACGACTTTTCTTTTAATGCCGAGGCCAGTTGCATAGCGTGCACTGGCTTGTGCACATTTAACACATCGTTTTGCAAATTGGTGCGACTCTTACGAATCGCCAGCTTGGCCACTCCATATTTCTATATGCTCAAATTATACGCCATGCTTTTAACGCAAAATATATGCCACCTATTAAGAAGCCATAACCGCCGATTTTGCGGATGGTTTTGATGGGCAGCATGCGAGCCAGTTCTTCCTGCCACATAATAGCAGGCAATAATGCCATCATGACTCCGCACCAACCGCCGACCATTGCGAACTCAGCTGCACCATCACGCGCGGCTGTTGCTCCGATGATAAATTGTCCTTTATCGCCCAGTTGAACGATAAACAGCCCGGCAAATATAGTCAGAAAGGCTCCGCTAGGCCAGTTTTCGAGCAGATCAATAGGGCGGCGCCAAGCCAGCATACCAATGCCAGCAAAGATTAACGCAAGGGCATAGAATAAGATTCGTGCATCATTATTGATCCATTCACTGACCAATCGGCCTGCATAGGCCGCGAGCGCACAATTTATAGCGGTTGCGATAGCACAGCCCGCGAAAAGCGCTGCGCGATTTGGAAACCTGATCGAAAGGGCCGCCACAAGTATCTGTGTGCGGTCGCCTATCTGGGTCAGCGCCGTAAGCAATAAGGTGGACAAAAACACTTCCATAGCGTCCACTATAACGCACATATGCGCTAATATAGTGATAATTTGATCATGCTCGGATAAAGTTTGTGGCTGACTAAGCGTAACGCCAATGTGTTTTGCACTTGACTTTGTCACCGAAAAGCATATTCAGCGCCGCTGTTATATGGGCGGTTATGCGTCCTTTTTGCTGCAAAATAGCGCGTATTTTCCTGAGTTCCGATTCGGGCTTATATAAAGGTCTATTAAGCAGTGCCATTTGATGAAAATAGGAAGCATGTACCATGGCGAAACCAGCCACCGTCAAAATCAAACTTGTCAGCACAGCTGATACCGGTTTTTATTATGTGACGAAAAAGAACCCTCGGAATATTACGGAAAAAATGACCTTCCGTAAATATGATCCAGTGGTTCGCAAGCATGTCGAATTCAAAGAAGCCAAAATCAAGTAAGCAGATTTACGGCTTTATCTCAGCATATTTGGCCTGGTTCGTAGAAACGGGCCTGGATGCTGTTGCGGCTAAACCCAACAAAGTCTTCTTGCCTGTAATGGTTCAGTTGCTATTCAACCCGTAACAATCATGATGAGAGCATGATGATGACGGGATTGAAAATATGATACATCGCTATATCGCTGGAATATTGCTGAGTGCGATTGTCGCTGCGCCTATTGCAATGATATCAACCGCGCCTGCGGTTGCTCAGGCGAAATCAGAAACTGATCTTGACCGCGTGTCGCGTCATTTGCGCGGTATTACGACATTAAAGGCCAATTTTGTTCAGACAGACAGGAACCGTCAGGAGCTGAGCGGGTCTTTATTGCTCAAACAACCCGGCAAAATTCGTTTTCAGTATCAAAAAGACGTGCCCTTGCTGATTGTTGCAGATGGGCGCGCCCTGACGATGATCGATTATGAGGTTCGGCAGGTGCAGCGCTGGCCCATTAAGAACAGCCCTTTAGGCGCATTGCTGGATCCGAATCGCGATGTCCGTCGCTATGGTCGGTTAATCCCTACTGACAATGCCAATGTCATCAGTGTCGAAGTGAAGGACCCGAAAAGGCCGGAATATGGCACTATCACCATGGTGTTTCGCCGCGATGCCAATGCGCCGGCTGGTTTAGAAATGGCTGGCTGGGTGGCTTTGGATTCGAAAAATAACCGAACAACTATCAGCCTGACAGGCCATCGTTATAATCAGCCCGTTGCAGATAGCGCGTTCAAATGGAAAGATCCGCGCCGCAATCGGCGGCCGGGGCGGCGATAACATCTATTTGGGCTTATGCTCAAAGCAGATTTTCCCATTGCGGCCTAGTAATTTGTAAAATGGTGCAAAACATATCTTTTGTGCAACGTTTTCACTTTCTCAAAAGCATGATTTTTCCAATTTCCGCTAGGGAAAGCTGGTTTTTCTCGATAAAGTCTTAATGATCGTTAACCACAGACTTCAAACTATATTTACGGGTCGCTGCATATATGGATGTTTATGACCAGCCAAACCATCTTCTATCAGCGCGAATGGCGCGCATTATTTGCTGCTATCATAGTGGCCACATTGTCTCTGACCTTATCCGGCAAGGCGTGGGCGCAAGATACAGCTGATTCTTCCGCTGTTGTTTTGCAGCCATTGGAATTGGTCAATACGACCGATTTGGAATTTGGCAGCATCATTGCTGGCGATACGGCCGGGACAGTGACCATTAACGCCGCAGATGACGGACGGACATTATCTGGCAGTCTTGTCGGGGGTTCACAAAATGGCGCGGCAGCACGCTTTTTAACATTTGGTGGCCCGTTGCAGTTCATTTTTGTGACACGCGGACCTTTGCCAGTTTTAACCCGTGATGGTGGCAGTGAGACCATGAATGTTAGCGCATTGACGCTTAACGGCCCTGTATTCCGTTTTCTGGATGCTGCGGGCGTGCTGGATTTGCGGGTAGGCGGCACGTTGCAAGTTAATGCCGATCAAGCGCCAGGCACCTATCGCGGTACGTTTCAGATCAACGTTACCTATTTCTGATATCAAATTGCATTTTGGCTATGCTTATCACCCATTAACTGTGGGCGGATGCGTTTTCTCTGCTATTTTCGATTGATGATGCTTCGCTGCATTGCTAATTTGTGCCCATGAATGACAATGTTGAAATAGTCCGAACCAATTCGCGGCGCGTTAGCTGCGACGGTGCTACTGATATTCCCGGCGGCGCTGCGCTGGGCCATCCGCGTGTGTGGTTTGAAATTGATGAAAAAGGCTATGCCGAGTGCGGCTATTGTGATCGTCGCTATGTTTTGATCGGTAGCCCTGCCGATGTTGCAGGTCAGGACGCAACTGCCAATTGAGCCAAAGCGCGTTTGCCAACAGTCGCAAAAAGTCTTGAGCCTTCTAGATGACATAAGCAGATGACATGACTATGTTAAGGTCATGACTGATACAAAACTCTTCGCGCAAGGCGACCCAATACAATATATTTATAATGCCAATGGCGAAGGGGCCGGACTTGACCCTGACCGCGCGGCGGCCCTGACGGCCCAATCACTTAAGAATTGTGATGATGGCGAACTCTATCTGCAATATCAGGCGAGCGAGAGCTTTGTCTTTGATGATGGCCGTTTGAAAATGGCGGACTATTCCACTGATCGCGGTTTTGGTCTGCGCGGTGTTGCAGGGGAAACCACGGGCTTTGCGCATAGCAATGATGTCAGCGAGGCCGGTATACGGCGTGCCGCAGAAACATTGAAATTGCTGGAGGCCGGAACACAGCAATCGGCTGCGCCGCGCACCAGCAACCGCAAATATTATGGTGATGCTAACCCACTGGAAGCTGTACCTTTTGAAGATAAGGTGGCGCTATTGGAAAAAATTGACGCTGCAGCGCGGGCGCGGGATCCGCGAGTTGTACAAGTGTCTGCCAGCCTGTCCGCGGTTTATGACGTTATTGATATCATTCGCGCTGACGGTTTTCGTGCGCAGGACGTGCGGCCCTTGGTACGTTTGAATGTGAGTATTATTGCCGAATCAAATGGACGCCGAGAGATGGGCAATTTTGGTGTTGGTGGCCGTTATCTTTACGATCGGCTTTTTGCAGAAGATCAATGGAATCGCGCGATTGATGAAGCTCTGGCGCAGGCACTGGTGAACCTTGAAAGTGTCGATGCGCCTGCAGGTGAAATGACCGTCTTGCTGGGCCCTGGCTGGCCGGGTGTGCTGTTGCATGAAGCGGTGGGCCATGGTCTGGAAGGCGATTTCAACCGTAAGGGCACCAGCACTTTTTCTGGTCGCATGGGTGAACAGGTCGCCGCCAAGGGCGTTACCGTGGTGGATGATGGCACTATGGATCAGCGGCGCGGTTCGCTGTCTATTGATGATGAGGGCACACCAACACAGGAAAATGTGTTGATTGAGGACGGCATATTGACCGGCTATATGCAGGATAGGCTTAATGCGCGGCTGATGGGTGTTCCGGCAACCGGCAATGGCCGCCGCGAAAGCTATGCCCATGCGCCGATGCCGCGCATGACCAACACTTTCATGCGCGGGGGCAATGACAATCCTGATGAGCTTTTAAGCCGCGTAAAGAACGGAATTTTTGCCAAGAGCTTTGGCGGCGGGCAGGTTGATATTGTGTCAGGCAAATTCGTCTTTTCCTGCACAGAGGCATATAAGATTGAAAATGGTAAGCTGGGCGCACCAATTAAAGGCGCGACATTGATCGGTGATGGCCCGACTGTGATGCAGCGCATCATTGGTATTGGCAATGATATGGCGCTGGATGAAGGCGTTGGCATTTGCGGCAAGGGCGGCCAGTCTGTGCCGGCCGGTGTGGGGCAGCCGACTTTGCTGGTCGATGGCATTACAGTTGGAGGAACAGCGGCGTGATGGCGCTTGGGCCGAATTAATTGCACCCAGACTGATTGCAGGAGGACGCGCTGATGGCTGAATTTTTCGACACATTGAATGATAAGCATATGGCGATGATCGCCAAGCAGCCGCTTTTCTTCGTTGCTACAGCGCATAAAGATGGTCGCATAAACCTTTCTCCTAAAGGCTATGATGTATTCCGTATTTTATCACCTGACCGTGTGGCCTATCTTGATCTGGGCGGATCAGGCAATGAAACCCATGCGCATTTGATTGCGGATGGGCGCATAACATTGATGTTTTGTAATTTTGACAATCCAGCATTGATTTTGCGCATCTATGGCCATGGCCGACCAGTCCTGCCAAAGGACAATGCGTGGGATGTGCTGGCCGAAAATTTCACTTTGCTTCCCGGAACCAGACAGATTTTCGATATCACCGTGGAGAGCGTGCAAACCAGCTGTGGCTGGGGCGTGCCGCATATGCGTGTGGAAAAAGAGCGGCACACGTTGCAAAAAGCCCATAGCCAGTTGGATGAAGCCCAATGGCTGGCCAAAGTCTCAGGGCGCACGCATTCTATAGATGGTTTACCTGTTACACCAACGGATCAATATTTCGGGCCAGTTCACGCAGAAGATAATGAAGAAGGCGCAAGGCAATGAGTCTGGTCACCGTCGCTGAATATGCCAGCCATGTTGAGGCTGATCTGGCCCGGCTCAAATTGTTCGGCGAGGGTATTGATGCGCACATAATGGATGCAGGGATGGCAAGTCTTGGCCTTGGCTTTATGACGCCTGCCCGCCTGATGGTGCTGCGCGAGGATGAGTCTCAGGCGCGTGACATATTGGCGTTATATTCCGCCGAACTGGAAGAATTGCATCGCCGCCAGATTGTCGATGATGACGATGAGAATGCCCCATGGCGCGAAGGCACACCGCCAGAAGGGGCACCGTCATGAAAATCAGTCTTGCACTGGGTGGCGGTGCCGGGCTGGGCTGGGCGCATATTGGCGTACTTCACGCGTTTAAAGAACAGAATATTGAGATTGCCGCTATCGCTGGAACATCCATCGGCGCGATTGTCGGGGCCTGTTATGCGGCGGACAAGATGGAAGAGCTGGAAGAAATTGCCAGATCAACCAATGTCTTGGCGATGCTGCGCTATATTGACCCGCATTGGCGACGCGGCGGCTTGATAGGCGGCAAGCGTATTGAGGACAGGCTGGCTGAATATCTTGGCGATCTGGAGTTTAAAGACCTCTCCATTCCATTTTTGGCGATTAGCGCAGACCTCGTCACTGGAGAAACGGTGAAAATTGGCGAAGGGCCATTAATTCCTGCGATTCGCGCGTCCATGTCATTACCGGGCATCTTTCCGCCCGTTGCACGGGGTGAACAATTGCTTGTTGATGGCGGAGCGGCGCAGCCCGTGCCGGTCTCTGCCGCACGTTCATTGGCTCCTCACCTGCCTTGTGTGGCTGCCAGCCTGCAAAATGACTATGTTAACAGAGCACGCGCTGCAGGAATTGCTGCAGCGCACAATAATAGTCCGAGCAGTGTAGCCGTGACAAAGGCCAGTATAGGACTTTCACTTTCTAATTTGGCCAAATATGCACTTGCGCTTGACCCACCAGATGTCCTTTTGCCCTTGCGTGTAGGGCATATTGATATTCAGGACTTCACCAAAGCCGATGAATTGATACGAATCGGCTATGAAGACGCACAAAACTTGCTTGAAAAACTCTGATTTGTGCGTCGCAGCAATAAAATTGCTTAAAATTCACTGAAATTGTTGCACCGCAATAAAATCTTTGCTTAACTTGATGCTTCATTAGCTGCAGGGGCGCGATGCGAATCGATGTGCCGGGCGTAAATTGGGGAAGGCAACAGCATGAAATACATTATTGCTGTCATTAAGCCGCACAAGCTGGAAGAGGTGCGTGAAGCACTCTCTGCCATCGGTGTGGCAGGAATGACTGTAACAGAGGTCAAGGGATTTGGTCGCCAGAAAGGGCAGACCGAAATCTATCGCGGGGCGGAATACACCATTAACATGGTGCCCAAAGTCAAATTGGAAATTGCAGTTCCTGCTGATCTTGCCGGTCAAGTGGTTGAGACCATTCAGTCAACCGCTGGCAGCGAATCCATTGGCGATGGCAAAATCTTTGTACTGGACCTTGAATCCGCAACCCGTATCCGCACCGGTGAGTCCGGCGACGAAGCGCTATAAGCCGAAAGGGAAAGCAATAATGATAAAAACACTATCAAAAATGGCCGGGCTGACAGCGCTTGCAGCATTGTCTGTCACGCCTGCTTGGGCACAAGATGCCGCCGCGCCTGTCGTTGATAAGGGCGACACAACTTGGATGATGGTCGCCACTATATTGGTTATGGCCATGATCGTACCTGGCCTGTCACTCTTTTATGGCGGCCTGGTTCGGACAAAGAATATGCTGTCTGTATTGACCCAGATTATCGCGGTCAGTGCATTGGCGATGATTATCTGGATCCTTTATGGCTATTCCATCACTTTTGGCGGCGATGGCGGCCTATTCTATGATGATTTTGCCAAGGTGTTTCTGGCCGGTGTCGGCAAAGACAGCCTGGCGGACACATTTAGCGATGGTTTCAAAATCCCGGAATATGTCTTTATCGCATTCCAGATGACCTTTGCAGCGATCACCATATCGCTGGTTATTGGCGGTCTGGTTGAGCGGATGAAGTTTTCGGCTTTGATGCTCTTTGCCATTATCTGGTTGACCATTGTCTATTTCCCAATCGCGCACATGGTGTGGGATGGTGATGGCTATATATTCAACCAGTGGGAAGCGCTTGATTTTGCTGGCGGTACTGTTGTCCATATCAATGCAGGTATCTCTGCTTTGGTGGGTGCATATTTTGTTGGCAAACGCATGGGCTATCAAAAAGAGATTATGGCTCCGCACTCACTGACCATGACTTTGATCGGTACCGGATTGCTCTGGGTTGGCTGGTTTGGTTTCAACGCCGGTTCGGCGCTGGAAGCCAATGGCGATGCTGCTCTGGCAATGATCAACACTTTTGCAGCGACTGCTGGCGGTGTATTGTTCTGGATGCTGACTGAACGGGTATTGGGCGGAAAAGGCTCTTTGCTCGGCGCATGTTCTGGCGCGATTGCCGGTCTGGTTGCGATTACACCAGCTGCGGGCAATAGTGGTCCTGCGGGCGCTATCTTGCTCGGCGGTCTAGCATCAATCATCTGCTGCTTGTTCGTTATGCGCTTGAAGCCGAAAATGGGCTTTGATGACAGTCTCGATGCCTTTGGTATTCACGGCTTGGGCGGTATTGTCGGCTCAATCGGTGTTGCCGTTGTCAATCTTGATGCTCTGGGCGGCCAAGGCGGCGTTGATTATGACTTTGCTGATCAGTTTGTGAAGCAGGTCGTATCGGTTCTGATCGCAATCATCTGGGCCGGTGGCGGTTCTGCGATTGCCTTCTTCATCGTCAAGCTGGTTACTGGCTTGCGGGTTACAGAAGAGCAAGAGCGTGAAGGCCTTGACCTCGCCGAACATGGTGAGCGTGCTTATAACTACTGATCTTTATATCAGACACATAAAGAAAGCCGGGGCAGCAATGCTCCGGCTTTTTTGTGCCTTTACGAGGTGTAGCTGACGGTCACGAGCGCAGAATATATATGGTCATCGCGAAAGCGGCGCGAAATTATTATCCGTGCCGTCAGGGTCCAGAATATTATGATCGGCCAGCCATTGTTCTGCTGCGCTGATATCAGGAGTTGCATAAGCGCGCATTTTGGTGCCGAAATTGGACTGGGATTCTATGGCCGCGATGAGTGATCCCTTTGCTGAAATCGCTTTGGTCAAAACTGCTGGCGCAATGCCCAGATGCTCGGCCAGTAAATCATCGCGAATTGCTGTAATTTTGCTGCACGTGGCGCTGCTATTCTGCGCTTCAATCGCAACATCACACTCAGTGTCAAAACCCATGGACCGGTTGTTGAAATTCGAAGAGCCGATGCGCATCTCCTGATCATCGACAATCATAATCTTGGCATGAATATAAATGTCGCCGCCATCTCTGTCATGCACATGATAGAGTCGAAAACGATCATGCGGATCATTTTCTTGCAGGAAGGTGACCAATCCAGCGCGGCTGCTATCCATAACCAGCGGCTCCAGCCAGCCTTCTGAACTGACGGGGTTGATCATGACGATTTCCGGGCCATCAGCTTCTGCCAATCGCTGCGCCAATGCCTTGGCCATGGTACGAGAAGCGAAATACTGACTCTCGCAATATAGCGTTTGACGTGCAGCTGCGATCAAAGAGAGGTAAAGCTGCTCAATTTCGCGGCATTCCTCCTGATCATCCATGGCAGGCTCTGTACGGGCAATGGCAATGTCAATATTGTTAAATTGGCTGTCTAAGGCGTGTGGCCAGCAGCTATGTGCAGCTTGAACGGCTGGCAAGGTCTTGCCAGTGGCCAGCTTCCAGCGATGTTCTGCAAAGTCGCCTAATGCGCTGGCAACATCGCCCTGCATAATCATTGCCAGATCATGCCAAGGCCCGGCATCTGTGTCCGTTGGTTGTTTGCGCTTTGGCTGGTGCGGTGCGTGGTCGCGCGTGTCCCAGCGGTTTTCCGTAATGTCGATGCCGCCGCAAAAAGCGACATCATTATCGATAGTGACAATTTTCTGATGCTGAGCGGCGCCAACGGGATGGTGTCCGTCCAGTGCCAAAGTGATGCGTGGGTGGAAATGCCATTTCACCAATTGCCGAAGCATTTTGTGCCGGAAATAGGATTTTATCGCCCCCGTATCCCATCGCAGCATAAAGATATGCAGATCGGGTTTACGTTTGAGCAACCAGTCGATAAAGGCACCAAGCTCTAATGGCCCCTGCGCATCTTCGTCCAGATCATACATGGCGATGCGCGTGTCAAAATCCCAACCCATCAGCATGATGCGGTGCTCTGCCTGCATCATGGCTTTGCGCAAATTGCGGAAATATTCCTCGCCATCAATCAATACGGCCGCGCGGTCGGCATGTTCGACGCGCCAGCAATTATCTCCAGGTGAGAAGATTGATGTTATGACCGCAAATCCTCTTTAACAAAATCCGCGCAGCGCTCTCCAATCATGATGGAAGGCGCATTGGTGTTGCCGCTGACGATTTTGGGCATCACGCTGGCATCGGCCACATATAACCCTTCCAGCCCGCGAAATTTAAGATGCGGTGTTAGCGGGTCATCGTCATTCGGGCCCATGCGGCAGGTACCGACCGGGTGGTACACCGTGTCTGACCGTTCGCGGATAATCGCATCCAGCGCATCATCATCGTCCAGATTGACGGGGTAGCGGTCCTGCGGTTGATAGCCGCGCAGTGCAGGCGCATCAAATATGCGGTACATGGTGCGAATGCCCGCACGCAGAACCGCCAAATCGCGCTCATCCGCCAGAAAATTGGGGTCAATTGCCGGTGCAGCTTTGGGGTTTGTGCTGGCCAGCCGGACGGTACCTTTGCTTTTCGGGCGCAACACGCATGCGTGACAGCTAAAGCCATGGCCTTTGACATTTTCGCGGCCATGATCCTCCAGCATCGCCGGAACGAAATGATATTGAATATCAGGGGAAGGCACATCAGGCGCCGAGCGCGCGAAACCCCCGCTTTCTGCATAAGGCGTGGTCAAAATACCTGTCCGCTTGCGCCTGTGCTCGACCAGCGCCTTTGCCATGCGCGCTGTTCCTGCAAGGGACGAACCAAAGCTGGCGTCACTATCCGGCGTTTCAAAGCTGGCGACATAGTCCAGATGGTCCTGCAAATGTGACCCGATATGCGCATTGTCATGCACGACATTAATGCCATGTTCCTGCAAATGCGCGCCCGGGCCAATGCCGGACAGTTGCAGAATATGCGGCGTGCCAAAGGCACCTGCGGATAAGATGACGGCTTTGCGCGCGTGCAACATTTCCTCACCCAACAGGTTTTTGAGCGTCACGCCCGTCACGCGGCCTTGCGCTGTCTCTAGCCGCGCCACCAATGCGCCGGTGCGGATATGCAGATTGCTACGGTTACGGTGCGGCTCAATATAGGCGCGCGCGGCGCTCCAGCGCTCCCCCTTTTTCTGCGTCACCTGATACAGGCCATAGCCATCCTGCGTCTCACCATTAAAATCACCATTTTGCGGCAATTGCAGCTGTGCCGCCGCGTCGACAAAAGCCTTGCTCAGCGGGTTGGACCAATGCTGATCGCTGACAGATAATGGCCCGTCCGCGCCGTGGAAGTCATTGCCTCCGCGCTCATTGCTCTCACTGCGTTTGAAATAGGGCAGGACATCATCATAGGACCAGCCAGAACAGCCTTCCCCGCCATCAGACTGCGGCGTGGCCCAATTGTCATAATCCCATTTGGACCCGCGAATATACACCATGGCGTTAATCGCACTGGAGCCGCCCAGCCCGCGGCCGCGTGGTTGATAGCCAATACGTCCGTTCAAACCTTTTTGTGGGACAGTATCAAAACGCCAATTGGTGTTGTTGGGCAGAAAGGGCAGTAAGCCAGGCGTTTTGACACGCACACCATTATTGCGGCCACCTGCTTCCAGCAAGCATATGGACAGATTGGGGTCTTCGCTCAGGCGTCCGGCAACCGCGCTGCCTGCTGATCCGCCACCAATGACGATAATGTCATATTCCGCCATATTACGCTCTCCCGCCTATATATTATCATGCTTATATTGTTATCAGGAGAGTTTAATCAGTCGATTAAATTTGTCCATCATTGTTAGCATGACTGGCCATATTATCTTGAGGCTATTCCGCTGGAGTGATGGTGCTTGCGGGCGTGACAGGTTCGGTCCGCTTATCATGTGTATTTTCAGTGAGCCAGCGCGCTTTCAGACTATCGCTGGTGTCGCGGCTATTGTCATGGGTCCATCCCGGCGGTTTGATCAGATAATTGGCCCGTGCTTTCCAACTCGGTGCGCGTGCAATGTCGCTGGCCAGACCAACCCATTCATGAAAAGCGGCCCATATTACATTGAAACTGCCCAATTGGCGAACAATGCCATAGCGTATCTCTTCACCATCCGTTTCAGGAGTGAATGTGCCGAACATCCGGTCCCAGAACATAAAGACGCCGGCATAATTGCTGTCCAGATAGCGCGGATTGGTGGCGTGGTGGACACGGTGATGGCTGGGAGTGTTCAATGCCCATTCGAACCAGCGCGGCATTTTGTCGATAGTCTCGGTATGGATCCAAAATTGATAGACCAGATTAAGGCCGCCACAAAAAGCCACCATCAACGGGTGGAAACCCAACAGGAACATTGGCAGGCTAATGATAAATCCCGGGGTGAGAAATCCCGTCCATGTCTGGCGCAGCGCAGTAGACAGATTATAATGCTGGCTGCTGTGATGGATGACATGTGCCGCCCACATCCAGCGCATTCTGTGGCCCAGGCGGTGCTTCCAATAATAAGCCAGATCATCCAGCACAAAGGCTAGCGGCCATGCCCACCAGACCGCCCACCATTGCGGTCCTGCATCAAAAACGCGAAAGTCATAGGCGATAAAGGCAATGGCCAGATAAAATCCGCCAACCAGTCCGCCTGCCACTGTGCTGCCCAGGCCCAGCATGAGCGAGGTAAAAGTATCCTGCGGATCATAGCTATCACGTGCCTTAGTCCGCGCTATCCATATCTCGACCAGTATCGCGATGATGAACAGCGGAACGGCTACCTGTGTAGGGCTAGGCAGAGAGATATCCATGGCGTCGCTTTACCTGCTTATAGCAGAGCCAGCAAGCGGTGCTGTCCTTTTACATCGCACTGCATACGCACTCTGCCGAATTGCCTGTCGCCGCTACCAATGCACCAGATTGGCCCTTCCTGATGCGCATCAATGGGCTTATTCAGCAACCGGCCTGCAAATTTGGAGCCATGGCGTTTGATCACCACAATTTGTTCTTCGCTATCAATCACCAGTGCAGACTGGCCATCTTCTGAAATAATCGCCTCTTGCGCATTGAAGAACGGTATGTTTCTCTCTGCCCATGCACATGCCTGTGACCGATTTTCAAGCCGCACTTCGCCTAAGCGCAGACCTCTCACCAATGCTGTCACCGCAAGGATGATGATGAAGGAACCCAGAGTGACGAAAAGCAAGTTCATGGCGTGAAGATAAGCATGTTGCAGTTAACGATGGATGACCGACTAGGCTTACTCCCCGCTGGCCTGTCCTGCCAATTGGTCCAGTAAGGGACGAATCATGCTGACATCATAACCGGCATTGCCAGCCAGACGGGCAATTTCACCCACCGGCATACCATCACGCGCCTGACGCAGCGACCATAGCAATGTGGAGCGTGTGCCCGACCGGCAGAAAGCAAGTGTTTTGCCCTTATTAGCTGCATCCAGCGCCTTATCTAACGCATCAATTTGCGGCGCGGAAAAACCGGCATGGGTGACGGGAATGGCGATATAGGTAATGCCCGCTGCCTCAGCCGCCGCCTTAATATCATCGCCCGCAGGCTGGCCCGGCTCTTCATCATCGGGCCGGTTGTTGATGATCAATGTCACGCCCTGCGCCTTGGCCTCGGCGACATCGGCCACGGTAATTTGCGGGGCGACAAGCATATCGTCGGTCAGGGTGCGGAACATATTTTCATCCTTATTGGCGGTAGTGGTTGCAAGGGTATCTGTTGGTGAAGCAGCATTATTGTCTTCAACTGGTTGTGAACAAGCCGCAAGAGAAAGCAGCGCACTAACAGCGAGTGTAATGATATGGACTGTTTTCATCATGCTATATTAGCAAAATCGCGAGTGAATGAACAAGGCAAAGAAATTTTAATATTGCCGGATTACCGCCAGAAAAGCATCGCCATAAGCGTCCAGCTTTTTGGCGCCAATGCCGGGCAGTTCGGCCAGATCGTTCAGAGAGACGGGGCGGGTGCGCACCATATCGCGCAGCACGCTATCGTGGAAAATGACATAGGGCGGCACATTGCTGGCATCGGCCAGTGCTTTGCGCGTGTCGCGTAGCGCTTCGAACAATGGGTCGCCAACCGGGTTGGGCGTTTGTCCAGTACGCCCGCGGCGCGATTTGCGTTTCGGTGGCTCGGCAATCATCACCTCTTGCTCGCCGCGCAAAACAGGGCGTGCTTCAGCGCCGATTGCCAGCCCGCCATGTTCAGTGCTGGTCAGCATGTCATGCGCCATCAGGCTGCGCATCACGCCGCGCAACAAAGAGGCTTCCTCCGCGCTCATAATCCCGAAAACGGAAAGACGGTTATGGCCGCGCTCCGATATTTTGGGGTCATCGCGGCCCAGCAATACTTTTTCCAAATGTGTGATGCCAAAGCTCTGGCCAGTGCGATAGGCCGCGCTCAACAATTTGCGGGCCAGTTCGGTCACGTCGATCATTTTGGGCGGGTTTTCGCAATTGTCGCAATTGCCGCATATTTGCGCTGGCTGTTCATCAAAATGGCGCAGCAAGATAGCGCGGCGACACGTGGGCGCTTCCACCAGAGCGGCCAGCGCATTGAGCCGCGCGCGTTCGCTCGCCATGCGCTCTTCATCTACTTCGCTGAGCCTTTGGCGGGCCAGGGTAAAGTCACTCGCGCCCCAGAGCATTACCGCTTCGGCAGGGTCTCCATCGCGCCCTGCACGACCCGTTTCCTGATAATAGGCCTCAAGTGATTTGGGCAATCCGGCATGGATCACAAAGCGTACATCGGGCTTGTCTATGCCCATACCAAAGGCGATGGTGGCGACCATCACCATATTTTCCGACCGCACAAAATCGGCCTGTGCCGCTGCGCGTTCTTCAGCAGGGCGCCCTGCGTGATAAACACCAACCGGACGACCCGTTTCGGCTATTTGTGCAGCCAGTTTCTCGGTCGCCTTGCGCGTCGGAGCATAGACAATGCCAGCACCTGGATTGCGTGCCAAAATATCGGCAATTTGCCGTGCCGGTGTCTCACGCGGGGCGATGGCATAGCGAATATTGGGCCGGTCAAAACCTGCCAGAATCAAACCATCTTCGGCTATGCCCAATTGCCGCAAAATATCTTTGCGCGTCATACGGTCGGCAGTTGCGGTCAGCGCCAGACGCGGCACATTGTCAAAGCGGTCAAGCAATGGCCGCAACAAGCGATAATCTGGGCGGAAGTCGTGCCCCCATTCCGAAACGCAATGCGCTTCGTCAATCGCAAACAATGCAATATTGGCAGCGCTTAAAAGGTTTTGAAAGCCTGACCCCGTGGCGCGTTCGGGCGCGACATATAACAGGTCCAACGAACCATCGCGCAGCCGCTGCGCTGTGGCAGCATTGTCACTATCGGCGGATGTCATGGCCGCCGCGCGGATGCCCAGAGCTGTGGCGGCGCGAATCTGATCATGCATCAGGGCTATGAGCGGGGAAATGACAATAGCCGTGCCTGATCGTGCCAATGCTGGCAGTTGGTAGCAGAGTGATTTGCCAGCCCCTGTAGGCATGACTGCCAAAGTATTCTGACCGTTCAGCACGCGACTGACCACAGCCTCCTGCCGCCCACGAAAGCCGGAAAAGCCGAATGTCTGACGCAATATATTGTGCGGATCATCCGCTATCATAGTGGCCATATTTATGCGTCAGCCTGCGCGTCGCGATCGCGTGCCAGTAAGCGGCGATAGGCCCAGCCAATCACAATCAAGGCAACACCCAATCCCAGGAAGGACAGGATACGCAGCACGCCCTCCATAGCCGCTGCATCAATCAAAAAGACTTTTAAGGTGACCAGCGTTAACAATGCCAGTCCTGCCTGACGCAAGGTGCGGCTGCTGCCTTGTTCTGATCGCAATATTGCATAACCAATCCATGCAAGGGCAAGCAGCAAGAGCGCGGCAGAATAGAGATAATTCTCTGTCGTTTCCACTGGTGCAAAGGCGATGATCGTGCCGTGACAATATTGCCGAACAGCCACCATCAATGTGAGTATGGACATCAGCAAAGCCGCGCCATAGCTTAACATAGGCCAGTTTTGCAGCAGTCTTATAGCGCTGTCTGACGCATCATCATGGGCCAATGTCTGTTTGCTGGCCCACCAGAATAAGATTGTCAGCGCGGCACATAGCAAGACCGCCATATTTGCGAGTGGCCATGCGCCCACGGCCTGCTCACGCAGCACGGGGTTGAACATGACCAGATCGAACCAGACAAAACGCACTGCGCTGAGTGCTATCAAGCCCAGTCCTGCAATTTTGCCAAATCCGCGAGCAAATTTCAGCAGTGCCGCACCGCCGGCTGCTATGGTCAGCGTAATCAATGCCCGCTCAGTAAAGCCCCAGGCGATAAAATCTTCCAGATTGGTGATAGCCAAGGGCTGTTTGGCCAATAATAAGGCATAGAGTGCGGTGAAAACACCACCGCCTATCGCAAAGGCCATGCGGATGGGGCGCGGCGCATGAAATTGTGGAGCATAGCTTTGCGGCACAAGGGCTGGAGCCAGCATCAACAAAGCCGGGACTAACATAGGAATGATGAGAGTGGTTGGCAGGGGCAATAGGTCATGCTGAATATAGCCGCCTGCCAATGTTGCAAGATATTGGTCCAGCGCCCCCTCTTGTGAGAGCAGCATTGCCAATATTGCGCCGCCAAAAGGCACAAAAGCTAATGCCATTGTCATCCGGCGTTTTGTGAACTGCCCCCATAGGGCAAGGCCAAAAGCCAATGCCACGCCGATAATGGCCAGCCATGTGCCCGGCAATATCTGTATAAGGCCGGTGCCTGTCATGACGACTGTAACACCTGCTGCTGCCTCGGGCAGAGATATGGCGCTGCCCTCATCATATTCGCGGAATTGCCATGCTATCCATGCGCAGGGCAAGGCAAGGATCAAGCCCAGAAACCCGCTATTCACAAAAGCGAGTGGCCCCTGATATTGGAATACTATAAGCTGATAGGCGATCAATATGGGGATAAGCGCCAGCAACCCCCATCGGCCAGCGCCAGCATGTTGCACGGATTTGCGCGTCAACCAAGCATGGCTAACCCCAGAAAAGAGCGCAGCGTAGCCCAGCGTGATACCCAGCATTTTCTCCAGCCCGTTGCCGCTATACCAGCCAGCGATGATGGGGAATATAAAGCCAATGGCCGTCAGCGCAGTTAACGGCCATAGCCGGTTGTCGCGCCATGCCAATAATAGCGACAATGCGCCCAAAGCAAAAAGGAACGCCCAGCCCAGCGGCGAAAATTCCATCCGCGGCACCAATATGCACAATTGCACCAGCGCAACAATTTGCGGCAGATAAATGGCGACATCGTCAAAGTTCAGATTGTCGTGCCAGTTGTTTTTGCCTTTCTCTGCTTTAGGGGCAATGTCATTGCTATCCATGCGCAGGGCCGTGACAATTGCAGCCGCCGCCGCAGCGAGAATGAAAAACCCTAATATGGGCAGGCCGTTGAGCGCAGTACTGATCAGCGTGATCGTCCAGATACCGCCGCCGCCAATGGTCATGAGCAACAGCCATAACCAGCGCTGCCATAGTGACAGAGCAAATAGAGCGGCCATGAACACACCCAAATAGCTGAGCAATAGCGGTAGGTTGTTGGCGTCCATGCCAGCGACAAAGGGTGCAGAAAAGCCGCCAACCACACCCATGATGGCGGTGGGTGGGCCATGACGCAACGCCAATGCAAAGGCGAGGGCGCTAATCAGCACCACCAATGTAAAGGCAGCGATCAGAGGCAATAATCCATATAGCTCACTCGCCATGTAAAGCGTGGCATAAAGGATCGCGATGCCGGCCCCTGCAAGCGATTGGCCCAGGCGTTTATCTTCGTCAAAAGCAAAGCCTATGCGTGGTAATTTACTGCCAAATTGGCTGGCAGCAACAAGTGCTAACCCAAAGAGTGCAGCGGTGATGCTGCGCGCGCGCGGGCCAAATAGCCCAGCCTCAATAGAGTAGCGGACCAGAAAAAAGGCCGCAAAAATAAGCGCGATGCCGCCAATCCATATCGGCAATTTGCCACCGATAATATCTTCGATAGATAGGCCTTTGAAATAGCTGTTGTCCTGTGAAGTATCTGCGGGCTCTTCTGCCTTTTGGGGAGCATGGATAGTGCGCGATGGCGCGTCTTGTGCGGTTTTGGGTACAGCGCCTTTCTGCGTCACTTCGGCGCGTTGCGATGCGTCCTTGCTATCACTCGCGGCATAGGCGACCTGTTGCCTGCGTGTGGCAAGGTCCTCTGCCGCTGCGCGGCGGCGTGCTGGTCTATCATCATTGTCTGATGCACCATTGTTGGCCAGCCCATTCTGCGCTTGTGCTTTCACTTCTTGTTCAGAGGCGCTAACCCGGCCAACTTTTTGATCGTCTAGCAAATTATCAATGCGGCGGTTTAGCCAATCAACATTGTTGTGCAATTGAGTGATTTGACCCTTTAAATTGCTGGTACGTGTGAAATTGACGATCAGGAGAACAATAATGGCCACAGGCATTAAAAGCACCAAGGCGATCAGCATCTCCATAATATCTCCCCCTGCACCAACAAGCCAATATGGCGTCTTTATCCAGACTATTAGGCAGGGCTATCACCCTTGGCAATGCTCGGCATGCGGACCATGAACAGGGATATGGGCGGATTATCAGGCGGCGACACTGTTCTTTTCGGTCTGTTGCCGCGCCCACATTTCTGCATACAGACCCTCTTGGGCGAGCAATTGCCCATGTGTTCCGCTTTCAGCGACCCGCCCTTCGCTAAGCACAATGATGCGATCGGCATGGGTGACGGTCGATAGGCGATGAGCAATCATGACTGTGGTGCGCCGCTCTGCAACGCTGCGCAAAGTGCCCAATATGGCCTGTTCGGTGCGGCTGTCCAACGCGCTTGTTGCTTCGTCGAAGATCACGATAGGCGGGTTCTTTACCAATGTGCGTGCAATGGCAACGCGCTGTTTCTCGCCGCCTGACAATTTTAGGCCGCGCTCACCAACCTGCGTGTCATAACCTTGTGGCAAAGCCTCAATAAACTTATCAATCGCGGCGCCTTTGGCAGCGCTTACCACATCTGATTGGTCGCTATCACCGCGGCCATAGGCAATATTATAGCCGATACTATCGTTGAAGAGCACAGTATCTTGCGGGACAATGCCAATAGCGGCGCGCAGGCTGGCTTGGGTTACATCGCGCACATCCTGCCCGCCTATTTTTATCGCACCGCTATCAACATCATAAAAGCGGAACAGCAGCCGCGCGATGGTGGATTTGCCTGCACCCGAAGGGCCGACTATCGCCAATGTCTCTCCTTGCTTGATGGAGAAGCTGACGCCTTTGAGTATTGCTCTATCGGCATCATAACCGAAATGGACATCGTCAAATTCCAAGCCTGTATTAGCCAATTGCAGTGGCAGGGCATGGTCAGAATCGCGCACTTCGACTTCGGTATCTATCAAACGGAACATGGCCGCCATATCAACCAACCCCTGACGGATGGTGCGATAGACCATGCCGAGCAGATCGAGCGGGCGGAAAAGCTGGAGCAGCAAGCCATTGACGAGCACTAGGTCGCCCACAGACAATCGCCCTTTTGACCAGCCCCACACGCTAAAGCCCATGGCGCAGACCATCATGCAATTGGTGATAAAGGACTGGCCGATATTCAGCAGCGCCAGCGAATTTTCCGACTTGATTGCCGCTTTGGCATAGGCATTTGTTGCCATGCTATAGCGCTGATTTTCGCGTTCCTCGGCGGAGAAATATTTCACCGTTTCATAGTTGAGCAGGGAATCCACGGCCTTGGCCATGGTCTCGCTATCAAGATCATTCATCTCTTTGCGCAAGGCGTTGCGCCATTCTGTGATCTTTTGCGTGAAGCGGATATATAGCGTCACCATTACCAAGGTTGCTGCGACCAATGGCCAGCCAAAATTGACTCCGAAAATGATAATGATGGCAGTCAACTCGATGGCGGTAGGGGCAATATTGAACAGCAGAAAATAGAGCATTGTATCAATACTCTTGGTGCCGCGCTCTATCGTTTTGGTCACCTCGCCGGTTCGCCGCGCCAGATGGAAACGCAAAGACAATTGATGCAGCCGGGCAAAGACATTTTCTGCCAGTCTTTGCGTTGCGCGCTGGCCAACCCGCTCAAACACAAAATTGCGCAAATTGTCAGAACATACCGCGCCAAAACGCGCCAGAGCATAAGCGCCGACAAGCGCCAATACGACAGTCAGTCCTGCCTCAGCGTCCCGAGCAGCATCTGGCGCGGTCATGCTATCAACCACGGCCTTATAGGCAAATGGCATAGACAGAATAAGCGCCTTGCTGACGAGGATCAGGCCCAGCGCAATAATGATGCGTATCCGCAGTTCTGGCTCGTCCTTCGGCCAAAGATAGGGCAGGAAGCGGCGAATGGTTGCCCAATCCGCCTTTTCGGCCTCTATGCTGGCATGGTCGGGAGGCATGGCGGTCACATTCCTGCTTCAGATGGGCGCTGTTATGTGCCGCAATTGGCTACAGCCTGTTTTCCTGCCTATCGGGACAGAGATTGCCTCTTACATAGGTGTAATGACCGGTGGTACAAGCGCAAACGGCTTAGAAATTGCCCGACACATCAAGGCCCAGCACCACACCAAACTCACGCACGCGCCGCTCGGTAAAGGCGAGCGGCCCGTCACGGCGATCCTCTGAAATCTCGCGGATAAATGCGTCGCCTTGCCCGGTAATATTGCGCGCAGATGCCCGAACAGTGAGGCCCAACACATCCTTATTTTCGACGAATATGTTGATTTGCGGACCGATGTTAAAGCGTCTGCTGCGCTGGTCCAACCGGAAAACACTGGCGTCAAACTGGCGGCTTAAGCTGGTGCCCCATGCCCATTGTGTAGCCGGTATATCATGGCGAAAGTCCACCTCTATTGTGGCCATGCGCTCGCCATTTATGCGCCGCGCTATATTGGTAAGTGGATCATCTACGCGGCTGCGCTGAAAGAACAGACCCAGGTCAAGCCGCGCACCTTTATAACCAATAGGGTCGAGCAGGATCGTCCCGTTCAACTCGGCGCCATAGCGTGAGGCGCTGTCCAGATTGCCATTGGCTTCGGTCGTCGCTGTGATCGGCACTTGGTCAATAATATCGCTGATAACATTATAAAATGCCCGCAATGTCAGATTGCCAAGACTCCCCAAATTGCGCTGAGCCTCAATTTCAAAGTTCCAACTTTGCTCTGGCACCAGCAGCGGATTGCCAGCATTTTCATTGTCATTGGCCAGATCAACATCGGCGATAAAAGCGCCAAAGTTTAATTGCCCAACGGCCCGTTCGATGGTCGCGTTAATATCCAGTCGTTTTGACGCGTTCCATGTGAATGCGACAGAGCCTTTGGGCCGCACAAAAGAGCGGGTTAGACCAGCAGGACCGCTTTGCTGTAATTGGCTATATTCGACGCCCAAATTGGCCTGTAATGACAGGTTGTTGGCCAGTTTTCGACCATAGCTGAGCGTACCTTCGCCGCGATATTCTTCAACCCGGCTGGTCGCATTTGTCAGTTCTTCAGGAACGAAAACGCCATTTTCATCAAGCAGGAACAGGTCGCCGCGCGTATCCAAAAAGTTGAACGCGCCTTCAACTGCGATCTGCCAATCATTACCATTTTTGGATTGCCAGCCATATTCGCTGCGGAAAATGCTCTCACCCTCATCGGCTGTTTGTTCAAAGCGGCTGCCTGTGGACGGCTGGCCATCGCTAAAAATGGATTGAAACAGATTGACTTCCGGGCTGTGCTCAAAGCGTTGGAAGCCGATCAACTTCAAACGGCCACCACCAACGGCAAATTCATAATCAGCACTAATCTCGAAATTGCGCTCATCTTCACGGCGACTAAATGGCTCTGAGATGTTGGGCACGCCCTCTTCCACACGCAAGGTATCGATGGTGTTGCGAAGGTTAGCGATCTGGAAATTGCCATTGAAATTGAAGATAGAACCGGCATCGCTCGTGCGGCCGTAAAAAAGGGTCAAAGTTGGCCGGTCACCGCGAAATTCCTGAAGTTCATCACGAATGAAAAGCAGACTGCCATCGGGCGCAGTGACTTCTTCAATGCCAAAATTGCCGCCGCGAAATGCGTTATTGGCCAGCGTCACGGTAAAATCCGCTTTACCCAATTTGCCGCTAACCGATATTTCGCCTTCAAACAGATTATCCTGAATCCGCTCACGCAGTCGCGGTGTCCATGAGAAATTGCCATTTAATCCTGTTCGTTCAACAACCAGGTTCAGCACCTGACCGGTCAGACCCGGAATATCCAATGTTGCGCCATCGACAATCTCCAGCCTGACAACTGACTGCGCATTGATCCTGCTTAATGCTGTAACGGCATCATTGCTTTTGCCGGAAATGCGCTTGCCGTTAATCAGCACATTTTGCGATGCCTGACCCAATCCGCGCTCATTATTGTCTGAACCGGAAATGCTGAACCCAGGGATTTGCGCCACCATGTCCAATGCTGTTCGCGGATTAAAGCGGTCAAAATTTTCAGGTTTGTAAGTATCGCGACCATTTTCGCGCACTGGCTGTAATTGCTGATTTTGCAGCAACACTGTTTCCGGGAGCGGTGTGTCATTAGCATTATCAGCAGATGTCGGCGCAGCGTCTTGCGTTTGCGCATATGCGGGCGCAGTGAGCGCCAAAATGCTAATGCAGGCTAATAATGTGGTCATATGCAATGGGCGCGCAATGATATGCAAAGAAGCAGTGGAGAATGACATGGTCAACAATTTCTCTGCCAATGGGGCGGGGCTGGAAGAGCATTAGAGGGATATTGGGGCTAGGATATGCGGATAATGCTAAAATTTGCCTAGGTCCAGATTTGTGATGCCGCATAAGCACTGCTTAGACATATTGTGGCAAGGCTGTGTCGACAGGCGCATGTTTATTCGCGATGAAAAACATGTGCTTAGGATGATATGACAGCGCCGTGCGATAAACTGCAAGGGTCTATCATATATTGTGGTTGCTCAGCGCTGGCCGCATATTAGCGCGTAAATAAAAACATTTATGACCAGAGAGCTATGCGCCACCCCTTTTGTTCTGCCATGGCTTTAAGCGGTGCATGCGGGTTCACCGCAACAGGTTCCTGCGCCAGTGCCAGCATGGGCGCATCTGACACATGGTCTGAATAGCAGCGCAAGATATTCCAA
This sequence comes from uncultured Sphingomonadaceae bacterium, assembly GCA_947503245.1. Taxonomy (GTDB): domain Bacteria; phylum Pseudomonadota; class Alphaproteobacteria; order Sphingomonadales; family Sphingomonadaceae; genus Alterisphingorhabdus. The sequence goes on from CANNCV010000001.1 coordinate 703,973, forward strand.
TTTTCCGCACCGCCATGTTCGCTCAACCATTGCTGAATGCGCTCCAGCTTTGCCTCTCCATAGCAATTATCGCCATCAATATCGGCCAATATACGCCCGTTATGACCTTGCTTCAGCCTGGTGCCTAATACATCATCACAGCCAAGTTTGCTGCCTATTGCCTGTGCGTATAATCCATAAGAAGCGGTGGCCATCAAGATGGCGCAGCCTTCCTCTTTGTCGTGCGCGATTTGGGCACGCGCTTGGGCCATGCAGTTGTTGGCCAGAACCTTGTCTGCATAGCTGTTGATCGCACCTGATATAGATTGCGGTTTTGCAGAGCGGCCAAGGAACAGCATCTGGTTGCATTCTTTCAGTCGTTCGCGGCTGAGCAGGCGAAGTAAATAGGCGCATGCAAACACAGCCGAAACCGGAATAAAGAGAAGACGCCAAGGTGCTTTTGCGCGCGCCATGTGGAGCAAGAACGCACTATAGGTGGCTTTGCGAGTGATGGTTTTGTCCATATCATAAATCACAAGATTGCGCATTTATAACAATTCCTTGAAATGATCATTTGCAATATCTGAAGGGTCGATAAGGCCTTGTGAAAAATAATGATATGCCGCATGTAACATGGATGGATCACGCCGCCGAATTTATTCTAGAAGACGATCAAGAGCATGGACAGGCTCTGCGTTTTTCCGGCAAGTTGGATATCACGTCACTGGGTGATTTGGATCAGGACCTTCGCGCTATTGATGGCGGTGTAGGGGTCATTGACCTTACTGAGGTGCAGGCTGTTGACACTGTTGGTGCATGGATAGTCCACCGCCTGAGCCGCGATCATCAAGCAGATATTATTGGCGCTTCGGATGAGGCAGCGCAGCTTATATCCGCCATCGGTGCAGCTGATGAACCGGGTGAGGTGCGCGCGCCGCAGCTTATTGCGCCGCTGCGGATATTGAATGATGTTGGCGGTGCGGTGGCCGATGCTTTTTCCAGCCTTTTGGGGATTATTGGCTTTATCGGCAGTTTGCTGGCGGCCAGCCTCACAGTATTGCGCAATCCGCGCAGTTTCCGCTTTCGCGCTATGATCCGTCATTTTGAGTTGGTGGGCGTTTCCGCATTGGGCATTATCGGGCTGATGAGTTTCCTGATCGGCATTGTGATTGCGCAACAGGGCGCGGTTCAGCTGAGACAATTTGGCGCGGAAATTTTTACGGTCAATCTGGTCGGGCGACTTACCTTGCGCGAATTGGGCGTTTTGATGACGGCCATCATGGTTGCGGGGCGCTCAGGTTCAGCCTTTGCGGCACAAATCGGGACCATGAAGCTAACCGAAGAAGTAGATGCAATGCGCACCATTGGCGTATCTCCCATGGAGGCACTTGTTTTACCGCGCGTTATGGCCGCGGTTTTGATGATGCCGCTACTGGGTTTTTATGCTTCGGTGGTGTCTATGGTCGGCGGTGCTATTTTGTGTGCAATCGCCCTTGATATTCCGATAGCGACATTTGTGACGACTATTCAGCAAGTTGTGCCGCTTCACGACCTATGGGTCGGCCTCATTAAGGCGCCTGTATTTGGCGCTATTGTAGCATTGTCCGGCTGTTATCAAGGGATGCTGGTGTCTGGCAGCGCAGAGAATGTCGGTTTGAAAACAACATCTGCCGTTGTGCAGGCCATTTTCATGGTGTTCGTTCTGGATGCCTTTTTCGCAGTGTTTTTCACTTGGGTTGGGTGGGGCTGATGGTCGAACCGGTTATTTCGATCCGCGGGCTGCGCAACAGCTTTGATGAGCAAGTGGTGCATGACGGGCTCGACCTCGATGTTTATCGGGGGGAAATTATTGGCGTTGTCGGCGGATCGGGCACAGGCAAATCTGTCTTGATGCGCTCTATTATCGGGCTGCAAACCCCTGATGAAGGCAGCATTGAAGTGCTGGGACGTGCCGTACATGGCAACCCTGATGATTATCTTGGCATCCGCCGGCGATGGGGCGTTTTGTTTCAAGGCGGCGCTCTTTTCTCGACCTTAACCGTGGCAGAGAATGTCAATGTGCCGGTCAAGCAATTCTACCCAGAGATATCGCAACAATTGCGGCACGAAATGGCCTTGTACAAGGTTGTTTTAAGCGGCTTGCCAGCAAGCGCTGCTTGTAAATATCCTGCGGAATTGTCCGGTGGTATGAAAAAACGTGCAGGACTGGCACGCGCACTGGCGCTTGACCCTGAATTGTTGTTTCTTGACGAGCCAACAGCAGGGCTAGACCCTATAGGAGCTGCGGCCTTTGATCAATTGACCTTGAATTTGAAGCAAACATTGGGGCTAACGGTTTTTCTTATCACGCACGATCTGGACACTTTGCATGAGATTTGTGATCGGGTCGCGGTTCTGGCTGACAAAAAGGTGATTGCAGTCGGCACGATAGACGAATTGCTGGCGCTTGATCATCCGTGGATACAGGAATATTTTAACGGTCCGCGCGGACGAGCAGCGCAAAGCGCACAAGAACGAGAACATCAATTGGACTATGAATCTGGTGATGAGAGGTTAGACTGACGGTCATGGAAACGCGAGCAAATCATATTTGGGTAGGCGCTATCACGCTTGCGCTGTTGGCCGGACTGGCAATTTTCATCGTCTGGATAGCGCGTTTTGGTGACGGCACCGATAAAGAATATGATATTTTCTTCAAACAATCCGTTGCAGGCCTTGCTGTCGGTTCGGGCGTTGCCTTTTCAGGGGTGAATGCAGGGCAGGTCACAGAGGTGCAGCTATGGGAGAAAGACCCGGAATTTGTTCGTGTGCGGATCGCGGTCGGTGAAAATATACCCATTTTGCAAGGCACAACGGCCACGATACAGAGCGTCAGTTTCACGGCCCCACCGCAAATTCAACTGGATGGAGCATTAAAAGGCCAAGATGAGATTAAGACCCCCGGCCCTGAAGGTGTGCCGGTTATTCCAACCAAGCCAGGTGCATTGGGCGAATTGCTGAACAATGCACCTCTGTTGATTGAGCGCTTGGCGACATTGACCGAAAGGTTGACGTCAACCTTGTCTCCGCAAAACCAGCAATCCATTGAAAAATTGCTGAAAGAAAGCGCGCGCCTGACCGAGTCATTGGCTGAGCAGTCACCGCAAATCGGGACCACATTGAAGGAATTGCAGGGAACTCTGCAATCGGCACAGGCAACTTTGGATAAATATGGCGCACTGGCCGACAATGCGAATGGTTTGCTTGGCAAAGAGGGCTCCGCAATATCTGCTGAACTGCGCAAAACTCTGGCCTCTGCGCAAACAGCATTGAATGAGCTGCAAGCGACGGCCAAAACCGCCCAGCCAGGGTTGAAAAAACTGTCGGATACTACTTTGCCGCAAACAGAAGCATTGATCCGCGATCTGCGCGAAACATCGGCGGCGCTGACCTCTTTGACTGAACGCATTAACGACGAAGGAGCGGCGTCATTGCTGTCTGCTCCGCCACTACCGGAATATGAGCCATGACCGATATGACGATAATCGCGCCTGCGAAAATGGTGAAGCCCAGAACATCCTCTCAATTGCGGCGCGGTGCGCTGGCTCTTTTCATGGTTCCGCTATTGGCACTTCCCGGTTGCGTCAGTATCGGCGCTGGTGGGGAACCACCCAGTGCGCTGCTGACATTACGTGCGGCAAATAGCATTGCTGATAATGCGGAACTCAGCACCAAAAACGGCACGCCATTGGTGGTGAGTTTGCCGAACACTCCGCGATTATTGGATGGGATAAGAGTGCCCGTTCAGGTCAATGATACATCCATCGCCTATGTGCAGCAGGCATTTTGGGCAGATAAGCCGTCGCGATTATTTCTGGCATTGCTCAAGGAAAGCCTATCGGCTCAAACCAACCGGCTAGTCTTGTCTGCCGATGAAGGGACTGCTGCATATGCACTGCAATTGAGCGGGACATTGGCAGAGTTTGGCTATGATGCCGATAGCGGGCGCGCTGTTGCAACCTATGATGCTTTGCTGCGCGCTGCTGATGGCAGTGTATCCAGCCGCAGATTCCGCGCTACAGCGCCAGTTTCTGCAGTGGAGCCAGGGCTTGTTGGCGAAGCTTTGAATGATGCGGCCAACAGCATAGCAGCTGATGTAGGTGCTTGGGTAAAAGGCCAGATTTAGGTCCTATTTAAACGGCCATTTCTATATCATTGCTTCGCTGTGATGGTCAGCCAGCCTGCCTATCGCTTTGCCGATAAAGGCTCTACGCCTTGCCAAAACCTTCCGGTTCCGGCCATCCAGCCGAACGCACGGCCATGACCTTGAACAAAGAGCCCATTTGGTCGTCATCAACCAGTCGCTGCAATGCTTGCGAGATAGTGTCTTGCTGTCCTGGTGCCGATTCCATCAGCAAATTGGCGCGTGCTTCTATGCCCAAGGCTTTCAGAAATGCGCCCTGATCGACAGGGCCGTCAATATACGCATCCCGCGCCTGAGCCATACGGGCAAGTTCAGCAAAGTTGACATGGGCAGTGAGATCACGTTCACCCGGATCGACAAATGGGTCGACTTTGTCATGCTTCCACACGGCCTGTAAGCTGCTGCCAAGACGATCCTGTTCATAGCCATAGTCAATGACCAGCAAGACACCGCCCTGAGCCGCGAGGCGACCGGCAATTTCAAAGGCTATACCGCTCGCCGCGGGGCAGGTTTCCAATATACTGCCAGCCGGTGCATTGGCAAAGGTTTCTGGAACAGCCGCATCCATAGGGCGGGAACCTGGCAGTGGCATAAAGTGATCACCATCCCTGACCACCACACGTTCGCGCCAACCGGCATGGGTTGCAACAAGTTGACGGATAGGCAATGCATCGAAAAATTCATTGGCAACAATCAGCAATGGCCGGTCATTAGGCAGAGTTTCTACACTGTCATGCCATGTTGCGTCAGGTCTGACGGCGGACTGCATTTCGCGCAACACAGGGCTGCCTTCTATGAAATGCACCTCTGGCGCGACATTAAATTGTGCCATGGTGCGCAGAGCATCATTAGCAAGCGTACCGCGCCCGGGGCCAAGCTCAACATAAGCCGGACGATTGCTTGGCGAATCCATATCTTTGTCGCTTTGCCCATTGCTGCGCAGCCACATATCGGCGAGCCATATGCCGACCATTTCACCAAACATCTGGCTGATTTCTGGTGCTGTGGTGAAGTCGCCATCACTACCCAAAGGATCGCGGCTGGAGTAATAATGGGTATTGGCCTCACCCATAAAATGGGAGAGAGATATAGGGCCTGTGCTTTCAATCAAGCGGGACAATATACGGGTTAGATCACCAGCCATGGAACGACTATGCCGCCTGTGTCGCGATAGGGGGCTGTTTTTCGCGGCTGGCGGCAGTGATCACAAAGTACAGACCAACCAGCACCATCGGCACAGTTAGCCATTGCCCCATGCTCAGGCCGGTGCGCTCGGCAAATTCGATCAAATGGGAATCCGGGTTGCGGAAAAATTCTATTGTGAACCGGCTTATTCCATAGACCACAGCAGCGGTGCCGAACAGCATGCCCGGCTTATAGCGTGCCCGTGTGTGCCAGAAAAGAATGTACAGAATGAGCATCATCAACAAGCCTTCGCTTGCTGCTTCATATAGCTGGCTAGGATGGCGCGGCAGTGCGGCTGGGTCAGTATCTGTAAAGATAATGGCCCATGGTACATCGGTTGGCCTGCCCCATAGCTCGCCATTTATGAAATTGGCCAATCGTCCAAATAGCAGGCCAAAAGGAATGACACAGGCAATATAATCGCAAAACCGCAAATAAGAGAGATTTTCTTTGCGGGTCATATACCAGATGGCGATCATCACACCCAAAACACCGCCATGTAAGGACATGCCGCCATCATGTAGCCTTAAGAGCTGATAGCTTATCAAGCCTTCGCCATCGAAGCGGATGAACAGATCAGGCTTGTAAAAAAGTGCATAGCCAAGCCGGCCACCAGCGATAACGCCAAATGTTGCAAAAAGAATGAAATCATCGGCGTGGCGCTGTGCTAGTGGTGCGCCGGGTTGTTTAATAAGGCGGGTCAGATACCAATAACCGATCAAAATACCGGCCAGATAAGCCAAAGAATACCAGCGCAGTTGAAACCAACCAATTTCGAGCAGTGTTTTGGACAAACCAAGCTCTTCAAATCGGACAAATTCTGTGCTTGTTGACAGAAGTGTAAAAATCAAGGTGATTCCCCGCGACAATGTGATAGCAAATAGTTTCATAGTCACAGAAGCGGCGAAGACCAAGTGGAGAGATATAAAAATGGCGACCGAACTAGACCAGATGATGCAGACCATTATGGACTCGCTAACTGCAGAAGGCGGGCAATTGGCCACAATACCCTATCAAAAATATGGTCAGGATCTGCCTATGCTGGCTGCTGCGCCGCCTGCTATGTCACATTATTTCGCCCATTTCTGCGCACAGCACGGCGATGCCGAGTTTCTTATTGATGGCGACATCCGTCTGAGTTTTGCTGAAACCTATGCCGCCTCAAAGCGTGTTGCGCAGGGTTTGATAGCGCATCATGGCCTGCAAAAAGGCGACCGTGTTGGTATCGCAGCGCGCAATTCGGCCAATTGGATCATCAATTTCTTCGGTATATTAATGTCTGGTGGCGTTGCCACCTTGCTCAATGGCTGGTGGCAGGGTGAAGAGTTGGCCCATGGCATCAACAATGTTGAATGTTCCTTGGTGTTAGCAGATGCGCAGCGTGCAGCGCGTATTGCCGATCTGGAATCGGTTGAAAATGCGAAAATTATTATCTTCGATCACGACGTTTTGCCTGCGCAAGGTCTGGCCAATATTATTGGCGATGCAAGTGAAGATGTTGAACTGCCAGCCCTGACGGGCGATGATCTGGCGACTATCCTGTTCACATCAGGCTCAACGGGCCAATCCAAAGGCGCCTATTCTGATCATCGCGGTGTGGTGCAAGGGACATTTAGCTATATTGCCCAGACAATTATGGCTGCGGCGATTATGACGCAAAGAGGCACGCCGCCTCAAGGGCAGCCCGCAACATTGCTTAACGTACCGCTTTTCCACGTGACCGCTATGGTACCCGTCTTGCTGCAAAGCGTTGGCATTGGCCGCAAATTGTGCCTGATGCCAAAATGGGATGCGGAAAATGCCATGAAGCTTATTGAGCAAGAGAAAGTGAGCTATTTTGTTGGCGTACCGCTGATGAGTTATGAACTGGCAACCCATCCTGAGCGGCACAAATATGATTTAACCAGCTGTACCGCCTTTGCCGCTGGCGGCGCGCCGCGCCCTGTCGATCATGTTAAACGTATCAAAGAAGAGATGGACTGGGCCTTCCCTCTGCTGGGCTATGGTTTGACCGAAACCAATGGCGTTGGCTGCGGCAACTTCAATGAAAATTACATGGCCAAACCGCACAGCACGGGCACTGCATCGCGTCCGTTGGTCGATCTGGCGATATTGGACGATGATGGCAAGCCATTGCCAGACGGGGAGGTCGGCGAAGTCTCCATTCGCTCTGTTTGTAATTTCCTTGGCTATTGGAATAATGAGGAAGCAACCAAGTCCGCGATCATGCCCGATGGATATTTCCGCACAGGTGATCTGGGCTATCTGGATGATGAAGGCTATTTGTTCATCGTCGATCGCAAAAAGGATATTGTTATCCGCGGCGGCGAAAATATCAGCTGTATCGAAGTTGAAGCCGCCATTTATGCCCATGATGATATTGCAGAAGCGTGCGTCTTTGGCCTGCCGGATGAGCGCTTTGGCGAAGTGCCCGGCGCAACCTATTATGCCAAGGCTGGCCGTCATGTGAGCGAGGAAGAATTGCGCGAATTTTTGAAAACCAAATTGGCGCCTTTCAAAATCCCTGCGCGGTTCTGGGTTGCTGATGCTGCCCTGCCAAAATTGGGCACGGAAAAGATTGATAAAGTCACTCTGCGCAAGAAATATACAGCCGTGGTTGAAGCGGGTGGGTGATCTGATTGCCCTGACACGCGCATGATTGCTGATGTCCCCAACCGGCGTGAAATTATTCACCGTGCGCTTTTGTCGGATCAGATATCCCGACTGGTTGGCGAGCATGGCGATGGTGCGCGGTCGCATATCGTCACATTGCTGCGTGACGCGCTGGATAAGGGGCGGGCAGAAATTGCGCGGCGGTTGCTGGAACAGCCGACAGATGGGCATAGCTGCGCTGCTGCACAGAGCTTTCTGGTCGATCAGCTGGTCCGCATAATTTACGATTATGCCGTCACCTATATCTATCCGGAAAATAACCGCACTGCTGGTGAGCGCATGGCACTGGCGGCAGTTGGTGGATATGGTCGCGGGGAAATGGCGCCGCACAGCGATGTTGATATCGCCTTTCTGACCCCAATGCGCAAAAATAGCTGGGTTGAACAAGTAACCGAAGCCATTTTGTATATGCTGTGGGATCTGGGGTTGAAGGTCGGCCAGTCTAGCCGTTCACTTGATGAGATGGTGCGGCTGAGCAAAGAAGATTTGACCATCCGCACAACCATGTTGGAGTGCCGTTATATCTGGGGCGATAAAGCCTTATATGATGAATCCGCGATACGCTTTCGCAATGAGGTCCAGCACGGGAGTGAGCGCGCATTCATTGCTGGCAAGCTGGAAGAACGCGATGCACGCCATGTCCGCATGGGTGATAGCCGTTATGTGGTTGAACCCAATGTTAAAGATGGCAAAGGGGGGCTGCGCGATCTGCACACGCTCTATTGGATCGGCAAATATGTCTATAATGCGCGCGGTGCGGCAGAGCTGGTGGATAAAGGCCTGTTCAACCAGACAGAATTTCGCGGATTTAGAAGAGCGGCCAATTTCTTCTGGGCGGTGCGGTGCCATTTGCATGACATTACCGGACGGGCAGAAGACAGGCTGACCTTTGATTTGCAGCGTGAAGTGGCCGCGCGCATGCATTATGCTGATCGGCCCGGCAAATCCGCAGTTGAGCGGTTTATGCAATTTTATTTTCTCAACGCCAAAAAAGTGGGTGACCTTACCGGGATTTTCCTCGCTCAGGCTGATGAACGCTTTGCGGCGCGTGGCCGGCGCTATATGCCCAAAATTGTTCGCCGTCCGGCAAAGCTGAATGGCTTTACTGTGGAGCGCGGTAAGCTCAGCATTCCTAGCGCGGGCTTTTTTCAAGAAAACCCTGTCCGGTTGATTGAGATGTTTCATTTGGCTGATAAATTTGGCTGGGAGATTCACCCCAATGCCATGCGGCAGGCAACGCGCGATGCGAAATTGCATACGCCGAGCGTGCGCGATGATCGGCGTGCCAACAAATTATTCCTTGATATTTTGACCAGCGGTAAGACACCGGAACAGGTGTTGCGTTGGATGAATGAATCCACAGTGTTCGGGCGCTTCATTCCAGAATTTGGCCGCGTCGTCGCGCAAATGCAATTTGATATGTACCATCATTATACGGTTGATGAACATAGTATTCGCGCCATTGGTTTGCTGTCACGTATCAAAAATGGCGCATTGCGTGAAGATCATGAATTGGTCAGCGAGCTAATCAAGACATTGACCACCTATCGCGTGCTGGCGGCTTCTGTATTGTTGCATGATATTGCTAAGGGGCGCGGCGGGGACCATAGCGTGCTGGGTGCAGAGGTTGCGCTGGAGCTGTGTCCGCGTCTGGGGCTTAGCCAGGCAGAGACAGAATTGGTGTCATGGTTGGTGCGTCACCATTTGTTGATGTCTGCCACGGCATTTAAGCGGGATCTGGCCGATTCCAAAACCATTGCCGATTTTGCCGGTCAGGTGAAAAGTCTGGAGCGGTTGAAATTGCTACTGATTTTGACAGTTGTTGACATTGGCGCTGTCGGGCCGGGTGTTTGGAACAGCTGGAAGCGGCAATTGCTGACCAATCTTTATGATGCGACAGAAGAATTGCTGCGTCTGGGTCATAAGCAAAGAGGCCGCGACCAGAAAATTCTGGCAAAGAAAGAGCAGTTGCGCGGCGAGCTTAGCGATATTGAGCAAAAGCGGCTGGATATGCTGATTGAGAGTTTGAGCGGTTCCTATTGGATTGCCGAACCCGTTGATGTCATCGCGCGCAATATTCGCCAGATTATTAAGTTGGATGATACACCGCTTTCTATTGAGATGAGCGAGAATGCTGAGCGTGGGGCAACGCTGATAACCGTGTGTACTGGCGACCATCCGGGCCTGTTTTACCGCATCGCTGGCGGTATTCATGCAGCTGGTGGCAATATCATTGATGCGCGTATCCACACCACCAATCAGGGCATCGCGCTGGATAATTTTCTGGTGCAGGACAGTTTTGGCAAGCCACTGGTTGATGACAGCAGAATTGCCAGAATGGCAACGGCCATTGAGGATGCGCTGACCAACCGCATGGCCATGCGCAAAAAGCTTGATAAGCGCCAGCCAGTGAGCCGCGCCAATGCATTTTCAATTACACCCTTTGTGGTGATCGATAATAATGCGTCGAACAAATATACGGTGATTGAGGTCAGCGCTGCAGACAGGCCGGCCCTGCTGCATCGGCTGGCGCAAAGGCTATTTAACGCTAAGTTGATAGTTCACAGTGCGCATATTGCAACCTGGGGTGAACGCGCGGTCGATACATTTTATGTCACCGATTTGTTGGGCTATAAGCTGACAGACCGCGCACGGATGAAACGGCTGGAAAAGGCGCTTGCTACTGCTGCAACAGAGGCAGAAGATATTGCGGCAGGCAATATTACCAGCGAAGAATTGTCAGAAAAACTCTCTGTTACAGCTTAGCTTGCGGCCGATTGGCTCTGCCTAAAGAATATGTCCTGTACGGTCCCTTTTGGTATCAAGATAGCGTTTGTTATGCGGATTGTCAGGCGTGATAAGCGCGAGACGTTCGGCAATTGTCACGTCATTTTCTTCTAGCTTGGCAACTTTATCAGGATTGTTTGTGAGCAACCGAATTTGCTCTGCTCCCAAAAGTTTGAGCATCTGCGCTGCAACGCCAAAATCGCGTGCATCAGTGGCAAAGCCCAGCCGGTTATTGGCCTCAACTGTATCAAAACCTTGATCCTGCAATTGATAGGCGCGCAATTTGTTGATCAGCCCGATAGCGCGGCCTTCCTGCCGCAAATAGAGTAATATGCCCCATTGTGCGCCAGATATGCTGGTGAGAGCAGCGTCAAGCTGCGGGCCGCAATCGCATTTCAGGCTACCCAATATGTCACCGGTCAGGCATTCGCTATGCAGACGGACAAGTGGCGGCGAGGCATCGCGATTGCCGATCACAAGGGCAATATGTTCGCGGTGATCTGCGGCTGAACGAAAAGCGATGATTTCAGCCTTGCTGTCGACCGATACGGGCAAATGCGCCTGCGCCGCAATGACCAGTTTATGCGCATCGGCATAGGCCGCGACATCGGCTGCATCTATGCAGTTTAGCTCGGGCACATCATAGCTGTTATCAAGAACCAGAAAGGCCGGTAATATTCCTGCATGGCGCGCCAGTTCCATTGCTGCCTCACTGGCGGATTGGCTGGGCAGAGGCGCTGCGTAAAATGGCCCTTTCATCGGGAAACGCATATCGCTGGCCGGGTTGGCAATGGCCATGGCATATTGCGCGGTGGCAGCTTCAGGCAAGCTAATCATAACCGGCGCATGCGCTGTTGCTGCGTCGCGTTGGTTGATGATTTTCAATGTCGCGGCCCGTGCTGCAGAAATGAGCATCGTCTGCGTCGCGCCGGGTATCGCTGCGAAGGCGGTTTCAGCGGCCATCAGCGTCAGTGTCTTATCGCCTGCGGTAATCCGTACCGGCCAGCCGCGTTGCAACCCGTCCAGTGCCCGCGCTGTATTGATCTCGGCCAACCGGCTATGCGTGCCTTGCGCATCCGGCTCGCCTGAACCAGCATTGGTCATTAGATGGCAAACTCGGTGATGAGCGGGGCGTGGTCAGATGGCTTCACCCATGACCGGCATTTTTCGGCAACCTCATGCGATACAGCGCTTTGTTCCAATTCGGGTGATGACCAGACATGGTCGAGGCGGCGGCCACGGTCTGATTTTGCCCAATCTTTGGCGCGGTAGCTCCACCAGCTATAAAGGCGCTGCGGGGCAGGGTAGAATTTGCGCCCGAGATCGCACCAACCATGTGCAGCCTTTAGCCGATCAAGATGCTCCACCTCTATGGGTGTGTGAGATACAACCTTCAGCAATTGCTTATGGCTCCACACATCGCTTTCCAAAGGCGCAACATTAAAATCACCAACCAATATTGTCGGCGTATCAATGGTTTCAGACCAATCGGTCATGCGGTTCAGAAAGTCGAGTTTTTGACCAAATTTCGGATTTTGTTCACGATCGGGTATATCTCCGCCAGCGGGGATATATACATTTTCAAGCCGTACCGTCTTTCCGGCAGGGCCCTCTATTGTCACCCCGACATGACGTGCTTCACCATTGGCCTGCCAGTCGTTACGCGTCACATCGGTTAGCGGTAATTTGCTCAAAATGGCGACACCATGATGCATGGGCTGGCCGTGCAAAGCGTGATGCTCAAAGCCAAGCTCTTGAAATGGCTCTAAGGGGAAAAGATCGTCAACGACCTTCGTTTCCTGCAGACACAAAATATCCGGCGCAAATTCCTTGATGAAATCCTGCACCAGTTCCAACCGGAACCTTACGCTGTTGATATTCCATGAGACGATACGAGTGGGAGCTGTCATGCCCAGTATCTAGCCATATATTGGCACAAACCCAAGAGGCTGAAGGAAATAAATCGCCTTATTGTGAATTAGGAATTTTCTACATGCGGTACGCGTAATGGTGATGATAAGAAAATCCCCCGTCTCAGGGGCAGTGAGACGGGGGCTGGTATGCGGTGTGACGCGCAATATCGCCCAAGGGCGATAATTGACAATATAGGGAAAACAGGGGGGAAACCCTATAAAATCAATACCTGAATAATAATGGTCAATTACTGTCAAATATATGAACAAAAACCCGCCGTGATGGTTCTTGTCGACAGTCTGGGGCAGTTGGTCGTTTCGCTATAGTTACCTTCTGGGTAAGCACAGGCCAGTGATAGGCAGAATCTGTTGCATGTGAAACGTACCGCTCATCGGCATGTTGCTTGATTCGGTTTTGCTATTGGGATTTCAGAAATAATCGACCGTTAGTGCAAAGCTACCCTGATAGACGCCGGCTGCCTGATTTGCGGTGACGCGTATCTGTCCGCCCACTGCAAATTGCGCCGTGCCAGTGGTATCAAGAAATCTGTTGCGATTACCATCAAGCCGGAGTCTGTTCAGACGCATTGTTTCTGTGCCGCCGACGCGGGTTAAATTGACCCGATTCTGGCTTAGGGTTATGCGCACACGTTCATTTGCATTGCCGTTAATAGTGAAGGTTGCCCGGCGGACAGTACCACCAACGGCTGTAGCATTGCCGCTAACGACTGCTAAATTACCGGTATTCTGATCAATGCGAAGATCGCTAACTTCTGTTCCCGGTATGATTGTACCGAAGTCCATTGCACCGTCATTTTGCACTATGACAGGAGTCATTATGTCGACATTTACGCGACCGTTAGATTGTGCATAAACAGGTGCTGCGGACAGCAAATGCGCAATGACTATGATGCCTAGCAAAGACATATGTTTATAGACCGTGTGGCCGCGCATAATATAGGACAGAACTAACATCATAGTATAATGACATGCAGGCTTGTCATTTCGGTTGTTAAATATGGTTAATTGAACGTAAAAATGTGGCTTTGGCCACTCTAAAGATGGTCGTTACATTTTACCTTCGCCCTATTGTCAAAGGCACTTGCCGCAACCGGCCTATGACGTCTAAAGCTCTGATGATTGGGACATGGCTGGCTGGATTTACGACAGCCGTAAATAAGGACTGCAAATGACCGAAGCGGCGATTGCCATTAGCAATATGAGCAAAATCTATGCGGGCTCGGGAACTGAACCACCCAAAAAGGCGCTGGACAATGTCAGCCTGACGGTCCGGCGCGGAGAGATTTTTGGTCTGCTTGGCCCCAATGGCGCGGGCAAGTCCACCATGATTAATATTCTGGCCGGTTTGGTCAACAAAAGCGCGGGCAATGCCTCTATCTGGGGCTTTGATATTGATGCCAATCCGCGCAATGCAAAGGTTTCCATCGGCATCGTGCCGCAGGAAATTGTGTTTGATCCGTTTTTCTCTCCTGCCGAAGTGCTGGAGGTGCAGGCCGGTTTATATGGCGTGCCCAAAGACAAACGCAAAACCATGGAATTGCTTCGCGCGGTACGGCTGGAGGATAAGGCAAATGCCTATGCCCGCAGCCTGTCCGGCGGCATGAAACGCCGCTTATTGGTAGCCAAGGCAATGGTTCATTCGCCGCCCATATTGGTGCTGGATGAGCCGACAGCAGGCGTTGATATTGAATTGCGTCAACAGCTTTGGGATTATGTGCGCGCATTGAATGCGCAGGGCGTGACGATTGTTTTGACCACCCATTATCTGGAAGAAGCCGAACAATTATGTGACCGTATTGGCATTATCAATCATGGTGAAATGATCGCGCTGGAGGATACGGCAAAGCTGGTCGGCATGGCGCGAGAGAAAATCATCGTTGTCAGCACAGCCGCGCCGATCACCACTTTGCCAAGCGACCCATTGTTTGAAAAAGTTGAGCAAAGCGACGCCAACACGCTGAAAATCACTTATGACAAAGACACCACAAATGCCGGGCAAGTACTGACCACAGTGCAGGCAGCTGGTGTGGAAATTGTTGATGTGACCACGCAAGAGGCCGACCTGGAAGACGTGTTTCTCAACCTTACACGGGCTAAAGTGTGAGACTATGGCCGGGACCGCGTATAAATTCTGCAAAACGCCAATGATAGTTTTCGCGATTATGCTGGGTGTCAGCCCTGTATCTGTAAGCGCGGAAACGAAGCCTTTGACTGTCTTGGATGACTTTATACAATTTGCGGACCCTGAAACCTGCGCATTTGCCGGTGATATGCGGATCATGCTCGACAATCTTTGGACGTATGACGAACAGGGTGATGGCCGACCTGCATTTGACAAATTGGTGGTGCCAGATGATCTGGCAGCAGGCTTTTACGAGCCTGTCATCGTTGGTGACGAAGCCGGTGTGAGTGCCAGCATATCCGTCAATGGCCAATGGCTTGGCCTTAATGTTTACGAAATCAGATCCTTTGCACCCGCTGGTGGAGACCCGCCATCTGTGGATATAGCTTTCACAGAAGATGTCCGCATTGTCAGGCAACGGCTTGCAACGATTGGCATTCATGTCAATGAGAACGGCCATTATATCGCTGACCCTGAAAATGGCGTTTACGCCTATCATACATATGTCCTGAGGGTTCATGAGAACCCTGAACTCACGCAATATAGTTGTTTGACTTTATGACGTACGACGTCTTGATCATTGGGTCCGGTGCGGCCGGACTGTCTGCTGCTATTACCTTGGCGAGCGAACGCAAAGTGCTGGTCTTGGCCAAAGGCGCTATTTCTGACGGCTCGACCGCATGGGCGCAGGGCGGCATTGCGGCGGTGTTGGAACCGGGCGATACATTTGACAGCCATATTGAAGATACCATGGTGGCGGGTGCTGGCCTAAACCGGCGAGAGACAGTGGAATTTGTCGTTGAAAATGCGCCGCAGTCGATTGACCGGCTGATAAAATATGGCGTGCCGTTTAACCGCGAGGACGATGATGATTTGCACCTGACACGGGAAGGTGGGCACAGTCATCGCCGTATCGTGCATGTTGATGATGCAACTGGCTGGGCGGTGCAGGAAGCGCTGGAACGCGCTGCCAATGCTAACCCTAATATCACCATGGTGCCCGATATGGTGGCGGTTGATCTGATATTGGATCGCCATTTGCAGCAGCCAACGGGCGAACAGCGGGTCTGGGGCTGTTATGCATTAAACCGCCAGACAGGGCGGGTTGAAGCGATCACTGCGCCAGCAACCATTTTGGCGACCGGCGGTGCGGGGCGGACATATTTGTTCTCAACATCACCGCGCGGCGCAACGGGTGATGGCATTGCCATGGCGTGGCGCGCAGGCGCGCGCGTCTCCAATATGGAGATGATGCAGTTTCATCCGACATGCCTCTATAATCTGGAGGTGAAAAACTTTCTGATTACAGAGGCAGTGCGCGGTGAGGGCGGTCATTTGCTGATTCCCGCCAAAGAAAAGGGCCAGCCTGGTTATCGTTTCATGGGCGATTTTGATGACCGTATGGAGCTGGCACCGCGCGATGTTGTCGCGCGCGCCATTGACCATGAAATTAAGCGGCTGGGTCTGGACTATGTCCATCTTGATATTAGCCATAAGCCGCCAGAATTTGTGAAGGGCCATTTCCCGACAATTTATGAAAAGCTGATGGGGCTGGGCATTGATATCACTCGGGAGCCAATACCTGTGGTACCCGCCCAGCATTACACCTGTGGCGGCGTATTGATCGACCTAAAAGGCCGTACGGACCTGCCCGGTCTTTATGCAGCCGGTGAAGTGAGCGAGTCCGGCCTTCATGGTGCTAACCGATTGGCTTCGAATAGCCTGTTGGAGTGCTTTGTGTTTGGTGATGCCGCCGCCAATGACATTTTGGAAAACTGGAACGATATGTCTGCTCCCCCAAAGGTGCAGCCTTGGGACGAAAGCCGCGTTACCGATTCTGATGAAGAAGTTGTGGTGCAGCATAATTGGCGCGAGATTCGCCGTTTCATGTGGGATTATGTTGGCATTGTCCGTACGACCAAAAGGCTGGAACGCGCGAATAACCGCGTCAAATTGCTGGCCGGTGAAGTTGAAGATTATTACGGCAATTTCCGGGTTACGGCTGATTTGATTGAACTGCGCAATTTGGTTGAAGTCGCTGGGTTGATTGTGCGCTCTGCATTGGACCGTAAGGAAAGCAGAGGCCTGCACTTTACGTCAGACTATCCCGATCTGTTAGATGTTGCTCAGGACACTTTGCTCAAGCCCTAAATAGCAATAGATGATGGAATTGCTGCGCTCTGGCATAATCCAACCATTCATGGTTAGCCATTTGTTAACCGTATTTCCCTATAAGCAAGATGTACCGTCAGACGGTGCGCTTTCCTCCCTTTCAGGTTCTATGCCTGCCCTTGGGGGTACTCCGCGGAGTGCCCCCAAATTTTCTCCTATCAAAATCACACGCTGCGCTGCACCTTGTTTAGCCTATGCTTGCACCGTCTTCATGCCTTGTTTAGGGCGTTGGCATGAGCGAATCCGAAGACATAAAACCGCACAAAGATGTGCCCGCTGTCGTGCTGCTATCTGGCGGACTTGATTCGATGGTCTGTGCGGCTTTGGCCAAGGAGCAGGGTTTTCGCGTTTTTGCCCTGACCATTGATTATAACCAACGCCACCGGGTTGAGATTGCGGCTGCACAAAATATCGCTGCGCATCTTGGCCTTGAAAAGCATATTATATTGCCGCTTGATTTGCGCCAATTTGGCGGTTCCGCGCTTACCGCAGATATTTCCGTCCCCAAGACCGGCGTGGGAGATGATATTCCCGTCACCTATGTGCCTGCGCGCAATCTGGTTTTTCTGTCGCTCACACTCGCATGGGCAGAGGCAGTGAATGCCCAGAATATTTTTATCGGCGTCAATGCATTGGATTATTCCGGCTATCCGGACTGTCGGCCCGAATTTATTGCCAAATTTGGTGAACTTGCCGAACTGGCCACCAAGGCAGGCGATCAAGATATGGGTGAGGCAAGTCACTTCACCATCAATACGCCGCTGCAATATATGACCAAAGCGCAGATTGCCGCTGAGGCAAAGCGCTTGGGGCTTGATCCTGCGATGAGCTGGTCCTGTTATGACCCCACGGAAGATGGCATGGCCTGCGGATTGTGCGACTCATGCCGCTTGCGCAAACAGGGTTTTGCTGATGCAGGCGTTGAGGACACTACACCCTATAAAGTATAAATTGCTCTTGGTTTAAACGCCAGTGTCTGCAGTATCATCGCCACTATCAGCCGCAGGTGCACTATTACGGGGGCGGATGGTTGTTGCGCCGGCGTCACTATCGCTTTCAGCATTTGGTGCAGCATCGCCTTCAGTGGCGGGAGCAGCTGTTGCGTCATCTGCATCGCTTTGGGTGGGCGCTGGATTGTCACCACTGTCAAATTCATCAACCGTAATCATGGCATCAGAAGCACTGCCTTCCAGCACATCAATATCACCCAAGACGGTCTCGCTGACTTCTCCTTCAGGCGCTGCACCGTCACCGCATGCAGACAGTGCCAATATGGCAAGAGCAGCAGGGAGAATTTTGCATTTAGCGGCGATATCTATCATAGTTCCGGCCCATATATGGAAATGGTCATAAGCGCTTATTGCTGAAGTGTTCGCAAAAATCCATCGCAACGTTCGCGTAAGGCTGCATCAAATTGCTGCATTGAAATATCCAAACCCAAATCGGCCATGCTGGTCACTGGATATTCCGCTATTCCGCATGGCACAATGCCGCCAAAATGGCTAAGGTCTGGGTCAATATTCACAGCAAACCCATGCATTGTCACCCATTTGCGTACCCGGATGCCGATGGCGCCGATTTTTGCTTCTTCGCCTTTTCGATTGCGGGTCCATATGCCAACGCGTCCCTCCGCACGCCAAGCGGTGATACCCAAGTCACCTAATGTGTCGATCAGCCATGCCTCAAGACTATGGACAAAATGCCGTACATCGCGACCCCTCTTGTTGAGGTTGAGCATAAGATAGCCAACACGCTGGCCTGGCCCGTGATAGGTATAGCGCCCGCCGCGGCCTGTTTCATAAACCGGGAAATGCGAAGTCAATAATTCTGCTGGGTCGGCACTGGTGCCCGCAGTATATAATGCAGGGTGCTCCAACAGCCAGATCAGTTCTTCGGCACGTCCTTGCTGAACTGCCTGATTACGCTCCTCCATAACAGAAAAAGCATCAGGATAGGCAGTGTGGCCTGTACTTGTTTTCCACACTGGCGCCGCAATGCAATCATCGACTATATTTTGCGTATTTCCGCGGCTGTCATAAATCATCTGGTCATTATTTCCCATTTTTGCAATATAGGCGCGAGGCATAGAAAACAAAATCGATAATCTGTCATCGGTGGCAAAGGGGGCTATTATGGGACGTAAGCTGGATCTTAGCAGTGCATTTGAACGTGCGCGTGAATTGTTCATGGATAATTTGCAGCTGTTATTGGCTGTTGCTGGCGTGTTTTTTGTTATCCCGCAATTGATTGTTGGTTTTATGACCGCAAATGCACAACAGCTGGATACCCTACTTGAGGGTGCAACAAAAATAGAAGACTTTGTTGAAGCCTTTTTGGTGATTTACCAACAATATTCCTTATGGTTCATACTGCTGGGTATTGTTACGTTTGTTGGTACATTGACCATATTGGTCATTCTGCTGGACAAAACGCGCCCGACCGTGGGGCAGGCGATTGGGATCGCTTTCTCTTTATTGTTATTCTATTTTCTACTGAGCATATTAACAGGCCTGGCCACGTTTATAGGGTTTATGCTGTTGATCCTTCCAGGTTTTTATTTTGCGATAAAATTCTGCCTTGCGCCGCCGATCATGGTCGCGGAAAAAGTGACCAACCCTATTGAGGCCATGAAAGCGTCTTGGAACCTGACCAAGGGCAATTCTATCATGATCTTCGTCTATCTCTTAATTATTGGTATTGTGCTATTCGTCGTCAGCCTTTTGGTTGAGGGCATTGCTGGCCTTCTTGGAGAGACAATAGGCCTAGTGGTTAGTTCACTATTTGGCGGCGTGGTTACGGCCTTCAATACAGCCATTACAGTGGGACTGTACCAAGAGTTGCGCGGGCCAATGACAGAGGATTTAACAGACACTTTTGGCTAAACAGGGGACTCTATGCAACTGGATGACCTTAGCCAAGCATGAGTATTGATTGATAAACAGACAAGGGGGAAATATGTCTGATTTTCGTATAAGCACGGCCTTTCGTGCAACCATGGATCAACTGCGGGAAAGCGGATTGGCCAGTATCTTTTTGGCACTGGTTTCTGCTCTTGTGCTCGTCGCGCTGATTGTCATTATGTCTTTTGCTCTGTTCAGTGGCATTGATATGTTCGATGCCATTGAAACTGGGGTGGCCGGACCAGTAGGATTTGTTGCTGCGTTTATTTTCCTGATGTTCTTCGGGCTTGCCTATTGCGCGGCAGCCATGGCTATTTTCCGCCATTGCGTTGACGGGTTTCGTGCCGATTTTGTGACCAGTCTGACCTATGGGTGGAAGGCGGCTTTCCCTGTAGTCGGTATGATGATTTTAATCTATCTGGTGTTAGCCATAATATTTGGTTTTGCGGTTTTTGCCATCATAGCAGCGATGGGCGGATTTGCTGATAATTTTGACATATTGTCTGACTTAGAGAATGTGTCTGTTGGTCTCATTGTTTTGGCTGTCATTGTATATTTTGCATTTTTCATCGTGCTGGGTCTCTTCATTCCTGCACGTTTTGGCCTTGCAGGGCCTGCCATGGCGGCAGAGCGCAGGTTAAATCCCTTTTGGGCTTTGGGCCGTTCTTGGTCTATGACCAAAGGCAGCACTTTGAAGTTAATGGCATATCTTTTGCTGATATCGCTGGCTTGGTTCGTGATCTATCTCTTTGTCGCCATTATAGCTGGGATCCTAAGTGCGGTGGGTTTCGCTTATGCGGAACAGACGATTATCTACCCCTTCACCCTAGCCTATATGATATTATACAATATGATCATATCAGGCATTTATGTTCAGCTGGCTGGCGGTGCTTTGGTGAATGAAGAACAGATAGATGATGTTTTTGGCTAAAAGTCAGATTGGCATTAAGGGCTGGTCTTGCCATCATATTTGAGATTACACATATTTACGGCTGGAAGATCGGTATCTGCGGTGCACTGTCCATCGGCAGATGCCCTGTCAGGCGTGGATCAGGGTAAATCTCAATCTCTTGTGCAAAAGGGGTAAAACCCTGTTTGCGATAAAAGGATAATGCGGCCGGATGGTCCAATGTACAGGTCTTCAACCATATACGTTCGATTGGTGGCAAGTCTTTTTGGCCAGCCCATGCCAGCATAAGACATTGTGCCATCAGCCATTTGCCCAAGCCTTTGCCATTTAGCGATGGCACGAGACCGAGATAGACAATCTCGCACATGCCCTTTTGGCAAAAGTCCAGCTCCAACATGCCGGCAATCTCTCTTTTGCGGTCTTCAATGATATAAAGAGGCATGGCCGGATTGGCCAAAAGCGTGGCAAGCGATTCCTCGGACTGGCAAAGCCGACCAAACCATAGCCATGGCGCACCGATCAGACGGAAAAGATTTTGATATTCGGTGACAGACAGATTTGCGGCTTTGCGTATGGTCAATATGGTGTCCGGCAGTGCTGCCCGTTTCGGGCGCCGGGTCATTTCCAAATGGGTTATGACAGATGTGATATGGCCCGGTGGGACAGGGGTTCTGCTATCCACCGGATTAGGAACGCCGATAGTGTCTGATGTCATTCCCAAACCGCTAAGGGAGGCAGGCTCATAAGAATAGCGTCGACATTGCCACCTGTTTTCAGGCCAAATGTCGTGCCGCGATCATAGACCAGATTAAATTCGGCATAGCGGCCACGATAAATGAGCTGTTGGCGCTTATCCTCTTCGTTGAAATCTTCATTCATCCGGCGGCGCACCAATTGCGGAAAGATATCAAGAAACGCTTTGCCGACATCCTGAGTAAAGGCGAAATTGCGTTCAAAAGCGGCCTCTGTATCGCATTCCAGATGATCGTAGAAAATACCGCCAACCCCGCGATGCACTTTGCGATGCGGTATATAGAAATAGTCATCAGCCCATTTTTTATATTTGGTATAATATTCCGGATCATGCGCATCACAGGCCGTCTTCATTCGCGCATGAAATTCCGCAGTGTCCTCATCACGCGGCAAAGGCGGATTAAGGTCAGCGCCGCCGCCAAACCATGCCTTTTGCGTGATCAGGAAGCGGGTATTCATGTGCACCGCAGGCGCATGCGGGTTAGCCATATGCGCAACCAGAGAAATACCCGTGGCAAAAAAACGCGGGTCTTCTGCCGCTCCATTTATTTGCTTGGCAAATTCCTCGCTAAAACGGCCTTCAACCGTGGAAACATTAACGCCTGCTTTTTCAAAAACCTTACCTTTAATAAGGCCTTGTACGCCGCCGCCGCCAGGGCTGCCATCTTCTTCGGTCCGGTCCCATGGCGTATATTGAAAGCTGGCATCGCTTCCCGCTTCTGTCTCTATGGTTTCAAAAGCAGTACAAATCTGGTCACGCAGGCTTTCAAACCAGTTGCGGGCCAGTTGTTTCTGCTCATTCCATTGCGACATAATATCTCTTTCATATTCAGCAGGGCAATTGTGTGTCGCCAACAGTTTAGACGATCAGTTGCAACCCTGTTTAGTCAGCGTCGAAACCTATGTCTTTGATCAATGTCAATTAACGTTGCCACGCTTAGACGTCAATCACGCTCGACAAACAATCGGCTGCTTAACATGAAGCCTATATGTGTCATGGTTATAATTTAATGCAGCGCTATGTGGCTGTTTGACGCAATGCTTCGCCCATGGCTATTGCTGCTGCTATTGCGACATTGAGTGATCGTGGCCCTGTTGTCATCGGGATGGTCACAGCCTCATATACTTGATTCGTCACATGTTCTGGCACGCCGGCGCTTTCTGACCCCATTAACAATATGTCATTATCAGAAAATGCGAAATCATAGAGCGATGTTTTGGCTTTGCTGCTGAGCAGGATGACCCGCGAATCTGTTGCCTGATCCGACAGAAATGTTTCCCAATCGGGGTGACGAGATATTTGTGCATGCTGGTCATAATCCATGACCGCGCGTTTCAATTGCCGGTCTCCCAAAGGAAATCCGCAAGGCTCTATAATGTCCGTTGCGACACCAAAGCAGGCGCACATACGGATCATCGTACCAGTATTTCCAGCAATATCAGGTTGATAGAGGGCAAGGCGCACCATTTTTTCCTTTACAGGGAACTTTATATCATTCTCTACATTCATAGGGCTATGGACAATTGTTGCAAAGCCTGTTGGCAATTGATCTGTTTTCGGTTTATCAGGCGCGCGTTTATATGAATACGCTGTGCACAAAATGCGAATGACATTGTCTGTCAAAGCATTATAGGGGCAGGCACGAAGTTGTGAAGCAACGAACAGGATTATACTGGGTACGTTTATGACTGATCAGATTGTTAAAGATAATGGTGATGTCGCATCAGGTGACAACACTGAAAATACCGAAGATGGTGTGCGTCGCCGCGATTTTATCCATATTGCCGCTTTAAGCGTTGCAGGTGTTGGCGCGGCAGCAACGGTTTATCCGCTGGTGTCGCAAATGGCTCCATCTGCTGATGTTCTGGCCTTGGCATCTGTTGAAATTGATGTTTCTGCCATCACACCTGGTCAAGCGATCAAAACAACATGGCGTAAGCGTCCTGTTTTTATCCGTAATCTGACAGCGAACGAAATTGCCGAAGCGAAAAAAGACGATACGCAAGAAATGCGTGACCCGCAAACGCTGGCAGACCGTACTGTGGACGGTAAGGAAAACTGGCTGGTTACCCTTGGCGTGTGTACGCATTTGGGCTGTATTCCGCTTGGCGCAGCTGCCGGTGAAGTTAAGGGTGAGTTTGACGGCTATTTCTGTCCTTGCCACGGTTCGCACTATGATGTGGCAGGCCGTATCCGTAAGGGTCCAGCACCATCCAATCTGGAAGTTCCCGAGTTTTCATTCCTGTCTGACACAGTCATCAAAATCGGTTGAGGTAAGAGAAAATGAGTTTTCCCTGGGCAAAAGAATATCAACCAAAGACAGAATTTACGCGCTGGATGGATCAACGCCTTCCTTTGCCGCGTATGGTCTATAATGCTGTAGGTGCTGGCTATCCCGTACCGCGCAATTTGAACTATTTCTGGAATTTCGGCGTGTTGGCTGGGTTCTTTCTGGTTGTACAAATCGTCACCGGCATTGTTATGGCCATGCATTATGCAGCCAATGTCGATGTTGCTTTCGCATCTATCGAACATACTGTGCGTGATGTAAATTATGGCTGGTTGATGCGTTATGCGCACGCTAACGGGGCCAGCTTCTTCTTCATTGTGGTCTATATCCATATGGGCCGCGGGCTATATTTCAGCTCTTATAAAGCGCCGCGTGAGATGATCTGGCTTTTGGGTCTGGTCATATTCCTGCTGATGATGGCGACTGCCTTTATGGGTTATGTTTTGCCTTGGGGCCAAATGAGCTTCTGGGGTGCGCAGGTTATTACTGGCTTGTTCTCTGCCATACCTTTGGTCGGTGAAACACTGCAGCAATGGCTGCTTGGCGGTTTTGCACCAGATAATGCGGCTCTAAATCGTTTCTTCTCGCTTCACTATTTGCTGCCGTTCGTAATTGCCGGCGTAATTATCCTGCACATCTGGGCTTTGCACATTCCGGGTTCATCCAACCCGACAGGTGTTGAGGTGAAAAGCGAAAGCGATACCGTACCATTCCACCCGTATTACACATCGAAAGATGGCTTCGGGCTGGCAGTGGTGCTGATCATATTCGCGGCAGTGATTACCTTTGCTCCCAATGCTTTGGGCCATCCTGACAACTATATCGAAGCCAACCCACTATCGACACCAGCGCACATTGTCCCTGAATGGTATTTCTTGCCATTTTACGCTATCCTGCGTGCTTTCACGGTCGATCTTGGCATACCGTTTACAGACATTGTTATCATCCCTGCAAAATTGTTGGGCGTGCTGGCGATGTTCGGTTCGATTATCTTGCTGTTCTTCCTGCCTTGGTTGGACAGATCACCTGTACGCTCGGGCAATTATCGGCCGGTCTTCAAAATTTTCTTCTGGGTATTGGTTGCGGATATGGTCTTGTTGACCTTCCTTGGCGGTGCCCCTGCGGAAGAACCTTTTGTTATGCTTAGCCAATTGGCATCGGCATATTATTTCGCGCACTTCCTGCTGATATTGCCGCTGATTTCGGCAATGGAAACGCCCAAGCCACTGCCTAATTCAATTACAGAAGCAGTTTTGGGTAAGAAATCCGGTGATGAAGCATCTGCTCCGGGTTATGTCCCGCAGCCCGCTGAATAATAACGGCCAGATCAGAAAAGAGAGTTATCATGATACGCTTAATCTCAACTTTGGTTGGTATCTTCTTTGTCGGGATGTTGCTGTTCTCCTTCGGAACGGGCGCTGTTACATATTTGACAACGGAACAGGTCGAAACGGCTGAGCATAAATATCACAAAAAGCCGGAAGCCTATGCCTTCGCATCAGACGGAGCCTTGGGTCAATTTGATGAGCAGCAATTGCAGCGCGGTTTGAAAGTTTATCAAGAGGTATGCGCAGCATGTCACTCAATGAAATATCTCAGCTTCCGCAATTTTGCTGCTTTGGGCTATGACGAAGACCAGATCAAAAATCTGGCTGCCAACTGGCCTATCCCGCAACCAACTGTGAACAAAGATACTGGCGAAACGGATACGCGGCCCAATCTTCCTGCGGATACGTTGCCAACACCTTTCCCCAATGAAGTTGCGGCGCGTGCAGCGAATAACAATGCCGTTCCGCCTGACCTTTCTTTGATGACAAAGGCACGTCCTGGCGGCGCAAATTATGTTCGGTCGTTATTGTTGGGATATCAGGAGCCTTCTGCAGAATTGTTGGCAGAATTTCCTGATGCTGCTCCTGGTGAAGGCTTGCACCACAACCCTTGGTTCCCGAACTTGAACCTTGCTATGGCGCAGCCCTTGGTTATTCCTGACCAAGTCACCTATGATGATGGAACCGAAGCGAGCGTCGAGCAAATGGCAACCGATGTTGCTGCATTCCTGATCTGGACTGCAGAGCCTAAGCTGGAAGAACGCCGGCAAACAGGCTGGGCCGTGTTGGCATTTCTTCTGATCGCTGCTGTTCTGGCTTTCCTGTCCTATAAACAGATTTGGGCCGATAAAAAGAAGGGCTAAGATTGCTCTATGACGGATAAGGCGACCATCGCTGAATTACAGGCAATGGTGCGCACTGTGCCGGACTTTCCGAAGCCCGGCATTCAGTTCCGCGATATTACGACATTAATTTCCAACGGCCGGGGCTTGTCCTCGGCCGTTGCGCATCTGGCGGAATTGGCGCGGGCGGATGAACCCCAGCTTATTGCGGGCATGGAGGCGCGCGGATTTATTTTTGGTGCGGCGGTTGCTGCTGCATTGGGCGTTGGCTTTTTGCCCATACGCAAACCGGGCAAACTGCCTGTGCCCACGATCGGTGTCGATTATGCCCTAGAATATGGCACAGACCGGCTAGAAATTGACCCTGATGCCATCAGCGCAAATATGCGCGTCACAATTGTGGATGATCTTATCGCCACTGGTGGGACAGCTTTGGCGACGGTGCAGCTATTGCGCAATGCTGGGGCAGATGTACGCCAGGCATTATTTGTCATTGATCTGCCAGACCTTGGCGGTGCATCAAAACTGCGTGATGCTGACATTATTACGCACAGCCTGATGTATTTTGACGGCGATTAGCCGCGCAACACTTTAAACTATGCAGCATCGCCTTGCACACAGCCCATGCATGACAGTCATAAAAACTATACGTTTATTAGTGTCCATTTCGTATGCATAATGAAAACCCCCACTTAATTTGACTGTGAGAATCATTATGCGAAATAGATTTTATAAAGGATCCCTAACACTTATTTGGCTCGCAACGGGTTCACTGTTGGTGGCAGGCTGCACACAGGTGGAGACATCTGATACTGATGCTCAGGAAGCAACTGCACCATCAGGTTCCGAAGGCATTATACGTGCATCTTTCAATGACGATGGCTCTGTTAATCGGCCGGAAAATTGGCGTGAATGGGTGTTTGTTGGTGCACCATTGACCCCTAATGCCTTAAATGGCGGTGCAGCGGCATTTCCTGAATTCCATAATGTTTATATCGAGCCTAGCGCATATGCGGCCTATTCTGAAACAGGTGAATTTCCTGAAGGCACGCAAATAGCCAAAGAGCTCACCACTGTGCGTGACAATAATAATGCGGAAAATGGTTCGTCGCAGGAAGTAAGCGGCGTTGGATATTTCGAAGGTGAATTTGCTGGCTTGGAATTGACCGTAAAAGATAGTGTTCGCTTTAAGGATGAGCCAGGTGGCTGGGCATATTTCAGCTTTGGCCATAAGGCACCCCCTTATGAGCAAACAGCGACGGCGATGCCAACTGATTCATGCAATGCATGCCATGCTGAATCCGCTGGTGATGATTTCGTTTTCACACAATTTTATCCGGTTCTACGTGCTGCAAAACCGCAATAGTGTGAAGGGGGGGCTAAAATGATAAGCAGAGTTATTGTGCCTATGGCTGCAATGATGCCATTATTATTGGTATCGTGCAGCCCCGCACCGTCCACAGATATTGCTGAGGACAATAGTGTAGCCGAAACATGGCCAGCAGATATTGTTTCTGAAACCGGGGATATCGCATTTCCAAAAGGTTTTTTAAAATGGCAAACTCTGGGCGCATGGTCGACTGCCGATGAAGAAGGTAAAGCCAATGGCATGCATCAGGTCTATGTGTCGCCGGGCGCTGCAGATACTTATCTTGAAACAGGCGCATTTCCAGATGGCACAGTGCTGGTAAAAGAAGTGCGCGGTGCTGCCACTGCGCAGCTTTCAACCGGCGCAGCATCTTATGCAACCAACAAAAGTGTATGGTTTGTCATGGTCAAAGATACAAAGCAGCGCTTCCCGGATAACGCCCTTTGGGGCGATGGCTGGGGATGGGCTCTTTTTGATGCAAAAGACCCTGAAAAACAGGTCGCAACTGATTATCAAAATGACTGTCTGGGCTGTCATGTTCCCGCCAAAAATACCGACTGGGTATATGTTGAGGCATATCCTGTGCTTTGGAAGGATGGCAAACCACCTATACCCAAATGGTTGAATGAAGAAAAAGAGGCAATGAGCGACGAGTAAAGCAATTAATGCACATATTGCGCGACGGACTTATGGTTCAGCAATAACTCTTGTTCCCAATCGTAACAATTTGCCCCGTCCAAGACTTCTTACCGTCCCGAAATATAAGGGGTCTTGGTATGCAGAAGCTCCGGTTGCCATATTCAGCCGGAGCTTCTGCCAATAGCGCAAATGCTTCTATGCGTGATTTGCATTATAATATGTTCAAGGAGGCCATGGGATGGAATTAAAACAAATTAAATATTTTCTGTCTGTGGCAGAAACACTGAACTTCACTCAAGCATCGGAACAGCACGGTGTCTCACAGCCAGCACTGACAAGATCCATTCAAAACCTAGAAAATGAATTTGGTGGATTGCTGATTATTCGCGACGGTAAAAATACACGCTTAACCGAACTTGGTGAGAAGATCCGCAGCGAATTCACCAATATTATTGAGAGTGAAGAACGCGCCAAATTGCTGGCGCAGGACCATCTTTATGCGGGTCATAGTGTTCTCAACATTGGCATTGCAAACTCCCTAGGGCCCGCCAAATTTGTTCTGTTCTTCACAGAATTTTTGTTGCAGCACCCCAATATTCGGATCGTTTTGCATCAAATTGATCAGCGCACATCAGACGAAGCCATTTTATCAGGCTATCTGGATGCTTGTATTTGTACAAAGCGTAGCAAACCCAATTATAAAATAGACGTAACGCCGTTGTTCGAAGAGCGTTTGTTACTCGCATTTGCCGATGACAGTCATTTGGCGGACAAGACACAGATTACTCTGGAAGAACTATCCAAAGAGAATTATTTTGATCGCTTGAACTGCGAATTTCGGCCAAATTTTATAGCTATGATGGATGAAATGCAGTTGGATATCCAACCTTTGCTACAATCTGATCGTGAAGATTGGATCCAACAGCTTGTTGTCACTGGTAAAGGCGTATGTACCCTTGGCGAATATTCAGCCGTTATTCCCAGCATAAAGATGCGCCCGGTTAAAGGGATGGACGTAAAACGGACCGTAGCAATCTCTTTCATCTTGGGTTCGGCTGCTTCTCCTGCAATCATAGCTTTTAAGGAAATGGCGAAAAATTATAGCTGGGCCTAATTTGAATCAATCGCTTGCAGGCCGCTGCTTCTATCCTCTCATCACAATTTCATTCGTAACAGCAACTCATGCAGTCGGCATTGGCTGAGGAACTGTGTGAAGGATGATCGCAATATGCTTGGACAGAAGTTGGAGCGGGTAAGGGGAATCGAACCCCTCTAGCTAGCTTGGAAGGCTAGAGCATTACCACTATGCTATACCCGCTCTATATCGCAGCGCGCGGCGATGTCATTGCCAGCTTGTAGGGGGCAGGTCAATAATTTTGATAGCGGCATATGTCGGTTTATTAGCATTGCTTTAGGCTGAATAAAGCATGCCCGTTGATACAATTTGCGACAAAGTCAGGGTGATTGCGCGAAATGTCTGCGACAATGGCTGTCTATAACGATTATAGAAGTCGCGGCGAACTCCTCCCCTCTCTTTATACCCCGCCGCGGCTTCATCGGATTTTGAAAGGAAATATCTATGAAAAAGAAACCGATTATTTTCTCGCTGATCGCTGGTGTGTCATTGGTCGCCGCAGGTACTGCCATTGCGCAAAAAGGCCATGGAAAAGCGGATGCTAATGATGATGGCGTTGTCACCAAAGAAGAGATGCTGGCATCTGTACAAGCACGCTTTGCGCGGATGGATGCCAATGGCGATGGTGTTGTCAACCGCGCAGACCGTGACGCCAAAGCTGCGCAGCGCTTTGCTAAGCAGGATGCCAATGGCGATGGTGAAGTTTCGCTGGAAGAAATGCAGGCTGCCCGCGCCGAACGCGCTGCCAAACGCTTTGCCCGATTAGATACTGACAATAGCGGTGGTATCAGCCAGGAAGAAATGGCGCAGGCCAAAGCGAAACGAGGCGGGCCTGATGGTCGTGGTCCACGTGCCGGTGGCCGGCGTGGTGGCCGCGATGGCGGTGAAGGTCGCGGCAGACGTGGTGGACGCGGTTTGGAGCGTGCTGACACCAATGGCGACAAAGCGATAAGCTATGCCGAATTGGAAGCGCATGCGCTGAAACGTTTTGAACGCTTAGATGCAGATTCTGACGGCCGCATTACCGCTGAAGAACGCAAAGCGGCACGCGAAAAGCGCGGACGCGGCGGACGTGGTGATCGCAGCGGCGCGCGCTAAGCGCAAATCGGTTTATTGCATTATCGCAGTAGATTGAATGTACATATCAAAGCGGAGGTAATGTGAATATGCGCATTGCCTCCGCTGCGTCGTTACAGCCTCCCAAACCGATCGATACCGTGTTAGGACATTTCTTATGACGGACTTTCCCCATTTATTGCTTGTCGATGACGACGATGATCTGCGCGATTCCGTTAATGAGTATCTTTCAGGTCAGGGGTTCCGTGTGACCATGGCGGAAAATGCTGCCATGGCGCGTTCGCTGGTCCGCACACAGCAATTTGATCTGGCCTTGTTGGATGTCATGATGCCGGGTGAGGATGGGCTAAGCCTGTGTCGATTTCTGGCAGAGCAAGGCGCTATGCCGATCATCATGCTGACGGCGCGGGGTGATGCGACTGATCGTATTATCGGGTTGGAAATTGGTGCGGATGATTATTTGCCAAAGCCATTTGCCCCCCGCGAACTTGTTGCACGCATAAAGACCGTATTGCGGCGCTTTACGCGCAGTGGTGGTCATGTCGATCAGGGACAGGTCGATGGTTATATGTTTGAAGGCTGGCTGTTGGATTCGAACAAGCGACGACTGACAGATCCTGAAGGCGTTAATGTCCCTATTACGTCTGCTGAATATAAATTGCTGGAAGTGCTTGCTGGTCGTCCGCGTCAGGTGATGGACCGTGACCAATTGCTGGATATGGTTCATGGTCGTGAGGCGCAGCTTTTTGACCGTGCCATTGATAATCTGGTGAGCCGTTTACGCAAAAAGATGGAGCAGGATGCGCGTCAGCCAGACCTGATCCAGACCGTACGCGGCGGAGGCTATATGCTGGCTGCGCATGTCCGGGTCATAGCGTCTGAAGCGTCTCTATGAAGCAAGCCTTGTTACGTCTCTGGCCCAAAAGCCTTACCGGCCGGCTGTTCCTTGCTGTCGCGATCACATTGCTCGCAACGCAAAGTCTGAATGGCGTTCTGCTTTATCGCGCCCAGAATGAGCAACGCGTAGCGGTGGTGACCAATGCTATAGCAGTACGTATGATTAGAGCGGTTGACCGCCTGAACAATGAGGCGCCGCGAAGGGGCAGGCGCGGACCTGACCGACTGGAAGAGCGCTCGGACGAACCCAGATTTTTAAATGCACCGCAGGGCAGACGTTTCAGAGATCGCCCCGGAGACGGCACGCGAGAACGGGGCAGAAGACGGCGCGGCTTGGAATTTAGTGAGAGCAACCCAACCAAGGCGAACTGGCCGCGTTTGCCGCGTGTAGAGAACCGTCTTTCCACATTATTGACCAGCTATGATGTCAATTTCACATCGATCATTGTCGCCCGTGACCCGCGTCCACAAATTGTTCCGCTTGAACGTTTGTCTGCTGTTAGAGCGGAGCCAACTGACCGAACCATTGTCGGTGCAGTGCAGTTGGACAATGGCAACTGGCTGTCCGTGCGTTTGCCGGAGCCATCAAATGAGCGCAGCGTCACTGCATGGTTGATCTTCCAGACGGTCACGCTGTATCTTATCCTGCTCGGCGTTATTTTTTACATTACGCGCACACTCTCTCGCCCGCTCAAAAAGCTGAATACGGCTATGGCTGATTTTACCCAAAGCCAGCAGATCAGCGAACTGCCGGAAAAAGGGCCAGAGGATGTTGCCGCGTTAACGCGCAACTTCAACATCATGTCCCAGCGTATTGGCACAATGTTGGACGAAAAAGATGTCATGCTGGGCGCAATTGGGCATGATTTGAAAACCCCCTTATCTGCATTGCGCGTGCGTGTTGAGTCTGTGAAGGATGATGTGCTGCGCGGGAAGATGATCGCTAGCATAGAGGATCTGCGCCAGTCGCTGGATGAGATTCTGCTGCTCGCGCGATTGGGGCGTGGGCAGGAGGAGCATGAAAATGTCAATCTGGGTGCAATGCTTGATACGATTGTCGACGAGTTCGTTCAACTCGACAAGCCGGTAACATTGGAGCCTGTGCCCAGAATTGTTGGCCGGGTTTATGCAACATGGTTCCGCCGCGCGATGCGTAATCTAATCGCTAATGCCGTCCGCTATGGCGGCGCTGCGCGGGTCAGTCTGAATGGTGATGCCATAGGCGACGATATCAGCATATGCATTGATGATGATGGGCCTGGTATTCCAGAGGAAGAGTTGGAAAAGATCTTCACGCCATTTTATCGGTTGGAAAAATCACGCAATAGCCAGACAGGAGGGGCGGGCCTGGGCCTCACTTTGGCCCGCGCCATTGCGGAGAAACATGGTGGGACGATTCGCCTTTCCAACCGCTATGACGCTGATGGAAATGTTGCTGGCTTACGCGCTATCTTCACATTTCCGCGTTCAGAACGCACATAATCCCACGCTTCATGCATTTTATCGAAATTTCTGGCCAGTTCATTTAACCTTCATGTTTACACGCGTAGTCGCAATGACTACAACCGTAATCGTAATGTCATTAAGATGCTTTGCACCGCGCAAATACTCCTAATGATCAATTGAGGCCGGTTGTGCAGTCAAGGGAAACGACCGGGAGGAGAATTATGCAGACAGAGCGTATTAGTGATGCAGAGTTTGAAGTGATGAATTGCCTTTGGCAAACATCGCCTCTGACCGCCTCCGATATTGCCGGACTGGTGCCACAAGAACGACAATGGTCTTTGCAAACAGTGAAAACCTTATTGTCGCGGCTCGTCGCCAAAAACGTCATCAGTCATGAAGTCGATGGCCGCCGTTATCTCTATTCCCCATTGGTTAGTCGTTCAGAATATGTATCTGGCGAGTCAAAGCGCTTTGTAGATCGTTTATTCTCCGGCCGTGCTGGTCCGCTATTTGCGCATTTGGCCGAGCGCGAAGCTTTTTCAGAAGAAGATATTTCCGACATTGAAAAGCTTTTGCGGGAGATGAAGAAATGACCATCTCTGCATTTTTCAGCGACATGCCGTTCTGGCAGCAATGGGTGACCGATACGATCATTGCGACTGCGTTGCTTATGGCATTGGTTTTGCTGCTCCGCCGTTCGGTCGCGCGTCTTTTTGGCCCGCAAATTGCTTATCTTCTATGGCTGGTGCCTGCGATACGCTTGCTGATGCCTGCTTATTCGCAAACAATAGAGATTGAAGCAGCCGCCATTGCCAGCCTGCCCGATATGGATGCGTTATCTTCATCGGCCATCGCTGCAAGCGCCTCTCATGATGCTCTATCTGGCACAGGCTCTTCTGCTGCGGCGATGTCTTTTGAATTGCTGCCATTTGTGCTGACCCTATGGCTTGGCGGCGCGGCATTGTTCCTGATTGTTCAGCTTGCAAGCTATTTGCAGCAACGCGCTGAGATTTTGTCAGATGGCCAACAGGTTGATCTATTTGACGATATCAAGGTCATTCAGGTGGCGGGTATTGATAGCCCGTTCGCCTTTGGCGTGTTCCAACGGTTCATTGCCATTCCCTTAGATTTTTATGCAAATTATAGCCCTGTCGAACAGCAATTGGCGCTGCGCCATGAACTGGCGCACCATCAGGCGCGTGACCTTCTGGCCAATTTTGCGGCATTAACATTGCTCTCCCTGCATTGGTTTAATCCATTGGCATGGATGGCATATCGCGCATTCCGTTTTGATCAGGAGGCGGCGTGCGATGCACGGGTTCTGGCATCATCTGATGCTCAGGAAAGGCACAGCTATGGGCGGCTGATAGCCAAGGCGGCGACCGGCCGCATGCTGGCATTTGCCAGTCCGCTTACTCCAAAAAAGAAACTGTGTGAAAGGCTTACACTTATGTCACAATCCCGAAAATCCAAATTCCGCCGCCGTGTTGGAGCGATGACCATCGCCATAGCCGCCGCCACTGCACTTAGCGTCACTGCGACAGTTAGCTATGCCTATGAAATCAAGGCACCAACTGCTCCTATAGCGCCTGCAGTTGCTCAGACAGCCCCAGCCGCTCCCTCTGTCCCTGCTGTTCCAGAGGTAGTTTCCGCCTCAGCCCCTGTTCCTTTTGCGGCTCCAATACCCATTGCTGCTCCCATAGCCGCACCAGTCGCTGAGGTTGAGGCAGCAAGGGCCAAAGCTGAGATAGCAAAGGAGAAGGCGGAGAAAGCCAAAGCCAAGGCGAAAACAGAGAAAGAAAAGAAAAAGGCTGTGACTGCTTTCCTGACAGAAGATGCCGATGCTGTGAGCAATTATGATAGAGTGTTCATTACCAAGGCCAGTCAAGGCGACACAGTGGTTATAAGTGAACAAGAGGCACGCAAAATTGCCGATGATGCACTGGCATCGCTCGATGTTGATACGCTCATTCCCAATATCACCTTGGCGCGGGATTGTTCAAAGGGTGAAGATACTGAGGAAGTATCATCCAAAACCGTCAATGGCCGCTTATTCATGACTATTGGCCTGTGCAATGCCACCAAGCTGGCAGAGGCACGGTCCGGTGCTTTAGAAGGCTTGCGTGAGGCACGTGACGATATAGCGAATGATAGCGATATCCCCGAAAGTTTCCGCAAACGCTTGAAGAAAGTTCTCGATCAGCAAATCCGCCAGCTTGAAGGACAGGAGCTTGGCAGCCGAGCACGCAGCGTGCGCGATAGCTGAATATATGTTCGTCACACATAATTGAAGATGCTCCATCTTCGTTGCACATTGCCGCCGGTCATCATCGTGATGGTCGGCGGTTTTTGCTATCTGCCCTTTATCTTTATTAGGCATCATGGCAGAGCCTTTGACTATGAAAGCTCCTTTTAACATTGATGATCTGCCCGCGGGGCTGGCCGAGCAAATGGAGCCGTTGGTACTGCGCGTGCTTGCGGGAAATCCTTCGCCCTATACCTATTCGGGTACGCAGACCTATGTGGTTGGCGGTGATCAGGATTGTGCTATCATTGATCCCGGGCCTGCTGATCCGCAGCATATTGACGCAATCATTGCCGCTGTTGGCGGGCGGGCGATCATATCAATCACCTGCACACACACGCACCGTGATCATTCGCCAGCGGCTGTGCCATTGGCGCAGCGCACAGGCGCGCCGATTATCGGTTGTGCGCCGTTGGTGATCGATGATGATGGTCCGCGTGCGGATGAAGCGTTTGACACCAGCTATGCGCCGGACACAGTTCTGACAGATGGTGACAAGATTTCTGGTCACGACTGGACATTGGAAGCGGTTACTACGCCGGGCCATACCAGCAATCATATCTGCTATGCCTTGCTGGAGAGCGGCGCGATGTTCACTGGTGATCATGTCATGGGTTGGTCAACCAGTGTTATCTCACCGCCCGATGGTGATATGGCGGACTATATGGCGTCGATGCAAAAGGTGCATGATCGCGATGACCGCATTTATTATCCCGCTCATGGCGCGCCGGTTGAAAAACCCCGCCAATTGGTGCGCGGCATGATGGGGCACCGCAAACAGCGCGAACGCCAGATTTTGAACCAGCTGGAAACCTGCCCCAAAACGATCAAGGCTATGGTGCCGGACATGTATAAAGGCACTGATCCGCGCCTATATGGCGCAGCGGGGCGGTCCGTCTTGGCACATCTGATTGATTTGCAAGCGCGGGGCCGCGTGACAGAAAATGATGATCTATGGTCATTATGCGCCTAATTGCCGCGGCGGCGATGTTTGCTGTGCTGGCGGGTTGTAGCACGCAAAACAGCGAAGAAGCGGCCACGCCTTTCCTCTTGCCAGAGCCGATCACCAATAATGCGTTTGCTGTGGCTGATGGTCCGGATGGGCCGACATTATACAGCTTTAACGGTTTGAAAGCGGGCAAAAGCTGGAGCGATACAAGCAATGCCGCTTTTGCCTGCCCGATAGAACAGCGTAATTGCACGCCATTGCCATCTGTGCCGGGTGATGAAGGACGTCTGGCCAGCGCTGCTATAACGATCAAGGGCAAAATTTATATTTTTGGCGGGTATAGCGTGGCGCAGGATGGCAGCGAGAAATCTCTGCCCTATGTTCATCGCTTTGATCCGTTAACGCAAAGCTATAGCCGCTTGGAAGATATGCCGGTACCGGTCGATGATATGGTGATTTTTGGCCATCAGGATCGATATATCTATCTCGTCTCTGGCTGGCATGATGTTGGCAATGTGGCTTTGGTGCAGATTTTTGATACCCAAAAAGATACATGGTCGCGCGGCACGGATTATCCCGGAACACCCGTCTTTGGCCATGCAGGCGGCAATGTTGATGGCGTGATTGTGATTGCGGATGGTGTGAAAACCCTGTCTGAACGCGCCGCCAATGGTTCACGCTATGCGGCGTCAGATGAAATATGGCGCGGACAGATAAATCCGTCCGATCCGCAGGACATAGAATGGCAGAAAATTGAGCGTCCAGCGACAGCGCCCCTTTATCGTATGGCAGCGGCTGGCCACGCTCCATCTGGTCATATCCTTTTTGCTGGCGGCGGGGATAACCCCTATAATTATAATGGCATTGGCTATGATATGGTCCCAGCAGAGCCGACAGCACAAATTATGGGCTATGATGTGGCAAGCGGCAAATGGGTGACCTATGCTGATATGCCCATGGCCAGCATGGATCACCGTGCGCTGGTTTTTTCCGGTGGCACAGCCTATATCATGGGCGGAATGGATGCAGGGCAGAATGTCCGCGCCGAAATTATGGAATTTATCCCTCAGCAGGATGATGCTGGGGCAGGAGACTAAGCAATGACTGCAAATGCCAGCGATAATCTTTCCGGGCTTGACCTTGTCGCAGAGATTAAACGCCTGCGTGAAGAGCGCAATGCCATTATATTGGCGCATTATTATCAGCGCCCCGAATTGCAGGACATTGCCGATTTTGTGGGCGACAGTCTGGAGCTATCACGCAAGGCTGCGGAGACAGATGCCGATGTTATTGCCTTTTGCGGTGTGAAATTCATGGCGGAAACGGCCAAAATCCTGTCACCGGAAAAGACCGTTGTGCTGCCCGATCTGGACGCAGGGTGCAGCCTCGAAGATAGCTGCCCGCCCGATAAGTTCAAGGCGTTTCGTGAGGCTAATCCCGATCATATCGCGCTGACCTATATCAACTGCTCAACCGAGGTTAAGGCGTTGAGCGATATTATCGTAACGTCCTCCAGCGCAGAGAAAATTCTCAGTCAAATCCCTGAAGATCAGCCGATTATCTTTGGCCCGGATAAGCATTTGGGTGGTTATCTGGCACGCAAAACAGGCCGCGATATGCTGCTATGGCCAGGCGTGTGCATTGTGCATGAGAAATTCAGCGAAACCGAATTGGTCAAGCTGATGGCAGAATATCCGAATGCCCCTGTTGCTGCGCACCCTGAATGCCCCGCGCATATTGTTGACCATGCTGATATGGTTGGCTCCACCAGCGCGATTTTGAAATTCGCCAAAGAAACCGAGCATGACACGGTCATCATCGCCACCGAGCCGCATATCATCCACCAGATGGAAAAAGCGGTGCCAGAGAAAACATTTATCGGCGCACCGGGCGCAGATGGCAACTGCAACTGCAATATCTGCCCCTATATGGCGCTTAACACGATGGAAAAACTCTATATCGCTCTGCGCGATTTAGAGCCGAAAATCGAAATGGATGAAGCACTGCGTCTGGAGGCAAAAAAATCTCTCGACCGGATGATGGAAATGAGTGCTGGCACCGTCGGTCAAGGCGATTTAGGTCCGAAGGATCTGGCACATAAGGGGTGAGGCTGACTATTTTCAAATAGTGGCAATCTTTGTTTACCCTAATTGTGTTTTGCAATGTCGCACTGTGCTCTCGCCGAGACTGGGGTGATAGGCGGAATGGGAATTTATTCATACCTCAGTCATTCCCGCGGAGGCGGGAATCTATTATGCTCTGATAATGGCTAAACAATTCCATGTCTACATTCTCGCCAGCAAGCGTAATGGAACTATTTATATTGGCATGACTGGGAATTTGATAGCGCGCATCGCTGCTCATCGGGAAGGCAAGGGCTCAACTTTTGTAAAACGTTATGCTGTCGATATGCTTGTTCATGTTGAGAATTACCCTACTGCTTTGGAAGCAATAATGCGAGAAAAAGCCCTTAAAAAATGGCGCAGAAGTTGGAAGTTGCGCCTCATTGAAGAAAATAATCCTGCATGGCACGATCTGTTTGGCGATCTGAATGCATAATCAAAAGCGCTCATAGCTATTTGCTGCTCTGGGTTCCCGCTTTCGCGGGAATGACGTTGGTTACGGTATCTACCATCTCCACACAGAGGTTCAGTGCAAAATTGTGCCGCTGTTGCAAAACCTCACCCAATCTTAAAGCAATTCGGTTATAGCAAACATCGTGATGATGAGACGCCGGAAAAGACGCTATTTGTGGCTGCTATTGCCAGCGATGCTGATTGCTTTGCCATTTGCGCTTTATAGTTGGTGGCAGAGCGGCGCGGGTGCAGTGACAGATGCTGAGCTAGCTATATTGGCTGCGCCCGGGCATGAGGTGAGTTTTAGCCCTTCGCTCAATACCGTTGTCGATGCGGATAGTGCGGCTGAGATTGATGATCGGCCTGCCCCTCCAGCGCGATTACAGGCGCGGCTTAAGGCTTTGGGGCTGGGCTTTGATGGCGATGTCGGCATTGCGGTGCAATCAGTTGAAAAGGGCTGGGCGGCGCAGCATGATGCGCTGCGTCTTTATCCGCAGCAGAGCGTGAGCAAATTATGGGTGGCTATGGCGCTGCTCGATAAGGTGGATAGCGGCGAGGTAAAGCTGGATGAGATGGTCAGCCTGTCGCGCAGTGACCTGACCATTTTTCATCAACCCATTCGCAAAAATATCGGCAATGGCATTTATCGCACCACAATTGCGGATTTGCTGCGCCGCGCGATGACGCAGAGCGATAACACCGCCAATGCCGCGCTGTTTCGCCGTGTCGGTGGACAGCCAGGGGTTATGGGCTTTTTGCGGCGTCAGGGACTGGACAATATCCGTATTGGGGAGAGTGAAAAAGCGCTGCAAATGGCAATTGCTGGTATGCAATGGGATGACAGCTATTCCTTGGGCCGGACATTCTGGCTGGCACGGGACAAAATTCCAGTGGCACGCCGCGCAGAAACCATGGGTGCTTATCTGACCGACCCGATGGACGGTGCCAACCCGCTGGCGATTGCCGATGCGCTGGTACGTCTTAAAAACACGAATTTGCTATCCTTAGCGTCCAGCAAGCAATTGATTGATCTGATGGCCGCATCGAGAACCGGACCAAAGCGGCTGCGTGGTGGTTTGGCGCAAGGGTGGACGATGCCGCATAAGACCGGCACGGGGCAAGATCTTGAAAAGCTGTCGACCGCTTACAACGATGTTGGTCTGCTGATCTCACCAAAGGGCAATCATTATGCTGTTGCGGTGATGATCGGAGCAACCAACCGGCCTGTTGCGGAACGCCAGCAACTGATGCAGCAAGTCACCAAAGCGGTTATCACCTGTGAGAATGAAGGCTGGCCAGGCTGCTGAACGCTCGACAAGCGGTCTGCACAATGGCAAAGATGGCGTATGACATTTGCGCTAGACCGTTTCGACCTTGATGCTTTCATCCAATCGACCCTGACCGAAGATTTGGGCGCGCCGCTGCACGATGGCGGGCGCGATGTGACCAGCGAAAGCGTGATCCCGGAAGACGCAATATTCACCGGAGTGATGGATGCACGGCATGATTGTGTTATTGCAGGCCTGCCATTGGCGGAGGCATTTTTCTGTGCGCTCGACCCTCATGTTATGATTGAGATATTGGTCGAAGAAGGCGCATCAGTGCATGCTGGCAGTGACCTTATGCGGCTGCGCGGAAAAGGCCGCGCAATGCTAACCGCAGAGCGTTCAGCATTGAATACAGCGCAGCACTTGACCGGGATTGCGACACTGACACACAGCTATGTTGATCGTATCGCAGGAACGGGAGCGACCTTGCTGGATACACGCAAAACCCTGCCGGGGCTGCGTAGCCTGGAAAAATACGCCACGCGTCAGGGCGGCGCGCGCAATCACCGCATGGGTTTGTGGGATGCCGCGATGATTAAGGATAATCATGTCGCCGTTGCGGGCAATGTGGGAGAGGCGGTGCGCCGTGCCAAGGCAGCAGGGGTGGAGCATATCATTTGCGAGGTTGACCATATTGACCAAATTGACCCAGCGATTGAGGCGGGCGCGAACCACATATTGCTCGACAATATGCCGCCGCCTGTGCTGCGCGAAGCCGTGGCGCTCATTGGTGATCGTGCGGATACGGAGGCCAGTGGCGGTGTCACATTGGAGACCATTCGCGCCATTGCCGAAACTGGTGTGCAATTTATCTCGGTCGGGCGGCTAACACAAAGCGCTCCAGCAGCCGATATTGGACTAGATTTTGCAGCGGTTTAATCTGCGCATCATGGCTGTGCTGGCTCTATTGCCTGCATTCATGCTGCCCATGGCGGCACAGGCGCAAAGCTATCAATGCCGTATTCCGCAAAATATCAGCAATCCGCCTCGGGTCAGCCGTCCTGCGGATGAGCGGCCCAGAGTGCGCGACATTGATGGCTTTGTACTGGCTATCAGCTGGTCCCCCGAATTTTGTAAAGGCCGCGAAGATGACCGGCGCAGCGCCACCCAATGCGGTGATTTGGATAATGCAGCGACGCAACGGCGCATTGGTGATTTCGGTTTCATCCTGCATGGGTTGTGGCCTGAAGCGCGGGGCAGTGATTATCCGCGCTGGTGTGCTCCTGTAAAACCGCTAAGCCCGCGTATCATTGCGGAAAATCTGTGCGCTATGCCGTCTGCTTATCTTATCAACCGGCAATGGGCTAAACATGGCATTTGCCTGACGCCTAATCCGGCCAGTTTTTTCCGCATATCGCGTACGATGTTTAATGCAGTGAAATATCCCGATATGGATGGGCTATCGCGTAACGATACGCTGACCATTGGCCGTTTTCGCGAGGCTTTTGCCAAAGTCAATCCCGGCCTGACCGGTGATATGGTGCGGATAAAAGCCAATCGGCGCGGCTGGCTGCAAGAGGTGCGCATCTGTCTGGCGCGCAATTATAAGCCGCGTGCTTGTCCGTCCCATATTCGTCGCAGCCGCGATAGCGACCGACTGAATATCTGGCGCGGCTATTAACGTTTTATTTTTAGGCTTTCGTACCCGTCAGTACATCATCAGCCTGCAAACCCTTCCAACCCAATGCCAATACGCAGCCGCACAATATGGTGATAAGCGCAAAGGATGCAGGGGCGTAGACTGTGTAGAGCCAGACACCAACAAAGGGACCAAGCACAAAGGCAGCGCCATTTATGGATGCGACGATGCCCGCCACTTGGCCTTGTTCTGGCCGTGATACCGCTAATGAAGCAC
Organism: uncultured Sphingomonadaceae bacterium; assembly: GCA_947503245.1. Classification (GTDB taxonomy): domain Bacteria; phylum Pseudomonadota; class Alphaproteobacteria; order Sphingomonadales; family Sphingomonadaceae; genus Alterisphingorhabdus. Next base: position 745,608 of record CANNCV010000001.1, read on the forward strand.
CTGCTACAAAACCGGGCCGAAACAGACCAAAGCCCAAAGAGGCGATGATATAGCCCAGGGTGATGCTGTGCAGAGGTTGGGCCACCGCGATAATCAAACAGCCAAATCCGCCCAGCAGGACACCCCATAATGTGGATGCGCGCGGCCCCATTTGCAGCTTGGGAATCAATCCCCATTGGGCCAGCAAAGTGGCAATGGCTCCAGCCATCAATACCAATCCGGTAGGACCGGCAGCCAATTCAGGCGTCTCGCGTAACTCCAATCGATCAAGCAGCAAAAAACCGATCATGCCCAATATTACGGCATGGGCATGGCCGCCAAGCAGGCCGGCCACCATCCAGGGACGAAGACGTTTGTCGTGCCAGCGCATACGCTGCTGCGTTTCTTCTTTGGGCAGAGCATTGGCGTCGTCATTTTGCTCTCCATCGTCATTATCGTCGCTTTCGCGTTCAACATAGCTGCTGTTCGATGGTTCGGAAACAACGCGCCCTCTTGCGGCATAGCGCGGGTCATCATCGGGCAGGAATATGCGCAATGCCACCAATACCATGAGGCCAAAAAGCGCGAAAAACAGAAAGGGTGAAGTCAGCCCCAACAGCGGCAGGATGAGCAATGGCGCTATTGCAGGGCCAATAACGGTGCCCAATCCAAAGGAGGATGAAACGACAGCCAGTGCCTGCGTTCTAAGTGACCGGTCTGTACGGGCTGCGACATAGGCTTGCACGGCTGGCGGTGCGGCTGAACCAAAGCCACCATAAAGTGTGCGCGAAAGAGCGAACAGGCACATGGTCAACACTGCGCCCAGATATCCATTCAGACCAGCCCAAAGGACCATGCCGCAGCAAATGAAAGAAGTGATAAACCCCCAAATGCCAACCTTCATCAGCGCTTTGCGCCCGCGTTGATCTGACATGCGGGCCCAATATGGCGCGGTGACCATCCACAAAATAGCTGACCAGCTATAGGCCAGACTGACCCAATAATCGGCAATGCCCAGCTTCTCGCCAACAGCAGGCATAACCGATTGCATGGCGGTGTTCCCGGCGGCAGTGACCAGCATCACCATGAACAGCACAATCATGCGTTCACGCGCAATCGCCGTACCAGCCAGAGCTTTTGGAGAAGGTGTAGCGCTCATGGCCAGCTATATCCGCGTGTCACTTTAGCAATGGTAATGGTATAGCTGTCATACCATGTGCTCCGGCCCTGATCGCGCATTATTTTGTGATCCTCATTGTCTCGCCAACCAATGGCCGCCGCTTCGTCGCGCCAATAGCTGATCGTTATGCCAAAGCCATCAGGCCCGCGTGCATGGGTCATATCCAGATAGCCTGTTTGTGCTTTGGCCAGATTTTCCATCTGCTGTGCCGCCTTATCATATCCCGCTCTATCAGCGCTATTGCGCTGAGCACAGAAAATGACCGCGACGGATCCCACAGGATATGGATGGTTATGATCGTCATAGCGCATGGCGTTTTTCATAAGTGGCAAATCATGTGGATGCCAGTTTTTAGTGAGCGCAAAATGATAGCTGACAATTTATCATTACGTTTGAGTGACTAATCGCTTGGGTCTCGGTGCCGTAGCGTCTATCATGCCTTTATCACAAATTTGTCACCGGAGTTGAGGACAAGATGAGCAATGAACTTTCCGCCCCGTCGCCTTGGGCCAAATTAAAAGCCAAAGTGCAACAAAAGCTTGGGCCATGGGGCGTTTTCTTCAAAGGGTTTTTGAAACATCCTGTCATGGTCGGGTCTATCATTCCTTCCTCTCGCTTTACGATTAAGAAGATGCTTGCTCCGGTTGATTGGGATAATACAAAATTATTCGTCGAATATGGACCAGGTGTCGGTACTTTCTGCCGCCCTATATTGGACCGTTTGCCGCGGTCTGGCACTTTGATCGTCATCGACACCAATAAGGATTTTATCGACTATCTTGAGAGTTCTATTGGCGATAGTCGCTTTCATGCTGTGCATGGCTCAGCTGCCGATGTGGAAGAGATTATTGCAGCATTGGGTTTTGACCATGCTGATTATGTTCTTTCCGGCTTACCATTTTCAACCCTGCCTGACGGGCTGGGTGAAGAGATAGCCGCTGCGACGGGCCGCGCGGTTCGGCCTGGCGGGGCTTTTCTGGTGTATCAGTTTAGTGCTGCTTGCCGAACATTCATGGCGCCGCATTTCGCCAAAATCGATGCCGGTTTTGAGTTTTGGAATATCTTGCCGTGCAAATTATTCTGGGGCTGGAAAGAGTAAGGCGTCTATCTTTACGGACGCCTATTGTGCCTGCTGAACACGGCAAATGGTGACCATGCATGGGCGCAGGATTTCCTTGACTCTTGCATGTTCACTGGGCTAATCGCCTTGCTTTCAAGACAGTTATATGAAGGGTTTACGCCATGGCGCGCGTTACAGTTGAAGATTGCGTTGATAAAGTCACTAACCGGTTCGATCTGGTTTTGCTGGCCGCACAGCGTGCGCGTGAAATTTCTGGCGGCGCAGAGCTGACGCTTGATCGTGATCGGGATAAGAACCCCGTTGTTGCATTGCGTGAAATTGCTGAAGTCACCATTAAACCTGACGATCTGGAAGAAGGCTTGATTCAGTCTCTGCAAAAAGTGCAGATGGACGATGAAGATGTTCCTGATGAAGTCGGCTCGCTCAGCAAATCTGCTGAAGCATTGCGTCTGACAGCATCAGCGCCAACACGCACAACATCGATCAGCACCGACTTTGAAGGCTAAGCTTCGTCATCACGGATAGAAAAAGGCCCCTTTTTGGGGCCTTTTTTGTATCTGTTTGAGAATAGGTCTGAATGGTATCGGCTGATTTATTTCGCCCCGACTATTTTGCTCAAGCTATTGTGTTTTGCAGGGATAACGTTTCTTCATCAGATCATATAATGCCGTCTTTACCGATATCCGCCCGCGGCTTTTGGCGGGGTAACTGCGGAAATGGTTGAGCAATTGGTCGCTGTTGATGTTTGATTGCCCCTTTGGCGGCGGACAACTATGCGGTGCCTTACCGGTTTTGCGGGCTTTTTGAATGTCGGCGCGATACAGTTTTGACGCGCCCTCAATCTCATTTTTCAGCAGCTCTATGTCTGATGAACCCAATGCCAATATGCCCTGAGCTTTCAAAGCATCGGCCTTTTGCAAAAATGTGGCGATGGACATGGAGCCATTGGCGGCGACCAATAGCCCTGCAGCCAATAAAAGACCTGATATTTTATAACTGTTCATCGACATAAAAATTCACCCTCTGAAACGCCTGTGGTTGGCGCTTAGAGGGTGAATATTATCTGAATTATCGGCTGACAAGCAGCAGATGGATAGAGGGTTATGCGCCTTCAGGGTTTGGCGAACCAAATGGCTTTTTGCGCTTACCTGCTTTGGGGATAGACGTGCCGACATCCGTAATGATCGCGGTTGTCTTGCCGCTATTATCATCCTCACGGTCGATGGTGCCAGTATCCAGCAACTGCTTGATTTCCTGACCCGTCAGCGTCTCATATTCCAGCAAGGCCTGTGCAAGTGCGTGCAACTGATCTTCATTATCCGACAGCAGTTGCTTTGCCTTTTCATAGCCTGAATCGATGATCCGGCGGATCTCCTTATCAATGGCTTTGGACGTTTCCCCGGACATCATGGTCCGCTGTGTCTGGCCCATGCCAAGATAGCCTTCGCCCTGCTCTTCATATTGTACAGGGCCGAGCTCATCCGACATGCCCCATTTGGTTACCATGTCGCGCGCCAAGCTGGTGGCATATTGAATATCGCCGCTCGCACCAGATGACACTTTGTCATAGCCAAAGATAATTTCTTCGGCGACACGGCCACCCATGGAAACGGAGAGGTTGGCGTACATTTTGTCGCGATGATAGCTATAGCTGTCCCGCTCCGGCAAACGCATAACCATGCCCAAAGCACGGCCACGCGGAATGATTGTTGCCTTATGAATAGGGTCAGAAGCTGGCTCATGAACCGCAACGATAGCGTGGCCAGCCTCGTGATAGGCGGTCATCTTTTTCTCGTCCTCAGTCATGACCATGGACTTGCGTTCGCTGCCCATCATCACCTTGTCTTTGGCGTCTTCAAATTCCTGCATCGCGACCAGTCTTTTGGCGCGGCGTGCAGCCAGCAAAGCTGCTTCATTGACCAGATTAGCCAAATCAGCACCGGAAAATCCGGGTGTACCGCGTGCAATGGTGCGTGAATTGACATCGGGTGCTAGCGGCACTTTTTTCATATGTACGGCCAGAATTTTTTCACGACCTTCAATATCCGGCACAGGAACTACGACTTGACGGTCAAAACGGCCCGGACGCAGCAATGCAGGGTCCAGAACATCAGGACGGTTGGTCGCGGCGATAATGATGATGCCTTCATTAGCTTCAAAACCGTCCATCTCAACCAAAAGCTGGTTTAATGTCTGCTCACGCTCATCATTGGAATTCCCCAAACCATTGCCGCGAGAGCGGCCAACCGCATCGATCTCGTCGATGAACAATATGCACGGCGCGTTTTTCTTCGCTTGCTCAAACATGTCACGCACACGGCTTGCGCCTACGCCAACAAACATTTCAACAAAGTCAGACCCTGAGATGGTGAAGAAAGGAACGCCTGCCTCGCCTGCAATGGCGCGGGCCAGAAGTGTTTTACCCGTACCAGGGGAGCCGACAAGCAACGCCCCTTTGGGTATTTTGCCGCCAAGGCGGGCAAATTTTTGCGGGTCTTTCAGAAACTCTACAATTTCCTGAAGCTCTTCACGCGCTTCATCAATGCCGGCAACATCTTCAAATGTTACTTTGCCATGTTTTTCAGTGAGCATTTTGGCTTTGGATTTGCCGAAGCCCATTGCTCCGCCAGCGCCGCCACCTTTTTGCACTTGTCGCATGATGAAAAATGCAATGCCGATGATCAGCAGGAACGGCAGAACGTTGAGCAATACCATAGTCAGCAGACTGGTTCGCTCTGCTGCCTTACCCGTATATTCAACGCCGTTTTCTTCAAGCAATGGCACGAGTGTATTGTCATTCTCTACCGGCACGGTGACAACGCGTTTATTGTCGTCAGTAATCGCGATAATTTGCTCTTTGGCGATCTGCGCACTTTTGATTTTGCCACTCACAACCTGCTCACGGAAGTTGGAATAGCTGACGGCATCTGCATTGGCAGTGGCGTCACCGGTGTTGAACATGGTCACAACAACCAGCAGCCCGACAATTACGCCGGCCCAAATGAGCATATTTTTAGCCCATGGGTTGGGGTTTTCCGGTTCTTTATCTTCGTTCATAGCCAAACATCTCTTTTCATCGTGCGATTCTTATTAATAGATAAGCGCATTTCGCCAAAGTACAATATAGACCGGCTGACCATGCCATAAGGTTAATGACGCAAAGAATCGCAGATCCGTTGCAATTTACGACGATTTGCGCGGCGGGGCGGGGGCAAAATACCAAATATCGCCCTTGATGCTGCACAAAATATCGCCTTGCACGGTCTTTTTCCGGCTTTTGAGCGATTGCACCACGCGGTTCAAAGCGCTGCCCCTTGGCTGGTAATTAGGTCGCAAATACTGAAGGGCCAGAAAAACCAGCCTTAAAAGAATTTCTTCCGGTAAATCGTCAGGGTTAATGGCGGCATGGTCGTTCGCGCATTTGAGATGGCTTTTGGCGAAATGCTCGCCAGCCCAAACCAAAGCCATATTGGCATTATCCAAAGCCTGCGCCGTCCTGTTGGCAGCAATGGGGTCAAGCCAGTCACATGATGCTAATGCTTGCCTGATTTGCACGCGGTCAAAAGCTCTGTTCTCGTTGCTGGGGTCAGTACTGAATGGTATTTTTTGCGCAGTGACATAGTTAACCAATTGCTCTTTGGTAAAGGGCAGACATGGCCGCATGATCGCAACATCGCCATCACCCTTATGCACCGCACGAATGGCGGCCATTCCAGCGACACCACTGCCACGGTTCAGCCGCATGATAAGTGTTTCCAACTGATCGTCTGCATGATGGGCGGTCAATATGCATTGTGCGCCTTCGGCATGGGCCCATTGCTGCAAAAGTGCGTAGCGACAGTCACGGGCACGCGATTGAACATTGCCTGTAATCGGTTCCTCAGGTAGCAAAATGGCATGGTCAATGTCATGCTGCGCGCAAAATTGCGCCACCATCGCCGCTTCGGTATGGCTTTCCCTGCGCAGCTGATGGTCAACTGTTGCGGCAATGATTGTAAGGTCAGCCACTTTGTTGGCCAATGCTAATAGCGCCATGCTGTCTGGCCCACCGGAAACGGCAACCAAGCATATGCCTATCTTGGCTATTGATACGCCCGACAGCCGTTCCAGCTCGGTTGCAAATTGCGCCTCAATCTCAGCACTATTGCCAGACTGTCCCTTTTGCAAAGGCAAGTCTTTACGAGCAGCCAGCGGTTTCACGGCCAGAGGACAATCGTGTTGCTAAACGTCCTGACGCCGTATCGGGATAGGCATCGGCCAGTTCATCAAATGCGGCACAGGCCTTTTCATTATCTTTCGCGGCAATCAGCGCAGCCCCTAGAAAATACAGGCTATCAGGCGCACGGGCTCCGCGCGGATTGGTTTGATAATTCTCTAGCAATATTTTTGCCGCACTTTGGGGTTTGCCGCCGTCCAGCAATGCCCTGCCAAGCAGATTGCGTGCATGGCTGTTGCGGGCATGATTGGGGTGTTTTTCCAGCGTCAGGCGCAATTGCTGCTGTGCCTCAGGGTAAAATCCTGCGTCCCAAAGACGAAATCCGTAAATATAGTCATCTTCACCAGCATCATCGCTCTCAGGCTTTATGATCGCAGATACGGCGGCAATGCGTTCTGCACTGGGCTCGGCGGCTGGTGCTGCACCAGGAGCGGCAGCGGCTGGGCCATTATCAGACGCAGCAATTGTCGTCGCAGCGGTTTGGGCTTCTTCGCGTGCTTTTTCGGCTGCTTCTATGCTTTGCAGGCGGTTTTCAATCTGCCCAAGGCGAAAGCTATTCTCTTCTGTCTGTGAAGTCAGCCCCGCCAATTGCGCTTCAAGAGCATCTACGCGAGCCAGAAGATCGGCCAGCACAGGCGAGGCGTTGGAGCTGTTTTGCGATTGCGCAGGTGTCTCACTTTGCACTTCTGGTTCAAAAAAGCGCTCAGAACCGCCAGGGAAAACCTTGCGCTGCACAGCACGCACTTCCGCTTCCAACCGCTCAACACGGCGATCAAGATTGTTACTTTGTGCGATGGCAGGGGTGGATAGGGCAGTACTTGCCACCAATGTTATTGCTGCAACAGCGAGGCTGAATGTGCGGCTGGATGGTAAAGCTAACATGATATGAGTACCTTTTGGGTTCGAAACTATGACAGCGTCTTTTGCAGGATGTTAACCTGTCTTTTTCGCGCCATCGGCTATGATAAATAGACCAATATTATAGTCAGATGAACAGCTGGCGGTGCAAAGACAAGATACATACTCACGCCCTAATCCCAATAGCAATGGGACAGGTGCGCTTGTCACTGCTCTGTGCTGTCTGCCCGATTAAGCAGCGCCAATGGATCAACGGGAACATCACGAATGACTCTTTCTGCTGTACCCAGAGGTTCGATAACGCGGCCCCCCACTGTAATCGACAGAGCATCTGGACGTGCGGTTGCCAATTGCGGGCCTTCTGCATCGGCGGGCACGGTATAGGTCTCGCCCAGCTTCATCTCTTTCTGCATCAGTTGATCGCCATTGGCATCATAAAACTTTACCCAGATACGGTCTTCTGTAGCGGTAAAGATAACAGGTGCATCTGGACCGATATTGGCAGGGTCATCGCCAATACTGCCTTCGTCTCCGGCGGTGCTATCATCGCCGCCTTCTTGATCAGAGCCATCGAGCAGACCTGCGTCTCCCGCAGTATCTTCTGCGCTGGCGAGCTCCGGCAGGTCGGTGAAACCAGACGTGCCGCGCCATGCTGCATAGCCCAAAACAACAGCAAAAATTCCGACTGCTGCAATTATCCAAGCCGTTTTGGCGCTGGGGACTTTGCCACTTTCTTCAATATTGCTGTCGGGCAGTGCAAATGCCTGACGCTTATTTTGGTCAGCGTCCAACTCTTCGCGCAATGGATCAAGCCATTCGCTTTCCGGCAGGCCAACGACTTTTGCGTAAGCCCGTGCAAAACCAATAGTGTACGTGCGGCCTGGCATATCGGAGAAGCGGTTCTCTTCCAGCGATTGCAAATGGCGCGAGGAAATTCGCGTCGAGCTGCTGATATCTTCAAGGGATAGTTGCTTTGCCTTGCGCGCCTCTTGCAGACGTTCTCCAACGGTCAGAAGCATGAGCTCCTCATTTGCTGGTTCTTCGTCTTCCATTTGCGGCCCCTTATGCGCAATATTTTCTTTCACACGGTCTGAATTATAGAAGCTATGACGTCAACGCCTGTATCACGGTTTTCTATAAGAATTTACGCGGCTTTCAGGCATTTTAGTCAATTTCTACACCTTCTGCCCGAGCCCAGCTGCGCAGGGCACCGCGCAGGTCTTCCGGCGGCATGCCCAATAAGGTGGACATTTGCGCTTTTGTATCAGCCAGATTGATTGAGCGGATCATGGCTTTTACCGGTCCTAATGCGGCTGGAGTAATAGAAAGCCGGTTAATGCCAAGCCCGATCAATGCCAGCGCTGAAAGGCGGCGTCCGCCCATTTCGCCGCAAACAGTCAGGTCAATACCGCTCCCGTCAACATTGCGAACAATGCGCGCCAGAAAACGCAAAATGGCAGGGCTAAGCCAGTCATAACGCTCTGCCAATTTGGGATGCGCCCTATCAGCGGCGAGCAGAAATTGCGTCAGATCATTGGTGCCGATTGACAGGAAAGAGATTTTGGGGATCAAAATGTCCAGTGTCTCGGCAAGCGCAGGAACCTCCAGCATCGCGCCATAGCGAATTTTTTCGGGCAGCATCTTCTTATGATCGGCTAAAAACTGGCACTGCCGCTCAAAAATCGCCTTTGCTTCATCAAATTCCCATGGCTCTGCAACCATGGGGAACATAACATTCAATGTTCGTCCTGCCGCGGCTTCCAGCAATGCTCTGGCCTGAACTTTCATTAAGCCATCACGATCGAGCGCAACGCGCAATGCGCGCCAGCCCATTGCGGGGTTTTCTTCCTGATCAGTGTCCTTGCGCAAATATGGCAAGGACTTGTCACCGCCAATATCAACCGTGCGAAACACGACAGGTTTGTCGCCAGCAGCATCCATAACATCGCGATACAGCCGCATCTGGCGCTCACGGCGCGGTAATGTTGCCGACACCAGAAATTGAAATTCAGTGCGGAACAGACCTATGCCTTCCGCGCCGCTATGATTGACGGCAGACACCTCATCACGCAGTCCGGCATTGACCATCAGGCAGATGGGTACGCCGTCCTTGGTAATGGCCGGTTCGTCACGCAATGCGGCAAAGCTGGCTTGCCGTTTCTTGCGTTGGTTGAACTTGCTTTCAAATGCTGTGAGCGTGGCCTCTGTCGGGCGAACATGCACAATCCGTTCATCGCTATCGAGCAGGATTTCATCATCTTCGCGCACCATATGGCGAATAGAGCTGACCCTGCCAATCACCGGTATGCCCATGGCGCGGGCAACGATGGTGACGTGCGCCGTTAGCGACCCTTCCTCAAGTATCACGCCTTTCAAGCGCCGCCGGTCATATTCCAGCAACTCCGCTGGGCCCAGATTGCGCGCTATCAATATGGTATCAGTGCGTAGGCCCAGCTTTGCAGCCGTACCCAATTGGCCCGATACGATGCGCAGCAAGCGGTTAGCAAGATCCTCAAGATCATGCATCCGCTCGGCTAGCAAGGGATCGTCAATTTCACGCATCCGCATTCTGGTGCGTTGTTGTACGCGTTCTATAGCTGCTTCTGCGGTTAGTCCGCTATCAATGGCGGCATTGATGCGCCGCGACCAACCCTCATCATAAGCAAACATTTTGTAGGTTTTGAGGATTTCCTCATGCTCGCCATCGACGCCAAATTCGGCCTGATTGGCCATGTCGTCAATCTGCTCGCGCATTTTGGTAAAGGCTGAATAGACCCTTTGGCGCTCGACCTCTATATCGTCTGCAACAACATGTTCGATGGTGATGCGCGGCTGGTGAAAAACAGCACGGCCCAAGGCCAAGCCTTTGACCAAAGTAAGGCCGGACAGGCGCGCAGGTCCGGTCGAACTTGACGACAAGTCCGCCACAGCCTCCTGATCGATCAACTCTGCATTGCTGATCAATTCGCTAATCACCATGGCGACGGTTTGCAGGGCTTCGATTTCTACATCATCATAACGGCGCGGCTCGACATGCTGAACACATATCACGCCGACAGCGCGTTCGCGGCGAATGATCGGCACGCCGGCAAAACTGTGGAACCGTTCTTCCCCCGTTTCCGGGCGATATTGAAAGTCCGGATGTGCGGCTGCTTCAGCAAGGTTAAGCGTATCAACCTGCTGCGCAATATGGCCGGTCAACCCTTCACCAAGCGCCAATTTTGTGACGTGGACAGCGCTTTGGTTCAGGCCGCGTGTCGCGAACAGTTCCAGCGCCTGTTCACGCAAAAGATATAATGAACACACCTCGCTGTTCAAAGCTGCGCCAATGATTTCAACCATCTGATTCAGCTTGGCCTGCGCATTGGCGCGCGATGCCATAAGCTCGTGCAGTTCGGTCAATATCTTTCGTGCGGCGGCTGTGGCTGAGGTCATGACCCCAGCCTATCATATCGCGGCATTTTCACAATAGATGTCATAAGGCGATAAAGCCGCGCCATTCCAACCGTTAGATATAGAGTGAGATGGCCATCATCCCAGTTTAAGCGGTCAAAGCCATATTGTTTTGAAGACTGACCCAGCTAATGGGTTATTTCTTCCTTCAATCGCAATTTCTGTTTTTTCAGGCTGGATATTCGATAGGCATCTGGGGCGGGGCGCTGCTGCTCTTCATGGATCTTCCGATCAATAGCGGCGTGCTTTTGTTGTAGTGATTGCAGATGCTGCGTATCCATATGTGTCTCCTGCGACTCGTTCGAAGGGATGAACATTACACCATGAATTGTGATGAGAGTCTTTACCGTCCATCCATTATGGAGCAACGCTTCATCGAAAAAATAGAATGGCGCTTCATCAACAGTCAGGATAGACACGCAATATGGACGAACGCGCACTCAGGCAGAAATTGACCCAATTACGACTGGAACATCACGATCTGGATGTTGCCATTGATGCTTTGGCTTTGTCTGGCGGACATGATCAATTGCAATTGGCCCGTATGAAGAAGCGCAAATTGCGTTTGAAGGATCAAATATCTGCAATAGAGGATATGTTGATACCCGATATTATCGCTTAGGTCTGTTCATGATCTAACAAAGGGCGATGATCTCGCGCTCCTGTGCGTTTCAATTTGATACACCGCTTTGCACCAGCCTGTTTGTGGACAAATAACGGCTGCACCGAAAGCAGATACTGGCTAATGTCAAATTATGTCTACTATATTATCCATCGGTACAGCCCGGGATGTTACACCGGACCTTGTTGACGCGCTCTACATAGAGGCGATGCTGCTTGCAGAAGAGGCAAGGGAGCATTTTTCCAACACCAATATCGATGCGATTGCAGAGACTTTTCTGGCACCTGTGCGAAAGGTGGAATTGTCTTGCGAGTCCCTAAAGGTCACGACGCGGCTGATGCACGCCATTGCCTGGCTTTTAAACCGCAAGGCCTATTTTGCTGGTGAGATTACTGAGAGGCAGCTGCGCAATCATAGCAGAATGCTGGGCCGCGCGAATGAGAGTGAGCCTGATGTTATCGCCACGCTTGATCCGCAAAGCCGTTATCTTGTGCATGCCAGTCAGGAGCTTTTTGACAGGCTTAAGCGTCTTGAAGAGCGTCAAATGAATATTTCTCAAACCGACAATAGCAACGCATTGCCAGTAGCCACGGAACAGGCCTCTCCAGTTCGCGAAATGCAGGAAAAGCTGCGTCAATCACTCACATTATAAGCTACTGATAATAGCAATGGCTATATCTGCGCTGCGCTGGCCGGGTCACGCGCAATGCTTCAACGCACAATCTATTTGCGTAAGCTGATGCGCTATGGCTGCTCTATGTTTTAATGATTGTGCCCCAGCTCTTTTCAGAACCGGGGCAATAATCATTTAGCGTGTTGCTGGCCGAGCCTTTGTACGGCGCAAGCGCTTTGCTTTTGTCCGCTTAACCCGTTTTACCGGCTGGCGTACATAGACTTCTTCGGTCACATATTCTGGTTGCTGACAGCCGCATCCACCAGTCACAGTAACAGTTGTCGTGCCGCTTTGGGCGTTGGCGACCGCTTGGGCATAAGCATTATATTGCTGATAATAAGCAGCATAATAATTGTTCAACCATTGATTATAGGCTGCATAATAGCTTTCATAATCACGAAATGCCTGTTGCTGCGGCTGGCGGAATTGGTCGCATGGATCACGCTCAGACCGGTCAATAACCGCGCCGGCAATTGCGCCAACCCCTGCGCCGATTAACGTTCCTGCCGTTCTGTTGCCACGGCCAGCGATCCGGTTACCTGCAAGGCCGCCAATCGCACCGCCAATAAGCGCACCGCCAACACCATTGTCACGGCGACAGCGTTCGATCAGATTGCGATCGTCAAAGTTTTGATTGCGAAAATCTGCGCCATTCAGGTCATCTTCTGGAAAACCACCATTGGGCAGGCTGGCGTCAGGCAATTGCTGAGCAGGAAATTGCTGGGCTGGCAATTGTTGAGCCGGAAATTGTTGTGTCGGCAGCTGCTGCGAAGGATTGGGGAAGCTGACGCCGGTTGAACCAGGTGCTGGCAAAGACGGGATGCCCTGACGGGGCAATGGCTGCGGCAAGCGAGTGGATGTAGGCAGACGCACATCACGGCTTTGCTGCGCCTTATCGTCCGTCAACACATCCATTGTTGATATGTGTAGGGCTGAAAACGAAGATGTATTCGAGTCGCGGATTGATGTTGCTGCGTTTGCTGGGCTTGCAACTGCGCATGCTGCTATAGCGGCCATCAATGCGATGCGAGTATTTAGGCGGTTCTTCATAGTTAACAGCTCCCTTTACGGGCTTGATCGATATAATAGTTAATCAAAGCCCAAGAATATTGGTTGATAAACTGTTACCATTTTCGTGCATGCTATGCCATGCACTGCCTGTAAATTCACGTTGTGATGGGGCCGTTTTTGCTGGTTTGTCCTGTTTTGGGGCAGAGTTCGCCAATAAGGTTACCTCGAGGTTCGCCCTAAAAAGCCAGCCCGGCAATTTGCTGCCAATTAGCGTGTATTTATGCGCTAAAACATGCTTCCATAAGCTGTGCGAGACGTTCTATGCCTTTGGCGTCATCACCATCAAAGCGTGCTGTTAATGGGCTGTCCAAGTCAATAACGGCAACAACATGCCGATCCGCGCCCTGTCCGGCAAAGACCGGGACAACCAGTTCGGACAGCGTGTCGCCGTCACAAGCAATATGCCCCGGGAATGCATGGACATCTCCTACACAGTGGGTTTCGCCACTCGTCGCGGCCGCACCGCATACGCCTTGATCCATGGCTATTCTTATACAAGCAGGTTTGCCCATAAATGGCCCTAATATCAGCCCGCCATCGACAACACGGTAGAATCCGGCCCAATTAAGCCCGGGCAAAAACTGCCACATCAAGGCAGCAATATTGGCCATATTGGCAATGGTGTCCGGCTCATCAGCAACCAGCGCGCGCGCTGCACTAAGCAAATCGTCATAGAGCACGCTTTTCGGTGCATCAGCATTGGTCTGAAAATCATACATGTGCGACATATAGGCGGCCAGATGCGCAAGCGCCAGATTATCTTATCGGTGCTATCTCATTATCACAGCATGGCAATTATATGCGCATATCATGCTATCAATCAAAAGAGACTTTGCCGCGCCCTTTTTTGATATCAGCGCGGTTTTTCTTTTGTGCCAGTCGCTTGGTTTTGCCGACGCGGTTCAACCGCGTTTTCTTGCGTTTTGCAGGTGCAATATGCGCTTGATTAAGAAGCTCCAGAAAACGCTGCTGTGCTGCCTGACGATTTGCAAGCTGTGTCCGGTGCGTCCGCGCAGTGATCACAATCTCCCCTTGCAGATTTAGGTAGGATGCGGCGAGCATTTTGAGCCGGTGATATACTGGTGATGTCAAACCAAGTGCAAAGATATTAATCCGCATCTGCACAGCGGTGGAGACCTTGTTGACATTTTGTCCGCCGGGACCAGATGAGGTTATAAAGCGCTCCTGAACAGCGGAAGGCGGAATATCGCTCCAGCATAGCATAGCCTGCCTAGTATCAGCCATGATACGCTATCCAATATAGGCTGCCTGATGCAGCGATATAAAATGCTCGGGAAAACGTCATATGCCTTCATAAAGGCTGGCGCGCCTTTTGGCCAGAAATGACTTTTTTTGGCAGGTCAGTAGACCGCTTTATTTGCAGTTCTTTCCGGCGTTGATCCATACTCTTTGCGGGCGTGGCCCAGCGCCATTGCGCGGGCGGCCAACACGATTGATGCGGCCTCTCACACATTTTGTTTTTTTCGCGGTTTTGGCCTTGGTCTGAGCATTATCAGCGTCTGCATTTTTTTGTGCGGATTGATCGCTCTCGGCTGGTTGAGCGGCAGCTGCAGCCTTTTGCGCGTCAATATTGCTATGTTCGCCATTGGCGGAAATATGCGCGCTATCAGCAAATGCGGCGGCATGTGCAGCTGTATTGGGCGCTATGCTCATCGCGGCTATAGCTATCACGCTTCCTATCTTACCCAATGACATATTTTGCATCGCCAAAACCTTTCCCGCTTCAGTAACCTGAGACTATATCCTGCTCCCGTTTCTTATATTATGATGTAATCGGAATTCATATCATTGCAACAATTTCTGCCAAAAAACCACTCTATAGATAAACTCTATCAATATGGGCCGCTTACTTATTGTTTATTCTTGGCCGAAACGATGGACGCCGCGCTGATGAACTGCGGCGCGACGGGCGCGACTTATAGCTTGGCGCTTTGGGGGTATTAGGCCGTATTCTGGGCCTTTGGTTGGAGCGCCTTGAGGGGGGCTTGGCTTTCGGTGCTTTTGGCTAGCGGAGAGTTATATATTCTTATGGCGTGGGGATACGGCGCCGACCAGATGTGTTGCGCGGTGATCTGCGCGGTCTTGACGGTCTTGGGCGTGCCTGCCGGTTTGAGCGGGATCGTTGCGGCTTGCTCTCGTTCCTATTCTGTCGAGCGGCAGGACGTGCGCGCTGACGCGGTTGGCTCGCACTGCTATTATCATTACCAGAATTGTTGGTCGCTGGAGCAGCGGCTGGCGCAGGGTTAGCTCTGCGATTACCAGTACTGTTTTGTGTATTTGCTCGCTGGACGCCGCGCCGGGCTGCCCTATTTGCACGCCGTTCGCTGCGATTGGCTCGTCCTGCCCGGCGCTCCGTTGCAGGGGTTGCCCGGCCTTCAGCTGCCCGACCTTCGCCTGCCGGTGCTGCGCCATTATTACCGCGCCGTGCAGCGCGATTGACCCCGCGATTGGCCCTGCGGTTTGTGGTATTGCGATTTGCGCGGCGGTTAACTCTGCGGCCTTCCTGCGTTATTACAGTGCCGTCCGTTGCTTGTTCTTGCTGTTCAGCTCGGCGTTCCTGCCTCCGTGCACGCCTTGCATTGCGCACAACATCTGCGCCAAAGCCATCATTGCCCCGGGCGGCATTACCTCTGCGGTTATTAATCGGATCGCTTGAACCCCGTCGGTCTGCGCGTCGCCCATCGCGCCGTACTTTGGCTGCGCGGCCGGGTCGGCCAGCTCTTGCTCCAGCTACGCGGCCGTTACGCCCAATACGCTGCCGCCTATGTTCCAACCGCCTTTGCGACCAATAAAATAATTGTGCTTCGTTCAGTCGCCATGGACGCCCATAAATATCGTAAAGAAAAAGGCCCTGACCCGGGTAGAATAATCCATCATAATATCCGCCAGAAAAGCCAATATCGCCAAAGCCGTTTAAATTGTCGCACTCAACATATACGTCTCTGCCGGCATAAGGGTCGCAATATTCGTCATAATATGCATATTCATCAGATGCATAATCGTTAAATCCTGGACTGCCATATGAGACGCAGCCGCTAAGGGCCAAACTGCCGATGAATGCGCCCATTATATGGAGCTTATTTGATGCTGCGAATCTGAACATTTCTCACCTCTCAATTGGCATCACTAAGGTGATCGAATTGAATTGTATATGAATGCCTTGGCTGCGTCCCATTCATACACAAAGCGATAGCTTGCCAATTCACTTGCTAACATGCGTGTAAATAGGTATTTAACCAATCGGTTAATAAGATAGAGATGGTGATGAACGCACAATCGCGAATATGCGAATTTCATCGCCGTAAATATTGATAACATAAGGTGTCACATGGCCAGTATTGCTGCAAACCCCACACAGAAATCGCCAAAAGAAGCCGTGAAACGTATTTCTCCAAACCCGGATTTTAGAGATAGCGGCAATCCGCACTGGGTGAGAATGCCAGATGGCGGAATAGATCATCTGCCCGGTGATTATGGACCGCCAATAGTGGGGCACACCTTTACCGCATTGCGTGACCCACGCGCTTTTGGCCGCAAAATGTATGCGCAATATGGCCCTATTTACCGCACTTTTCAATTTGGCCGTAAACAGGTGGCGCTGGTCGGTGCGGATGCCAATGAGCTGGTGCTGTTTGATCGCAGCAAGACCTTCTCTTCAGAGCAAGGTTGGGGCCCGGTTTTAAATCTTCTCTTCCCGCGTGGGTTGATGTTGATGGATTTTGACCATCACCGCGCCGATCGCAAAGCGCTGTCAGTCGCGTTCAAGCCCGGGCCGATGCGGCATTATGCAGAAAGCCTGTCCGAAGGGATCGGGCTGCGTGTAAAAGAATGGACAGGCAAAAAATTCGCTTTTTACCCCGAAGTTAAAAAGCTGACACTCGATCTGGCAGCGACCAGCTTTTTGGGCATTCCTTGGGGCCCGGAGGCTGATAAGATCAACACTGCTTTTGTCGATATGGTACAGGCATCTGTAGGTGCTGTGCGCAGCCCGCTGCCATTCACAAAAATGGGCCGCGGCGTCGCTGGCCGCAAATATCTGGTAGACTATTTCACTCCGCAAGTGCGTGAGCGGCGAGAGAAGCAAGGGCCGGACATGTTCAGCCAGTTTTGCCGCGCCACCCATGATGATGGCAGCTTGCTGACCGAAGATGAAGTTGTTGATCACATGAACTTCCTGATGATGGCAGCACATGACACCATCACCTCATCGGCTTCATCGCTGGTGCTATTGCTGGCACAAAACCCCGATTGGCAGGAAAAGCTGCGTGCGGAATGTTTGGTTGTAGCGCCTAATGGCCAGTTGAAATTTGATGATTTGGGCAAGCTGGAATTGACTGAAATGGCGTTTAAGGAATCGCTGCGGCTTATTCCGCCTGTGCCATCAACACCGCGCCGTGCAGTGAAAGATTTCGAATTTATGGGCTATAAAGTGCCTGCCGGTACCGCTGTTGGTATCAGCGCTGGCGCCGTGCATAAGATGGAAGAGCATTGGCCCGATCCAGACAAGTTTGACCCGATGCGCTTCACGCCAGAATTGGTGCGTGAACGCCACAAATTCGCTTGGGTGCCTTTTGGCGGCGGCGCACATATGTGTCTGGGCCTGCACTTCGCCTATATGCAGATCAAGATTTTGATGCACGAAATCCTGACCACCAATCGCATCATTGTGGAAGAGGGGTATGACCCAGATTATCAATATTGGCCTATTCCGCAGCCAAAAGATGGCTTGAAAGTGTATTTTGAGCCTTTGGCTTAACATTTTCGCGTTCCGCGGGCCGCATCTCTCAACATTTTGATCGGCTTGCTGCTCCCAATGATAGCGCATCTATTCAGCCTGAATGGCAGTTCACCGCATGATTCGCTCTGGTGAACTGCCTATTGGCGCGCGTCCTTGCCATGTTCATTTTCGGGCAAGGCGTGACGGCGGATGATGCAGAGTATCGGCGCGTATCGCAACTATCGCGCCGTGTATCTGGTCATTCACGAATTGGGCGCAACATATATGCGTGAATGATCAGGCACTTCAAAACGGGGGTAATGGGCAGACGTCGCTCTTGCGCGGCGTAAGCTGATATCTTTTGAAGGAGCATTGAAATGAAGAACATTTCCAACACAACGGCTATCCTCGCTCTGGCGGCTTTGACTTTGCCTATATCGAGCGGTGTTTATGCGCAGCAACAGCCACTGCCGGATCAGGACATATTGGTGGAGGGCAATAACCAACCACCGGCTGATCTGTCTGAACTGGCGGAGGGGCCAGAGATTAAAGGTTTTATTGCGGCAAAGGCGGATGATGAAATATTGGTGACCAGCGCAGACGGCAATGGCACCCCTGTTCGCATTAGTGATGACACCCAAATTCGCGCCAGCAAGGGTCTTTTTGGTCTGCGCCGTGCTTCGCTGGATTCGGATTCACTGCTGAACGGCTTGCCGATCACCGTCCAAACCGTATTGTGGGGCGATAATCTGGTCGCGCGTAAGATCAAATTTGACAATGATGATCTTGAGACAGCGGAATTGGTCCGCAATGGAACGGCCCAGCGTTTTGGCCAGCAGGATATGGCCATTGGCAAAAATGCAGCAGCAACGGCGGCTCTGCGCGGTCGTTTTGGCGATATTGACCAATATAATATCAAAGCCACAACCAATGTGAATTTTGATACGGGCCGTGCGGCATTGTCTCCGCAGGGCAAAGCGGCATTATGCGCAACCGCCGCACAGGCAGAGGCGACAGATAATGCGCTGTTGCTGGTTGTTGGCTATACTGATTCAACTGGCACGCAGGAAATCAACCAGCGCCTCAGCGAAAAACGTGCCAGCAGCGTGGTCAATTATCTGCAACAAAATTGCGGCTGGAAACCTTATCGCATGTTGACGCCAACGGGCATGGCGATGGCTGACCCCGTGGCCAGCAACGCCACCGCCCAAGGCAAAGCGCAAAACCGCCGTGTTGCGGTCAATATATTGGTCAGCAAAAGCGTTGACGGGCTATAATCTGATATAGCCTCAACCGCATGGGTGGGCCTTGGTCCACCCTAAGCGGTCTTCGTCATGGATAGTAGAACTCTTGATCAGGCAATCTCCTTGATGCACTGAGCAGACATTTCTGGCCGATAGCCATTAACCCCGCTAAGGCGCGGGGATGACAAGTAATACCCAACAATATGACACGATCATCATCGGCGCAGGCGGTGCGGGGCTTATGTGCGCGGCCATTGCGGGGCAGCGCGGGCGTAAGGTGCTGCTGCTCGATCATGCGGATAAGCCGGGCAAGAAGATACTGATTTCCGGCGGCGGGCGGTGCAATTTCACCAATTTGGATGTGCGGCCAGAGCGCTTTCTCTCGGCCAATCGGCATTTTATGAAGTCGGCGCTCAGCCGCTATACCAGTCAGGATTTTATCACCATGGTCGATCGCCATGGCATCGCTTGGCATGAAAAGACATTGGGGCAATTATTCTGTGATGGTTCGGCCAAGCAGATTGTCGCCATGCTGCTGGATGAATGCCCCAAAGAGCATGTCACGATCACTTTGGGCAGCGCTATATCTGGCATAGAATATAGTGATGATAGCTACCGTGTCAGCCATGATGCCGGTCAGGCCAGCGCGCCCTCTTTGGTTATCGCGACCGGCGGGCCCAGCATTCCCAAAATGGGCGCAACCGGCTTTGCTTATGATGCGGCGCGGCAATTTGGCCTTAAAGTTGTGGAGCCGCGTCCGGCATTGGTGCCGCTGACCTTGGGCGGCGAAGATGTATTGTTTAGAGAGCTGAGCGGCGTCTCCGCGCCCGTGGTTGCGCGCTGCGGCAAAACACGCTTTGCAGAGGGTGCCCTGTTTACACATAAGGGGCTGTCTGGTCCGGCGATCCTGCAAATCTCCTCCTATTGGCGCAAAGGCGATGCGGTGGGGATTAACTTTCTGCACGATCGTCCGGCGGACTGGCTGGCGAGCACCAAAAGATCACACCCTGCGCAGCGGCTGTCCATGGTGTTGGCCAATGCTTTGCCGGGGCGGCTGGCCGAAGCGCTGACCGAGCGGATTGCCGCCGCGCATGACCGGGATGATCTGGTCATGGGCGAGTGTAAGGATACACAGCTCACTACTATGATGGCGCAGCTACAGGATTGGCAATTCACCCCCAATGGCAGCGAAGGCTATGCCAAGGCAGAGGTCACCGCAGGCGGCGTCAGCACCGCCGACCTCTCCTCCAAAACCATGGAGGCTAAACGCGTTCCGGGCCTATATTTTATCGGTGAAGGCGTGGACGTCACAGGATGGCTAGGCGGCTATAACTTCCAATGGGCTTGGTCCAGCGGCTGGGCCGCCGGGCAGGTGGTTTAGGTGCCAATCGAACGGTTTATCCACTATTCCGCAACGCCGTAGCAATTGCGTTAATCGTCAACTGGATGCCTTCTGAAATGCGGGGGTCGGTTTCGCCGCTGCGGTGGCGTTTTATGAGTTCTATTTGGAGCAGGTTCAGCGGCTCGATATAGGGCAGGCGCAGGCGGATGGATTGCTCCAGCTTCAGATTATTTTCCAGCAAGCGTGATTGGCCGGTAATCTCCAACAGATTATCGCGCGTTTGGTGCCAGCCATCATGGATGCGGGTGAAGATGCTCTGGCGTAGATCGGCATCCTCCACCATGCCCGAATAGAGGCGGGCAATATCCATATTCGATTTGGCCAATACCATTTCCATATTGGCCAGCGCGGTGGCGAAAAACGGCCATTCCTGCGCCATGGCGGCGAGCAGTTTCTTATCCTCAAAATTGTTCAGCGCAGTGCCAACGCCATACCAGCCTGGCAGCATGGTGCGCGCTTGCGCCCAGCTAAACACCCATGGGATGGCGCGCAAATCCTCTATCCGCGCGCTTTGCGTACGGCTAGCAGGGCGCGACCCGATTTTGAGAGACGCGATTTCGGCAATCGGTGTCATCTGGCGGAAAAAGGTTGTGAAACCGTCCGTATTATATACCAGATCGCGATATGCCGTGAAGGCTTGATCAGAAAGCTGATCCATCGCCGCGGCATATTGGGTTCGCTCTTGCTCTGCGCGTTCACGTGGCAAAAGGGTGCTGAGCAATGTTGCCGATGTCATGGACTCCAGCGAGCTGGCGGCATTGTCGATCGTGCCATATTTGGCGGCAATAACCTCGCCCTGTTCGGTAATACGGATGCGCCCCTGAACAGTGCCGCGCGGTTGTGCCTGAATGGCGCGGAATGCCGAACCACCGCCGCGGCCAACCGCGCCGCCGCGGCCATGGAAAAGCTGCATGCCAATGCCAACACCGGCAAAAATCTCGGCCAGTGCGGAGCTGGCTTTAAACAGGCTCCAAGTGGAGGTGATATAGCCGCCATCCTTATTGCTGTCGGAATAGCCGATCATCACTTCTTGCGCGCCGCGCTGTTTGGCCAGTTTCTCCATTTCGGGAATGGCGAAAAAGCTGGTCATGGTGTCGGGCGCATTCTGTAGATCGCTGACCGTTTCAAACAAAGGAACAACCATGATGGGTGCATGAGGCGCTTCGCCTGCGCCTTTGCTGCGGTAAAGCCCAACCTCTTTCAGCAGCAAATACACCTCCAGCATGTCGGACACGCTTTCGGCGTTACTGATATTATAATTGGTGATGCATTCCGGCCCGTAAAGGCGGTGTGCCTGCGCAACGGCGCGCAAAATGTCCATTTCCTTGGCGGTTTCCTCGCCATATTGATGGAACGGGCTGGATAAGGGGCGGTTATGCGCCAATTCGCCTAACAGCAGGGCGACCCGTGCATCTTCGTCCAAAGCGGTATAATCTTCGCACACACCGGCAGCGGCCAAAAGCTCAGCCACGACACGGATATGGATTTTGCTATTCTGGCGCAGATCGAGCGTAGAGAGGTGGAAGCCAAAGGTCTCCACTGCGCGGATGAGACGGCCTAAAGCGCCAGAGCTGGCAAAGGCTGCATCGCCATGGATAGCCAGACCATTGGCAATGGTTACAAGATCAGCGCGCAGCTCATCACAGCTGGCATAAGCTGTGCCCTGCAAAGTGGATGGGCGGTGGCTGGGCCCACCGGTCAGTGCAACATGGCTGGCATCTAGCCGCGCATAAATGCCAGTCAGCGCACGGCGATAAGGTTCATCGCGGCGGCTTGGCGCGGTGTCACCGCTGGCTTCTGCGAGGTCCAGAACATCTTGTGGCACTTCCGCCTGTTCAGATGAAATGCTAAGCTCTGCACCAAGGCCGTGCAGTGCATCGAGGTAATAGCGGATGGCCGTGCTGGCGCCGCGTGACAGCGCATAGTTGAGCGTAGAAGCATCGACAAAGGGGTTGCCATCACGATCGCCGCCTATCCAGCTGCCCAATCGCAAAAAGCTGGGAGGACGTTTTTTAATATCATGGCCCAGCAGCGCCTTTTCCCACCGCGCATACAGCATTGGCATAACCGGCAGGAACACATCGCGCATATAGGCATGGGCATTGTCAATTTCGTCCGCCACAACCAGTTTTTCGCGGCGCAGCGCACGGGTTTGCCACAGCAGGGCAATTTGGCGGTAAATTGCATCTTCAACCGCGTCGCCATCTTCTGTGACCTCACGCCCTGCATCGCGCTGCAGCATAAGGCTGGCAATGCGGTTTTTGTGGTCGATAACGCTTTTGCGGCGCACCTCTGTTGGGTGCGCGGTTAGCACTGGCACAATCAGGCTGGCGTCGATTAAGGCAGCAATGGCGTCATTATCAACGCCTTTTTCCTTTAACAGGGCAATGGCTTCATCAACCGATGCGCCCGGTTCCTGCGCCACACCTTCACGGTCTTCCGCCAGATTGGCAAGCAGGGAGAACAGCATGAAGCCCCGCACAAAAGCGAGTGTATCGTCCAGATTAAGTGCATCAATGCCTGTATCGACAGCATCTGCCCCGACAATGCCGCGATGGCGGTCAACGCTTGCCGCGCGAATATATTCGGTTTGGCGAAACAGCTTGTCGCCGCCCTGGGTGCGAATAACATCACCAAGCAGCTTACCAAGATAGCGGATATCCGGATTTTGTGTGACCGGAGGGCGAACAGGGTTGGGGTGGGTAGCCATGCGCAATTGCTGCACTGCAGCGCGCAATAGGTCAAGGCTTTTACCGCGACTATTTGGGGAAAATATATATTGGCAAAATTTGTCTTTGCCTTGTCACTTTATCATGGGAAGAGCATGGTCAACCAAATGAGTATAAGGCAAAGAGGTTTTTAACAATGATCCAGCGTAATCGCCCAAGTGGAAAATGGGGAATGTTACTGGCATGTGCGGCTATAAGCGCGTGTGCGGCGCCTATGGGCGGGGGGGCATTGCTCACCGCTCCGGCCAATGCGCAGCAGACCGAAGGGGCGGCTGAAAAAGACCCATATTATGCCGCTGGAGAAGCCGCATTGGCGGAGCGTCTGGCAACACAGGAAAATAACGCGCAGGCCAAGAACCTGATTCTGTTTATCGGTGATGGCATGGGGGTTAGCACCATTACTGCTGGGCGCATCTATCAGGGACAGGCCGCCAATGTGGACGGGCCATCCTTTGTTACCGCCAGCGATGCCTTGCCATATTCCGCAATCGTGAAAACCTATAGCTATGACACACAGGTGCCCGATAGCGCAGCGACAGCAACAGCCATTGTTACTGGTGTGAAAACCCGTATCGGCGTTTTGGGCGTCAGCAGCGCGGTTGAAACCGGCAATTGTGAAAGTGGCAAGGGGTTGGAATTGCCATCGCTTTTCGATTTGGCTGAACAATCGGGCCGCGCAACGGGCATTATTTCGACCGCGCGTATTACCCATGCAACGCCTGCATCAACCTATGCCCATGCCGCTAGCCGCGATTGGGAAGTTGATGGTGACCTACCCGAAGGCAGCACATGTGAAGATATCGCTTCTCAGCTTATTGGCTGGGACTCTGGTGACGGTTTTGAAGTGGTTATGGGCGGCGGTCGTCGCAATTTCCTGCCGCAAACCATGGCTGACCCTGAATATGCTGACCAAAATGGCCGCCGCAAGGATGGCCGCAATCTGGTCGCGGAATGGCAGGCCAATAATCCGCAGGGCCAAGTGGTTTATGATATGGCTGGTTTTAAAGCGCTTGATCCTGGCGGTTCTGGGCCAGTGCTTGGTCTATTTGAGCCTAGCCATATGCAATATGAAGCCGACCGTTTGCGCGTTGAAGGCGGAGTGAACGAGCCTTCGCTTGCACAAATGGTGACAGCGGCCATTGCCCGTTTGTCACAAGACCCGAAAGGCTTTGTCCTGATGGTTGAGGGCGGGCGGATTGACCATGCCCATCATGGCGGAAATGCCGCCCGGGCACTGGAAGACTTTAAAGCGTTTGAAGAAGCTATCGCTGCGGCTGTCGCAGCAACAGATAGTGCCGATACTCTGGTGCTGGTAACGGCTGACCACAGCCATGTTTTCACTATTGCCGGTTATCAGCCGCGCAATCACCCGATATTGGGTAAGGTACCCAGCGGCCCCTATACGCAGACGGCGGACGGAAAACCTTATACTACTTTGGGCTATGCCAATGGACCGGGCGCAACATCAAATGAGCCGCGCGCTGATATTAGCGATGTCGACACGACTGCGCTCAATTACCAGCAACAGGCAACTGTACCTACACGCGGCGAAACCCATGGCGGTGAGGATGTGGTGATAAAGGCTGACGGCCCGCGTGCGCATCTGTTCCGCGGGACGATCGAGCAAAATGTGATCTTCCATCTGGCAAAGCATGCTTTGGGGTTGTGAATAGCAGCTGCGCCAAATGATGAGGTTAGTGCTTATATAAAGTCAATTATAAAGCCTATTTGCTCAAAGTACTTTGGCAGGATCAATATTGTGCATTGCTATCCTGATATAGATAGTCTTTGCCTAAGCCTCCAGCTCAATATCCCAATAAAGCCAATCGCGCCAAGTTTCATGCAGATAGTGGGGCGGGAATGCGCGTCCGCGTTGTTGTAACTGCCAATTGGTCGGGCGAATAGGCGGCACTTTCAATGTCATATGTGCCTGTTCTGGCGTCCGCCCGCCCTTTTTCATATTACATGGCGCACAGGCGGTGGCGACATTTTGCCAAGTTGTTTTGCCATTCAACCGCCGCGGAATCACATGGTCAAAGGTCAGATTGTCCGGTGATCCGCAATATTGGCAGGCGAAACTATCGCGCAGGAACAGATTGAAACGTGTAAAAGCAGGATATTCTGATGGTTTGACATATTGCTTCAGTGCGATAACCGAAGGGATTTTCATGTCCAGATTGGGGCTATGAATTTGCCGCTCATAGCTGGAAATGATATCCACTCTTTCCAGAAATACGGCTTTCACCGCTGTTTGCCATGGCCAAAGGCTCAAAGGATAATAGCTGAGCGGCGTATAATCGGCATTCAACACCAAGGCAGGACAACTGTCTGGATGACGCCCCTCATCGCCACGCCGTTCGGCAATGGCGCGGTCGATCAGATCAGAATGATACATATTTACGGGTTCCTCTGTTCATCCCTATATTTGCGGCAGGCAAAAAAAATGCCCGCAAGGCGGACATTAAAAGCCATATATCATGGTGGCTTGTCGGCTTAGTGCGTGTTTTCATACTGTCACTAACCGTAATGCGCCATGCCCTGACAATGGGAGTCCTAACGGCGCGAGCAATTCCCCTTTTCATAGGGGGCGTTTTGCGCCTTTGATTGCAAAAAACCGTGTTGGACATATGCACAATCAATCTTGTTGCTGCACAAAGGTCAACCCCTTATGTCACCAAATATGGGGATGAATAGACATCATAGATACCGCCAGTTGTTGTTGAGCTGATGATAGCCCGCACCCGATTTGCGCCCAGCCCGACCGGATATCTGCATATTGGTCATGGCTTTGCAGCACAGGCAGTGCAGCATTTCGCGCGTCGCTATAATGCAAAGATCGCGCTGCGTATTGAGGATATTGATGCGACACGGTGCCGCCCCGAATTTACGCAGGCGATGATCGAAGATTTGCGTTGGATAGGCTTTGAATGGGATGACCTACTGATGCAATCGCAGCGGCTGGGCCATTATGCCGCTGCACTGGTGAGGCTGGAGGAGATGGGGCTGGCCTATCGCTGTTTTTGTTCTCGCAAAGAAATTGCCAGCCTATCGCGCACTATGGGGCCAGAAGGGCCAATTTATCCGGGCACCTGCCGCCATATTGACCCAGGCATGGCCAAAGAGCGCGCGCAGAAAGATGGTCATGGCTGGCGGCTTGACCATGCAAAGGCGGCGGCATGGGTCTATGACAATACCCAAGATGATGGCGCCCAAGCCAATAGTGTAGAGCCGCTGCACTGGCGCGATATCTCCGGCACTGCAACGCGTGTTAACCCGGCGATATTGGGCGATATATTGCTGGCTGGCCGTGATCGCCCTGCCAGCTATCATTTGGCCGTTGTGGTCGATGATGCGCGCCCTGATGCGCCGGACAAGGCTATAACTCATATTATACGCGGGCATGATCTCTTACACGCAACGCATGTCCACCGCTTGTTGCAGGCCGTGCTTGGTTATCCAGCGCCAGTTTATGCGCATCACGCGCTGTTGATCACGCCTGATGGCCGCAAATTGGCCAAGTCTGATAACTCTCTAACATTGCGATCATTGCGAGAAGGCGGAATGAGCAGCGAGGCGATGATTGCCGATCTGGAAAAACATCGCTTTCCCGCTGGCATTTTGTGCGATGATGCCTAGATAGAAATCCATGAATGTTTTTCTGGTCATCCTGTTCGTCATCATCGCACTGATGGTTGTTTTTGCTTTGGTGCGGGGGCTGATTGCCTTTTTGCGCATGACCAAGGAAGATTTGGAAAATCCCGGCATTACCAAAAGCCATCAGATGCAGAATAAAATGATGTTTGCCCGCGTGAAATATCAGGCGATTGCCGTGGGTATATTGGTGGTTCTTATGCTGGTTGCTCAATCCGGATAAAATATTTTCCGGCCGAAACGCTGTGCATAATTTATAGTACTAGCCTTCGGTAATTCCGACATAAATAACAGGCGCACAAAGATGGTCAAACTCAACAAAATCTACACCCGCACCGGTGATAATGGCACGACTGGCTTGGTTGATGGCTCGCGTATCAGCAAAGATGCGTTGCGCATTGCCGCCATTGGTGATGTTGACGAGTTGAACAGCATGGTGGGCATGGCGATTGTCGCTTTGACTGATGATCAGGCGGCAGATGATAATGGGGCCGATCAAGCCGCATTTTTGGCCCGCATACAGAATGACCTGTTCGATCTGGGCGCAGATCTGGCAACACCGGGCGATGATTTCACGCCTTCGGAAATGACATTACGGATGGTGGAAAGCCAATCCACTGCGATTGAAGAGGCCATTGATGCATTGAATGACGCATTGGAGCCGCTGACGAGTTTTATCCTGCCCGGTGGCAGTCAGGCTGCGGCTGCGGTCCATATGGCACGGGCTATTACCCGCCGCGCGGAACGCACAATTGTCGCACTGGCTGATGCGGAACCGGTCAACCCCTATGCGCTGACCTATATTAACCGGCTATCTGATTATTTGTTTGTGCTTGCACGGTTCATTAATAAGGCGCGGGGCGGTGATCCGCTCTGGGTTCCTGGCGGTTCACGCTAGACCTATCTTTTTGCAAAGTGCAGAGAAATGATCTTTTATTCGCAATACTTTGCTGCAATAATAATCCGATTATTACAAAACCCCTTCTGCACTGCGCATAGACCATTACGCTATAGGATAGGCTGATATCCCCCAAAAACTTGCTTCTGTTACTGCCGATAAAGAGTGCGGAGATATAGCGGATATTGCCGAGCGATACCGCGCGACCCGTGCATTGACGGTGCAATTATGTGCGCCGTTGAGCGATGCAGATGCGACAGTTCAGTCTATGGAAGATGCATCACCTGCCAAATGGCATTTGGCGCATACCAGTTGGTTTTTTGAAACCTTTTTGCTGCGTGACCATCTGGCGGATTATGCTTTATATGATGCGCAATATCCGTTTCTGTTCAACAGCTATTATGAAGCGGAAGGCGCGCGCCACAGCCGGGCAAGGCGCGGGATGATTACCCGCCCAACGCTGGATGATATTCTGGCGTATCGGGCATATGTTGACACGGCGATGCAGCAATTGCTGGAGTCACAAGACGATGCGGTGCTGGACCTTATCGCGCTTGGTATCCATCACGAACAACAGCATCAGGAACTGTTGCTGACCGATATTAAGCATTTGTTCGCCCAAAATCCGCTTTACCCTGCCGTTTACGCCAGCAAGCCGCAAATGGCCGCTGACAAGAGCAATAGGCCGCCCTTGCACTGGATAGAAGGCGCGAATGGTATCGTCGAAATAGGGTATGATGGCGACGGTTTCTCTTTTGATTGTGAAGGGCCGCGCCATCAGACGATATTGACCCCGCATGCTTTGGCCAACCGCCCTGTTTCCAATGGTGAATATTGCGAATTTATCGCTGATGGCGGCTATCAAAACCCGCAATATTGGCTGTCGGACGGTTGGGCATGGGTGCAAAGCGAGAAAATCACGGCACCGCTATATTGGGAATGTGACGAGCAGGGCGCGCATAAAGCTTTCCGTTTGGACGGTTTGCATCCCTTGGACAGCACTGCGCCGGTCACGCATATCAGCCTGTATGAAGCCGATGCTTTTGCCAGCTGGGCAAGCAAAAAATGGGTTGGAGCCAGATTGCCAACCGAGGCGGAATGGGAAAGTGCAGCGCAAAATCTGACCAACCAGCATGGCAATTTTCTTGATGCTGCCAAACCGGTTCACCCAGCATCCGCATCTGCTGCCAATGGCGGGACAGAGTTTCGGCAAATGTTTGGCGATGTCTGGGAGTGGACCGGGTCGGCTTTTCGCCCTTATCCCGGTTTTCGGGCTTCTGACGGTGCAGTCGGGGAATATAATGGCAAGTTTATGAGCGGGCAATTTGTCCTGAAAGGTGGAAGCTGTGCAACACCCGAAGGGCATATTCGCGCATCCTATCGCAATTTCTTCTATCCGCATCAGCGCTGGCAATTCACAGGTGTGCGCTTGGCGCGTGATCTGTGAATCTGCGCATAGACGCGCCCAATCTTGCCTTTATCAACCGTCCCCAAAATATAGATAAAATTATAAGAGAGAATAATGCCAGAAGCTGCCGACCCCGCTTTTCTTGCCGATATCATGCGGTGTTTCACTGATAAAACTTATGCAATACCGGCGCGGTGGCTTTATGATCGGCAAGGGTCAGAGCTGTTTGAAGCAATCACCCAGCTGCCCGAATATTATCTGACCCGTGTAGAGACGGCGTTGCTGGAGGCAGTTTGCCCCCATGTTGCAGATATTACCGGCAAAAGCCGCGCGGTTGTGGAATTTGGTTCTGGCAGCTCTACCAAAACACCGCATTTGCTTTCTGCTGTTGATCCAGCGGCTTATGTGCCGATTGATATTTCCGCTGACTTTCTGGCCAGCAGCAGCGCAGTTTTGCAAGAGCAGTTTCCTGAACTCAACATCCTGCCCGTGGCTGCAGATTTCATGCACCCATTAACCTTGCCATCAGCGGTCGCGGATTTGCCAAAACTCGGCTTCTTCCCTGGGTCAACCATCGGTAATATGGTGCCGCGTTCATCAATAGATTTGTTGAGAGCGATGCGGGGCAATTTGGGCGTGGGCGCGTATCTGCTGATTGGCATGGACAGGATTAAGGATGAAGGTCTTATGCTGGCGGCCTATAATGATCAGCAAGGCGTAACATCGCAATTTACGCTCAACCTGTTGACGCGTATCAATCGGGAGCTTGATGGCGATATTCCGGTTTCTAGTTTCCGTCATCTCTCCATTTGGAATGACCG
Source organism: uncultured Sphingomonadaceae bacterium (assembly GCA_947503245.1). GTDB lineage: Bacteria > Pseudomonadota > Alphaproteobacteria > Sphingomonadales > Sphingomonadaceae > Alterisphingorhabdus. The sequence continues at coordinate 775,632 of CANNCV010000001.1, forward strand.
CTATTCGCGTATTGAGGCCTATATTGAGGCCAGGGAAGATGTACGCTTTACTATCAACGGCCAGTCTTTCGCCATGGCAGCCGGTGAGAAAATTCATGCTGAGAACAGCCATAAATATGGTCTGCGTGATGCGCGGCTTATGCTGCGCGCGGGCGGTTGGTCACCTGTGGCGGAATGGAATGCGCCAGATGACGCCTATACATTATTTTTGGCAGAGGCCCGGCAATCCAAATCTGCACCGTGAACAGATTAGGTTAGCAGCCAATAGAGATTCCCTGTTTCGCCGCGTGCAGTTGCTCGCAGCATGACAGGGGTATTGAGAGATTATCCGCAAACGCCTAACAGGCTGAAAAGCGGAACAGCCAAAAGGATTATTATATGCAAAGTGTTGCTGTCATCGGGGCCGGACAAATGGGTGCGGGTATTGCTCAGGTAAGTGCGCAGGCCGGCTATCAAGTCTTTTTATCGGATGTTGAACTGGCCGTGGCGGAGCGAGCAAAAGACTATATTGGCAATGTTCTGGGCCGTGCGGTTTCCAAGCAGAAAATGGACGTTCAGGAAGCGGAAAATGTGCTGAAGCGTATTCAGCCTGTTGGCGAATATGAACCTATGGCGACGGCTGGTCTGGTGATTGAAGCAGCGACCGAGCGCGAAGATATTAAGCGTAAGATTTTTGATGAAGTGGGCAAAGTGCTGGGGCATCAGGCGGTGCTGGCCAGCAACACATCATCCATTCCCATTACCCGCATGGCACAGGCATCACCTGATGCAGAGCGTTTTGTAGGTGTGCATTTTTTCAACCCCGTGCCGGTTATGGGGTTGATCGAATTGATCTGCGGTCTGGCCACATCTGATGAAACCGTGGGCAAGGTTGAAAGCTATGCCGCGGCAATTGGCAAAAAGGTCGTCCATGCCAATGACGCGCCGGGCTTTATCGTCAATCGCATATTGCTGCCCATGCTGAATGAAGCCTGTTTCGCGCTTGGCGAAGGGGTAGCGACAATTCCTGATATCGACGCTGCGGTAACGTTGGGTCTGAACCACCCTATGGGGCCGCTTACATTGGCGGACTTTATCGGCCTTGATACCTGTCTGCACATTACCAATGTGCTCTATTCAGGCACTGGCGACCCCAAATTCCGTGCCGCGCCGATCTTGGTGAAATATGTTGAGGCCGGATGGCTGGGCCGAAAAACCGGCAAGGGCTTTTACGATTATTCCGGCGATGCGCCCGTGCCTACACGCTAAGCATTCGCTTTCTGAGTCATTGGTTCAGATTATAGCGCTGACCCATTACCACCGCCACTGGAATGGCTTGGCGTTTGAGGTGATTGGGTTGATGGTTCTGTCTGCGTGGTCAGGTTCAGGCCGATGGCGCCAATAGCAATCAGGGCGATACAGCCAATTTGCATAGAGCCCAGATTTTGCCTGAAAACCACAAAGCCGATGATCGTAATCGCGACGATGCCGACGCCGGACCATATCGCATAGGCCACGCCCACGGGGATGGATTTTATCGCCACGGCCAGAAAGGCAAAGCATATCCAATAGCACGCAATGGATGCCGCCCCAATGCCCCAACGGGCAAAGCCATCTGATGCTTTGAGCAGGCTGGTGCCCAAAATCTCAAAAATAATCGCCACTGCGAGCAACATCCATGCGTTCATCTGCTTATTCCTTTTCTTTAGGGCCGTTGCCTGTTTGCGTTTCAGGCCAAAAATCACTGACCAATGGTGATGGTGCATCGCCCTTTGCGATACGCGCCGCGGTGGCCAATTTTATGAAATCCCAGACCTGTTTATCAAATCCGGGGTCGGGTTGGCCTTTATTGTTATCGGCTCCTTTGCCGGCCCATTCGTCCATATTATCATAAAGCCGCGCCGCGCCATTCCACATTTCGGGCGTGTAAAATTCCGCTATGGGTTTGAGCAGATCATACCATTTGTCGACAAAGCTTTGCGCCATATCGCTATCAGGCGCCATGGGCAGCGCGGCCTTTATGGCATCGCCAAGTTCTTTCCATTGCGCGCCATAGGCCTCAGCATCAAAATCGGCAGGCACTTTTTCCCATTGCTCTGCCCAATGTGCTTTTTCTTGCGGGCTGAAATATCGGTCAGTGACCTCTTTCCATTCTTTGGGTTCCTGGTTCATCATTTTGTCTCCACTTTCGATCAGCGAGCAAAATGTCGCGGCATCGAGCGGCTCGCTGCGGGCGATGCGGGACAGAGCGAAATTGATGACGGTCTGCGCATTTTTAATCTGCTGGGATTGTTCATTGAGCATCGTCAACTGCGCATTGAGTAGCGCCGCCAGATCAACGGTTTTGCCGTCAAACAGGTCTTTCATCTGGGATAGGCTAAGGCCTGCCGATTTCAGTACGACAATCCGGTGGACCCGCTCCAGCTCGGCCGGACCAAACAGGCGCTTGCCCTTATATGTGCGTAAAGGGGCGATCAGTCCGCGTGCTTCATAAAAACGCAATGCGCGGCTGGTCAACCCGGTCCGGCGCACCAGTTCGCGCATATCAATCGGCGCGTTGGTATCTGCGCCTGGGGCATAGCTAGCTTGTATGTGGCTTACGTGTTTTTGGCTCGGCGAATCAGTCATAGCCATCTTATGCCGCTTTACCTTGGGTCAACAGCAAGTAATTTCTTAAGGCGATTTTTCGAGTGACCTTGAGCGCAAGCTGTTGCATCAGGGTTTTATGATACGTCAGACCCTGAACAGGCTGCTTACCGCCATCCCGACTTTGGGCGCTGTGTTGATCGCGTCATTTCTGTTGATGCGCTTTGCACCGGGCGGCCCTTTTGATGGGGAACGGCCTTTGGATGATGCTACCCGTGCCGCGTTGGAAGCAAGCTATGGCCTTGATCAGCCTATATGGCAGCAACTCATCACATGGTTGGGACGAGTGCTTATGGGTGATTTTGGGCCGAGCTTGGTTTACCGCGATTTCACTGTCACAGAGCTGGTGGCACAGGGCCTGCCAACATCCATGATGCTGGGCGGAGCAGCGATCATATTGGCATTTGTTATTGGTCTTGCTCTGGGGGTTCGTGCCGCGTTGGTTCCCGGTGGGTATCTTGATAAATATCTTATGCTGCTGGCGACTTTGCTGACCGCATTGCCCGTATTCGTGACGGGCCCCTTATTGCTTTTGCTCTTTGCCGTCACGCTGCGCCTATTGCCTCTGGGTGGGACTGGCAGCATCTGGCACTGGGTGTTGCCGGTTATCGCTTTATCCCTGCCAGTGGCAGGCGCAATTGCCAAGCTGGTGCGCGCAGCTCTGGCGGATTTGTGGCAGCGTGATGCCATCCGCACGGCGCGGGCCAGAGGTTTGTCACGCATGGCCATTTTATATGGTCATGCCCTTCGGCCCGCATTGGTGCCGGTGGTCAGCTATTTGGGGCCAGCAGCCGCTGGTATGCTCACTGGTGCAGTCGTGGTAGAAACGGTGTTCGGCTTGCCGGGGCTAGGTCGCTATTTTGTGCAGGGTGCGCTTAATCGCGATTACCCGCTCATCATGGCGGTGGTGTTGATTTACGCGCTCTTGATCATCCTGTTCAACCTTATTGCCGACCTGCTTTATGCATGGCTCGACCCGCGTGTGCAAAGATGAGAACGGCCCTATATATCATCATCGCGATCATGCTGGTCGCACTTATGGTGCCGTTGTTCAGCCCATGGGACCATGCGCAGATAGACTGGAACAATGTTAACGCTGCGCCCGGAGTGAACGGGCACTTGCTCGGCACAGATGATATTGGCCGCGATGTTCTTGCCCGCTTGGCAGTGGCGACCATGGTGACCATGTTGGTGGCCGGTGTTGCGGCCATAGTCTCGCTGGTTGTCGGCGTGGCATGGGGCATGGCGGCCGGATGGGCAGGCGGGCGCACCGATGCTGCTATGATGCGTATTGTCGATGCGCTTTTTGCGCTGCCCTTCATGTTTGTGGTGATCATTTTGATGGTGGTGTTTGGCCGATCGATCATCCTGGTCTTTGTCGGCATCGGGTTGGTCGAATGGCTTACCATGGCGCGGATAATACGCGGGCAGGTTTTGACGCTAAAGGACCGTCCGTTCATTCTTGCCGCGCGCGCAGCCGGCGCCCCTTCATCGCATATATTGCTGCGGCATATTTTGCCCAATCTGGCCGGTATCGCGCTCGCTTATCTGGCGCTGACATTGCCGCAATTGGTGATGATAGAGAGCTTTTTGTCATTTTTGGGCTTGGGTGTGCAGGAGCCACTAACCTCTTTGGGCATATTGATCAAAGACGGGGCAGAGGTGATGGATATTGACCCCATCGCTTTGTTATTGCCGGGCGGTATCATGGTGGTCTTGCTGATGGCGCTTACCTTGATCGGGGAAAAACTAAGGGACAGGTTCGTATGACCATATTGGCATATGATGGTTTTGGCGCGTCAATTGGCGACAAGGCGTTGGTCCGCGATGTCAGTTTCTCCATCGCGAGAGGCGAAATCACCGCAGTGATAGGCGCTTCAGGCTCTGGCAAGACGATGAGCGCTTTGACCCCTTTCGGCCTTAGCCACGCAGAATCCAGCGGCTCAGTCAGGCTCATGGAAGAAGAGCTGGTTGGCCGTGATGAGGCTGAATTGGCAAGGTTGCGCAGCCAATATGTCGGTTTTGTTTTCCAGCAACCATTGGCGGCCCTGACTGCGCATATGACCATTGCCGATCATTTGCGCGAAGCGGCAATGCAGGCCGGAGGAAGCAAGCCTGATATGCCCGCATTGCAGGCATTATTGACGGAAGTGGAACTGGATGATCCCGTCTTTTTGCAGCGCTATCCGCATCAATTATCGGGCGGACAGAGGCAGCGGGTGATGATTGCCTGTGCGCTGGCGCATAGCCCGCAATTGCTGGTGGCTGATGAACCAACATCTGCGCTGGATGCACCTTTGCGTGGTGCCATTCTGGCATTGCTGGCGCAGTTGGCGCGCAAACGCAATATGGGGTTGTTATTGGTCAGTCATGACATTGCCAAATTGCGTGATATTGCCGACAATTTGGTGGTTATGCAGTCCGGCGCATTGGTGGAATCGGGGCCTGCATCGCAATTGCTATCAGAGCCACAGTCCGAACATGCCCGTGCGCTGTTTGCCGCGGTGCCGCGCATATCCGATCAGCCCCCGCAACGCAGTCACATAGCGGATATTAGAACAGAGTCTGGGCCATTACTGGCTGTTAATGGTCTGTGTGTAGATTTTTCAGGCAATGGTTTTCTCAAACCGAAAAACCGAGTGGTGCATGATGTTGATTTGACCATTGCTCATGGGGAATCGGTTGCGCTGGTTGGTGGCTCTGGGTCGGGAAAATCGACCATTGCCAAAGCGATATCTGGGCTGGGACCGGTAAGTGACGGAGAAATATGCTTGCGCTCTCATAGCCTGGGCAAGCGCAGAGGGCGTCAGGAGTTGCTGGCTATCCAGCCTGTTTTTCAGGACCCGCTGGCCAGTCTCGACCCGCGATGGACTGTCTATGATATTGTTGCAGAGCCGTTGGTGCATCTGCGCAAAGATATAGATGCCGCGTTACGGCTATTACGGGTCGAGAGTTTGTTAGATTCGGTTGGCTTAGATGCGGATTTTGCCAATCGCAAGCCACCTCAGCTTTCCGGCGGTCAAGCGCAGCGCGTGGCGATTGCGCGTGCTTTGGCTGTTGAACCGGATCTGTTGGTGTTGGACGAAGCAACGTCTGCGCTCGACCCTATTGTGGCTGATCAAATTGTGACCTTGCTCGAAGCATTGCGGCGCGATCAAGGGTTATCATTGCTTTTCATCACCCATGACATCGCGCTGGCTTGGCGATTATGTCATCGCATTGTCGTGCTGGATAATGGCAAGGTCGCAGAAGACGCATCGGCGGATGTGTTGATTAAAAAACCAAAGGCCGCGGCCAGCAAAAGACTGGTCGCGGCCTGTTAGATTATGTTTTGATCTGCAGAGGTTTAGAATTCTGCGGTCAGAGCAATCACTAGCTGTGCATCTGCAATCTGGCCTGTGCCGTCATTACCGAGGCTGAAATTTGGTTGCAGAAAAGCTGACTCAGCAACGCCGATGTCGGTATCGACATAAGCAACCGACAGCGACAATGGTCCGGTAATAGGAACAGAAGCACCCAGTGACCAATCCCAATATTCGCCGGTTGGCGCAACCGAGGTGCCGTTGGGGCCAAGGCCTGGATTGCCCTCTGAATAACCGATATGTGCGCTTAGCGTCACTGGTGTATTAGGGATGCCAAAATCCGCATTGCCGGACAGGTAAAGATTGTCCTCACTCTGGCCATTACTGAAAGGTGTCGCAGAGAAGTTGCCCAAAGCCTCTTGCTCAGGCGCATAGTTGACCGCTGCAGTCAGGCTCAATGGGCCCGTTGTGCCGCTGACAGAAAAATAGCCTTCGAAAAAGTCACTATTATCCGCGCCACCTGGATAGGTGTACCAAGTTATGCCGGTATCAATTGCTGCGTCACCGATTGTGGTGCTGAAACCAACGATCAGGTCGAGCTCGGCATTGGCGCCGCCAAATGTGCCCCAACCTGCAAGGTTTGAACCCCAGGTACCGATATATATGCCACTTTCGTGGGCAATAGTCAGACCGCCCTGAATGGCAATTTCTTCATCTGACTGTGATACGCCGCGGAAACGATAGTCGTTGGTAAATGATACTGAACCAGAAACTGTAATCGCTTTTTCTTCTTCTTCATCCTGTGCAAATGCAGGTGAGGCTGTGAAGCAGAGCAAAGCAAGTGTAGCACCGGCGGCGGACCGGCGTAGAGATGTAACGGTTGTCATGAAGTCCCTTTCTAAATTTCCCTTATTGGTGCGAAATTCTCTCTGGCTTTCCCTCACCAGTTATTCGCACCAGTTTGTGCACTGCACCCATATTTCGTATGAATGCCCTTCAAACAATTCAAGACTGCACAAATTTGCTGCGCTGCACAAGTATAAAAATTACATTTTTGTGCATTTGCACAAAATAAAGCATTAGCTGTGGCGAATTTCACGCAGTTTTCGCTATAATTTATGCTGCGTTGCAGCAATTATTGCATATGTTCATATTATGTTCTAAAAAGCCTTATGATTATTGATTCGCACATCGCCTTGTCTGCGTCAGATGCAGATACTTCACCTTCTGCCGGGAGGGCTGGAGCTGCAATCTATGAAGCGCAGCATATTGCGCGGGGCGTAACCCGATTGTTCGCGCGGCACGCAATTTGGATGCTGCCAGAATTTAACCTGCCCAACAAAAGACGCGCGGATTTGATCGGCATGGATAAAGGCGGGAATATTGTGATTGTTGAGATTAAAGTCGCCAAGAGCGATTTGCTGGGTGACAAAAAGTGGACAGATTATCTGGAATATTGTGACCAGTTCTATTGGGCCTTGGCGCCTAATCTCGATAGCAATATCGTTAATGGCGAACTGTTTTTGCCAGAGCGTACCGGCTTGATAGTTGCGGACAGTTATGATGCAGAGGTCTTGCGCCCTGCGCGCCGTAATGCCTTGGCATCTGCACGGCGGACAAAAACCCTGAAACTATTGGGCGCGGCTGCACTTCAGCGCAATGCCATGCAAAATGATCCGCATATTCTTGATATCAATGAAAGTTGATATAGTGACCGGTCAAGTTTTAGAAGCTGCGAAAAGTTGGCCCGAAGACAGGCGTCTCTTTCTTTTCCCCTGCTCGTTCTGAGTCAGACTTTGTAATCTCAGCCAATAATGGCGCTCGCCGTGGATCAGCGGAAGCATAATCGCGCGCCGATTGTCCTGAGAGACTGTCCACACGGTCTGGATCGGCTCCCTTTTTGAGAAGCAGTCTTACCAACGCTATATTGTCCAATTGTACGGCACGGATAAGAGGCGTTTCGCCAGAGCGATTGGCCTGATCGACATTTGCTTTGCGTGTCAGCAAGACCTCAACACCCTCGACAAAGCGTAAATTTGTAGCCAACATAAGCGGCGTTAGACCTTCTTTGTCAGCGATGTTGGGGTTGGCGCCTTTTTGTAATAAAAATTTCAGCCAGACGGCATCTCTACGTTCGATGACAATATGCAGACCTGTTGCCCCTGTTTTGATGTCACGAGCGTTGATGATTGTCGATCCGGGCTTGTTCAGAAGATCAGTGACTGTGCCGCCATCACGCTCACGAACAGCTTTCAGAAAATTATAGGTTTCACTAAACTGCGCCTGTGCTGGTAACGCGACCATAAGCAGAGCCAGAAAGGCCATGATGCGGCCAAAGACTTGGAATGTTGCACTATGCGCTTGATGCGCTGTCTTAGCTGTGGGCAGGATATTCATTGTCATGCTTTGCTCTCAATAAGGCTGCAATTTTATAAATGTGGAGGACGGCATATATGTGTTTTTCATTGGAAGTCATGCCATCTGCTCTGTAAGATGCTATATATATCATGGTTTGGCACTTTTCTAGACGGAAGATAATTGCCATCTGCTGAACATCCACTCACATGGACAGAGCGATCCGAGACGAGGACTAATATTTTGCGACTGATTTTTGTTTTCCCGTTGCTGCTCATATTAGCGGCATGTTCCAGCGCGGATGCCCCGCCGCCACTTGAAGGGGCATCAATTGGCGGCGCATTTACATTGGTCAATCAGAATGGAGAGACGGTCAGCGAGAGCGACTTTGCTGGCAAATACCGGATTATGTATTTCGGTTATAGCTATTGCCCTGATGTCTGCCCTGTCGATCTGCAAAAATTGACTCAGGGTTTTGCTTTGTTTGAAAAGGCGTATCCTGAGCGTGCAGCCAAGATACAACCAATTTTTGTGACGATTGACCCTGAGCGCGATACACCTGAAGTGATGAAAGACTATGTCACGGCTTTTCATCCGCGCCTTGTCGGTCTGACCGGCAGTGAAGAGCAGATAGTAGAGACTGCCCGCAAGTTCGCAGTTTTTCGTGCCAAGCGTGAAGAAGAAGGTTTTACGGGCTATCTTATGGATCATAGCCGCAACACCTATTTGTTTGACGCGGATGGCAAGCCATTGGCCTTATTGCCGGTTGATAAAAATGATGATGGCTCACCTTCAACACCCGAACAAATTGCCGCTGTGATTGAAAAATGGGGCCCGGCTGAGGACGCACTTTGATCGTGACGGGAAGCGAGCTGCAAAATAAGGAATCGCCATTTTGGGAACAGCCTTTGGAGTCACTTGACCGCGCACAATGGGAAGCCTTGTGCGATGGTTGCGGCAAATGCTGTCTCCACAAAGTTGAAGATGTAGATAGCGGCGACATCTATCCGACCAATGTCGCATGTCGCTTGCTCGATGTCACAAGCGCGAGATGCAGCGATTATCGCCATCGCAAAGCCAAAGTGCCTGATTGCTTGCAGCTTACACCATCCAAATTGGCCGACATTGCATGGCTGCCATCAACATGCACTTATGTGCTGCGCAGTCAGAATAAGCCGATACCAGACTGGCACTATTTGAAAACCGGCAGTGATGAGGCCATGCTGATAGGCGGGCATAGTGTCGCTGGGCGCTGCGTGTCTGAAGACTTTGCCGGACCGTTGGAACATCACATAATGGAGACTTCATTATGAACTGTATGGTCAGGCTCAACTGACATGGGTGGATTGCAGGACCTGTTCGCTGGTAAAAACGCACGCATCGGCTCCACGCGCAAACAAAATAGCAGCGCCGGCAGTTCGCAATCCGTCATCAATATTGGCAACCGCGAAATACCTTTGACAATCCGTCGCCATCCACGATCCCGTTCTATCTCTTTGCGTATAGATACGGCAAAGCGCGGTATTTCAGTAACTATGCCGCATTGGGTTGCAAAGCGCGAGGCGCTGGCTTTCATTGCCAGCAGAAGCGAGTGGATAGAGCAGCGCTTGGCAGCCTTAGGGCCAAATAAGGTGCTTGCTAATCATGATATGGTGTCATTTTGCGGCAATGATTATCAGATTAGTTGGTCAAAAGAGCATCTGCGCACACCGGATTTGCGTGGTGACATGTTGCTTGTCGGCGGGGAAGAAGCACTCATCGCTGGACGTATAGAGCGCTGGCTGAAAGCCAAAGCACGCAGCATATTTGCCGATGATCTGGCAGAATATTGTGAACGTGCTGGCGAGAGCAAGATACCCAGAATCGGTTTGAGCAATGCCAGGCGCCGCTGGGGAAGTTGCTCACAAAGCGGTTGGGTCAGGGTGCAATGGCGGTTGATTATGGCACCTGCTAATGTGCGCCGTGCAGTGATTGCACATGAGGTCGCGCATTTGCGACATATGGACCATAGCCAGCGCTTTTATGATTGGATGGACACTATTTATGAAGGCGATCGCGCTGCTGCCGATGCCTGGCTAAAAGCGCATGGCAACAGCCTATATGGCGTTCAGTTCAGCGCTGGCTGATGAATGATGAGCCTTAGGCCGCTTTATCCATAATGGGGCGGATTATAGGATTGCGCGCGCGATCAACATCCAAGGACAGCAAATTATTGAAAGATTCATTTGGTCCGCCGTCATTTTGCGGCGGAGCGGGCGTATCGGCAGGCGCTGGGCGTTCTTGCTCGTCCCCGCCAGTTGCGCGGTCAATCCATTTTTCGTCTAGCGTTTGTGGTAAAGGTTGGTCCTGATCAGGGGTGTCAGTGCCGTCTTCCAGATCATAAAAATCATTGTCGCCCAGCGTGATAGGATTGCCATTTTCATCGACAAAGAATGAATCGCCATCATCGCCAAAATAGACTTCATCATCCGGCTCGGATAACCATTCGGGCAGCACGACGTCTGTATCAAATTTCTCAACCTTGCGTCCCGCCACTGCGATTTTCATGAAATCGGCAAAAGCCCGGGCAGGCGCACGCCCACCCTGTAAACCACTAACCGCCTTCGCATCATCACGGCCCATCCATACGCCTGTTGTTAACCCGCTGGAAAAACCCAGGAACCAGCCATCTTTGTTGCTGTTTGTTGTGCCTGTCTTGCCTGCAACTGGCCTGCCTATCTGCGCTGCGCGTCCAGTTCCGGTGTTTACGGCTGTTTGCAATAGATCTGTAATGCCAGCGGTAACATAATCAGGCACCAGCTCTGTCTTTTGCTTATTCTTTTGTTCATAGAGCACTTCACCATCGATCGTGGTCACCTTGGATATTCCATAAGGCGCGACCAAAGTGCCGCCTTGGCTGACGCCAGCAAAGGCACTGGTCATATCCAGCACCCTGACTTCAGATGTCCCCAAAACCATAGAAGGTGTCGTTTTGATTGGTGTGCTAATGCCAAAACGCCGCGCCATGTTGGCAATGGTGCCATAGCCCAGCTCATCCCCAATTTGTGCCGCGACAGTATTTTTTGAATAGGCAAAGGCCGTGCGCAAGGTAATCGCACCTGCATAGCGGTCCCCGCTGTTACGCGGTGTCCAACCAGCAATGGTTATGGGTTCGTCGACCACTATATCTTCGGTTGTATATCCCGACTCCAGCGCAGCCATATAAACAAATAATTTCCATGCCGATCCGGGTTGCCTAACGGCATTGGTGGCTCTGTTATAATTGGATGTGACATAGTCCGTCCCGCCCACCATGGCGCGTACTGCACCATCGCGATCAACCGATACCAGTGCGCCTTGTGCGCCTCCTGGTGCATTGGCCTGAATGGCTGCGGTTGCCGCTCTTTGCATCTTGATATCCAGCGTGGTCCATACTTCCAGCGGAGCATTTGTCTCCTCTATGAGAGTATCGAGTTGCGGCAGGGCCCAATCGGTAAAATAACGCACACTGTTCTGCCCGCGTTCGGTTGACAGTTTTACCTGAGCGGGCCGCGTTTCCGCTGCCTGCGCAGCCGTAATGGTGCCAGCATCCTGCATCACTTCGAGCACGACCGAAGCCCGGTCAACTGCGGCTTGCGCGTCGGCGGTTGGAGAATAGTTAGAAGGGGCCTTTACCAATCCGGCAATAATCGCCGATTCTGCGAGGCTTAATTTTGTCGCGGGATGACCGAAAAAACGTCTGCTAGCTGAATCAACGCCATAAGCGCCGCCGCCAAAATAGACTTTGTTGAGATACAGTTCGAGTATTTGCTTTTTGCTGAATTTGCGTTCCAGCGCCAATGCCAGAATCATTTCACGACCCTTGCGCGCAAAGGTTCTGCTGTTGGTAAGGAAAATATTGCGCGCCAATTGCTGCGATATTGTTGACCCGCCTTGCGCCCAGTGCCCACGTTCCAACCTTACACTGGCGGCGCGGGCGATACCGACAGGATCAACGCCAATATGGCTGTAATAGCGGCGATCTTCGACCGCGACCATAGCATCCTTCATGACTTTGGGAATGTCATCATAGCTCAGCCACTGTCCGAAACTGGGCCCTAATTGCACAATCTCGCTGCCATCAGCGGCGCGCACCAAAATCATTTGACCATTTGGAGATGCCTTTAACTCGTCAAAGCCAGGCATGCTGGATACCGCTGTCCATACAGAGACGCCAATGGTGATGATTCCCACCAAGCCAGTTACCAGACCAACGCGGAAAATACGCCAGAACCACAGGCTAATGACAGACTTGCTGGCAGCCTTTTTTGTCTTGCCAGCCCGTTTCCTGGCCGAACCTTTTTTGGTACGTTTCACCATAAATTCCGAATTTCACCCTCGATGGAACCGCGACCCCCGGCCATTTCTTCATCAACCATGAACCACAATAAGCGGTTTTGCTGATTAATAAAGCTACCAATATCGCTTAAGCCTATGGCGCATTTATAACGTGTGAATAAAAGCATATGCTATTATTCAGCAAGCCATCTGCGTCTTCGGATCATTCTTGCAATTTGCTAGTGCTGCAATTGATGACAAGCCATGTGTTTATAAAGACTTAGGCATCTGCCTCGCGGTCTACAAAAGCCAGAGATGCACTGTTCATGCAGTAGCGCAAACCTGTCGGTCTGGGGCCGTCAGGGAATACATGCCCCAAATGCCCGCCACAATTTGCGCATTTTACCTCTGTGCGGATCATGCCCAAGCTGACGTCACGATGCTCAGCAACCGCTTCGGCGCGGTCTGGTTGGGTAAAGCTGGGCCAGCCTGACCCGCTGTCATATTTATCTGCTGAATCGAACAAAGTCGCGTTGCAACCGGCGCATTGGTAAAGACCATCGCCTTTGAAATCATTATAATTCCCTGAAAAGGCGCGCTCAGTGCCGCCCTCACGCAATATGTGATATTGTTCAGGTGATAATGTGGTGCGCCATTCGGCGTCGCTTTTATTTTCATCAGACATAGTGGAAATCTGGCGCTTATGCCCTTCCGTTTCAAGGGGCCATTTCAGGCGATGATTTCGGAGAGCCATTGCAAAGAGCCTATTGCGGTGCATGAGTGAAACTGAGTCCGCAAAATATGTCAGATGGCATGGGGCTATGATCAAAGGTCAGGCAAATATCACCAATTGCGCTGTAAAAAGAGGCCATTTGCAAGGAATGTGAAAAATTTATTTCACATTTCTATATCTATCAAATTATTGATTTATAATGACTAAACATATGATCGGCCGCGTAAATGAAAAAAATATTACAAAAAAATGACTTTTTCGCGTCTCATATATTTCATTTTAACGTAACTCGTGTTACAAAATTGTCATATTCGAAGGAGATGATAATGAAACACACAAAATTGGCCTTATCAGGCATTGCGGCACTTATTCTCGTATCAGGCACAGCCTTTGCGCAAGATACGGTACGCGGGACGAACAGTGATTTTGTGGATGGTGTCGTCGGGCAGGATGTTCTGCAAACGGCAGACCTTGATGCCGCTATTACCGTTCTTCAGGAAGAAATTCGCAAAAATGGGAATGATCCAGCATTGCTGATCAATTTGGGACAGGCTTATGCCCGCACAGGCGATTTTGCCCGCGCTGAAGAAAGTTTCCTAAAGGCGCATAATAGCAGGAACCGCTACGATATATTGCTGGCCAATGGCGATGTGATGAGCACAAGAGAAGCCGCGAAACAGGCACTAACATGGCTTAATGATCTGCAGGCAGGAACTGCTATCGCCCGCAATTAGGGCCAAGCTCAGAATATATGTAACCAATCTCCAAAAATTTTGGTGCCGGGCAAGAGGTCATTTTAATAATGTGACCTTTTGTCCGGCTTTTTTATGTTTTGAGAAATTTTGCGCCATTTGTGCGGCAGTTTTACAAATAGCAACCGCCAGAGAATATGACTGTTCTGCATCGCCTGTGATGGGTGTGCAATCGGGGTAAGCGCGACTCTCTAAAGCGCAGTTTTTCGCTTTTCAGCGCATATCCTCCTCGCATCATTTGACGAAGATATTTGGACTAGTAGTGCGATCCATGGCCTTGTTGTGGATGCTTTGAAACAAAATAGTCATCTAAAAGCCATTTATCCGTCACCAACATCGCAAACTACTGTAACAGAATCACCCTAGAGGCCAATTCCGCAAGCAGGGGGTGAGGGCAAATACGCCATTTCATTATTCTGCAATCAATTTTTGAGCCAATTGTAATTGCGGAGTTATATTATGATGAAAGCGCGTTTTCGTTCGGTGCTGTTGACCAGTGTCGCTGCCGTTACCGTTACAGCTTGCGGTGCAGACAATATCGCATCACCAGGCACGGACACTGTGGTTGTACCGGCCCCACCAACTGCGACGCCTCCACCTCCGCCACCTCCACCTCCGCCACCAACAACAGTGGCAACCCCCGATAACTGCCCCGCGACCAGTAACGCCGCCAATGTTGGCACTATCACATTGGCTGATGGTTCGGTCGCGCGTAACTGCCAATTATCTGGCGTGCTGGCAGGCAATACGGTTCTGACCAATGAACCTTTGGTGATTTATTCTCTGTCAGGCCGCGTTGATGTCGGCACCGATGCAGGAACAGATGGTACAGTCGCCAACGCCAATCCTTCGGTTCTGACCATTGATCCAGGCGTTGTGATATTTGGCTCATCGGGCGCGGATTTTCTGTTGATCAATCGTGGTTCGCAAATCTTTGCCAACGGCTCGGCAACATCGCCCATTATCTTTACCTCAGCTGATAATGTAACCGGCGATGCAGGCCCTGATTCTATTGGCGATTGGGGCGGTCTCGTCCTGCTTGGCCAAGCCCCTATTGCAGAATGCGCAGAGGGCGGACCAAGCAATCCGGACCAAAACCGCACAGATTGTCAGGCCCCGATTGAGGGAACATCTGGTGCATTTTTCGGCGGTAATGATCCAACAGACAATTCAGGGACACTATCCTTTGTACAGGTCCGTTTCCCCGGTTTTGCTATTTCACCAGGCAATGAGCTGAATGGCATCACAATGGGCGGCGTCGGCAGCGGCACCACCTTTGAAAATGTTCAGGTTCATAACAGCTCAGATGACGGCATTGAATGGTTTGGTGGCACAGCGAACGGCAAAAATCTTGCGCTGACCGGCAATGATGATGACTCAATTGATACAGACATTGGCTATCAGGGTTTATTGCAATTCGTTCTGGTTGCACAGCGCGCCAATGGCGGGGATCAAGGCTGGGAATCAGATTCTGAAACAGGTGAAGATATTTTGCCACGCCAATTCACCCAAATTGCCAACTTCACCTTTACCGGTAATGGCGGTTCAGGCGATTTCGGCACACAGGTCCGCGGCGGCGCTGATATCTCTATGTTCAATGGCACAATCTCTAACTTCTCTGCCTGTCTGGATATTGATGGCGCAGAGACAGTGCGCACAGCAGATGCCGCTTTGCAGGATGAAGGCCCGATCCGTTATGAATCGGTTTTCCTTACATGCGGTACAGCATTTAATGATGATAGCGATGTTGGTGCCGCAGAAGCACAAGTTTCTTTTGACGCTGGCTCGAATAATACACTCAACGGTACGTCAACGCTGACTGCAGGCGGCGGCACATTAGGCGGCATATTTATCAATGGCGCTAATGAAACAGCGGTACCTGTGTTTGACCTTTCAACGATCAGCAGCTTCTTTGAAATTGTCGATTATATTGGCGCAGTTCGTGACGCGAATGATACGCGCTTCATGGGTTGGACATGCGGCCTTTATGCCGGTGATCAGGCTTGTGAGACGATAACTATCACCACAAGCTAATATCATATTTGGGTAGGAATTTGACTTGCGGGACGACGGCCAAAGGCTGCGTCCCGTCTGTCATATAAAATGAATAAAAGGGAAAAATGGCGATGAAGAAGCCGCTCACCTATGCAGCGATACTGATGATGGGCACAGCCCTGACACCGTTCACGGCCTATGCGCAGACATCTGATGACCAGGTTGCAGAGACCGATGCAACTGATCCGGATCAAAACGATGATGCGGATGACGATTTCGATGATGATGTGGAGATTTCCGGCCCGGGCGCTGGCGATCAACCCATTACTGTGATCGGCCGCTTCATTCCCAACCCTGTACGCAACCAAGCCGAAGTTGTTTCGGTACTCAGCGCGGAAGAAATTGCGCGGACTGCTGATGGCGATATTGCTGGATCGCTTTCCCGCGTTACCGGCCTCAGCACAGTGGGCGGACGCTTTGTGTTCGTGCGTGGTTTGGGTGATCGCTATTCATCGGCTCTGCTCAATGGCCTGCCTTTGCCTTCCCCAGAACCATTGCGCCGTACAGTGCCGCTTGATCTGTTTCCTAGCAGCATCATTGGTTCAACAGTTATCACCAAAAGCTATTCGGCCAGCTATCCCGGTGAATTTGGCGGCGGTGTTATCAATCTCACCACACGCTCCATTCCCGATGAACCGTTTCTGAAAATAGGCGGCACGCTGGGTTATAATAGTGAGACAACGCTCGAAACCGGTTTCACCTTTCGTGGCGGCGATACAGACTTTTTGGGCTTTGACGACGGAACGCGCGACTTACCGCCCGGTCTGCAAAATGCCTTTGATAACAATATTCCGGTTATTTCTGGCGATGCAGGACTGCCTGAATCTGAGATTGATGCCATTACTGCTGGTCTGAATGACCCCAATCTTTTGGTTATTCAGGGCAATAACGACATTCCTTTCAATGGTGATTTGAACCTGTCCGCAGGCACAAATTTCTATGTTGGAGATGCCTATATTGGCGTTATTGCTCAGGCTGGCTGGCGCAATGGTTTCCGCACACGTGGCGGTCGTCAGGAATTGGCAGGCATACCTTCTGGTGATGGCACTTTGGGTCTGCTTAGCGGCTTTGATTATCTGACCACGCAAAACCGTGTCGTTGTTAACGGCCTTTTGGGTTTTGTCGCAGAAGTGGGCGAGCATAAGCTGCGCTGGACAAACTTTTTTGTTCGCGACACCGCGAAAGAAGCGCGTATCAGACAAGGTTTTAGGACCAGTATCGATGCCGATGCGGTGTTGAACGAAGGGCGGACTTCTACCTTTGAACGGCAATTGTTCAATACGCAGATTGTTACTGAGTTTGATTTTGGCGATCTGGATGTCGATGTGCGTGCCAGCTATGCCAACGCCCAGCGTAACTCACCATTTGAATTTAATTCAGGCTTTGCGTTGAATGAGAATTTTGCTGGTTCTGGGCAAGATGTTTTTGTCAACGGTCTGGGACAGATCGGCAATGGTGAATTTGCAACAATTGCTTTTTCAGAATTGGATGATGACACAATCGGCTTTGGCATCGATTTTGCCTATGATCTGCCATTTGCATCTGGTGTGACGTTAAAGACAGGCTATGCCTATACGCGCAACACACGTGACTCTTTGCGCCGTGATTTTGAATTTGTCCCTGCTGGTGATGCTTTGCCAGCAGAGGTAAGCCAACAGCGTATCGACCTTTTGCTGTCCGATTTTAACGTTCAGGAATTTGACGTTGAAGTGCAAGAATTTTTCGGGGTTGCTGGTGCGCAATTTTACGCTGGCGAATTGGAAGTGCAGGGCCTTTATGTAGAGGTGGATGCCGAATTGGTTGATGGTTTGCGCCTGCAAGCTGGCGTCCGTTATGAAACCAGTGACCAACAGGTTTCACCGCAAGATATTTTTGGCCTTGGTTCCGTGCCGATTGTGCCGACAGATATTAGCGAAAGTGACTTTCTACCAGCCGCGACACTGACATGGAATTTTGCGGAAGATATGCAATTTCGTGTTGCTGCCTCGCAAACTTTGGCGCGTCCGCAATTTCGTGAATTGGCAAACCAGCAATTTCTGGATTTCGAAACTGACCGCGTTTTCTTCGGCAATGAGTTTTTGCAGAACAGCTCATTGACCAATTTGGAGGCGCGTTATGAATGGTATACCGGCCGTGATGAACGGATTTCGGCTGCATTCTTTTATAAAGATATCCAAGACCCGATTGAGCTGATTGCGTTTGCCCAAGGCGATTCAGCGCGTTTCACCACATTTGCCAATGCTCCGAGTGCCGAATTGTTCGGGCTGGAATTGGAAGTTGTCCAATATTTCGATCTTTTCGATCTGGGCGGTGATTTTTGGGAAGAGAGACGCCTGTTATTGGCGGCGAACTATACATTTACTGACTCGTCGATCAACGTCACTGAAGATGACATGATATTGACCCCCTTTAACCCGGGAACATTGTCGCCTGCAGCTGGTGTGTTTGACGATGGTGACCGACTGGTTGGTCAGTCTCGCCATTTGGCCAATGTGCAATTCGGTCTGGAAAAGACCGGTGAGAAGCTTTCACAACAGACACTTATTCTGAGTTATAACAGTCCGCGCGTTACCAACCGCGGCACACAGGGACAGCCTGACCTGTTTGAAGAGCCGGGCGTGTTGCTCGACTTTGTCTGGCGTGAGGGCATCCAATTATTTGGCAAAACTGTGCAGCTGCAATTTGAAGCGCGCAATATTCTGGGCGAAAGCTATATTGAGTTTCAGGAAAATGAAGTCTCGCGCGTTATCGCTAATAGCTATGATTATGGCACTTCGGTCAGCTTCGGCGTGAATATCGAATTTTAAGATTTTTGCATTGGGCGGCAGGGACAGATAGGCTGTACTGCCGCCGCGCCATCGCCTCTCGCATGACCAATGTGCAATAAAATTGTCATGCTAGCGTCACCACATGGTAAAGCCTAAGCCATAGCCCAAGAATATGGGAGGGTGATTCTTTGCTATGTTGTCCAGATTGCCATTATCCAATGCGAAAAACAGCAGCCAAGGTTTTTGGTTCTGGGTAATATTGGCGATTATAACCGTGCTTCTGATTATACAGACTGTGCGGTTCATACTGTTGCTGGTCAGTCCTGCTACTCCTGTTGGCGGTTGGCAGCCGCGACAGGCCGTGATTGCATCACCTGAAGAGCGAGAGGCAATATTGTCGCGCTATAATCCCTTTTCCGGTGAAACATTGGCTGCAACGCCGCAAAGCGACGGGCCAGTGCGCGTTACTGCTTTGGACCTTGTGCTATATGGCACTCGCATGAATGCTGTCACTGGCAGAGGTTCGGCCATTATTGCCGGGAATGACGGGGTTCAGCAAAATTTTCTGATCGGTGATGAAGTGATCCCCGGCGTCAAATTGGTGGCAGTGGCCTTTGATAATGTCACGCTGGAACGTGGCGGCGCTCGGGAAAGCCTGTTTATTGATCAATCAGATGATGTCACGCCGGTTAGCCCTGAACCACCTCAACCTGTTGCCAATTCGGCAGGGGCGGGGCAGCCAGAAGCGGCAAGACCCGATGGCAATAATGCTGCCCTTTTGGCAACGGGCGTCAGTTTTTTGCCGCGTCAGGATGGCAGCAAGGTAACTGGCCTCAGCGTAAATGCGCAGGGCGATGGCGCGGTTTTCAAAAGGCTGGGTTTTAGAGAGGGTGATGTCATTGTCGCTTATGACGGCAATAAGATCACCAGCGCGAAAGACACCAGTGCCCTGATAGCCAAAGCCCGACCGGGCAGCCGTTTCTCCGTGCTGGTGGAGCGCGGAGCAAATATTGTCCCTATTGCGATTATTATACCGGAAAATTGATGCGATATATTTTGATGATTTGCGCCGTTTTGGCCCTTATGAACAGCGCGCCGCTGGCCGCGCAGCACACATTGAATGTGCGCGATGCCGATATTCGGGCCTTTATCGCAGATGCTGCAGAAGTAACCGGGCGGACATTCATAGTTGATGCGCGGGTTAATGGCACGGTATCGGTCGTGTCTGACCGGCCACTTAGCCGCTCCGAATATTTTGAGATATTTCTTTCAACGATGCGGGCCAATGGTCTGGTCGCTATCCCGACAAGCAATGGTGCTTATCGTATTCAACCGGTTGCCGGTTCTGCGGCACAGGCCTCTCCGGGCAATAGCCGCACTGCGCGGCGTGACCAATTTGTAACCGATGTTTTCCGCCTCAAATCCATTGATGCAACATCGGCTGCGGAATCATTGCGCCCATTGGTCAGCAATGAAGGGTCTTTGACGGCCAATCTGGCGGCAAACACAGTCATTATAGCTGATTTTGCCGATAATGTGCGGCGGATACGTCAATTGGTTGCGCAAATTGACAAAGACAATGCAGCGACGCAGCTGGTAACGCTCGACAATGCCGGTGCGCGCGAAATTGCAGTTGCCTTGCAGCAATTGGTGCCTGCGCGGCAGGGCACACAGGCCGTTTCGGTTGTCCCTATTGATAGCAGCAATTCCATCGCACTACGCGGTGACCCTGCGACTTTGGCGCGGCTCACCGCTTTGGCGGCGCAGCTTGATGCGCGCGCAGCCAATGGTTCGGAAATTCGCGTGGTATGGCTTGATTATGCCGATGCGGAAACTCTGGTTCCGGTATTGGAGACACTGGTTGGCCAGCGTTCATCACTGCCCACCAATTTTGCCCCCAATGCAGCCCCAGGCAGTGATGGCGCAGCAAATTCGGGCGGACAAAACCCCGCAGTTACCACATCAGCAACCGTTGTCGGCGGTAATAATGGCGCGATCAGCAGCGTTAGCGGGCGTGGGCCATCGATTATCACACGTTATCCCGGCGCCAATGCCGTCATCATTTCCGCGCCAGTGGATGTGCAGCGCAATCTTGCCGAACTGATCCGTCAGCTTGATGTTCGTCAGGAGCAAGTGCTGGTTGAAGCGATTATCGTCGAATTGTCCGACAGTGTCGCGCGCGAGCTGGGTGTGCAGTTTCTTATCGGTGGGGACAATATCCCCTTTCTTGCAACGCCATTTTCCAATGTCAGCCCGAATATTTTGGATATTGCAGGCGGCATATTGGCGGATGAGCTGGATGAAACCACGACCACATTTAACGGCTCGACTGTGACGACCAGCACCAATAGCGCTACATCTGATTTTCTCCGTCAAAATGCTGCTTCAAGCGTATTGGGCGCACGTGGCGGCTTTGGCGGTTTTGCCGCTGATCTGGGCGGTAATGCGATTTTGGGTGCAATCATCAATGCGGTGCAGGAGGATAATAATTCCAATATTCTCTCCACCCCGCATTTGACGGTGAACAACAATGTTCAGGGTTCAATATTGTTCGGACAGGAAATTCCGGTCAGCAGCGGCGAAGCGCTGTCCGGCAATTTCGACAATGCCTTCCGCACCATCCAACGGCAAAATGTTGGTATTGAGCTAGAGGTCAAGCCGCAAATCAATGCTGGCAATGAAGTGCGTCTGGCCCTGCGGCAAGAGGTGAGTTCGATTGTTGGGCCAGTCTCTGATGATTTTAACGAGCTTATTATCAATAAGCGTGAGATTAATACCATAGTGACGGTCGCCGATGGAGAGATTGTTGCGCTGGGTGGTTTGCTTGATGATAATGAGCGACGTACTATTCAAAAAGTGCCGTTTTTGGGCGATATACCGTTGATTGGAGAGCTGTTTAAATCGCGCGGAAAATCACGCGTGAAGACCAATTTGCTGGTGTTTATCCGGCCAACAATTTTGCGCACGACCGAGGATGCCCGCGCCATTGCTGCGCGGCGTTATGGCTATATTCGCGACCAACAGATTTTGCGCGACCCGGAGGCAGAGCCGAGCATTGATCAACTGGTGCGCGATTATCTGGGCACGACCCCGCCCATAGCGGATGAAGCTGCACTACAGGGCGGACAGATTATCATACCCGGTCAAAATGGTGCCCAGCCTTTGCCTGACCCGGCGGAACAGACGGACGTTCCAGCCAGCGATAATGCGGCGGCAGGAGGCCAATAGGCAATGGCCCATATTCGCAAAGGCGATGCTGTGGCGGAGAAGGACGCTGACAATGCCGGTATCGGTGAAACGCAGCGCTTAAGCCAGCCATTGGTCACTATACCCTATGCCTTTGCCAAAGAGAATGGGGTCATCTTATTGGGTGATCGCGGTGGCTGCCTGTTAGTGGCGCTGCGTGAAGCAGCGGACCCATTGGTGCTGATTGAAGTGCGTCGCTATTTGTCTGCGCCCTTTGATATCGAATTCACCGCGCAATCGGAATTTGACCGGCTATTGGCTGACCAATATGCCATTGACGGCGATGCTGCGGAAATGGCCCAGTCTATCGGTCGGCGCGAGGGCGAAAGTCTGGACGATCTTGCCGATACGCTGCCCACTGCTGAAGATTTGCTCGACAGTTCCGATGATGCCCCTGCGATCAGGCTGATCAATGGCATCATTGCCGATGCGGCGCGACAGGGAGTCTCCGACATTCATATTGAGCCCTATGAAACGGGGCTTGTCATCCGCATGCGGGTTGATGGCGTGCTGAATGAAAAATTGCGTATGCCTGCCCATGTCGCGCCGGTTGTGGTGAGCCGTATCAAGGTGATGGCGCGACTGGATATTGCTGAACGGCGGATTCCTCAGGATGGACGCATTGGTCTGACCATTGGTGGTAAGCTCATCGATGTGCGTGTTTCAACCTTGCCCAGCCGCGCAGGCGAACGTGTCGTGCTGCGTTTGCTTGATAAAGAAAACGCCAATATTAGCCTCGACCTTTTGGGCATGAGCGCTGAGGTCCATGAGATTATGCATGGCGCACTGCAGGAGCCAAATGGCATTGTTCTTGTCACTGGGCCAACGGGTGCGGGCAAAACGACCACGCTTTATGCCTGTCTGAAACAGCTTAATGACGGCTCGCGCAATATGCTGACGGTGGAAGACCCTGTGGAATATGCCGTTGATGGTGTTGGCCAGACACAGGTGAACAGCAAGGTGGGCCTGACATTCGCGGCTGGCCTGCGCGCGATTTTGCGGCAAGACCCTGATGTCGTGATGGTCGGAGAGATACGCGACCGCGAAACTGCAGACATTGCAGTGCAGGCTTCTTTGACGGGGCATTTGGTGCTTTCTACCGTACACACCAATGATGCGATTGGCGCGATTACGCGGCTGCGCGACATGAAGATAGAACCCTTTTTGCTGGCATCGACCTTAAGAGCGGTGGTCGCGCAGCGGCTGGTGCGTAGGCTTTGCCCTGAATGCCGTGAACCCGTGCAATCTGATGCCAGCATGGCGTCTTTGCTGGGCTTCGAA
Source organism: uncultured Sphingomonadaceae bacterium (assembly GCA_947503245.1). Classification (GTDB taxonomy): domain Bacteria; phylum Pseudomonadota; class Alphaproteobacteria; order Sphingomonadales; family Sphingomonadaceae; genus Alterisphingorhabdus. Next base: position 799,045 of record CANNCV010000001.1, read on the forward strand.
AAGGACACTCTCGTCTACCGTCCCGTTGGCTGCAAGGCCTGTAACAATAGCGGTTATCAAGGGCGCATCGGTGTATTTGAAGCTGTTCGCATTGATGACACTATTCGCAAATTGATCAACAGTGGCGGCGATGAAACATTGATCGCGCGGCATGCATTTTCGCATGCGCCCAATCTGGGTTCCGCGGCGCGCAAATTGGTGCGCTCTGGCGAGACAACGCCGGAAGAAGCGATCCGCATTTCCCGCAGCGAAGATGAAGACCGTTAATCGGCCGCTATGCAGATATATCAATATATTGCCATTGATCCTTCAGGGCGCGAACGCCGCGGATCATTAAAGGCCGCAGATAAGCAAGCGGCCATAGCGCAATTGTCGGCGAAGAGCTGGCACATATTATCGGTTCAGCCTGGTCAGAGTGCATCATCTGCCAGTAACGGAGCAGCGGGCGCTGCATTTGCACGCAGGCGGCGTTTAAAAGCCAAGCAATTGATGCTGTTTACCCGCCAGCTATCATCACTCATGCAGGTCAGCCCATTGGAAGAAAGTCTGGGCACGATCAGCCGACAAAGCGAAAATCCAGCGGTGCGGCACATATTGGGAGAAGTGCATAAGGGTGTGGTTGAGGGGCAGACATTGGCCGATGCTATGGCGCGAGAGCCCAAAAGCTTCCCGCCCATATATCGCGCCATGGTTTCCGCGGGCGAAAGCTCGGGCAGTCTTCCTGCAATTTCAGAACGCTTGGCAGATTTGATGGAAAAACAGGCCGCCATCCGCGGCAAGATCATCACTGCTCTGGCCTATCCCATGATTTTGGCATTGGTCGCCATGCTGGTGGTTGTCGGGCTGATGGTCTCGGTTGTGCCGCGCATTGTGGAACAGTTTGACAACGCCAAAACCGACCTGCCGCCCATTACGGATATTGTGATCGCGATTTCCAGCTTTATGGCAAATTATTGGTGGTTGATATTGGCGCTTTTGATATTGGCTATTGCCGGTTTGCTATTGGGACTGCGCAATGCACATTTTCGTTATCGCTTTGACGGGTTTTTGCTGCGCATCCCCTTTATCGGGCGGCTTATTCGCGATGTTCATGCAGCGCGATTGGCGCGGACTTTATCAACCATGGTAGCGAGCCGATTACCATTGCTTGACGGTATGCAGCTCACCGCGCGCACCGTGCGCAACACTGTGCTGCGCCGGTCAATGGAACAGATTGTCGAGCGTATACGCGGCGGGGGCAGTCTTTCAGGGGCGCTGAAAAGCACAGGGCATTTCCCGCCGCTTCTGGTCTATCTGGCGGCGAGCGGAGAAGCTTCTGGTCAGCTTGATACTATGTTGGAACGCGCAGCGGATTATCTGGAGCGCGAATTTGAAAATTTCACCACCACAGTCTTATCCTTGCTGGAACCTGCGATTATTGTGATAATGGGCGGGTTGGTAGCTGTTATCATATTGTCGATCTTGCTGCCCATATTGCAGTTGCAGGATTTGACTGGGTTTTAGCAAGAGAGACACTATCGCTATGTCATGCACAAGAAGTTCAGGACCGAATGAAATGATCAGAATGATGGACAATAAGAACAGCAAGCGCAAAAAACAGCGTCAAAATGGCTTTACGCTGGTGGAGTTGCTGGTGGTTATCTTCATCTTGGGGCTGCTTGCGACCATTGTTGCGATCAATGTTCTGCCTGCACAGGACACCGCATCCATAACCACGACCAAGGCCAATATCCGTAATTTGGAACAAGCGATTGAGACATACCGGCTGGACCATAATCGGTATCCCGAAATGGCGGATGGATTGCAGGCGTTAAAGACCGCGCCAGCATCACTGGGCGCATCTGCGCGTTATCCGGCGGGCGGCTATATTCGCGGCGAACTGCCCAAAGACCCATGGGGCAACCCCTATCAATATGTCGTGCCCGGCCCTAGCGGGACACCTTATGCGGTATATTCACTAGGCGCAGATGGACAGCCCGGCGGCAGTGACTTGGATGCAGATATCTATGCCGGTGAGTAAAACCTCTCCTATATTTGCGAAACCGAATGGGTTTACGCTTATCGAATTGCTGATCGTCATTGCGATTATTGGTATGGCGACGGCTGCTATTGTGCTGACTTTGCCCGGCCGTGCTCAGGCCATTCAACAGGATGCAGAGAGTTTGGCAACGCGATTATCCGCAGCGCGTGATCAGGCCGTTATAGGCGGTCAGCCGGTTGCTATATGGGTGGGGGTTAATGGCTATGGTTTTGAAGCACGGCGTGATGGCGAATGGTTGCCTATAACACAGCGCAATCTGGCCAATATTGCGTGGCGCGGTGATATTCAGGCAGATGTTGCCGATGGTGAGCGTATGCGCATTGCCTTTGATAATACCGGTCTGCCCAATCAGGGCATGGAAATTATTTTGCGCAGCGCCGATGGCATAGCGCAAATTTCGGTCAACGATTTGGGTGAGATAGACATTGTCCGTTGACGGCATCCATCTGATTTTATCGCCAATAGGTGACAATAGCCAAGGAACTGGCGCGCATTATGCGTGGTGGAAGGTCCTGTCTGGCCGGATAGTACAATATGGCCGCGATAGTGATGTACTCGCGGCATCCGGCTTTACACAGGGCGCTGAACCCGACCGTGTGACATTGCTGCTATCCAATGATGATGCCGCAGTGCGTATCCACCGCTTTGCCGATATAACCCCTCAACAGGCCATTGCTGCTGCACAGGCCGAGGCGTTGAGCGCAGCGATAGATGCTGATGATGATCTGCACAGTGCAGCAGCGCTTTTTGAACATAGCTCAGCAGCAATAGCTGCCGTCTCTGCCGTAGTGCGTAAGAGCGTGTTGCAGACCCGTTTGGCGCAGTTGCAGGATATGGGACTGACACCCGATTATGTGGTGCCTGCAGCAACGCTGATGCCTTTGCCAGATAGCGGCTATGCATATTTTGCATTGGCTGATCACAATTATCTGCTGGGGCAGGATTTGGCCGCTGCGGATGACCGCGCCTTGCGACAGGCATTGCTTATCGATCAAGAGCCAGAGCTTTTGGATGAGGATAGGGTGCATGCAGCTTTGTCCGATTTGCCGTCAGCGCACTTGCCCAATTTGCGCCATGGTGCATTCGTTAAGCAGATGTCCAACGCATATATGACCCCTGTCAGGGCAAAATGGTTGGCTGGGATGGCCGCCGCCTTGCTGATTATCACATTATTGATACCAGCGGTTCGGCTCTGGATATATAGCAGTGCTGAAGATGCGGCTATATCGGCAGTTTTGACGAAAGTTCAGGCCGATTTTCCTGCAGCAACGGATTTGGGCACTGCACGCAATCTGGTCGATGATACGCTTGCGCGGCGCGGTGCAGGGGCGAGTATATTCTCTGTGCCTGCTGCTGCTTTGTTGCGTGCGCTGGAGGAAAGCAAAGGCATTGTTTTGCAAGATCTGGCTTATCAACCCGGAGGCGTGATCGCAGCACGAATAAACGCCGAAAATACCGAAAATGTGCGGTTGTTTATGGAAAACTTGCAGATAAACCAAGGTTTCACTCTGACCTGTCAGCAATGTGATCAACCTGGCCAGACGGTTTTTGATATAACGGTGCGCGGATGATGGACACTGCAAAAAACTGGTTTTGGGCATTGACGCGCAGGGAGCAAATATTGCTCGGCATTGCGGCTGGCCTGTTGCTCTTTATCATAGTGGTTTTTGGCATAGTTCGGCCACTTTGGGTGGGCAGTTTTGCTGCAGAGCGCAGCTATCAAGACAGCGCCTATAAGGCAGCACAGCTTGATGCGCGCTATGCTATATTACAATCTGCTCCGCAGCGAGCGCCTGCCCCGGCGGGCAATTTGGTGCAGATTTTGGCTACCGATGCCGGTCAGCGCGGTATCACTCTTGATAGCAATAGTGCGAGCGGTGCAGATGGAGCATTGGTGGCGATTGAGGGCGTTAATCCTAACAGTTTTCTGCAATGGTCGCTGGCTCTTGAGGCGCAGGGCATCATACTCACCCAATTGTCAATGCGTCCGCTGTCACCCACGCCGTCTATTGCCGGCAATGTCTCTAACTCTGTACACAATGTGTCCGTACGCGCTGTCTTTTCGCGCGCTGCAAATAACTAAAATAGCCCCATTATTCGGAGACTCTGATGCGCCGTCTTATTGTTACTCTTCTGGTTTTGCTCTGCATCATAGGGGCGGCTTTAGCATTCTTCCCCATGCACTTGGCCATTGGTCTGGCCGGTGTCGATAAGGCAGGCTTTGCGGCACAGCAAGTGAGCGGCAGTATTTGGAATGGGCGGTTAGAAAATGCGCAATTTCGCGGGATTGATCTGGGCAATTTGGATGCGGGGCTGGAACCTTCCACCCTGTTGGGAAAGCCATCAATAGCGGTACGCCGGGCCAATGCAGAAGGTGACGAATTTACCGCACGGTTAAGTGGATCGGCAGGAAAATTGGTGGTGGAGGATGCGATGGGGGACATTCCCCTTGCGGCAATGTCCGGCAGAATACCCGTGTCTACAGCCCATATTGATGATGGCAATATTACTCTTGATAATGGCCGCTGTGTTTCTGCTTCGGGCAATATTCGCGTTAAGCCCAGTGGATTGTTCGCGCGCTTTGTGGCGCAGCAGGGTTTGCTGGGAACAATCAGCTGCCAAGGTGACAATCTGTCAATGCAGGTTGCGAGCGCCGAAGATGGTACGCAGTTGCTTATCTCTATCGACCCGCAAAGGCGCTATGTCATGACTCTCGTATTAGCAGGGCAAGCGCCGGAATTGGCGATTGCATTGCAAAGATTGGGTTTTGCAAAAACTGGCGACAAGCTGTCGATCAGCCATTCGGGTGTCTTGCGCTAGGCCGATTGCGCTCTAGAAGCATCCTATAAATATAAAATAAGATTGAGAGGCACAGCCAATGGTTGATCGCAATATTCCCATTATCGTCGGTGTTGGACAGGTCATGGAGCGCTGGAGCGATGGAGATGCGGCCAATGCGCCTTCGCCGCAAAGCCTAATGGCCGATGCTGTTGCCGCGGCATTGGCTGATACAGGGCAGGGTGATGCCGTAGGCAGTGCAGCCGATATGGTAATGGTTACCCGTATTTTTGCTGATTCCCTGCCGGGTGACCAGCATCCATTTGGAAAATGTACTTCCTTACCACGCACTGTAGCGCGGCTATCTGGCCTGTCGCCTCAGCGTGCTGTGTACAGTCATGTTGGCGGCAATGTCCCACAGGCTTTGGTCAATGAACAGGCCGCCGCCCTGCATGAAGGAACGGTCAAGCTGGCCGTATTGACTGGCAGCGAAGCCATTTCAGCCATGAAAACGGCACTGCGCGGCGGTATCACGCTCGACTGGTCCGATGACACGGATGGTGAGACGGAAGATCGCGGCATGGGCGATATTCTGCTCGACATGTATGAACTAGGCAATGGCCTGGGCGCACCGCCGCTCACCTATCCTTTGTTTGAACATGGACTGCGTAGCCGACTGGGCCGCACGCGCGATGAACATCTGCAAGATATGTCGCGGCTTTGGGCCCGCTTTGCAAAGATCGCTCGTGATAACCCTTATGCGCAATTTGATCAGGACTATGATGCCGCGTTTCTGGCGACGCAATCTGCGGCAAATTATCCTGTCTCTGACCCTTATTTGAAATGGCACGTTGCTCAAGATGCGGTCAATCAGGGTGCGGCGGTTATTATGACCACCATTGGCGAAGCCGAGCGTCTGGGCATAGCGCCGGAGAAATGGATATATCTTCACGGCTCTGCAGAGGCGAAGGATTATCTGGTCAGCAAACGTCCTGACCTGTCACGTTCAAAAGCCATTGAGGCCAGCCTTTCTATAGCGCTTGAGCGGGCCAATAAAGACACATCATCTATTTGCCATTATGACCTTTATAGCTGTTTTCCATGTGCGGTAACATTGGCCGCAGAGGCATTGGGGCTGGATGATGAGAGCACTGAGCTTACCGTAACAGGGGGGCTGCCTTTCTTTGGCGGTGCAGGCAATAATTATTCCATGCATGCCATAGTCTCTATGGTAGAAAAGTTGCGCGCAGCGCCGGAAGATTTTGGCCTTGTTCTTGCCAATGGGGGCTTTCTCTCCAAAGAAGCTGTTGGCATTTATTCCGCCCAGCCCAGCGACTATATTCCGCAACCAGTGGATAGCCAAGCGCAAGCGGCAGTGGATGTGCAACCAGAGATGCAGCGATTAGAGCAGGACTGCACAGGCGTGATTGAAAGCTATACCATTGGTTATAGCAAAGGCAGCATGGCGCGGGCAGCCATTTGCGCCAGAGTGGAAACTGATGAACATATAGCACGCATTGTTGCCGCCACGCCGCGCGGCGATGCTGCACTGGCTCTGTTACAGCAACTTGGTCCAGATGCGCCTGATCCGATTGGCCGTAAAGTCGCTATCGTCAATGATGGTACGCGCAATATTATCGATGCGGTTTTTGACTAAGGCCTGAGGATCACATGCCTGTTTCGGCGGCATTAATCTGAGGCAATTTAAGCCCCGTCATAGCTATATTATCGGAGACGCGGAATGAACAAAAGTAACTGGCAACTGGATCGTCGTTTTGTTCTGAAAGCGGGGACTTTCGGCATCGCTGCGCTTGGTCTGCCTGGCTTTGCCTATAGTTATCAGGCGCAGACGGGTTTTACCCATGGCGTTGCGAGCGGTGAGCCACAAGCGGATTCTGTACTGTTATGGACCCGTTTTGTCAGCACAGGCACTGCGCAGCTGACAGTTGAATTGTCAGAAACAATCGATTTTTCTGCGGTTAAAGCCGGTGGGAGCATATCTGCATTAGCGGAACGTGATTTTATCGCCAAAATTGTGGTTTCGGGTTTGCAGCCGGGCCGTTGGTATTATTATCGCTTCATCGCGCCGGATGGCAGCGTATCGGTTACAGGGCGAACACGCACATTGCCGGTCGGTGATATTGACCGCTTTGCCTTAGGTGTATTTTCCTGTTCCAATATGCCGTTCGGCCATTTCAATGCTTATGCCCATGCGGCTGAGCGGCAAGACTTGGATCTGATTCTGCATTTGGGGGATTATCTTTACGAATATGCGGCTGGCACATATCCGTCGCTGGATCAGGCTGTGCCCGGTAGAGTGATTCAACCCGATCATGAAATGCTGACACTTGCAGATTATCGTTTGCGCTATGCCAGCTATCGGGCTGATCCGGATTTGCGCCGATTGCATCAAAATTTCCCTGTCATATCCATGTGGGATGACCATGAAATAGCCAATGACAGCTGGAAAGGCGGGGCGCAAAACCATCAGGCGGCAGAAGGCGATTATTTCGTCCGCAAGAAAATCGCTGAACAGGTATATCGTGAGTGGATGCCAGTACGCGACCGTGCATCTGATCAACCAAGCTGGGGCAATTACCAGATCGGCACATTGGCCAGCCTTATGGTGACAGAAAGCCGTCTAACCGGCCGGGACCAGCCAGCAGAATTGGCTGCGGCTTTTGAAGGTGCTGCGGATATTCCAGCGGCGCTCGCAGCGTTTCGTGATGATGTCTGGCAAGACCCTTCCCGCTCAATGCTGGGTGATGCGCAAAGCACATGGTTGGCTGACACTATGAAAGCCTCCACATCATCAGGCACCCATTGGCAGCTTTGGGCGCAGCAATGTGTGATGGGCTCGCTTAAATTGCCGCCTGAAACAGGCAATTGGATACCGCCCGATGCGCCGGATTTTGTTCGCCGCCGTGCTTTGGCTGGGCTGGCAGCGGCGCAGGCCGGACTGCCTTTCAACTTTGATGCTTGGGATGGATATCCTGTAGCTCGTGATGGGCATTTGCGTGCAGCGCAAGCGGCTGATGCAGACTTGATTGTCCTTTCCGGTGACAGCCATAATGGATGGGCATTTGACCTTTCAGTGGATGGTCAGGCTGCCGGTGTCGAATTTGCCGGGCATAGTGTGACCTCGCCGGGTTTTGAAAGCTTTGCTCCTGCAACACCGTCAAAAGATATTGCTGCTGCTTTAATGCGTTCAAATGATCAACTGCGCTGGGCAGATTCCGGCAGCAGAGGTTATATGAGTGTAGAGCTTACGCCGCAGGAGGCACAGTCAAACTGGCACAGCCTTGCAACGATAACCAAACGGTCCACTGCCATTGCCGGAACCAGCACGCAGCGGGTGCAGAAAGGCAGGCATATTCTCAGCTAAGAATAACTGTTGGCAGTTTCATGCTGCCAAGGGTGGGTTTGTTCGGGATATGCCGGTGCGATACGCCGCCGCTTGACGATTTGCTATAAACATGTGCGCCGCATCATGCAGATCGCGAAAGAGATAACGGCGCGTCAGAACATTTCTGCGTCTGTCCAAAATCGCCGCAGTCCCAATGAGCCTGTTTGTATCGGCATAAACAGGAACACCAACAAGAAAGCGATTATTGCCAATTCCATCAGGGCCAAGAATGGCGGAAAAATATGAGTCATTCGCGATATCAGACTTGAAATAAGCGCCATTTTGACAGCGCTTGTGACAGGCTCTGGACAATTTTCCTAACATACGGCCTGGTGCTAGCCCAAAGGCATCATAGATTAAGATATCTTCGCTCTCCTTGATGGTAATCATCACAATCGGCACAGCCAGATATTCTGCCAATTGAGGCGCAGAGCTTATAGCATATGGGGATGCTGACACTTTTGCAGATTCAACGGGCGGTTCTTTGCGTCTGTCAGGTCTTGCAGTGGAACTGATCTGTTGTTCGGGCTTTTTAGAGGGGGGTGCTATCTCCCGGAAATGACTTGCGCCTTCATCATACATTATATTGCGACCCGTCTTGCTTTGTCTGCGACATCGATATGCTAAACGGTAAGTAGGTCGTTTTTTATAGTGCCAGGTTCAATAATGAGGTGATTATGTTCTATTTTGCGACTTTTTGCAGCGAAAATATTGGGAAAATCTGACTTATTTTACTATAGTTTTTGTTGCGTAATTTTCTTTTTCTTAACCAATATGTTTATAGGTAACATTGTGTGTTACCCGTAACAAATCTTAGAATTGCGTCGTTACGGCCTTTTCACTCTCAAATTTCTGGTGGTGGGAATTAATGAGCAATGATGATTTAAGCGTCGGAGGAAGCGAGCATCTTCAGCTCTGCCTTGAACGCGATCGTCTGCTTTGCACGCCAGAATTTTCCCGATCTCCAGTGATGAGCAAGCTTTTGAGCTTTTTGGTAGCGTATAAGCTGGAGGGGAACACGCAGCCGCTAAAAGCCTATAGCATTGCGGTGGAAGCGTTGGGCCGCAGTGAGGATTTTGACCCGCAAACTGATAGCTACCCCCGCGTAATTATGGGGCGTTTGCGCAAATTGATTGATAACCATTATTTGCGCAATCCCAGCTCCACACGCCTTTTAATACCGCTTAATCAATATGAAGTTGTCTTAGAAGGTGCATCATCAGATGAACCGCCAAAGGCTATGACTGACCAAATGCCCTTTGAGGGCGCGCCCGTGCAAAATAACGGCGTTCCTGCTGCGCCTATCGTGAATGATGCGTCAGACCATATGCCAGTTGGCAGCCAGCAGGCACAGGCGTCCATTGCGGCTATGTCAGCTTCTACTATGCCAACCCCGACAATGTCTGCACCAACTGCATCTGCACAAAAGGCTCTCACACAGTCTTCAGCTGCAAAGACTATCATTGCGATAGCGGTCATTCTTGGTCTGATCGCTATGATAATCGGCATTATATCTACCCAAGGGAATGATAAGCCCGTACTTACGGATATAGATTATCCGACGATACGCGTTGTTGATGTCACGGATGATGATATCGCAGAATCTATTGGCGAACAGGCAAGTGCGTTTTTTAAGTCGTCGCTGGTTCCCTTTGGCGGCATAGAGGTTGTTGTTAGTAGGCCAAATGACACCATAAAGTCTGACTATCTGCTCATCATTGAAGCGGTTGATATTGCTGGAGGACGGCTGAATTTGCGCCTGATCCGTGATCAGGATAATGAGCTTATATGGTCCCGAATTCTGGCCGTTCCAGAAGATGTAAAGACGATAAGGCCGCAATTGGAGCAGGCTGTCGCTGCTTTGGTTGGCCCTTCAGGAGCCGTGATACGAGACCAGACCAGCCAGCATCGCGAGAGCTTCGCAGCTGGATATCATTGCGCATTACAAGCGGACAGTTATTTGAAGTTCCGTGAGAAGGAACTGTTGCAGCCGGTTATTGAATGTATGACAAAAACGGTCGAGCAATTTCCCGATGATCCATATTTGCTGGAAAAAAAGTCTTTTGTTATCTGGATCGCACAGCGCCAGAGCAACAATGTCGACTTTGATGAAACGGGGCAGGACCTTGCTACACGCGCTTTACGGGTGAACCCGAACAGCGCCTATGCCGCTTTTGCAGAGGCCAGAGCGTCATATTTTGCCGGTAAATGCCGCCGTGGTGATGAATGGGCCAAAAAGGCGACCACTGCCAATCCTTTAGATTCCCGGTTGCTTGGCTATCACGCCATTTATCTGGCTGGTTGTAATGATGAGCGGGCAGAGAGCTTGGCAGAGCGTGCTATTGCGCTCGACCCCGATGTTGATTTGGGCGTTTATGCGGTGCTGGCGTTGCTGCGCTATAAACAGGGGAATTTCGAAGAAGCCTATCGCCTGTCTAATCGCAAGCTTGTTGATTCAACGCGGGTTGACCCAGGGCTGCAAATTACGCGTGCGCTGTCCGCACTGGCCATTGGCAAAAGGCAGGAAGCCGAAAATACATGGCAGCGACTAAATCTCAAACTGGGTCTACCAGAAGATGCTGAGCCCGCTCTGTTGCTGGAGACTTATATCGTAAATCCCAATTTGCGAGCAGCGGTTTTGAAAGAATTTTCAAAATATGATTTCCCCTGAGCGGGGCTCATATATTTACGCCGCTATGCATTCTTGCTGTAGTGTTTCGCTCTGATAGCTTTCCATCAGATTGCGCTGGGCAATATATTCTGCTGCCTTTTCGCGCAGTGTTTTTATAGAATAACCGCGCGTCATAACATTGGAACTGCGATCAAGCACGGCTACGGTGCCGATAAGTTCTCCATCATTGTCATAAACTGGTACGCCGACGAAGAAGTGATGCAGGCCGATATCGGCAAGCTGGCAGATTTCTGAAAATTCTTCATCGCGCGAAATATCGGCTTTTAGATAGGCGCCATCTTGACAGCGATCATGGCAGACTTTGGACAGCTTGCCCAAGGCACGGCCGGGTGCAAGGCCGAAAGAATGGTAGGTAAGCAGGTTATTTGCTTCGACCATGGTGACAAGAACTATCGGCGCTCCAATGCTTTGCGCCAGTTGCGACGGTGTAGAAATAGGTCCAGCAGGCTTATCCGCATAGGCTGAGTGCATTTTTAGGTCACGGCTGATTAAGCGGCTTAAAATTGCTGAGCCTTGACGATGGTCAAAGCTATCATTGCCATAATTCACTGCATGTCTATTGTTATAATCAAGCATTTGCTGTGGTCCTTATCTGTGCTGCTATCATTGTTGGTCGTATTATTTGCATTGCCATCACATGGGCGTTGAATTTCGCTGATCTGGTAATTCTGCTGAATGTCTGTCTTGTCTTGGCCCGCATCTTTACCGGCTGAGCCTCTCTCAATCTCTTGGGTCGAAACAAATTGATTGGTAATCTTTGCTGATGCCGTTGCAGTGACCTGCTGAGCATATGCAGCGCTTGATCCCATCATGATTGAGACGATCATTAGGCTTGCTGAAATTGCCTTAATCAAAGGCGGACAAGTAAACACAAAACTCCCTTTCAAAGACGCGCGCCATCGCCCGTATAAGAACGGCAGAAACGCGTTTTGTTTTAAAAAATCTGGGTGAGAATATGGTGGGATATATCCTCACCCAGAAAGTAAGATCTGAAGTCTGACCAGTTAGACCACAGTATGAATAAGCCGCGTTGACGGATGTTTTGGTTGGTCAGGAGCCTCGGCTTTTTGACCATCCAAACCGGCAAGGGGGAAACCCGTCATCGCTTTGTTGAACCCTTTATGAGGGGGTTTGCGTGGCTTTCGGAGTAAGAAACAGCAAAAGTCACTCGTGATACGCATGGCGCACTCACAAGTGACTGTTTTTAATAGATAAAGTGGAATGTATCTATCGCCGCATCAAAGCAAAATTAAGTGTTTCTTAAGCTTTGCTGTTGCTTTGAAGGGGAGTATCATTTCGTTTTTGCAACGAACTTGACGATAATATTATTGGGCAAGATGCCATGCCTATTGGCTGAAGAAAATAATTTGAGCTTAAATCAGCTGCCCAAATTTTCCAGCATATCCGCAGTAATAGCTTTGACCAGAATAGAATTTGCGGTGCTGGCAGCTAAGCGGTGCTTTGCAATGGCCTGATAGTCAGGAGACGTCATCCACGCCAAAGCCTGTTTTTTACTTGGAAATTCGATGAGGACCGAGCGTGTGGCGGTGAATTCACCCTCCAACACCATCGGTTCCTCATCAACGCTAAGCATTGTTCCGTCAAATTTCTCAAATACCTCCATGAAGCCAGCTTCATAGCGCTTATAGCCTTCACGATCATGGATGGTCAGTTGAGCAATTGCATAGACGGTCATTATGCGTATTCCTTTGCTATGTTTACAGGCCCTGTTGCGGGCAGACGAGAAACTTCTCGCCAGTGGCTTTGGCATTATATTTTGCAACTGTCTCTGCTTGCAAAGCATCAATCATGGAGATCTCGTCGGTATAATTGCTGGCAAATGTTGTGGTCAGCTCTTCCGCGACACGGGCGCGCAGGCGGGCGGCAACGTCCATTCCGGCTTTTGCCAGGAAATTGGGAAGCAGGAATGCGCCGACGCCCCATGCAAAACCATAGCTGCGGGAAAGAACGGTTGGCGCCACTTCAAGACCGCCATAGATATAGACCTGCTTATGCTTGGTGGAGCCGTAAATACTGTAATCGCTCGGCGTGCGGGCCGCGGCCATTTCCATTGCGGTTAATATGTCAGATGCCAATGTGCCGCCACCAGTAGCATCAAATGCCAATGTCGCACCGGTTTCGTGTACAGCGTCGGTCAATTGCGCCATAAAGTCGTCATCAGAGCTGTTCACAACATATTTTGCGCCCATAGACTTGAGCAGATCAGCCTGTTCGGTCTTGCGGACGATGTTGACCAGATCAACACCATCGGCAGCGCAAATGCGGTTGAGCATCTGGCCTAGATTGGACGCTGCGGCAGTGTGTACCAACGCTTTATGGCCTTCCATCTTCAACACTTCGACCATGGAGAGGGCAGTAAGCGGGTTCACAAAGCATGACGCGCCGTCCTTGGCGCTGTGCTCATCTTTAAGCGGCAGGGCCATCATCGCTGGAACGCAGCGATATTGGGCATACATGCCGCCACCCATAATCGCCACAGTCTTGCCGATCAGGCTTTGCGAATAATCATCATCACCAGCCGCAACAACAGTACCGGCACCCTCATTACCAACTGGCAAGTTCTGGCCGATGCGTGCTTTCATAACCTGCATGCCTTGAGGCGAAACGCTGGCGCTTAATACACTGTCTGCACCGCTGTTTGATGTGGTTGCTTTGTCCATATCGGTCCAACCAAACATCACGCCCAGATCCGATGGATTGATAGGTGTGGCCTCCACGCGCACCAGAATCTCGCCTGTTTTCGGCGTTGGCAGATCTTTTTCAACCAGCTCAAGACGCAATTCAGCATCCGCCGTAACAGTGGACAGCATTTGTTTATAGGTAGCAGGAAGGGCCATTTTATATCCTCATGATATTGCAATATGTTGTTATGTTGGTTTTACGCTGGACCAAATTTGCCGCCGTGACAATGGCCGCCGCAGCTTTTTTGCCGGTTTCCTATTCGATATCTTTTATGACAGTTGGTAAATTTGCCCCTTTGCGCTGGGCATGGCATGTTCCGCAAAAATACAGAATAGGCGGCGGAGGATATTATGAGAATTGAACCATCTAGCGAGGCAGTGGGCGCAGAAGTGCATGATGTGGACTTACGCAATATGGATGATGCGCAATTTGCTTTGCTGAGAAACGCCTTTTTCGATCATGGCGCGTTATTTTTCCGTGACCAGCATCTGTCACCAGAGGATCATATTGCCTTTGCTGAGCTTTGGGGTGGGATCAATATCAACCGCTTCTTCACACCGGTTGATGGTTATCCGCAAATTGCCCAAGTCCTTAAAGAACCAGACCAGACGGTAAATATTGGTGGCGGCTGGCATACGGACCATAGCTATGATCATGTGCCGGCAATGGGGTCGATATTATATGCGCTGGAAACCCCATCAGAGGGAGGCGATACGCTCTTTGCGGGTATGCAGGCTGCGTATGAGGCTTTGGATGACAATATGAAACAGCGCCTGGACGGGTTGCAGGCTTTGCATGGCAATGCGCATATTTTTGGCAAGCAGTCGGATTATCGCGACGAAGTGGGTGACCGGTTTGGTAATCAGGATAAGGCAGGGCAGGAGGCCGTACACCCTATCGTGCTTGCCCATCCAGAAACCGGCAAAAAGGGTCTCTATGTCAATCCGGCCTTTACCTTGAAGGTCATTGATATGGACGCGCAGCAGAGTGCCGACCTTTTGATGCAGCTTTATGCGCATATCATGCAGCCACAATTCCATTTTCGGTGGCAATGGTCACCGGGATCACTGGCCATGTGGGATAATCGGTCAACATGGCATTATGCGATGAATGATTATCACGGCCATCGCCGGTTGCTGCATCGCATCACGGTCGAGGGCGTAGCGCTTCATTAATCTTTGCTAGAAAAGTAAAAGCCCGGCGGTCCAAAAGGGGGGAGGGACCGCCGGGCTGGTAATTTTGCTGCTCCCAAAGGGTGAGGGAGGAGTTGAGATTGGGAGCAGCAAACTCGTTACATTAGGCATTTCGTCGGCCGCTCTTATTCGGTTACACCGCCTTAATTTTTTTCTTAATTTTATTTTTTGCCCGGTTTTGCCGATCTATGGTTGACCTTATCGCCGGTGGACCAGACATTGGCTGCAATGACCATAATTCCCCTTCAAACGCTTCCTGATGTGTCTCTTCCAGATATTCTGAAAGATTGGTTTTCCCAGCGAGGTTGGCTGCCAAGACGCCATCAGTTAGAGATGCTGTCAGTCGCAGGGCAAGGCGATCATGCTTTGTTGGTTGCTGACACAGGGGCTGGCAAAACGCTTGCAGGCTTTTTGCCGACACTAGCTGATCTCATTACCGCGTCAGCCCATGATGGGCTGCACACGCTCTATATATCACCGCTCAAAGCCTTGGCACATGACATTAAGCGCAATCTGGAAACGCCGATTGCCGAAATGGGGCTGGATATCACTATTGAGACACGCAGCGGTGACACACCATCTGATCGCAAGGCCCGCCAAAGATCACGCCCGCCCAATATTTTGCTGACCACACCGGAATCGCTAAGTCTATTGATAAGCTATCCGGAAAGCGAAACATTATTTTCTGGTTTGAAGCGCATCATTATCGATGAGGTTCATGCCTTTGCGGTTGGCAAACGCGGTGATCTTCTGGCGCTCGCCTTGTCGCGCTTACAGGCGATTAACCCCAAAGTTCAGCGCGTGGCTCTCTCGGCCACGGTTGCCGATCCAGATGCTTTTCTCGGCTGGCTTGCGCCCGATGGTGACTTGGAAAATGTGCAGCTGGTCAAAGGAGAAAGCGGCGCGCCGCCGGATCTGGATATCATGCTGCCAGAGGGACGTGTGCCATGGTCAGGCCATAGCGGGCATTATGCTATCCCGCAGATTCTGGAGGAAGTGCGGCGCAATAAGCTGACATTGATATTTTGTAATACGCGGTTTTTGGCTGAGTTTATTTTTCAGGCTATATGGAATGAGAATGAAGACGGACTGCCCATCGGCATTCATCATGGCTCTTTGGCAGTGGAGGCGCGGCGCAAGGTAGAGGGCGCTATGGCGCGCGGAGAATTGCGGGCATTGGTCGCCACAGCATCGCTTGATTTGGGCGTCGATTGGGGTGATGTGGACTGTGTCATCCAGATGGGCGCGCCCAAAGGGTCTTCACGGCTTTTGCAGCGTATCGGCCGCGCCAACCACCGGCTGGATGTGTCCAGTAAGGCTTTGCTGGTGCCTGGTAACAGGTTTGAGTTTCTGGAAGCGCAGGCCGCTTTTGATGCGGTCGCGGCAGGGCAGCGCGATGGCGAGCCTTTCCGTTCTGGCGGGCTGGATGTATTGGCGCAGCATATTATGGCGCGGGCTTGTGCCGGTCCATTTCATGAAGATATATTGTTTGCAGAAATTGTTTCTGCCCAGCCTTATGCGAAACTGACGCGCGATGAATTTCATCGTGCCTTAGGCTTTGTGGAAAATGGCGGATATGCGCTGAAAGCCTATGACAAGTTCAAGCGATTGCGGCGCGATGCAGATGGCGTCTGGCATCTGGTTCATCCGCGTTTTGCGGTCCAACACAGGTTAAATGCCGGCATCATCATAGACGCAGCGATGCTGGATGTGCGCTTCAAAAATGGTCGCAAACTGGGCCGGGTTGAAGAAAATTTCGCTGCGCAGCTCTCACCTGGAGATACATTTTTCTTTGCGGGTATGAGCCTTGAGGTAGAGCGGATTAAGGACATGGACGTGCTGGTACGTGCGGCGAAAAAAGCTGCGCAAATACCAAGCTATATGGGGGCGCGCATGCCGCTCACGACCCATTTGTCTGACCGCGTGCGTGAGATGCTGACGGACCGTGCAGGTTGGGGGCGTTTTCCTGATGATGTTCGCGAATGGCTTGAGATGCAGGATTGGCGCTCGCATCTGCCGGAACCCGGGCAATTGCTGGTCGAGACATTTCCGCATCATGATCGGCATCATATGGTGTGTTACCCTTTTGAAGGCTGGAACGCGCACCAGTCATTGGGCATGTTGCTGACACGGCGGATGGAGGATCGCGGGCTGGAGCCGCTGGGCTTTGTCGCCAATGATTATGCGCTGGCAGTCTATGGCCTAAAGCCGATTACTGACCCGGGGCCTTTATTTTCGGCCGATATACTGGCCGATGAATTTACCGACTGGGTGCAGCGCAGCTATTTGCTGAAACGTGCTTTTCGCGAAGTTGCCGTGATTAGCGGATTGGTTGAGCGACAGCATCCTGGCAAGCGCAAGACCGGCAAGCAGGTAACATTTTCAACCGACCTGATTTTTGATGTGCTGCAAAAATATGAGCCTGAGCACATTCTCATGCAGGCCGCATGGGCCGATGCGCGGGCACGCATGACCGATGTCGGCAGATTGGGCGATTTGATGGATCGCGCTCAGGACAGCATCATCCATATTGATCTTGACCGTGTCAGCCCATTGGCCGTGCCCGTTTTGGCTATGATTGGCCGAGAAGCAGTGCCTCAAGGCGCAGCTGATGATAGCCTGTTATTGGAGGCGGAGAGTCTGGCAGCAGCAGCTATGCGCAGTGATGATATCGAGTGATCAAGCGCAAAAACATGGCCGATCACAGACAATAAAAGAAAAATTATAATGCAAAAACAGTGATTTATATATTTTCCTACAATTGTGCCTTGAAAAATTGTTTAGAGCACTAATATTTAGTAGGCAATGACAATTGATAAACATAATTTCTTCGTTAATAATGAAACTGGAAAGCACGCACGTGTTGCGAATATATTTATGACTGACTTGCAAAACCATATTGATGCTCAAATCGAAAAGGTGACGAGCAAAGACCCGGATCAAGACGTTGAGGCGCAGGATGTCCTGTTCGTCTTACGACAGATTATCCACGCGACGGACAAGCAATCGCGCAATATGGTGGGCAAAATCGGCATAACTGGCCCGCAATACGCACTTTTGAGCGCTATTCGTGACTTGGGTGAAGTGACAACGCGTCAACTTTCAAACCATGTCAGCCTTACACAAGCGACAGTGACCACGATTTTGGACCGCCTACAGGCCCGCGGACTGATCGAGCGTTATCGTAGTGAAAAGGACCGCAGGATTGTCCATTCACGGCTGAGTGGCGACAGTGAGGCTTTGCTAGAACAGGCGCCAAGCCTTATGCAGACGCAATTTAGTGAACGTTTTGCCGCGCTCTCCAAGGCGCAACAGCAACAGATTTTCAACAGCTTTGCCGATGTGGCAAAGATGATGGGAGCGGAAAAAGAGGAGCCATCTTCCGTACTGATTACTCCCGAGGAGCCGAAAATCTGACCGTTAAGATCGGTCATTATTAAACAGCTCACCCCATTTTTGAAAATATTTTAACGGCTTCGGCGCCGCGACTATGCGCGCGAATATTGCCTTGAGGCCATTACCAAAGGATAAATTTATGACAGTAACAGCATTAAATGTACGTAACGAGAAACTCCAAACCAAAACGGGTATGACCGAAAATCAGCGTAAAGCGATTTCGCAAAAGCTGACCAAAGCCCTGTCATCCACCTATGTGCTCTATCACAAGACGCAGGCATTTCACTGGAATGTGACCGGTCCGATGTTCTACTCAGTGCACAAAATGACCGAGGCGCAATATGAAAACTTGGCCGAGGCGATTGATGACTTGGCAGAGCGCATCCGTACGCTAGGCAGCGCCGCACCAATGGGTCTTAGCCAATATATTGAGCATAGTGTCGTCACTGATGCGCAGGACTTCCCGGCAACCGGCGAAATGCTAACAATGCTGGCCGATGACAACCAACGCGTCGCCTCATTGTTGCGTGATGCCGTAGAAACAGCGGAACAGGCCAGTGACGTATTTACCGCGGATATGTTGACAGCACGTATTGGTGCCCATGAGGAAGCAGCATGGATGTTGACTGCAACAGCGGCAAACTAGTCTGACGCACGAAAACGGGCGCGCCGAGGCGCAATCAGATTATTCACAATCAGATAATTAAGGACCAAAATATGGTAACGCAAACAACAACAATGCAAGATAAACCAACCGATGATGCTCGCCAGGGTTATATTACCCGGCAGATGCGCCCGATATTATACATATCAATCGCATTGACCATATCCGGTCTGGCACTGGTGGCACTGTTCTCAGATGTTATCTAGGTCCTGATGATTGTAGCAAACTGGCCAGCCGCCCTTTTCGGGCAGCTGGTCTTTTTTGCGTTTTGGCGCGGTATATTCACATGATCATCGATATTGTTCCGCAGCCGCAAATATTGCCAATTTACATCTGCTCTGGTAATGATGTTGCCGGAGATAATAATGAAAAAACCCACGCAATTCGCCTTATTGCTGGCTGCGGCATCTTTGCTGCCTAGCGCAGCCACTGCAAACGACGCTAAGAATGCAGCAGTTACAAGCTCAGAGGCTTCTAATATAGCGGCCCCACCGTCTGATGGCACTATCATTGCCGAGGTGACGGACGAAACACAGGCCGCAAAAGGCGCAGACATTGTCGAGGTGATTGTTGATCCGGTGTACCGCATGACGGTGCCGGTCAATATTGATGGTGCAGGGCCCTATAATTTTCTGATTGATACAGGTTCGGAGCGGACGGTCATTTCCTCTTCTCTAGCAGGCCAGCTTGATCTGGAATTTGTGGAGCGGGCTTTGATCCAAAGCGTTGCCGGCAATAAAGTGGTAGACACGGCCTATATTCCTGATCTCTCACTCGGCCGACAAAGCTATGGCGGATTGATTGCGCCATTGCTTAAAGCGGAAGATATTGGCGCAGAGGGTATTGTCGGGCTGGATGGGCTGCAGGGCCAGCGAATTTTGTTCGATTTTCGCGTCAACCAAATTGCGATTGAGGATGTCGCAACATCGTCCAATAAGGGCTATGAAATTGTCGTGACCGGGCGGCGCCGCTCTGGCCAGTTGATCCTGACTAATGCCACAATATCGGGCATTCCTGTTACAGTGGTGATTGATACCGGCGCACAGACCAGCATTGGCAACCGCGCGCTGCAACGCAAATTGCGCAGCCGCCGCGCCAAGGGGCTGGGCGACCCGACTGAGCTGACCGCGGTGACTGGCCAGACGATTAACGCTGATCTGGGCATCGCATCCGATTTTCAGGTCGGCCGCGCCCGCTTCTCACAAATCGGCATAGCCTTTGCGGACTCACCAACCTTCAAATCCTTGGGGTTGGACAGAAAGCCAGCGCTGTTTCTGGGCATGAGCGCACTGCGCAAATTTGATCGCGTAGCCATAGATTTTAAGGCACGCCGCGTCTTGTTTGACCTACCCAGCCACGCCCCGCGCATAGCAGCAGAACACCGCATAGCGTTTTAATCTAGAGCCTAGGCCGTAACGCCCGACACATCTCCCCCATCACGCAGTGCAGCGAGTTGGGACTCAACTGCTTGTAATGCCCTTATGGCTTTGTCAAAATTGTAAGGCATATTGGACGAGTCAAAAACGGTCAGTGCCGCTCGAAAACATGTCGCGGCTTGCTCCAGAGACGTTATTTTATCCGTCGCAATATCATGTAAATCCGCAATCCTCACATATGCAATGCCCAGATTATTTTGCGTCATGGCCCAATCGGCCGGCATGGCGTCTTCAGTGTATATCTCTAACGCGGCGCGATAGGCCTTAACAGCATCTTGCAGGAGTTGCAGGCCTTTCTCCTCGCTGCGGCTGCCTTGTTCTTGCAAGGCATTGCCCAGATTATTTTGTGTCATGGCCCAATCATCGGGCATGGTGTCTTTGGTGCGTATCTCTAATGCAGCGCGATAGGCTTTAACTGCGTCTTGCAAGAGTTTCAGGCCTTTCTCCCCGCTACTGCGTTCACCTTGTTCTGCTAAAACAGTGCCCAGATCATTTTGGCACATGGCACGCTCTTCGGGGTCATCAGTCATCTTAATATTATGGCGCGCTACAGCAATCGCCAAATCCATTTCCAAACGCAGTCCGCGATTGAGCGCCAATTCATACCAGTTTCTCATTTCGGACCGTAAATCATCCAGTGACGGTGCCCCGCCGGATTGCAATGCCAGTTTTTGCAGCACCCAATGCAAAGCGCCATCAACATCCAAATCGAGCAATGCCGTTTGAATATTGGTGTCCACCACTTTTTCTTTTGCGGCGGCCAGTTCCTGTTGCTGCGCTTTCAATTGTTCAAATGCCGCAGCGCCTTTGGTGCGTGCGCCCGCAATATCTTCATCATCAATCGCAGTGAAAATTTCCGCAATAACTTGGTCAATCAAACCACCAAAATTGGTGCCCTGTTTGCCCTCTGCCTCCAATTGTTTCAACCGGTCCAATGCGCCTTGCAAATAATCCGCTGCACTCGCCGGGTCACTGACTTTGCTCGCCACAAGCTCGGCCAAGTTGATTAAGCGTTCATTGCTAGCCCCCAAATCCGCCGCCAATTGCTGATTTTGTGCGATCAGATAATCCGCAAGATTAGAGACGCCTTCTTTAATATCTCTGCGCTCTGCCTTGGCTTCTTCCTCGCGCTGATCTGCCGCTTCACGGTCAGCCCAGCGCTGCTCATCGGCTTGATCAAATCGTCTAATTGTGGTCTGTCCTTGTTGCAGGCCTTCTGCTCGCGTCTTTTCGCCATCCGTCTCAACAATATCCTTAACTTCACCCTTGGTGAGTGCGGTCACGGCTTGATAAGCAGACAGCGCGCCTAGGCCCAAAGCAATTAAAGCGCCGATGGATGCCAATGGGTCATGGAAGTTAACCAGCCAGACCAATACGTCATAACTACTGGGCGGCGGGTTTTTGGGTGCGTAACTTTCCACGGCCTTTTGATAACTGCCAAAACCAGCGCCAGTGGTTATCAGCGTGCCGATAAGAATGTTTGTAATTTTGCCCAAAACAATCTCCCCCTACACATCAATATAGGAAGAAATCACCGGAAATAAAGCGCTCTATTTCATGGCCTTGGGGAAAGTAATGGGGGTATCATTGTCTTGCCATGGCTGTTCTTTTTGCATGGCGGCGGTGAATAATGGGCTGCTTAGATGCGTTGATAGCCATCCCTGTACATGCGGCAGGGGCAGGGCATCGAACCAGCGGCGATCATGATTGGCAAATTGGCGGATGAACGGGAAGATGGCGATATCGGCAAAGCTGCGGCCTGCGCCGAATAGCTGGCTTTGTTCTGGCGGCAGATCATGGCTGGCCAGCTGTGTCTGTAATGTTTCCAGAAACGCCAGGCCCGCCGCGCGGTGGGTCAGCGGGTCCACGCCTGCGCCCGCATTTTCATGCGCATAGCGGGTGTGATATTTATAACGGTCCAGATCGCGCTTAAACGGCCCGTCGCACTGAGCAATCAGCTCTGCTGTGGCGGCTGAATGTTCATTATTTTGCCAGTTTTCAGGATCATGCTGCGCCAATGTCCATCGCATAATGGTTAGGCTTTCCTCCAGCACTTGCCCATCGTTCAGCGCCAGCACCGGCACGGTGGCTTTGGCGCTGGCGGCGATCATCGCGGCGGGTTTGTTCGATAGCTTAACCTCTCGCAATGTGACGCTTTGCCCGCTGATGATCAGCGCCATACGTGCGCGCATGGCATAGGGGCAGCGGCGGAAAGAATATAATATAGGGCGGTTATCGGTCATCGCTGTGTGGCTTATTCGCTGGCAGCCAGATGCGCCTCACCGCGCTCTGCGGCTAGCGCAATCTGCTTTTGCCGCTCGCGATAACGCTGTTTCTGCGCTTCGCTGCGGACATCCGCACAATGCGGGCATTGCTCCCCTTCGACATAATCCTGATGGTCCAGCTCTTCAGGCGCCAGCGGCATGCGGCAGGCGCGGCACAAGGTATAATCGCCAGGCTTGAGACCGGGGCCAACACTCACTCGCTCATCAAACACAAAACATTCGCCGCTAAATTTGCTCTCAGCAGTCGGCACATGCTCCAGATATTTCAATATGCCGCCCTTGAGATGCACAACATCGTCAAAACCCTGAGCGCGGACATAGGCGGTCGCCTTTTCGCAGCGAATGCCCCCAGTGCAGAACATGGCGATGCGCTTGGGTGCCGCTTCGCCCTGCGCGCGCAGCTTTGCGGAAAAATCGTCAAACCATGCGGGAAATTCGCGAAAGCTAGTGGTGGCTGGGTCCACTGAGCCGTCAAAGCTGCCAATCGCCACTTCATAGCTGTTGCGGGTGTCGATCACCACTGTGTCGGGGTCGGCCAGCGCGGCATTCCACTCATCCGGCGCAAGATACTCGCCTTTATCATGCGCAGCATCAACGCCCTCTACGCCCATGCTAACAATTTCGCGTTTCAGCCGCACTTTCATGCGCAAAAAGGGCGCGTCTTGGGCAACAGAATATTTCGCCTCTGTTTCAGCAAAACCTTGCCAATTGCGGATATGCCCCAGCACATGATGCAAATCGGCAAGAGCGCCAGCAATGGTGCCGTTAACGCCTTCCTCCGCCAGCAATATCGTGCCCTTAACCTGACGCGCAATACACAGATCAAGCAATGCCTCACGCACAGCCTCACGATCAGCAAGCGGCGCAAAATGATAAAGCGCCATGACATGATATGTATCATCAACGGGGTGGGGTTGGGCGGTGGTCATAATGAAGCGCTCTATAAATAGCCGCGACACAAAATGCCAGTGCCATGCTTTATGATGCCGCAGTGTTCTGCAAAGGGTTTTGGCGGCAATATCAGCAAAAATTCTATCCTAGCGATTGCCAAAGAGCGAAAATTGCCGCAAAGCATGGGCATGGTTCCCCTTTCGTTCGCCTCCCTCAATTTTCTTGCATTGACCGATCATGCGCTGTTCTGGCCGGAGCAAAATGCGCTGTTGGTGGCCGATCTGCATTTGGAGAAGGCGAGCTGGTATGCCGGGCATGGCCAGATGCTGCCGCCTTATGACAGCCGCGGTAATTTGGAGCGTTTGGCGGTGTTGATCGCGCAGCATGATGTGCGCAACGTCTATTGCCTTGGCGATAATTATCACGACAGTCACGGCGAAAAGCGGCTGGAGCCAGAGGCGGCAAAGATATTATGCGGGCTAACCACACAAACACGCTGGATCTGGATTACCGGCAATCATGATCGTGAATTGTCGGCCCTACATGGCGGGCATGTTGTGGCGTCGGACCGACTTGGGCCAGTGTTGCTGTGCCATGAACCGGAACCGGCGGACACTAGGCCGCAAATTTGCGGACATTTCCACCCCAAACTCAGAATGCAATTGCGACGCAGATCGGTTGCAAGGCGGTGCTATACGATGAGCGATAAGCTGCTCATCATGCCCTCATTCGGCAATTTAACCGGTGGTCTGGACGTAGAGCATAAAGCCATTGCCGATGCGCATGACGGCGAGCCCTATCGCGCCCTTTTGCCGGTTAAGGACCGGCTTGCGGCCTTTGATGTTTCTCATCCCCATAGATCAGACAAGCAGGCAGAGACACTTCATGGCTGAAACCGCAAAGACTATGGCAATGGCAGCGAAGATAATGGTTAGCCTGAAAGAAGCGCGCACGATGATTATTGATGCGGTGCCTATCGCTTCTGCACAAAGCCGGACGCTGGTTGCATGCAATGATTTGGTGATTGCTGAAGATATTATTGCTGCGCATAATCAGCCATGGGCGGCGCTGTCAGCAATGGATGGCTATGCGGTCAGGCTGGATGATTGTAAGCCACATGCGGTCTTGCCGATCATTGGTGAATCGCGTGCTGGCGCACCATTTTCTGGCATGCTGGAAGCGGGGCAAGCCATTGCGGTTTCTACTGGAGCAGCAGTGCCATCAGGGGCTGATCATATTGTCATGGTTGAACATAGTGAGCGGTATGGCGATGCAATGCGCGTCATAAAGCCGCAATCACCCAATGGCTTTATCAGGCAAAAAGGGCAGGACTTTTCTGTTGGAGATGCCTTGATCCGAAAAGGAGAATTGCTTTCTCCGGCCCATATCGCCTTGGCGGCAGCCGCGGGAAAAGCCGAATGTATGACTGTTCCGCCGCTCAAAGTTGCGATCATTACCAATGGTGACGAATTGCTCGACCCCGGCGCAGAACCGCAGCACGGCTATCTATATGACAGCAACGGGTTAGCCTTGGTCGCGCAATGCAGCCAATGGGGTGCTGATGCCCATTGGCTTGGCCGTGCGGGGGATGATCCGGATGCTGTCTCTGCCCTTATGGAATCGGCGTTGCAATATGACATCATCATCATTGCTGGTGGCGCCTCTGTGGGCCAACATGACCATGTCAGATCCAGTTTTGCGGCTTTGGACGGCGTGTTACATTTCAGCAAAATTGCTCTTCGCCCGGGAAAGCCTGCATGGTTTGGCATATTATCGGGCAAGCCCGTTATTGGTTTGCCTGGCAATCCTGCATCCGCCTTTGTCACGGCCGAACTGCTTGTCCGCCCAGCCGTTGAAAAACACATGGCCCGCGCGCCGCAAGCAGCATTGTCGCTAGAGACTATGCGGCTGGATGGTAGCCTGTCCGCCAATGGCGGTCGCGAGGCGTTTTTGCGGGGATATGCTGCTACTCGCGATGGCGAAACTTTGGTCACACCGGCTGCTGATCAGGATAGCAGTCTGCTTCGGCCTTTGGCGGCAGCCAATGTTCTGATCCACCGTGATGTGGATGCTGATGCCGTCAAGCATGGTGATCCTGTCAAATCTTGTATTTTGCGACCCATTGGAACGCAGGCGTAATTGTCAGACACTTTGCGTTCATTCTGCTATACATATTGTATCGGAGTGAGCAGCGCCTGTTGGGGAACAGGTGCTGAGATGAGAATATATCTGTCCATACAGATATAGCATGGTGGGAGCAGTTATGGCTTTACGATGGGGTCTTGTGGCGTTGCTGGCGGCATTGGTGTCGGCCTGTGGCGGCGGCGATGGTGGCAGCAGCACAAGCTTTACAGCGCCGCCTCCTACGACTGCTGGAGCGCCGGTTACCGCGCCTCCGCCCACGACAACAAGCGGGACATGTTCATTGCGCGCCCGTCAGGATTGGGTCGCTGAGCAGCTCAATGAGTTTTATCTCTTCCCCGATTTGTTGGCACAGAATGTTAACCCTGATAATTTTTCAACCGTGCAGGAATTTATTGACGCTTTGGTTGCCCCCGCACGGGCGGCAGGGCGCGACAAGTTTTTCACCTTCATTACTTCTATTGAAGCAGAAAATGCCTTTTTTGCCTCTGGTGAAACAGCCGGTTTTGGTGTGCGTCTTTCATTTGACAATGCGGCATCGCGTGTATTCATCATTGATGCTTTTGAAGGCGCACCAGCTTTAGCCGCTGGCCTTGACCGTGGCACTGAATTGCTGGCCATAGGGACGAATAGCAGCAATTTGGTCAGCGTGGCCAATATCATCGCTTCACAGGGCAGTGCGGGTGTTAGTGCTGCGCTTGGGCCGTCCACGGCGGGCACAGCAAGGGTTTTACAGTTCCGAACTGCCGCTGGCACAGAAATAACAACGACTGTGACTAAGACCGATTTTGAGATCCCGCCTATTTCTACACGCTTTGGTGTTCGTATCTTTGATGATGGCGGCAAGCGCGTTGGCTACATCAATTTGCGGACATTTATTGGTTCGGCAGACACTGCATTGCGCGATGCCTTTGCGCAATTGCGCGCGGAAGGCGTAAGTGAAGTTATATTAGACCTACGCTATAATGGCGGTGGGCTGGTGCGCATTGCAGAGCTTTTTGGCGATCTTTTGGGTGATGACCGTTTTGCCTCAGATATCTTTTCTCTGACGACATTTCGGGCATCCTTATCGCAATTTAATGATCAGCGTAATTTTGATGCTCAGCCTCAGTCTATCGCGCCAACAAAAATTGCAGTGATTGGTACGTCCAGCACGGCCTCTGCCAGTGAACTGGTGACCAATGCATTCCTGCCCTATCTGGGCGCAGATATTGGTTTGATCGGCAGTAATACCTCGGGGAAACCGGTTGGGCAGATTGCCGTGGATATGGAGGAATGTGACGACCGTTTACGGGTTGTGGCGTTCACCACTTTGAATGCAGACCGTGAAGCAGAATATTTTGATGGGCTGGCCGGAGTGATGGAAGCAACTTGCCGTGCGCCAGATGATATTTTGTTACCATTGGGCGATGTCCGTGAAGGCTCAATTGCCCAGTCACTCAGCTTTTTGCGCGGGGAAAGCTGTACCCCAATTGCGGGAGCAGTTGCTGGTGGAGATGGCAATGTTAGCGGACAATCAGGCGTGGGCGTTACATTGCCAACGCGTCAGCTCTTAATGCCATCTGCACCGACACCGGCGCAACGGGAAATACCCGGAACATTTTAACGCCTCAAATTGCTAGCAATATTAGATTTATGGCTTTGAAGCGCTGGCGCAAGCCTAACCAGCAAAGGATGCAAGTGCCTTGTTCAGCGATTCACCGCGATGATTCCAGCATTGCGCTAAGTCCATACCGTAGCGATCAACAGATACTTTGGTACAGCGCACATCGCCGCTACCAATTAATTGCGCCAGACGCTTGATACGTTCTGATTCTTCAGCAAAATTACGGCCTGGTGCAGGAATGTCTGCCAAGCGGATCATATGCCGGTGATTATCCAGCAATAGGGTGTCGCTGCTATAAAATTTGGCGATGGTACCGCGCATTTCTGATGAATTATTGGCGCCACCAGTGTCAGCAATATTGGCCAGCATTACGCCGGACGCCATAAGACCCAAACCAGTAATCGTTGAAAACATAAGACTGCGCATCGCGTAAACCCCCGATCGTCCAAGAATCGTTGGTATATAATGAGCGAAACCCTTCATGGCGCAAAGCTATGATAGAGAAATTTTGCATCAATTTACTCTTATGTGGAAAGTGCAATACTTGCCTTGCTCATAGTTAGGCGCTTGCCAATTGCTCTGCATCTAGCGCGTAGAGCAGCTTTGCGCCGCCCATGGCCGCTGCTTTTTGCCCCAATGCTTCGGGCACCATATGGTCCAGATAATAGCGCGTTGTGACCATACGCTGTGCATAAAAGCCGGTATCGCCATCACCCGCCGCATGGCGTTCGCTGGCAACGCGATATTGCCGCGCCATCAACCAGCCGCATGCTGCGACCGACATCATGCTCATATAGGCATAGCTGCCTGCGAGCCGATCATCGACACCATGGCCCAGCATATATTCGGTCACTTCCTGACATGCAGCCAATAGCGCCGCCAATGCCAGTTCGTCGCCAGCCTCCGCCTGCATCATGTCCAGAAATTCGCGCATTGCATCGCCGCCGCGCAGACCCAGTTTCCGGCCCACCAAATCGGCCGCCTGAATGCCGTTTGTGCCTTCATAGATCGGCATGATCCGTGCATCGCGATAATGCTGCGCTGCGCCGGTTTCCTCGATAAAGCCCATGCCGCCATGGATTTGCAGGCCCATAGAGGCAATGTCGATGCCCAGATCAGTGCCATAGCCTTTGGCCAAGGGGGTCAATATGTCGGCCCGTTCACCAGCGCCGGGTACTTCCAGTGTATCACGGTCAACTTGACCCGCGGCATAATAGAGCAAGGCGCGTATCGCCTGTGTTCCGGCTTTCATGCGCAATATCATGCGGCGCACGTCCGGGTGCTCAATAATCGCGACCGGATCGCGGCTATCACCACCAGCGCGCGCTGATTGTACGCGGTCCATCGCGTAATGCACGGCTTGTTGTGTTGCGCGTTCGGCAATTTCCACGCCCTGCAGCCCGACATTCAGGCGCGCATTGTTCATCATGGTGAACATAGCGCGGATGCCGCCAAATTCGGGACCGATTAATGTGCCAAGGCATTCACTGTCTTCGCCAAATTGCAACACGCATGTGGGGGAGGCATGAATGCCCAGTTTATGCTCTATCGAAACGGTTTGAATATCCTGCTCTGCACCAACAGAGCCATCATCATTTAACCGGTATTTGGGCACCAGAAAGAGCGATATGCCTTTCGTGCCGGCTGGCGCATCGGGTGTACGCGCCAAGACCAGATGGATGATATTGCTGGCCATATCATGGTCGCCAAAGGTGATATAAATCTTCTGGCCCTTAATCTGATATTGGCCGTCACCCACAGGTGTCGCGGTGGTGCGCAATGCGCCAACATCGCTGCCTGCTTGTGGTTCGGTCAGGTTCATCGTGCCTGTCCATTCGCCGGTTATCAGTTTTGGCAGATAGGTTGCTTTCTGCTCTTCACTGCCATGATGCTCCAGCGCCTCTATCGCGCCGACGGAGAGCATGGGGCATAATGTAAAGGCCATATTGGCTGCGCCAAGAGAATCCAGCGCAACAGTGGCCAGCGAGAAGGGCAAACCCTGCCCGCCATGGTCTGGCGTAGCGCAAAGGCTGTTCCACCCAGCCTCAACATAGGCTTGATAGGCCTGTTTAAACCCTTCAGGCATAACAACACGGCCATCGACCACCTTCGCGCCAATGGTATCACCCACACGGTTTAACGGTGCAAATTCGCCTTCAGCAAATTGGCCGATACCTTCAACAATCGCCTCTACCAGATCGTCACTGGCTTCAGAAAAACGCTCATGCTGCGCGAGTTCGGCAATATTGGTCGCGGTTTCCAGAGCAAAAAGCTGGTCTTTGACGGGTGCTGTGAAGTCCATTGCTATTCTATCCCATAATCTGGCCGTTTGTCCGGCCCCAAATATGTTTTGCCGCTGTCCAGCGAGATGACCACTGGCGTTGCAAAATTTCTTTTCTCACATATGTGAGACTAATGACGATGAACAAAGACGGTTTCAAGACGCAAATTAAGGCTTGTGATACGCGCAGCCTTGCTGAAGCGGTCACTTACCTGCACGCTGGCAGGGCTGTCGCATTGCCTACGGAAACCGTTTACGGGCTTGCTGCTGACGCTACATCATCGTCTGCCGTAGCGGAAATTTACCGCGCAAAGAACCGGCCAAGTTTCAACCCGCTCATCGTCCATGTGGCGGATCAGTCCGCCGCAGCAGGTATAGGATATTTTTCACAAAAAGCGGAAAAATTGGCGCAGCACTTCTGGCCCGGCCCCTTGTCTATGGTCGTGCCGCTTACAGATCAAGGCAAGGCGGCAATGAGTCCTGCCGTCACCGCTGGGTTGGATACTATTGCTCTGCGCTGTCCTGCGCATCCTGTCATGCGTGCTGTGCTGGAGCAATCGGCTCTGCCTCTGGCGGCGCCATCTGCCAATATGTCAGGAGCAATAAGCCCGACCGAGGTGCAGCATGTTGCGGATAGCCTTGGCGGCAGGGTCGCGTTGGTGCTTGATGGCGGAGCATGCCAGCAAGGGCTAGAGTCGACCATCATTTCGGTTGATGACGATGGATGGCGTATATTGCGGCCTGGTCCAATAACGCGGGAAGAGATTTCCGCTTTGTTAAGGGATGAAGAAAAGTCGGACCCCAATGTTCATCCGGACACTGTTACATCACCCGGCCAGCTTGCCAGTCATTATGCTCCGAGCAAAACCCTGCGCTGTAATGCCCTGGACCCACAGGCTGATGAGTGGCTGATTGGTTTTGGCGAAATAGAAGGGGATGATAATCTATCGCCAACCAGTGACTTGGCCGAAGCGGCGGCAAATCTTTATGCGGCATTGCACCGCGCCGATGCATCATCGAAAGCGCGAATCGCTATCGTCCCCATTCCGCTGACCGGCATTGGCATAGCCATAAATGACCGCCTGAAACGCGCAGCACATTAGCTTTTGCGTGTATTTCTATGCACTATTTTACAAAATAGCGCGTTGCGAAACACCTGTTTACATTTCAAATTTGCGTGTTGTGCTAATAAGATGACACCCAGTTCGGATCTATCATGTTCAATAAC
The DNA here is from genome assembly GCA_947503245.1 of uncultured Sphingomonadaceae bacterium. Lineage (GTDB taxonomy): Bacteria > Pseudomonadota > Alphaproteobacteria > Sphingomonadales > Sphingomonadaceae > Alterisphingorhabdus. The sequence continues at coordinate 829,787 of CANNCV010000001.1, forward strand.
ATGGTGGTTGAAATAGTCGCTTTGGTGGCTCTGGTCCCTGCATATAGGGTCGCAAACCTTGTTATGTCAGGCCGGACGGTATGGGAAACAGGGGGCGGGGACTGTGCAACTCCCTCAGCGCAGTCCCCGACTTTGCAATGGCCTGAGGCCAAATATGCAGAGCAACAGTCGGGCGCATCGATGCCATTGGGTAAAGGATCTTATATGAATATTTTGCAGCGCGCTTCAGCAGAGGCACTTGGTACATTTTGGCTTGTCTTTGGCGGATGCGGCAGTGCCGTTCTGTCTGCGGCATTTCCTGATGTCGGCATCGGTCTATTGGGCGTCTCTCTGGCATTTGGTCTGACCGTGCTGACCATGGCCTATAGTATAGGTCATATCTCAGGATGCCATTTGAACCCTGCTGTAACAATCGGTCTCGCCGCAGGCGGACGTTTTGCAGCAAAAGATATTCCCGCCTATGTTATTGCGCAGCTTGTAGGAGCAGTACTTGCCGCTGCTGCGCTTTATATCATAGCATCTGGCGCAGGTGACGTATCGGGACTAGCCTCCAACGGCTTTGGTGAGCATTCACCAGGCGGATTTTCGATGATAGCTGGCTTATTGGCTGAAATTCTGCTGACGGCGTTTTTCCTTATCATCATTTTGGGCGCAACAGATGGACGGGCACCTGCCGGATTTGCACCGATTGCAATCGGTCTGGGCCTGACATTGATTCACTTGATTTCCATTCCGGTGACCAACACCTCTGTAAATCCAGCGCGCAGCACCGGTCCGGCGCTGATTGAGGGCGGTATTGCCTTACAACAACTATGGTTGTTCTGGGTTGCCCCGATTGCGGGCGCTGTATTGGGTGCGGTTGTCTATCGCTTCATTGGCAAAGACCCTGCTAGCCAGCCCGATATCGCAGGTGATGCTGCATAAGCGGGTTCGCAAAATCCTATGCAAAGAGGCCAGCCTGAGGGTTGGCCTTTTTCATTTAATAGGGTTCGCTTAACAGACGTTCCATTTCATCATCTATCGCGGCAACTTCGGTGCAGGCCTTACGCTTGCCTTTTTCACATTTTTTGGTGAATTTTTCTTTGCGGCGGGCCAATTGCCCCAAACGTTCCTCGCGTTGGCGGATTGCGCGGCCGCGTTTCTCATCGGCTTCTGACTGGCTGGTGGTCGCTAAATCAACGCCTTTGCTAACCACTTTTACAGGTGCAGTGATGATGTCAGCCGCCGTACGCGCAATGCACCCGCTCAGGGTCAGACTTGCTAAAGCCGCTATCCATATTGTCTTGCCCGCCATTCGCAGCTCCTATTGCTGAACACAGCATAACATAATCGGCGCGACATGTCGCCGGTGTGAATAATCTTGCTATTATGGGCCCTGTAAGGACAGCTTATTATTGCCCGAGCAGGCTTTTGGCGATTTCCCGCACGTCAGCGGCCATGTCTGGACGTTCAAGCGCAAGTGCGAGATTGGCCTCAATATACCCGACTTTTGAGCCGCAATCATAGCGCGCACCATCAAAAGTCACGGCGTGAAATGGCTGGTTACCAATCATTTGCGCCATGGCGTCGGTCAGTTGAATTTCGCCGCCAGCGCCGGTTTCCTGTTTGTCGAGCACCTGCATAACCTCTGGTTGCAAAATATAACGGCCAGAGACAATCAGGTTGGACGGTGCATCCTCGACCTTAGGTTTTTCGACCAAGCCTTTAATCTCTGTCAAATTGCCATTGGCTGCGCCTGGTGCAATCACACCATAAGCGAATACTTTTTCGCGCGGTACTTCCAATACGCTGACCATATTGCCGCCTTCCTGGCTATAAGCGTCAACCATCTGTTTCATACAGCCGGGTGAGCCATGCATAAATTCATCGGGAAGGAAAACGGCAAAGGGCTCATCACCAATCAGATCACGCGCGCACCAAATGGCATGACCCAGCCCCAGAGGTTCTTGCTGACGAACATAAGCGCAGCGACCAGGCCCCAAACGTGTAGAGGCAAGCACATCAAGCGATTTGCCGCGTGCGCTCATTGTGGTTTCCAGTTCGAATGCAATATCGAAATGGTCTTCAATGGCGCTCTTACCGCGGCCAGTGACAAAGATCATTTGCTCGATACCCGCTTCAATAGCCTCATCAACCGCATATTGGATCAGTGGCCGATCAACGACGGGAAACATTTCTTTCGGTATGGCTTTGGTGGCAGGCAAAAAACGGGTGCCCATTCCGGCCACGGGGAATACTGCTTTACGAACTGGCTTCATATTTGCGCCTTTTCTATTGTCTAGAATACCTATTGCTTATCGCATTAAGGCTTAACGGCCAGCCAACATCAAGCTTAAACCGTGATCGTTATGATTTTACCTTATTGGCAAAGCTTTTGCGCAGCTTTTGAAGCTTGGGCGGAATGGTCGCAATGCAATAGGGGTTGGAGCGGCCTGTGGTTTCCCAATAGTCCTGATGATAGCCCTCTGCAGGATACCATTTCGTGGGCTTTTCAGTCGTTGTGACAATCGGATCAGGCCACAATTCACTAGCGCGTTCTATAGCAGGAGCAATGGCTGCTTCTTGGCTATCATTAAGCGGGAAAACGGCGGAGCGATATTGTGTGCCGATGTCATTACCTTGTCTGTTAAGCTGGGTAGGGTCGTGGGTCGCAAAAAAGATATCGAGTACGTCTTCATAAGTGACCTGAGTGCTGTCAAAAGTCACCTTAATCGCTTCGGCGTGACCAGTGCGGCCAGTGCATATTTGGCGATAGGTTGGGTTTTCCGTTTCCCCGCCAATATAGCCGCTTTCAACAGCCGTTACGCCGATGACATCATTAAAAATTGCTTCAGTGCACCAGAAACAGCCACCAGCCAAAATTGCTTGTTCTTCACTCATCGGGAAATCCTTTCACATCGCGGCAATGCTGCGGCTTTTGTCATAAATAGGATCACCGCCGCTGATGCTCAAGGTGCATGGCGGCAATGATGGCGCGATAGCCACAACATTCGGTTGAGAATGTGGCCTTAACCGGCTTCGGGCAATGCAGAATTTGCGGCTGCTTTTTGCTGTAACGCTTTTTCTTGGGCATCACCGCGCACGATAAGCAGATACATGACTGGTGTGATGATACGTGACAATATGGTGGAGGAAATAAGTCCGCCAATAATGACCCAAGCCAAGGGCCCATAAAGCGAACCACCAGCAATGGCGAGCGGCGATAGGCCGCCAACAGCCGTAACAGAGGTTAGCAGAACCGGCAGAAAGCGAACCTCGCCAGCGCGTTCGATCGCTTCGCGCAGCTCCATGCCCTGATCGCGCAATTGGGCGGTGAAATCGACCAGCAGGATTGAGTTCTTAATCTCAATACCGATCAGGGCAACAAAACCGATAATGGCCATATAAGAGAGGGAATTGCCGGTTAGAAGCAGGGCTAACAGACCGCCAAATGTGCCAAGCGGTATGACCCCTGCGACCACAAGAGTTTCGCGGAAGCGACCAAATTCAGCGACCAGAACCGCAAAAATCCCGAATAAGGCGATCAATATGATGACACCAAATCCATCAAAGGTCGCGCCGATAGCCTCAGCTTCCCCGCCAACGGATATACGATATCCTTCGGGTAGCTCGATCTTGTTGATCTCTGCCAAAGCGGCGCGGTTGACCTCTGCTGGCAGTGCGCCGGGTGCAGCATTAGCAGTCACCGTAACATTACGCTCCTGCTGGAAGCGGGAAATTTGCGGCGGAACAGTCTCAAGCGTTGGATTGGTGATCTGTGATAAGGCTACCGGGTTACCGCCGCGTGTGGCAAGATAGATATCATCAAGCGCGGATACGGGCTGATTATTATTGAGTGGTAGCCGCACCGTTACTGGATAGCCGTCACCCTCACTATCGCGATAGATGGCGGCTTGTTCGCCCGATAGTGCTAGGCGCAGCGTTCGCCGTGGTTCACCAACGGGAATGTCGAGCAAGGCAGCCTGACCATCATCAATGCCGATATTCAGGTCGATACGATCAGTACTGACTGGGTTGATAACATCGCGCGCACCTTTGGTATTGCGCAAAATACCCTCAATTTTTCCGGCATATTCCCGCAAGATATCCAGATCTTCACCAATTATGCGAATGGCAATAGGGGCCGCAATTGGCGCGCCATTCTGGAAGAGGTCAACGCTGATGCGTGCACCAGGAATGTTATCAAACTTGTCTCTGATGCGTTGGATCATAGCAGGGCTGGTACGCGGATCCCACTCATCCAGCACCGCAAGTGTTTCGCCATAATTGGTGCGCTGACGATTGGAGAAGACATTGTAAAAGACTTGCGGATTGTCGGCGCCGATATTTTCTGCGCGATATTCTATGCTGGGTTCGCTCGCCAAAATAGCATCCACCTCACGCATAACGCGGTCGGTGCGGTCGAGGCTGCTGCCTTGTTCTGTTTCCGTGCGGACGAGAAAATAGCTGGTATCGGCATAAGGGAAGAGTGAAAAGCCGATAGTGGGTACAAGCGCGAAGGCTGAAAGGCAGACGATCATTGCTCCCCAAAAGGTTCTTTTTGGTGCGTCCAATGCGCGGTGCAATATCGGGTTATATAAACGCTCAATCTGGCGGTTGAGCCAGCGCAAAATCGCATTGCCGTCCGGGCCTTCTTCACGCGATAAGATGCGGCTGGCCAGAAACGGGATGATGGTGAGCGAGATGATCAGCGATGCCGCGACAGTGAAAATAATCGACAATATGAATGAGCGGGTGAACTGACCGGCGCCTTCCGGCAAAAACAGCAAAGGCGCGAAAGCAAAGATCAATACACCGGTGGAGCCCAGCACGGCTGGCGTAATTTCGCGCGTTGCCTCTTCGGCGGCGGTTCGGCGGTTTTTCCCCATGCGCAAATGTCGGGCGATATTCTCCGTCACAACAATGGAATCGTCCACCAATAACCCCAAAGCGACAATGAAGCCGGCAATGGTCAATTGGCTGAGATTAAAGCCAGCCAGATCAATGGCGAGCAAGCCCGATGCCAAAGATAGCGGTATTGAAATCATCACAATGACAGAAGCACGCCAGCCCAATGGCAACAGAGTGAAGATCACCAATGTCACCGCAATGGTGAAGTCTCTGGCCAGTTCGGCAAGACGCTTTTCAATATCGCGCGACTGGTCAAAAGCCTGTTCCAACTTCATATCAGGCGGCAGCAATGCGCGTCGCTTGTCCAGCTCTTTGATGACTTCGGCTTTCAGCCTGATAACGTCGATGCCATCCTTTTGGGTGATGGTGATAAAGGCCGCACGCTTGCCGTTCAGCCTTGCGCGATACAGATGCTCGCTGGCCCCCCAATCAACATTCGCAACATCATCGACCGTCAATATGGTGCTATCGCCTGCTCTAACCGGCAATGATCGTATTGTTTCCAAATCACGAAATGCACCGCCTGCTTCGACGTTAAAACGGCGTTCCCCGCTTTGCACTGCGCCGGGCGGTAATTCTGCACCGCCAACCTGCAGAGCATTGGCGATGGTATTCGCACCAACGCGCAATTCCGACAATTTGCCAGGATCAAGCGCTACCTGAACCTCTGGCGTGGCGAGGCCGCGTATCTCTACATTGCGCACACCGGGGTTGCGCACCACGGCATCGCGAATATCTTCTGCATATTTTTCCATACGCCGCCAGCTGGCACTCTCACTGGTCAGAGCGAGCTGCAAAACTGCGGATTCTGTGGTGCGCACTTTGTTATAATTTAACTGTGCCAGCCCTTCGGGCAGCTGGTCGCGAATGGCGCTGATTTCGCGCACGACTTCATCAAAATACTCATCAGCGTCACCGCCCCAGTTAAACTCTGCGCGGACCACAGCCTGCCCGTCAAAGCTGGTTGATGCGATCTCTTCAATATCATCAAGACCTTGCAAAACCTCTTCAATCGGTTTGGCAACAGTCTCTTCCATGTCGGCGGCATCTGCACCCGGTTGACCTGCGACGATAATGACAACCGGAATAGGGAAGTGCGGATCAACGGAGCGTGAAATGCTGGTCAGTGATGCTAGGCCAAGCGCTGCCAGCAGCATGAAAAGCACTAGCGATAATTGCCAGTTGCGAATGGTAAATGCTGCGGGGCTCATGCTGATCGCTCAATCATGGGTGACAAAAGTGCGAAGATAATATTGTGCATGACAGCGGTCCGTCATTGCGCTTCACCTTTGCGTTTTTGCTGTTTCTTGGCCCGTTCCCCGAGAGTTTCAGTATTTCGTGACGAGCGATCACTTTTTGTAGATGTTCCCGCTTTTGCCAGCTTACGAGGGGCCACAACATCGCCGGGGCGAATTTCTTCATGGCCCGTCACAACGATCTGCTCTCCACGCTCTAGCCCGGATAAAATGGTGATACGATCATCCAGCAATTCGCCCAGCCTTACAGAGCGAACAGCAACTTTGTTGTCATCGGGATTAATAACATAGACCAAAGCTTCCCCAGTGCGGATATCAAACACTGCAGGAGCAGGAATGCTGAGCACTGGATCAATATTGTCCGGCGCAATGGCTATGCGCGCTTCGCCAATTTGGCCGGAGCGCAATTTGGCATTATTTGGCAATGCGAAGCTGAGCGCGAATGTGCCCGTTCCCGGGTCTGCGCGGCCATCAATATCACGAATTTGTGCCGTAATCGGCACATTGTCCAAAGCGCCGATAAATATCTCTGCCGTCATCCCGACCGAAAGCTGGGCCACTTCACGGTCAGTTGCAGGTGTTTTCAATACCAGCCCGCCGCTCGCTTCTCCGATAACCAAAACGGGTGAACCAGCTTGCAAGACTTGTCCTGGTTCTGCGTCACGCGACAGAACTATGCCGCTTGATGGTGCGTAAATCCGTGAGGTCTGGGTGGCGAACTCTCTTGCGCTAACTTGCGCTGCGGCGGATTTCTGGGCTGCTTGCGCTTGATCCAATTGCCCGCGTGTCACCCATCCTTGCGCGAACAATGTTTCTAACCGCTCCATCTCCGCAGTGGCACGAGTCAATTCTGCTTGTGCCGCCGCCAGATCAGCGTCAACCGAAGTCGTATCGAGGGCAGCCATCAATGCGCCTTTGGCAATCTTATCGCCAGAATCATAACGCACTGAGGCAATCTTGCCTGTTGTGGTGAAGGCCAAGGGCGTTTCGAGCAGATAGCGCACTGTGCCGGTCAGCTTCAATATCTGGCTATCGGTCACTTGCCCAACGCGCGTCGCCGTGACTGCGGCAGGGGGTTTTTCTGCAGTTGCAGTATCTTCTTTATCCGCCTCCAGCGCATCACCGCCAGAGCATGACGTCAGAAACAGCGCAGCACCGGCCAAAATGGCAATGCGCGGACTATATCCTGATGCTGAATATTTATATGATAAGAAAGATGACAACACGCGTTTGAAAATATCCTCTCTTGTTCGTATGTACCAAGCGCATATTTTGTATTTTTGCAACTATAACAAGCATAAGAAAAAGAATGCAGTTGGTCTAAGGCGGCTTTTCGCACTCTAAAACGATGTGCTATTTACAAGGAAATTTGCAGTCGGGACTTAAAATATGCAGTTAATAAGGGTTGGCCTATCAGCATTAATGCTGGCGTTTTGCGTTGCTGCCTGTGGAGGCGCTCAGCCACAATCTTTACCAGAAAGCAATGTGCCCATTCCTGAACCGCAGACCAGTATCGTTAACGCACAACAGCCTGTCCAACTCGATATATTGACCCGCACCGGCCCATGGCCAGTGGCCTCACGCCTGATCGGTTATAATGGGCGGCTATGGTTCGCTAATTCTGTCAAAGGTATAAACCATAATGCGGCGGACATTTGGAGCATAGATCTTGCCTCTGGTGCAAAGCGCTATGAACGCTCATTGTTCAGCCAGGATGCAGGTCTGCCATTGGTTTATGATGGATTGCTATATTGGCCATTAGAGGACGCGCTGCTGGCCTTTGGTGATGGAATTATCAGCATAACCGATGGTGAGGACTGGGCACGTATGACAATCCCCGGATCGCCCATTTATCACAGTTATGAGGCTCTGGATTGGAAAGGCGATTTGCTGGCGCTGGCGGCTGCAGGCGATACTGCGCTCCATCGCAAAATAACTGGCCAAAATGATTGGCAGCAAATTGTTCGTCATACAGCTCCGCGAGGGAAAATTGCGCGTTTAAAGGAACTGACCAAATTTGATGGCGTTGTCTATGCCGTGCTGCGCGATGGCAAGAAACGGCGTCTGGCAAGATGGTCCGGCATTGATGGTGAACAGTTTGAAGATGTGTTGCCATGGCCGCGCTATAAATATCTCAACGGCCTGACGGTGCATAAAGACGCGCTGTTCGCATTGGTTGGTCGCGGCGCAGCACGGGAGATATGGCGGCATGATGGCCAAACCAGCTATCGCGTTGGCCCAACGGCAAGATTTGCCGATCTGGCCAGTGATGGCGAAAATTTATGGGCCGTCACTTTTGAAGGCGATTTGCTGTCCAGCACCAATGGTGATGTGTGGGAAAGGCATAAAAAGCTTAATGGAGGACGCCCCAACGCCCTGACAATAGTTGATGGCGGTTTGTTCGCATCTGGCACTGGCAGTGATGATAAAGCTATTATCTGGTGGCAAAAGGGGCACCAGTTAAAGGCTGCTGATCCAGCAGCCTCACAAAGGAAAAACAAACTGTCCCGTCTCGACATCCGCCCAAAGACAGGCACGTCTGTTGATTGGCAGAAAAAGGGTGCGGAAATTGACGCCTTATTGGCTGACCCTAATGTTTTTGGCGATAATGGTGGCGAGCTACTGGGTGATCGTGTCGTTGAAGCGATTGCAAGTGGCGCACCGCGAGGCTTTTTTGCGCAGCGCCTGAAAAGCAAAATAGCAGTAGCCAGCTTTTCAGGCTTTGGCGGTGACAGCAATATCAATTCGGTCGATGTCTCGCAGCTGATATTGCTATGGGCGATGGCGCAATCGCAACATGCCGATGTGCCGCCTGCCTTACTGCTCAAACCATGGCGATCAAAGCAGAACAGTTATGAAAAATATCTGGAACCAGCAATGGCTGCAATCCATGCCGTCGCCATGGCGAAACAGGGTGACAAAGCCACTATTGATGCGTTGCTAAAAAGGTTGGAATTTAAGGATGACCCTGACTGGCTGCATAGTCAGGTCATTGGCGCTCTAACCGCTGCTACGGGGCAGCATTTTGGCTATGATATTGATGCATGGCGTGAATGGAATGATGCGCGGTAAAAGGCTTTTTTAGCGGGCCTATTTAAGCGCCTTTCAACGGGGACGTGTCCACAGTCCATCGCGGCCAATATCTTCAGGCGGATTGATCGATTGTAGCCCGCTTCGGACGACCCATCCCAATTTTGAGCGTTTGCGGGTGAAGGTCCGGTGGTCCCAAGCATTTGCACCGCGATCGCGGACTTTGCGCGCAATATCGCCATAAATCCCTGCCGCCGCCAACACTGCCCAGCGTGCCCGAAATGGCAAAAGCGCCGCGCCAGTGCGGGCTGATGCTTCATAGGCTTCTGACCGGTCTGCCAATCGCTTGGCAAGCCGCGCAAGCTGATCCCGATAATGCGGTTTCATATGCTGGCCCGGTGCAATATCCATTTGTGCCAGCCACTCCATGGGCAGATAACAGCGGCCAACACTATCATCTTCACTAATATCACGCGCAATATTGGCCAGCTGAAAGGCAAGACCCAAATCGCATGCCCGGTCCAGCGTCGCTTCATCATCAGGCGCAACGCCCATAACAACGGCCATCATGCAGCCCACAGCCCCCGCCACATGATAGCAATATTGGTAGAGATCATCTTCGCTGCGGGGCCGCCATTCGGCAGCATCAAGAGCAAAACCCTCTATCACATCATCGGCAAAGCGGCGCGGGATATTACACTCGCTAACGACCAGTGCCAGGCAATCAAAAGCGCGTTCATCGCAAGGCTGGCCAGCATAGGCTTTGTCTGTCTGCGTGCGGATATAATCCAGCCGCGCCGCAGCATCATCAATATTGGTCATGCCATGGCCAAGGTCTTGCCCATCGGCCAGATCATCGCATTTGCGGCACCATGCATAGAGCAGCCAGGCCCGTTCACGGGTTTGCTGATCGAACAATTTGCTGGCGAGAGAGAAAGATTTCGAGCCTTTGCCAATAGCGCGTGAGGCATAGGCCACAAGGGCAGAGCGATCCGTAGCGTGATCCATATTATGATCTGACGGGCGGTCTATCTGGCTTAACTGATTCACTCTATGACACTAGCCGTTCGCGCGGCTCTTGTCGAAAAAGCTTTTTTGCAGGCTCACAGATTTCTGCTCACAAGTCTTCTGCTTTCATGGAAAAGATGGTCTCTATCGGCTCAGAGCTTCCCATTTTATCGAGCAGTGCATCAATATTATCAGCGACCAGCATGATATCCTTATGCTGGCTGCGGACAAAGCCGATCTGGGCCATATGCTGGTAAAACTCGATCAGCTTGTCATAATATCCAGCAATATTGAGCACACCCACCGGCTTGTCATGATAGCCCAATTGCGCCCAGCTAATCGCTTCCCATAGCTCATCCATAGTGCCGACACCGCCGGGCAGATTAATAAAGCCATCGGAAAGATCGGTGAAGAGCTTTTTGCGCTCATGCATGCCCGGCACGATATGCAGTTCGGTGCAGCCGGTATGCGCCACTTCAGCGTTGCGCAGCGCTTCAGGAATGACCCCGATCACTTTTCCGCCAGCCGCCAAAGCGCTATCTGCGACCGCCCCCATAAGGCCCAGCCTGCCGCCGCCATAAACAACAGTGATCCCGCGTTCAGCCAATGTCTTGCCAACATGCCGCGCTGCTTCAATATAAACCGGATCATACGGCGTAGCGGAACCACAATATACGGCTAATGCTTTCAAAGCATATCCTCAATCATCAACTCTGCTGTAGCTTTTGCGCTGCCGACAACGCCTGGAATACCCGCGCCGGGGTGCGTGCCTGCACCAACAAAATATAGATTGTCGATCACATCATCACGGTTATGCGTACGGAACCATGCACTTTGCGTCAGAACCGGCTCCAAACTAAACGCGCTGCCCAGATGGGCGTTCAGATCCTGGCCAAAATCTTTTGGCGTATAGTGGAAGCTAGTGACCAGACGGTCATGAATATCGGGCACCAGACGCTCGCCGATTTCATCCAGAATGCGCTTGGCAAATTTCGGGCCCATATCATCCCAATCAATTGGTAGCTTGCCCAAATGGGCAACCGGAGCGAGCACATAAAAAGTGCTGTGCCCCTCAGGCGCCATGCTGGGGTCGGTCACTGTCGGGTGGTGCAGATAGAGCGAGAAGTCCTTGGGCAATACGCCATTGGAATAAATATCGTCCAGCAAGCCTTTATAGCGTGGGCCGAACAAGATCATATGATGCGGAATGCCCGGCCATGTGCCTTTCAGGCCAAAATGCAGCACGAACAATGATGGAGAGAATTTCTTGCGCATCAAAGCTTTGGTCTGGCGTTTGCCGCGCGCATTGTCGCTCAGCAGATCGCGATAGCTGTGCACCACATCGGCATTGCTGGCTACGGCATCAAAATGCTGTTCGCCAAATTCCTTGGTCACAATGCCAGTGACTTTGTCGCCGCGGCTGGCAATGCGCTCAACCGGCGTGGAAAGATGCACCTTGCCGCCAATCCGCTCAAAATGGTTGACCATGCCCGCGATAAGGCGGTTGGTGCCGCCTTTTGCAAACCATACGCCGCCATCTTTTTCCAACTTGTGGATCAGGGCGTAAACACTGCTGGTTTTCATCGGGTTGCCACCGACGAGCAGGGTGTGGAAAGACAAAGCTTCGCGCAGCTTCTCACTCTTCACATAAGAGGAGACGATCGAATAGACCGAACGCCATGCCTGATATTTCATCAGCGACGGCGCGGCCTTAATCATGCTGGCAAAATCCAGAAACGCCTTGGTGCCGAGTTTTAGATACCCCTCATCATGCACGCCTTTGGAGAATTCCAGAAACTTGTCATAGCCTTCAAGGTCTTCGACATTCAGCTTGGCAATTTCTGCGCGCAGGCTTTCTTCATCATTGGAATAATCAAAATTCGTGCCATCTGGCCAATTCAACCGATAAAATGGCATGACAGGGACCAGATCGACATCTTCGCTAATGTCATGGCCGGTCAGTTCCCAAAGCTGTTTCAGACAGGGCGGATCGGTAATCACGGTTGGGCCGGCATCAAATGTGAAACCATCTTTTTCCCAATAATAGGCCCGGCCACCTGGCTTGTCCCGACTTTCAAAAATCGTGGTGTCAATGCCTGCTGATTGCAATCTTATCGCCAGTGCCAGACCGCCGAAACCTGACCCGATAACCGCTGCTGTTTTTGTCATATTATCCCGTTTCACCCTGCATCGCCCGGAATAGGGCTTAGCTGCGTTTAAATAACGCCTGCATAGCGGACTTTATGGGGATAGGTGGCTTGCCAATCAAGATGCGTAATTTATCGCGCCAATTTGATTGGCCAGCGTAAAAGCGTCCCAGCAAGGGTGCGGGCAGCCGATAAAAGTGCTGAAAGATGCTATAGCGGTCATTCGGCGGCGTCGCGCGGAACAGCATTTTGCTGAGCATGCGGTAATAGGAACCACTGCGCCAATGCTGCTCAGCATAGTGTTTGCTTGCCTCTGCCAGCCTTTCACCATCCAGCCGCGGCAATGATGCAACATAAAGCGCAAAGCGCACGGCATCGGGCAGGGAATAGCTGGTTAGACCATGGAAAAGACCGGAGCGCCCGCCAGCGCGCGCAGTATTGCCCGGCTGAGCCTCCCAGAATTTTTTGAAATCGCCATCAATGGTCACAGGCAGCAAACCTGTCTCTTCGCGCACAACACGTTCGACTTTCCAGCCTTGTTCATCGGCATATTGGGCGATGCGCTGACGCAATATACGCGGGTCCAGATCGGGCGTATCGCTATAATATGTGTCCTCGACAAAAACTTCTGTCGGTGAAAAGGGCAGGCAATAAACGAAGCGATAGCCGTCTTTCTGGTCCACCGTTGCGTCCATGATGATAGGCCGTGTCAGGCCATGCGGCTCTGAACATTGCAAAGACTGGCCGCAAAATTTTTGCCAGCCACATTCCAGCCCAGTGATATTTTTTATGCCGCGCGCATCGATTACGCCCTTGGCAGATATGATAGTGCCATCCTGCAGCGCGACAGAATCTGGAACGACAGCCTTTACCGGGGCATTGTTCATGCGCTGGTCTTCGCGCAAATTCTCGCGGATGATCTGGTCAAAACGCTCTGAAGTAATGCTGTAATAGCGCTCATCCAAATGGCGTTGCCGTTCGGGGAAAATCACATCATAGCCGCGCCAGCCATAAGCGATCAAAGGCGCGATCAACCATCCTGCCTCTTGCGGAATATCGCTGGCGAAGAAAGACCATATATGGTCACCGCCAAAAACATCCTGCTCCTCAATCAAAAGAATTTTCACATCAGGGCGCAATTTTGAAACGGCCAGGGCAATCATGCCGCCAGCCAGCCCGCCACCAACAATAGCCAGATCGCAATCCGGCTCTTGCGCGTCTTGTGTGCCATCTAGTGGCAAACTGTGTTGGGTGGTCGTCATGGTCTCGCTCGCATATGCGCAACAGCGCATATATGGCAAGGGGAAAGGCTGTTTTCCTGAGCAAGAAAGCACCTTTTGACAAGGCCAGCCCGTAGATATGGTAATAGAGAAGTAGGTTGCTGAGCACAGGCAAAAAATAAATAAAATTATTTGTCGAGTCCGTACAATAATAAAATTTTGTAATTCACTATCTAATAATCACAATCGAAAAGCGTGATTCGTAAAATAAAAACCGATAAATCGTTTTTCTAAAAACCATATAATTTTAGAATACTGTATCTGTATTTACAGAACCCTTTGTGTTGCGCCTTGTTTAAATAAATTTATTATAGGATGGATTATATTATGATTTCATGTTCAAAAATTACCGTTGTCAATAAAGGCGGCTATGTTTTTAATTTCTCGGTTCAATGGCTGGGCAGTGATGGCAAATGGCAAACAACTGAGTGGAATAGCGGGAATTACCCAGTGTTGCAGAGCTGCACGACGCCGGAGCTGAGTGAGATTGGCGTTCCTGCCGATGCTCTGGCGGTCACGCCTTATGGCCATGCCGTATTGGGCACCAGCGGCCAGGGTGAAGCATTTGTGACCTATGCGCCAAATACGGGTGAAGCCACCTATCACGCAGTGGGCACCACCTTTATTGGCTTTGCTGTCGAATTGCAGGAGTAAAACCCTCTCCCAAGTCGGCGCGCGGCACAGGCTGCGCGCCGATTTTGCCGTTCTGCTCTGGCAGCAATGGGCCGCACTTTGAAAAACCTGCGCCCCTGCAAACAATATTTCCGCGCGACAATTGCAATATAGGCAAATTGATTTAGGCTGGTTTCTTCGGGAATGAGGGGTATTTCCATGAAACATAGCAATTGGCTTGTCATGGCTATTATGGCAGTGGCTGTAATATTCGCCGCGTTTACAGTCTGGCCGCAAAATGATGCGCCGCCAACGGTGGTGGAAACGCGCTATGTGCCCAGCGACAGTATCAGCAAAGATGCCTTTGAAGAACAACGCTACCGCGCCGATATAGCCGAAATTAAAACAGCCACGCTGGAGGCGCAGCGCGATTGGTATGCCCTCATCATGGCTGTTCTTGGTATATTAGTTACTGTCGTGATTTTGATTTTCGGTTTCCGTTTTGGCAGGCAGGCGGTTCAGGAAGCAAAGCTAGAGGCCGAGCGTGAGATATCTGGGTACCGTAAGGATATCGAAAAAACCCAAGGCGATGCGCGCGCGACACTCGAGAAAGCAAAAGAGCTTGTCGCAGACATACATCGCGATCATAAAACTGTTAAAGAGTTGATGCCCGATTTTAATCCAGACAAGCCACCTGAAAATGAGGAAACCCGCCGATCCATAAGAGATATTGCGCAAGAGGCTTTGAAAAAGCATAGAAAAGAGCGCACTGCAGATGATTATCGCGCTCTAATTATTACTGCTTCCATAGATAAGAATTGGTCAAAGATGGAGCAACGTGCTGCAGCCATGGGATATCTGCTAGCCGATGATTGCAACGATGAAGAATTGGCATTTGCTATCTTTAATCGCGCTTATGCGTTGGGCGAATTGAACCAGTTCCGTGAGGAAATAGACTGTTACAATGATTTGATATCGCGTTTCGGTAATAGTGAAGTATTAATTATGCAAAGATGGATTGCGGCCGCGCTCGTCAACAAGGGAGTTGCGCAGGGTAATCAGCAGCCGCCGGATATAGTTGGCGCGATAGCGAGCTATGATGAAGTGGTTAGGCTGTATGGCGAGAGCGATAATCCTGCGCTTCAGGAACAGGTGGCGGGCGCGCTGTTCAACAAGGGAGTTGCGCAGGGTAATCAGCAGCCGCCGGATATAGTTGGCGCGATAGCGAGCTATGATGAAGTGGTTAGGCTGTATGGCGAGAGCGATAATCCTGCGCTTCAGGAACGGGTAGCGGGCGCGCTGGTCAACAAGGGAGTTGCGCAAGGTAATCAGCAGCCGCCGGATATAGTTGGCGCGATAGCCAGCTACGATGACGTGGTGCGACGTTATGGAGAAAGCGATACTCCCGCGCTTCAAGTAGGGGTGGCGAAAGCTCTGTTCAACAAAGCATGCGCTTATGCGTTGCAAGGTACGGTTACCAAAACAATCGAGGCCCTGAACGCCCATGCTGAACGGCTAGGCCATTTGGATTGCGAGAAAATCGCAAACGATAGTGATTTTGACAATGTGCGTGACAGGCCCAGTTTCCAGAAATTTTTACGCGATCATGATTGTCAAAGCTGAGCGGATTCGCCTACAGACTAAGCATAATGCTGCTGACCATCATCTTAACCGCGATCACCATGACAGTGATTGTTGCTGTGCGCTATCTGGCGGTCAGCGGCATTTTTGCGTGGATTACGCAGCGGGTTAAGCCGGGCCATTATAATGGCCAGTCAGCGCAGATCGGGCGGGAAATTCGCTGGTCGCTCTATTCTGCCGCCATTTATGGCGTGCCCACGGGCGTTCTGGCCTGGGGCTATACCAACCATGGCTGGACAATGGTATATGCCGATGCCTCTGCCTATCCGCTCTGGTACATGCCGGTATCTGTGCTGCTCTATCTGGCGCTGCATGACACTTGGTTTTATTGGACGCACCGGTGGATGCACCGGCCCAAATGGTTTCGCATTGCCCATGCCGTGCATCATGACAGCAAGCCGCCCACCGCCTGGGCCGCGATGAGCTTTCATCCGGTTGAGGCGCTGACCGGCACTGTGGTTATTCCCGCCTTGGTGCTGACCATCCCCATTCATACGGCCATGTTGGGGCTGGTGCTGTTTATCATGACCTTGATGGCGGTGACCAACCATATGGGTTGGGAGATATTTCCGCGCTGGCTGGTTCATGGACCATTAGGGAAATGGCTGATAACGGCTACACATCATCATCGGCACCATAAGGAATATCGCTGCAATTACGGGCTATACTTTCGGTTTTGGGATCGTATATGCGGAACCGATAAGGGTTTGACGAATTGGGAAGATAGAGCATTTCCAGGGGCGACTGAAAAAACCGGTATTCCGGCTGAGTAAGGGCTAAGGAAAGGCGCGATATATTACGGGATAAGGGGCAAGACAGTTATGCGCATTTTATTGTTGGTACCGGCTATGTTTTTACTCGCTGGTGCTGCGCCGACATGCGATATTGTTATTTCGGTCGAAAAATTGCGGTCCACCAAGGGTGTGCTGCAGATATGCCTTACCGCGCAAGAGAAGCATTTCCCTGATTGCGAAAATGACCCCCATGCCCGGCGTATGACAGTGAAAGCCAATTCGGCCATGGCGCGCTTCACCAATTTGCCAGCTGGCAATTATGCCGCGGCCATTGTCCATGACGAAAATGCAAATGACCGGCTGGATAAATTTATCGGTATCCCGAAAGAAGGCATTGGCTTCTCGCGGAACCCAAAATTCAGCTTTGGCCCACCAAAATTCCGCAACGCGGTTTTCGCGGCGCAGAGCGGCGAGAACCGAGAGACGGTGCGGCTAAAATATTATCTCTGATTGCCGATCAAATTGGTAGCAATGCGCAACCATATTCATTATTGAGAGTTTAGGGGCAAATATTGCGGGTCTATAAGGCCTACTATTTCTGGAGACTATAATGCCCTTTCGTCAAAAACCTTTCCATCGTTCAGGCTTTTATGTCCTCGCATCCTTTGCTGCTTTTGGTTTGATGCCGGGACAGGCTTTCGCCAATGGTAATGATGCCCCAGCCAGTGAAGAGAGCGCTAGTGACGAGAATGCGCCAGCTGATGCTGCGCAAAATCAGGAAACGCCGGAAGGGCAGCTTACGCCTGAAGAGTTTGCGCAATTGGCCGCTTTGGCAAATTCAGTTTTCGCGCGTGACAATATCACCATTGGTGCTGGTTTGGGCCTGATACCGACTTATGAAGGCTCTGATAATTATACTTTGTTTCCTGCGCCGCAAGTGCGCGGCAGCGTTGGCGGCATTCAATTCTCAACACCGGGTGGCCCCGGTCTCGCGCTCGATCTTGTGAAAGATCAACCGCTGTCCGGCACCGAAATTATTGCCGGACCATTAGTGCGCATCAATTTGAACCGTGTAATCCAAAGCCAGATTAACGACCCTGTTGTTGAGGCATTGGGCGATTTGGATGCTGCGATAGAAATTGGTGGGCAATTTGGTGTGCGGCTTAACGGTATCACAACCAAATTTGATAATCTGACCTTTCAAACCAATATCGCTTATGATGTCGCTGGCGCGCATTCGGGTTTTATCGTCACCCCTTCTATTAGCTATTCTCGGCCGATTGATAATTTCGTTATCGTCTCGCTCACTGCGTCTGCCGATTGGGTCGATGGCAATTATGCGGATTTCTATTATGGCGTGGATGCTGCTGGTGCTCTAGCCAGTGGTCTGTCTGAATTTGATGGCCAAAGCGGTTTTAAATCAGTGTCACTGACTGGCTTTGCAGGCTTTGATTTGAGTGGAAATGCTCTTGATGGTGGCTTTGCGATTTTCGTGCTCGGCGGCTATTCGCGCCTGCGTGAAAGTGCTGCAGCGACACCAATCACATCCATTCGCGGCGATGCCAATCAGTTCATCGGAGCTCTGGGGTTAGGCTATACCTTCTAACATATTGTTTAACTGACAAAATTATAGCGGCCTTTGCACTTTCCTGTAATGCGTGATGGCATCTATTGCATTATGCCCTCTTTCTTTCCATCATGACGCAAAGCAAAAGGGGGCTATCATGCTGGCAAGACGACATTTTATGGCAGGCGCTGTGGCGATTGGCGGGCTTGGCGCGCTCGCATCCTGCAAGCGGGTTGATGAAGCCGGCGGGCAAAGCAATGGCGCAGCGGCCAACAGAGCGCGCAGCAATGATCGCGGGAGCTTGCTGACAGCGCAAATGCTGGAAGATGCGCTGATCGGCAGCAGCTATCTGGGGTGCGGCGGAGGTGGCAGTCTCAAGCTTGCGCGCGAACTCATTGCAGGTGATTTGGAGGCGGGACAGGTTTTCCGCTTGCTCAGCACCAGTGAGCTGGACGATGATGAGCGCGTATCCAGCCCCTATTCGCTGGCATCACTTGCACCGCCTGGCGAAGAGATTTTGGCCAAGTTAGAAGCGATTGAAAAGCCAGTAAAAGTGCCAACATTTGCCGCTTTTAGTTTACTGGAAAAACATCTTGATACGCAATTTGCTGCGGTCATATTGGGCGAAATTGGTCCGCTTAGCATGGCCGAAGGCTTGTCCACCGCGGCGCGTCTGGGCGTGCCCGCGCTTGATGCCGATACTGTGGGGCGCGCCACGCCAGAGATTAACCAGCATTCGGTGCGCGTTGCAGGCCACCCGCTTACTCCGGCTGCGGGTGTGACGCCTTTTGGCGATGAATTGGTGCTAACCGGCCTGCAAGACCCGTCACGCGAAGAGGATTTGTTTCGCGCATTGGCTGTGGTGAGTCTGGAAATTGGCGTTGCTGATGCACCGATCACGGGCAAGATTGCCAAATCAGACGGCGCTCTGGTGAAGGACAGTTTCACCTTGGCGCGCAAAATTGGTGAAGCGGTGCGTCTGGCGCAAGCATCCGGCGCTGATCCGATAGAAGCAGCGCGTGCGCAAAATGCTGGTTATCATCTGTTTCGCGGCAATGTGACGCGTTTTGATTGGGAAGATAAGGACGGCTTTCTGGTTGGTGATTTGCTGCTCAGCGGCGTGGGTGAATTTGCCGGTCAGGAAATGCTGGTTGATTATAAAAATGAGCATCTGGTCGCACGGCGCGATGGTAAGGTGGTGGCGACATGTCCTGACCTTATTACGGTGGTGGATACGCAGACTTATGAAGGCATTAACAACCCCGATTTCACCATGGGGCAAGAGGTCGCGGTGCTTGGCTATAAATGCGATCCATTATGGCGCAAACCGGCTGGCCTCGCCGTATTTGCGCCGCGCTATTTTGGTTATGACGTTGATTATGTGCCGATTGAAAAGCGGCTAAGCACGTAAAGTTTTTAGAATAAGTTTTTTTCAGAAGGCAATATGAGCCTGATTATCACGCTCTTGAAAAGCACTGCCGGCAGCGTCATTGCGCTGTTGATCTGATATATCCTTCATCCTTTTGCCCGCGGCCATTATCGGTCAGCTTTTTGGGTTCAAATTTGTGAACGCGTGGCAGTTTTGCGGTGGGTATATCCACCGTTTCTGGACGCAAATTGGTGAACTCTTTGGAACGTTCAGGATGCGCGAACAAATAGCCTTGCGCTTGGGTACAGCCCTCTAAACGCAGAGTTTCCAGCTGGGCATGTTGTTCGACACCTTCAGCGGTTGTTTCCATACCCAGGCTGGTTGCCAGTCCGGTTACGGCCCGCACAATAGCCTTACAATCATCATTCTCATTAATGTCGCTTATGAAACTGCGATCAATCTTGATTTTGTCAAAGGGGAAAGAGCGCAAATAATTAAGCGAACTATAACCTGTTCCAAAATCATCCAATGCTATTCGCACACCAAATTCGCGCAGGCTGTGCAATATAGCCAAATTGGTTTCACTATTGTTCAAAAAGACATTTTCGGTAATCTCAAGCTCCAGCCTTGCAGGATTTAAATTGGCATGCGCGATAGCGCTAACAATACAGGAAATAAGATTGGGGCTGCGCATTTGAGCGGGGGACAGATTAACTGAAACGCAGATATGCTCTGGCCAATTCGCAATTTCATCACATACGTTGCGGATCACCCATTCGCCAATGGGCACAATCAAGCCGGTTTCTTCGGCAAGTGGGATAAATTCATCAGGTTTAATCAAGCCATGTTCCGGATGTGTCCAGCGGATCAACGCCTCGTAAGCAACAGCATCCCCCGTCGCAATATCGATCAATGGCTGATAGAATATCTCAAACTGGTTTTCAGCCAGCGCAACGCGCAAAGCTATTTCCATGTTTAACCGCTCTTCTGCGGCTTTATCCATGCCTTCCTCAAATTCGGCAAGACGATCACGACCAGCCGCTTTCGCAGCGTAAAGCGCAAGGTCAGCGCGTTTCATCATGTCGGTTGAATCGGTGTCGCGTCCTTCGGAATATGCGATGCCTAGGCTCGCAGATGTTACAACTTGCAAGCCTTCAATTTGTGCCGGTTCTCTCAGGGCTTCAATTATATCCGTACAGACTTTATTGGTGCGTTGCTGAAGATTTTGCCCTTTTAGTAGGATAGCAAATTCGTCGCCGCCAAGCCGAGCGACCATATCATCTTCAAGCAGACATGTTTCGAGACGTCTGGCAGCAACACATAATAATTTGTCGCCAACAGTATGGCCCAGTGAATCATTGACGGACTTGAATCGGTCAAGATCAAGATAGATCACAGCCAATTGCTCGTCTTCGTGTAAACGGTTCAGATGATGCTGCAATGTATCGTTAAAAAGAAAGCGGTTGGCCAGATCGGTCAATCCGTCATAATGGGCCATATAGCTTACGCGCGCTTCTGCCCGTTTCTGCGCTGTAACATCTGAGGCTACGCCGCGCATGCCGCCATTTTCCATCGGCTGAGCGCTGAGTGTCCACCAATGCGGTGAACCATCGACAGTCATTTGCAATGTCAGATTGCGAAAGCCATGATGGTCGCGAATATGATCTTGCAACTGTTTTCGTTCAGGGCTGTCCTTGAACAGATCGACAATAGGATATTGGTTTAACAGGCTCTCATTAAGGCCAGAGGCTTCTGTAAATCGGTGTGATGCGCCTTGCACGTTGCCATGCTCATCAACTTGCCACAGCCAGTCTGATGTTTGGGCTTCAAAGTCGTTGAGCAATAATTTTACTGTAGCCGCAGATTCGCGCACATTTTCTTGAGCCTTTATCCTCTGAATAAACCGTCCTTCACGGTCCAAAGAGCCTTTGGCCAAAAGCAGATAGTAGCAAAAAAGCAGCAAACTACCTGAGATTATCGGAACTTCGGGGGTTTTCCAAAGCATGATGATGCATGCGAGGGCGAGCGGCGAAAGAAAGAAAATCGATGCACGGGCCAATGAGGTATATATGGTGACAGATGCACCCATCATTCCGCTGCCAAGCAATACGGCTAACCAAAGCCCCGCCTGACCGCCATATGCTGGCAATAACAAAACCCCTATACCCCAAACGCTGCCGTTAAAAAAAGCTATCCACTCAATGTAATTTTTGCGCTTGTTCCAGCCTTGTGCGTCTTTGCTAATAGAATCTGATTTGCGGATAAGAATGATACGCATGGCCGCACCAGCAAAAACAGCAATCATCCAGAATATAAGGGGCGTCTGAAGTGAGGCAGGTAGTAATGCAACACAGGCGACAAATGCATTAAATACACCGGCAATAGAAGCATTCACGGCATATCGAAAATTTTCCAATACGCGATGGCTAACCTCTTCGCGATCAGATGCGCTACGTTCTAAATCCGTCATTATACAACTACCATTTTTCCCCTATTGCCGAGTGTTCACCCTTCGACAGAAGACAGTGTTATTGGGAAAAACTAAAAAGTTTCTAATCTTTGACGTATTATAATGTAAAAAGACCAGGGTCTTAAGATAGCGGTTTCTAATAGCCGGTTTGACTGCGCTATTTGCCAAATTCACCGCGCATCTGCTAAAGATGCTGCTGTTAGCAAAGCGATGGCGAAGGGAAATAGACATGCCTGACGGTAATATAATGGCGGGCTGGGTCTTGTTGTTTTACGGGCTGTACAGCTTTGCCGCCGGGCTGGGTGAACTGCGGTTACCAGGGCTGTGGCTGCGCATGATAGAGAATATCACAGCGTCCACTGCTTTGCCCTTTTTGACCGGCATGTTGTGCATGGTCATTGGTGCTTTCACGCTGTTTATCATGGGCGGTGATGATGGGCCGATCATCAACAAAATCCTGATCATCATGGGCGCGTGGATTGTGGTGGAAGGTTTGGTGTTTATCGCCATTCCCGATTATTTTGGCCGCTTTGCCAGCTGGTTGATGAACATGTCATCGCGCATGGCCGCCAGCTTTTCCATGGTTTTGGGGCTGGCCATGTGCGGCTATGGGCTATGGCACATATTGGGGTAATGGCTTGAGTGCATTGCTGGCAAAAACTGCCGACACGTCAGCACCATAGACCATGGCGTTAAGGAACTGGCTCTTAGTGTGTAAGGTAGATTATCTTACCACTCAAACAAATCTTCTTCCCAATAGTTGTTGATCCTGTAACCTAGTATAAATTCATATTCTTTATCTATATTAGATCTTAAGGTTTCTGATGGAAAGCTCCAAAAATAATAATTATTGGCTAATAAGAAAATAAGAATTACAGGTAAATTTAATATTACTGAGAATATAATAACTAATCTCTTTGCCAATAAATTTTTAAAAAAATATCGACGAGCTGCTGGATATATACAGAATGAAACGACAAAAAATAAAAGCAGATTTGCAAACAGCCTACCTATGCTAATTGACATGTTGAGAGATCCTGCCCCATCTACTCCATACCATGGAAATGGAAAGCCATAATATGCCACCCAATAATCTGTATCGGTCAGAATTACTCTCATAGAAAATAGAGAGAAAAATAATAATGTTAAATATATAATATGAAGAAATTTATATTCAGCAGATTTTGTTATCATGTAATCCTTCGCTTTTATACTATTCCAATCAGGATATGGGCATATTCAGCAATAAAATATTATTGAGTTTACCTGGTTTATACATCATCACCAAGCACTCTCTTTAGCGCAAGTAAAACATAATCTTCACTGGACGTTAGGCCGGCAAAGGCCTATCAGATATTATCCCCGGGGAGTCATGCTGACTGAGAGGAATGGGTAGCGCCATTCGACCCGCAGAACCTGATCCTGTTGAAGCAGGCGGAGGGAGGGAGTGGCCCACACCAAACGCGCCGCCTCTTTCCTGATGCCGAATGGAGAGACTTATGGCCGATATCAATGCCCGCACCGAAAAAGACAATGCCGCGCCCATAGGGGTCACCACTGGCCCGATACGCGGCAGCCGCAAAGTGCACATCGCCGCAAAATCGGGCAGCGGCATCCGTGTCGCTATGCGCGAAATTGATCTGGAGGGTGGGGAGCCCTCCGTGCGCGTTTATGATACATCCGGCCCTTATACTGACCTCAATGCCGATATTGATATTGCCGCTGGCCTGCCCGAATTGCGCCGTGATTGGATAAGGGACCGCGGCGATGTAGAAGAGGTCGCTCAGCGTGAGGTAAAGCCCGAAGATAATGGCCAGCTAGGGCCGGATCGTTCCGGCGGCGTTGTGCCATTTCCGCGTGTGCGCCAGAAAGTGTTGCGCGCCAAGCCCGGCATGAATGTCAGCCAGATGCATTATGCACGGCGCGGCATCATCACGCCGGAAATGGAATATGTGGCGGAGCGGGAAAATCTGGGCCGTGACCGTTTGAAAGAATATATCCGCGATGGTGAGAGTTTTGGCGCCGCCATTCCCGACTATGTCACGCCGGAATTTGTGCGGGATGAGATTGCCCGTGGCCGCGCGATCATCCCCAATAATATCAATCATCCGGAATCCGAACCCATGGCGATTGGCCGCAATTTTCTGGTCAAGATCAACGCCAATATCGGCAACAGCGCGGTGGCGTCCGATGTGGCTGCGGAGGTGGACAAAATGGTTTGGTCCATCCGTTGGGGCGGTGACACGGTGATGGACCTCAGCACCGGCCGTAATATTCACGATACCCGCGAATGGATCATCCGCAACAGCCCTGTGCCCATCGGTACTGTGCCGATTTATCAGGCGCTGGAAAAAGTGGGCGGCGTGGCGGAAGACCTGACCTGGGAAGTGTTCCGCGATACGCTGATCGAACAGGCAGAGCAGGGTGTTGACTATTTCACCATCCATGCCGGCGTGCGCCTGCCCTATGTGCCCATGGCGGCCAAACGCGTTACCGGCATTGTGAGCCGTGGCGGCTCCATCATGGCAAAATGGTGTCTGGCGCACCACAAGGAATCCTTCCTGTACGAGCATTTTGACGACATTACCGAGATTATGAAGGCCTATGACATTGCCTATTCTCTGGGCGATGGTCTGCGCCCGGGCAGCATTGCCGATGCCAATGACGAAGCACAATTTAGCGAGCTATACACGCTGGGTGAACTGACCCACCGCGCGTGGAAATCTGATGTGCAGGTGATGATTGAAGGCCCCGGCCATGTGCCGATGCACAAGATTAAAGAGAATATGGAAAAGCAGCTTCAAGTCTGCGGCGAAGCACCTTTTTATACACTCGGCCCCCTCACAACCGATATTGCGCCGGGCTATGACCATATTACCAGCGGCATCGGCGCGGCGCAAATCGGTTGGTATGGCACCGCCATGCTGTGCTATGTCACGCCCAAAGAGCATTTGGGTCTGCCCGACCGTGACGATGTAAAAACTGGCGTGGTGACATATAAGCTGGCGGCCCATGCGGCCGACCTTGCCAAGGGCCATCCGGCGGCACAGGTGCGCGATGATGCGCTGTCAAAAGCGCGCTTTGAATTCCGCTGGCGCGACCAGTTTAACCTTTCGCTGGACCCTGACACAGCCGAAGAATATCACGACCAAACCCTGCCCGCCGAAGGCGCCAAAACCGCCCATTTCTGCTCCATGTGCGGGCCGAAATTCTGTAGCATGAAGATCAGCCAGGAAGTGCGCGATTTCGCCAGCAAACAAAACCAAAGCGCCGAAGGCTTTATCGCCAGCGAAAAACTGGGCAGCGAAACCGCCGCTGCATCCAAAGCCGCCGCTGAACAAGGCATGCGCGAGATGAGCGAGAAATATAAAGATATGGGTGAACGGTTATATTTGCCTGCGGAGGAGGTGGAGTGATTCTAGCAGCCGCTCTTCTTACATTGGCGCAAGCAACTGCGCCCGCTAGCACCCCGGAACTAACCAATCAGGCGCGGGTCGAAAATTTCATGTTGCTCCAGCTCTGGACTGATGACCCAGAAAAGTTTCTGGAGGCTTGGAAACAAGCTACGCCGCCAACGCTTGATACAACCACAAAAATTGAGCGTAATGAAACAATTACCTCTTTTATCATTTTTGCCGGATGCAAAGCTGATGTGGCTGATAAATGCAGTTTAACGGGCGATATAGAGTTTCGCGACCCTAATGGCGAGATATATGGGGAGCATAAAAATATAGATTTCTGGAATGGTCCAGCAATAGATAGTTTTGATTTGCGGTTATCCCCCATTGGCCCTGCCTTAGTGATCAAAGATGGAGAGAAGCTTGGTAAATATACGGTACGCATTAGCATCACGGACAATAATGCGAATGTAACCGCAGTAACTGAAGAAGAGCTAATTGTCGTCGAAGCGCAATAGACAAGCTTCAATGCTGGTGGCGATTACTCCTAGTGTAGGCCGAATTTCTGACGCATGAAAATCAGCTGGGAAGTGCGCGATTTCGCCGGTAGGCCAAACCAAAGCGCCGAAGGCTTTATCGCCAGCGAAAAACTGGGCAGCGAAACCGCCGCTGCATCCAAAGCCGCCGCTGAACAAGGTATGCGTGAGATGAGCGAGAAATATAAAGATATGGGTGAACGGTTATATTTGCCTGTTGATGAGGTGAAATAAAGGAGAGATATGATGCGCACATTGATGACAGGACTATGCGCGGCTTCGCTGCTGTGCAGCACGCAAGCTTATGCACAAGATGCCAAGAAAGTCCTCCAATCGGAAGACCCTCAAGCACGCGCATTCCAAGATGCTGCGGGCTATTCCGATACCGTTATTGCGGGCGATACCATCTATTTGTCGGGCCTGATTGCGTCTCCAAAAGAAGGCGAAACTGATCTAAAACTGGCCTATGAGCGCTTGTTTGAAAGCATAGGCAAAAGATTAGAGCGCGCAGGCGCGACATGGGATGATGTGGTCGACATTACCACTTATCACACAGATTTATCGGCGCAGATAAATGACTTTGTTGCCGTTAAGCATCGCTATATCAAAGGCCCATTCCCCGCATGGACCGCAATCGGCATTTCATCATTATATGATTCCGCTGGCGTGGTTGAGATGAAAATTACGGCGTATAAACCAGCGGATTGATGTGTTCAGCATGGGCACTGAAAGCAGAGATGATTTAAATGCCTACTATTGAACGCTATTCGGGATACCGTTTTTATTTCTATAGCCATGAGCCTAATGAGCCACCTCATGTGCATGTCGATAAAGGAGGGGCGACCGCGAAAATATGGATTGATCCACCGGCATTGGCTCGCAATCTAGGCTATAAACCCAAAGAACTGGCCATTATCTTAGAATTTGTTCGCGAAAATCAGAAAAATTTGCTAGATAGTTGGTATGGGTATTTTGGCACTTAGCGCGGACGAACGCATTGATAACGTCCGATTTGACGACGATAGACTTGTCGTAGACCTCAAAGATGGCCGCACTATTGCGGTCCCGCTCGCATGGTATCCCCGTCTTTTTACTGCGAAAGAAACACAACGTAACAATTGGCAAATTTCAGGTGCCGGATATGGTATCTACTGGCCTGAAATTGATGAAGATTTGTCTATAGAAGGTCTGTTGCGAGGGGCACCAGCACCTAAGTCTGCATCTTAGACTATTCTATTCAATATTTCCATCGCTCGGTCAGCATTTTCGCTTTTCCATCTTTTACTGATATTTCGGCTGATGGTGCTTCGGGGGTGCCGGTTTTGAACAGTTCATAGATGATGGTGCCGTCGTTTTGCGTGCTTTCGATCACGCGGACGGGGGTGAACATATTTTTTGGTGTGGCAGCGCGGGCGTTTTCTGGCACATCGTTCCATGCAATATCGCGCTGTACTTCGACCACGGTATAGACGCCTTCATTGTCCAGCATATCGAGCTCAACCTCACTGCCATCGGGCCGCGTGCCTTCGACATCAAAGAATATTTTGCCATCGCGCTCTTTGCGGACCACTTCGGCAATGTTCATGCCGGGGATTTTCGCCTCCGCCGTCTCCGCAATGCCCGCGGGCAGTTCGGCCAGATCAATCTCAGTATTTTTGCTTTGTCCCGCAGCAGGTAATTCGGCGCTTTCTGCGTCGCTCACCGCATCATCGCCATTATCATCCTGTGTCGCCGGCGTGCAGGCAGATGCCGCTATGATGAGGATGGTTGCGGTTAAAGCGCGGGTGATTGCTGGCATCATACTCTCCATTTGCGATGGCACTCTAGTCATGCCAGACCATGTATCAATAAAGAGGGGGCGGCGCATTATTTTTCGTGCCAATTAACGATAGCGATATTGGTGTTGCAGAGAAGATGCGGGTTTCTATACTGCTCGCAAAAGGAGAAGGGGATGACCATGCGCACATTGACACAGGCTATAGCGATATCGGTTTTGGCCGGGGCGGCGGTGCTGCCCGGCGCGGTGCAGGCGGAGAACCGCGATATTAATTGCTCCATGATCAAAAAGACCGAGAATGGCAAATTCACCTATAGCTCTAATCCCGGGTTCAGTATTTTGCGGCTGACTGCGCCTGACGGCCCAATGCCCAGTGATATCATTCCTGAAAATGTCGTCGGCTTTGCCTGTGTTCGCCAGAATATTGTGCCTGATGAAAATGATATTGAGGTGCTGCAAGCCGGCTATTCGCTCACCCTTGCGGACACGAAAGAGACTTTCCGTACCATGCAATTATCATTGGTGGATGGCAAAATTGCTTACGAGATAAGCGGTGGCACCTTAAGCAAGAAAGAGACTAAGAAACTCGATAAAGTGATCGCAAAGATGCAGGCCCGCATTGCGGGATGATGCGTCAGTGCCGTTGATCCAACTAACTAGCCGTCTGCCTCTATTTCGCTGCCCAGTTTTAGCACTTCGTCGCCATCTTCTTGTTTAATCAAATAGGCAGGGTTGTCTTCGCTGCCATTGCGGGTGACTTCGCTGCCTTTTAATGTGCGGGTGACATCGCGTTCAAAGCGGTCTTTTATCTGGCCTTTGGCGGTGCCATTGCCCCAATTCCATTGCACATATTGCCCGGTTTGATAGCTGTTTTCATTCGCCATATGCTGTCTCCCTTTTCGTGTCTGCTGTGCTTATGCGATGGCTATTATACGCAAAAGGGGCGTGCGGGTTCCGATTTTGCTGGCTGGCGGCGGCCCAATTGGTAAGAAAGCCACAAAGAAAATTGATAAAGCCATTGCCAAGATGCATGCGCGCATTGCAGGGTGATGCAAGCGCATATTTGCTGTGTCCATTATGAAAGCCAGACCCATGAACAACACCCCCGCTAAACGGCGTCATATTCCATTTGCCGCCATATTCTTTCTGGCCATGGTGATGGCATTTGGCCTTATTTTGCCACAGCCCGCTGCCGCCTTCACCAAGCAAAAGGTGAATGTCATCGGTGTGCCGGGCGATGCGCAGCCAATTGGCAAAACGCGCTGTGTGTTTGCCGGTGTGTGCAGCAGCAAGAAAACGGGCATCTTCACATATGACCCCGGCATATGGGGCATGGCGAAATTTTATGATGGGGAGGTGCTGCTGCGCGATGGCACGAAGCTGACCGGGCGTGTGGCGATATTGAACCGCGCTGCTGATTGGAATTTCGTTAAGCGCATTGCTCTGGTCATTCCAGAGGGTGAGACGGACGCGATTTATATTGGTGAGGGCGATGCCGCACTGATCACACAGCAGCGCAAAAAGGGACCGCGCGTTTTTGACCCCTATGATGGCGCCTATTTGCAGCGGCTGGTGTCTGGAACGCTGCGCCTATCGTATAACCCTGCAGCGGGGACGTCGCGGCCGCTGTCTGATTTTCTGCCAGCCGGTACGATTGGCAGCCTGTCCGGTGCGCTGGGCCGGCAAGGGGTTATTGATGCCCTGAAAGATGGCCGCACCGTTAGCCAGAGCCTGTCTGAAGGCACCAGCGCCGGGCGTGCGCTTGGCGATGCGCTCGGCTCAATCGAGATTACCGAGAAGGAATATCTGCTCTATGATGAGCGCGCTGACCAGCTGACCGCCCTTACCAAAGCCAATTATCGTGGCGCGATGGAGCGTCTGTTCACTGGCTGCGCCGCCGCCGATGCCAAAACGGTCAAAAGTTTTGCCAAGAAATATAAAAAGATCGAAGAAGCCATCAGCTTTTATAATGCAAGCTGTCTGTAGGGCGCGCTAAATCGATTAACGGTTTAGCTTCACCAAAACCCCATCCAATGCTTGCAGGAAGCGCGAGCGGTCGGCCTTGCTGAAAGGGGGCGGGCCGCCGGTTATGCCGTCCATGCCGGCGCGCAGATCGGCCATTATCGCGCGGGTGGCGATGGCGCTGCCTATGCTGGCCGCGTCAAAGGC
Source organism: uncultured Sphingomonadaceae bacterium (assembly GCA_947503245.1). Lineage (GTDB taxonomy): Bacteria > Pseudomonadota > Alphaproteobacteria > Sphingomonadales > Sphingomonadaceae > Alterisphingorhabdus. Next base: position 859,671 of record CANNCV010000001.1, read on the forward strand.
TTTGCCATTATGCGCCAGCACCATGGCGTCTGCCTTTATACAGCGATCGGCCAGCAATATATCAGCGGTGATGACGATGACGGGGCTGCTCGCCTGTTCGGCATAGTCTGCAATCCAGTCATCAGCAGCATCGAAGCTGTCGCTGACCAATATGCGTTTGACCAAGGGGCCGACGGGCACGCGAAAGGGCGCGTTGCTAACGATATAGACCATTGCGCCATGGCGCTGCGCAACGCGGTACACTTCGTCCTTAACCGGGCAGGCATCGGCATCGACCAAGATAATAACAGTCATTTTGCGGTCTAGCTTTTCAGGCCTTCGCCGCGCAGTCCGGTCATGCCTTCATAAAAGGCAAAGGCGGGCGCCATATCTTTTTCATAGTCGCCGGTCGGGTGGATGACAGGCCCTAAACCAGCGCGGCGGCTGCCATAATCCATAAAACCGCAGACAATGGGGATATTGGCCGCCATGGCTATATGGTAAAAACCGGTGCGCCAACGCGTTGATGCGCTGCGTGTACCCTCTGGCGCTATGGTAAGGATGAACTCTTTGCTTTGGGCAATTTTGTCGGCCATTTGCTGCACCATATCGCGGGTGGAATCGCGTTCCACTGGTACGCCGCCAACTTGCGCCATGAAGCGAGTCATGGGCCATTTGAACAGGCTGGACTTTGCCATGAAGCGCGTGCGCAGGCCAAGCTCGCGGGTCAGGCCGACATAATTGGGGAAATCCCAATTGCTGGTATGCGGCACCGCTATAATGATGAATTTGGGGAAGGCCGGTTTTTCACCAATGGCTGTAAATTTATGGCAGCGATAAATAAAGACCAATAACCGGAAAACCATGCGGGCCAGAAACCCCATTGGCGGCTCTCCAGGGACGGTAAAATCTGATTTTTGACTGCTCATTATGCCTCATTTCGCAAATGGGGAGGTAAAGGCATAGGCAATGCCTTTGGGCGACGGATTATTATGTTTTGCTTATATTGTTGGGTACAGCCTAGTCATGTTTTGTTTGTCTGACCAGAGACCAGTCATAGCCCATGTCGATAACACGCGCTTTTATGGCCGCACGTACATTGTCATCGGGGTTGGCTGTACGGGTCAACATCCACAGATAGCGGCCGCTGGGTTCACCCACTATCGACCAGTCATATTGGCCCATACTATTGGGCTCGGCGCGGTCGAGCACCCAATAATCACCGTAAAAAGGCCCGAAAAAAGACACTTTCAGCTTAGCATTTTGCGGCTGGCCATCCTCTGCATCAACAATTTTTGCCCGCCCCTTCGCGGTTGATATTTTGCCATCTTTTGTGCAGCTGTTGATGACGGCAATCTTGCCATCATCGCGCAGGCTATAATCTGCGGTCACGCCTTCACAGCCTTTTTGAAACGGCGCTTCGTAACGCGCCATTTCATACCACCGGCCCAGATAGCGGTTGATCTCTACCGATTTGACAGGCTGGGGCACGGCGCTGTTGCCCACTGGCCCTGCTTGGCCAACACAGCCGCCAAGCATGAATAAGGCGGCGAAGGTAAGTAGCATGGAGGCTCTTATGGTCATTGACCATCTTCCTGCGCAATACCCTCAATAGAAGCGGCAAACTTCACCATCACTTGTGCTTCGGTCAGGCGTTCGCGCTCTCCGCCAAAATCATAATAATCGGGCTTTGCATCGATGAAGATTTCTTCAGTCATGGTGAAACCTTCTAGACCATCGAACAGGCCAGCGGGGAAGGAATAAGCTTTTTGCGGTTTGAAATAGTAGAAGATGTGCGTGCCGCATGTTTTGCAGAAACCGCGTTCGGCAAAGTCTGATGAGGCGAAACGTTCAATATTGGTCTCACCCGTAAAATGCGCTTCTGTCACCATGGGCAGACCCATATGGGGGCCGCCAGCCCATTTGCGACACATAGAGCAATGGCATGCATCAATATGTTTGCCGGGCGGGGTAAAGCGGACGCTCACCGCTTCGCACAGGCAATGACCATGCAACATATCAGGTTTATCTGTTGTCGGACCTTGTTCAGCCATAAACGCATCCATCCTATAATGTCCGATCTATTATGCCGGATTTCTAATACATAGGGTGCTATGGTGCATTACCAAAAGTCAGAGTGCAAATGCCAAATCGAGGTTTTTGCAACTAACATTGGCCATTCTGCACTGGCTCTGCTAACAGGACAGCGTTGACGTCGAAAAATTGCGACGGACTTCGAGATTTGACGACTGCCGTTTGCTCAGGGCCAGACCCTTTATGAGCGGTAAATTGCAGATGGCGACTTCCTTTCAAAAGACGATTTAACGCCTCCCGCATGCAACGGTGTGCGGGTTGAAACATCAATGTCCCGTCATATTGTTTGGCGGGTTGCTAAAAGTTTCTTGAAAGGAAACCATTATGAGCAAGACCGGAACAGTAAAATTCTTCAATACCGATAAAGGCTATGGCTTCATTCAGCCTGACGATGGTTCATCAGACAGCTTTGTGCATATTTCTGCTGTACAGGCTGCTGGTATGCAAACGCTCGATAAAGATCAGCGCGTTGCTTATGAAATCGAAACCGGCCAAAACGGTAAAGCATCAGCAGTGAACCTGTCACAAGCTGACTAATCACCTGAATATAGATTGGCGCTGCTATAAAGCGGTGCCAGTTACATGATAGAAGTCCGCCACGCCCTGCGCCTTAACCGGCTATGCATGTGGCGGATTTTTTCATGCTCTGCGTATAAAAGCGCAACAGGCGTTGAGCGAAAACCATCTATCTGGCGTTGCTGCGCTATGTGGCTGCTGCTAATCAGATGGCATGACAGACCCCGCCGATAATCACCAGCCTACCGCTATGCCGAATATCGCCCGTTATCTGGGCCATGCCGGATTGCTGCCGCAAATTGCATGCCTTATTGCTATGCTGGTGGCGGATGAGACATGGCGGTTTAATGCCCTGATGCTGGCACACACCTATGCAGCCTTGATCTTCACCTTTTTGGGCGGCCTATGGTGGGGCATTGCGGCGGCAGGTTCGGCACAGGGCCGTAGCGTGCCAGATTGGCTATATTGGGCAGCTATAGCGCCCAGCCTTGTCGCACTGGCCAGTTTTATACCGCTATGGCTGATCGGACTGACATGGATTGGTCCGATGCTGCTGCTCTTGGGTCTGTGCCTCATGGCATCACCTCTGGTGGACAAAAGGCTGGCTGATTTTGCGCCGGAGTGGTGGTTGAAACTGCGCTGGCCCTTATCGGTCCGGCTTGGGGGTTTATCGGTAATTTTGGGGGTAATCGCATGGGGCATATGAAACCTAGTTTGCTTATAGCAACATTCGGTGGACTGGCGCTGATGTCCGCATGCTCACCAAGTGGCGGTGCTGGCAATGGCAATGTTCCAGGTGATACTGGCGATAGCCAGCCCTTTGATGGAATTGCAGAAGATGAGAGCATTTCTCTAACTGGGAATGAACCTTTTTGGGGCGGACAGATAGATGGTGAGACATTGCTGTACACTACGCCCGAACAGCCAGATGGTGTGCGTATAGATGTCACCAGATTTGCTGGTCGCGGTGGTTTGTCTTTTAGTGGACAATTATCTGGGCAAGATATGCTGCTGGCCATCACACCGGGTGAGTGCAGCGATACCATGTCAGATACGCGCTACCCCTATGTCGCAACATTGCGTATTGCTGATGACGTGCGTGCCGGCTGTGCCTGGACGGATGCGCAGCCACTAACGTCTAATGATGGTGCCGCGCAATGAACGACATTATACTGCCTGATAAGGCTGCCTTGCTAGCAAAGGTCAAAGCAGGACGTGATCATTGGGATCGTGACTTTAGACCAGCGGGGCTTGAGCCGGTAAATACTGGTGAGGAATCTGTTTGGGACTATCCGCGCCCGCCTATTTTGGTGCCTGCACCTGCGACCATAATGGTCAAATGTGATGGTCACATCATTGCGCAAAGCGATGCGGCATTGGACATGAAAGAGACAGCAGGCGCGCCCTGTCCCTATTTACCGCCTAAGCATGTGCGTACTGATTGGCTATCACCCAATGGCGATATGTCCATATGCGAATGGAAAGGCGTTGGCGTCAGCTATGATCTGCATCTGCCAAATGGGCGCTCTATCAAAGGCGCAGCATGGGCCTATCCTGACCCCTTTGATGATCTGCCAGAAGGCTATGCAGAAATTGCTGGCTGGTTTTCATTTTACCCGAATAAGGTGGAATGTTTTGTCAGCGATGAACGCGTTCGGCCACAACCGGGAGGTTTTTACGGCGGCTGGGTTACCGACCGAATAAAAGGCCCGATCAAAGGATTGCCGGGTACTGGCCATTGGTAAGCACTGCGTTTTGCGCGCTGCGTCGAACTATTTTTTGCGCCTAAACGGCCAATCTGTGACGCCGCCTGCCCATAAGGCCCACCATATGATGACAGGCTGTAACATCAATCGCGGGATATGATAACCAGGCCCTAATGTGTTGCCGCCCATTGCAATATTGTTGACGGCATGATTGATGTTGGCAGGCCAGACGCAGAGCGCATATAGCGCCAGTCCGATGGCGGCGGCATAACGAAATCGCTGTGTTACTATCCCGATAGCGCCTGCAATTTCTGCCACACCTGTCCACAACACCACTTGTTCCGGAAAAGGGACCCAATTCGGTGTGATGGCTAAAAACCCTTCAGGTCGCAATATGTGCGCAACACCGGCAGCAAAGTATAATATAGCGATAAGCCAGCGGAATATTATCCTAATCACAGATTGGGGTTTGGGCTGGTTCATTGGATGAAATCTTTTTATTGCGATATCGAACCGATTGTTTAATCTCGGTCTTGGGAGGATTGCATATCATGTTTTCAAAAATTAAAATCACTTTTGTTGCTTTTATATCGACTATATTTTTATTGCCCAGCACCGCTTTTGCGCAGGAGCTTGATAAAGATAAGCCAATCGTCTTGGGTGCGGATACTGTTCGTGCAATTGCCGATTCCTATCAATTACAGACCAGCTTCTCAGAATATGGCAACTCCAAGGTGTTGGTCGTCAATAGGAACGGCTTGAAAATTATTTTCACCTTTATAGGCTGTAAAGATGAGACGGCTTTTACTGATTGTGATGGTGTAGAGATGCGGTCTTTATGGGCGTTCCCAAAAGATGCATCTCCGACTGACGTCTATAAGCGTTTGCTGGACTTTAATGCATCTTTCCGCGCTGGTAAGGCCGGGGTCGTTTCTGACAGTCAGGTTTTCATGAGCCGTTACATCATTGCCGATTATGGCACGACCCAAGGCAATCTCGATCTGGAGATGGCTGTATTCTCTCAGCTATCCGGTAAATTTATTGATCGTGTTCTCAAGAACGAGAAATAATATAATGGCCGGGATTTTATTATAGTCTATTCTGCATAGACAAGCCGGTTCCGGCCATTTTCTTTTGCTTTATACATCGCTCGGTCCGCACGGGCGATAGCCTGTTCAATACATTCTCCAGATCGCCATGATGTGCTGCCAAATGATGCTGTCAAAGACATATTTGACGGCCATTTCTCGCATTTGTGGTCAATCAGTTTTGCGCGAATGCTATTGGCAAACTTTTCGGCCTGTTTGATAGTTGTGTCAGCCAGAAGAACCACAAACTCCTCACCGCCCCAACGCGCAATTGCATGGCTATCTGAATAGGCCATGTTGTTTTCATCAGCACTAGACAGCAATATTTTTGCGGTTTTCTTGATGGCCAAATCGCCTGATGCATGGCCGAAGCGATCATTAATCGCTTTGAAATGGTCGAGATCGAGCAGGATGACCACCGCTTCGCGCTCAGGGTCGTTTTGCCGCAGATTATGTGCAGATTGGACCAGTTCACGGCGGTTTAACAGGCTAGTCAAACTGTCATGGCGGGAAATAAAGTCTGCGACCTGTAATGCTTCGGCCAAATGACGCGCCAGCAGAACATTTTTAATCTCGGTCTTTACGCCCCTATGCGCCTGATCATGCACTTGCACGATGCAAATCCAAACACCAAAAGGCATGGCTATCAATGCCAGAAGGACGGACCATCCTAAGATATCCTGATAATAAGCTGCAATGGGTATAGCCGTGAGGGAGAAGCCTATAATTTGCGCTTGAGATAAGCCGGGGGCTGTAGCTGCAATGATACAGCCTGCGATAACAGATGCGCATATTGTGAAGGAATATACCGACAAGCTATGCCCAATAATGGAGGGGTCGGTAATGGCCAGCAACATTGCCCCCCAAATTGCGCCTGCCAAACCTTCGGTAAACAGCCATAATGCATTTATGGTGCGGCTATCTTTGTCTTGCTCAAAAGCTTTTAGGAGCTTGGTAACAATCACTGCAGCCAAGATGAGAGTGGCGCTCTGGGCGACCACTAGCTGCCAGACAAAGGATTGGCTGGAGGTATTTGCTGCAGTATAGGCTATCATCAACAGCGGCAGAATATTGCTGAGCCGTTTTTTAAAAGGGTCACGCAAAGAGCGTTCAAGCATGGTTTGACGCACATCATCATCAGACACTTTTGCAAGTTCTGAATATTCTGGTGGTCTATCAACCTTGAACTGGCCAGACATGTCCATAGCAAACCCTCATTCGCGCGATATTAACCATTTTATTCGGTAAAGGACGAGGGTTAATTATGTGTAAAGGGGCCGCAGGAAGCGCAATGTTTTGACGATTTTTGAATGCTATAGTCTATTTATCGATCTATTCATCGTCGAACAGTTCGGCCAGTTGCTCGACCATAGTTCCGCCCAGTTGTTCGGCATCCATGATGGTCACGGCCCTGCGATAATATCGGGTGACATCATGGCCGATGCCGATTGCGATAAGCTGTACGGGAGACATTTTTTCAATCCAGTCGATAACCTGCCGCAAATGCTGCTCTAAATAGCCGCCATGGTTGACCGATAATGTGGAATCATCAACTGGCGCGCCATCAGAAATGACCATCAATATGCGCCGTTCTTCGGGCCGCATGATCAGACGTTTATGCGCCCATAGCAATGCCTCGCCATCGATATTTTCTTTCAACAGCCCTTCGCGCATCATCAGGCCCAGATTTTTGCGTGCTCGGCGCCATGGTTCGTCTGCTTGTTTGTAGATTATATGGCGCAGGTCGTTTAACCGTCCGGGGTTGGTTGGTCTGCCATCTGCCATCCATTCCTCACGGCATTGGCCACCTTTCCATGCCTTGGTGGTAAAGCCCAATATCTCTGTCTTGACGCCGCAACGTTCCAATGTGCGAGCCATGATGTCGGCACTGATCGCGGCGATAGAGATAGGACGTCCACGCATCGAACCACTATTATCTATCAGCATAGTAACGACTGTGTCGCGAAAATCGGTATCGCGCTCTATCTTGTAAGATAGTGATTGGCCGGGGTTAATGACAATCCGTGCTAGCCGCGCCGCATCCAACAAGCCTTCTTCTTGGTCAAAGTCCCAGCTGCGGCTTTGTTGCGCCATAAGGCGGCGTTGCAAACGGTTCGCCAATTTGGTGACAGCGCCTTGCAAATGCGTCAATTGCTGGTCGAGATAATCGCGCAAACGGCCCAATTCTTCTTCGTCACACAGCTCGGTCGCAGCAATTTGCTCGTCATGCCGCTCAGTAAAGGCCTTATAGTCAAAGTCACTGGGCAGATCAGTCCATGGCCGGTTTGGCCGCACTGGCATCATGCCATCGTCACCGGCATCGCCCGGGTCACCATCACCGTCTTCGTCAAACTCGCTTTCGGCTTGCTGGCTGTCATTCTCTTCGGCGCTATCGCCTTCTTGCTGTTCACCGCGCGCTTCGGTCTGGCCTTGGTCGCCGCTGGCTTCTTCTTCGCCGTCTTCGGGTTCTTCCTGCTCGTCTTCACCCTCGGCATCGCCGTCTTGATCGTCGCCCTCTTCTTCGTCAAACTGGCCTTCGCTCAGTTCAAGACTTGTCAGCAGGTTCTGCAATATATCGGCAAAACCGCGCTGATCGCCTAGTTGATCCAGCAATGAATCCATATCATCGCCAGCACGCTCTTCGACCCATTGGCGCACTAGCTCTACGCCATCTTGGCATCGTTCTGGTATTGGCCGACCAGTCAAACGTTCACGCGCGATCAGCGATACAGCTGTAGAGAGTGGTACTTCGTCGCGCTGTGTTGCGCGTGAAATGGGGTCGCTGCGCATGCGCATCTCCAGCGCAGCATCCAGATTATCGCCCAGGCCCGGCATTGCCTGGCCACCCAGCACCTCATAACGCAGTTGTTCCATTGCGTCATAAACGGCGCGAGCAACGGCTTCATGCGGGGCCTTGGCATTGTGCAAAGAGGCATCATGGTGCCGCAATTTAAGCGCATAAAGATCAGAATATCCCCGCGCCTGCGCCACTTGATCGGCTGGCAGGTCGCGCTGCGGCATCGGCACTTTCATTTTGCTGCCCGAATGGGATGGCGGGTCAGCCGTGAAGGCAAGCTCCACCTCATCCTCATGCGATATTGCCCGGGCAGTACCAGCCAACACAGTTTTAAAGTCATCAATGGGGGTGCGTTCAGTCATAGCTGTTTACATATGCATCGCCGCGCTATTAGCATAGCGCTAATTTTACTCTTGGAGAGCAAATTCATGGTTGGTGCATTGGTCAAAAGGGTTGCCGAGCAAGTGCAACTGATAAAGGGCAATATTGGTGACCCCAATAAATTGACCCAGCGCGAATATGAAGCATCGCTTAATGCACTTAATATATTCTTTGGCGCGATTATCGGCGTTAGTTTGGGCAATATCGAAGCCATGTCTGTGGAAGACTATGTCGTGTTGTTGCTTGCGACGGCGACCATAGTTTCTACGATATTGATCGTCAGCTATAGCCATAGGCGGATTTGGAACATGATGATGATGTTTAGTTTGCTGGGCCTTGCATGGTATGTTGATATTTATAAAGTTAAAGGAATCGATATTGATTTTCCGGAAAAATTGTTGCCGACATTGTCTGTATGGGCGGGGTTGGCAGTCTTGCTGGAGTTTACAGAAAAAACTCCTGAACCAGATGCAGAATGACGGATGTGATATCAGGCCTTAAGTCTGTGCTGCGATAGTTTTTCATAATAAGGCAATGCCAGACGTGCAATATTAGCATAATCGCCTGATAACACAGGCAGATCGCGAGTCTTATCTTTGGACGGGGGGGTAAAGCCGGTACTGTCTATCACCGCATTATACCAATGGCGCGCCCAGACCCCGTCTTGTGGATGATAACCTGTCGGCCAGCTGAGCATTTCGCCGCTATATTGCATGCCCCACGCGCTGCATAAAGCTGCCAAAACCCCGCCCGGGTTGAGCAGAACATCATCGCTGTCAATCACTATGGGCGGCTGACCCAAATCCTTCGTCACATGGTCAAACAATTCGGCCTGTTGCACAAAGCCGATAGCCTCTAGCGATGCACTTTCCATTTTATGGGCATAAGAGGCCAGAACACGGGCCGGATGCCGGATTAAAAAGGCGTGACGGACGGTGCTCATCCAGTTGCGATCTATGCCATCGACCATATGATGACACATATGCTTTTGGTAAAATATGGGTGCAGGGGCAGGGGCTTTGATCAGCATATTGATGATCGCTTCAGGGTCCGTCTCATGGGCTGCCAATATTGCATCACGCATCGGGTGATCTAAGCCAGTGATCGCCAGAAATGCCGCATAAAATGGCTCATCAACCACATATGTATCATCGCGTGCGCCAAAGCTGCGCATCATTGCGGTCGACAGATTGCGCGGGCCTGACCAAAGAGCGATGCGCAGCGGGGTAGCAAATTTAGCGTTCATCACCGCCGCCTAGGTAATGGGCGTCAGACTATTGCGCACCAGCTCTTTATACAAAGCAGAGATGCGCTGTGAAACCGGGCCATTCAGCGTTTCAATAGCGCGGCCATCGACTTCGCGAATAGGGCTGACACCAGCAAAAGTGCCAGTCAAAAATGCTTCATCTGCTGAATAGACATCGAAGAGAGAGAAGCGCTTTTCAAATACCGGGATATTGGCCTCTCGGCAAACACGGATAATGTTGCCGCGTGTAATACCGCCCAGACAATATTCTGGTGGAGAGGTCCAGACTTCCCCATCGCGCACTATGAAGAAATGGGTGGAGTTGCAGGTCGCGACAAAGCCATCAGGGTCCAGCATCAGCGCCTCATCCGCGCCTGCTTCATCCGCCTGAATACAGGCCAATATGCAATTTAGCTTGGAGTGGGAGTTGAGCTTTTGATCCTGCTCCGCCGGCCCGGTGCGGCGAACATGCACAGTGAACAATTTTTGCCCGCGTTCAATGACTTGCGCTACAGGCGCCTTATATTCGGGGATGATCACAATGGTTGGCTTACCAATGGTAAATCGCGGCCCCTGATAAGGCGTTTTCTTGATACCGCGTGTTACCATCAGGCGAATATGCACGCCGTCTGTCATGCCATTAGCGTTTAGACAGTCAAACAGCCTTTGGGTCAGTTCTTCAGGGCTAAGGCCAATATCCATGGCAATAGCTTTCGCCCCGGCATAAAGACGTTTCAAATGCACGTCCAAAAAGGCTATGCCGCCATTGCTAACGCGCAGTCCTTCCCATACGCCATCACCCAAAATATAACCTGATTCAAAGACCGAAACACTCGCCTCATCGCGGTGCTTCAACTCGCCATTCACTGACACCAATATATCGGCATTGCGCAGATCATCGGCATAATCATGCACGCCATGAGGCTCTTGGGTCATATGCGCTCGCTCCTATCAGCCGCCGATTATGCTCTCCGGCAAATCTTCGCCAAAGACACGCTGATAATATTCAGCGACCAACATGCGTTCGGCTTCATCACATTTGTTCAGGAAGGTCATGCGGAAGGCAAAGCCGATATTGTTAAATATAGCATGGTTTTGCGCCCAGCTGATCACCGTACGCGGGCTCATCACGGTGGAGATATCGCCATTGATAAAGCCCTGACGTGACAGATCGGCAACCATCACCATCTTGTCGACAATCGCTGGGTCCGTCTCACCCACTTTGGACAGGATGACTTTGGCCTCTGTCTCGGCGGGCAGATAATTCAGAGTGCAGACAATGTTCCACCGGTCCATCTGGCCTTGGTTGATCTGGTGCGTGCCGTGATACAGGCCGCTGGTGTCACCCAAGCCAACAGTGTTTGCGGTGGCAAACAGGCGGAAATAAGGGTGCGGGCGGATCACGCGGTTTTGGTCGAGCAGGGTTAGCTTGCCCTCAGTCTCCAGCACGCGCTGAATAACAAACATCACATCGGGGCGGCCTGCATCATATTCGTCAAACACCAGAGCGGTTGGCGTTTGCAATGCCCATGGCAGCAAGCCCTCGCGAAACTCTGTAATCTGTTTGCCATCGCGCAGCACAATGGCATCACGGCCGACAAGATCAATCCGGCTGATATGCGCATCAAGGTTGATACGGATGCAGGGCCAGTTCAGCTTGGCCGCGACTTGTTCAATATGGGTGGATTTGCCCGTGCCATGATAGCCCTGGATCATCACGCGGCGATTATGGGCAAAGCCTGCACATATGGCCAAGGTGGTTTCCGGGTCGAACACATAGCCCGGATCAGCATCAGGCACGCGCTCATCAGCTTCTGAAAAGGCGGGAATTTCAATATCCGTATCAATGCCGAACATTTCACGCGCGCTGACCATTTTGTCAGGTGTGTCCATAATGGTCGTGCCTTCGGTGCCGGCAGAAATATTGGGAATATCAGTCATGCATTATATCCAAGCGGTTTTGATTTGAAACGGGTCATAATCGGTAAAAGCGGTATGTGTCGAGAGCGAGTTTATAATCGGCGGTGATTTTGATGGTTGGTGTGCATCGCAATCTGCATATTTGTAACTGACCTTCGCATCTGTCATTTGGCTTTTGGGCCCAATATCCCGGCATCGCGCAACACTTGCCGGGCATCAATCACAGCCTGCAATTTTTTCTCATGGCTGCGGTCACCGCCATTGCGATCAGGGTGGTATTGCCGCACCAATGTTGAATAGCGGCGGCGGATAGTCGGCGTGTCGGCTTTATCGTCTAGACCAAGCGTTTTCAGCGCCTTCATAATGGCAGGGGCATATTTGGGTGCATTGGGCTGGCCAGTGCCTGCTTGTGAACGCTGTTTCAAATTATCCTTAAAACGCGCGCCTATGGCATCCAGTGGATCCTGAAAATTTGCCCATGCCGGCGTATCAACCGGTGCACTGGCAAAAGCGCGGGTCTCACGTTCCCATCCGCTATGTGGGCGCTGTGCTTCGTAAATTTCATCAGGGCTCATGCCCGCAAAATAATTATAACCGGCGTTAAACATGCGGATATGTTCAAGGCAAAACCAGCGCCATTCGCCAGGGCCATCATAGCGCGATTGGCCAGAGGCTGACTCCAGCGGCGGCGCGCGAAACTCTCCGCTTTCCGGGCATGTGGGCCAGTCGCAGCGTTGCTGTGCATCTTCATAACGCCCATGAAAGCGCGCACTGGTGCGTTTTGACTTCGCGCCATCAGCCATGGCGTATGCGCCGCATGTTTAAGGGGGTTCTGTTTCGCATCAAGACCAGCCATATAGGGTGGCATGAGTACAGAATCAAAGGGGGCTGAAAAAGGCTCCGTCGCCAAAGAGATGGAAGAATTGCTGGTCGCGGCCTTTGCGCCTGAACGGCTGGAGATTATCAACGATAGCGCGCGCCATCGCGGGCATAGCGGGGATGACGGCAGCGGCGAATCGCACTTCACCATCATTATAGACAGCGCAGCCTTTGAAGGCGTGTCGCGCGTGATGCGCCAGCGTATGGTCAATAAGGCGTTGGGCGATATTCCCGGCGACCGCGTCCATGCGCTCAGCATTAAGGCGAATGTGCCCAATGCCTAATATACCTGAGAAAGTTTCGCTTCACGATGCCTTTGCCTCGTTCAGCGAATATTGGCAGCCGCATCTGGCGGGGCAGGTGAATGAGACCGCGATTAAGCTGGCCAAATTACAGGGCGCATTTGACTGGCACCATCATAAGGAAGAGGATGAGCTGTTTCTGGTCATTAAGGGGCGGCTGAGAATGCGTATGCGTGATGGTGCAGACGAGTGCGCGCCAGTTGATCTGGACGAAGGCGAGATGCTGATCGTTCCGGCGGGTATGGAGCATAAGCCGGAGACGCTGAGCGACGAGTGCCATGTGCTGCTGGTTGAACCAAATAGCACGCGCAATACAGGGGAAGCTGTGACCGAGCGGACTGTCACGGTAAAAGCGTTATGAGCCATGAGGTGAGCTGCGAGAATCTTCACTTTGCGTTGCACCGTGTCGCTCTGTCCACCGGCGTCACTTTGGAAGTGGCAATTGAAGGCCCAGAGGACGCACCGCCTTTGATTATGCTGCATGGCTTTCCTGAAAGCCACCGCACATGGCGGCACCAAATTGCGCATTTTGCGAAAACTCACCGTGTTATTGCGCCCAATCAGCGCGGCTATTGCGGATCAGACAAGCCAGCGGGTGTGGCTGAATATAGCGTGCAAAAACTGGTCGGCGATGTTGTGGCGCTGGCTGATGCTCTGGGCATCGATCAATTTGTGCTGGCGGGGCATGATTGGGGCGGTGCCGGTGCATGGGCCATAGCGTTGACGCATCCTGAACGTGTATCACAGCTTATCATTGCCAATGCGCCGCATCCTTATACCTATCAAAAGGCGATCTATACCGATATGGATCAGCGCGCCGCGACGCAATATATCACGGCGTTTCGCGGCCCGCATTTTGAAGAATATGTCGCGCAAAAAGGTTGGGAAGCCTATTATCAAGACAATTTTGCCGATCATGTTCAGACACCGATAAGCGATGATGAAAAGGCGATATATCTTGCCCAATGGCAGACGCCGGGCGCATTTACCGCGATGATAAACTGGTACCGCGCCAGCGCGATTACCATCCCCGCAATGGATGATGACAGCCCGCCACCACCTATGGTTCAGGCCTTTCTGGATAAGCCGTTTCCTGTATTGAAAATGCCGGTGCTACTGGTCTGGGCTATGGACGATCACGCGCTACGGCCCAGTCTGCTGGAAGGGTTGGATGATTTAATTGACAATCTGACAATGGTGCCATTGTCAGGCGGGCATTTCGTCACTTGGGAAAATCATGCAGCGGTAACGGTGGCAATGGATGAATTCCTAAACTAACGAGTGGGTCTATCGGGGGGTTAAATCAATCCTCGGCCATCCATTTGATCCATTGGCCGTGCGCATGGGACTCTGCCAATTTGTGCCATTCCTTTCCATGCGGATCGGGCCAATAACGCACCTTTAACTCATGGCGTAATGTATAGCGGCTGGATTCCAGCATGATCCAAGCCAGCGGCGCATCCTTGCTGGCCTGCGCGCCGGCTTTCTCCATCGCCGCGATGATGCGGTTTTGTGTGGCGTCAGGCAAATAGACCCAGACGATGGAATGCATTAAAATGCGCGTTGTGTGCGGGGCAATGGGTTTGGCCATTGCGCGCTCAACAAAATCGGCTGCGTCGCCTTGCTCCAAATGTGGCGCGGCTAGCTGTGCAGCGGCAATGGCTGCCTCCATTCGGGCAAAGCGATCGCGATTTTCAGGCCATATATAGGCCTTTAGCCGCTGTGCTTGCGCCTTATCGGTCAAATCCAGCGGCGTGAGATCGACACCGCGCAAAGAGGCGATAGATACGTTTTGCGCTGGCGGCGGCGGGCCATGCCATAGAGGCGCCAATTGCATTGCGGTATCGTCGGGACCGCTCAATGTGCCGCCCAGATTATAATGATAGCGGTCCATCATCAAATTTATGCCTGCGCTTGAGCCAATTTCACATATCTCAAAATCATTGGGCAGGCCCTGCTTCGCCAGCCATAGCATTGCGGCCATAAAGTTGGCGGATCGCCCTGATTCATTGGTCTGCGGCGGTGTGTCCAGCCAAGGCAGCAAATCGCCATCATGCCGTTTAATCGCTTCATGGATCAGGCTGTCCGCTTGGTCCAATGCATCATTATCACCAGCATATAGCGGGTTTAGCGCAGGGTGTTTGCCTGTCAGATACAAATCATGGAACGCCGCAGCACAGCGCAGTGGCACGCCATCGGCCATAGGCTTGCCGCTCCATGCCAGAACAGCGCGGCCAAATTGGCTGTCATCACGCAAAACCTTTCTGAGTGCATCGCAGACCGCCGCGGTCAAAGGGGCGTCATTGGCTGTGCAATAGGCCACTTGATTGGCAAAGGCCGCGCGGACACCTTCGGAGCCGGGTTGATTAAAAATATTGCTTTGCGGATCGGGTGGGAAGGCATTTGGTGCTGTCATAATATCGACTTATCAGAAATTCTTCCATGTGTCTGCATATCGCCCTGCGCCTGAGTGGAAAATTAGGCGGCTATGTGGGTGTTTGCGTCATTGCTCTTTTGGCTAGCAGCACCTAAATGATGGCGCATGCAAAACCGACTTATCTTTGCTGTGCCCAAAGGGCGCATATTAGACGACGCGCTGCCCTTGCTGGAGCGTGCGGGCGTTAAACCGGAACCGGGCTTTTTTGACAAGAGCAACCGGTCCTTGCGCTTTGCCACCAACCGCGACGATATGGATATCATCCGTGTGCGCGCCTTTGATGTTGCGACATTTGTTGCCTATGGCGCGGCGCATATGGGCATTGTCGGTTCTGATGTGATTGATGAATTTGATTATGCTGATCTTTATGCGCCGGTTGACCTAGACTTTGGCCATTGCCGATTGTCCGTGGCGGAGCCTAAGGGGCAGAATATGGATCTGTCGCGCATGAGCCATGTTCGCGTTGCGACAAAATACCCCAATCTCACCCGCCGCTATTTCCATGATCGCGGTATTCAGGCGGAATGTGTGAAGCTGAACGGGGCTATGGAATTGGCGCCATCACTGGGTCTGGCCCACCATATTGTCGATCTGGTCGAATCAGGGCGTACATTGGTGCAAAATGGTCTGGAAGAAACCACCGAGATTATGCCGATTTCTGCACGGTTGATTGTTAACCGAGCGGCGTTGAAAACCAATCATGCCGTGCTGGCCCCGATGATCGATGCGTTTCGCAATATGGTCGCTGAACGTAAGTCCGATAAAAGCGAGAGTGCAGCATGAGCTTACGCCTCAACACCCTGGATCATGACTTCACAGAGCGTTTTGACCGGCTGGTGCGCGCTGACCGCGGCAATGATGGCGATGTAAAACGCGATGTGGAGAATATCATTGCCGATGTGCGCGCACGCGGTGACATAGCATTGGCCGACTATACCACGCGCTTTGATGGTCACCATTTGTCAGAAAGTGGATGGCAAATCGGTGCTGATGCAATGCTGGCTGCCTATGATGCACTGGATGAGGAATTGCGGGCTGCGCTGCATCTCGCGGCAAAACGCATAACGGCTTATCATGAAGCCCAAAAGCCAACAGATCGTGATTATCGCGACGACATGGATATCAGGCTCGGCGCACGCTGGAGTGCAGTTGATGCGGCTGGTCTTTATGTTCCGGGGGGCAGGGCCGCTTATCCATCATCTTTATTGATGAATGCTATTCCTGCAAAGGTTGCCGGCGTAGAACGGCTAGTGGTTGCGACGCCGACGCCGGGCGGAGAGGTAAACCCATTGGTTCTGGCTGCTGCACATATTGCCGGAGTTGATGAAGTGTGGCGCATCGGCGGTGCGCAGGCTGTTGCGGCTTTGGCCTATGGTACAGATACCATTAAACGTGTCGATGTGATTACAGGGCCAGGCAATGCCTGGGTTGCTGAGGCCAAACGTCAGCTTTATGGCGTGGTGGGCATTGATATGGTTGCTGGCCCGTCAGAGATTGTTATCGTTGCGGATAGTAAGAATGACCCTGGCTGGATCGCCGCCGATTTGCTTAGCCAAGCAGAGCATGACCCGACCAGCCAGTCGATTTTGTTCACAGATGATGCCGCTTTTGCAGATGCTGTCGATGATGCTGTGAAATTACAATTGGCCGAACTGGCAACAGCCAAGGTAGCGACCCAAAGCTGGGACGCTAATGGCGCGATTATTGTTACTGAAACGCTGGATGCAGCGATGCCGCTGGTCAACGCACTCGCTGCAGAGCATGTAGAACTGGCTGTGGATGATCCTGACGCTTTATATGATCAAATCCGTCACGCTGGCTCGGTATTTTTGGGGCGGCACACGCCGGAGGCTATTGGCGATTATATTGCAGGGCCAAATCATGTTTTGCCCACTGGGCGGCGCGCGCGCTTTGCCTCTGGCCTTTCCGTGCTGGACTTTATGAAACGCACCAGCTTTATCGCATTGGATGAAGCGGGTTTGGCAAAACTTGGCCCGGCAACGGCTGCATTGGCGCATGCTGAAGGTTTGCCAGCACATGCAGCCAGTATTGAAAAAAGGCAGAAATCATGAGTAATTCCGCACCTGCAAGGTCTCAGTCACGCTCTGCGGCACGGCTTGCTGCTGTTCAGGCCTTATATCAGCGCGAGATGGAAGCGACGGCCTTGCCGCGATTGTTGAAAGAATTTCATGATCATCGGTTGGGCCGTGAAATTGAAGATGCGCAATATGCGGATGCAGAGATCGCTTTTTTCGACGATATTGTACTGGGCACAGAGAAATATCATGAAGACATTGTTGAACATCTTAGTCTGCGATTAAGTGAGGGTTGGACGCTTGAGCGGCTAGACAAAACATTGGCGCAAATTTTGCGCGCTGGCGTTTATGAACTTCTCCACCGTAAGGATATCAACACCGCAACCGTGATAAATGAATATGTCGATGTGGCGCATGCTTTTTTTGATGAGAAAGATGCCAAATTTGTCAACGGTATATTGGATGCTGTAGCCAAGGCCGTTCGTTAGAAACCACGCACCATAACAAGGGGTCGCTATGCAGGATTTTTTTGATCGGATTGACCCTGAACTGCGCAGCGCCTTTCCGGCAGATGCGCCCGATATTACTACGCCGATCTTGCGCGATGTTGTGGCTGCGCGTCTGGCTCTGGCCAATGCGCGTGCGGATAATCTGAAAGATGTGCCAGCATTTGACGGAACCGCGTCCCACAAAAGCATTGCGATGCAAGGCGGTGGAACGGCCGATTATATCTGCTTTGAAAAAGCGTCGGTTACATTTGATGATTGCGTTGTCATTTGGCTGCATGGTGGTGGCTATTTGCTGGGTAGTGCAGATGACCCTGCGGTCGGCCTTTTTGCCGACCTTGCTCCGATTATTTCGGTTGATTATGCCTTGGCGCCAGAGGCCCGTGCGCCCTTGGCTGCGCAGCAGGTTTGTGCCGTCATCCAGCATGTTGCCGACACCATGAAGCCGCGCAAAATTGCCCTAGCCGGTGCAAGCGCTGGTGGCGGGCTGGCGGCCAGTGCTGCCCTTATGAACCGCGATCTGCATGGCCCAGAGCTTGCGATGCAGCTTTTGCTCTATCCCATGATTGATGATCGCCATGACACGCCATCTGGCCATTGGGAATTGCCGGACAATATTTGGAACAGAAATTTGTCGCTACATGCATGGTCTTTATACAGACCATTAGATGATACAGCCTGTCCGCCAAGCAAGGGCTATGCAGCAGCCACTTATGCGGATAATCTGAAAGACCTGCCACCTACCTATATTATGTGCGGTGATATGGATATTTTCTTGGATGAAAATCTCGCCTTTGCGGGGCGTTTGCGTGATGCAAATATTCCGGTCGAAACAGCGATTTATCCCGGTGCACCGCATGGGTTTAACGGCTTTGCACCACGTGCTCAGGTCAGCAAACGCGCCAATCTGGCCATGCGGCTGGCGATGGAACAGGCCCTTTCTTGATCACCATGCCCATGATAGGCGGCATATATGCGTGACGAGACCGCCTTTATTGACGCACTGCGCGCGCTGGCGCAGCATCCGGCTGCGCGGAATTTGCGCGATGATGCAGCAGTCTTGCCATTTGCAGGGCAGCAACTGGTCCTGACCCATGACATGATGGTGGAAGGTGTGCACTATCTGCCTGATAGTGACCCTGCTGACATTGCGTGGAAACTGGTCGCCACCAACATGTCCGATCTGGCTGCAAAAGGTGCCAGGCCTTTGGGCGTTTTGCTAGGGTATATTTTGGGCGATACCGCGCAAGACAGTGCTTTTGCAAAAGCCTTAGGCGATGCGCTAAGTCATTATGATGTGTCGTTATTGGGAGGTGATACAGTGAGCGGGGGCAAAGCTGACGCGCCGCGCAGTTTCGGCCTGACTGCGATAGGAGAGGCCCCTGCATGCGGAGCGCCATCTCGGCAAGGTGCAAAGCCGGGCGATAGGCTGTGCCTTTGCGGTTTTGTTGGTGATGCTATGCTGGGCTTTGAAGCCTTGCAGCGTGGGGAAGAGAATGATCCCAAGCTGATACAGAGTTTTTTGCGGCCGCGTGCACTGTTGCAAGAAGGTCAGAAGCTTGCCCCTTTTGTTAGCGCAATGATGGATGTATCCGATGGCCTGTTAATCGATGCCTATCGTTTGGCAGAGGCCAGTGACGTGACAGTGCGGATTGATAGCCATGCCGTTCCGCTCTCATCACAGGCGGCGCATATGCTTGGTCAACTGAAGCAGGAAGATGCGCATACCAAGCGCGAGGCTATGCTGCGTTGGGGCGATGACTATGCACTGTTATTCACAACCACGCAGCTGGAAAACCTGCCGGTTGAGGCCGTGGTGATTGGTGAGATATTGCCGCGCGGTGATGGCCCCATGCTATTGGATGGTCAGATAATTACCGACAATAGCGGACTGGGATATGTGCATAGTGGCGGTGACCGACAGGACTGATCGGGGGACTATGGTCAATAGTCTCTTGCCAGTTTGCGCTTGCGTCTTATAACCCAATTCCAACCTTGCAAGAAATAGCAGGGCAAACATAAATATTTGAAGGGGAAGCTGGGCATGACAACTGTCTTGATAGCTATCATATGCGGGGCATTGGCCATCGTATATGGTGTAATTACCAGCCGCCAGGTGCTGAATGCATCGGCCGGCAATGCAAAAATGCAAGAAATCGCAGGGGCAATTCAGGAAGGTGCACAAGCCTATCTTGGTCGCCAATATCGCACAATCGGCATCGTTGGTGTTGTGGTTGCTATTATCGTAGGCGCTACATTGGGGCCTATCTCTGCAATTGGTTTTCTGATCGGCGCCGTGCTTTCGGGCGTTGCTGGTTATATCGGCATGAATATTTCTGTCCGGGCCAATGTCCGCACAGCGCAAGCGGCGAGTGAAAGCCTGCAATCGGGTCTGACCGTTGCCTTCCGCGCAGGTGCTGTGACCGGTATGTTGGTTGCTGGCCTTGCTTTGCTGGCCATTGCCGTATTCTTTTATGTACTTGTCGAAGTGATGGGCGATGCAGCCAATAGCCGCGAAGTGATTGACGCGCTGGTGGCCTTGGCCTTTGGTGCGTCGCTGATTTCCATCTTCGCGCGTCTTGGCGGCGGTATCTTTACCAAAGCTGCTGATGTTGGCGCCGATCTGGTGGGCAAGGTAGAGGCTGGCATTCCTGAGGATGATCCGCGTAATCCTGCTACTATCGCTGATAATGTGGGTGACAATGTTGGTGATTGTGCCGGCATGGCCGCCGACTTGTTTGAAACATATGTTGTGACGGTTGGCGCAACCATGGTGTTGACGGCATTGCTCGTCACCGGCGTTGGTTCCGATACTTTGTTGCAGCTCATGGGCTTGCCACTGATTGTTGGCGGCGTATGCATCATCACTTCCATTATCGGAACCTATATGGTCCGTCTTGGCTCCTCCAATAATATCATGGGCGCTTTGTATAAGGGCTTTATCACTACCGCGGTACTGTCTGTTCCGGCTATCTATTTCGCGACGGACTATGCGTTGGGCGATATGACAACCACCTATACAGCAGGCGAAACCAGCTTTACCGGCATGGATCTGTTCTATTCCATGCTTGTTGGTCTGGTGCTGACCGGTTTGATTATCTGGATTACCGAATATTATACCGGCACCGAATATCGTCCTGTGCGTTCCATCGCTAAGTCATCTGAAACCGGCCATGGCACCAATGTCATTCAGGGCTTGGCGATTTCGCTGGAATCAACCGCATTGCCGACTTTGGTCATCGTGGTGGCGATTGTTGTTGCTTATCAATTGGCGGGCCTGATGGGCATTGCTTTCGGTGCGACTTCAATGCTGGCGCTGGCAGGCATGGTTGTGGCGCTTGACGCTTATGGCCCTGTAACAGACAATGCTGGCGGCATCGCCGAAATGTCAGAGCTTGACGAAAGCGTACGGGACAAAACCGACGCGCTGGATGCTGTCGGCAACACCACAAAAGCGGTTACCAAAGGCTATGCCATTGGTTCTGCCGGACTGGCTGCGCTGGTGCTCTTCTCGGCCTATACGGCTGATTTGAAAGAGTTCTTCCCGAACCTTGAAGTGAGCTTCAGCCTTGAAAACCCTTATGTCATAGTGGGCTTGTTGCTGGGCGCATTGCTGCCTTATCTGTTTGGCGCAATGGGCATGACCGCGGTTGGCCGTGCAGCGGGTGACGTTGTGAAAGATGTCCGCGCGCAATTTGCCGCTGATAAGGGCATTATGGATGGCACTAGCCGCCCAGATTATGCCCGTACAGTGGATTTGGTGACCAAGGCTGCGATCAAGGAAATGATCATTCCATCATTGTTGCCAGTTCTGGCACCTATTGTGGTCTATTTCGTAGTGACCGCCGTTGCTGGGCAAGCAGAGGGCTTTGCGGCTCTTGGTGCCTTGCTGCTGGGCGTTATTATCTCGGGTATCTTTGTTGCCCTGTCGATGACAGCGGGCGGCGGTGCATGGGATAATGCCAAAAAATATATCGAAGATGGCAATCATGGCGGCAAAGGTTCAGAGGCGCATAAAGCGGCTGTGACCGGCGATACTGTGGGTGACCCGTATAAAGATACGGCCGGCCCTGCGGTTAACCCAATGATCAAGATCACAAATATTGTGGCCTTGCTCCTCTTGGCTGCTTTAGCTGCTGGCTAATTGGCATTTTGTGGCTGTGTTGATGCGGCCTGAAAATTAAGAAAACCCCGGTTGGCCTATTGCTGCCGGGGTTTTTCTTTTGTGATATGTTGTGTTGGTCGAACCTAATGAAGGAACAATTGCAAATATGATGAAGATCATCATCCTAGATTGAATCAGAACCGTTTGCGCCAGCTTAATTCAACGAAGCGGCCGATGGGATCGCGAAATCCGGGTTGAAATTGCAGTGGTACATTACCGTCCTGATCGCGTACATCCTGCTGTGCGTCAAACACGTTGTTGACACGCAGGGCAAGGCGGCTGCCCCTTAGGAAGGGCAGTGCAGAGACAATTTTTTCTCTATTGTCGAAATTCAAAAAGGCGCGCAGGTTGAAAGTCGCAATCGCACCAAAGTCGAGTGTTGGTGATGCAGCATTGATACCGCCACCATCAACATTGCTCGGCCCTTGAAAATCGCCTGATACGCGAAAGCCCAGACCATCTTTAAACCACCCGCTCTGTAGCTCAACACTGTGGCGAATTGCCCCTGCTGCACCGCCTACAGACGAGCCATTGAGCAGGTCCAATGTGGGAACACCCGGCGCAATCAATACGCTCTCGGTGAAGCGGATGCGGTGAAATGCCGAAATATTCCAGCGACCGCGACCTGGCTGCGAGCCAAAAAAGCCGCGCCGTGGCTGCCGCCTTGCAGCAGCATTTTGATTGGTGGGTGAACGGCCTTGTGCTTGCCCATTTTCGCCCTGCGTTTGTGTATCGGTACCAGCAGTGTTGGTTTGCGCAGTATTGGCTGTCTCTTCAGCGGGCTGCGTGCCAGTCTGCTGGTTGGTTGTAGCAGGTTGCGATCCGTTATCTTGCGCGGCATTGCCGCCCGGCCTGCCGCCTCCGTTGCTATTGGCGGCTCTTCCACTTGTCGCTTGCGGTCTGGCTCCGGGCCGTCCTCTGCCGCCAAAACCACCAGGCCTGCCTCTTGGTCCAAATCGTTTGGAAAAGATGATGCCATAGCGCAGGCTGTCGCTACGCACTTCGCTGAAATTCACTGCGCGGCGGTCAAGGCTGACCAATGTACCAGCACCATCTCGCACGATGCGATCAGGAAAGGCTGCTTCAATTTCGGGGGTGAATGTTGGAAAGCCAGCAACAGTATCAAAGCTGCGGTTGCGGAAAAATTCTATATTGAAATTCAGGCCGCGGATTGCGCTGGGCCGCCAATTTGCGCTGATGCGAATGTCGCGCTGTTCTTCTTGTTCTAAGTCGGAATTACCGCCCGATATGATAGTGGCAAGAACGGTTTCATTATTCGTGAAGTCGAAAACGGGCACGTTGGGCGTCACAATGATCGGGTTGCCAAGCTGGCTGATCGATGGAGCGGCTTCGGTGCGGATAAAACCGGCTTGAAAAGACAGGGACTCTGTCGGCCCCCAATTCACCCCGAAGCCATAATTTATGAGGCCGCCAACATCGCTAAGGTCGCGATAGCCGATATTGCCATTAAGCGATAACGCGCCAATTGCCGGCACCACGCCATCGCGCTCTGATAATGGGATGGTGATATTGGCGCTGCCCGATAATGCTGTGCGGTTCAGACTGGCCGAAGAGGCAATACCTGCCACCAGATTGTCTGTATCCAGCGCGATATCAACCAGTCCAGCATTGAGCGTCAGATTGACCGGTCCAGAGGGAAGATAGGCAATGGCGGTGCGTGTATTGGCGTTAAGGGTGAGTGTTTCCAATATGCTTTCGGCAAAATCTAACCCAGGCGGCGGCAAATCTGCGCCAAAATCAGCCGCTAATGGGTTAAGTACGCCTGCATTGATTTGGGCCTGCAAATCATCAAAAGTGGCGGGTTGATCGATGATGGTATCTGTTTCTAACCGCTGATAATCGGCGTTGAGGGACCAGCTGCTCCGTTTGATATTGCCTGATAGGGCGGCGCTGGCTGCAAATGTTTGCGTATTGGTTTGCTGTTCCAATGGCCTAGGCGCCAATAATGTCCGCACTATCGTTTGATCGCTGCCAATGTTATTGAACGGGCTGGTTGCTGGCAGATCCAAAACCGTGCTGTTAAGACCGTTCAGGCCTAGGCTGTTGCTATCGGTAAAGCTGGCGTTGAGTTGAAGCCTTGTGGCTGTCGCAATCTCTTTGCCATAGCTGGCATTGATCTCAATTGTCTCATTTTCTGGCAAAAGCGTGCGAAAGGCACCCAGATTATCAGGGTCCGATGCAACCAGCAGATCAGCATTCGGTTGGTCAGGTTGAATGATATTGCGCGCGTCTTCGGTCAATTGCGTGCTGCGGCTATATTCAGCATCAAGATTTAATCGCCCGCCTTTGCTGATGCGGGTTAGTGTGCCTTCAATCTCACCGGCTCCGCGACCACCTTTTGTGGCCCCGCCATATTCCACTTCGCCGGTAAAAGCAGAGAAGTTATAGACCAGAATGAAATTGATAACGCGTTGATCTGCGTCAAAACCATATTGCAAGGCCAATTCTTCAGGGAACACCTGAACGCGCTGAATGGCTTCTGGCGGCAGATCGCGCAATTCGCGAAAACTGGAAATTCTCTGCCCGTTAAGCAGGAATATGGGCCGCCCCGTGCCGCGGCCGCGACCTGAATTGGTTTGTGGTGAAATGGCGGCAACCAATTCTTCAATTGACCCTACGCCGAAACTCGCAATATCTTCGGAGTCCAACTCTTGCAGCGGGGCTATTTTGGTATCCACCGCTCCGCGCACGGCCCGAACAATGATGCTGCCATCATTGGCAACATTGTCCCCGCTATCCGAGTCATCATCACGCTCATTGTCATTATCATCTTGTGTGGGCGTGCTGCTGTCACCATCTTGCTGATAGGCGAAAAGGCCGGTCCCCGTCATCAAAGCGGGCAGCGTTAGCGACAAGGTAGCATATCGCATTAAGATTTTTGTGGTGCGCATATCAGACCATTTGGGGGTAATTGGTGCGCATGCAAGCGGCGCAGTGTATCAAATTGTCGTTTTGTATTCGGCAATCATGGTTCATTACGACTTACCAATAAATGGCGCGGCTGAGCTTGCATGGTAAAGCGCTTTGCAATTTTGAACATGTACCGCTATGGGCATGTCCGAACAGACATTCCAATTACGGGAAATTTATAAAGCATATGGCGAAAGAAGAACTTCTGGAAATGCGCGGCACTGTTGTGGAATTGCTCCCCAATGCCATGTTTCGTGTGAAGCTAGAAAATGATCATGAAATATTGGGGCACACTGCGGGCAAAATGCGCAAGAACAGAATTCGCGTTTTGGTTGGCGATGATGTGCTTGTTGAGCTGACACCCTATGACCTGACCAAAGGTCGTATCACCTATCGTTTCAAATAATCACGGTTATGCCGATGTCGCTTGACGATAGCGCGGCAGATTGCCCAGTCAGAATATTGGTATTGGCCTCGGCCAGTCCGCGCCGCCGCGATTTGCTGGCGCGGATCAATGTGGTCCCTGACCATATACGTCCCGCAGATATTGATGAGACTCCGGCAAAAAGCGAATTGCCGCGTCCCTATGCTATACGCATGGCGGAAGAAAAGGCCGCTGCTGCTCATCTAGATGATCCATGCTGGATATTGGCAGGGGACACGGTTGTCGCTGCTGGACGCAGAATATTGCCAAAAACCGAAACCGAGAATGAGGCCCGGCAATGTCTGGAGATATTGTCCGGCCGCCGCCACCATGTACTGACCTCAATATGCGTTCGCTGTCCTGATGGACGGCTTTTGAGCGGGCTTAGCGATACTATTGTGCAGTTTAAGCGGCTTAGCAACAGCGAGATTGCGCAATATCTTGCAACTGGTGAATGGCAGGGAAAGGCAGGTGGCTATGCCATTCAGGGCTTTGCCGAAGCCTTTGTGAAGCGTCTGTCCGGCAGTCATAGCGGCGTCATGGGGTTGCCCCTGCTGGAAGCGCGCAATCTGCTGATCAGCAGTGGTTATCTGGCAAGTACAGACTTATGAGCAGCCACTGGCTGATAGAAAAAGGCATAGGTGAAGACCGTGCCATATTGCTGGACAATAATCATATTATAGCGGCGCGGGTGCGGCGACATGCTGGTGGCCCATTTGCCGGTGCGATTGTCGCTGGGCGGTTGAAAATCCATAATAGCCCGCAATTAGTGACCGAAGATGATATTATGATCGCGTTAGACGGACCACTTAATGGCCTTAGCGAAGGCGCGCGTTGCCATGCCCGCATAGTGCGAGAGGCTGTTGGTGAAGCTAGCGGCACATATAAACGCAGCAAACCGCCAAGAGGGCGTTTGATCGAGAGTGATGTCGCGCAGCCTGTCCCTGACCTTAAGGAGATGCTTGGGAGTGAGCACCCTGTCCGCACGCATATTCTGGCACCATTGCCTGCCCCTGATGCTTTGGCGCAGGCTGGATGGGATATGCTGGTTGAACAGGCGAGCTCTGGCATCATAGTTTTTGCCGAGGGGCGGCTGATTGTTTCACCCACACCCGGTATGACGGTGATAGATGTCGATTCCAGCGCTGCCAGCCGCAGCAATATGGTTCAACTGGCGAAAGCCGCAGCGGTTGAAGCGGCAAAAACCATTATGCGCTGTGATATAGGTGGGACGATCGCAATCGATTTTCCCACCATAGAAGCACGCGCCGACCGGCAAAATGTTGCGGCTTGTTTCGATGCGCATATGTTGGGTGATTTTGAGCGTACGGCTATTAACGGTTTTGGTCTGATGCAAATTGTACGGAGGCGGGAACGCCCTTCATTGGTGGAGCTGTTCCAGCTGGCACCAGTGAAAAGTGCCTTGCTGGCCCTGTTGCGCCGTGCACAGCGGCATCAAAATTTGCAGGACCATGCTTTGGTGGTCGACGAAAAAGGACATAAAATGTTGCAGGCCAATCCATTGTGGATGGAAGAATTGCAACGGGTGACCGGCACGGCGCCGCGCATTATGATTGGTGCATCCGGCCCTGATGATTACCGGATAACCCCGACCACATCGCACATTCAGGCCTGATCATGACCAAAAAAAGAAACTGCCCCTTATGCAAAAAGCCTGTGGCCCAGGAATTTCAGCCATTTTGCTCGCGTGGGTGCCGAGATAAAGATCTGCTGAAATGGTTTGGTGAAGACTATAGCGTGCCTGGTGAACCGGCCATGATTCCAGACCCTGAAGCCGATGGTCTGGACTAAATTGAGCATTGATTAAGATAATGCACAATCGAAGATATTTCTGGCTGGACAATGGGGGTATGCCGCGCCTATAGGCATCGCTCATTGTTCGAGAATGGTACTCCGATAACCATCCTCAATTCGCCCGGGTAGCTCAGTTGGTAGAGCAAGCGACTGAAAATCGCTGTGTCGGCGGTTCGATTCCGTCCCCGGGCACCATTTTTCCATGACACTATACAACTGGCGCACATCCAATAAATTAAGTGTTCATAATTCAATACCTATGCTTTAGTTCATGGTGCCTTCCGTGCTTGGAGACCGGCGGGTGCTGTCAGTCTAACTGCAGTTCGCCGCCTATCTTTACAACACTTCATCGAATAGCCAGCGCCAGTTTCGAAAGCCGCGCATCCGGCAGACTTGTTGCAGCTTGATATCTGCAGCGAAAAACGGATCAAACCGGCTCCATCAGAAGCGGCACTGTTTCTTTACAAACATCAATCCCGCGCTCAGCCAGCAGATCCACAACATTTCGTAAACTCAGCGGAAAACGGATATACATCATTACGACCAAGCGGATTATCTCAGGCGATGAGTTGAAATAGCGGACCGGACTAGCTGGTTTCTTGGGTCTGGGCATCGCTCTGTCCTATCCTAAAATACAATATCCGCCGAGCAGTGCATTTGCTTTGACAGCACCCGACAGGAAACACCCCCAATTTCAGTCATAGTGCTACGGCTCAAACTGGGCCGAAAGCCGACTGTCCGTTTTTTGATCTGCTGGCGCGATAAAGCCGACATTCGCCTATCGACCCAACTTCAGAAGTTCGAAACTGCTTCAGGATGCCCATGCCAGTTCTAAACACGATGCAGCGGCCATGTACTCCAATTTATGCGCCCTTTGCTACTAATTCTAAGTTTTGGCCTTGCCTTCGACCTTAACGCTAATCAGCACTGCAACGCCCACTGCGAAAAGCAAGTTGATCGATGCCATGCCTGCGCGCTGATCGTTAAACCAAAGGGTGAAGGTCTCAACCAGCAGAGGTCCCATCCACACGGTGATCGTTCCCGCGATTGCATACAGACCAAAGAATTCACCGCTTCGTCCGGGCGGTGCGAGCATGGCGAGCATCGCACGACTTGAGGAAATACTGGCGGTCACAGATATTGCGACCAGGCTGACCAGCGCGAGCATTGTTAGGTCTGAAAGGGTTTCAAAGACAATGCTGTCCCAAACTTTGGAATTCTCTATTATCCCAAAAAGCAAACTTTCCTGTGTGATCGATAACTGTATCCCGAAAGTCAAAACCATCAGGAATATCTCGATCAACAATGCGCGTTTCACGCCGAATGTGTTGTCGAGCCATCCCCCAATCAACCCGCCAGCAAATGCGAAGATGCTGGCGTAAATCGCGTAGATGATAAGCTCCAGCACGCCCCATCCAAGAAACAGGGAATAGTAAACCGCGATCAGCGCGAGCAGCGCGGCCATGCCATCGGCATAGAGCATGTGGGCGATCAGAAATTTGAGCAACTCGCGGTAACGCTTGGCTTCCCTGAAGGTTTGTAACAGCGCGGCTGTGCCTTCGCGCATCGCCGTGATCCAGCTTGCGCCGGGCGTTCCGGGATCGCGGGCGTTTCGGAAGAAGTAGATCGAGAACGCTGCGATCCAGATCGCGCATAAGGGTCCAACAAGGCGTGAATGCTCGAACCGTTCCATGTCCAGCCCAAATTGCGGCTGTGCAAATGGCCAGCCGATCATCGCTGGCAAGATAAACAGCATGGTGATGAAACCGAAAATGATCGCTCCGGCAAGATTGCCGAGCCCAAGGCCGAGGCCTGATATTGTCGAAAGGCTCTGTGCAGGACCTGCGGCGGGAAGCATCGCGTTATGTGTGACTTCGGAATAGGTGAAACTGACGTAGGCGATCACCAGCAATGTCATTATGGCCCATGATGGCAGGCCCTCTCCGCCCGGCAATGCAAACCACAAAAGCGCTGAACAAGTCGCAATGAGCGCGAAAAAGACGCCTAGAAGCGGCTTTAACCGTCCGCCACGATCAAGTGCGGCTCCGAGTATTGGCGCGGTGAGCGCTGCGATGATGCCCGCCCACTTGGTGACAGCAGCAATGCTTGCTTGGCCCCGTGAATTGGCCGTTGACTGGGCTGTTTCAGGATCAAGATGATCCAGATCACCGCTCACCAACAAATCAGCGCCAATCACATCACGCGCGAAATAGGGCGCGAAGATATAGATGACTACCATCAGATAATAGGGATTGCGAGCCCACTCAAAAACTGCCCAGGCAAAGCCTGCGCGACCAATGGAACCTTTGGCGATGCCTTCTTCGCCGCCCGTCGTGCTTGCAGATGTCATGAGATTACACCGCTTTCAGGACGAAGAACATAACCGACATCGCCGTCATGACGCAAATCCCGCACAGGCTGAGCAACCTAGTCTTTGTGTCAGGGCGATCAACATCGTCCATGTTACAGCGCGTCACCACCAGATGGTTCAACAATGCCGTCGTCGGTGTCAAAAGGAAGTAGATCGAGGTCACAAGGTCGATGAAAGTGGTAAAGCTCTCCAACAGGAGTGCGAGAACCGCCAAACTCATTAGCGCGGTGATGATAAGAAAAAAGGCATAATTGCCGCGGCTTGCCGTGCCGCCGATATTGCCGCGATATTCTTGATAGAGGGCTCCATATCCGCGTGCGATTCCATCAAACGCTCCGGCCATAGTGGTTGCCATCACAAAGAATGCCGCAATCCCAGCGAAGAAGGCGGGCACCGGGCCCAGCGTTTCTGAATAAAGACCAACAATCTGTGAGGCAAATTCGGCCGCTCCGCTTTCCGGCGTGATCTGCGCCGAATGCATAACCCCTGCGCCCATAATGCAAAAACACACCGCCAGCGCGCTTGTCAGCCCATAAGCGGCGAGGAAGCCTTTGCGTGTCGCTCCAATTGAGAGTCGCTCGCCCGGTGCTGCATCCTCTTGTGATTTGAGCGTCCACAAGGAGATGTCGACAGACTGACCCATCGAGGTCGGCATAAAGCCCGCTAAGGCAATTACGAATAACAAGGCGGCAACATCCAGCGACCATTCGACATTGACCGCGCTCCCCCAATCAACGTTTGGTAACGCAATCGCTGCGGCTGCAAAGGTCGCCAAAGCGAGGAAAACCACTAAGAGCGCACTAATTCGTTCAAGCCAACGATACCCACCAATCAGCAAAAACGTGACGGTGCCCACCAAGGTGCCAATCACGAGCACAACAAACGACAGGTCTGTGCCTGTGATCGCGCCAAGTATAGCCGCGGTCGTCGCACTTACAGCGGCACCGCCAATCGGTGCGATCAGTAATGCAACCCCGGCATAAATGACCAACAGCCAAGGAGCGAGCTCGCGGTATCCCCCGATCAGCGTCTTCCCCGTCGAATGCGCATAATCAACGCCAAACCGGAAGGCAGGGTACTTCAACAGATTGATCAAGATAATGACGCCGACAAGCGCCAAACCATACATAGCGCCTGCCCGTGTCGATTGCACAAGGTGCGAGACGCCAATGGCGGAGCCTGCAAAAATAAGCCCCGGCCCTGCCGCACGGCGTAGTTCTAGAATGTTCATAAAATCCCCAGTTTATTTGTTAAATCAGCAGGTTGATTCGTCACTAGCATTTCAATATTGCCGACGAAGATCAGCGATCCGACAATCGCGAGGGCGGCGATGGTTTGACCGATGTAATAGATTGCTTCGAGGGTCATATTTGGGCTCCCTCTTCATTTGTTAGGTCGGCGATCAGGAATCCTGCTACCAAAAAGGCAGAGAGGATCGAGGCGTATCCGAGCAAGATATTTATCGCCATCATCTCAAATGCGTTCATCAGATAGACAACTTCATAGGGGCTCATGCGTCTGGCTCCTGTGCCTGAGACCCATGCAACTCGCCTGTTTTGGTGGTGGCCTGCCATGTCCCTGAAACGTCCTCAGGTTCGCGCGCATCAAACTTGGCCTGCATGTAGTCGCGGAACCGCTGGGTAAAGAGCGACTTGCGCAGCTCCCACACTTCGTCAGCCACCGAGCGAAGGCTCAGCAGGCTCGCAAAGGCGTCCCAAAACTCCCACCGACTGTCATCAAGCGACCCGTCGACCCATTTCGCGTGCGCTTCTTGCATGTTCATAAGAAGTGGCATGGTGACTGAGAGATATTGGTAGCGTTCGGCGTCTGTCAGATCTTTGTCCGCCTGCGCGACTTTGGACATAATTGCTGCGGTTTCTGAGGTTTGATGGTAATACCATTCGATCATCGCACGATGTGTGGTTTCAGCAGCATCCGCCTTGGCCTGTGCATTGCTCTGGCGCACTTGCAATCCGACAAAGATCAGCGATGCGATGATGCCAAGCGCCGCCGCGATCTGGCTGAGGAAGTAGAAATCTTCGAGAGTCATTGCGCGGCCTCCTCGTCAGCGGGAACTGGCGACGTATCGCGGGATCGCGGCTCTTCCAATTGGTCGCCATATTCACGCTCGACAAAATCCACGAAGATTTGTGTGAAGTCGTTCTTTCGCAACACGAAATAATCCAGACAGACGCGATATTGGAACGTCTGGGACATCATACCCTGCATAGAAGTCCATGTTCTGTCGTCGATCTTTCCTTCGTAGCGGTAGATATATGCCTGCTCGAACACGCGCAGGAACGACAAGGACACCAAGGAAGCCTGCAAAAACGCGGTGCTATCGAGATTTGCGAGCCCAACCTTGTTGGATTTCAATAAGGTTTTCAGCAGCTCACGGTCGCTCGACATTTGCCCAAGGCCCTGCCGGTATTCAGCCATGATTTCAGCCATGCTGGCAAGCCGCGTTTCCCTCGCCTGCGCACGCATTTGCAGTCCAACAAAAACAAGCGACGCCATAATGCCTAGCGCCGCGACAATCTGGCTGATGAAGTAGAAATCTTCGAGAGTCATTTCTTGGCTTCTCCCGCTCAGCCTACGTTGCGATTCTGGCCGTCCCAGAATGGCGCTCTCAGATCGCGCTTCAGGACTTTGCCAGCACCGGAAAGCGGGAAAGGCTCGCGGCGCAAGGACATGCTGCGCGGGCGTTTGTAATTCGCAATTTGGTTTTCGAGATGCGCGGTGATCTCTTCCAAAGTCGGCTCTTTGCCTTGCGCCGGGATGATGATCGCATGGACTTCTTCGCCCCACTTCTTTGAGGGGATGCCGATGACCGCGACCCCCGCCACATCGGGATGAGTGGAGATGACGTTTTCAACCTCTGAGGAAAAGACATTCTCTCCGCCAGTGACGATCATGTCTTTGATCCGGTCGACGATGAAGATGAAACCCTTGTCATCGCGATAGCCGCCATCGCCCGTCTTGACCCAGCCATCGTTTAACGTTGCCGCCGTTGCCTCTGGCATACCCCAATAGCCGAGCATGGAGCCGGGCGAGCGGGCGACGATTTCCCCGACTTCGCCATTGGGCAGGTCATTTCCATCTTCATCGCAAATGCGCACTTCGACGCCGATAAAAGCTCTCCCCGCAGAGGCGAGAAGACCATCTTCCATGCCCTTTTTGGAGTGATACCCCGCTGCTAGAGCTGTTATTCCGGGAGCCATTTCGGTCTGGCCATATCCCTGCACAAGAGCCACATCGGGAAGCTGCTCCATAATTTGACGCAATAGCCCCTCTGGCATTGGCGATGCGCCATAAAGGGCGCCTCGAACGGTCCGGAAGCTGCTTTTGTCAAAGTCTGGGTGATTGATGACCATATCCCACATCGTCGGGACCAGGATCGTATGCGTAACTTTGTACTCTTCCAGCGCTTTTGTCGTCGCCATAGGTTCAAATGCGGGAATAAAGGTGTGGCAAAGCCCATTGGCGGTCGCCACGCCTGACATGCCGCCATCGGCGAGATGAAACATAGGCCCTGCATGCAAATAGGTGTCTTCAGCATCAAAATCGAAATATGCGGAGATTGCCATGCTGTTGTACCAAAGCGCCTCATGCGAGAGCATGACGCCTTTGGGGAAACCGGTCGTGCCGCCAGTGTAGTAGAGGCCCGCTAAGTCCTTGCCCGAACGTCGAGCATCGGAGCATGGGCGGTGCGATGCGATCAACTCTTCGTATTGAAGCACGCCATTGGGTGCGTCATCGTCCATATAGATGACCGTCTCAAGGACCTCGACGTCTCTTTGGAGAGGGTCAATCATCGAGGCGAAGGCCTTGTCGATGAACAAGACCTTTGCTCCTGAATCGTTGAGGGAATAGGCGTTCTCTGCGACCGACCAACGCACGTTCAAAGGAACCACCGCGCCACCAGCCCACCAGACAGCGTAATAATACTCCAGATAACGCTCAGAATTGAGCGCCAAAATAGCCACCCGCTCTCCGTCCTGAATGCCCATTTCCCTAAGCGCAGATGCCAGTTTGGACACCCGGTCTGCAAACTGTGACCAATTGTGTTCGCGCCCCTCACACTTGGTGGCGATTTGCTTTGGAATTGATCGCACATTGGAATTCAGAAAACTGGTCAGGCCATACATTTTTTGGTCTCCTTAATGGGAAATGGGTTCGGCTCTTGAGTGGTTCACTGGGCCCGCCTGAAACCCCGGAGCAGGCGAAGCCCCAAGCCGAGCAAGATTAGCGAAACCCTCTCGCCCAGCGCCACAAGATCGTTTGGAGAGATGCTCTCTCAAATCTATGTGATCTTTTCCAAAGGGGGGCGGCCTAACGCTTCGCGGTAGCTTGCGTGGAAGTGGTGCAAAGGCGCCTCGTTGTGCCCAAAGATCGAATGCTCAAGCAATCCGGATGCGGCCGCGCGTTGCTGATGTTCGCCCATGACATAGTCTTCGGCTGAGACAGTGCTTGAAAACGCTTCAACAGTCGAAGCCGGGGTTCGAATAATGTTTTGATCGTATCCCCTTGCATACAGATCGTCGGCGTCGACGAGCTTGATACTGTCTGATGCCTTCGCCTTTTCCGTCTCATATTGGTCGAGTGCGCGGGGCGAAAAGTACCCCACCACTCGTGTGATAGAACGGCCGGGATTGTCGGGATCGGGATAGATCCGTACGATATTCGCGCCGGTCGACGTGGTTGCCAGTTGGATGTTCGGGAACAGGTAATAAAGGGCAAGGGCGACCTGCGTCAGCGACCATTGATCTTCGGGAAGGTCGCGCAGGTCATCAATCCGGCGATTGGCCGTCACAAACCGGTGGTGTCGCCCAAATTCCTCGAACGCAAGATTGTTGCCGTGATAAAGCTTGCCAAGCGTGTCCTTGTGCAATTTTGGGAAATGGTAGGTTTCACCAAAGGTATCGTTTGCAAGCTTCCAGTTGAGCTTCATATCAATGTCTAGATCGGCAACTGGGGTGAACTCACCATAGCCCCAGCCTTCCATCTCGCTCAGCAATTCGTCTCCCAGCAAGGATGCAACATCAAGCTCACCACCGGGTTGGGGATGGACAAACAACATGCCCGCTATTTCTTGAGCAGGCAGTTCGATCAATCCCATGCAGGGTTTGTCGACCGGGCCGAAATGGTCTTGGTCGGGCACGGCCAGAAGTTCGCCGGAGCTCGCATAGGTCCAACTGTGAAAGGGACAGGTGAACCGGGCAGATTTGCCTTTTGCCTCCTGCGCCACTTTTGCGCCGCGATGGCGGCACGCGTTCACAAAGGCGCGAAACTGGCCATCCTTTGCTCTGGTAGCCAAGACCGGAGTGCCAAAGTCTTG
Organism: uncultured Sphingomonadaceae bacterium; assembly: GCA_947503245.1. Lineage (GTDB taxonomy): Bacteria > Pseudomonadota > Alphaproteobacteria > Sphingomonadales > Sphingomonadaceae > Alterisphingorhabdus. The sequence continues at coordinate 894,602 of CANNCV010000001.1, forward strand.
CGTCGTGAAATAGCTCCCCTCTTCGGGCAAATCACCGCTTAGCCCGACAAACTGTGGATGCTCTCGAAAGAAGGCCTGCCATTCGCGCGCGGCAAGTTCTGGGCATACATAATCCGAAGTCGGCAACCTAAATTGCGCGCCTGCGTCCACATTGCGATTTTCGTCGAGCTGGCTCATCAATTCCTTAATGATTTCAACCTGAGTTTCGTGTTTCATATATCTAACTCCCAACAATCAATTAATCCGCGCAATTCTCTGCGCGAGAGCTTTAAGCCGAACCTGAAAGTGCGTCGGCTTGAGGCGTGGTCAAATCCCACACAGGAAATCTGGTACGTTAAGCTCACGCAGCATTGCCTCTCCGCGAAGCAGCCACACGTCTTTCCAATCCAATCCGTAGTCTGCACATTCCCTTGCAATCAGCTCATGATCGGTTTGGGCGACGGCGATGAAATTGATCAATTGAGTGAACATGGTGCCCAGCTTGTGATCGATAAGAAAATCGTCAAAACTATAGTTCTCCACGCCGTTCGCTGCCAGCGCTTCAAGATAACCTTCGATCAGCTGCGTTTGTGACGCTGCGCGCTGAGCGGTAGCAAGCCCAAGGTTTAATAACCTTGAAACATCAAAAACCCCGGGACCGGCGAGTGGATACTGGAAATCGATTAGGGCAAATTTCCCCTCTCCCTCGTCATTGGGAAAGAACATTTGCTTGCCGTGAAAATCAGCATGGGCGAGCGTGAACGGGCGCGTTTGCCAAAAGCGGACAATTCCCTCCAAACGCTGGTCATAGAGTTTCATGACCTCAATGCTGGTTTCGCATTTGGAGCCGACGAAGTTCTGGACCGGATCAATGGCAGCAACAACGCCCGAGGCTACACTGCGCCAGCGATCCATGTCATCCAACTGTACAACCGCTGGATCACATTTCAAAAAATCACCATCCCACCAGCGCGCATGCATTCCCGCGACTTCTTTCAGTGCCATGCCCACCTGCTCAACCGAGATTGAGTAGCTAGGAGAATAAGAAGGAGCGAGATGCTCCAGCAGAATTATCGCATCATGCGTTTCCGGATCGAAACGGGCGTGGAAGCAGCGGGCAATGGGCAGATCATCTCCAGCAAAGTTTTGATAGAAGCTGACCTCTTTCTCATAATGCCCATAGATCTTGCACAGTTCTCGGGTGGCCGGATCACTGGCTGCCAGTTTCGCAATCATCCGTTCCGGCAATGCGCAGCGTGAACTGTCATAATCGAGCCAGATTTCAACCACGTCCGCGGTTTGGCCTGGATCACAGAACGGTTCGGCCTGGCAGCCAAGCACTTGGCTTCCATCCAGATTCGACGCGAGTACTTGGTTGAGCCATTGGACCGAGATGTCCCTTGCAGATCTAGGGATTGATGGCTCGACAAACCCGCTAGCGGTGCTTGTCTTGTATGAGTTGTCGATTGGCATGTATTTGCCCCAATGTTGAGCCTTGATGGGTGCCGAATAGGTGCTGGGACGGTTTCTTCGTGATCGCCCCAGCGCCTCTGCTACTCAATGATTTGGCATCACTAGCGATACCATTGCCCGGTACCTGTTGTTGCATCTCCAACGCTATGATTGGTAATGGTTCCGCGGCGACCTTTGTAAGCGCCGGTGTTCCCGTAAAGGCCGCCAACACAGCTCCAATTGGTGGTGGCTGCGTCAATGACGGTGCAGCCCAGCGTGGCTGAGTAAGACCCTTGGCTATCGGTCACATCACAGAGCATATGGATGTCAAAAAGTTTGTCGGTGGGTGGCTGAGACATGGAAACGCAGGTGTAATTTCCTGCCGTCTTGCTGCCATCGGCGAATGCCGTTTGCGATGTTCCAACGAAATAGCCGCCAGAGTAAGGTACGGACCCAGTGCCATCATTGCCAACACCAACCTGATTTGTTACTTTGCTTTGGAATGTAAATGTGTCTGCAGCAGGCTGCGCTATTGCGCTGCTCGCTCCCGTAAGAGCTGTGATGGCCATCGTGCTTGCCAGAACGGCAGGTTTGAAGAGTCGTGTCATGTAAATGTCCCTCAAAATAATCGCAGCCCAGTTGCTGCACTCACAATCTTGGCATCAGAAGGGGAATCGGGTCTTGTGGGATTTCTGGGGAACTTCTTAGGTTTTTCTTAGGCTTGTTTTCCGTTAGGGATTTCAGTGTATAAGCCGTTAGGTATATCAGTGTATAAGAATGTAATTCAGGGGGTTCAGATCCAAACAATTCAGCCATTACTTTGGAGCTTATGAAACAAGTTCGCATTGGCAATGCACTTGTTAACTTCGATAGCCTCGTTATCGAAGGCGATGCAGGCCGCTATTCGGTTGAGCCAAAAGTGCTTGAGGTGCTTAAAGCTCTCATCCACCGCCAGGGCGAGGTTATCTCGCGTGACGACTTAATCGACAACGTTTGGGGCGTGGGTTTTGGCGGGGATGAGCGTTTGTCGCGCGCGATCTCACTCTTGCGTAAAGCGTTGGGTGATCGGCGCGGAGATCATCAGCATATCGAAACGATATCCAAGCGCGGCTATCGCCTGATCGCCACGATTGCCATCGTTGAGGGGAGCGTCGGCCCTGCGCATGTATCTTCATGCAATGTATCACCGCTCTCTATCGCGGTGTTACCCTTCGCAAATTTAAGCGCGGACCCGGATCAAGAACATCTTGCCGATGGCATGACCGAAGAACTGCTCAATGCTCTTGCAAAATTGCCCGAACTGCAAGTGACCGGGCGAACATCTTCCTTCGCTTTCAAAGGCCGGGACACAGATATTCAAGAGATCGCCCAAACTCTTAATGTTGCACATATCATTGAGGGGTCTGTACGCTGCGATCACGGGAAGCTTCGCATAACCGCGCAGCTGGTTAAGATCGAAGACGGTTTCCAGCTTTGGTCAGAGACATTTGACGAAAACCTTGAAGACATCTTTGATCTGCAGGAACGCATTGCGCGGTCCATTTTGACCCAGCTATCGCAAGTTATGGATATTGAGGTGCCGCCAAGTGTGGCCCAGCATTTGACGCGCAACCCTAAGGCTTATGCAGCCTTTGTCCAAGGGCGCGAACTGTATCACAAACGCAATGGGCAACAGACTCTGCCCACAGCGATCAGCCATCTGGAAAAAGCCGTTGAGCTCGACCCGGAATTTGCCGATGCGTGGGCTGCGCTGGCGATGGCGCACTTCGTTCTTCCTGAATATTCAAAGACTGCGCGATGGGCACAACACATGGCGGCGAGCCGGGAAGCGCTGAGCAAGGTGGAGCAACTCGATAGTTCGAACTCTCTGGCAAAACTCACAAAAGCGTACATCTACGAACATGATTTGCGGTTTGACGAAGCGGCGATGATAAGCGAGCAAGCGCTCCAGGAGCATCCCGGCGATGCCGAAACTGAAGTGCATTTTGCCTTCACTCTCATGGCGATCGGCCTTCATGAACAGGCTGAAAAACTCATCCGCAACACAATGCCGCAACACCCACTTTCACCGATCTATCCCGTGCTTTTGGGTGGCATCAAGCGTGCCCTTGGGGATATTGAAAGGGCAATCGGTTATTACCAACAAGCGTTCAACCTGGGCCATGGAGCAGCAGGAATAGCGGTTGCCACACTAAAGATGCGGACCGAACAGTCCGAAGAAAGTGTGGAGTTCATAAAGAAGCATTTTGGTGGGCTTGATGCTATGGATCAGGCAACACTGGGATCTCCCATAATCCGCCATCTGGTGTTTGGTGCCTTTTTCCGCAAAAAACGCAGCTATCGCTGGATTGTGAAGAAGATGTTAGAGAGCCGGTTCAATGATCCTCAGCGACAGGCAACGACAACGTCAATTGGAGGATTTCTGCTCGTCGATGATCCAGCGCTGTGGATGAAAAATATTCTTGAAAAGCCCAATCCATATGTTGCCTATTCATTATCGCGTATTTGGGACCCTATCGAAGAATGCGCCAATGTCCGGTTGCATAAGGACTTCCCAGCTTTCGCGGCGCGAATTGGCTTGGTACGCGCTTGGCAAAGGTACGGCTGGCCCCCTTTAGTGCAACCAAATCCGGGGACGGATGGGTCAAACTTACGTTTTAGCGTCACCAGATAATTTCGAGGGCGGCGCACCGGCGTAGAACGATCAAATGGCAGCGTCCGCTTTCATCCCCATAAGCGGACGCCAACCTCGATGAGGCCAGCGCCCAATTCTGGTCAGATCTCAGTCTTCTCCGCGAGTGTCAGAGCGTTCTCTATGTCAACTCCAAGGTATTGAACCATGTTCTCAATCTTTGAATGAACAAGAAGAATTTGGATCGCTCGGATGTTCCCCGTGGCCTTGTAGATGATCGAAGCCTTGGTTCGAAGGAGAGAGTGGGTTCCGTACTCCTCTGGTCGAGGGCCGATCGCCTCAAACCATTCATCAACCAGACGAGCATATTTCTGCGCCATGCTTCGCCCCAGCAACAGACCGATAGCACCTAGCTGATCACAATCACCGCTTAGGTGACACCTACGAAGACTTGGCGACGCGCAATGGCCATGGCGGGTTCCCATCGGTATCTTCGTAAGCTCCCTCAAACTGCTTGAGCGGTTTATAACGCTGCGGCTTAAGAAACGACGCCATGGCTTTGTTGACTATACGATATACCTCGGGACACGGCTTGTCGTTCCCTGAGATGATCTGCCACTGCTTGGCCTTCTGCTCGCCTTTGCGAACGCTTTGGGTTCGATCTTGCGTGTTCGATCATGCTATCTGACGATATTATATCGCAGACCTATTTGAAAAGGCGTGGTAATCAGCCTGTATGACGAATCATATTTCTGAGGGTTATCAGCTTATCACCTTTGGTGACGAGAAAGAGCCTGTCATTGTTATTGATAATTTTAGCAGTCAGTTCGCAGCGCTGAAGCTGTTGACCGAGCAGGTAGATTATTCCCCTGTTGCTGGCGGTTATCCTGGTATCAGAGCGCCAGCATCACCGGCATATTTGCGCGAGCGGCAGGATGTGTTCGCCCAGATTTTGCGCCAGCATTATGGCTATTCATTTGGCGCTGATATTCAGGGGATGGACTATTCCATAGTCACCACGCAGCCCGCTGCTCTTTCTCAAGCGCAGCGCATGCCGCATTATGATGATGTCACGCCAGATCTGCTTGCCTTATTGCATTATGTGAATTGCCCTGATGACGGCGGCACAGCCTTTTATCGCCATAAGGCTACGGGTTATGAGACGATCAGCGATGAGCGCCAAGACCATTATGCAAAGGTTCTAAAAGAAGAAATGGCGCAATATGGTGACTTTCCTGAAGCCTATATTGATGGCGATAATGCGCGGTTTGAGAAAATTGGCGAAGTGCAAGCCAAACCGAACCGCATGGTTATTTATCGCGGACGGACATTGCATTCGGGCTGTATCAGGCAAGGTGCCAATTTCTCGGCTGACCCCAAGCTGGGGCGTGTCACAGTCAATATATTTATGACGGATGCACGTTGATAGCCGTTCCTGTAAAACGGCTTACCGTCAATTTTGCTCATATATAAGTCATCAATGCTGACCAGTTGAACTTTATCAATGACAACGTTATCATTACTCATTCAAGGGAGTGGGTTCGTGATGCGATATGTGGTGCCATTGTCATTAGCGCTTTGTTTGCTGGGTTGTTCACCAGCGTCACAGGATGATACGGTTCCGTCAACGGACGATATTGCTGCAAAGGCGCCTGCCGGTCTTGAGACACAAATTCTCTCAGCGAAAGACGCTAAGACCAGCGCAGAGCAATGGGGCAGATTTACCGAATATTTTGCTGGTGAAACCGAGGGTGTCACCGATCTTTTATCAGGTGTGGCAGAAATCAAACCGGGTATGGAAATCCATCCGCCACACAAGCATGCAGAAGAGGAATTTCTGATGGTGCTGGAAGGCGAGGGGACATGGACCCTAGGCGATAAGGAGTTTCCCGCCGAACAAGGGGATATGCTCTATGCGCGTGCTTGGGATGTGCATAATATTTCCAATACAGGCGATACGGTTTTGAAATTTGTTTTCTGGAAATGGCATTCCAAAGGGACAAAGCGTCCTGTCGATCCAGCGCAGTGAGCATTTGCGCGCAGTCTGGCATGGCAAGGCAGCTATGGCTTAGATCACAGCTATCATGGCTTGGCACCATCATGCTGTGCTTCAGCCTCACAGCCTGCGCCGCAAGACCGGCGACTGAGCGTCCCTTAGCAACGCCTCTGGCTAATATGTCTGACATTATCCAGGCCCAACAATGGCATCCAATAGCGTTAGATTTTGCAGGCCCGACCTTGCACGAAAAAGGATCGCCAAACCCCTTTACTGATTATCGTTTATTGGTGACCTTTGTTCAGGGTGATAAGCAGGTTACAGTGCGGGGCTATTTTGCTGCTGATGGTGATGCGGCCAATACGGGTGCTGTCGCAGGCAATATCTGGCGCGTGCATTTTGTTCCAGAGCTTCCGGGCCGATGGGAATATAGCGCACAGCTTCACACAGGCACTGATATTGCTCTTAGCAATGTGCGTGACCAGGGTCAGGCCATAGCTTTGCGGAATGATAAGGGTGTGCTGGATGTACAGCCTGTAGGACTGGACGCAATAACAGACAGTGACAGTCTTTATGGCCGCGGCATTTTGCAAAAATCTGGCCGTTATTTGCGGTTTTCAGGCAATGGCGCCTTTTGGATAAAGGGCGGCGCAAATAGCCCAGAAAACCTGCTCGGCTATCAGGATTTTGATGGCACTTACCGCCAAAGGGCGGACGCCCGCAAAGGCGAGTCCGCGATTGATGAGAAATTGCATAGCTATGCACCGCATTTGCGTGATTGGCGCGATGGTGACCCAGTATGGCGCGGTGATAAGGGCAAAGGCCTTATAGGGGCGGTTAATTATCTGGCCGATACGGGCATGAATGCGGCCTATATGCTGACCATGAATGTTGATGGTGATGGCAAAGATGTATGGCCATGGCTGGAACCAGATGACCCCAGCCGATTTGATGTCAGCAAATTGGCGCAATGGGATATTGTTTTTGCACATATGCAAAAGCGCGGCGTGGCATTGCATCTGGTTACGCAGGAGCGTGAAAATGAACTGATGCTGGATGGCGGCGATACCGGACGTTTGAGAAAATTATACTTTCTTGAGATGATTGCCCGCTTTGCGCATCACCCTGCATTATTCTGGAATTTGGGCGAGGAGAACGGCCCTGTCCATTGGGACCCGCAAGGGCAGAATGATCAACAGCGCATTGCCATGGCCGATTTCCTCTATGATGCTGACCCCTATCGCCATTCTATATTGTTGCACACCCATGCGGAGGCGAAAGATAAGGATATTTTGCTGTCGCCCTTATTGGCTCTGCCATCTCTGGATGGTTTGTCTTTTCAGGTTGCCGAGCGAGAAACGGTCAATGCCGAAACCAGAAAGTGGCACCGCCTAAGCGCACAGGCAGGCAATACCTGGCTCATTACCATGGATGAGATTGGCAAATGGCAAATTGGTGCGAAAGCCGATATTGATGACCCCAGACATGACAGTTTACGGCGCCACGCTTTATGGGGGCATTTACTGGCTGGCGGGGCAGGCGTAGAATGGTATTTTGGCGCACATCAACGCGGCAATGACCTGTCCACCGAAGACTGGCGCAGCCGCGCAGAATTATGGCGCCAGACGCGGCTGGCGATGGACTTTTTTGAAAGCGAACTGCCCTATTGGCAGATGGAGCCCTGCGCAAAGGCGCTGCAGGCGTATTGCTTCACAAAACCTGGTGACATTTACGTCTATTATATTGGTGAAAATGTGCCTGCCATGACGGGGTTTGCCATCGAGCCAGGCGATTATGCCGTGCGCTGGTATGATCCGCTAACAGGGCTTTTTGCCAATGATGGCGTGACTGAAGCCATCACCATAAACACCACATTACCGGTCTTAGCCAAGTCACCCGATAAGCGCAAAGACTGGGTTGCGATCTATAAGCGCCAATAACCGAATAGAGCGCATCATAAAAGAATGCGCCACATAACGGAGAGACTATGTTGGAAAGTTTTGAGGCAGCGCGCCCGCTCTTGGCGACATTGGCTGGCGTATTGGGGCTGTTGGCCCTTATTCTCTGGAGAAAAGTTCCGCCTTTCCCTGCTTTGCTGGTTGCTGCCATGTTTACTGGCTTGGCGGCTGGTCTGGCGCCTGATGCCGTGTTGAAGTCCATCACTGATGGCATGGGCGGTGTGTTGGGCTTTATCGCCATCATTGTGGGGTTAGGGGCCATATTTGGTGCTTTTCTGGAAGCAACCGGGGCGGCTCAGGCTCTGGCGCAATATATGACTGGCGACAGAAAGCCCGGTGCAGCGGGCGTGGCGATGGGTTTTGTCGGGATTGTGATTGCCATACCTGTTTTCTTCGATGTTGGTTTGATCCTGCTCTTCCCTCTCGTGCAAGCATTAGCACGCAAGGCAAAGAAGCCAGCCATGTATTTTGGTCTGCCATTGCTCGCCGGTTTGGCCACTGCCCATGCCTTTATTCCGCCAACCCCCGGTCCTGTCGCTGTTGCGGAAATTCTGGGTGCTGAACTGGGTCTGGTCATTCTCTTTGGTCTGATCTGCGGTATTCCCGCCATGCTGATAGGCGGACCCGTTTATGCGGGCTGGGCAGAGAAAAAAGGCTGGCTCGTCCATAAGGGCTTTGCGGATAATAGCTTAGAAAAAGCCATGGCAGCAGAACCACCTGTAAAAGTGGACACAGTTTTGGCGCTGAAAGGCATTTTTGCCATCATGGTGCCGATCATATTGATCGTGGCCGCTGCGATATTAAAAGTATCAGGCACAAATTTGGGCGTGCTTGGCGCTATGCTATCTTTTTTTGGGCATCCCTTTGTCGCGTTAATGATTGCCTGTCTTTTGGCCTATTATATTTTGCGGCCTAACGATGAAAAGGGCAGGGCGCATCTGCAAGAAACTCTGTCCCGCGCTGCTGAACCCACAGCGATTATACTGCTGGTTACAGGGGCAGGCGGGGCTTTCAAACAGGTATTGGTGGACACAGGGGCTGGCGCTGCACTGGCAGAAGCGACATTGGCATTAGATATGGGTGCTATCACGGCAGGCTTTATTCTCGCGGCCATTACCCGCGTTGCGCAAGGTTCGGCAACGGTTGCGATGTTGACCGCTGCGGGATTATGCGCGCCCATTGCTGTTGCAGCTGGATTGGGGCCGGTTGATCTGGCTTTGATGACCATAGCGATAGCATCAGGTGCCAGTATCCTCAGCCATGTGAATGATTCCGGTTTCTGGCTTGTTTCACGTTTCTTTGATCTATCAACCGATGAAACACTTAAGAGCTGGACAATAGCGTCCACCCTAGTGGGCGTAACCGGCTTTGTGATTGCCCTAATTCTCGGGGCTATTTTCTAATGCGGTCAAGATATTGTCGATAATCTGATGGACCGGATTATTGGCTGCAATCCTGATTGCCTCTTTTGGAACATCAAGCGTGTCCAACTGGCTAGAGAGCAAGCTGGATGGCATGAAATGATCCGTGCGTATTTGCAGGCGTTGCGATAGATCGTCTTTCGGAACATCCAAAAATACGAATTTCACCAAGCGTGATGTGCCTGTTTTAAGAGCCGACTGAACATAGGGCGTAAGTGCAGAACAGGCCAATATGGCCGTATCATGGTCAAGTCTGGCAATAGCCGTTTTTAGATTGGCGAGCCATTCTTTGCGATCATCATCCGTAAGCGCAATGCCTGCGGCCATTTTGTCTTTATTGGCTTGCGGGTGATAATCATCTCCCTCAACCATTGGCCAGTCCCTATGCTCTGACAGTGCGCCACCGATTGTGGATTTACCACAACCGGATGGCCCCATCAGCACAATCAGCTTTTGCATGACGCTGGCTGTAATGCAGTGTCAGCTATCTTTGCCGCAGGATTTTGTGCCCGCATCTCCGGGAGAAATTTTGACATCGGATAGCGCAATAGTCGCTGGCATGTCACTTTGTAAGGAAAAACCGGTTCTGATTCTGCCAAGGTCCAAGCCCTTATCGGTAAAGCAGCTAAGGCGGACGGTGTATCTCTTCCAGCCATTGCCATCCACATTTACTGGCACAAAGGCCGTGCAGTTACCAGCGCCATTACATTCCATACCCAAGGACAATTTCGCAGAGCCTTCACCCATATTGCGGGCATAGAAGGTCAAGGCCATATCCGCATTGGAATGGCGTGAAAAATCAACCGGATTATGGGTTGAAATGCGCAGCGCTGGGCCACCGGAGCGCCATTCTACTTTTAGCGAGTCTTCCTGAGCATTTCTGTCAGTGGTCGAAAAAGCCAAGCCCCCACCATCCCAGCGCAGTGAATTCATGCGCGTTTGCGTGCCGTTGATAATGCCATATAATGACCACGGATTTTGTATCTTGCCGCCTGCCAAAAAGACAGTGGGGTCGCCGATAGCATTTTTGTCTAATCCAGAATTTTCTGAAAGCTTTGCTACAGAGATTTTATCAGCATAGCTAAGGCCATAACCATAAGCAAAAAGCGGGTCATAATTGGGAAGGTCCGGATTCAACTTTGGTTGATCGGCAGTTTTGGGCCAAGAGAAAGAGAGCCTGCCGGTAAAGTCATATTCCGGCTTGGTTTGGAACAGCAGATCAGCTACGCCGCCGCCCTCACTGCCCGGAAGCCATGCCGCCACAAAAGCATCGGACGCATTAATTTCTGGGTTGGTCCACATAGGGCGGCCAGACAAGAATACAGAAACAACCTTTGCGCCTTGCTCGCGATATTTGGAAAGGCGACCGGTATCAAATACCTTGGTTTCGAAATCCAGATGATCACGGTCCCCTTGGAATTCTGCATAAGCCTCTTCACCATAAACGGCGATAACGACATCCGCCTTCGTGCCAGATGTTCCTTGCGGATCAAAAATAACTTCGCCGCCTTCGGCTTCTACAGCCTCTTTAATCCCTGCCAAAATGGATTGACCATTGGGGAATTCATCATTGCTATGGTCGCCGCCCTGCCAAGACAATGTCCATCCGCCAGAAGCTTTGGCAATATTGTCTGCCGCGTCGCCAATGACGAGTATTTTTTGTTTGGTTTGCAGCGGGAGCGCCTGATTTTGGTTTTTCAGCAGCACAAGCGATTGGCGCACTGCGCGGCGGGCCAATGCGCGGTGCTCTTCGCCGCCCAATATATCAATATTGCCAGCGCCCGGCCGTTCGCTCGGTCGCGCTTTGTCAAACAGGCCATAATTCAGTTTAACACGCAAAATCCGGCGCACAGCATCATCAAGACGTTCCATGCTGATTTTGCCAGAACGGACATGGCGCAAAGTGCTTTCGTATAGCCCTTTCCAACTATCGGGCGCCATGAACATATCAATTCCGGCGTTAAAGGCTTGCGGGCAATCGGTGTTGCTGCAACCTGGAATTTGGCCATGCGCGTTCCAGTCGCTGATGACAAAACCATTAAAGCCCATCCGGTCTTTTAAAACATCGGTTATCAATGCTTTGTTACCGGTCATTTTAATGCCTTGCCAGCTGGAAAACGACACCATCACCGTCTGTACTTCAGCGGCCAATGCGGGCAGATACCCCACGGCATGGATGTCGCGCAAATCTTCTTCGCTTATCAGGGCATCGCCCTGATCGCGTCCGCCCTCTGTGCCGCCATCAGCTATAAAATGTTTGGCAGCAGACAGGATGCGACCATTGGCCAGAAAGTTTGCCGTGCCATATTCGCCCTGTAGGCCTTCAACAATCTTGTCGGAATATGAAACGACAATATCCGGCGTTTCGGAAAAACCTTCATAGCTGCGGCCCCAGCGATCATCACGTGGCACGGCCAATGTCGGCGCAAATGTCCAATCATGGCCTGATACGATAATCTCTTGTGCAGTGGCCTGCATGATTTGCTTTATCAATTCTGGATCACGCGCAGCGCCAAGACCGATATTGTGCGGGAATACTGTCGCGCCCAGCAAATTTGCATGACCGTGAACAGCATCAATGCCCCAGATGATGGGGATTGCCAGCTCAACACCTTCAGGGTCAACCGATGCGTCCCAATAGCCATCTGCGGCACTGAGCCAAGTCTGGCTATCCGCATAAGCCAATGGTCCAGGCGCAGAATTGCCGCCGCTTAATACCGAACCCAGTCGATATTTTTTGACCTCTTCAGGTGTTACAGATGCAGAGTCGGCCTGTATCGTCTGGCCGACTTTCTGCTCAACCGTCATGCGCGCCAATATTTCGTCTATACGGGCTTCGATTTTTGGATCGAGAGCTTTGCGCTCAAGCACTGGCCATTTTTCAGGATGGATGGCTGCACCTTCAGCATCAGCGATGACAGGAGAGGCAGCGGCTGGCTCATTGTCTCTTTCGCTGGCAATGCTGTTCATCACCCAACCACAACTTACGCTAAGCGCTAAGACAGATAAGGCCGATCGCCGGACAATGTTTTTCACTGTATAATCCTCTATTATATGGCACTAAGACGTGCCCTTATTGTTGACAGAACAGGTTTCGCCGTTCGAATCTCCCACCTTTTGTAGCCATAAGAGAAAAAATTGACAAGGTTGTCAATTTTGCATAACCTCAAATACAAATAGGGGAGCTCATTAATGGTAACACGCAGGGCATTATGCACCTGGCTCGGCGCGACCGTAATTGTCGGCTGTACGCATAAAGGTTCAGTTTTGGGCGCAACACAGGGCGCAACACCGGGCGCAACAGCCTTGACCTATGAGACATTTGACCCTGATTTTTTGTCTGTTGTCGACACAACATCCAATGGCGAATTGCTGTCTGATGGCTATCAATGGGCCGAAGGGCCGGCATGGGATGCAAAAAACCAGAGCCTTTATTTTACCGATGTACCGGCCAACCGCGCGTATAAATGGCAAGCATCAACGGGCACGCAGCTCTTTCTCGATCCGTCAGGTGCATCTAGCGCTGATGGTTTTCGTGAAGCAGGTGCCAATGGTTTGCTGGTGTCTGGTGATGGTCAACTTCTCCTTTGCAATCATGGCAGCCGTTCCATTGAAAGCATGGATATTCAGACCGGCAAAAGAACGACTCTGGTAGATCGTTTCGAAGGGCAAAAATTTAACAGTCCCAATGATCTGATAGAAGCAAGCGATGGCACAATCTATTTTACTGATCCGCCTTATGGGTTGGAAGGGTTGGATGACTCGCCCTTGAAAGAGATGGCAGTAAACGGGGTTTATAAGCGTGATCCCGATGGAAAAGTTGAGCGTATCATCGCAGATATGACACTTCCCAATGGCGTCATACTCTCTCCGGACGAGAAATATCTTTATGTTTCGCAGTCTGATCCGTCACAAGCCCTGGTTAGGCGCTACCGCCTTGCTGATATGCAGCAAAGCGCTTCGCCTTGGTTTGACGCAAGCCCTTTTATGAGCGGCCATCAAGGGCTGCCTGATGGTATGGCGATATCAACCAGCGGGTATGTGTTCGTGGCGGGCCCGGGCGGTATCTTGGTGGTTAATGATGCTGGCAAATGCTTAGGCCGCATCGCCACAGGCAGAGCGACAGCCAATTGCGCCTTTGGTGAAGATGGACGCACATTATTTATTACTGCACAGAACCAATTATACCGCGTAAGAACATTGGCCAAAGGGAGTGGGCGGTTTTGAGCATTGTTGCTATCAGCATGAAGAAAGATCTTTTGGGATGACGACGCTTTCACTGAAGCTTGGCCGTTTGGCGGGCTATGGTGTAGGCGATTTTGGCCTCAATATCTACTGGAACAGCCTGACGCTGATGCTGATGTTCTGGTATGTTCAGATTGTCGGCTTGGACCCCAAAATTGCAGGGCTAATTTGGTTTTTGGGTTTGGCCTGGGATGCGATTTCTGATCCGCTTGTGGCGTCCCTGGCATCACGCACGCGCAGCCGTTATGGCACTTATCGGCCATTTTTGCTGTTTGGCAGTTTTGCACTGGGTCTATCATTCTGTCTTTTGTTGTGGGTACCGCCTTTTGAGGGATATTTACAGATTGCCACATTGCTGGTCGCAGCGATCATCTTCCGCACCTGCTATACCATTGTAGCTGTCCCTTATGCGGCAATGTCATCGCGTATGACCTTTGACAGCAATGAACGCTCAGAACTGTCCGGTATGCGTATGATATTCGCCTTTTTGGGCTATTTGTGCGTATCCAGTTTCTTCTTCCCCATGGTGCGGTTATTCGGCGATGGATCAGAGACATCGGCGATTGGCTTTTGGGTTACGGCATGTCTTTCGGCCATTGCAGGCACAGCCGCATTGTTGCTCTGCTTTTGTCTTACCGATGAAGAAGAGCCTTTGGGCGGTGAGGTAAATAACAAGAAATTATGGATCGTGAATCTGGTCGATGCCTTGCTGCACAACCGGGCTTTGGCACCGCTACTGCTGGTACTTTTTTTGAACTCAGCCTCTGGTGCCTTATGGACAATCCCCTTAGCGTTTTATCTTGAGGCCAATTCCGGCATTTTTGCCAATAAAGAAGTGGTTTTGTCTTTAATTGCCGCATCAACGCTGATTGGCACGCCGATATGGACATTGATCGCGCGCCAATTTGGTAAGAAACGATGCTGGTATGTAGCGACTGTCTGGCATTTGGTCTGGAGCTTGTGGTTGGCAATTTTGGGGCCGTTCATCATATTTGGCGTACCGATACAAATTATCGCTATTGGGTTCAGCATTTCGGCCTTTGCCGTGATAATCTGGGCGTTGATCCCCGACACCGTAGAATATGGCCAATATCATAGCGGCGTGCGAGATGAAGCATCTGTATTTGGTTCCAGCTTGTTTGTGCAAAAAGCATCAGGCGCATTAGCGGGATTAGGGGTTGGTGTATTGCTCTCGGCTATTGGTTATGACCCTCAGCTTGCCAGTCAGTCAGCAGAGACTGCGCTCATGATTCAATATGCTATAGCTTTATCTCCACCTGCACTACTGATTGCTACATGCATCATTTTGTACAAGATGCCGCTGACGGGTCATATACATGCGCAGATTGTGCAGGAATTATCGAATTAGGAGCGATATGAACAACCATAAAGCAAAAATGAAGGATGTCGCAGATCTGGCGGGGGTTTCGATCAAGACCGTGTCACGTGTTTTGAATAATGAACCTCATGTTCAAGAAAAATTGCGTACACAAGTCCGCGATGCGGTCACAAAATTGGGATATGTTCCCAGCCAATCTGCACGGTCACTGCGCGGTAACAAATCCTATGACATTAATCTGATATGCCATGCAGCAGGCGGCGATTATATTTCCGTCATTCAGTTTGGCGCGGTCATTGCCTGTCAGAAATTGGGGTACCAGCTGTCACTCAGTCTTTTGGAAGGCTTCGAAGAAGCATCATTTGAGACGATTAAATCGAGCTTTGAGAGCATTTTGCGCCACCATAAGCCTGATGGCATCATGCTTGTCGCTCCATATGCCGGAGATGAGAAAATCGGTTTTGTGCTGGAGGAGTTGGGCATTCCGGTTGTGCGGATTGGCCCTGTTGAACTGCTCAACCAGGGTATATTGGTCGAAATAGACGATTATAAGGCCTCTATTGAACTCACTCAGCATCTGGTGAAGCTTGGGCATAAGAAAATCGGTTTTGTGCGCGGCGTAGAAAATCAGCGATCGACACATGTGCGCTATTCGGGATTTTGCGTTGCGATGAATGCCGCAGGTTTGACGGTTGACCCTGATTTGGTCGCTGAAGGGGAATTTAGCTTTCAATCCGGATATGATGCCGGGCTTAAACTCTTGGCGAAAGATAACCGCCCCACTGCAATTTTTGCATCTAATGATGACATGGCTGCCGGCGTTGTGACGGCAGCAAATATGCAGGGCTTGAATGTTCCCAATGATCTTTCCGTAGTTGGCTTTGATGATGCGGCTGTTGCGGTGCGTATGCGCCCGGAACTGACAACCATCCGCCAGCCATTACAGGAACTGGGCCAAATTGCGATCGAGACATTGGTCGATAGCCTAACCAACAACAGCATCAACGGCCCGCAAAGGATCGTGCTGGATTACGAATTTGTGCTGAGGGGGACAACAGCACAGATAAGCAGAGAAACTATCACTCATTAGAATAGGAGAAAATGGTGAAAAAAATACCGACTATTTTGGGTACGGCGATACTGGCTTTATCCACTTTGGGGGCAAGTGCATATGCAGGTACTGCAAGTGCAGATGCGCCTCAAGACAATGCAGATCAGACAACCAAAGCAGCTTTTTCAATGAAACGCTGCCTGAATATGGGCAATGCGCTTGAGACACCGGCCAATGAAACATGGGGTGGGCGTCTAAACACAGCAGAAGATTATCAGCGTATAGCAGATGCCGGGTTTGATACTGTTCGTATCCCCGTGCGCTGGAGCGCTTATCTCAACAAAGATTCCAACTATACTATCCATCCTGAATTCGCGAAAATTGTTGATCAAAATATCATCAACGCGAACAAGGCAGGACTAAATGTCATTCTCAATGTGCATCATTTTGATGAATTGATGAATAACCCCGGGGAACAAATGGCCCGGTTCAGAGCGATTTGGGATCAGATATCGCTGCGCTATTCCAAATTGCCTGACAGTGTCTGGTTTGAGGTCTTGAACGAACCACATACAAATTTATCCGGCAAGGCTATGCGCCAGCTACAGGCACAAGCGATAGCCATTATCCGCCGTGACAATCCGGAGCGGATTATTATTCTGGGCGGTGAGCAATATTCCAATATTCGCACATTGGCGAGCAACCTTGCCCCGCCTGATGACAATATTGTTTATACCTTCCATTATTATGATCCGTTCAACTTTACGCATCAGGAAGCGACCTGGCTGGGCGATGCTACACCCAAGGGCAAAAGAGGTTGGGGCTCCAAGACTGATAAAGAAGAACTGGCCAATGCTGTTTCCATCGCCGTCGCTTTCCGTGATGCGATTAATCGACCTGTATTTTTGGGTGAATTTGGCGCGAATGACCCCATAGACAATGCGGAACGTGTCGAATGGGCCGGTGCTGTAAAAACAGCAATGGAACAGGCCAATATCCCTTGGTGCTTATGGTCTTACAGCAACACCTTTGCTGCGTATAAAGATGAAAGTGGTTGGGACCAGGATATGCTCAAGGCATTGACGGAATAACCGATTATCGCCTTATCCTATCCGGTCCTCATTCTGGATAGGATAAGGCATTTTTACAGTTTATGAAGTGAGGTGCGTGTAGCTGCGGCCAATCGAAACCAGAGGGTCTGGCGCGCTATCATGCTCAATATAGAAATATTCCAAACCTGCATTTGATGCTTCGGCAAATATCGCCGCAAAATCAATCACACCACTGCCGACATCAACAATATCGCCGTCACTGCCCATGTCCTTTATGTGACAAGATGTGAAACGCCCTGGTGCTTTTTCAAACAGAGCAAAGGGATCAGCACCCGCTTTGCGTACCCAGTAAAGATCAATCTCCATCGACACCAATGAAGGGTCAGTGCGTTCCAGCAAGATGTCATAGCCATTGCTGCCATCTTGATCCAGAAACTCAAATTCATGATTGTGATAGCCGATAGTAAAGCCTGCTTTTTTGGCTTGCTCTCCGCGTGTATTTAATAGGTCTGCAATGGCGCGATAACCATCCAATGTGCGCTCCTCTTCGGCGAGCCAAGGCAAGACCAGATTGCGTTGACCCATAATTCCGGCCAGCTCCAGCACACCATCAAAATCTTCGCGCATATCTGCCAATTGCACATGTGCAGAATTGGTGACCAGCCCAAGATCATCCATCGCCTTGCGTACATCGGCCGGCTTATGCGCAAAAAACCCTGCTGTCTCACAATCTTTTATGCCGATATCAGCAAGCGCCTTTAGCGTTGCCTGATAGTCTTTTTCAAACAATGCCCTGACCGTATAGAGCTGGACGCCAAGTTTACCCGTATAAGGAGCAACATCGTCTTTCTGCTCTGCGTCTTCGTTGCTCATAGAGCATCCAGACATTAACACTGCTCCGCCGGAGATTGCGCCTGCCAATATGGTGCGACGATCGGGTGTAAAGGCCATTACAGCACTCCTTCTTTCATTTGGCGGCTGGCATAATCTACTGCGCGTGCAGTTAATGCCATGAAGGTCAATGACGGATTCTGGCATGCTGTCGAAGCAAATGCCGAACCATCAGTTGCGAATATATTGGGAACGTCATGGGTCTGGTTAAAACCATTAAGCACGGAAGTCGCTGGGTCTGTACCCATGCGCGCACCGCCCATTTCATGAATGCAATATCCCGGGATAGGATCTTCTTCAAAGGCTTCAACATTGGTTGCACCTGCAGCCTCTAACATGGCGACAGCGTCGGCCTTCATTTTTTTGCGCATCTTAAATTCATTGTCGCCCCAGTTCACATCCATATGAACCTGCGGAATACCGTAATTATCGGTCTTGCTGTTATGCAGGCGGACCTGATTGTTCGCACTGGGCAGATGCTCGCCAAAACCATGAAGCCTTATCCACCAGCCTTCCGGCTTACGCAGCTTTTCCTTTAAGTCTGCGCCAAAACCATTGCTGTCTAAAGCCCGTGTCCATGATGGGCGCCAACTGCTGCCCTGATAGGCAAAACCGCGCAAAAATTCGCCATCTGTGCGATTATCAAGATTGGTATAGCGCGGCAGATACGTCCCATTGGGACGACGGCCAGTATAATATTCATCTTCAAATCCTGGCATGCGGCCCATTGCGCCGATTTGATGGTGATGGTCCATTACATATTTGCCCAGCACATTGCTCGAATTGGCAAAGCCATTAGAGAATGTTTCCGACTTGGAATTGAGCATGATCTGCACCGTCCCAATTGTCGATGCACATAAAAAGATAACGCGCGCCGTTATATCTTTGCTTTGCTTTGTCTTCCGGTTGATGGTGCGTACGCCGGTTGCTCTCTTGGTCTTTGGGTCATAAAGAATTTTCTCAACCACAGTGTCCGCCAACATTGTCATATTGCCAGTGCGTTCTGCCGCGGGCAGCAATGCCGATACGCTTGAGAAATAGGCACCAAAAGAGCAGCCGCGTTCACACTGATTACGGAATTGGCAATTGGTACGGCCAAGGGCGATCTGTTCTTCTGTCGGTTTGGTCAGATGTGCGGCGCGGCCGATAATCAGTTTACGCTCAGGAAATGCCGTTTCAATTTTCGCTTTGGCGGACTTTTCAACGCATGTCATATCCATGGGTGGCTGAAAGACGCTATCCGGCAATTGGGGCAGTCCTTCTTCGGACCCGCTAATGCCTACAAAACGTTCAACATATTCATACCATGGTTTAATATCAGCATAGCGGATTGGCCAGTCGCTGCCATGGCCGTCTGCTTTATTGGCGGAAAAGTCCGTGTCGCTCCAGCGATAGCTTTGTCTCGCCCACATAAGCGATTTGCCGCCAACTTGATCACCGCGCAGCCAAGCGAATTTTTTGCCGTCCTCAATTGAATAGGGGTTTTGCTTATCGTTGATGAAATAATGCCGGGTGCTTTCTCTAAAAGCATAGCAGGTGCTTTGTACCGGATATTCCGCATCTACTAATTGCGGATTTGCGCGGTCACGAAAGGGCATGTCCCAAGGGTTCTGGTTCTCGGTAATGTAACCGCTGCCATGCTCGTTCATTTTGCCGCGCTCTATGACCAGCGTTTTCATTCCCTTTTCAGCGAACTCTTTCGCTGCCCAGCCACCAGACATGCCGGAGCCAACAACGATGACATCAAAATTTTCGGATTCAGCCATTATGTAATTTCCGTTCTGTCTTATATGTCAAACACCGCGGTCAAGCCATGCGCGGCCGACCTCTTCCAACGGCACGCAGCCGTTATAGCGTCCGGGTAATTCCTCGAAATTCAGCTCTTTGGTGGCGGCTTCGGACGTGTAATATCCAAATATCGTTATCTCTCGCAGGCTGCGCCATGTTTCATGGCCAGACATGGACTGTTCACCTTGATCAAAAGCGGTCAGGATCTGGTCTTTTACGCTGTCCGGTGCAGCTGCAAAGGATGCCGCGCCCTTATCCTTTGCCATCACGTCAAAGGCATCCAATCCATCCGCAAAAGTGCTTCGTTGTTCGGACGTGAAATATTGTTCGAACACAGCCGCTACATAGTCCGGCACCCCTGCTTCAACCGCGCCAGGTGTATCAGTTTTGGGAATAATTCTGCCCGCCACCGCAGAGATTAGATCAGCTTTATCTGTGATACTGGTCGGTGCCTGACTACAGCCAGCAAGCGATGTCATCGCAGGCAATGCTACTGAGATTCCTGCTATAGTGATGATACCACGTAAGGCCGAGCGTCGGCCAATAGGGCGATCAATCAATTTGTTAGGCGTCTGGTCTTGCATAATCATCCTCAAAGCGCTTTTTGTTGTGCGGTTTCTGGTGCTTGGCTGGCGATACGCTGTGCGCGCTTTTCCAAGAGCCAGACGATGCCGAACAATAGGAGCAATGGTATGGCCAGCATCGCAACAAATTCGAATGCTTGCGGTGCGGCTATTTTTTCGATTTCCAGCAATTCACTGGCAGCAATGGCCGTGCCTTCTGCTTTTAATAGTTCCAGCTTTTCCGGCCCGCCTGCGGCCTGTGCCATGGCCGTATCATATAGGCGGCCAAGCATGGGCAGAACGAAATACATCGCCAATGCCGCCGATGTTCCTATCAGGCCGATGAACCAGCTGCCGCCCTTGGGGTAGCGCTCTGAAACAGAGGCCATCATGGTTGGCCATAGGAAGCACACGCCGGTGCCCCAGATTGTGGCGGCGACGATGACCATGAAGGGGCTGTCAACCGTCGCCATAAGATACAGGCCCACCATTGCAAAAAGGCTGGAGAACCATAAGAGACCAGGATTGGATAGTCGGTGCGCCAACGGCCCTGCAAAGTGGCGCATCACGAACATCAATCCAGCAACATATACCAATATGAGAACGGCATTAAAGCCAACCTTGGCAGACAATGCAGCTTCAATCCATTGCCCTGGTGCCAGTTCTAGCGAAGCGGTCAGGAACATGGCTCCGAACCAGATCAGGCAGCTGGGCGCACGGAAAATTTCCAGCATCATATCAGAAAATGATATGCCTTCCGCTTCGCGCTCTGTCTGCGGAAAGGCGACGCCTTTGGACATCAGCAACAGTGCAATTGCAGGCGCAAGCGGTGCCGCCATGGCCAATTTCCAAGGGATATCAAACCAGCCAATGCCAAAACCGATCAACCCGCCAACGATGATACCTGCAGGCCACCATGCGTGCAGCACGTTGAGCCGGTGCGTCTTGTCTTCCGGATAAAGCGCTGTCGTCATGGGGTTGATAGCAGCTTCTTGCCCGCCCCAACCAATGCCCTGAACCAACATGCCTATCCAAAACAGATTATGGCTGATGGTATCGCTGTCCACCATAGTGGCCACATAGATCATCACCACACTGACGATAAAACATAATGCGGAGCCGCGCAGGACATTGCCAATGCCAATCTTGTCCAATAGCGGGCTCGCAGCGAAAAGGGTAAATCCAAAGCCGAAAAACGCCATGCCGAAAGCCGACGCAATCAACTCTCCGGAATTGACAGTGCCAGCGAAGATTTCATCGCGCATACCGCTGTTTAATCCGGCGCGCAGCCCGAACAGCATCGCTGCCGTAAAAAGCCCCAAAACTGCGATCCAGAATAATCTGGTACGTTGATACTCTATCGCCTGCATAGTTTACCTCCTTATATCGCTGCCTCTATTTTGTGTGATTTGGGCAGCTATATTCCTGTGCGCATCACATCATCGCGTGATGCCCAGCGTGCGTGCAATTTTTGCTTCGTCAATTTTGCCCCCAGCAAAATCATCAAAGGCTTTTTCCGTTGGCCGGATAATATGATCGGCAATGAAGGGTGCACCTTCTGCTGCGCCTTGTTCGGGGTGTTTGTAACAACATTCCCATTCCAGAACCGCCCAGCCATCAAAGCCGTAATGAGTCAGTTTGCTGAAAATCTGACGAAAATCGATCTGGCCATCGCCCAGTGACCGAAAGCGTCCAGCGCGATCAGCCCAATTTTGGTAACCGCCATATACGCCGGTCCGTGCATCAGGCCGGAATTCGGCATCCTTTACATGGAAGGCTTTTATCCGTTCATGATAGCGATCAATAAAGCCCAGATAATCCAATTGCTGTAGAACAAAGTGGCTAGGGTCATACAGGATATTGGCGCGTGGATGATTGTCGACCGCATCCAAAAATGCCTCAAAACTGGCGCCATCATGCAGGTCTTCACCGGGATGGATTTCATAAGCAATGTCGACACCTTCATTATCAAAAGCATCAAGAATTGGCCGCCAGCGCCGGGCCAGTTCGGCAAAACCTTGCTCTACCAGTCCAGCGGGACGTTGCGGCCAAGGGTAAACCAGATGCCACATCAGAGCACCGGAGAAACTGGCGCAACTTTTCAGGCCCATGCGGCGCGATGCAATGGCGGCCTTTTTCATCTGGTCGACGGCCCAATCTGTTCGCTTATCGGGTTTGCCGTGCAATTGCGGCGGGGCAAAACTATCAAACAGATCGTCATAAGCAGGATGAGCAGCGACAAGCTGTCCTTGCAAATGGGTGGATAATTCAGTGATGGTTACGCCATGTTCGGCGCACCGACCGACCAGATCGTCACAATAATCCTGGCTTTCAGCCGCGACTTCAAGGTCCATGCAGCGCATATCACCGGATGGGATTTGAATGCCTTTATAGCCTAAATCTGCAACCCATTTGACGATATTGTCCAGATTATCAAATGGTGCTTTGTCACCCATAAATTGGGCCAGAAAAATGGCAGGACCCTGTATTTGCTTCACACTTGTTGCTCCATCATCAAATTGGCATTTTGTTCTTCTACTGTCTGCCAGACGCCACCATGCGCATTGCTGGCAATAACGGCCTCAATAAAGGCCATGCCGCGCAATCCTGCCCCTATGCCGGGCACATATAGGGCGGTATTTTGCTCTGGTTCGCGAATGGCTAAGGCAAAATGCCTGTAAATATTGGCAAAGGCTTCCAAATATCCTTCAGGGTGCCCTGAAGGCAGCCGGCAATGCGCCAATGCTGCATCGCATAAGGGGCGATCTATGCCCGCTCTGTGTATTTTGCTGACATCATCATTACTGCGTTCAAACAGTGTATTCGGCTCCATCTGTCGCCATTCCAGACTGGCCCTCTCACCATAAACGCGAATGGACAGGGAGTTTTCTTCCCCAGTGCATACCTGGCTGGCGACCAACATGCCTGTCGCCCCGTTGGCAAGGGTGAAGGCAACATCGCCATCATCATCCAGCACACGATTCTCTCGATGGGTGCGCAATCGTGCGGATACCTCAGTCATGGGCGAGCCTGTGGTGAACTCCACCAGATTTTGCGCATGGGTGCCGATATCGGCCATGGCACCGGCCGGGCCGGATAATTTTGGGTCTGTGCGCCAAGCTGCTTGCTTATTGCCGCTATCTTCCAGCGCACCTGCCAGCCAGCCTTGCGGATATTCTACCAAGACTTTCTTGATTGCGCCAAGTTGGCCCGAATCTGCAAGATGGCGCGCCTGCCAGACCATGGGGTAACCCAGATATGTATGGGTCAGCGCATAATAGACATTATGTTCGTGCAATATTGCTGAAAGTTCTTTTGCTTCAGACAGGCTGATTGCCGCCGGTTTGTCGCATATAATGTGGAAGCCATTCCGCGCCGCGGCTTTGGCTATTGGCACATGCAGATGGTTTGGCGTTACGATGGAGACACATTGCATTGCATCGCCTTCAGCAGCACGGCGTGATGCTTCCTGTGCAAACATTGTCTCATAATCTGAATAGCAGCGCTCTGCTTCCAGCCCCAGTTGCGCGCCAGTGACTTTGCAATTGTCATGATCTCTGCTGAACGCCCCGCATATAAGAGAGGTCTGCCCATCCAATGCAGCGGCCATACGATGAGCGTTGCCGATAAAGGCACCTTGCCCACCACCAACCATGCCCATACGGACCCGTCGCATCATCTTCCCCTCCCCAAACAACTATCTTGTCTATCGTTGTCAATTTAATATGACTGAATTATAGAAAGCGTCAAGAGAGCATTTGTTATAAGATAAATTACAGCCTTGACCGCAGTGTCGTATAAGCTGAACGTGCGCTCTGTTCGGATAAGACTCCTTATGGCAGGAAGGCTTGTCTGGGGCGAAGGAGAGGAAATGACTGCAGCAAATATGCAGGATAGGGTGAAGAACGTTGTCATTATAGGCGGCGGCACGGCTGGTTGGATGACTGCCGCCGGTCTTGCATCGATGCTGGGTCAGACCGGTTTGAACATCACTTTGATCGAATCAGAAGCTATTGGCATTGTTGGTGTTGGAGAGGCGACCCTCCCGCATATTCGGCTTTTTAATGAGACTATCGGTGTCAACGAAGCCGAGTTTATGGCTGCAACATCTGCGACGTTTAAACTGGGCATAGAGTTTTGCGATTGGGGCCGGTTGGGTGATAGCTATATCCATCCATTTGGTGAATTTGGCTTGGCTAATGAAGGCGTAGCGTTCCACCATTATTGGCGGTGCATGCAGGATGATGCTGAAACCGCGCCTGATATTGGCGCTTTGGACGAATATTCCCTGCCGATACTGGCCTGCAAAATGGCCAAGTTTCAGCCGCCATCCGAAGATCCACGTTCGGTTCTCTCCACCTATCGTTATGCCTATCAGTTTGATGCCCTGCAATATGCGCCATTCATGCGCGACCATGCTGAAAAACGCGGGGTTACCAGAATTGAAGGCAAGGTGACCCATGTCGATCAAGACAGTGGAACCGGGGATATATTGAGCGTCACCATGGATAATGGCCAGAGCATATCTGGCGATCTGTTTATTGATTGTACTGGCTTTTTTGGTCTGTTGATCGAGAAGACCCTTGAGACAGGCTATGATGAATGGTCGAAATGGCTACCTTGTGATCGTGCTGTCGCGGTCCCTTGTGAGCATGAGGGCACGTTGTTGCCTTACACGCGGGCTACTGCCGATAAGGCCGGGTGGCGATGGCGCATCCCTTTGCAGCATCGCACAGGCAATGGGCATGTTTATTCAAGCGGTTTCACCAGTGATGATGCGGCAACGGATTCCCTGCTGGCTAATCTTGAAGGCAAAGCGCTTGCTGATCCAAGGCAGTTGCGTTTTGTCACGGGCAAACGTCGCAAATTGTGGAACCGCAATTGTATTGCCATTGGCCTTTCCGGTGGTTTTCTGGAACCTTTGGAATCTACCAGCATCTACCTGATACAAGAAGGTGTTACCAAGTTATTGGAGATGTTCCCGCAAACCAGTAATTTCACCGTTCATGCAGAAGAATATAACCGCCGAATGGACCTGGAGTTTGAGCGGATTCGTGATTTTCTTATCCTGCATTATCATGCGACAGAGCGTGATGATTCCGCATTCTGGAATTATATGCGGACAATGGATATCCCCGATAGCCTGGCCGAAAAAATAGAGCTTTTTAAAAGCAGCGGGCGCGTTGCATCCTATAATCATGGGCTGTTTTTGATGCCAAGCTGGGTGGCGGTCTATATTGGGCAGCGTGTCATGCCGCAGCGTTATGATTGGCGCGCAGATCGGTTGGATAAGGGGCATATCAAAAAGCATCTGTCTGGCTTGCGCAACCATATGCACCAAGCGGCCATGTCTATGCAGGATCATGCAAGCTATATTCAGAACAACAATATGGCGCGCCGGCCGGTGACAGCGGCTTCATGACGCATATTGCTCCGCTTCGCACGATCGTTCTGGCTGGCAGCGGCGTACGTCTTGCCCTGTGTGCAGCGCTCATTGCCAGACATTGCTTGAGTGAGGCGACCAAGATCATTGTGCTCAATTGCGCTGATGCAGATATTGTTGATGCTGACATGATACTCAGGCCCGATATGCAGCGATTGCATAATGACCTGCAAATACAGGTCGATGCCCTGCAATCTCGGGCAAAAGCGCGCGCTGTTTATGCGGTTGACTGTGCCTATGATGGTGGGCGTATTGCTTTGCCCTTTGGCGATTATGGTATGGCCAGAGACGGTGCTGCATTTCACCATCATTGGAGCAAAGGGAAAGGGCTGGGGCAGCCATATGATCTGGACCAATATTCACCATCATTGGCTATACATCACGGCAAATCGCAATTGCCTTTGGCGATTGCTGCGCAGATTGGTATTGGTTTTGGATTGCAGGTTGATCGCGCTGGTTATGCACAATTGCTGCTCGCCAAAGCGCGTGATTTAGGGGCAAAGATTGTTTCTGCGGCCCAAGTCACTGTGCGCAAAGGCAGCGCGGATTATCCCTATTCTATTACAATGGATAGTGCCCAGTTTGAGGCTGACTTTTTCATTGATGTTTCTCGTTCAGGGCAGTGGGCAGGCAGCATTGGTTTGGCAGAAACAGGTTGGCAGGATCATAGCCTTTATCTGCCATATAGCGATCAGCCACAAGGCATAGAAGCATCGCATCTCTACAGCGCGATACAACGCTTTATAGATATGCTGCCCACACGTGGTGGCGGTACGGCGGAAAGGCGTGAATATAACCGCTTGGCCCAAGAGCAGAGCGAACGCATTGCCGATATGGTCTGCCTGCTTGGCAATGATGATAAGAGCATATCGCAGCGACCTGCATTGCGCCGCAAAATCGAAGTATTCCAAACCTGCGGGCGCATACCGGTCGAGGATTATGAAGTTTTCAGCCCCGCAGAATGGTTGACAATATTGCTGACAAAATGCGGCAACCCATTGCACCATGACCGATTGGCGGATCGTCTTTCAGAACAAGATCTGCTTATATGGCTGGATCAGCTACGGGGCAAAATAGGCCAGTTAAAGCGCCAATTGGAGAGTATATGAACGCGCATTCCATTCGTCATATTGTGATTGCCGGCGGCGGCACCGCTGGCTGGATGACGGCTGCAGCATTGTCGAAGTTTTGCGCCCGTACCGGGGTCAAAATTACGCTGATTGAATCGGAAGCTATTGGCACTGTTGGCGTAGGTGAGGCGACCATTCCACCGATCAGCAAGTTTAATACGCATCTGGGTATTGATGAGGATGCATTCGTTCGTGAAACCCAAGCGACGTTTAAATTGGGGATCGAATTTGTTGATTGGGGCGCGCTTGGGGATCGCTATTTTCATCCCTTTGGCAGCTTTGGTTTCGATCTTGAGGGGATAGAGTTTCACCATTTCTGGTCGCGTCTTGCCGCTATGGGCGAGGCCAAAAGCCTTGAGGATTATTCATTAAATACACTGGCGGCATATGCGGGCAAATTTTTGCGGCCCGAAGAAAGCCATGGCCCGGTCATGAACAAGCTGGCCTATGCTTTCCATTTTGATGCATCGCTTTATGCAGCCTATTTGCGCCGCATTGCCGAGAGCCAGAAGGTTGAGCGGGTGGAAGGCCTGATAGAGCATGTTGAGCAGGATTCAGAAACGGGTCTGATCAGCGCAGTGACATTGCAGGATGGTCGACAGATTGCTGCTGATTTTTTTGTGGATTGCACTGGCTTTCGAGGATTATTGATCGAGGGTGCATATGCCGCTGGCTATAATGATTGGAGTCACTGGCTACCAGTGAACCGAGCAGTTGCAGCCGCTTGCAAACGCTCTGGCAGTTTAAACCCCTATACACGCTCAACCGCGCGAACGGCAGGGTGGCAATGGCGCATTCCTTTGCAGCATAGGGTGGGCAATGGGCACGTGTATTGCGATGCCTATATGGACAGCGATACCGCAGAACGGCAATTGCTCGAAACATTAGAGGGTGAACCGATATCATCGCCCAATCATTTGCGTTTTATGACAGGCCATCGCCGCCAATTCTGGGCAGGAAATTGCGTTGCAATTGGCCTGTCAGGGGGCTTTTTAGAGCCTTTGGAATCGACAAGCATTCATCTTATTCAGGCCGGAATATCGAAGCTGATTTCGCTTTTCCCCAACACCACAGATTCGCCAATAGAACGCGACGAATATAACCGTCTGATGACCGATGATTATGAGCATATCCGCGATTTTCTGATATTGCATTACAAGGCCACGACACGCAGCGACGCACCTTTTTGGGATTATGTGCGGACTATGGATGTTCCGGACAGCTTTACCAACAAGATGGAATTGCTGAAAAATGCTGGCCGCTTTTTCAGATATGACGCTGAATTGTTCGACCTGCCAAGCTGGCTGGCCGTTTCGCAGGGGCAGGGCTGGGGCCCGCAAGGATATAACCCGATGGCAAATATGCTGAGCGAAGATAATTTGCGCCAAAGTGTTGCCAATATGAGCGGCGTATTGGCAAAAACCGAACAGGCCATGCCTACGCATGAAGCCTTTATCGAGCGTTTCTGCAAAGCGGCGCCCGTGCCAATGGAGATCAAATAACCATGAATGAGCATTTGCTGGATAATATTGTTATTGTTGGCGGGGGTACAGCCGGATGGATGACGGCTGCAGCGCTGGGCAATTTGCTACGCGGCACAAAGACAAAGGTCACGCTGATTGAATCGGAGGAGATTGGCACAGTTGGTGTAGGCGAAGCCACTATCCCGCCTATCATTGCCTATAATGAGATGCTGGGCATAGATGAGAATGAATTTATTCGGGAGACCAAGGCGACGTTCAAATTGGGCATTGAATTCGTCGATTGGTACGAAAAAGGCTCATCCTATATCCACCCTTTTGGGGATTTCGGCGTCGATTTCGATGCTATCCCATTTTACCAATATTGGTTTCACAAAGCACTGGCTGGTGAAAAGGATGATCTCTTTGCATATTCCTTGATGGTTGAAGCATGCCGCAAGAAGAAATTTATGCGCCCTTTGAAAGACCGGCCAAAATCCGCGCTTGCGGGTATAAATTATGCCTTCCAATTCGATGCAGCGCTCTATGCGGCTTATCTGCGCCGCTATGCAGAGGAGCGCGGTATTGTCCGTGTTGAAGGGCGGGTAGGCAATGTTACGCAAGATAGCGAAACGGGTCATGTTCAGTCTGTTACCACGACAGATGGCCGGACATTGTCAGCTGATTTCTTCATCGACTGTTCGGGCTTTCGCGGCCTTTTGATCGAAGGAGCTTTGGCCACTGGCTATGAGGATTGGCGCAGCCATTTGCCATGTGATCGTGCTGTTGCCGTGCCGTGTGAGAAAATAGATGAGCCCATACCCTATACGCGCGCAACGGCGCGAGAGGCTGGCTGGCAATGGCGCATTCCTTTGCAGCATCGCACAGGTAACGGCTATGTCTATTGCAGCGACTATATTGATGATGACGCGGCCTGTGAGTCCTTATTGTCTAACCTCGATGGCAAGCCATTGGGTGATCCGCGCTTGCTGCGCTTTGTAACCGGTCATCGCAAAAAGTTCTGGAATAAGAATGTGCTAGCGCTTGGTCTAGCGGCCGGTTTTATGGAGCCACTGGAATCAACCAGTATCCATCTTATCCAAACTTCGATCGCCCGTTTGATGACGCATTTCCCCGATAAGCGTTTCAACCCCGCGGATATTGAAGCATTTAACAACAGAACATTGTTTGAATATGAGAGAGTTCGTGACTTTTTGGTACTGCATTATACAGCGACCAAAAGAGACGACACACCATTTTGGCGTCATTGCCAGTCGATTCGCACATCAGATAATTTGCGGCGACGGATGAATCAGTTTCGCGCATCATCGCGTATATTTAGCGAACCACATGACATTTTTGGCACAGCTAGCTGGGTCGCTGTCATGTATGGTCAGGGTATTACCCCTGAAGCATCAAACCCGCTAATTGCAAAAATGCCGATGGACAGAATCCGCAATGTTATATCCAGTATCGGCAATACTATAGCCAGCGCTGCCGATCAAATGCCTGAACATAAAGCATTTATTGACGATTGTGTTGGATAGTCTTTGCCTCGCTGATCTTATGACAGCGTCCAACTAAAGCGCAACTGAATAAGGATTTTTCCGTAACGAATTACAAATTTGATTTTTTCGTTGACAAGGTTGTCAATTTTACCAAGATAGATGTTGGGATAATAATAGAAAAAGATTTTTTTAGGAGGGGTTATGAAATCCATTTTGCGCCAATCGCCGAATAATATCTGCCGTAATTTGCTTGTCGGTGTTTCGTCTCTGGGACTAATTGCAGCAACGCCAGCCTTAGCGCAGGAGGCATCTCCACAAAATGATGCCGAAGATCCTCAAGCAGATACCGCTGCTGAAGATGAAGGTTTGATCATTGTTTCTGGTATTCGCGAATCGCTTGATTCAGCGCAGAATATCAAACGTAATTCCGACACCGTTGTCGATGTTGTGACAGCATCAGACATTGGCGCCTTGCCAGACCGTTCTGTTTCAGAGGTTTTGCAACGTGTTCCTGGTGTTTCCATCATTCGTTTCGCTGGTCCTAATGACCCGGATCACTTTGCAATTGAAGGTTCAGGTGCGGTTATTCGTGGCCTGCCCTTTGTTCGCTCAGAGCTAAATGGCCGCGATGTGTTCGGCGCAAGTTCAGGCGCAATATTGGGCTTTGAAGATGTTTCGCCTGAATTGCTCGGCAGTGTGGCTGTTTTCAAAAACACCTCTGCGGATCTGATCGAAGGCGGCGCTGCTGGTACAATCGATCTGCGCACACGTTTGCCTTTTGATTCAGATGGCCAGACCTTCTCAATTTCGGGCGAGCTCAACTATGGCGATCTGCGTGAAGAATTCGCGCCCACCGTTTCCGCTCTCTATTCCAACAATTGGGATACTGGGATTGGCCGTGTAGGTATCTTGGCCAATATCGCATATTCTGAGCTGCTTTCACGTGCGGATGGCAGCGGGTTTGCAGACCCGTTAGATCGTGACGCAGGCCCAGACGGCATATTGTTCAATGCCGATGATAACCTGATCACAGACGATGCAGGCAATGCTTTGTTCATTCCCGGTGGCGGTAGTATCCGTACCCAAGAATTTGATCGTGAGCGTTTGACAATTGCTGGCGCCTTGCAGTGGGAGAGCCTTGACGAGCGTTGGCAGGCATCTGCACAATTCTTCCGTTCAGATTCTGACCTTGTATGGGGTGAAAATGTTCTGGAAACGGTGATTGATGGCACTGGCCCACGCACCGGATTTGACCGCAGCGACTTTGTCTTTGACGAAGAAGGTATTTTTGAAAGCGGCACGATTACGGACAATTCACAATGGCGTGGTCCTAACGGTACCGCTGCATTGGTCAGTGGCGCGGGGACGCAAGGCGGACAGCAGCTCAATACTTTCCGGACACGCGCTGAATCAGATCGCACCGAAGATTATGGTTTCAACCTGAAATTTGCACCAACAGATAATTTGCGCTTCAACTTTGATGCACAATATATCGCAACTGAAGCCGAAGTGACCGATTTGAGTGTTTTTGGCTCGTTCTTTGCGCCGGTCGCCATTGATCGTTCAACCGGTCAGGTTCCAGATATCGCATTTGTTGCTCCTGATGGTTTCTTCCAGGACCCTAGCAATTTCTTCCTGCGCGCATTTTTGGACCAGACATCGCAAAATGAAGGCGACTCGCTCGCATTCCGCGGTGATGTTGAATATGATTTTGGCGGCGATGGATGGCTGAAATCGGTTCGCGCTGGCGCACGTTATAATCAACAGGATCTGCTGTTGCGTCAGTCAGACTTTAACTGGGGCGCCATCTCAGAAGTTTGGACGGCCAATGATATTCAAGGCCTGTCTGGCGGTGATTTTAACGCCATTCAGTCTGTCCTTCTGCTTGGTGGCAACCCTAATCCTGATTTGGATGCGGCTGTTGCGCCATTGGTTAGCAGTTTCGAATTTGATAGCTTCCAACGCGGTGACGTCTCAAGCCCGGGCGGTGTCATTCCTTCACCAAATGCTATTACAGCGTCAGATTTTGATGGCTTTCAAAGCACGATATCAACAATCCTTAATGCTGTTGGTGGCAGCCCATCAGGTGCAAATGTCCTGACCGAGCGCCCAGGCGTTATTGCTGGCACACCATTTTTGCCAAGTGAAATTGGCAGCATAACCAGAGACAATTTTGCGGCTTATGTGCGGTTTGACTTTGAATCACCGGAAAGCGACTCTGGCGTTAAACTCAGTGGTAATGTTGGTCTGCGCTATGTCCGGACCGAACGCTCAGTGGATACATCTATTACTACTGATCCGTTTAGTATGATCTTCCCGCCCTCATTGCTCGCCTTATGTGCCCCCGGTGCAGGAGCAGGAATACCCAACTTCCAAGTGCCTGCGGCATGTAGTCTTGATCTGGCTGGGCTGGAGACGGCATTTGGCGATGGTCAGTTTATCGAAACAACAGTCGATACTGATTATGAAGAGTTTCTGCCAAGTCTAAACCTGAAACTGGATATCCCGGGCGGACATGTTCTGCGGACGGCTATTTCTCGCACTTTGACACGTCCTGGTGTGGATCAGCTTAATGAGCGTATCTTCGTCAATCAAATTCCTGGAACCATTGTTCCTGATGGTGCGGGCGGCACGGTTACCAACTTTGGTGGTTTCCAAGGCAATGCTACTGGTAATGCCTCATTGCTTCCGCAAACGGCGTGGAACTTCGATGTAGCGTGGGAATGGTATTTTGCTACGGCTGGATCGATAACCCTTACCGGTTTCTATAAAGAAATCAGTAACTTCATTGCCTTCCAGCCAGTCCCTGTACCATTGTCCTTTGAAGGCGCTGATATTGAAGTATTGCGTAATACAGAGGTCAATACGAGCGACACTGGTGATGTTCTTGGTTTCGAGCTCGCTTATCAGCAGTTTTTCGATTTCTTACCAGGGCCATTGAGCGGGCTTGGTCTACAGTTCAACTATACTTATATTGAAGCAAATGGCGTTTCCAACGAGCTGGATACTGCTCTTGCGAGCGACAATCCGCCAACTGCACGATTTGATATAGATGATGGCATATTCCCGCGCGTATCGCGGCATAATATCAACCTGATCGGTCTGTATGAGAAATCTGGTGTTCAAGCACGCCTCGCCTATAATTGGCGCAGCACGTTCCTGTTGACGGAACGCGATGTGATCTTCCCATTCGCGTCAATCTATCAACCGTCTACCGGGCAGCTTGATGCGTCTATTTTCTTTGACCTGACCGACAATATCAAAATCGGTGTTCAAGGCGTGAACTTGCTGGATGATATTACAGTTACTGAGCAGTCAGTTTCTGCGACAGGTCAGCGGGCACTGCGGAATGCTTTCCGTAATGACAGGCGCTTTACCTTCATTGCTCGTGCAACATTCTAATCCAGTATAGATATCCTCTCTATACCTGACTCTATACCGGCCGGTGCTGCAATGCATCGGCCGGTTTTTTGTGTCGTTAATATCGTCAGAGAGTGGGTTTAAAAGACCACGACGGAGCGAATACTCTCGCCTGCATGCATCAGGTCAAAACCCTTGTTGATCTCTTCTAATGGCAGAACATGGGTGATCATCGGGTCGATCTGAATTTTGCCATTCATATACCAGTCAACGATCTTGGGTACGTCAGTACGCCCTTTTGCACCGCCAAAAGCTGTACCTTTCCACACTCGGCCGGTCACAAGCTGAAAGGGTCGCGTCGCAATCTCTTTGCCGGCCTCTGCCACGCCAATGATGATGCTTTCGCCCCAACCGCGATGGCAGGCCTCTAATGCAGTGCGCATCACATCGGTATTGCCCGTGCAATCAAAGGTGTAATCCGCGCCGCCATCGGTCAACGCAACCAAATGTTCGACCAGATCGCCGGAAACCTCTGCCGGATTGACAAAATGTGTCATGCCGAATTTCTCTCCCCAGGCTTTGCGCTCTGGATTGATATCAACGCCAATAATTTTGTCCGCACCAACCATTTTTGCGCCTTGTAAGACATTCAGCCCAATGCCGCCCAAGCCGAAAACAATGATGTTGGAGCCGGGCTCTACCTTGGCCGTTTTGGTGACTGCGCCAACCCCGGTGGTGACACCGCAGCCAACATAGCAGCTCTTATCAAAAGGCGCGTCGGTGCGGATTTTGGCGACTGCGATTTCTGGCACGACGATAAAGTTGGAGAAGGTGGAGCAGCCCATATAATGATAAACCGGTTGCCCTTTATAGGACATGCGGCTGGTGCCATCGGGCATTACGCCTTGGCCCTGTGTGGCGCGAATGGCGGTGCATAAATTGGTCTTGCCAGACAGGCAGCTTTTGCACTGGCGGCATTCCGGCGTGTAAAGCGGGATGACATGATCGTCAAGCGCAACAGAGGTAACGCCAGCACCGACGTCGCGCACTATCCCTGCACCTTCATGGCCCAGAACAGCAGGGAATTTGCCCTCACTGTCCAGCCCGTCCAGCGTATAGGCATCGGTGTGGCAAATGCCCGTTGCCATGATTTCGATCAGCACTTCGCCAGCCTTTGGCCCTTCCAAATCAAGCTCAACAATTTCCAGTGGCTTCTTTGCTTCAAAAGCAATGGCTGCGCGTGTTTTCATGGGGGTGGGTCTCTCTATTATTATGCTGGCGCTCTAATTATCACGCAATGGGCGGATTATTTCGACTTTAACGTCAGCCAAGTGCAGTCGGCAATAGACATTTGCACGCCAAAGGCGCATGGGGCGCAATTGTTCAAGGAAAAATAATGTCATTAGAAAATATCCCCGCTTTATTGAGTGAGGCATTGGCCGCGCGCGAATATACCACGCTGACGCCTGTCCAGACCGCCGTCATTGAAGATGAAGCGGAAGGCAGAGACCTTATCGTCTCTGCGCAAACCGGTTCCGGTAAGACAGTTGCCTTTGGCCTGGCTATGGCGCCGCAAATTTTGGATGGCGGGCTGGTGAGCCTGGCCAAATTGCCTGCAGCGCTTATCATCGCGCCAACGCGTGAGCTTGCTTTGCAGGTCAGCCGTGAACTGATGTGGCTTTATGCTGGTGCGCACACCCGCATTGCCACTTGTGTTGGCGGCATGGATGCCAGCAAAGAACGGCGTAACCTGAAAAATGGCGCGCAAATTGTTGTCGGTACGCCCGGGCGTCTGCGTGACCATTTGGAGCGCGGGGCATTGGACCTGTCTGAGCTAAAGGTCGCTGTGCTGGACGAAGCGGATGAGATGCTGGATATGGGCTTCCGCGAAGAGCTGGAAGATATATTGAATGCCAGCCCGGATGACCGCCGGACATTAATGTTCTCTGCCACCATGCCGAAGCAGATTGTGTCGCTGGCCAAGCGCTATCAGCAAGACGCGATGCGCATTTCAACGGTTACGCAAGATCGCGGCCATGGTGATATTGCCTATCAGGCGGTGACTGTCGCTCCGCCGGATACAGAAAGCGCAGTGGTTAACCTGCTGCGCCTGCATGAGCCGGATACCGCCATTTTGTTCTGCGCCACGCGTGAGCGGGTGCGGCATTTGCATGCCAAGTTGACCAATCGCGGCTTTAACGCTGTCGCGCTTTCGGGTGAGCATAGCCAGCAAGAGCGCAACCACGCTTTGCAATCATTACGCGATAAAAGAGCGCGCATTTGTGTGGCGACGGATGTTGCAGCGAGGGGCATCGATTTGCCCAGCGTTACGCTTGTCGTCCATGTTGAAATTCCGCGCGATGCAGAGGCATTGCAGCACCGTTCGGGCCGAACAGGGCGTGCGGGCAAAAAAGGCACGGCCGTTCTGGTTGTGCCTTATCAGCGGCGCAAGCGGGTAGAATCCATGTTGCGCGGCGCGAAGATCAATGCCGAATGGATTACGGTACCCAGCGCCGAAGAGATTAAGGCCAAAG
The DNA here is from genome assembly GCA_947503245.1 of uncultured Sphingomonadaceae bacterium. GTDB lineage: Bacteria > Pseudomonadota > Alphaproteobacteria > Sphingomonadales > Sphingomonadaceae > Alterisphingorhabdus. The sequence goes on from CANNCV010000001.1 coordinate 930,404, forward strand.
ATCATGAACGGTTGCTGGAAAAGCTCTTGGCGCCCGTTGAATTTGATGAGGCTGATATCGCCTTGGGTGCAAAATTGCTGGAAACGATGAGCCCGGAAAATATAGCCGCTGCTTTGGTCTCTACGCACCGCGCCAAAATGCCATCGGCTGAAGATTTGCTGGATGATGGCAAGCGAGAGCGCGCCAAAGAAACGCACCGTGACGGGTTTGACGATGCCATCTGGTTCCGCGTCAATGTCGGGCGCAGCAACAATGCCGACCCAAAATGGATATTGCCGCTTATGTGCCGCCGTGGCGGCGTTACCCGCAATGATATTGGTGCCATTCGCATCATGGGCAATGAGAGTTTTGTGGCTATTGCCGCCAAATCAGCAGAGCAATTTGCACAGTCTGTCCAGAACCCCGGACAGGATGAAGATGATGATGTTGAGATCGTGAAAGCCGATGGTCCACCGCGCGATGCCGCGCGAGAGAACCGCAAGCGCGGCAAAGGTGGATATCAAGGACGTGGCGGCGAAGGCGGCGGCCATCGCGGCAAGCCCAATTTTAAGCGGCGCGAAGACGGTGATGGAGGCAAACCAAAACGGCGTGAATATAAAGATCGCCCGAAAAAGGATTGGCCCAAAAAAGATGGCCCCCGCAATGATGGACCCCGCAGTGACGGGCCACGCGGTGATAGGCCGCGCAGTGATAGACCCAAAAAAGACGGGTTTACACCGGACCGCGCAAGAACAGACAAAGCGCCGGATAAAGGCAGTGCAGCCGACACTGGCAAACCTGCCGCAAGAGAGAAATTGCGCCCCGAATATAAGGGCGGCCCCAAGGGCGACTTCAAAAAAGACGGCAAAAAATATGCGCCAAAGAAAGTTGGCGCATCGCCCAAATTTCGCGGTAAGCAAAAGAATAAAGGCAAACCCGGTGGCGGCAAGCCAGTGAATAGGCGGCAACCGTAAAGGCAAAAACGAACGCCTTAATTTGCAGGCGCTAAATTGAAGGGGCTGCCCAATTAATTGGTGCGGCGCCCTGTGCTATTAGGAAATCATTACACTGGCTGAAATGCTGACACCCCAAAAACCCCTTATAGGCAGATAAGGGGGAGGGGTGCGGCGCGTGCAGCACGAGATGCCGACTATCGACAAAGGCCGCCTTTTTCTGCGCATAGCTGCCCCACAGCATGAAGACGACGCTATGCGGCAGTGCGTTCACCTGTGCGATAACTGCATCAGTAAACTCCTCCCAACCGCGCCCGCGATGCGATGCGGCTTTACCCATCTCCACGGTCAAAACAGAGTTGAGCAGCAGCACGCCCTGACGCGCCCATGATTCCAAAAAGCCATGACTGGCAGGGGCAATGCCCAAATCGCTTTCCAGCTCTTTATAGATATTGACCAAAGAGGGCGGGGTTTTGACCTGCGGCTGCACTGAAAAGCACAGCCCATGCGCTTGGCCCGGCCCGTGATAAGGGTCTTGCCCCAAAATCACTACGCGCACTGTGTCTAAAGGCGTTAGGTCAAGCGCGCGAAATATCGCGCTGCCTTTGGGAAAAATGGTTTTCCCCGCCGCTTTTTCCGCTCGCAAAAATGCTTTTAGCGCGGCCATGCGCGGATGCGTGAGCGGCCCCGCCAGGGCAGCTTTCCAGCTTGCTTCAAGCTTTACCGCGTCTAGCTCAATCGCACCGGGATTGTCAGACCGGCTCATAATGTTGGTATCGTCTCGCCCCATGGTGGCGGCGGCGCTTCCACTGGTTTGGTCAGGTCAAATTCTACACGGAAAAACCGGCCTTCGCGTTTCAGCTCATAGGCAAATTGCGTGTCATTCACGTCCACTGCCCATATATTGGTGACCGAGGCAGCAAGGTCATTTGCGTTGAACAGGTCGATCGAGAATTGATCAACGGGAAATTCCTGTCGTGTAGCTTGACCAGCATCAGCAACCGTCCCGCCATAACGGCTCACACGGTCTTCCTCGCCATCCTCATGGCGGTGGACGTGGTGCAGTGACAGGCCGTTTTCGGTGTGATGAATGACCCAAGTGCGTGAGCGGTTCCACGCGGTACCTGCTGTCCCACCTGGCATCTCGACGTGAAAAGGAATGGCGATCTGTTCAACATCGCATGCGGCCACATGCATGACCATATTTGCCCCAGCAAAATCGCTATCTTGCGGATCGCTGGAGGTCAGCTTTCCGGCATAGGCCTTACCGCAGAGCGCCATCAGCGATGCATAAAATGTGTCCGCTGCGCTTTGCTGATCGCTGCTGTTCGCCGCGCTCGCATCTGAGCCCGTTTCGCTCGTACATCCGCCGAGCGACAAAGATGCAGCGGCAATGACGGCCAATGCTTTATAAGATACGTTTATCATACCGTCTTTCCTGCCAAAGCCGCGCCAATGCCCGCGGTCATTTGAAACAGCATATCGGGGTCGGAATGCCGCAACTGAGCAGCAGCCAGTTCCTGCCCTTCTGCGACCATAATTTCCTTTGTGCCTGCTTTCATGCCGGCCAATATCCGCGCGGCGCATTCCTCTGGCGGCAAGCCATTATCTATGGCCGCATCAGACTCTCCGCGCTTTGCGCCATCGCCAGTGAGCGCATTGCGCGCAACATCGGTCTTAATCGATCCGGGCAGCACTGTCGTGACGCCAATGCCATGGACCTGCTCCACCTCGGCGCGCAGTGCATCGCTATACCCAATCAACCCATGTTTGGCGGCGCAATAGGCGGTGCGCAAGGGGACGCCGATGCGCCCCGCGACCGAGCTGATGGCCACCATATGCCCACTGCCGCGCGCGACCATATGGGGCAAAAGCAATTGGGTGAGCCAGATAGGCGCAAGCAGATCGACATCCAAAATACGCTTATACACCTCTGGCTGCGTATCTTTGGCCAGACTGCGTTGGCTGATCCCGGCATTATTGACCAAAATGTCCACATGCCCCTGCCAGCCAATAGCGGCCTCTACTTTGTCGCCCAATGCTGTCCAATCGGTCGTATCAAATGGCAGGATGAGGTGCGGCACAGCGCAGTCATTGGCAACTTGTTGCAACGCCTCCTCGCGCCGACCGGACAGGATTAGCTGAGCGCCCTCCGCCGCAAATGCGCGGGCCAGAGCAGCGCCAATGCCTGATGACGCGCCAGTGATCCAGATTATCTTGCCCGCAAAATCCATATATCCATCCTCTATAAATGCGTATCTGTTTTGCAGCATGCTAAAGCCTGCCGCGCATTTAGGCTATGGGCAAATGGCAAGCGCTTTCATCCCAGGGCGAGTTCATCCAATATCGCTGGAATTTTCTGTTTCAGCTTGAAGAACCCCCTGCTGGCATGGGGCCAGGCCAGACGATCATAATCACGCAATATGGTCATGGTGGCGATGCCATTTTCGGCCAGATAGCTGGAGCGTCTATCCCAAATATCACGTAGTGGACCGATGGGGATGTAGGGCATGACCAATGTTGCTAGGCCCGCCTGTTGCATGGCCTGAATAAGCGCATCGGCAGAGGCAATATCGCTGGTTGGGCAGGCAAAGGCGGTGGCTGCGCGAGTGCAAGCATCATCGACCGCTGCGGCAGAAAATGCCTGTACTGCACCAGCAGGCGGCGAAGATACCGCGTTCCAATCCGGCTTTAGGCCCATTATCAGCTTGGGTGCCTTGCCTTGCAGGGGCAGGCTCTCCGCTGCGCAATCCTCACTATGGATCAGCAGAGCGAAATCATCGGGCAGTGCCTCTTCCTCTGGCAGGGTAAGCAATTGACGTGGATGATTATTCTCTTCCTCCAATGGCGCGGCCTGTTCATTCAGGCCCGTTGGCGCAAAGCGGCCATCGGTATAGCGCGCAATATTGCTGGCGCGCGCCAGATAATGTTTCCCCTTGGTGTGCAGGCCGCCAACCCAGCGCCACGAACAGGTGTTGCTGGCCGCATCGCCATCCAGCAAATGGGTCAGGAAAAACTCTGCGCCTAAAGCCCATGGCAAGCGCAAGGTGAAGATCCAGATTGCAGCAAACCACATGCGCGCATGATTGTGCAAATAGCCATATTGCACCAGCTCCTGCGTCCAGGCATCAAAACAGTCTATGCCAGTGCGTCCAGCAATTGCTTCATCATAGGCTGTGGCCAGCCCGCTATTCGCCGCCAGCTTGGCATGCAGATCGGGCAATTGATCGGCATAATCGCGCCAGACACTGGGGTGATGCTCTAGCCAGCCCTTAAAATAGCCGCGCCAAAAAACTTCCTGAATAAACTTTTCTGCGGTTGATGGCGCAAAACGCTCCAGCGTTGCCGTTAGCACGTCCTCCTCGGTTATCAGCCGGTGGCGGATATAGGGGGAGAGGCAGGAGATATTGTCGCGTTTTTCCGGCCCGAAATCATAGTTGCGCTGGCTGGCATAGGTATTGCCTGCGCGGGGCACAAAGTTGCGCAATTGCACCTGTGCGCTGGCTGCATCAGGGGTAAAATCCATCGGGTCGGAAAGCAGTCCGGGAAGAGCAGCGGGCATATTGGTCTTAGTCCTAAAGGTCTGGTGTTGATTTATGCTTTGTCGATGAGCCCTTTTGCGGGCCGTGCAATGCGATAAACGCCTTGCAGATCATCGGGTTGCACAGTCATGCCTTTTTGTGTGAGCCGCAGTGCGCCAAGACGTGCTTTGGCTTTTACATGCCGGTGAATGAGCGGCATGATATCGCGCCAATCCTCACCACCAATATGCCGCGCAATGTCAGACGGGCACAAGGTGGCACCATCGCGCCTTACAGAGAATAAGGCCAATATTGCAGTATCAATCAGAGCAGCGGGAATTTGGTCTGTCATGCACCCACAATGGCGCGGTGCAGAAAATGCGCAAGGCCCTGCTTGCTAACGAACACGGCATAGACACTTGTAACAATTGGTGATGCGGGATAAGGCATATGCCCCATATCAATGGCGAAGAAGCAAAGTCTATTGACCCACGCATAGACATATATCGTTAGGAGAGCCATGTCTGACCAGCACGCCGCAAATGCGCAATTCACACCTGTAATCTCGGCGACAGGCCTGTTCACGCCTGACCAGAAAATCACCAATGAGGAGCTGGTCGCCAGTTTTAACGCTTATGTTGATAAGCATAATGCCGAACATGCCGATGCTATTGCCGCTGGAAGTGTGGACGCGCTCACCTATAGCTCGGTTGAATTTATTGAAAAAGCCAGCGGCATTAAAGCGCGTTATGTGCTGAATAAAGATGGCATATTGAACCCGGATACCATGTGTCCGCAATTGCCGGAGCGGCCCAATGAGGAACTATCTATTCTAGCAGAAATCGGCGTAAAGGCGGCGCGGCAAGCACTTGATAGCGCCGGACGCAAAGCAGAGGATGTTGACGCTGTTCTGGTTGCTTGCTCCAATTTACAGCGTGCCTATCCTGCTATTGCGGTTGAGATTCAGGATGAGCTGGGCATTGATGGTTTTGGCTTTGATCTGAACGTCGCTTGTTCCTCGGCCACATTTGGCCTGCAAACCGCAGCGGACTATATCCGCTCGGGCAGTGCGCGTTCGGTGTTGGTCATCAATCCAGAAATATGTTCCGCGCATTTGAACTGGCGTGATCGCGACAGCCATTTTATTTTTGGTGATGTGGCAACAGCCATATTGGTGGAAGCCAAGGATCTGGCCCCGGCTGAACATTGGGAGATTTTGGGCACTAAGTTAAAGACCAAATTTTCGAACAATATTCGCAATAATTTCGGATTTTTGAACCGCACACATCCCGAAACACGCGATGACCCGGATAAATTGTTTAAGCAAGAAGGCCGCAAGGTTTTCAAAGAAGTGGTGCCCATGGTCGCAGCGATGATTTTGGACCAGATGGACCGGCTTGGCATTACATCCGCTGAGCTGCGCCGGCTCTGGCTGCATCAGGCCAATGCGGGCATGAACCGTCTTATCGCGGCAAAAGTGCTCGGCCATGAAGCGAATGCGGACGAAAGCCCTACAGTGCTGGACAGCTATGCCAACACGTCATCGGCTGGTTCGATCATTGCTTTTCATCAGCATAGCAAAGATTTGCAAGCTGGTGAGAAAGGGCTGATCTGTTCCTTTGGCGCTGGCTATTCGGCGGGTACAGTATTCATACAAAAGGCGGCTTGAAACAAAAAGCTTACTATATTCACCGCATCACATATGCGCATAAGATAAGCAATTAGGGGAATGTTATGACCAGTTTTTCAGCCAAGATGGTCAATATCATCCTGAAATTGCGCGGTATCAAAAAGATATTTTCCGGCGAAGAGACTGCGCTAAAAGGTATTGCCGCAGATCGTGCGCGTGGTCCGGCCAAACCCGTGTCTTGGCTGACCCAGAATTGCGATATTAGCGAAGAGCATATTGATGGCCATTTGGTCTATCATCTGACGCCTAAATCGGGTGGCAAATCGGTTGCTTCTGGCCATCATGTCATATATTTTCATGGTGGCGGCTATGCTTTGGATATTGCGCCGGAGCATTGGAAATATCTGGCCAAATTGGTGAAGGCAACGGGCGCTTCGCTCAGCGTGCCCATCTACCCGATGGCGCCGGAAAATGACTGGCGCCCGGCTTATGCCATGGCGCGCAAACTCTATGCCGAATTGGCCGAGAAAGTGGACCCGGGCAATATTACGCTTATGGGCGATAGTGCGGGCGGTGGTTTCTCCTTGGCGCTTGGGCAGATGCTGCGGGATGATGGCGAAAAACTGCCGGGCAAGATTGCGCTGCTCTCTCCATGGATTGATGGTAATGCCAATGATCCGGAACAAGTGATTATCGCGCCAAAAGATAATATTATCGCGCTGCCGGCCATTCAGGCGATGGGCCGTTGGTGGGCTGGTGAGGGCGGTGACCCTTCAGACTTTCCCGTTAGCCCATTATTGCACGATATTACCGGTCTGCCGCCCATGGGCGTGTGGACGGGAACGCACGACATTTTGTATGTCGATGCCAAGAAGCTGAAAGCCAAGGCAGACGCGGCAAATATCGCTCTGGACTATCATGTGCATGAACAGATGCAGCATGTCTGGATGATTTTGCCGATGAAAGAAGCGGACAAAGCTATAGAAGAGATTGCCGCTTTTATGCAGCGTTAAGAGGCCGCATTAAAAGTTTCACTAAGATGCTGTTGGCCGTTCAGCCTTTAATCGGTTTTACCCCCGCCTTTTCCAGTTCCGCCCCTAAACGTCCGGTCAACGCATACCACCACATTTTGAAGTCTGCGCCCAATGACCATAAAGGATAGGTGAACGTCGCAGGGCGGTTTTTCTCAACCGTGAAATGCGCCAACCATGCAAAGAAATACCCTGCAACCGGCATAGCGAGCAGCCACAGCCATTGGCCAGCAAGCAAGGCATAAGCCGCAATGGCAATGACAATGCTGGTGCCGATATAATGATAGGCACGGGTCAGTGGTTTGCTGTGCTCTCGCAGATAAAAGGGCCAGAATTCAGTGAAACTTTGATAGGTCTTATCGGTCATAGCCTAATGCTAAACCATGTCTGGCAAAAAGAAAATAGCGCGAGACCATAGGCCTCGCGCTATCCCTCACCGCTGACTGCCCTTGCCCAGGCAATCAGCCTCACCCAATATGTCGATCACTCCGACTTTGACGCTGAATCACTTTTGGAACTTTGACTCACTTTAGATGATATTTCAACCGGCTTTTCCGTAGATAATGACTGTTCTTCGACCAGATTACCGCTTTCGTTTGAACTTGTGCTTTGGGCGACAAGACCGTCTAACGAGCCTCCGCTCAAACCCAGTTCTTTCATAAGCCCATCAATGACCGGGGCCTGTGCACGATAGGCCAGAGCGGCGCTCACGGCGTCGCTGGCCAGATTGCCATTGCCGCCGCTGTTCGCCGCCGCGCTGGTTCCAGAACCGCCTCCACCATTTTGGGTAATGCCATCGACCTGCACGATCTTGATCGAGTCGATTGCTTCCATTGGTTTTGCGGATTCGCGCACCACTTCGGGCAGAACATTGAGCAAGGCCAATTTGGTTTGCAGCGAAATCTGATCTGATGACAGAATATTTGCCGCTTCATTGACGGCGCGCTGTCCAGCAGCCTCAACTTCAAAGCGAACGCGTGCGGCTTCTGCGCGCAGTTTTTCTGCCTCTGCCTCACCTTCAGCAGCGACACGAATGGCGGCGGCACGGTTGGATGCCGCTTCTTTTTCCGCCTCTGCTTCAACCTTCACTGAGATAGCGTCGCGCTCTGCTTGCTTGGCAGCCTCGATAAGCTCGATACGCTTTTGTCGTTCGGCGACTTCGGTTTCCCGCGCAGTCGTCACTTGTTCTTCAGCCGCGACAGCAGTTGCACGCGCTTCATCAGCTTGCGCCTTGGCTTGGCTTTCTTCGCGGGATTTGTTCTGGATCGCAATTTGCTGTTCCTGCCGCGCAATCTCAATGGTTTGCTGCTGCGCGATTTCCGCTTCTTTGACCAGCTTATCCGCTTCAATCTGCCGCGAGTCGATTAGCTGTTTTGCGCCAATGCGTGCTTGTTCTGCCTCACGGTTACGAATGGCCTGTTCTGTTGCGACTTCGGATGCCTGAGTGGCGCGGCGCATTTCAACCTCACGCTCTTGTTCCAACCGCGCAAATTCATTGTCACGACTAATCTCAAAAGAGCGCTGATCAGCTTCCAGATTTTTTGTCTCAATCTGAACGCGCGTCTCTTGCTCAATATCGTTCCGCGCCTTTTTGCGCAGTTCAATCTGTTCTGTCAGCTTGGTCAAACCTTCAGCATCAAATGCGTTATTGGCGTTGAAATGCTCAATGCTGGTCTGGTCAAGTCCGGTTAGCGATACCGATTCCAGTTCAAGGCCGTTCATCGCCAAATCGTTGGAGGAGACTTGCTGCACCTTCTGCACAAAGTCTGCCCGCTGTTCGTGCAGCTCGTTCATAGACATGCCCGCTGCAACAGAGCGCAAGGCATCAACAAATTTGCCTTCGACCAGATCTTTTAGCGATTCAGGATGCATTGTGCGCAGGCCAAGCGTCTGCGCTGCCATGGCCAAAGCATCTGCATCAGGGCGCACACGGACATAAAATTCGGCTTTCACATCAATGCGCAGCCGGTCCAGCGTAATCAATGCATCAGCATTTTTGCGTTCAACCGCCAAGCGAACCGTGTTCATATTAACCGGCATAGTTTCGTGGAAAATCGGCAGGACCAAGGCGCCACCGTTCATCACAACCCTTTCGCCGCCAAAACCTGTTCGTACAAAAGCAATCTCTTTGGATGCGCGCTTATAGAGCCGCAATATGGTAATAATAATCCCGACAATCAGGACAAGTCCGGCAACAGCCATAACGGTAATGAATAATGGTCCTTCTAACATATCTCTCTTTCTCTTCGTGCGGTGCGTGTGGTTATCCAGCCCGGGATACGCACCGGCTCATCACCTCATGGGCTTGTTTTTAATGGGCCTTTCAGGAATTGATGACCCCTGATTGGCATGGAATGTTTGCATTTCGGCACTATAGCCGGGGCAGAGTATTCTGGCCGCGGCTTATTGCGCGAAATGTATTATTATCGCGGCGTACCAGCAAAATTTCTTCACCTTGTTGCAATATCTGGCCAGCATTATCCGGTTCGACCATCACAAAGTGGCTTTGCCCGTGAACGTCACGTACCTTTGCGCGGGCAGGGGAGCCAGTTTCGGCCTTGCCCAATTCGATTGTAGCAAAGCGGCCGACCAATGTATCGCGGCCAACGGCTGTGGTTTCGTCGCGCGGCAGGATTTTGGCCAATGGCCTCGCAATTGCGCCGGTTAGTGGAAGGCTGGCAAAAGCCGCCAATGGAACGGCCAACCACGGCGTTAACATGCTGCCGGTCAGGTTTTGCAAGACCATTTGTCCAGACAGGCCGATCATACCGAATAAGCCGAGCATCAGCATCAGCAAAATCATCAACGGTACTTTGCCAAAGCCCAAAATGCCCAAAAGGCCATCTCCGGCACCGGCTAAGTCGCCATCAATATCAGGGTCGGGCATTTCAATATCGGCATCACCCAGTAATTCGCCTAGGCCAATGATTTGAAAAACTACCAATAGAGACATGAGCAATAAGCTGATGGTGAAAAACAGATTTTCCGAAACCAACCAAAACTCTAGCATTATCCCTCCTCTACTAACATTAATATAGGATGAATTGCATGATTTACAATATCTAACGATAGAAAAATCATATTATGGTCCAAAAATATGGTTCGTTTCATCTAAAGAACGTATTTTTACTCTCTACCAGCGTATTATTATCAATCTACACTCTCTTCGCCGATATATTTCATTTCCAGAAAACGTCCACGAACGGCCAGTTTATCCAATTCGCCATTGGCCAATTGCCGCGTCACCGTATCAATCTCTTTGGAAATAACCTTCAGCCCATCCTCAAGCTGCGCATCGGGTGTTGAGCCATTGCGCTCCTCTTTGCGCAAAGATGCAGGGATACGCTGATAGCCTGTGATTAATTCGGGCAAATGCTCGCCTACCAATTTGCGCACTTCCAAGGCGGCAGGCTGTCTTTCATCCAATTGCTGCAATTGCGGTGCCAGTGCGTCGAGCTGGACACCGATATCATCAACCAGTTTTATTGCCGGTGCTGGTAAAGCAGGGCGTTGTTGTTCCAGCCATATCTCAGTTTTGCCGGCCAATACGTCGAGATTCTCTTTCGAGAGGTCTTCAGCTTTCGGGATTGGCATTTTGGGATATTTGCTGAAGAAATATGAAGCCCCTGCTACAGCGAGTGCAGTTATCATCACACCTTCAAAACCGATACCACCGATAATGGCGCCTACAATTCCTGCTCCAACAATCACGGCACCCACTGCTATCGCGGTGCGGCCCAATTTGCCCCAGAAATGTCTACGTTTGAGTGCGCGTGATTTGAGACCGATGGAACGGTTATAGCGCACATTTTGAAGGCTATCGCGCGCATTGGCCATGATTTCTTCGGCGGTTTCGGGCATTATTTATCAATTATCCAATGATGTCAGCAGTGATTCTGCATCGGGTTGTTCAGCGGCTTTTGCCTGTCCCTCGGCCCGGGCGATATAGCCTTTCGATTTTTCAACTTCGTCGGACAATGTGGTGACAGTTGTTTTCATCGTCTCCAGAGACTTCATCTTGAAGTCGTCAATATGGTCCATTGTGTCATAAATATTCTGGAATGCGCGCTGTAATGTTTCCAGCGGGATGGTTGAAGCGGCGGCCTGCTCATGAATCTGCGCAGACTGGTTTTTCAGCATATCGCCAGTGCTATCAATAATGCCTGCTGTGGTGGCGTTGAGCGACGTAATTTGCTCCAGCACAAGTTTTTGCCCGACCAGCGCCTGCGCAACAGTAACTGCAGTGCGCAGCGCGCCGACAGTTGTGGTGCTGGCGCGGTCAACGCCCTTAACCAGCTCGATATTGTTTTTCTTGACCAGATCAAGCGCAAGATACCCCTGAACAGTGACGGCCATTTGGGTCAGCAAATCCTGTGTACGCTGGCGCACATAGAATAAGGCTGTCTCACGAATGGCCTTTGCTTTGGCGGGGTCAGAGATATCCAGCTCATTCGCTTTATCCTCAAGCCGAGCATCCATGACCTTTGAGATATGAATCATTTGCTCAAGTCGGCCCATTGCTGCCCAGAGATTTTGCCGTTCAACATCAATCGCGGCATTGTCCATCAGCAATTCGTCTTTGCCGCCTGCCAGTCGGCTGAGGATAGTCTGAATATGGTCCTGGCTGGATTTATAGCCGTCAAAATAGTTGCGCAGCTTATTGCCCCAAGGAATGATACCGAAGATTTTGCGCGGTGTGAGAAGATCACCCTTTTTGCCTGGGTCCAGATCTTCAACGGTGCGGCGCAATTCGGCAAGGTCTGCGCCTACGCCTTCATTTTCTCCCATGGCGCGCACTGGACGGTCAAGGAAGCGGTTGGATTGGCCAGCAGCCTCCGCAATCTCCTTGCGACCCATATTGGTGAGCTGTTCAACGCGCTTACCAAATTCGGGGGAGTTCGCGTCTTGCGCAATAAGATCATCGACAAAACCGTCGACTTTCTCTTCCAGCTTTGATTTCTGCTCTTCTGTCACAGGCACCAGACCGGCCGCCTTTTCGGGAGCAACCACAGGGACCGGATCGGGAGCCTTAAGCTCAAGGCCGATATCCACGGTTTCGGTTTTGGTCTCGGTTGCCATCTACTATCCCTTTGTCAAATTCGTTTCATTGTCAGAATGCAATCATAACCACATTCTTTCAAGCGAAAGCGTAGATTATCACTAAACTACTGTATCAACCTAGTAATACAGAGTGTCGGGTGCAAGGGCTAAGGCCGTAAACTGTCGAACAATAACAGGCTGTTATCGAAACTATTATATGGCTGTGCTTGAGGCCTAACGCGGCCTCAAATATTATGCCGCAACCTGATAAGGTTGAATTTCGCCAGAAAGATAGAGATTGCGCGCTTTGGCACGGCTTAGCTTGCCGGATGATGTGCGCGGTAAGGTGCGCGGTGGTACCAGCTCGATCACACAATTCATGCCGGTAATATTGCGCACTTTTTCGCGTATTTCTTCACGCAGGCGCAGACGCTCAGCATCATCGGATGTGCGGCATTGCACCAATACAGCAGGGGTTTCCTCGCCGCCCGGTGTGGTCACTGCAAAGGCGGCAATATCGCCCGCTTTGAACCCAGGCAGTTGCTCGACCGCCCATTCAATATCCTGTGGCCAATGGTTCTTGCCATTGATGATAATCATATCTTTGGCGCGGCCGACAACGAACAGATAACCACCGGACATATAGCCCATATCTCCAGTGTCGAGCCAACCATCAACCAGACAAGCATCGGTTGATTCAGGATCGCGGAAATAGCTGTGCATGATACTGGGGCCGGAACACCAGATTTTGCCAATGGCTTTTTCGGGCAGAACCTTGCCGCTTTCCTCACGGATTTCTACGGTCATATCCTTTGCCGGCTTGCCGCAATTGACAATGGCGCGCATTCGCACTTGCCCATCGTCGTTACCCTCACTCATGTCAGACATGCCGGAGAGACGGGTTTCTTCGACCATCTCAACCTTAATGCCTTCGCCGGGCGGCATGATTGTAACGGCCAGCGTTGCCTCTGCCAGTCCGTAGCTGGGCAAAAAGGCTTTTGCGTCAAATCCGGCTGGGCCGAATGCATCGACAAAGCTTTGCATAACCTCTGGACGGATCATATCCGCGCCATTGCCTGCCAAGCGCCAACGCGACAGGTCAAAGCGTTCTTCAACCTTTGACTGGTTGCCAATACGACGCGCGCAAATATCATAGCCGAAAGTGGGCGAATAGCTGATTGTCGTGCCTTCATTGCGGCTGACCATATCCAGCCATGCCAAGGGGCGGCGGGCAAAATGCTCAGTGCGCAAATAGTCGGTGGATACCTGATTGGCGATGGGGGACAGAAAACAGCCAACCAACCCCATATCATGATACCAAGGCAGCCATGATACACAGCGGTCGCTGTCTTGCACTTTCATGCCGTTGGAATGTGCTGACAAATTGTTGAGCAGCGCATGATGCGTCACGGCAACGCCATGCGGGAAGCGCGTGGAACCGCTGGAATATTGCAGATAGCAAATATCTTGCGGATCGGCCGCCGGCAATGTGCATTGTTCCGCCGCTTGATCGGTAAATTGATCCCAAACTACCCCCTTAACACCGCAGCTATCAGCCGCTGCGCCTGCCATTTCCGACAGTTCTGCGGGGAAGAATAACATGGTTGGGTCACAGCTTTTCAATTGTACCGATAGCTGATCGATATAGGATTCTTTGCCGCCAAAACTGGTGGGCAGGGGCAGCGGAACCGGCCATGCACCTGCATAGACGACACCAAAGAATAATGCTGCAAATTCAGCGCCGGTTTCTGCAACCAATGCAATGCGTTCCTGCGGTTTCACGCCATTTGCAATCAGCCGATATGCATTTGAAAGGGCATCCTGCCGCAATTCGGCAAATGTATATGGCCGCGCCAAATTGCCACGCGCATCATGGAAATTCAGCCCGCGTGTCCCCTTGGCAGCATAGTCCAGAGCATCGCCCAAAGTATCAAATTCAGCAAAAATGCGGGGCAGTTCATCAAATGTTGGTGTCGGCTCTGTCATGGTCGCCTCACTCATATCACCCCCATTAACTTTGGTGTCAGTTTTGGGTTGCACAGTTTTTATCATTATAGCTTATAATTCCCAACACAATCACGTTCCATAAAACAAAAGATCTGCTTGCATGCAATGCGCAATGCAGAGCGTGTCCACGGCACGTAAACCAATTATTCAATATACCCCAAAGACCAAAGTCTGGCCTAAATTTAGACGCGACTATGGCATAATGATGGCGAGAAGCAAAATGAAGCGATATAACAAGCTGAAATGAGCAAAGAAAATCCTTCATTTTCACAAAGGCCGCAGCGCAAACCAAGGCCGCTGGATACACAGCGGCTGCGTGATCTGGCACTGCGTTATGTTGCGCGCTATGCCACGAGTTCTGCCAAATTGCGCGATTATCTGCTGCGCAAGTTGCGTGAACGTGAATGGCAGGGCGATGACCAACCGGATATTGATGCGCTGGTGGGCTATTGTGTGGATAAAGGCTTTGTCGATGATGCGCTCTATGCGGCGCAAAAAGCGAGTGATCTAGCGCGGCGCGGCTATGGCGCCAGACGTGTGGATGCGATGTTATATATGTCAGGCATTGCCGATGATGATGCGCTGGAGGCCCGTTCTCTTACCGAGGCTGCAAAGTGGAAGGCCGCACTTTTATATGCAAGACGCAAAAGAATTGGCCCATTTTCCCGGTCAGAGCACGGCAAAGCGCCAGACAAAGTTAATGGCGATCGATCTGTAAGGGACCGTCAGATTGCAGGAATGTTAAGGGCAGGGCATGACATGTATGTTGTATGCACGGTTATTGATGCTCCAGATTTTGCGGTTTTGCGCGAAAAAGGCGATGATGGGCTGGATGCAGCGCTGGACGCCATGGAACCGCTTGTTTAGCAGCTTAATGATCGCAACCAACTCGCAAAAATAATTGGAGGCCTTGATGACCTTTCGCCGTTTATTTTCGATTCTCCTCACGGCATTTGCAGCGTTCAGCCTGTCAGCATGTTCTCAATCTACAGAAAGCGCTATAAACGGTGCGAGTGGAGATGAAGTAAGCAGCGGGGTTGCGACCGCCCCATCGGGCTTGGATTTAGCCAGTTTGACTATACAGAGCGGCGATACGACTCATGCATTTACGGTTGAGGTCGCCAGAACAGCGCAAGAGCAAGCGCGCGGCCTTATGTTCAGGACTGAGCTGGCCCCTGATAAAGGCATGATATTCCCATTTTCGGAAACACGGCCAGCCAATTTCTGGATGAAAAACACACAAATATCGCTCGATATCATCTTTGTGCGCAGTGATGGCACGATAGAGAGCATTGCCGCAAATACTGTCCCTTATTCAGAGGAAGGCGTGCCTTCTGGTGAGCCTGTCGCGATGGTGTTGGAGCTGGTCGCTGGCCGCTCCGCAGAACTGGGCCTCAAGCCTGGAGATGTTGTGCAATGGGTCGATCCACGCAGCTGAACGTATTTTTTACCTATTGAGTAGCGCAACAGGCAATTTTTTATTGCCTCTGGCGCATGACACGGAGTAAGCGGAGCCCATGGGAATTTTGGGAAAAATCTTTACCTGGTGGGATGGCGCGACCATCGGCACCATGTTGTGGACCAGCCGCAAGGGCGAACGCGTTGGCGAGGATTCCTTCGGCAATGCCTATTATCGTAGCAAAAAAGTGAAAGATGGCGAGCGAGAGCGGCGCTGGGTTATCTATAATGGTGCCAATGACGCTAGCCGTGTGCCTTCCGAATGGCATGGTTGGCTGCACCAAAGCTATGATGAAGTACCGGAAAGCCATTTACCCCCGCCGCGCATCTGGGAAAAAGATTATGTGCCCAATATGACAGGCACAGTCAGCGCTTATAGGCCAAGTGGCGCATTGGAGCGCGGAGCCAAGCGAGCTGCGGCCAGTGGAGATTATGAAGCCTGGTCACCGGAAGACTGACACTTGGCTCGCAAACCCTCTCAAACATCTTATTCGTCATCCAGATTTGTGGCGCTTAAATGCGCTGTTCCTCTCATGATATTGGCGCTTTCCGGATGTGGAATTACGGAGACCGATGAAGCTGATAAGGGCGCTTCACCTGCACAAGGCGAAGACCTTCCGCCAGCTGCCGCTAATATCGTTGCTGGCGAAAATGCTGTGCAGGAAGCTGACACTGGACAATTGGGCACGCCCATGGCGGACCGTGTCGCGACCATCGGCTTTTTGAACAAACGTAACAATGATTCGCGTGATCTACAGATGAAGCCGGGTGAGGCCCGGCGCATCGGTAATGTGGTTATTCGGTTGGAAGCATGTGAACGCACTGCTCCTTGGGAATCGCCAGCCGAATCTGGTGCCTTTGTGCAGGTTCTGGTGCAAAGCAAGCCTCGGCGTAACAGCGGCGAAGAACCAAAATGGCAGCGTATTTTCTCGGGCTGGCTGTTTAAAGAATCGCCGTCAGTGAATGTTGTTGAACACCCTATCTATGATGTCTGGCTTAAAAATTGTGCGATGCGTTTCCCCGGGGAAGAAGATATTATCGCTGACCCAGTGGCAGATGCTGATTCAATATCGCCCGACACAGCTGCATCATCTGATAGCGCGTCCGCAGATTCAGAACCCGCGGCACCAAGCAATTCGGCAAATGCCGCTGGCAATGAAGGCTCGCCTGCGCCTGCTCCGGCAGCGCCTGCTCCATCCGCACCAGAGGCGCCAACACTGCCAGAACCGACCATTGAAGATTTGCTGGACGACGTTGACGGATAACCATCAGCCGGTGTGTTTTCTAAGCCTGTAACGCCCAGCTTTGGTCTTGTGTCCGCTTTGGAAAAACGGCTTCCAGCCAGAGCTTTATCCAGCAGAGTGATATAATCCTCCTGCCGGATTTCTGTTGCGCCCAAGCTAGCCAGATGGTCTGTCATGAACTGGCAGTCCAGCAATTGAAATCCCGCCATCCGCATGGCGGTCACCAGAGCGGCCAATGCCGTTTTTGAAGCATTATCCGCTAGGCTGAACATGCTTTCACCGCAAAACACTTTGCCAAGCGATACGCCATATAGACCGCCCACAAGTCGCCCTTGCTGCCAGCATTCCACACTATGTGCATGACCGATATGATGCAGAAGCTGATAGCTTTTGTGGATGGATTGATTGATCCAGCTTTCTTCACGATCAGGCGCTGCTGCTGCGCAATGCTGTACGACATCGGCAAAAGCATGGTTGCAGCGTAGTTCAAAGATATCGCGCCGCAGAGTTTTGCGCAGCGATCGCGACATATGGAATTTCTTGAGAGGCAAGATTGCCCGATCTCTGGGTTCAACCCAGAAGACATCTTCGGCTTCACGGGAATCAGCCATAGGGAACAGGCCAATAGAATAAGCACGCAGCAATGTTTCGGGGTCGATAGTCATCAACCTCTTCTAACCACGCTGACCGCGGCATGAAACAGCAAAGGGCTAATTTTCTGGATTGGCAATTGTACGCTTGTCACTGGCCTATCGACACGTTACATGGCCTTTCTTACGCAGCGCCAATATTGGTAAATATGCGTATAGGGGTGTAGCTCAGTTGGTAGAGCGTCGGTCTCCAAAACCGAAGGCCCACGGTTCGAGCCCGTGCGCCCCTGCCATTTCCTTAGAATGTCTTTGCTACAAGTTGCTATGCGAGCGTATCGAATGCGCAATGTATATGCAGTAAATGTGGATCAATATGCCGCAGTATAATCTTCGCTGGCGATAAAGGGTTGAATATATTTGCCCGATTCGGAAGTGAGGCAAAAATAGTCCGGCAACAGCTTTCCGGATGCCATGACCATGACATCTATAAAGTCTCCTGTGACACGGGCTTCTGGCCAAAATTGGCATGCACACAAGCCTTCAGGCCTTTTGGCTGATATAGCACGCACTCCTTCTTCAATATATTCACCGTCAATCTGACTGGCTTGTGCTCTCCAAGTGCATATGGTCGGAGTGAGTTATTGCTAGACCAGTAAGAATAGATTGGTCTGTTTTATAGGTTGACAGTCCGGTCTATAAGGGGCACCTACCAAAAAAAGGGATAATCTGGGAGGAGTGAATATGCGTGTTCGTGCGAGCAGCGTTTCTGCGTCTAATGTAATCAAAAATAGCATTTCCGTTTTGTTGGCGAGTACCGCCATGGTGGCTATGCCTGTCTGGGCTCAGACAGACCAAACGGCTGACACGAGCGAGGATGAAACTGCAGATCAAGCAACGGAAACAATCGTTGTTGATGGTATCCGTGGAACTATCCAATCCTCTATTGAAGATAAGCGGCAATCAGCGCAGGTCTTTGATAGCCTGTCCGCGAATGAGATTGGTGATATTCCGGCGCTCTCTATTGGTGAAGCTTTGGAAACACTAACCGGTGCTGCTTCGCACCGTGAGCAAGGCGGCGCAACAGAGATTTCTGTACGTGGTCTCGGACCCTTTTTAAGTTCGACAACGATTAACGGCCGTTTGGCGACAAATGGCAGCGGCGATCGCTCGGTCAATTTCAGCCAGTTTCCTTCTGAACTTTTTGACAAAGTCGGTATTTTTAAGACCCAATCAGCCAGCTTTATCGAAGGCGGTGTCGCTGGTCAGGTCGTTTTGGAAACCGTGCGTCCTCTGGACTATGGTAAGCAAAGGCTGCAAGGCGAGTTCAAGCTGAACATCAACCCTGACAATCTGAACATTGATTCCGACCAACGTTTTCAGAAATTTGGCTATCGCGGAACGGTGAGCTATATTGATCAGTTCCAACTGGGTGACAGTGAACTGGGTATTTCATTGGGCTATTCGCGCAATGTGACTACCAACCCTGAACAAGAGGCCAATGTTTCCAATACAATCCGCGCTTGTGTGGTTGACCCAACCAACACCAATGATGGTGTGTTTGATGACGGCAACTGTGACACAAGCGGCACCACTATTGCGGGACTGCGCGATGGTACCGTTACTGATGATTTTGTGATTGCACGCAACGCATTTTCAGTGCGTTCAAACATTACAGACGATAAGCGCGATTCATTCTTTGGTGCTATACAATTCCAGCCTAGCCCGGACGTTAACATTAACGCCGACTTCCAATATTCGAACCGTATTTTCACCGAGCAGCGCAGCGATTTGAACTTTGCTGAAAGCCGCCGTATCGATGGCCCTGGCGACCCTAATCGCCTTGATTTTGACCTGATCTTTACAGAAACCGGTGCTTTGCGTCAGTTTACGGGTGAGCAGCGTATTGAAGCTGTCAGTGAATTTCTTGAACGTGACGAAGAATATATCGGTGGTGGCCTGTCATTTGACGCTAGACTGACTGATAGACTGACCTTTACACTTGATGCCGCCTATTCGGAAACAACCCGTATTGAAGAGGCTGTCCAGATTCGTTTCCGGACAGAAGATGACGAGGATATTTTCGGAAATACTGGTGCGTTCACACCTAGTATCGAAAGCGATGGCAGCACTCAGGATGACCGGGTTGAAACGGCGATCCTGATTCAGCAAAATGGCTCTGAAGCTTTGAACTTCTTTGTTCAGAATTTTGATGTGAATGACCCAAATCTCTTTGCTAATGACCCGCGTCTGCGTGCCGACTTGGAGCAAGACCGCTTCAACAGCATTTGGTCAATTCGTGGTGATTTCAATTATGAAATGACTGGGTTTTTAGCGTCCATACAAGCTGGTGGACGTTATCAGGAACTTGTTTATCGTGACGTCCCTGGTGCGCAAAATGGCACGAGCCGCCTGCAAATCAATTTTAATGATACGCCGGGCACTGGTGCCTTGGCAGTTGCCAATCAGGAATGTCGCACTTCCTTCCCAGAGACAGGCTTTCTAACTTCTGTTCTGGGTGGCAACCCACTGGTTACCAATCTTGACCTAGATGGTAATGTCATCAGTACAACCAACACTTTTGCGACCTTTGACGCACTGTGTATCGCACAAGTACTCGAACGCGAAGATCCACAAGGCCTGCAATTTGATGAAGACGGCGTGCCGATCTTCCCGTCAGGCGATTTCGATTCCGTTGATAATACGGACGTTGAAGAACGCAGCTGGGCTTTTTATGCTCAAGCGAATTTTGACAATGAAATAGGCAGTCTGCCTGTTCGCGGAAATTTCGGTTTGCGCGTTGTTGGTACCAGTGTCCTGTCTACTGGTCTCCGCTCGGAACTTGATATTCAGGTTGATAATGCAGGTAATTTTAATCTGGTTTCTGTGCCGGGAACATTTACAACGAGTCAAACACGGGCATCCTATACAGAATTCCTGCCAAGTTTGAACTTGGTGGCCGAATTACGCCCCGATCTTCAAGCGCGTTTTGGCGTTTTTCGCGCACTCTCTCGCCCTGATCCTTCTGATCTGGGTGATGGCCGTACATTTGTTCTAAATAATGATGACTTCGATACCCCAGAAGAGGCTTTGACCAGCGGTATTGACCAAGTCACAGCAAATGGTAACCCGCTTACAGACCCATTGCTATCATGGAATGTTGATCTTGGCCTCGAATGGTATCCTAATGACGATACGATTTTGGCCGTTAATGCCTATTATAAAAGCTTTAATGGCGGCTTCGAGACAATCGGCTTTTTCGAAGACTTCACGGTCGATGGCTCTGTCCAAAGTCAATTTGTAACATCAATTGATACAACTGATGAGACAAGCACGATTGTCGGTGTCGAGGTTACAGCTGCGCACAGGTTCAGCTATTTGCCAGCACCTCTTGACGGCTTGGGCTTTAAGCTCAGTTATAACTATGCAGATTCAAACTTTGAGTTTGAGGATGACGTTCTGGGCGCAATCACAACGCCAAACCCAGATGGTACAACCTCTGTCAGCAATGGTTTGATACCGCCATCAAATCTGTTCGGCTTTTCCGAACATGTTTTGTCAGCGCAGCTCTATTATGAAATTGGCGACTTCGATTTCCAAGGGGTTTACAAATATCGTAGCGAATATTTCCAGCAGTTCATTGCGACGCCAGGTCGTATTCGCTTGATCGATGATGTGGGTGTTTTTGAGGCGCGGATATCTTATTCTTTGAACAAGAATGTACGTTTCACATTGGAGGGTCTGAACCTATTTAATGAGCCGCGGACCGATTTACGCGGAGCACCTGATGATCTGGGTTCTGTCTCAGTTTTCGGACCACGTATCTTTGCTGGTGTACGGTTCAAATTCTGACGTGAAGTAATACGACATTATAACCGCAAGTGGGGATATTCCCTCACTTGCGGGTAATTTTGATCTAATGGTGGAATGTACATTATAGGACATAGATGAAAGCCTTGGGAAAGAAGTGAGATAAGTCGATGAGTAAAAAGCGATTATTCCATAATGTAGCTGACCAGATCGCTGAGCTTATTGACCAAGGTGTGTTTCCCCCGGGCACGAATTTGCCCGGAGAGCGTGATCTGGCTGAACGGTTTGAGGTTAGCCGCGTTACGGTCCGTGAAGCTGAAATTGCTCTACAGGCTATTGGCCGTATCGAGATAAAAAGCGGCTCCGGCGTATATGTGTGTGAGGAGCAACCGCAAAACCCGGGCAGACTTCCAGAAGTGAGCGCTTTTGAAGTGACTGAAGCGCGTTCTCTCATCGAAGCTGAGAATGCGGCGCTGGCTGCTAAGGTTATTTCTGATGAAAATCTCAAAAGACTAGACGATCTGATTGAGACTATGGCGAATAGCGATAATGCTATATCGCTGGCGGCTGATAAAGAATTTCACGCTACCATCGCACGCTCATCGGGCAATGGCGCGATGGTCTACGCTATTGAAGCTTTATGGCGGATGCGCGAAGAAGTGCCTGAGGTGCGGTATAGCTATGAGGCTATATGTGATGATGACGCAGACGCACGCGCCAAGGAACATCTCGATATTCTCAATGCTCTAAAAGCGCGTAATCCGGCTGCTGCACGGCGCGCGATGCGAGAGCATTTCCTGCGTCTCATTGGTTCTATGCTTGAGGTTTCAGAGCAAGAAGCACTGCGTGAAGTGCAGAAGCGAGCCATGGAAAGCCGCGAAAGATTTCTGGGTATTGGCCAAGCTATATCGTAATCGACAAAGGTGGGTATATACGCCTTTGCAAGGCAAGATATGCATATCCTCTTGCTAGCAAATGAGAACGGCCTGACTGCACAAGCAATCAGGCCGCAATCTTAATATTTGGGATTTGGCTTTACAGCATCATTTTGTGGTTTCTGGCGGTGTGGACTTGCTCAATACCAGCCGCGTAAACGTTACCTGCGCATAATTCCCATCGGCCTTGTCTTTTTCCCAGTCACCCGTTCCGGGGCATCCTGCATACCATTGCGATTTGCCTTTTCTGGTGCTGCACTGGTTGTACACGCCAGCTTTGAAATAGAGTGAATCCCCGCCATATGAATAGGGATTGTCTTTTGAATCTGCTGCTCTGACCAAGCTTAAGCTCTGTTCGATGGTTCCCAAGCGGTCATTATGAAATGTGAGATACATCGTATTGCGGTGGACATTGATTGTGTAACTAAACTCTTCGCCCAGCGCGATGCCCTTTTCACCGGGATCTTCTTTGCCATCCCAATCAAAACCGAAAACGGGTATCGCCAGATCCTCGCGGTCCGGATTGTCCTTTGCCAAATTGCGCTCATAGGTCCAAAAAACGGAGCCGGTCTTATGTCCCGGGAATTTTTTATAATAGATTTTGATTGGCTCATTGCCGAAACCGAACCCGCTGCGGGTGCTTTTGTATTTTTCGGCGTGGATCTGGCCCACAACTGCTGAATATGACGGCCTTTTTGATGGGTCACCTGCATTGATGGAAACATGATCGACTTTCAGCGTGGCCTCCATCTTGCCGCCTATAGCACCGAATTTATTGGACCCTTTGCGAGCCTCAACAGCAAAATTGTTGCCGGGATCATGTGTGCCGATTCTGGTGTTCGTACCGCGGAGCATTTGCCGTAACTCGCTGCGCGTATTGGTTGTGTTGGCGGTTGTTGGCGCACTATTTGGAGCGGCAAAAACCATATGCCCATTTTCATCAAGATAGAAAAAATCGGGGTGAGAGTAATTCTGGATTGATTTGACGTTGATTTCGTCAACCTTGCCGTCACCATTTTCATCAGCAGGCAGTGTGATTTTCCAATAGCTCAGATCAAATTTCTGGCCAGGCGCAACAGGCTTGCCTTCATCCGCTGACACTGTTGCAGATGCAGCCACAAGAAGAACTGCACCAATTGAGTGCTTTGCTGCACTGATGATAGTGTGTGGTTTTACCATATTATCACTCTCCATATTCGGCTTATTGTCATGCCAATTTCGCATTTCCACCATTACGAAATCGGAACATATTCTTCGTCTATTATATAACGTCAAACATGAACCATTTCTGATTTTAGCAACACAGAACTGCAATCACATTTAATATCTGGTCTCTATTTTTGGACTAGCAATTATCGTTTGCCATGATATACCAGAGAAGCATACCAAAAGAATATACCAAATTTCAAGTATGTCAGAATTATGCGATGGAGAGGACGTTATAATGACCGAGATTTCAGTTTCTAAGCTTTACATTAATGGGGGCAGGAAAAAGCGGATTGGGAAATCGCTTTTGATGACATCTGCTGCGACAATTATGTTTGTGCATATGGCTGCGCCTGCATCGGCCCAAATGGTTATCGAAATTGTTGACGATACGCCGATTGAAAATCCGGGCGGCAACACAGTGAATGTGGCCGAAGGTATTACGCAGACGGTCAATGATGGCGATAATATTGAGCTTGAAGATAACACCAATGATGACACGATCATTAATGTCGCTGGTACATTGATCAACAATGACGGCTCTGACGAAGACGTTGTGATCTTTGTCGACAACTCTGAAGATGATATTGTTATTAATATCGCCGCAACAGGCGTCTTGGAAGGCGTTAATGGCGTTATATTCTATGAAGGTGATGGCGCAATCATCACCAATGAAGGCACTATTCGCGGGACAGGCGATGCCACAGAAGGCGTTATCTATTTTGACCGTGATTCTGATGGTACGGTTAATTCGATCACAAATTCGGGTTTGATAACTGGTGTTGGCGGTGCGACGATTGGCGTGGATACGCTGCTCGGCGATGATCCTTCTTCCGATACCGTTGGTGATGAAGCAGGCATTGCCCGTTTCACATTGGTCAACAGTGGAACCATTTCCAACACCGGTACAGAAAACTCTGATAGCGATGCTATCAATTTCAATGGCGATCCGGGCACGACCGGCGGTGAAGCGCGTGGTTGTTTAGAGGCTGATGGCACGAGAGTCTTGTGTCAGGTTGAAGTCAACATTACCAATAGCGGTGTCATTTCTGCCGCGCGTGATAACAGTTCTAACGCAGCTATCCGCGTTGAGCAGGATGCTGTTATTAGCGGTACTATTACGAATGAAGCAGGCGGGGAAATTACCGGCGCCAGCAATGCCATTAATATTAATGGTGCCCATGCTCAGCATAATCTTACGATTAACAATGCCGGCACAATAACCGGTACGTCTGGTGCTGGTGTCGTGATTAGCGGCGCAGGCGTAACACTGAACAATCTTGCTGGCGGGGTGATTACTGGTGGTGATGCCGGTGTTCTGGTCGAAGGTTCGACAATCACTATTGATATCGGCCCATCGAATTTGAACGATGTCGAAGTTGCTGCGGTCAATAATGTATTCACCAATGCCGGTACGATCAGTGGCACACGCGCTTCAGTTGATTTTACTGATGCCGGTGAAGCCATCACATTTGATCAGCAAGGTGGTTCGTTGATCGGTGACTTCCTCGGCACTTCCGGTGATGTGGTGGATACGTTGAATTTCACGACCGGTGTTTCAACGCTCAGTGGCAATGTGTTGCAAAGTGTTGATGTGAATGTTGCGTCTGGCGCTACGTTGGACGTTGATGGTGCCGTGATGATTGATGGTAATCTGGTTTCAGACGGCACCATTGATTTCTTGCTTGGCACTGATTCGCTTGACGTCCTCGGCAACGTCACTCTTAATATGGGGAGCATCATTAGTGTATCGGACCTCAACGGTTTGGTAACCGCAGCTGGGCAGCGTTTTACGTTGATAACGACTGGCGGAACACTGACCAATAATGCAGGATTGTCATTCACCGCAGTAGACGACAGCTTCTTGCTTGATTTTGTCGTGGTCGATGAAACCCCAAACAATGTGGTGATTGAGGCGCAATTGGCCACGGCTACACCTCCGCCGCCACCTCCACCACCTCCACCGCCGCCACCACCTCCACCACCGCCGCCGCCTCCACCACCGCCGCCGCCTCCACCACCGCCGCCGCCTCCACCACCGCCGCCTCCGGCTGGTTCATTGTTCTCATCTACAGATGCGAATGTTGATGCTTTTGGTGATGCAATTGTGACCGGCTTTGGCGCTGGCGATTTTGATGGTCAGACCTTTGCACTTTTGGGCGCTCTGAACGAAGAGGGCTTCACCAACGCAGCAGAGAGCTTGCTGCCTGACTTGTCGAACAATGCTCCGGTTCAGGTGTTTGAAGCGGTCAGCAATGTCGGCGATATTATTAATCGCAGAATTGGCAACGCTTCGCGGCGCGGTGGTTCGGCATTTAATTTTGATGCGGGAACGCAGCTTGCTTCAGCTGCCGATGACGTGGTTCGTCCGGCAAACGCTGCGGACGGCTATTATAACGTCCAAACCGGCTTCTGGATTAACGGCACCTATCGTGTGGCAGATCAGGATAATACCAATGATAGCGGCGGCCCATCAAATGGCTATGAATCCGATATCTTGTCGGTGGCTTCAGGCTTTGATTTTGCAGTCAGCGACAGCACCCTGCTTGGTGTATCCGTGGCTTACTCCAATATTGATACCGATCTTGATCGTGCATCAGGCGGCGAGTCAGAACTGGATGCTTATCACTTTAGCGTCTACGCCGCACATCGTGCAGGTCCGGTTTTCCTGTCTGGTCAGGCAGGTTATACCACTTCAGATATTGAAGCGATAAGGCTCACCAATTTGGGGCCCGGCACTATCCGCAGCGATTTTGATGTTGATGGTTTCAGCGCACAGCTTAATGCCAGTTATGACTTTAAACTGGGTGAAAATGGCTATTTTGCGCCGCTTGTTGGTTTGAACTATAGCCGCTTCAGCACTGATGATTATGTTGAAGATGGTGGCCTTGATCTGCTGATTGACGTTGAATCGACTGATTTTGTCGAAGCGCGTGGCGGGTTCTTGCTCGGCTATGAGGCAGAGACTGACAATGGTTCGTTTATCAACCTGTTCGGTAAAGTCGCCTATGTCGTCAACTTAAGCGATAATGCGACCAATGTGACCGCGCGTTTCGGCACACAGACTGTTGTGCTGCAAGGCATTGAAACCAATGATGAGCGCGTTGAATTGGGCGCTGGTGTGAATTTCTATGGTGACAATAACCTGACAATTGGTGCGTCTGTTGATGGGGAAGTTTCCTCCGATTATTCGTCAATCGGTGGCACATTCCGCGTGAAGTTCGCCTTTTGATTTTAGGGTGGGCGGGCATTTTATGTCCGCCCATCTATACCAAATACTGTAAGGCAATGCGTACTGCTTAGCTAAGCGGACCGGCATTTCTGTATCAGAATTTGCAACGCAATTTGGGGGTGCGCTGATGTCAGGTATGAAATCTCGATATATTCTATGCGCATCATTAAGCTGCGTCCTTGCCACACTTTCCGGCTGTGGCGGCGGTGACTCCAGTTCAACGCCTACCATTAGCGTAACACCGCCAACAACGGCGACTACGCCGCCTCCACCACCACCTCCTCCACCGCCACCCGCTCCCACTCCCGCTCCTACATGCACTGGGTTGGAAGTATTGGACATAACCAGCGCGACAGCCAATCAGGCTGGAAACGTCGGTTTCGGAATTGAAAATGCGATCGATGACGATTTGTCTGCGGCGTCTCGTTGGGAAACGGACAGCCTTCCCGCAGCATTGACGCTCGACCTTGGCGAGCAGGTGTCGGTGCGCGATATTGGCATTGCCTGGCATTTGGGGGACCAGCGCGTAATTGATTTCTCAATCGAAGTATCATCAGATGGCTCTGACTTTGATATGCTTGAAGCCAATCTCAGCTCATCTGGCGAGACACTCAGTTTTGAACGTTATGACGTTATTGACACGCCTGCGCAATTTGTACGAATTACAGCAACCGGCACTTCCGATAATAATCCCTTCGGAGTGGTTGAGGCAGAAATATTCGGTTGCTCGCTCGATTCTTCTTCAACGCCAGTAACGGCGATTGATTTTGATACCAGTATTTTTGGGCTCGACCCAAACGTTACACCGGGTCAGAATTTTGAATTGATTGACTGGGCGTTAGATACACCTGAAACCGACCCTAATGACGGCTTTGCGCAGCGCACACAAGAAGGGGAATTAGCCAATTTCTCTGACGCGTTTTTCTTCACGGCAGCCGATGGTGGCATGGTTTTCCGCTCAACAATTGCCGGTGCTACAACATCTGCAAATTCACGCTTTACGCGCACTGAACTGCGCGAAATGCTGCGGCGCGGAGATCGCAGCATCAGCACAAGGGGTGTCAACCGCAACAATTGGTTGCTGGGCTATCAACCTGATCCGGGTGTCGCCACTGGTGGGCGCGGCGGCGTATTAACCGGAACGCTGGCCGTGAATAATGTTACCAGCACGGGCAGTGATTTTCATATTGGCCGCATGATTATCGGGCAAATTCACGCTGAAAATGACGAGCCTATTCGGCTTTATTATCGCAAATACCCCGAAAATGATCGCGGATTTATCTATTTCGCGCATGAGATACGCGGCGGAGACGATATATTCTTTGTCGTGGTCGGTCCTGAAAATGTTGATCGTGACAGCCAACCAGATGACCGCACGGACCCGGCCAATGGCATCGCACTCAATGAAATATTTTCTTATGAAATTATCCAAGCGGGCTCTCGCATCGATGTCATCATCAGGCGCGGCGACAGTGATGGAGAGATTATTGGTCATAATTTCGTTGATATGGCTGTAGAAGGCAGTGGTTATGACCGTGTCGATGAGTGGAATTACTTCAAGGCTGGAACCTATACGCAGAACAACACAGGTGATCCCTCTGACTTTGACATGACGACATTCTACAGGCTCGATAACCAGCATTGATGCAAAGTGCTATTGTGTCTTGCTTCCTAACGCTTGGATGATGTCTTCATATCAATAGAAACCAGTTTACATCTTCGGTAAATCATGCTGATAGTTTCCTCTTAAAATGGGGTCCTTTATGGTATTATTTGAGCAAATGCGCATGCATAAAGTGGCGGTGTATCAGCACATGCCATCTGTGCGTTTATGCCCAAATATAACTGTTCTTTGCAGCATTACCTCGCAACGTAACGCCAACATATAATCACGGAACAGCCAATCATATGAGCAATCCGCTAATGCGCAAAACTGGTTTGGATACAAGGTTGCTTATCAGTGCTGTTGCGTTGATTGCACTGGCATTATTTTTCTGGACCCAATCACGTTATCCGGCATTGAATGAAAAAGCCTTGATGGGCGGTGACACTCCTTTGTCCGGGCTGTCTTTTGATATCATTTTCGACATTTTTCCTAACAGTCCGCTCTGGTGGGAATTTGTTGCCAATATTGCCAATTGGATTTTCACCAATTTGAAGGGCATGACCTTTGGTGTGCTCTTTGGTGCCGCCATGTTGACCCTGCTTTCCGTGATCAAGAAAAAATCGTTCGAAAGCGGTTTCGCCAATGCGGCCTTGGGCGCGGTTATCGGTGCGCCATTGGGTGTATGTGTAAACTGTGCCGCGCCCATTGCGCTTGGTCTTCATATGGGGCGGATGCGGCTAGAGACGACCTTATCTGCGTTGATTGCATCGCCAACACT
Organism: uncultured Sphingomonadaceae bacterium; assembly: GCA_947503245.1. Classification (GTDB taxonomy): domain Bacteria; phylum Pseudomonadota; class Alphaproteobacteria; order Sphingomonadales; family Sphingomonadaceae; genus Alterisphingorhabdus. Next base: position 959,421 of record CANNCV010000001.1, read on the forward strand.
TAATGTCATCGTTGTGACTATGAGCTTCTCGCTTTTGCCTTTTCATGTCGCTGGAACAAAGCTTTTATTATCGCTCATCATGGTTTTGCTGGTCATTCCGCTTTTGTGCAAATTTTGGCTGAAAGAGGAAACGGCCGCCAGCGCCAATAATATGTCTGCCTTAAGCAAGGTTTCCGAACCGAAGGGCCTTACTGGCTGGATTGCCAAAGCGCTCGCTCCGCAAGAATATGAGCAGCATGACGGCAATTTTTTCAGCGCTGTGAGATGGTATTTACAAGTTTTTGGTCGCAACCTCTTTTATATCGCTATCATCACCGTCCCAATGATGTTTGTTGCCGCCATGCTGGGTGCGATAGTGGCCACATGGTTTGACACCAGCGCGTTGAAATATCTGCTCCCCACTATTGGCCCCGTAAAAATCATCATTGCCATGATCGCACTGGCGGCAGTAGCAACTTTTGCTCCTGCACCAATTGCATTGGATATCATCCTAACGGCCATCTTGCTCGGTATCGGGCTGAATACAGGTTATGCGACCGTCATCCTTATCTCTCTGGGCACATTTAGCATTTATGCTTTCATTATTTTGTGGCGCTCCATATCGCTGAAGACCGCTTTATCCATCTGGGTTTTGACCATGGCTATGGCTGTCACTGGGGGTGTCATCGCCAAAATGACCCAGAAATATGAGCAGGCATATTATAAGGATCGCGCAGAGAACCATCTTATAAATGCCAATATAGTGGAGATGCCAAAAATTGCAGCTTTGCCAAGCGCGCCAGATTTTGGCCAGCTGAGTGATAAAATCGCAGCGCAAAGCTATGGTTCGAAGAGTCTCGCTGCTGACATTGCCAGCGATAAAGGTAGCAATATCGCTTTAACACAATCGGTGAAGGTTGGGACGGACAACAGCCTTATTAAGGCCGATCCTTCGGCGGTATTTACGCGTATATCTGGTCAGAAAATCGGCTTGGAAGAGCTAGGCATGCTTCACCCCCATATGCAATTTGGCGCGGGAATAGTAAATGGCGGTCTTGCATCAGGCGATGTGCATGGCGATGGCTGGGTTGATATCGTCACGCGCCGTCCGACAGGAGCGACAGGCCTGTCTTTATACACCAATATTGGCGGCCGTTTTCAGCGGCAGGACATGCCCCTTGGCCCGATCATGCAATCGCGCGTTTTGGTGCCAGCACTTGTTGATCTGGACAATGATCAGCAGCTTGATTTGGTGGCGTCGACCATTGGTGATGGCATCTATATTTTTTATAATCAGGGCGGATATTTTAACGAGGAGAATAGCACGCATATTGAGACCCATAGGTTTGATCTGGCGGCTTCGCTGGCTTTTGCAGATATGGATTCGAACGGCTTTCTCGACATAATATTGGGGCGCTGGGCTGATGGCGCTGGCACTGAAGGATGGGGCAGCTCAACATCAAAAATGGCGACCAACCAGATATTATGGAATAATGGTGATCGCGCTCTGGAAAAGAGAGACATAATCGGCAGCGCTGGTCAGACGCTCACCTTGCTGGTCAGTGACTTTAACGATGATGGCCGAGCTGACTTACTCAAAGGTGATGATGTTGCAGGTACGGACCAGATTCTGTTTTTCGAAAGTGACCGTAAGATAGCGACAATCACAGCTGACTCCCAGCCATTTGATTATTTCATGCGGACCAGCATGAGCTATGATGTGGGTGACTGGAATAATGATTTGCGGCGAGACTATTATGGCGGGCAAATAGCCAATGGCAGGCAGACCGATCGCGAAGCAACCAGAGGTGACGGCCGCATATTGGAGATATGCCAGCAATTTGCGCAGGATAATGGATGGGATGTACAGCGAACGCGCACTTGTGCTATTGAACAGAAGTCCATTGACCTTATTCGTGCAAGCAAATCTTCGGCTGGTTTGGCTTCATGCAGTGCAACACAGTTTGAGCAGCACACCACAATATGCTTTGCCTTGGAATATCACAAGCAGCTGCTCAAAGCAGTCAAAAAACGCAAGACCCTCACAGCTGAAAAAGCAAAACAGCAATGCGAACGTCATCTCGCGGTGACGCCTGAAATGCTGTATTTTTGCGATGCTTATGCGATGGAGACATTTCCTAAACTGAACCATCATGAGCTTAAGAAAGAGCACAAGCCGTCCCTGTCGAGCAAGAACATATTGATGACAGGCACGGTAACGGGCGGATTTTCCGATGTCGCCGGAGAAACGGGTGTGTCCACTCCAGGGTGGAGTTGGAATAGCCGCTTTACCGACCTGGATCAGGATGGTTGGCAGGATTTGCTGGTTATGACGGGTATATGGATTACATCTAGCCAATCAACAACCAATGTCTTCTATCGCAATAATAAGGATGGTTTCACCGACAGAACCGGGGATTTCGGTTTTACTGATCTTGTGCCTTCCTATAGCCATGTCAGCTTTGATTATGACCGTGATGGCGACATTGATGTTGTCCGCGATGCAGCTGCATCGCGCATGATTGTCCATCGTAATGACCGGCCGGCAGGTAAAGCCCTATGGGTGTATTTGCGTGATACGAAGGGCAATAGCATGGCCGTGGGAGCGACAGTGACCATCTGCATGAACGGCGTTACATCACTTCAGCCTGGTAAATGCCAGATGCGTGATATTAAGGCGAGTGGCGGTTTTCAGTCATTTGATCCCATCGCTGCGCATTTCGGTCTAGGGCAAAAGACCGTTTCCTTCATTCATGTGCGCTGGCCAGATGGTGAAATCAGCAAAATCACGCCGCAAGATGCATTGGATGGCGGTGAAATAACCATAGCGCGTCAGTGAAGCTGCTTGCAATTTTTGTATAGGAGCGCTAAGCCCCTCGCAATTCCCAAACATCGGGCATATATTCAAGTCTACGCCAGCTCTTACCGGACAGGCGAAGACGAAGAAACCTGTCCCGCTTATGGGCTAAGTAATGGATGAACGGCAAACGATATGGCAAAAATTAACCCCGGTGAATTTGTTCGTCAGGTGCGGATCGAATCCTCGAAAGTGGTCTGGCCTACGCGTCAGGAAACAATAACCACGGCGATCATGGTGTTTATCATGATGACATTGCTTGCTCTGTTTTTTCTGGGTGTCGACACACTGTTCAACTGGATTGTGGAATCCTTGTTGAGCATGACCATCTAATCAGTTTCTGATTGCGTGGCCTTTGCGCTATATTTTGAATTACAGGTTTTGAGAGAAGATTTTGGTTATGGGACGTTGGTACATAATTCACGCTTATTCTGGCTTTGAAGCCAAGGTTAAAGAATCGATTATGGCAGAGGCAGAGCGTCTTGAGCTGACTCAGCTGGTGGAAGCTGTTGAAGTGCCGACCGAGACCATTACCGAAGTGAAGCGCGGCAAAAAGGTTCAGAATGAGCGTAAGCTTATGCCTGGCTATGTTCTGGCCAAATTGACCATGACCGATGACGTATATCACTTGGTGAAAAATACCGCCAAAGTTACTGGCTTTTTGGGTGCAAGTGGCAAACCACAGCCGATTAGCGATGTTCAGGCGAACCGCATGCTCGACACTGTTGAAGATGCGGGTAGTGAAGCGCGCGTTAAAATTGATGTCGAATATGAAATCGGCGACTCAGTTAAAGTCCTCGAAGGACCATTTGCCAGCTTTAACGGCATTGTTGAGGAACTGGACTTTGACAAAGGTAAGGTCAAAGTGTCGGTCTCTATCTTTGGTCGAGCTACACCGGTTGAACTCGATTTTGAACAGGTCGAATTGTTCAAATAGGTAAAGCGGGTTATTCCGTTGCCCCTTTTAATGGGTGGCGATAACAGGTTCGCCTTGCATTCTTACAATAATCCGCTAAGGCGCTCTTTCGCTGCTTTCGGGCAGCATTTTCCGCGCGGGAGATAGGGGCAACCTTATCATTTGTACCGCTTAATTTGATGGGCCTTGCGCAAGCATTGGTCCGAACAGAACGACAGGAGCATGTTATGGCCAAGAAGATTACCGGCTATATCAATCTGCAAGTGCCCGCCGGCACTGCAAACCCGTCACCGCCAATTGGCCCTGCATTGGGTCAGCGCGGTGTGAATATCATGGAATTTTGTAAAGCGTTTAACGCCGCGACTGGTGACCTTGAAAAAGGCGCGCCGATCCCGACAAAAATCACCGTTTATGCTGATCGTAGCTTCAGCTTCACTACTAAACAGCCACCAGCAAGCTATCTGATCAAAAAGGTTGCTAAGCTGAAAAAAGGGTCTTCTGCGCCTGGTAAAGACAGCGCCGGCACAATCTCTCGCAAGCAACTTGAAGAGATTGCCGAAATGAAAATGAAAGACCTTAACGCGAACGATATGGACGCTGCGGTTAAAATTATTTCAGGCTCGGCACGCGCCATGGGCCTCCAGGTGGAGGGTTGAACCAATGGCTAAACTGACCAAAAAACAAAAAGAAATGGCCAAGCTGGACAGCGAAAAACTGTATAGCGTTGATGATGCCATCAAAACCGTCAAAGAACTGGCGACAGCCAAATTTGACGAAACCATCGAAATCGCCATGAACTTGGGCGTCGATCCACGACACGCGGACCAAATGGTTCGTGGTGTTGTGTCGCTGCCATCAGGTACAGGTAAAGACGTCAAAGTTGCCGTCTTTGCGCGTGGTGACAATGCTGACAAAGCGGTTGCTGCTGGTGCTGATAAAGTCGGCGCAGAAGATTTGATGGAAGATATGCAGGCAGGCAATCTGGATTATGACCGCGTCATCGCGACACCCGACATGATGGGCGTTGTTGGCCGTTTGGGTAAGACACTGGGCCCCAAAGGCCTGATGCCAAACCCCAAGCTGGGTACGGTTACTCCGAATGTTGAGCAGGCCATTAAAGACGCCAAAGGCGGCCAGGTTGAGTATCGCGTTGAAAAAGCCGGTATCATCCATAGCGGCATTGGCAAAGCCAGCTTCTCTGAAGGTGATTTGCGCAAAAACTTTGACACGCTGGTTAATGCTGTAGTCAAAGCAAAGCCATCTGGCGCGAAGGGCAAATATGTCCGCAAAGTTTCGGTTAGCTCTTCAATGGGCCCTGGTCTGAAAATTGATCTGGCAGAGATTGAAGGCGCATAAGCGCTTCAGCTTATAACCGTCGCATAGAAAAAGGGGCTGGAAGTTTATTCTTCCGGCCCCTTTTCTTTTGTGCCCATCTCTCCCCATGACCATTCAATACTGGTCATGGGGCTTACTCTTGATCAGAGCTGTTTATGGTTAGAAGCGTGCGCGCAAACCTATGCCTATGCCGAACGATTCAATGTCATCCTCAACATCGGCTGAAAACCCATCCGCGCCGCCTGCGACAAAACGCCGTTCAAAGTCCAAATCGCCGGTGCGGGTGTAACGTGCCTCAGCAAAGATATCGAAACGATCACTGGCTTTAACCGCTACGCCGATCTGGTTGCGGGATACAAAGCCTGTTTCACTGCCGAAAACGCCAAATGTCGGCGCCGTTGCCACACCATTATTGGGGAAATAGTTGATATTGGCGTCCACCACAGCGATGCCGATACTGCCGCCAAAATATGGGACAACTTTTTGGTCATCTGCCCAAACAATATCCGTTTGGAAGCCAGCAGTGAGCGTAAAATTGCTAATGTCACCGCCAAAGCTTTGGTCACCGCCATTAAAAGCCCCGCCGCCAACATCGGCTTCAATATAACCTGCTTCCAGCTCGACACGGGTGTGCAGATATTTGATTAAACCATCATCAAAGTCATAACCAACGGCGCCGTTGATAGAAAAGCCAGTATCAAAATCCACATCGACAACGGCCGGGCCATCAACAACACCGGGTACACCGGCTTCGGGTGCCTGAATGCCGATAAAGTCACTGTCATTAAGGAATTCTGCGCCAGCTTTAGCGGAGAGATAGAAGCCAGCATTTTCACCATCTTTGGCAAAAGCTGGCGCTGCGTGCATGGCTGTTGCAGCAACAAGCAAAAGACCGGTGCTGGCGCGCATCATAATAGGTGTTTTCATGATTAGGGGAATATCCTTATATGTAATAGTAAAGGGGATGTCTTTGGTTCGCGTTTAGCGCGAGCTACGTTACACTTTTTTCGGCCGATCGATTTTTGTCAGCAAAGCTAACGGCCGTGAAGGGAGTGGAAGTCCAACATTGTCATCCATCGAAATCGCAGTACATTAATCCAGATTGATATTTAGATGATTATTTATGGTGTTTGAGGGAGTGACCATTATGCGGGCTATATATTATATTTTGCTTTCTCTGGCGGCCATTTTGGCCGCGCACGATTCAGCCTTTTCGCAAACGGATGTTCTTTCAGATGACCAACAGGCGCAATTGCAAAAGGCATTGGAGCGCGGACAGAAAATTTATCTGCATGACCAAGCAGCATGGCACACGACAGATGCTTTGCAGGAAATTGTGCCACGCAAACGCTGGGCTGAAATCCGCGGATGGATAGTGGATGTTGAAGAGCGCGGTTTTCGTGTGACATATTACGGCACAGATGAGCGAGGATATTATGGTATTTTCTCTGCCTTGTGGTCGCAAGACAATGGCGTTTCCGAGGGTGTGCTAATTACCGATAAGTGGCCTGGTTTTTCAGCTAATCAGTTAAGGCGTATTGAGGCAATACAGGTTGCGCGGGAACAGTCACTAACACGCTGTGTCGAAGATCGACCATTTAATGTGGTTGCCTTTCCTGACGAAGAACAGCCTGACCGCGATATAGTCTATTTGCTGTCACCCACACTCGAAACCAATAGCTATCCAGCGGGTAAACATTATCAATTGACGGTTGAGAAGGGCAAAATCGTGAGCCAGCGTGCGTTCACCAATAGCTGTTTGGTCCTAAGGAATAATACTGATCAGAAAGTGGCGGCGCTGTTCCTGACCCATTTACTTGACCCAGTCCCGACAGAAATCCATGCTTTTCTGGCATTATCGGCCCGTCAGCCAATTTATGTTAGCATTGCTGAATTAGAAAAGATCTGGGTTATGGAGATTATTGGCGGAGAGCCAAGGGCGAGGCTGGTGGAAGTTTCTGACAAAGCCAAAAAGTAATCTGTGAAGTTCAATCTGTGCTGAGCGGAATTAAAACGTCTGATCGATGATATAGCTTGACATTATTGGGCTGCAGCTTAGGGACAGCCTCGAACATTGGACCTTTCCAATGATCACCGTTCGAGACAGTTGGTGAAGGGATCTGCCTTTCTTAATTTCCAGCCGAGACGGGGATAGTTATTTTACGCAGTCATCTGCTTTATGCGTTGATTGCATGGCCATGTTTTTGATTGGCCGATACTCCCCTCGAACATTTCGCCGCTATGCCGCCTTTGCGGGCTGTATAGCATTTGGATTTGGCCGCTCAGCGCTTCGTGCTGTGTGGTCATGAAATGAAGGAGAATGGTATGGACCGTTCGCAGAAAGAACAGGCAGTAGCCGATCTGAACGCAATTTTCTCCGGAGCCGGGGTTGTTGTTGTAACACGCAATCTGGGTCTCTCTGTTGCACAGTCAACAGAGCTTCGGAACAATATGCGTGATGCTGGTGCTGCTTATAAAGTTGCGAAAAACCGTCTGACCAAACGCGCAGCCGAAGGTACCGCTTATGCGGGTATTGCCGACATGCTGACAGGGCCTACGGCACTGGCAACATCGGATGATCCGGTTGCAGCAGCGAAAATCGTTGTCGAATTCGCCAAAGCCAATGACAGACTTGAAATTGTTGGTGGCTCAATGGGTGAGACAGTGTTGGACGTTGCTGGCGTGCAGGCTTTGGCAGCTTTGCCATCGCTGGACGAATTGCGCGGCAAGATTGTTGGTCTGGTGCAAGCACCTGCCACCAAACTGGCACAGATTGCACAAGCACCGGCTGGCCAACTGGCCCGCGTATTTGGCGCTTATGCAGCGAAAGAAGACGCATAAAGCAATCCGTATTTTATCATTGATTTGAATTATTAGAATTTTGGAGTGAATAAACATGGCTGATATTGAAAAACTCGTCGAGCAGCTTTCTGAGCTGACCGTTTTGGAAGCTGCTGAGCTGTCTAAAGCATTGGAAGAAAAATGGGGCGTTTCTGCGTCTGCTGCGGTTGCTGTTGCAGCACCTGGCGGCGGCGGTGATGCACCGGCTGCTGAAGAGAAAGACGAATTTGACGTTGTTCTGACCGGCGACGGCGGCAAGAAAATCCAAGTGATTAAAGAAGTTCGTGCGATCACAGGTCTGGGTCTTGGCGAAGCCAAAGCTCTGGTTGAAGGCGCACCGAAGCCAGTTAAAGAAGGCGTCAACAAAGCTGAAGCCGAAGAAATTAAAGGCAAAATCGAAGCTGCAGGCGGTACCGTCGAGCTTAAATAAGCCTTTTTTCCACATCGCTCCGGCGGTTGGAAATAGTTATTGCAAAGGGTGGTTATGCAGCAGCATGGCCACCCTTTTGCTATTTGAGGCTGGAGCGGCTTTATATTAACATCGATGTTAATAAGCCTTTGCAGTTTTTATAATCGTGGTTATGTTGTCTTACATGATCTGGACCATCAAAAATCTACTGCATTATATGCCGCTGCTGTTTGGCTTTGGCTTTTTCGGCCCGCTTTTTGCGCAGATTATGATGTTGGCCGGTTATGAGCAAATATTTGGCCTGTCGGTTTATTGGCCAGCAATAGCTCTTGGCGGAGCATGGGGTGTATTCGCGCAGATAAAGGGGCGCTGGATATGACAGAGCGCGAGTGGAGACGCACTGAGCTAGCGATCGCCCGCAAATATGCTGACCGTTTACCGTGGGAAGCGGTTATATGGGGGTTGGGCAATCTGGCTATATGGCTGTCCCTCTGGCCATTGGTTTTCTTGGGCATCATGCCCTTATGGTTGGCCTTTCCAATCGCCACATTAAATGTCGCCTTATGTTATTTGCCAAGCCATGAAGCGCAGCACGATATTATTGGCCGGCCAGGGACAAAATGGCGCTGGCTTAATGAACTGGTTGGCCATCTCTCTACTATTCCCTTGGTGCTGCCTTATCGTGTGGCGAAACTTACCCATTTGGAGCATCATAAACACGCCAATGATCCGGCGCGTGACCCCGACCATGCCAATGCCAATGTCAGCGGTCGATGGAATGCGATCATCAATTCTATACGCACGCGCCAGCCGGGCGTGGATGATGCTGGCTTTAACGGTTATGCCAAGGTGTTGGAGCGGATTGGGCGACCAGATGCTATTCTGGACGGGGCCATCTATACATTGTTCTTTTACGGACTGCATATCGGGCTGGCGCTTAGCGGTTATGCGTTGGAGGCGGCTTTGCTATGGTGGCTGCCGCGGCATATAGGCTCCACCTATATTGTGTTTTTTCTCAGCTGGGCACCGCACCAGCCCGCGGACAAAACCGGCCGTTACCGCGATACCAAGGCATTTCGCAGCCGGGTCGGCAATATCCTATCAATGGGTATGCAATATCACATCATCCACCATCTCTACCCCTATATTCCGCTGACCGACACGCCAGCAGCCTATTGGGAAATGCGCGACATATTGGATGCGCGTGGATGTGACGTCGGGCAGTTGCCGTCAGAGCAAAGCTGAATTCTATATAATGGCGCAGAAATAAGCGCGCAGCCAGCGCCTTGCAAAAACCAATAGCGACAGGCGGCTTGACGGGAATCCAACAGCGCCTTATATCGCTGACAACATCAGTCTATCGAGACAAATCTGTTTTTGCGCGGAACGGATATGAAGAATGATAGGCTGACTTTCACATGACGCGAAGCTGCGGCCTCTAAACACAGGGGATACCGCGGCTTTTTGTCGTTTGGCGCGTGTGCAAAGATGGTGTTTGGGTGGTCAATCCAAATGCTTTGAAAGTAAATTTTTGAGGACGACTCATATTATGGCAAGCAAGGCGAAATCACCGGCTGAGAAGCTGATTCCCACCGCAAAGAAGCGTATCCGTAAAATCTTCGGCGATATTCACGAAGTTATTGATATGCCAAACCTCATTGAGGTGCAGCGTGAGAGCTATGAGCAGTTTTTGCGGTCTGATCCATCAATCGGTTATGTTTCCGGTCTGGAAAAAACATTGCGCAGTGTTTTCCCGATCCGTGACTTTGCTGGTTCTGCGGAGCTGGACTTTGTGCATTATGAGCTGGAAGACCCGAAATATGATACGCAGGAATGTCGTCAACGCGGCATAACCTATGCGGCACCAATGAAGGTGACGCTGCGCTTAATCGTCTTTGAAGTCGATACTGAGACAGAGACGCGCTCCGTTCTCGATATTAAAGAGCAAGACGTTTATATGGGCGATATGCCGCTCATGACGCATAATGGTACTTTTATCATCAATGGTACTGAGCGCGTTATCGTCAGCCAGATGCACCGTTCTCCGGGCGTTTTGTTTGACCATGATCGCGGCAAAACACACGCTTCTGGCAAATTCCTCTTCGCTGCGCGGGTTATTCCTTATCGCGGTTCGTGGCTGGATTTTGAATTTGACGCAAAAGACATCGTTAATGTGCGTATCGACCGTAAGCGTAAGCTGCCTGTTACGGCGCTGCTTTATGCGCTTGATATGGATTCAGAAGAAATTCTGGATTACTTCTATGACAAGATCACTTTTGCCCGTTCCAACACCAAGCAGGGCGAGGGCTGGAAAATCCCATTCGCGCCTGAGCAGTGGCGCGGTCAGAAGCCGACATTTGATATAATTGATGCTGATAGCGGCGAAATCGTCTTCGCGCTGGGTCAGAAGATTACACCGCGCGGTGCCAAAAAAGCCGAAAAAGATGGTTTGAAGAACCTGTTGATCCCGACTGACGAGATTTATGGCCGTTATTCCGCGCATGATCTCATCAATGAGAAAACGGGTGAGATCTATATTGAGGCAGGCGAAGAAGTTAGTGCCGAGAATTTAGAAAAGCTCGATAAGGCCGGCATAGAATCGATTGAATTGCTGGATATTGACCATGTCACCACTGGTGCATGGATCCGCAATACATTGGCCGTCGATAAATCTGAGCATCGCGATATGGGTCTTGATGCCATTTACCGCGTGATGCGTCCGGGCGAGCCACCAACCCGTGAGACCGCTGATGCACTGTTTGAAGGTCTGTTCTTCGATTCGGAGCGTTACGATCTGTCCGCAGTTGGCCGTGTGAAACTGAACATGCGTCTGGACCTTGATGCGCCAGACACGCACACCACGCTGCGCAAAGAAGATATTTTGACCGTTGTTAAAACACTTGTTGATCTGAAAGACGGCAAGGGCGAGGTTGATGATATTGATAACCTTGGCAACCGCCGCGTTCGCTCGGTTGGTGAGCTGCTGGAAAACCAATATCGTGTTGGCCTGCTGCGCATGGAGCGTGCGGTTAAAGAGCGTATGTCCAGTGTCGATGTTTCGACCGTCATGCCCAATGATTTGATTAACGCTAAGCCAGCTGTTGCTGCTGTGCGTGAATTTTTTGGTTCATCGCAGCTGTCGCAGTTTATGGATCAGACCAACCCATTGTCTGAAGTCACACACAAACGCCGTGTTTCTGCTCTCGGGCCCGGTGGTCTGACACGTGAACGCGCAGGTTTTGAAGTGCGTGACGTTCACCCAACCCATTATGGCCGTATCTGCCCGATTGAAACGCCGGAAGGCCCGAACATTGGTCTGATTAACTCGCTGGCATCGTTCAGCCGGGTAAACAAATATGGCTTTATCGAAACGCCATATCGTGTTGTCAAAGACGGTAAGGTCAGCGAAGAGGTTGTTTATCTCTCCGCTATGGAAGAGCAAAAGCACACTGTCGCGCAGGCCAATGCTGAGCTGACCGAAGATGGCGCTTTTGTAGAGGAGTTTGTGTCCTCGCGTGAAGCAGGCGAATTTTTGATCGCACCGCGCGAGTCCATCACATTGATGGACGTGTCGCCAAAGCAGCTGGTTTCGGTTGCGGCATCGCTTATTCCGTTCCTGGAAAATGATGACGCCAACCGCGCGCTTATGGGCTCGAACATGCAACGTCAGGCTGTGCCTTTGGTGAAAGCCGAAGCGCCGTTTGTTGGAACCGGCATGGAAGCCACAGTGGCCAGCGATTCCGGCGCAGCGATTACCGCCAAGCGCGCTGGCATTGTCGATCAGGTTGATGCAACGCGGATCGTTTTGCGGGCAACGGGTGAAGTTGATGCGGGTAAATCCGGCGTTGATATTTACCGCTTGCAGAAATTCCAGCGTTCGAACCAGAACACATGTATCAACCAGCGTCCTTTGGTGAAGGTTGGTGACATTATTCAGGAAGGCGATATCCTTGCTGACGGTCCATCGACCGATCTGGGTGAATTGGCACTGGGCAAAAACAGCCTCGTCGCCTTCATGCCTTGGAATGGTTATAACTATGAGGATTCCATCCTGATTTCCGAGCGGATTGTGAAAGACGATGTCTTCACCTCGATCCACATTGAGGAATTTGAGGTTATGGCCCGCGATACCAAATTGGGGCCAGAGGATATCACTCGCGACATTCCGAATGTCGGTGAGGAAGCACTGCGCAACCTCGACGAAGCGGGCATTGTCTATATCGGTGCAGAAGTGCATCCTGGTGACATTTTGGTTGGTAAGATCACGCCAAAAGGCGAAAGCCCGATGACACCGGAAGAGAAATTGCTGCGCGCTATCTTTGGTGAGAAAGCCTCTGATGTGCGTGATACGTCTCTGAAACTGCCGCCAGGTGTTGCTGGTACAGTTGTTGAAGTGCGCGTTTTCAACCGCCACGGCATCGACAAAGATGAGCGGGCACTGACCATTGAGCGTGAAGAGATTGAGCGTCTGGCAAAAGACCGCGAAGATGAGCGCGCTATTTTGAACCGCGCGACATATAACCGTCTGCGCGAAATGCTGGTCGGTCAGGTCGCTACAGGCGCACCGAAAGGCTTCAAGAAAGGCGACGAGATTACGTTGGAAAATCTTGAAGAAGTCGAGCGTCATGAATGGTGGAAGTTCGCTGTTGCGGATGACGCGCGTCAGGCTGATCTGGAAGCGGTTAAAGTACAATATGACGATGCCGTCACATTGATCACTGAACGTTTCGATGATCGCCGTGACAAGCTGGAGCGTGGTGACGAATTGGCACCGGGTGTTCTGAAAATGGTCAAAGTGTTTGTGGCGGTGAAGCGCAAGCTGCAACCGGGCGATAAAATGGCCGGACGTCACGGTAACAAAGGTGTTATCTCACGCATCTTGCCGCAGGAGGACATGCCATTCCTTGAGGACGGCACGCCGGTTGACATTGTGCTCAACCCGCTGGGTGTTCCATCGCGGATGAACGTCGGGCAGATTTTTGAAACCCATTTGGGCTGGGCCGCACGTGGTCTGGGTCAACAGGTTACCAAGGCTCTGGAAGAATGGCGTGAAGCCAATCCTGATCCAGAGGCAGCGAGCCCGCCTGATGCAGTGAAAGATCGTTTAAAAACGATTTACGGCCCACAATATCATGATGATATTGACCGCCGTGATACGGAATCAGTCGTTGAACTGGCAGGCAATTTGAAAAACGGCGTTCCTATGGGGACACCGGTATTTGATGGCGCGCGTGAGGCTGATGTCTCTGATATGCTGGAACTTGCTGGTTTGGACACATCGGGTCAGGTTGATCTTTATGATGGCCGGACAGGTGATCGCTTCGACCGTAAGGTGACCGTGGGCTATATCTATATGCTCAAATTGCACCACTTGGTTGATGATAAGATTCACGCCCGTTCAATCGGTCCCTATTCGCTTGTCACGCAGCAACCACTGGGCGGTAAAGCGCAATTTGGTGGTCAGCGCTTTGGTGAGATGGAGGTCTGGGCACTGCAAGCCTATGGCGCTGCATACACATTGCAGGAAATGCTCACCGTCAAGTCCGATGATGTTGTCGGCCGGACCAAGGTGTATGAAGCCATTGTGAAGGGTGATGATACGTTTGAGGCCGGTATTCCGGAAAGCTTTAACGTTCTTGTCAAAGAAATGCGTTCACTGGGTCTCGATGTCGAGCTGAAGTCTTATGACACGCCTGACGATGAAGACGGTCCGGATGCGCTGCCTGAAGCTGCGGAGTAATATTGAATGTCGATAGGGTGGGGCTATTGCGGCTTCGCCCGTCAACCAGAGACATAGTTTGACGGGGCGGCGGCCCTGATAAGGAAAAACAATGAACGAACTGACGAAATTCAACAATCCGGTGCAAAAGCCCGAGACGTTCGACACCATTCAGATTGGCCTGACCAGCCCGGAGAAAATCCGCAGCTGGTCCTTTGGCGAGATCAAAAAGCCTGAGACCATCAACTACCGGACATTTAAGCCGGAGCGTGATGGCCTGTTCTGCGCGCGTATTTTTGGCCCGGTTAAAGACTATGAATGTCTTTGCGGCAAATATAAGCGGATGAAATATAAGGGCGTTGTATGTGAAAAATGCGGCGTTGAGGTCACCGTTACCAAGGTGCGCCGTGAGCGTATGGGCCATATTGATCTGGCTGCTCCCGTTGCGCATATCTGGTTCTTGAAATCACTGCCGTCGCGCATCGGTTTGCTGCTGGATATGCAGCTGAAACAGCTTGAGCGTGTACTGTATTTCGAAAATTATGTTGTTATCGAGCCGGGCCTGACCCCGCTTGAGAAATATCAATTGCTCAGCGAAGATGAGCTGCTCGAAGCGCAAGACGAATATGGTGAAGATGCTTTCTCTGCCGGTATTGGCGCAGAAGCAGTGAAGTTGATGCTGATGGACCTGGATATGGTTCAGGAGCGCGACGATCTGCTGAAAGAGTTGGAAGAAACCAAATCCACGCTGAAGCCGAAGAAAATCATCAAGCGCTTGAAAGTGGTTGAGAGCTTTATCGATTCAGGCAACCGTCCTGAATGGATGATCCTTGAAATCATTCCGGTTATTCCACCTGAATTGCGTCCTTTGGTGCCACTGGATGGTGGCCGCTTTGCGACATCTGATCTGAATGATCTGTACCGCCGGGTCATCAACCGTAACAACCGTCTGCGCCGTTTGATGGAATTGCGGGCGCCTGACATTATCGTGCGTAACGAGAAGCGGATGCTGCAAGAGGCGGTTGATGCCTTGTTCGACAATGGCCGCCGTGGCCGCGTCATCACCGGCGCGAACAAACGTCCGTTGAAATCGCTATCTGACATGCTGAAGGGCAAGCAGGGCCGTTTCCGTCAAAACCTTTTGGGTAAGCGCGTCGACTATTCCGGCCGTTCGGTCATCGTGACTGGTCCGGAATTGAAGCTGCACCAATGCGGCCTGCCCAAGAAAATGGCGCTCGAGCTGTTTAAGCCGTTTATCTATGCGCGGCTTGACGCAAAAGGCCTGTCCATGACGCTGAAACAAGCGAAAAAATGGGTCGAGAAAGAGCGTAAGGAAGTTTGGGACATTCTTGATGAAGTGATCCGTGAACACCCTGTCATGCTGAACCGTGCGCCAACGCTTCACCGCTTGGGCATTCAGGCATTTGAACCTGTGTTGATTGAGGGTAAAGCTATCCAGCTTCACCCATTGGTCTGTTCAGCGTTTAATGCTGACTTTGACGGTGACCAAATGGCTGTTCACGTTCCGTTGAGCCTTGAGGCGCAGTTGGAAGCGCGGGTCTTGATGATGTCGACCAACAACATCCTGTCGCCAGCCAATGGTAAGCCCATCATCGTTCCTTCGCAGGATATGGTCTTGGGTATTTATTATCTCTCCATGGACCGCGAAGGCGAGCCAGGCGAGGGTATGTTGCTCTCTGACATGGCCGAGGTGCATCAGGCGCTGGAAATTGGTGCTGTTACTTTGCACTCCAAAGTTGTGGCCCGCGTGCCGCAGACCGATGAAGATGGCAATCTGGTCTATAAGCGTTTCGAAACGACACCGGGCCGGATGCTGATTGGTGAATGTCTGCCAAAATCATTCAAAGTGCCGTTTGACGTGGTCAATCGCTTGCTCACCAAGAAAGAAATTGGTGACGTGATTGACCAAGTTTATCGTCATACTGGTCAGAAAGACACGGTCTTGTTCGCAGATGCGATCATGGTCCTTGGCTTCCGCCACGCCTTTAAGGCGGGTATCTCCTTTGGTAAGGACGATATGATTATTCCAGACAGCAAAGATGGAATGATCGAGGAAACCAAGACATTGGTTGCCGATTATGAGCAGCAATATCAGGATGGTCTGATCACGCAGCAAGAGAAATATAATAAGGTGATCGACGCTTGGAGCCGCTGTGGTGACCAAGTTGCGGCCGCCATGATGGAAGAGATTAAAGCGACGCCGAAAGACGAAAATGGTCGTGAAGCGGCAATTAACTCCATCTATATGATGAGCCATTCAGGCGCGCGTGGTTCACCAGCGCAGATGAAGCAGCTTGCCGGTATGCGCGGGCTAATGGCCAAACCTTCGGGCGAGATTATTGAAACACCCATTATCTCAAACTTTAAAGAAGGTCTGACCGTTCTTGAATATTTCAACTCGACTCACGGTGCGCGTAAAGGTCTTGCCGATACCGCGTTGAAAACCGCGAACTCTGGTTATCTAACCCGCCGCTTGGTGGATGTTAGCCAGGATTGCACCATCGTTGAGAATGATTGTGGCACCGAAAATGCGCTGGAGATGAAAGCGATTGTTCAAGGTGGTACAACCATTGCTTCATTGGCGGAGCGTATTTTGGGCCGGACATTGGCCGAAGATATGGTTGTCGGCAAAGATGGCGAAGTCTTGTTCAAGAAAGACACGTTGCTCGACGAAGCGGCTGTTGCCAAGATTGAAGAAGCCGGCATTCAGGCCGCGCGTATTCGTTCGCCCCTCATTTGTGAGAGCAAGCAGGGCGTATGCGGCAAATGCTATGGCCGTGATCTTGCGCGTGGTACTCCGGTTAATATCGGTGAAGCTGTTGGCGTTATCGCGGCACAGTCCATCGGTGAGCCGGGTACACAGTTGACCATGCGGACGTTCCACATTGGCGGTGCTGCGCAGTTGAACGAGCAAAGCAATTTGGAAGCCGTTGCCGATGGCACCATGGAATATCGTGATATTCCCACCATTACTGATAAGAAAGGCCGTCGCTTGTCGCTGGCTCGTAACGGTGAAATCGCGATTATTGACAATGAGGGCCGTGAGCGCGCTGTTCACAAGCTGCCTTATGGTACCAATTTGCTGATTGGTGATGGCGAAAAAGTGAAGCAGGGCGACCGTCTTGCTGAATGGGATCCGTTCACCATGCCGGTTATTACTGAAAAACCGGGTACGGTGAAATATCAGGATCTGGTTGATGGCCAGACACTGACTGAGCAAACCGATGAGGCAACAGGTATCGCCCAGCGTGTTGTTACAGAACACCGTGTTTCAGGTCGCGGCAAAGCGAAAGAAGATCTTCGCCCGCGTCTGACATTGCTTGATGATGATAGCGGCGAAGCTGCACGTTATCTGATGGCTGTCGGCACAACATTGTCGGTCACTGATGGCCAACAGGTTGAAGCGGGTGATGTTCTGGCACGTGCCAGCCGTGAAGCGGCGAAAACACGTGACATTACTGGTGGTCTGCCAAGGGTTGCTGAACTGTTTGAAGCGCGTATCCCGAAAGACCATTCGGTTATTGCCAAAATCTCTGGCCGCATCGAATTTGTGCGTGACTATAAAGCCAAGCGCAAAATTGCGATCCACCCTGAAGAGGGTGATTCCGTTGAATATTTGATCCCCAAAACCAAGGTGATTGATGTTCAGGAAGGCGATTATGTTAAGAAAGGCGATGCGCTGGTTTCTGGTTCGCCTGATCCGCATGATATTCTCGAAGTCATGGGCGTAGAAGCTCTGGCTGAATATCTGGTTGCAGAAATTCAGGAAGTCTATCGTCTGCAAGGTGTGAAAATCAATGATAAGCACATTGAGACGATCGTCCGCCAAATGCTGCAAAAAGTGGAAATCACCCATGGTGGTGACACAACATTGCTGCCTGGTGAGCAGGTCGACCATGAGGAAATGGACGAAATTAATGCCAAGCTGCCTAAAGGCAAAACGCCTGCGGTTGGTAAGCCTATATTGTTGGGCATTACCAAAGCCAGCTTGCAAACACGTTCCTTCATCTCTGCCGCGTCTTTCCAAGAAACAACGCGCGTGCTGACGCAGGCTGCTGTTGAAGGCAAGAAGGATACGCTGATCGGTCTGAAAGAGAATGTGATTGTGGGTCGCCTTATCCCTGCCGGTACCGGTGCGGGCATGGCGCGGAAACGTATCGCAGCTTCTGGACGTGATGCAGCTTTGCGTGCTCAACAGCAAAAACTGGCTGACGCCATGGCTGCTGCGAAAGCGCCTGCGCCAGAGCCTGCAGCGAGCGAAGGCGAGTAAATCTGCCATTCTCTATCGGCTGGCTTTTCTCGGAAATGTCAGCCCAGATAGCAGCATAAATAAAGCCCCGTTGGAGCGATCCGACGGGGCTTTATTATTTGGCTTTAAGTATTTGCATTCCTAGGCGGTTGGGTCGCCTTTGTTATTAAGCTCCATCGTCGTCAGATGATGACTCGCTTTCGCTGGACGACTCTAGTGTTTCCCCATTTTCAAGGCGTTCGATTCTGGCTAAGAGCATTTCCGCTCGTTTGCCGCGGCCATTATTATGCGGGTCGCTCAAAAGCGGGTTGAGATAAAATCGCGCAAAGTCATAGCGCTTATCGTTGATCATCTGACCGATCAACATTCTGCGCGCACGATCATCATAAGGCGCAATGCCCAATGCTTGCTGCAAACCTTGGACAGCTAATTCTGTCGGTTTCTTACCACGATCCCTAAAGCTGCTATAATAATAGATAAGCGGCAAGGGGTGGTCATTCTCGATGCGGTTTGCTGCTGTTACAGATGCCAGTGCCGCTTTCCATTGCGCTTTGCTTTCCTCTTCACTGCCTTCATCTTTGCGCGCAATGCTAAACAAAGCATACATTTTTTGGATATAGGCGTTGATATTCTGTGGGTTGCTGGCAATGGAGCGATCAGCAGCCGCAATAGCCTCTTCATTATTTCCCGCATCAAACTCTGCTTCAGCGAGTGCCGCCTGAACAAAATCATCATTGGGATACAGCGCAGCAATTTCACGTGCCTCAATCACTAATTCCAACGCTTGTTCGCGGGTCACACCATTTCGCGACTGTTGATATAACGGCATTATCTTCGCAGCGCCCTTGCCCATCGGCGTTACAGTAATCGCACCATATTTTATCCAGTCCGGAGGCAAGCGCAGGGCATTCATCCTACCGCGGATATATCGATTTAGCTCCTTATCCAGCTTCTTAAAATCACCAAATGCATCTTGCGCAGCAGTCACTGGATTTTCACCCTTTGCCACAGCATTGATATAGAGACCCAGATCATCGCCGCGTTCAGCATCTCGGTTGAGCCGCGCCAGAGTCAGATAATGGAACAAAGCCCAACTGCGACCATAAAAACTGTCATAGCTGGAAGACTTCTCCTTCCGTGCAGCATATGCTTTTGCGTCAAAGAGATATTCCAGCGGAAGATTACGCAGATTAAGCAATTCGCCGGCACGGTGTTGAGCCGGTCTACCCACCCAGACAGCGCCATCACGTTCAAATGCTGCCGATGCAAAATATTCCGCATAGCCCTCGGTAAACCAATTGGGTAAGCGTCCTTGAGAATTGCTCAGTTGGAAGTGATGGGCATATTCATGCAGCAACACTATTTCACTGAATGACACTTCTTTACCGCGACCATCGCGAACGCGAGGCACAAAAGCGACAGAGCCTCCGGCGCGCGAACGGTAAAAACCGGCAACATTGCGTGAGCCTTTACCCGCCAATTTGCGCACAGATTTTTGTCCGCCGACTACGAAGATAGTGACCCTGTTGGATGGCGAGGGTGGTCCAGAGATTCTTTGACCAAATAGCTGACTGTTCACGATCTCCATAGCGGAATGATATTTTTCCAGCTTTTCAGCAAAGTCACGCAAATCAGATTCCGATTGATCTGCGTAAATTAGAAAATGGTCACTGCTGGCTTTATGCCACTTGCTATAGGCCAGTTTCGGCCAGCCTATGGCAAGTATAGCTATAAATATGAGCATTAAACGCATGATATTTCCCCATTCATTTATAAGGATGCTATCAAGTCAATCTCAAACTGTCATCCTTCAATATGATGGCGAAACAACATATATAATATTGGCTTCCCTTTACATGCTAAAGCAGTGACCAATGTGTATCTATATTTTTGCGATATTTTCTAAAGCTGCGTCTACGGCATCTTGACCCTTGGCCATTTGTTGTCCGGCGCCAATAATTGTTACGTCATCTAAGCCTATAAATCCCAAGACATGGCGTAAATAGCTTGTAGCAAAGTCAATTTCGCTGCCAATAGCGGTGCCGCCTGATGCGATCGCCAGATAGACTTTCTTGTTTTGCAATAGGCCAACAGGGCCATTTTCGGTATATTTGAATGTCTTGCGGGCGCGTGCAACCATGTCGATCCATGACTTTAATGCCGCAGGAATGCTGAAATTATAGATTGGCGAGCCTATGACGATGATGTCTGCGCGTTCAAGCTCGTCTATAAGAGCGTCCGAACCGGCCAAGAGTGTTTTTTGCTCGTCGGTCCGTTCGCTCTCATCGGTAAAATTGGCATTGACCCAATCCTGAGTCACGAAGGGCAGGCCTTCGGCTACGTCGCGGCGGATAATATCTGTATCACCCAATTTCGCGACTATCTTCTGAGACATTTCACGTGTGGATGAACCGTTTTTGCGTGCGCTGGCATCGATATGTAATATGGTCATGTCTATGTTCCTGACTTAATTATGGGTGAGTGGGTCGGCGGTTTCAGCAATGATGATTTCAGAATCTTGCTCTGCGACAATCGTTATATTGCTGTTATGATCAAGAGCGATACCATCGCGCTCGGACACAGGGGTGCCATCGACCAATATAGCGCCGCGAGACACAACGAGATAGGCTTTCCGATGAGCAGAAAGATCGTAACGCAATGCCTTGCCTTTATCGAGTGTAGCACCCAAAATTTGGGCGTCTGCCCGAATTTCCAATGCGCCATCTGCGATATGCTGTTTATCACCGCTGGCGAGTATTTCGAGATTGTTGGCGCGTTCTCCTTTGGGGAAGCGTTTTGCATCCCAGCGCGGAGCACCACCATTTTCACGGGGCAATACCCAGATTTGGAAAAGGCTGGTTTCCTCATCTTCCAGATTATATTCGCTGTGCCGGATGCCGGTTCCTGCGCTCATAACCTGCACATCACCGGCTTCGGTACGGCCTATATTGCCTAAAGAGTCCTTATGGGTGATCGCGCCGGAGCGAACAAATGTTATAATCTCCATATCGCGGTGAGGATGCTCGGGAAAGCCTGTTCCAGCTGCAATTTGGTCATCATTCCAGACCCGTACTGCACCCCAGCCCATACGGGCAGGATCGTGATATTGGCCAAAGCTAAAATGGTGACGAGCGTTGAACCAGCCATGATCAGCATGGCCCAGTGATGAAAATTCGCGTTTATCAAACATTTTCTGTCTCCTGGTCTCTTGTCATCAGATAGTAGCGGGGGTGGCGGTTTGATTGGCAAGCTGCGCATTATCGACCGAAAATGCGCCGCTGCCCAAAATGGCCTGTACAATCAAAGTGAGTGTCCAAAAGGCAGGGAACTCCCATCCTCCTCCATTATTGGAGAATAACCATCCATTGGCGATATGTGGAAAGGTGGCGCCGATCATTAATGGAACAAGCGCAAGTGCAACCAAGCGTGTTTTATATCCTAATATGAGAGCCAAACCCCCCAATAATTCGGCAGCAATTACCAGATAGCCAACAAAAGCTGGAAGGCCGAGACTTTCAAAAAAGGCGGCTGTTCCGGCCGGTGTAAATACCAGCAGTTTTAAGAGCCCATGGGCAGAAAGCAGTGAGCCCTGTGCAATACGCAGCAATGCGATGCCGTTGGCTGGGTTGGTCAATGTGGAATATGGGTTTGTCATGATGATGTCTCCATTGGGTATTGCGTTTCGTTGATGAATTAATAGGTGCAATCTTTAGTGCATGGAATTGACATTATTTGCATATTATATATGCAAAAACGCATGGAAAAACTTGACTGGAATGATCTTCAGACGTTTTTGGCAATTGCAGAAGAGGGCAGTCTTTCCGCAGCAGCGCGCAAGTTGATGCTAACGCAGCCAACATTGGGCCGTCGGTTAAAGGCCATGGAAGCAAAGGCAGGCGCACGATTGCTAGAAGCCGTGCCGCGCGGTTTTGTACTGACATCATTAGGAGAAAGTGTGTTGGGTCATGCACGGACAATGCATGAAGCGATGACCTCTGTGGAAAGGACTATTGAAGGGCGTGACCAGCGGCTGGAGGGGTTGGTGCGCGTGACAACGGTCGAGGTGCTGGCACATTATCTGCTATTGCCAGCGATACAGTCTCTGCAAGAGAAGCATCCCGGCCTAGTGGTCGAATTGGTGCCCGCGACACGTTCATTTAGTTTAACAGGGCGTGAGGCTGATATTGCGGTGCGCTTATTGCCATTTGAGGGCAATATGCTGGTGACGCGCAAAATTGGTAAGCTGGACCATCATCTTTTCGCCGCATCTTCACAACAGGTGGTGCGTCCGCATATTAGCGACTGGCCTGCTGAAAGCCCCTTAATCACAGTATTGCAGGATCAGGAGCATCTGCCTCAAGTTCAATGGTTCTATCGTCATTTTGCCGCACCGCAATTTGTGCTGAGAACAAATGACCGGATATTGCAGGCAGAAGCGACAGCTTTGGGCATGGGTATTGCCTGCCTCCCGCATTTGATTGAACGCAAGGTGCCCAATATTGCCCGTGTCCATGCGGATGCGGATCCGGTCACCTTACCCATCTATATGGGCGTGCATCATGATATGCGAAATATGCCACGGGTCAGAGTGGTGATGGATGCAATTATCGCGGCGTGTGCCAAAGCATAATCATGGTGTAACGCGGTCAGATGCCCGCCGAGAATTAGGGGCTGTAGAAGCATTGGGGTTGCCGTGACGAACGATACGCGGTGTTATGATAATATACAGTTCGGTTTTGCTGTTGCTGGCAGTCTCGCGTGAGAAAAGGCTGCCAAGAAGCGGAATATCGCCCAATAAAGGGATTTTCGATTTTGAGATCAGACTGCTTTCCTGCACCAGTCCACCAATAACAAAAGACTCACCATCGCGGACAGAGGCTGATGTTTCCGCTTCTCTTTGACTGATTGTCGGAAAGCCCTGAGAAAAGCCGGTTACGCTTGATACCACAGTGAATATTTTTGACGTTACAAAACCATCCGGGCTAACACGTGGTGCAATTTGTAGCGTCACGCCGACATTTACATAATTGACCTGTTCAGAAACGCCATCCACGCCTGATAATGTAATGGATGTCAAAATGGGTAGGGAATCACCGGTTATAATTTTGGCGGTGGCGCCGCTTTGTGCAGAGATACGTGGCTTTGAAATAATGCGGCCTTCACCCTTTTGAATTTGCGCATATAGGGCGGCCTGGAGCGAAAAACTCTCCTGAATCTGCGTAGGGTTTGCGTTAAAAGGAACGGACTCGCCCAGTCGCAAGCTAGCCGAGCCTATTTGTCCGCCCGAGCCTGTGCTAAAATCAATGCCCAGATTGCGTGAACCCGTTTCGGTCAATTCTACAAATTCAGTTTCCAGAATAACGCTATCAACCGGCACATCGATAAGCTCAATTTGTCGCTTGACCAGTTCGATCTTGGCGCGCGTACCACGAACCCAAATGGCGTTAAGCCTGCGATCAATTGCCAAATTGCGATCAACCGCTTCCCCTAAGGGTTGGTCGTTATTCTCTTCGACATTGTTGCCGCTCGAATTATTGTCATTAATGCCTATAGAGCCAAAGCCTGGCTGCCGTCTGATCAATGTATTGTTTGGCCGTACAGTTATGCCTTCGGTCAACAGGCCAACAACCTCACTGACATCGGCATATTTTAGACGAATAAGCTCAAATTGCTCCGCAGGTTCCTCATAATCGGCGTAATCATCCAAGCCTGTATCGTCTGAAGACGTGTTTTGTTCATCACCAAAATCACCAAAGCTAGAGCTGTTGCGCAGCGGCACCCGGTTAATTGTTAAGCGCAATGTTGTGTCCGATACAGGCTCAACCGAAGCGCGTGAGGGATCGGCCAAGCCAAAATCAAGTGTAAGGTCTCTGCCTTCTTCACTGATCGCGAAATTGACCAACAGTCCGCGCAGGCGTGGTTCAAGGCTGTTCGCGGATAGTCTGGCATTTTCAAATGTCAGCAGAAAGGCGCGTTGTCCCATCCGCCGTTCATTCAGGTCGCGCTGCAATCTATAGGGCGGCAAACGTGGGTAAAATTCTATCTCGGCCACAGCCTTGGTGGAGGTCTGTTCTACCAAGCGAATTTGTTTCACCACCATCGCGGGGTCAGGTATCTCTGTTACACCAGATACATCCTGCGCGGAGATAGGGCTGTGTACTGTTACCACCAAAGCAAGCAGTAGCAGAGTTGCTACAAATTGCCGGGGATTATGAAAAGCCATTTTAATGGACTTGCATAGAACTGTTAAGTACCAGCAGTAATTTGTTACATTCGTGTAACGGATACATCATTTTATCATCCCCCTTTTTATTATTAAAAACAGGATAGTCTGACATGACACGCTGTCAAGAATGATATGACAACATTGTCAATGATTATTGACACCGGTGTCATTTTTTGACATATTAAATATGGGCTTAAGCCTGTTAAACAATATTTGGGAGGATTTTTGTTATGAAAATGAAGAGAATAGCATTAGTTTGTAGTGTTATCGCATTAGGGGCTAGTAGTGCTGCCTTTGCTTATAATTATAACCTGTCTACTTATATTAATCAGTTTAACCGAACCGATTTGCGCAATGGTGGCTCGCTGACTCAGCAGAGCAACCCACGCAATATAGAGTTCAAAATCCAGGATCGCAGTGCTTCCCGATCAGAACTGCGCCGCAAAGAACAGCGAAGCGGCACGCGGACAATTGCAGGGACATTTATATTGAAGGACCATGATAGCTCGACGACGAAGCACAGTATCATTCAGGTCCTAACTGTAACCGACAGTAATGTTAACGCCAGATCAGGCAGCGCTAAACCCGCAGCGCAGCTTGCATTTCGCAAAGTCAGCAACGGTACGTTTGATTTCTATATTGTTCAGCAAAGCGGCCAACCCCGTTGCAGCTTTGGCACTTTTAGAAAAAACCAAAAAGTTGGTATCAGCATGACCTATAAGGCCGGAGCGCAACCGGTCTTCAGAATTGGTGGAAAAACCTGTGTGAACAATGAATCAATTAATACAGGAAATAATAATCCGGGGCTGGGCCAGAACCGTTTTTATTATGGGAAGCTAGGCGTGTATGCGACTGGTAGCGGTGATGGCAAAGCCACTGTCGTTTGGGAGAATGTGCATGATGGCTATAGAGGTGGATAGCATATCCTGACACTATTATGACATTTGCTTATGCCCAGTTGCGATATATGCGACTGGGCATATTGTATTGCATATATAATGTCACATGGGCGCTTAACGTCTGTGGGGGTCGTAAAGAGATCGAAATATTAATTTGCAGCGTAAATGAGCATAAAAGCGCTATAATTTTATCAAATGATGAACAAAAACGTGCTGACTGCAAAATTTAATCATCCAGTTTGCAAACAATGACAACTACCCCCAAACCCGCAGAAATGAGTCGTTTATGCGCATATAGGATGGTCATTTGCTAAGGCTGCGACTCGCGGATTTACGGGGCTTAACGCAAAATTAACCTTTAATGTTCATCTCTCTTATGGTTAATTCAACATATGAGACGGTGTTATGCCGTTTCGCAGACGGTAACAGCGTTACATATAAAGGGGCAGCTTCATGCGCGTTCTATTGATCGAAGACGAGCCAACAACAGCAAAAGCCATCGAGCTGATGCTCACAACAGAAGGCTTTAATGTCTATACCACTGATTTGGGCGAAGAAGGCCTCGATCTGGGTAAGCTCTATGATTATGATATCATTCTGCTGGACCTTAACCTGCCAGATATGCATGGCTATGACGTCCTGAAGAAATTGCGGGTCGCGAAGGTGCAAACGCCTGTATTGATCCTTTCCGGTGTGTCCGAAATGGACAGCAAGGTGCGGTCCTTCGGTTTTGGTGCCGATGATTATGTGACCAAGCCATTCCACCGCGAAGAGCTGGTGGCACGTATTCATGCAGTTGTTCGCCGTTCTAAAGGCCATTCACAATCGGTTATTCGTACCGGCAAGCTGGCGGTTAATCTTGACGCTAAGACTGTTGAAGTTGACGGTGCCCGTGTTCACCTGACCGGCAAAGAATATGCGATGCTGGAGCTATTATCGCTCCGAAAAGGCACGACCCTGACCAAGGAAATGTTCCTGAACCATCTTTATGGTGGCATGGACGAGCCCGAATTGAAAATTATCGACGTCTTCATCTGCAAATTGCGCAAAAAACTGGCACTTGCTTGTGATGGCGAAAATTATATCGAAACAGTATGGGGCCGTGGTTATGTGTTGCGTGATCCTAATGCGACTGAAGAGAGCCAAGCGGCTTGATCATCTGATATGCTCTTAATCTAACAAGGTCATCAAAAAGGCTGGTCATGATTTTGACCGGCCTTTTTATTGCGTATCGCATGCGCTTTGGTTTAGCTTTCACCCTATCAAAGTTTGTACGCGCTCTTGCAATGAAGGCAGGACATCTTCCCCAAACCAAGGGTTGCGCTTCAGCCAGATATTGTTGCGCGGGCTGGGGTGCGGCAGGGGCAATATATCGGGCCAATATTCCCGCCAATTTTGCACCGTTTTGGTTAGCGTTTCTTTTGGGCGATCGGGCATGTGCCAATCCATCGCATATTGCCCGATGACCAGTGTCAGGCCGATATCGGGCAGGCTATTCAAAGCACGGTTACGCCATTGTGCTGCACATTCTGGGCGTGGCGGCAGGTCACCGCTTTTACCTGTGCCTGGGAAGCAGAACCCCATAGGTATGATCGCGAAAATGTCGGGGTTATAAAAAGTCTCTCTGTCAACGCCCAACCATTCGCGCAGCCGGTTGCCGGACGGATCGTCAAAGGGGATGCCCTTTTCATGGGTGATGCGCCCTGGTGCTTGCCCAGCGATCAGAATGCGAGAGCGTTTGTTGAACTGAAAAATCGGTTTAGCGCCCAAAGGCAGAGGCTCGCAAATTATGCATGCCCGTATTTCATTGCTCAAAGCTTCGATGCCAGCGCTATCACTGGCTTGAGATATAGGTGGCGTTCGATCCATATAATGGCTCAACGATTACGCTGCGGTAAGCCAGCAAAGGTGATGATGCTTTCCGCACCATTACTATCTATTGCGGCCACGCCAACGAAATAGTCGTCAACAATTACCCCGGGTAGTGTCAGCTCTTTGGCTGTGGCGTCAGTGACCTGCGAATCTGTCCAATCACGCATATCATTGCGACGCCAATACACTTTATAGCCAGCAGCGCCATCAACCGGCTCCCAGCTAATAGTTGTATCGGTTGATACCGCGCCTGCTAATGATGCTGCCCTTGGAGCAGTGGGCGCTATTGCCAGTTCACGAGCAAGTGCCACATTCAAATTGGTGACTTTGGCGAGATAATCAAAGTCCATCTCGTCAATGGTATCGCCGTATTTGCGGCCATCTTCGGTGCGCAGATCCTGATGTTGATGGTCATAATTCTCCACCCCAACGGTGAAGCGTATGGCTGGATAACCGACTTGCAAAGCAGGCAAATGGTCGCCGCCACGCCGGAAGCGGTCGGGTCGACGTACGCCAAATACATTTAGGCCAATATGTGGGTTCGCTTCGGCAATGCGTGCCGCCGAGCGCATTAATGCGCGTGAAGGACCGTCATCCTCTGCGCCGCTGCCACGTCTTTGCAAAGCCTCAGCAAGTGATTCTGAAGAACGAATACCCTCTGAAAAGACGCGCACACGGTCATCGACAATGCGGCCATCCTGACCGACAGAATTGCCGACAATATCATTGTTCAGCAATGCACGCACGCGCCAGCCACGGGCCTTAGCTGTGTCGGCTAAGATACGACCACCCCATAGCCCTTGCTCTTCACCCGACAACAATGCGTAGATGATTGTCGGTCCGAATTTTTCTTTGCTCAATATGCGGGCGGCTTCCAATACCAAGGCCGTGCCGGAACCATCATCATTTGCGCCTGGCGCATCGCTTGTGGCGTCGAGCGGGTCGCTTACCCGGCTGTCAATATGTGCCGACAGGATGATGATATCATCAGGATCACCGCTCCCGCGCTGAATGCCCAGAACGTCCACTACATTAACACCGTCAGGCGCACGCGGGCCAAAGAAACGCCGGTCCAGTCGTTCGACAGTTATACAGCCTCCACATTGGGATGCTATTTGCTCAAATTCAGATGCAGCCCAGCGCCTCGCTGCACCAATACCGCGGGTTGGATCATCAACATCGGATAGCGTGTGGCGTGTCCCAAAACCAACAAGCCTCTCCACCAATGTGCGCAAATGTGCAGCATCGGCATTGCTTTTTTGATCATCTGCAATGGCGTTCGGCGTCATGCAGATAGCAGCAATAGCTGTGGTGATAGAGACCGTGATCAGGGCGAATTTATGGATGGTTTTTTGCATGGCGGAATATTGACCGACCGTGCCGTGAAAGGCAATGATAACTATCAATAAACAAAGATAATGGACGCTGGGGCGATGATTATCTGTTTATGCGTTAATCTGATTATGAAAGTGGCAGTGTCTGCACGTACCAGCGTTCAGTGCCTTCAAGACCGATGGCGGTCAGCCGATCAGTCAAATAGGCACCGGTATCAATGCCAATCCGGTTGCGCTGGCTATCAATATCTTCACTGATCGTATGCCCATGAATAACAAATTTTTCATGACGGCGTTCATAAGATATGAAATCTTCTCTGATCCAGCGCATGTCTTTGCGGCTTTGTTCTGCCAATGGCACTTTGGGGCGGATACCCGCATGGACAAAAACATAATCGCCAAAGACGATCTGATCCTCAAACGTAGACAGAAACTCCATATGCTCTGCCGGGAACAGGTCGGGAAGCAGCTCCGCCAGCTCATCAATCTCCATATTGCGGTAACGGGCCAATGGCACGCCATAGCTTAATATGGTTTCGCGTCCGCCTATGCGGCAGAAGAAGCGAACCATAGAAGGGTCTCCGCTATACGCACCCACCATGACCTCTTCATGATTGCCGGTCAGGAAGCGCACTTTGTCACTCGCTTTGGCAAGGGATAGAGCGGTATCGATAACGCCTTTGCTATCTGGCCCGCGGTCGACAAGGTCTCCCAGAAAGACCAGATGTGTATCTGCCGGCCCACGCTTGGCATCATCTTCATCGATCATGCTCAGCAATTTGAGCAGCAAATCCTGCCGCCCGTGAATATCGCCAATAGCATAAACACGCTGGCCAGCAGGAACAGCAGGGGGCGGGGCTTCTTGATCCCGCTTTTTGGAGAAGAAAGACTTTATCATAAGAATAACTAAAGCTGTCCGGCCAACAATGCGCTGGCCGGGATTAAGGCAGGTTTAACGGCCCAATTGCTCGATACTTAGCTTTCTACCGTGAAAGTAAGGCCGGCATTGGTTTCAAGGCGTTGCACCAGTTTTTCACCCAGCAATGATGCCGGGGTATATACGCCGCCAGTGCTTTGCGGAACATCGCGCAGCAGACACATAGCCGTTTCTGCTATCATCTTGGATGTCGAACCATAGCCGGGATCTCTATCACCTTTGACCGATAGGATAGCGCCGTTGCCATCTTCATATTCGGCGAAGAAAACCGCATCATAAAAACCATTTTCGCGTTCTTCTTTGCTAGGACCTTCGCCCGGTGCAGGTGTCTTATCATTACTGCCAAAGCTGGGATTAGCGGCCAGCTGCTTGGCCAGCTCTTCGCCTTTTTCGCCCGGCCCGGTCATTACCATTTCGTCATAGACAAAATTTTCGCCATATGCATGGCCGAGCAACGTGTTGGTTCGGTGAACATTTTTGGTGTTAATCGGTGCCATGACAAAGGGCGCGTTCCAGCTTTGCAGCTTGTCATCATATTGTGGTTTATCGCCACGCGGTTGCTCAGGCCCGTTAAAACCTTCGGTTAGCATGAACGGGCTCATAAGCTTGGCAATCAGGCTGGGGTCTTTTGCAGCTGCTTTTGCCACTTCCTGCATCGAGGCAACGGTACCACCAGAGGCCGCCCCCTGCATGCCGCGCATGCGCCCTTTAATGCGCGGAGCGGGCGCGCCGAATTTTTCTTTGCAATGTTGCTGGGCCATATAAACGCCCAGATCGAAAGGAATGGAGTCAAACCCAGCTGAGCAGACGATGCGGGCACCGCTGTCTCTGGCTTGATCGTTATTGGCTTCAATCTGGTCCAGAATGAAATTTGGCTCACCAGCCAGATCGCAATAATCCGTGCCATTACGTGCACAGGCCGCAACCAGTTCATTGCCATAAAGTACATAAGGGCCAACCGTTGAGATAACGACCTTGGTTGATTTCGTCATCGCTTCCAGAGAGGCCGGGTCATTAGCATCAGCAACCACCAAAGGCGTATCAGCCGGCGCGCCAATTTCATCGCGGACGCTTTCCAGCTTTTCCTGCGATCTGCCGGCCATAGCCCATTTGGGTGCGTCATCCTTACCGGCATATTGCTGGGATAGATATTCCGCCACCAGACGACCGGTAAAGCCGGTGGCTCCATAGACCATGATGTCAAATTCGCGATTGGCTTTGTCTGTCATGTTCTCAGGCTCCTAATTATCATTATAGCTATAAATACATTCTTCCACTCGCATATGCGCCCTTTTGCCAGTTTTGCAAGAGATAGGGCTGTGCGTGGGTGTTAGATTATGTGACTTATAATTTGGGTAGGGTGACGCCTTTTTGCCCCATATATTTGCCTGCGCGATCTGCATAGCTGACCTCGCATGGCTCATTGCCCTGCAAAAAGAGGAACTGACATGCGCCCTCATTGGCATAGATTTTCGCAGGCAATGGGGTTGTGTTGGAAAATTCCAGTGTCACATGGCCTTCCCAACCGGGTTCCAAGGGGGTGACATTCACAATGATACCGCAGCGGGCATAGGTTGATTTGCCCAAGCAGATAACCAGAACATCCTTTGGAACACGAAAATATTCGACTGTCCGCGCCAATGCGAAACTATTGGGCGGGATAATGCAGCAATCCGTCTTTTTGTCGACAAAGCTGGTCGATGCAAAATCCTTCGGATCGACCACGGCGCTTTCAATATTGGTGAATATCTTAAATTCGTCAGAAACTCGGGCATCATATCCATAAGAGGAAAGACCATAGCTAATACAGCCATCGCGCTGTTGGCGATCAACAAAGGGTTCGATCATCCCGGTTTCTAATGCTGTTTCGCGTATCCAGCGATCCGATAAAATTGCCATGATAAATTTCCAGTTTGAACCGATTTAACCGGTTAGTTGTCAAGATTGGCTGGGCCAAATGCGGCTGGCAAGAGCGCGGAAAGGCTATATTGTGTATAACCGCCCTCATGCCCGCAATAGACTTGCGGATCAGTATTGCCCAATTGTGCGACCTCGTTGATCATCTGGCGGCAGCGACCACAGGGAGTGATGGCATGGGCATTGGGTGATATTTTGCCGTTTTGGAGCGGGCCACCATGGACAGCAACGGCTACCAAACCCGATCGTAAGCCCCGATGATTGGCATCAACAATCGCGTTAGTCTCCGCGCATAATGACAGGCCATAGCTAGCATTCTCAAAATTACAGCCAGTAACAACCGTGCCATCATCAAATAACAAGGCCGCGCCGACATGGAATTGCGAATACGGCGCATAAGCCTGATGGGACGCACGCAATGCCTTATCCAATAGCTCTTCTGGATTTATGAGAGAGGTCATTGTGCGCTTTCCTGACTCGGGCCCTGATTTTGCCCCTGATCTTCTGATTGTTTGATGACAACATGCTCTACCGGTTGGTCAACGCCTTCCATCACATGATTATCATTGTCCGACCACATGACCCAGGCTTTGCTGGCATAATCGGGCGGAAAGAAATTGCCTTCAAGCCATATGTCACGGCCAATATCGGCACTGATGCGATAGCTATCCTCAAACTCACGGGAAATGCGTATAATGGCGCGCTTGCCACTATGGGTTTCAATCTGGTTGAGAAAGGTTGTCAGTTCACTCAGCACCAATGCGCGGGCAGGGCGATCTTCGCACCCCTCTTCAAAGGCCAGATATACCGCTGGAGGCAGCACTTTGGGGCGGCGGGGCACGGTGGTGACAAAATTCTCTGATTGATCGGTGGCAAGCCTGCACAGGCTGTAATGATGCAGTGCGCCAAAGCCTATCTTGGCTTTTTCCGCCTCTGCAAAATTCTTACCGAATGCCGGATCGCGATAATCGGAACTGCGCGTCGCCAGCATATAGGCAAAATTGATATTCAGCGCGGCCATGCTGGGCCAGCTAACACTGCCACTATCCGCAGATATAGCGATGCCCTGCAGCGGATATTGATCGCGCGGCGCCGTCCAGCTGCGGGAAAAGCTGAACGCTGCCCATGCCAGCAGGCCAAGGATAACCGCAACCACCAACAAGCCGGTCAAAACCCCTGATCTTTTTCCCCCGTTTCGCGCCAATATCTGTTCCCGTTCTTTCAATGATGCTGTGATTCGTGAAATCCGCTTTCACCAATAGCCGTTTTAGCCTTTGATATGGAGTACGCAAATAAGGGTAAAAAGACGTCTTGCGGTGGGGAAATCAACGGCAATTTTGCCTTCAAGCCGCTCCATAAGCAGTTCAGCAGCCTGATTGTGCACACCGCGGCGCGCCATATCTATAGTTTCAATCTCTTGTGAGGTTGCCTGGCGGATGGCCTGATAATAGCTGTCACAAATGGCGAAATAATCGCGAATGGGTCTGCGGAACCTGCCCAAGGCCAAGATAATGGTTTCCAATGGCGTTTTGTCCTCGCGGCCAATGTCCATCACCAAACGTCCCTCTGTAACAGAGAGTTTGAGCGAGTAAGGACCGTCGCACACTGCGCATCGTTCGCTAAGCGGCTGGAAACTATTGTCTTCGATCAGATCATAGATGGCAATACGACGCTCCTGCTCAATATCGGCATTGCGCCAGACAATTGTCTGCTCATCCAGTTCGATATGTGTGATGCGATAGTCGGCCATAGTCTGTGGGCATCGCCTATCGGGGAGTGTTCGGCAAGCCTAAAAAGGTCAAGCTATAGTTTTGCGCCTTATCCACAATCGTCTTTTATCGTCGCTGCGGTTGCACCAGCATATTGGGCGGCGCATAGGGTGGCTATGGCTACTATATTTACCCCTGATAATGATTCCCTCAGCGCGGATATGGCTGGTAATGATGCCACTGTCGGCAATGCCGATAAAGCGCAGAGCCTGCCGCACAATATAGATGCGGAAGTTGCTTTTCTGGGCGCCATGCTGATTGATAATCGCGTGTCGGAAGATATTAGCATTCCGCTACAAGCCGAGCATTTTTTTGAACCGCTGCATGGCCGTATTTACGACCGGATAATGAAGCTGTTGGACCGCAACCTTGTGGTGACCCCGGTTACGCTCAAGCCATTTTTTGAAAGTGATGAGACGCTGCAACAAGTTGGCGGTTTGGGCTATCTGGCCAAATTGACAGCTGACAGTGCAGGTCTGATTGGCGCACGCGACTTTGCGCAACAAATTTATGATCTCGCTTTGTTGAGAGAATTGATCACCGTCGGGCGGACTTTGGTCAATGACGCCATGGACACAAGCGAAAGCGTTGACCCTAAGGCGCAGGTGGAAAACGCCGAAGCGGCGCTCTATTCTGTGATGGAGGGTGAAGGCGATAGTAGCGGTGCCGTTGATTTTGGCCGCGCCACATTGGTTGCGGTCGAAATGGCCCAAAAAGCGTTTAACTCTGGCGGTCACTTGTCAGGTGTGACCACCGGTCTTGATAATGTGAATGAGAAGATTGGCGGTTTGCACAATAGTGACTTGCTGATTTTGGCTGGACGTCCAGGCATGGGCAAGACCGCATTGGCAACCAACTTTGCCTTTAACGCCGCGCAACGCTGGCGACGCGAGGAAGAGGACGGCATTGAAGAAAAGCAGCGCGTGGGCGCCAAAACGGCTTTCTTCTCGCTCGAGATGTCAGCAGACCAGTTGGCCACACGTATTTTGGCGCAGGAGTCGGGCATATCTTCAGAAGCGCTGCGCATGGGCAAAATCAGCCGCGAAGATTTCCAGAATTTAAGCCGAGCCAGTCAGGATTTGCAGGATCTTCCGCTGTTCATTGATGATACGCCAGCGCTGACCATTGCGGCCTTGCGAACCCGTGCACGGCGGCTCAAGCGGCGGCACGGCATCGGTCTTATCGTGGTCGATTATCTTCAGCTTTTGCAAGGTACAGGGCGTGCCAGCGATAACCGTGTTAATGAAATTTCGGAGATTAGCCGAGGGCTCAAGACGCTGGCCAAAGAGTTACAAGTGCCGGTATTGGCGCTGTCACAGCTTAGCCGTGCGGTCGAACAGCGCGAAGACAAAACGCCGCAACTTTCTGACTTGCGTGAATCCGGCTCGATTGAGCAAGATGCGGATATGGTGCTGTTTGTTTATCGTGAAGATTATTATGTGCAGTCAAAAGAACCTAAAACACCGCAAGAGGGCGATGATCAATCCATCCATGATGCCCATGCGCAATGGGCGATGCAAATGGAGCGCGTTTACGGCCTTGCCGAATTGGTGGTTGCCAAATCACGGCATGGCTCAACTGGCAAAGTGCGCATGAAGTTCGAAGCCAAAATCACCAAATTTACCGATCTTGCGGATGATGCCTATGGCACGCCGGATTATGAGTAATCGGGTTGAGAGTTCTGCATTTTGAGAGCTGGACTAAGAAGATATATAAACACTGCTAGCCATGAGCCTGTCGAAGGGCATCTCCCAATATCGTGCCAAACTGATAAGCGGGCTTAGATAAGCTCAGCCCTAATGGTTTAGTTAGACGCGGTATTCAGTGCTGGTCAGAAAATCGGATCGTTGGCGCTGTCGTCACTCTTTGTACCGGGGATAGGAGAGACCGCATCCTCAACAGGTTCGTGGATGCCACACTCTGTCTTATCCCAGCCTTTCCAGCGGCCCGAACGTGGATCTTCGCCGGGTGCAACTTTGCTGGTGCAAGGTGCACAGCCGATTGATGGATAGTCCTGCGCGACCAAGGGATGGCGCGGCAGATCATGGTCGGCAAGATAGGCTTCCAAATCTTCAGCAGTCCAATTGGCCAGCGGGTTGATTTTCAACCGGCCCTGCGCATCGCTATTGTCCATCTCAAAACGCGGTAAGCCAATGCGTGTGCTGGCCTGATGGCCTTTGCGGCCCGTTATGGAGGCATCATAGCCTGCCAGTGCTTTGGCAAGCGGAATGACCTTGCGGATTTCACAGCAGCCATCAGGATCGTAAGACCAGCGAAGCCCGCTCTCATCCTTTTGGTGCACAGTCTGTTCTTCAGGCGTTAAGATAATCACATTGGTCAGGCCAAGATGCGCCGACAATGTGTCACGATAGGCAATTGTCTCTGGAAAATGCTTGCCGGTATCGAGGAAAAGCACAGCCGTCGCTGGATCAATCTGTGCGATAAGATGCAGCAATACCGCAGATTCTGCGCCGAAGGATGAGACAACCGCCAGTTCGCCCACCATGCTATCTTTGATAACGGAGCGTAGCATCTCTTGCGTTTCACTGCCGCGAAACAACCGGTTAAGGCGCACGGCATCGCTCTCGCTAAAGCGCGGACCGACATCAATTTTGTCGATCGTGCGGTTTCTTGATGAGGCAGGTTCAGCCATGCCGTTTTGCCCAGATTGGCGTGCGTGCATCAACGGTCTTTTGATAAACATCATCCCATGTGGCAAAGGCCGTCTTGGCGGCGTTTTCGTCCAAGGGTGTGCTAGGGGCAAAGCTGTCAAAGCCGCAGCGCCGCATATTGCTCAGCTGGTCGATGAGAACATCACCGCTGGCGCGCAATTCACCTTCATAACCGGCTTCCCGCAAGATACGCGCTGATGAATAGCCGCGTCCGTCCCCAAAAGCGGGGAAGCTGATATCTATCATCGCCAATTGGCCCAAATGGGGCAAAAGACTGCGAGCATCATCGCCCGGTTCGATGCGTACAGCAATGGCATTGCTGGCATCACCAAAATCGGCAAAGGCAATCGGCGCGTCGCTGCAAGGTGTGTCTTCACGCAGGTAAAATTGGGGATTAGCCATAAAGCGCCTCCTTAAATGGGGCCATGCCGATGCGGCGATAGGTATCAATGAAGCGTTCGCCGTCTTCACGGGTTTTCAGATAGAGATTGGTGACTGTTTCAACAGCATCGACAATGCCGTCCTCGTCAAATCCCGGGCCAGTGATTTTGGCAAGGCTGGTATCCTCTGCGCCGGAACCGCCGAGCGAAAGCTGGTAATTCTCAAAGCCCTTCTTATCGACGCCCAATATGCCGATATGTCCGGCATGATGGTGGCCACAGGCGTTGATACAGCCCGAAATTTTCAGCTTTAATTCACCCAGATCCTGCTGCCTTTTAACATCGGCAAAGCGCTCAGAAATTTTCTGCGCCAGCGGGATGGAACGGGCATTGGCGAGGCTGCAATAATCAAGGCCCGGGCAAGCGATCATATCGCTGACCAGATCGAGATTGGCAGGGGCCAGACCAGCAGCATCGAGCTTTTGCCACAAGGCATAAAGATCCGCCTTTTTAACATGCGGCAACACAATATTTTGTGAGTGCGTGACGCGCAGCTCGTCAAAGCTATATTGCTCCGCCAGATCAGCCATCAGGTCAATCTGGTCTGAACTTGCGTCCCCGGGAATGCCACCGGTTGGCTTCAGGCTGATTGTTGCAATGGCATAGCCAGACTGTTTGTGCGCATGGGTGTTTTGTTCCACCCAGATGCGAAAATCAGGGTCTGACATATCCAGATCATCGGGAGCATTTTGATCGAAGTCAGGATCAGCAAAATAAGTGCTGATCCGCTCTAGCTCAGCCACTGGCGGGTTAAGGCCCAATGTCTTCATATGGGCGAATTCTTCTTCGACCTGACGGGTATATTCGTCCTTGCCCAGTTCATGCACGAGGATTTTGATACGCGCCTTATATTTGTTATCGCGGCGACCATAGCGGTTATACACGCGCAAACAGGCTTCTGCATAATGGATCAGTTCATCAGCAGGAACAAAGTCGCGAATCTCTGGCGCGATCATCGGCGTGCGGCCCATGCCGCCGCCAACATAGAATTTGGCGCCCAGTTCGCCAGCATCATTATGCACCAATTGGATGCCGATATCATGCAGGCGCATCGCGGCGCGATCTTCTTCAGAGGCTATTACAGCGATTTTGAATTTGCGCGGCAAATAGCTGAATTCTGGGTGAAAGCTTGACCATTGGCGCAGCAATTCGGCCCAAGGGCGCGGATCGGCAATTTCATCGGCCGCGGCACCGGCAAACTGGTCCGATGAGATGTTGCGGATACAATTGCCGCTGGTTTGGATTGCGTGCATTTCAACAGTGGCCAAATCAGCCAGAATGTCAGGCGCATCCTCCAGCTTGATCCAGTTATATTGAATATTCTGGCGCGTCGTGAAATGGCCATAGTCACGGTCATATTTGCGGCCAATATGGCCCAGCATGCGCATCTGTTTTGCGCTCAATGTGCCATAAGGGATCGCAACACGCAGCATATAAGCATGAAGTTGCAGATATAGGCCGTTCATCAGACGCAAAGGCTTGAACTGATCTTCACTCAACTCGCCTTTCAGACGCCGCTCACATTGGTCGCGAAATTCGGCGACGCGTGCATCGACCATTGCTTGGTCATATTGGTCATATTGATACATCGGAATGTTACCCTTTCACGATGGGAATATTGGTGTTGATGGCCAGATCGGCACGAACTGTCGGGCCAAAGGCGCGGACGCGGTCTTTAATGTGCAGCGGCATGGGGCCTTGATCGCTTTGCTCACATGGCACGATATAGGGAACGTTGACGCGCATTGCGGCCTCTTCGCGCGCTGCGACGGCCTCTGCTTCGTCACCAGCGTCAATGGCATCACCCAAATGGCGGGACCATGTTTCGCCGCCGGACCACCAGATGACATCACCGGTTTTAAGGTCATTTCCGGTTACAATTTTCATGCCATTGCTTCCTTAATCATTGTAGGGAGTGTGTGTTTAATCTGTTCAAGCCCGTCTTGCGCATCGGCGCGCAAGACAACATCACCAATCACCAACAGTGCCGGGCTTTTGATCGTATTGCGCTGGATCATATCAGGCAGATCGGTCAACAGGGTGCGCAACGCGCGGGCATCGCTGCGGGTTGCATTTTCCAATACGGCCACTGGCATATCGGGTGTGACACCATCATCTATCAGCTTTTCGACAATCGCCTCGGCAGTATGGACACCCATATAGATAACCAATGTGCGCCCTTTGCCGGCCAGCCCAGCCCATTTCTGTTCGGACAGACCTTTGCATTGGCCTGCAACAAATGTGACAGCGCTGCTGTCTTCGCGGTGGGTAAGCGGCAATAAGGCTTGCGCCGCGCCGCCATTGGCTGCGCTAATGCCGGGAATGACTGAAACAGGTACACCTGCAGCGCGGCAATCATCCACCTCTTCACCGCCACGGCCAAAGATGAACGGGTCGCCGCCTTTAAGGCGCACAACATCATGCCCTTTGCGGGCTTCTGCGATCAGCAGTGCATTAATGCCCTGTTGCGGCACGGTATGGCGGGCGCGCTTTTTGGCGACCGAGATCATATGGCAATGTTCAGGGGCAAGCGCCAAAATGGCATCATCAACCAAACCGTCATGCACGATTATCTGTGCGTTACTAATAAGGCGCGCGGCCTTGACGGTCAGCAGATCGGGGTCGCCCGGTCCTGCACCGACCAGATAGACATGCCCTATATGGGGCTGAGCACCGGTATTATCGCCGGTTGGGGATTGCTGGTTGTGCGTAGCATTGCGCATGGCCATTACCTTTTGACTGGGTCGCACGATAGATTGTGCGATGACACCCATGTGGATGCCATGTGTCGATCAATCAAAATATAATCTTTTGCCGGTCATGAAGAATAACTTCATTGCTGGCCGTGTAGCAGCTTTAGATCAGCTTTTACCGCATCTTATTCAAAGTGTGTCTGCGGTGCGGATAGGCCTATGCCGATCGTCGCGCGCGGTTGATCCACTTCCACAGATGCCACGGGATAAGCACAATAGTCAGCGGCATAATATGCGCTTGGTCTATGATTGCCCGATAAGCCAATGCCGCCAAATGGCGCGCCAGAGGATGCGCCATTAGTAGGCCGGTTCCAATTGACGATACCAGCACGGCTATTGGCCCAGAACTGGTTGTAAAGATCAGGACTGCCGCCCACCAAAGAGGCTGACAGGCCAAACCGCGTGTTATTCGCCTCAATAATAGCTTCTTCAAAGCCGCTGACTTTGACCACCTGTAGCAATGGGCCAAACAGCTCAATATCCGGGCGCTCTTTCATCGCGGTGACATCGATAATGGCTGGCGTGACAAAGGGCAGATCGCCTTTCGGGCGTGCCATATGTTTAATGGCTTTGCCGCCACGATTGAGCAGCGCCAGAAAACTCTCGGTCAGACCATCAGCGACATCGCTATCTATTACTGGCCCCATAAAAGGCTGTGGATCAGCGAAAGGCTCATCTATGATCAAACGATCGGTTGTCTTTTTCAGTTCGGAGATCAATTCGCCATACATGGAGTCTTTGACGATCAGACGCCGCGCCGCAGAGCATCTTTGACCGGCGGTTGTAAATGCCGACTGAATAATGATCGACACCGCATCAGGAATTTTGGGAGTGTCCCAGATCACCAATGGGTTGTTGCCACCCATTTCCAGCGCGACAATTTTCTGTGGTTGTGAGACCAGAACCTTGTTTATCGCAAGGCCGGTATGGGCAGAACCGGTAAACAAAATCCCGTCGACATCTTTATGTGCGACAAGACCCTTGCCCTCATTCGGGCCGCCAATGACCAGCCGAACCGCATCCGCCGGAATGCCGGCCGCGGCATATAGTTCTGCCAGCATAGCGCCGGTTGCGGGTGTTTTTTCTGATGGTTTGAACACCACGGTGTTGCCCGCCAACAGGGCCGGCACAATATGCCCATTGGGCAAGTGCGCCGGGAAATTATACGGGCCCAGTACCGCCATCACCCCATGCGGTTTGTGGCGCAATGCCATTTTGCCGGACAATGCATTGTCCAAACTGCGCTGCGGCGTGCGTTCGCTATAGGCTTTTATCGAAATATCGACTTTGTTGATGACAGCTTCGACTTCTGTCCGCGATTCCCATAGCGGTTTGCCGGTTTCACTGGAGATACATTTGGCCAGCTCTTCGGACTTTGCCCGTACCTCATTGGCAAAACGGCGCAGAGCTTCTGATCGTTTGGCAAGAGGTTGGCTCGCCCATTGCGGCCAAGCAGCACGCGCCGCGGCTACATCTTCGTCGACATCACTAATGCCACGACGCCAATATTCCTTGCCGGTTGCCGGTTCGTAGGAAATAATTTCGCTCACGGAATATACTCTGTCGACCTTTCTGTGCTTAACGCAATTGGTTAAGCTGAATTCTTCTACAATCAAAGGCCTTATTGCTTTACCAGCAGAATCTCAACCTTATCTCGTGACCATAGCCCATAGGGGGTTACTTTTTTACAAACCGCCCATGGGCACTTCCCATCGCGCGCAGAGCGGATATTTTGCTGTTGAGCGCAGTCCAGTCATCCCGCTCGGCAATATTGGACCATATTGCCTCAACTTCCTCAATGGCCATGGATTGTGGTTCGCAGTTTTGCCAATAATCATGTTTATCATCAGCAGCATTTTTATATTCGCGCAGCTTGCTAAGGAAATCATTCAGCAGTTTTTCCTCATCAGCTTTTAACGACGGGACACCCTTTAGCGTGCTAGACGGTGCATTAGAGGATGGGGCATCAGACCTGCCCCAGAAGCGCGCAAAGAAAAAGAAGGCGTCAATCGTCATGGTTTCGGTGAGCAGAAATTGCTCCGCCGACTGCACCAATAAGGCGTCTTTTTCCAGCCCCTGCGGCACGATGTTCAAACGCCAGCAAAATTTCTCGGTCAGCGCTATTTGATAGCGAGGGCCAAAGTCGTTTAACGCCTCAATGAGCGGTTCGGCCGGGCATATCATGCGCAAAGCTGTGCCCAATTGCCCTAGATTCCAGTGAAAAGCTTCTGGTTGCCGGGCAAAACAATAAAGGCTTTGCTGGTCAAAATAGGCGGCGGTAAATCCGGGTTGCCAATATTGCGCAAAACGCCAAGGGCCATAATCAAAGCTTTCGCCAGAAATATTCATATTATCAGTATTCAAAACACCATGAACAAAACCGGCAACCATATAACTGCCGACCAGCTCAGCCATGCGTTGTGTAACGCCGTTGAACAGTGCAGCAGCGCATTCGGCG
Organism: uncultured Sphingomonadaceae bacterium; assembly: GCA_947503245.1. Classification (GTDB taxonomy): domain Bacteria; phylum Pseudomonadota; class Alphaproteobacteria; order Sphingomonadales; family Sphingomonadaceae; genus Alterisphingorhabdus. The sequence continues at coordinate 1,001,024 of CANNCV010000001.1, forward strand.
TCGCTTTTTTGGTCAATATCTGTCGCTAGCTCAGGATAATAATGCTGAAGGCAATAGCGAGCCAATGCTGCCATTCCCGCTTCGTCTTGCAGATAGGCCAAGCGCTGAAATGTGCCAAAGCGGACATGACCATGACTAAGCCGCACCATCACTGTCGAGCGGGTGGGTGAGGGTTCGTCATTGCGCCATAATTCTTCGTGCGTTTCCACAATAGAGAAGGTGCGACTGGTGTTAACGCCCAGAGCTTCAAGCATTTCTGTTGCCAGATATTCGCGCACTGCCCCTTTTAACGTCAGACGTCCGTCACCGCTACGGCTCCATGGCGTGGTGCCCGACCCCTTGGTGCCAAGATCCATTAACCGGTCATCTTGGTCCAGCATTTGCGCAAACAAAAAACCGCGTCCATCGCCAATCTCTGGATTGTAGACGCGGAATTGGTGGCCGTGATAGCGCATCGCCAAAGGTGTTTCTAAACTGTCGGGTAAAGCCTCGAACCGGCCAAAGTGGTGCAGCCATTCTTCGTTACTTAGATGGTCGAGGCCAATTTGCGCTGCCGCACGGTTATTGCGCGTCCGCAAGGTCAGTTTGGGGAAGTCGGCAGGGGCTACTGGATCAGCCAGTAATTCCTGCAATGCAGTAAAAGTTTTCGTGCCGCGATACGCAGCGCCTTGCGATTGGCTATCCATATGGGCATTAGTGGGGTTCCAAAAGGGGCAGTGCAAGTAAGATGGGCCGGATATCAGCATATAAAAATGGCTATTGGTGGTCAAATGACGGCCTGCGCCTACACTTTAGGGATTATCCTGCGCAAAATCAGGATGCGGCATCCGGCCGACCGCCGATTGTCTGTCTGCCCGGACTGACCCGCAATGCACGCGATTTTGAGGATTTGGCCGATCATCTTTCCGAAAATTGGCGCGTCATTTGCGTTGACCTTCGCGGCCGCGGTGAAAGCGCTTATGCCAAAGACCCGCTAAGCTATGTGCCGCTAACCTATGTGCAGGATGTAGAAGCATTATTGGCGCAAGAGGGTGTTGACGAATTTGTTGCCTTTGGCACGTCTCTAGGCGGTATTATCTCTATGCTGCTGGCATCAACCCGGCCCGGCCGGATAAAAGGTCTTTTACTGAATGATATTGGGCCAGAGATTAACCCGCAAGGTTTGGAACGTATTCGCGGCTATGTCGGCCAAGGACGCAGCTTTGCAACATGGATGCATTCGGCCCGATGGCTTAACGAGGATTTCGCAGAGATTTATCCTGCCTTCACTGTGCATGATTGGTTGACGCTGGCAAAACGCATGATGAAAGTAACCGGCAGTGGGCGCATCGTGTTGGACTATGATATGCGTATTGCCGAGCCATTTGCGATGCCAGGCGGTGAAGCAGGTGTGGATTTATGGCCTGCATTTAATGCGCTGACTAATATTCCCATGCTGTTGGTGCGCGGCCAGAAGAGCGATCTTCTGACCAATAAGACCGTGGCTCTTATGCAAGAGAAGCAGGCCCAGTTGGATGTGCTGGACATTCCGAATATTGGCCATGCACCAACACTGGATGAGCCGCATAGCCGTGCCTCTATTGCCGCATTATTGGCGCGCATTGAGGCAAATTCATGACGAAGGCCATCCGTATATTGCACCTGCATTCGACTTTTGATCATGGTGGTAAAGAGGCGCGCTGCGTACAGCTTATCAATGCCATGGGACCAAAGGTTCACCATGATATTGTCAGCGCCATCCCGGGAGCTTTGGGTGCGCGCAAAGCGATCAACCCGCATTCAAAAGTGCGATTTCCTGAAAAATTTCCCTCCTTGGAAGGCAAGCCGGCAATCACTCGCTATCGCTATTTGGCGATTGCCATGAAGGCATATGATCTGATCCTCACCTATAATTGGGGTTCAATGGATGCGGTTATGGCGCACACGATTTTTGGCCGTTATGAAAAACTGGCGCCGCTTATTCATCATGAAGATGGGTTTAATAGCGATGAGCAGCACCGTTTGAAACGTCGCCGCAACTGGTTCCGTACTGTGGCTCTTTCGCAAAGCGCCGCATTGATAGTACCATCAAAGCGGTTGGAGCATATTGCGTATACTGCATGGCATCAGCCGAAATCACGGGTGCAGCTTATACCCAATGGCATCGCATTACAGGATTATAGCAAGAAACCGCAAAAAGGTGCGATCCCCGGTTTTAAACCGCGGGCTGATGAAGTGGTTGTTGGCACTATCGCCGGTCTGCGTTCCATCAAAAATATTCCGCGGCTGGTTGAACTGGTGGCCAAAAGTGCGGCCAACATACGTCTGGTCATTGTGGGGGAAGGCCCTGAAAAAGAGACCATTTCAGCGCGCGCACAAGAATTGGGCATCGCCGACCGCGTTCTGATGCCGGGCTTTTTGCCCAATCCAGCCAGATATGTTGGATTGTTTGATATATTTGCCTTGACCTCTGACAGCGAGCAATTCCCTATTTCTCTTATGGAAGCAATGGCGGCTGGCTTGCCGGTTATTGCCACTGATGTGGGCGATGTCGCGCATATGATCAGCAGCGCTAATGGCCCCTATATTGCGCGGCCTGATGATATGACAGGCTTGCAAGCCGCACTTGATACCTTGGTCGCAGACACACAATTGCGCGACAAGCTGGGTGCGGCCAATTTGCAAAAAGCGAAGGACGATTTTGATGAGCGAGATATGATTGCGCGATATGCCAAACTTTATAGCGGCATTTCAGGCAAGTCCTTGCTTGATTAGACAATTTCGCTTTTGTAACCATCCACAGAATTTTCTAAAAGCGTTGCGGCTTCATTGACCGTTCAGCGGCGTCTGGACACTATCAACCAAAGAGAATGCAGCAGAATCGATTTTGACGAAAATAGCGATGGAAAGCATCGGGTTTCGCGGCTAAAGAGCGCAATTAAGCGATTTGCTGACAGATTAAAGAAGAGGATTTTCAGGTGGCGCGCAAACCTACAACGCCCCAGCCAGCAGGCGGCCCATCAAAGGGCCCTGGCGACAAGACTGATACACAGGCCGATATTTTCTCGCGTGAGGTTGATGAAGCCATGCGTGAAGACCAGTTGGCTATGTTCTGGCAAAAATATGGTGTTATCACCATTGGTGTGATCGTTCTGGGTCTGGCTTCTTTTGCAGGTTGGCTGTTTTATCAAAACAGTGTCGAGGAAGCCGCGGGCGTAAAGAGCGAAGAGCTTATTTCTGCGCTTGATGCCAATACACGCGGCAATGTTGATGGTGCAATCAACGCTTTACAGCCACTCAAGGATGCTGATCAGGCGGGCTATCGCGCATTGGCAAAAGTGGGTGAAGCTGGCCTTTTGGCGCAGCAAGGCAAGGCAGAAGAATCCAGAAAAAGTTTTGAGGCCATAGCGGCTGATGACAATGTGCCTCAGGAACTGCGCGATCTTGCAACGATCCGTCGGACCTTATCAGAATTTGATACTTTGGCGCCTGCCGAGGTTATTAAAAGAATGAAGCCATTAGCTGTACCTGGTGAGCCATGGTTTGCTAGTGCTGGTGAAATGGTGGCAATTGCTCATTTGAAAATGGGCAAGCCTGACTTGGCAGGGCCAATATTCGGTGAGCTTGCAAAAGATAAAAGCGTGCCGCCGACCGTGCGTGACAGGGCTAGCCAAATGGCAGGTCTGCTCGGCATCGACACAGTGGATATTGAAGAAGGTGACGATGAGAACGCAGAAGCTCCAGTGGCTCCAGCGACTTCTGAATAAGGCTTTTCCGTCATTTGCCCGGGATAGGCATGTGATGGGCAAAATAGAATATGATCGGGGAGGTGCGCATTAAGCGCATATTTTGGGAAAATATATGTTGGTTACGACAAAATTGAATCGGATTATGCTGGCGACATTATGTTCGCTTTCTCTGACATTAGGCGGTTGTAACGCCTTTGGCGGTGATGATGAGAAGGTAAAAGTCACGCCGACCTTTGGCCAGCGCACCAATGTGCTCAGCTCTTCGGAAACAAGTGCGCAAATTGACCCTGAAATAGCGCAAACAGCAGTGATTGTTCCGCCTGCTGTTCGGAATACAGAATGGTCACAATCCGGCGGCAATGCGTCCAAGAATATTGGTCATGTGGCGCTTGGTGATGCGCTTAAACCTGCTTGGAGTGCGCAGATTGCCGGTTCGTCCTCTCGCGCTCGGTTGGCTTCAGCGCCGGTCGCATCCAATGGCCGTGTCTATGTTATTGACACTGATGCGAAGATACATGCTTTTGATCTTGCCAATGGTAGTCGCATCTGGTCAGCCGACTTTTCAGTGAAGGGCGATGGTCGTCCGTCAGTCTTTGGCGGCGGCGTGAGCGTTCTTGGTGACCGTCTTTACGCCACAAATGGTGTTGGCGAAGTCGCTGCAATGAATATCAGCAATGGCGAAATCATCTGGCGCGTAAAGCCAGCTGGCCCCCTGCGCGGTTCTCCGACTTTGGCGTTTAATTCTGCTTATGTCATGACGCAGGACAATCAGCTTTTTGCGCTCAATGCTGCCAATGGAGAAGTGTTGTGGAGCGAGGCCGCGTCCAACCGTCAAGCAGGCGTGTTTGGCGTTGCAGCACCAGCTGCTGGACAGGCAACCATCATCGCAGGGTTTTCTTCTGGTGAGCTTTCTGCACACCGGTTTGAAAACGGCACCAATGTCTGGTCAGATGCTTTGGCGCGCACACGGATTTCAACGGCTGTGGCAACATTGTCCGATATTGATGCTGACCCGATTATTGATCAGGGCCGTGTCTATGCACTGGGTGAGGGTGGCCGCATGGCTGCTTACCAACTGGTGGTCGGCCAACGTATTTGGGAAATCAATATTGCCGGAACTTCAACGCCTGCACTGGGCGGTGAATGGCTGTTTACACTTACAGACGATGCCAAATTGCTGTGTATCGCAAGAACAACTGGCAAGGTACGCTGGATCGCTGATCTGCAACGTTGGGAAGTGCCCAAGAAAAAGAAAGGCCCTATCCGTTGGGTCGGGCCGCTATTGGCAGGGAATCGATTGATTGTTGCATCATCAAAAGGCGAAATATCATCTGTCTCACCAGCAGATGGTGCAATCACCACCATGTTTGAGGTTAATAAGCCTGTATCTGTCCCAATGATCGCGGTTGATGGTACGTTGATTATCCTAGATGACAGCGGACGAATTAACGCCTATCGGTAATTCAGCTTTTGCACACTTTATGTGCATGTAATTTATACTCCGGCTGCTTTGCGATATTGCGGCAGACTGGTAAGGATCACCCATGCTTCCCGAGATTGTCATTGTCGGCCGCCCGAACGTTGGAAAATCGACATTGTTTAACCGTTTGGTTGGCAAGAAAATTGCGCTGGTTGATGACCAGCCCGGCGTAACTCGTGACCGGCGTTTTGGTGAAGCAGACCTGTTGGGCCTGAAATTTCAGATCGTCGATACTGCAGGCTATGAAGATGAGGATGCAGCCAGTCTGCCGGGCAGAATGCGCCAACAGACCGAAGCGGCAGTTGGCTCTGCTGTAGCGGCACTGTTTGTTATTGACGCGCGTGTTGGCTTGACCCCATTGGATGAAGAAATCGCACGCTGGTTAAGAGTGAGCAATACGCCTGTCATATTGGTCGCGAACAAGGCGGAAGGCCGTGCTGGAGAAAGCGGTATCATGGAAAGCTATGGCCTCGGCCTTGGCGATCCATTGGCGTTGAGCGCCGAACATGGCGAAGGGTTGGCCGATTTGTTCGCTGCACTGCGCCCGCATATAGAACAAGCTGAAGAGGCATCCGTGCTTGCAGGGGAAGAACTGCTGTCGCAGCCAAAGGTCGATGTGGTTATTGCGCCTGATGCTCCTGATATCGAATTTGTACCGAGTGAAGAAGAGCTAGGCGCGCTGCAATTGGCGATTGTTGGCCGTCCGAATGCTGGTAAATCTACCCTTATAAATCGCCTTTTGGGTGAAGACAGGCTGATTACTGGACCAGAGGCCGGTATTACGCGTGATAGCATTGCGATTGATTGGGAATGGCAGGATGGTGAAGGCACCATGCGGCCGGTCAAGCTTATTGATACTGCTGGCATGCGCAAAAAGGCCAAAGTCACAGATAAGCTTGAGAAGCTCTCCGTCGCTGATGCCCGCCGTGCAATAGATTTTGCTGAGGTAGTTGTGCTCTTGCTTGATGCAACCAAGGGTCTGGAAGTGCAGGATCTGAAGATTGCTGACCGTGTATTGCAAGAAGGTCGTGCATTGATAATCGCCATCAACAAATGGGATGTCGCTGAAGATGCCAGCTATCTTTATAATGGCATAAGAGAGGCTTTGAACGAAGGCTTGGCACAGGTTCGCGGATTGCCCGTTATTACTGTATCAGCAGCAACAGGCAAAGGTCTTGACCAGATGATACAGGCGGCATTTACCGTTCGCCGTTCATGGTCACGGCGGATACCAACGGCGATGTTAAACCGCTGGTTTGATGATGCGTTGGCCAGAACACCGCCGCCTGCGCCTGGCGGCAAGCGCATTAAATTGCGCTTTATCACACAGGCCAAAATTCGCCCTCCGGGGTTTGTACTTTTTGGCACGCGGCTTGATAGCCTGCCGGAGAGCTATAAGCGTTATTTGATAAATGGTATCCGCCGGGATTTGGGCTTTGATGCTGTGCCGGTGCGGTTAAATCTGCGCTCTCCCAAAAACCCTTATCACAAAAGCCAAGGCAGCTAAGCAATCTAATTGACTTTAGATGGCATCTTCAACCAACTGTTTACTTATTAAAGCTATTCTTATCGTCAGGACCAGGTCCCGCAATTAGGAGCTTTGAGCAGTGAATGACGAGACCAAGAATATTATAAACTGGAGCAGCTTTTCTGAAACACGTGCGGTTTTGGGCGCTGACTTTGTTAGAATTCTGGGATATTTCCGAGAAGATGGCACCAAATCAGTGGCTGCTATTGAAGAAGCTATCCGCCAACGTAATGCGGTAGCATTGGTGATTCCTGCCCATACACTTAAGGGGGAATCGGCCCAGTTCGGCGCTGACAGATTAACGGAACTTGCCGAAAAGATTGAAACTGAAGCACGGCAATGTGTGGAATATCGGCAAGAGCCTGACGAATTGCTACCATTGGTGGTGGGCTTGCGTCAGCTATTCGAAGATTCGCTAGCTGCCCTAGAAAGGGAAACCAACCCATTGGTACAGCGTGCAGGTGCAGAACGCCGTGAATTCGCTTCTTCAAATCAGAGTTTCGGCCGACTATAAATTTAGGATCGCAGACAGCAAAGGGCGCGCCGTAACCCATGTTGCGGCGCGCCTTTTTGTTTGTGTGCTATTAATGCGCTTCGGCAGGCTTTGATTGAAGCTGCGTATAGTTTTCAATGCCCATGCGCTCAATCATGGCTTTTTGTGTTTCCAACGTATCGACATGCTCTTCTTCGCTCGCAAGGATGGCTGCGAACAGATCACGGGTTACGAAGTCCTGAATGCTTTCGGCATAGGCGACAGCGCCTTTGAGCATGGTTACCGCTTCTTCTTCAAGCGCCAGATCAGCGTCAATAATTTCCTCAACGGTTTCACCGATTTTGAGACGGCCAAGCATCTGGAAGTTTGGCAGGCCATTGAGAAACAAAATACGTTCCGCCAACTGGTCGGCGTGCTTCATTTCGTCAATGGATTCGTGCCGCTCAAATTCGGCCAGCTTGGTCACGCCCCAATCGTTCAGCAAGCGATAATGCAGCCAATATTGGTTGACGGCAGTCAGCTCATTTTTCAGGGCTTCATTTAACAATTCAATGACTTTTTTGTCACCACGCATAATATCATCCTTTCAAATACTGCCCCTTATATAGGGACGAATTGTTAAGATGAAAAGGCTGAAACCCGCAGAAAAGCTAGGTTTTTTAAGGTGCTATTGCTATGCGCTCGCAGCTTCCGCATTGATAATGCTTTGCGCAAACTGGAGGCATTGGCCGCATTTTGGCTTCCGGCCGAGTTTCGCATAGACATCATGAGGACGCTGGGACGGGCACTGCTGAAACGCAGCGCGTAAATCCTTTTCCTTGATGGCATTGCAAACACAGACAACCATATGCGGCTCCTTCTCACTCTATTTAGCGATAATGAGAATGGTTTGCAATGGTTAATGCGAATTATTTGCAAAAAATCCTTTAGCGAATTGCCAAAGGCTGAACCTGACCACGCGATAATGTCCGCCAAAGCCATTCAAGCGGGCCATAACGATTGCGCATCAGCCATGGTTGTGACCAAAGCAGCATGACACACCACATGCCAATCACAAATAACCAGAGCATGCTGCGGTTGATTTCACCGTATAGACCGAATCCCCACCCATAAAATATCGCGCACATAATCACACTGGTGCCCAGATAATTGGTGAAAGCAGCGCGCCCAGCGGCTGCGACACGGCGGATCAGCCAATGATGACTATATTGCTGGATTAACACTATGAGCAGCGCAGCATAGCCGATGGTCATCATCATCCGTGTCGGCAATGTCCATGCTATTGTGATGTTGATCAACAGGACTGGTTCAAATTCACTATAATAGGCCAATAGGGCCAGAGCTGTAGACAATATTGTGCCGCTCAGGATCATCCAGAGCGCCCATTTGCGGTAAGCTTCATGCGACAATTTGCCGAGGAAAAAGCCATTTTTCATCATCGCTATGCCCAACATCATGAACGGCAAAGTCTCCAAGCCGGCTTGAAATATAGAATAAAGCGGCTGAAATGTCATAGTGGTCAGTTTGTGGTTTGCGATGTCAACAAAACCACTCTGATATAGAGCTACGTCCTTGGCTATAGCCGCGCTGGTGAAACCCATGCCATCCAGCATTTCCTGATAGGCTTCGACCATCAATATATCAGCCCCCGGCATTTCTGTTTGGCTTTGAAAGACAAAAATAGAGGCCATTAAGAACGCCCACATCACAAAACCGCCGACATAAATGGCGACTGCTTTTTTGATTAGCGATTCGGCGGTGGAGTTGCGGAAGAGATATGCGATGCTCCCAATAGCGGCATATAAAAACAATATGTCGCCAAACCAGAGGAAAAAGAAATGGATCAACCCAAAAAAGCCGAGCCAGAACATCCGGCTATAATGGGTTTTGGCGGGGGATTGGCCCTTTGCTTCGGCTAAGCTGGTGACAAGGAATAAGCTGGCACCAAATAGCAAAGAGAACAGGCCGCGCATTTTTCCATCGATAAAGATGAATCCAAAAAACCACGACAGCAGATCAGCGCCTGTACTGCCGCCAGCCATATCGGGGTTCATATAGGCATTGCCAGGCAGGGCAAAGGCGACAATATTCATCGCCAATATGCCCATAACGGCAAAACCGCGCAGGGCATCAAGTTCAATATAACGTGCGCCGGGGACAATAAAATTATCGGCTTGTCCCTTCCGCTGCTCTGCTTGTTCTGCAGCTTGTTTGGAAATATCGTTCACGTCTTGGTCCCCTTATATAAGGGTCTGATGTTAGAGCCAGCTACTGATCTGGTCGAGCGGTTTCTTATGTACGGCATGAGCAGGCACTGTCGCATCTTTTGCAGCCTTACCGACCACCAATACCATCATCGGTTTTTCATCAGATGGTCGCTCGCACAAGGTGTTGAGAAACTTCATCGGGTTTGGCGTGTGGGTCAAGGTGGCCAATCCGGCATCGTGCAATGCAGTGATCAGCATGCCGGTTGCGATGCCGACACTTTCATTCACATAATAGTTTTGTTTCTTTTCATTCGGATACATGCCGCCTTTGCGCTGTCCAAATATGACGATCAAATAGGGGGCAATTTCCAGAAACGGTTTGTCAGCATCGGTGCCGAGCGGGGCCAGAGCATCAAGCCACTCATCACTGGCTTTCTGCTCGTAAAAAGCACGCTCTTCTTCTTCGGCAGCAGCACGTAATGCGGCCTTTTTTTCAGCCGAAGTGATAACAGCAAAATGCCATGGCTGATGATTGGCCCCATTGGGGGCAGTGCCAGCCGCCAGTATCGCCTGCTCAATAACTTCACGCGGAACCGGGTCAGGGGCAAAATAGCGGCAGGTGCGCCGTGTCTTAAGCGCTTCGTAAAAAGCGTGAGCACGGGCGACCCGCTCTGCATCATTATAATCGGGCAAATCGGTATAGGGCAGGGTATCATGTGGTTTCATGGCTGGAAGCTCTAATCCGGTAAGAGGAGAATGGCAAAAATTTATGGCAAAAATTTACGGCTATCACTATTAACACTATTGTAAGTAAGGACGATTTATACTATATGGATGATATCAGAATTGGAGCTTTGCCCGCGATATGACCGAACAACCCTTTATCCATCCCGATCGCCCTGAATTGCATTGGCGGCCATTTAAGGCAGTTCAGCATTTCCGCAATTTGATCGCGGACAAAGAGGATACCGAGCAGGTTTTTCATATTTTCCAGTGTTTGCCGCGCAAAGCCTTTCGCAGTGAGGCTTTAGAGTTTCTGAAAACTGACTTTGGTCAGGCTTTGAAAGAGCGTGAGCCATTTCTGCCTGATTTGCTAGACGATCATGACCGTTTGCGTGCTATGCCTATAGGCTCTGTTGCCCATGCCTATTGCGATTTTATGGAAAGCGAAGGGCTAAGCGCAGCAGGCTTGGTTGCAGAATTTGAAAAGTTCAGCACAGTAAAATATCATGACCAGATTGAATGGTATTTCAACCGTTCGCGCGACGTGCATGATCTTTTGCATGTTTTGACCGGCTATGGCCGCGATGCTTTAGGGGAGGCCAGCGTATTGGCATTCACCTATGGCCAAAACCCATCGCCGGCCAATATCTTCATTGCCTATATGGCTGCGCTTAATATGAAAAAAACGATAAGCTGGTCAGCTCCTGTACTGAAAGCCGTCCGGCAGGCGCAGAAATCTGGCACGGCATGCCCAAGGTTGATTGAGCAGGATATAACCGCTTTGCTGGCCGAACCTCTAGAAGCAGCGCGCGCGCGGTTGAATATTGCTGAACCAACCCGTTATCGCGAAGCCCATTCAGAGCTGCGCAATCGGGGCATCAACCCTTATGATTTGCTTGGTCAGACTGCCTAAAGCGGGCTGTTTCAGGTCAGGTTGATTAAGAACAGCCGCGACATCGAATATCAACGCAGCTCTTTGCGGATCACCAGCTTTAGGCCAGACCAGATATGGTCCACGGCGCATTTTTTGGTGTCAACATAACCCAATTCCAGTGCGAAACCGCGGATATCCTGCTCACCAATTTCGGAAGGAACGCCTGACGCCTGTTTCGGCCAACAGGCCCAAATATGGCCCGATGGGGTGAGTCTATTACGAAGCTCTTGTAGCTTGTTTTCCATATCGGCACGGGTTTTCAGGAAAATGAGCGCCGCATCGGGTTCATCATCCGGGCCAGTAACGATGATAAGATCCAGTGCATATTCGGCAATTTCATCATCGACATTTTCGGGAACATTATCGAACCAGACAAGTAAGCCGTCACGCAGATTAAGCTTTTTGGCCAATGGTGTGCCTGAATAGCCGGCACTGGATGTAGGTGATGATGGATCAATCATAACATCATCATAAGACAGTCGCCGCCATCTGTCACCAAATGCCACAAACAGCCCAATGCGATAGCACGCACCCACCAGCGCGGAACCCATAGCAGAGCCAGATATAGTATCGCTGCCCAGATGCTGTGCAGAGGATGAAAGCCAATGGAACAGCGATTGGGGTCAAAAATGGGGGTGGCAAGAAGGTGATCCAGATCGATCAGTATGGTTGCCAGCATGATCAATCCGGATTTCCACCAACGCCGTGGATCGTTATCGCGCCGCCATATGATCCAGCAGATTAAAAACGGTACGCAATAATGGCCGGAATAGTGGATCAGCGTTTGGAAGTTAATCTTCCATCCAATCCTTGAAGAAGCTGTCACTGGCTGCGCGCAGTTCCGTTAAATCGACCGAGAATTCCGGCGAAGAAAGAACATGACCGCCCGTTTGTCCGATTTTGTACAATGGCACAGGACTCACGGCTATTTGATCAAAACTGCCCTTGGGCACTGTTACTATGTAACGGGCTTGATCTTCAGCGAAATACCACTGGCTATTCAGTTGCTTGGGTTCTCGTGATCTTTGCAGCTCTGGCCTATCAGAGAGTTCAAATCCTATCCCGTTCGCTAATGCCATTTCCGCCAATGCGACAAGCATACCACCGTCCGAGCAATCATGCACGGCCGTGACTCTGCCTTGACTAATCAGTTCCGCTATCCACTCACCGGTTTTGAGTTCGTCATTCAAACGGACATCTGGAGCCCAGTTGAGGTCTTTGACGAAGTTCTCGCTAAGCCAAATTGATTGCTCTAGATGGCCACTGGTATGACCGATGAGGTAAATGTCCTCACCTTCATCCTTAAACCCCATCGTCATCATCCGATCGAGGGCTTCAATCAACCCAATCGCCCCAATCGCAGGCGTCGGCAAAATGGCACGCGGCACGCCGTCTGGCCCGGTCGTCTCATTATAGAGCGACACATTGCCGCTCACGATCGGCATATCCAGTGCTTTGCACGCCTCGCTCATGCCCTGTAGCGCGCCAACAAACTGACCCATAATTTCGGGCCGTTCAGGGTTGCCGAAGTTCAGGCAGTTTGTCACTGCCAGCGGCTTTGCGCCAACGCTGACCAAATTGCGATAGGCCTCAGCAATCGCTTGCTTCCCGCCTTCATAAGGGTCAGCCTTTACATAGCGCGGTGTACAATCGGTGGTAATAGCCAAAGCGCGATTTGTGCCGTGGATACGCACAACGGCAGCATCTCCGCCCGGTCTTTGCACGGTGTCAGCCATCACCTGATGGTCATATTGTTCCCATATCCAACGGCGACTGGCCAGTGCTGGCGATGCCATCAGCTTTAACAGATCTGCCCCAATATCCACGCTTTCGGGAATATCGCTTAGTGGCTCTTGTGGCTTCACCTCTATATGTGGGCGATCATAACGCGGCGCATCATCGGCCAGCGGTGCCAACGGAATATCGCAGACAATTTCACCCAGATGCTCCAGCACCATGCGGCCAGTATCGGTGACTTCGCCAATAACCGCGAAATCCAGTTCCCATTTTTTGAAGATCGCTTCAGCCTCAGCCTCGCGGCCGGGTTTGAGCACCATCAGCATGCGCTCCTGCGATTCAGACAGCATCATTTCATAAGCCGTCATATTAGTCTCGCGCTGCGGCACATGGTCCAGATCAAGGCGGATGCCAACGCCGCCATTGCTGGCCATCTCCACACTGGAAGATGTCAGACCTGCCGCGCCCATATCCTGAATAGCAACAATGGCATCGGTCGCCATCAGTTCCAGACAGGCCTCGATCAACAGCTTCTCGGTAAAGGGGTCACCCACTTGTACGGTGGGGCGCTTTTCTTCGCTATCTTCGTCAAATTCGGCGCTGGCCATGGTGGCACCATGAATGCCATCACGCCCTGTTTTGCTGCCGACATAGACGATGGAATTGCCAACGCCGCTGGCTGCGGAATAAAAAATCTTGTCCTGCTCGGCAATGCCTACTGCCATGGCGTTGACCAAGATATTGCCATCATAGGCTGGGTCAAAATTGGTTTCACCGCCGACAGTGGGAACGCCGACGCAATTGCCATAGCCGCCAATGCCCGCCACGACGCCGCGCACCAGATGCTTCATCTTAGGGTGATCGGGCGAACCGAAACGTAAGGCGTTCATCAATGCAACAGGGCGCGCACCCATGGTGAAAACATCGCGCAAAATGCCGCCAACACCAGTCGCCGCGCCCTGATAAGGTTCAATATAGCTGGGGTGGTTATGGCTTTCCATCTTGAAGATGGCTGCCAGTGGTTTGCCGTCAGGACCGGGCCCAATATCAACAACACCGGCATTTTCACCTGGTCCACAAATTACCTGCGGCCCTTCGGTAGGCAATTTCTGCAAATGGATGCGCGATGATTTATAGGAGCAATGCTCTGACCACATGACCGAGAAAATGCCAAGTTCAACTATGTTGGGCGCACGGCCCAGCCTGTCGAGAATGACGTCATATTCCCCACTGCTCAGGCCGTGTTCGGCAACGATTTCAGGCGTGATTTCGGGCGGGCTATGGCTGGCGTCTTGAGTCATGAATTGCCCTTAGCGTGACTGGCGCAACAGAGCCAGATGCTAAGCAAAATTATCCGGCAAAATTGCTGGTAAAAAATGCGCCATTCACTTATGCGATGTGCTGGCTGTCAAGCTATGCGTTGACGGGCTGTCCAATGCGCGGCAACTGACAGAATAGCAAATGCTGCCAAAGCACTCCATGCCAGATCTGGCGTAAATGTCTCTGGCACGGGGCCGAACCAGTTGAAGACCTGCACCAGCAGCAATAACGCCAGAAGTATTCCAGCTGATAAACCCGCTTGTTTTCCGATTGGGGCAGAGCAGCGCGTATAATAGAGGAATGATGCGAGTAATATGCCCAGTTCCAATGGCATTTCGATCCATGGATGGTTCCACAGACCAAAGCCCAATTTGGGTTCGCCGCCTGTCACTGTCATATCGGGGATATGAACCAAAACGTCCAGGAACCAATGCGACACCACGACCAGAAAACCCATTAAAGCGGCGTAGCGATTCTTACTCAATGCGAGGATGAGACCAGCAAAGCCCATGCCCCAGACAAGGCTGCCCAACAAACTATGGGTATAGGGCATATCATAAAGATCAAACGGCACCATGGCAGAGATGCCAGGAGTGATGCGCATATGTTCAATATCGGTGAGCACGAAAGCGAAAAAGCCGAAGTCCACGAGTTGCGCGGCAACAAACATAACGCCCAGCCATGCGCTGTTTCTGGCCAGATCACTATTCGTTTGTTTTTTTGCGATGAAAGCGGTGGCAACAAAGGCAGGTGCGAAATGGCCAATGAACATGGATATCATCCTCTCAGAATGCGCCTATTCTTGGCGCTTATTATGTCTCTGGTCTTTCATACAGCATAATAGATTGCGAAATGCAACCTTTATAGCTTGCATGCATATTGCCCGCCACATCTTGGCAAATATATTGCAAATATCTTGACGCTGGCGCGTGCAGCTTTCAAAGCGGAATAATGACGCAAGAAACAGAAATTTTGGATGATGCAGCGATTGCCGCGCTTAGTTTTGAAGATGCGCTTGCCAGATTAGAAAATATCGTTCGCCAGTTGGAAAGCGGTGAGGCCAGCCTCGACAATTCTATCAATCTTTACACCTATGGCGAAAAATTGCGCAATGCATGCCAAAAGCGGCTCAATGACGCGAAAAGCCGGATTGAGAAGATTACGCAAAAGGCTGATGGCAGTCTGGCTGGAGCGCCATTTGATAGTTAGGCATAGAATTTTTAGTTGCAGATATTTGGGGGCATGATGACGCAGGACCAGCCGGATCATTCGGCGTTGCATAACGCGTTTCGCGAGATTGGCGACGATGTTGATCGCTGTTTTGATGGTCTGCTGCAAGTGCCGGATGACCCACGCGCAAAATTATATGAGGCTATGCGCCATGCCTGTATAGGCGGCGGCAAAAGGCTCCGCCCCTTATTGCTGTGTGAGACAGCGGCCATGTTCAATGTTGATCGTGATGCTGCGGTTCTGGCCGGTACTGCGGTTGAAGCCATCCATGTCTATTCGCTAATCCATGACGATCTGCCCTGCATGGATGATGATGATATGCGGCGCGGTAAGCCGACCGTGCATAAGGCCTATGGCGAGGCAGTTGCGGTTCTGGCCGGGGATTCGCTGCATGATCTGTCTTTTGAAATATTGTCGTCGACCGAAGTGCATGGCGACCCCTTTGTTCGTGCCGAACTGATCTCCTGTCTTGCGGGAGCGAGTGGTCCGGCAGGTATGGCAGGTGGTCAGATGATGGATCTGGAAGCGGAAAACAGCAATTTTGACCTGCCAACAGTCACCAAATTGCAGCAGTTAAAGACGGGTGCCTTAATCAGCGCATCGATTGAAATGGGTGCAATTCTGGGTCGGTTGGCACCTGATGGGCGCAGCGGATTGCGTGGTTATGCGCGGGATATCGGTCTGGCTTTTCAAATTGCGGATGATCTGTTGGACGTTGAGGGCGATGAAGAACTGGCCGGCAAAGCACTGAAAAAAGATGCCGATGCGGGTAAAGAGACATTTCTGTCTTTGCTGGGCATTGAACGCGCGCGCGAACAAGCACATTTTTTGGTTGAGCAGGCGATTGGCCAATTACATGACTTTGGCAGCGAAGCAGATTTGCTGCGATCTTTGGCGCGTTTTGTCGTCGAAAGGGACCGGTAATGGCTATGCGGATTGGTGTTTATCCCGGTACATTTGACCCTATTACTTTGGGGCATATGGATATTATCGCACGCGGCGCAAAGCTGGTCGATAAATTGATTATCGGTGTCACCACCAACATTGCCAAATCGCCCATGTTTAGTGATGATGAGCGTATGGCTATGGTGCGGCGCGAAGTCGCTGCTCTGGGGACAGGAAATATTGAGGTTGTGGGTTTTAATTCACTGCTCATGGACTTTGCTGATGCACAGGGCGCTTCCATAGTATTGCGCGGCATTAGAGGTGTCACTGATTTCGAATATGAGTATCAGCTAACCGGCATGAATCGCCAGCTTAACAACCGTGTTGAAACAGTGTTTCTGATGGCGGATGTCGCGCTGCAACCCATTGCCTCGCGATTGGTCAAAGAAATTGCCTTATATGATGGTGAGATTGAAAAGTTTGTGACCCCCGCAGTGCGGCAAGATGTTATGGGCCGTATCAAAGAAAACCGGCTAAAAGACCAGTAAGTGGCAATCTGAGCATTCTCGTTCATTGCATTGTCAGGCTGATTGTCATATTTCCCGATTGAAGGGCCTTGCACCCGATAGGATGAAATAGCGTAACCAGCGCGTAAGAGAGTTTAGTATAATGATAAGATCGGTTTTTGCTTCAATTTTGGCATGTGTTGCTGCTCTGGGTTTGGCAAGTGCAGCATCTGCGCAAGATACCACTTCGTCAGAGCCAGCTACGCAACCACAGACTATTGACGTCGATCAGGACAATTTGCTGTATCTTGACCTGTCCACTGGCGGACGTGTTGCTATCCGCTTATTGCCGCAAATCGCCCCTAAGCATGTTGAACGCATCAAGACATTGGTGCGCGATGGTTTTTATGACGGGATAGTTTTTCACCGCGTTATTGATGGCTTTATGGCGCAGACCGGTGACCCGACCGGTACAGGTCAGGGTGGCTCATCAATGCCTGACCTTGAAGCCGAGTTTAACCCATTGCCGCATCTTCGCGGCTCCGTCTCCATGGCGCGTACCGATGATCCCAACAGCGCGAATAGCCAGTTTTTCATCGTGTTTTACCCGCGCTTCTCGCTTGATAAAAATTACACCAATTTCGGCCGCGTTATTTCTGGCATGGAATATGTGGACTCGATCAATCGCGGTGAGCCACCGACCGAGCCATCACGCATCCTGCAAGCATCATTGGCCAGTCAGAATAAACCTAAGCCGAGTTTTAGTGCAGCTGAACCAGAAGAAGAAATCAGCGTTGACGATCTGAATGCGCCTATCAGCTAATTTCTAAGGCTATCAGCAATTGCGCTGCGCGCTTTGCACTGCGGAGCGATAGACGACATGGATATTTCGCATTTTGATTTTGCACTGCCAGAGCAGCATATAGCTTTGCGGCCGGCAGAACCACGCGAATCCGCAAAGCTGCTGGTCGTTCAATGGCCAAATCTTACTGACCATAGGGTCGGAGATTTGCCCGATATACTGCGCGCCGATGATATTTTGGTCGTCAATGATACCAAGGTTATTCCTGCACAATTGACTGGGATAAGAGGTCAGGCAAAAATTGGCGCGACTTTGCACAAGCGACTTGATCTGCGCAGATGGCAGGCCTTTGTCCGCAACGGCAAAAGACTGCGCAGTGATGACATTATAGACTTTGGCCATGACGTAGAAGCGCGTGTTGAATTGCGGCATGATGATGGCAGCTTTACTCTGGCATTTCTGGGTGAAGAGCCTGTCGAGACGCTGTTGCTGCGCGCAGGCAACATGCCCTTGCCGCCCTATATCGCCAGTAAGCGCGATATAGATGAGCGTGATGCTCAGGACTATCAGACCATTTTTGCTGAACGCCAAGGGGCAGTGGCAGCGCCTACTGCGTCACTGCATTTCACCCCGGCATTGCTGGAGCAGATTGCTGCTCGCGGAGTGACTATGGAAACGCTGACCCTGCATGTTGGGGCGGGCACATTTCTGCCCGTTAAAGCGCAGGACACTGACGATCATATCATGCATGCAGAATGGGGCGAGATTACACCGCACGTCGCACAGCGGTTAAACGATGCAAAAGCCGATGGCCGCCGTATCATTGCTGTGGGCACGACCAGCCTGCGTTTGCTGGAAAGTGCGAGCGGTGAGGATGGTGTGATCAGGCCTTTTGCTGGCGATACCGATATTTTCATCACACCGGGCTATAATTTTCGTGCGATTGATGGCTTACTGACCAATTTCCACTTGCCCAAATCGACCCTTTTCATGCTGGTCAGTGCATTAATGGGTTTGGACGTTATGCAAAATGCCTATGCACATGCGATGGCGCATGACTATCGTTTTTACAGCTATGGTGACGCTTCGCTGCTCTTACCACGCTAACTGGCGAAATCATTCTGGGTCAAAATAGTTAAGGATGGCAGGCAAAGAAAAAGGGCGACCAAATGGCCGCCCTTTCATTATTCAGATGGTGTATCGCTTAAGCGTTGTCACGTTCCAGCGGCTCCAATGAACCTGTACGGCCATCTGGAAGTGCGTAATCGCCGCCTTCTGCGCCGTATTTTTCACACTCACCAGCGTCAACATAGGTCCAGGCATTGCCTTGGTAATCAACGGTTGATGTGCCCGCACAGCTTGTACCTGGGCCAGCAGCACAATCATTTTTGGCTTTTAAGGAAATGCCATAGCATTTTTCTTTTGCAGCAACTGCTGTAGGTGCAGCGTCGCCTGAAGCAGTCTCTTCGCTGGTGGTTTCGGCTTGGCCGCAAGCAGCCAAAGAAGCAGCTGCCAGCATAGAAGCTGCAACTGACGTTACGCGTGTCATCTTGTTCATCATAGTCTCCGACATATTGAATCTCTTAATAGCTGTAACAGCTACGAAACAGTAAATCGCAGAAATCCTGTGCGTGGTCAACGGTGTTGCATCACTGAACCCTGTACAAAGATTGACCATTAGCGGGCCTGTGTCTATCTGCCGCACCTAATGACACATATTGCCCCCCGCTTTCACTTTGCCGTCGATGCTGTAGATGGAAAAGCCCGTAAGGGTGCCATTACCATGCGCAGAGGAGAGATCCGTACACCCGCCTTTATGCCGGTTGGCACTGCTGCAACCGTTAAAGCTATGCGTCCAGAGGAAGTGCGTGCAACTGGCGCAGATATTATTTTGGGTAATACCTATCATCTGATGCTGCGCCCGGGTGCAGAGCGTATGGAACGGTTGGGTGGTTTGCATCAATTCATGCAATGGGACAGGCCAATATTGACAGATAGTGGTGGCTATCAGGTCATGAGTCTGTCGGACCTCACCAAAGTTACGGAGGATGGCGTCACTTTCAAAAGCCATCTTGATGGATCACGCCATTTGCTGACACCAGAAAGGTCGATGGAAATCCAGCGTATGTTGGGCTCTGATATTGTCATGGCCTTTGATGAATGTACCGCAAATGGTGCCAGCCATGAGCAAGCGGCAATATCCATGGCGATGTCGATGCGCTGGGCCAAACGTTCGCGTCAAGGCTTTGACAGCGGCACGGAGCATGCAGAGCGCTCTGCACTATTTGGTATCCAGCAAGGCGCATTATTTGAAGATTTGCGCGCGCAGTCAGCGGCGGAACTGCGCGATATCGGCTTTGATGGCTATGCTATTGGCGGCCTTGCTGTGGGTGAAGGGCAAGAGAAAATGTTCGCAGTTCTGGACTATGCGCCAGAACAGTTGCCAGAAGACAGGCCGCGCTATCTTATGGGGGTTGGCAAGCCAGATGATATTATCGGTGCCGTGGCACGCGGGGTCGATATGTTTGACTGTGTTTTGCCATCGCGATCAGGGCGTAATGGGCAGGCCTTTACGCGCAATGGTCCCATCAACCTGCGCAATGCCCGTTTTGCAGAAGACCAATCGCCGCTTGACGATAGATGCGATTGCGGCGCTTGCGCCAAATATAGCCGCGCCTATTTGCACCATTTGATCCGTTCGAAAGAGATATTGGGCGCTATGCTGATGACGCAGCATAATATCGCATTTTACCAGTCGCTAATGGCCGATATACGGTCTGCCATTGCAGAGGGACGCTTTGCGGATTTTCATAAAGAATTTTTGGCGCAATATTATGCGGGTTCGTCTGGTTCTGACTGACTTTGCGCAATAACGGGTATGGCCATGGCTATGGCACCAGTCTTATGATCATGGACAAGGTCTGTTCGTAACTGCCGAGACAAGCCGGTGATGACCTTGCTGATATTATGCTGGTTCAACATGGCTATGGCTTGATCACCTATCAGGGATTCGCTGGACAGTTTAAGCCGCAACAGTTTTCCGGTTGAGTCGGCCTCGGCAGAGATTGTGAGACGGTTAGGTGCATCACGATCAAGTGTTTCGATAACTTCCAACAATTCTGTCAGCAAAAACGCCACTGGCATGGCTGTGTCTTGTTCAACCTTATGTTGCTCGCAGCGAATGTGCGTGCGTGCGGCGATATCATTGCGTCCGCCTTTGCGAAAACTGGCCACAATTTCATTTATCAATGCGCGCAATGCTATGCCTTTGGCGGCTTCCCCTTGAGCAAAATGATTGCGATGCACCACGGCTAATGCGTCGACGCGGCGTTGAATCATGGAATATTGCTCTTTCAATTCCGGATCGGCAATGCCGCGGCCATGCAGGTTCAGAAGGCTGGTAATGATTTGCAAATTGTTTTTGACGCGGTGATGAACCTCACGCGTCAGTTTGATCTGGTCCTCCAGACTATCTGCTAACACGGTCTTGTCGTCATTCACCTTGCCAGCCAAATGATTGAACACAGTGTCCAGTTCGCGAATTTCCGGCGCTATTGCTCCGCTTAACTTCAATTCTGAAACTGTCGCGCCGGGGCTATAATCATGCATCTTTTTCTGCAGGGCATTGAGTGGACCAAGCAACATGCGATTGACGATAACCCAACCGATCATTGCGGCGAACACTGTCATCATCACCAGCAATATACGGATAAAATAATTGGGTGAGACGGTAGGAGGCTTGGGTAATTGCAAAACCAATTCCATACCAAGAACAGCCTGAGTGGCAATGATACCGCCTTCCAGTCTATTTTTATCGCGAATGGGCAATTGCTTTAGCAACAGGTCTTCATTGCCGGAATGTAGCCGCATATGGGACAGAGGCAGATCGTCCTGTGGATCGGCAAGTCGCAAAAGTGTAGCCGCGCTAATAAAAACACTTGCCGCCAAACGCTGGTCCGGCTCGCGAATATGCAGGATCAACCCGCTTTGATTGTTAGCAATTTGCAAGGGGTCCGGAGTACCGATCATAATTTGGCGGGTAATATTTTCCGGCATGACCCCGATAGTGCAAATTGGTTCGCCAGATGTGCCTTTGATGAGCAATGCGCTGTCCACGCTATCTTCTCTTGCCAAGGCACTTAACTGTTTGCAGGCCGCGCTCTCATCGCCATTAATTCTGGGCTGCGTCGTTTCGAGCAGTTTTTCCTGCACAAGAGATAGCGCATTGTTTAGCCGCAAAGCACTCAGGTTGAGAGAGCTTACTGCGACATCATTGCGGGTATCTTTGCTGTTTCGGTCAATCTGGATAGTCACCAGAAATGCAATAAGAGCCAGTGGAGCCATTGCCAGCAAGAGTATCAAAAACAATTTCAGGCCGGTCGAATAGGCCTTGGGCTTGTTCTCGTCAGTCCAGTAAAAATTATCAGCGGCCATCAGATAATTCTCGGCCTTTTTCGAAGGTCAATATGTCCATTATATTGTCGCTATTCAGGTCGCATACTTTGTCAGGTCTATGCCCCGCGATACGCCAGCAATGACAGCCAGACCCAATTATTTTAACTGATCCAGCAGTTTTTGAAAGTCTTCGGGAAGCTCTTCTTCGACCGTTTGCTGATATACCGATTTTAGCGCTTGACCTATCGACCCTGAACGCGCGGCATCGTCGCCGCTATCATCAAAGGCATTATTACGGTCTTGCCCAGTGCCTTGATCTTGATATTTGTTCATTGTCATTATCAGCGCCGATAGAAGTAAGTTGATCAGTATGCACGGATCTGAACCTGCAGTATCCCTATTATCTGATGATATACTCGGTCAACACCCCAGTTGATATAAAGTTCCTTGGTATATGTATATAGAGGATAGTTTGCATGATGTGGTTTTTCCAGGCCCATGCTGTTTAGAGGTATCGGCGGGTAAAAGGTCGATCTATCTTCACACTCGCATCGCTGCTTTGTGCGAATGGGTCTTGCAATATGACGATGCGATCACCAAGGATTAGGAAAAGAATAATTGGAGAATTTGAGACAATGTCCTTAGGTCAGGAACTCGCCCCGCATCTGCCATTTTTACGCCGCTATAGCCGCGCCTTAAATGGCGAACAGGCGCGTGGTGATGCCTATGTAAAGGCTACGCTGGAAGCGATTATCGCCGCGCCAGACGAATTTGGCACTGGCAGTGACATCAAAGTCGAATTGTACCGGATGTTCCATATTATCTGGTCATCGACACGGGATAACCATGATGATGATATTGACGTAGCGACAGATGATATACGCGAACAGATTGTGCAAAGCCGATTGGGCAGCCTGCCATCTTTGCCGCGTCAGGCGCTGCTTTTGACTGTGGTCGAAGGCTTTTCTCACAGTGATGCAGCCATCATTATTGACAGTGACGTTGCGACCGTTGGTGATTTGGTCAATCAGGCCATGCGCGATATTGAAGATCAAATCACAACTGATGTGCTGATCATTGAAGATGAACCTATTATCGCGATGGATATTGAAACTATTGTTGAGGATATGGGCCACAAGGTCGCCGGTATTGCAGCAACACGCGATGAGGCCGTTGCGCTTGCGGCCAAGACATCTCCGGGTCTTATATTGGCGGACATACAGTTGGCTGATAACAGTTCGGGCATTGATGCTGTGGCTGATATTCTCAACGAGATTGATGTGCCGGTTATCTTTATTACGGCATTCCCAGAGCGTCTTCTCACTGGGGAGCGTTTGGAGCCGGTTTTCTTGATCACCAAACCGTTCCAGCGCGATAGTGTTCGTGCCGCTATCTCGCAGGCTTTGTTTTTCCACCAAGGCTGATCAGCCGAATCGGTTGACGCTCGCTTAGGGGTTAGATGCAACCTATAATGCTGAGGGTCTTCGACATCACCGGACACAAAAAAAGCGGCCTGTAACGGGCCGCTTTTTTTGGTGTGTTCCGCTGGATTAACGCGAATAAAATTCGACGACCAGATTGGGTTCCATTTTCACTGGATAAGGTACCTCATCCAGCGTTGGGATACGACCAAAGGTTACCTTGTCGGTGCCATCAGGCTGTACATATTCAGGAATGTCACGCTCGGCCAAGCCTTGCGCTTCAATGACCAGTGCCATTTCCTGTGCTTTTTTCGACAGACCAACAACTTCACCCACTTTGATGCGGCGTGATGGAATGTTGCACTTCTCACCATTGACCAAGATATGACCATGGTTGACGATCTGGCGCGCGGCAAAGATGGTTGGTGCGAACTTGGCACGATAAACGATCATGTCTAGACGCTGCTCCAAAATACCGATCAGATTTTGCGAAGTATCGCCCTTCATCCGCGCAGCTTCACCATAAGCGCGGCGGAATTGCTTCTCGGTCACATCGCCATAATAGCCTTTCAGCTTTTGCTTGGCGCGCAGCTGAATACCGAAGTCAGACAATTTGCTCTTGCGACGCTGACCGTGCTGGCCAGGGCCATATTCGCGGCGGTTTACGGGTGATTTGGGGCGGCCCCAAATATTTTCGCCCATGCGGCGATCAATTTTATATTTAGCGGATGTACGCTTTGACATAATATAGCTCCAACTTGCTGTTTCATTGTCCCGGATCGCACCATGATGACCAGTTGATCATCATGCGGCTACCGCTTCACCGGGGTGCGGAGCCAATTGCGAAGGCGCGCCTATGCGCAATAACACTTATATTGTCAAGCCAAGCTGTAGCAGGATCAGGATTTATTACTGCTTTGCGACGTTTTCTGTTGATCAGCCTGATTTGCAGAGACTCTATCCTTTCTTATGCCGACCTCGCGGCAAACCCGTTTTGTTCGGCGACTACCAGTAATAGCCTCTTTGCTACAGACCACTCTCTTTTCAACAGACTTTGTTGTGTTTTGTTTCGCTAGTAATGGAGCGTCGGCGCTAGGCGACGCTGCAAGCGCAAGCATAATAACAGGGGCGATGGCTGTAGATAGTATCATTGGGGCAGACTCCTATTGGGTCGGGATCGGGGGAAGCGAATGATAAATATTTCGCGAGGATCATCGGAAAAGTTACGGTGTAAAAGGAAACCCAAACAATATATGCAGAGAGGTTCTCATGGCTTCGGATATTTGGAGCGTCTGACGGTGAGTCTAAACGCTCGACTTAGTGGGTAATCGGCATTAGGTAGCGGGCATGAAGAACGAACCGGACAAGATATCGGGCGAGCAACCTCACAATGCTCTAGATGACGCCCTTATACCTGACAAATGCGAGAATATGCGCGATGTTCGTGCAGGAGTAGATGCAGTAGACCAACAGATTATTGCACTGCTTAGCCAGCGCTTTGGCTATATGCGGGCGGCTGCGCGTATCAAGCCGGAGCGTAGCGCAGTGCGTGATGAGGCTCGTAAAGCTCAAGTTATCGATAACGCGAAAAAGGCTGCTTGGGAAAGCAATGTTCCGATAGGATTCGTCAGTGAATTTTGGGATCAGCTGGTTGAAACCTCAATTTCCTATGAGATGGAGCATTGGGATAATTTGCGAAAACAAAACTAATATCAGGATATTGCCTAGGCCTTGAATTCAATCTGATGTTTCGCGCGGGGTTCTGTCCAGATGTGACAATACGCCGCGCATGGCACGAACCTGTGTTTCGTTCCAACTCGCTTGTGTGAGCAAAGTGCGCAATGTCCGCTCGGTTGCCGGTGTGCGGTCCTCAGGGAAGAAATATCCTCTCACCCGCAGCATAGCGAAGAGCTGCTCAATCATGCCATCCAGATCATGTTGTGAGGCTGGATCTTCCGGTTCCTGCCAAGTGGGCTGTGCCAGATCAGCCATTTGTGCGCATTCATAAGCAATAATGATGACTGCTTGCGCCAAATTGATAGAGCCAAAGTCAGGATTGATAGGAATGGTTATGATCGAACGAGCAAGCGCTACGTCATCGGAGTCGAGTCCGGATCGTTCAGGGCCGAATAATATGGCGGTGCACTTGCCATTATCGCTCTTGGCCATGTGCATTCTGGCTGCCGCATCTTGCGGCGTATATACTGGCTTTGTCACGCCGCGTTTGCGCACAGTGGTTGCATAGACCTGATGACAATCGGCCACTGCCTCGGCAGTTGTTGCATAGACTTTAGCATCGGCCAACAATCGGTCTGCGCCTGCTGCAGAAGGCCCCGCATCGGGATTCGGCCAGCCGTCCCTAGGGGCGACGAGACGCAGTTCAGTTAGACCAAAATTCAGCATGGCGCGCGCTGCCTTGCCGATATTCTCACCCAATTGCGGCCGCACCAGCACGATGACGGGCTGGGCGGGTTTGGCATTGGCCGTGCTCATCTTTTGCCAACATCTTTCACATTGCTGGCAAATTCTTCAAAATCCCGGGCCTCGCTAAAATCACGATAGACACTGGCGAAACGAATATAGGCAACACTGTCAAGTTGTCGCAGCCCGTCCATCACCAATTCACCAATTCTCTGGGATGGAACTTCATTCTCGCCGCTGGTTTCGATTTGCCTTTGAATGCCAGAGACAAGCTGGGTAATCTTCTCTTGGCTAACATCGCGTTTGCGGCAGGCCAGACTGACCGATAATTCCAGTTTGTTACGATCAAAAGCTTCGCGCCGGTCTGCACTCTTCACCACCACAATGTCGCGCAACTGAATGCGTTCAAATGTTGTGAAGCGCGCAGCACATTGCTCGCACTGACGGCGACGCCGGATTGCTGTGCCATCCTCTGTCGGGCGGCTATCTTTTACCTGGCTGTTCTCATGGGCACAAAAGGGGCAGCGCATTGCGGGGTGGGCACCTTATTTCTCGGGGTCATCATCTTGATCCGCATTGTCGCGGTTGCGATGCCGATAGGCGACTATGCCAGCGCCTGCAAGTGCCCCGGCGAACCAGCCAATAATCGGGATGGGTGCTCCAGCCAAGGCACCTATGGCGGCACCGCCAGCCATTTTCTTGCCAAGCTCTGTTTCCATTGCCTCTTTGCCGGTCTCTGCTAGCTCTTGTGCAGCCTGCGAAACATAATGTTTGGCTTGCTCGACAATGTCGCCTTCATCTTTGCTGCCCAATAATGCGCCGCACTGGCTGCAATAGCGAACATCCCCATCTACCGTTTCAAGGCATTTGGTGCATTGTTCAAAGATGGTGGGGTCAGTCATAAACCTGTCTGTGCCATATTATTGGCCATGGCGTATCAGGGCTTTTTCTTTTCGTCTTCGTCCTGCTTCTTCTTGGTGACATGCCGATAGCCAACAATGCCGGCACCAACAACAGCGCTAGCCGCTACACCGATAGGCAGCAACAATCCGGCTGCAGCGCCCAATGCCGCACCGCCTGCAATCTTTTTCGCAGAGTCCTGATCCGCCAGATGTTTGCCATTATCATAGGCCGCTTTGGAAGCGTCTTTTGTTGCTTCCCATAATTCTTCAGCGGCTTCGTTCACATAATGCTTGGCTTGAGAAGGGAAGCTTTCTGCAGCGATCTGCTCAGGCGTCTTTTCCCCGCATTGCGGGCAAAATTTCGTGCCCGCGCTGTAATCATGCTTACAGCTCAAGCAGGTGTACATTTTGGTTTGGGCTTTTTCTTGATCGGTCATACCCGTATTATGTGGGTAACACGCTTGAAAAGTCAAGGCAAAATTATTGTCTCAACTCTTCGCCTTAGCCCTCTGGATATATCGGGAAGCGGTCGCACAGCGCTTCTACACGCTGTTTGACATTGGCTTCCACCACAGGGTCGCCAGCCTCACCCTTGGTCCGCAAACCTTCCAGAACATCGGCAATCATATCGGCAATGTCACGAAATTCCGCTGGGCCAAAACCGCGGGTTGTCCCTGCTGGTGATCCAATGCGGATACCGCTGGTTTTGAGTGGTGGCAGCGGGTCAAAGGGAATGCCATTTTTGTTGCACGTAATCCCAGCACGTTCCAGAGCCTCGTCAGCATCCTTACCAGTAACGCCCAACGGGGTCAGATCAACCAATGCGACATGCGTGTCAGTACCACCAGCAACCAAATTGGCGCCGCGCTCTTGCAAACGCGCGGCCATGACTTTGGCATTTTCGATAACGGCTGCGCTATAGGCTTTGAATTCAGGCTGTAATGCTTCGCCAAAGGCCACGGCTTTGGCGGCTATGACATGCATGAGCGGGCCACCTTGCAGACCGGGGAATACAGCTGAATTAAACTTCTTACCCAAAGCCTCGTCATTGGTGAGTATCAAACCGCCGCGGGGTCCGCGCAGTGTTTTGTGCGTGGTGGTTGTCACAACATCGGCATAAGGCAGCGGCGATGGGTGGTGACCACTTGCCACCAGTCCAGCAAAATGCGCCATATCGACTTGGAAATAGGCACTGACACTGTCAGCAATTTCACGAAAGCGCCTAAAGTCGATCTGGCGGGGATAGGCTGAACCCCCTGCAAAAATCAGCTTGGGTTTATGCTCTTCAGCCAAACGCTGCACTTCATCATAATCGATCAGATGATCGTCTTTGCTCACGCCATATTGCACGGCATTGAACCATTTGCCGGAAAGGGCAGGGCGCGCGCCATGGGTTAAGTGGCCACCAGCGTCCAGCGACATGCCCAAAATGGTGTCACCCGGTTTGATCAAAGCCAGCAAAACAGCACCATTGGCCTGTGCGCCAGAATGTGGCTGGACATTGGCATAGGCACAGCCAAAAAGCTCCTTGGCGCGGTCAATGGCCAGTTGCTCAACACTGTCAGAAGGCGCGCAGCCCTGATAATAGCGGCGTCCGGGATAGCCTTCTGCATATTTGTTAGTGAAGACAGAGCCCTGTGCTTCAAGAACCGCTTTTGAGACAATATTCTCCGAGGCGATCAGTTCAATCTGCTTTTGCTGGCGACCCAATTCTGCATCAATGGCTTTTGCAATGGCGGGGTCGGTTTTCGCCAATGCTTCATCAAAAAAACCTTGGGCGCGGATGGAATTGTCTGGCTGGCTGCTCATCAAAGATGTCCTTTGCTGTATTGGCGGGTTATTGGCCCAATTTGTTGACGCGGCGCTGATGGCGGCCGTTTTCGTTATCTTTATCGGCAAAATCGGTTCGCAAAAACGCCTCGATGCATGCCTTGGCTTGCTCTATGCCTATCAGTCTGGCGCCCATGGCGATGATGTTCGCGTCATTATGCTCACGTGCCAGAGCTGCAGAAGTGGGTTCTGAAACCAATGCGCAGCGGCTCGCTGGGTTACGATTAACAGCAATAGAGATACCTATGCCCGAACCGCATAAGGCAATACCGCGCTCGGCTTGACCATTTGATATGGCGTTGGAAAGTGTATATCCATAATCGGGATAATCGACACTGTCGCTGTTGTGCGGCCCCAGATCATCCACGTCATGCCCTTGATCACCCAACCAGCTGACAAGTTCGGCCTTCATGTCTAATGCGGCATGGTCTGATGCGATGGCAATTTTCACGGCGCTGCTGTTCCTGAGCAAGAGTGCGTATTTTCTGCCGCAGGAGATAATGGTGTTCATAGCTATTTACCAGTCAAGATATGCGGATATCCACCATCTGAGGCAAAATCATTTTGTAAACTCAATACAATGCGGGAACGGCGTTAAGAAATTGGTAAGGTTTTGCCCATAGCGCTTGGCTTATGACAAAAGCACTCTCCATTGCCTATGCAACGCATCGTGATATTGTAAGCGGCCTGTTTGCGCGTCTTGAATCTAAAGGCGAAGGATTTGGAGGCACACCATTTGATTATGCGCGATTGGCGTTGGTTCTTACCTTATGCGCTGTACCCAGCATGGTAGACGCTGTCACATTTCTACCGCGCTAATCCGCTTGGCTCCGCGTCGTAGAAGGAGAGGTCTTGGCTAAGCGCCAAGGCTGTCAATCTTCCTCTCAATACCGGTCCATAATTGCCGATAGGCTTGATTAACCGGATTGTTGGCTGATGCAAAACTGCCCAAGGGCGCGCGCTTCATGGCCATTTGCTCTACCAGACTGGCATAAGGAATAACAGGCCAGTCGGGATGGTCGTCCAATGCCTTTTTGTGCTGCGCCCTGCGGCGGTCGACCATGGAATACACCGGCAGCATGGGTGCATGTTTGCCTGAACGGCCGTCCAAATATTCCTGCACTTCAAAAAAAGCTCTTTGCGACAATAGCGACGGAATAACCGGCACAATGACAAGATCCGCGGCACGCAATATTTGGTCACTTGTTTCGGTCAGGCCCGGCGGGCAGTCAAGAATGATGCGGTCATAATCTTTGGACAAAGCGGCCAGCATCTTTTTCAGATATTTCTTCTTATTGATATCAAAGAACATCCGGTTCAGGCCGCGCAATGAGGAGTCTGCGGCCAATATGTCGATATTGGGGACAGTGGATTTGCGGATCAGCTTTTGTGCGGAAACGCTTTTGGTAAAGACGCTCTGCGCTTCGTCTTTCAGCTCTTTGTCCTTGCCGATTAAATAGGTGGCTGCCGCTTGCGGGTCGAGATCCCATATAAGTGTGCGCCTGCCGCTGCCATTGGCTGCGCACCACGCCAGATTCACGGCAGTGCTGGTCTTACCAACGCCGCCCTTGAGATTATACACCGCAATAGTTGTCATAAATATGTCATATCATAATATATGGCTAGTGAATAGCAAAGACAGTGCTCCAAAATGTACCAATTTTGGACTCTGCCTCACGGCTAATATGGCCTTTACAATTCGGCGCGATGGAGTCGTCGATTATTGCTCTTTCGGGCTGCTCGCGGCGCCAATTGCGGCGCGTGCCTTTTCAGATATAGATAAAGTAGCTCCTGGTGTGACTGATGGTGGCGGTGTGTCCAAACCTTTCGCCTTTAACCAGGAGTCGACATCTTTGGCAGTTCTCTCGGCATCCTCTTCCATAGGAATATGCCCAAGATCGCCGTAAATCACCAAATTGCTATCCGGAATATGTTTATCGAACCAGCGTGCTGCATCCACTGGTATCAACTTGTCCTGACTGCCCCATAATATCAATGTCGGCGCATTTATCTGAGCGATGGTCTCTGGCGTAAGCGGAGTGCGTGCTGCCTTGCCACGATCCAGCGTTGCCTGACGGTTGCCGGGGTAGCGTAGTAAGTTCCAATAGCGATCAACCTGCGCATCGGTCAGTGCTTCTTTATCGGCTACAGACCCTTCCAACGTGCTAGCGATGATGCTGCGCGGAGTGAAGACAGTGATAAAGGGCTGAACGATCGGGCTTTGCGCAAGGCGAAAGCCAATGGGTATGCTGCGCGGCGCGGCAGATGGTGCGCCTGAAGCATCTACCAAAATTAGACCTTTTACGCGTTCCGGATAGGTCAAAGCATGGGTCCAAGCGACCCAGCCGCCCATGCTGTTGCCTGCGACCAGATAGTTGCTGACGCCCAGATGATCCATGACCATAGCTGCGGTGTCAGAAAATGCCTTACCGCTATAATCCCCGCTAATATGAGGGCCGGTGAGGCCGTGGCCCGGCTGGTCATAGCGGATAATGCGATAATCATCACCCAAAGCATCGGCCCAGCCTTCCCATGTGTGGAGTGAAGCGCCCGAGCCATGGATGAGCAGCAATGTCGGCGCGTCACGAGGGCCTGTATCGCGAATATGGACAGTTTGACCATTTGGCAATTCAACAAATTGCGATGGTTCACCCGCATATTCCGCGCGCAGTTCAGCGACATCACGATCAGGTGCATAGCCCCAGATGCCAAGGCCGATAATTGCGACAATCAGCAAGATCATAAGGTATTTCAGAAGTTTCAACATTGCCAATTCCGTTCTCTACCGCGCAGTATAATATGGGAGCCGTATTTGCCGAGCGGCCTATAAAATCTCGTGAACAATGTCCTGCGGGCGACAAAGGCGCACGCCTTTTTCTGTTTCCACCAATGGCCGGTTTATCAAAATGGGTTCTTTGGCCATGGCATCCAATATCGCATCGGCAGAGGCATCATCTTTGGTCAGGCCCAATTCTTCAGCAGGTGATCCACGTACGCGCAAACCCTCTTGCGGTGTCATACCGGCATCGCGGTATAATTGGGCCAGCTTGTCGCGGCTGGGCGCTGTTTTCAGATATTCGACAACGGTCAGTTCAACGCCTTCACTTTCCTGCAAAATGGCCAGAGTTTTGCGGGATGTACCGCATTTCGGGTTATGCCAGATTGTGGCCTTCATAGTTGTTCCTTTACTGTCTAGCTGCTTATGTCTGCCGGTTTATGCAGCCTTTATATCATGCGCAAGCATAGCACCATCTCAAGCATTATCCTGCACAAAATTTGGCCTTTTCATTTTTCTTGAAACTTTCTTTTGCTTTTAAGAATGATTTGCATTAGTCCCTCAATTTCTAATGAGAGTCGCTTGCAATAAGAGCCTAATGGCCGATTGCTCCAGAGGCGATAAAAGGGAAAGTCATTTTGAAAATGTCCATGCGTTCACTGTTATTATGTACTGTCGGCACAATGTGCTTCAGCACAACTGCTTTTGCTTCTGACAAAGTGGGTACCGCCCCTCCGCAAGCGACTTTGGGGGATGCTGCTGCACCAGAACAATTACAGGATACAGATGATCAATCCGCCATATTTGCAGCAGCCGATGGGCCGCAAGCATCAGATGTCGGTTCTGATGATGAGCGCATTGTTGTGGTCGGTCAGGTACTCTACGCTGACGAGATTAATGCGGTAAAGACACCGACGCCTATTATTGATGTGCCGCAATCATTATCGATCATCACGCAAGACCAGATTATCTTGCAGGGCTTTGATAGCATCAGCGATATTGTGCTTTACACGCCCGGCGTTACCCAATCACAGGGTGAGGGGCACCGTGACGCGGTTGTCTTCCGCGGTGTGCGTTCCACCGCCGACTTTTTTATCGATGGTGTGCGCGATGATGTGCAATATTTCCGCTCTTTCTATAATCTGGAGCAAGTGGAAATCCTGCGCGGCCCCAATGCTTTGCTCTTTGGGCGTGGCGGCACTGGCGGCATTTTGAACCGCGTCACCAAAAAGGGTGTGCTGGGTGATCAATTTGTCGGATATAATGCTTCCGTTGATACATTTGGCGCTTTCAATCTTCAGCTAGACGGCAATTTTGCATTGGGTGACAATGCCGCGCTGCGCATTAATGGCGCTTATGAAAGTCTGAACAATCATCGCGACTTTTTTGATGGTGATCGTTTTGCCATTAACCCCACAATACGCTTCCAGGCTGGCCCGTCGACCATTGTCGATCTGTCCTACGAATATATTAATAATGAGCGCTTTGTGGATCGCGGCATACCGGCAGGCGCGGATGGTCGCCCAGCGACCGAGTTGGAAGATATTGTCTTCACCGACCCTGCCAACGCCTTCTCTACTTTTGAAGCGCATGTGCTGCGCGCCAATGTACAGCATCAATTCTCTGAGAACTTCAAAGGCAATTTCATCGCGTCCTATGGCGATTATGATAAGGTCTATTCCAATCTGTTCCCGACCGCTTTTGATGAAGCGGCAAATACGGTCACGCTGGATGGTTATATCGACACCACGCAGCGGCAGACTTTGACTTTGGCCGGTAATCTGGTTGGTGATTTTGAAACTGGCGGCATTGGCCATACGCTCATTTTTGGCGGCGAATTTCTTGATACCGTCAACAATAATGACCGGTTCAACGCGTTTTTCGATACTACGCAGGATGATATGGAGAGCTTCATAGCCAACCGTCCGCTTGCGCTAAACAATTTTGTCGGCGTGAACGCTGCGGGCAACCCGACCAGCTTTGCTTTTTCAGATTTGAACGACGATACCGAAGCTGACATCACGGTCTTTTCTGTCTTCATTCAGGACCAGATTGAGGTTACCGATTGGCTTGATCTGGTAGTGGGCGGCCGCTTTGACAGCTTTGATATTACCGTCGACAATGTTGAGACATTCATCAACACCGGCCAGCGTGACATATTAACGCGTACGGATGAAGAATTTTCCCCGCGTCTGGGCATCATTTTGAAGCCGCAGGAAAATATTTCCATTTACGGCAGCTTTAGTGAGAGCTTCTTGCCACGCTCGGGTGAGCAATTTGCTGATATCAATCCACCTGATGACGCTCTTGCCCCGGACACCTTCCAGAATTTGGAACTGGGCCTGAAATGGGATTTCACTCCAGGGCTAAGTTTCACAGCCGCAATCTTCCAAATTGAGCAGGAATCGCCACAAGTGTCTGATGATGATGTCGGCACATTGGATGTTATTGAAAGCGATATTCAGGGTTTTGAGGCGCAAATTCAGGGTTATCTGACTTTGGATTGGTTTATCTCGGCTGGTTATAGCTATCTCGATGGCAATCAGGTTGATGATTTTGGTGTTGAAGGCAATCGCCTGCGCGAACTGCCAGAGCATACATTCAATCTGTGGAGCAATTACCAGTTTACCGATGCCTTTGGTCTGGGTGCTGGCCTGACTTTTCAGGATGAAAGCTTTGCAGATAATGCCAATAATACAACATTGCCCAGCTTTGTGCGTGTCGATGCCGCGGCTTATTATAATGTGAACGAAAATCTGCGCTTTCAGGTCAATATCGAAAACCTGTTTGACACAGATTATTTCCCCAATTCCCATACTGCCAATAACATCACTGTGGGCGCCCCCCTCAATGCACGCTTTACAGTGACTGGCAGGTTCTGATGATGTGCGGCATGTGATCGCCGCATATTATCAACATTAGGGCCGTTTGGCCGCTTTATTCAGGGCTATTTGCCACTATCTTTTGGTGCTTATGCTGCGAACAAACCGGCTCAAACGGCCTATTTTGTTTATCGCAAGGGCTAACCAAATATCTAATAACTAGCTTTCACTATCTGTTGCTGCTGGTTCTTCTGGTTCCGGCATGCGCAGTGAAGGCACAGCTTTTGCGGCATCTTCGGGAGATATGCCCGGCGGCGGTGCGGCTGATATCCGCTCTTCGCGCCGCATAACGCGCCCTGCGCGCTTAATCGCTTCATATAGGCGCGGATAAACACCGCATCGGCAAAGATTGCCTATGGCTTCGTCAATGTCACGGTCGCTGGGATCATCACTTTTTTTCAGCAATATGGCCGCAGCCATCACCATGCCCGGGGTGCAGAAACCGCACATAATGGCTTGTTCTGCAACAAATGCCTGTTGCACAGGGTGGCTACGGTCACGGCTGAGCGCTTCGATGGTGGTCACAAATCGCCCCTCCACCTCCTGCAAAGTCACAAGGCAGGAGCGAATGGCCTCTCCATCCACCTCCACCATACATGCGCCGCAATCACCATTGCCGCAACCATATTTGGTGCCAGTCAGATTAGACGCATCGCGCAAGGCCCAGAGCAATGGAGTCTCTGGTGCCATCTTATATTGGACCGGACGGTCATTGATGGTGAGTTTGGTCATATAATGCCGGTATCGCCCCCAATGATAGCAATGCCAAATGGGTATTTGCGGTCAGAGCAACAAACCATATGGATATTCGCTGCTGGCTTAATTGCGCCAGCTATCGTCAATCTTGTCGACCAAACGAACCATGGCGGCAAAATCTGGAACGCCGGGGCCGCCAGGGGCTGCGGCTTGACCGATATCGCGCTGGTGCACGTCGATAACATCCTGCCCAACCATCAGGGGTGTACCAACCGATGCCGTGGCCAGCTGAATCTCGCATGCCCGTTGCAGCGCCCAATAGGTTAAAAAAGCCTCTGGCAGGGTCTTGCCCATGACGACAGGACCATGGTTTTTCAGCAATAGAACATTTTTGTCGCCGATATTTTTTACCAGCCGTTCGCCTTCTTCTGAGCGCACGGTCACGCCTTCAAAATCATGATAGGCGACCTGACCGACAAAGTTACAGGCGTAGAAATTGGTGGGCTGTAAACCTTCTTCGGTTGAACAGACCGCCATAGTAGCCGTTGTATGTGTGTGGATGATGCAATGCGCATCAGGCCGATTGCGATGGAATACGCTATGTTGAGTAAAGCCGGCCTTGTTAACCGGATAGAGCGAGCCATCAAGCGTATTGCCGTCCAGATCGATCTTGACCAGATTGGAAGCACATATTTCAGAGAAATGCAGACCATAGGGATTGATAAGAAAAGCGTTATCTTCGCCCGGCACTTTCAATGTGATGTGATTGAAGATCAGCTCGTCCCAGCCCATCATAGCGAATACGCGGTAACAAGAGGCCAGCAGCTTGCGTGCTTCGCGTTCGTCTTTGCTCATTTCGGGTGCGGTTTTGATTGCGGTGGCCATGTCATTCTCCTGCGCGGCGCTATATTTGCACTTACCTTATGCAAGGGCAGAGCAATCGGCAACTGCGTATTTCATGTCTTAATCGGCTATAAGCATGATGGCCGACGCCAAGGTGACAGCGAAAAAATACACTTTGGGGTCGAAAATGCTTGAAAAAGCCCCATATGTAAGTAAGACGCGCAGCATTCACGGAGCTATTAAGCTTGGCCGTGCATGATTCTTTGCATCCTGATATTTTGGTGCCAAGACCTTTGGGCAAGAGAATATCTTTTGTTATCATGCATTTGGTTTTGCAGCTTGCGATATGGGTTGGGGCGGTTTGCTCGGCCTATTGACGAAACAGATTTTGAACGGAGCGATTGAGACTTATGCAAATTACAGTTCGCGATAACAATGTAGACCAGGCGCTGCGCGCCCTTAAAAAGAAATTGCAGCGCGAAGGCGTTTATCGCGAAATGAAATTGCGTCGTCACTTCGAAAAGCCATCAGAAAAGCGTGCGCGCGAAAAAGCCGCTGCTGTACGCCGTGCGCGTAAGATGGAGCGTAAGCGTATGGAGCGTGACGGTACGAAATAAGTTCGTCAGCAAAATACATTCAGATCAGGCGGCTTTTGCCGCCTTTTTTGTGCGTTACATCCCCATGATGCATCATGATAACAATTAGGACTTGATTGCATCGCACCAGTCGGGGAAAAGCATCGCAATGAATTTATTGCCTTAAGGGGGCCAACATGTCGGTAACACGCGTTCCAATCCAGCCTATCGCAAAAGGGTCTTTGACCAAATTATGGCTAGGTGTTGTACTTCTCATCCTTATAGGCGCGGGCCTTGCCTGGGTAACAACGGCAGCATTTCGCGGCACAAATGAGGTAGAAGTCTTTACCTTGCAGGAAGGCGAAGATTCGGCCTCTCCCAGCAGCGGTGACGTTGTGCTGGTCAATTATGAAGGGCGTTTGCTAGACGGCACTGTGTTTGACAGCAATCAGCAGGTTCCTTTCTCACTCGCTGGCAAAGATGATCCTGCGCCACCCCCATTTTTCCCGACAATCATTCCGGGATTGCGTGAGGGTATTTTGCAAATGAACCGCGGAGGTAAATACCGCGTGGTCATTCCTTCTGAGAAGGCATATGGCGATGTTGCACAAGGCGAGATCCCTCCCAATTCCGATCTGGAATTTGAAATTGAACTGATTGATTTCCGTTCATTGGCCGAATTGGAAGCACAGCTTCGCCAGCAACAGCAATTGCAACAAGCGTTGCCGCCAGGCGTGGGTGGTCCTCCAGGCGGAATACCTGGTGGTCCGGGTGGCCCCGTAGGTCCAGTTGGCCCACCTCCTGGAGTGGTTCCTCCACAATAAAGATGTGGCGAGGCTCAGCCCTCGCCCCTTATTTGGCTAGCATATCGGTCCAATCAAAACCGCATCAGCATAGATCGCGTTTTTGGCGCATCCTTATCTTGTGCTTCGTCCGCACTGCGGCGAGCACCGCGCTCCAAGGCGATTTTGATAACAGCAATGATCGGATCGGCTAGGGCCAGTCCGATGATGCCAAATAATGCACCGAACAATAATTGGGCGGCCAATACCAGTGCAGGGGCCAGATCAACGGTCTTTTTCGCCACCATGGGCACGATGATATTGCCATCAACTATCTGCACGGCCAGATAGACACCAAGCGCGTAAAGACCTGTTTCATATCCGGTTGAAAACCCGACTGTTAGTATCAATGCGCCAGAGATAATCGCGCCGATATTGGGCAAAAATGCCAGCAGGCCGGTAATCAGGCCCAATAAGGCTGCCATTTGCACATTGCCGAGTGCCAGCAAGAACCATGTGCCAAAACCTTCGATAACCATGCCCAATAAGCGGCCAGCCAATAAGCGGCGCATGGTGTAACCAATCTGGCTCATCGTTTCGTAAAAGAATGTCCTTTGACCCATGGGGATCATCCACGCCATGCCGCGCTCGTAAAGTTTTGGTTCCATGGCGATGAAGATGCCGAGCACACACATCAGCACAAAGCTGGTGACTGCGCCTAAGACCGATGTAACAGCGGCTGTTAACTGACCGAGGCTGGCGAAAATACGGCCGCCCAATTCTTTCAGGTCGCCAGGCGTGGCCATGATGCCGGCATCTGCCGCCTGTATGCCCAAAAGGTCGATCTGTTGAGCGACAATGATTTGGAGCTTTGCCCATTGCTGGACAATTTGCAGATTGGCAAAGAACACGACCCCCACAAAAAACGCTGCAACCACTAATAGAACCAGAGCCAGCCTAAAGCCGCGCGCTATTGGCAAAACCTTGCCGAGCAAGCGAGTCCCTCCGTCGAGCATCACAGCCACGATGAGGCCGCCAACAATCAGCAATAAGGGTTGAGCGAGTAATACGATCAGAGCCAGTGCAGCGGCCATACCGATCCAAATCGCAGCCTTTTTGGCTTCCTGTTGCAATAAGGGGTCGCGCAATTCGGTTGGGCCGGGCTGCTCTTTATTAACCTTGGGTTCTGTAGTTTGATCGGACATGATGGTTTACCGCCTGAGCTATGCTGTCATTTACAACATATGGATGCAATAGCGTTATGACTAGCCATATTGGCTATGGCTTGACGCGAATATGGCTTAAGCTGAAATTATTGCTCAGTGGCTTTTTTGCTAGGTCTTAACGACATGCCGGCGCGTTCGCCCCGCAAAGCGCCGTACCATGTCAGCGGATTATATGTGGCTTTGTCATCGAGAGAATACATGATGAACTCTGCGCGGCCGCCAATATTCTCCAGCTTGACCGCCCCGCCCAAACCTTGCCCTGCCAGCGATACACGGCTGTCCGCACTATGGTCACGATTATCTCCCATCAAGAAGACGTGATTGTCCGGCACTGTGTAGGGCTCACCTGTGGTGGGCCAGTCGTCATGGCTGCCATAATTGGCTTCTGTATCTACAATATTATATTGTACGCCATTAGGCAGGGTTTCACGCAGCAATGGCAATTCGAATACCGTATCGCCATCCTCATCTACGCTCTGATAACCTGCAAACTCACCGCAGCTTGTGGTGCCTTTGGCAAAGACGGCGTGACATTTCACGGTTACGCCAGACACTATTTCTTGTGGAACAGGTTGGCCATTAAGAATGATCTGGCTAGATCGGATTTCAATAGTATCCCCCGGCAAGGCAACTACACGCTTGATATAATCCTGCTTAGTCACCGGATGAGCGATAATGACAATGTCGCCATAGGCCGGTGTTTTGCCAAATAGCTTACCATCAAACTCTGGCAGAATATGAAAAGATGCCGAGGCCCAAGACCAGCCATAGGGGAATTTGCTTACCACCAGTCTGTCGCCGATCAGCATGTTGGGAACAAGAGAACCTGAAGGAATATAAAAGGGTTTTGCAATGATGCTGTGCACGCCGAGGACGGCCAGCAAAAGCAGCAAAAGGCCGCGAATCTCGTGCCACCAATTTATCGGTTCATCGGATTTATCATTGCTTTTTGACATAGATGCTATGGGTATCTCTTTATAGCTGCGGGGTAAAATTTCTGTTGTTGATAATCTGTTTAGGCAATGGGCAATGCTTCAATAATCACAAATGCCTGTGCCCATGGATGATCATCGGTGAGCGTTAGGTGAATATGGGCGCGATGCCCTAGCGGGATCATCATATCAAGCCTTTCTTTGGCACCGCCAGTTAAAGCAAGAGTGGGCGCACCAGATTTTGCATTTACTACGCCGATATCGCGCATGAAGACGCCGCGTTTAAACCCTGTGCCAACAGCTTTTGAAAAGGCTTCCTTGGCGGCAAAGCGTTTCGCATAGGTGCCTGCTCTGGTATATGGTCGCCGTGCGGCCTTGGCCCGTTCAACCTCTGTGAACACTCGGTTCTCAAAACGTTCGCCGAACTGGTCCAGCGACTTTTGAATACGCTCAATATTGCATAGATCGGAACCCAGGCCGATAATCACCGCACTTCATCCATTAAATCGCGCATCTTTGTAATTGCGCCTTCCAGTCCGATAAAAATCGCCTCACCAACCAGATAATGGCCTATATTCAATTCTGCTATTTGCGGAATGGCAGCAACAGGCTGAACATTCTCAAAAGTCAGGCCATGGCCAGCATGTGGTTCTATGCCGTTTTTCGAGGCCAAGGCAGCGGCATCGCTAATTTTGCGCAATTCAGCCTGCATTGCCTGTGTTTCGCCATCCAGTGCCAGATGCGCATAACGGCCTGTATGAAATTCAACCACCGGCGCACCTAGATGAATGGCGGCTTCTATCTGTCTGGGCTCAGGTTCTATGAAAAGGCTGACCCTGATGCCGGCATCGCTCAAACGGGTAACAATGGGCGCGAGATGGTTATGTTGACCAGCGGCATCCAGACCACCCTCAGTGGTGCGCTCTTCACGTTTTTCTGGCACAATGCAGGCTGCATGGGGGTTATGGCGCAGAGCAATCTCCAGCATTTCCTCTGTTGCGGCCATCTCCAGATTGAGCGGCAATGCGGTTGCCTGCATTATACGCTCCAGATCGCCATCGCGGATATGGCGCCTATCTTCCCGCAAATGCGCTGTAATGCCGTCACCGCCAACAGCGGACACTATCTCTGCCGCACGGACTGGATCGGGATGGTCGCCGCCGCGTGCATTACGAATTGTGGCAACATGGTCAATATTGACGCCCAATCGCAATTTCTTTGGTGCGTTTTGAGGGGTGTTATCGCGCATCAAACGCTCCGGCTGCCGGGTTTGGTAATGGCAATTTCGGCCAATTCTTCAGGAACTTCATCATCCGCATAGCTGGGGAAATTGATGGCAATAAGTGGATGGAAGGGAACGGGCAGTTCGACGCTTCCTGCAGAACGATCGACAAGCGACGTAGCAGCCACAACCTCTCCGCCCTCAGCCTGAATTGCAGTAATCGCTTCTCGTGACGATAAACCTGTCGTCACCACATCTTCGACCATCAGCACTTTTTGCCCTTTGGTCAGTGCAAAACCGCGGCGCAGATGGAAGACCCCTTCGGGGCGCTCCAAAAACATGGCTTCAACGCCCAACGCGCGGCCTGCTTCATGACCAATAATAACGCCACCCATGGCTGGAGAAACAACGATATCAATTTCACTGCGCAGTTCGCGCGGCAGCCCTGCAATCATGGCGCTGGCCATACGGCTGGCGCGCATTGGGTCCATCAATATCCGCGCACATTGCAAATAATGTGCGCTGTGCCGTCCAGAAGACAGCAAAAAATGGCCTTCTAGCAGCGCTTTTGATGCGCGAAACTCAGCCAAAATGTC
The DNA here is from genome assembly GCA_947503245.1 of uncultured Sphingomonadaceae bacterium. GTDB lineage: Bacteria > Pseudomonadota > Alphaproteobacteria > Sphingomonadales > Sphingomonadaceae > Alterisphingorhabdus. The sequence goes on from CANNCV010000001.1 coordinate 1,042,096, forward strand.
TTCTTGCGTCATGAAAATATCCTTTTACGTTACGGCAATCATGCTTGTGTTTTCTACTTGCGATGAATTTGGCAATAGTTGCGTAAAATTCAATCGCAAAAATGGCAGTTCCCCTTGAGGCCAATCGCCAACCGGCCTATACAGCACAATATAAAAATGCCGTTTTGCTATTGTGCATGGGGACATCGCGGCCTAAAGCCGCCGCGTTTATACGGTATTTGAACATTGAGGTTGGAATGCAATTATTTTCGAAGTCAGGCCTGAAGGCGACACCTATTGTGACTGCCTTGCTTATGGCATTAGGGGTTATGGCGCTAAGCATCGCGCCAACGCCCGCATTTGCGCAGCTTGCGACTGAGTCGGTAGAAGCTCCTGTTGAATCCATCACTGACGCGCCTGTCGTCGCTGATGATTCTGGTGCGGTGGATGCGGAGCAATCATCTGCACAGGGCAGCTATACACCGATGAAGCCGGTTATTGGCAAAGGTATGCCGGTTGACAGCACAACAAAACCTCTGGAATCAATTGGTTTTCAGGATCAATATAGCGCAATTGGTCGTCAGGCAGAATCGCTGAACAATATCCTGCTCGTCGTTATCACATTGATTTCTATCTTCGTGCTGGCGCTGATGGGCTGGGTGATTATCCGCTATCGCGCGAAGGCAAATCCTGTTCCGTCAAAAACGACTCATAACAGTTTGATCGAAATTTTGTGGACGGCCATTCCTGCACTGATCTTGGTGTTTATCTCCATTCCATCCATTGGTCTGCTTTCCAAGCAATATGAAACCGCTCCTGCGGGGTCACTCACAGTCAAGGTTACGGGCTATCAATGGTATTGGGGTTACACATATCCCGATAATGGCGACTTTGAGATTGTCTCTAACATGCTGGACAAAGACGAGGCAGCTGCGCGTGGTGAACCATTTCAGCTTGCCGTAGATAATCGCATGGTTGTTCCTGTTGGTGAACCTATCCGCATCATTACTACAGGCGCAGATGTGATTCACAGTTTCGCCGTGCCTTCGCTTTGGTTCAAGCTGGATACTGTTCCGGGCCGTCTGAATGAGAAGGTTATGACCATCGATGAGCCTGGCGTTTATTACGGGCAATGCTCTGAACTTTGTGGTGCGCGGCACGGCTTTATGCCGATCGCGATTGAGGCGCTGCCACGTGAAAAGTTTGAGCAATGGGTTCTGGCTCAAGGTGGGACCAATGGCGATGCTGCGACTGCGCAAGCCGCTCCTGCTGATGACAATGAAGCCGTTGAGACTGATGCCGTTGAAACTGCGGCTGTGGATGTAGCCGCGATTTCGGCGCAATAAGATTTAGGGACGAAGCAAGATGACAACTATTGCTGCAACCGCTGGTGACATGCACGATCACGCACATGATCATGATGATAAACCGGCATTTTTTGCCCGTTGGTTCTTATCAACCAACCATAAGGACATCGGTACACTCTACCTTATATTCGCAATTGTAGCGGGTATTATTGGTGGTTTTATCTCTGGCCTGATGCGCGTTGAGCTGGCTGAACCGGGTGTTCAATATCTTGGTCAATGGGCCAGCTATCTTCAGGGCAGCCCGGCTACTCTGGACGAATCCTATCACCTTTGGAACGTGCTGATCACAGCGCACGGCCTTATTATGGTCTTTTTCATGGTTATGCCTGCGATGATTGGTGGTTTTGGTAACTGGTTTGTTCCGTTGATGATCGGCGCGCCAGATATGGCGTTCCCGCGTATGAACAATATCAGCTTCTGGCTGCTTGTCCCTGCATTTGCTCTGTTACTCGGCTCTACATTTGTTCCGGGTGGCAGCGGTCTTGGTGCTGGTACAGGTTGGACAGTTTATGCGCCGCTTTCAACCAACGGTTCTGTTGGTCCAGCAGTGGATATGGCGATCCTGTCGCTTCACCTTGCTGGTGCTTCATCGATTTTGGGCGCGGTGAACTTCATCACCACCATCTTCAACATGCGTGCTCCGGGCATGACATTGAACAAAATGCCATTGTTCGTCTGGTCCGTTCTGGTCACAGCGTTTCTGTTGCTTTTGGCTCTGCCAGTATTGGCGGCTGCGATCACCATGTTGCTGACCGATCGTAACTTTAACACTGCGTTTTTTGATGCAGCAGGCGGCGGTGATCCAGTATTGTACCAGCATTTGTTCTGGTTCTTTGGTCACCCTGAAGTGTACATCATGATCTTGCCCGGTTTCGGCATGATCAGCCATATTGTTGCAACCTTCTCCAAAAAACCGGTTTTCGGTTATCTGGGCATGGCTTATGCAATGGTTGCTATTGGCGTGGTCGGCTTTGTGGTCTGGGCGCACCATATGTTTACCGTTGGTTTGACCGTGAACATGAAAATCTACTTCACAGCGGCGACAATGGTCATCGCGGTGCCAACCGGCATTAAGATTTTCAGCTGGATTGCAACCATGTGGGGCGGCTCTTTGAGCCTGAAAACACCTATGGTCTGGGCGTTAGGCTTCATCTTTATGTTCACCGTTGGCGGCGTAACAGGTGTTGTTCTGGCCAATGGCGGCGTTGATGACAATCTGCACGACACATATTATGTGGTTGCTCACTTCCACTATGTGCTGTCACTGGGCGCTGTCTTCTCCATTTTTGCGGGCTTCTATTATTGGTTCCCGAAAATGAGCGGTCGCCATTACAGTGAATTGCTGGGTCAGCTGCACTTTTGGGTATTCTTCATCGGTGTGAACATTGTGTTTTTCCCGCAGCACTTCCTTGGTGTTCAGGGTATGCCGCGTCGCTATCCTGACTATCCTGAGCAATTCGCCTATTGGAATGAAATATCCACCTTTGGCTATGTTGTCATGGCCGCTGGTATGCTGATCTTCTTCGTCAATATCGGTTACGCATTGGTTGCCGGTCGCCGCGCAGAGGGCAATTACTGGGGTGAAGGTGCAACGACATTGGAATGGACATTGTCCAGCCCACCGCCGTTCCACCAGTTCGAAACACTGCCAACCATTAAGTAATTTGGTTGCATGAGAACATTTCGGGCTCCGTGAGCAACATGCTGACGGAGCCCGGATTGCAAATTTAGAATGATTTCGAAAAGCCGGAATGCGGCTTTAAATAACAACGGGTATAAGATGACGCAGACTGTCACAGACAGAAATACGCAATCAGACAGCATGATGGCAGATTACGCCATTGTGGCTGATTGGCGTGATTTCATTGCGTTGACCAAGCCCGGCGTTTTGCGGTTGGTTGTGTTTACTGGCTTGGCAGGATTGCTTGCCGCACCGGGCAGTATCAACCCGATTATCGGGTTTACCGCTATATTGTGCATTACCTTGGCCGCTGCAGGCGCGGCCACTCTAAACCAATGGTATGAGGCTGATATTGACGGCATTATGAAGCGTACGTCGAAGCGGCCATTGCCATCAGGCAGAATGGACCGCACATCAGCATTGCATTTCGGTATTGGGCTGTCAGCTCTCTCCGTCTTTTTAATGGGCGTTGCTGTTAATTGGCTGGCTGCTGGAATTCTGGCATTTTCCATCTTTTTCTACGCTGTGATTTACACGATGTGGCTCAAGCCCAATACGCCGCATAATATTGTTATTGGCGGCGCTGCTGGTGCATTTCCGCCAGTCATTGGCTGGGCCGCTGTAACAGGCGATGTCACGGCATTGCCGATCATTTTGTTCGCGATTATCTTTATCTGGACCCCGCCGCATTTCTGGGCGCTCGCTCTTTTTGTTGAAGCGGATTACAGCAAGGCCGGTATACCCATGTTGCCGGTTACCCATGGCAAGGCAGAAACGCGTAAGCAGATGCTTGGCTATTCTGTATTGCTCCTATTGGTGACAATATTGCCATGGCCATTGGGCCTTACCGGCGCACTTTACGGACTTTTTGCGACGGGCTTGTCCGCATTCTTCCTTGTGCTCGCGGTGCAGGTTTTCCGCGCCAAACAAGATGACGCCAAGAAAATGCGCTATGAGAAGAAGCTTTTTGCCTATTCCATCATCTATTTATTCGTGATTTTCGGCGTACTCGTCGCTGATCGCATATTGTTAGGTGGCGCTTGATGGAACAAAAGGCGCAAAATGCGAATAGCAGAGCACAGGCCGTTGAAGGATTGGCAAAGCGCGAATCGCTTACTCCAGAGCTGGATGTTTCCGTTGGCGAAGGTCGGGCTACCGGCCAGCATCTCAATAAGGAAGAGTCCGCAAAAGTGCTAAAAGCGCAGCGTGCGCGGGCTAATCTTATGGCCATTGGCCTGTTCTGCCTGTGCATCTTGTTCTTCATGATCACTATCGTAAAAATTGGGTTGTGGGGATGAGCGCGGCAATTTCCCCCAAGATACAGCGACGCAATAACCGCTCGGCCTTTATGGGCTTTGCTCTTGTGGCTGGCATGGTTGCGCTCGGTTTCGCGGCCGTTCCGCTATATAATTTGTTTTGCCGAGTTACGGGTTTTGGCGGCACACCGCAAATTGTTGATCAGGCAAAGGCCAGCACTGTGGCAATCGGCACACAGACCATCACTGTGCGCTTTGATGCCAATACAGATTCTGCATTGCCTTGGGAATTTGCGCCAGAGCAAGTCTCTGACCAAATGACCATCGGTACGCGTGATATGGCGATCTATACCGCAGAAAACCTGACCAACCAGCCTATTACTGGCCGTGCAGGCTATAATGTTACGCCGGTTCAGGCGGGCAAATATTTTAACAAGATCCAGTGCTTTTGCTTCACCGAGCAGACCTTGCAACCGGGTGAAAAAGTACGGATGCCAGTCCTTTATTATGTCGATCCTGCGATATTAGAGGATGAGGACACCAAAAATATCGAAGAAATTACGCTTAGCTACACATTTTATCGGGTGGACCCGGACAATGTGGGCGGCTAATAGTTTATTGTTAATGACTGCCGGAAGCGGCAATTGGGGATAAAGCAAATGTCTGGTGCTAAAAATCACGATTATCATATTCTTCCGCCAAGCGCGTGGCCACTGGTTGGTTCATTGACCGCTGGCCTGATGGCTATTGGCGGCGTCATGTGGATGAACGCGCCGGTTATGGGCGAATATGGTGCATGGGTGTTTTATGCTGGTCTTGCTGGCGTATTGTTCACCTTTTACAGCTGGTGGTCAGATGTTATCCGTGAAGCGCATTCCGGTGATCACACCCCCGTAGTGCAGTTGCACCTGCGCTATGGCATGATCCTGTTCATTGCTTCAGAGGTTATGTTCTTTGTCGGCTGGTTCTGGGCATGGTTTGACTATTCGCTATTCCCGCAACCCTTGGAATTCCTCTCTGCCGCAGAAAATGGCGGCGAAGCGCTGGTCGAAAATCTGATCGGTAAAGAGGGAGCAGAGGCTCTGGTACAATGGCCACCTGCTGGCGTTGAAGTGCTGAATGCTTTTGAATTGCCTTTGCTTAACACTCTGATTTTGCTGCTTTCTGGTACAACCGTTACTTGGGCGCACCATTCATTGCTGCACGGCGATCGTGACGGTTTGATCAAAGGTCTCTGGATCACCATTTTGCTTGGCATCCTGTTCTCTTTCGTACAGGCCTATGAATATAGTGTCGCGCCGTTCCCATTTGGTGTGACCAACTATGGCTCAGCATTTTACATGGCGACAGGTTTCCACGGTTTCCACGTTTTGATCGGCACTATCTTTTTGATGGTCTGTCTGGGCCGCGCTTATGCAGGTCACTTCACCCCTAAACAGCATTTCGGTTTTGAAGCAGCCGCCTGGTATTGGCACTTTGTCGATGTCGTATGGCTGTTCCTTTTCGCGGTTGTTTATGTCTGGGGTGGTTGGGGCGCGCCGGTCCACTGATCGGTTCACTCACTTTAGCGATACCGCAAATCGTGATTGTGGCGGGGCATTAATCTAGATGCCCGCGCCGCAAAACACTGGTAAAATATCCAAACCGCCGCATTTGCTCATTCAGGCAAAGCGGGCCTTATGTCCGCAATGCGGCAATTCAAGCATGTTTTTAGGCTGGATTGCGTTTCGCCACATATGCCCTTCATGCGGCTTGAATTATGACCGTTATAATGTTGGCGATGGTCCCGCTGCATTTCTGACTCTTATCATCGGTGCAATTGTCTGCGCACTGGCTCTGGCTCTGGAATTCACAGTGTTTCCGCCATTTTGGGTGCATGTGCTGATCTGGCCAATTGTCATCACGATATTGGTGATTGGGCTGTTACGACTATCCAAGGCTGCATTGCTGATTGAGGAACATCGCAAATCTTTCCGAGAGGGTCGTTTGGCAGCAAAGGAAGATGATTTATAAGGTGCATGACAGGTGATAAAACAGCTTCCCATTATTCCCACCATTCTGGTCGCGGCCTGCGTTGCTGTGATGATTGCCCTAGGTATCTGGCAAATGGGCCGTGCCGAAGAGAAAACTGCCTTGATTGCGCAATATAGCCAAGTGGATGGTCTGGAAGCGATTGACTGGCCTATCGCGCCTGATGCAGATAACCCGCCGCTTTACCGTGCCTCCGCTTTTAATTGTATAGAGGTGACAGATTGGCGCCAAACCAGTGGGCGTAGCGGCGATGATGCACCCGGTCTGGTGCATGTTGCGACGTGTCGATTGGATGATGCAGGCAATAATGCGCAATTTGTCGCTGGATGGAGCAAAGCTCCGCTTACGCCCGATTGGGTTGGCGGCAAGGTGAGCGGCATTATTGCGCCCGATGGCGGCGCAATCATTCGTTTGGTAACCGCTAAAGGCGTTGGCGGGTTGAGTGATGTCGCGGCACCGTCGCCCGAAGACCTGCCCAATAATCATCTGGCCTATGCGGTCCAATGGTTTCTGTTCGCAGCTATAGCGACAATTATTTACCTGCTCGCAGTGCGTGGTCGTATACGCCGCCGCTTGCGCTAAACGGCTGATACAGCTAACCGGTGAGCATGGAATATATTAGCACCAGAGGCCAATCAGAGGGCCAGAGTTTCCGCGATGTAACCCTTGCTGGTCTGGCCAGTGATGGCGGGCTTTATGTGCCAAAAAGCTGGCCGCGATTCGATATGGAAACCATCGCAAGCTGGGCTGGTCTGCCTTATGCTGATCTGGCCTGCCGCATCATGCAGCCTTTTATTGGTGATAGTTTGACCGATGCGCAGCTGAAATCGCTGTGCGATGCAGCTTATGGCGGCTTTTCACATGACGCGGTTGCGCCATTGGTGCAGATTGACCAGCAGCATTGGCTGTTAGAACTTTTCCATGGCCCGACATTGGCTTTTAAAGACGTCGCCTTGCAATTGCTCGGCGGTCTGTTCGAAGAATTTATGCAGGGCAGCGGCAAACGCCTTACGATTATTGGCGCGACTTCCGGTGATACTGGCTCGGCGGCAATTCACGCCGTTGCTGGCCGCGCAGCCGCAGAGATATTCATGCTCCACCCATCGGGGCGTATCTCCGATGTTCAGCGGCGACAGATGACAACGGTACTGGCCCCGAATGTGCACAATATCGCCATTGAGGGCAGTTTTGATGACGCGCAGGCCATGGTCAAGCGCATGTTTAATGACCCGCATGTCAATAATGCTGTGCATGTGTCTGCGGTGAATTCCATCAATTGGGCGCGGTTGATGGCGCAGATCGTCTATTATTTTGCTGCTGCATTGCAGATGGGCGGGCCGCATCGCAAAATTGCATTTTCTGTGCCGACGGGCAATTTTGGTGATGTCTTTGCTGGTTACGTCGCGCACAAAATGGGTCTGCCGATTGAGCGGTTGATTGTGGCGACCAATCGCAATGATATTTTGGATCGTGCAATTAGCAACGGCGACTATTCCCGCTCATCGCTGGAACCAACGGCCGCTCCGAGCATGGATATTCAGGTCAGCTCCAATTTTGAACGCTTGCTATTTGATATGGTTGAGCAAGACAGCACGCGTCTGGCGGATATGATGCAGGGTTTTGAAGCCACCAACAGATTGACCATCGATAATGATATTCGGGAACGGATCACTGCTTTGTTTAGCAGCGCGGCTGTGCAGCATGATGATTTGGCACGCACAATTGATTGGGCGTACCGCGCATCGGGTGAATTGCTGGACCCGCACACAGCCATTGGCCTGGCGGCAGCGCGCGATGCACAAATCGATGCGTCTGTTCCGCTTGTAACGCTGGCAACGGCGCATCCCGCAAAATTCCCAGATGCGGTGGAGCGGGCGTGCGGCATACGTCCGGTTCTGCCGGGCCGCATTGGCGATTTGTTTGATCGGCAGGAAAAGTTCAAAGAGCTACCGGGCGATTATGACGCGGTGGCCGCCTATATATTGGCACAGGCAAATTCTGACCTGTCTCAGGCAGGTTAACACCATGTCTGATGCTCTGGCCGTTACTGGTCCTGAACTGATAACTATGATCAGCCAGCCAAGGGCTGATTACACTTTGGTCGATAGCGGCCATGGCCGCAAATATGAACGCTATGGCGATTATCATTTCATTCGCCCGGAGCCGCAAGCCATGTGGAGCCCCAGACTGGATGACTGGCCCGCAGATGGTGAGTTTATTCCCGCATCCGATGAAGATGGCGGCGGACGCTGGCAATTGCGCGATGAGACTTTGCGTGAGGGCTGGATTGCCAATTGGAATGGCGAAGTGGATTTTCAGGCAAAGTGCACGCCCTTTCGGCACTTGGCCTATTTTCCGGATATGGACCCGGTGTGGTGCTGGATGCGGCAATGTGTCGCGGATCATGCGCAACCGCAGCTGATGAATCTGTTCGGCTATACCGGTGTCGGCACTTTGGCGATGGCGGCAAGCGGGGCGCATATGGTGCATGTCGATGCATCGAAAAAGTCCGTCGCGCAGGCCCGTGAAAATGCGGATATTGCCGGCCTGTCAGATAAGCCTGTGCGCTGGATTATTGAGGATGCCGGCAAGTTTGCCGCCCGTGAGGTCCGGCGGGGCAGGCGCTATGACGGCATCATTCTCGATCCGCCAAAATTTGGCCGCGGACCCGGTGGTGAACGGTGGCAGCTTGAGGAAAACCTGCCTGATCTGTTGGCTGATTGCAGGCAGCTTCTGGATGAAAAATCGCGATTTCTTTTCTTAACTGTCTATGCCGTGCGTATGTCTGCCATTGCGCTGCACGCACTTTTGACAGAATATTTTTCTGATCTGCCCGGTAAGATTGAGGTTGGCGAATTGGCTGTTGCCGAGGAAACCGGCCGCCTGCTATTGCCCACCGCATTATTTGCTCGCTGGTCTGCCTGAACAGGTCCGGCTTTTTGAGATTGAACCATTATGCCCTTAAACCCTAACGACCTACTGATATTGGAGGTCTTGGACCTTGAAGTGCCTGTTTTGACAGGTATTTATTCAGAAGAGACCAAGCTGCCACAGCCGTTACGGATCAGTATTCGTGTCGAGTTGGATATGGCCGATCATTACGCGCCCGACACGCCGCTAAGTGCGTCCAAAAATTATATGGACCTTAAAGAGGCTGCATCTACGGCCTTGCCTGAAGGATTGCATTTCACCCTTATCGAAGCGGTGGCAGAGCATATTATCGCGACATTGTTCAAGCAGGATGCACGCATATTGGCGGCGGAAATCAAGATTGTGAAACTGGCAATTGCTGAAGACGATGAGCAGATCGGTATCACTATGACGAGACGGCGCCGGTGAAGCCATTATCGCCCCAAACCAAAATTGCCTTGATAACCGGAGGTTGCCGCCGTGTAGGTGCTGCGATTTCTGGTCACTTGGCACGACAGGGATGGGCATTGGCGCTGCATGGACATAGCGATACACAGCCGGAAGACAGTTTGGCGCGCATTCTAGAGAGTGAAGAAACGCCTTATGCCGGTTTCAAGGCAGACCTGCTGGATGCACAGGCAACACGTGTATTGGTGGCAGATATTGCCCAACATTTTGGGCGTGCGCCGGACTTGATCGTCAATAATGCGTCATTGTTTGAAGATGATGCGATTGACACATTAAGCGCTGAAGCGATGGAAGCGCATTGGCGTATTCATGTTCTTGCACCAACATTATTAACCCAAGCGCTGTTTAAGCAGCTTACGCCTGAGCAACAGGCAAATATTGTTCATATCGTCGATCAACGCGTGCGCAATCCGCATGGCGATCAGCTTTCCTATACATTGTCCAAACAGGCCATGGCCGAGACGATCCGCACGCTTGCCAGAGCGTGTGCGCCGCAATTGCGCGTTAATGGTGTTGCGCCTGGCATGACATTGGAAACAGAGGATTATGCCGCTGGGCAGATGGACGCTATTGCCGATATGATGCCGCTCAAGCGGAACTCAACGCCTGAGGATATCGCTATTGCTGTTGCCTATATTGCAGGCGCTAAGGCCATGACTGGCCAGCTATTATATATTGATGGCGGGGCACATTTGGAAAGCTATCAGCAGGACTTTGTCTACCTTGCAGGCGAATAGGCCAGTGGCATAGTCGGAGCATCTGTTTCTTCGCAGGTGCAAAAAAATCATCACCTCTTTGTGGAACCATTGTCCAGCACAGGCGTAGACAAAGCGGTTCATAAATCGGACCAAGAGGAAGGAAATTAATAATGCGTATTACAAAATCTCTCGCCATTGTCCCCGCTTTGGCACTGACCCTCACCGCTTGCGGCGAAGCCACTGAGGCCGAAGCCCCTGTAGATGGCGAAGGCACAGAAGAGGTAACCGACGAAGGTGCTGAACAAGCAACAGGCAATATTGTTGAAGTTGCATCTGCCAATTCAGACTTCTCAACACTTGTCACTGCCGTTGCTGCAGCTGATCTGGTCGAGACATTGTCTGGCGATGGCCCGTTCACCGTGTTTGCACCCAATGATGCAGCATTTGCCAAATTGGGCGATGCGCTTGCTGAGCTGACCAAGCCGGAAGCGAAAGACACTTTGACCGGTATTCTGACATATCATGTGGTGTCTGGCGAAGTGAAAGCGGCTGACGTATTGAAATTGATCGAAGAAAATGGCGGCAAAGCCGAAATTACAACGGTCAATGGCGGTATTTTGACAGCATCACTGGACGGTGAAAATGTTGTTTTGACAGATGCCAATGGCGGCACGTCAACAATATTGGCAACAGATGTTGCTGCAACCAATGGCGTCATCCACGTAATCGATACAGTGGTAACGCCAGCTGGATAATCCATATTGTGAGAGAACCGGCCAATAGCGCAGCAGGGCTATACTCGGTTCCTCCGAAATATTATGATAACAGGCCTGATATTGACGTGCCCATCACGTTGATGTCAGGCCTTTATCAATCCAATTTCCACCAAACGTTCGTGCAGATAGTCATCAGCCAAAATCGGTTCAGGATAGCGATTGGGGTTATCCGCACTAATGCATTGATCGAGTGTTTTGATGGGAAAATCTGACCGTAAGTGCAGAAAAAATGGCATGGAATAGCGGCTATGTCTGCTGCGTTCGGATGCGGGATTGATGACACGGTGCGTCGTTGATGGCAGATGGTGATTGGTCAGCCGTTGCAACATGTCACCAACATTGATGACCAAGGCTCCTTCGGGGGGGCTGGCATCGATCCACTCATTTTCACGCGTCAGCAATTGCAGGCCAGCCTCTTCCGCGCCCAATAGCAGCGTAATCAAATTGATATCTTCATGCGCTCCGGCACGAATGGCACCTTCGGGCGCGTCTATAATCGGCGGATAATGCAGCAGGCGCAAAATGGAGTTACCATTATGGATGGCACCATCGAACCAGTCATCAGCCAATCCAAGATAGAGCGCGATGCGCGACAAGATGGTCGCACCCACTTGGTCAAGCGCAGCATAGAGCGCGCTTAACGTTTCGCGAAAGCCTTGCGGTGCATCGGGCCAGATATTGGGCGGCATGGTCGCAGCATCAGGATCATTTGGCGCGACATCACGGCCAACATGCCAAAACTCTTTCAGATCATGAACTTTGGCATCTTTGGCTATCTCCCGCCCAAAGGGGATATAGCCGCGCTGATTGCCCACCACCTTATCGGCATAAACACGCTTTTCCGCTTCATCCTGTGCAAAAAAGGCCTGCGTCATCGCCCATCCGCGTGACACCAGATCAGGGTCCAGCCCATGATCCGTAACCAGAGCAAATCCTGTTTGTTGAAAGCTCTTGCCTATAGCTTGGGCAAATTCGTCTGCTGGCTGGGCCAGAGATAATATAGGCAATTGTGTCATGACATGTTCCTAGGAATAAGGCTATACCGCCGCTTTAATAGCAATAGACAGTATAGATATTTGGAAAGGCGAAAGAAAGCGATGAGTGATGGAAAAAACTATTGGCTCATGAAATCAGAGCCTGATGAATATGGCTGGGATGATCTTATCGCAGAAGATGAAGGCATATGGGATGGTGTGAAAAACGCGCAGGCCAGCAACAATATGAAGGCCATGGCGCTGGGCGATCAGATATTTTTCTATCATTCACGTCAGGGTCTGGAAATTGTGGGGATTATGGAAGTCAGTGCAACGGCAATTCCGGACCCGTTTGATGAAACCGGCCGCTGGATAGCCGTTAAGGTTAAGCCTGTGCGCAAGTTGGATAATGCTGTGACGCTAAAGGCTATGAAGCAGAATCCAAAACTCTCTGACCTGGCAATCATAAAGCAAACGCGCCTCTCTGTTGCGCCAGTGACGCACGATCAATGGGCAGAGATATTGTCCATGTCCGCCAGCAGTCAGGCATAATGACAGATTGTCCAGACTGGCCAAACATCATGCAGGCCGTGCATGATAGCGCCAAGCCGTATTTTGGCTCTGGCAAGGTTGCGGACTATATCCCTGCACTGGCCTGCATAGACCCGCATAAATTTGGCATGACTGTCGCGCTGGGCACTGGAGAGATGCATTGTATCGGTGATGCGGATGAGGCGTTTTCGATGCAGAGTATATCGAAAATATTCACGCTGGCATTGGCGCTGCAAATTTATGGCGATGACCTCTGGAAGCGGGTCGGCAGAGAGCCAAGCGGTTCAGCCTTTAACTCCATTGTTCAATTGGAAAGTGAAAAGGGTATTCCGCGCAATCCATTGATAAATGCTGGTGCCATTGTGACGACCAACCATCTGGTGCAGCATTATGGTGAGAATGGCGCGCATCCACAGGGTGCTGTTGGGCAGTTGCTGGCTTTGCTGCAGGATCAAGCGGGGGATAAGAGCATAGCAGTTGATGAAGCGGTCGCTTTGTCAGAAAGTGAGACGGGTTCCCGCAATCGTTCACTGGCGCATTTCATGTCGGGTTTTGGCGTTGTGCAGGGTGATATTGAAAGGACGCTATCAAGCTATTTCCGCCAATGCGCGGTTGCCATTAGCTGCCGGCAATTGGCGCGCGCAGCGCTGTTTTTAGCTTTTGACGGCTGTGATCCAGTCACTGGTAAGCGTGTGCTCAGCTCGCGGCGCTGTCGCAGGATTAACGCCGTGATGATGATGAGCGGCCATTATGACAATAGCGGAGACTTTGCATACCGCATTGGTTTGCCCGGAAAATCCGGTGTCGGTGGCGGTATTTTGGTGGTTGCGCCCGGCTATGGAACAGTTGCAACATGGTCACCGGGATTGAATGAGGCAGGCACCTCAATGGTCGGGGCCATCGCATTGGAGGAGCTGGTGCGGCAGACAGGCTGGTCGATATTCGTTTGAGAGAATGTTGATGGATGGAACCATTTCCATGCCCATTGGTTGAATAATATAAGACTGCCAATCCCGAGGGACTGGCAGTCTTTTTCATTTTTCGGGTTATGATTCAGAGGCTATTCTGTCGGCTGGCACAATGAACTCCAGACGAATGCCAGATGGTTCCCTTATCATCATATGGGTTGTTGGCCCTTGACCCAGAAATTCCGGTGCAAATTCGACAGTGACATTATCGAGCGCCAAAAAGCGCTCATGCAATGCGTTTAAAGTGTCAAGATCACGGACAGTGATCGCCATATGGTGCAATCCGACATTGTTTTTCCGGTTGAATGCGATGGCATTTTCCGGTTTTTCGGCTTGCCATAAAGTCACAAACATTTCGCCATTGGTGACAAATTTGGCGGGATAGTCTGGCCGTCCGCCAGCAGCTTGCCATCCCAATGTCTCAATGAAAAAGGCTGTTGATGCATCAAGGTCACTGACTGTCATGCCGATATGGTTGAGGCCCAAGGTTTCGCCCTCGCTAGAGGGTTGATCAGTCTGCGCTGCGTTATCGGAGACTATGTCGCTATTGCTGTCATCCGAGGTGGGGCCGCTACAAGCGGTCAGAGCCAAAGCCATAACACTGGTCAAGGCAAGATATGTTTTTGAAATTGTCATTCATTGCTTCCTAAAGCTGCTGACCCTCGCCCCGCTGGCGGTCAGATATTCCATATCGGTTTTAAGATGCAATAACCGAATGCCGGTGCGCGCCATTGCTTGTTCCAGCGCAGGGGCAAATTCATCAGTTTTCTCAACCGTCGCCGTCCATGCACCAAAGGCTTTACCGAAAGTGGCAAAGTCTGGGTTATTGAGCTGCGTGCCGCTCGGACGGGCGGGATAGTCACGCTCCTGATGCATGCGGATTGTGCCATAGCCGCTATTGTCGATCACCAATATGAGCAGATTGGCGCCATATTGCGCTGCGGTGGCCAATTCCTGCCCGTTCATCAAAAAGTCGCCATCGCCAGCAACAGCCACCACATTGCGATCAGGAAAGCGCAATGCAGCAGCTATAGCGGCAGGCACGCCATAGCCCATAGCCCCTGCTGTGGGGGCAAGCTGGCTTGGCATGGGGCCATAGGGCCAATAGCGGTGCCACCAACCGGAAAAATTGCCAGCGCCGTTGCAGATAATCGTGTCAGCCGGGCAGGATTGACGCATGGCAGCGACACAGGCCCCCAGATCAAGTGCCGCGCCATTTTCTTGCGGCACAGACCATTGCAGCCATTGGTGATGCGCTTCTACGCCATGCGCGAAACGGGGCAGATCGCCTCCCCAAAGAGCGGCTGCCTTGCAAAATTCTGTCATATCGGCGGCGATGGCAAGATCGGTGCGATAAACGCTGTTTAATTCATCAGGGTCCGGATGAATATGGATCAGTTTTTGTCCCGGATGATCGGGCGATATCACCGTATAACCATCAGTTGTCGCTTCGCCTAAACGGGCACCGATAGCCACAACCAGATCAGCATTTTTTACGCGCTCTATCAATTGCGGATTGGGCCCATAGCCCAAATTGCCAGCATAGACCGTGCTGTCATTAGGGAAAGCATCCTGACGCCGAAAGGCACAGGCTATGGGAAGGCCAATAGTTTCGGCAAAGGCTTGTAAGTTCTTACCCGCCTCTTGCGTCCAGTCCGCGCCGCCAATGATCGCAATGGGGTTTTGGGCAGCACGCAGCATCGCCATCATCTGCTGCATAGCATCTGTGCAAACCGGCTGGGAAGGGCGCGTGACTTTTGGCCGGTCAGGGGTTGCCAGCCGATCACGCAGCATATCTTCGGGCAGGACCAGAACCACAGGCCCGGGCCGTCCGGATATGGCCGTGGCATAGGCCCGCGCGATATATTCGGGAATGCGCTGTGCATCATCAATGCGCGCCACCCATTTGGCCAAAGGACCGAACATTTGCATGAAGTTGACTTCTTGAAAGCCTTCACGATCACGGTCGCCGCGCGCAACATCGCCAATGAACAAGATCATGGGCTGTGAATCCTGATGCGCGACATGCACGCCGATACTGGCATTGGTGGCGCCCGGACCGCGGGTGACAAAGGCTATGCCCGGCTGGCCGGTCATGGCGCCATCAGCACAGGCCATGAACGAAACGCCGCCTTCCTGCCTACAAATAACGGTTTCTATTGCGCCGGTGCGATCATGCAGCGCATCCAGCACGGCCAGAAAACTTTCGCCAGGAACGGTGAATAAACGGTCACAGCCCTGAATGATCAATTGGTCGGCCAAAATTTCGCCGCCCGTTCTGCTATGCTGTTCTGTCATCCGTGATGCACCGCTTTTGTTACCATATAGGCCATCAGACCGTCCGGACCATCTTCAAGCCCATGGCCTGAATGTTTGACACCGCCAAAGGGTGCATCGCCGGGGGATACGGTCTGTGTGTTAATGCCAACCATGCCGGCCTCAATGGCATCACCCAATATGTTCGCGGTCTTGAGTGCACTGGTATAGGCATAGGCGGCCAATCCCAAGGGCAGGCGATTGGCTTGCTCAATAGCATCATCCAACGTGGCGAAAGGACGGATCGCAGCGACGGGTCCAAAAGGTTCTTCATTCATGATTTCAGCCTGTAGGGGCACATCGCTGATAACGGTGGGCTGATAGAAAAAGCCGTTTTCCTGACCATTACCAGCTAGCCGCTCGCCGCCAATATTCAGTTTCGCACCAGCAGATGTTGCATTGCTGATCATCCGTTCCATTGTGTCGGGTCGGCGGTGATTGGCCAATGGTCCCATTTTAACTTCGGGTGCCATGCCATTGCCCACATTGACCGCCTTTGTGCGCTCGGCAAAGCCTTTGACAAAGCGATCATAAATGCCCTGTTGAACATAAAAACGTGTTGGCGCGACGCACACCTGCCCCGCATTGCGAAACTTGCCAGCGACAAGAGCATCCAGCGTGGTCTCCAGATCGCAATCATCGAAAACCAGTACTGGCGCATGGCCGCCCAGCTCCATAGTGGTGCGTTTCAGGCCATCCGCAGCTAGCCGCATCAAATGCTTGCCGACAGGCACCGATCCAGTGAAGCTGACTTTGCGGATAATATCCGAAGCGATGAGATGCTCCGAGATATGCGCAGGATCACCGAAAACGATTTGTAAGACGCCAGAGGGCAGACCAGCATCAACAAGGCAGCGTATCATTTCAATCGCGCTGGCCGGTGTTTCCTCAGCGGGTTTCAGAATTATCGGGCACCCAGCCGCCAGTGCCGGAGCCAATTTGCGCGCTGGCGTGAACAGCGGGAAATTCCATGGACTGAACGCCGCTACTGGGCCGACAGGCTGATATTTAACAAAGCTGTTTTCACCAGTGGGGCGGACAAGAACCCGGCCGTAGCAGCGCTTTGCTTCTTCAGCCATAATATCGAATTGTTTGGCCGCACCGATAACCTCGCCAACGCCTTGCGCCAGAGGTTTGCCCTGTTCCAATGTCATCAAATGGCCAATCATATCGGCCCGTTCACGCATCAGATTGGCACCTTTGCGCAATATGTCACCGCGCTGATCGACTGTGGTTTCCCGCCAGACGGGCCATGCACGCTGCGCAGCATGCAATGCGCGGTTCAGATCATCATTATTGGCCTTAGGCAGGCTGGATATTGCCTCACCCGTTGCGGGGTTAACCACGGCTATGGCATTGCGATTGCCAATATCAATCCATTCGCCATCAATATGCAGTTGCAAGTTTTTAGGGTAGCTAGTCATGCATGTGCATCCTTGTTTCTTTTCTTTTGTCCTAGACAGTTGCCCCGTGTGCGGCAATGATTGTGACAAAAGAAAGCAACAAAATAACAACGGAGAGAGAGAAGCCATGGAAATTCTGACACAAGGATTGCGTTTTCCCGAAGGGCCGGTGGTCATGGCCGACGGCTCCGTGATTGTGGTTGAGATTGCGGCAGGCTGTATCACGCGCATTGCCTCTGATGGCAGCAAGACGCTGGTGGCAGAAACGGGCGGTGGACCAAATGGCGCGGCCTTGGGGCCTGATGGTAAGCTATATGTCTGCAATAATGGCGGATTTAACTATATCAATGGCGGCAGCGAAGATGCCCCTTTTCTGGTGCCGCATGGCCAGCCGGATGACTATTCCGGCGGACGTATTGAACGCGTAGACATTACAACGGGTACAGTAGAAATTTTGTATAAAGATGGAGATTTTGGTTGTGTATTGCGCGGCCCTAATGACATTGTTTTTGATGCAGATGGCGGCTTCTGGTTCACTGACCATGGCAAAAATCGCCCACGCGAGCGTGATGTTACGGGAGTATTTTATGCCAAGACAGATGGCAGTCTGTTGAAAGAGGTTATCTTCCCATCAGAAAATCCTAATGGCATTGGTCTGTCGCCTGATGGCAAGCGGCTTTATGTAGCGGAAACCTATACGTGCAAATTATGGGCCTATGACATTGCCGCGCCTGGGGAAATCGCCTTCACACCTGGGATATTGGGTCCGCAAGGGCAATTTCTATACAGTCCGGCAGGATATAAATATTTTGACTCTCTGGGTGTTGAGGAATGTGGCAATATCTGTGTTGCCACTATTGGTGAAGCAGGCATTAGCGTGATTTCGCCAGAGGGGGAGTTGGTAGAATTTGTGCCGATGATGGACCCATTCACCACCAATATCGCCTTTGGCGGAGATGATATGAAGACGGCCTATATCTGTCTGTCTGCCACCGGCCAACTCGTCAAAATGAACTGGAGCCGCGCCGGACTAAGGTTGGAAAATTGACCAAGAATACAAATGTGATACTATATCATTTTTAACATACACTGTCCGTTTTAGCGAACAGCCTTTATGCATAGGGATTGGAATGAGGGTATGGCATTGGGCTTGGCTCGGTCAGTATATGTCGCGGCTTTTATAACGGCATCAATGGCAACTATGGGCGGCATAGGCGGCCTATGGGCAATAACTGATTATGTTGACCATACGCATTATTGGACACAACCCAAAAACGAGGAGAATGTGTTTTCATTTTCTCTCAAGCCGCTGACTTTTGAATGTAATAGCTTTCTACAAAAAGATGACGCTGAATGGACGAATAAGGACATATTGGCCTTATCCGAGACCAATTTTGATAAAGGAGCTTATGGCTTGGGCGCTAGCTTTAAACGAGCTTCAACGCTCACCTTAAAGGACGCCCATGCCGTTATTACAACTTACGATGATGGTTTCCCTCGCGTTGACGGAAATATATGCGAATTGCCGGTCAGCGAAAAATTTGTTGATGTCAATATAGTTAGCGCACCGGTTCCAAAGCTTCTTACAAAGGTGTGGTCCTTTAGCTCTTATGACGATATATGTTTACAGGTTGATCCTGAGGGAAAGGTTACGCACATACGGTCTGATAATAAACGGGGTAACTATCGCAGACTGGCGGACTTTGCTAATCAATGCTGGAACGTTGAAAACTTGTCCCAAACAAAAGGCTGGTTTCGCGTCAAATTACCAAAAGCCCTCAACATCGGAAAAACCATTTAATGCCTATCACCACTATTATCTTTGATTTTGGGGGAGTTATTACGTCCTCCCCTTTTGAAGCATTTAACCGGCTGGAGGTGGAGCGCGGTGTGTCGATAAACAGTGTGCGGCGGGTTAACAGCACCAACCCGGATGATAATGCTTGGGCGCGTTTTGAGCGGGCTGAGATAGATGCGACGGCTTTTGATAGTGCCTTTACTGCCGAAGCTGAAGCACTAGGCATAAAAGGATTAAGCGGCGCAGATGTGCTGGCCTGTCTGGCGGGTGATGTGCGCCCTGCCATGGTGACTAAGCTGGATGATCTCAAAGCGGCGGGCTATACGGTTGCCTGTATCACCAACAATGTGCCGACAGGTAAGGGCTTTGGCCTGAAAGGCTCCGGTATGGCGATGACGCAGGAACAAGCGAACGAAGTTGCGGCGATCATGGCGCGTTTTGACCATGTCATAGAAAGCAGCAAGGTAGGACTGCGCAAGCCTGACCCACGCATTTATGAAATGATGTGTGAGGCGCTGGATGTCACGCCGGAGCAGTGCATTTATCTTGATGATCTGGGCATCAACTGCAAACCAGCAGCAGCCCTTGGCATGACCGCGATCAAAGTTACCAGCGGGGAGCAGGCTTTGGCTGATCTTGAACGGGCATTGGCTGGCTAGGCTTCAGAGCAAAGCCGTTTATGAGCGAATTGTGCGGCTCTGCGGCACTCCAATTGACGCTATTTCGTCAGCGGACCGCCAAGCAGGCGACACTGCCAATATTCCGTGAAGAAAATATTGTTCGGGTCATATTGCGTGCGTAGGGCCAGAAAATCGTCAAAATGGGGCAGCATTTTCCTGTAATGCTCTGCCCAGAACGGGAAATCATAAGCTGGGATAAACTTGCCCCAATGCAGACGAAACGGGATGTTGTTGGACAGGAACAGATCCCAATATTGCTGGAAAAAGCCCTGTTTCTCATTGGGCGTTTTCTCATTATTACGGAACCAATATACGTCAAAACGGATGACGCCGTCCTTAAATTCGTCATTGCCATCTGTATAGGCTGCACTCATCCAATTGCTGCTGGGTGCACCGCCATAGACTTCGGTTGAATAATAACCGGTTGCTGCGCTGCCACCATTGGTGAACATATCTTGCATCAAATTCATACATTGTTGAGCGTAAGAGATAGGCACCCATATTTCGGTGAACTCTGTGCCCAGCAAAACATCATCAGCCGTGTTATCCATAGGCAGGCTGCGCCAATAATAATCATTAAAAGTGGTCGGCGGATTATCTTTTGTCATCGACTCAAAGACCGGCATCAAAACTGGGAAGAGAGCGTGTAATATGCCAGGGAAAAGTGCGAAAATAAGCACGGGAATGAACAATATAGCCGCCACCAGCAAGATGATGATTGTAGAACCCAATCCGGCCAGTAAGCGGCCAACTTTCTGTGACCATAGCTCGGTCAAAAGATGCTGAGCATGGAAGAAGCTCGGAGCTAAGACCTGCAAGATGCGTGTGACTCCGTGATTGCCCAATAGGGTGAAAAACACGCTGGCCAATAGCTCTTCGAGCAGCCCGAACAGGCTTTCTGGAAATTGCATATAAGGGACTGGTGGCTTCCCGCCGGGAGTGCTGACCGGTGCGCGATCGGCTTTCCAGATCACGGCCCGTTCGGCCCCCTTTTGTGGCCACCATACAAAACGGGTATAGGGCGTTTCCCGCAAATATTGCTCTAGCGATGGTTTGCCATCTTTCCCCGGACCAAACATATCTATCGGGCAGGCCTCATCACTGGGCTGAGCATCAAGCACCATCTGGGTTGTTACCTCGGTGCCTGCGACATTATACATTGGCACCAATTGGAGCCGCACCTTGGTAACAATACCATAAAGGCCCATGGATACAGAAACAGCAGGGAAGTGGGGATCACCCACTTCAACCCAACGGGCCGTTCCAGTGCCGTCTATAATGTACCAAGCGATAATATTATCGAAAGAATATTGGGTTGATCCGCCTGCTGAACCAGTCAGCGCAAAGCCGCTTACTGTCTGGTGGGTAATGCCGCCCAGATCATTTACCGCCCAGCCTTTTTGCGCGATTTGGTAGAGCAGACTATTCTCCAGCGTGGATACGCCTTCAGCATCATATGGGTCGTTGCCCAAATGCATGCCTGCCCCTGCTTCAACAATACCCTTTTCCTCATCGATCCATTCCAGATCACCGAATTTCACCAAAGACAGGTTTAAATCATCGCTATCCGGCGCTTTACGCACACTGACTTTATTTGCGGGGTTGCCATCAACAGGGTCGGTATAAATGCTCCATGCCATGGAGTGTGATGCGCCGCGCACGCGGATTTGCCGTTGTTCGCTCACCGCATATTGTATCAGGCTTATGACCTCAGCCTCAGTGGATGGGCGGTAAAAACCGTCAGCGTCTTTGGTAACCGTCAAATCACTATATATGGTCATTTCATCCCCCCATTTCATATTACTTTTAGGCGAATAGGCGGGACGGTTCTTGGCTGTACGCCCAAAATGGCTTTGGCCCGGACTATGTCCAGAAATTGCTCGCATTATTATGTGCCCCGTTTCGCATGCCCTACTGCTTGCAAAGCAGTGTAACAGGGAATTTCAGGACAGGATTGCATGTTCTCGACAGTTTGGAATGCTTTTCATGGCTTTAATTGCATTATTACTGCGCAAATTCGGGTTGTTTTGATGTTTTGCTATGCTGGTGACACACACCGCATACCGCTATAGATGCTGATGACGAATCAATCGCATAAGGAGCAACAACCCCATGCAAAAAATCTATAGTGATGCCAAATCCGCGCTGGAAGGATTATTGTTTGACGGCATGCATATTTGTGCAGGTGGTTTCGGCCTATGCGGCATTCCAGAGCGGTTGATTGACGCCATTCGCGATAACGGGGTCAAGGATTTGACCATAGCGTCAAACAATGCCGGTATTGATGGCGAGGGGTTGGGCAAATTGCTGCGTACTCGGCAGGTCAAAAAGATGATCTCTTCCTATGTCGGCGAAAACAAAGAATTTGAACGGCAATATCTGGCTGGTGAGCTGGAAGTTGAATTTTGCCCGCAAGGCACTTTGGCTGAGCGTTGCCGCGCTGGCGGTGCAGGAATTCCTGGTTTCTACACCAAAACGGGCGTCGGTACGCAAGTTGCCGAAGGGAAAGAGCATAAGGATTTTGCCAATAAAGATGGGGTCAATGAAACCTATATATTGGAACGCGGCATTTTCGCTGATTTATGCATTGTCAAAGGCTGGAAGGCGGACAAGGCAGGCAATTTGATATTTCGCAAAACCGCACGCAATTTCAATGCGCCCATGGCAACAGCAGGAAAAGTCTGTGTTGCCGAAGTAGAAGAGATTGTTGAAGTGGGAGAGTTGGACCCTGATGCTATCCACCTGCCGAGCATTTATGTGAAGCGCCTGATTAGCGGCGCGCCTTATGGTAAGAAGATTGAGTTCAAAACGGTGCGCGAGGCGGCCTAAGACTTTGCTACGGCTAACCGTCCTCTTGGCACCAATCGCCTTTTTCAGCTTGCTGAGCGGCTGTGTTGCGGTGGCGATCCCGATCGTTGCCGCTGGTGCCATTGGTAAGACAAGCATAGACCGTGCGCGTGAAAAAGCGGGTCTTATCGCTGCGACCTCCGAACAGAGTGAACCCATTGTAACAGTGGGTAATGCGGGTGCCGAAAATGTTACGGATGAGCCGGCAGCAACCGATGTGGCACTGCGCTCGCCAAAAGGGGAACTGCGTCTATCCGACATATTGGCATCACCGCCAGGGGCCGAGCGAGACAATAGACTGCCCTCTTTGGCGACTCCTTATGAGCGTTTCCTTTCGGTCAGTCTTGAGCGTCAACGGCTATGGGATGAAGGCCAATGGGATCAGTCTGCTGTGCTTGTTCCGCGCGTGTCGCTTGTTAGCCCGAAAAGCATGACCTGTCAGGATTTGCCACCGGCGGTCATTATTGATGTTGATCGAGGTTCCTCTGACAAAGCCGAAGCTGCACCATTTAGATTCTCTGCGCCTGGCTTGCCAGCCATATTGATGCAATTGCGAGAGGCGGAAATCACTGTCATCTGGCTTTCTGCACGGCCAGCAGAGCAGGCATTAGCGATTATTCAGGAATTAAAAGCCAACAATCTTTTGCCAGAAGGTGAAAGTGATTTTGTCTCACTCAATCGCAGCACGGATGATCGCAAGCAATTGCGGCGATGGGCCGCAGCGGAGATTTATTGCATTTTGGCAACTTTGGGCGATGCCCGCGGCGACTTTGATGAACTCTATGACTATCTGCTCGACCCTGATTTTGCGGTCGCACTAGAACGCAATTTTAACAATGGCTGGTTTCTCGTCGCGGATGAACCTCAAAGCAGGGATGGACAAGACGAAGCGCAGTCTGCCGATGCAAGCGACACCAGCAAAAGATCAGAGTTTTTCAATCTCCAACCAAATGTTATTGATACAGATAACGCCACTGATGAAACGCCGACACCTAATGAGAAAGAGGACGATAATGGCTAGTGATACCCCCGGCTGGGACCGCAACCAAATGGCAGCACGTGCAGCGCAGGAGCTGCAAGATGGCTATTATGTCAATCTGGGCATTGGTATCCCCACGCTCGTTGCCAATCATATTCCTGAGGGTGTCGAAGTGACATTACAAAGTGAAAATGGCATGCTGGGCATTGGGCCTTTCCCGATAGATGGAGAGGAAGATCCCGATCTGATCAATGCTGGCAAACAGACAATCAGTGAATTGCCGCAATCGGTATATTTCAGCTCATCAGATAGTTTTGCCATGATCCGCGGCGGGCATATTGATTTGACCGTATTGGGCGCAATGGAAGTTGCGGAAAATGGCGATATCGCCAATTGGATGATCCCGGGCAAAATGATCAAAGGCATGGGCGGCGCGATGGACTTGGTTGCTGGCGTTAAGAAAATTATCGTGGTGATGGACCATAATGCCAAAAATGGCAGCGCCAAATTTATTCCCGAATGCACATTGCCGCTAACTGGCAAGAATGTCGTGGACATGATTATCACCAATTTGGGCGTTTTCCACCGCCCCGACCATGATAGCAGTTTCAGGCTTATCGAATTGGCGCCGGGCGTGACCGCTGACGACGTCGCGTCCAAAACCACTGCCCGGTTTGATATCGCGCTTTGAGCAATAGAGAGAATACAGGGCTAGGCCGCCGTGCGATGCTACAGGCATCAGGCCTAGCACTGACCTTCCCATTTCTGGCGGCGGCGCAAGTCGATAACCCCATTGGCAAAAGCAAGCTGGTTCTGCTTGGTACAGCGGGTGGACCTACACCAAAGCCCAATCGCGCAGCGCCTGCCAATGCTGTCATTATCGGTGACAAAATCTATCTGGTGGATTGCGGCAATGGCGTGGCGCGGCAAATGGTGCTGGCAGGGTTGAAATTGGGGGATCTCGACAGCCTGTTCATTACCCATCATCATTCTGATCATAATGCCGATTATGGCAATGTGTTGCTCTTGGCCTGGGCCAGTACGCTGACCAGTGCAGTGCATTCTTATGGACCGCCACCATTAGAGCAGATGACACGCGATTTTCTAGCGCTTAACCGTAGCGATATTGATATCCGTGTGGCCGATGAAGGGCGTCCGCTGCTCGATACCCTTATCCGCGCTAAGGAACGCGTTTCAGCCGGATTGGTTCATCAGGATGACCGTGTCACCGTAAGCTGTGCTTTGGTGGATCATCCGCCAGTTACGCCCAGCTTTGCCTATCGTTTTGATTGTCCTGACCGGTCTATCGTCTTTTCCGGTGATTGCAGGCCATCCCCGGCACTGGTGCAATTGGCGAAAGGAGCAGATGTTTTGGTGCATGAGGTGATGCATTTGCCCAGCATAGACGCGCTGATCGCGACGGAGCCAAATGCCAAAACATTGCGCGATCATCTCATCGCCAGCCACACCACAACGCAGCAAGTGGGTAAAATCGCAGCCGCAGCTGGGGTTAAAACACTTGTGCTCTCCCACTTTGTGCCCGGAGGCTACCCTTTTGTTAGCGACGCACAATGGCGCGAAGATGTGGTACGGGATTTTGATGGCGAGATTATCGTTGGCGAAGACTTAATGGTGCTGTGATGCGTTGATGCTGCGATATTGGATCCTGAATATCAGGCGCTGCGCACATTTTTCAAAAACTCTCCGGCCTGATGCCGTAAAAGATCCGCCTGCTTATCCAATTGATTGGCAGAGTTGACGACTTGTTGCGCAGTGTCACCGGTTTTGACGGACATTTCGCTTACCAAATGGACATTATGGCTCACCGCTTCGGTATTTTGTGCCGCAATGTCGATGCTATAACCCATATCCTGTCCGGCAGCGGATTGTTGATCGACCGCAGTCGCTATGGAAAGGGCGGTTGATTCCAGCTCGTTGATCTCACCAACAATCTCTTTCAACGCACCAACGCCAGCAGATGAGCTGTTCTGAATGGCTTTAATTTGTTGGTCAATTTCTTCGGTCGCACGGCTGGTTTGCTCGGCCAAATCTTTCACTTCAGATGCCACAACGGCAAAACCTTTGCCTGCTTCGCCGCTGCGTGCGGCCTCGATTGCGGCATTAAGGGCAAGCATATTGGTCCGCTTGGCAATGTTGGAAATCATTTCGGCAATACCGCCAACATGCGAAGCGGTTTCATCCAATGCCAAAATTGTATGATTGGCCCGTTCAGCTACATCATTTGCGCTTCGGGCGCGTTCTGCAGATACTTTGGCTTTATTGCTGATTTCATTTATCGACATCATAAATTCGTCACTTGCAGCCGCAGCACCCGTAACCCCGCTTGAAGCTTCCTTCAGGCGAGCGGCCGCAAGCTTGCTCTCGTCCGAAGATCGCTGCGTATTGTCCGCCATCACTGTCGCAGCCGATTGTAGCTGTCTGGTGGCCTGACTGACCTCATTGGCAACATTGCCTACAGTCTGCTCAAACTTATCGGCTAGCATTTGTAATGTGCGCGCCTGATTTGTGCGCTCTTGTTGAAGGTCCTTCTGCGCCTGCAATTCTGCGGTGGCTTTGGTTGCTATCTCTTGCTGCACGTCAATTAATTTAACGGAACGTTCCTGCAACATGCTGAGTGAGCGGGCCATGTCACCAATCTCATCTCCCCGTTCGGTCTCCGGAATGTCTTGCCCGGTCTCCCCTTCAGCCAGTTTCAGACTAACATCGCTAATATGGCTGATCGGCAAAAGAATATGTTTTGCAATAAATTTCTGCCCTACCAATACCAGCGCAAGAGCGAGTATAGCGATCACAACCATCACGACAATAAGCAGCTGGATTTCCCATACACCAGTCGTTGATACTTCTTCGACACGTTGTGAGGCATTGTCGCCTAATGCCTGAATTTTGCGGATGACGACGTCTATCTCGTCATAGCGCGGCCCTAAAAAACTCTCTTGCTCGACAAGATCGCGCGGTGCATTTTTGATATCAATAAGGCGTTGCTCAATACCTTGCAGACCGGTTTGAATGTCTTCAATAGCGGTGATATAGGCCGGATCAACCGACATGGCTGCTGCCTCTAATTGGGATGCCAAGCTGATTGTCTCACGTGCTTGAGAGATTGATAAATCGATTATCTCTACGTCGAAACCGCGTGCGCGATACGCGCCTATATTATCCTTTGATTCATGGATAAGCTGGTCAGTCTTCGCAATAAGAAAGGCAAATTCCGTTAAATCTGCGGTTCTGCTGACACGTTGTTCAGTGCGTATAAAGCCCAAAGCTGCGGCAAGACCCAGCAAGATGACCAACAAGGCCGAGAGGCGAAAAATCCTGCCAGACCGCACTGAAATTGATTGTCCTGCTATGGCAGAAAGAGCCCCCGACATTCTTTTAAAGAAAACTGGCTTTTGATCTGTCTGGTCCAGATCTGTGTCATGCCCCCGCATCATTATGTCCTCACTTCCACTTACTTATTGCCGGTCTGGCGCCGTGCAATCTGTCCAAAATCTATCTGGTCTGTTAAAACGTAGAAACGAAAGTCTAAAACATAGTTAATATTTCTTAGATCAACCGGTGTCGTTGCAATCCGCATAGTGCATTTTGGATAAGCTGATCGCACCATAATGATCATGCCGTGAGCAATGAGCCAAATTTGCAGCCAATTTAAAATCAAAAAAATAGATAACACTGATCAATAAAAACATATTTTTTACGGCATTTGAGCCTCTATATTATTACGATAAGAAAATAAAATTCCCTCATATAAAAAGAAAAGGTTCTGTCATGCACACGACAAAAAATATGCTTCCCGATAATAGTCGCCAAGCAGTAATTGATATGCTGCAAACGCACTTGGCGGCCAGTCTTGATCTGGCGAGTCAGGCGAAGCAGGCGCATTGGAATATTAAAGGCACTAGCTTTATTGCGCTGCACGAACTGTTTGACACTATTCACACTGAGACGATGGACCAAGCCGACATGCTGGCAGAGCGGCTCGTAATCCTGGGTGGCCAGACAAAGGCAACAGTCCGCGCAGCAGCCGCGCAGACTGGCCTTACCGAATATCCTCTGGACGCTAGCGATCAGGCGGATCATGTGGAAGCGTTTTCATCCGCTTTGGCTGAATTTGGCGGCGCCGTTAGAAAAGCAATTGGTGAAGCGGAAGACATTGGTGATGCCGTCACAGCCGATCTGCTCACAGAGATTACACGTGCAGTTGATAAGTCACTATGGTTTGTTGAAGCACATCGTTAGGCTTTTCATAAACTTGAATAGCAAGCATTACCTATCTTCGGTAAGCCTGCCATAAAGTTCAGGCCTACGGTCACGGAAAAAGCCCATGCCCGCGCGGAACAGGCGTGCGGCCTCTAGGTCAATGCTTGCTATCAATATACCATCTTCATTATCACCATATTCGGCGATCAGATCACCACGCTCATTGGTGATAAAGCTATGGCCATAATAGCTTTGATGATTGCCCGCAGCATCTGTCTCGCGACCAACACGGTTGCTGGCAATTACCGGCATGGCGTTAGCCGCAGCATGGCCCTGCATCACACGCCGCCACATATCAGCGGTGTTGAGCGCTGCATCATAGGGCTCTGAACCTATGGCTGTGGGGTAGAGCAGCAATTCGGCGCCCATGAGCGCCATTGCGCGAGCACATTCGGGATACCATTGGTCCCAGCAAATACCAACGCCGATGCGGGTGCCTTTTACGTCCCAAACTTTGAAACCGCTATTGCCAGGGCGGAAAAAGAATTTCTCCTCATAGCCCGGCCCATCAGGGATATGGCTTTTGCGATAAACGCCCAATATTTCGCCATTATCATCAATCATCGCCAGAGAATTATAATGGTGATGGCCATCGCGTTCAAAAAAGCTGGTGGGGATGGCAACCTTAAGTTGCTTTGCCAGTTTTTGCATGGCCCGCACCGAAGGATGATCTGCGGTCGGTGCGGCCAGAGCAAAAAGTGCTTCATCTTCAATGGTGCAAAAATAAGGGCCACTGAACAATTCAGGTGGCAAAATTATCTCTGCGCCTTTTTCCGCAGCCGCAACCACCATATCGCTAACGGCAGCGATATTCTGCACAGAGCCGCCAGCAAGTGGCAACTGCATCGCAGCTATGGTGATTGCATGCATGGGTATAAACCTATGGGTTTACTCGGCCGCACCGTCTTGTTTTGCCAATTTGAAGAGCAAAGTCATACGGTCACTCTCGCCAATGGCATCATATTTTTCTTTGCTATCCTCGCCTTCGGCATAGTTGGGAGGCAGGGTCCATACACCATTTTCATAATCAGTGGTGTCATTAGGGTTGGCATTGACTTCGCTCTCGGCGACCAGTTCG
Organism: uncultured Sphingomonadaceae bacterium; assembly: GCA_947503245.1. GTDB lineage: Bacteria > Pseudomonadota > Alphaproteobacteria > Sphingomonadales > Sphingomonadaceae > Alterisphingorhabdus. The sequence continues at coordinate 1,071,138 of CANNCV010000001.1, forward strand.
AAACCGTGCTTTTCCATAAAGGCAACAAGCGCAGCCTGTTTTATATAGCCTGTATTGCCATCGGCACTTTCATCGGAAGCATCGGCTTTTGCACGGTGCTGTACGATACCAATCATGCCATCCGGCTTTAGCGCCGATTTCATCGCTTCGATTTCAGCATCGGCAATGCCCCAGCGCAGCAGATTGTGCATCATTCTGAAAATCACTACGCGATCAACCTTGCCGTTGAGATCATCAGGCAAAGCATTGGAGAAATAGAAAGGAAGCTTCTCAGCGGAAATACCTGTGCTTTCGCTTTGTGTCTCGGCAAAAGCTTCTCCAGCGGCGCGTACACGCTCAACAAATTCAGGGCCAATACTGGCCGCTGCTTCCGGTGGGAAGCCTACGCCGATATAATTGCCGTTTTCAGCCAGATAGGGTGCCAATATGCGGGTGTACCAACCGCCACCAGGCGCATAATCAATCACTGTTTGGTCAGGCTTTACATCAAAAAAGTTCAGCGTTTCCTTTGGGTTGCGGAAGGTATCACGCGCACGATCATCTGCGCGAAGGTCCGCCGCCAAAACGGTATCCAATGCGGCAATATGCGCAGCCTCTTCTTTCGCGGTGTCGTTTCCGTCTTCTGAAACATCAACCGGTGTACATGCCACCAGGCTGGTCGCGGTCAATAATGCCAATAAAGCTGCTTTGGTCATATTCATTCTTTCATTGAACATAGTTCGATTTAGGGGGATTTGAGCTTAGTGCTCAGTTCGCTTTGCGGAACAACAGGGTCATGCGGTCGCTTTCACCAATCGCTTCATATTGCGCGCGGTTCTCATCACCATCACGCAAAATTGGCGGCAATGTCCAAACACCGCGCTCCCAATTGGCGGGGTCTTTGGGGTTGGCATTGACTTCAGACGCGCCAACCAGTTCAAAGCCGTGCAGCTCAAATAAAGCAATGACTTGTGCTTGTTTGAGGTAACCGCGTGTACCATGGCTTATTTCCCAAGGGGCATCGGCTTTGGCGCGGTGTTGCACCACACCCACCATGCCGTCATCCTTTAGCAGTCCGCGCACTGCGCGCAGCTCAGCATCGGCACGATTGCCATTCAGCAACCCGTGCATAGAACGGAAGATAACAACGCGGTCGACTTGGCCGGCAACATCTTCTGGAACTTCGTCACTTTCAAAAGCAGTGATTTTTTCAACTGGCATTCCGGTCCATTCGGCTGCTGCTTCAGGGAAGCGCTCGGTCCAGCCTTTGGTGCGTGCTTCGCTGGCGCGATCACGATAGATGCGGGCATCACTGTCACCATTCATAGCCAGATAGCGGCCGCTTGGCGCGATGTAAGGTACCAATAGCCGCGTGTACCAACCGCCACCCGGCGCATATTCCACCACAGTATGTTCTGGCTTAACTTGAAAGAAGTTGAGCGTCTCGACTGGATGACGGAAAGCGTCACGCGCGCGGTCTTCATCGCGCGTTTCCGATGCCAAAGCTGTCTCAAGGGCTGAATTTGCATTTTGGGCCAGAACAGGTGCGGCAACAATAACAGCGGCACCGGTTAGAAGGGCGATAAGTGATTTCATCAGAAATGTCCTTTTACGCAGGGGAAAAATTAAGTGTCTCTATAAGCGCAAAACCGCTCGCGCTCAAATAGCAATATGCATATCAATAGGCGCTCATATCATTCTGCCGCTTGATTGACATATTCAGGCAATGGCTCTGGGCGCGGATAAAGCTCGTCCATGGGGACGGACCTGCTATTAGGTTGAACGATACGCACATGTTTACGGCGCAATTTACGGGGTTCATCTACGCCGCAGCTATGGGCGATTGTTTCGACCTCATGCACCAAGTTTTTGCAGTAATTGGCCACTTTTGCTTTCTTGTCCTGCGGGTCCAGACCGCGCTGCAGCCGTGGATCGTGGGTCGTAATGCCGGTTGGGCATGTGTTTTTGTTGCATTTCAGCGCCTGAATACATCCCAATGAGAACATGAACCCGCGGGCACTGACCACAAAGTCGGCACCGGTGCATAAAGTCCATGCAACGTCTGCAGGGGTGATGCGCTTACCAGAAGCAATAATTTTGATCCGGTCGCGCAATCCATAAAGATGGAATATGTCTGACAGCATGGGTAGGCTTTCATCAATCTGCAAGCCAACATTGTCCATCAAAGGCATGGGCGCGGCGCCTGTACCGCCATCGCCGCTATCTAATGTGAAGAAATCAGGTGCCGATTCTATGCCGCGCTTATGTACAGCTTCGCACAGATCTTCGATCCAGCCATAGGCCCCTAGAACGGCCTTTATACCCGTCGGTTTGCCTGTTATTTTGCGAACATGGGCGATGAAGTCCAGCAAATCATCTATACTGTCAATTTCCGGGTGGCGATTGGGCGAAATGGAGGATTCACCTTCTGTAATCCCGCGAACTTCGGCGATGATTTTTGTCACTTTTGCACCAGGCAATATTCCGCCCTTTCCGGGCTTTGCGCCTTGGGACAATTTTATCTCGAACATGCGCACTTGCTCATGATCCGCCACTTTACGCAGCTTATCATCGTTCAGCGATCCATCATCATTGCGGACGCCATATTTGGCTGTGCCGATTTGAAAGACAATGTCGCAGCCACCTTCAAGATGATAAGGGGAGAGTGCACCTTCGCCAGTGTTCATCCAGCATCCGGCCATTTTTGCGCCGTGCGATAATGCCTGCACCGCAGGAACAGAAAGCGCACCGAAACTCATGCCAGAAATGTTAAACAGGCTGGGCGCTTCATAAGGTTTTGCGCAATATGGCCCTATGGTCATTTTCGATGTCCTTGCCGCATCCTGTTCAAGAGTAGGGAAGGGGCAGTTAACAAAGATCGGGGTGCCGGTAGGGTCCAGATTTTTGGTGGAACCAAAGGCGACAGTATTGCTTTCGCCTTTTGCCGCACGGTAGACCCAGTCACGCTCTGCGCGATTGAACGGCATTTCTTCGCGGTCCATAGCGAAAAAATATTGCCGGAAAAACTCACCCAATTCAGAGAAGATTTTGCGGAAGCGACCGATGACCGGATAGTTGCGACGGACCGCATCCTGATTTTGCGTGATATCAATGATAAACATTACGGCAACAGCAATCAGTGCCAAGCCAATCGCAAAAACAAACAAATAGGTCAGTGTGCTTAAAACGCTCAGAATATTGTCGGCCATTATTTTTCCTTATTGGGTCCGCATGTCGCAAAGACCATTATGCTAGCGCGATAGACGCTAAAAGCCTTATTGGTCCAACATTGTTACGCAATCAAAACCTTTGTTTTGCCTTGTCAGATTATTATGTGAGCGCTGGCAAGGGTTGGCTGGCGCAATGCAGACTGCCGCCACCCCGCAAAATGCCTATTGATGGGATGGGAATGATCGCCCGTGTCGGGAACAGGTTTGCTAATGCTTGGCTGGCAATGTCATCAAATGGCGTCTGATAAATCGGCAGGAAAACCGCACGATTGCCGATGACAAAATTCATATGGCTGGCAGGCGCGACATCGCCATCAGATATGACAAGACCAGGCGAGGGGATGAATGTGGTGGTAATGCCAGCGACTTCCGCGCGGCGAAAAGCATCAGCATAGATATCGGCATTGGGGTCGTCATTACCGGACGGGCTGGCCAGTGCCAAAACCCCCGGTGCTACCCAGCGTGCCAGATTGTCGACATGCCCGTCTGTATGATCATTTACAAGGCCATTACCCAGCCATAATAGATCATTGATGCCCAATGCGCTGGCCAAGCGTTTTTCGATATTGGGTTTTAACAGTTTCAGATTGCGATTGGGATTTAGCAGGCATTGTTCCGTCGTAACGCCGCGCCCATGGCCGTCCACGTCAATTGCGCCGCCTTCTAATATCCAATCATGCTGCACTATGGGCAGATTTGCTGCATCGGCCAAGTGGTGGCCAATTTCTGTGTCACCGGCCATTTCATATTTTCCGCCCCAGCCATTAAAGCGGAACAGTTGCGCGAGACGTGCGCTTTTATCGTCTGCGCCAATTGTCACGAGCGGTCCGGTATCGCGCAGCCAGATATCGCCATAGGGATGGACCGCAATGGGCACAGCATCCTGGGTTAGACTGCGCGCCAATTGTGCATTTGCTGCATCACGGCAGACAAGTTGCACAGGCTCACCATGTTGCAATGCGAGCAAGGCAAAGCGTGCAATCTCTTCTTGCGCTGCGGCTATATGGCCTTGCCATTCTTCATCATCATGGGGAAAGCCGACCCATAACAGATCATGCTTTTCCCATTCTGCCGGCATTTTTTGACTGGCAGATGCTGCGGTCATAGGCCAGACTTCGTAATCATTGCCAAGACAATCTATGCCGGACGAAAAAAGGGCAGACGAAAAACGAGTGGGCCAGAAAAAGGCGGGCGCAAAATATTTTATTCAGCGCCAGCGCGGCTCTTGTCACGGGTTTCCTTAAACTCGTCGCCTTCAACCCAATTGGGCCAGCTTTTGGTTTGGGCCAGCATCCGGCCAAGGCGATAGAAAAGTTGCAGGTCCGCAGCGACGCCGTCCCAATTCCAGTTAGGATCATATTCGTCTTTTGGTCCGTGATAGCGGTTTTTCGTATAATCCTCGGCAATTGCGGCACCAGCCTCTTTGCCGCCATCGATCAAATCTTCGCCGCCATCAACATAGAGCATAGGCACGCCCAATTTGGCGAAGCTGAAATGGTCAGAGCGGTAGTAAAAGCCTTTTTCCGGCGTCGATTCCGGTGTTGCAGTTCGATCAACCGATTTCAACGCTGCGGCCAGAAAGTCATCAAGCTGCGATTTGCCGCCGCCAACAACGGTCACATCCTTGGCAGGCCCTGCGATAAGGAATGCATCCATGTTCACTCCGCCTGCGGTTTGCGCGAGCGGATAGATGGGGTTTTCAGCATAGAATTTGGAACCTAACAGCCCTGATTCTTCAGCGGTCACTGCCAAGAATATAATGGTCCGTTCCGTTGCGCCAGCTTTAGCGTGAGCTTCTGCCAATGCGACCAATGCTGCTGTACCTGTGGCGTTATCAACTGCACCGTTGCAGATATCGTCGCCATCAGGTGCTGGCTTGCAGATGCCAAGATGGTCCCAATGTGCTGTGTAGATCACATATTCGTCTGGCCGTTCCGTTCCAGGCAATATGCCGATAACATTTTTTGAATTGCTTTTGGAAATGGAGTTTTCAAAGGATACTTTGGCTTTCAGGTCGAGCGCTTTTGCTTCAAAGCCTTTTGTTTTTGCCGCAGCCATTTCTGTTTCCAGATCAAGGCCGGCTTTGGCCATGATGGCAGCTGCAACATCTTTTTGTATCCAGCCATTGGCCCCTGTCTGGTCTGCGCCGCCATCGGATGTCTGCGCATAATATTGCGGTCCGCTCCAGCTTGATTCCACAACATTCCAGCCATAAGCTGCAGGGAATTCATCATGAACGATTAAGGCCATTGCTGCGCCCTGACGTGCAGCTTCTTCATATTTATAGGACCAGCGACCATAATAGGTCATAGCCCGTCCGCCAAAGTCTCCTTCAAGGCCTTCCGTCTCATAATCAGGATCATTGACCAATATGATTACGGTTTTGCCTTTGACATCTACGCCTTCATAATCGTTCCATCCACGCTCTGGTGCGTTGATGCCATAACCAACAAAGACAATATCACTATTCGCGATAGAGGTTTTGGCCTGCTCTTGATATGTCCCGACTACCATTTCGGGTCCATACTTATAAGACAGTGCATCGCCTTCACCGCCGCTTATCACCAGTGGAGACACTTTATCCGCTGTGATTTCGACCAACGGAACATCTTGAAACCAGCTTTCGCCATTTCCGGGCTGTAATCCTGCTGCTTCAAATTTCTCGGTCAATAAAGCGAGTGTTTTCTCTTCACCAATGGTGCTGGGCGCGCGGCCTTGAAATGCATCGGAAGACAATTCTTCGGTAATGGTTTTCATGGTCTCCATGGAAATATCACCGGCTTCGACCTCCGGAATGTCCATGGCTTCATTCTCGTCACTAAACGAAATATAGCATCCCGTTAGTAATATCGAAGCCAGCCCAGCTACAGCTATTGACCAAGTTTTGACCATTATTATGTCTCCATTCATTTAAGGCACATGCCTCTTTGCACAGCGACTTGCCAGAAGACGAGCATAGGCACAAGTGTGTAACGCCGATCAAATTGTGCAATGCTTTGCGGCTTATAGGACGGTCCACTGAGAAGGGATTGTTATCGGCTGATGGCGATCGGCCAAAAATGGTTGCTAGGCGGACACAGCGATGGTAGTAACCAATAAAGTTAAACGCCATTAATTCCCTGTATTACAATAAAATTTTGTCTTAAGTTTGCAATTTGGCTATCCAATCAAGGCGCGCCGCTACGTAAAGCGGCTGTCATGGCATGAATATGGGTTTGGGTGATAAATCCCAATATAGATGGCTGTTATCAGCTTTTAGCACGCATTTTTGTGTAATATTTAACGGCAGAGAGGCTTTTTGGACGCAGAAAAAACAACATTGCCTGATAATGAGTTCAAGGCCTTGTTGACGGATGTGGTTCCGCACCTGCGTGCCTATGCGCGCTCTCTTTCCGGCAATCGCGATTTTTCTGATGATCTGGTGCAAGAAGCATTGCTCAAGGCATGGGCCGCGCGGCAGAGATTTGAAGCAGGCACCAATATGCGGGCTTGGACTTTCATCATTTTGCGCAATGTTTTTTTATCACAAATGCGGCGCAACAAATTTGTTGGCGATTGGGATGAGTTAACCAGCGACCGTGTGCTCAGCATGTCAGGCCAGCAAGATGACCAGATTAACCTTGCCGATGTACAAAGAGGTTTAAACGCCTTGCCGGCTGCGCAGCGTGAAGCGCTAATACTAGTTGGTGCGGGCGGTTTTTCTTATGAAGAGGCAGCAGAAATTTGCGATGTCGCTATTGGCACCATCAAGAGCCGAGTGGCGAGAGCGCGAACGGCACTCGAAAAACTTTTGGAAAGCGATGATAAGGACAGTCTGGCCAATGCGTCACAGCGCGGTGACAGCCCGCTTAGCGATCTTATGAATGACCTTGATAATTTGAGTGATGGCCAATCTACAAATAGCTCTGGCGGGGCCGAGAGTATATAAAATGCCTTTGCTAAGGGTATAAGGAATGCCGTCACCAATGTCGCAAACGCCAATTGCTGTGTCTGACATGCCCAAGGTGATTAACCGGGCACACCGATATTCGCCATTTCTGCGCCGGGCGATAGACAATCTTCCCGATATTTCTGCATTGCTGGCAGATGGTGATATTCAGGGTGCGATTGCGGCTTCCCACATATTGGGCAAAAGTGAGAGTATAGATATAGCATTGCGGCAACAGCGTACTGCGCTCAGCCTGTCGCTGGCGATAGCCGATCTTTCCGGGCATATGCCGTTTTCACAAGTGACGCGGCATTTATCAGATTTTGCCGATGGCGCCATCGATCAGGCGCTGCAGGATCTCTTCCGGCGGCGCTATGATTGCGAGCCGACGGGGTTTGCAGTGATTGCTCTTGGAAAGCTGGGGGCGCGGGAACTTAACTACTCCAGTGACATTGACCCGATCTTCTTGTTTGATCCGCAAACCATTCCGACGCGTGGGCGGGAAACGCCGGTTGATGCAGCGCAGCGTATTAGTCGCCAACTTATCGCGATATTAAGTGAACGCACGGCCTATAGCTACGTTTTCCGCGTTGATATGCGCCTGCGCCCTGCAGCGGAGGTAAGCCCTTTGGCGCTGCCTATTAGCGGTGCGATCAGCCATTATGAATCGCAGGCGCTTACTTGGGAGCAAGCGGCATTCATTCGGGCACGATTTAGCGGCGGCGATGCTAAGTTGGGGGCGTATTTTCTGGATGAGATACAGCCCTTTATCTGGCGGCGCAGTCTTGATTTTGGCACTATTGATGCGATTGCTGATCTGACGCGCCGTATCCGCGAACATTATGCCGAGGGGCAGGTTTTTAGCGCTGGCTATGATTTGAAGCGCGGTCGTGGCGGAATTAGAGAAGTTGAGTTTTTCGTGCAGTCCCAGCAATTGGTTCATGGTGGACGGAACCCTGAATTGCGACAAGGCACAACCTTATTGGCGCTTTCGGCCCTTGCTGATCACGGTATTTTGCAGGCCAATACTGCGGATATTATGGCTGCAAATTACATAACCCTTCGCAATGCCGAGCACCGGTTGCAAATGGTCGATGACAGGCAGACCCATAGCTTACCCGAGCAGGAAGAATCGCTGGACAATGTAGCGCGCCTTGCTGGTTGGGATGATGGTCAGGAATTCTTGGAAAGCCTTGCCCCTGTGGTGCAAAGTGTGGGTGAGCATTATGACCAATTACTCGCCAATTATGGCGTGGGCAGTGCAGCGTCATATGCGGATAATAAGGATGATGGCGGGCATGATATGCCGCAAATGCTGGCCGATAATGATGACCGCTTGACCATGCAACTGGCCGCTATGGGCTTTTATGAGACAGGCGCGATAGTACGCTTGATCAGCAGGTGGCGACATGGCGGTGTGCGCGCATTGCGCAATCCGGCCAGTTTACGGGCATTTGAAAATACTATCGGGTCTTTGCTTGGGCATATTGCTGAAAATGGCGGCGATTTGGTCAGCATCAATCGTTTGGATGGTTTGCTGCAAAAGCTACCCAGTGTCCTCAACATGTTTTACTTGCTGGAAGCACGGCCGAATTTAAGACGCAAACTGGCTATTGTCCTCACCCATGCACCGGCTTTGGCCAGGGCATTGTCACAACGGGCGGATTTGCTCGATGCGCTTGTTGATAATCGCGCTCTGGGAGGGTTGACCGGGCGCGAAGAGATGGTGGCCGATTTGCGCGGCGCTGTGCAAGATATAGCGATGGAGGCATTGCTCGATCATGTCCGACTGGTCGTAGCGGAACACCGCTTCGTGCTGGGCATGAAATTGATAGAGCAACGCCGCGACCCGCTTTTGGTAGCGCGCGACTATAGTCAGTTGGCCGAAGCAGCCATTGAAGTGATTGCCGAGGCTGTGACCAGAGATTTTGTTACCAAATATGGCTTTATTCAGGGTGGCGAACTGTTGATTTTGGGCTTGGGCCGGCTTGGCGGCGAAGCCCTGACCCATGCTTCTGATCTGGATTTGGTCTTTCTCTTCACCGGCGATCATGATGCCGTTTCCAACGGTCCCAAAAGTATCGGCGCCACCCAATATTTCAACCGGCTGGCGCAGCGTATTGTTGCTGCTCTTTCAGTGCCTACTGCGAATGGCGCATTATATGATGTCGATACACGGCTCAGACCATCTGGAAATCAGGGGCTTTTGGCCGTGTCCATAGAGAGCTTCCTGCAATATCAAAAAGACACGGCGTGGACATGGGAACATATGGCGCTATGTCGTGCGCGGCCGGTTTATGGATCGTCACAATCGCGTGATGCCTTGTCTGCGCAGATTACCGACTTTCTAATGCATGTTGGTGCAAATATTGATGCCGGTGACAGCATAGCGGCGCGCGCATTAGCCATGCGTGCAGACATTGCCATGGCCAAGCCGCCGGGCAGCTATTGGGATGCCAAGCTGGCAAAGGGCGGATTGGTTGATCTGGAGTTTTGTGTGCATGTATTGCAGCTAACCCATCAAAAGGGCTTGTCAGGAAATCTCTCAGAAGCGATCGACATTTTGATAGCAGCCAGGTTGTTGCCTGAAGCCTTTGCTGATGCGCATGATTTTCTGACGCGCTTGCTTATTATTTTGCGGTTGGTGGAAGATCATGACAAGCTAGAGCTTGCCTCAACACAAGCCTTGGTCGCAAAGATTTGCGGAGAGAATAGCTGGATCGATTTGCAAAAGCGATATGAGCAGGTGCGCACCATTGTATGTGCAGAGCGACAAAGGTTATTAGGCGCTATTCCCCAACTCGATTCGTCCTCATGAGGGGTGTTTTCGACAAGCATTTTCAGGAGTTTGAAATATGACAGACATTGCCATTGGTGATACGCTTCCCGATATAGCTATGACGGCTGTAGACGGCTCTGTATTGCGACCTGCCAATTATATCGGTTCGCCATGGGTTCTGTATTTCTACCCCAAAGACGATACACCGGGTTGTACGAAAGAAGCGCAAGCGTTTAGCGCCAGCAAAGCAGAATTTGATGCTTTGGGCGTCAAGATATTGGGCGTTTCAAAAGATCCGCCAAAAAAGCACCAGAAGTTTATCGATAAATATGATCTGACCATCGACCTGGCATCCGATGAAGAGACAGCGATGGCGGAAGCTATCGGCGTTTGGGTTGAGAAAAATATGTATGGCCGCAAATATATGGGGCTGGAACGCTCGACATTTCTTATCGATGCGGCCGGTAAGGTTGCGCATATATGGCGCAAGGTAAAAGTGAAAGAGCATGAACAGGCTGTTTTACAGGCGGCCAAAGAGCTGGTTGGCTAAAGCGGTTGCCGCAATCACCACCTTCTGACCAGTCGACCGATACAGTTGCAGGGGCATGCCATCTGGTATTGTCGAGTGCGGAGCCTGCTGCCAAGATAATGGCGGCGCGCTGGGCGGCGCGGCAATGGCGCTTAGGCCGTTTGGCGCATATATTTGATGTGGCCATGCCGGAACGTCCCGCACGCCCCGATAAACCGGAATTGCTGCCCCCCAATAAAATGCCGCGGCGTGGTAAAGGCGATTCTGTAAAAGCCCGCAGCAATCTCTTGCACGCGCTGGCCCATATTGAATTTTCCGCCATTGATCTGGCTTTTGACCTGATCGGCCGGTTTGGCGCTCAGTTCCCCGCGCAATTTGTAAGCGATTGGATGCGCGTTGGTGCTGATGAGGCGATGCACTTTGCAATATTGGACAGGCGGCTAAAACAATTGGGCAGCTATTATGGAGATATGCCAGCGCATGATGGCTTGTGGGAAGCCGCGCATGATACGCGTCATGATGCCTTGGCGCGTCTGGCCGTTGTCCCTATGGTGCTAGAGGCACGCGGTCTTGATATTACACCCGCCACAGTGACGCGCTTTGAAAGCCAGAATGATATGGCGTCGGCACGTATTTTGAACAGAATTTATCACGATGAGATAAAACATGTTGGTTATGGCACCCATTGGTTTCGACATGGCTGTCAAGAACAAAGTTTTGCTGCGGTGCAACATTGGCAAATGCTTGTAAAACGGCATTTTCGTGGTGGTTTGAAAGCTCCATTTAACGACTCGGCGCGTGCGACAGCCGGTTTAACCCAAGATTATTACGCGGCGCTTGCTACCTGAAGAGATATGATTTTACATAGGTTCATCAAAAGAATCGCAAAAGTTTAGCGGTGATTGCGTCATAATATTTTACGCATTTGCCCTTAGCGAATATAAAATGGGTGGGCGCGTGCAAGAATATATGATCAAGTTTCTATCGAAGACTTTGACGCGGCTGTCTGGCTTTCTTGCAATGTTATCACTTGGCTTGGCCGCTCCGGCAATGGCGACCACAACAGCACCTTTACCTGCTAATGAAGACGCGCCAGCGGTTGCTGCCTCTGCAACTACAGATATTGTTGAGCGGGTATTGCCATCAACAGATGAAGAAGCTGCCACGGCCATCGGCATTCCTGACAGTGAATTCCGGAATCTGTTCGCGACGTGGCAATCGCATGACGAAACGCAAAACGGTCTTGTATCCATCCCATCGCGTATGCCGGTAGATAATGTCGTTATCACTAGCCGGTTTGGCTATCGCACAGACCCATTTAAAGGTCGCCGCAAAAACCACAAAGGTATTGATATTGCTGGCCCCATTGGCACACCTATTTATGCGACTGCTGACGGTATTGTTGGCCGCGCGCAATGGCTGGGTGGCTATGGCCGTTATGTTGAGATTGAACATGGTGGCAATATTCAGACCCGTTATGGACATATGTCACGGCTGAATGTGGCGCCTAATCAGCGTGTTCGTCGCGGTGATTTGATCGGCTTTATGGGTTCAACCGGTCGCTCAACCGGCAGCCATTTGCATTATGAAGTGCGTATCAATGGCGACGCGGTTAACCCTGCGCCATTCATGGAATCCACCGCCTATCTGGTGGCATTGGAAGAGCGGATCAATAACGCGCAGCAAGTTGCCGTTGGCGGACCAAGCGAGTAATCGCAATTTTTTGAGCGGCAGACTTCTGGCCGCTAATTTCATTTCCTGCATTGTGCCATGGTCCGCAATTTGGCCGGATAAATAGCCATGTCAAAAATCTTCGCTTGATTTAATCGATCAATTAAACAATCCTGCGCACCCATAAAGATAAGGGTATTATACCCATGCTCAGGAGAGATTGATGCACCCTAGTGTTCATGCGCAGGCCAATGGTGATAAACCAGCGGTCATAATGGCCGGCAGCGGCGAAACTATCAGCTATGCGCAGCTTGATCGAAGATCCAATCGCGTCGCCCATCTGTTTCGTAAAAATGGCCTAAAGACCGGCGATACAATTGCCATTTGTATGGAAAATCAGGCCCATTATTTTGATGTTGTGTGGGGCGCACAGCGGTCCGGCCTTATATATGTGGCGATTTCAAATCGGCTCACTGCGCCGGAAATCGCTTATATTTTGGAGGATAGCGGCGCCCAGATGTTGGTGACATCTGCTGCGATGGACCATCTGCTCTCTGAAGTGAAACAATTGGCACCCAATGTTGAACAATTGGTGTTCGGAGCGGAGGGCGAAAATGAGGCCGATGCACTCTTCCGAACCATGGCAGATACGCCAATAGCTGATGAACGAGCAGGCACAGATATGCTATATTCATCAGGCACGACCGGGCGGCCAAAAGGTATACGCCTGCCGCTGCCTGAAGATGGCGATATTGCTGCGACAAATGCGTTGGTTATGCTGGCGGTCGGTGCATTTGGTTTGAGCGGTGAGAGTATCTACCTCTCACCGGCACCGCTTTACCATGCCGCGCCGCTGCGCTGGTGTCAGACAGTTCACCGTTTGGGCGGCACGGTTATTGTGATGGAAAAATTTGACCCTGAAACGGCATTGCAGACCATTGAAAAATATCATGTGACGGATAGCCAATGGGTACCAACTCATTTTGTGCGCATGTTGAAACTGCCCGAAGACGTGCGCGGCAAATATGATGTGTCGAGCCTGAAATGTGCAATTCATGCTGCCGCGCCTTGCCCTGTCCCGATCAAGGAAGCGATGATCGGCTGGTGGGGGCCTGTGCTGCGCGAATATTATGCCGGTACAGAAGGCAATGGCTTTACCTTTATCTCCAGCGAAGACTGGATGGAGCATAAAGGTTCAGTAGGCAAAGCGTTGCTGGGCACGATCCGCATTTGCGATGATAATGGTGATGAGGTGCCGGTTGGCACAGAGGGTCAGATATTTTTTGAAGGCGGCGGCGCATTTGAATATCATAATGACCCTGAGAAAACCCAAGGAGCCGCTAACAAGCATGGCTGGACCTCTTTGGGCGATGTTGGCCGGGTTGATGAAGGCGGCTTCTTATATTTGACCGACCGCAAAAGCTTTATGATTATTTCCGGCGGTGTGAATATATATCCGCAAGAGATAGAGAATCTGCTGGTCACGCACCCTAAGGTTGCTGATGCCGCCGTTATTGGCGCGCCGGACCCTGATTTGGGTGAGAAAGTGGTGGCAGTTGTGCAGCCGCTCGACCCGTTACATGCGGGTGATGCGTTGGGCGATGAACTGCGTGAATTTCTGAGCGCGGACTTGTCGCGTGTAAAAATGCCCAAGCAGATAGATTTTCGCGAAGAACTGCCGCGTCATGCGACAGGTAAGCTGTATAAACGTCTGTTGCGTGATGAATATTGGGGCAAGGCGGATAGCAAGATCGTATGAAAGGGACGCCGGACCCTGAATGGCATATTCGGCCGGAATCCGCGCCCGACCAGCAGGCAATTTATGATCTGACCAAGCGGGCCTTTGCGCCCATGCCCTTTGCCGCAGGTAATGAACAGGATCTGGTCAACGCTCTGCGTGTGCATGATGCGCTGGAGATTTCGCTGGTTGCTGAACATCAGGGAAAAGTTGTCGGCCATATCGCCTTTTCGCCTGCTGTTTCTGAGCAAGAGACAGGGCAATATTATGCACTGGGGCCGGTCTGTGCTGAACCCGATATGCAAAGATGCGGCATTGGCCGTGCGCTGATCCAACACGGTCTGGATATGCTGCACCAGCGCGGTGCCGCGGGCTGCGTTCTTGTCGGCAGTCTCGATTATTATCCGCGCTTTGGTTTCAAATCTGCGCCGGACAATTGCCCAGAGGGTGAACCGGCGGAATATTATCAGCTATTATGTTTCACGGCCGATACGCCGCAGGGCATTATCGGTTTCCACCCCCTATTTCATGAAGGGTAGAAAGAAAATGAGCAACCTTGATAAACCACAGGCCGCGCCAGATATTGCGGCGCGCATTGTTGATCCAGCAAGCTATGCTGAATGGAACGGTCTGCTGAATGATTTTGACGTCCTGCGCACCAGCATGCCTGTCGCCTGGATCGATAATGGCGATATGCATGAACCATTTTGGCTGGTCACGCGGCATGAAGATGTGATGCGCATTAGCAAGGATAATGCGGGTTTTCTAAACAACCCCAAATCAGCGGTTTTGGCACTTACATCCGGTGACGCATTAGTCAGAGGTATAACCGGCGGCAGTCCGCATCTGGTTGAATCATTGGTCACCTTTGATGGCCCGACGCATATGAAATATCGCAAGCTGACGCAAAGCTGGTTCATGCCGAAAAACCTGAAAATGCTGGAGGATGAAATTACCGCTCTGGCATCGGCAACTGCTGATCGGCTGGTTGCTGCGGCACAGGCCTCTGATGATGGCGTGGTTGATTTTGTGCCGCTTGTATCCTCGCCCTATCCGCTGCATGTGATCATGCAGATTTTGGGTGTGCCAGAGGAAGATGAGCAGCGCATGCTGTTCCTGACGCAGCAAATGTTTGGCGGTCAGGATGAAGACCTGAACAAAACCGGCCTTGCTGATATGACGCCGGAGCAGATCACCCAATTGGTTGCCGGTGCTGTTGCAGATTTTGAGGCATATTTCGCCAAAATAACCGAAGAAAAGCGCGCAAACCCGACAGAAGATGTCGCCAGTGTTATTGCCAATGCGGTGGTGGATGGGGCACCGCTCGATGACCGGGCCATGGCGGGCTATTATATCATTGTTGCCAGTGCGGGCCATGACACAACATCGGCATCAACCGCTGGCGCCATGATGGCATTGGCGCAAGACCCTGACCAATTTGCGCGGATAAAAGCGGACCGTTCGCTTTTGCCCGGCTTGATAGAGGAGGCGATCCGTTGGGTTAGCGCGGTGCAGCACTTTATGCGCACCGCCGCGCAAGATGTACAACTGGGCGATGCGCATATCAAAAAAGATGATTGGCTGATGCTATCTTATGTCGCTGCTAACCATGATGATGCCGTATTTGACGATCCGCGTACATTTGATGCGGCGCGGTCACCCAATCGGCATATGGCCTTTGGTGCAGGGGCGCATCAATGCCTTGGCCTGCATCTGGCACGGCTGGAAATGCGCATATTGTTCGATGCTTTGCTGGACAAAGTGGAAGGGTTGGAACTGGCTGGTGAGCCGCGGCGTGCCAAATCTACCTTTGTTGGCGGACTGAAAACATTGCCGCTGCGCATTGCAACATGATAATGTGATACACAGATAACAATAAGCACCCTTAGGAGACAGAAAATGACCACCGCTTATAAAGCCCTTATTGACGGGCAGATGATTGATACACCCACTATGCTGGACGTTGTAAACCCTGCAAATGAGGAGGTGATTGGCCGCGTGCCCTCTTGCGGTGAAGATGAATTGGACACAGCAGTCGCGGCGGCGCGCCGTGCGTTCAAAACATGGTCCAAAACCCCGATTGATGACCGCCGTAAAGTTGTGCAGGCCATTTCGGGTGCCATTAAAGATAATGCGGACGAATTGTTCCGCTTGCTTACGGCTGAACAGGGCAAGCCCCATGCGCAAGCACAACAGGAAATTGGCGGCGCGGCGGCCATGTCAGCGGCACAATCGACATTGACATTGGAAGATGAGATTAACGAGGATAGCGACACCCGCCTGTCGCGCACGCGCCGTGTGCCGGTTGGCGTGGTTGGCGGCATCGTGCCGTGGAACTTCCCCGTGATGATGGCGGTGCAGAAAATCGCGCCTGCTTTAATCTCTGGCTGTACCATCGTGCTGAAGCCTTCACCCTTCACGCCGCTTACCACTTTGCGTTTGGCCGAGCTGATTAAAGATGTCGTGCCCGCAGGTGTGGTCAATATCATCACTGGCGAAGACAGCCTTGGCCCGCTCATCACTGGCCATCCTGATATTGACAAAATTACCTTTACTGGCTCGACCGAGACGGGCAAGAAAATTATGGAGGGCGCATCAAAAGACCTGAAGCGCATCACATTGGAGCTGGGCGGCAATGACGCATCCATTGTGTTGCCAGATGCCGATGTCGAAAAAGTGGCTGAACAGCTTTTCTGGTCTAGCTTCACCAACGCAGGGCAAGTCTGCATCGCCGCGAAACGCATCTATATCCATGAAGATATTTATGATGATCTGTCCGCAGCGATTGCCGAATATGCCCGCCATGTAAAAGTCGGCGACGGGGCACAACAGGGCACAGCCGTTGGCCCTATCCAGAACAAAAAGCAATATGAGCGGGTGCTGGAGCTGATTCAGGACGCTAAAGATAATGGCCATAAATTCCTGGTTGGCGGTGATACTGATCCAACGGGCACGGGCTATTATGTGCCGATCACCATTTTGGACAATCCGCCGGAAGATGCGCGCATTGTGGCGGAAGAGCAATTTGGCCCGGTTATGCCATTGATGAAATTTGCAACGGTGGATGAAGCGATTTCACGTGCCAATGCATCGGAATATGGTCTGGCCGGAGCAGTGTGGACAGCCGATACCGATAAGGGCGTTGAGGTAGCCGAGCAGATGGAAACCGGCACAGTATGGGTGAATGAATTTATGCACCTCTCCCCATTTGCGCCTTTTGGCGGTCATAAACAATCCGGCTTTGGCGCGGAATATGGCAAAGAAGGCTTGCTGGAATTCACCTACCCGCAAGTGATTACGGTAAAACGCGAGGCAGCGTAATTTCCCGCACTTAACACATATTGAGCATTAAAAGGGGAGAGGGCTTATGGCTGGCTCCCCTTTTTGCTGGGTGAAATATTGGGGCAATTCAGAGATGATTTGATCTGGCACTTAATCCGCCAGCCCTGTGCCCGTCTCAGGGTGCTTATCGTCTTGGTAAGCGTATTTTGTTTTGGTGGATTTTACACCAGCTAGACATCAACTTGTTGGCCGCGTGATAGAATCAGCTCCCGGCCCAAACATTCCAAATTCGATCGTTTCCATAGAGCTGATAAGCTCAATCAATTCCGGTTTAGACCAAGCTTTCAAATCTTCTGATGCTGGCTTTACTTTTTGCTGCATGTCCATTGGTTTTATCCCTCATCCTAACAAACAGGCCAAATAAATATCAGATACGGAAAATAAGGTAAATATCTTTGTGTGGTCTGTTAAGGTGGAAATATGGTTGCCGAAAAATGACCAAATTGCGCCGCTTCACCTTTGCCATTGACCATGCTCCTGCCACAGTTTAATCAAGCGATTAAATAGTGTTTTATAGGAGAGAATTTATGGCCCATGCTTATATTGTTGATGCAGTGCGTACTGCTGGTGGACGACGCGGGGGCCGGTTGGCCGGGGTTCACCCAGTGGATTTGGGCGCCGCGGTGTTTGATGCCATTGCTGCGCGCAATGATTTTGACACCAGCACAATTGATGATGTGATCACCGGCTGTGTTATGCAGGGCGGGGAGCAGACAATGGATGTTGGCCGCAATGCGGTATTGGCGTCCAACCTGCCCAATTCCATTCCTGCGGTGACGATTGACCGGCAATGCGGTTCGTCGCAACAATCCATCCAATTTGCAGCGCAGGCCGTGATGTCTGGCACGCAGGATATTGTTCTGGCCAGTGGTATTGAGAGCATGACCCGCGTGCCCATGGGGTCAACGGCAGCGCTGTTTATGAAGCAAGGTCTGGGCAATTATAAGTCAGAGCGGCTGGAAAAGGAATTTCCCGGTATCATGTTCAGCCAGTTTGATGGCGCCGAAATGATTGTTGAAAAGCATGGCCAGACCAAAGATGATCTTGATGCCTATGCTTTGGAAAGCCATATGCGGGCCAAGGCCGCGACTGAGAGCGGCGCGTTCGACAATGAGATTGTGCCAGTGACCGTGGAAACACCAGAAGGTGAAGAAGCGCATAAGGTTGATGAGGGCATTCGCTTTGATGCAACGCTGGAAGGCATTGCAGGGGTTAAAACCATTCGTGAGGGCGGCTATATTTCGGCGGCCAATGCCAGCCAGATTTGTGATGGCGCCAGCGCTGTTCTGGTGGTGAGTGAGCAGGCTTTAAAAGACCATGGTCTGACCCCGCGTGCGCGTATTCATAATCTGACGGTTACCGGCGGCGATCCGGTTATCATGCTGGAGGAGCCATTGTTCGCAACCGACCGCGCGCTGGACCGTGCAGGCATGAAAATTGATGATATTGATCTGTATGAAGTGAATGAGGCTTTTGCCCCTGTGCCATTGGCATGGCTTAAGCACACAGGCGGCGACTATGCCAAATTGAACGTCAATGGCGGCGCAATTTCACTGGGCCACCCGCTTGGCGCATCAGGTACCAAATTGATGGCAACCTTGCTCAACGGGCTGGAAGCACGTGGCGGCAAATATGGTTTGCAAACCATGTGTGAAGGTGGCGGTCAGGCCAATGTCACCATTATTGAGCGTTTGGGATAATTCGCCCTTTAATTCGTCATGCTGAACTTGTTTCAGCATCTTTATCATCTCGGCTTTGACCTAGAAAGATCCTGAAACAAGTTCAGGATGACGATAATTTAAGAAAGACAAAACCATGGAACTGAACGATAAAATCTCCGCAGTCATTACTGGCGGTGCATCCGGTTTGGGCGCAGCAACAGCGCGTATCTTGGCCGAAAAAGGCGTAAAGGTTGCGCTGTTTGACCTGAATGAAGAAAAGGGCGAAGCGCTGGCCAGTGAGCTGGGCGGCACATTCTGCAAAGTGAATGTGACCGAAGATGACAGCGTTGATGCTGGTTTTGCAAAGGCACGCGCGGCCCATGGTCAGGAGCGGATTTTGGTCAATTGCGCCGGTATCGGTAATGCGATCAAAACCGCCAGCCGTTCCAAAGAAGATGGTTCGATCAAGCATTTCCCAATGGATGCTTTCAACTTCGTCATTCAGGTTAATCTGGTCGGCACTTTTCGTTGTATTGCTAAATCAGCAGCAGGTATGTTGACGCTTGATCCGCTGGCATGTGGTGATCGCGGTGCCATGGTGAACACGGCGTCCGTTGCGGCCGAAGATGGCCAAATTGGTCAAGCGGCCTATTCTGCATCAAAAGGCGGCGTTGTGGGTATGACCCTGCCCATCGCGCGTGATCTTAGCCGCGAAGGGATCAGGGTAAACACAATCCTGCCTGGCATTTTCGATACGCCGTTGCTGGCCGGCGCGCCGCAACCGGTGCGCGATGCTTTGGGTGCGATGGTGCCGCATCCGCCGCGTCTGGGCGTGCCGCATGAATATGCGAAGCTGGCGCTGTGCATGATTGAAACCGGATATTTCAACGGTGAAGATGTCCGTCTTGATGGCGGCATCAGAATGGCACCACGTTAAACAAGGCGGACATTAAAAAGCCTTACACATTGGGCCAATTTCGAAAACAGGGGGTAATGATGGCAGATTATACGCAAATTCTCTATGCAGTGCAGGATGGCATTGCCACCATTACCCTGAACCGGCCTGAAAAGATGAATGCCTATACCGGCACCATGCAGCAGGAAATGTGCGCGGCCTTTGATGCTGCGGATGACGATGATGATGTTCGGGCGATCATTGTAACAGGTAGTGGAGACAGAGCCTTTTGTGCTGGTGCTGATCTTACACCAGATGATGATCGGCAAGTCTTTGCCAGTGGTGATGATATAACCGATTTGTCCGACAGCCGCGTGCGCGATGGCGGGGGCAGGCTGACCTTGAGGATTTTCCAGTGCAAGAAACCCGTTATCGCGGCGGTCAATGGTGCCGCAGTAGGGATTGGCGCAACAATGCAGCTGCCCATGGATTTCCGGCTGGCCAGCACCAATGCCCGTTTCGGCTTTGTCTTTGCGCGGCGCGGTATTGTGCCCGAAGCGGCATCGAGCTGGTTCTTACCGCGTCTTGTTGGCATGCAGCAAGCAATGGAATGGTGCATGACAGGGCGCGTGTTCAAGGCGGATGAGGCTTTGGCAGGCGGGTTGGTGCGTTCGGTGCATGCGCCAGAGGATTTGCTGCCAGCGGCCACAGCATTGGCCCGTGAAATTGCCGATAACACGGCGCCTGTCTCCATCGCGCTGACCCGCGCGATGTTGTGGCGCAATTCTGCGGCGGAACATCCAATGATGGCGCACCGCGTTGATAGCCGCGCCATTTTCACGCGCGCCAGAGCGAGTGATGCAAAAGAGGGTATTGCCAGCTTTTTAGAAAAGCGTGCGCCGGTCTATCCCGATAAAGTGTCGACAGATATGCCTGACTTCTTCCCTTGGTGGGAAGAACCGGACTATCAATAAAAGCCATGAGTGAGCAGATGATAAAATCGACCCAGGCCAGCAATGACGATAAAGCCGATAACGGCAATGCCCGCGACCAATTGCTGTCTGCCACGCGTGAGATTATGCGCGATGGTGACACGATTGATATTTCGCTGAGTGAATTGTCTTTGCGTGCAGGGTTGAACAGTGCGTTGGTGAAATATTATTTTGGCAACAAACAGGGCTTGATGCTTGCTCTGCTGGATAGCGATATGCGCCGTATTTTGGCCAGCGTCGATGCGTTGCTGGCCAAAGACATGGCGCCGGACGTGAAGCTACGCAAACATATACGCGCCGCGATACAAACATATTATGATTGCCCGTATCTCAATCGTCTTTTGATGCGTTTGGTGCGCGATGCCGCGCCGCAAGACGCAGCAAAAATTGCCGATGATTATCTGCGGCCATTGTCACAAGCCTATGACAAGCTGATTGACGAAGGTGTCTCACAAGGGATTTTCCGCAAAACAGACCCGCAGCTTTTTTATTTCATGGTGACGGGTACGGCCGACCGCTTCTTTTCGGCAAGGCTGGTTTTGCGCCATTGCTTTGATCAGGAAACGGTTACCCCGGAGATGCGCGATTCCTATGCTGATCAGGTCGAAGACATTATGATGCGCGGTATTTTGGTATAAGTTCGTTCTGACATTGCAACAATAATCCTAAACTTAGCCTTTGGTCTGTCGTTTAGAGCTATGTGCACAATATAAAATCCTTAAGCGACCATCAGGCCCTTTGCTATAAATTGGCGGAGCACCGCAGCGCATTGAAAGACGCCATGGCGGCAGGGGCAAGTGCTAAGGTTACTGAATGTCGGCGCGCCATGTTTGCTTATCTGGCCAAGCTGGACCCCATGGCTTTTGACCTGCATGACAGCGGCATTTCAAGAATACGCAGGGAAATCATTTCTATCTTGGCCGAGGCTGACCAATATTTGGGCTATGAGAAGGAAAAGATGCGCCTAAAAAACCTGCATAGGCCGGATAATCAATTGGCATGCCGAAATGCCGATGAGACATTCATACCCGCAAAGCTGACCAGCAATTTGATTCAAACCACCAAAAAACTGCGCGCCATACGCAAGAAGATGGTGGAGCACCGCATTTTGGTTGGCGGCTAGTCGCAATCTTAAGCTGGATCACGACGTGCCTAGGTGTTTACTTCGCCCGCGTCCAATATTGGCTCTGGCAAAAGAATGCGATGCACCCTTCAACCTTCAATTTGCCATTCTTCAACAATGTGAGGATGGAGCGATATTGTTTGCCATTACGTGGGTCGTAAATTTTCCCGCGCCACTTTTTTCCGTCCGGTTTGAACTGGGTCAAAATGGGCAAACCCACAATCGTCCGGTTACGCAATTTCGGATTGGGATTGTTAACATCTTTTAGATTGGAATCCGGCGTGCTGACCAGTATTTTGGAGATACGTCCGCATACGGTCTTGCCGCATTGGGATATTGTAATGACGGAATCGCCTTCGGTTGTGATCCATTTGCCAGTTACTGGCGCAGGCGCAGCATGCGCCGGCGTTGCACTGACTATGGCGGTTGCCATTATCAAAAACTTTAAGCTGTTGTGCATCAAATATTCCCGTTGTTTTTGCCAAACTTTCCTCATCTGTTATAGCATATACTATGAATGAGAAATGGCCGAGCATGGGTTCCTACCCCGTAATTAGGCCATTGCTGTTCAATAATTACATTTCGGGGATGCAACAATGGTAAAATTTTCTTTCGTGCCGTCTTTCGGGACAGTTTTTGCGGTGGCTTTGGCAGCCCCGATTATGGCCAGTCCTGCAATGGCAAAGACAATCAATGTCGCGGCAGAAGATGGAGCGCAGGAGCGCCTTCAGGAAGCGTTGATCCTTGCTGAGACAGGAGATGAGATTATTTTGGGCAAAGGCACGTTTGTGCTAAGTGATGGTTTGTCGCTTGATGTTGACGGTGTCACTGTGCGCGGAGCGGGCCCGGATGCAACCGTCTTGGATTTTACCGGCCAGCAAGGCAGTGGTGAAGGGTTATTGGTGACATCTGATAATGTGATGCTGCGTGATTTCGCGCTGATCAATACAAAGGGCGATGGCATTAAGTCGAAAGGTGCCGATAATATTGTTTATTATAATCTGCGCGTTGAATGGACGGGTGGACCAAAGACCAGCAACGGCGCCTATGGCATCTACCCGGTAGAATCGGAAAATGTGCTGGTTGATAAGGCAGTTGTTATCGGCGCATCAGATGCGGGTATTTATGTTGGTCAGTCGCGCAATATTATCGTGCGCAACAGTACGGCATCATATAATGTCGCCGGGATTGAGATTGAAAATAGCTTTGATGCGGATGTGCATAGCAATATCGCCATGCACAATACGGGCGGCATATTGGTGTTTGATCTGCCCAATTTGCCGCAACAAGGCGGGCATAATGTGCGGGTCTTCTCCAATCGTGTCACCGATAATGACACACCCAATTTCGCGCCAGCTGGCAATATTGTTGCCAGTGTACCCATGGGCAGCGGAGTGATGGTTATCGCCAATCGCGATGTAGAGATTTTCGGCAATGTATTTGATAATAACAGCTCGGCCAATGTGATTGTGGTTGGCTATCAGCAGAAATTTGACGATCCTAATTATCAGCCGGTTGCTCGCAATGTGCGGGTCGACCAGAACAAACATGGCAAAGCGGGATATGCTCCGGCCTTTCCCGGCGGTGCGCAATTGGCCGCAGCATTGGGCGGCGCGGTTCCGCCGATCATTTGGGATGGTGTAGAGGGTGAGGCCGCCAATGTGAATTCTTCAGACCCAGTGCCGTTTTTGTCGCTTGGTCTAACAACATCATCGCAGCCAGTAAGTGAGGCACAGCCTTTTATGGTAGCAGCGTCGAAGGTTACTCTTAACTTGCCTGCCATCACCATGCCTGAAGCTATGGAAGCCAAAATCCGCTAATGGCACGCAATTCTGTGATCACAAAATCGTTTGCCCGTACCGTTATGTTGGCGTCTTTGGTCATGATGGCGCTGCCGGCTTTGTCTGGTGGCGATGATTCAGATGCGCCCCAATCATCAGCAACCAATAGCCAGAGCGTCAATGAAGAGGCAATCCTGAATGGCGGCTATGTACGTAATCTGTCGGAATTTGGGCTGTTTGCTGATCTCACAGCATTAGAGCCAGCCAATAATGTCCACCCCTATGCGTTGAACGCTGCGCTTTTCTCTGACTATGCGCAGAAAAAGCGCCTGATCTATGTGCCTGCAGGCAGTGATGTAGGGGTTGATGACATTAATGCCGTAGTGCAGTTGCCGGTGGGCAGCGTTTTGGTCAAAACATTTGGCTATCCTGATGCTGAGGGTGTTTATAAGCCAGTGGAAACACGGCTTTTGCTGCACCGGGCAGAGGGTTGGGTTGCGCTGCCTTATATATGGAATGAAGATCGCAGCGATGCCAAGCTGGCCTTGGGCGGTCGGCGGATGATGGTGGACGCCACATTGCCTGATGGTAGCCGCCAGCAAATAAGCTATGCCGTGCCCAATAAGAACCAGTGCAAAGGGTGCCATTCGCTTGACAACATCGTCACGCCTATCGGTCCCAAATTGCGCAATCTTAATAATGGCGATGGATCGGGGCAGATAGCGCGATTGCAAAAGGCTGGTGTTTTGCCGGACATATTGCCTGACCATCCTGTTATGCCAGCGATTGATGCACAGGCACCATTAGCAGATCGGGCGCGCGCCTATCTCGACATTAATTGCTCCCATTGCCATAATCGTAAAGGTCCGGCCAGCAATTCCGGCCTTTTTCTGACTTATCAGGAAGACAATGCTGTCGCGCTTGGTATTGGCAAACGCCCTGTTGCGGCTGGCCGTGGCAGCGGCGGCCGTGACTTTGCCATCGCGCCGGGTCATGCTGACCAGTCGATTATGCTTTATCGCATGGGCTCGATAGAGCCAGGCATCGCGATGCCGGAACTGGGCCGAAATGTTAATGATGAGGCTGGTTTGGCCTTGATAGGCGCATGGATTGACGCCATGGACAGCTCTGCCAAACCGGAATAACCCTTCTGCCCATACGGGCCGATAATCAGCGAGAAATAATGATGAGCGAATGGACAATTGGTGTCATTGGTGGTTCGGGCCTTTATGCGATTGAAGGCCTTGACGATGTGCAGGAGATAGCGATTAAAAGCCCCTTTGGTGCCCCGTCTTCCTCTGTCATTATTGGCTATATCCACGGCGTAAAGTTCGTATTTCTGCCGCGCCATGGTGCGGGGCACGCTATTCCGCCCAGTGAGGTGAATGCGCGGGCAAATATTGATGTTTTGAAACGCGCGGGTTGCACGGATATTTTGGCTATTTCTGCCATTGGATCATTGCGGGAGGAATTGCCGCCGGGCAAATTTGTTATTGTCGACCAGTTTATTGATCGCACACGCCTGCGCCCGTCTAGTTTTTTTGGCACTGGAATGGTCGCGCATGTGTCAATGGCTGACCCAGTTTGCCCCAGATTGTCTGATTTGGCCGAGGCTGCATCACGCGAAGCAGGCGTAGCGACACATCGCGGCGGCACCTATCTTGCCATGGAAGGGCCGCAATTTTCGTCACGCGCTGAAAGTCATATGTATCGCAATTGGGGCGCGGACGTTATTGGCATGACCGCTATGCCAGAGGCGAAGCTGGCACGTGAAGCGGAGCTGCCTTATGCACTGGTTGGCATGGTGACCGATTATGACTGCTGGCGTGAGGGCGAAGATGCCGTGGAAGTAGAAGCGGTTATTGCGCAAATGGGTGCCAATGCCGAAAAGGCGCGGCAATTGGTCATCAATCTTGCCAAAAACCTGCCGCAGAGCAGATCTGCCTGTCCCATAGATAATTGCCTTGATTTCGCTCTTATCACCGCGCCAGAAGCTCGCGATCCACAAACATTAGCGAAGTTGGATGCCGTGGCAGGGCGTGTTCTGGGCAAATAGACAAAGGCCGCCGGTATAGATTGTCTATATCAGCTTTGGGTGATGATGCTGTTGCTAGCGCTGAGCACGCTGCGCTGTTTTGCGGCATAAGCCAATATCACTACTGCCAGCAGAGCAGAGACAGTAGAACCGACAATCACGCCCAGTTTCAACTGCTCAATCAGTAAGGGGTCTGAAAAAGCCAAGCCGCCAATGAACAGGCTCATGGTGAAGCCGACACCGGCAAGGCAAGACAATCCCAAAATCTGCATCCAACTTAGCCCATCAGGTTTGTTCACCAGCCCGATACGCACCGCAAGCCATGACAAGCCAAATATGCCGATAGGTTTGCCGATGACCAGACCAGCAATGATACCCAGGCTAAGATTTGAACTGATGCCGTCCAATGTATTTGCGCCGAAAACAAGCCCAGCATTTGCGAAGGCGAAAATTGGGAGCACCATGAAAGCGACCCATGGGTGCAGTGCATGTTCAATGCGCTCCAAAGGCTCTTCCCCGCGCACATAGAGCGGGACCATGAAGCCCGTAATAACTGCAGCGATTGTTGCGTGCACACCGGATTTCAATATGCAGACCCACAGAATTGTGCCCAGAATGACATAGGGCGCAGTGCTGGCAACGCCTAAACGGTTTGCCAATATCAAGCCAACCAGCGGGATGAGTGCCACGCAGAGCGGTGTTAGCGCAATATTTTCGGTATAGAATAATGCGACAATCAATATGGCACCGATATCGTCAATGATGGCGATGGCAAGGAGCAATGTTTTGAGCATCATCGGCGCGCGGCTGCCCATAAGCGCCAATATGCCCAAAGCGAAAGCGATGTCTGTTGCGGCGGGGACAGCCCAACCATTGATTGTGGCATTATTGCCAAGGTTAAGACCGACAAACAGCAATGCGGGTATAACCATGCCACCAATCGCCGCAACTAGCGGGAAAAGGGCGGCTTGTTTATCGCGAAACTGCCCAACCATGACTTCGCGCTTGACCTCTAAGGCGATGAGGAAAAAAAACAGCGCCATCAGGCCATCATTGATCCATAGCAATGCAGGTTTGTCGATGGAAAAGTCGCCCAATATCATGGCGATGCGCAAATTGAGGAGATCTTGATAACCAGCAGAGAGCGATGTGTTGGCGATGATAAGCGCCATGATGGCAGCCGCGATCAAGATAAGACCAGCGGCGCTTTCCTTATTGATAAAATCCTTCAGGAAGAACTTTTCGGCTTCATCATTATAACCGGCCACAGTTTTCTCTCCATCTGCTTACTACAGCCATAATAGAAAATGATGGTGCGGAACAGACGACTTTGGGAGTGCATAGGGGATATCGCAGCTCCGCACCAGTTTAATGCACCGGGAAAGGGATAATCGGTGCAAGGGAAGGTAATCTCTTTGTTGAGAGTAATATGGTGATATTGTCTCATTTAGTCGAATATAAAAAAATCAGTTTTGCGATAGAAAAAAACAATCGACTTGCTCATTTCTTATGCTGCTTATCCATGGCGGCAAAACCGATAATGATGGTGAACGCTGGTCACGTCAAAAAACGGCGTGATCGCGCAGATCAACCTGCTTTGTGCCGGATATCACATGCTGATAATGTTCAAACAAATGGTCGCTGCCATAGGATGGTGTTGCCTCGGCATCATAGCATTGGGCTTTATCGTCCCATAACAGCATAGACTGGGTAGCATAGTAACGACCGATTTTGGCTAGCTCGGCTTTCTCCGCTGCTGCCGGTAATATCAATCCAGCAAGACGGAGCAGAGCAATCAGGCCGTTCAAAAGCCATAAGGGAATATGGCGTATTTTTGGGTCATTGCCGGTAAGTGTAAACAACGCTTCTGCTTGATCCAGTGGTGTGATGGCTGGACCGGGACCACCAATGGGCAAAATCTGATTATGCTTTTGCTCGTCATCAAGGCAATCAACCAGGAAATGTGCCAGATCGCGGTCACTTATCGGCTTGCACGATGTCAGTTTGCCATCACCAAAGACCAGAAAGGGCTTGCTCGCTTTCACTCTGGCAACCTGTCCAGAAAGCGATTTGAAAAATGCCGTTGGCCGCACGATAGAATAGGTCAGACCGGAATCGGCTAACCGGCTTTCAAAAAGCAGCTTTGCCTTTTGAAAGGCCAGTTGGGGACGCTGCACACAAATAGCGGATAAGAGAATGAATTGTGCAATTCCCATGGCCTTTGCGCTGTCTAAAATGAGCGTTTGCGCTTCAAGGTCGATTTTTTGGGCATCAGCAGGGGTTCCTGTCCGAGAGGCAAGGCAGGAGATGATTGCTACTGGCTGATAGGCTTTCATACAATCATTGCGCTGCTGCTCATCAAAAATATCCAGATGGACGACTTCGCAATTTTCTGCCTCAGGGGACATGTCGCGATCATGAGCAGAGCCGGAACGGGCAGGCCGCATTATCGCAATGGCGTTATATCCGCGCTGCGACAAGGCCTGCACAACAGCGCGGCCAATTGTCCCAGATGCGCCGAAGACCATGATATTTTTCATCTTTGCTTTCCGTCAAACAGCTGTAAGGCGCATGTTAAGCAGTAAGGTCACAGAATTGCTATGATACTGCAACGGGAAAAGCCAGCTTGCAGGGTTGAAAGACAGTATTTCTGGAATGTGCAACCGGCAATTCTTAAATGCGGCGGATACAAACGCATGTTTGTACGTTCTTTGCACATCATAATTGCGGCAAGCAGCCTATGCGAGCCGCGCCCTTGATGAAATGCGCCAAATTGGCGGATGGCATAGATCATATTATCTACAACACGCTCATGGCCAGCAAACGGCCATTTGGTCAGTGCGCAAATAGCTGCGTATTTGATAAGGAATTATAACAGTGAATATGGAAACCAGACCCCCGGCGATCATTCCAGATGCGACAGCTTTTGAGACTGTTCATGTCAAATGGGTCAAGCATTGGAACGACGGGCTGTTCAGTTTTGCAGTGTCCCGCCCGCGCAGTTTCCGTTTTCGCTCGGGTGAATTTGTGATGTTGGGTATGCCGGTTGATGGCAAGCCTTTGGTGCGGGCATATTCTATTGCCAGCCCATCATATTCTGACGAACTGGAATTTCTGTCCATCAAGGTTGATGATGGCCCGCTTACCTCTCGTTTGCAGAAAATTCGTACTGACGACCAGCTCTATCTTGGCCGTAAACCGACCGGTACATTGGTTTCCGATGCGCTGTTGCCGGGCAAGCGACTTTTCATGCTGTCTACAGGAACGGGCTTGGCCCCGTTTCTGAGCATCATGCGTGACCCCGATATTTATGAGCGCTTTGAGCAGGCAATTGTGGTGCACAGTGTGCGCCGCGTTAGTGATTTGGCCTATTATGACGAGATGACGGCGCAATTGGCAGGCGATCCGTTGGTACAGGACGAGGCATTGCTGCAATTCCATTATATCCCAACAGTAACACGCGAAGATTTCCGCACTAATCAGCGTATTGATAAGCTGATAGATAATGGCAGTCTGTTTGCGGACCCTGTTCGAGGCCCCAGCACATTCGACCCTGAGACTGACCGCATCATGATGTGCGGTAGTATGGATATGATAAAGCAATTCTCTGCATATTTTGATGGTTTGGGTTTTGCCGAGGGCTCCAACGCGAAGCCAGGCGGCTATGTCATAGAACGTGCCTTTGTCGGTTAATAATTGCGCATGTTTTTGGTGCGGGAAAGGCTGGATTACGCGCAAGCTATTCTGGACTTTTGGCAAATCTTTTGCTCTTTATTTTCCATATCAACCGACTTTATAGGGCCTTTGGGAAAATTTTGGGGACTGAGCGATGGATATTTTGGATGATATATTGGATACCCTTGATCTGAAGGGTGTCTTATATTTCCGCACGGATTTTTCGTCGCCTTGGTCTGTTCAAGTCCCTGTTTTGGAAGGTGCTGCGCGTTTTCACTTGGTCGTGCATGGTGAGTGCTGTGTCACCTTGCCTGATAATAAACGCGTGACGTTGCAGGCCGGTGATTTGATTTTGATTCCCTATGGCCAAACACATAGCCTGTCGGATGTTCCTGTTACACAGCCCCCCTCTTTGGAAACCGTGTTGCAAGATAATGGTTATGATGGACAAGGCGTATTGGTGATTGGCGAGGGTGACCCCGATGCTAGCACGCGTATGGTATGTGGCCATCTTTCTTTTAGAAACAGGGCCGACCATGCCATTTTGCGGCACATGCAGGATTATGTTCTCATAACATCTGCTACCCGCGCCAAAAACCCGCTATTGGATGACATATTGCGTCTCGTCAGTCGCCAAATGCTTGCTGAAAAGAGCGGCCTGAGCAGTTCAATCCGCCGTTTGTCAGAAGCTATGTTTATTGAGTTGATCCGGATTGCGATTGAGGATGAAGACCAGCCATATAGCAGTCTTCTGCTAAAGGGTTTTCATGACCCTTATATCAGTCAGGCACTAACGCTTATGCATCAAGACCCCGCCACTTCATGGTCGGTTAGTTCTCTTGCTAAAGAGGTGGGCATGTCACGCAGCAGCTTTGCTGATCGCTTTGCGCAAACAATGGGGCAGGGGCCAATGTCATATCTCTCAGACTGGCGCTTACAAAAGGCATTGTCACTATTAGAGGATGGGAAGCTTAGCATTAAAGAGGTGGCGGCAAAAACCGGCTATCATTCTGGTGCAGCTTTTACACGGGCATTTGTCGGCAAATTTGGCGATACTCCCAGTGCATATAGACGCGCCTCACATTAAGTTTTGTAAGGTATAATTTTTCTTACATTCCATCGCGTCCAATCCTTTTAACGTAGCGTCTTAATCTGACGTCCCAATCTTGTCATTCCACATGGCAGGAGTAACTGGGACTCATCGATTATCAAACACTATGGAGGAGCGCTGACACGCGATGATCTGGTCTGACTATAAGCAAGTGCTGCGATAATCGGTTATTACGACCAGGACCCTATCCCCCCCAATTCATCGCGAGTTTGGCGCTCCTGACCTTCCAAAACAGGAACATGAATATGTTGAAAAAAATCACATTAAGCGCCGCAATAGCTTTGGCGGCGCTATCTGCAGGCGCGGCTGTTGCAGCTGATGAATATAATGTCTCATCTGGTCTGACCGCCGCAAGCGCGCCTCTGGCGCTTCATGGTGTTGATGTCGTTTCCTTTATCGGTACAGGCAACCGTATCGAAGGTTCTGCAAAATTTACTGCAGTACATGACGGCGTGGCATATTATTTCTCAAGCCAGAAAAACCTCGATACTTTCTCTGCTGCGCCGGCCAAATTTCTGCCGCAAAATGGTGGTTTTTGCACCTTTGGCGTATCCGTAGGGAAGAAGTTTGATGGTGACCCACGCTGGGCCGACGTTCGCGACGGCAAATTGTACGTTTTCCTGAGCGAAGATATCTTCAAAGCTTATCAGAAAGACCCTGCAGGGACGATTGCCAAAGCCGAAAGCAACTGGAAGCGCATCCGCACCACAGACGCGACCAAACTTTGAGCCAAGTCTGGCCCGGAAGACATATTTTCCGGGCCAAATATTGGCGCCTTAAACCTTCATTCTGGACGTTGGAGCGTACATCATGGAAACAGCAATTTATTATCTCGCGCTAAGCGGTCTACTCACGCTTCTGCTTTGGACACCTTATATTCTGGCACGTGTCTTTGTCTGGGGTATTCCGACATTTCTTCATAACTACCCGGAAGGCTTTCCGGCCCAAGAGCCTGAAGCGCCTTTATGGGCACAACGTGCAAAGCGTGCCCATCTCAATATGGTGGAAACCATGCCTGCATTTATCGCAGTGACTGTTGCGGCGCTTTTCATGGGCGATTCAGTGGATATTGAGAAAATTGGCACTTGGACGCAAATCTTCTTTTTTGCACGGCTTGGCCATGCAGCCGTCTATATCACAGGTATTCCTGGCCTGCGGACTCCGGTTTATCTGCTCTCTTGGGCAGCGATACTGGCGATAGGTTTTATGACTATCATGTAAATCTGTGCAATCACCTTCTCCATGAAGGGGCCCACTATTTGTTTGTTGCCATTGGCGGCGCAGATATGTGGGCCCTATTTGGTTTAGGCCTTTGCCTTAATCCTCATCGGGCTTGGTCGCGGCTGTTTTTAACTCCTTGTCGATAGCTTGTGCGGCCATAACAACAGTGCGCAATGCGCCAGCAAAAAACTCTTTGGGCAAAGTGTCAAATGTATCGCCCGGCTTGTGATAATATTTGTGATCTTCAACCCCGAAATAGATAAATGCGATCCCTTCATCGTGGAAGGGGCCATGATCGGATAGCAAAGTCCAGTCATCCGTCCCCTGTTCCGGTCGATCATGCCCTAGTTTGACATTTATCGGAGCGTCCTGCGCCAGTGTTGTGAGCAATGGCAGCAATTGCGGATTGTGATAGCTGCCTGAGGCATAAAGTGCATCTTGTTCATACCCTGCTATCATATCCAGATTAATGTTGAAGGCGATATCACTGCTGATGAATGCACGTTGTTTGACAAAAGTTTTGGCACCAAAAAGGCCCGGTTCTTCCGCATCTAAAAGAGCGATAATCACATCATTTTCGGGCATTTTTGCCAAAAATTGATCTGCTATGGCAAAGGCACCTGCAACACCCGTGGCATTGTCACTTGCGCCATTATATGTCTCACCATCAATGATGCCGACATGATCATAATGCGCAGTGATTACCATGGCTGAAGCCGAATTCTTGCCGCTGATACGCGTCAGCAAATTGATGCCGTTCTTCACTTCACCTTGGCTATTGAGAAAGGTAAATCCCTGCTCGGAAACTGCGAGACCGCGCCGACGAAGCTGCTCCATCAAAAATATACGCGCCTTGGAGGCTCCTTCTTCACCGGCCAGACGGCCCTGCATATCGTCCGCAGATAATATCTCCGTAATTCGGACCGGCGTTAAAATATCTGTAGGCTGGGCTGTATTGCTTCCACCAGCTTGAAGCGGTGCATCAGCGATACAGGCACTCACAGGCAGCAAGGCCATGGCTGATAATAAAATGGTAAAACGCATAGTGCATTCCCTATTCTACTTCCGAGGGCAGGGAAATAAAGAAATGGCGCGCTAGGAAGTGCGACATCGCACCCACAAGGTTCGCAAGGCCGACCGGCCGCCGGGCGGCAGCCCGCCCCTCGGAGATATGAGCGCAGCGAATTATCGCGAGAGAGAAATGGCGCGCCCAACGAGCGCAAGCTCGAACCACTTAAAACAAGGGCGTGATTATTTGAACGAAGTGAAAATGGTGCGCCCGGCAGGACTCGAACCTGCTGCCTCAAGATTAGAAGTCTCGCGCTCTATCCAGATGAGCTACGGGCGCATAATGAAAAAACCAGCTTTTCTGCGCCTTGCGGCTAATAGGCTGGGCAAAGCATGTCAACCCGAAACGGAATAAAGCGGAAAGAAGTGGTACAGAGCGGCACACAGTTTGGTATGTTATTGGCACACTGCCCAGCACGTCATTACAGTGCACAGAATTGACCAACGTCGATTTCCGCTATTGTTGGCCTAACATGTAAGGATGTGATAAAATTGTTCAGCTCAATAGATGCTTACCGGAAAGGTCGAATCTGTATGAATTTTTTGCTTGTACAAAAGGCGATAATTCTCCTGTTTATTGTAATATTAACGACAGGCAATAGCGATACCCAAAGCCTTCGCATCCCCACGCATATTACGGCGGGCCAAGAAATACAGGAAATTTTCATTGACGATAAAATAAAGAAGGTGCCCGATGGAATTAGAATTTGCACAACAGTCAAAAATATTTCTGACAGTGATTTTTTCTTTAATAAACAAACACTAGGAATAAATTCTAGAAATAGCTTTGGCAGCATATTTCACGATTTAAAAAGCGGAGAACATATTCGGGTTGATACAAGAAGCATAATCGACCTACCACCACCGACTATATCGAAAACTGAATATGCTGACGACTTTATCAGTAAAGGCTATCTTGTTAGGCTGCGCGCGGATGCGCAATTTGAGTTTTGTAGATCATATGCGTTTTTTGGCGCGGTGAAAGAGGCATATTCCATCACAAAGTTTTCGCCATATATTTATGACAAGGTCAATGGCCAGTACATCTTGCGTGAAGTACAGGATTCTCGAACGTTGAGTGACATTAATATATTTCGACTTTGAAGCGACATACGCTTGTAATTTGTAATAATACAAAGCTAAATAACGATTTTATTTCTACAGAAGTTTTGGGTAAATTATATATTAACATCGAAAGATTGAGCTTTGAAATATTATAAAATACCTATGAAATATTTTATTGTTGCATGGACAATTTTGATATTATCAAATCCTATTTATTCAGTAACTGTGCTTGATCAATCTTTAGATTTCGATTTTCTAATAAATAAAATAATATGGCCATTCGCGATATTTTTGTCAGGGATGATCGCTGCATTTTTATATATAAAATATAATAAGTGAAATTTCACTTATTTAGAATGTTAGAAACCCGTATATTATTAGTGGACCATCAGTTCTCGATTTGCAACATGTTGCATTGATATGCAGTATATCGGATGTCTAATTATAAAAGCGCACTCTTTGCAATGTTAAGCGAACCATTTCTAATTCTGTCGTAAACCTATCCTTCAGAATGCCATATTTGCATCGCGCGCCAACTGCGATATTGCATATCCATGCCTGATAATGATTCCACTACGCCTGAGCGTGTTTTGACGCGCAGTGACGGCCTTGATCTGTCGACCCATCAATTCCGCTATTATGACTTTGTTATGGCGGCTTTTGTGGCCATTTTGCTGTTATCCAATATCATTGGTGCGGCAAAGCTGACCTATTTGGAGATTGATGGCGAGCAATGGGTGTATGGCGCGGGCATTTTGTTCTTCCCGCTGGGCTATGTCATTGGTGATGTTCTGACAGAGATTTATGGTTATGCGCGGGCGCGGCGGGTTATTTGGGCTGGCTTTGGCGCCATGCTGTTCATGGCGTTTATGAGCTGGGTTGTTGTGTCCCTGCCACCGGCAGATGTGTGGGACGGGCAAGCCGCCTATGAGAGTGTTTTTGGGCAAGTCCCACGTATCGTACTTGCCTCTATCGTCGCATTCTGGGCCGGTGAATTCGTCAATTCCTATGTTATGGCACGCATGAAGATATGGACACAGGGGAAAGCCTTGTGGAGTCGCACCATTGGCTCGACCATTGTCGGGCAGGGCGTGGACAGCATGATCTTTTACCCTCTGGCTTTTTGGGGCGTGTGGGATAGCACGGCTGTATTGACCGTGATGGTGACCAATTGGGGGCTGAAAGTATTGTGGGAGGCACTGTTGACGCCCGTCACTTATGCGGTGGTTGGTCGTTTGAAAAAGGCGGAAGGTATTGATGTCTATGATGATAATACCAGTTTCACGCCGTTCAAAACGGACCTGAAGTGAATTGGTTTTGGTCTGCGACCACGCTGGGCCCATTTCAACAGGGTAAGCAATTGCTGGAGGACAGTCTGGGCTTTGATAAACAGGCCCTGCACATTCTGGTCGGCTTCATGGTGTTCTTTTTGGTCCTGTTAGTCTTTCGCCGAAAGATATGGTTGGCGTTGTTGGCGGTGACTGTGGCAGCGCTGATGGGTGAAGTGCTGGATATTTATGAGCTGATTGCGATCCGCAATTGGGGTTGGGAGGATATTTTCTGGCCTTGGCATTATCGCGACTTGATTGACACAATGGCAGGCCCGATCATCATGGCAATGACGATCAAAATGTGGGGCAGCCATCATGCCGAGCCACTAACACCTGAGCGCTAGGCTAAAGAACATACGCGATTGCACACGTTATAATGAG
Source organism: uncultured Sphingomonadaceae bacterium (assembly GCA_947503245.1). GTDB lineage: Bacteria > Pseudomonadota > Alphaproteobacteria > Sphingomonadales > Sphingomonadaceae > Alterisphingorhabdus. The sequence continues at coordinate 1,106,673 of CANNCV010000001.1, forward strand.
CCCTAATTATTGGCAGCTTCAAAATAAGGCAGGGCCGGGGTGAGCGCCACATCGCTACGCTTTTCTAGCTCGCGCAGGAACCAATATTTGTGAAAACCACCATAGGTGATGAGGACGCGCTTGCCCTCACCTTTAACGGCGTCAAGTTCAGCGGCGATATTGGCCCAATGGGCGCGGTTAATGCTTTGCCAGCCGCCTTTACCAATATCTGTTTCAAAATATTGCATATAGGGTTGATAGCGTGCCTCGACCGCTTGGTCATAGGCCTTGCTATGGATGAAGAACGGATCATCGCCGCGGCCATTTAATGTATTGCGGAATGTGTTTTGCGCTTTTTGCCAGGCTTGCCATTGATCTGCTCGGGCAGGGTTATCTCTGATGCGATTAAGTGCCGCGCGGCGGGTTGAGGCAATATCAGGCGTCCATGCCGCTGTGCCCTTAATGACATAGCTCAGCTCCTGCTGCAGCGGGATGATGGCGTCGGTATATTCAGGGAATGCGCGGGTGCGCTGTTCGGTTACCTTTCCGGTGTCTTTATAAGAAGACAAGGCCGCTACAGTGCGGCTCGGCGGAATTTCGGTGAGGATGATATCCGGCTTAATATCCCGAACAACTGTTTTAATGAGCGACAGCGGATATTTGCTGGATGTGCGATGGCCACTATGGATCATGCCGATCACGGTGACCTCGGTTCGCTCTCCGCGTTCAGCCTTGGAAAGACCAAGTTTTGCGGAGGGGACGCTTTGCTCTGTTTTTCCAGCGGCCTGGCAAGAGGCCAAGACCGCGGCGAAGAACAGACTGGTTAAAATGGTTGCGATATTTTTTATTCTGATTGGATAGTGCATATCCGCCTTATAGAATAAAATATGGCAATTGGCTTTATAAAATTCTGTACTCTGTTGGTTGGTCTAAACGGAGTGATATCAGTCTGCGATCAGGCCGATCAGAATGTAGATCAATATTGGTGAGCCAAAACCTAACAATACAGCCAATACCCAAAGAATACGGATCATTGTAACGTCAATTTCTGACCAGTTGGCGATTCCACTGCATACGCCCATCAGCTTTGCATTGGCTTTGTCGAGTTGAAATTTCTTGCTCATCGTGTTGTTTCCCTTGTCTTTCGTAATGTTGTGGCTTTTGAGCGAGTTTGGATTTTTGTTCTTACTGGTCATGATATCACGCGGTCAAATCGAAGCTGCGAAAAGAACGGTTGTGACGATTGTGAATGTGACAACAGTGGTGAAAGCGAATTGTGCGATCATTGTAGTATTCATGATATCCTCCAGGTTGAACGGGTTAGCTAAAATTTAGATGATGGAAATGAAAGAACCGAACATTGCGACGATGCCGATAACGGTCGTCGAGAAAGCGATGTGTGAGAAATATGCGGGCATTTTGAATTTTCCTTTTGAAGAGTGTTGTTAAAGAACGGTGGTGAATGAAGCGAACATTGCAACAACGCCGATGATGGTTGTTGTGAAAGCGATTTGTGAGAAATATGTGGTCATTGCATTACTCCTTGGTTTGGTTTTGAACTGTCCTGATTGTTTCCTCTCTGGACAAACCATACTAAGCAGGAGGCGTGCCAGTTTTTTAAAATACATTAAAATCAAATACTTAAGTTAAATCATCATATTTTTCACTATGGATAATAAATTGTAAAATCCTATAAATTGGGAAATTTTACCGAATGTTGGGATTTGATGAATTGCAGATGAACAAGATGGGCAGAATAACCGCAATATGATTGTCGCATGGGCTGCCCATGCCTATTGCTAAAGATATGAATGACGCTTTTCATGCACTGACGACGCTTAGTCTGACTGACTTCCGCAACCATGCGGCAAGCCAGTTGGATGGTCTGGCGCAGTTAAATGTACTGACCGGTGATAATGGCGCAGGCAAGACCAATATATTGGAGGCCTTATCACTGCTCAGTCACGGCCGGGGCATGCGCAGTGCAGCGAATAATGAGATTGCGCGCAGGGATGGTGCGGGCGGATTTGCCGTTTCCGCATCGCTTGGCAGCGCGGCTGGCCCTGTGAAGCTGGGCACCGGCATGCATATAAAGCATCCCGGTCGCCGTCTGGTGCGCATCAATGGCAGTCAGGCAAGCCAGAATATTTTGGGCGAATATTTGACAGTGAACTGGCTGACCCCAGCGCATGACAGATTATTTGTAGAAACAGCTGGCGCGCGGCGACGTTATCTGGACCGGCTAACAGCGGCCATCCGCCCTGGCCATTTGGGCTATGTTCAGCAATATGAAGCCGCCATGCGCGAGCGCAACCGTTTGCTCAGTGATGAGCGGCTTAATGGTAAGATGATGGACCCCTTATGGTTCGATGCGCTGGAAAGCCGGATGGAGCGCTATGCGGCGGCGATTGAATCGGGGCGCCGTGAATTGGTCGAACAATTAGAGACAATGTTTGATGAAACCCATAGTGGCGGCTTTGCAAAACCATGCCTGTCCATCGTTTCCCGTAGTGAGTATCTGAAGAATGAGTCTGAACGCCCATTGACAGAAGTCTGGCGATCAGCGCGTGCCAGAGACAGAGCCGCAGGTCGCACGCTTGATGGCCCGCATCGTGATGATATGCATGTGGTGATGCGCCAGACCGGCGAAGCTGCTGCGTCATGTTCTACTGGCCAACAAAAGGCGATGCTGATCGCTTTGACATTGACGCATAGCGAGCTGGTCGCTGAACGCCGCCCGCGTCTGCCCGCTCTATTGCTGTTGGATGAAGTGGCGGCGCATCTTGACGCGTCGCGCCGGGCGTCTTTGTTTGAGCAACTGTCCCAGCGCAATATGCAAGTATGGATGACTGGCACAGATGCCAGCCTGTTTGCAGCATTACCGGACCATGGCCGTTTCATTCAGGTTGAGACAGGCAGAATAGTCTCAGCGTTTAGTGGATAGTGCCAAAGCTTTTTTGCACGCTCAGCATCACAATCAATCGCTCGACCTGACGCCAATGGCAAAAGCGGATATGGTTACCGCGTTCACGTGCGTCATCTGCATTGTCTGCTGCATGCAGTGCTGCACTTTGCCCTAATATGGTCAGCATATTGTCAGCTTCGTCATAAGCCATACGGTCAGTGAATACCGGCATAGGATTGATGAGATTGCCGGTTTTTGCACCCATTGCAGAGACGGGGGCTTTCGGGTCCGAAGACTTGGATTGAGACATTAACACACCTTGTTACGTTGAGAACAAAGCTGTTACCGGCAAAACCCTTCCAATCGCTTTTCTTTATATGGTGAATGTAAAATTAATTTTCAAAATATGGACCCTGAAACTGTGACTCTGAAATCGCATTGTTCAGCTTTTTCTCCACTTGCCTGACGCAGGGGCTGGAAAAGGCGGAGAAAAAGGCCCAAATAGCCCTCATGGATGACAAGCAGAAAAAGCAAGACGGCGCCGCATATTCGCCAACCAAGCAAGAGAGCCCCAAACGCGCCACTGCAGCGGGCGGTGTGTTCATTGCCTTGGGCACCATATTCGGCACTATATTTGGCGGCTTTGCTTTCGGTCAGCCATCTGCGGGGTTTATCGTTGGCTTGATCGGCGGTGCATTGGTTGCTGTGTTTATTGCGCTTAATGACAATATAAAGAGATAATAAATAGATATGCAGGCAGGCGTATTTTCACAGCCTGTTAGCAATATAGCTGATCCGAACGCCGCGCTTATTTGTCTTTGGCGATATCCGACAATTTCTCGATCACCAGCGGGGCTATGGCCTTGGTAATCTTGTCAACGCCCTCGGCATTGGGGTGAATGCCATCATCCAGCATCAGCGCATTGTTGCCGACCACTTCCTGCATGAAGAAAGGGTAGAGCCCGGCATCATATTTTTTCGCCAATGTTGGATAGATAGGATTGAAGAGCGCGGCATAATCCGGCCCCAAATTCGGTGCGGCCAACATGCCTGTCAGAATTACGGGAATATCCTTCTCGCGCAACGCTTGTGTCATCGCATCAAGATTGTCGCGTGTTTGCTCCGGCTCTATACCGCGCAGCATATCATTGCCGCCCAATCCCAATATCACCAGATCAGGCTTTCGCGGCAGCCCCTCCAAAGCAAAGTCAAGGCGGCTGCGGCCTGCTGCGCTGGTGTCTCCAGATACGCCGGCATTAAATACAAAGGCGTCAAGCCCGGCATCAAACAGCGCATTTTGCAATTCTTCAGGAAAACCTTCGCCGCGGTTCAGGCGGTAACCGGCGTATAGACTGTCTCCCATTGCAAGCACGAGCAGCTTGGCTTCTTCGGCGCTTTTTGGGCCTTTGACAATGGCAAGCTCTGCCGGATTGGCCGCACGATCGCCTGATTGCCCTTGTCCACTCGCCGGACTTTCTGATGAAGGACTTCCACAAGCGACCAATAACAACAAAGGCAACTGGTACAGGAACAATTTGATCTTATATGGCATGTGACGTCCTGAAATTATTTCTATTTTTGAAAGCTAATGCCAAATGACCGCCCCTGAAATGGCCGCCCCCGAAGCTTTAGCGCGTGATGCCCATGATATAGTGCTCCACGCCCGCAATGTCACCCTGACTTTGGGCAGCAATGACGCCCCGGTTGAGATATTGAAAGGCATTGATCTGGATATAAAACGGGGTGAAAGCCTGGCAATTCTGGGTGCATCTGGTTCGGGTAAGTCTTCCATGATGGCATTGCTGACCGGGCTTGAACAGGCCAGTGGCGGGGAGATTTTGCTGGCTGGACAGAATATAAATGGCATGGATGAAGACCAGTTGGCGCAGACACGGCGCGGACGCATCGGCGTGATTTTGCAGGCCTTTCATTTGCTACCGACGATGACGGCTTTGGAAAATGTCATGGTGCCATTGGAGTTGGATAGCGGCAGTGACATCAGGGCGCGGGCTAGCGATGCGCTCGAAAAAGTCGGATTGGGGCACCGTATGGGCCATTACCCAACGCAGCTCTCTGGTGGTGAACAGCAGCGTGTTGCTATTGCGCGCGCAATTGTCTCTTCCCCCGATATCTTATTTGCTGATGAACCGACGGGCAATCTGGACCAAGAGACAGGCGAAGCGATTATCGACATTTTGTTTGAACGCCATTTGTCGAGCGGCACCACATTGGTCATCATCACCCATGATGCAGCATTGGCGCGGCGTTGCAACCGCATCATCACTATGCGCGACGGGCAGATTGTGGATGACCAGTTGGCAGCTGATGACGCGCAATCTGGCCCCACTGCCGGACACGCATAATGCGCGCTGGTGAATTATGGACTATTGCACGGCGTGATCTCAATGGCCGCTTCCGTGGGCTTCGGCTGCTGTTTATCTGCCTATTTCTGGGGGTGGCTACACTGGCCGCTATAGGCAGCTTAACAACCGCTATCACGCAGGAATTGACGGACCGCGGCCAAGAGATATTGGGCGGTGATATAGAGGTCGCTTTGTCGCAGCGGCTTATCACGGATGAAGAACATGCCGCTCTGGAAGAGCTAGGCACAGTTTCCGATACAGTGAGAATGCGCGCAATGGCGCAATTGCCAGCAGATAGCATCGCGCAGCGCAAATCCGCCAACGGTGATGATGACATTGGCACGGTGCGCGTCTTGGCTGAGCTGAAAGGCGTTGACCAAGCCTATCCGCTTTATGGCCAATTGGTTCTTGCGGATGGCAAAAGCTCTGATGGACCGGCGAGTGCGGATCAGATTTTTGTCGGCGAAGGGTTGGTCGATCGGCTGAATGTTAAATTGGGGGATAGGCTGCGTTTCGGCACAACGGAATTTACCATCACCGGCATTTTGGCAGAGGAGCCGGACCGTATTGGCGAGGGTTTCACGCTGGGACCAGTGGCACTGGTTTCTATTGCCGGGCTGGAGCGTACTGGTTTGGTGCAGCCGGGCAGCCTTTATGAGGCCAAATACCGTATTCGCACCAGCGCTAATGCAGATTTACAGACCATGGTGGCGTCGCTGGAAAGTGCTTTCCCTATCGCTGGTTTTGAGATTAAGAGCCGCGACCAAGGTGCACCGGGGACTACCCGCTTTATCGAACGGTTGGGCCAATTTTTGGGTCTGGTAGGGCTAACCGCCTTGTTGGTCGCAGGCATTGGCGTCGGTAATGGTGTTGCCTCTTATTTGGCCGGTAAACGCAGCGCGATTGCCACATTAAAAGTTCTGGGCGCACATTCGCGTGATATTACCGCTATCTATTTGATGCAAATTGCTACTGTAGGCTTGGCAGCAATTTTTATTGGTGTTGCTCTTGGTGCCTTTGTCCCGTCCATCATCATTGGTCTTGCCGGTGATATATTGCCTGTACAGCCGGGCTTTAGCATTTTCCCAATCCCGCTTTTGACATCGGCATTATATGGCGTGTTGATCGCGGTCATTTTTGCAGTACCGCCATTGGCTCGGGCGCGGCACATCCCCGCTGCTGGATTATTTCGCGGGTTGGTCGATATCGGGCGCGGCGCAGGTTGGCGCATCTATCTGGTTTCCGCTCTGGCCTTTCTGGGCATATTTGCGCTTGTCATTGTCACTGCGCGCGATCCATTATTTTCGGGCGGCTTTTTGATCACATCCTTAGCGATATTGCTCATCCTTGCGGCATTGGGTTGGCTGATACGCTGGATATCGCGCATATTACCGCGCTCACGCCAACCATTGGTCCGTTTGGCCATTGCCGGATTACATAGGCCGGGTGCACAAACTGGCGCATTGGTTGTTGCCCTTGGTCTTGGCCTGACATTGTTTGTCATGCTGGCTGCGATTCAAACCAGCCTGAGCAATGAGATTACCCGCTCTGTTCCAGAACGTGCGCCCAATCTGTTTGCGCTCGATATTCCCGTAGATCAGGAAACGGTCCTGCGTAACCGTATCGCGCAAATTGACCCACAGGCAGAGATTAACACCGTTCCTGCTCTGCGTGGCACCATTATCAGCTATGCCAATACGCGCGTAGCTGATTTGGAAGAGTTGCCGGAAGGCGCATGGTTTTTGAACGGTGATCGCGGCCTAACCTATTCGAAAGATCTGCCACAGGGCAGCGAGATTGCGGCTGGTGAATGGTGGACGGAGCAATATGACGGGCCGCCTCTGGTGTCGGTTGATGCGCAGATGGCGCAGGTACTGAACCTTGAATTGGGCGACACATTGATAGTCAGTGTCTTGGGCCGCGAGATCAGCGCGACCATCTCGTCTTTTCGACAGGTCAATTGGGAGACATTGGGCTTTAATTACACCATGGTCTTTTCACCCAATGCATTGGCGGATGCACCGCATAGCCTGGCCGCTACCGTCAGCCTGTCGGAATCCGGAAATGGCAAGCTAGAGCGCCAGATTTCAGGCATTATATTGGAGCTTTTCCCGTCTTCGACTGTGGTTGAGGTGAGCGAAATTATCGCCGAAGTGCGGACCATATTGCAGCAAATGGCAGCAGCGATCAGCATCGCGGCTTCTATCACCATATTATCAGGTCTGGCTGTATTGATTGGCGCCATTGCAGCAGCACGCCAGTCGCGCATTTATGATAGTGTCATTCTAAAAACGCTGGGCGCAACACGGCGGCAGATTTTGCTGGTTCAGGCCATGGAATATGGCTTATTGTCCTTGGTGCTAGCCGGTGTGGCTATGGCATTGGGACTAACTGCCAGCTGGTATGTTATGACCCAGATTTTCGAATTCGGCTTTGTACCGGATTGGACAATTGTTTTGCTGACATTATTTGGCGGGGCAGGGTTGACGCTCATTATCGGATTGGTCGGATCATGGCCCGTTCTATCGGCCAAACCAGCACAGGCTTTGCGTCACTTATAGCCGATTAAAGCGCCATTTTGCGGGTTGTTTCACCATGCTGGTTTAAGCGATTGGCAAGCGGCGCCGAAATAATCAATTGCAGCAAATGGTAAACCAGAGCAGGCAGAATGACCATGCCGCCTTCTGGTCCTGGAAACAGCAACGCCGCCATGGGCGCACCTGTGGCAATGCTTTTGTGCGAGCCTGAAAACATCAAGGCGATGCGGTCCTGTAAGCCCAGACCAGCCAAAGTGCCAACCAGCCAGCTACCGCCAAAGGCCACAATCAGCATAGCCATGGCGACCATGATGATAATCAACAAAGCGCTGGCATCCACCACTTGCCATAAGCCGCCAGCAACCGCAGAGCCAAAGGCGATATAGACCGCCATAGCAATGGCCGCTTTGTCCATAATGCCCAGCATCTTGGAACGGCGGCTGGCCCATTCCCCTAGCCAGCGCTGCATCATCTGGCCCAATGAAAAGGGCAGTAACAGAATAGAGAAAATCTTTATGGCAAATTCAGGGCCCAGTTCCGCGCCGCTGCCCTCCAATGCTGATCCGGATAACAGAATAAGCAGCAAAGGCGTAACAATGATGGCAGACAGGTTGAGCAGTGCCGATGCAATCACCGATGCAGCAATATTGCCGCCAGCAATCGAGCAATAGCTGATCGCTGATTGCACGGTTGTTGGTAGAATGCCCGCAAAGATAATACCAATAACCAGACCTGCGGGCAGATAAGGGCCAGCCATGATGGAGGCAGCAAGACCGCTCAGCGGCATGATGCCGAAAACGAACAGTGCGATAAGCCCCTGTAATCGCCAATCGCTAGCCGCTCGCACCACATCCGCGCGCGAAAGGCGCAGTCCGTGGAGGAAAAACAGAAAGAAAATGGCAATGCCAGCCACCATCTGCCCCATATCATTCCATTTGGCGGGCAGGGGCGCAAAGCTGGCAAAGATAATTGTCGCGCTGAGCACCAGAATGAAGCGGTCAGGGATAAGGCGCTGTAGCAAAATATATCCTTGGGTTGTTGCGCTTAGGGCATTTTCGGTTTTGCAGCCGGTGTGGCTGAAAAGCGCGGGGTAGGGGCCGGTTGCAGAACATCGTCAACAGTAATAAATGTCTCCCGCTCTTTATTGTGCGGGTGCTGCGGCGCTTCTGTCAGGCTTAGCACGGGGGCAAAGCAAACATCGCTATGCTCCATCAGGGCGCACCATTCATCACGGCTTTTGGTCAGGAATAAGGCGGTTAGCTTGTCTTTGAGCGGCCCCCATTTGCTGGGGTCCATCTGCGCATCAAAATCACTATCGTCTTCAAGACCCGCGTGCTTGCGCAGCTCAGCATAAAATTGCGGTTCAATAGAGCCGATCGAGACAAATTTGCCGTCTGCGGTTTCAAAAGTGTCATAAAAATGCGCACCTGTATCGAGCAGATTAACGCCGCGTTCGTCACGCCATTGGCCATTTGCCAAAAATGTATAGGTCATGGCGGATAATAATGCGGCACCATCGGTCATGGCGCAGTCTATTACCTGTCCTTTTCCGGTTTGCCGCGCGGAGAGAATGCCGGAAACCATGCCAAATGCCATCATCATACCGCCGCCGCCAAAGTCGCCGACAGCATTGACGGGAGGTGTTGGCTTCTCGCCAGCGCGGCCATAACCATGCAATGCCCCTGACAAGGCGATATAATTGATATCATGGCCAGCATAAGGCGCATAAGCTCCCGTTTGGCCCCAGCCGGTCATGCGGCCATAAACCAGTGCAGGGTTGTCGCTCAGCAATATATCAGGGCCAAGACCAAGCCGCTCCATAACCCCGGGGCGAAAGCCTTCGATCAAACCATCTGCTTGCTTGACCAAATCCCGCACTTGGGAAATGCCTTTTGCGGATTTCAGGTCAATCTCTATCACTTCACGTGAGCGGTTTAATATGTCCCGCATCTTGGGTGTGCCTGGTCGTTCTACCCTGATCACACGGGCGCCATGATCTGCCAGCATCATGGCAGCAAATGGTCCTGGGCCAATTCCTGCCATCTCAACTATCGTAACACCGTCTAATGCGCCTGCCATATCTTGCTTCCTTTTATATATGGTTCAGCGAATTGCCACTCAGCGCAATCTTGTCAACGCTATTCATGCAAAGGGAAGATAAGTGACTGGGCAGCACCGAATATGCGCAGATATGTGATAAATTCGCATCGGCCTTGTTTTTAGAAGCCTTTTATTGTGCAAAAATATTGCGCAGCATAAACAAGAATCTGCAAAAAATTCAGGTTTTCGTAGCGTCAACATCGGAGGGTAGTTCTACCAAAATGCTGCGCGAAAAAAAATTGCATCGGAACCGTAATTATGACAGTTTTGTCGCAAGTGATGAATTTATGACGTGAGATTGTGAATAGTCACTGCAAACAAAATATCTTTGGGAGAAGAGGATGCAAAAGATTTGGAAGCCTGTGCTGGGCCTATGTTGTTCGGTCTCTGTGGCGTCGCTGGCCTGTGGAACGGCCTATGCTCAGGATGGTCAAGAGCCGCAAGAAGCACAATCCGACGATGAAGAGTTTGATGACAGCAATGTTATCATCGTGAACGCAACCTTGCGCGCGAACGACGTTCAGGACATTCCCATCGCTGTCACGGCTGTTACACCGGTAGAGTTGGAACGCCAAGGCATTGCTAATATTCAAACATTGGGTGCGGTTGCGGCAAGTTTCAACATTCAATCATCCCAAACAGAGTCGCAGGGCACATCAATCCGTATTCGCGGTGTTGGTACAACGGGTAACAATATTGGTCTGGAATCAGCTGTTGGTGTTTTCATTGACGGTGTCTACCAATCACGCCCCGGCGTTGCGCTGGGTGAACTTGTAGATATTGAACAACTTGAAGTCTTACGCGGTCCACAAGGTACATTGTTCGGCCGTAATACCACTGCAGGTGCCTTGGTCGTCCGCAATAAACGTCCTGACCTAAATGAATATGCTGCAGAATTTGTTGCAACATATGGCAATTTTGATCTGTTCAATGCGCAGGCCGTTTTGAACGCTCCATTGGTGCAAGATACATTGGGTCTTCGTTTCTCTGGCTCTTATCGTCGTCGTGATGGCTTTATTACCAGTGCGGCTGATGGATCTGAATCCAATAACCGTGATCGCTTCCTTCTGCGTGGCCAGCTATTGTGGGAGCCGTCACCTGATATTAGCATTCGTTTGATTGGTGACTATCAACAAACCAACGAAAATTGCTGTGCCTCGGTTACGCTGAGTGGTGCCGTTGGCGCACCAGCGGCTGTTACTGATGCTCTGTTCCCAGGCGGGCCACAATTTACGGGCACAGGACCACTTCCAAACGAATTCCCGTTCCCTCTGCGCCGTGAATCAAATTCCCAAGAGTTCGTGAATGATATTGAACAATGGGGCGTTTCTGGTGAGTTGAATTGGGACCTTGGCGGCGCTGCATTGACTGCCATTGTTTCCTATCGTGACTTTATAGGCGAAAGCCGTCAGGATGAGTTTAACGCAGGGCAGGTTTATTCAGTATCGGGCATAACTTTCCCTGATGGCACACCGCCAACTTTTGACGATATTAAGACCTTTACTGCTGAAGCACGACTGCAAGGCGATGCTTTTGATGGTAAACTCGATTGGTTGATCGGTGCATTTTATTCTGATGAGCAAATCGTTGAGGAGTTTGCGCTTGGCCTTGGTCCAGACTTTGGCAATCTCATTGGACAGTCCTTTGGTTTGCCTGGTTTTGCTCTGCAAGGTGTAGCTGATGCAGGTTCAATTTTCTCAAACGGCATTTTTGACCCAACCGATCCGGGCTTTGCTCAGGGTACTTTTGCACAAAGTCCTTTGTCACAGCAATCAGCCCTTAACCGGTTTGATCAAAGTGGCGAGTCCTTCTCGGTCTTCACGCACAATATCTTCAGCGTTACCGATACGATAAGTCTGACCGTTGGTGCGCGTTATGTGGACGATTCCAAAGACGCGTCCTTTAATCAGCTTTCATCAACCGGCAATGCATGTGCCGCCAGCCGTCAATTCTTTACAGGGTTGGTTTCGGCTCTGGGTGCAGCGGGCGCAGGTGATCCATCTGGTTTGGCAGCGATTAATGGCGCACTAACACCCATATTTGGTGCCGCTGGTGCAGGTGCATTACAAATACCGGCCATTGCTGGTGCAGGTAATGCGTTGAACTGCTTTGTTTTCTCTGCTCCAGCAGATGCAAGCGGTGGTACCAGCCCGCTAACAGCCGGCTTGCCGATTGAATTTGCAGATAATTTCTCTGACGATGAATTTATCTACACATTGCAAGCCGCATGGGAGCCAAGCGACGATGTGTTGCTCTATGCCAGCTTCACGCATGGTTATAAGGCAGGGGGTTTCAACCTTGATGCTTCCGCTGCTATCGGCGGTGCGGATCCACGCTTCAACTCTGAAGAAATAGACGCTTATGAATTGGGCCTCAAAACTACATTGCTGGATGGCCGTGTTCGGGCCAACATTGCTCTCTATTATTCTGATCTGTCTGATTTCCAAGTTCTGGAATTCACAGGTACACAGTTTCAGACATTCAACGTTGATGATGTGACCTCTCAGGGCTTTGAAATTGAGTTTTTTGGTCAATGGTCTGATTATATCAGCACCAATTTGGCTGTTACTTACACCGATGCTGAATATGGCGATGGTTGTGACGCATCATTTGTTGCTGCTGGTGGAGCCAATCCAGCCGCTGGCCTTTGTGGTTTCTCACTAACCAATGCGCCAGAATGGACAGGTATTGCAGGCGCCACATATGATGGCCCGATTAACAGCTCTGAATGGACAATGCTGGCCAATATCAATCTGCGTTATGAGACAGATCGCCGGACCAGTACGAACCCGAATGATGGCGTTGGACTTGTGCCTTTTGATATTCAAGATGCAAACTTCAAAGTGAATGCGCGTCTTGGTTTCACGACACCGGATGAAAAGTTTACCATTGAGCTTTGGGGCCGTAACCTGACCAATGAAGTGACGCGTGCGATCACGTTCAACACACCTTTGGTTGGTTCTGCAGCAGCCGGTACAGCATCACGCAGTGCGTTTCTTGAGGAACCACGCACCTATGGTGCAACACTGCGCGCCAAGTTCTAAACGAGCTAGGAGAGGGGGCAATAAGCCCTAAACGGGGGAGCGGTCTTTACAGGTCGCTCCCCTTTTTCATGGTCGAAATATGCGTCTGTTATAATGGTTGGGAGGTTAACCAATCAACCGATCAAAGCACCAGAAGCAACCCATGGCGCCGATGCCATAAATCGCTACCATCTGTGCGCCATCATGTATTTTGGCGCCGAGTTTCGTCAGTAATGCAAACAGCAAAAGAACCAGTGCTACAAAAGCGATCTGCCCAAGCTCCAAGCCGATATTGAAGAGCAATAAGGCCTGTGCTTCTTCGCCGGTCGGCAGGCCAATATCGCTCAATGCCCCGGCAAAACCCAAACCATGGACAAGGCCAATCACAAAGGCGATTAGCCATGGACGACGTGATGCCAGTGTTTCGTGCCCGCGCCGTTTCAGGATATTTTCTACCGCTAACAGCACGATAGATGCCGCAATGAGCAGCTCTACCGGCGCAGCGCGCAGGCTCAAAACATCAAATACGGTCAGCGCCAGAGTAATGCTATGCGCGATTGTGAAGCTGGTAATGACCGCAATAATCTGTCTACGCGCCACCAGCAGCGCTAGACCAAGGACAAACAGCAAATGGTCAAAGCCCAGCAACATATGCTCGGCCCCGATGACCAGATAGCTGAAAATGCTGCTTAAGCCTGAATCCTGCTGCGCCAATTGCCAGACGCGCGCATCGGGGCGAAGCACCTGACTACGTTGTTCACCATCTAGCCGTTTAATCCGAACAAAAACATCGGTCAGGCTGCGTTCCAGACCCTCTATCGCAATGCGCCCAGTGTCGATTGCAGAGGGAGGACAGGTCATCGTCCAACGTTCAATAATCGTATTGCCTGCAAAGCGGTTGGTGCGCTCATCCGCAATGGTGCAACTGTCCGGCAATATTGGCGTAAGGCGCAATCTTTTGCCATCAGTGACGGGTTGCTTCCAAAGCACATCAAATTGCCCCGGTGCTGTCTCTGAAATTTCTAGCAATGCAGGCCGCACTTCATGTGCTTGTGCTGGCATGGAGAGCGCAAAAAAAATAGCTATGATACTGACCAAAACCAGCAGCATGGATCGCCAAGCGCTCCATCTCTCTCGCGGGATGATGTCTGTCATTCTACTTCAACAGAATAGCGTGCAATCACATCATCAACGGCCGCTTGATTGGCGCTCCGGCGCTGCGCTTCTTGCCAAGCAGACAATATTTGCGGGCGCTTCTCCTCAAAATTAGCTGCTTTTCCGGTGCTGATTGCCGCTATACGCACCAGATGCTGGCCAAAGGCAGAGGTTATTGGTGCAGACCATTGCCCTTGCGGCTCTGCAAATATGCTCTCGGCAAATCCGCGGCCAAATATGCGCGTTGTTTCACCAATGCTGATATCAGAATAGACACGTTTTTCGATAAAGGCGTCGCCCAAGGATTGCCAATTTTGTTGCGCTTTTAATGCGGATTGTGCCGTGATAATCTTGTCAGCATTGGCCTCAGCACTTTGTCCGGCGAAAAAAATATGCTGAAATGTGCGGCGCTCGGGTGTGGCGAAAAGTTGCTGATTGCTCTTAAACCAATTGCGCAATTCATCATCACTTGGCGCTGACATATCCACTCTGTCCTCGATCAGCTCACGCATCTTCTGCGCCAGTCGTCGCCGCACGACAGTGTCGCCATCGGCCAGCCCTAGCGCCTCTGCTTCGCGGACCAATGCTTCTTCACGAACATAATCCGCGATAATATCCTGTTTATCCTGATCCGTTGGTTCGCGCAGCGCTTCCAAAGTCCAGAGGCCGAAAAGCCGGTCTTGCGCGGTTTTGCTGATCACAATATCCGTGCTTTCCGGCGCAGCAGGCGACCAGATATTCTGCGTCGCGAATAAGAGCGCGCCCAGCAGTATGAAATGCACAAAAGGCTCTTTCCACCAGTTTTTCATGCTCGCCTCTTATGCGGACTTATGCCCTATTGCCAGTGCAAAAAGTGCCTGAGCTTAGCCAGCGGGAGCCAACCAAATGGGTGAGGACCAGGCCCGTTCCTGCAAGGTTGGTTGCAGAGCAGGGTTGGGCTTGGCACCGGCCGTCAAAGCATCCCAAGTGGACCAACGACAGGTTGGGTTTTCCAAAGCACGCAAATAATAGGCGGCGCGTTGCCCAGCCTTATAATCCGGATCGCGCCACACAGTCCGCAATTCGCCAGCACCTTTGTTCGGTGTGATCGAGCAATTGCTTAAATCAACGCCTGCACCATTATCGGGGCAACGCCCCGTTGCTGCATCGGGAGACAGCCCATCCGAACAGGCGATATCAATCACCTTTTCATAGCTGTCTTTGCCATCTGACCATAATTTGATGATCTGTAATCTCTGCAACGGCGCGGCATCGGGGTCACGCATCGCCCATGCAATAAAGGCAGGTGCTTTGTTACCTTCTGCCAGCAAATCACCGCCCATGGCGACACCATTGGCATAGGCTTTCTTCACCAGCATCGGGTCTTCCAGCAGAGATGGTTCAAAACCAAATCCGCCAAAGAAACGCAATTTGATGCGCGGCCCCGATGTTGCGAATGTTTCCTTACGGCGCATTGCGGCAAAAATGGACTCGCGGGTATTTTCTTCCGCCCAGACACCGGCCAGACCAGAGGCAGCCCAGCGAGAGAACCAGTTTTTGGCATTGTCAGCTACGATGACGCCGTCCCATGTCTTTTGACCACCGGGCGGCACAGAACCGCGCGCAACGGCGGTGCCATCAACAACACCAACCTTTGACCAATAATTATTCTCTGCATATGAGCCGCCAGCGACATGGCTGTCAGACGAACCGATAAAGCCGAATTGAAACGGGTTGAAACCCTGTGTATCCTGCAACACCAAACCATCGCGCACCGCTTGGCGGACATAACTGTGCCGTGTGTCGGAGACGATATTGCTGGCCAAAAGTTTATCGTAAATCTCAAAATTTGCCCATTCGTCATTAGGGGAGAGAGATGGGTGTGTCTCTGATGTGCCCTTAACCTGCGTAATTTCGACAATGGGCTCATTGCGCATACGCTGTTCGGCATAGGCCTTGGTCAGCGGTTGGCCCTTTAAGGTTGCCAGTTTGAACATCTCACTGTTGGAAACATTGGAATTGTGTGGAATGGCCAGCGATTCATGCCCTGCATCGCGCTGCTTATCCATCCAATCCCAAAGATCTTCGGGATTGATCGAATCCAATGTGCTAAATGGCCTGTCTGGCGCACTGCCTTTGAAGACAACATTGCGGTGCAAATTGCCGCCGGCAAAACTGTCGCTGCCCTGACCTGGTGCATAGGTGGATGTATATTCATAGGCGGAAAATGTGGTGAAGACGCCCGGCTCATTATATTTCTCTGCCGCAGCAACCGTATTCTTCCACGTCTGGCCGATAATCTCTTTATCGTAAATCTCTTCTATAGCTTCACCAGAGCGCACAGTGCCGCCGATAAGTTGAAAGGCGCGTAAGATGACCTCTGGATCGGTGCCGTATAGCTCTTTGGCAATGGGCAGTTTTGATAGCCGCTCGTCAACGCCATCCATGGCAGGCAAGATGCCCATATAGGCCCCATGATCGGTCACGCCCAGAAAATCGAGTGGCGGACCGCTGATGGTAATGTCATAACCACTAGGGTGTTTCACAGTCTCCCCGCGTGCGAAGCGATAGGCATCTTCCGGCGTGGTGCGGACATTGAAAATATAGGCATCGAAAGAGTTTTTGGTGTGGATGTGCAGGTCACCAAAATAGGCGTTGCGCTCCTCGCTATAACCCGAAGTGCGTTCTCCCGGCGCAGCATCTATATTGCCTGTGCCATTTTGTTCATCCTGCGTGGTGCATGCAGCCAGCAAAGCCGGCATTGCCGCAGATAATGCCAAAGTTGATTTGATCCCCATAACCCTATCCCCAAACCTATTTATTTTTCTGAAAGGTTACGGGAAATTGTGCGCAAAAGCAATGCAGCATGATACGCAACATATTGGAAAAGTTTGTGCGGTGATGCCGGGTTATATCCGCGTTTATTCAGCAGCCACTGCCATCATTGTGCCGCATCATCCAGGCATAGGCATTGCGCAAGATAAGCGCGTAATTTTCATTGTCATAAACATCATGACGGTGGCCCAATGCACTGTAAAAAGAGCGGCCCTTTTTATGGCAATGGGTCCAGATGACGGGATGCTCAATCGGGGTATAACCCATGCGCAAATCCGCGACATCGCCATAAGCAAAATTATACGGGCTATAGCTGGTTTCATGCACGCCCACCAAAGGGGTCATGCCATAATTTTGCGGTATATTGTCAAAGCTGTACCATTCCTCACTATGCTGCCACTGCTTTGCTACATTTTGCATTACGGGGTGCGCGGCGTTGAGTGTTTCCAGCCGTGCCTTTTGCAATTGTGGATCGGCAATATGGCCGATAAAGGCTGGGCCACGAATAGCATTGTTAAACCATGGCCAATTATCAATGGTATTGGCGGCGTGGAGAGCGATAATATTGCCGCCCGCTTCATACCATTTTTGAAAAGCCTTTTGCTGCGCTGGGTTTAAAATATCGCCGCTGGCATTGTTGAAAATAATCAATTTGAAACGCGGCAGATCATCATCGTTAAACACCGCGCCATTGTTGGTGATAAAGACATTGCGACTATCTTTATCGGCTAAGTCGGTAAAGAAATAATCACCGCCTGCTATGCCGCTATTATGCCGCCAATCATTGGTTTTGGAAAATAACAATATGCTGGGCGGTGACATTTTGCCATCAATCACCGGCCTGTTTGCATTGTGTAAAGGCGTTTCAGCGCGCGGATTAACCGGTTTATTGTCGCCAGTGGTTTTAGGCGGCACGGATGTCTGCGGCGAAGCGGATGCATGCATCGATGCCATATATAATGCTGCGCACAAAAGTTTCTTCATGATGTCCATCATGCGCCGCATATATGCCTATCATAGGCAATAATATAGGCAATATCCTGCATGGGATGATAGCGCAGTTTGAAATTCATTGGGTTAATTCTTTGATCCATCTTGGCGTTTTTTACGAAAAGCCCTATGAACCGCAAGATTATTTAATAACGGCCCAGTGAGATGACCAAGATAAAAAAGCGCCTTAGTCCTGAAGAAAGCCGTCTCGCCGCATTGGTAGAGGCGCGGGAACTGTTGATCGAAACAGGCCCGCAAGCGGTGACTTTAAAGGCCGTGGCGGCGCGTGTTGGGCGCACTCATGCCAATTTGCTGCATCATTTTGGTTCGGCCTCTGGCCTGCAAAAGGCACTGTCCGCTTATCTGGCGCAATCTATTTGTCAGACCATTGGTGCCACAGTGCTGAAAACCCGCAAGGGCGAAGCGCCAGCGCGTGCCATTGTCGATCTGACTTTTGATGCTTTTGATCGTGAGGGCGCAGGAGCGTTAGCGTCTTGGATGTTGCTTTCCGGCAATGAAGATGCGCTGGACCCGATTGTTGATGCCATTCATGCGCTGGTCGATGATTTGGCTAAGGATGAAGCACATGATCAGCATTTGCGCGAAGACACTTTGGCACTGGTGATTATGGCTTTGGGCGATGCTTTGATGGGCGAGCGTTTATCCGCATCTCTGGGCTTGGCGCGGCACAGTGCGCGACAATTGGCCGAGCAAAGGCTCAATCAGTCTTTGTCACAATGGCATGGCGTAAGCGAACAGCTATGCCCTAGCCAGAACCCGGCTAACGATTAAAATCTGAAGCGCTGGCCGAAATAGACTGGCTGTAAAGATGGTCAGCCGCGCTTAGTCTCAAATCGGCCATGCGGGCGATAACGCACCATCCATCCATCAATCACGGTAGATAGCGGGGTTGCAGCCAAGCCAAGTGTCTTGAGCGTTTTGGCGTTGGCATCGACCACATTGTCCTGTTGCAGCATAATCCATTGGTCGCGCGTCATGGGCGCGCCGGGCAGCCAACCCGTGAGATTGGCCATTAGCCCTGCCACCATATCCGGCATATCAACAAATGCTGGCCCATTATTGCTGGCTTTCGCGATATGATGGTTCAATTCACGCATCGAAATAATGTCTGGTCCGCCCAGTTCATAAGTACGTCCCTTATGCGTTTTCTTGCCAGCCAGCATATCGGCCAAGGTAATATGGACGGCCTTGGCAACATCATCAACATAGACAGGCTGAAACTTCGTGTCACCGCCAATGATAGGAACGACGGGTAGCAATGAAATCAGCCCGGCAAAGCGGTTGGTGAAACCGTCTTCCGGCCCGAAGACGATAGAGGGGCGCAAAATCACGCTATTCGCAAAAGCCTCCAGCACGGCGGCTTCACCTTCGCCTTTGCTCTTGCCATATCGGCTATCCGAATGTGAATCGGCACCAATAGCCGACATGTGCACCAGCGCCTTGCAGCCTGCGGCGTGCGAAGCTTCTGCAACATTGCGGGCACCATCAACATGAAAAGCCTGAAAGTCGCCATCCAATATGCCGACCAGATTGATGACGGCATCGCTGCCATGCACTGCGCGGGCAACGGATTCCGGCTTGCGAATATCGGCAACAGCAAACTGTATTTGCCCCAAATTGCCAAGCGGTTTCAGCTTATGTGCGTTAGAAGGGTTGCGTTCTGCTATACGAACACGTGCACCTGCCGCGAGCAGTTGCTGGCTGATATATTTGCCAATAAAACCGCCACCGCCAAAAATGGTTATAAGGCTGTTTTGTAACGGGTTTTGCATGATTTCGTGTCTCCGTCCGCAAATGAGCATCAGATCGTTAGGCTGGATAATGATTATATAGGATATTTTTACAGAATGTTTAACCACGCCAATAGCGCCCAACACGCCGCAGCGGCAAGTCTCAATTTTGATGACCCTATTTTGTTGTTCACTTATGCTATAAATTGGTTTTGATGGTCTGCTTCCCCTGTCATTTTATAGAAAGGAATATCCATGCGTCCCCCTCTTCCTCCCTTTACTGAAGAAACGGCAATCCAGAAGGTTCGGGCGGCCGAAGATGCGTGGAATCGCAGAGACCCTGAAGCAACAGCCCTTGCCTATACAAAGGACAGTGTTTGGCGCAATCGTGACCAGTTCATTACAGGGCGCACCGAAATAGCAGAATTTCTGACGGATAAATGGGCTAAGGAAAATGAATATCGGCTGATTAAAGAGCTATTTGCTTTTACAGGCAATCGGATCGCGGTCCGCTATGCTTATGAATTTCACAATGTGCATGGCGATTGGTTTCGCGCATATGGTAATGAAAATTGGATTTTTGCTGAAAATGGACTGATGCAGCGCCGCTTTGCCAGTATTAATGATGTGCCGATTGCGGAAGCTGATCGTAAATTTCACTGGCCACAGGGCCCGCGACCGCTTGATTATGCGGGCTTAAGTGATCTTGGTCTTTGACCAGAGGCTTGTGCTCAATTGCCAATGATAAGAAAGTGTTGCGATGACAGATGAGATGACCCCGAAAAGCAATACTTCTCCATGGCATGAAGGTGAGCAGGAGTTACAGGCCCGAATGGGTATGAAAGAACGCATGGCGGAGATTGGCCCTTTAGCGTTTCGCCAATATATGCCGGATCAGCACCGTGAGTTCTTCAGCCAATTACCGTTCATGGCCATTGGCAGTATAGATGATGATGGATGGCCTTGGGCATCACTTATTTTTGGCCTGCCCGGTTTTGTTTCTTCTCCAACGGACGGTCAATTGGTATTTGATGCAAAGCCTGTTGGGGGTGATCCGCTTGCGAGTAACCTTGGCAATGATGCGCCATTAGGCTTGCTTGGTATCGAATTGCCGACCCGTCGTCGCAACAGGATGAATGGCCTGGTTGAACCGCTTTCTGATGATCGGTTTGCGGTTAATGTCGTCCATTCATTCGGTAATTGCCCACAATATATTCAAACACGGTCGATGCAGTTTATGCGTGATCCGGCTGAACCATTTGCGGCAAAAACACAAACGTTCGCTGTACTTGACCAAGCTGCAAAAGACTTGATCCACAGTGCAGACACATTCTTTGTGGCCAGTCATAATAACCGAGATGACAAGCACGGTGTGGGAGGAGTTGATATTAGCCATCGTGGCGGCCAACCGGGTTTCGTCAAGGTCGAAGGAAATACTCTGACGGTGCCTGACTTTATGGGCAATTTCTTCTTTAATACGCTGGGCAATTTTCTGATCAATCCGCGTGCCGGATTGATATTTATCGACTTTGATACTGGCGATTTGTTGATGTTGACTGGCACAATTGAGATCATCTGGGATCCGACCGATGAGGTGCGCAGTTTTAAAGGTGCAGAACGGGCATGGCGCTTTACGCTAGACCATGGCGTTCGGATAGAAGGGGGCAGTCCCTTGCGCTGGTCTTTTGGAGAGGCAGCGCCAACATCACTCAGTACCGGTAATTGGGAAGATGCGGCCAAGCGTTTGGCAGGCGAACAAAAACGGCATGCATGGTTGCCCTATCGTGTGATGCGGATTGCTGATGAAAGTGCTTCTATTCGTTCTTTTTATTTAGAGGCTGGTGATGGAAATGCACTGTTTGCACATGAAAGCGGGCAATATCTTACTATTCGCGTTACCCCGGATGGGGAGGATGTACCTTTGGTGCGCACCTATACCCTGTCTTCCGCGCCTTCCGACCCCCTTTACCGCATTTCTGTAAAGCGTGATGGTACAGCATCTGGTTTTTTGCACGATCATATCAAACCTGGTGACACCATTGAGGCACGTGCACCATTAGGCAGTTTTACATTGGACATGCAGGAGCAACGGCCAGCTGTTCTTATTGGTGCAGGCGTCGGTATTACTCCCATGATTTCTATTGCGCGGCAGGTGATTAACGAAGGAATGTCACGTAGGTATATTCGGCCGCTGACTGTAATACAGTTGGCGCGCGCAGTTTCTGAACGCCCATTTGTTGATGAATTTAACCGTTTGACTGCCCAAGCACAGGGGCCCATGCGCTATATTTCGATACTGAGCGCACCGGAAGCCGAAGCGAAAGAAGGACAACATTTCCATATGTCCGGCCGGCTTTCACCCGCACATTTACAGCGCATTTTACCGCTGAATGATTATGACTTTATGCTCTGCGGCCCAGCCGGCTTTATGCAGACAACTTATGATATGTTACGTGACCTTGGTGTTGCGGATCATCGTATTGATGCCGAAGCCTTTGGACCGTCGAGCCTAGCCCGGCGCGTTGATGTCGATCGTGTAAATGAAGTGAATGACCAACCTGTTGAAGCGAAAGGTGCAATGGTGCATTTTAGCAAAGCTAAGTTTGAGCAGGCATGGAGCCCCGAACAGGGCTCTTTGCTGGACTTTGCGGAAGCACATGGCCTGTCGCCCGCTTATGGCTGCCGCGCGGGTGGATGCGGCAGTTGCGCAGTACGCTTAAAGGCAGGCGCCGTTACCTATCGAACCAAGCCAGACTTCCCGGTTGATCCAGAGCAGGTGCTAATATGCTGCGCCGTACCAGCGAAGGGCCGTGAGACATTAGAGTTAGAGCTTTAGGACCAATATTCATCTTCAGAAACCAATTCTCTGATTGCTATCAGGCTTTAATTCAGACTCGCGTTGCAGCGCTGCACAGATGTTTTTGCTGCATTGGTCTGGTTGGTGGCGGAGCTGTTTTTGTACAACCTTGAAATCACCTGGCGTAAGGTTCTGCAACTCCATCAAAGCCTTTGGCGGTTCGACATCAAAAAATTTGATAAAGGCATGCTCCAGCTGTTCCTCAGACAGCGGTTTGAGGGTCACCTTAAAGTCAAACCTGCGTAAAGTTGCCGGGTCCAGACGCTGGGCATTATTGGTTGCAGCCAGCACCGGATAGTCATGCCGATCAAGCCAGGACAAAAGCTCGTTGACGCTGCTAACCTCCCAATTGGCTTTGGCAGCCGTACGATCGAGCATGATTGAGTCCGCCTCATCAAAGAACAAAACACCTTCATTCTCACGCGCATCTATAAAGGCATCGGCAATATTGGCCTCGGTCTCGCCAATCCATTTAGATAGCAGGTCGGATGCCCGCTTTTCTAATAATGGCCGATCCATTTTGCGCGCAAAATAATGCGCCAGCGCCGTTTTGCCTGTCCCTGGTGGACCAGATAGGAGCAAAGAGACATCGAGAAATTGGCCATCTGCGATCCGGTCAATCAAGGACGCTATAGGTGGTTCCGATTGATAAAGGTTGAGATCAATATCTGTGCTTTTGCCAATCGGTACCTCACCGCCCCGCAGGGCTTTAACCAGCGACGTTGCCGACCTGTTGCTCTCAGGCGGTGCTGAGGCCAGCCGCGTAGCGCGAATGGCCGTGCGCAAAATTGTTGCAGCTTCTGGCGCTTCATCGATCAGCTTTTCCATCGCTGTTGATTTTTCAACCTGCTCGTCTGCTACAATACGATCGTAAATACGCGCGCTGGTCTTACGCGATGGATAGTCGAGTTTGAGTACGTGGCTCATCCGCCGGATGATCGCCTTATCGACATTGCCAAGCGCGTTGCTGGTCCAGATAACCGGCACAGCATTGGTTTCCAACAGCCGATTGACAAAGACCTTGCTGCCAGTGCGCTGGGCCATCCAATCGCCGGACCCGCGCTGACTGTCGCCAATGAAATCCTCCATTTCGTCGAAGAGCAATATTGCGGCCTTTTCGCCGCGCTGTTTGCCTTTGCTGTCCAGAACACGCTGTGCCAGGGCCAGCGCGTTGACACGTTCATAGCGATTGGGCTCTTCGCCATCTTCATCTGCCTCGCCAACAGCGTGCAATTCTGCTTGCGCCGCCGCGGCGAGGACACGGGCCAATTCTGTTTTTCCAGTGCCGGGCGGGCCATGGATCAAGATATTGATGCCGCGCGCTTTTTCCCTGGTTGCGCCAACAATCAGATCACGCAGAAAAGGGGCATCTTCAACATGGGCAAAATCTACTATATCCAAGGAAGTGGATTGGCGTATGCCGATCAGCGCATCAGCCAGTTCGTCGCCCAATGCTGGCGCACGGTCTAACAGGGTCTCCAGCGCCCATTGAATATCGACATAGGTAACATCGTGCCGGTTGGTTTGGAATGAAGCCAGACCCAGTTTTACAACCGGACAAAGCCGCACAAAACGCGCGGCATCATGGGTTTCCACTCCTGCCAATTCGCCCAACATAATAGGCAAATCTATGCCTTTGCTGCTGGCCAGATATGCCAGTGCACGAACCTTGGGCAAGCGATCACATGCAATCATCAGCACAAGCAAGTTATGATTTTGTTCATCAAGCCCAAGGATGTCGGCCAGCCCGTCTGCCAATTGCATAACATAAGGGGCGGGCGCTTTATTAACCTGCCAATTACGGATGGCCTCCATTAAACTGTCTTGGTCCTTGAGCGTCTTTTTGTTAACGCCAAGGTCCAGCCAGCCCATATTATCCAGTGCCCATCGCTTTATCGCTTTGGCGACTGGCGATTTGGCCGATATGTCTTTGCCCATATGCAGCAGCATGCTGCGGACGATGTGAAATTCGTTCATAATATCCCATTCCCAACGGAAGGCGGGACAGCGTGCAAAAATACGCACGCGGTTGCTTCCGTGTAATTATTCAGATTTTAGGGGGCGCGGCTTTGGGTTTCAGGCCCGGCCGCAGCATATGGGATATGCTATGGCAGAGTCTGGAAACCGCTGGGCTGCGTGCCCTTTTGTGCGAATAGTTCCAACAATGCATTTCTCCAATTTTGTTCGCATATTGGTCGCGAACATTGCGGCTATTTACTGATCACTATTCAAAAAACAAGAAAATAATTCTTAAGCGCAAATATTGGCTAGCGTAGGCTGACCAAAAAATGGCCGTCTTCTTGTTGGTCAAATGCGAAAGTTCGTCCAGTGAAACGCGCAATAATATCTGCGCCTGTCCGTGCATGCTGGCTTGGATTTACGCATGTAAATGATCCGCCTCCCGCCAGCGCAAATGGCAGCAGCAGTTGATCGGTAAGATATGGCCCGGCAAAAGCCTGGCCTTCCATATATCCTTTCATCCGCATCGCTGCTGTCTTTGCCAGACGCTCGGCTTTGATGCCGAATTTGCCGAAGCCGCTGACGATTTCGGTAACATGGTCATATTCTGCTTCAAGCAGCAGAATATTGCCCGGCCCTTGGTCCTCAGGCAATTGCCGCACGGCAATGGCATCTTCTTCCCAGTTCAGAACATTTCGCGCAGTTTTTACCTCACGCTCAGCGATATCATATGGCAAGCCGGCGAAAATTGCGGTGCCGATAACAGAACGCAATTCCCCGCGATCAAGACAATCAATCCGGCGCAGAGGCGCAGGTTGAATATCGATTTCCATCTTACCACCGCCGCGAGGGTAGAAACCATGGCGCACCAATTTTGCCGATACGCTTGGCCCCATGCGATTGATGAGCGGTAAAAAGGCCCGTTCAATAAAGTCATATGGCGGTGCACCTATGTTGTGTGTGCCGCCTTCCAGCGTGATATGCGAAGGCCCGTCCGCAAAGAGCAGAGGTGGCAAAATTGTCTGCAGCACCAGATTTGCACTGCCAGCCGTGCCGACCGCAAAATTATACTCTCCAGCCTTCACTGTGCCGGGGCGAAAAGTGATTTCGGACGTCCCGACCTCAAGACCTTCGCATGTGGAATCACTAATCGCGCAAGCTGCTTCAATAGCCGTGACATGCTGGCGCATCATACCCGGCTTTTCACGTCCGCCACGAATATTTGTGATCTGAAAGGCTTGCCCAGTGACAAGCGAGAGCGAGGCAGAACTTCTCAGCATTTGGCCGCCGCCTTCTCCTTCAGAACCGTCAATTGTGATCATAAGTTCACCTATTCATATAGTATTAGAAACACCAGCTGCGCGGTCATATTCTGACGTTGCAACTGGTGTCCTGTTTTTGATCGTATCTGTGAAGTTTATCCCTTCACACATACGATCTGTTTCAGCGTATGGACAATCTCAACAAGATCATCTTGCGCGGCCATTACCGCTTCGATCGGCTTATACGCCTTGGGCGTTTCATCGATCACACCGATATCTTTCCGGCATTCTACGCCTTTGGTATCTTCGATATGCTCTTCCAGCGATACTGCTTTTTTGGCTTGTGTCCGCGACATTACGCGGCCTGCACCATGGCTGCAGCTTTCGAAAGACTCGCGGTTACCAAGGCCCCGAACAATGAACGATTTTGCGCCCATAGATCCGGGAATGATACCCATCATACCTTTTGAAGCGCGCACTGCGCCTTTGCGGGTAATCAGGACGTCCTGACCGAAATGCCGCTCTCGATTGACATAATTATGGTGACAGTTAATCGCCTCCATCTCTGCGTCAAAAGGTTTGGCAATCTGACCACGCAACGCTTTGATGACGTTTTTCATCATCATCTTGCGGTTAGCCATCGCAAAATCCTGCGCCCATTCAACCGCTTCGACATAGTCGTCAAAATGGTCTGTCCCTTCCGGGAAATAGGCAAGGGCTGTGTCCGGCAGGTTGATATGCCATTTGCGCATATCTTGCTTGGCCAGTTCGATAAACTGCGTGCCGATAGCATTACCAACACCGCGCGATCCGCTATGCAGCATGATCCAGACACGATCTTCAGTATCCAGACACAGCTCGATGAAATGATTTCCCGTTCCCAGCGTGCCCAGATGCGTGACATTGTTGGTGTTTTTAAACCGTGGATATTTATCAGTAATGCGCGTAAAGCGCGCCGATAAAGGCGTCCATGCATCGATAATCTCTTCCTGAGGATCACCCCAGGAGCCGGTGTCACGGCGACCACGTCCAGCCGACCGGCCATGCGGAACCGCAGCCTCAATCGCTGAACGAATGGCTTCCAGATTATCAGGCAGATCACTTGCTACCAACGATGTGCGTGCTGCCATCATACCGCAGCCAATGTCGACACCTACGGCAGCGGGAATAATCGCGCCTTTAGTAGGAATAACCGAACCCACAGTTGCACCAATACCCACATGCACATCGGGCATGACCGCGATATGGTTGAAGATGAAAGGCATCTGTGCCGCTTTGGAAAGTTGTCTGCGAGCGCCATCATCAACAGGGACACCGCGTGTCCACAATTTAATGGGATGACCGCCCTCAACGTCCATAAATTCATATTTTGTCTCGACCATGATAGGCCTCCTTATCATTCTTTATCCGCTTGAAAGCGGTGTGGCGACAAGAGATCAGCAAGACATTTCTTGAGCTACTCCGGTTTCCCGGGGGCGGACTTGAACCGCCAAACCCTCGCGTTCGCGAGTGCTCTAACCATGTAGTCCTGCTAGCATTCGCCAGCTATTTGCAAATTTCCTTTTGAAATGAAGTGACGGCGACAAGGTTTTGAAGAGATTTTCCTGCTCTACCAGCTGAGCTACAGGCCCCCAAATGATGGACCTGACGGGATTCGAACCCGCGACCTGGCGATTTGGAGTCGATGTAATCCCTTCGGCATTCGCCGTCATAAATTCTGTGTCGTGACGACAAGTTTCAACGAAACAATTGTCCTTATGCTACTCTCTTGTGGCGGACTTGAACCGCATCTCCCGAAATATATCGGGCGCATTACTCATCGGACTATCGGTAAAGGATGTAGTTCCGTCGGCATTCGTCACGATTACATATTTAAATCTCCATTTCTTCAATTTCATGAACCCAATCTTGTTTTTCCACATCACTCGCGAAGCGGGCAATGGTATCGAACACGGCGTCAGAGAACCCGCCAACATTCAAAATGTCTTTGCGTTCTTTTGCCTGAGTTGTTCCATAAGGTTGCAAATCTATGCAAACCAATTTGGCTTTTGGGTTTCGGCTTTTCAGCTTCTGCCACTGTTTCATAGTTTCCGTCGCGCCGTAGCGATTATCATCAACCCAGCTTTCATTATCTGAGACAATGATCACAAGATCGACATCTGCTTCACGCTTGTTGAGCAATGCCAATGGCGCTGAAACATTCGTTCCGCCACCACCAATCTGACTCAGTCGCTTTGCGTTCACCGCAACCCGAGCAAAGGGTTTAAGATCAACCGATACAACATGCTGCTCAAAAGGCATTAATGTTGCCGAAGGATTCTTGCGCAGTATTGCTGCACCAATAAGGGCAGCTACATCAATGCACTTTACTGCCGTCGTTGCGCCAACGCGGTGACCAGTTAGCGGTGATTGCATGGACCACGATACGTCTGCAGCAATAACTACATTGCCTTCCATTACAGGCACGTTAGCCAGAGATTTCTCAAGTGCCACTTCCAGTGCGGCCTGCACTTTTAGCGGTACATCTTCATTGGTGGCATTCAGTGCCATCAGAAGCTGATAAGGCATGATACGCGCACGCTTAATTGCATCTGTATCTTCAAGACGATCTGCAATCATATCGGTTGCCCCCTTTACACCAAAAGCACCATGTCGGGCTAAAGTGTTCAGGTTCATACGCAATGCATGCCAGCCCATCTTTTCGGCCAAAAGAACCCAGCGTTTAGCAGTCAAATCGAATGACGTTAGCCATTGGAAAGGAACATCAGGCAACTGACGACGAATATCGCGTTTCCACAATTCGAAGTCCTGTAATTGTTGCGGCAGCGCTTCGACATCATAAGGACGCCCAATGAGCCAACCATAAAATGCCTGTCTTTCCGCAGAAACCGGCTTTGGGTGAACCATTTTGACAATGTCCGCCAAAGAAGGATCTTTACCCGTTGAAGCGCGGATCAGTTGTTCGATTGTTGCATCTTCCAACCACTGTTTAGTAAGGCGTTTAGGACGCGAACCAAGAGACTTTCGGCCAACGGCACCAGAACGCATTATCTGGACAAAGTTGCGGAGCATACGGCCATTGTCGATCGTACGATTAAACACCGCCACAGCAAGGTCTGGATCAGCAACAGTTAAATATGCAGTCAACAGTGCAGGCATATCCTTCATCGCACCGCGTTTGCGGGCATAAAGGGCTGCCTTTGCAACAAAGACTGGATCGACTTTTTGGGCTACATCAAGGACGTCAGATAATTGCGTTTCCGCCGAAGCGTAAAAAGTATCATTGAACGTACCCGTTGCCGCAAGCTGTGCCAGTTTATGTTTTGGTTTATAAGCATAAGCGATTGCACCCTGATGGTTTGTGACATTGGCATCAGGTGAATCTTTTCCGAATGTGGAAGCAAAAAGGCTTTTGTTAGCCATGTGCATCTTCCTTTCTTAAATCTCTTCTTTGGAAATCTCCGGGAGCGGCTGGCCCATTCCAGCCGCTCCGATATTCCGCATCGTCCGGTTGACCATGTTTGAGCAATCATCCGGATGTGCTTTACTATGCAGAGGCCGTGCCAGTTTTTAGGCAGAGAGGAATATTTCTTCCTATATCATTAAGAAATAACAGAATTTCTACTATCCACTATGATTGCAACGATAACAGTCATTTTATAATTTTCCTAAATTTATATATCTTTAGATATAAATTTATCTTATAAGATAAATTATGAAGCCACTCACTGTAATAGGATTTTTGGGTTCCACGCTAGATGCCGGTCCGTTTAAGGCTGCGCGTTGGAATAAATGGCGGCCATCGGTATCCCTGACCATGCATGAAGATTTGCGGGTTGATCGTTTCATCCTCATCCATAGTGCGCAGCATCATCGGCTGGCTGAATTGGTGATCGCAGATATTGGTTCAGTTTCTCCGGAGACGCATGTTGAACCCAGGATTATGGAGCTTGATGATCCTTGGGATTTTGAAGAGGTTTACGGAAAGCTGCTGGATTTTGCGCAGGATTACCCCTTTGACCCTGACAAAGAGGATTATCTGATCCACATTACTACGGGCACGCATGTCTTGCAGATATGCTTGTTTCTTTTGACTGAGGCCCGCTTCTTGCCGGGTAAGCTTTTGCAAACACAGCCTGCCAAAAAAATGGAAGGCGCTTTTCCAGGCCGTTTGAATATGATCGATCTCGACTTGTCGCGCTATGATAGTTTGGCGTCGCGCTTCGCGGTGCAGATGGCGGAAGGGTCTTCATTTCTGAAATCGGGCATTGAAACGAGAAACAGTGCTTTCAACACTTTGATCGATGAAATTGAGCAGGTTGCCGGACGCTCCAAGGCACCAATTCTGCTAACCGGGCCAACGGGCGCTGGCAAAAGCCATCTCGCACGGCGGATTTACGAGCTTAAAAAGCGCAAGCATCAGGTCTCTGGCGGCTTTGTGGAAGTCAACTGTGCTACTTTGCGGGGCGATAATGCCATGGCGGCACTTTTTGGCCATACCAAGGGCGCGTTTACAGGTGCTGCTTCAGAGAGGGCAGGGCTGCTTCGCACAGCGGACAAAGGCATGCTCTTCCTTGATGAAATTGGCGAACTGGGCGCAGATGAGCAAGCCATGATCTTGCGCGCTATTGAAGAGAAACGTTTTCTACCAGTAGGGGCTGATAAGGAAAGCGTATCGGACTTCCAGTTGATTGCCGGCACCAACAAGGATTTGCATGCTGCGGTAACCGAAGGCAGTTTTCGTGACGACCTTCTTGCAAGGCTTAATCTCTGGACGTTTTCTCTCCCCGGGCTTGCTGACCGCAAGGAGGATATTGAACCCAATCTTGACTATGAGCTGGATCGCTTTGCGGAGCGCGAGGGCAGCCGCGTCACCTTTAATAAGGAGGCGCGGCAGAAATATCTGGACTTTGCAAATTCCAAAACAGCATCATGGTCAGGCAATTTCCGTGATCTTGCAGCCAGTGTCACACGAATGGCAACCTTGTCGCCTGCAGGGCGCATCGGGCGCGACATTGTAGAGCAGGAAATTACCAAATTGGAACGGCTTTGGCACGGCGGCAAGGCCGAGACCAAGGATGATCTTGGTGGGCTGCTGAGCGAAGGCACCTTGCGCGAACTTGATCCTTTTGATCGCGTGCAATTGGCAGAGGTCATATCGGTATGTCGCAACAGCAAATCCATGTCAGATGCGGGCCGAACACTGTTTGCATCTTCGCGCCAGCGCCGCAAAAGTTCAAATGATGCTGACAGGCTAAAAAAATACCTTGCCCGCTTTGGATTGAGCTGGGCCGAGATTGTCACGATAGCATAAACCATATGATCCATCGCAGCTGCATGGCGCATTTTGCGCTAGGCATTGCTATTGCTGATCATGCTTGATCTTTTGCCGTTTATTTATAGGCTTTGTGCAAAACTGGGTGAACGCATTTTCATGCATGACGATGAACGCATATTGGCGCTTATGGCCTTTTTGGACTGCACGGCTGACGTCGCGGAAGCATTGGATGCGGCCATGTCACAACAGGATTTCACTCATAAAGATGTGATTGTTCATCAGGGTGATGAAAATGCACAGATATGGCTGGTTCTGGGCGGTAAGGCACAGTTGCAGGTCATTGGCTATGAAGGGCAGGTTACTTTGCTGGCGACGCATGGGCCGGGTGAATTGTTCGGTGCTTTCCCTGAAGCAGCGGTGAGCAATATGGACGTAAAGGTCTATGGGCATTTAACGGCATTGCAGATAGCGACGCATGAGTTGCATCACCTGCTGCGCGAATATCCGAGTTTAGGCGCGGGGCTGTCGCGGATATTGGGTAAGCAGTTCAATACGATATTGGATCGGCTCGCATCGCATGTCACATTAACGGCAACGGGCCGCGTTTACCGCGAATTGCTGCGTTTGGCAGATGAACAGGATAAAGTGGCCCCGCCGCCGGTTATTGCCGCACTTGCTTTGACCGCGCAAACGACGCGTGAAACGGCATCGCGGGCAGTCAATGCTCTGGTCCGGCGCGGGATTATTGACCGTGACAAGGCCAAGATGCAGATCGTCTCGCGTGGATTGCTGGAATCATTGATTATCTGATTTTGGTCAGATGCCGCGCCTTAGATAATCCGCCAAAGCGGTAATGCGCCCCATATGGTTTTTAGCTCACCAATCTCTTCAATGCTCTGCGCAGCGCCGGTGAGCGTCAAAGCCATGGCACCAATATTATCTGTGGTAATTGCCCCAGAACGAGAGGCCGATGCCAATGCTTCTGCGCGGCTCAGCAATTCCGTCGCGGGGTTTTCAACATCCATAATGGCGTGAAGCAAAGCGATCTGCTGCCCATCATCTGCGCTCCCTGCAATGTGTTTGGCAAGGCGATAGGCGGTCACAATATCATGATGGATGAACCAGCAGCCCTTTTTGTGAAGGTGCAATGTTACGCCAGCTTGCTTGGCGCGTTCCATGACCTGCTCTGTGCCGCGCCCAAGCCATATCAACGTGGCCAGAGATTGCACACTTTTCTGCTGAGCAAAGCTGCCCTGTGTTGACGGCTGCCTCTGACCGTAAATAATGGCAAGCTCTTGGCCAACATCGCGCCAATATTGCAATTGCGGGCGCAAATTTTCATCATGTCCGGCAAGGGTGACGGCTTTGGCCCGGCTTTGCAGGTTATTGGCATTGCGTAACGCTCTGCCCATGGCGTAATGATCGGCAATCTTAACCGCCAATGCCGGCGGAGGGTCATCCAGTCCCAAAATAGTGACCGTATCTGCTGCCTGCATGACCTGATCGAAATCTTCTTCCCATTGCGGGCCAAATGGGGTGACGGATAGCGCACGAAATTGCATCGCCGGATAGGGCAATATCACATGAAGTTCGGCGAGAGTCTTGGTCTGCGCCTTATGCTGCAAAAATGCTTTAGCAAACAAAAGGTCGGACCCGGCAGCCAATGCACCATAGGCAAAACCGGGCTGCTCTTGCTGTAAGAACTCTTCAATAGCTTGCGACGCACTAAAATCAGACGGATCTAGCCGGATCATTCCACTAAAATGAATGCTGGATGGTGGGCGATATTGGTCAAGCCATTCTGTGCTGTGGCCTTGCGCATTCAGGATGAGCGCAAATTGTCCAATGGTGGCGGCATGATCTTCCCAGGCATTGGGCAATTGCGCAATCGCACCGGCCAGCTCCGCCTGCGCTTCATCTTCATGGCCCAGCAACAACATTGCTTCGGCACGGGTGGCGCGGCGCCAATAGGCATTTTCCCCCTCGTTCGGGTCGCTATCAATAAGTGCCAAGACCTGACTGGCCAGCGCAGCCGACTGTTCAGCATTGCCGCCCAACAGCGCCAGCGCTGCAGCATTGATAAGCGGGTAGCTATCGGTACGTATCTCCGCTGCCGCTGCATAAGCCTGCGCTGCTTCACCATATAGGCGGACCTGTTGCTCGCGTTGCTCGGGTTGAGATGCAGCTTTGGCCTGATCTTTTAGCAACCGGCCTTTAAGCGTTAGCGCCTTGGGATCATCCAGAACCTTATCCCAACCCGCACCCACAAAAACAGCCCAAGCCCGCGCCGGAGAACCAGCACGGGCCAGAGACAAGATTTGGGGGAGGGTGGGGGATAAATGCATTAGCTCTAAATGCTATGATCAAATAAGTGAAACTCAGTGCCTTTATCTGTCAAATCTTTATAATTCATTTTTTGTTTAGTCGGGTTAATAATTCTATCATCATTTGGTATTGGGGGTGGATTTCGAACATCTGGATCTATTGTCACTGGTAACCATTTGCCATTTTTTTGTTTTATTTCAATATTGAGACTGAATGGATGATTTTCGGAACTCTCTTTCTTTTGCTTCTTTGCTTTAAAAGATATCGCCTTTGATGGTTTGTAATTACCTTTTTCATCTATCCAGTCTTTGGCCTTCACCCAATTCCTTGAATCTGCATTCTCCTTATAATGTAGATCGCTATAAAACTCTCTTCTATCAGCATTCTTGGTAGTGAATGCATCCAATGACGTCGACCAGCGCCATTCAATATTATTAGTTATTTCGGTTAAATAAATTTCTACTATAACAAAATCATGCCAGATAGCGAAGTCTAACTCGGTAGTATATTGTCGATTTTCTCCAGGAAGAGTCGTGTTTGAAAAATAGGTTATATTCAAGTCACCTGTTTCTCTAAGATATAGTTGCATTATAGTTTGATTCTGAGAGCTCCAGTCTTGCGGAGGGTGTAACCCTATTCCATGCTGTGTAAAAATTTTGCCAGTCATTGTTATTCCCTTATTCTGTTTTTAACATTTCTCTATATCTTATCCAAATGGTGTTTTTGTCATCAGTATTTTCCAATATACTGACTTTTTCGAGAGCCTGACGCTCAAGCTCTAAACTGTTTTCATCAGGTCGAATTTTGGCAAGTTTGATAAGGGGAATGAGAACCCTTAATTCGAGTTCGATCGTTTTGCGATTGTCTTTGCCTACGCGGTGAGAGTATTCTTTGACCATTCCAGATTGTATCTGGCGGAGGCGCCAAGCCTCTTTAGCCATGCCTTGCCTCACATTTACGTCTGCTAGCCAACCATATCGGTTTATAAGCGCTTCAAATATACTATTGTTTTCAGGGACAGCATCATGCGCCAGAGCAACGGCTTCAATAGCTTTTTGACAATGTTGTGCAGCTTGATCAGCCGTCCCAAATTCGGTAAGTTGAAGAGTACATAGATTGCCTTCCGCATACCCTAGTTCTTGTAACCATTTTGGATTTTTATTGTCTTTTTTGATTAATAATTGCGTAAGTTCTTGGTAATTTTGCCAATGTATATTAGTTCTGATCCAATCATTTTGCAAATACGCAACATATCCGATCCAATATTCACTTTGTGCATGAGTAAATATACGATCCGGATTTTCTGGTTCATGTGCTAGTAATGCTTTGGTTGCACGGTGGGCTTCGGTGAATTTCTTCAGCGCCAAATCTAGATTGTTACGGGCTTCATCATCCTCACCCATGGCATGCAATATCCGTGCACGACGCTCCAGACTTTCAACTGGCAGATCGCTAAGATCACCACGTTCCTTATAATAGTCCATGGCTCGCTCGTTGACGTCGGTCATCACATCCAACCGGCCAACGCCGCGCAATTCTTCGCGCAGGTCGGTCAGCATATATTCTACCAAGCCCTCTGCTTGAGCCTGTTGAAACTGTGCTGCGTTGCGCTGTTGAAGTGCGTATATCGTCATCCCAGTCATAGCTAGCAGTGCCACGCCAACAACCAGCGTGACGCTCATCACGCTGCGAAATTGTCTTTGTGCATCGCGCTGGACCAAGGCATCGAGTGGAACTTCCGCGATGCCTGCCACCAGTTTTAACAACCCTAATCGCCAGCCATCGCCTTCTTTGCGCAAATCGGCTGCTAATGGCTCGCCAGCAAGTGTCAGCGCTTCGGGGAAAGCGTCTTCCGGTTCTCCCTCAGCCAGTGCGGCCAAAATCGGTCTATCGGGATGAAGTTCGCGAAACAGTTCAATCTCTTTTGCGACCCAAAGTGAATTTTTGGCATTGGGCGAGCATAGGACGATAAGGGCTTGTGATTGGGCCAGTGCCGATTTTACGGATTCCGATAGGTCGAGCGTCGCGGGCAGATCTTCACGATCCCTGAAAAGGCGCCCCAGACGACCATCTTTCTGTCCGCCGCTTTGCATGCCACGCAGCAATTTGGGCAGCTTATAGCTTTCCATCTTGCGGTGGAGTTTCTTGGCCAGTGCTGCATCAGCATGGCTATAGCTAACAAATGCGCGGAAATGCCCAGCGTCTTCATCTGGTATAATATCTTGATCTGGTATTGCGCGACCGTCCAATTGTCCCTCCCCCCAAGGCCCAATGGTTTTATGAATATAGCTGTTTTACATGATGTTAGAAGCTATCGCAAATTTGCTGCATTGTCACGTGCCAGGTCGCCGGGGCGCAGCAAGCGACACATTGCGTCAGTCTGGTAAAGGCGCGCCGCGTAAGATGCGCTGTTCCTTGGTGGTTTTGGGTTGCAGACTAGTGGTCAAGATATCAATAGCCGCATCCACGCCAGCAATATTGCCACAGAGAAACAGGTCGATAGCGGCATAGTCACGCTCCGGCCATGTGTGGATAGAGATATGCGATTCCGCGAGCAGCAACAGGCCCGTCACTCCTTGCTCCAAACCGAAATGGTGGAAATGCGCGCCGATAATATGCGCTCCTGCGGCATTGGCGGATTGGCGCATTACATCTTCTAGATACGCCGGATCATCGAGCCGCTTTACGCCATATATATCCAGCAGTACGTGCGTACCTTCGGCTTGAGGCGGGCCCTCGGCTTGAGGCGGGCCTTTGGCTTGAGGCGGGAAAGGGGCTTGACTGTTGCTATCGGGGTTATCTGCCATCATAAACCCGCCATTCTTTGGCGAAGCTGGTCACCAATGCCTGATTGTCGAGGCGATTTACCGCAGTAGGCCGGCGCGCCATATCAGGCGGGAAAAGATACAGGCCTTTCTCAACCGCACGGGTAAGAAAACGTGTATTGTCAGGCAGCCATTTTAGCGAGGGTAAGGGACCGTGCGATGCCATGGTGAAACCCCATTCGCCAAAGCTGGGCACATAGGCATGATAGCCTGTCGTCTGCAGTCCTGCATTTTCCATGGTGTTTGATACCGTCCAATAGCTTTCCGGCGCTACCAAAGGAGAGGTGCTTTGCACAACCAATATACCATTATCAGCCAATAATCGCGATAGCTGACTATAGAATGCGCGGCTGTATAATTTGCCGATAGCAAAGTTTGTAGGGTCGGGAAAATCGACAATTATCAGATCAAATATCTGCTCAGCCTTGCGCGCCCAGACAAACCCATCGGCATTGATAGCGGTGACCTGCGGCGCAGATAATGCGCCATTGTTTAGCCGCGCCAGTGCAGGAACGGTTTTGAAAAGAT
The DNA here is from genome assembly GCA_947503245.1 of uncultured Sphingomonadaceae bacterium. Taxonomy (GTDB): domain Bacteria; phylum Pseudomonadota; class Alphaproteobacteria; order Sphingomonadales; family Sphingomonadaceae; genus Alterisphingorhabdus. The sequence goes on from CANNCV010000001.1 coordinate 1,143,324, forward strand.
CGGTTATACCTGCGTCCAGATCGACCAATGTGATGGTCTTAACATCAGGATGCTTGAGTACTTCGCGTGCGGCCAATCCCTCGCCGCCGCCCATTATCAGAACATTTTCCGGACGGCTTACTCGGCCAAGGGCAGGCAGAACCAATGCCTCATGATAGCGATATTCATCGCGTGAAGAAAATTGCAGATTACCGTTAAGATGCAGGCGAATATCATTTTTGCGGCGGGTAAGAACAATCCGCTGATATTCGGTCGATTTGGAATAGATAATGGGGTCCTCATAGGCTGCACTTTCAGACCAGCTTTGTAGATAGTCGGACATGAGCAGACCTGTCAGCAAGAGCGTAGCGACAATGCTGGCGGCTATTTTTTCTGCCACCAGATTATGGCTGGAACGCAATTGCCAGATGAGCAACAAGGCGATGATGATATTGGTGAGCCCGACGGCAAAGCCTGAACGGACCAGCCCCAATTGCGGCACCAATATGAGCGGAAAGATCAACGATGCGGCCAGTGCGCCGACATAATCATAGGTCAACACCGTGGATACCAGTTCACGAAAGGCAAAACGTCCACGCAAAATACGGATCAAAAGCGGTATCTCCAACCCGACGAAAAAGCCGATGCAAAATACCAATGCGTAAAGAATAGGCCTAAAGCTATCAACAATCGGGAAAAGCATGAACAGCAATGCCGCTGTGCACCCACCAATAAGTGCAATCAATATTTCAACGCGGATGAACACCTCTAACGCGCGTTGCTTGACATAACGGGAGCACCAGCTGCCCACGCCCATGGCGAACAAATAGGTGCCGATGACTGTTGAAAATTGGGTAACGCTGTCGCCCAGCAAATAGCTGGCTATGGTGCCAGCCAGCAATTCATAAACCAGTCCACAAGTCGCGACGACAAAGACTGACGCCAGCATGATAATGGCAAAGCCAGCAGGTTGCTTTGCTTCTGCTTCATCAGACATGGAATCGTAAGCGGGTTCTGAAATGATGTTTAGCCGTGAATGGCCGCGCCGATAATTATCGACAAACCAATCGCCACACAGCCAGCCAGAAAGGCAAAGGCCATGTTTTTCTTCTCAATAATTTCCAGCCACAAACGCTGAGGCGTCAGAATATCAACCAAAACGAAGCTGATGATGAAGATCAAAATGCCAATTCCGGCATAAACCCCTGTGGCTAAGATAGTAGCAGTGTTTAACATGATATTCCCCTTATTTCATGGCCGAACGAGCGCCAGATTATTTGTGCGTTGGACCAGATCTATAACCGCCAATAAAGACACCATTTGCGCTGACTCTCTGGCCGTCTCCAAAGGGAGAATAGCCAAAAGCCGCTGACCAGCCATATAGCCCCAGCATAGCAACTGACCATGCCGCATATATCAGAAGTTTGGCCATTAACGCGCTCCCCAAAGGTTAGAATTAATCGTCATCTGCGGCATCACTTTCGCTGTGTCGATGATTTACAAATGATATATGCCTGAATAGCAGAAATAGCACAGGCGTGAACAGCAACAGCAGGAACAGCAGATAATTTGAAAGGAATATTCCGCCAGCATAGGCCGTTAAAGTGACATTATAGGCAGAACCGGAGAAACCTGAATCACGCGCAGGAGTGGCCTCTACTTCCAAATTATACGAGCCAGCCGGTACGCTGGAGAATTTCAGTGTGGCATCATTTGTCTCTTCCGACCAATCGCCATCGGCATCTCGGCCATTATAACGCTCCAAGGCTGCTGCTGCCGCGATTTGTTCACCTGTATTGCGCTCAACCAGCCGAAAATCAAAATCTACATAGCTGTTGCTGGCAACTCTGCCTGCTGTTTCGACAGTGACAATGCCTTCTCTATTGGGCACATCAATGGGCCCAAGCGTCCATTCCTGTGAAGGTTTGTTATAATCAACGCTGATATCTATTGATTTTCTCTGCCCTGGCAGACCGGAAAATGTCGCCAATGCCAAGCCAATGGCCGCAAAAACAAACGCGATAATCGAAAAATTGATGAGGTCTTTGGGATAAGGCGAAGGCTGGTGCGGCAGAGGAGCAGCGCCTGTACGCGGCCATTCACGGTTTTTTGGCGTTCCAAAAGCCTGATGCATCTCAGCAAAGGGCACCCATTCGCCCAATGTCCAGCTGATCTCATCGCCATTTGTTTCCTCTGACAGCATTTTGTTGCCAGCAACATAATCGGTTGCTCTTGCCAGATCGCCCTTATAGGCGCGCCAGTAAAATTCACCCAGAACATAGTCTGTGGTGATCACCATATCGGCATTGAATGTCTTGTATCTCTTGCCTTCAAATTCAAAATACGGCTGATCCGCGCCATTGGGCAGTTTCATCAATGGCGTGCCAAAGCTCCACCCCGCATTGGTGCGTGTTAGCCAGCGATAGCCATGATAAGGGTTGAACAAGAGATATTCAGCCCATCCGCTCCAATTGTCGCTGCGTTCCAGATAACCAATAGCTGCCCATTCAACGCCGTGCAGTGTTCCGCGTGTGCCAAGCGGTATTTCAAGATTGGCTGCGGCTTCCTGATGACGAGCAATCAGTTTGATCTCAGGGTCAACGGCATCCAACTCACTGCCGCAATATTGGCAGACTATATTGGTGGTAAAGCCCGCGGCCATGATCTCCAGTGATCCGCCGCATGCAGGGCAGTCCAATGCCCGAACTGATGGTACATGATGCTCGGCTGTCGCTGTATCGCTCATCGCCTGCCTGCCTGTTTCTTATCTGCTAATGCTGTAAAGTCAGGCTTGGCCCAACCATCCAGACCACGCAGATTTTTTGGGTCAAGCTCACTTAATTGCGCGTAATAGCCTTCATAGAAATAGCCGCCATCATCCTCCATCTGATAGGTTAGGCTACCACCGGAAGCGTTGCGAAAATCAATGCTCTGAATGGTGTATCCAGTAGAGACAGGTTCATCCAATGCACCTTCGCTGGAGACGCAGCGCACGGTTTTAATGTCTGACAGATAATATGTTGTGTCATTGAACATAAAGGCATGGCCCAATGCGCTTCTGCCATGTTCCAGCATGGCGCGGCAGGCTGCATCCTGTGCCTGTCTCGCTCTCTGACCCTGCATTACCATATACATGCCCGACTCTTCGGCGATCCAGCGAATCGTTCCGTCGGGCAGGTATAATAACCACTCATTCCAGGAACCTTGATCCCAGCCCCAGCGCACTCTGCCGACCAGATTGCCCCGCACATGACGGCCATTGCCAAGGGCTATGTTTAATGTTGTGCCGATCTGAAAAATGCTGACATCAAATGGCAAAGTGGCGCATTGGCCAACGGCCTGTATGGCCGCGCCATCTAGCCGGAGCAAAGTGCGGCATGACCCGCAAACCTGCATCGACAGACCGGTATAGGGAAATTGAACCGGAGCGCCGCAATTGGGACAGTGCAAATCCATGAGGAAATCTTACCCTATACGGCTTAGCAACTCGGTCTTCTTTGCAGCAAACTCTTCTTCGCTTATCACCCCTGCGGTCATTAATTTGTGGAGTTTTTCAAGCGTTACCATAGGGTCTTCTGCAGGTTGTGCCGGAGCGGCAGGTGCTGCTGGTGCTTGTGGCGCGATACTGGATGCCATGGTCTGACCAATGGCCATGCCTGCTGCGGCCCCTGCACCAATTCCCGCCATGCCGCCAGATTGCTCCGCCGCCGTTTCCATTGCTTCAGCAGCCTGAAATTTCGCATATTTGTCCATATCGCCCAGAACATTCATGGAGCTTTTCTTGTCGAGAATTTCCTGAACATTATCTGGCAAAGATAAGCTTTCAACAAACAGCTTCGTGGTGTCTAGGCCCCATTGCTCCAAAGCGGAGTCGACGGCTTTTTCCAATGTCTCTGACAACAATACCTGGTTGGCGGCAAGGTCAAGAAACGGTATCTGCCCCGAGCCCAAGGTGGCGGCAAGGCAGGTGCTGATGGTGGAGCGCAATTGCGATTCCAAATCGCTGATCCACATTTCGCTGGTCGTGCCCATCAAATTGCCGAAAAATTTGGTCACATCATTGATGCGCACCGAATATGTGCCAAAGGCCCGAATGCGCAAAGCGCCAAATTCCGGGTCACGCACAGTAATGGGTTGCGCCGTTCCCCATTTCAAACCGGTCTGTTCGCGGAAAGAAAAGAAGATAACATCAGACTTAAAGGGTGATTTGAAGGCCTTATCCCAATTTTTCAAATTGGTCAGGATCGGCATATTCTCTGTGTTTAATGTATGCAGACCGGCAGGGTACATATCGGCCAGCTTGCCCTCATCCAGAAAAGCAGCGCCTTGCCCCTCACGGACAGTTAGTTGTGCGCCGTTCTGGATTTCATTATCTTCCATCGGCACACGCCATGCCAATTGGCCCGGTTCTTCCTGCCATTCGATAACATCAATAAACTGTTTTGAGAAAAAACCCATTGCCGCTGCTCCCTAATTTGTGGCTATGCTACATCATATCTATGACGAAACAAATATCTATATGATAAAGATTAGGGGGTTGCGGGCAGTTATCACAAGTCAATTTGGGTGAGCGTAGCCCTTTGTTCGGCAAAATGCGCCATTGATCGGTAATATCTGGACGCGGCGCTTTGCATTCGCCACAAAGTGGATAGATGGCGATTATCAACTGCGCTGCTGTCACCGCCTATAAGCAAGGAATATTTTCTGACCGACGAACCGCCAGATAAGAATGATAAGGGCCATAATCCTGTGCAGGACAAATATGCAAAGGATGGTCGGCCTGTACCCTTTGGCCGCTTATCGCGCTTTGCCCGTTTTGGCGGCATGGCAGCAGGGGTCGCCGGGGGCATGTTTTTTGATGGCGTACAGCAGCTTGCAACCGGTAAACGCCCATCACTGAATGATCTGCTGATGACACCGGCCAATATGTTGAAGGTCACTAATCAGCTAGCCAATATGCGCGGCGCAGCGATGAAACTAGGCCAGATGCTGTCCATGGACACAGGCGATTTTTTGCCGCGCGAACTGTCCGATATATTGGGGCAATTGCGCTCTGATGCGCAGCATATGCCTAGCCGTCAATTGGAAGCTCAACTGGAAAAAGGATGGGGTGCTGACTGGCGGAGCAATTTTTCCGAATTCGGGGATAAGCCTATTGCTGCTGCCTCTATTGGTCAGGTCCATCGTGCGACCACTATTGCTGGCGATGATCTAGCGATCAAGGTGCAATATCCGGGCGTGCGCGGCAGTGTCGATAGTGATGTGAACAATGTTGCATCATTGTTGCGTGTGACCAATTTGGTGCCGCAGGAGCTTGACATCAAACCATTGCTACAAGAGGCAAAGCGCCAATTGCATGAAGAGGCAGATTATCAGCGTGAGGCAGGGTATCTTGCGCGTTTTGGTGACTTGTTGGCAGGTGATCCTGATTATCAGGTTCCTAGACTTTACGCTGCGCTGACCACAGACAGTATATTGGCGATGAGTTATATTGAAAGCGTCCCCATTGAGCAGGTGGAGCGGGCGTCACAGAAAGTGCGTGACCGGTTGGCGACATTATTGCTGGAATTGCTCATGCGGGAATTGTTTGAATTTCGCCTGATGCAAACTGACCCCAATTTTGCCAATTATCGTTTTAATGCAGTTGATGATCGCCTCGTGCTGCTCGATTTTGGCGCGACGCAGGAAATTCGCGAACAAACGATGGAAGATTATCGCACTATCATGCGCGCTGTATTGACCGGTGATGAGGCCGCAGGCGTGCAAGCTGCAACCGATATTGGCTTTATCGCTAGCGACATGAAGCCAAAGCATCAAAAGGCGATATTGGAAATGACCAAAGTGGCCATGGAGCCTTTGCAATATGATGAACCCTTTGATTTCAGCAATACTCAGATAACACAGCGCCTCAGCGATATGGGCATGGAATTGGCGACAGAGCGCGAGCTATGGCACTTGCCGCCGGTCGATACTCTGTTCATCCAGCGCAAGTTTAGCGGAGTTTATCTGCTGGCCAGCCGGTTGAAAGCCAAGGTCAATGTTCGCGCGATCATCGCAAAATATGTTGTATGATCGGCTATGTAATGGTTTGATATTGCAGCACATATAAATGACTAAATCGGGGAATGACATGACACAATATCAACAATCTTCGCGGCTGCTGCGCCACTCAAAATGGATGATGTTGCCGCTTTTGGCAGGGCTTGCGGCTTGCAAACCGGTTGCTGTGCAGGATGATGCGGCCGATGAAACACCTATTGCCATCCCCGATGCCCGCGCAGATGTTTTGACAGACCGTTTTGCTGGCTTCGCATTGGCCTGTGTGCATAAGCAATACCCTAATAAGATCAGCCATGTGCTGAACGGGTCAGACGATGTTGCCGCCCCGCGCGAATTGTATCCAACATTTTACGGCTGTTTTGATTGGCATAGCTCGGTGCATGGTCACTGGTTGCTGACACGGATACTCAAAACCGACCCCGACACCCCGATGCGTGATGCCATTTTGGCAGCATTGGACCGGAGTTTTACCAAAGACAATCTGGCCGGTGAACTTGCCTATTATCAAGGGGAAGATCGCGGCAGTTTTGAGCGACCTTATGGCATTGCTTGGTATCTGCAATTGGTTGCTGAATTGCATGAAAGCGATGATGAAAAACTGGCCGAATATCGTCAGACTTTGGCACCTTTAGAGGATGCTATTGTCGCGGAGATTTTGCAATGGCTGCCCAAATTGGCCTACCCGATCAGACTGGGCACACATAATCAAAGCGCTTTTGCCTTTGGTCTGATGCTGGATTATGCGCGCACGGTTGGCAATGCGGAGTTAGAGCAAGCACTGGTTGCCAAATCGTTGGAGTTTCATGCCAGTGATCGCAATTGCCCATTGGCATATGAACCTTCGGGAGAAGATTTCCTCTCGCCATGCCTGATGGAGGCAGACCTGATGCGCCGCGTGATGCCGGCTGGTAAATTTTCTGATTGGCTGCGTGGCTTTTTGCCGGTCATTCCGGCTGATGGCAGCAGCGACTGGCTAACCCCCGGTGTGGTGCGCGATGCCAGTGATGGCAAGCTGGTGCATCTTGATGGCGTTAATCTCTCCCGCGCTTGGGCGTTGGAGGGCATTGCTTCTGTCTTGCCAGAGGGCGATCAACGTATTGCGGCGCTCTTAGCAGCAGCAAAACTGCATAAAGAAACCGGCATTGCCGCAGTGAGTGACGAACATTATTCAGGCAGCCACTGGCTCGCCAGCTTTGCCACCTATTTGGAAACACGGCGCGGTATCACCGCGCAATAGCCGTCAAAAAAAGGGCGACCATATCGCTATGGCCGCCCTTTTGGTGATAGATTTTGCACGCTTACCAGATGCGGATACGCTTTTCTGGCGGCAGATATAATTTGTGCTCCGGACCAATGTTGAAGGCTTTATACCATTCATCAAAGTTGCGCACGATGCCGTTCACACGGTAATCGGCAGGTGAGTGCGGGTCGGTAGTAAGCTGGCGGCGCAGAAACTCTTCATTCTGCTTGTTACGCCACACTTGTGCCCATGCCATGAAGAAGCGCTGATCACCGGTCAATCCATCGATTACGGGTGCTTCTTGGCCATTGAGTGAGATTTTATAGGCGCGATACGCCATGGACAGGCCGCCCAGATCACCAATATTCTCGCCCAATGTCAGGCGCCCATTAACGCATGTTTCACCATCATCCAGCGGGCACAATGCGTTATATTGATCGACCAAGGCGGTGGTGAGCTTTTTGAAGTTGTTCAGATCATCTTCGGTCCACCAGTTGCGCAATACGCCGTCACCATCAGACTTTGAACCTTGGTCGTCAAAACCATGACCAATTTCGTGACCAATAACGCCGCCAATCGCACCATAATTAACCGCTGGATCAGCAGACAGGTTGAAAAATGGTGGTTGCAAAATCGCAGCCGGGAAAACGATTTCATTCCGGTTGGGTGAATAATATGCATTTACCGTTTGCGGCAAGATAAACCATTCCGTCTTGTCAATCGGCTTGCCCAATTTCGAGATATTGTCTTTTAATGCCCATGCACGGGCCGCCATGCTGTTTTCATATGCCTGACCTGGCTTTACGTCCAAATCACCATAGGTTTCAAATTTCTCGGTAAAGCCAATCTTTGGTGTGAATTTTGAGAGTTTCTTACGAGCTTCAACTTTGGTCGTGTCGCTCATCCACTGGATTTCATCCAAATTGGCAGCCATTGCTTTGCGCAGATTTTCTACCAACTCATCCATTGCGGCTTTATTTTCTGCAGGGAAATAGCGTGCGGCATAGACCTTGCCAACGCCTTCACCCAATGCGCCTTCAACGGCACCCACGGCGCGCTTCCAACGTGTACGTTGCTCATCACGCCCGCCGAGTGTTTTGCCATAAAATTCAAAATTGGCCTGATCAATGTCACTCGGCAAAACAGCTGATGCACCTGACAATAAGCGAGTGACCAAATAAGCCTGCCAATTGCCCATAGGCGCGGTATTGGCAAATTCAAACAGTGCCGGAATACCGCCGGAAATTTTTTCCAATTGCTCCGCAGTGAGGTTGTTTTCAGTAATTTCCTCTTGTGTCGGCGCAAGCTGGCGAATGACGAAGTCTTGCTGTTCGCCAAGGCCCAATTCACCCAACATTGCTTCAACCGGGAAGCCTTTTGCCATGCTGATCATGTCGGCACGACTAACCTTATTATAGGTAAGATTACGGTTACGGCCTATGGTACGATCCCAATGCAGGGTGGCGATACCTTTTTCCAGCTCGTAAACACCATTTGCAGCATTTTCTGGATTGGAAAAACCAGCTTTGCTTAAAAGAAATGAGAGATATTTTTTATATTCAGTGCGAATTTCAAGGTTCTTTTCGCTGTCATCAAGATAATAGCTGCGATCAGGTAGGCCAAGACCCGATTGGTTTACATAAAAAATATATTCATCGGTTTTTTTGCTATCGACATCAACAAAACCACTGACCGGTGAAGCAAAGCGTGGATTGGCAAAAGCGCGGGCCAGATCTTCGCGGGTTTTCAATGCGAATATGGTGTTGATATCGCTGGCTATTGGTCCCAAGCCTAATGCGTCGATACGCTCGACATCATTATAGGCGTTATAATAAGCGGCAATTTTGCCTTCCAGAGTGGCTGGATCAGGCTGTGCTCCAGCCAATTCTTCGATGATCTTGCGAACACGCTGCTCTGATTTCTCAGCTAGTAATGTAAAGCCGCCATAGCGTGAACGGTCGGCGGGGATTTCGAATGTATCCAGCCATTTGCCGTTTACATGAGCAAAAAAGTCATCACCGGGATGAACTGAGTCTTTGACATAGTTTGTATTAACGCCCCAATCGCCCCAATAATCTTCTGCTGTGGTTTTTACGCCCTCTTCCGCAGCTTGTTCGGGTGATGTATTGGCTTGTGCAACACCGGTTGTGATCAAGGCGATAACGGATGCTGCGCCCAATAGTCTTTTTCCCGTTATTTTATTACCGAACATTGTGTGCATGCGCAAAATCTCCTGTTAATTTGTGTAGCTATTACAATCTCGCTGCACATATAGGTACGAAATGAACAAGACCAAAATCAGTTCGGCCAAATGGTGCTGCAGTTCGATAATTAGCGTCTCGAAATCGTAACGATCTGACGGGTTTTGCTTCATCTAATTTCGCATTATCTACGACCAAAATAATATTCACCAAATGGCAGGAGAGCCCAAATTTTCATAAGCATCATATTTCTGATCTTTGGTTTGTTGCTGCTTGTTGCAGGGGGGGAATTGCTGGTTCGTGGTGCGGTTGATCTTGCATCGCGGCTGGGCGTGAGTCCTCTGGTTGTCAGTATCGTGATTGTCGGGTTCGGGACGTCTGCGCCAGAATTGGCGGCGAGTATTGAGGCAACCCGCATTGGCGCTGCCGGGATAGCCTGGGGCAATGTCGTTGGCTCCAATATGGCGAATAGCCTGTTGATATTGGGCGCAACTGCGATACTGGCTCCATTGGCAGTTGAGCGCGGACCATTATGGCGCGATGGCGGCGTAACCTTGTCGGCGACGCTATTGCTATGCGTATTTGCAGCAGATGCATTTGTCGGACCGTTGCCTGGTACGGCCATGCTGGTGCTATTGTTCAGCTATTTGGGATATGCGGTTTATCAGGAACGCTCAGGCGGCGGTGTTACCGCAGCCAGTGACGTAACATTGGCGCATGATGGCGCGGTGAATGAGAGCGAAGCAGGCCATTGGCTGATAGAAAAGATTGAAAATATCGTTGCGCGCAACCCGTTTGTTTTTGCATCATTGCTGTTGCTGTCCGGATTGCTGATGATTTTGGCTGGCGGCAATGTGGTGGTAACCCACGCCATCATTATCGCATCAGAATTTGGCATGGGCGAAGCGTTGATCGGTGTGACCATTGTGGCATTGGGGACATCAGCACCCGAATTGGTCACATCGCTCATCGCTGCTCGCAAGGGGCAGGGTGAAATTGCTATCGGCAATGTTCTGGGCTCAAATATCTACAATATACTCGGCATAGGTGGCATCGTGGCGATATTGGCCCCCGGCGGATTTCCTGTAAGTCTGGTCTTCCCGGATTTGCCGATATTGCTGTTATCAGCATTGTTGATGCTGCTATGCGCGGCAACCCATTATCGCATCGGGCGATCAGAGGGCGTGGTTCTGTTTCTCTGCTATATAAGTTATATTGGCTGGAAGGCTCTGACCATTATAGGCCAGTAAAGCCTTAGCAGACCGAATTTTCTATGATGATGCAATGTCTGGCGTGACACATGCTGCACATCGCCCTATATCAAAATGCTATATTATAAGTTTTGTAAAGGGTGGTTATTATGCGTCCATGGATACGCAATTCGCTGATTTTCATTGTTCTGGTGGCGGTGATTATAGTGGGCGCGCTATATTTTCTGCTGCGTGGTCAAACCAGTGCGTATAGTTTGGAAGAATTAAGCGGACCTTATCCCGTTATTTCTGATCCGCGCCCGGAAAATTTCCCGACCATCAATGTGGCCGATGTTGTCGGCTGGGCAGATGATGACAAGCCCAGCGCCGCAGATGGGCTGGCGGTTTCCCGCTTTGCAGAAGGATTGGATCACCCCCGATCATTATACCGCTTGCCCAATGGTGATATATTGGTGGCGGAGACCAATAGCCCACCACGCGAAAATAGCGGGATCGAAGGTTGGGTTTTCAAAAACCTGATCGCCAAAGCAGGGGCAGGCTCTGCCTCTGCAAACCGTATCAGCCTGTTGCGAGACACAGATGGTGACGGCGCTGTCGATCAGAAGACCGTTTTTCTTAAAGGGCTCAATTCACCATTCGGCATGGCTTTGGTGGGAGATACCTTCTACGTCGCCAATACTGATGCAGTGCTGGCTTTTGATTATAAAGAGGGCGCAACCTCTATTGCCGGTGAGGGCAAAAAAATTGCCGAACTTAACGATTCTGCACCCAATAATCATTGGACGCGCAATCTGGTTGCATCACCTGATGGTACAAGCCTTTTCGTCGCTGTTGGTTCCAATAGCAATATTGGTGAAAATGGCATGGACAGCGAGGAGCGCCGCGCCGCTATTATTGAGATTAAACTTGATGAAGACAATAAAAGCCGAGTGTTCGCTTCTGGTCTCCGTAACCCTGTCGGCATGGATTTCCACCCAATAACCGGTGAGCTTTGGACAGTGGTAAATGAACGCGATCTGCTGGGCCCTGATTTGGTACCGGATTATCTGACCGAAGTTCAGCTCGGCATACAATATGGCTGGCCACATTATTATTGGGGCGGATATGAGGATAAGCGCGTTAATCCTCCGCCACGCCGCGATGAAAGCCGATATGTGCGTCGACCAAATTATGCTCTTGGTGCGCATACTGCGCCTCTGGGACTGGTGTTTACGCGTGAAGGTGAGAATGCTTTTTGTAAGGCTTTTGCCAATGGCGCATTTGTTGCACGGCATGGATCATGGAACCGCAAACCTGCCTCTGGCTATGATGTTGTGTTCATCCCTTATGCTGAAGATGGTGAACCTATTGCGCGGCCTAATGAAGAGAAGGTCAACGATAAAGCCGGCCTACCTATTAATGTTCTGACCGGCTTTTTGGCTGATAATGGTGATGCAAAAGGGCGGCCTACTATGGTGGGTTTTGATAGTCAGGGTGCGCTGCTGGTTACCGATGATGTCGCTGGCATTATCTGGAGGGTAACGCCTGCCGCTGGATCATGCGCATCATCGACCACTGCCCCTGATGATGCAGCAGAGGGAGAGTCCTGATATGAATGTTAGTGAAGCCGTTGCTCATCGCCGGTCAATCCGGGCTTTTACAGATCAGGCGGTAGATAGTGATTTGCTCCGCAGCATTTTGGAAAAAGCCCAGCGCTCTCCATCTGGCGGCAATTTGCAAAGCTGGAATGCAAAGGTACTGACAGGGGAGCCGCTGGAAGCCCTAAAAGCTGCCGTCGCGGCAAAATTGCCTGAAGGTCCGGTCGGCCAAACGCCGGAATACCCCATTTATCCGCCAAAACTGCCAGACCCTTATCGATCCCGCCGTTTTGGCGTGGGAGAGGCCATGTATGCAGGGTTGAATATTGACCGCAATGACAAGATGGGCCGCATGATGCAAATGGCTCAGAATTTTCGCGCTTTTGATGCGCCGGTTTGCCTGTTTGTGCATCTGCCCAAATATATGGGGCCACCGCAATGGTCTGATTGCGGCATGTGGCTGCAAACGCTTATGTTGCTGCTGTGTGAAGCCGGGCTAGATAGCTGTGCTCAAGAGGCATGGTCTATTTATGGCGACATTGTTCGCGATCAGCTTTCTATCCCTGAAGATGACATCTTTTTCTGCGGATTGGCGATTGGCTATCGCGATAAAGATGCGCTTATCAACACATTCCCTGTGCCGCGCGCACCGATGGATGAAAGCGTTACGTTCCACGGCTTTGATTAAACATTTCAGCGCGTGGCGCGGCTTTGATATTATATTACGCGCTGTCCCGAATTGAGCCTGTGACACAATCCACATTGGCGAAAAAATGGCTGTTCTATACTATGATTCGTTACGCGGATGTTTCATACTAAGTTTTAATGGGTCGCATATCCGGTGATGGGGTTGGGGCGCTTGGTTTTGCCAAGTGCCTTGTTCTGTGAGGGGTGTGCAATGAAAAATATAATATGGTCGAATATTGGTCTTGCATGGGCCAATGGTGACTCACTGTCTGATAGTATCCAACTTCGGCGCTCTCTGGCGTTACCGAAATGCTGCGCCAAGGCGCTCTTAACATCAATATTGTGCGCTTCTGTTTCGCTGATGTCTTCGGCTGTTTATGCGCAGCAATCCCTTGCGCTGAAAGACAGCTTTCCAATTGGCAGTGGCGGGGATGTTTTGTGTCAGGTGCAAAGCGAATCTTCCAACCCCATATTGCAGTCACCATTTGAACGTAGCTGGGCGATTGTGTGCCGTGATTCAGCGCGGCCAGTAGGGTATGTTTTTGCCTTACGCGAAACGGCGGGCGACATAAATGCACGCACTCGCCAGCGGCGCAGTGAGAATGTGGATTGTTCCAGCGTTACTGCTGCATCCGAAGCGCAATGCACGTGGCGAGCGGGCAATATTCCGTACATGGTTTCTTATAAGCAGCAGGGCAAAGTCACCTATGTCGCAGAAGGTTTTGCGGCTTATAAAGATGCTATTGATCTGGCCCAACAGTCCATCATTGCTGACCGCATAGTGCCAGGCGAAATCAGGATTGTTACAACATCAGTGGGCGACACAGAGGCTTTTGCCCGTATCCAAGCGCTGACCCTAGCGCCCGATAAAGCCTTGGCAGAAGGATATCGCCGCAACAATAGCGGTGATTATGCTGACGCCTCTGCATTTTTTGAAACATTGCAACAAAGACTGTCTGGTGAAGATAAGGCTGATATTGATCCTAATGAGTTTTTAATCAATCGCGCTTTGCAGCAATCCAATTTGGGGGATTTTGCCGAAGCGGATGCACTGTTTGAAGAGGCGCAGGTGGCGCCTAGCAAAGACCCGGTGCAATCGCGTCTTACCCGGAATTATGAAGCGATACACCTTATCAACCAAGGCCAGTATCAAGCGGCAATAAATCGGCTGTCGCAACCGGTCGAAGCTTTGCAGCAAAGTGCCGATGCCCTTAATCAGGATGCGCAGATTACATTGCCAATTGCTGGCCGCATTAATGGGGATGGCAGGCTGGGCACATTGCTCAATCTTGTCGATGATCGCAAGCTATCACCGCAAGAACGGGCTATCATTATCGATGCTCAGGCAAAACAGCTTTCAGCTACTGCCAAACGCTTAAATGGTGAATTTGAAGGTGCGCAAACCAGTCTTTTAGAAGCTCTTAATCAGGCGGTTTCGGTGCGTGATGGCCGTGTCGTTTCCATCATTCGTTTGCGGGCACAAATTCTGGCTGAACTTGGGCTGGTTTCTGAGCAATTGGGCCGCAAACAAGAGGCGGAGAATTACTTTCAAGCAGCGATTGATATTGTCGCTGTGCAATATCCTGAAACCCGTGCACTTAATGCCACGCGGGCGCGTCTGGCCAGTTTTTACATCCGCAATGGGGAGCCTGAAAAAGCACGGTCTATCTACCGGGAGATTGTGTCCACATCGCTCAGCCGGCGTGACCCTATGACAGGCTTTGCCAATCAGCTGGAGCCGTATTTCTCTCTATTGTCAGATGGCAATAGCAATGAAGTGGATGCGGCTGAGTTTTTCCGCGCGACACAGATTCTGGTCCGTGCGGGCGTTGCAGAAACGCAAGCTGTACTGGCCCGTGAATTAAGCGGCGGTAGTGAGGAATCATCACGGCTTTTCCGACAGTCGAACAATATCAACCGTGCTATTGAAAGACTGCGTATCGAATTTGCTGCAGTCAATGCGATGGAAGATCGCCCAGCAGTTATTTCGCGCCGTGCAGAGCTTTCGGCCAGCATAACCGAGTTGGAAGCTGACCAGCAGTCCACGCTGCTAAAACTATCTGCCTATCCGCAATATACTGTTGTCTCTACCCGTCTTTTGGGGCTGGATGAATTGCAGTCCGTTATGAAGCCGGGTGAAGGCTTTTTGCGTCTGGCAATAGCGTCAAACAAAGTCTTTGTATTCTTCACAGATGGTAATGTTCAGCGCGCTTATAAAGCCAATATAACGGCGACAGAGATGGAGAGGCGGGTCGATGTAATCCGCGATAGTATCTCGTCCTATGATGCCGCGGCGGGCGCTTATATCACAACGCCCTTTGCTGTAGCCGAAGCGCGGTCACTATATCGCGATATCTTCGCGCCAGTGGATGGTGAGCTGCGATCTCTTGATCATCTTGTGTTTGAACCTGATGGCGCTTTCCTGAAGTTGCCAATTGATTTGCTGGTCACTGACGATGCCTCGCTTGATCGTTTTGCTGAACGGGCTGATGCTATTGATGGCGACCCGTTTGATGTCAGTGATGTGCAATGGCTTGCCCGTGATGTGGCGGTCAGCACGGCAGTGTCTGCGCGCGCTTTTGTCGATGCGCGCAATGCGCCTTCTTCTAAGGCATCACAGCAATATCTTGGGCTTGGTCAAAATGCGCCAGTATTTGAAAAAAGTGCATTGTCGCAGCTGCCGCGCTTTCGCAGTGAAGAGGCCAATCGCTGCGTATGGCCGCTTGCTGAGTGGAACAAGCCTATTTCTGGAGACGAGCTGATTAAGGCGCAAGATATTATTGGCCAGAACCAATCTACCTTGCTGATCGGCGCGCAATTTACGGATAGTGATGTAAAGGCGCGTAATGACCTTTCCGACTATCGCATTTTGCACTTTGCCACCCATGGTTTGGTCAGTGCGCCGCGTCCCGAATGTCCTGCACGGCCTGCTCTTTTAACGTCCTTCGGCATGGATGATTCTGATGGTTTGCTGACCTTCCGTGAGATTTTTGACCTACAGCTTGATGCTGATCTGGTGATATTATCGGCCTGTGATACTGCCGGCCGCGCAACTGTGTCCGCAACACGCGAAGCTGGATTGTCAACCGGTGGAGGTGGTTCTCTTGATGGTCTGGTGCGCGCATTTGTTGGTGCCGGCGGACGCTCTGTTATGGCCAGCCATTGGCCAGCCCCTGATGATTATCAAGCGACCAACAGACTGATTACCGGTGTCATATCAGAAGGTGGCGGGCGTTCTATCTGGTCTGCAATGGCCCGTGCGCGAACACCTTTGATGGACGATCCTCTGACATCACATCCTTATTATTGGGCTGGTTTTGCCATTGTTGGTGATGGTGCGCGCCCGGTACGCCCCGCTGAACTGGCAACCGCTACTCCCATACAGGCAGCGAGCACGAACTGATCTATGGCTGATAACCCTGCCTCTGCCAGTAAAGAAAAACTGCATTTGCAGGAGCGCGGCCGTATGCTCCAGCAGCTGTTTAAGCAGTTGGGGCCAATACGGATGATCGCGACCACGATGTTCATCATATTGGCTTTGATCTTGGCACGTTTTAGTTGGGACTTGCCCTTAGTGCGTGATGCGGAGAGCGCTTTATATGACATAAGGGCAGCCATTTTTGCGCCCTTGGCCGAGCAGGATGACCGCATTGTGATGGTTGTCTATACTGATGAGACAATCCGCCAGACCGGCCAGCGATCGCCGGTGGACCGCACTGTTTTGGCTGAAGCGCTGACCAATATGGACGCGATGGGTGCCAAATCTATCGGTATCGATATTCTGTTTGACCAACCACAGGATGATGATCCGCTATTACTCAATGCGCTCAACAATATGCAGACGCCCACGCACATTGCCTATGCCAGCGTCGAGACCAATTCTGAGGCGATCTATTTTGAGCAGCAGCAATTTCTGGAAGAATATCTGACAGAGGCAACGCAAGGCAATTCAGCAGCCACCAGCATTAGGCTACAAACAGATGGTGATGGCGTTATCCGTCGCTGGCCGGATCAACCAGAAGGACTGCCTCCGTTTTTCTCAATCGCTTTAGCTGGGATAGACAATCCACAGTCGCAAGCCTTTGCTGATTATCAAGGGCCTGTTGTTTTTCGCACGCCCAAACGGGTTGAGCAGGGCGGGGACGAACAGGCCAGCAATGATGCAGTTCCTGTGTTCAGCAAATTTCCTATTGAGCTGCTCGCTGATCCCGAAATTGCTGGCGCTTTTGCTGAACAAATTTCTGGCAGACATGTATTGATTGGCGGCGACTTTGTTGATTTTGACCAGTTTGAAACGCCATTTACGCGTACTGGCGATGCTGTAACCGGGCAAACAACGATGATCGGGCTTGAAGTCCACGCCCATATGCTGGCGCAATTGCTGGATGGAGTTCAGCCGGTCTCACTTACAAACGTCGTGAAGTGGTTGGCGGCTATTCTTGTGGTTCTTGCAGGGGCGTTGACGGCATTAAGCGCTGCCCGCGCATGGATTATTGCGCTGCTGCTTATCGGGCAATTGGCCTTTTTTCTGGCTATGCCTTTCTGGTTGGAAGCGAATAATATTCACACCCTTGATCTGTCGTCATTTGGCTGGGGGTTGGGCTGGTTGCTAAGCTATACCAGTGTGAGCGCGGCCGCACGGGTTATTGGCTCTAAGCAGCGCGCTTTTGCACAGGGTGCATTGGGTAAATATTTGCCAAAGTCTGTTGCGTCAGAGATTTTGAAAGATCCTGACAAGCTGGCCCTGCATGGAGAGAAGCGCGAGATATTCTGCGTCTTTACCGATTTGGAAGGCTTCACCAAATTGAGCCATGCCATTGAGCCGGAAATGGTGGCGCAGTTGTTGAATGACTATCTGGACCGCCTTGCGGCTGTTGTGCTGGAATATGGCGGGACGTTGGATAAATTTGTCGGCGACGCGGTAGTAGCCTTTTGGGGTGCACCGATTAGCTTTCCGGACGATGGGGAACGCGCAGCCCGTGCAGCTCAAGCGATGTATGAGGCGGGTGAGGCATTTCGCCGTGAAGCACCGGAAGGTGTACCGCCCATTGGTAAAACCCGGGTTGGCATGCACTTCGGTGAAGCCATTGTTGGCAATTTTGGCGGTGATGGTCGTATTCAATATACCGCTTTTGGCGATAGCATGAACACTGCTGCGCGCTTGGAATCAGCCAATAAGGCGCTGGAGACATCTGTTCTGGTCAGCCGCGAAGCTGCTGAAAAAACCGGTTTAGACTGGTTCCGGCCTATGGGCCGCATCACTTTGAGCGGACGGGCCAGACCAGTGGAGATATTCGAACCTGTGCCCGATTGGGCGACAGAGGACCGCACTGCGTTTGGCGATTTGGTCGCTGCGCATGATGCGGGTGATAGCGCGGCTATGACGCGGCTCACAGACATGATTGCGAAATGGGGCGATGATCGCGCCCTGACCAACTTGGTAAACCGGCTGAAACAGACCGGAAAAGGAGAAAGCTATGTTTTGGGATCAAAATAGGAAGATGGCGAAAGCGCTATGTGCCAGTGTCGCTATGATCGGCGCCATAGCCGTTGCATCGCCAGCACTTGCGCAGTCATTGGTTGTACGGTCAACCGGGCCGTCAGCCTCGCAATATCCAGCGGGCAAAAAAATTGCAGCAAGCGGCACAATCACATTGAAAAGGGGTGACCGCATCACTGTTCTGGATAAGGGGCGCACACGTGTGCTGACAGGCCCGGGGACGTTTTCGCTCAGCCGCCAAACAACTGCATCGCAGACCAGTACTCGTGTTGCCAGCTTTGTGGCAACGGGGCCACGTCGGCGCTCCCGCACAGGGGCAGTTCGTGGCGGCAATAGCGAATTGCGTGCAGCTCCACAAAACCCGACCCTCGCAACGCGCAGTCCTAATTTGTGGTTTGTTGATGTTTCGCGCGGTGGAACACACTGTATTGCTAAGCCGGAGCAAGTTTTGCTCTGGCGTCCAGATGTCCGCAGTGACCAGACCATGACTTTGTCGGCCGCAGTTGGCGGAATGGCAGATATCAAATGGCGGCGCGGAAGCCAGGTGCGCCGCTGGCCCACCGACAATATCTCAATGCAAAATGGTGGAGCATATTCACTTCAGGCTGGTGGTGAGGCCAAGCCTGTGAATGTGACTGTCAAATTGCTGCCTAATATGCCCGAAGGACTTGATGCCACTGCGGAGGCTCTATTGGCCAATGGCTGCGAGCAACAGCTCGATCTGTTGGTTGATGTTCTGGCGAGTGATGAGCCTGTTGATGGGGAAGCAACGCCAGCCGCCAATTAAGGGCTATTTGCGGGGTATATAAGAGGGGATAGTGATGGGACAGAAGAGATGGAAGGCGCCTGTAGCAAGGGTCTTTTGGGCAAAGGCCTTTTCGCGCATATTATCGCCTATGCTACCAAGTATATTGGGGCGTATATCGCGAAATGCTGTGCTGGCAACGCTGCCGCTCGCTTGTGCAATACCGGCATATGCCCAGACATCCCCCAGCATTCCAACGCGTGAGGAAATACAGCGCGGTGTGGTGCAGCCCAATGCGCGTCCAGCTTCCGAAGCATTAAATGTAGAAAGCGGCTTTGAACGCGCGCCATGTCCTCTGGCTGAGCCCCAATTCGCAGCAACGCGTTTCACATTGAAGAATGTCGATTTTCAGGGGGCTGATGGCATTGACCGCGCTTTGTTGGCTGATAGCTTTGCCCAATATGTCGGCAAAGAACAATCGGTCGCCATTATCTGTGATATTCGCGACCGTGCGGCAAGCAGCTTGCGGGCAAAGGGTTATTTGGCTGCGGTACAGGTGCCGCCGCAATCCATCAAAGATGGTGTGGTGCAGTTGGACTTGTTGGTGGCACGCATATCTTCGGTGCAAATTCGCGGTGATGCAGGTGCGTCTGAAAAGCTATTAGCCCGTTATATTGATAAGATTGCCAGCGCGCCATATTTTAACGCGCAAGAGGCTGAGCGTTATCTTCTGCTGATGCAGGATATTCCCGGGCTTGATGTGCGCCTCGCGCTGCGTCCAGCCAATGGCGCGCAAGGCGATGTTATCGGTGAATTCTCCGTCATCCGTACACCGGTTTATGCTGATTTGGCTGTGCAGAATTTGGGTTCGCGCTCTGTAGGGCGGTTTGGCGGCCTGGCCAGTGTCAGGTTAAATGGCCTGACAGGCCTTGGCGATGAGACGATCATTAGCGGTTTTACGACATTGGATTTTGACGAACAGCAAGTTTTGCAACTGGGTCATAATTTCAAAGTCGGCTCCGAAGGTTTATCGATCGGCGCGGATTTCACCTATAGTTTTTCCCAGCCAAGCATCGGTCTTAACGGTGCTTTGGAGTCTGAAACTCTGGTCGCAGATGTGAATGTGACCTATCCTTTTGTCCGCAGTCAGGCGAGCAATGTTTTCGGGACGTTCGGGCTGGAATATATCAATCAAGATGTCCGCTTTGGTGATGCTCCTCTGACCGAAGATATATTAAGCGTGCTTTACGGGCGCTTTGCTTTCTCTGCTATTCATAAACCCAGCATCTCTGGACGTGATGGCTACACTATCAGTGAGCCCAAATGGTCTTTTTCTGGTGATGTGGAGTTTCGGCAAGGGCTTGGCATATTTGGCGCGAGCGATGGATGTGGCCCGGCTCTGGTGCGTTGCCTTGCGCCCAATGCCATTTTGCCTAGCCGGATAGAGGGTGATCCGACAGCCTTTGTGGTGCGGGCCAATGGCCAATATGAATATCGCCCCGTGCCAGAGCTGACATTAGCCTTCTCCCCGCGGCTGCAATATTCGCCTGATGTTTTGTTTGCTTATGAAGAGATTTCCGGTGGCAATTTCACCGTAGGTCGCGGTTTTGATCCCGGCACAATAATTGGTGATAGCGGCATCAGCGCGCGGACAGAATTGCGCTATGGGTCTTTCATTCCATCAGGACCAGGCAAATCAGCATTCCAACCATTTGTGTTTTTTGACGCTGCTTTGGTTTGGAATGAAGACACGGCTTTTAACGGGCTGGATCCGCAGGAATTATATTCCATCGGTGCGGGACTGCGTGCCAATATACGCAATAGTGCAACGCTTGATGCTGCAATTGCTGTGCCGCTCAACAGGGCGGGTTTTCAAACAGAAACGGGCGATGTGCGGTTCCTGTTTACGCTGACAATGCAATTGTCACCATGGAATTGGCGCGGGCGGGCGCCATGAGCGCAATGGCATGAAAGTAAGTTAAATTACGCTGTGCTGGAAACGCATGAAATTGAGAGTTTTCGGGTGAGGACGAGAAGATGACAAAGACAAAGACCCAATCATATATTCCCCAGAGCATTCACGCTTACCGCTGCAAAAAACGGCGCAGCTTGAAGGCTTCTGCTTCTATGCTTGCGGCCATTGCTGTTTTAGGCCTGTCTTCGCCTGCATTTGCGCAAAATGGTGTCCCGAGCATGGCTGGACGTGGCATTGGCCCAGCTGCACCAATATTGCGCGGTACGCCTGATATAATTAGCATATCTGGCCGGATTGATCCGGCTACTGTCAGTATGCCGATTGCCACCCCAATCGTGCGCGGTGACGGCAATACGACCAGTGTCACTGCGCGTGTTAACCCCGACATAGTTAGTCGGCTGCCCAATAACCGTCCAAATCCGATAACTAACCCGTCCCCATTGGTGATCGGGAGCGAGCCAGCAATGCCTGTGCTGCGTGTCGAAAACCAGCCACAGCAACAGCGACCCAATCTGCAAATTCGTCCGACAACTATTAACGCCCGCCCTGTATTGGTTGGCACTCCAGACGCAATATCTATTCGCGGTGATGTTGATTTCCCAAATCTAAATGGCGCGAATGAAGATATCGCAATTAGCGGCCGAACACGTTTGATTGCTGAAAATCAGCCACAAATGACTGGCCCGCGTTTTTCTAATGGCAGTGCATTTCAGGCTACACCAAATTTTGTATCTGGCGGGGGTTCATTTGATCCCGGTGTTGTCTCGATTATCGACCCCAATGTCACCGTGGCAGTTGTGACGATAGCGGTGCTGGATCAGGTAACGGTGACCGATGCCGAAACAATCATCAACTGGACACCCTTTGATACAACACCATTCTCAACCACTACAGATTCGATAAATCTTTTACCGCAGAATACGACGATACAATTTGCAGGGCCCTCAAGCGGATATACTGTCTTAAACAGAATCTTGCCGACCGTTGATGCCAATGGGGATATTCGCAGCGTTAATTTTGGCGGAACGGTGAACAGTTTTCTGGGCACGTCAACAGATGGCGATGGCGTATTTAACGGCCCTGTTGGCGGCAATATCTTTTTCTATAGTCCGGGTGGAATTATCGCTGGCAATGGTGCGACATTTAATGTCGGTTCGCTGGTTTTGACAACAAATGATATTGATACAGATGGCGGTATTTTCGGTGATGACGGAGAGATCCGTTTTCGCGGTGCTGCTGATAGCCTGGCTGCCATCGAAGTTCAGGCTGGCGCACAAATCAATACACCGCGCAGCGGCAGTTATGTTGCATTAGTAGCGCCAAGAGTGGTGCAAGAAGGTTTTGTAACCGCCAATGGTTCAGTGGCATATGTTGCTGCTGAACAGGCTGATATCACTATCAATAACGGCCTGTTTGATATCAATGTGACCACCGGTACCACCGATGCAAATGGTATTGTCCATAATGGCGTAACAACCGGGCCGGCACAGCGACCGGTTAGGACTCCTGGTGGCACTTTGCTCGATGCCGATAATCAGGCGATATATGCAGTTGCCGTGCCCAAAAATGATGCGATTACCATGCTGGTCTCTGGCTCGCTGGGATATAGTCCGGCAATGGGCGCGACTGAGGTTGATGGGGAGATTATCCTCAGCACCAGCAACATTGTGTCTGGTACAGATGTTCCGCGAAGCGATAGCGCAGTACAGGGCGGCAATATTGCTTTTGGCAGCCCGATTTTCACTAATGATATTTCAGCGACTGCAACGGGCAGTATTGATTTGTTTGTTGGCGTCAATTCACCGTTTACAGGTTTTGGCGATGTGGTTGTACAGGCTGATCAGGCGGTTAATGTCACCGTAGAGGCTAATGGCAATCTTGACATAGCCGGTAATTTTACCGCCAGTGCAAGCGTAACCGGCATTATTAATGCAGCCACGGCAGCGGTGGGTGAAGATGTTACGGCTGGTAATGTCAATTTCACGCTTTTTGATGGCGCTATCGCCCGCATAGGTGGCAACCTTACATTGAGCACCAATGCCATTGGCGGGTTAACATCGCAGGGTGTGGGCAGCGCAACCGCCGGAGATATAAACTTTTCTGTCACCGGTGCATCCACTGTACTGGAAGCGCAGAATATTACTTTGACAGCGAATGCTTCCGCTGCGCGATCACCTTCAGGCCAACCGGATATTACTCCAGATGTAGGTAGTGCATCGGTTGCAGGTGATGTTGCGATCTCCATTACAGATGCAACGCTAAATACTGGCACGATTATCATAGGCGCATCTGCCGCGTCGTCTGAGGGAGAGGATAATGCCGCACAAAATGCAAGCGCTGGCGCTGTCGATATACAGTTCAATGGCGGTAATTATACAATCAATAGTCTGTTCATTGATGCCGATGCGGAATCGGATGATGGCGGTAATGCGCAAAGTGGACAGCTCAGTTTCCTAGCGGAGAGCGCAACTATCCAGATTGCGGAAGATTTCGCTGTAGATGTCAGGACAGAAGGCACCACGGTGTCCGCTGCCGGAGCAGCTATCGATTTTGCCGTGCAAAATGCTAGTATGTTAACAATTGGTGATGATCTGAATCTGGACAGTTCAGCCCGCTTGAACCTTGGCTCAGA
This sequence comes from uncultured Sphingomonadaceae bacterium, assembly GCA_947503245.1. Taxonomy (GTDB): domain Bacteria; phylum Pseudomonadota; class Alphaproteobacteria; order Sphingomonadales; family Sphingomonadaceae; genus Alterisphingorhabdus. The sequence goes on from CANNCV010000001.1 coordinate 1,167,131, forward strand.
TACACGGATTGTGGGTGGTGATCTCAATCTGCTGGTTGATAATGCGTCTCTTACCGCGAATAACATATTTCTGGATACGTCTGGTAATGCTCAGCGTTTTGGCCGGGCCACCAATAGTGATGGTATAGGAGGTGACATTAACGTCACTTCGTCCAATGGCGGTGCGTTGACAGGTACGGCTTTTAGCTCCTTCAACGCTGGTGCTCTGGGCGGGTCATCAAATGACGGTAGAGATGGGCTTGGCGGGGATATTGTTATCACAGCCGATGGCGGCGCAATTACGTTCAACTCAACTGTGGCGATTGAATCCGATGGCCAAGGCGGTACGCGCGGTGATTCTGCTGGACGGCTAGGCGTCGGCATAGGCGGTGATGTTGTTTTTAATCTCACCAATGATGGCGCTTTTGTTTTTGACAGGTTCATAGGTTCGAGCGACGGCTTTGTCTTTTTTGACGTTGAAGGTGGCGGCGGCGCTGAAGTTAGTGGCGATGGCGGCACAGGCATTGGCGGTAATTTCACATTCAACCTGTTAAGCGGAACTTTTGATGCGGATGATGTTGACATTGGTGCCGATGGTATTGGCGGTGATGGCGGAAGTGCAATTTCATTCTTTACATCAACGACCAATATAGTTGGTGATGGCGGTACAGGGACAGGCGGAACAACCATCTTTAATCTTGATGGCGCTGATGTAACCATCGCTACGCTGGATGTGACGGCCAATGGCATTGGTGGTCAGGGCGGCTTTGGTGATGAGGGTTCTAACCAAGATGCGGGTGATGGCGGTATGGGCATTGGCGGCACAGCCATATTCAACGCCTTGTCTGGCACATTGAATGTCGGGACATTGGCAATTACCGCTAATGGCAATAGCACGAATTTCTCTGCCCAAGGTGCTGGCGGTACCGGCGTTGAAGTGGGCGATGGTGGGGATGGCATGGGCGGGCTTGCCCGCTTCTCAAATAATGGCACTGCTGTCATTACTGCCGATACCATCATAGTAGCGGCAGATGGTTTTGGTGGCGATGGCGGCGGCGCTGATCCTGGTTTTAATGGTGGCAATGGCGGCAATGGGACGGGCGGCCAGGCAATATTTGATGATATTGACGGCAGCGTTACAGCAACCAATCTGATCGTGCAGGCGAACGGAACAGGTGGCGGAGGCGGCACAGAATTCTCATCGACTTTCGATGCCGCGGGCACTGGCGGAGCAGGCGGTGATGGCATTGGTGGTTCGGCGCAGCTCAACCTGCAGCAAGAGATTGGCATTGCAACGACACCTTTCGTGAACGTGACAGTTGATACCAGCGGGCAGGGTGGACGCGGCGGGGATGCGTTTAACGGCGGCACTGGCGGCAATGCTTTTGGCGGTCGATCAACGATCACAGTAGACGGCGTTGATGCTATTCTTGATAACCCGTCAATATTATCCAATGCTATTGGCGGTGATGGCGGTGTAACTTTGGATGTTGGCGCAGGCGGCGATGGCGGCAATGCAACCGGCGGCATATCTGAACTGACAGTCATACAGGGCGGCAGCTTCGCCATTTCCTCACTTGATTTGCAAGCCAATGCCACAGGTGGTCAGGGCGAGTCAGGTGGTGAAAACTTTGGCTCTAATCCCAATGGCTCTAGCGGCGGTGATGGCGGTGATGGCGGCGATGCGGTTGGTGGAACCGTTAGAATAAGCGCTGCGGAAGATGCCGTTCTTTCCGTACAAGGTGGTGGCACCATAAGTTTTGATGCTTTTGGTCTGGGCGGTAATGGCGGTGCAGGCGGCAATGGTGACACATTTACCAGTCCTGATGGACAAGGTGGAGACGGTGGCAGCGGCGGCGATGCTTTGGGCGGAACTGTTGAATTTGTTGCTCTTGGCGGAGTGCTGGATTTTGCCAATAACAATGTAAATGTTACAGCCAATGGTATAGGCGGCAATGCAGTTATTGGCGGACAATCTTCGGCTGGTTTGCCTGCCGGTGCAGACGGTATTGCCGGGCTTGGCGGTGGCGGCGCAATTAATGTGGTTGTTGATGAGGGAGCCGCTGGCGTTCAGGGCGGCGCTGCATTTGGGCAGACATTTTTCACAGCCAATGGTTTTGTAGGCGATGTTGTCGATCCTGCTGGCGGCACTCCAGTTACTTTCTTGACTGGTATTGGCGGGCGTATCGCTATTGATGACCTGACCGGGGATGATGAGGGCGGTTTAACATTTCAGAGTTTGACCGTTGAATCGCTTTCAGGCGGCGCGCCGGACACTGGCCTGTTTGTGACCAGTAGCGACGGGGCCATCACCATTAATGGCAATGCGGTTATCAATGTAGGCGGCGATGTCGTTTTCGACATTACCGATAGCGGTGGTTTCGATATCGGCTCCAATCTGGATATTGATGCTGGCGGCAATGTGAATGTCCAGCATGATGGGCGGCCTGACGGGCTGGCATCTATTAGCGCAAATGGGGTTACCATTAATGCTATAGGCAATATTATCTCCGGTGCCGGGTCGCTGATTGATGGTCAGACGGCCAATATTATAGCGGGCCAAAGCGCTGATCTTAACAATCTGGCATTTACCGGTAATGCGGCCATCACTGCGCAGAACGTTACTTTGGACGATGCTACAATCGGTGGCTCATTTACAGTTGATGCCACGAATGGCGGGATTAATGGATCGCGAGATTTCACTGGTGAGATTTTTATTTCTAACGATGTCAACTTCTCTGCGACGGATAGTATATTCTTCAACAATATAACGGGCCGTGATATTCAGATTACCGCCGGCGGAGATATTTCTGGGGACAATGTAATTTCTCCGACCTCAACTGCGGGAGTCTTGGATAGGGTTATCTTGGATGCAGCCGGTAACATTACTATTAGGGCAGAAGTACGTGCTATCGATCTAGTCGATATTGATGCCAGTTCTGTTCAGATTGACCGCCTTAACTCTAATAATAGTAATGTCGACGCGCTATCGTCTGTCAGTATCAATACGTTGCTAGGCGTCAATCATGACATTTCTGCTAGCAATATTACTTTGAATCAGGTCTTTATCACAGGTTCTCTGTCTGCACAGGCTATGAGCGGGAATATCCAGTCAATTGTGATATCTGCCGCAAATGTCGATCTGGACGCCTCTTTCTCTGTTATATTGCAAGATATAACAACCACGGCAAATACCATAATCAATGCAGGCGGTGATATCTTGTTCCGCGACATTATGGGCCGCGACATTCTGCTTACTGCGGGCGGTAACATTAGCGGCAATAGTGCCATTTCTCCTAACTCTACAGCCGGAGCCTTTGATCGCGTAATGCTCGATGCTGGTGGTGATGTTACTATCGCGGGAAGTGTTAGTGCGGTTGATGTCGTGGATATTGATGGTGTCGATGTGACTGTCGGCTCCATTACCAGTGGCAACAATAATGTCCTTGCTAGCGGCGCGGTGGATATCGGCGCGTTGAGTGGCGGCGGACATAATATCACGGGTCAGTCTATTGCTTTGGGACAAGTTGATATTTCCGGAGTTTTGACAGGCGTTGCGACTGATGGCGCTATTGAGGCTGGCAATATCATAGCCAGCAATGTGAGCTTTGATGCGTCCGGCTCTGTGGCTCTGGATGATATTACCACTTCAGCGAATACCGTGGTTGATGCAGGAGGCTCTGTCGCGTTTGGTGATATTAATGGCCGCGACATTCTGCTTACCGCGGGCGGTGACATTAGCGGCAATAGCGCTATTTCTCCTAACTCTACAGCCGGAGCCTTTGATCGCGTAATGCTTGATGCTGGTGGTGATGTTACTGTCGCGGGAAGTGTAAGTGCGACTGATGTCGTAGATATTGATGGCGTGAACGTAAATATCGCGGATATTGGCGGCGGAGCGCTTACTATTGATGCTTTGGGTGATGTGACAGCGGTAAATCTGTCCACCTCTAACGCTATAGTCAATGCTGGTGGAAATATTCAGGTCACAGATGTTGTCACAAACGGCAATGCCAATTTTATTGGTGATGCCGGTGTGTCAATCACCACAGCAGATATTGGCGGTAATCTTTTGCTGCGCGCTGATGGTGGCGGGGTTGAAGTGATCGACAATCTTATCGCTGCGCGCGATGTCGTGCTTGATGGAGAGGCTGTCCTGGTCAACTCGCTAGGTTCGTTGGTGGTGACCAGCGCCAATGCGACAGATGGCAATATTGATATCACTGCGGTTGATGATCTGACAGTAACGCTTGGCGAGTCTGTCGGAGATATTAACCTCACCAGCAATACAGGGTCGGTTACGGCTTCCACTCTGACAGCCGGAACATCGGCGCTGGCTCCTGACAGTCTGTCTGTCCGCCCATTTGCGCCTATTGTAGTCGGCTCTCCAGGCGCGGGGGATATTATTATCACTGCAGCAACATCAGTCGATCTGGTGCAGAATGTTCAGGCGTCGAATAACCTGATTGTGACCGCAGGTAATGATATTGATGTGCAGGCACTGGCAACGGGCATGGTCATCTCCTTCACTTCCGAAGATGTGAATATTGGTAGTACAGCGCAAATTGGCCGTTCAGATCTCACGGATATCATCAGCTTTACCAATAGCAACAGCGAGGCGATGCTGATTGGTGGCAGTGGAGGCACTGGTTATGTGCTGGATAATGCCGAGTTTTCGCGTATATTTTCCGGCGGCGATATTGAATTTGTATCACTCGCCAATTCGCGGCCTGATGCCGATATCATCATCCGCAATCTGGATATCAGCGTAGCGACAGGCAGCGGCACCACAACCGATGGTAATATCGGTTCGGCTGGCTCCGTATTTTTTGACGCAGGCGATAATCTGCTGGTTGATGGCGCAATTAGCGTCAGCAATGCCGGTGCAGGTAATGGCTTGTTCTTCGATGCAGGTGGGCAATTCCGCCTCAACGCTGCGACCGGTCAGGTAGAATTGCTGGAACCTAGCGCAGGCTTTACCGGTTCTATTGGCATCACAGCGTCCCAGATATTGGCAGTCAGTGATGCCGCATTTGCTGATATTGCGGGCATGAGTGCCGCTGATATTGATGTGAGACTGGCCAATAATGACGGTATCATCAATGATGCCGGGTTCTTCCGCTCCAGCAATCTGTCATTTAATGCTAGCTCGCTTCTGGCTATTCAAAATAGCGCAGCGGGAATGGACTTTGATGATCGTAGAGGTTTTACAGCAAATGTTCTGAACATCGACATAAGCCAGCCAACGGCCACCATTGTTATCAATGGTATATTGGTTGATGCCGCCGGTAATGATATTACCGGCATTGACGTTATAGCCAGCACCAATATTACATCGGCTGGCGGTACAGCTGCCTTTGATCCGGCTTCTACGATCAATGGCTGTGTCATTGTTGACCCGGCCAGTTGCTCTACAGCTACACCTCCGCCGCCGCCACCTCCGCCACCACCTCCGCCTCCGCCGCCACCTCCGCCACCACCTCCGCCTCCGCCTCCGCCGCCTCCGCCGCCGCCACCACCTCCGCCGCCGCCTTCGCCGCCTCCGCCGCCACCTCCAGCGTCGGACAATGATGAATTTGCGGAACCGATCACGGTCAATCGCGATGTCATTGAAGAAGAGGTTGATGACGCAAATGATGAAGCCAGCACCGATATTGTCGAGATTGGTTTGAATACGAATTTGATCGAGCTTCGGAACAATGAAGAAATAGGCTTTGAACCTGTCATTGACGAACCTGTTACTGGTGCAGGCAATGATGATCTCTGGGTATCGCCAAGCGATTCCGAAGAAGAGGAAGATGCAGCAGAAAGTGAAACAGTCAGCAATGCTGATGCGTCAGTTGGTACAGAGGATTCAGCTTTGTCGGATGCCGACTAATCAACATGTTATAAGGCCGAGGGGAGGATAAACCTCCTTTCGGTCTCGGCACCTTACCGCTTGACCTTCGCTCATGGTTGGACAAATAGAGCGGCATGACTGATACTGCTATTCCCGCATTGATGCTGCACAACAGCTTGACCCGCCAATTGGAGCCTTTCCGGCCTGTCGAGGCAGGGCAAGCCAAGGTGTATACCTGTGGTCCGACCGTGTATAATTATCAGCATATCGGCAATATGCGCGCTTTTCTGTTTGCCGATACACTTGGCCGCACCTTGCGGTTCAAAGGCTATGACCTGACGCATATCATCAATATTACCGATGTTGGCCATTTGACATCTGATGCTGATGCAGGGGATGACAAGATGGAAAAGGCCGCTGCGTCAAGCGGACAATCCATTTGGGATATTGCGCGCCATTATACAGAGGCGTTCTGGCATGACATTAAACGGCTGAATATAACGGAACCAGCAAAATGGTCGGTCGCGACGGACCATATTGATGAGATGCTTGATTTCGCTAAAGAGATCGCGCCCAAACATTGTTATGAGCTGGATAGCGGACTGTATTTTGATACTTCAAGCGTCCCCGATTATGGTGCATTGGCCAGAGTAGCCACAGAAGATGGCGAAAGCCGCATCGCCCCCGTCGACGGCAAGAAGCAACAAAGTGACTTTGCCATTTGGCGCAAATCTTCACCCGAAGAAAACCGCCAAATGGAATGGGATTCGCCTTGGGGCAAAGGCGCGCCTGGTTGGCATTTGGAATGTTCTGTGATGAGCATGAAATATCTTGGCCAACAATTTGATATTCATACCGGCGGTATTGATCACCGCGAAATTCATCATCCGAATGAGATTGCGCAGAATCAGGCCAAAACATGCTCGGGCCATAGCGGCGCTAATATCTGGATGCACAATAACTTTCTGGTTGACCGTGGCGGCAAAATGTCGAAATCGGCAGGTGAGTTTCTGGTACTGGAAACTCTGGTTAAGCGCGGCATCCATCCCCTTGCTTACCGCTTAATGTGTTTGCAGGCACATTATCGCAGCGAGCTGGAATTTACTTGGGATAATCTGTCCGCAGCACTTACCCGCTTAAAGCGTATGGCCGCGGCCATGGAAAAGCTGCGCGATAAGGCTGGTTATTCGGAAAATACAGATATTCCATCCTTGCCAGAGCACCCGCACCCAAAAATCAGCCAAGCATTAGCGACTTTTGATGCGGCAATCAGCGATGATTTGAACACGGCCAAGGCTCTAACCATATTAGACGATATATTGGGCCAGAAACGTGTTGATGCCGTGCAAAGGCTTGCGTTAATCGCGTGTTTTGACACGGTGCTGGGCCTTGATCTGCTGGCGCTTTCGCGCATCGCATTACGCATTACGCCCGCAGAGGCAGCGATCACGCCAGAGGATATTGAAGCCAAGCTGGTTGAGCGCAAAGCGGCGCGGGCAGATAAAGACTTTGCCCGCTCGGACGTACTGCGCGATGAGCTGGTAGCCGCTGGTGTAGAGGTCATGGATGGCGACCCATTAGGGTGGGAATGGGCTATCGCATATTGATTGGGATTTGATTGAGCAGTTTTTTGAGGCGGTTTGTCGAAACGCTTATTTTATCGCCAAAAGACGCTTGCCTTTATGGTCTGATACTTTCTAATCTTGCCTAATAATCGATTCAAATAAGGTAATATTATGCGGGGCAAGGTTCTGGGTGTTGATCCCAAAACGGGCAAAGGCCAGATTTCAGGTGAAGATGGCACACGCTATCAGTTTGATCGTGAGGACTGGAGCGCGAAAATTCCGCCCGCTATCGGCGCCGAGGTGGACTTTGAGGTTGATGGCAAAAACGCGTTGAGTGTCTTTCGTACAGATACGGCTGGCCTAAGCAAGATACGTACTGCACCTAAGCCGGAAAAGAATAAGATCGTGGCTGCATTGCTGGCCTTTTTCCTTGGTGGACTGGGCGTTCACAAATTCTATCTTGGTTATAATGGGGCCGGCATAGCTATGGCGCTCATATCAATTTTTGGCATTATATTATTGGCCATACCTACCGCGATCATTGGTTTAATCGCCTTCGTGGAATTCATCATCTATCTGGTTACGGATGATGAGGATTTCCAAGAGCGTTATGTTGAAAATGAACGGCCCTGGTTTTGACCCGCATGAAAGCGGTTATATCCGGCATGGTCCGGCCTTTGCTGGAAGGCAAATTGCCTGATGCGATAGAGCCGGTCTGGTTTATGACGCCGGACGAAGCGAAGGATGCTATTGTTGATGCCGATATTGCATGGGCGGATATGAATGATCCGTCCGCCATGCGCGATGTTTTTCTGGCTGGTGAAAAGCTGAAATGGGTGTCCACAATCTATGCCGGTCTGGATCATTTTCCGGTTGCTGAATTGGCTGAGCGTGGAACCATGGTTACCAATGGCGTTGGCATTAACACCATTGCCGTCGCCGAATATGCTGTCATGGGTATGCTTAGCCTTGCCAAAAACTATCCCGATGTTGTTCGCGCCAGCGATAATCGCGAATGGTTGAATTCTTCACCCGGCACCATCGAACTGTATGAAACCAAAGCCCTGGTGATTGGCTATGGCGCAATTGGCCAGGCCATTGCCGAGCGGCTTTCCGGTTTTGGTGTAGCGGTGACAGGCGTTGCCCGCACGGCGTGCCCCGAAAGCAATATATTGGGCAGCAATGATTGGCAGGGCAGGATTGGAGAATTTGATTGGGTCGTGCTGGCAACGCCGTCGACTGCCGAAACCAAGCAATTGCTGAATGCCGATTTATTGGCCGCCATGAAGCGAGAGAGCTTCATCGTCAATATTGCCCGCGGAGATTGCATTGATCAGGATGCGATGATTGCGCTGTTGCAATCTCATCATCTGGGCGGTGCATTTCTGGACGTTACCACGCCTGAACCCTTGCCATCCGATCACCCTTTATGGTCGATGCCGAATGTACAGCTGAGCATGCATCTTTCTGGTAGAGCGCAGCGTAAGATGTTCCCGCGATCGGCGACGCTTTTCATCAAAAATGCGCAGGCATTTGTGGCTGGTGAGCCGCTCGATAACAGAGTGGATTTGGCACTCGGCTATTAGGTTGGCGCGTAAGTGCGATAAATTTTTATCGCATGCTTTCAACGGGTGACATGCAGCACAAAATTGCTTATTGGTCAGTGTATTGGAAACGAACTCGCACTGACGATTCTTTTTCCTGAGGGTCGCTGAACAATATCTTATCGCATTTTTTGCGTATTTTGAGGGGCCTATTATCATGACAAAAGCATCAGACCTATTCATTCACTGTCTCGAAGAAGAGGGCGTTGAATATATTTTTGGCGTACCTGGTGAAGAAAATCTCGACATGCTGGATAGCCTGTCACGCTCCACCAAGATTAAACTTATCCTGACCAGACATGAGCAAGGCGCTGGCTTTATGGCCGCGACTTATGGCCGTCATACTGGCAAAACCGGTGTTTGTATCGCGACATTGGGGCCCGGCGCTACCAACTTTGTGACAGCTGCTGCTTATGCGCAGCTTGGTGGTATGCCAATATTGATGATTACGGGCCAAAAGCCGATCAAGAAATCAAAGCAGGGCCGGTTCCAGATTCTTGATGTGGTCGACATGATGAAGCCTTTGACCAAATTCACCCATCAATTGGCCAGCTCTGACAATATTCCCAGCCGCGTGCGCGAAGCTATCCGCCTGGCTGAGGAAGAGAAGCCGGGCGCGACCCATATTGAGTTTCCTGAAGATATTGCCGAAGAGCAAACCGACTCTACACCGCTCAAAGCCTCTTCCGTGCGCCGCCCGACAGCGGATGCCAAATCCATTCGTGCTGCAGTAAAAGCCATTGAAGAAGCAAAGTCGCCAATATTGGTGATCGGAGCCGGTGCCAACCGCACCATGACCAGCCGGATGCTCAGCCAGTTTATCGAAAAAACCGGTATTCCGTTTTTGACCACACAATTGGGCAAGGGCGTGATTGATGAACGCCACCCCAAATTTGTTGGCTGCGCGGCATTGTCGGCCAATGACTTTGTGCACCGCGCAGTAGAGGCCTCTGATTGCATTGTTAATCTGGGCCATGACGTGATTGAAAAACCACCATTTTTTATGAAAGAGGGCGGCGCGAAGGTCATCCATATCTCGACCAAAACGGCGGAGGTTGACCCTGTTTACTTCCCTCAGGTTGAAGTGATTGGCGACATTGCCAATGCGGTTTGGCAGATTAAGGAAGATATTGTTCCTAATGGGGCTTGGACATTTGATGATATGCTGCGCTTCCGCGAAGCAGAAGTGGAGCATACCAAACCTTTGGCAGAAGATGCGCGCTTCCCAATCTTTCCGCCGCATCTGGTCCAGTCAGTACGCGATTCCATGCCAGATGACGGTATTATCTGCTTGGATAATGGCGTTTATAAAATCTGGTTTGCGCGCGGCTATACGGCCTATCGCCCCAACACGGTGTTGCTGGATAATGCTTTGGCGACAATGGGCGCTGGTCTGCCATCGGCGATGATGAGTGCAATGCTCTACCCTGATCGCAAAGTTATGGCGATCTGCGGTGATGGCGGCTTTATGATGAACAGTCAGGAGATGGAGACGGCGGTGCGTCTGGGTCTCAATATGACTGTGCTGATTTTGAACGATAGCAGCTATGGTATGATCCGTTGGAAACAGGCAAATATGGGCTTTGTCGATTTTGGCCTGACATATGGTAATCCAGACTTTGTGAAATATGCTGAAAGCTATGGCGCACATGGTCACCGTGTTGAAAGCGCAGAGCATTTGCAGGAATTACTGGCGCATACACGCGATACACCGGGCGTACATTTGATAGATTGTCCAGTGGATTATAGTGAGAATGATCAAATTCTGAATCACGACATTAAAGAATTGTCGAAAAAGCTCTAAATTAAAGGCACGCCCTCGTTCCGGCGAGGGTGTTTTTTAGATTATTGACCGCTTGCTGGGTGCAATCACCCAGTGGCGGACCGAGTTTCGATACAATTTGAGGAATGAGAACATGGCCAAGCTGAAAGATGTATATCCGCTCTATCTGAACAATGAAGCGGTGCAGCCTAATACCGATCTGGCGGTGACGGATAAATACACCAATGAAGTGGCATTCCGTACAGCATTGGCCACATCAGATGTGATCGAGCAAGCCATTGCGGGCGCTGTTGAAGCGACCGAACCTATGGCGCGTATGGCCAGCTATGAGCGGCAGGCTGTGCTCGACCATTGTGTGGTGCGCTTCAAAGAACGGTTTGACGAATTGGCCTATGCATTATGCGTTGAGGCAGGAAAGCCGATCAAAGATGCAGAGGGCGAAGTTACGCGCCTGATCGATACATTCCGCATCGCTGCAGAAGAATCGACCCGCAATTATGGCGAAGTACAGCCATTGGATATTTCGCCGCGTGCTAAAGGGTATCAGGGCATGTGGAAGCGTGTTCCCATTGGGCCATGCAGCTTCATCTCGCCTTTCAATTTTCCGCTTAACCTAGCCGCGCACAAAATCGCACCCGCGCTGGCCGTTGGCTGCCCTTTTGTTATGAAGCCGGCCAGCAAAACACCATTGGGCGCTTTGATAATGGGTGAAGTATTGGCAGAAACAGATTTGCCCAAAGGCGCATTTTCCATTTTGCCCGCCAGCCGCGATGGCGCTGACCTGTTCACCGTCGATGACCGATTGAAATTGCTCAGTTTCACCGGTTCGCCCGGCGTTGGTTGGGATTTGAAGGCCAAGGCCGGTAAAAAGCCTGTTGTGCTGGAACTGGGCGGTAATGCAGCTGTTATCGTTGACCATGATGCTGATCTGGATGATGCGCTGGAGCGTATTATCTTCGGCGCATTCTATCAATCCGGCCAAAGCTGTATTGGTGTGCAGCGTATCATTATCCATGAAGACATATATGATCGCTTTAAGGATATGCTGGTTGCCAAGACCAAAACACTTATTGCTGGTGACCCAAAAGATCGTGACACATTCATTGGCCCGATGATTTCAGAAGGCGAAGCAAAGCGGCTTAAAGGCTGGATTGACGATGCGGTTGCTGGCGGCGCGACATTATTGTGCGGCGGTGAACGCAAAGCAAATATGCTGGAAGCAACCTTGCTGGAAAATGTCGATAGCTCTGCTGATGCAAATCGGGAAGAGGCTTTTGGTCCTTTGGCTTTGCTCTCTAAATTCAGTGATTTCAATGCCGCATTAGATGAAGTGAATGACAGCAAGTTTGGCCTTCAGGCCGGCATTTTCACGCGCGATCTGTTTAAGACACTTGATGCTTGGGACCGTCTTGATGTTGGCGGCGTGGTGATCAATGATGTCTCATCATACCGCGTTGATAATATGCCCTATGGCGGCGTGAAGGATTCGGGATTGGGCCGTGAAGGCATACGTTTTGCGATGGAAGATATGACCGAAATTCGCAATTTGGTCATTCGCCGGACCAATTGATGCTGTTTGTGACATAAAGCACAGTCATGATAGAGAAGTTTTTGTAAATTCCTGCTTGCCAGAAAAGCCGTTAAGAGCTTTAATGTAGGAATGTGATGGGGGTCGCATCGTTGTTTTAGAGGGGGCGGTCTTTACAGGCCGTTTAGTTTAACGATGCCCAAGGCAAACATATTTGCCAATTTATATCAACGTGCCGCTCTGGCGCGGCATTCCGCTTGGGCTATTGTCCGGCACCCTGCAACTATTCTCGCAGGTGTTACGGCTTCGCTAAGCGCGTTTCTGATTATCCTTGCCACACCGGAGCCCGTTGTCGCTCAGGCATCTGATATATTGCCAAAGGGTCAGCATCTTGGTGTCGCGTCTTGCGCAGGGTCGACCTGTCATGGCCGCAATGCTGCTGATGGGGAGGTTGTCCGTCAGGATGAGTTGATGCGCTGGCAAGAGGAGTCAACTCCGGGCGGCGCGCATAGCCGGGCATTTCGTGTATTGGGTGAGCCGCGCAGTCTGGCCATCGCTAAAAAATTGGGCATTGGTGATCCGCGTTCCGCGCAAATGTGTTTGGGCTGTCATGCGACACCTGCTGCAAGCAAGGGCGCGCGTTTTCAGCTTGATGATGGTGTCGGCTGTGAAGCATGTCATGGCCCGTCTTCCGGCTGGCTTTCCAGCCATTATGCCGTGGGCGCGAATCATAAAGATAATGTCGCGCGTGGTCTGGTGCCGTTGGAAGATCCAAAAGCCCGTGCCAGCAATTGCCTCGATTGCCACTTTGGTAGCGACAAAAAGGGTCAGTTTGTCGACCATCGCATCATGGCGGCTGGGCATCCGCGCATTTCTTTTGAGCTAGACCTGTTTTCCACGCTGCAACAGCATCATGATGTGGATAGCGATTATATCCAACGTAAGGGCAAGCCATCATCGGTTCAGTTCTGGGCTGTAGGCCAAGCCATGGCGCTGGAGCGTTCGCTCAATATGTTCTCCAAACCGGGCTTTGGCACAGAAGGATTGTTCCCCGAATTTTATTTCTATGATTGTCATAGCTGCCATCGCAAAATTTATGACGATCCTGCAGCACGACCTACTTTCCTAGCCAACCCCGGTCGACCCATACCCAATGGCATGCCGCCTTATAATGATGAGAATATGATTATGCTCTCCGCCGCGGTGCGTGTGATCGCGCCTGATATGGCGAAGCAATTTGATGGGCAGTCTAAGGCTTTTCACAATGCTATGGCTTTGGGTCGTAACAAGGCAGTGCTGGAAGCGCGCAAATTGTCACAAATGTCGCGTAATCTGGCCAATCGGTTCAGCAAAGGGCGGTTCACCCGCGCGCAGACATTTTCCATCATGAACATGATCGCCAGCGAAGCCATTGCGCCGCGCTTCACGGATTATGAGGGCGCAGTACAATCTGTGATGGCAGTGGATACGCTGTTGTCCGGCTTAGTGAATGACGGTCAGGTTTCGGCCAGAGGGGCCAATGCGCTACGCATTCAAATAAATGATGCTTATGCCGCTGTGTCGGAGCCCAATGCTTTCCGTCCCCAACAGTTCCGCCGCGCTCTTGGTCAAGCTGTGCGCACCATTAGGACGTTGCGGTGACGACATGCTGGCAAGGCTATTGGAAATAATCGAACACACCATGATGATATGTTGCACAAAAAGGATGAGGATATGCAGTTAGGCCGGCGCGATTCTTCGCGCAGACTGCTCGGCCTTGTCGTGGCTGGGGTATGTGTACTGTCCACTGCTGCTTGTGGCGGCGGTGATGATAGCAGCACGCCTACTCCAGCTTCGGCGCCACCTGTTGCGGGGCCGGCTCCCGCCCCTGCGCCGCCAACTGGTGGCCTGTTCACACCTCCGCCGCAGGTGGCACTTACCGTCAATGATGTTCAGCAAGTTATTGCCCAAGCCGTGGGTGAGGCTCAGGCACGTGGCTTAGCCTCTGATATAGCCGTTGTTGACCGTGTCGGTAACGTGCTTGCCGTTTTCAGTATGACTGGCGCGCCCACCGAAACCCGTTTCAGCAGCGTTACCGGTGATGGCGGCAATGATGGTGATACTGCATTGCAAGGCGCTATGGTGCCTAATGCGGCGGCGGCGATAGCCAAAGCGATAACTGGCGCATATTTATCGAGCGGCGGCAACGCCTTCACCACCCGCACAGCCAGCCAGATTATTCAGCAGCACTTCCCGCCTGCGCCGACCACTGTCGGTTTGGAGAGCGGCCCGCTTTTCGGTGTGCAGTTCAGCCAATTGCCATGTTCCGATCTGTCGCAGCGCTTTTTGCCAAGTGGCGGTGTCTCAGCCTTTATCGGCCCCAAGCGCTCGCCATTGGGATTGTCGGCTGATCCCGGGGGTTTGCCGCTCTACAAAAATGGCGTTTTGGTTGGCGGCGTCGGTATTATGGGCGATGGCGATTACGGTTTTGATACCAATATTTTGAATGTCGATCAGGATGATGAAGAGGCCATTGCGATCGCCGCAACACAGGGCTTTGCCGCGCCGACAACCATTCGCGCGAACCAGATAACCGTGGATGGCACATCATTGCGGTTTAGCGATATCGACGCAGATGATATTGGCCCGGTACAAAATAATTTTGCCGCCATTAACGGAACGCAGGGCGCGCTGCTATCGGTTACAGGTTATACCAATGGCACCATCATTGCCGGGACAGCTTATGGCAGTGAAGCCTCTGGCATAAGAGCAGCAACATCCGGTGAATTTGGCAATTCCGATGCCTTTATCTTGACCGATGGTGCCGGTAATAACCGTTTCCCCATTCGTGGCGGCACAGATGGCGGCGCTGTTGCGCAACCGATTACAGCCGCTGAAGCCCGCGCAATATTAGAAGAAGCATTTGCCGTGCTGAGCCGAGCGCGCGCGCAGATACGCCGACCGCTGGATAGCCGGATGCAGGCGACGATTTCGCTGGTTGATACCAATGGCCAGATATTGGGCATTGTGCGCTCGCCAGATGGGCCAATATTCGGCACTGATGTTAGCTTACAAAAAGCGCGTACTGCGGCATTTTTCTCTAACGCGGTGGCAGGTGATGAACTGCTGGCAACGCCTTCTGTGCCAAATGTGACGGATATTCCCAGCTATGTCACCAATACACGCGCTTTTCTGGGTGACCCTCAGGCACTGACCGGCACATTTGCATTTGCTGATCGTTCTGGCGGCAACTTGTCGCGGCCCTTCTTCCCTGATGGCGAAGTCGGTCGTCCTAATGGGCCATTTTCTGTTCCGATTGATCAATTCAGCCCCTTTGCTGTTGGTTTGCAGGTTGATTTGGTGCTGCCCAATCTGGTGCAGCATCTGGGCTTTGTAGCCAGCAATGGGGCCAGCGCGGATACGCCGCAGCGCTGCACGCAAGTGCCGGAGTTTTCTCCTGGCCAAAACCGTTTGCAAAACGGCATTCAGATTTTCCCCGGTTCGGTTCCTATTTATCGCAATGGCCAACTGATCGGCGGTATTGGCGTTTCGGGCGACGGTATTGACCAAGATGATATGGTCAGCTTTCTGGGTCTGAATAATGCGGGTGTGCGGCTTGGCGGCGCTTTGGGCAATGCGCCCCCTGATATTCGTGCTGATCGTATAGAGGTTGATCTTGGCAATACGCGAGTACGGCTGCGCTATGTCAATTGCCCCTTTGCGCCGTTTTTGGATACGGCTGAACAAAATGTCTGTGAGGGTCTGTAATGGGCCTTTCGGTCAGCATATTGCCGCTTGTGGCGCTGGCTATGGACCCGCAAGCAGGCGGTCAGGCCGCATCTGCATCAGTGCCGGATGACCAGAAAGAAAGCATTCCTGCTCCATCAGATGCTCCGCCATCGGTGGAATCTGGGCCAGATGCTGAAGACGCATTGATAGATGGACGTCGTCGTCCGGGGCTTGAAAAAGACCTGCCTGACCCGGTTATTCAGGAAAATATTGGCGCGGTGCGAGCACCACCTCCCGAAGCCTTCCCCACCGATCAATTCCCTGTGCCCGATCGCTGGCGACTGATTGAATCCCTGGGCGTGGTGAAGGAAAACTGGTTCGACCCCTATAATCAGAATACCTATAAGGGCGATCGCCCCATATGTATTCCGACTGATGAAGAACAAGAGCGGCGAGAACAGCTAGGTTTGCCTGCGTGTAAGACACCAAAATTTCTGGGGCTGAAATCCAAGGATGAGTGGTTCTTCGTTGTTAATGCAATTTCTGACACGGTGATTGAGCCACGCAGCTTCCCGATACCCGTTGGCGTTCAGACCACCAATAGACCAGACAGTCTGGATGTCTTTGGCCGCGCAGATTCGCTGGTGCTGGCCCAGACGTTCATTACCGGCTTTGCTCTGATTAAAGGGCAAACCGCCTATAAACCACCAGATGTTGAATATCGTCTGACATTGGCGACACAGGTTAACCATGTCGATGTGCCGGAACGGCGGGTATTATTTGTTGAACCATCGGAAGGCACCGAACGGACGGACTTTTTTGTCGGCCTGCAAGAGCTGTTTGTTGACTATCACTTCCGCAACACGTCGGACCGGTATGATTTTGATTCTGGTCGTATCGGCATTCAGCCTTTTCAGGCAGATTTTCGCGGCTTTTTGTTTCAGGATAATCAGCTTGGCGTGCGCTATTTCGGAACGCGCGATAATAACCGAGTGCAATATAATCTCGGCGCATTTTGGCGTTTGGAGAAAGACACCAATTCAGGCCTGAATGACATATTGGCAACGCCGCGCAGCGACTTTGTGTTTTTTGCCAATATATACCGGCAGGATTTCCCCTTGGTCGGGCTAACCAGTCAGGCAAGCATCACCTATAATATGAACCGCGAAGGCGGGGATATAGAGATTGATGATAATGGCTTTCCCGTGCGCCCTGCACTGATTGGGGATTTGCGCGGCCGTGATTATGATGTTGTCTATCTGGGTTATGCTGTTGATGGTCGTGTTGGCCGGTTTAACCTGACGGGCCAGCTTTATGGTGCTTTTGGTGAAGACCGCAACAGCATCTTTACCAGCCAGCCAGCCGATATTGCCGCTTATTTCGCTGCCGCGGAATTGAGCTATGATTATGACTTTATGCGTTTTCGCTTGTCAGGCCTGTTCGCCAGCGGTGATGGCGACCCGGAAAACAATACCGAAGGCGGTTTTGACGCGATTTTTGAGAACCCTATTTTTGCGGGGGCAGACACCAGCTATTGGATTCGTCAAACCATACCTTTTGCTGGCGGCGGGCGTGCAGTCAGCATCAATGGTCGCAATGGTATATTAAACTCGCTGCGCTCTTCTAAAGAGCAGGGGCAAAGCAATTTTAACAATCCGGGCACAATATTGGCAGGCATTGGCGCTGATTTTGATCTGACGCCGGAGGTCCGCGTTTCCACCAATGCCAATCATTTGTGGTTCCACAAAACTGATACGTTGCAGACGCTGCGCAATGAGGGTTCGATCCCGACAGATATAGGTTGGGATCTCTCTGTTGCGGGCATTTGGCGGCCTAAGGCGACGCAAAATATAGTGTTCCGCCTGTCTGCGGCTGCTTTTGACCCTAGCGATGGTTTCTCAGACCTGTTTGCCCAATCGGGCGATACAGATATTTTCTATTCGGTGCTGTTCAATGCAATTCTGGCCTTCTAACTCTTCACCCGCTGTTGCGGGCATGCGGCTTATCACGCAATTGCCATTGCGTATCATGGCTATGCTGGGTCTATGCCTGTTGCTGACATTGTGCAGCAGCGATAGCGGTTTTGCGGCAAAGAAAGAAAAGCCGCAAAAGGTCAAATATAGTTTTACGCCGCCTGCGCCGCGCCAACAGCCCGGCGATACTCTGGCTGAGCAAAAGGCTGCGATGCAAGCCAAAAGCGCTGGCTGTGTCAGCTGTCATACCGATAGTGACCAAAAGACAATGCACGCGTCTCCTGCGGTTCTGCTGGGCTGTACGGATTGCCATGGCGGTGATCCGCAAGTGGTGGGCAATAATGAATGGGGCTGGAAAGATGCCCGCTATACTGATGCGCTGAAAAAGGCGCATGTTCTGCCCAAATATCCGGAGGCTTGGCACTGGCCATCATCTGCCAATCCGCAACGCTCTTATGCTTTGCTGGCCAAAGAATCACCTGAATTTATCCGTTTCGTTAACCCGTCAGATTATCGCATTGTGCGCGATGCATGCGGAGCCTGTCATATTGAGGTGATTGAAGCATCTGAACGTTCGCTCATGTCAACAGGCGCAATGCTCTGGGGTGGTGCGGCTTATAATAATGGTATTGTACCTTACAAAAATTATATTTTTGGTGAGGCTTTTACCCGTGCAGGTGAGCCAGCCACCATCAAATCCGCCAGCCCTGAGCCGGGCGCGAAATATGGTGAAGTAACCGCTGCGCAAAAGGCACGTGGCGCGCTGCCTGTGCTCTATCCGCTCCCCAGTTGGCATGTTATTCCGCCGGGCGATATCTTCCGCGTATTTGAACGCGGCGGCCGCAATGTAAATACGCAATTTCCTGAAATTGGTATTCCCAATATTGGCGGCATCATTCAACGGCTGGAAGAGCCAGGACGCCCAGACTTGAAACAGTCCAATCGCGGCCCTGGCACTGGCCTGCGTGTGGCTATTCCGGTCCTGAACATTCATAAAACGCGCCTGAATGATCCTTTTCTCTGGCAGATGGGCACCAATGATCAGCCGGGCGATTATCGCACATCGGGCTGCGCGGCCTGTCACGTTATTTACGCTAATGACCGCGAGCCACGGCACAGCCTGACCTATGCCAAATATGGCCGTGATGGGCAGACAGCGACTGCCGATCCGACGATTGCAAACCTGTATGAAGGGCAGAAGCGCTTTGGCTCTTACGGTACATATGATGCGGCCAAGGCTGGATCACATGGCGGCGATGGTCATGGGGAAGATGGCCATGGTGATGGGCACTCAGGCAAAGGCGGCGCAGGTGTTGATGGAGAGGGCGGACTGGAACGCGGCCATCCGATCAAGCATGAATTTACCCGCGCTATCCCAACCGCGCAGTGCATGAACTGCCATATGCACCAGCCCAATATCTTCCTGAACAGCTATTTGGGCTATACAATGTGGGATTATGAGTCCGACGCGCCAAAAATGTGGCCGGGCCCTGAAAATACCCTGTCACAGCCAGAAGGCATGTCCGACGAAGAATTTAAGCGGATATTCAAAACACAAAAATTCCCTACCGCTGCTGAGGTCTATTCTGTGCTTCAGCGTAATCCAGAAGGCGCGTCGCCCAAGGGTTTATGGGGTGATCTCGACTTTTTGCGCAATGTTTATGATATCAATGAAGAGCTGAACGACACGCAATTTGCTGATTATCACGGCCATGGCTGGAATTTCCGCGCGATCCTGAAACGTGACCGCGAAGGCAATTTGCTGGATGCCGATAACAATATTGTTGCAGATGATGACCCAGAGAAATTCCGCAAAGGCGATGAGGGCAAATTTGTTGAGCCAGGCGTAAACCCCGGCAAAACCGTGCATATGATGGACATTCATGCGCAAGTTGGCATGCAGTGTGCAGATTGCCATTTCGCGCAGGATAGCCATGGCAATGGCCTGATCTATGGCGAAGTCGCCAATGCGGTAGAAATTGGCTGTAAAGATTGTCACGGCACGGCTGATGCTTATCCAACGCTGAAAACATCCAATCTGGCCGCGCGGCCGCAAGGCACCAATTTGGCGTTGCTGCGTAACCCTGATGGTCGCCGCCGCTTTGAATGGTTTGATAAGCCAGATGGCCGCCGCGTGCTGGTGCAGCGGTCCATTATCGACCCAGAGATTGAGTGGGAAGTCAGCCTGACCAAAGACAGTGTTGACCGCAGTCACCCCGATTTTAACGTTAAATCTGCCCGGGCAAAAACGGTCGCTAAGGCATCTTCTGAAACGGGGCAATTCCTCTTTGGTGCAGGCGTAGCCAAGGCCGACCGCGCGCATGATGATGGTAATATGGCCTGCTTTACCTGTCACCTGAGCTGGACCACCAGTTGCGGCGGTTGCCATTTGCCGATTGAAGCGAACTGGAAAACCAAAACGCACAAATATAAAGAAGAAGAAACCCGCAACTATGCCACCTATAATCCGCAGGTTGCACGCGACCAAATGTTCCAGCTTGGCCGTCATCAGACCAGCAAAGCGGGCGGAGAAGTCGATGAAAATGGCAATCCGATTGGCATTATTGCGCCGATCCGTTCCACTTCGGCGCTGATCCTGTCATCGACCAATATCAACCGTGAACGTATCTATGTGCAGCAACCGCCTATCTCTGCGGCTGGGTTTTCTTCTCAGGCCTTTGCACCGCACTTCCCGCATACGGTGCGTAAGACAGAGACGAAGCAATGCTCTGACTGCCATTTGAGCGCAGAGGATGACAATAATGCCATCATGGCGCAGCTATTGTTGCTGGGCACCAATTTCGTCAACTTTGTCGGGATGCATGCATGGGTAGGTTTAGATGATGGTTTCGAAGCAGTGCGCGTCACTGAATGGGACGAGCCACAAGCGGTTATCGGCTCCTATCTGCAACGCTATGCCTATCCCGATTATTATAAATTGCATGTCGACAAAAATGGCCGCGAGCTGAAAAACTGGGTGCGTGGTGAGACATTTGATGACAAATTCTCTGGTGAAACCAAAGCGCTCGAAGAATTTGCCAATGTGGTGCAAGACACTTCAGGTTCAGTCCGCTGCCTGCAAAATCGCGGTGAATATATCTTTGTTGCAGAGGGCAAGGGTGGTTTTCGCGCTTATGATATCGCCTCTATTGGCAATAAGGGTTTTTCTGAACGCATCGTGCGCGCGCCTTTCTCTTCTCTGGGGCAGGACACCCATGTGAAGAGCAAGAATGCCACGTGCATGGCGCTGGCTACAACCCAGCCTATTGCGCCTGAGCGTAACGAAGATATGGCAAACACCAATTTAACCGATGCTGATGGCAATGTCGTGCTGGAAGAAGATGGCACGCCGCGTACCTTGCTGGAAGAAAATCAGGAGCAAAGCTTCCACCCCATTTATAATTATGCGGTGGTGACGGATAGCGAAGAGGGCTTGATCCTTGTCGATATCAACACGCTGGCCGATGGTGAGTTTCGCAACAATTTCTTCAAGCGTATGGAATTTGCAGGCGGCGGTGATGCTTGGAATGAAGGCGGCGCATTAACCGGCGCCCGGCACATCACATTGGCCGGCCACATTGCTTATATCACTACGGATAGCGGGCTCGTCGTGGTTGATCTCGATGACCCGACCATGCCCAAAATTACGGCGCAAATTGCGCTGCCCGATGCGCGGGCCAGTGCGGTGCAGTTCCGTTATCTCTGGGTGACTGATGCTGAAGGCGTAAAGCTGTTTGACATTACATCGCTGCGCCAGCCAGTCGCAGTGCCAGAAGCGACGGTGCGGCTGGACAATGCACGTAAGCTCTATCTGGCGCGGACCTATGCTTATGTTGCAGCGAAACAGGATGGTCTGGTGATATTGGATATTACCAAGCCAAAAGCACCGCGCGAATATATGCGGTATAATGCAGGCGGCGTTCTGAATGATGCTGAGGATGTTATCGTCGGTTCCACCAATGCTTCGCTTTTCGCTTATGTGGCGGATGGCCGCAATGGCATGAAAGTGGTGCAACTCACCTCACCGGAAAGCCAACCGAAATTTTATGGGTTCTCACCAGCACCAAAACCGGAATTGATCGCCTTTGCCAAGACGCCATCACCGGCTCTGGCTTTGGCCAAAGGGTTGGACCGTGATCGTGCTGTCGATGAGACTGGCGGCCAGATGGCGGTGTTTGGCCGGTTGGGTTCACGTCCATTTACGCGTAGTGAGATGGAGCGGCTATTCCTTAACGCCAAGGGCATGCCTTATAAGGTGCGCGATGAAGCTAGCTTGGCCGATTGGGTAGGGGCGCTTGACCGCCAACGGCAGCGCGCTGCTGCAAATGATGGTCTGCCGCCACCTGTTACCGCTGCGCCGCCTATTGCTGCTGTCCCTTCGCAGAGCATTGGCGGCGGGCGGTAAACTCTCCAGCAATCAGACATCTTCCACCGTCAGCGCTGTGATATCAAGGTGTAGCACTGGCGGGTCGCTGCGCCGCTGCTCATTGCTTTTGGTCACGGCAATATCAACGACAATATGACCAGACAGATCAAATTCATGTTCTGAGACTATCGCGGCGATATGGCGGCCACGCTCAATGGCGGCTTCACCAGTAAATTCCAGTGCCAGGCTATGGCGCATGCCTTCAAAAGTCGCGCTTTGCCAGTCATGGCCTTCGTGAAAGAGCAATTGCGCTTGTCCGTGGCCCAATTCCAGCAAAGCGCGTATCAATGCGGATGCAGGGTCTATGGGCCGGTCTTTGCCATCACCAGCAAAAACCGATCGATGACGCCTTGGTGTGATAAGATTTTGCAACATGGTCATTGCCCTTCTTGATAAATGTTCATGAAATGTTCTATCTTTTTCCGCATGGCAGCGCGTGGTTCACGGCCATTGCGCATATCATCGACCAGACGCGGGTCATGCGCGGCCAGCCTACCAAATTTTGTGCGCGGCATATTATGTCGCCGTAAAAATCGTTCAATTGTGCGCAGCATATCCATTTCGGCCTCCTTATTTCGACTCAGGTTCGCAGGTTAAATCCTAAATTGACGTAGGAAATCCTACTTGTCTAGGAAAAATCCTATGCTATAAGATGCTATGGCAGAATCACCGCAAAAAAATGATGAAGAAACGCAGGCTGTCCGCGATGTGCTTGATAGGCTGATTGGCGAACGCGGGCTAAGCTATGCAGCTATTTCGCAAATGCTGGGCCGTAACCAGGCCTATATTCATCAGTTCATTCATCGCGGCAGTCCGCAAAGGCTGGCTGAACATGACCGGCGTTTCCTAGCGGAGTTTCTGGCGGTGGATGAGGCGCTTTTGGGCGCTGGTTCGCGCGGCGGCAACAAAGCACGCCCTTCTGCGGCCGCGGCGCAGTCTCACCATATGCATAAGAGTGTGGATAATTTGCGCACCATCGCCAAATTGTCCGTTGGGGCATCAGCGGGGCAGGGCGCTTTGGCAGATGCTGAACATGCCATTGGCCAAATTGGCTTTGATGAGGATTGGTTACGCAAACAGGGGTTGGCCAAGGCACAGCTCAGCATGATCAGTGTCGAGGGCGATTCTATGGAACCAACTTTGCGCGATGGTGACGATATATTGGTCGCGCAAAGCAGTAATGCACATAATCAAAGCCGTGATGGCATCTATGTCCTGCGTATGGATGATACGCTCATGGTCAAAAGACTGAGTTTTGCGCCTGATGGTCGGTTGTCGGTGATAAGTGACAATAAGGTCTATCCGTCGCGCCATGGCCTGAGGCGTGAGCAGGCGCATATTGTCGGCCGGGTCGTATGGACGGGGCGAATGCTTTAAATAGACGGAGAGGGGAAATAGACGGAGAGAGTACAGCAACGGGCTTGCAATCATAGCTGGTCACTGCCAAATCTTTGGCCATGTCCAATGTTACCAGCACAGCTAACGTCCCGCCACTGCGCGCGGCTATCGTTCCCGTCACGCCTCTACAGCAGAATTGCACACTGTTCTGGTGCACCAAAACCAACAAAGCTGCCTTTGTTGATCCGGGCGGTGATTTGCCGAAACTGAAAGCCGCTTTACAGCAAAGCGGCGCGACGCTGGAGAAAATCCTGATCACCCATGGTCATATTGACCATTGCGGAGAGGCGGGCAAATTAGCGAAAGAATTGGGCGTGCCGATTGAGGGACCGCATGAGGATGACCGGTTTTGGATAGCGCGACTGGATGATGATGGCCGGCAATATGGTATTGCGGGTGAAGTGTTTGAGCCTGACCGCTGGCTGGTGCATGGCGAGCAGGTCACGGTCGGCGAATTGGTGCTGGATGTTATTCATTGCCCAGGCCACACGCCTGGCCATGTGGTGTTTCACCATGGCCCATCAAAATTGGCGATTGTTGGCGATGTTATCTTTCAGGGGTCCATTGGCCGCACCGATTTCCCGCGCGGCAATCTTCAGGATTTGCTGGATGCCATTACGCAGCGTCTCTGGCCATTGGGCGATGATGTGACCTTTGTGCCCGGGCACGGCCCAACCAGCAATTTTGGCCATGAGCGCAAGACCAATGCCTTTGTCGCAGATGATGTTTTGGCGGCGCGTTAGCGCTTAGCGGGCTGCTGGCGGCTCTGACTGCATTGCATAGGCTGTGACGCCATATTCGAACAAATTTGTTGCTAAGCAGCACTTGCTGTTAAGAAATCAAAATAGAAAGTTATAATCTAATCAATACGGCTGTATTTTCGACTTAAGGAATGTATCTATCAGGAGGTGTGGTGTCGGGCGCTATTTGGGCCTCTAGTTCGAGCTGGAATATTGCCTCTATAATAAAGGCTGAACCGAAAAATGATGCGCGGCTTCCGTTTCTCATTAATGAGTTGGCTAAGAAACAGTCAAAGGGCCTTGCTCGCTTGTCAATTCGGTTGCGCTCCATGAATGTAGGAATATTAAAATTAGGGCGCTCCCCATTCGAATAGCTCTTTTGAAAAATGGGACCATGTTTTGAATTTATTTCTATAGAGAAAAAATCGCTTTTATCCGACACTGTGCATCTATAGCCCTCGGCTAAGGGGTTGGTTTCATAAGAAGCTATATTAGGTAAATTATCTTCATAATTTAAAGATATTTCGTGAAGATTATCATGGCTAAGAGCAGTCAAACAAAGATAGCCTTTTTGTTCGTAAAAGCATCTGATGGAAAGCCAGTCATCGTTATGTGACTTTTCATATATCAAACCACCATTGGCTGCTTTTTCCCAATCTGGCTCAAGGTTTGTTGATTCCTCAGGTGCCTGTTCACAAGAACCTAACACAAGCGTGCCTAGCGCTAAACATCCGCACAACGTGTGATGCTTTAATTGTGCTGGCCATTTGAAACCGGCCAGCAGCCAATCCCATTCGTCCTGTGCAATCGGGCATTTCGGTTTGAATAACATGTTTCCCTCTTCATGTTACTGGCCTTACTCACATTGCTGGGTCCAATTTAATGGTGAGTAAAACCCAGCACAATCACAATGGCGTAGATGGCTAATCCCAACAGTGTCAATAAAGTGATGATGGTGCCAATCATGCGGCCAATTTGTGCCTTACCGCCATCCATACCGATGCCATGTGCGATGCGGCCGGCCATAAAGACATAGCCAACAATCCACAGACCAAGGCTGGCATGGCCCGCCAGTTCCAATGCAGCAATAAGGGCCAGAAAAAAAGGTGCGTTTTCGACAAAGTTTGCCTGCGCCCGCATGCGGCGCATCAGCGCTTCACTGCCGCCATCGCCCGTTCCGATTTTCTCTTTCGTGCGAATTTGGCCGATACGGATGGCAAGCCAGATATTTATAATGGCCGCAGCAGCAGCCATTGTTAAAGTGAGTTTGAGATCCATGGAAATGCCCCTATTATATGTTTTGTTTGTTATGATCTTAACCGAGCGCAGTTCGGGGGCAAGCGGTAATTGGTTGGTGACAGAAAAGTCAGTAAGAAATCATGACAGCAGGCTTGCACAATTAGAAAAAACCGCTATAGCCGCCGCCTTACGCGCAGCAATGTCACAGCGAATCCTGCCCAAAGGCAGACAGATGGGATGTTGTCAGCACAAAATTTTGGTACCTACAGTTTTTAACAGATTGGAACAGGTGACGCCATGGCTGTCCCCAAGAGAAAAACAACGCCCTCGAAACGCGGTATGCGCCGCTCTCATGATGCTTTGAAAGCAGAAGCTTTTCAAGAATGCCCGAATTGCGGCGAATTGAAGCGTCCACATCATATGTGCACAGCATGCGGCCATTATAATGGTCGGGAAATTATTTCTCCTGCTGACTAATTGGTGGTAGGCCCGTTTTGCCCTATACGATAAGCAACGGGAATATGCACATGTTTGAGGTCAGCAATAGATGCCGATAATCGCTGTTGATGCGATGGGCGGGGATCATGGTATCCCTGTCATGCTTGCAGGTGCTGCCTTGGCGCGGCACCGTCATGATGACTTCCGCTTTTTGTTAGTTGGTGATCAACCGCGAATCGAAAAAGCTCTCGATAAGCACCCCAATCTGCGTTCCGCCTCGGATATTCTCCATGCTGAGAAAACCATTTCTGGTGAAGAACGGCCCAGTCAGGCCGTACGCCAGTCAAAAGGCACCAGCATGGGCATGGCCATACAGGCCGTAAAAAACGGTGATGCTCAAGCTGCGTTAAGCGCTGGTAATACCGGTGCGCTGATGGCGATTGCCAAATTGGCCTTGCGCACCATTCCCGGTATTGATCGGCCGGCACTCGCGGCCTTATTGCCCACCCTGCAAGATAATGATGTTATCATGCTGGATCTGGGCGCAAATACAGAATGCAATACCCGCAATCTGGTGCAGTTTGCCGTTATGGGCGCTGCCTATTCGCGTATTCTCTACGATTATGAAGCGCCAAAAGTGCGTATATTGAATATCGGCACAGAGGATATGAAGGGGACAGATGATCTGCGTGAGGCGGCCCAGATTTTGAGTGATAATGCCTCACTGCCCATGCGGTTTGAAGGTTTCACCGAAGCAGACAAGATTTGCCGGGGTGAGATTGATGTTATTGTCTCTGACGGTTTTACTGGTAATATTGCTCTGAAATCGGTGGAAGGCGCGGCGCGTTTTGTGACTGACATATTGAAGCGCAGCTTTGCAAGTTCGCTGCGTTCCAAATTCGGGTTCTTGATCTCGCGACCGGCAACCGAATTGCTGCGTCATCATCTGGACCCCAATAATCACAATGGCGCGGTCTTTCTGGGGCTAAATGGTGTCGTTGTAAAAAGCCATGGCAGTGCAGATGAAAAAGGTGTGGCCAACGCCGCAGCGGTTGCTGCGCGTCTGGTGGCCAATGATCTGACTCAGCGGATTACCGATGATCTGGAAACAACCGGCACGTCTGCGGCTGCAACCAATGACGTTACCAATGATGCTGCAAATGACAGTAGCAAAGCTTCACCATCTGCAGGGGCTAATGGGTGACAAGGTTGCGCTCTGCTATCATCGGAACGGGTTCCGCACTGCCCAAAAGGCTGGTCACCAATGACGAGCTTGCCGCCAAAGTTGATACAAGCGACACTTGGATTCAGGAACGCACTGGGATCAAGCAACGCTATATTGCGGATGAGAATGAAACCACATCCTCTTTGGCCTATGATGCTGCGGTGGCAGCGCTTCAGGCAGCTGACAAACAGGCTGATGATATAGATCTCATCATTGTCGCAACAGCCACGCCGGACAATACATTTCCCGCAACAGCAACAAAGGTACAGGCCAGATTGGGCGCGCATGGCGGTATTGCATTTGACGTAGCCGCTGTTTGCTCGGGCTTTGTCTATGCGTTGACGGTAGCTGATTCCATGCTGCGTGCTGGACAGGCAAAAACTGCCTTGGTGATCGGCGCAGAGACATTTAGCCGGATACTTGATTGGAATGACAGAACGACATGCGTGCTATTTGGTGATGGCGCAGGTGCGGTTGTTCTGGAAAGTCAGGCGGCAGAGAATCCGGAACGACCGCAAGGTATTTTGTCATGCAGCCTGCATGCCGATGGTCGGCAGCATGATTTGTTATATGTGGATGGTGGTCCTTCTACGACCCAGACGGTTGGTCATTTGCGGATGCAAGGGCGCGAAGTCTTTCGCCACGCGGTCACCAATTTAAGCTCTGTGATTGCCGAAGTATTGGATGCAGCAGAGTTAACATCCGCTGATATTGATTGGGTTGTTCCGCATCAGGCCAATGCCAGGATTTTGCACGCAACGGCAAAGAAACTCGGCCTTTCGCATGACCGTTTGGTGATAACGGTTGACCAACATGCCAATACATCTGCGGCATCTGTTCCACTGGCGCTAGACACCGCCGTTAAAGATGGCCGCATCACCGCTGGCGACACCATTATCATGGAAGCTATGGGCGGTGGATTTACGTGGGGCGCTGTATTGATACGAATGTAGAATGAACACATATTCATTTCTATATTTTTATGATATCGTTAGGGAACGAAACTCATTTGGGTTCGTTGATATTTGGTGCCAGATCATGGTTCGATAATTTTTCCGAGGAGAAGCAGATGCGTTCAATTGGAACTCTGACAAGAGCAGACCTTGCAGATATGATTAATCGACAGATTGGCCTTTCGCGTGCGGACTCGGCGCAAATCGTGGAATCCATCATTGAACATATCTGCGAAGCGCTAACCGATGGCGAGAATGTGAAAATTTCTGGCTTTGGTACTTTTGTTTTGCGCGATAAGGGCGAACGTGTAGGTCGCAACCCCAAAACCGGTATTGAGGTACCCATCACGTCGAGGCGCGTTCTTACCTTTCGGGCCAGCCAGATGATGAAGCAGCGTATAGTTGCAGGTGGCTAAATTCTCTGCCAAAACCATGATAGGTTTTGAACAGTTGGACATTTTTTGATGAATAAAGCAGCTGATGCCGTTCGGACAATCGGTGAAGTTTCGCTGGAGCTTGATCTGAAGCCGCATATTCTGCGCTATTGGGAAGAACAGTTTCCTAGCCTAAAACCCATGAAGCGGTCAGGCGGTCGCCGTTATTACCGTAAGGATGATATTGCGTTACTGCGCCGTATCGACACTCTTTTGAACAAAGAGGGATATACGATAAAAGGCGCTAAGAAGATTTTAAGCGGCAAGGCTAAGGCCGCCTCATCAAAATCAGATGCGCGCATTCCAGCAAAAGCTGCTGATAGCCAGAGTGAATTGACAAAAGATATGCGTGAAGAATTATTGTCTATTCGCAAAATGCTGGAAGAGGCGCTGGCGTAAATTTTCCGTGAGATAAGATAGCAGGACGCGCCTACAATATATCAACCCGGCAATTCACGCGGGAAAATTAAGCTCTCCAAAACCCCTTTGCCATTGGCAATATCGGCCCAATGGTCGCAATCAAAGCTGATTACTGCCAGAGCACCTGTGGGGAATTTCTCTTCTACGCGGTCGCGATGTGCATTACTGCCAAGGGGAACAGTTTCCAAAATCAAATCCTCTAATCCGGGATTGTGTCCCGCCATAAGAAGCGATTGGTATTGATCATCCTGTTGGTGGATAAGGTCGAGCAACGTCGCCGATGAAGCCAGATAGATGCGTCTATCCCAATGTATCTGCCATGGCTTACCATAGGCTTGCTGTGCAATTTCCAAAGTTTCCGTTACACGAATGGCTGGCGATGCAATGATGTGATCACAGGCCATGCTTTGTTGTTTGACATAACGCCCTATAGAGGCCGCTGCCTCACGCCCGCGTTCATTCAAAGCGCGGTCAAAATCACGTGTTGCGCCGTCCGACCAATCAGATTTTGCGTGACGAAAAAGGGCCAGTTTTTTCATGTGCCTAAATCGTCCTTGTTCAGATTTGCGCCCAATAGAGTTTGGGAATCATCTTGCGATTGCCGTGCAAGACTAGCGTTATATTGAACCGATTGCAGGCATTCGGCAAGGGTCACGCGGCGGATATTTGTCCCTTTAGGAAAGGCAGATAACAGCCGTGATGGAAAGGCAGGCGACAAGACGACGAATTGGCCGCGATCATTTTTACTACGGATCAATCGGCCAAAAGCCTGTGCCAACCGCCCCCTGATAATGGCATCATCATAAGCGCTACCACCACCTTTTTCGGTCATCGCCAGACGGCGCGCCTTGTGCAGAATATTGGGCTTGGGCCAGGGTACACCCTCCATAACCACCAATCGGAGCGAATGACCGGGGACATCGACACCATCGCGCAGTGCATCTGTACCCAATAGGCTGGCCCGCGGTTCATCGCGAAAGATATCCACCAAAGTGCCGGTATCAATCGGGTCAACATGTTGGGCATAAAGCGGCAGACCTTCTTCGGCCAAACGGTCCGCAATACGGCCATGTACAGCGCGTAGCCTTTTTATTGCGGTAAACAGGCCAAGAGCGCCGCCGCCAGAGGCCTGAATCAACCCCGCATAGGCTGAGGCAAGACCGGAAATGTCACCTCTGCGGATATCGGTAACGATCAATATTTCTGCTTGTGCAGCATAATCAAACGGGCTGGGCACGGCAAAGGTTTGGGGCGGCCGTTCCAAATGTACTGCGCCGCTGCGTACCATTGCGCCGCCCCAATCATCACCGGTTTTTAATGTGGCTGATGTTGTGATTACGCCATGGGCCGGTTTGAGAACAATCTCCGCAAAGGGCTTCATCGGGTCGATCCAGCGTCGGTAATAGCCGATATCAAATTCGCGTCCCTCAAAACGTTCTACGCCCAGCCAGCTGATAAAGTCTGGCGGTGGCGGTCCGCCAATACCGGCCACCATGCTGAGCCATGCGGACACCGTATCCATGCGCCATTGCAGAGAGTTAAGCGCACCCTCTGCGCGGGCCCGCGCCTGTCCATCGAGCCAGTCCGGCCCGTCAATCAATATGGCTTCTAACCTTTTGCCGAGTTGGATGAGCGGTTTTAGCAGCGCATCAAGCGCATTGGCAGTTTTCGCAGCCGCTTCGATAAAGTCACCCGGCAATTCAGCCAGTTCTGTCTCCAGACTATAGCCAGCATCATTGCCGCTGCTGGTGTTTTCATCGCGTGCATAGACCAGTCCGCGTATTGCCGCGAAAAACTCCTCCATCGGTCCATGCGGTGACCCTTCGTTTAGGCGTTGCAACCACCCATCGCTGACCATTGCATTGGCGGCAACACGTGCTGCCTCAATTGCGCGGCCGCCTTCTTCGTCATAAGAAGCCAGATCAGATAGGCGCGCAGCCAGTCCGCGTCGTCGTCCTTTGGAAGACTGTTCCGGCCCTATTACCCAGCGGCGAATTTCAATTGCTTCTTGCCCGGTCAGATTGGCCGCAAACATGGAATCAGCGGCATCAAACAGATGATGGCCTTCGTCAAAGATGATGCGACCAGTGCGCGATTGTTCCTCACGCCCTCTGGCGGCATTGACCATGACCAGTGCGTGATTGGCAATCACAATATCGGCATGTTGGCTGGCGCGAACTGCCTTTTCGATGAAGCATTTTCGGTAATGCGGACAGCCAGCATAAATGCACTCGCCCCGCCGGTCTGTTAATGATGTTACGCCGCGCCGCCTGAACAATGTGGTCAGCCAGCCTGGCAGATCACCACCAATCATATCGCCATCACGGCTATAGGCAGCCCAGCGTGCAACAAGCTGTGCCAAAATCGCAGGTCTGCCGGAAAAGCCGCCCTGCATCGCATCTTCCAGATTGAGCAGGCAGAGATAATTCTCCCGCCCCTTGCGCACCACAACTTTGCGTTTCAGCACATGGGCATCGGGGTAAATGCGCTGCGTTTCCTTATTTAATTGGCGTTGTAGAGCCTTTGTGTAAGTGGATATCCAGACGCTGCCGCCGGTTTCTGCCGACCAAAGCGAAGCCGGTGCAAGATAGCCCAGCGTTTTGCCGATGCCCGTGCCCGCCTCTGCCAATAACATATTGGGGCTGCCGCGCTGCTCACGCGGGCGGAACACTGCACCGGCATGACGGGCATAAATTTGCTGTCCCTCTCGCTTTTCTGCGCCTTCTCCGGTCAGTAAATCGAGATGTTCAATAATGTCCTGATCATCCAGCACTACGCCGCGCGGTGCAGCCGGTGGCGGTTCCTCCTCCCACTCGGTCAAGCGAGAGAATAGCCATTTTTCGGCATGTTCCGGCTTTTTGAGTCGTTTCAAAACCTCGCTGCTCCAGCTCCAGCGATGGCGGTGCAGGGCCTGTGCACTTGACCAAGCGCCATCACGCTCTGGCCAATTGGGTGCATCCATAGCGCTGAGCAAATGTGACGCTGCCTTACGCAGCATCGGGGCGATCATATCATCGGCTGGTGCTGGCGATGATGCTGCGGCTATTCCTAGTCTTTTGAACAGGCCCGCCGGTGTTGGCACACAAAATTGTGCAGGGTGGACAAAGGCAAATAGCTCCAGCAGATCAAGGCCGGACAGATCAGCATAACCCAGCCTTTGGCCGGTCAGCACAGCATTGATGACAATCAACGGCGTTTCGGCAGCCATGCCAACGGCCTCGCCGCGTGCTATGCGGCGACAACTTCCGGAAATATCGGCGAGCCAGATGCCGCTATGGCTTGCATAAAGTGCAGGGAAGGGTAGGGAATTGTTCGTCACAATATGTGATTGCCCGATACAGAACGAAAAGGAAACAGAGAAGTGCGTGATTACAGCGAAGAAGCGATGACCTCAAAAGCCTGGCCTTTTGAAGAGGCACGCAAATTGCTGAAACGCTATCGCGGTGAACGCGGTGTGCCTGCGCCCAAACCTGATGGCAAGCCCATGTTGTTTGAAACCGGCTACGGCCCGTCAGGCCTGCCGCACATCGGCACGTTTAACGAGGTTCTGCGCACAACAATGGTGCGTAAGGCTTATGAAGTGCTGACCGGCAATCCGACACAGCTCATTGCATTTTCTGATGACATGGATGGTTTTCGTAAAGTGCCGGGCAATGTGCCCAATCAGGATATGTTAGCCGAGCATCTGCACAAGCCGCTGACGCAGGTTCCTGACCCTTATGAAAAGTTTGACAGCTTTGCCGCGCATAACAATGCTTTGCTGCGCCAGTTTTTGGACCAATATGGCTTTGACTATGATTTCATGTCATCGACCGAGCAATATCGCTCTGGTGCGTTTGACGATACCTTGAAGCTGGTTCTGGCCCGTTATCAGCAGATTATGGATATCATGCTGCCAACATTGGGCAAAGAACGGCAGGCGACCTATTCACCCGTGCTGCCCATCAGTCCGAAAACCGGCCATGTGTTGCAAGTACCAGTTGAGGTGCTCGACGCACAGGCTGGTCTGGTGCGTTTCACTGATAGTGATGGTGAAGTATTGGAGCATAATATCCTGTCCGGCGGCGCAAAGCTGCAATGGAAGGTTGATTGGGCCATGCGCTGGACGGCGCTGGGCGTCGATTATGAAATGTATGGCAAAGACTTGACCGATAGCGGCGTGCAATCGGGCAAAATTGCCAAAGTGCTGGGCGCGCGCAAACCCGATGGCATGATTTACGAGATGTTCCTTGATGAAAAGGGTGAGAAAATCTCCAAGTCCAAGGGCAATGGTCTGAGCATAGAGGATTGGCTGCGCTATGGCAGCGAGGAAAGCCTTGCCTTTTACATCTTCCGCGACCCCAAAGCGGCAAAGCAATTGCATCTTGGTGTGATCCCGCGTGCGGTGGATGATTATTTTCAGTTTCGTGCGAACTGGCATGAACAGGCTGCTGATAAACAACTCGGCAACCCTGTGCATCATGTCCATGCAGCACGGGGTGAGCCAGTGCCTAACGATACCATTCCAGTGACATTTGGTTTGTCGCTCAATCTGGTCGGTGTCATGGGTGATGTCGAAAAAGATGCTGTCTGGGGCTATTTGCAGCAATATGCGCCAGACGCTTCACCTGAGCGCTATCCTGATATGGATGGGCTGATTGACAATGCTTTAGCCTATACCCGTGATTTCATCGCGCCAACGCTGAAGCGGCGTAAGCCTGAGGGTATTGAGGTAGCAGCATTGCAAAGGCTCGATGACGAACTGGCCAAACTGACAGCCGAGACAGAGGCTGAGGCTATTCAGACGATTATCTACACCATAGGTAAAGAAGGTGGGTTTGATAATCTGCGCGACTGGTTCAAGGCGCTTTATGAGACTTTGCTGGGCAGCGAACAGGGGCCGCGTATGGGTAGCTTCATTGCGCTATATGGCGTGGATAATAGCCGCAAACTGATCGCGGAAGCTCTGGACAACTAAATTTTGTGCTAGAGTTTCTGGCTGATGAGAGGATGTAAAGGTGGACTCTATCATTCAATTTGATGATCTTGGCCTTTCGCCGGACATTATAACCATCGCTGGCTATACCTTGCGCTGGTATAGCCTTGCTTACATGTCCGGCCTCTTTATCGGCTGGTGGATGCTGCGGCAGATGCTGAAACGCTCAAACGCGCCTATGACCGATGAAGATGTCGACGATTTTATCATCTGGGCATTTCTCGGCATTATTGTGGGCGGCCGTTTGGGTTATGTCTTCTTCTATTCACCCACAGAATTTATAGCCGAACCGCTCAAAATACTGGCCTTTTGGAACGGCGGAATGTCTTTCCATGGTGGCATGGCAGGCGTGATTATTGCGATCTTGGTTTTTGCGCGCAAACGGGCGCTTAGCTGGCTGCGGATCGGGGATTATATCGCCTGTGTTTACCCATTGGGGCATATGTTCGGGCGGCTGGCCAATTTTGTAAATGGTGAGTTATGGGGGCGGCCCACAGATGGCAGTTGGGGGATTATCTTTGCCGCTGCAGGACCAGAACCACGCCATCCCAGCCAATTATATCAGGCCGGGTTTGAAGGTCTGTTCCTGCTTATCGTCATGACATGGCTTTTCTGGCGCACAGATGCGCGCAATAAGCCTGGATTGTTGACCGGCGTGTTTGTCGTCATCATGGGCACATCACGTTTCATACTTGAATTTTTCCGGGAACCTGATCGCAATTTGGGCATATTATCCACTGGTTTGACGATGGGCCAGACATTGACAATACCGTTGCTGCTGGCCGCGCTGTGGATGATATATAATAACCGCGCAGGATTTTCGCAGGAACGATGACATTGATAGACGTATTCACAACGGGTGGCACAATCGACAAAGTCTATTTTGATGCCTTATCCGAATTTCATGTCGGTCCGACAACATTGGCCGATATTCTGACTGAAAATAACGTCTATGCACAGCACCGCGTGACACAGCTGATGCGCAAAGACAGTCTGGAACTTACCGCAGAAGACCGCGCTGCGATCTATGATGCCGTCATGGCGAGTGAAGCGGAGCATATATTGATCACGCATGGCACTGATACCATGGTTGAAACGGGCAAAAAGCTGGCTGGTATAAAGAACAAGACGATTGTGCTGACCGGCTCATTACAGCCCGCCCGGATAAAAAATAGCGATGCAGCCTTTAATGTCGGCTTTGCTTTTGCCGCCGTGCAGACCCTGCCGCATGGTGTCTATGTTGCGATGAATGGTCAGATATTTGATCCAGCAATCACTCGCAAAGATCGTGAAGCCGGCCGGTTTGTAGAAAACCCCTAAAAGTGACTGTGGATTAAGCCGTGGCTGGCTTGCTTTGCCCTGACGATATTTGCTGCAATACTTCGCCATAACCCAGGGCAATGGTCATGCGTGGGCCATAGTTTTTCTCTAATAGCAGCGCGTGCGCCTTGGCCAGATTATAACACGGCACGGCCATAAACAGATGATGCTCTGCATGATAATTGACCCAATAGGGCGCAACAGTCATGCGAGCCAGTAATCCGGCATAGGTTGTGCGTGCATGGCTGAATGGATCATCACTGCCAGTCGCGGTGCAGGCATGTTCAGCAATGTTGCGGATGCGCAGAAAGAGCGGGAACGTTGTCGCTAATGCTGCAAACCATATGCCATAGGCAATGGCGCCGCCAGCTGGCCCTAATAGACTGAGAGCCAGCACTAACAGCACTATTTGCACAGACAAAAACCGCCCGACACTTTTCGCCATGGCTATGGCCCCAGCTTCATCAATGACAGGCGCAGACACACCATTGCGTGTTTCGGTATTGGTGCGCACGCTGCGGTTAAAAACGGTTCCGGCCTGCGTATCGCGTTTTTGTGATGAGCTGGAGACTGCTGGCCGCAGCATCGCAACCAAACCTTTATAGGCCATGGCAAATTGCGCCATGCGCTGTTTGAAAAAGGTCTGTCCAGTGAGGTCACGGATAATCTTGCGGCGCA
Source organism: uncultured Sphingomonadaceae bacterium (assembly GCA_947503245.1). Lineage (GTDB taxonomy): Bacteria > Pseudomonadota > Alphaproteobacteria > Sphingomonadales > Sphingomonadaceae > Alterisphingorhabdus. The sequence goes on from CANNCV010000001.1 coordinate 1,203,356, forward strand.
GACTGTCTTTAGAAACAGGGAAAGGCTGCGACAAGGGGAGGTCAGGGTCTTCCAGTTGCTGCGTATAACGATGATGCGTGAGGTGATAAGCGCGATACGCCTGTAAATCTGCTCCGGTCGCGGCTCCAGCTATCCAGTCACCCCAAAAATTATTTATGGCCCGTTTCTTATGGGTCAGCCCATGCGCAGCTTCGTGCATCAATATCGCCAAGCCCAATTGCCGCCCGCCAATGATGATGATCGCAAATGGCGTCGCCAACAAAGCGAGGGGCCAGCTAAATTGCCACAGCAAGGCAGTGAGCGTAGCAGTTAGGGCGGCGATGACCCAAGCATGCATAATCAGCGCAAGACCCCGCCACGGCGAAACGCGTGTCAGCATTAGCCATATATCATTGCCAAAAATGGCTTTAGGATTGGCTGCCTTTACGGCTGGCATAATGTTAAAGCCTCTATTGCTTTTCAAATATCACAAATGGGATCATACCATGCACGGCGCGCCACGCAAAATACGCTACGGCATCAGCTTTTTTGCGCCTTTCGCAGCGTATCATCTGCAATAATCTCTGCAATATCGCTATCGGCCAATGCTTGCTCCCAATATCGCGTGAGAGAGTGATGGGGCGCTATGTCGAGACCAGCCTTATCGGTAAGGCTGAGCGCCCAGACCAGATAAGCATCGGCCGCGCTAAACTCTCCGCCCAGCAGCCATTTGCGATTTTGAAGATGCCCGTCCAGCAATGCCAATCGATCAGGAGCCAGTGCCCGGATATTGTCTTTCACTGCGGCATCGGCTTCATCGTAAAAGACGATGCGGAATATCTGTTGATGCAATTGTGTTGAGATGAAGCTGAGCCAACGGATCAAGAAAATAGAGTCGGGATGCTCTGGCGCTCGCCGAAAGTTGATATTGGGTGATTGGTTTTGCACCCATAAAAGACAGGCAATATTTTCGAAGAGCAAGTTTCCATCAGGAAGCTGGAGCGTTGACACTTGGCCTAAAGGATTGATGGCATAATAATCACTGCCATCGGCAAGCCTATGCGTGTTGAGATCGACTATGGCCAGTTCAATCGGCACATTACCTTTGGCAGCGGCTATTCTTACCGCGAGCGAACAGGCCATGGGTGCGTGATAGAGAAGGGGTAATTTTGCTGGCGAATCTTCCACCATATTTAGCGCAATGCCTCTGCCAAACGTACCATAAAGACCGCGCCGCGCTGTATTTGCTCGAGCGCGATCCATTCATCCGGCTGGTGTGCTTGCTCTATAGAACCCGGACCACAGATCAGCGTTGGAAAGCCTGCAGCCTGAAACTGGCCGCCCTCTGTGGCATAGGGCACAACGCCGGACGGTTCATTATTGCCGCTCAGCGCTCGCACAAAGGCTTCATTATCCTGACCTGCCAAAGGCCCCATTGGCGGGGCATTGGCAATTTCAGTCAGCTGCACGCGGCATTCGGGAAAGCGCGCGCTGATGCGGGCGCGTATAGCGTCGCATTGCCGGCGAAACGGTTCTAATATGGCGTTGGCATCCAGCCCAGGCGGTGTGCGCAGATCAAATGTCACACGCGCTTCACCGGCCAGAATATTTGCAGCAGTTCCGCCATGCACCTGCCCGATGGTCAGGGTCGCATGCGGAGGATTGAAACCGCTTGATGCCGGTGGATGTGCGGCCAGATCATCCGATAGTGCCAACAACTGCGCCATCAATTCAACCGCGATATGATTGGCGGATATTCCCAAATGCGTCAAAGAACTGTGCGCTTCATGACCTGTCACCACCAGCTCATATACAGCAATGCCTTTATGCCCGTTTATCACCTGCATGGAGCTTGGCTCGCCAACAATGGCCAGTTTCGGCTGCGGCAGTGTTTCTGCCAGCTGAGCGATCATTGCCGGTGCACCTGTGCAGCCCACTTCCTCATCATAGCTAAAGGCCAGATGGACCGGTTTGCTGCATGATGTGAACAGGGGCACAGCGGCCAGAGCCAGTGCGATAAATCCCTTCATGTCAGATGTGCCTCGGCCAAAGAGCCGCTCTTCGCCATTCACTGTCCGCTGGGTTAACGTCCATGGATCGCTGGACCAATTTTGTCCGTCTATCGGCACCACATCGCTATGGCCCGATAATATCACACCGCCAGCGACCGCAGGGCCGATAGTGGCATAAAGATTGGCCTTGCTTCCATCTGCATTGCTGACGCGGTGGCTTTCTATGCCATGGCTGGAGAGATAGTCCTCGACCCATTGAATAAGTGCCAAATTGCTGTGCCGCGATGTTGTGTCAAACGCTATCAGCGTTTTCAGGATGGAAAGCACTTTGCGCATATCCAAGGACGGCGAACGGTTATGGCTTTTGTTCATATGGCCTATTCGGCAGCTTGCGGCTGCGGCACATTATCTTGCAAAGGGGCATATTGCCGTCCATCTTCAGACAAAAGCGCTGCGATTGGGCGCGTATTTGTGCCCTCGGCCAATATCAGCATCATGATGGTGGTGAAGGGCACGGCCAATATGGCGCCAGGTATGCCCCAAATGGCGCTCCAAAAGGACAGCGCCATCATGATGGAAAAGGCGCTGAGGTTCAATGATTTGCCCAGCATGCGCGGTTCAATGAAATTGCCAATCACTGTCTGCGCTGCCGTTAACAAGCCGGTGATGATAAGCGGGATGGTCAAATTGCCAAATTGCGCCACGGCAAACAGAGCAGGGAAGGCTACGCCCACGATAGAACCAATATAAGGGATATAGTTGAGCAGGCCGATAATAATCGCCCATAGAACCGCATATTCCAGCCCGAACGCTATCATGATTATCAGGCACACAATGCCGAGCAAAATGTTGATCAGTGATTTGGTCGCCAGATACTGACCGATATTGATGTTGATCTGCGCAACAATATCCAAGGTGGCGTTGGCGCGTTCATCTGACCCAAAGGCCGTACATACTTTTTGCTTAAACCCGCGAATTTCCGTGGTTAAAAATACGGCATAGAGCACAGTGATAAACACAAAGCTGCCAAAGCTGCCTAAGGATGACAGGATTGCTTGCAATAGCGCGCCAAAATCAATGGTGGTGAAAAAGCCGACCACACTCTCATGAATGGAGCCGAGTATAGCATTTTGTCCACGTTCCAGAGCCTTTTCCGGGTTCTCCATCATCGCGCCAGTATCCATGGGCACTGCAGCCTCTGGTGGAGGGGCAAACCATTGGTTGAACAGACTCTCCAAATTGGCCTCATATTGCGGCAAGCTAGGCCCCAATGTTTCCAAATTTAGCACGAGCAGCATGCTGATTGCATAAACAATGCCCAATATCAGCGTGATCAAAAACAGATTAAGCACCCATCGCGGGAATTTTTCAAAGCCGGGCAAACGGCCCATCGCTGCTTGCGCCGCATAAAATATCTGCACCATGATGATAGCAGTGATGATAGGCAATATAAGATCGCGACCAATGTAAAACAGCCAACCGATTAAAATGGCAATGCCCAAAGAGAAAAATACGGTGCTAAGGCGGCTGGTCATAAAGGGGAATCTGTCCGTCGCTAGGCTACTGGGGTTATTAAATATTTTTCTATACGGTTGAGTTCTTGTTCGAACTGTCGCCATAAGAATGTGGCCTCCTCAGGAGGAAGAACCTTGGCCTTTATTGGGAAGTTTTGGCGATATTCATTCATGTCTTTTAATGGCCATGGCGCTGAATCTTTTGCCATCTTTGCCGTTTCTAGTAGCGCGTGAAGTTCTAAGCGCACGCTATGTGAAGATTTTGGCTTTTCCTCTTTTAATCCGTCTAGGTTGAACCCGTATTGGTCGCTCACAATACTCTCCAAAAAATTTATTTTATCAGCTTGCCGCCGTGAATTGATGGTTCAGCAGATAATTTTCGCCTTAGCAGGTCAAGGGGACCATTATCAGCAAAAAGCTCTTTATCTAGGCCAAGTATATCGCCAAGAAATTCTCGGTCCAAATCCACTCGTGCGTTATCCACTGTGATCTCATGAGCTGGCCGCATTGCAATATCTGCGCGTTTCAGCAGTAGGTCGGCACATTGGCTAAGCTGATCTGCACTGAGCAGTGCCGGGTCCAGCAATGTCATTTTTGTTAAGGCTTCTTTGCCGCTACGCCCGCGACCCGATTGCTGTTTATTAACTTGCCACCAGTGCAGTAATAAACCGATAGAGGTATTAGACCATAACGCGATGGCCGCTTCCATTTTAGGGTTTGGAAGTTTTAGTGACAACCAAGCCTGACCACCAATTGATGCACGCTTGGTGTATTGCATGGCCGTTGATTGGCTGTTGAAACGAAAATCTCTGTTGAAATGTAGATGCGAACTGCTTGCGATCAGTGCGGTAACTTTGTCGTGAATCAGATTTTTTTCACCGTCATTTTTGCCTTGACGAACAATACCTTCATGGTCCGCTTCAAAACATAGTGATCGTTCGCGTGGTGCATCATGGCTCCATAATATCGGATAGGTTACGCTATCGGGGCTGTCTGTCTTTTGTAGTTTGAACGGCCCGCGTATTTTCCCTGCTGTGCCATTCCAATTAATATCTGCATGATAAGGGCCGATTTGCGCAATCATATCTTTGACTGTGCCTAGCGGTAAAGGTTCTTTTATAGCTGCTGCCATCCCGGGCAGCCACAATTCATGCTTTTCAATGAGCCGCCATGCTGCTTGTGCTAGGCTCATATCGGCGATGCGACAAATGTCCCAAGTGTCGTCTTGTGGCAAAGGTGCTATAATTGCCTCACCGACACGATGTTCACCTATGCGAACAGGTGTTCCGCCAAAAGGGGCGTCGTCGATTTTGCGAATATCGCCCTTGGCTTGCATCTGCTTTATCACATCCGCAATGGCATAGCCATCCAGAGGAGTGCATGGCCGGTCTTCAAGCACAACATATGTAGCATTATGAGGGCTAGTATCGGCTGAATCTCGCTTGCGACCAATTGTCATTGCCTCGGCCATGCCAGTGTCAGCAGAAAAAGAAGTCTCTTTTAGCTTTTTACCGGTTATACTCAGCATTATAACGGAATCAAAATTTTCCGCGATACGCTTTCGTGATTTGTCCCATGCTTCACCAGACATCAGACTCAGCGGTGTGATAAGGCCGATAGTACCACCCGGTTTGAGCTTGCGGTAACCAAGCTCAATAAACCCAGTCGCTTCACCGGCCTGACCATCATAGCAATGACCGCCTGATAAATTATCAAGAAGGGTCTTAAAACTTTTTGCCATTTTCGTTTGTAGGTTTTTCTCTGCTGAAAAGGCAGCGAACATGGGGTTGGGTACACCAATTTTTTTACCCTCTTGGCCTGTTGCTCGGGTAAATGGCGGATTCATAATGATAAAATCGAAGCTGTCATGCGCCACGCTAACAAACACATTCTTCTTTTTCTCGCCTTTGGCACCTAAGCCAGTTGCAGATACCGCATCCATTGTTTTTTGTTGCCCCAGTAGGTTTAATGACCCTAATGCAACTTTATTGTCCTGTATCTCCCCATAAGGCACGGTCATTATCATGCTATCAGTATAAGTGGTTTGAGGATGTACGCCTGATAACATAGAAGCTGTTAAATGTGCGGCTGCTGGTAATACGTCCGCGCCGACAACGGTATGAGCCATCATGGCTGCGTGTACGCTTTCAGAGCTTATGCCTGATAATTCAATAAACTGACCCATTCGTGTATAGGCAGTGGAGAGTAACGTTCCTGTACCACATGCGAAGTCCCCAATTTTCAAGTCGCGTAACGATTTTGTATCTGACCATTCCTTGCCACTGGGCGAGACTTTGCTGTTAAGCGATAAGCCAACCATAAGTGCAGCTGATGCCGGTGTCGTGTAATAAGCGGCCAGAAATTTTCTATCGGCGATCAGTTTTTGGAAAACTGCCCCCGTCAAGTCATGGCTTTTTGTGAGACTGTTTTCGACGAGTTTCGTTGCAGTATCCGCTAATGTTTGAGATAGACTAAGACCTAAATCACTGGGAACGACTTCAAATATCCGGCAAGCGATATCGAAAATCGGCCAGTAATTTACTTTCAATATTTTGCGCCATTCTGTGATAATGAAATGACGCGTAAGCTGACCTGCGCCGCGTAATTCTTCAAGATTACGGATTGTTGCCAGATCGCCGGGGCCGTGGGCGAGGGTCTCATGAAAAATAAATGCATTAGCAAGAATGGTTGTTGCCATCCGTCTGGTTTGCTCACTGTCCTCTTGGCAGAGAGCCTCCGCAATACGATCGAGCGCCGGACCAAATTTTGTTTCTATACCTTTAAGTTGCCCTGCTGCTTGTGCAACACCAAGTGTTAGTTGATCTGCGGCTTCTTCGACAATAGATGGCGGGACAGTTGCAGCCTGGGCGAGCAAGGACAGATCATCTATTGATCCAGAGAGCCACCCTATCTCAGGCCATCGGAGCGCATTTTCTGGCTCGTTACCAGTAAATAACACCATTTCAATATCGTCTGCTCGAGCAAGTTCTTCCGAAAGATCATCGCCGGTAAGGGCACGCAATCGCAATGGCGTTCTTATCGCAATTGAGGAGAGGATGCGCTTGCCATTCTCCTTTAAAGTTTCTCCAAGCCGATCCTTTGCTTCGACTTCAACGTTTGTTGCTGGCAAAACTTCGTTTTCAATCACAACTGGAGACACACCATATTCTGTGATGAGTATGTCAGGTCGCTTTTGATTACCAGTTAATGTACCGGTTTTTTCGGAACAAACGTAGTTTGAGTCCACCCAAATAGCGCGTGTTTTTCTTAGCAGGCTTGCAATTGCATCATTTATTGTGTGTTCCGTAGTTGCCATGTATTCCATGCTACTATGTTATAGCAACATTTAGCAAATTGTATTTAAAAGCAAGTTCTAATCCTGCACCAAAAAAATTGAGGTTACTCGCTACTAAATATTATTATCTACCCCTTCACATCGGCGATCCAGTTGCGGATTTTTTTCTCCAATACACTCATCGGCAGAGCGCCGGTGTTGAGGATTTGGTCGTGGAAATCGCGCGGGTCGAATTTGTCGCCTAGCTCGGCCTGCGCTTCGGCTTTAAGGCGCTGGATTGTTAAAGCGCCGATTTTATAGGCCAGCGCTTGGGACGGGATAGCGATATAGCGCTCTACCTCTGCGGTCGCATCGGTTTCGCCCATGCTGCTATTGTCCAGCATATATTGAATGGCTTGCTCACGGGTCCAGCCTTTGCTGTGCAGGCCGGTGTCCACGACCAGTCGCATGGCGCGCAGCATTTCATCATCAAAATGACCAAGGCGTTGATAGGGATCATCAAACAGACCCATGGGGAAGCCGAGTTTTTCTGAATAGAGTGCCCAGCCTTCGACATAAGCAGTGTTACCGCCAAATCGCATGAAATTGGGCAGCGCTGCATTTTCTTGCGCAAGGCTTATCTGGAAATGGTGACCAGGCGCGCCTTCATGGAGATACAGCGTGGTGATACCCGGAGTAGTGCGGCTGGGCAGATCATAAGCGTTGAAATAGAAGATGCCGGGGCGTGATCCGTCAGGTGTACCTGATTGATAGGAGCCGCCAGCCTGAAACTTCTCACGAAATGGCTCATAAGGGCGGATTTCCAATGGCGTTTTTGGCAGCACCTTGAACTGTGTAGAGATAACCTTGTCGACCTTCTCACCCAGATCATAATAATCTTGAGTAAGGCCCTCACGGCTTTCAGGTTTGAATTGTGGGTCGGTGCGAATAAAGTCGAAAAACTCTTTCAACGTGCCTTTAAAGCCGACTTCTTTTTTAATGGCATCCATATCGCCAAGCACGCGCTTGACTTCACTGAGCCCCAGATTGTGAATTTCGTCTGCTGTCAGGGGCAGGGTGGTGGTTTGCTCAATAAGATATTGGTATAATGTGTCGCCGCCTTTCATATAAGACAGGCCAACCCCTTCACGGGCATCATCCAGATAATCATCACGCAGATAATCGCGCAGCCGTGTATAGGCAGGGTAAATACCGTCCGCGATAATTGTACGATATTCCGCAGTCAGGCGGGCGCGGTCAGCTTCGCTCATATCTTCCGGGAAGTTTTGAACCGGAGCAAAATATGGGCTCTCTTCAATAGGCTGCGCTAGCTGTGTATCCAGCTGCTCAATGACATTGCGAATGGTCAGTTTGGTTTCAACAACGCCTGAGGCCTGACCTTTTTTGAAAAGGCCGATGGCACTGTCCATGATCGTGATAAATTGATTATGCCGCTTCAGATTGTTTTCATAATCGGTCAGTGTTTTGAAAGGCGCTGCGCCTTTGCCTGATGCGAAGGTTGGGTAAAATGTGTGAAGACCAAAAAAGTGGTTGATTGGACGGACATCAAGGAGCGGCAATATCTCCTCGCTCAGTCCTTTCACCGTAACTTCCTGATTGCGTTGAAATACATCATAAGCAATGGCATCGACTGCGTTGAGTTTGCTTTTGTCAATGCTCGCCAATGCTGCAAGATTATTCATCGCAGCTTTGCGTTCTGCATCATTATAGGCGTCAGTGAAAAAGTCGCCCAACTGGTCAGCATAGCGCATATCGCCGCGGAACAATGCGCTTAAAGGATTGCGTTTTAGTGACGCCTCATCATCAGCGGCAAAAATGGCTCGCAGTTTTTCCCCTTCGGTACCTGTTTGCGCCTCGGACGCGTCTTGAGCAGATCCAGCGGCCAAAGCAGCCACTGCGACCGGCCCGGCGGTGCCATTATTGCTGCAACCAGCAAGCACCAGAGCCATAAGAGCAGGAGGAAGAGCGAGCGTTGATAATTTTTGCATGTTCATGTCCTTGCCGATGAATATGTTGGACCTGATGAATATATCGGCCAAATATGTTTAGGTGGCAAATATATGCCAGCCTTTAGATGGTGCAGAATAGAGCCTATTTGCCGGTTGAGTGCAATGCCATAGGCAGCTTTCAGCCGATAGATATTAGGTGTTCGTCGAACAGTCTCATACTATGTTTATAGTCACGCCCAACGGCGTTCGCGAAACCAATTGGTAAAGACATATTTCGTTCCCATTTCGACGGGTGATCCGATGTGCAGGGTGTTTGGGTTGGGTGTGCCGTCGACTTTCATATTGTTCCAAGCCAGCAACATGCCCGGACGTGGATTGACAGACATGCCCAGTGTCGGGAATTCCGTTGCACCGCCTTTAACGGGTTGATTAAGATAGACCATTGCAGTCCAGCTGCGTTGACCAGCACCCGCCATTTCATCTGCCCAATAGCTTGTCTTCGGATGGAAATAGTCCTGATGCTGTTTATATTGCTGGCCGGTCTGGTAGCGCTGGCCCTGGATAGTCTCTCCATTATTGACATCCAGCCCCAACAGGTCGGCCACTCGCTGCGAAATCCGAGCAATATCAGCATTGTCGCGATCAAAATTGCAGCTTGAGCTGGTGCGATACCCTTCCAACTCGGTTCCTTTATATAGGGTGGAAGGGACGGCTTCAGTGTCGATAATATCCATCAGCAGCTTGCAGTCGGCCGGATTGAGAAAATTCTGCGAATAGTAAATCTGTGCCTTATCGACAGCTACTTTTTGAACCGACGGGTTTGCATCCAGACGCTTTGCAACTGATCGCCCAATTTTGATCAGTTCTTCAACATTAGGGGAGGGTGTCTTTACGCCTTGCATGTCCAATTGGTCCTTGGCCAACAATATATATTGTGTGGATGATGATGCGGTGTCTTATCGCCCCAGCGATTATTCGATAACCCGTCCACGGATCATCACAAAATCTACCTTTTCTAACGTCTCAACCGACTCAAGCGGGTTGCCTTGAACAGCGATGATATCAGCGGAATAGCCGACTTCGATTTTGCCGATTTCATTCTCCAGACCCAATAGCTTAGCCGCTTCAGTGGTGGCGCTGGCCAATGCCTCGCGCGGTGTCATGCCTGCAAGCTCTACCAACAGGGCAAATTCTTCTGCATTGCGGCCATGTTCAAAAACACCTGCATCTGTGCCAAAGACAACCGGGATGCCGCGTGCACGGCTGCGATTTGCGGCTTTGCCAACTTCTTGCAATGTCGCGCGGATCTTATCCTCAACCTGCGGGGTATAAATGCCTTTGCCAAGCCGCTCTCTAATGCCTGTATACGCCATAAGGGTCGGTACACATGCTGTTCCATTTGCCTGCATAACGTCCAGTGCAGCTTCATCAGCAAATGTGCAATGCTCGATAGAGCTGACACCGGCGCGTGCAGCACCCTCAATTCCGCGTGGGCCATGGGCGTGGGCCGCAACTTTCAGGCCCAGAGTTTTTGCTGTATCAACAATGGCTTTCATTTCTGCATCAGTAAAATGCTGGTCCAGACCGCGCGCCTGTTGGCTCAAAACACCGCCTGTCGCTGTGATCTTGATAAGGTCCGCACCATTTTTTGATGCTGTACGAACAACGGCTGCGCATTGAACCGGACCAGTACAAGCAGAGCCATCATCCAACGCTGCATTCACTTCGGGGCGGAAACCGGAAATGTCACCATGGCCGCCGATAATGGCAATGGTCGATCCGCTGGACAGAATACGTGGCCCGACAATAAAGCCTTCTTCGGTGCCGCGGCGCAGGACAAAGCCGACTTGCGGTGCAGAACCAAGGTCGCGCACAGTGGTAAAGCCTGACAGAGCAGTTATGCGGGCATTTTTCGTGCCCACAATTACGCCCCATTCATCCGGCTCAACGGCTGCGCGCCAGAAATCTCCACCGGGGTCACCAGAGAGGTGGACGTGAGAATCAATAAGGCCAGGCAGTACCGTCAAGTTGCTGAGGTCGATAATAACGGCCTCACCATCGGGTCGCTGCAAACCGGGAGCGACGGCAACGATGATGCCGTCTCGCACAGTTATTGTGGCAGGACCGGAATTGCCTCTTTCTGCATTTGCGATCAGGTCACCGGCCAGAATGACAGTGTCTTGCGCAAAAGCATTTGGAGAGAGTGCGGTACAGATAGCGGCCGCACTGAACATTGCATAGCGATATGCCCTGCGCATAAATGCTGAAACGTCGGTTATTTGCGGCATAACATTCTCTCCATTCCGGTTCGGCTGGTATCATGCACCAGTCGATATTTGTAACGCAACCTATCCAAAACCTAGCGCATGACAAGCCATGATTACATCAATCTCAAAGCTGGAAATGGGCAGAAAGCCTATTCATCGAGAATGTGAATGACCAACGGTTCCTGCAAAAGGCTAGGAGAGCCTGTCAGGCTTTGTATCGCGGTATTGATGCAGCGCTCTTCGCAAGCATGGGTGACAATGGCAATTAACGCTTCATCTCCGCTTTCTTTGTGCGTCTCGCTGCCAATACCGACATTTTGGATCAGGCTGGCAATCGATACATTCGCATCGCGCATTGCTGCTGTAATTTCGGCAAGCACACCCGGCCTATCAGCCACACGAAAGCGCACATAATTTTGCGCAATGCGGTGACCGGTCTCGGCGCGTCCGCAGTCATCAAGGGCGGCGACAGGCATAGCGAATGCCGCAAATGTCTCGCCGCGCGCAATAGCGATTAAGTCAGCAACTACAGCAGATGCCGTTGGTTTGTCGCCAGCACCTGCGCCTGTAAACATCAAGCGGCCGGAAAAATTCCCTTCGGCCACGACGGCGTTTGTTGCGCCCTCAACGTCCGCCAGCGGATGACTCTCCGGCACCAGATAAGGGTGGACCCTTTGGAACAAACTATTGCCGCCATCGGACATATCGCGTTCTGCGACACCTAATAGGCGGATGCGATAGCCAAGGTTTTTCGCTTGCAAAATATCGGTCGCGGTAATCGAGCGGATACCTTGAATAGCTATGCCATCAAGGTCGAGCCGTGACGCGAATGCCAGGCTGCTCAATATGGCCAGCTTATGTGCTGCATCAACACCGTCAATATCAAAGCTGGGATCTGCTTCGGCATAACCGATTTGCTGCGCTTCGGCGAGAACGGTGTCAAATTCGGCGCCAGTCTCTTCCATATTGGAGAGGATATAATTGCTGGTGCCGTTCAAAATACCATATAAACGCTCCATGCGATTGGCCGCAGCGCCTTCACGAACGCCCTTAATGGCCGGAATGCCGCCAGCCACAGCAGCTTCATAATGGAAGCTTGTAGCGTTTTCTTCGGCCAGCGCGGCGAGCTCCATGCCATGTTCGGCCACCATGGCTTTATTTGCAGTGACCAATGCTTTCCCGCAGGAGAGTGCTTTGCGTGCTAATGTCAGAGCAGGGCCATCGGCACCGCCAATAAGCTCGACAATAATATCCAACTCATCATCTTCGGTCATGGCCATCATATCGTCGACCCAATTATAAGGAGCGAGATCAACACCGCGATCCTTATTGCGGTCACGCGCAGTAATCGTCTTGATATGGAGGTCACATCCAGAACGGCGCGATATAAGCGCAGCATTTTCGGTTAAAAGGCGAATGACCCCCGTACCAACGGTGCCGAGTCCGATCAGGCCAATGTTAAGGCTGGTTTTTTTGTCTGTATTGCTCATAAACTTTCCATAATCCAATGCGGCATCATTGCCAGCATAAAGATAAAGTCATAATAGCTTTGTCTGATCTCTACTTAAACAGTGCGATAGACTTATTGGCCTGATAAATCTGGTTCGCTGTGGAATAAAGAAAGCCCATTATGTCCCAACAGGAAAACGCCCCGACAATCTTGGTACTGGCCGGCAAAAGAGATGGTCGTCTCGATCCGCTTGCTGAAAAGGCCGGAGTGTCGCACAAATGCAGGGTGCCCATTCAGGGCAAGCCTTTGTTGGTATGGGTTTTAGAAGCTGTTCGCGAGGCCTGGACGGATAATCAGATCTTGATTTCCATTCATGATGCAGAAGTCATTTCCGATTTGCCGATTGTGCAAGAGCTTATCGCTGCAGGTAGGTTGAAGATATGCCAGGCCCGTTCTGGAATAGTGGAAAGTCTGGAAGAGGCTATCCGTCAAGCCGATAAAGCTTATCCCTTGCTTATCACAACGGGCGATAATGTTATCATTACACCGGAAGCTCTGCGCGCTGTGCATCAAACGGCGCAGGAAAAAAATGCTGAGGCAATATTCGGTATCGCCAAGCGAGAAGATATATTGGCCGCGCACCCACGTGCTCAAACCCGCTTTTATGAATTCTCTGATATCGCCATTGCCAATTGTAATAGCTATTGGCTGGGCAGCGAAAAGGCATTGCAGGCGGCAGAAGCGTTTCGCGGCGGAGGTCAGTTCATTAAGACTAAGGGCGCCATTGCCAAAGCGTTCGGTCTTATCAATCTCATCCGGTTCCGTCTTAAATGGTGGAATTTCGACCAGATGTTGGATGCGCTTTCGCGCCGCTTTGGCGTCAAAATTTCTGCGCATATTTTCGATGAAGGTGCATATGCCGTCGATGTCGATAACCAACTGACATATGACATTTCGGAAATATTGCTGAAAGAGCGCAAACTCTAAAAACCTGTCTGTCCTATCTTATCTACAGGGGCCCAATTCGCGCATCACCAGCGCATAATCTTCGCGTGCGATATTATCCGCGCTGCTATTGGCAGAATATAGAGCATCGCGCGGCAGGGTTTTGGGCAGGCCGCATGCTAGACGGTACCACAGCAATGTACCGCGAGAAGGTCTAGTAGCCGCAGCATCAACAATTTCTGTCAGGGAGATGGCCCAACTCGGCTTAATGCCGGGACGGCGTATGACGGAAATCGATATAGGGGCATTATTTTCAGTGTTGAGAAATATCTGGGTTTCGCCTTCGCCTTCTAAGTTACCAGGCACATGAAAAACCTCTCTGATCCCGGTCAGGGCCGGCGGGCTATCCACCGCAAGCAATTCACGCGCAATAGAGCGTATGTTGTTTTCGCGTGAGGGCGACCATGTCAATTGCGCATCAGGGCCGTTCAGTTGCACTTCATTCGCTCTTTGAGCGTTACGATTAGCGAAAATTATAAAACGCTGCTTCTTGATTTTTGGGGCCTTGCCCTTTGCGGTTAGAGGTAGGTCTACAAGGTAACGAATCGAGCCTGGAAGACCGCCTTCACCACTGATCAAATTGAGAACATCTGCCTCAATATATAATCTGACATAGCCATTTACCAAACCTGGAGCACGCTCAAGGGGCACTTTTATGGCTTTTCGCACCTGTATAGAGGCAATAATTTCTGAGCCGTCAGCCAAACCTACCAGGCGCACATATTCATTAGATTGATTCGCTACACTTATTGCATTGATTTGTGCGGCAGCTGACTGATTCGGCGAGAAAAAAATACCCGCTAATAAAGCCAAAGTGGCAGCAAATTTCATTATTCTTGCCCTTTTTTTTATCGTTAAAAGTCGCGCTGTACGGCGCAGAAATGGTTACTAGGCCGTTAATCCCCAGTGAATAAGCGAAAAATATTTGCCTGTACCAAACCTAGCCGTTAGAACCGTTGGCGGTAACAGGAAATAAACAAAAATGCTTGGCAATGAGCAATAATCACTGCCATTATGATATATAGTTACAAAATTGCCTCATGGGGTAAGGTGAATAACCAAGTCCGATGAATCGCAATTTTGCGTGTTGAACACTGGGTTAAGGAGTGCTTTTCTGCATGTCATATGTAGATCAGGATATGACCGGCAACAGGATCGTTTCGGCGGTCGTAACAGCTGTTGTCATGGTCGCGCTAGGTTGGGGACTAATTATCGCGTTGAATCGCGATTTTGTCCGAGAGGTCCTCGAAGATACTGAACTGATTGAAATCGTCGAAGATGAACCAGAGCCAGAACCGGACGAACCTCCTCCAGAACCAGAAAAGCAGGCTGAGCCACCGCCAATAGTTGCGCCTCCGCCTCCAGTTCAGTTCAATACGCCGCCGCCACCAGTGCAGACGCAGGTTGAAGTGCCTGAGGAACCTGTGCGGACAGTAACGGCTGATCCAGTGCCCGATCCAGGACCTGCGCCTGAGCCACCGCCGCCACCGCCGCCGCCGCCCCCTCAGCGTGCTAACCCTGAGCCACGCGGGAATCCTGGGCGCTGGGCTAACTCTAACGATTATCCATCACGCGCACTGCGTGAAGAACGCGAAGGCGTAACCCGGTTCCGTGTTGTCGTTAATACAAAGGGCCGCGTTGATAGTTGCTCAATAGTACGCTCAAGCGGTCATGATGATCTCGATCAAGCGACGTGTAAGAATATCAAGCGCCGTGCGCGTTTCCGTCCAGCATTGGACAGCAATGGTAACCCCATGCAAGGGACATATTCAAATGCCGTTCGTTGGCAAATACCGCGTTAATAACAAATTTAAACATTATTTGCCGCATGGCAGTCTATTTTGAAGAGGAAACAATCATGTTTTTAGAAATTCTAACACTAACTGCAGGTAATGAAAGTGCTGTACCAGAGACCAGCTTTGGCTTTTGGTCTGCTATGAGAGAAGGTGGTCCTGTTGCTTGGACAACGGCTGGCATTCTTGCTGTCATGCTGTTCTTCTCGATCTACATCCTGATCGTAAAAATTTTCGAGCAAAATAAAGTTTTGAAACAAGCCAAAGATGTACGCCGTACATTCTGGCGTGCCAGCAGCTTGAAAGAAGGTACTGCAAAGCTTGAAAAAGATACTGCTTACAAGCAAATCGTCGATGATGCTGTAAAAGCTGAAGACGAGCATGGCCGTTTGAAAGATCCAATGGAAGCGCATGACTGGATGCACGGTTCTTTGAGCCGTTCAGAAGATATGATCAATGCCAAGCTGGCTGGCGGTTTGCCATTCCTAGCGACCGTTGGTGCTACGGCTCCTTTTATCGGCTTGTTCGGTACTGTGGTTGGTATCTACAACGCGCTGCTTAAAATCGGCGCCAAAGGTTCTGCTGCAATCGGTGACGTTGCCGGTCCTGTTGGTGAAGCACTTATCATGACCGCTTTTGGTCTGTTGGTGGCTGTTCCTGCCGTTCTGGCCTATAACTGGCTGCAAGCGCGTAACAAGCGTATCGCAGAAGGCCTGCATTCTTTCTCCACAGATGTTTTGGCTTTCATCGCATCTGACGGTGCGGTTAAGCCTGCTGCCCCTGCAGCAGCGCCAGCCAAAGCTGCTCCTGCGAAAAAAGCACCTGCAGCAGCTCCTATTAAGAAGTAAGTTGTCTTGAGGTGACGGCCGCATGGCCGTCACCCAGATAACTTTATCAAAGAATATTTGGCCAGATTTAGGATTATATTATGGCAGTTAGTAGTGGAGGCGGTGGCGGAGATACGCCGATGTCAGACATCAACACGACCCCGCTTGTGGACGTCATGTTGGTTTTGCTCATCATCTTTCTCATTGCGATTCCTGTCGCGATTCAAACGATTGAAAATCTGCAATTACCAGATCAGGAATTTATTCCGAATGAAACCAAGGCTGAAGACGTTTTGCTTTCAGTTACGGCAACTGACTCTGCAGGATTGAGCCCTGGCGATCCGGGATATACACAGGCCAGCCAAAGCGGTGAATGCCGTGTTTACAGAAATGTGACGCCAATTTCATCTACAGAGCTGCAAGAATTTGCTACGCAATATATTGAAGATTTTGTGGAGCAGCGCGGGGGCGTCGATAATATCGCCCCTGAAGATATCCCTGAAGCGCATATACGTGCAGATGTGAACACGCCTTTTCGGTGTATTGGCGGCACAATGTACGTCATGCAAGTTTCAGGCTTCCCTAAAGTTGGCTTCATTGCTGACCCAAGTGGTAACCTATAAACACTATGTTTTCCGGCGTATTATCGCCGCGATGTTAAAGGAGAGCCTGTCATGGCTATGAGTGGTGGTAAGGACGATGGCAGTCCTATGATGGAAATGAACACAACGCCATTGATTGACGTTATGCTCGTTTTGTTGATCATGTTTATTATTACGATCCCGCCGCAAATGCACGCGATCAAACTGGATTTGCCGCAGCCTAACCCTGAGATACAAACGCCGGAGCTTGATCCGGTGAAGAACAAATTGCTGGTTGAACCAGATGATCGCCTGCTTTGGAACGGTGAACAGATAAATATTCAGCAATTAAATAGTCTTCTGGTGCAGTCGGCTGCAGCTGCGAAGGAGCCTGAAACGCAATTTCAGCCTCACCCCGTGGCGCGTTATGAACGGGTAAACCAAGTATTGAAGCTCGTAAAAGACTCGAAAATTACCAAATTTGGTTTTGTCGGTAATGAACAACATAGAGTGTTTGAAAAGGCTGGTGGCTGATTAGGCTTTGCAATTGATTTTTGAAAGGGTCGCACCATTAAGGTAGCGACCCTTTTTCTTTGCCATAACAATATAACTACTTCTGGCAAATGAGGATCTTTTCACTTCTCACAAAGGCAAGCCATCTCACAAGATGATTATATGTCTCAGCTGAATACAACGCCGCTGATCGACGTTATGCTTGTTCTGCTCATCATGATTATCGTGAGCACACAGCCAAATATGCATGCCATGTTGCTAGACACCAATCCTGAATATGGTCTCGACGAGTTCGAGCGTCATCTGCTGCCGGTTAATAGGATTAGCTTAGAGGCAAATGATGACATTTTTTGGAATGATATTCCTGTTACAGCGGAGCAGCTCGATGAGCTGTTAATGTCTGCGAGTAAACAAGCTATCCAACCCGAAATCCAAGTTTCACCTACGCCAGCGGCGCGATATGAACTGTTCAACCGTGTTCTAAAGTCAATACAAGCCGCCAAGCTGACTAGGTTCGGCATTGTTGGTAATGAAAACTACCGCTATTTTGCTCGCTAGAATGAAAATCTAATGAGCGCGTCCATCACCGTTGAATTGTAAATTGGCCAACCGGGCATATAGTCCATCTTCCGTGATTAGACTGTCATGCGTGCCGGTTTGAACAATCTTCCCTTCATCCATGACGATGATACGATCTGCGCCTCTGATCGTCGCGAGGCGATGGGCGATGACCAATGTTGTGCGGTTTTCCATCAGGCGGTCAAAAGCATCCTGAACAAGTTTTTCGCTCTCAGCGTCAAGGGCAGATGTTGCTTCATCCAATAACAGTATTGGAGCATTGCGCAGCAAAGCGCGTGCAATGGATATACGTTGGCGTTGGCCACCTGATAGACGGGTCCCGGCCTCTCCCAAATAGCTGTCTAATCCATTGGGCAATTCACGGATAAAATCACCGGCATTGGCAGCGTCAGCGGCCTCCCAAATTTCCTCGTCACTTGCGGCCCAATTGCCATAGCGCAGATTATCGCGCGCAGAGGCTGCAAAGAGCACCGTGTCTTGCGGCACATAGGCCATGCGACCGCGAATGTCCGCAGGATCAGCAGAGGGCAGAGCAACACCATCTATGCGTATACTACCGCTTTGGGGGTCATAAAAGCGCTGTGCCAATTGAAATATCGTAGATTTTCCAGCGCCAGATGGACCCACAATCGCAATATTTTCACCCGGCGTAACGGTCAAATTAAAACCAGTGATCGCTTGAGTGTCAGGCCGTGTTGGATATGAAAAACCGACATTCTGAAAGGTCAATTGACCACGCGGTGGTTGCGGCAATGCGATGGGCTGTGTTGGCGGAGCAATATCCGGCTGCGCAGACAGCAATTCATTCAACCGTTCTGATGCACCAGCAGCGCGGAGCAGATCGCCATAAACTTCTGTCAGGGCGCCAAATGACCCTGCGACCAAAACGCCGGTGAAGATAAAGGCAGCAATATCACCACCCGACATCCGGCCTTCGACAACATCAACTGCACCTTGCCACATGATGAAAGTAATAGCGCCAAATATCATGGCGATAATCACCATGGTCAAGATGGAGCGAAGCATAATCCGCCGCTTGGCCGTGGCAAAAGTATTCTCTACGGCCAGAGAGAAACGATCATATTCGCGCCCCTCTTGACCAAAGGCCTGCACAATTTTCATCGCACCCAAGGTTTCAACAATATTGCTGCCAACATCGGCCACACGGTCCTGACTGGTGCGCGACACATTTTGCAATTTGCGGCCAATGATGGTGATCGGAATGATGATCACCGGAATACCGATCAGCAGGTAAAGGGTCAGCTGAGGGGCGATGTAAAACAGATAGATCACGCCGCCTATGCCCACCACGACATTGCGCAAAGCCACTGATACTGTGGTGCCGACAATCTGCTCTACTATGGCGGTATCTGCCGTCATACGCGAAGCGATTTCAGACGGGCGATTTTCTTCAAAATATCCCGGTGACATGCGCAGCAAATTTTGCTGCACGGCCAGCCTGATATCAGCAACAACACGCTCCCCCAACCAAGACACAAAATAGAATCGAAAGGCCGTGGCTATCGCAAGAACCACAACTATCATCAGCAGATATTGGAAAAACGGAGCGATAGACCCTCCGTCCTGACCCAGAGCAGCAAAACCATCATCGACAATTTTCTGCAACTGCCGTGGAATGGCCAAAGTCCCCATAGCGGCGAAAAGAAGCGCGATGCCTGCAAAGATGATTTGCCGCGGATACCGCATGGCATAGCTCATCAATAGTTTGAGATTGCCGATCTTTTTGGGCGAAGCCTTTGGGGCATCTCTTAATTTTGTGGACACAGGGTCAGGTTTTTGCGCCGAGGCCGTGTCAGTTTCTGTAGATTGCGTCTTGGACATGGCCGTTCGCTAGCAGTCTGGCCAGATTGTCTCAACCGAATAACGGCATTTTGCCTTTGTTAATTGGCGAAAGGGCTAGCTTGCCTTAGCGGTTGTCGAACAGGCAAAAGCGCAGTAACAGTCTAAGCAAATATGATAACTTGCAAAACGGAACGTCAAAGCTCTTGGCTATAGCGATCCTTTGAATGCAGCGACTATAAAGATGGTTGCAAATAACAGGAATTTTCATGCTTTACACCGCTTATGAAATGCAGCGCACATATTTGGCAGGGGCTAGTGCTTGGGCCAATATGGGAGCGCAGTTGCTCAATAACCCCAGCAACCCATTTGCATATCTTGGCGGCGGGCCGATCATGGCTTCGGCGCTTGACGTATTTGCGCATGCAGCCGCGCCGCGTGGAAAGCCAGCTTTCGGTTTTGAACAAATAGATATTGGTGATGAATGCTTTGCTGTTAGCGAAGAAATCGTGCTGCAAAAGCCTTTTGGCCAGTTGAAGCGCTTTGCTCATGCTGGTTTGCAAGAAGATGCGCCGCGTCTGCTTATCGTTGCGCCTATGTCCGGCCATTTTGCAACCTTGTTACGCGGCACCGTATTGCGGATGCTGGAAAGTCATGAGGTTTATGTCACCGATTGGCGTGATGCGCGGCAAGTCCCGACCAGTGAAGGCCAGTTCGATCTGGATGACTATATTGATTATCTGGTCACATATATGGAGCATATCGGCCTTGATGATACTGGGTGCGGCGCGCATATGTTGGCCGTATGCCAACCGTCAGTGCCATGTTTGGCGGCAGCCGCTCTTATGTCTGCGCAGCGCCACGAATGCCGTCCGCGCAGCCTGACGATGATGGGCGGGCCTATAGACACGCGCGAGGCACCAACTGCCGTCAACACTATGGCCATGCAACGCCCGCATAGCTGGTTCCAGCAAAATGCAATCGCCACAGTCCCTATGCAATATCCCGGGGCAGGGCGGAAGGTCTATCCAGGCTTTATGCAACTAGCGGGCTTTATGTCGATGAACCTTGGCAACCATATGATGAGCCATTGGGAGATGTTCAAACATCTGGTGACCGGTGATGGCGAAAGTGCAGATTCCACCAAGACATTTTATGACGAATATCGCTCTGTCTGCGACATGACGGCTGAGTTTTACCTGCAAACTGTTGAGCATGTATTCCAGAAGCATTCCCTGCCTAATGGCACGATGGAGCATCGCGGAACACTGATTGACCTGACGGCTATTGATGATGTCGCTATCCTGGCCATTGAGGGCGAAAAAGACGATATTAGCGGCATTGGTCAGACCAAGGCGGCCTTAATGCTGACCACCAATCTGGATGATAGCAGGAAGCGCTATGAGCTGGTTCCTGATGTCGGCCATTATGGCATTTTCAACGGCAGCAAATGGCGCACTAAGATTGCCCCAGTGGTTGAAGAATGGATTAGTGCGCATAATGCGTAAAATTGCCATTCAGCCCATTGTTTTCAGAGATATTATTGCTTAGGTCGGCCTTATGATTACATTGAAATCCGCTAGCGTAGAGCGCTTCACATTGGCGCAGCCCTATATCATGGCACGAGGTGCCAAGACCGATGTTGATGTCGTGGTCTGTGAAGTCACAGACGGCACATATGTCGGTCGCGGTGAAGGGACACCCATTTATTTTGAAGGTGAGACTGCGGAACTGTGCGTCGACGCTATTGAGATGCGGGCTAAGCAGAACAAGCCTATCAGCCGAGAAAATCTTCTCGAAACCATGATGGAAGGCGCTGCCCGAAACGCATTTGATTGCGCATTATGGGATTTGGAAAGCAAAGCGACTGGTAAGGCGGTTTGGGAACTGGCAGGGCTGAAAGCGCCGCAGCCCATGGTTACGGCCTATCCAATATCGTTGGACACACCAGAGGCCATGCATGATGCGGCACAAAAGGCCGCCGCCAAAGGCTTTACACTGCTCAAAGTGATGCTGGATGCCAGCGACATCATGACGCGTGTAGCGGCAGTGCGTGCTGGCGCACCTGATGCCAGAATGATTGTTGATGCCAATGAAAGTTGGGAAGAGCTGGATATTTTAAGCATGGCCATGGGCATGCAGCAATATGGTGTTGAACTTATCGAACAGCCTGTTTCTGCCGGTTTTGAAGATGAGCTTATGGGTGTTGAAAGCCCTGTGCCGTTTTGCGCAGATGAAAGCTGCCATACATCGGAGGATCTTGACCGCGTGGAAGATTGCTTTGGTGCGATCAATATTAATCTCGATAAGACAGGCGGTCTGACTGAGGCCTTGTCACTGGCAGAAAAAGCGCGGATGCGTGACATTCATGTTATGGCTGGCTCGATGCTATGCACCAGCCTGGGCGTTGCACCGGCATTAGTGCTGGCGCAAAAGGCCAATTGGGTTGACCTTTCACAGCCTGCTTTGCTGAAAAAAGACCGTAAAGAGGCCGCGACCTATGAAGGCGGCATGGTGCATTTCTGATAAAGTCAGGCAGCCATGCGCATAGTGCGCCTGACTGCCTTTTAGCATTTTGATTAAATGGGTGGGGGCGCTCTTAAACGCCTTTCAGAACCTCTATGTGCGGCGGGGCAGCGAGTAGCTCTGCGAGCTTACCGCCAGCTGCGATAAAATGCGGCGTATCGCGATGCGCTGCTAGAGCGGCCTCATCACTATAGCATTCGAGCACTTTATATTGCTGGGCATCATCGCTGGTTTGAAACAGCGAGTAAAAAAGATTGCCAGGTTCATCAGCGCGTACAGCATCTGCCAATGCAGTGAATGCTGCTTCAAATTCGGCATTTTTGCCGTCTGCAACGGTCAGTGTTGCGATCACCCCAATGGTCATAATCTTTTCCTTAAAGTTGCCATGGGCATGGCAGATAGGTTGCTGCCCCGCGCATGGCTATCGCTTATAAAATTTCGAACAATCCGGCGGCGCCCATGCCGCCGCCGACGCACCCCGAGCGGGTTATTATAGGACTTCAAAAAGCCCGGCGGCGCCCATACCGCCGCCGACGCACCCCGAGCGGTTTATTATAGGACTTCGAAAAGTCCGGCGGCGCCCATGCCGCCGCCGACGCACATCGTGACGACGACATATTTCGCGCCGCGGCGTTTGCCTTCTATCAATGCATGGCCGGTGCAGCGTGCGCCTGTCATGCCATAAGGGTGGCCGATAGAGATAGAACCGCCATTAACGTTGAGCAATTCATCAGGAATGCCCAGCTTATCACGGCAGTAAAGTACCTGTACCGCAAAGGCTTCATTCAATTCCCACAGGCCGATATCACCGATGGACAGACCAAAACGCTCAAGCAATTTCGGGATAGCGTAAACGGGGCCAATACCCATTTCGTCAGGCTTGGTGCCTGCTACCGCCATGCCGACATAACGGCCCAGCGGTGTCAGGCCGCGTTGCTCTGCTATTTTGGCTTCCATCAATATGCTGGCTGATGAACCGTCGGAAAGCTGACTGGCATTACCGGCCGTGATGGTTTTGTCTGGGCCCATAACAGGCTGCAGACTTTGCAGGCCTTCTAATGTGGTTGTCGGGCGATTGCCTTCGTCTTTTGTGATGGTGACTTCTTTTTGCGAAACCTCTTTGGTCTCCTTGTTCATCACATTCATTGTCGTGGTGACGGGGACAATCTCATCGTCAAAAAAGCCTGCTTCTTGGGCAGCTGCTGTGCGCATTTGCGATTGCAAGGCATATTCATCCATTGCATCACGGCCAATGGAGTAGCGTTCTGCCACCACTTCAGCCGTGTTTAGCATCGACATATAAATATCGTCATGCATCGCGATCAGTTCACGATCAGGCGCAATGCGCATTTCTGGCGTCTGCACCAGAGAGATTGATTCCTGCCCGCCAGCGGCAACAATGTCCATGCGGTCAGTGATGATCTGTTTGGCGGCTGTTGCGATAGACATCAGGCCAGATGAACATTGACGGTCCAAAGTCATGCCGCCAACCGAGATAGGCAGACCAGAGCGCAGCGCAACATTACGTGCCAGATTGCCGCCCTGTGTTCCCTGTTGCAGCGCGCTGCCCCAGACGCAATCATCAATCTCGCCGCCTTCCAGGCCAGCGCGTTCAACCGCTGCTTTCAAGGAAAAACTGCCCAGAGTTGGGCCAGCTGTGTTGTTAAAGCCGCCACGATAGGCTTTGCCGATCGGTGTACGGGCGGTGGAAACGATGACTGCATCACGCATATTGGGGGTGTCCTTTACGGTTATTTGGGGATTTTATAAGATTTAATGCACGCGCCTATATGCCAAGCCAATTAATAATCGCATGGGTTTGGCGCATTGCTGCATTAGACGAAAAACTGACTGATCCATTCAGCGATCAATGCCGGTTTGGCTTCGCCTTCAATTTCAACGC
Source organism: uncultured Sphingomonadaceae bacterium (assembly GCA_947503245.1). GTDB lineage: Bacteria > Pseudomonadota > Alphaproteobacteria > Sphingomonadales > Sphingomonadaceae > Alterisphingorhabdus. The sequence continues at coordinate 1,227,349 of CANNCV010000001.1, forward strand.
TGAATTCCAGTGTTTGCTGCCACTGGCCGGGGCGTTTTTCTTCCAGATCCAGCAATGTGAAATGGCCGCGCACGCGCTTGCCAGAACGGACTGGAGTAAGAAAACGGGTTTTGTTGCCGCCATAATTGACGCCCATTTTTACGCCTTCGACGCGCGGGCAATCTGATTTTGCCATCATGACGGGAAAGAGTGACAGACTGAGAAAGCCATGTGCAATAGTGCCGCCAAAAGGGGTCATTTTCGCTTTTTCTTCGTCGATATGGATAAACTGATGATCGCCCGTGGCATCAGCAAATTTGTTGATCATTTCCTGATCGACCAAAATCCACTCTGAAGAACCGAGTTTCTCGCCCTTCATTTCCAACATTTGTTGCGGCGTTACAGTGCTCATCGCAGTCTCTCCTGAAAGTGATTTTATAATATTTCCCACATCTCTGCCGTACTCGCGGCCAAGGCGCAAGGTTGGGCAGTGAATTTTTTCAGCAGTTGCGGTTGCCTAAGAAATCGCCGCTACGGCATGCTACTGGTCAGGCGCAATGGTAAAACCATCCTTGGGGTAGGGCATAATCATTTTACCATCTGGGGCTGCTGTAAAAGTGGTTTGAGTCGGATAAGCAAATTCCAGGCCTTCATCATTGAAACGCTGCAATATAGCCAAACCGATCTGGTGACGCTTATTGTAAACAACCTCGTAATCGCTGCTCATAATATCAAAATCCAGCTCAAAATTTATCGAACTATCGCCAAAGCTGACAAAGCCTGAACGGATGAATTTGCCATCATATTCTTCGATAATTTCCTGCAGCAGATCGGGAATGCCAGCGGCCTGCTTAGGGTCGGTTTGATATATTACCCCGATGCCATAGCGGGTACGACGACGGTCCAGCCTTGTATAATTGATAATTTCCTTATCGAGCAAATTGCTGTTGGAGATGATGACTTCCTCACCAAATACGGACCGCAACCGCGTTGACTTCAGGCCAATTTTCTCAACCGTAGCGACAGTATTGTCATAAGATATGGTCTCGCCATTTTGAAAAGGCTTATCAAAAATGATGGATAGAGCTGCAAAAAGCTCTTCAAAAATACCTTGAGCAGCCAGACCGATGGCAATGCCGCCAATGCCCAATCCGGCAACCAACCCAGTGACATCAACGCCGAGATTGGCCAATATCATGATCGTAGCAATGGCAAAAACGGCAACGGAAACAATCACGCGGATCAGCGCCAATGCATTGGTCAGCGTTTCGCTGACCTCCCCACTTTCGTTGCTGGCACGTTTTTCGATGAAGCCCAATATTATCTCTCTGATCCAGATAGCGCCTTGCAAAACAGCGGCTATGGTGAAGAGAAATATAATGATGTTGTTAATTGCTTCAGGTGTATTTGCCGCGCCGGTAACAGCTTTTATTGATACCAGCATCAGGAAGAAGCTGTTGGTTTTGCCCAAAGTGCGTGTGACAATGGTTGTAATTGCAAGCCGATCCGACTGTTTTTGGGCGTAGCCTCTAATCCGATTGCGCGCAAAGAGCAGAACCGCAAATATTATGGCGCCGATCGCAAAGGCGATGGCTACCTCTACGCTATGGCTTTCTAACCATGTCCAAATATCACGCGATAACGTCGAAAATGAGCTTAACGACTCTGATATTTCGGGAAGGGTCGATGTTTGCGCGCCGAATATATGTTCCATCGCCAGAACTTAGTGATGATATTTTTGCCTTCAAGCCGTTTTACTAACTTAGGTCGCCTTTAACTCTTTTGGCGCGAACCTGTAGCGTCTTAAACGCTGACTCTGAACGCCGACGGGCAAGATAGGTATCAAGCCCGATCTGCATGGCGATCAACATATAAATAAAGGGTTGGTAAGCTATGCCGACAAAGCCGGAACCAACCATATAGATGATTTGACCATTTTGCAGGGCTAACGCAAAGGGCGCGACCCATTCCTCGCCCGCCTTATGGTTTTTGTCATAGCGCTTACGGACCACTTCCATGCGCCATATCCCGCCCAGATGGATGAGTAGCCATAAAGTAAGGCCCGGATAACCCTGCTCCCCCAACATCTCGAAATAGCTACTGTGATAGGCTCTGCCGCGCTCAACATAATCCTGTGTTTCGATAGTCGTGCCGCCGGCAGTCTCTGTCGTGATCACCTTGCTGGCGTTAATCTCATTGGAGCGATACGCTTCAAAGCCGCCACCCAAGGGTTTGTTTTTCACATAATCAATGGTCCAATACCATACGGCGACCCTTGTGCTGGCCGACTGGTCCGCCTGATATTCAAATATTGTTGCCATGCGGTCTGTATAGCTGGACGGCAAAAGCGGCAGCGATAATATGCCCAAAGCAAAAGCCGCACCCGCATAAACAAAGCGATAGCGGTTAAAGCGCAACAGCAAAATCGCCAAAGCCGCGATACAGAGCAATCCTGTGCGCGCTTGGGTGCCGATAGGAATAAGCAAACATGCGCCGACCAGACAGACAGTAAACGCCTTCACCCGGACATCAGGTTTGAAAACGGTGCCATATTTGCCCAGCCATAGGACAAGCGGGATGATACAAATTGCAACGCAGGATATGATGGACCCTTCATAAAGGCCGCTATTGTCATCAATCAGCAATTGCAAAACGCCATAGCCGCCGCCTGACAAGACTGTTTTAATGCCGCCAGTGATAATCAATGTGGCAACGCTTAGCACCATGATAAGTGCTAGCGCTTCAAGTCGCGCTTTGGTGCGCAATGTTAATGGCAAGAATATCGCGAAGACAAGCGCCTTCCACACCCAGTTCCATTTTTCTGCTGATTCTGCCGGATAATCCGCAACGCTGGTCGTGTAGCCACAATAGATGAGCAATAAGACCATAAGGACTTGTCGCCCGGAAAAGCGACTGTCTTTTTTATCATCTGCAATCAAATAGCCGCCAACCGCAAGACCGAACATTATTAGCGATATCGGGATAGAATTGAGCAGATAATAGCTCATCCGTTGCGGCGCGATAATGTCCACATAGGCATAGGCCATGATGAACAAAAAGGGTCGCTTTAACCCTGCGAGCAAGAAAATACCCAAAAAAGCAATGAAGAACAGATCGCGCATCTAGCTTATAATCCGCCTTCAGTTTTCGCGCTTATTGCGCAGGGTTTCGTGAAAAAAACCAGTCGGGTTCTCGTCCGGTTCCGGCGGCGCTTCGGCATCAACTTCATCACTATGCGCCAGACGCCATAAGGCGATGACCAGCAAGCCATGCGTCAATAATATCGAAATTGTATCAACCATAGTGCGCAATTTACCTGATGGTGTTAGAAAATACAGAAATAAAGCCATAGGAGATGAGGGTTGACGTCGCGTTAATCCTTTTTGTCCATAGAAAGTAGCGTGATGCGGATATTGCACATTCTTGACCATAGCTTGCCATTGCACAGCGGATATTGCTTCCGCACACGTGCGATTATGAAGGCACAGATAGAGGCTGGGCTGGAGGTTGCGGCTGTTACCGGCGTGCGTCATCAGCAAAATTTGGGTGTTGAAGCTAAGGATGTTGCTGCACAGGAAAGCTTTGATGATCTGACATTTTATCGCACGATGGAGCCTGCAACGGGTGTTTCTCCACTGCGTGAACTGCGTGAAATTGCATTATTGGCTGAGCGGGTTGGCGAAGTTATCGCCGCATTTAAGCCGGATATTCTGCACGCCCATTCGCCTGCACTTAACGGTCTGGCTGCACAGCGTGCGGCCCGTCAGGCTGGATTGCCCCTATTATATGAAATTCGCGCCTTTTGGGAGGATGCCGCTGTTGGCAATGGCACGGGCAGTGAACGCTCTGCGCGCTATTGGCTTACTCGCCAGCTAGAAAACCATGTTGTCACCAATGCCGATGCCGTTGCTGTCATTTGCGAAGGGCTAAAGGCTGATTTGCTCAGCCGCGGTGTTGCAGATGATGAAAAGGTTATGATTTCACCCAATGGCGTTGATATGCAGCTTTTTGGCGAACCGGTTGCTCGCGATGATGCGTTGGCCAAAAATATCGGTCTTAAAGATGGTCCGGTTATCGGCTTTATTGGCAGCTTTTATGATTATGAGGGGTTGGATGACCTGGTGGCAGCGATGCCGTTATTGGTAGAACGGCACCCCGGGGCGCAATTGCTGATGGTTGGCGGGGGGCCTATGGCGGATGCGCTGCGCCAGCAAAGCCAACAATCGCCGGTTGCTGACTCCATCCATTTCGTTGGCAGGGTGCCGCATGAAGAGGTGGAGAAATATTACAGCTTGATCGATATATTGGCTTATCCACGCAAATCCATGCGGCTGACTGATTTGGTGACACCGTTAAAACCATTGGAAGCCATGGCACAGCAGCGATTGGTGGCCGCATCCAATGTCGGGGGGCATTGCGAACTTATCGAAGATGGTGTGACTGGCACATTGTTCGCTCCAGATAGTCCAGAAGATTGCGCCAGAGCCTTGGCATATATGCTCGATAACCCAGAACAATGGCCTGAACGCAGGGCCACGGCACAGCGTTATGTCGCAGAAAAACGTAATTGGCAGAGGAATATAGAGCGTTATCTTCCCGTTTACCAAAATCTGCTAAACCCAAAATCAGATATGAGTATGAATCAGGCTGCCTAGCCATTTTTGCGCTTGGTACTGATGATGAACAGGGTGGCCGATACGGCCAGAATTTTGGAGCAGTGTCTTGACTAGAGACTTAACAAACCGCTTTGGACCATTGCCGATTGCTTTGGCTGGTGGCCTTATCTTGGGGCTGCTGACGCTCACTATCCCTAATCATTTGATTGAGGGTGCAGTCTCCACAACGGGGATTAGCGAACTTGTATCGGCTGCTGCTCCTCCTTTGGGTGTGAAAGCCCGTATCGCTATCGCTTTGGCGACAGCATTGTTGGCATTTGGTGTATTGGCGCTTATTCTTGTTCGTGACAGTGACAATATGCGCTTTGAATATTCCGAAGATGAGTGGGATGATAATGGTGCCTTTGCTGATCTGGATCGGCAAAAACCCGCTCCTAAAAAGCAAGGGCTTGCTGACCGCTTGAAAGGCTTTTTGCCTGTGTTTGGTGAGGCCAGTGAGGATGATGTTCGCGAGTTGGAAGACTTGCCAAAGCTGCGCCGTGAAGACCGCCATCCCGACGCACCGCCGCGTGCGCCATTAATGGCGGGGCGTGATCTTTCCGAAAGTGATGATCAGCCGGGATCACAATCTGAGTCAGTAGCAGCGCAAAAATCGACCAGTGACGAGCAAGGCACCGTTGCCAATGTGCGCAAGCGCATTAGCAACCTTATCCCGCGCGATCTTATTAGTGACACAACGCAGAGTCTTGATGAGATACCGCTTGTGGTCAAAAAGAGCCCCAAAGTGGCGCCAAAGCAAAGCATCGTCGCTGACATATCATCTCCGCAAGTATCAAATGTGCCTGAACCTGTTGCTGAACCGGTCGAAGACTTCGAAGATATAGCAAAAGTGTCGGAGCCATTGGTTGAAAAGGTTATACCAGCTGTAGAGCCTGAAGCTGTAGACACCGAAAATTCATCGCAAAATATTGTGTTTGAAAATGATGATCAAATAGATGGGCAGGTGACTGCTCAAGACATTCCCGCGCCTCAACCGTCAGTTTCGCCTGAACATGATGCAGATGATGAGCGTGAGCTTGCCGATCTCAGTCTTTCTGAATTGATTGCCCGTCTAGAGCAAGGGATAGAGCGTCTGACGGTTTCTGCTGCAGATGCGGAGCCTATCGTAGCGCCAGATATCGAAGCTGAGGTTCAAGAGATTGATGAGCCAGTTGCACATATTGCCGAACCAGCAGATCAATCCATCAGTGATGATGAAGTGCAGGACGATGTAGAGCAAGATTTGCCTGTGGAAGCAGCTGAAAATGCCGCGTCGGATGTGGAGCCAGTAGTTGAGCAGCCTTCGCAACCAGCAACAGATATCAGTGAAGCGCATCCTATTACCGATCCTGACGATATGGATGAGGCATTACGCGCTGCATTGGAAACATTGCGTCAGATGACGGGGCAGCAACGCAACGCATCTTGAGCATTTTCTGCTCAATCTGAACAATTCGATATTGCTGTTAACGCGCAATTGCGTATGGAAAGCCCATGCGCCGCTTCTTCGCCTGTATTGCCCTTATAGTGTTGCTCGCGCCGGGCACATTTTTGAGAACGGATATTCCGTCTCGCGATAATAGCCAGACTATCTCGCTTGTTCCCGTAACTCTCAATCCGTTGCAACCATTGCAAAAAAAGGTGGGGGCGCTGGAGTTTGTTGTCGGTTGGGAATTGCGCAGCAGCAATGATAATTTCGGTGGCATATCTTCAATGCTGGTCATGCCAGGTTCTCGAATAGTTGCACTATCTGATGGCGGATATCTGTTCAGCTTTGGTGTTGGGCCTAAAAATGCCAATCAAACGCCTGTAATGCGGGACTTTATCGCACCTTTGCCGCAAAATGTCGCCATTGATGACGATAAAGCCACGCGCGATAGCGAGTCCCTCGTCCGTGACCCTGTAAATGGCCGTTATTGGGTTGGTTTTGAAGATAGCAACGGTATTGCCCGTTATGATCCCGCACTCACCAGGAGAGAAGTCTTCCGCGTGCCGCAGCAGATGCGGGATTGGCCGGATAATGGTGGTCCTGAAGCCATGGTTTTACTGGGAACAGGCGCTTTTCTGGTCTTTGCAGAAGATGCAGAGGTGAGCGGCGATCAGGCAGAAGACGGATTGACCGAAGCATTCATGTTTCGCGGCGATCCACTGGACCCTGCGACACAGGCGGTAAAATTCTCTTATCGTGCGCCCAAAGGCTATAATATTACGGATGCAACACTTTTGCCTGATGGCCGACTCATCCTGCTCCATCGCCGCTTTAACGTATTGGAAGGTGTGTCGGCGCGAATCAGCATTGCCGATCCGGCTGATATCGTTGCGAATAGTGTTTTTGAGGGTGAGGTGATTGCTGCGATTGACCCGCCACTAAGTGTCGACAATATGGAGGCTATTGCGGTCACACGCGAAGGCGATGACATCATGGTCTGGCTAGCGTCAGACGATAATTTCAACAGCATACAGCGCAGTTTGCTGATGAAATTCAAGCTGCTGCTTAGCGATATTGATGGCAAAATAAATAAGGCCGGAGGTTTTGCCCCCAGCCTTAAATCATTAGAAGATGATTAGAAAAGCATCTGTTATCAGGCTGTTATATCAATAGCCTGATAGGAAAAGCGCTGTTAGGCAGCTTCTTCCATCTTTTTGCGCAATTCTTTTTTCACTTTAACGGCATTGGCCGAAAGCTTATCATCGCTTGTTTTTAGCAGCCACGTGTCAAGACCGCCAACATGCTCAACAGAGCGAAGGCCGGAAGTTGATACACGGAATTTGAAGCTACGCTCCAGCTTATCAGACAGCAGGGTCACATTCTGCAAGTTCGGCAGAAATACGCGCTTCGTCTTGTTGTTAGCGTGGGAAACATTATTGCCCACCATACGACCTTTTCCGGTCAGTTCGCAAATACGCGACATGATCATTGTCCTAAAATCAGTGATTTCGAATGGGCGGCCAATACAGGCAGATGAGCCTATCGTCAACGGTGAACCGATCTGAATCTTGCGATTATTGGTCTTTTATATCCGCAAAACGTGAATCCATGCTCCAGATAGCTCTTTACAACCTGTCCTGACCAAGATTAGCGCAAGAATGATGGTTGGAACAACACTCTCTTTCATGAATCACGCCCTGGCAATGGCACGTCAGGCGGCGTTGCATGATTCTGTGCCGGTTGGCGCGGTGGTGGTGCACAAAGGCGCTGTGATTGCATCGGCCCATAACGCAACCCCCGATGAGCATGACCCAAGTGGACATGCAGAGATTCGCGCCATGCGGATTGCAGCCCAAAAATTACAGAGCGTGCGGCTTACAGATTGCGATCTGTGGGTAACGCTGGAGCCGTGTGCTATGTGCGCCGGTGCTATATCCCATGCCCGCATTAGACGCCTTTACTATGGCGCGAGTGACCCAAAGGGCGGTGCGATTGAAAGCGGGCCGCGCTTATTTGGCCAAGCAACAATCCATCACGCGCCAGAGATATATAGCGGTATTGGCGAAGACGCTGCAGCGACAATGCTCAAAGAGTTTTTTGCGCGTAAACGGTAAAGCTCAGAGAGCATCGCTACGCCGCAGTCATAAGCGGATATATTTATTTTAACGCCGTGTATAATCGCGCCCGGCATATTCATGCTCTGCCGATATTCTTTCGTTATCATCGATAAACTCTGCCCAGACATTGCCCGGTTTCCAGATTTTGTTCATCTGTGCTTGTGCCACTCCATGGGTAATGTCGTTTCGGCTCACGTCATAGCGATAGAGAAATGCGGTTACGCGTGCATTGACGATGCAGTGGATATGGACCGTTTCACTTTTGCTGGCTTCCATAGCCTCACAAAACTTTTGAAAATCACTCTCTTGCGGACGGTCAAAAGCAACGGGAATATGGATATATTCTATGCCTAGCCTAGCGCAGCAGCCAATTTCGTCTGTCAGGGCTTTGGGATGGTCATGCGGGGCCAGATTAATAACGATGCGCACGCCTGCCCCTTTCAACGCCGCCAACTGGGCTTCATTCGGTTGTCCCGACGTTGTAAGCCGTGCATTAATACGCAAAAAGTTGAAGATGTTCTCTATTGCGATGTCTGTTCCTTGTGACAGGGCTAAGGGTTAGTGCACAAATCGTGCAACCACATCCCGATAGGAGCGTGACACTTTCACTTGTGCGCCTGATTCCAGTATCAGGAAGCATTCGCCATTGGTGTGCGGTTTGACTTGCCGGACCTGATCGAGATTGACGATGGTTGAGCGGTGTACACGCTGAAAATTGCGCGGGTCGAGCCGCTTTTCCAGATCCTTCATTGTTTCCCGCAGGATCAATGAATTGTCGGCAGTGTAGATGCACATATAGTCGCCAGCGGCATCAATGCGCTCAATCGTATTGACATCAACACGGAAAATCTGGCCACGATCTTTGACATTGATCAGTTTTTCAAAACGATCCGGTGTCGGTTCATCTTCATTTTGCTGATATTCTTCGGCAGCTTCGGGTGCGACTTCGTTCAGCAAGTCTTTCAGCTTATCATGCTCTTCACGCACTTTTTTATCGGTCAGTCTTTCGTAAATACGGGCCAATGTATCGGCCAGACGGTCTTTCTCAACGGGCTTCATCAGATAGTCGATGGCCTGTGTTTCAAAGGCTTTCAGGGCGTGTTCTGAATAAGCGGTCACAAACACAAAGAGCGGCGGCTCTATATCCATAACGCCTTTTACGACAGAAAAGCCGTCAAAGCCGGGCATTTCAATGTCCAGAAAGACCAGGTCAGGTTTTAATGTCTTAATTTTGCGAATGGCTTCGCGGCCGTTCAGGCAGGTGTCGACAATCTCGATATCTTCAAATTCCGCAAGGCGCAGTTGCATGCCCTGTATCGCCAGTTTTTCATCATCGACCAACAATGTGCGGATTGTCATTCTATCATTTCACCTTTTGCCAGATTTGCCTGTGCTTTGCGTTCACATGGTATATCGATCAGCACTGCAAAACCGCTAATATCCTGTTTGGAGCGGATTTCGAAGCGATGATCATCGCCATATGCCTGTGCCAGCCTGTCCCTGATATTGGTCAGGCCAACACCCGTGGATTTCACTGCCATCTGGCGCATCTTGCGCTGTGCATCATTGTCTTGCAAGCCAGGGCCAGTATCAGAGACGGTGATGCGAAGCCTTTCTCCGACCAGTCGGGTTTTGACCACAATATCGGCTCCTTCTTCCAAGGGCGTGACCGCATATTTTATGGAATTTTCCACCAAAGGTTGCAGCAATAATGAGGGCAGCATGGCATCTGATGTCTGTGGGTCAATATCAAAGACAGGGCGGAGCCGTTCTTCAAATCGCATTTTTTCTATGTCGAGATAAAGTTTCAGCGTCTCCACTTCCTGTGCAACGGTGACGCGGCCACTGGGTTCATTGACCAGAGTATAGCGCAAAAATGAGGAGAGCCGCGACAACATGGCATTGGCTGGCTCGGTTTCTTTGAGCAGCACCAGTGTGGAAATACTGTTGAGCGTGTTGAACAGGAAATGCGGATTAAGTTGATAGCGTAGCATAGCCAGCTGTGCGCTGGTCGCTTGATTTTCCATGCGCATCAGCTGATCGGCTTTTTCCTCGACCTGCAGGAAATAGTTAATCGCGAAATAGAGCGCAGACCATGCCCCCAAGAGCATAAGGTCGAAAAAGAAAACGCCTAATAACAAAACGGTAAAGGGGGTTTCACTATCCTGCCGGAAAAGTGAGACAATCCACGCATCAAGGGTGGCATAGATCACGGTAGCGATAATCAGAGCCGCAAGGGATATGCTCCAAGTGATGATGGGGCGGCGGTTTATCAGCGTTTGAAAAATTACCGATATCACCAGAGAGATAGAATAACCGATGATAGTATTGGTGACGATAGTGGCCAAAAAGGCAAAACCCTGGCCATTAAAGACACCCGGGATGACACGCAGCAGCATAGCGCCAGCCCAACCAGCGGTTTGCAGGTTCCAAAAGGCCCTGTTTTTGTTCGCAAAAAACGGACTGGGTTGGAAAGGAACAAGTGCCATGGGCGCTATTTAACCGCTTTTGCCGTTAGCGCAAACTCTCCTTCGACCACCCACATGTAAAGACTATATGGCTGGAACTGTGTGCCATGCTTGCAAGTGCGAAAAGAAAACGGCAATATCTAGGCAATAGAAAAATAGGAGAGAGATGATGGACAATGATGGAGGCATAGGCGCAGAAGCGCAGGCCGGTTTCGCCAATATGGAAAGCGGAACGCAGGAAGACTGGGCAATCATTGCAGATCATTTCTCTCCCTTTGCCAGCAAGGTCGCTGACCGGGTTCTGGACCATTTGCGTCTGTTAGATGGCGATTATGGCGGCTTTCCAATTGATCGGCTGCAACATTCTTTGCAGACGGCAACCCGAGCGCACCGTGATGGCCGCGATGAGCAATATGTTGTTATGGCTCTTTTGCACGATATTGGCGACACATTGGGAAGCTATAACCATCCCGATGTCGCCGCTGCTATCTTAAAGCCTTTTGTCTCAGAAAAACTGCATTGGATCACAGAGAAGCACGGCATTTTCCAAGGCTATTATTTCTTTCATTATCTTGGACAGGACCGCGATATGCGCGAAGCCTATCGCGGCCATGAACATTTTGAAGACTGCGCTGAATTTTGCGCCAAATATGATCAGGCCGCTTTCGATTCAGCCTATGATAGTGCCCCGTTGGAATTTTTTGAACCAATGGTGAGGCGGGTCATGGCAAAGCCCATAAACTCTATCTACAATCTGGATAAATAGGCGCAAATACCGCCCTTCAGTGAGGGCGGCCCAATGATTATTCGCTGCCGCGAATGGCTGGGGGCTGTCCGTCCAAAAGTGGCGGAGCATATGCGCCAAATTTTTGTGGTGTAGCCTTCAGCTTGGCAATTTCCTCTTCAAACAGCGCTACACGCTTTTTCCATCGGAAATGCGTCGGCGCTGAAAAAATGCCCTTGCCATATTTTTTGCCGTAAAATGTCCAAAAGCGGATAGTCGCCGTCACATCATAACCGGCATTGGCCATCAACCAGACCGAGAGGCGGTCTGCTTCAATCTCGGTCTGCCTGATTTTCGCGGCATCGCCATTGACCTGTCCCAAAAGGCCGCGTGATATATTGGCGGCCTCCAGCCGCTGCGGATGTTGCAATAGATTATGCGCAATTTCATGCGCCAATATGGTGGCCAGCTCATCATCGTCTCGCGTTAATTCAGCCAATGTTGATGTGATGCTGACAAGCTCACCATCAGCAGAGGCACCGCGTTTGCGTGACGGCTCGACCTGAAAACGCGATGCACATGTCGGTTGGAGTGCAATATTGATCTCACCCGGCATTGGCTTAATGCGCTTGATAAGCAGGCCCAGTCCAGAAATAGCTGGACGTTCTTCCACTGGCAGGTTTGGACGGAAAGCGATGGCTGAACTAACCGCCTGCTTGCCGCTGACGGGTTTTGTCTGTTTCTCCGTAATTTGCAGCAGATCGCCAGTTTTAAAGCCAGCGCGTTCGGCTGGGCTGTTAGCCGCGACCGCAGCTATGCCGGTAAAACCATCCCGCAAATTATACGCCCGCGCCGCATCTTCATTGCCGCCATAATCGCTGAGCGTGTGCAACTGCCATCCGGCGTTCCAGATCTTGTTTTTGCAAAATAGCATATTGGCGGCCAATAGGCGATAACCGGTTGATACTACGCGCTCATCGGTTTCGCGCAGTGCAAAAAATGGTGCCAGCTTTGGATCAATATCATGCTGTTGGTCACTATTCTCCGTTTCATTTGTGATAGCGGTTTTTTGAATGGCAAAAAAAGGCTGGGCGGGCGCATATAAAAAGGCCGCATTCACCATTGCCGATATACATGTAATTTGGAGTAACCGCATACTGCTCTGTTACAGCGATTTTGATGCTTTGAACAAGAGAGACTATGATAAAGAAAAAGAATCAATCAAGCGGGACGATAGATGGGGTAATACTCGCTTGCAGATTGTAAGGATGAGGGGCAGATCAGGTGGTTGATGTTTTCATATCTTATTCCCGAGCCAATCAGGATAAGGTGCGCATATTGGCGAAGCGCGTCACCGCTTTGGGCTATAATATCTGGTGGGACGACGCACTGCCGCCACATAAATCCTATAGCGAAGTTATCACTGAGAAAATTGGCGAGGCCAAAGCCGCTATTGTTGTATGGTCTGAAAGTGCGAGTAAGTCCGAATGGGTAAGGGCGGAGGCTGACGTTGCCCGTAACCAGAAAAAACTGATCCAGACCAGTTTTGAAGACGATATATTGCCGCCAATGCCTTTTAACCAGATTCAGGTCGCATCATTGGCTGATTGGGATGGTGAAAGCGATCATCATGGTTGGCAAAAAGTACAGGCCAGCCTCCTTGACCTTTGCGGACCCCCGGCCAAAAACACAGCGGAAGATAAGCGGCCTGTAGGCGGCATCCCCGATGAACCGCCACCCGGCGCTGAACGTGCACCGATTGTGCGACCCGACACGATCCCGCAAGCTCCTGTGCGTCCGCAGCCAAATTATCCGCTGATTGGAGATGATAACGGAAACTCTATGGCCGTTAAAGCTATTGTTGGGGTGGCAATCCTGATTGCTATCGTCATGGCCATCATCTTCTGGCCTAGCGGTGATGATGTTGATGACATTATAAGTGATGATCCTTCTGGTGAAGAACAGGATTTGGCGCGCTTTGGTCGTGACGCAGTTATCAATGACCGTGATGGCTGGACAAATGTGCGCTCCGGCCCGTCTACCTCAGATGCTGTGATAACCCGTGTGGTGGATGGGGAAATTTTCAAAACCTATGAGCAATCCGGCAATTGGTGGGAAGTCAAACTGCTCGATGGGCGCACAGGCTATATGAATCGCAACTTGATTACCTTGCTGGATGATCAGAGCGAAGCTGGCGGCGAGGTGGAAGGTACAGAACAGCAAGAAATACGCGATCCTGTGCTTGACGGTCTTCGGTTTGCCAGTCCAAGAGTCATTATCCCTGACTCCAATAGCCGCACGATCACCAATATGGAGATTAACGATCTTGACGCTCTTGAACTGCGCTTGGCCCGCAATGAGATTTTTGCGCGCAAAGGGTATATTTTCAAAAATCAGCAATTGCGCAATTGGTTTGAACAATTTGACTGGTACGCACCGACGCGTGAGAATGTCACGTTGAACGATGTGGAATTGGGCAATGTCGATCGCCTTAAAATTGCTGAAGAAAATGTCGCTGAATGACGGGTTCAGACAGTGCAGATAAGGCATCTGAGCATAGTATAATGACGGACGTGCCGACGGTTGAGCAGATTCAGCACAATGTTGCCAATGGCGATATATTGGAAGCCTATGATCTGACGGAAAAAGCCTTGCGCGCATATCCAGAAGACAAATTACTCGCCTTTTGGAAAGCGCGTTGCTTGACCGAACTTGGCCAATGCGAAGCAGCCATTGCCTATTTCGAAAGCAACAATATGCTTGAGTCCGGACTGCCAAAGGTGGAGACACTTTATGGTCGGATGCTCAAAGAACGTGCGTTTAATCTTGGACCTGATCATTCGCAATTTTTTGAAATAATGCGGCAGGCCGCGCACCAATATGCGGCGACACATCATAGTGCACCCGATTCATTTGCTGCGGTAAATGCTGCCACTCTTCATTATCTCGCCGGAGAAGATGAAGAGGCCCGAAAATTCGCACAAGAGGCAGAGCAATTATCGCTGCAAGAAGGCCCATCTTATTGGCAGGCCGTGACATTGGCAGAGGTTGCTTTGCTTTTGGGGCAATATGACGATGTGCTAAACCATATGTCTCATGCAGGCTCTTACAAGGACATTCCGCCGGCATATTTTGCCTCTACCATTAGACAGTTTAAACGCTTGCGAGATGTGGGGTGCGGCGGAAATGCGGGCCAAAACCCAGATTTCTGCACGGCAATTGATTCAGGGCTTGCGCGTTTGCAGCAGGACCCAGTGCTTGTTTATTGCGGCCATATGTTCCGCAGTGATGGGCAGGCCGAAGCCACATTGCGCAAGCATGTCGATGCGGTGCTCGACAATTTGCAATGCCGCATCAGTTTTGGACCATTGGCCTGTGGTGCGGATATTGTTATCGCTGAGGCGTTGCTTGATCGCGGTGCAGAACTTAATCTGGTTTTTCCCTTTGCGATTAAAGATTTTCGTGAAGTTTCGGTACGGTGCGGCGGCGATGAATGGATATCGCGCTTTGAGCGCTGTCTCGAAAAAGCGGACTCTGTCGTATTTGCGACTGCTGCGCGCTATGTCGGTGATGACAATCAATTCGCATATTCTACGCGTGTTGCCATGGGATTGGCGATTACACGTGCACGCTATCTCTTTGCCGAAGCAGTGCAATTGGCTGTCGTCAATGACCAGACCAACAAAGCACTTGGCCGCGGTTCCAAAGTTGCTGGAACACGCGCAGATATTGCGGAATGGGAAGCTATTGGCGGAAAAACAGTCATTGTCCCTGCTGGTGAGGTCGATCGCAATCTGGTTTTCCCTGAAGCACCCAAGCCTTTCTCAGGTACAGAGCGATTGCGCCGATCGATAATATTCGCGGACTATGCCGGTTTTTCCGGACTGGATGAGAGGCAACTGCCTTTATTTGTGCAGCATGTCATGGGGCGCATTGGTGAGGTGCTGAACCGTTATGGCGATCAGGTTTTATACCGCAACAGCTGGGGCGATGCCATTTATGCTGTGATCGAGGATCCTATAGTGGCAGCGAATATTGCCATTGATTTGCAACTGGGATTGCAAGGCTCCGCAGAATTATTAGGCGGCCTGAATGTAGGGGAAGAGAAGAAGCGCAGGGGTATGCGCATCGGGCTCCATCACGGGCCATTGTTCAAAGGGCGCGATGCCATCACCGAGCTTGACCTATATTATGGGACAGAGGTGACACGAACAGCACGGATTGAGCCAGTTACACCCACAAATAGTATTTACTGCACAGAGGCATTTGTGGCCATGTTGGCGATGGAGGACGCACCCGAGTTAAATTGCCACTATGTTGGGCGCGTCGCCCTTGCAAAAAATTATGGGGACTTATCGCTTTTCCGGCTGGAACGCCGGGCTATACGCAAAGAAGCCGGTTAGCCAGCGGCCTTATCTTCGCGCGCTTTTGCTATCGCCTGTTTAAGCTCGTCAAAGCCTACCGCGCCGTTGAAAATCTGGTTTCCAACAACCCAGCTGGGGGTTCCGGTAAACTCCAACTGCTGCGCAATACGGACATTTTCCTGTAATTCTCTTTGCACTTCAGGGGTAGCGACAAAGGCGCGAGCGGCCACAAGATCAAGGCCAGCAGCTTGTGCGGCTGCGCTAATGGACGCTTTATCAGGGCGCGGGGCCTGGAACATGGCTTTGTGGAAAGCATAATATTTATCTTGGCGCGCCGCAGCCAAAGCCCAAGCAGCGGCATCTGCACTCGCTTCGGACAATATGGGCAATTCGCGGAAGACGACTTTCAAATTGGGGTCTTCGGCGATCAGTCTTTCAACATCGCTTACGCTTTTGCGGCAGAAACCACATGCGAAGTCGGAATATTCAACCAGAACAACATCGCCATTAGGGTTGCCAGCAAAACTGGCATTGGCAAAGGGGGCTTCAATCTGGCTACGAAAGCCATTGATGCGTTGAGCGGCCTGTTTGGTGCGCAAACGTTCAATCGCTTCAGGAATGATTTCTGGATTTTCCAGAATATATTGTTCAATCAAGGCTTCAAAAGCCGCTTGTTCATCGGCGTCTATGCCAGCAGCGCGTGCAGCTGCATTGGCATCTTTAGATTGCGCACTTGCCCCGGATGATTGCCAGAAAAATACCGCTATTGCGGCAGCCGCGGCCAAACCAACAGCACTTGCCATAAATATCCACTTTCTCTCTTTGCCCGCCTCTGCGTCAGAGCCAGCGTTGTGCGGCATTGCCTTATTCGATTGTGACATACAGTATTCCTGAAAATGGTCGGCAACCGGTCAGGCCCGACAGGGCTGTTAACGTTGGCGATCTTCAATAGCGGCACGCGCTAGAATGGCAATATCCTCTGCGCGTATCCATTCTGGAGTGCCTCTTTCCAAGCCGTTCATAGCGATGGTTGCCTGACGCAGTGCACCGCCTGCATTGCCTTGCAGAACGGCCAGTTCAGCGCTTGCCAATGATGCGCGCGGGGTATCCCCTGTCTGGGCATAAACATTGCCGAGCTGGGTCCATGCAAAGGGGTTGCGAGTGTCACGCGATACGGCGGATTTGAGGACTTTTTCAGCCTCTGGCAAATGCTTTGGGTCTTCAGTAGCCAGCAGCGCATGGCCAAACAGACTCGCAATAAGCGGGTGGCTGTTGGTCAGGAACACAGCTTTTCGCAGTGGCTCCAGAGCCTCTTGTGGTTTGCCGCTTTCCAACAATATCTGCCCCTGCAATTCTAGGAAATAAGGGTCTTCCTGATTTTCGTTTAGCAGAGCTATAGTTTCGGCCTTAGCTTTTTCTGGGTAGGCGCTTTTGTGCCATGCATAAGCCCTTGCGTAACGTGCAGGAATGCTTTCATCATATTCAGGATAGTCACGGATGGTCACGCGCGGTTCCAAGATAAAGCCTTCAAGCTTGGCCTTTACACGCTTATATTTGGCTTCCAGAACAGGGTCTAATGGTCTGTTCCAAGCAGGGTCTTTAACATAAATATCCTGCAATGTGGTCACACGCTCTCCAGATAGCGGGTGGGTCCGGCCAAAGCTATTTTCCTGAGGGATGGCGAGGCGGAATTCCAAGTTTTGCAGCTTTTTGAAAAACGTTATCGACCCTCGACCAGTTAGACCGGCCGCAGAAAGATATTTTGCTCCGGCAACATCGGCCGCAGCTTCTTCATTACGGGTGTGAGAAAGAAAATTGCTGAGGGCAGCCTGTTGACCAAGACCCAGCAGACCCAGACCCGCTTCAGGAGCACCGGCCGCAATAGCTGCTGCGCCCAGCAAAAGACTTAAAATCGAGATATTGCCTGCATTACCAGCATTTTGCCCACGAGTTATGGAATGCCCAAGAGCTATATGCCCCAATTCATGCGCGATAACGCCTTGCACTTCATTGGCGGTTTCAGCAGCGCGAATAAGACCGCTATGAATATAAACATCTTGTGTGCCAGCAACAAAAGCATTGATGCTGTTATTATTGATCATCACCACATTGACATTTTCCGGTCTTAAACCAGCGGCGATAATAAGTTCACGCGACATTTCTTTGAGCAATTCTTCCGTTTCAGCATCGCGCAGAATGGAAAGGCCGCGCTGTGCCTGAACCGGTTGGATGGTGAGTAAGGCGATGATGCACATGCTCAACACAAGACGACCAAAAGCCTTGACTTTGGCATATATAGCGCCCGCTGATATAGTGAATTGCTGCGTTTCGAGCATAGTGTTTTGCCTATATGAGGGGCCGGATAGGTGCGAATCTTGCGAGAAATATCTATTATTGACCATCATACACCTTTGCGCGCGCCGCCTGAACAGAGCATGAAATTTGTTTGCAAAACACCGCGACCCTGAGGATACCTTCGGCATTAAAGCCATATTGGCTGAATGCTAGTATCAACTTGGCGATGTCGCTAGCGTGAGTTCAGGGTTGAGGCTCTTAACCTCTCGCAAAAAACTCTTCGGCTTTTTGAAATATTTGCTCTTGGCATTGGTTTTAATACCTAGCAATTGCGCCACCTCCGCGACGAAGTGAACGCAGTTGCGCTTGCCAAGATTATAGCTTTTCTGGGGCCTGTCGCGCCACTCACCCATTTTTGCCAATACTTTAGTATATTGTGCGTCTGTTAAAATGATGGAGAAATGCGGGTCGCTATTAGCCACATATTTTGTCTTGCTGGTCTCTATTTTGCCTTTGACAGAGCCGAACAGTATGCCCGGTGAGACATTTACCGCCGTGAAACCGTAATTCGTATCAATAACCTCTCCCGTGCCGTCGACAGTCCCTTTCAGGACAATGAAAGCGTGTGGAAAGCTGCTACCGAAATCATGACTATAAAAGGTGATGGTGACAGCAGCCTGCGCCGCCTGCGCACAAAAAAGCAAGGGCGCGGCGAGTAGGAGCAAAAAGAAACGAAAGGCGTTCATGGATATTGGCATAGATATTGGGTCCAATGCGTCATTACTGGCAAAATGCATAATCGCCTGATTTAATCAAGGGATATAGACACATTCAAAAGTGCATCATAACCCCAATGCATCCCGTAACCAACGCGCAGCTTCATCCGGGGTTTGCTTGTCTTCTTCCCTATCGACCTGATAATTGGCCTCGCGCATTGTTTCTACCGGGATGGCACCGATAAGCGGCTGTAAAGCGGAGAGCAACCTTGCATCCTCTTTGCTCTGCGGTGAAATCATAATCATGGCATCATAAGCGGGTACGGCGCCTTTAGGATCGTCCAACACTGTAAAGCCATAAGCGGCTATGCGTCCATCAGAAGAAAAAGCGCTGATCACATCAGCCTGACCGCTATCCAATGCATTATACATGAAAGTGGGATCGAAAGATGTTTCCTGCTTAAAGTTCATGCCATAGGCTTGCTCAACCGACTGCCATTCAGGACGCTCCAGAAATTCCGTGTCTGCCCCAAACGTAAATTGCGGAGATACACGCGCCAGATCGTCGAGCGATTTTAGATCAAGTCTTTGCGCATCATCTTTGCGGACCGCAAAGGCATAGGTATTTTCAAAACCCAGAGCACCCAGCAGTTTGATGCCTTGTGTTTTTTCCACCCAGTCACCGATTTCCTCAAGCATTTGCGTCGCAGGCTTGCGGTCCTCGCGTTTCATTTCGTTGGTCCAGATGGTCCCCGAATAATCAATGGAGATGTCAATATCACCATTGGAAACAGCCTGAAAAACAACCGCCGACCCCAAACTCTCGCGATAGCTTACCTTATATCCTGCTTCTTCCAGACGCTGCCCGATGACACGTGCCAGAATATATTGTTCTGAAAACCCTTTGGCACCAATGACGATGGAGTCGTCATCATTATTGCTACCATCTGGCAGCAATGCATAGCCAAGACCCAGCGCGAGCAGAACCGAAGCAATGATAACGCGCAGTCTTTTGCGCTGAGCAATCCCCGTTTCCACCATACCCAGCAATATATCGACAGATATGGCCAAAGCGGCAGCGCTAATGCAACCGGCCAGAACAAGCGACCAATTCTGTATTTGCAAGCCAATAAATATGAGATTGCCCAAGCTGGGCTGACCAACGGTTGTCGCCAAAGTGGCTGCGCCTATAGTCCACACTGATGCGGTGCGAATACCTGCCATAATTGTTGGCGCTGCCAATGGGCCCTCAACAAGGCGCAATTTTTGCCAGCCGGTCATGCCAATGCCGTCCGCTGCTTCTTTGAGCGCTGGGTTGACGCCATTAAGGCCCGTCACCGTATTGCGCATGATAGGCAGCAATGCATAAAGCGTAAGCGCCAGCAATGAAGGCAGAAAGCCAAGCGGCGAGATAATATCGCCCATGACAGTGGTAAGCGCCAACAAGAGCGGATAAAAAAGGGCGAGCAATGCAAGGGCCGGTATGGTTTGCACAAGGCTGGCAAAACCCAATGCAATTTGCGCAACCCTTTTGCTGCGAGCTGCCCATATTGCCAGTGGCAATGCGATCAATAGGCCAAGCGCCAGTGCGCTGAATGAAATGCGCACATGCTCGACCAACAATTCAGGCACGCGCTGAAAGCTATCGGCAAAGGCCTGACCAAAAACCGTCATTGACTTGCCCCTCCGCCATTGCTGCGGGCGGTGCTGGCTTTGCGCATCGCGACCAGTTTTTCCGCTTGTGCGCGAGGAACAGCAACCAAAGCCTCTGCATCGTCTCCGCAATTGCCTGCCAACAGCTCCGCGGGCGTTGCATCGGCGGTTATATGGCCGTTAGCCATGACCCAGATACGGTCTGCAATCAGCAATGCCTCAGCCATATCATGTGTAACCATGATGGTGGTTAGCCCCATGCGATCATGCAATTTGCGATAGGCTTCTGCCAATAATTCGCGCGTGACCGGATCGAGAGCGCCAAAAGGCTCATCCATCAGCATAAGGCCAGGTTTGGTTGCCAAGGCTCTGGCCACGCCGACTCTTTGCTGCTGTCCACCCGAAAGCTGGTTGGGCAATCGCGCCGCAAAGTCGGCAGGTAATTCCACCATGTCCAGCAACTCAGCGATACGACCTTTATCGATAGTTTTGGTTCCGGCCAGTCGCCAGCCAATGGCAATATTCTGTGCCACTGTCATATGCGGGAAAAGACCGATATTCTGAAAAACATAGCCGATAGACCGGCGCAATAAATGCGCATCACCGATGGTGATATCTTCATCGCCGATCGCGATGCTGCCAGCGGATGGTTCAATGAGTCGGTTCGTCATTTTCAATAAGGTTGATTTGCCGGACCCTGAGGCACCGACCAATGCCACAAAAGTGCCCGGTTCAACGACACGGTCCAGACTATCAACGGCCAATAAGGCGCCATAGGACTTGCTGACGCCGCTATAGCTTATTTTGGGCCCGGCTTTTGGTTGCACAACATTGTCTTGCATTATTGATGTATAGCCATTGCGTGTGTGCTTTGGCCAGCCTATGAAAAATAAAGGCCGCGCTAATGACCGGACCAGATATAATTATAAGGGATAGGACATGTCACAAGTGAAATCGATTTTTATTACTGGCGGCGCATCAGGCCTTGGCCGTGAAGTCGGTCGGTATTTCGGAGAACGTGGCTGGTTTGTAGGTTTGGCAGATATTAATGTCGATGGTTTGGCTGAAAGCGCCAAGCTTATTCCTGAAGGAAAAAGTTCCACCCATATTCTGGATGTCACCAATCGCGACCAGTGGAAGACGGTTGTTGCTGAATTTGGTGAAGCCAGTGGCGGTGTGATGAGTGTTTTGTTCAATAATGCCGGTATTGGCTCTGGCGGACCCATTCAGGACATGAGCGACGAAGATATTGACCAAACAATCGCTGTAAACTTTACCGGTGTCTTAAACGGCACGCGCGCATGTTTTGATATGTTGAAGGCCAGCAATGATAGCTGCATTCTTTACACAGCATCTGCTGCGGGTATCTACGGCGTTGCCGACCTTAGCGTTTATAGCGCCACCAAATTCGCCGTGCGCGGTTTGGCAGAGTCGCATGATATTGAACTGCGTAAACATGGCATTCGTTCACGTTCGCTGATGCCGGGTTTTATTGACACAGGCATCATTGCCAATGTGGTGGAAGGAACAAATCAGACCGGCAAACAGCGTCTTGAAGGTGCTGGTGTTGAGGTAAGCCCTGTCTCCATCATTGGCCCAGCAGCCTGGGAAGCCGTGCATGGCGACAAGGTGCACAAGCCGGTAAATGCGATGGCGAAGAAATTATGGTTTGCCGCGCGTTGGATGCCGGGACGGCTACGCAAACAGCAAACACAGCTGCTCAATGCCGAGGAGGTTATGGGCGGCCTTTAAGTTTTAAACGAGCGCGTCTATTTTCTTCGCCAAATCTATATCGCGTGAAGATAAGCCACCTGCATCATGCGTTGTTAGCAAAATGACGACGCGGTTATAGACATTCGACCATTCAGGGTGATGGTCAGCTTTTTCTGCTTCCAAAGCTACGGACGACATAAAGCCGAATGCTTGCACGAAATTATCGAATGAAAAAGTACGACTGATGCCGTCAGCATCTGCATCAAACTCCCAATTGGGCAGGGCGTCCAAGGCGGTTTTGCGCTGTGTTTCGTTCAATTTTTCAATCATGAATTTGCGATCCCATATGTTTTACCATGTGCTTTGCGGACCTATAAGGTTCGCTATTTGCTTGAGGCGAATTGTCATTTGCGACTATGCCAAGAACATGGGTGAAGCTAACGCCAAAAACAAGTCGGCAACTGATGACGCAGCCATATTATTACGCTGCGCCAAATTGGCCTGTATGCGCGGTGACAGGTTGTTGTTTCGCGGGCTTGATATGCAATTGGCATCGGGCGAATTACTGCACCTGTCTGGCCCTAACGGTGTAGGCAAGTCCAGCCTGTTGCGGCTTATGGCTGGTCTGCTTCCGGTATTTTCCGGTGAATATATGGCGCATGAAACTCTTGCGCTTTGCGACGGCCAATTGCCTTTGGACCATGATTTACCTTTAGATAAAGCACTGGATTATTGGCAAAAATTTGATGGAACGTCCAAAGCGCAACGCGCGGGCATATTTGCTGCGCTGGGGCTGGATGAACTATCGGATGTGCCGGTGCGCATCTTTTCTACCGGGCAGCGCAAACGCGCCGCGCTTGCTATGACCGCGTTACAAGGCGCGAAAATCTGGTTGCTGGATGAACCCGGAAATGGTTTGGACATTGCCTCACAAACCGGATTGGCGACATTGATGTCGGAGCATTGCCAAAAGGGTGGCGCGATTATCTTTGCGTCGCATTTGCCATTGCCAGAACCAACCGGCGGCTATCCCTTATCGGTAAAATGCAGTGCGCTGGATTTACAGGAATTTGCCGGATGAGTGCTGGACTAACCCGTATCTTCGCCAATCTGGTGATACGTGATATTCGCATCGCTTATAATCTGGGCGGCAGTGGCGGCGATGCGCAAGGCGGATTTTTGCTGCCTGTTTTGTTTTTTATCACTGTGGCGATCCTATACCCTTTCTCTGTCGGGCCAGATGCACCGCTATTACAGCGAACGGGCACGGGCATCATCTGGGTGGCCGCGATTTTGTCGGCTATTTTGCCGATTGATCGCTTGATTTCTCCTGATCGCAATGCAGGGTTTTACGATCAATATGCGGTGCGTGGTATCTCTGAAGAGTTGATAATGCTGGCAAAAATCGTGTCGCACTGGTGCGCCAGCGGCCCGCCTTTGTTGCTGGCAAGCCTTACTGCCATTGCCGTGATGGATATTCCCAACACAGAAATACCTATCGTCTTAACTGGCTTGCTATTGGCAACGCCCGGCCTGTCAGGGCTGGCGGTAATGATTGCGGCCATGATTGCCTCTATGCGGACCGGTAATGCCCTGGCAGGTTTGCTATTTCTGCCGCTGGCCATCCCTATGCTGATTTTCGGGGCAGGCAGTATCCGCCCTGGAGGAGAGAATGGATTGCTTCTTCTGGCATCGATAAGCCTCTTATTAACGGCTATCTCCCCTTTTGCCGCGGCTGCTGCATTGCGTGCCGGACGGGAATAAGGGCTTTTCGGTAAGTATCTGCAAAATCTTGTAAATATAATGCGATTGTTTCTCATTTTTGGATGGGCTGTCCATCAATTGATAACTATTGCCGCCTAATGCAGCGGCTATGGATCGTAAGGACCTCTTCTTCTTTTATCTCTGCCTCACAGCTATGGTGCTTTTGGCTATATCTCCGCTGATATTTGGCTGGAGCAATCTGGCATTTGTAAGCGTTGCCGTGCCTATAGTGGCGGCGGTGATGTTGCTGATTTTCCAAAGGCGATGGTCGGGCCGCATGATTGATTTGCGGCATAGCCATTCCGGTTCACGAGCGGTTGCTATGCTTACCGCTTTTGAAGAAAGTGGGCAGGGATGGTTCTGGGAAACAGACGCCGAAGGAAAAATCAAATATATCTCCGACATTGTCATTGAGAGAATTGGCAAAGATCCAAAAATGGTCAGGCAGATGCGTCTGGCCGATCTCATCGCAAGCTATAATGTGGAAAGTGACGGCGAAACGAACCGGACATTGGGTTTCCACATGTCAACGCACACCTCATTCAAAGACCTGCACATCAAGGTGGTGGCGGAGAATGAACGCTGGTGGTCATTATCAGGCTCACCGGTGTTTGATGAAAATGAAAAGTTTCGTGGCTTTCGTGGCATCGGTTCTGATCTGACCGACGTAAAAAAATCACGCGAAAAGATTACACGGCTGGCGAAGTTCGATCTGTTGACGCAATTGGCGAACAGATCGTCCATGAATGATATTTTGCAACATGTTTTGCGCGGTCGCGGGGATATGCGCGGCAAATGCTCGGTCATGCTGCTTGATCTCGATAAGTTTAAGCAAGTCAATGATACGCTTGGCCATCTGGCTGGTGATGAACTGCTCAAAAATGTGGCACAGAGGCTATGTTCCATCATCGGTAAAGACGGACAGGTAGGCCGTTTGGGCGGTGATGAGTTCCAGATTATTCTGCCAAAGATGATTGATCGAGATCAACTAAGTGCGCTGGCCGAAACGATTATTATACGCTTGTCCGAGCCTTATTTGTTGAGCCTTGGTCAGGTCAGAATCGGTGTGTCAATCGGGATTGTTGTGATTGATGGCGAAACCGAAAATACGGACATCATCAGAAATGCTGATTTGGCGCTTTATGCAGCCAAAGATGCTGGGCGTGGAACGGCGCGCTTTTATGCGCCGGAGCTTCTGGCGAAGGCTTCTGAGAGGACGGTTCTGGAGGAGGAACTGCGTGTTGCTCTGAACGAAGGCCAGCTATTTTTGGTCTATCAACCGGTTGTTGATGTCGCGACGGAAACTATTTCTGGCTTTGAAGTGCTGACCCGCTGGCGGCACCCTGAAAAAGGCATGGTCAGCCCAGAAAAATTTATCGCAGTTGCTGAAGAAGCTGGTCTTATCGAACTGATAGGCGATTGGACCTTAAGAACCGCCTGTGCGCAATTGGCGCAGTGGAGCAGCGAGATGAAGGTCGCTGTCAATGTTTCTCCCCGTCAATTCCGATCCGGCAATTTGCCGCAAACCGTCCTCAATGCCATTGCTCATAATGGCCTAAGGCCGGAACAGGTTGAACTGGAAATCACCGAAAGTGTTTTTCTGGAAGGCGATGAAACCGATGTAGCGATGTTCGAACAGCTAAAGCGCATTGGTGTCCGGCTTGCGCTTGACGATTTTGGCACCGGCTATTCAGCTTTAGGTTATCTGCAAAAAGCACCTTTTGACAAAATCAAGATCGACCAGAGTTTTGTGCGCGGCGCCACTTTGGAAAACAGCATTAATAATGCGATTATTTCGTCAATTGTTACATTGGCTCAGGCTCTGGGTATGGACACTACGGCCGAAGGCGCTGAAAGTCATGATGAGTTGAATCTTGTCCGCAAATTGGGCTGTTCTCACGTACAAGGCTATATTTATTCAGAACCCGTTACGGCTGAAGAAGCGACAAAACTGGTCGCAAGGCCTAGTATGGAAATTAAGGCGACTTCGAAAGAGCCGAGCCGTAACACGCGCCGCAAAGTGCTACATCGCATTTCTCTCCATCATAATGATGTGGTCGAACCGGCAACTGTGCGCAATATTTCCAGCACTGGAGCTATGATTGAGGCCCCATTGGACCTGCCACCAAAGACACCTATCATATTGGCTTTCTCTGACAATATTCACATTAAAGCTGTCGTGCGATGGAATGAAGGCGATAAACTTGGCGTCGAATTCACAGGTAAGGTTGACCATAACGACCTTAAACGCCGCACATTTGCAGGCCATATGCTAGACACCCGTGCGCGTGACGACCGCATGAGCTCGGCAGCATAATTCAGTCAGGTGTTGCCGCTGGCTAATCAGCGCTTTATATCGGTCAGATGACAGATAAAATTCAGACATCTACACTTGATTTGATTGGTAATACGCCTCTTGTCCGGCTTGAAGGGCCGAGTGAGGCTGCTGGTTGCGACATATTTGCCAAATGTGAATATGTTAATCCTGGTGCTTCGGTCAAAGACCGCGCGGCATTATGGATCGTGCGCGATGCAGAAGCCAAAGGCCTGCTCACGGATGGAGGAACCATTGTTGAGGGCACTGCGGGTAATACCGGAATTGGGCTGGCTTTGGTGGCCAATGCTTGCGGCTATAAATCAATCATTGTCATGCCCGAAACCCAGTCACCAGAGAAGATGGCGACACTTCGGGCTTTAGGCGCTGAATTGGTAACGGTGCCTGCTGCGCCTTATAAAAACCCCGGCCATTTCGTTCATACTTCTCGGCGTATCGCTGAAGAAACTGAAGGTGCCATGTGGGCGAACCAGTTTGATAATGTCGCTAATAGGCGGGCGCATATTGAATCAACCGCACCAGAAATTTGGGAGCAGATGGACGGAAAACTTGACGGTTTTATTTGTGCGGCAGGGACGGGCGGCACCATAGCTGGCGTTGGCATGGCTTTAAAGGAGCGCGATGCTAATGTGACCATCGGGCTTGCCGATCCTCATGGCGCGGCCTTGTATCATTTTTACAAGCATGGCGAACTGCAGTCAGAAGGCAATTCCGTAGCCGAAGGTATTGGGCAAGGGCGCATTACGGCCAATCTGGAAGATGCCCCGATAGATGAAGCGTTTCGCATTTCTGACCATGATGGATTGCACTGGGTCGAGCATATGTTGCAGGAAGAAGGTCTATGTCTTGGCCTGTCTTCAGGGATTAACATCGCTGGAGCTGTGGCTTTGGGCAAAAAGCTAGGCCCTGATGCGCGCATTGTCACCATCTTGTGCGATACCGGTTTTCGGTACCTCTCTACTTTATACAATGCTGACTGGTTGCGCCAAAAGAACCTACCAGTCTTTCCATGGCTTGAGCGTCAATAGAGTTGCTCATGGTCAAGCTTTCTGAAAAAGTTCTGCCTGCCACAAGCTCTGCTGAGCGAAATGATTATTGGCAGCGGCTTCAAATTGGCGGCGCAGGGTTGTGCGGCATATTGGTCATTGCGGGTATTACGACATTGGTGTTGGGTAATGCCAGTGAGGAAGCTCCAGTAGATCCATTGTTTGCCGAACAACAAGGCACTGAACAAGAACCTTCAGCTACGGCAGAAGCACCCAGTGAGCCTCTGGTTGATATTGGGGTTGTACCGGACATCAAGCCCGACCAGACATTGGGCGATCCCGAAGAAGCTGCATCCGATAATATTCCCGATCTTCCCGCTCCAACAGATGAAGATGGCGATAGCGAAGCCGCAGCTGGCGAACAAAGCAATCTGCCTTAGGCACGGCATTTATGACGAAAAGTAAACCGTCCCTTTTCATGTTTCTTCTCTATTCTGTCATGATAATGGGAGGGGCGGGGGTTTCATACTATATCTACACCGCCAAATCACCAGCAATTGAAGCTGCTCAAAAACCCTTAATTAGCGGGGATACAGCTAATGTTGCGATAATGACGAGCTTGCCGTTATTTTCACCCGAAGCAGCAAATATTGCCGATGCGCTAGGCGCGGCTGACAAGCCTGATGCTGAGGCTCATCCTCTTGGTGTTTTCTGGTCAAACACACTTTCACCAGAGATTTATGACGATCTTACCGCAGCGCTTTCCTCTCAGCCGGATTTGCTCATATTGGCGCAATCAAGGCCATTTTCTCCTGAACAATTGGCGCAATTTGACGCATGGGTCAGAGGGGGCGGCAAAGCTTTGGTTTTCGCGGACCCTACATTATTCTGGCCCAGTATCTTCTCCGTTGGAGATGCTCGCCGTCCCGAGGGCGCTACATTATTGTCGCCCTTATTTGCATATTGGGGGCTGGAACAGCAGATTGATGACGATCAACCAGAAGGCGCATGGTCATTAGCCGGCCGATCAAATGCGATGATTGTTGTGCAATCTGGCCATTTTATAAAAAGTGGAGATGGCGATGCGCAATGTACCCTGCATTATGGTGATGCCGTTGCAGCGTGCAATGTCGGTAAGGGCCGCGCTGTTTTGGTCAGCGATGCAGATATGCTGCAAGCAGAGTTTTACCCTGTGGATGGGACTGAGGCTCATGCGCCCATATTGGGCAGCGGTAATTGGAACAGTGTCGCATCATTGTTGCAATTGGCGGCAGAATAAACGGCTAGACTCAGGTTCAATATAGGGTTGTCATACCCATTCACAGCTTGCGCGACTCTGCCCATAATCAAATACCCACTTTCCTCAAAAGGGAATGGATTTTGCATTATCAACAGCTTATCCACATGATATACACTTTCCAAAAATAGAACAAAAAGTGAACTTTATAAAACTGTTGTAAAATCGCTTTTAAAAATATCGTTGTTTATTAGTTATTTAGACAATTTACTTATCAATTACCCGTGATTACCCCTTTAATCCCGTAAAAACCCCTGTTAGAAATCGACGATCGGGTTAGAGGCTAATCCATGTTTGTCTATTCGACACCGCAAGGCGCTGTGCACCGCGCCTTGCAGAACATGAAAGCTTCGTGGTGGGCCCGTCACAGCGCGGGGTAAGGTTTTTGGCGGAACAGCCATCTTATAGATATCGGGGCATGGCCTATGTACAGCGCGGCGAGAAAGACCGCTTTGTGCTGCCGGCTAAGTTCCGCAAGGTGGTTGAAGAAAGCTCCGGCGCTCGCAAACTCCTCGTATCGCGCTTTTCCCAATTTGATTGTCTCGTCGGCTATGGTGAAAGCCGCCAGCTGCAAATCGATAGTGAACCATTGCGAAAGCAGGAAAAGCTTGAGGGTTTGGACCCTGATTTCGACATAGAATTGGAAGATTTGGGCGGTTCCGGCACGGTTGAGGAAATGAGCTTCGATGCCAGTGGGCGTTTTGTTTTTCCGCGGGCTGCGCGCTTGCTGGCGGAAATTGAAGATGAAGCCATGTTGATCGGTGCAGGTCCGCAATTTCAGATTTGGAACCCAAATAAATTGCTCGCTCTCGATACCAATGTCCGTGCATTGCGCGATGCTCAGCGTATTTTGCCGGTCCTTCGTGAAGAAGCGGAGGGCAAGGCCTGATGGTAACCCCCCCTTTGGATAAGTCCGCACAATATGCGCAGCATGTGCCCGTCATGTTGTCTGAAGTGCTTGCGGCAATGGCTATAAAAGAAGGTGAGCGGCATGTAGATGCGACCTTTGGCGCTGGCGGATACAGCCGCGCAATGCTGGAGGCTTGCGCAATTGTTCACGGTTTTGATCGTGACCCGGAAGCAAAAGAACATGCCGAAGCTTTGCAATCGCAATTCCCTGAAAAGCTGGTCTTTCACGCCGCGACATTTTCAAATCTGTCAGAACAATTGCGTGCTGCCAACATTACCACTGTTGACGGTATAGTTTTTGATATTGGTGTGTCATCCATGCAGCTGGATCAACCAGAGCGAGGCTTTTCTTTCCGCGAAGATGGCCCGCTCGACATGCGGATGGCGCAAGATGGCGAAAGTGCCGCTGATTTTCTGAACAATGCTGATGAAAATGTTATTGCCGATATCTTGTTCACCTATGGCGAAGAACGCCAATCGCGGCGTATTGCCCGCGCTATAGTTGCCGCAAGGCCGCTTACCCGCACGCGTGAGCTGGTCCAGGTTATTCATAAGGTGCTGGGCTATCATTCCGGCATGAAGAAAGACCCTGCAACCCGCAGCTTTCAAGCCATTCGCATCCATGTGAATCAAGAGTTGGAAGAGCTACGCAAGGGCCTGCTGGCCGCCGAAGACATGCTTGCCCCTGGCGGGCGACTTGTTGTTGTCAGCTTTCACAGCCTTGAAGATCGCGTGGTCAAACAGTTTTTGCGCAAGCGCTCTGGCAAAGTTGCTGGCGCAACGCGGCATATGCCTATTGCTCCTGTGGCAAGTAACGCGCCCAGCTTTTTGAAACCGGCCAAGGCTGTGCGGGCGAGTGAAGATGAGTGTCTTCGCAACCCGCGTGCACGCTCGGCCATATTGCGCAGCGCAATCCGCACTGACGCTCCTGCATGGAAGGAAGCGGCATGAAATTGGCATTTGGTAAGTTGAAAAATCTGGGCTGGATAGCGCTGGTTTTGATCGTCGCTATTTCTCTCTATCCGCTGTCGCTCAGCGTTGCGACATTGCGCAGTGATTTGGCGCGTACTGAGAGCAAGATTGTCAAAAGCAAACGTCGCATCCGCTATTTGGAGACGGAATTTGCAACCCGGGCCAGCCTGAAGCAACTCGATCTGTGGAACGAGCTGGACTATGGCTATAGCGCGCCAACTGCCGACCAATATCTCGGCAGTGAACGTGCTTTGGCCAATTTGGGCAAGGGACGCGACAGGCTGAACGATATTGTGCAGGTGGCCATGGTTGATGTTGGCAATGCTGCCGGCACGATTGGGTCACCTTTTGGTGATGGCATTCCTATTCCCAAAACCACAGAAGACGACACTGCCAAAGACAATGCTGAACAAGGTGAGGATGCCGCTGAAGATGTCGCCATCGCAGCAGCTCCATCGCTGGATCAATCATTGCCGGAAGCATCGGGGCAAATTGCTGATGAGCCAGCCTCTCGTCAGGCGGATGATAGTGAGAATATAGCACCGCAGACGCAAGATAGTGAGCCAGATACGGATATAGCGGGAGGCGTGCAACAATGATGGTCGTCGCCAAAGGGCAAGAGCGTGTCCGCCTTGCAACCTTCCAGTCGCAAGCATTGGTCGTTGCCAAAGTGCGCGCAATTGTTGTTCTGCTGCTATTCCTATTGGCGGTCGTGGCGATGATTTCGCGCCTTTTTTATATTGGCGCATTTGAAGAGCATAATGTCGCTAGCAATAATGGCACGCTCTACATTCCGCCGCGCGGCGATATTGTCGACCGTAACGGGGTGCCGCTCGCAAGAACTATTCAGGCTTTTGCAATCCGCGTTGTTCCGGAAAAAATCATTGGCGATAAAGCCGTATTGTCCGAACAGTTGGCAGAAATATTTCCAGACACCAGCGCACAAAAGTTTTTGCAAATTCTCAACCGCGATAAGCCAACCTATTTGCGCCGCCGTGTCGTTCCGGAAGTTGCCAATCGTGTGCATGCACTGGGTGAGGTCGGCTTCGACTTCCCATCAGAGAATGAACGCTTTTATCCGCAGCATAGCCTGGGCGCACATTTGCTGGGCTATGTGAATGCCGATGAAGAAGGCGCAATGGGTGTCGAAGGCGCGATGAACTCGCTTTTGAAGCAGGAAGATATGCGCAGTCAGCCGCTGGAACTTGCGATGGATGCGCGTGTTCAGGCTGCTCTGGAGCAGGAATTGGGGTCGCAAATGTTGCGGCTGGAGGCAAAGGGCGCAGCTGGGATCATTCTTGATGTCGATAGCGGCGAAGTTATCGCGCTCGCGTCTATGCCTGAATTTAACCCTAATAAAATTCAGAAGGGTGATATTCCGCGCCAGCTTAATGCTGTGACCAACAATGTTTATGAGTTGGGCTCGACTTTCAAACCTTTGACTGTGGCTGCGGCGCTTGATGCAGGGACCGTCACCAATTTGGCAACCCGTTATGATGCGACCGAACCCATTCGCATCGCCGGTTTTGTTATCAAGGATGATCACCCGCAAAATCGCTATTTGAATGTTCCTGAAACACTGGTGCACAGCTCCAATATCGTGACTGCCAGATTGGCGGACAATCTGGGTGCGGAACGCATGCAAAAACTGGTGCGCTCACTTGGCTTTGATGTACCGCCCGAGATCGATTTGAACCAAAAGGCGCAACCTTTATGGCCTTCTAAATGGGGCCGGACCAACAATATGACCATTGCCTATGGCCATGGTATATCGGTGACGCCCATGCACTTGGCATCTGCTTATGCAGCTATGGTCAATGGCGGTATCTGGCGCCCCGCAAGCATCAAAA
Source organism: uncultured Sphingomonadaceae bacterium (assembly GCA_947503245.1). Lineage (GTDB taxonomy): Bacteria > Pseudomonadota > Alphaproteobacteria > Sphingomonadales > Sphingomonadaceae > Alterisphingorhabdus. Next base: position 1,259,575 of record CANNCV010000001.1, read on the forward strand.
AACTGCGTGAAAGTGAAATCCCCGCTGGCCGCCGCGTTTTCAAAGCCTCAACCAGTGCAAGAATGCGCCAATTGCTGCGTATGATTGTGGTGCATGGCACTGGGCGCAGTGCGGATGCAGAGGGTTTTCGTATCGGCGGCAAAACCGGTTCGGCAGAAAAACCAGAAGATGGCGGATATAATAAAAAGTCACTCGTTTCTACTTTTGCTGCGGCCTTCCCGATGGATAATCCGCGTTATGTTGTCATCAGTATGATTGACGAACCGTCGGGCAATGCTGCCTCATCCTTTCAGAGAACAGCGGCCTATACCGCCGCACCTGTGATTAGAAATCTGGTACCGCGCATCGGCCCGATGCTGGGTGTGATGCCGGATAAACGGCGCGATGTTAATATCAGCGAGCTTACGCCTTTGCTGTGGAAAGCAGGAGGCTGATCATAGCGGATCTGGCTTCTCTCTTTCCCGATCACGGACTTTCAACCGGTGGCCAAAAGGTGACCGGTTTTGCCATTGATCACCGCAAAGTCGCACGCGGCAATGTGTTCGGTGCATTTGCTGGTGCCCGCTTCAATGGCGAGGACTTTATTCAGGATGCGCTGGCAGCGGGTGCTGCGGCTATTGTTGCACGGCCAGAAGCTAATGTTTCCGGCGGAACGCATATTGCTGATGCGCAGCCACGCCGCATCTTTGCGCAGGCAGCGGCGCGTTTCTATCAACCTATGCCGCAAATGACGGCCGCCGTAACTGGCACCAATGGCAAAACATCGACAGCAGAAATGACCCGCCAGCTTTGGCATATGGCAGGTTTGCAATCCGCTTCCATCGGCACATTAGGTATCACGACCTCGTTCGACCATGTTTATACAGGCTTGACTACACCCGATATTGTCACCTTTTTGTCCAATATGGCGGGTATGGCGAAGCAGGGCATCAGCCATGCAATTTTTGAGGCATCCAGCCACGGACTTGCGCAATATCGCACTGAGGGCCTGCCAGTGAATATTGCGGCCTTCACCAATTTTAGCCGCGACCATCTGGATTATCACGGCACTATGGAAGACTATTTTGCCGCGAAAATGCGCCTGTTTGATGAGGTGCTGTCCAGCAATGGTCACGCGGTCATATGGGCTGATGATGCGTATTCAAATGACGTGATAGAAAAGGCGAAAGCGCGCGGAACGCAGATAATGACTGTTGGCCAGCAAGGCGAGCATGTGAAATTGCTATCACGCACACCCACAGCATTAGGGCAGCAATTATCAGTGCAACATGCTGGCAAGGATTATGCAATCAACCTACCGCTTATCGGTGCGTATCAGGTCGCCAATGCCTTGGTTTCAGCAGCTGTCGCGATTGCCAGCGGTGTCGCAGCGGATAGTGTTTTTGATCTGGTCAAGCGCCTGCAACCCGTTCGCGGCCGTTTGGAACGTGCGGTTATCTGCGCTTCTGGAGCGCCAATATATGTCGATTATGCTCATACGCCGGATGCATTGGACAGCGCAATCATTGCGCTGCGTCCCCATATATCTGGCAAGCTGATAACAATATTTGGTGCAGGTGGGGACAGAGATAAAGGCAAACGGCCTGAAATGGGCCGTGTGGCGAGCGAGAGTTCCGACATTGTGATCGTGACTGATGACAATCCACGCGGTGAAGACCCTGCGGCTATCCGTCATGATATCATGCAGTCTGTACCAGGTGCCGAAGAAATTGGCGATCGCCGTGCAGCAATTGCACACGCCGTTTCTATTGCACAAAAGGGCGATATTATCTTGTTGGCTGGCAAAGGCCATGAGACGGGACAGATTATCGGTGCTGGTGCTGATGAGCGCGTTATTCCGTTTGATGACGTGCAGGTTGCCCGGGAGTGTGCGGCATGACGGATCAGGCACAACAGCCATTATGGACAGCACAGGCCATTGCGAATGCCGTTAATGGCCAACTTTATGGCGATTTTACAGCCAATGGCGTGGCCTTTGACTCTCGCGAAGTTGGGCCGGGCGATCTGTTCGTCGCGATGCGCGGTGAGCAGGCTGATGGGCATGATTATATCACCAAAGCATTCGCTAATGGTGCGGCAGGGGTTATTTGTGAACGTGCTTGCGAAGAAGGGCCGGCAATAGTCGTGCCTGACAGTGCGGCAGCGCTTGAAGCTTTGGGTGTCGCCGCACGTGCACGCACGGATGCCGTCATCATCGGTGTCACTGGCTCGGCTGGAAAAACCGGTACAAAAGAAGCCTTGCATCAAGCACTAGAAAGACTGCCATCGCGCAGCGCCCACCGCTCGGTCAAGAGCTATAACAACCATGTCGGCGTGCCATTAAGCCTTTCGCGCATGCCGCAAGAGAGCGATTTTGCGGTTTTGGAAATGGGCATGAATCATAAGGGTGAACTGTCCGCACTGACGCAGATGGTAAGGCCGCATGTCGCAATCGTGACAACGGTTGCATCGGCGCATATCGAGTTTTTCAAAAATGAGGCCGCCATTGCAGAGGCCAAGGCAGAGATATTTGAAGGCTTGGAACCTGACGGTACTGCGATCATCCCTTATGATAACCCGCATTACGGCATTTTGTACAAAAAGGCGGAAGATTGCGCCAGCAACATCATTACTTTTGGCACGTCGCCAGAGGCGGATTGCCACGTGGTCGATCAGCTTCCGGCTATGGAAGGCGGCACTTTGGTGACTGCTATGCTCAATGGTCAATTGCTGGTGTATCGCATTGCACAGCCCGGCCCGCATTGGGTGATGAACTCTCTGGCGATATTGGCGGGTGTTCAAGCTGCGGGCGGTGATCTGGGGGTTGCTGGATTGGCGTTGGCAGAGATGGAAGGTCTGGCAGGCCGCGGAGCAAGGCACAGTCTGACCGTCGCTGACGGCAGTATATTGGTCATCGATGAAAGCTATAATGCCAATCCTGCCTCTATGGCTGTTACTCTGGGGGATTTGGGGCAAACATCGGCGCAGCGGCGGGTCGCCATATTGGGCGCGATGAAGGAATTGGGCGCACAATCAGACGATTTGCACGCCGGTCTATCTGCACCAATTATCGCAGCGCATATCGATCAATGCATATTGGTTGGTGAAGAGATGCAAATTCTTTCGGAAAAGCTTGCCAATATGCTTGAGTATAAGGGGCAAGTCGCGCATGTGGCGGATTCATCACAGGCTCTTGATCAGCTGCGCACAACGCTCAACGCAGGCGATGCCATTTTGGTCAAAGGGTCTAATTCTCTGGGTTTGGGATCGGTGGTTAAGGCTCTGACTGATGAGCTGCCTGCCGATGGGGACGCATAATGTTGTATCTTTTGGCAGAATGGATGGAATTTGAAGGCATCTTCAATATCATCCGCTATTTGAGTTTCCGTTCAGGGGCGGCGGTCATCACCGCCTTGTTCATTGGCATGCTGATCGGTCCGCGCTTTATTGATATGTTGCGTGTTCGCCAGGGTAAGGGGCAGCCCATTCGTGAAGATGGTCCGCAAACCCATTTGGCCAAGCGCGGCACGCCCACAATGGGCGGATTGATGATCCTGATCTCATTGACGTCGTCATTGTTGATTTGGATGGATTTTCGCAACCTGTTTGTCTGGGCTTGCCTGTTCGTGACATTGGGCTTTGGCGCTATTGGTTTTCTGGATGATTATGACAAGGTGCGTTCGGGCAGTCATAAAGGTGTGTCTGGCCGCATTCGCCTGTTGCTTGAATTCATTATTGCAGGCTTCGCTGCGTGGTTGATCCTCAGCAAAACGGGCACGTTGCTTTATGTGCCGTTCTTCAACAATCTGGCCTTTGATCTTGGTCTGTTATATTTTGCTTTTGCAGCCTTTGTTATGGTGGGCGCAGGCAATGCCGTGAACCTGACTGATGGCCTGGATGGTCTGGCAACCATGCCGGTGGTGATCGCCAGCGTGACATTTTTGATTATTGTCTATCTGGTCGGCAATACGGTATTTTCGGGCTATCTGGGCATCCCTTATGTGGAAGGCGTTGGTGAACTGGCCATATTTTGTGGAGCGATTATTGGCGGCTGCCTTGCCTTTTTATGGTTCAATGCGCCGCCTGCCGCTGTTTTCATGGGCGATACAGGCTCGCTGGCTCTTGGCGGGGCATTGGGCGCCATTGCGGTATCTGCTCACCATGAGATTGTTCTCGCCATCGTCGGCGGATTGTTTGTTCTGGAAGCATTGTCGGTCATCATACAGGTTGCCGTTTATAAACGCACCGGCCGCCGCGTTTTCCTGATGGCACCTATTCACCACCATTTTGAACAAAAAGGCTGGGCTGAATCTACCGTAGTTATCCGTTTCTGGATTATCTCGCTGATATTGGCCTTGGCTGGATTGGCAACGCTCAAACTCAGATGATTACCAGCACCGCCTTTGCCGATAAGAAATTTGCCGTATTGGGGCTGGCGCGCTCAGGCATGGCTGTGGTTGAGGCTTTGCTAGCATCCGGGGCGCATGTTCTGGCATGGGATACACGTCAGGATGCGCGTGAAGCAGTGCCGGCAGGAACTGTCATTGGCGATATATTACAGGCGGATCTGACGGGCTATGCGGCCATCATTGTATCGCCAGGTGTGCCTATTAACCGCCATCCAGTGCGCGATGTGGCAGCCAAATATGATGTGCCGCTTATCGGTGATATCGAACTTTTTGCTATGGCACGGCCAAGCCTGCCAGATCATAAGGTTGTCGGCATCACTGGCACTAATGGTAAATCGACAACCACGGCTCTGGTGCATCACATTTTGCAAGGCGTTGGTGTTAACAGCCTGATGGGCGGGAATATTGGCCTGCCTATCATGGGGCAAACACCTTTGGAGCCTAATGATAAAGGCCCTGCGGTTTATGTGCTGGAACTCTCTAGCTATCAGATAGACCTGACCCACAATCTTGATTGTGACATTGCGGCCTTACTCAATATCACGCCAGACCATCTTGAACGTTATAATGATGACTTTGCGCAATATGTCGCGTCGAAAGAGCGGATTTTCGATATGCAGAGCGCTGGCGTCTCTGTGTTTGGTGGTAGTGATTATGAAGCGGGCAGAATTGCCAGCAAGTTGCGCGCGATTAGCTATAATGAAGGCCATGGTTCAGGCAATGTGCAATGCGGTGCGGCAACTTGGCTAAAGCAGGATGAATGGCCTAATTTGCAAGGCCCGCATAATTTGGAAAATGCCGAAGTTGCTGCGACCATATGTTATAAACTTGGTCTTTCACGCACACAGATTGCTTCCGGATTGCGTTCTTTCTCCGGTCTATCACACCGTATGGAAGTGGTGACGCAGCATAATGGCGTCACATTTGTGAACGATAGTAAGGCAACCAATCCTGCCTCCACGGCACCGGCGTTGGCGGCTTATAAAAATATCCACTGGATTGTTGGTGGATTGCCAAAGACTGACAATTTGGACGAATGCACGCCCCATTATGGTAATGTTAAAAAGGCATATCTTATTGGTGAGGCGGCGCCCGCTTTTGATAAGCTGATTGGACCGCATTTGCCGGTGGAGCATAGTGAGATGCTTTGCGGCGCGATAATGACAGCTTTTGAAAATGCTGTGTCAGGAGATGTTATCTTGCTGTCCCCAGCATGCGCGTCCTTCGATCAATTCCGTGACTTCGAAGCGCGGGGTGATGCGTTCAAGGCCGTGGTCAACAAAATTGTGTGCGAGCAGGATGTTCGGGAGGTTCAGCTATGAGCGATAACGCCGTAAAGCGCCCATCGGTTGTTTTTAGTGAGGGCATTTCACGCCGCTTTTCCAACAGATTGGGCCGGTCTGACCGTTCGCAATTGTCCATATGGTTTTGGGAAATTGACCGTATTGCCTTATCGATAATGCTGATCTTGATGGCGATTGGTTTGATTGCAATTGCCGCTGCATCTCCTGCCACTGCTGAGCGTCTTTCAACTGATCGCGTGACGTTAGATCCGCTATATTTCTTCTACCGCCAATTGCGTTGGCTGGCGGTGGGTATACCTGTCATGATCGTGGTGTCTATGTTGCCCAAAAAAGAAGCGCGCAGGCTGGCGATCTTGGCGATGATAGGTTTTGGCATATTGCTGATGCTGGTGCCAATATTGGGTGAGTCCAAAAATGGTGCGCAGCGTTGGATTGGCTATGGTCTGACCATTCAGCCGTCAGAGTTTTTAAAGCCCGCTTTTGCAGTCACAATTGCTTGGATATTGTCATTAAAGGTGCGTGATCCGTCATTGCCTGTCACATTGTTCAGCGGTTTTTTGTTCGCATCGGTGGCTTGCCTGCTGATGATGCAGCCTAATCTGGGCGCGACTATCGTCTTTTTCGGCATCTGGTTTGTGCTGGTCCTGCTGGCTGGGCTTTCTGCACAAATTATCGCTCTGACCATGGCTGGCGGTGTTGGCGGATTGCTGGGCGCCTATTTCCTTTACCCCACTGCCACTGCGCGGATTAACAGCTGGCTATTTGGCGGCGACAGTTTTGATCAGGTGTCTTTGGCGCACAAAACGCTTACCAATGGCGGTTTCATAGGCGCAGGACCAGGTCTTGGCACCGCGAAGTTTCGGCTGCCTGAGGCGCATACTGATTATATCTTTTCGGTGGTTGGGGAAGAATTTGGCCTGTTTGCCTGTGCTGCAATCGCGATAATCTATTTGATTTTGATAGGCCGTGTGCTGATGCGCCTACAGGAAGAAAATGACCTTTTCACCTCACTTGCAGTAACTGGACTGGTTGCGCAAATTGGTGGACAGGCGATGATCAATATGGCGGTGAACCTCCAGCTGTTTCCATCTAAGGGCATGACTTTGCCATTTGTCAGCTATGGTGGCTCGTCGATGATTGCACTGTGTTTTGCCGCTGGTTTGCTGCTGGCCTTTAGTCGCCGCAACCCATATCTTGACCGCTCGCTGACCAATAGGGATAGCCAAGGTTTGGAGTGGCACACAGGATGACCAATATCACACGCCATTATGTGCTCGCTGCCGGAGGAACTGGCGGCCATATGATACCGGCCTATTCGCTGGGCAAGGAGCTTATGCGCCGCGGTCACCGCGTTGCACTGCTAACCGATGAGCGCGGCGCAAAAATACCTGGTGCTTTTGATGAAGCACAGATCCATATTCTGCCAACAGGTCGATTGAGCGGCAACCCGATTGCGCGGCTAAAAGGCCTGAAAAGCATCTGGACCGCGCGCAAAATGGCAAAGCAGTTGTTCACGACTTTTGAACCAACAGCGGTGATTGGATTTGGTGGATATCCGGCTTTGCCGACCTTGCTGGCCGCACATTCCATGAAAGTGCCGACGCTGGTGCATGAGCAAAATTCGGTTTTTGGTAGAGTGAACCGTCTGATGGCACGGCGTGTCAGTGCGATTGCGACAGCTTATAAAAAAATCGAAGGGCTGGACCCGAAATATAAAGATAAGACCCATCTGGTCGGCAACCCTGTGCGCGATGAGATATTGGAGCTGAGGACCAAAGATTATCCGCCTTTTCTAACCGATGGGTTGTTCCGTGTTCTGGTGACAGGCGGCAGTCAAGGTGCCCGTATATTGTCTGAGGTGGTGCCTGACGGTCTGGCCATGTTGCCTGCCTATTTGCGCCACCGGCTGCAAGTGACACAGCAATGCCGCGAAGAAGATATTGATTATGTCCGTGCACGCTATGCCGAGCATAATATCCCTGCCGAACTGGCAACCTATATTGATGATTTGCCCGATCGTCTTGGTTGGTCGCATCTGTTTATCGGCCGATCAGGCGCATCAACAATTGCAGAGCTGACAGTTGTGGGCCGACCCGCGATTTTGATCCCGCTGCCCTTCGCCACTGATGATCATCAGACCATCAATGCACGCGAGATGGTAAAAGCAGGGGGTGCGCGCACCATAAAGCAGCCAAAAATCACGGTGACACAGCAAACTGATCTGGAGGGCAAAGCATCAAGAGATCATGCCAAAGCCTTGAGCGAAATGGCCAAGCAATTGGCAAAACAGGTCAGGCAGATTGCCAAAGACCCTGCAGCACTCAACAATGCGGCTTTGGCTGCGCACAAATGCGGCTACCCTAATGCGACGAGTGATTTGGCAGACTTGGTAGAGAATATCGGCCCTGGGGGAATCTCTGATGCTATCCGTATGGCGCCAGCGAAGCAGCAAGGAGCAAGTGTGAAACCTGCATTGGCCAACACGCAGGAAAAGGAGCGCAATCACTAATGCGCGGTGTTGGAACAGATATTGGAATTATCCACTTTGTCGGCATTGGCGGTATCGGTATGTCCGGCATTGCCGAGGTAATGCACAATCTGGGTTATCAGGTGCAGGGTAGCGATCTGTCTGATGGGCCAGTGGTTCAAAGGCTTAAGTCCAAAGGCATTGCGATCTTCCAAGACCATAGCCCGGAAAATGTCGCTGAAGTTGCGGTGCTGGTGACCTCCACGGCGATCAGGCGGACAAACCCTGAAGTGGCTTATGCCCTGCAGAACCGCATTCCGGTTGTGCGCCGGGCAGAAATGCTGGCCGAGCTGATGCGCCTGAAATCGACAGTGGCTATTGCTGGCACGCATGGCAAGACCACCACCACATCAATGGTTGCGGCGATGCTGGATGCGGGTGGTATTGACCCCACGGTTATCAATGGCGGCATTATCAATAATTATGGCTCCAATGCGCGGCTGGGCACCAGTGAATGGATGGTTGTTGAAGCTGATGAGAGCGATGGCAGTTTCTTGCGGCTGGATGGCACTTTGGCGGTCGTTACCAATATCGACCCTGAGCATTTGGATCATTATGGCAGTTTTGAAAAAGTCAAAAATGCCTTTGTCGAATTTATTGAGAATGTGCCTTTTTATGGGGCAGCCATGATGTGCCTCGATCATCCTGAAGTGCAGGCATTGTTGCCGCGCATCAAGGACCGCAGGATCGTTACCTATGGATTTAGCGCGCAGGCGGATGTGCGCGGCCATAACGTTACGCCAGTGCCGGGCGGGAATGTTTTCGATGTTGCTGTGCGTGACCGTGATGGCGATGTCCGCCAGATAGAGGGCATAGAATTGCCGATGCCGGGCAAGCATAATGTCCAAAATGCTCTGGCTGCCGTGGCTGTTGGTCTGCAAATGGGCCTTAGCGATACGCAGGTGCAATCCGGTTTTGCCAAATTTGGCGGCGTGAAAAGGCGCTTCACCAAAGTTGGCGCGGTAAATATATCTGATCGCGAAGTGCCGGTGATTGATGATTATGGCCATCATCCCGTAGAAATCCGCGCAGTATTGGCCGCTGCACGCGAGGGTGTGGAAGGCCGGATTTTCGCCGTCATGCAGCCACACCGCTATACGCGCCTCAATGAGCTTATGGACGAGTTCCAACAGGCATTTAACGATGCTGATAGCGTCTATATCACCCCGGTTTTTGCTGCCGGAGAAGACCCGATAGATGGCGTAGATAGTTTGGCCTTGGTCAATGGTCTGCGTCAGCGCGGTCACCGCGAAGCCAATATAGTCGCCAATGCCGATGATTTGGCAACGGCGCTGGCTGAGCAAATTCAAGCAGGCGATATGATTGTCTGCTTGGGCGCGGGTGACATCACCAAATGGGCAGCAGGCTTGGCCGAAGCTGTTCAGGAAGTGATGAAATAATGGCCGCGCTTACCCTTCCTGTTGTAAGAGGCAAGCTAAAGCAAAATGCGCCTTTGGCCCCGCTCGTCTGGTTCAAGTCTGGCGGACCGGCTGACCTGTTGTTTGAACCAGCAGATATCGCCGATTTGCAGGATTTTTTGCGGCAGATAGATACCGATATGCCGGTTTGGCCTTTGGGGCTTGGCTCTAACCTTATCGTGCGTGATGGCGGTGTGCGCGGTGTGACTGTGCGGCTGGGCAAGGCCTTTGCCACTGTAACGCAGGATGATGACGGCCATATGGTGTGTGGCGGCGGCGCTTCGGGCATATTGGTGTCCTCAAAAGCGCGTGATGCTTATCAGGCCGGTTTAGAATTTTTGCGTGGTATTCCCGGCACTGTTGGCGGTTTTGTGCGCATGAATGGCGGCGCCTATGGCCGTGAAGTGGCTGACATACTGGTCTCTTGCGATGTCGTGCTGCGCGATGGTTCGCTGGTGACATTGCCGGTTGATGCACTCAACTATAGCTATCGCCACAGCGCTTTGCCAGACGGGGCGATTGTGGTCAGTGCGCGCTTTCACGGTACGCTAGGCGACAAAGAGGCGATACAGGCAGAGATGGACCGTATTGCCGACGCGCGTGAATCCTCACAACCTTTGCGCAGCAAAACCGGTGGATCGACTTTCAAAAACCCTTATGGGCATAAGGCATGGGCGCTGGTCGACGCGGCTGGTTGTCGCGGTTTCCAGATAGGTGGCGCGCAAGTGAGTGAGAAACATACAAATTTCATGATCAATACTGGCGATGCCAGCAGCGCCGATATTGAGGCACTGGGCGAAGAAGTGCGCAAGCGGGTAAAGGCGCAATCGGGCGTTGAACTGCAATGGGAAATTCAACGCGTGGGAGAAGCAGCATGACCCTTGCCAAACTTCATATTGCGGTGTTGATGGGCGGCTGGTCGGCGGAACGCGACGTGTCTTTGATGAGCGGCGAGGGCATTGCCAAAGCGCTTGAAAGCCGCGGGCATAAGGTCAGCCGGATTGATATGGATCGCAATGTGGCGGCTGTTCTGACCGAATTACGCCCTGATATTGTATTTAACGCACTGCACGGCACACCGGGTGAAGATGGCCGCGTTCAGGGCATGCTTGATCTGATGCAAATCCCTTACACGCATAGCGGCATGGCGACATCGGTCATTGCGATTGACAAAGAGCTTACCAAAAACGCGCTGGTTCCGCACGGCATCCCAATGCCAAAGGGCCAGATTGTCCGCAGTGAAACCCTTTACGCATCTGACCCGATGCCGCGCCCTTATGTGCTGAAACCCGTCAATGAAGGGTCTTCCGTTGGTGTGGCCATCGTCCATGATGACAGCAATTATGGCAACCCGATTGCGCGTGACGCCGTGGGGCCTTGGCAGGAATTTGATGAATTGCTGGCCGAACCCTTTATCAAAGGCCGCGAGCTGACCACAGCGGTTATCGGCGATCAGGCACTGACCGTTACCGAATTGCGCGCAAAGTCAGGCTTTTATGATTATGAAGCCAAATATACGGATGGCCTTACAGAGCATATCTGCCCGGCCGATATTCCGCAGGATGTGCATGATCTGTGCATGAAATATGCGCTTGAGGCGCACAAACTGCTTGGTTGTAAGGGCGTGTCTCGTACGGATTTCCGATGGGATGACAGCATGGGAACAGCCGGGCTGTTTGCGCTGGAAACCAACACGCAGCCGGGCATGACACCGCTCAGCCTTGTTCCTGAACAGGCGGCGGCAACCGGTATGGATTATGCGACATTGGTCGAGAAAATAGTGGAGGCGGCATTATGAGTAGCACCAAGATAAAACGCGGCAAGCAAGCATCTCCGCGCCGTAAGCCTACCAAGCGACGGACGATCAAGAAGACGAGTATTTTTGATCGTATGCTGGCGGTTCTGCCTTTCACGCAGGAGCAGATAAGACGGGCCATGACAATCGCCATTCTGGGTGTGGTCGGGCTGGGTGTCTATAGCGTTGCCTCAATCACTGGTATGACCGACAAAGCCTATGCGAAATATGCCGAAACCGCTGCTAATGCGGGGTTTGAAGTGCGTCAGATAGAGGTGCGCGGCCTTGAGAATGTCAATGAGCTGAAAGTATATGAAATCGTGCTGGCGGAGAAAGACCGCTCTATGCCATTGGTTGATCTTAAAGCTTTACGCAATGAATTGGTGCAGTTTGGCTGGATTGCCGACGCCAGAATTTCGCGGCAACTGCCCGACCGTTTGATCGTCGATATTGTTGAACATAACCCTCATGCTTTGTGGCAAAATGGCGATACACTGGCGTTGATCGACAAAGAGGGCAGGGTGCTCGAAAAACTGTCCAAGGGGCACGGTTTCGATCTTCCCCTAATTCGCGGGGAATATGCCAATGAAAATATTGCCGCGCTGGACGCGATAATGGGGGAGGCACCTGCACTCACTGCCTTGGTTGAAGAGGCGGAATGGGTTGGTCGCCGCCGCTGGGATGTAACATTTGATAGCGGTGAGAAACTTGCCTTGCCGGAAGGTGCGGATGCTGCAAAAGCAGCCTATGTGAATTTTGCGCGGATGGAAGGCGTTAACCGCTTGCTGGGCAAAGGGGTCACTTTCTTTGATCTTCGCGACCCTGAAAAGGGGTATTTTCGTCTGCCACGCGCTCAACAAGACAATGATAAAGGTGGTGCGGGTGATACTGCACAGTCCGGGAAAGAGGGGGCACAATGACTGCATCAACCATCAGCAAAGTTTATACAGCGCTTGATATTGGTTCTTCAAAAGTAAGTGCGCTTATTGCTGGGCGGACCGAAGAAGGCAATTTGCTGGCGCTCGGTACGGGCCAGCATGTCAGCGCCGGCGTTAAACAGGGCCATGTTATTGATAAGAACCGCACAGAACATGCTGTGCGCAGCGCTATTGAGCAAGCGGAGAGAATGGCCGGTGTAAGTATCGACCAAGTCTGGGTCGGCTGCACCGCTGGCGGGCTGTCGAGCCATATTACCTCGGTCGAGACGGAGCTAAATGGTGGACGGATTGAGCAGGATGATGTTGATTATCTGCTGAGCCATGGCCGCGATGCCATTGACCCTGATGGCCGCTTGGTTTTGCACGCAGAGCCTGCGCTCTACACACTTGATGGACAGGCCGGTGTCAAGCACCCGCTGGGTCTTCATGCTGACCGTTTGGGGGTTGATATTCATGTCGTGCTTGCTGATGGCGCGCCGGTTCGCAACATTGATCAATGCGTAAGAGCGGCACATCTTGATGTGCGCTCCGTAGTCGCGGCACCCATTGCGACAGGCCTTGCTTGCTTGAATGAAGAAGAGCGCGAACTGGGCGTAGCATTGGTCGAAATGGGTGCGATGGTCACCAATATCTCGCTTTATATGCACGGCATGTTGGTCGGTCTCCACAGCATCCAATTTGGCGCGTCCGATATTACCGATGCCATTGCATCGTCTTTCGGTATTCGCTGGCATGAAGCTGAGCGATTAAAATGCTTTTATGGTTCGGCCATATCCAGCCCTGCCGATCATCGCGAGATGATACCGGTACGCCGCAATGGAGATAGCGACCCGAATATCACACAAAATGAAGCTGATGAGCGTATAGCCCGTGCTGATCTGGTCAGTGTGATTGTTCAGCAAATGGATTATCTGCTGGGAGAGGTGTCTCGCTCGCTCAAGCAACTCGGTTTTACAGGGCCGCGCGGCAAGATGGTTGTGCTTGCAGGTGGCGGCGCTGAATTAAAAGGCGTGGCAGACTATGCGCAAAGCGTGTTTGGCCAGTCAGTGCGCATTGGCCGCCCTAAGCGTTTGGAAGGGTTGCCAGAAGCGCATAGTGGACCAGCCTTTGCAACATTGGCGGGCCTGGTACGATATGCCGATAGCGACCCGAAGGATATACGCCAATTGGCGCTTAATACGCAGACTGTTCATAGCTATTCAGGGTCTGCAATAATTAAGCGGTTATGGCGTGCTATGCGGGAAAATTATTGACGATAAGGCCAGACTAAACAATGACCATCATAAGCGGCGATAAATATGGTAAATATGTTGCTAACAGCAAAACATAAAAAATCGCTCTAAAAGGTGAAAATTTTTGCGCACAGTGTATTAGTAATTTTGAATACTGTGCAAAAGGCAAGTGAGGAGTACAGGATATGAGTATCGATATTGGACCACCGGCCAGTGATGAACTGCGGCCGCGTATTGCCGTTATCGGTGTAGGTGGCGCTGGCGGTAATGCCGTTGCCAACATGATTAATGCAAATGTTGAAGGTGTAGATTTCATTATCGCGAACACCGATGCTCAGGCATTGAACAGTTCTGCGGCGGATCAGCGCATTCAGCTTGGCCCTGAAATTACACAGGGCCTTGGTGCTGGTTCACGTCCTGAAGTTGGCCGTGCAGCGGCTGAAGAAACCATCAGCGAAGTCGAGAAAGTCCTTGAAGGCGCGCATATGTGTTTCATTGCAGCTGGCATGGGCGGCGGAACAGGCACTGGTGCAGCCCCGGTAATAGCCAAGATCGCCAGAGACAAAGGCATATTGACGGTTGGTGTTGTTACCAAGCCATTCACCTTTGAAGGCACACGCCGGATGCGTGCGGCTGAGGCTGGCATTGATGAATTGCAGGATAATGTCGATACATTGATCGTCATTCCGAACCAGAATTTGTTCCTGATCGCTAATGCCGACACCACATTCAAAGAAGCATTCACGCTTGCTGATGAAGTGTTGCAACAAGGTGTGCGTTCAATAACCGATCTTATGGTGATGCCAGGTCTTATCAATCTGGATTTTGCCGATGTTCGTTCGGTTATGCATGAAATGGGCAAAGCCATGATGGGCACAGGTGAAGCGGGCGGTGACAATCGTGCGCTTGAGGCTGCGGAAAAAGCTATTGCCAATCCACTGCTGGATGGTGTTTCCATGCAAGGTGCGAAGGGCGTGATTATTTCCATCACTGGCGGCGAAGATATGCGCCTGATGGAAGTGGATGAAGCAGCCAATCACATTCGTGAGCTGGTTGACCCTGATGCTAATATCATTTGGGGCTCAGCTTTTAACAATGACCTTGATGGCAAAATCCGTGTTTCCGTAGTGGCGACCGGTATTGACGCGGATGGTTCTGCGCAAAGCGATAATAGCCGCGCATTCTATTCATTCTCCAACAAGGGCAAAGCCGGACAAAACCCGGCCGCTGTTCAAACAACGGCTGCGCCGGTCGCAGCAAAGCACGAAGAGCCAGAGCCAGAGCCAGTCGTTGACACTGCGTCACCAGTGGAAGAGGCTGTTGTAGAAGAGACGGTACAGGATGACATCCCCGCTGAAATCAATGCTTTGATGGGCGATCAAGCGAATGGTGAAGATGACGCTGATGTTATGGATTTGTCTGAACCGCTTGATGATGCTGATGAACTGACATTGGATGCAGGTGTTGAAGACGTTGACGATGCTGATAGCGCATCAATCGCGCAAGGCGATGCGACTGATGACGCAGCAGATGGCAAGGGCGGAGCACCGCGTATAGCCTCTGGTGGCGGTACATTGTTTGAACGCATGGCCAATTTGTCGCGCAGCGAAAATGCTGCGGCAGATGGCGATGACAGCGATGGTGATGATGAAGGCGGGGGCCTTAACATTCCTCGTTTTCTAAACCGTCAAAACAACCAATAGCTATTTCTCCGGGTGATTGCGATCACCCGGAGCAGCTTTGCCGCACCATATACTCGCTGCACCCCAAGCGGCTTTTATGTTCGGTGTTTTTTAAATAGCGTGCTAATATTAAGAGCCATTATGCGAACTGCACGTTTCACACTTCTTCAAAAGCCCCTTTTCTGGGGAGCATTGACTGCTTTGCTTCTGATGCCCGGAGCAGTGCTGGCGCAACCTGATCAAAGTGGCGGTGCCAACGCTGGCTCAGCACAGGCGCCGCGCGGCGCACAAAAGCTGCAAAGCGCGCTAAAACGGCTGGCCCGCAACTCAAAAGATCTTTCCGCACTTATTGATGCTGGTAATGCAGCTATGCAAATGGGTGACCCCGTAGCTTCGCTCGGCTTTTTCGCCAGGGCAGACATCATTGCGCCGCGTAACCCATTGGTAAAGGCAGGTTTGGGCTCGGCATTGCTTGGCAATGAAAACCCTTATGAAGCTTTGCTTATGTTCAATCAGGCTATTGAATTGGGCGCAAGCAGAGAGAAAATAGCGCTGGACCGCGGCCTTGCTTACGACCTTGTGGGCAAGCAGGATTTTGCTCAGGACGATTATCGCTTCCTATTATCGCGCAATGGCAATAATCCGGAAGCAATACGGCGATTTGCCCTCTCGCTGGGTATAGCAGGCAAAAAGACAGAGGCAGAATCTCTCCTGACGTCTTTGCTTTATGCGAATGACCGTGCTGCGTGGCGGATACGCGCCTTTGTGCTGGCCATTAACGAGGATATTGATGGGGCCTTGGCAATAACCCGTGGTTCCCTGCAACCGCGAACGGCCCGCGCGATTGAACCGTTTTTCCGCTATATGCCGAAGCTGACGCCAAGTCAGCAAGCCGCCGCTGCGCATTTTGGGCACTTTCCGCAAGAGGCAAATATTGGCCGCGACAATCCTCGTAACGGGGACTATGCCGCGCTCGATCCATCGCGCACACCTGATCGTATTCTGGGCACCCGTGCCGATGCCGGGCTTATTCCTGCTGGTGAACCATTGGGCGGCAATGCCAGCGAAGCGCGGGCTGCCAAGCCAAAACCAAGCCGCAAGCCGCGGCGTCGCCCCGGGCGCAAAATTAGTGATCCAGACAAAATCAACGCAATAGTGAATGCGGAAGAACCGCCAAAACCTGCTCCAGAAACTGTTGGGCCGGCTTTCGCCAGCTTGGCTGATGAGCCTGCGACGCCTTTCGACCTTGCTGATGCAAGTGCGAGAGCGGATAATAGTGCTAACAGCATCAGCGGCACATCGGATAATGCTCAGCCCGCCGCCAGAGCTACCGCCACCGCCACCGCCGCACAGAATACAGCCACTGCGAAAGCAGCAGCGCCAGAGCCTGCGCCTGTACAAGCGGCTAGCGCATCTTCAGCTGTTGCAGCCTTGGCACCAAATCCAGCACCGGCTTCAGAATCAACCGCTGCACCACGCAAGCCCGCTTTTGCCGAATTGATGCGGTCTATTGCTGTGCCTGAAGAAGAAATCACCCCTGATGATCAGGCAGTCGACATTACGGCGATTACTCCTGCCAAGGCAAAGCCCAAACCAAAGCCGAAACCTAAAGAGCCACCAAAGCCAAAGCATCCGAGCCGTATCTGGGTTCAGGTGGCTGGTGGGGCAGATACAAATGCGCTGAAATTTGAGTGGCGACGCTTGGTCAAAAAAGCACCAGATAGCTTCAAAGGCCTGAAAGGGTGGACAACTCCGCTCAACAAGACAAACCGTGTCCTTGCAGGGCCTTTTGAAAGCAAAAAAGCGGCGCAAAATTTCGTCAACAAATTGGCGAAAAATGATATCTCAGCCTTCACCTTTACCAGTGCAGAAGGCCAAGTGATAAACAAACTGAATTAATATGCGCAAAGGTGCATGCAGTCCGAGTGATTAACTGCCAGGAATGTTGAGCGTTTTCGCTGCATCTTCGACTGTTTTTAAGCTTGCAGCGTCATTGCGAAATGCCGTCCGCGCATCTCTTAGTGCATTTTGCGCCTTGCCGGTTTCCCCCAATTGTGTCCAGCTGCGCATTAACATCACCCATTTGTCAGGGTCAGCAGGGTTTTTCTCCAGTTTTGCAGCTAATCCTTCCACCATGCCGCGGATCATCTCTTCTTGTTGGCCTTGCGGCAGTGCAGCAGCGGCCTGCATTTGGTCACGGCTTGGCCCGGGAATCGCAGCGGTTGCCAAGGCCTCACCTTCGCTTGGTAGCGCACCAGCTGGCGGTGCAAATTTGGCAGAAGCGAGCCGCGTCTCTACATCAATATTGCGTTCTTTGCCGACATTGCGGATCACATTGCGGACATCTTCCGCCCATGGTGCGTCTGCCGGCGTATCGGCGAGCAGTGCAAACCAGTCATTTATTGCTTCCTGATGCTGTCCATCCATATCTTTTGCGGCTGCGCTAAAATATCGTGCGCGTGGGTCTTTGGCGTCGAGCGTCAATGCTTTGGCAAAGGCTTGCCTAGCATCTGTTGGAATGTCGCCTTCTTCACTGGCGAGAACCAGCGCTTCACCTAGCATGGAGTGATATTCGGCATTTTTGGGGTCGAGAGAGGTTGCGCGCCGCATTGCCATGGCCGCTTCCCCAAAACGGGATGTTTCGAAATAAGACCAGCCCAGCATCTGCCACCCATTGGCATCATCCGGGTCTTGCTCCAGCTTCTCTTCGAGCTGGGCAATGACTTGCGTGACAGTGGGTGCTTCTTGCCCGGCAATGGTTGCCGATGGCGATGCGCTGTTAATATTGGATGATGTGTCATCGGCGCGCGTTATGCTGATACCGACGGCAACCAGAGCGACCAAACCTGCTCCTGCAAGTATCCACTTTGGCAGATTGCTCTGTCCATCTGACGTCTTTATTTTGGCACCAGATTGCGAATCCGTTGTTTCCGTCACCCCATCCTCCATCTATATACCCTCTATCTTGCAGCGATTTTGGGCAAGTTCATAGTCTATTGAGACAAAATTTTGAAATTGCAGTGGCATTGATCACAATCTTTGCTAAACATTGTGCGAGGGTTCGCAAAGATTGAGACGATATACGCTGTCGTTGCGCAAAGTGTTGCGCGAGCAGTTCGCAAAGCTGTGCCAATGGGGAATATTGGCCATGTGATGCCAACAGCTTTCCGTGTAACGGAGCGCCGCGCATTTGGGGGGAAGCGAACCGGTGAGTGAAGTATTTCGCGTTGCCATTATAGGATCTGGACCTGCAGGCATGAGCGCTGCTGGCCGAGCCGCACAGCTAGGGCTGAGCCACGTCTTGCTGGAAAAGACGGACCATCTTTCCGATACGATTTACAAATATCAAAAAGGCAAGCATGTGATGGCCACCCCATCGCAACTGGTTTTGCGTTCTGATATGGATTTTGACGCCGGTAAGCGGGAGAATATTCTCGATACCTGGAACAGTCAGACTGAAGGTCATGGCGTCAATGTCAAATATATGGCCGAGGTAAAGGCGATACGTGGCACTGGCCCAGCGATAGAGGGCAGTGTCCACACTATTGTCATTCGCAAGCGTGATGGCAGCAAAGAAGAGAAACATATTCAGCGCTATGCGCCGCCTTATGAGATTAGCCTGACCAATGGTGAAACTGTGATGGCAGAAAACGTCATCATGGCCATTGGCACTCAGGGCAACCCGAACCGTATGCGTTGCGAGGGTGCTGATTTACCGCATGTTGTCTATCAGCTCGATGACCCGACAGAGCATATCGACAAACATGTCGTGGTTGTCGGCACGGGCGATGCAGGAATTGAAAATGCGCGCGGTCTGGCTGAAGATGCGGCGCAGGGCAATACGGTCAGCATTCTTAACCGCAAAACCGATTTTGCGACAGCAAAGGACGCGAACGTCAAGGCCCTGCAAGCCGATAATGAAGCGGGCAAGCTGACCATCAGGCTGGAGACTGAGACCAAGGCCATTGAAGAGGGCTTTATCGTGCTCAATACCCGCGATGGTGAGGAGCGTATCCCGTGCGACATGATTATTGCGCGTATCGGTTCAGCGCCGCCGCGCATGTTTGTGGAAGAGTGCGGCATTGCCTTCACTGGACCAGACAGGACTGCCTTCCCTGAACTTTCCCCTGTGTTTGAATCAACAGCGCCGGGTATTTTCGTCATTGGCGCGCTTGCTGGCTACCCACTGATCAAGCACTGTATGAACCAAGGGCATGATGTCATTGAGTTTATCAACGGCAATACTGACCTAAAGCCTGCGGATGAGCCAATTCTGGAAGCCAAGTTCGCTGATCTTCCGGGGCGTAAGAGTGTTGCCGAATGGCTGGAGTTTCTGCGCGCAAATGTGCGGATATTAAACGGTCTTAACCCGCTGCAAATGCGGGAGTTTATGCTGGATAGCGATGCCAAATTCTATCGCGCTGGTGAAGTGATCTTTGAACGTGATGCACCCGGTTCCTCGCTTTTTGCAATAGCTGATGGCGGCGTTGTTGTGGAGGTCAATCCGAGTGATCCGTCAATTACGGTTCCCAT
Organism: uncultured Sphingomonadaceae bacterium; assembly: GCA_947503245.1. Taxonomy (GTDB): domain Bacteria; phylum Pseudomonadota; class Alphaproteobacteria; order Sphingomonadales; family Sphingomonadaceae; genus Alterisphingorhabdus. The sequence continues at coordinate 1,279,392 of CANNCV010000001.1, forward strand.
TGATAGTGGATCGATTTTTGGCGAGGTTGGCCTGATTTCCGGGCGCAAGCGCGGTGCCACTATCCGTGCGGCAAAAGACACGATTTGTGTTGAGATTTCCCGCCTTGCTGCCCTGAAGCTGCAATCCCAGTCAGAAGCTGCGAAAAAGCGGATTGAGCATATTTCAACTGAGCGCCAGTTGTTGCAGATGTTCCGCGCTGGACTGACCGAAGATGATATTGCCGATGTTGTTGAGACCAGTAAGATTATGAAGGTCAATGCGGGTGAACATATCATCACTGAAGGCGATGACGGGAACGATATTTACGTTATCCGCGTTGGCTCCATGATTGTGGAAAAGGATATTGGCGGAAAGCCGGTCTTCCTCTCCTATCTTCCCGCTGGTTCTTATGTCGGTGAAATGGCGCTGATTGCTGGTGGTAAGCGTACGGCAACCGTTAAAGCGGCGATCCGTTCCGAAGTCATCAAAATCGATGGTGATGCCTTTGCCAAGGTGCTGGAGAAACATCCTGACCTGCTGGAACAGACCAAAGCGGATATGGCTTCGCGGCAGGATATCAACGCATTTATCGAAGCGAAAAAAGACAGCTTTTCCGGACTGGTAGACATGTATTCGGAAGTTGCTGGCTTCTTGGTCGATCAAGGCATTGGTGAAGCAACCGATGTGCTGCTGATTGATGAAGAATTATGCGTTGGCTGCGATAATTGTGAAAAGGCCTGTGCGGATAGCCATGAAGGTCTCTCGCGGCTCGACCGCGAGGCAGGCAAGACCTATGCGCATTTGCATGTGCCGACCAGTTGCCGCCATTGTGAGCATCCACATTGCATGGCCGATTGTCCGCCCAATGCGATTCATCGTGGGCCGGATGGCGAAGTTTATATTGATGATACCTGTATCGGCTGTGGCAATTGCCAGCGTAACTGCCCTTATGGCGTGATCCGTATGGATAAGGTACCGCCCAAGAAACCCAGCCTTTTGTCATGGTTGTTTTTTGGTGCGGGGCCAGGGCCGGGCGAGCCGAATAAGAAATGGGCCAGCGCTAACCGGCCCGAAGGCGAAGAAGCACCGAAAAAGGCTATTAAATGCGATATGTGTGCGGGTATTAAAGGTGGCCCTGCCTGTGTGCGTGCATGCCCGACAGGTGCGGCAATACGCGTTGCTCCCGATGAATTCCTCACCGTGGCAAGATTAGGGGAGGACGCATAATGGCCAGTGTCGCTTCTCCTGAACCACGCAAAAAAGCAGGTGGGCGTCAGCGCACGCGCAACCATGAAGGCTTTTTGCGCCATAGCAATTTCCGCTGGCTGAAAATTGCGCTGATCCTCTGCATTGCCTGTTTGGTTAGCTATTTCCTGATTGATGTTGAACCGCGCCACAATGGCGGTAGCTGGTATGGCTATACATTGGGCACAATTGGCGCGCTTCTGATCCTCTGGTTGACCATGTTGGGCATGCGCAAACGCGCAATGACGCCCGGTGGATGGTCATTAAAGGCATGGACCAGCGCCCATGTTTATCTGGGGCTTAGCCTGATTGTTATTGGCACTTTGCATACCGGCTTTCAGCTTGGTTGGAATGTGCATACATTGGCATGGGCGTTGATGATGATCGTTATCATCTCAGGCATTTATGGTATTTATGCTTATGCAACTTTGCCGCAGGGTCTTTCTGCCAATCGCGACGAAATGACCGAGACGCAAATGATCGATTCTCTGCGTTCGCTTGATCGTCAATTGCATGATGCCGCGCAGCCACTGGTACCGGAACAGGCAGCTTTGGTGCAGTCATCGCTAGAGCAAGACCCGTTTGCTGGACATTTGCTGCAGCGTATCGGCAATCGTTACCCCGGATGCAGCACGCGCAACGCACAAGCAGAATTGCGCCGTAGCCGCGCTTATCAACCCCGTTTAGGCGATGACCCGCTCGATAAGGTGGATAGTTTGCTTGCGAAAAAAGAGGCAACTTTGGGCCGTTTGCGCAAGCATTTACAGATCAAGTCAATGCTGCAGATATGGCTCTTCATTCATGTGCCCATGACGTTCGCGCTGCTGGCGGCGCTGTCGGCGCATATTGTCAGCGTATTTTTCTACTGGTGAGGCGGAGGAGCAGATCATGTCATTCATAGTCCGTCAGATCGCCTATAAGGCCGATGGTAGCGAAATCATCCGTGATGCTGGGTCCGGTGAAACCATAATTACTATCGGCCGTAACAGCGACAATGCCGTTCATTTGCCCGACCTTGCAGTTAATCCAGCACATGCGCAGGTTGAGCAGTCTGCTGATGGGTTGCTTTCCATAACTGCTATTTCTGGTCAGCCTTTTTATCTGGATGGCAAGTCCGTCACATCCGGAGAAATTGACCCGGCGCGCGGTGGTGAACTGGTCTTTGGCGGGCATAATATTATCGTCAGTCGTGACAGTGATAGCGGCGCCGCTATCCTGACTGTCCGGCGCGAGTCAGCCGTTTCAGATAGCGAAGAAGAACGCGATCTTGGCTCGATTTATACTCTGAAAGGCAAAGTCCCCGGCAAAAGGGGAAGCGCTTGGGGGTTTGTTGCTCTGGTGCTGATTGCCTGCCTTGCTTGGCCAATTTACAGCTGGGCCACTTATAAAGACCTTGCTTATGCCGAGAAAGCCAAGCGTCCAGATGGACCGCATGGTGATGGGTTCTGGTCATCTGGCAGCATGTCATTGGCGCACCAAAGCCTGAAAGATGATTGTCAGGCCTGTCATGTAGAGGCGTTTGTTTCTGTGCGGGACAATAGTTGCATGACCTGTCATGATGACAGTGCTCATGACCATGCTGCAAAACCGCGCCTTGCGACCGCTCGCGGAGAGCCGGAGGGTTTTGCTGCGTTCCAACGTGCTGTTGCCAATGCATTTAACAAACCTGAAGGGGCCTGTGTTGATTGTCACACCGAGCATGAGGGCGAGGGTGCTATGCAACCGGTAGCTCAGCAATGGTGCGCAGATTGTCATGACGGAATGGACACACGTTTGACCGATACAAAAATCTTAAATGCTTCGGATTTTGGCAAACAACACCCGCAATTCAGGCCCGCTATTTTGCAACAGGCAGTTGCGGGTGACGATGAGGCGGATGCACCGCGCCGCCGCATTTCACTCGATGATAAGCCAATAGAAAATAATGGCCTAAAATTCCCGCACGATTTGCACTTGAAAAAGGGAGGCGGCGTTGCGCAAATGGGCAGGCGTTTGTCGGCGCGTTATGGTTTTGGTGAAGCATTGGCTTGTAAAGATTGTCACACCGAAGACCCTAGCGGCGTTCGCTTTGAGCCGGTGGACATGCAAGAAAATTGCGCCATGTGTCACAGCCTGTCTTTTGATAAAATCGGCGGGACATTCCGGCAATTGCCGCACGGCAAACCCGAATTGGTAAAGGCTGATTTGCGTGCCTATTTCCGCTCTACCAGCCCTAATCGGCCTATTAATTTGGGCAGCTTGCCGCGCCAGCGCCCCGGCGATGTTCCGCGTACGCGAACGGCAGCCGATTATGCTCGTGCAGTACGTTTCCGCCCTAGCCGTGCTGATCAGGCTATTCGTGCGGTATTCTCAGATGGCGGCGCCTGTTATGATTGCCATAGCGTCACCAATAATGGCGGTCTGGATTATGTCATCGCGCCTGTGACGCAGACCGACCGCTATATGCATAAAGGCTGGTTTGACCATGCGCCGCATGAAGAGGAAAAGTGCACCACCTGTCATAAGGCAGAAGACTCCGGTAAAGCGACCGATCTATTGCTGCCGGGCATAGCGACATGCCGCGAATGCCATGGCGGTGAAAAAGAAACCGCAAGTGACGTACCCTCCTCATGTGCTATGTGCCATGAATATCATGCCGATGGCGGCGCGCCTTGGTTGATCCGGCAGGAACAGAAAAAGAAGAAATCGAAGAAACCAAAAGTGGTTGCGCAAAATAGGAGATGATAATGGGCTATTATCCAAAAGCCGGTAAAGAGCGGGCTTATAAAAGCTGATGCTGATCGCGCAAATCACCGATATTCACCTTGGATTTGATCCTGATAATCCAGTCGAATTTAATCGTAAGCGACTAGACCGCGCGATTGAGGATCTTCTGGCACTGGACCCTGCTCCTGATGTGCTGTTTGCCACTGGTGACCTGATCGACCGTGGCGATCTGGAGAGTTATAGACGGTTGGATAACGCGCTTTCTGTATGCCCGTTCCCTGTGTTTATGTGCATGGGAAACCACGATATGCGCGCGACATTTTGCCAGCAATTCCCCGATGTGCCCACCAATAATGGCTTTGTGCAATATGAGGTTGAGCAGGGCGGTATGCGCTTTCTGGTGCTCGATACTTTGGAGGAGGGGCGCCATGGCGGTGCTTTTTGCGAAGTCCGCGCACATTGGTTGAAAGAGCGTTTGGCGGAAAAGCAGGATGTGCCGACCATCATCATTCAGCACCACCCTCCTGTAGAAGTTGGTATATCATGGATGAACACGCACCCTGAAGAACCTTGGGTGGCGCGGCTTGGTGAGTGCTTAAAGGGTCAAAAGCAGGTTGTTGCGATACTTTGCGGCCATATCCACCGTATGATTCAAGCGCATTGGTACGGCATTCCGATAGCCATATGCCCGTCAACGGCGCCGCAAGTGGCACTGAACCTAAAAGAGATTGATCCGGAAAATCCTGATGGTCGCAATATGATTATCGCTGATCCGCCTGCTTTTGCACTGCATTGGTGGAATGGCAGGGAACTTATCAGCCATTTTGATACTGCGGACGATCATGTCATGCTGGCGCGTTACGACGAAAATATGCAGCCATTGGTCAAAAGCCTTTTGGCAGAACGCCCGAATGAATAGACAATAGCTGCGTTCCACTATGCATGTTCATACTGGCTCTGATAAAGGCTGGGCTTGGACAAGCACACAAATTGTGGTTAAAGTTCAGGCAATATCCCATGCGCTATCGTGCAGACACATTCGGGCATATTTGGGTCGATACATTATCTTGAAAAGGGTTCTTCATGCAAAAATCACACTTTCTCCTTGGTGCAGGGCTGTTAACGCTCGCCATCGCAACGCCTGTATTGGCCAATAATATGGACGCCTTCGACTCTGGTGAAGAGGCGCAGGCCAATACCGTGACAAGTGCCGCCATCATTACCGCGCCATGGCCTGGCCCGTTTGAAGGGGTGCCGCAATGGGATAAGGTCCAGTCGGATATGTTTCCATCAGCCTTTACTGCGGCGATGAAAACACTAAAAGCAGAGTTTGAAGCGGTTGCGACAAACCCTGAAACGCCAAATTTTGTAAACACCAATCAGGCATTGGAATTGGCCGGCGAAGATATTGGCCGCGTGTTTAGTTTCTGGGGCGTGTATAACAGTAACCTGTCCTCACCTGAGGTGCGCGCATTACAGGCCGAATGGGGACCAAAACTCGCACAATTCTTCGGTGAATTGCAACTCGATCCGCGTATCTTGGCGCGCTATAAAGCGGTCTATGATAATCGCGAAAATCTGGGTCTTAACGCAGAGCAGCTGCGCCTTGTAGAGCGCGATTATGACGGTTTGGTGCGCAATGGTGCCTTGTTGAATGATGCTGATAAAGCCACGTTACTGGGTCTGAATACGCAGCTTTCTACGCTTTACAGCAAGTTTTCCAATAAAGTGCTGGCTGATGAGGAAACCTTCATTTTCCTCGACAGTGAAGATGATCTGGCAGGTTTGCCAACCAGCTTTGTTGCATCAATCGCCAAAGCTGCTGAGGATCAGGGCAAAACTGGCTGGGCGTTGAAAAACACCCGTTCTGTGATGCAGCCATTTCTTGAGAACTCAACCCGCCGTGATCTGCGCGAGCAAGTCTATAACGCTTATATCAACCGCGGTGATAATGGTGACGAGAATGACACCAATGCGATAATTGCGGAAATTCTGAAAATCCGCACCGAGCGGGCTAAGTTGTTGGGCTTCAAAACCCATGCGCATTACCGCATGGCTGACACCATGGCGAAAGACCCGCAAAACGCCATGGACCTGATGATGAAAGTCTGGCCAGCCGCAGTAGGACGCGTGAAAGAAGAAGTCGCCGATATGCAGGCCATTGCTGATCAGGAAGGCGCAAATATCACTATCGCACCATGGGATTATCGTTTTTATGCAGAGAAAGTGCGCAAAGCGAAATATGATCTGGATGCAGCGGAATTAAAGCCATATTTCCAGCTTGATAAGATGATTGAAGGCATGTTTGATGCCGCTGGCCGTCTCTATGATCTGGAGTTTAAGGAAAATACTGGCGACATTCCGGTCTTCCACCCTGATGTGCGCACCTTTGTGGTGAGTGATAAGCGCGATGGCAGCAATGTTGGCGTTTTCTACATGGATAACTTTGCACGGGGCGGAAAACGCTCTGGCGCTTGGGCAACAACATATCGTTCGCAGCAGTCCTTGGGCGGTGAGCGCAATGTGCTGTCATCCAACAATAATAATTTTGTGCAAGGTGGTGAGGGTGAGCCAACGCTGATCAGCATTGATGATGCTTCGACACTATTTCACGAATTTGGCCATGCGCTGCATAGCCTGCTAACAGATGTGACCTATCCTGGCTTGCGCGGTACGCCGCGTGACTTTGTGGAATATCCTAGTCAGGTGAATGAGAACTGGTTGCTGACGCCCTATATCCTCAACAATTATGCGGTGCATTACAAAACGGGTGAGCCTATTCCGCAGGAATTGGTCGAGAAAATCAAATTGTCCGGCACCTTTAATGAAGGCTTCTCTACGGTTGAATATCTCTCCAGCGCTATTGTGGATATGATGCTGCATAACCGTGATACGCCGGTTGAAGATGTTGACGCTTTTGAACGCGAAACGCTTGCGGCCATCGGTATGCCGAGCGAGATTGTGATGCGTCACCGTCTGCCGCAATTTAACCACCTCTTCTCATCAGATGCCTATTCGGCAGGCTATTATAGCTATCTCTGGTCAGAGACGATGGATGCCGACACTTGGGCCGCTTTTGAAGAGGCACCGGGCGGCGTTTGGGATAAGCAGGTGGCCGGTAATTTCCGCAATTTCCTACTGTCCACGGGCAATGAGACAGAGCGCGCAGAGGCGTATCGCGCATTCCGTGGCCGTGACCCCGATGTTAATGCATTGCTGAAGCGCCGTGGTTTCCCAACGGGTGATACAGGTTCAGCCGATTAAATTTTTTGTATATTTTTACAGCGGAAAGGGCGGGCCATATTGGTCCGCCTTTTTTGTTGGCTGCTATATTGGGCTTGGGCCCAAGGGGTGATAGGGTATAAACCATATGCCATAAGCACATAGGAGAGCCATGTAATGACCATCACAGCCCTACGCACACCAGATGAGTGTTTTGCCAATATTCCCGATTTTGACTTTCCTGTTGGCTATGTCGATGACCTGCCGGGCTATGAAGGGCTGCGCATTGCCTATGTTGAGGCGGGTGCAAAAGATGCGGATCGCACCTTTTTGTGCCTTCATGGCGAACCAAGCTGGTCTTTTTTATACCGTCGGATGATCCCGGTATTCCTTGAAAGCGGAGCGCGGGTAATCGCGCCTGATCTGCTGGGTTTTGGCCGTTCAGATAAACCGGCAGAACAGTCCGATTACAGCTTCCATTTCCACCGCGACTATCTGCTTGCTCTGGTTGAGCGTCTTGATCTGAAAAATATTACATTGGTGGTGCAGGATTGGGGTGGATTATTGGGGCTCACGCTGCCGGTTGATGAAAAGTTCCGTGCGCGCTTTTCGCGCTTGATCGTTATGAATACGGGGCTTGGGCTGGGCCGCGGTATGACCGAAGGATTTAAGGCTTGGAAGAATTATGCTTTGTCCACGCCCGACCTGCCGATAGCTGAGCTTATTGCGCGCGGTACGCCGCATCTGACTCCAGAGGAAATAGCTGCATATGACGCGCCATTTCCGGATGCCAGCTATAAAGCCGGCGCGCAGGTCTTTCCCGCTCTGGTGCCTGTAGAGGCGGATATGGAAGGCGTGGATGTGTCCAAGCAAGCCGCGGCATATTGGTCGAAAGACTTTTCGGGTGACAGCTTCATGGCGATTGGTGAAGCCGATCCTGTGCTGGGCAAGGAGGCTATGTTGGGCCTGCATAAATTCATTGCGGGATGCCCCGAGCCAATGATGATTGCAGATGGTGGCCATTTTGTTCAGGAATGGGGCGAACCCATTGCCCGCGCTGCATTGAAGCATTTTGGCGATTTGTGATTGTTGCAGTTAACACTGCTAACCTCTCCATTAGCGTTAAGCTAATTATGAGTTAAGCGCCTGATCAATTAAAATGGCAATCCGCAAACCGGCTTTGCGGACTTGGTCGCGGGCTATGGGGGCCAGATCGACAATTTCCTGATTGTCGATAATGGCACGTTCGCCTTCGGCCAGCGGTGCAAGGCATGTTTCGCGTTCTTGTGCGGTGGGATAAACAATATCGCGTGAGACCGTAAAAGCCTCTAACTGCCAATCGGCAACACTGCCTTCAGCCAGTTGTGAGCGATAGAGTGCACTATATTTGCGTGCGATATTAGGTTCCTCACTAATTGCACGTTCAGCGAGCGGCCCATCCCAAAGCCAATGCAGGTTCATGCGGCCTTTGACAATGCCATAGGCAGCGGCAATTCTGTTGCCACCCAAATCGTCACGACTGCCGGAATGCAGCGGCATATGCATATCGCCTGTGAAATGCACGAGCCATGCCAATGCTTCGAGGCGGACATGATCAGGCAAGCTCTTATCAGCCAGCAGCTTTGCATTGCGGGTTATTTGGGCACTTACACAATTACCATTGGCGCAGGCGGTATCAGGATCCCAAGGTTGGCACACATCATGGCCCTGATAATGCCATGGCGCAGTATAGCCCCAGCGCAAGCGATCGCGGCGCACGCAATCTGCCCAAATACTGGCATGACGCAGATTTTTGAGAGCACATTTCGGCGTGCCCAACAGTTTTTCACTTGCGAACAGTTTTTTGATGATGCGTTGCGAGTTGGGAGAAATATTCGCCTGCGCAATGTCTGCTGTCGTCTGATGGGCATATTCCCCCCATGCCAAAGCAGGTTGGCCAATAAGAGACGAGAGGATAAGGGTGAGCGAAGCGACAATTATTTTCATATCTGCGCATTAGAGTGTTTTTATGGCAAGTATAAGACCAGATTCTTGTATTTTCATGTTGCTGAAATTTGGCTTTTCATTATCACTGCTAAATGAGTGTGGGATTTAAGGAATTGATAGACTGTGGCAGATAGTGCCGAAAAGGCTTGGGATGCAGTCCGATCTGATGAGACCATTCAGTTCGAGCCGCCTGCACCAGAACCTCCTGTAAAACCACCTGAAACACCGCAATGGTTGCAAGATTTAGGCGCATGGTTCAGCGATTTGCTAGCCCCTTTGGCCGGTCCTTTAGCGGCCTTTTGGAGCGTTGCGCAATATGCTTTGCTGGGCCTGTTGGCCATTGGCGTATTGATAATATTATATATGGTCTTTAGGCCCATATTGGATGCGCGTTTCGGTAAGAAAACAGAAATGCCCGAAGTTATGGAATGGCGCCCTGATAGTGAAGCGGCGCGTTCACTGCTGGGAGAGGCCGATCGATTGGCCGAGCAGGGCGATTATGCAGCGGCCATCCGGCTTATATTACAGCGTTCGATTGCGGATATTGCTAAGGCGAACCCACGTGCGGTCATTCCATCTAACACGGCACGAGAAATTGGCCGGTTTGAGATATTGTCCGCTTCTGCGCGCGATGTATTTGCTATGACTGCTGGTCATGTGGAACGCGGTATTTTTGCGCGCGAGCCATTGTCCCGGGATGCATGGGAAGAGGCGCGCAGCGCTTATGACAAATTTGCTTTTGGGGGCGCGGGCTAATGTCAGGTACATCTGCAAACCCTTTTTCCCGCATGACCATTTTGGTGTTGGTTCTGGTCGGCAGTATGGCATTTCTTGGCCTGTTATATGGGCTGGGAACGGGAGAATTTAGCCAGAAGGACAATAATGGTAAGGGGCACGCAGTATCCAATAGTCTGGTGGGCTATACGGCGTTTTTTGACCTGATGGAAAAAACCGGCACAGACGTTTCTTTGGGCCGCTCACCTGCCGAGTTCGAGAAGACCAATTTGCTGGTCATCACACCCTCATTATATAGTGATGGCGAAGAGCTGGCGGCAATCATTGAGAAACGGAGCTATTTGGGACCGACTTTGATAATCATGCCCAAATGGTTTGCGCGTAAAGACCCTAAGCTAAAATCCGGCTGGGCACGGCTGGTTACCGCCACACCATTTGACAACATGGAAGAGAGCTTTGGCGTTAGCAGTAAGGTTACCGAAAAGAATATTGACCCGAATGCGGCTCAAAAAGAGAATAAAAAGCCTTCTGCGCTGAGCTCAAATATAGGGGCTATCAGCAAAACGCCGCGGGCTTTGACGGTTTTAGAGGGTAAAGATATCCGCCCTATTGTCCGCGATCAAAAGTCCGGAAAGCCTGTTATAGGCTATTATGATGATGACGGCTATTATCCCAGCTTAGACGGAGACGCTGTTCGCGAATATAGCGATGAAGAATATGATGAAATCGATTATGAACGCTATCCGGTAGTGTTTGTCGCTGATCCTGACTTGTTTAACAATATGGGTATGGCGGATAAGGCCAATGCGCTACATGCTATTGCCTTGATTCAGGCCATAGATGACGGGATGGATATGCCGGTCGTCTTTGATCTTACCTTTAATGGTTTGGGCAGTTCAGAGAATCTCTTAACCTTGGCATTCCAACCACCATTTCTGGCGGCGACAATTTGCTTTTTAATTGCTGCTGTCATTATTGGCTGGCAAAACTTCATCCGCTTCGCCCCGCCAATATTGGGTGGCCGATCGATCAATTTTGGTAAGACAGCTCTTGTGCGCAACAGCGCGGCCATGCTCAAACTCATGTCACGGCAACATCTGCTGCGTGAACCCTATCTGGCCATGGTCAAACGCAAGGCCATGCGCAGCTTGGGAATTGCACCATCATCATCCAGTGAACAGGTGACGCAGCAATTGGATAGGGCATCTAAGCCTGACAAACCGCCATTCTCTGTTCTGCAGAACAATTTGCAACGCGCCAAAAAGCCGCAGGACATTGTTAATGCAGCGGTACAGATAGATATTTGGAAAAAGGACAATTTATGACCGATAACAGCACTGAAGCCGCTGGTTCGCCAGATATAGCCGGCGTAAAAACACTGGCCGATGCTATTCGCGGCGAGATCGGGAAAGCGATTATTGGACAGGATGGCGCCATCGATCATTTGCTGATCGCGCTTTTTTCATCGGGCCATGTTTTGCTGGAAGGACCGCCTGGAACGGCAAAAACATTGCTGGCACAGTGCTTTGCAGCAACATTGGCATTGGATTTCGGCAGGGTTCAATTCACGCCAGATTTGATGCCGGGTGATATTCTCGGCTCCAACCTGTTTAACTTTCAGACCAGTACTTTTACTTTGACCCGCGGCCCGATTTTTTGTGATCTGCTGCTGGCGGATGAGATTAACCGGACACCGCCCAAAACGCAGGCGGCCTTGCTGGAAGCGATGCAAGAACGCAAAGTGACGATTGATGGCGAGACTTATGATCTGCCGGGCAATTTTACGGTTGTCGCAACGCAAAACCCTATTGAACAGCAAGGTGTTTATCCTTTGCCAGAGGCGCAACTTGACCGGTTCTTGTTCAAGGTTTTGGTGGATTATCCTGATGCAGATCAGGAAAATGCTATCGTCGCAGCATATGGCCAGAGCGCACGGATGAAGCGCCCAGCGGATATGGGTATCACCCCGCAAGTCGATCCTGCCAAGCTGGCGGCTGCTATAAAGGCAGTGGCTTCGGTAAAACTGGTTCCCGATGTGGTGGATTATATTGTGCGCTTAATACGCGCTACACGTGAAACCAATGATCTGGAAAGTGGAGCAAGTACGCGTGCAGCTGTTATGCTGGCCAATGCGGCCCGTGCCCGCGCTGCGTTACAAGGCCGCGATTACGGAATTCCGGATGATGTCAAGGCACTGGCAGCGTCTGTATTGCGCCACCGTATCGTCTTGTCGCCGACTGCGGAGATTGAGGGGCGCAATGCAGAAGATATTGTTGCGCAATTGATCGCCAATACGGATGCACCGCGATAGATGGCGCTATGATTGCTCCAACACAAAGAACGGTTTTGCTGCTTGCAGCGGGAGCCCCGATTGCGCTGGTGATTGCGGCAATATATCCGTCTGCCTGGGCGATTGGCGTGGCTTGGTCCGCTGTGGTCCTGCTCATGGCTTTTGCCGACTTTCTTATGGCTGCAACAAAACGTGATTTTGAAGCTGATGAGCCGTTTTTTGCAGAAGTGGGGCGTGAATGCGCGATAGAGACAAGGCTGACACTGGGTGGCGGTTTTGCTCAGAAGGTGGAAGCCTTTGTCGAGACTGATGACCGTCTGCACGAAAAAGGCCGAACCATATTTTCACTGAACATCGCAGATAATGAAGGTGAAAAGTCCAGTATTTTTACAGGCGCTGCAAAGCTTGTTCCTAATCGCCGTGGTCCCGGAGAAGTGCGCCGTATCGGTGTGCGTTGGGCAGGTCCTATGGGCCTGATCTGGCGGCAATATATTCAGAAATCAGACCATATGGTGCGGGTCACGCCCGATGTTGCACAGGTGCGTAGCCCCAATGTGCAGCTATTTTTGCGCGATGCCTTATATGGCATTGTCGCCCGCAAATTTCGCGGTGAGGGTACTGAGTTCGACGCACTGGCCGATTATCAGCCCGGCATGGATCGTCGCAATATTGATTGGAAAGGCTCTGCTCGCCACACAAGGTTGCTGGCAAAGGAATATGATACGGAGCGTAATAATCAGATCGTCTTCGCCATTGATACAGGCTCTACCATGTGTGAGCCTATTGGCGGCTTGCCGCGCATAGATCGCGCCGTTTCTGCGGCATTATTGACTGGTTATGCTGCGCTAAAATCTGGTGACCGGGTCAGCATGATGGCTTTTGCTGATCGCCCGCAGAGCTTCTCACCTTTCGTGACCGGTACCAACCAGTTCCACCGCCTGCAATCAGAGGCTGGTCTGATGGATTATAGCGCGAAAGAGAGCAATTATACGCTGGCGCTGTCAACACTTTCTGCACGATTGCAGCGGCGTTCACTCATCATCATTTTTACTGATTTTACTGATACAACCAGTGCGGAAATGATGCTGGAAAGTGTGGGCCGTTTGGTCGACAAGCATTTGGTGTTGTTTCTGCTGATTGCTGATGATGAGCTGGCCAATATTGCCGAACAACGCCCGAGCAGTATTGATGCATTGGCAGAAAGCGTAACGGCTGATGCATTGATTAGCGAAAAACAGTTTGTGGTTACCAAGCTGCAACGCATGGGTGTTGATGTTATTGAGGCACCGCGAGAGGATATTGGCACACATCTATTGAATGCCTATTTGCGGATCAAAAGGCGGGGGGCATTATGAGCCAAGCTGAAACAGCCAGCACGACAATTGGCGGTATTGATACCAGTGTCATGAGCAATGCCATTTTGCGCTCTGATCGTTTTCGTGTCGAGCGTGAGGCCGAATGGCAGCGGCTAGACACGATCATCACCCATATTGAGAAAGGCCGCACACGCCGCATTAGTGACGAAGATGCCATGGCGTTGCCGACCTTGTATCGCAAAACTGTTTCTGCGCTTTCCATCGCTCGGGAAAGCTCGCTTGATGACGGGCTGGTGACCTATTTGGAATCGCTGACTTTACGCGCCTATTATCAGGTTTACGGAACCCGCACGTCTTTGGGCAGATGGTTGTCAGAGTTTATCGGCGGCGGCTGGAGCCGTGCCATAAGAGCGATCCAGTTAGAAATCTGGATCATGGTCGCGATTATGATTGCTGGTTCGGTTGTCGGTTATGTGCTGGTCGATCAGAATAGTGACTGGTATTTCGCTTTGGTTCCCGGTGAAATGTCGGGTGGCCGCGTACCTGGTGCAGACCCAGCCATATTGAAAGAAACTCTTGGCGGTGTGGAAGAAGGGTCAGAGGATGGTCTGTCAGTTTTTGCGGCCTCTTTGTTCAGCAATAATGCCGGGGTAGGAATCTTCGCATTTGCGCTCGGCTTTGCATTTGGCATTCCCACAATATTGCTGGAGATCTATAATTTCACTTTATTGGGCGCGATGACTTGGGTCTTTGTCGATGCTGATTTGGGTGTTGAATTTATTGGCTGGCTTTCCATTCATGGCACCACTGAGTTGCTGGCAATTTTACTGGCAGGTGCCGCTGGTTTGCATATTGGGCGCTCCATGGCTTTTCCGGGCCAATTAACACATATGGCGGCTTTGCAAAAAGCAGGTACTCAGGGCGCTCTGGTTATGACAGGAGTGGTGGTCATGCTGATTATGGCGGCGGTGCTGGAAGGGTTTGGCCGTCAGCTTATAACGGGAACAGTTGCCCGCTATGCTATTGGCTATGGCTTGTTGCTTTTCTGGATAGTCTATTTTGTATTTGCTGGTCGTGGCAAAGGTTCGGCTCAGGATGATGGAAATTCTGATGGCGTGTAATGCCAGCCAATCCAGACGGCCAAATGGCGGGTATTCGCCAAAACTGCACCGTCTCATGGTCACACCAGAGGGTGTGGGTCTGAATATTCATATCGCAAGTGCCGGTGCGCGTGCAGGCGCTGTGGTGCTTGATCTGGTCTTCATCATTTTGATTATGCTCGTTTATGGCATCCTATTAGGCATTATCATTAGCAATTTTAACATTGATGAAAATGGCAGTTTTGGGTCTTTCCTTCTCGTTTTTTCCATCATCTTTTGGTTTGTGTTACGCAATGCTTATTTCCTGTTTTTTGAATTGGGAAGCAAAAGCGCGACATGGGGCAAGCGTATATTGGGCATAAGGGTCGCCTCTCGTAATGGCGGGCGGCTGACCAAAGAATCGATTATTGCACGCAACTTGGTACGTGAGATCGAGCTTTTCCTGCCGCTCACTTATGTTATTTCGACCAGTGTGCAAGGCGACATTAGCAATTATGCTGTGCTGGCTGGCGCGATATGGGTCGCGATTTTCTTGTTCTTTCCATTTTTTAATAAAGATCGGTTGCGCTGTGGCGATTTGGTTGCTGGCACATGGGTTGTCCATGCCGAAAAAGCTAAGATGACCGATATTGTCGCTTCTAGTGAGAGTATGACCAGCCAGATTTCGACTGATTACCAATTCTCTGATGCGGAGTTGGATATTTATGGCGAATATGAACTGAAAACGCTGGAAAAGGTATTGCGCGAAGACAATGCCGATGCGGAACGGGCCGTTTATGAGGCCATTTGCAATAAGTTGGGATGGATGCCAGGTGGTGGCGATGAACGCGCATTCCTAGAGAATTATTATACCCAGTTAAGAGCGCGGCTGGAGGGCGGAATGCGTTTTGGCAAACGCCGTGCTGATAAATTTGATCGTCAGGACTAGCGATTGGTGCCTGCCAATTTGCGCCATGCCAGATCAGCAAATTCACATAATAGGCTGCGCGTATCTGCTGGATCAATAATATCTTCGACGGCAAATTTCTCCGCCGTGCGGAAGGGTGAGGTCACTGCATCAAGCCGCGCCTTTATCTCGGCCAGCTTTGCCTGCGGATCGTCAGATGCTTCCAATTCTGCCTTATAGGCTACTTCCAGACCGCCGGATATAGGCAGGCTGCCCCAATCGCCACTGGGCCATGCAAAGCGATATTGAAAGCGCTCGGCATTGCTCATCGCACTGCCCGCAATGCCATAGGCGCGGCGGATGATGACACTGCACCATGGAATGCTGGCGCTATAAATTGCGCTCATCACCTCTACACCATGGCGAATGGTGCCGGCCTTTTCTGCTTCAGTGCCGATCATGAAACCTGGATTATCCACCAGATGGATAACCGGCAGGCCGAACCTGTCTGCCAGCTCGGTAAAGCGCTTAACCTTTTGGCTGGTCAACGCTTCCCATGACCCGCCCAGATAGCTTGGGTCAGAGGCAACAACCGCAACCGGCCAGCCATCCAGCCGCGCAAAGGCGGTGATGGCAGCGCGCCCCCATCGGCGGCCCATTTCAAAGACGCTTTGCTGATCGAACACACTCTCCATCACGCTGCGCATCGAATAGACCTGTCCTGGATCTTTGGGTACAATATCGCGCAGCTTCTCATCGCGCCGGTCAATGGGGTCATGATTGTCATGGCGCGGGGCAGACTGGCCAACAGCGCTGGGCAGATAGGAAAGAAAGGCGCGGACATAGGCAAAGGCCTCAGCTTCGCTTGCCACTTCTTCATCTACCACGCCATTACGCGTGTGGATTTCGCTGCCGCCCAATCCTTCTTTATCGACTGTCTCACCAATGGCCGCGGCAACAGCTGGGCCAGCGGCAAACATCTGGCTAAGGCCCTTCACCATGATGGAATAATGGCTCATGCACACCCGCGCCGCGCCTAGTCCTGCCGTTGGGCCAAGCGCCAGCGCCACAACTGGCACGCTTTGCAAATTGCGCATAATATCGTCCCAGCCCGGCACCATGGGCACATAGGTATAGCCCATATCCTCAAGACTTTTGACCGAACCGCCGCCGCCAGTGCCATCAATCATGCGGACCATGGGTAGGCCCATTTCATGCGCCATCTTCTCACACTGCACGAATTTGCGGTGCAATGCCGCATCAGCTGCGCCGCCGCGCACGGTGAAGTCATCGGCTGAGGCCACAACAGGCCGTGCATCAATATTGGCACGCCCGAAAATCAGATTTGATGGCGCGCTGTGCACCAATTTGCCCTGCGCATCATATTCGCCGCGCCCTGCAATTTTGCCAATTTCGCGAAAGCTATTCTGATCGACCAATCCGCTTATGCGCGCCCGCGCATCCATTTTGCCGCGATCATGCTGGCGCTGCACCTTATCCGCGCCGCCCATAGCCTCCGCCATACGCCTCCGTGCGGCAAGTTCTTCAAGTTCGGGTTTCCACGTCATCCCGCTTTCATTCCCACGCCGCTTTCTACCCAGCCTAATATGCTTGGGGCGCCGGGCATATATTCGGCGGTGCGCTCCGCTATGGTGAAACCTTGTGCGGTGACGGCGTCGATAGTGGGGCGGGTTAGGTGACATCCGCCGGCCATGCGTTTCCAAAATGGTTCAACGCGGCGCTGCCATTTGGCAACATTGGCATCTGGCGCGCTGCCATGCTCCAAAACCAACAGCTGCCCGTCATCTTTCAACACGCGCCGCGCCTCGCGGATGGACTGTGCTTGGTCCTGCACGGAGCATAGAGTGAAGGTGATCAGCACAGTGTCAAAACTGGCATCGTCAAAAGGCAGATTCTCGGCCACGCCTTCAACCAATTCAATAGGCACTTTTGCGGCGGCCAATTTGGGGCTGGCTTGATTGATAAGTTCGGCCGATGGGTCAATGCCAATAACATTGCTGACTTTTTGCGGGTCGTAAAATTCGGCATTAATGCCGCCGCCTGCTCCAAATTCCAGTACCTTGCCTGATGCGCGGGGGACAATCTGGCTGCGGCGCTTCATAATCTGCGGCATCCCGCAAGCACAACCGATTAAGCGCGGCATGACATAACGATCCCAGAAATTGGGCGTGGGCGGGGTGAAGCTGTCCATTATGACAGATTAGCCTTGAGCTTCTCTACTGCTTTAAAGGTTAGGCGGACATGGTCACGGTAATCGCCATCATCATGCATCATTGCCACTGTGCCATCTTGCGCGATAACGAAGCTGGTGCGGCTGGTGAGGGGGCTGTCATCGCCCAATGATACGCCATAATCCTTGATGATATCCGCATCAGCCTGTGCCACGGCAAATTCATCGCGGCAGGCCTCGCGCGAGAAGCGGGCGAGTGTATCGACATCATCGCCGGATAAGCCAAAAACCTTCGCGCCCAACGCTTCAAATTCTGCATTGCGATCGGCAAATTCTTTTGATTCCAAAGTACAGCCGGACGTAAAGGCCGCGGGGAAGAAATAGAGGACAACCGGCCCTTCCTTAAGCTCGGCCGCCAGATCAAGCGTGAAGGGTTCGCCTGCCAGTGCGCCCTGTGTCGTGAACATCTTTGCCGCTGTGCCCGCTTTTACGGGTTCGGTCGGGCTAACGGGTGCTGAAGCGCTCGTATCAGCTATTTGCGCTGCAGCGCTTTGGGTTGCCTCAGTTTCGCCATCTGGTGCCTGCGAACAGCCACATAGCGCTAAAGCCGCGAGAGAGGTTAAGATGTTGCGGTTCAAATAAAGGTTCATTTTCTGTTTGTACTTTCTAATAAGATCATTCTTCGTCACCATAAATGGCTACGCTTTTGTCGCCTTTGCTGCTGGCCATGCCGCGATACATGCCGGGTGTATCAAAGCTATAGCCAATTTGCCCCCATGGTGTGGCATAGATAATACCGCCAGAGCCGCCAAGATCGCCCATTTCTGCAATAACGCTGTCGGCAATGTCTTGTGTTGTCGTCTCAGAAAAATCGGGCCGTGTTTCATAGGCAATGCGCAGCCGAGTGCAAATCTCATGCGCTACGCCGACGCGGATAAAATATTCGCCAGCGCCAGTGGCGGATACGCCGCAGCTGCGGTTGTCCGCATATGTACCTGCGCCAATGATCGGGCTATCGCCAATACGGCCCCATTGTTTGCCGGTCAGTCCGCCCGTGCTGGTGCCTGCGGCAATATTGCCTTCATTATCCACGGCCACCGCGCCGACAGTGCCAAAGCGCCAATCGCGCCCTAATTGATCTTGGGCCAATTGATCACCGCCTAAAGCGCTAATGGCATTTTGCCGCAGTTTGAAACGTTCTAATGCCTCACGCCGTGACGGAGTGGCAAAATAGCTGTTGTCGACCTGTTCCAAACCTTGCTCACGCGAAAACTGGTCTGCGCCTTCGCCAGAAAGTAGCACATGGCGGCTGTTTTCCATGACAGCACGGGCCAGTAAGATGGGGTTCTTCGTGGTGCTGGTACCTGCCGCAGCGCCGGCATTGCGCGTGGCCCCGTCCATGATCGAACTGTCCAGCGAGTTGGTGCCCTCCCATGTAAAAACCGCGCCTTTGCCAGCGTTGAAATTGGGATCATCCTCCAACACCATGATCGTGGCGACAATCGCGTCCGTCGCGCTGCCGCCGCTTTTCAGAACCGCGCTGCCAGCGTCCAGTGCCTCGGTTAATTTGGCGCGTATCTCGGCATCTTTTTCCTGTGTAATGCGGTCGCGCGATATAGTGCCCGCTCCGCCATGCAGCACCAAAGACCATGTTTTTTCGGCTTGCGCAGGGGCATCAGATTGTGCAGCGGCCCATGATGTGGGCGCCAATACTATTATCATGATCGCAATGGCTTTAAACAATTGGGTCATCATCAATCCTTCTCTCGCATTACATGTGATTATCGCCTATATGTTGTGCAATTTGATGGCGCTAGCAAGCAAAAGGTGAAAAGCCCAAGCATATGCGCGCCATGTTGAGCATAGGTGCGAGAGACGAAATATGACTGCTGATAACCCCTCCCTTCGTCCATGGCGCGATATTGACCGCCGCAAATGTCGCCAGATCATGGTGGGTGACGTACCGGTGGGCGGCGATGCACCAGTATCTGTTCAGACCATGACCAACACACTGACCAGCGATGCGAAGGCAACGATCGACCAAATCCGCCGCTGTGAAGAGGCTGGCGTAGATATTATCCGCGTATCCTGCCCTGATGTGGAATCAACGGCCGCGATGAAGCAGATTGTGCGTGCGGCGCAGGTGCCGATCGTGGCGGATATTCATTTCCATTATAAGCGCGCTTTGGAAGCAGCAGATGCAGGCGCGGCCTGTCTGCGCATCAATCCAGGCAATATCGGCGATGCCAGCCGCGTTAAAGAAGTGGTTGATGCGGCCAAATCCAATGACTGCGCAATACGCATTGGCGTGAATGCTGGCAGTCTGGAAAAAGACCTGCTGGAAAAATATGGTGAGCCTTGCCCCGAAGCCTTGGTGGAGAGTGCGCTGGACCATATCAAGCTGTTGCAAGACCATGATTTCCATGAATTTAAGGTGGCTGTGAAAGCCAGCGACGTTTTCCTTGCGGTCAGTGCCTATATGCAATTGGCCGATGCAGTGGATTGTCCGCTCCATCTGGGCATTACAGAAGCAGGCGGCCTGATCGGCGGCACGGTGAAAAGCGCCATTGGTATTGGCAATCTGCTGTGGGCAGGTATTGGCGACACTATCCGCGTATCGCTTTCCGCTGAACCGGAAGAAGAAGTGCGTGTGGGCTATGAAATGCTCAAATCGCTGGGCATTCGCACACGCGGTGTAAAAATTATTTCCTGCCCCAGTTGTGCGCGCCAAGGCTTTGATGTCATCCGCACTGTGCAAGCATTGGAGGAGCGGTTGCAGCATATCAATACGCCGCTATCGCTTTCTGTGCTGGGCTGTGTGGTCAATGGCCCGGGTGAAGCCCGCGAAACCGATATTGGCCTGACCGGCGGCGGCAAAGGCAAGCATATGGTCTATCTTTCCGGCTTGACCGATCATGTGGTCGAGGATGAAGATATGCTCGACCATATTGTGAAGCTGGTGGAGGACAAAGCCGCAGCGATTGAAGCCGGTGATGCAGTGGCGTTCGATCCGCATGCTGAGGCTGCTGAGTGAAGTTGGGTAAATATTATGGTTTCATCCAATACGAAGAATTTGACCGAGAAAATCTAAGATGGAAACTAACAAGACATTTGAATCGTTATGCAAAGCGATATGATGGTCTCATTGAAGAAATGTGCTTAGGGCTAGGATTTTGTGGTTCAATATTTAATCGACGTAGTTGGCATGTGGACGATCTTATACCGAAAAAGGGAGTGCTGACAGCTAAGAGGTTTGCACAACTTGTACTAGAAGCAGAGCGGATGCAGTCTAGCCTACAGTCATCAGATTATAAAAAATATGGACCTAGTTTAGAAAATGCTTTTGAAAGGCATTTTCGTAAAAGGGTAATTCACCTGCAAGAACTGCATCGCGCGGTTCGAGGTCTTGGTATTCACCCATTAAAAACACCGCCTAAATGTTTTACGCGAATTCATTCCAAGCCTTGAGGTTATGGAGTTGATAAGCGTCTTATCCAGTCATTTGTGATGAGCGTGTCGAACGGCTTTCTTCACCAATGACACAATATCCCAATTTACAGCATCCTTCGACAATCTCTTTCGCAGAGGCTATGCAATAAGCAAAACAGCATAGGGATGCGGTAATATGGCAATTCGGGCATGGTTGATAAAAGATATAATTGCGGTGTTGAGCTGCCTTTCAGCGCTATTGGGAATGGCTTCCGTTCCTGTTCATGCCCAAAGCCTTAACCCTACTCCCATTAGCGAGGCGGATGACGGAGCGGGGCGTTATGCGTTGCTGCTGATTACTGGTGCGACAATTATTGATGGTGGTGGTGCGCCTCCGGTGGGGCCGCGCGATATATTGATTGCGAATAACCGGATTCAGGCCATAGCGCCGGTAGGTAGTTTTAAGGATCAGCCTGTCCAGCGAACCATTGATGCCAAGGGTATGTATGTGATGCCCGGTTTTGTTGATACGCATGGTCATTTGGGTGATCCTGAAAAAGCCCCAAACTCAGAATATGCCTATAAATTATGGCTGGCGCATGGGGTAACTAGCGTGCGGGGAGTGGGCTTTACCTTTGTGCCGAATGACCCGGGCCTGATAGACGCAGAGCGTAGCGCGCGCGGAGAAATTACTGCGCCGCGTCTTTTCGCTTATGGTGTCTTTGGTGCACATTGGGGTGAAGCGCCGCCAACCACGCCAGAGGCTGCGCGTAACTGGGTGCGCTGGGCCAAGCAACAAGGCTATGTGGGGGTTAAATTTATCGGTCCGACGACTAAGCCAGTTTTTGCTGCTGCACTGGATGAGACCAAAAAGCAGAATATGGGCAGCATCGCGCATATCGCGCAAACATGGGTGGCAGATATTAATGGTGCTCAAGCTGCACAATTAGGCCTGGGCGGTATCACCCATTTTTACGGGCATTTTGAAAGCCTTTTGGACGGCGTTACGATTCAGAAATTCCCCATTGGCTATAATTATGCTGATGAGCAGGACCGTTTTGCCCGTGTGGCCGAACTGGCCGAGCAAAGTGTGGCAATAGGCTCAGACGAATGGAATGCTTATCTTGATATTTTGATTGAAAATAAGGTCACCATGTCGCCGACATTTAATATCTATTCGGCGGGGCGTGATTTGGCCAAGGCGCAGCGTTTTGTCTGGCACGATCGCTATACATTGCCCTCTTTGATGAAATTCTACACACCTTCTACTGTCAATCACGGCTCATTCTTCTTTGACTGGACAACAGCAAAGGAAATTGCATGGCGCAATTTTTACCAGAAATGGTTCCGCCTGGTGCGTGATTATGTGAATAAGGGCGGGCGGGTGACTGTGGGTTCAGACCCGGGTTTTATTTATCAGACATGGGGCTTTGCCTATGTGGGTGAGTTGGAGATGCTGCAAGAGGCTGGGCTTACGCCGCTGGAAGTGATGAGGGCGGCGACGATCGATGGTGCGCGTGAAATTTATGAACCATTGGGCCAGACCGCGCCAATCGGTATGGTACGTGCCGGTATGTTGGCCGATTTGGTTATCACGCCGGAAGATCCGCTACAAAATTTCAAAACGCTCTACGGCACGGGGCATATGCGCCTCAATAAAAAAACAGGTACATTGCAACGTGTCGGCAGGGTCCGCTGGACTATAAAAGACGGCATTGTTTACGATGCGCACAATCTGCTTGCCGATGTAGAAGCCATGGTGCAGTCGCAAGTTGCCAACTGAACCCACACAATAGCTGAGAAATATCACCAATCCTAGGACAGATAAATATTATGACCGCATTTGAAACCGACTATCTGATCATTGGTGCAGGCGCTGTGGGACTGGCTTTTGCGGATACGCTGATTGATGAAGACCCGGATTGTGACATCATCATTGTTGATAAGCATGGCCAACCGGGCGGCCATTGGAATGACGCTTACAGCTTTGTCGCGCTGCACCAGCCTTCCGCCTTTTATGGTGTAAACTCAATGGAGCTGGGTTCTGGGCGGGTGGATGATGCTGGTTATAATAAGGGCTATTTGGAGCTGGCCAGCGGCCCGGAAGTTACGGGATATTTCCATAAGGTGATGCACCAAAAACTGATACCGTCAGGGCGTGTGCGCTATTTCCCTATGAGTGAATATCATTGGCCTCATGGCGATGATGATGCGCACCGCTTTACGCATATTCTGTCCGGCGAAGAACATAGCGTCACGGTGCGCAAAAGGCTGGTTGATGCTACCTATTTTGCCACGTCTGTGCCCTCCACACATACGCCAAAATTTGCGATTGGTGATGATGTGCGGCTGGTGACGCCGAATGATTTGCCGCATTTGTGGAAAGACCCCAGCAATATTCCCCAGAAATTCTGCATTTTGGGTGCGGGCAAGACGGCTATGGATGTTGGCGTGTGGTTGCGCAATTCCGGTGCGCCCGCTGATGCGATATCATGGGTCTGCCCGCGCGCAAGCTGGCTGCTGAACCGTGCCTGCACGCAGCCGGGCATAGAGTATTTCAATCAGGCGATGGGCGGGCAGGTGGCATTGGCCAAAGGGCTGGCCGAAGCAGAAGATGTAACCGACCTATTTCACCGGTTGGAAGCAGATGGCTTCATGCTGCGTATCGATAAGGAATTGGAGCCGCAAATGTTCCACTATGCCACGATATCGCAGGGCGAGGTGGAGATATTGGCGGGCATTGACGATGTTATCCGCATGGGCCGGGTTGAGAGCATTGATGCAAGCGGCATGACATTAGCTGAAGGCCGCCGTGATATGCCCGCAGATACGCTGTACATTGATTGTACGGCGACTGCGGTTGAGCTGCGTGAAACGGTGCCGATGTTCCAGCCAGGCAAGATAGTGCCGCAAATGGCGCGTATCCCGCAACCGGCTTTTAGCGCAGCGCTTTGCGCTTATCTGGAAGCGCACCGCGATGATGACACAGAACGCAACCGGCTGTCTATGCCGGTAAAGCTGCCCGATACGATGGACCAATATCCCGCTGCATGCATGGCCAATATGGTGAACCAGATGAATTGGGGCAATGAGGGGGATATCCGCAAATGGATGATCGCCAGCCGGTTGGACGGCTTTAGTGCCACGGTCGCCGCAGTGCCGCCAAGCGATAAGGAAAAAGGCGCGCTGTTGATGCAATTGCGCAAATATGGACAGGCCGCTGGCCCCAATATTGGTAAGCTGATTATGCAGGCACAGGCCGCGCAACAGCCTATTCCCGCGAAGTGATGCTGGCAACAGCAGTGATATATCCTGCATGAACTGATATGCTGCACGTCTTTCATCATGCCGACTATATGGCTCCCGCGCCGGAACGCGGAACATTCAGGTTCGACAAATATTATCTGGTGATGGAAGAATTACGCGGCAGCGCCGCCGCGATGACAGTGCACGCACCGCAGCCTATGCCGCGCGATTGGCTGGCACAAATTCACTGCCCCGATTATGTGGACAGCGTGCTGAGCGCTAATGTGCCTTATGAGAAAGAACGGCGGATTGGCTTTCCCGTGACCCCGCATATTGCCAGCCGGGTGCAGCACACCAATGGCGGCACATGGGGCGCGGCCATATTGGCACGGCAAACAGGCTATGCCGCGAACAGCGCGGCGGGCAGCCATCATGCCTTGCACGATACCGGCGCAGGCTATTGCGTGTTTAATGATCTGGCGGTGGCTGCAAACCGCTTGATTGCTGAGGGCGACGCGCAGCGGATATTGATTGTCGATCTGGATGTGCATCAGGGTGACGGAACAGCCTCGCTCTTGGCGGGGCGCAGCGATGTATTCACATTATCTGTTCATGCTGAAAAGAATTTTCCCGTCCGCAAAGCGAGATCATCACTGGATATTGGCTTGCCAGATAATCTGGGAGATGATGCGTATATGACCGAATTACAGCGTATCTTACCTCCAATATTTGATGATTTTGCTCCGGATATGATTCTTTATCAGGCTGGGGTCGATCCGCATATGGATGACCGGCTCGGCCGGTTGGCACTGAGCGATAATGGTCTTGAAACGCGGGACAGGCTGGTCGTGCGCATGGCACGCCAACGCGGTTTGCCAATTGCCAGCGCTTTGGGCGGAGGATATGGCAAAGATCAGCAAGTGGTCGCCGCGCGCCATGCCCGTTCTATGCTGGCCATGGCCGATGAGAATATGAAATGGAATGAGTGAGTAATGGCAAGTGAGACTATCTCGGTAACGGTGGCTTTGTTGTCTGCTATATTCGCGACCAGCCTTTCTGTTGGGGTTGCTGCTGTAGACCCTGACGCCGAACATGCAGAGGCAGCGCATCCTGAGGCGGAGACGTATGATGCCAAGCGCAATGCTGCGGCAGATGTTGATGCTGCGCTGGCCCGAGCGAAACTGCGCAATGTCCGTACGATCATCGTTATGGGCGCCAATTGGTGTCATGATAGTCGCGGCCTTGCAGGGCATTTGCAGAGTGAGCGTTTTCAGCCTTTAATTACCAAGAATTACGAGCTTGTCTTTGTTGATGTGAATGTGCCGCAGGATGGGGAGGGTCGCAATCTCGACATCGCATCGCGCTATGGCGTGACAGATATAAGCGGCACACCCAATGTTCTGATCATTTCGCCTGAAGGAAAGTTGGTCAACACCGCTGAGGATGCTCGCAGTTGGCGCGATGCTGCCAGCCGTGATGCGGACGATATTTACTTGTATTTCCAGACTCTAGTCAAGCCGCAGTTGATGTAAGTGGAGGTTTTGATAAATTTACTCGAATACATAACTGTATGATTCATATTATTATTATGTAATTAGAAATTAACTATATTGTATATTTTGAAGATTGCGCTATTAGATTCGCGTATGTTCTATTGACAAGTTTTTTACAAAATAGCATCATTTTCCTCTAATTTTGCATGGATTGAAATATGTCTTCAAACTTTAAAAAAATTCAATATTCACCTCTTGAACCATCATTCGAATGCAATGGTAATATAGTTTGCAAGAAGCCTTGGGTTAAGCCGCAAATCTCTGATCTGCACTATGGTGTGATTGATGCAAAGATGCCCGGTGCTGGATTGAGCAATGAAGGTATTAACTCAGCCACAAGTTAACTGCTATTGCGGTCACTTTATTGCATAAGCCGTTAAGGCTATAAAATACCGCTTTTTGATATACTCCAGTATTCCGTCCACAGAAGCACAGATACGGTTACCCTTCTCAAGGCTATGTGCCTTATAGATTGGTTTGCGTCTCCTGTTTCTCTGGACAATGACGTTGTTTACGCGCATTCGGCACCTATGTGGCGTCCCATTTCAAATTTTCGTTCATTGGCTAGTTATCTGCCTCTCTTGGCATGTGCTTTCGGCATCATGACATTTGGTGCGATGGATGCGGTTATGAAGGCTTTGGCTATCGGACTGGGCACATATAACGCACTGTTCTGGCGCTGCCTGGCTGCGCTTGTTATGGCGTTGATATTATATGCGGCCAGCCGCCCACAAAAATGGCCAGACAAAACCGCGCTGCGTCTGCATCTGGTTCGGGGCAGCGTGACGGCTGTGATGGCTTTCACCTTCTTTTGGGGCTTGGCCAGAACACCAATTGCAGAAGCTATTGGTGTCAGCTTCATTTCCCCGCTTATCGCCTTATACCTTGCCTATTTGCTGCTTGGTGAGCGCATAAGCCGGTCAGCTATCATTGCATCTATTCTGGGGTTGATCGGCGTTGCAGTTATTATTGGCGGCAAATTTGGTGAGGAATTTACGACCGATGCGCGATGGGGAATAGCCTCTATTCTTTTATCCGCCTGCCTTTACGCGTGGAACCTGATACTTCAGCGACAGCAAGCACAAATTGCCAGTCCGCAAGAAATTGCCAGCTTTCAAAATGCGATTATCATATTTTGGTGTTTGCCATTTTTCCCGTTTTTTGGAGCGTCGCCCCATATATTGCTCAGCACAGATCCTTTATGGGGCTGGCCATGGATCATTCTGATTATACTGGGGGCGTTTCTGGCTATTTTGTCGGTGCTGGCGTTAAGCTGGGCCTATGCGCGGGCAGAGGCGCAGGTGCTGGTGCCGATTGAATATAGCATGTTCTTTTGGGCCGCTCTATTTGGCTGGGCTGCATTTAACGAGCCCATCGGTATCGCGACCTTGATAGGCACTATATTGATTGTCAGTGGTTGTTTGATCGTTGCACGATCCGCTGGCAATGCAGAAGAGACCGGACAGCCGAAACAGTCCAATCCCGTCTAACTCTGCCAGTTGGATATTTTAGCGGACAACGCCGCGAAATGTCAGCCTGCCTTTTTCGCCGGGTGCCAATGGCTTGTTAAAGCGCCAGCGTACATGCGTCACATCACCAGGTGATGCTGCACGGCTCTGGCTTTCTATGCCATCTGCAACAGTTTCCAGCTTGGTTAGATCTGGTAATTTGCCCCATGTCTTTCCGCCATCGACAGAAACTTGCGCCCATTCTTCATCTACAGAGACAAAGGCGATTGCCGGATGAAGCGGGTTTGTCGCAATATAATTATCGCGCGGGGTAGAGCCTTCATTTTCATAAAAATTGTAAATGATCAGCTTGTCGCCCGGGATCACCGTGACCTTTTTCGGGTCCAGCAATTCCGTTTTGTCAGAACCATTTTCGCTCACATTACGCTCAACCCAGATTTCGCTGCGAATGGAGACAGTTGCGCGTTGTTGAGTGACTTGTGCTTGCGCATTGGCTGTGCCGGAAGCGAACAAACCGCCGGTCAGCGCAGCACCAGCAAGAGCGGCCGCGTAAAACAGCGCGCTAGCAGAGGAACCGGTCTTTGAATATTTCAGAAACATAGCGACTTTCCATTATCTTCATTGGCCAAAATAGGCCGTAGATATTTCCTATGAAAAACTTGTCGCAGCATATGGTTAACAAAGTGTGAAACCCCGCGAAAATACGGCTTGATGTACAAATATATTGCTATCATCTCTGCCTTGCTGGCCATTGCACCGGCTGCAGTGATGGGCTAAGCGGAGCAAAATCGTGATTCCTGACCTAAAAGCTTTCAGCCACTATGTTTAGTGCGCGCTTTTAGCATCCTTGAAAAATGGAGCCCAAAATGACAACGACCGGAAATGATACGCTTGGTACACGCAAGACGTTGAACGTAAATGGCACAGATTATGCCATCTATTCACTCAAAGCAGCTGCGGATAAATTGGGCGATATCTCTAGGCTACCTTATACGTTGAAAGTGTTGCTGGAGAATATGCTGCGTTTTGAAGATGGCGGCCATACGGTTGACACCAAAGATGCACAGGCTGTTGTTGATTGGCAGAAAGACGCGAAGTCAACCGCAGAAATTCAATATCGTCCCGCCCGCGTGCTGATGCAGGATTTTACCGGCGTTCCGGCTGTTGTTGATCTCGCGGCGATGCGCGATGGCATTAAAGCATTGGGCGGTGATGCGCAGAAAATTAACCCGCAGGTTCCGGTTCACTTGGTGATTGACCATAGTGTGATGGTTGATGAATTTGGCACGCCGCAAGCTTTTGATAACAATGTGGCGTTGGAATATCAGCGCAATATGGAGCGTTATGAATTTCTGAAATGGGGTTCTAAAGCCTTTGATAATTTCTCTGTTGTTCCGCCGGGAACTGGCATTTGCCACCAGGTTAATCTGGAGCATATTGCGCGCGGCGTTTGGTCCAGCAAAGATGGCGACGGCACAGAAGTTGCCTATCCTGACACATGTGTCGGCACAGATAGCCACACCACAATGATCAATGGACTGGGCGTTCTTGGTTGGGGTGTCGGCGGCATTGAGGCAGAGGCGGCGATGCTGGGGCAGCCAGTATCTATGTTGATCCCTGAAGTGGTAGGCTTTAAACTCACTGGCGAACTGGCCGAAGGTATTACCGCAACCGATCTGGTTCTGACCTGCGTGCAAATGCTGCGTGAAGTGGGCGTTGTTGGTCGTTTTGTAGAATTTTATGGCCCCGGCGTTGCGGCGCTGTCGTTGGCTGATCGCGCAACGATCGCGAATATGGCGCCGGAATATGGCGCAACATGCGGTTTCTTCCCAATTGATGACAAGACACTGGATTATTTGCGTCTGACAGGCCGTGCAGAAAGCGAAATTGCGCTGACCGAAGCCTATGCCAAGGAACAGGGCTTTTGGCGTTTTGATGATGCGCCAGAGGCGATCTATACCAATACGCTGGAGCTCGATATGTCGAGTGTTGTGCCGTCTCTTTCCGGTCCAAAACTGCCGCAGCAGCGGGTTTCTATGTCAGACCTGGATGAAGGTTTTAACACCGATCTGGGTGCAGTATTTAACACTGATGACAGCAAGGGCCGCGTTGCGGTTGAGGGCGAAGATTATGATCTTGGGCACGGCGATGTCACCATTGCTGCCATTACTAGCTGCACCAACACATCAAACCCTAGCGTTTTGATTGCGGCTGGTCTGGTTGCCCGCAAGGCACGCGAAAAAGGTTTGCAGCGCAAGCCTTGGGTTAAGTCCTCATTGGCGCCGGGTTCTCAGGTGGTGACTGATTATCTGGATAAAGCCGGTTTGAGCGAAGACCTCAACTATCTGGGCTTTAACCTGGTCGGCTATGGCTGCACGACGTGTATCGGCAATAGCGGGCCATTGCCTGCGCCGATCAGCAAGGCGATTAATGATAATGATCTGGTGGTATCTTCGGTACTCTCCGGCAACCGGAATTTTGAAGGCCGCGTGTCGCAGGATGTGCGCGCCAACTATCTTGCATCACCGCCATTGGTGGTGGCGTATGCGCTGAAAGGCACTGTGCGAGAGGATATGTATGAAACGCCGATTGGGCAGGATCAGCAGGGCAAAGATGTCTATCTGAAAGATATCTGGCCCACCAATGATGAGGTTGCTGCTGCTATGCAGGGCGCAGTGAGCCGCGAAATGTTCGAAAGCCGCTATGCCAATGTTTATGATGGCGATGCCGCTTGGCAGGATATCGACGTGACGGGCAGCGATACTTATAGCTGGCCAGCTGGTTCCACCTATGTCGCCAACCCGCCATATTTTGATGGCATGACTATGACGCCAGAGGCCATTGGCGACATTAATGACGCCAAGGTTTTGGCGCTATTGGGTGACAGCATCACAACCGACCATATCTCTCCTGCCGGTGCCATTAAGGCAGACAGCCCAGCAGGTGAATATCTTTCCAGCCACCAGGTCGCCAAGCAGGATTTCAATTCCTACGGCTCACGCCGTGGCAACCATGATGTTATGATGCGCGGCACCTTTGCTAATATCCGCATCAAAAACAAAATGGCTGATGGCAAAGAGGGCGGCTACACCAAATATGATGGCGAGATTATGCCGATTTATGACGCGGCGATGCGCCATAAAGCGGATGGCAAGGCCCTGGTGGTCATTGGCGGTGAGCAATATGGTACTGGCTCCTCACGCGACTGGGCGGCCAAAGGCACCAATTTGCTGGGCGTCAAAGCGGTTATCGTGAAAAGCTATGAGCGTATTCACCGATCAAATCTGGTGGGCATGGGCGTATTGCCATTGCAATTTGCCGATGGCGTTGATGCGGATACGCTCGGTCTTGACGGCACGGAAAGCTTCACCATCAAAAATGTTGCTAATCTGGACCCACGTCAGACGGTAGAGGTTGAAATGACCCGCGCCGATGGCACCACAGCAACCTTCAACACATTGTGCCGCATCGACACAGCGAATGAGATGGAATACTTCCTGAACGGCGGCATCTTGCACTATGTGCTGCGTAATCTTGCGGGATAACGCGAAGCAGTGGCGCTAAAAGCTCCTCTGCCCGAGAGCGAGGCAAAGGACCCGGGCAAGGTTGACCCTTTGCGGGAGGCTATGCATTGGCTGCTGCATTGGTGGCAGGATGCGGTGCATGATATTGATCATGTCGCCGTGATAAATAAGGTGCACGGTGAATCCTATCTCACCGGCCGTTATGTCTTTATGACATGCATGTCGGCCGGTATCGCCATTTTGGGTCTGCTATTGTCATCG
The DNA here is from genome assembly GCA_947503245.1 of uncultured Sphingomonadaceae bacterium. Classification (GTDB taxonomy): domain Bacteria; phylum Pseudomonadota; class Alphaproteobacteria; order Sphingomonadales; family Sphingomonadaceae; genus Alterisphingorhabdus. The sequence continues at coordinate 1,310,531 of CANNCV010000001.1, forward strand.
CCAGCTGTGGTGATTGGCGCGATGCTTTTATCGCCGCTTATGGGGCCGATATTGGGTGCTGGCTTTGCATTGGCCATTGGTGATGTGCGCTGGCTGCGCGAATGCAGTGTTGCTTTGCTGGTCGGGATAATCGTCGCCATATTATTTTGTGCTGTGATTGTGCTGATCAGCCCATTGGACACTGTCACAGAGGAAATTGCTGCACGGACACGGCCCAATCTCTTCGACTTGGGTGTGGCCTTATTTTCTGCATTGGCAGGTGCCTATGCAATGATTAAGGGGCGCGAAGGCACCATTGTCGGCGTCGCGATCGCTACCGCCCTTATGCCGCCACTTGCGGTGGTTGGCTTTGGATTAGCAACGGGCAATGGTGTTATATTGGGCGGCTCTTTGCTGCTGTTTTTCACCAACCTGATGACCATCGCCTTGACTGCCGCCATAATGGCGCGGCTTAACGGCTTTCGTTCGGCCCTATCCGCACAGCAAACCTTGGTGCAAAGCATTATTGCCATTGTTGTATTTGTCGTGCTCGCGGTGCCGCTAGGGCTGTCATTGCAGCAGGTTGCATGGGAATCGAACGCAATACGCCGCGCCAATTCGGTGGTGGCCAGTGCCTTTAGTGAAAAAGCGCGGGTAAGCCAGCTTGATATTGATTATGTTAGCGAACCCATTGCCTTGAAAGCGACGGTGTTAACGCCGGATCTCGAACCAAAGGCCAGTGAGACAGTTGAGCGTTTGCTGACACAAGAGCTGGGCGTTCCCATTTCTGTGGCTATCAATCAATATCGCGTTGGCACTGACGATCAGGATGTACAAAATGCCGAGCTGGCTGCTGCTAAATTACAGGCGCAAAGTGTAGAGCGCGATCGCCGAATTGCGTCCATGGTGGATACATTGGCTCTGGTTGCCGGCGTGAGTGGTGATGATGTATTTGTCGACCAGGCGAAGAAACGGATTGTCGCTAAGGCCAAGCCACTGCCGGGTGCTACCATGGCCAGCTATTATGCTTTGGAGCAGCGCATGAGCAAGCGTGATCCGGAATGGACATTTATTGTTGAGCCGCCAGCACTGGCATTGCCTAGGGTTTCCTTGTCTGATGGTGCTCTTGCCGAAAATGATGCCAATTATGCACTGGCTTTATGGGCGATCAAACGGGTCGATAGCCCTGTCGCCGTAACGGGGAGCGAAGATGATGCCAATATTGTGTTGGAACGGCTGCGCAAAGACGGCGTTGAAGCAGTTTATAACGGATCAAGCAATGCCGGTGACAGCAGGGTCAATGTCATATGGTTGGCCCCGGGTACCGTTGCACCAAGGCCGGAATCTTAAAACCAATATTTAGAGTTTTTACGACGCGATGCGCAAATTACCATGATTTGCATCTTTCATGCTTAGGCCGTTGAACAATGTGTCTATGATAATGCGCAAATTTTCAGGTGTTGCCGTTGACCACAGGCCCATCATTGTTTCAGGATTGACGAATGGTTGGATCATCAAATTGATCAATGACACAATATGGTCAATCTCCATGTCTTCAAAATAGCCTTCGGCCATGGCTTCGGCAACAATAACGGCCATATAATGATCTGCTAAATCGATGTAACCGCGGATCACCTCAAAATGTTCTGCGCCAATTTCCATATAGCTTTCAAACAGTTTTGGGTCGTCTTCAAACCGAGCGCGCTTTACCGTCAGGCGCTGATCGAAAAAGTTGAACAGCTTTTGTTTTGCCGGAACATCAGAAGCAATGACACCTTCCATAATGGCGTTAAGTTCTTTGAACCAGCGTTCGGCCATCGCTTCGTAAAAGGCTTCCTTGGAATCGAAATAGCGATAGAAGTTGGACTGTGACATGTCGCAAGCAGCAGCGATTTCTGAGACGCTAAAGTCTCTGGCACCGCGCTGACGGATCATTTCTTCAGCGGTTTCCATAATTTCGTTGCGGATCATTTCTGGGTCAAGCTGGGGACGGGGCATCATATAATCCTTAGCCAATTTGCGAGACATTCACGTCACTGATGTAATCACATATAGCAGTTTGATGATAAATAACAATATTTATCAATTATTATTTTTGCACTCTCATGTGCAGAAAAGTGCACCTGTATAATATGTCTCTGCAAATTTAATCCGCCTGTATAGCGCTTTTTTGCCAATCGGGGAGCGGCCAGTCAGCCATATCGGCGACAGGAGCGTGTACGACTGCCAACTGTGCATCATCATAGATGTGGCGCACGCGCTTTTCATCCGCCAGACCGATAGGCACAATTGCAACCCTGCGGTTGACCTTGCTGCGATAGTGCATGCGTGCAGTGTTTTCCTGCCCGATAAAGCAGCCTTTTGTATAGGACACGCCGTTTAACTCTTCGGCATTGCATTCGAGCCAAAGTGTTTTTTCCTGACCGAAATCAAGCTGCCCCTCTGCAATGCCTTGCTGCAACCGATGTGCCAACCAGTCGGCATCTGCATTACCGACCTCTTGTGGGCAGCTGTCTAGCCAGCGATAGCCCAGGCTTGCCAGTCGTGGATCAACGACAGCATCGTTCCCGGGGTCGGTTTTCGACCAATGCACCGACAGATTATCATCCAAAGCAATTGTGATTTTGCGCCGCAAACGATAGATAGACAAGCGGCGAATAAGTGCTTCGGCGCTGGCCTTCTCACAATCAATCAGAATATCATCACCACCTGCCCATAGCAGAAAGTCAAACAATGCTTTGCCCTGTGCTGATAACAGCGCCGACCATAAACACATTTTTTCGCCAATGGCATGCATATCCTGAGTCACTAGGCCTTGCAGAAAATCGCGTATATTTTCTGCTTCATCTACGGGCGATAGGCGGATAACAGCACGGTTGGACAAATATGTTGCCGTCTGGGTGATTGCAGTATCATTCATCTGCTGTAATTAGGGTTTCGCAAGAGCATTTCCAAGACGCACCGCGCAAACTACGGATAGAGATATGACAGATATGTTGACGATCAGGCAGCCGGATGACTGGCACCTTCACTTGCGCGATGGTGCCATGATGCAGGCCGTGCTGGGCTATACCGCGCGGCAATTTGCCCGCGCCATTGTCATGCCCAACCTGTCCCCGCCAGTTACCAGTGCACAACAGGCCAGTGAGTACCGCGCGCGCATTATGGCTGCTGTGCCAGAGGGGCTGAAATTTACGCCGTTAATGACTTGCTATTTGACAGACAGTGTTGATGCAAAAGACCTGAGACAAGGTTTTGAGAGCGGAATATTCACGGCCGCCAAATTATACCCTGCCAATGCCACCACCAACAGTGCACATGGGGTTAGCAATATTGATAACATCATGCCGGCTTTGGAAGTGATGCAGGATATAGGTATGCCGCTGCTCATCCATGGTGAAGTAACGGATGGCGATATCGACATTTTCGATCGTGAAGCGGTCTTTATCGACCGTATCTTGTCATCACTGGTTGAAAAATTGCCGCGGCTGAAAGTGGTTTTTGAACATATTACGACTGAACAGGCCGTACAATTTGTGCTGGCGACCGGAGAGAATGTCGCCGCGACCATTACACCGCAGCATCTGCATATTAATCGGAACGCCATTTTTGCAGGTGGTATTCGTCCGCATGCTTATTGTCTGCCCATCGCCAAGCGAGAGCGGCACCGTTTGGCATTGCGCAAAGCTGCCACCAGCGGTTCGCCAAAATTCTTTTTGGGAACAGACAGTGCACCGCATGAGATTGCCGCAAAAGAATCTGCTTGTGGCTGCGCTGGTATCTTTAACGCACCTTTCGCGCTGGAAAGCTATGCTGCCGTGTTTGAAGAAGAGGGCGCGCTCGATAAGCTAGAAGGCTTCGCATCGGTGCACGGCCCGAATTTCTATGAATTACCGCTCAATACAGGCACGGTTACCCTGCAACGCACGCCAACAAGTGTTGATGACAAGCTGGTTCTTGCAGGTGCAGAGCTGGTACCGTTCCATGCTGGCGAGACTATTAATTGGCAGATTGCCAACTAGCTCGTTAGGCAAGTTAGGTCTTAACTGGCTGGTTTATGGCTATTCTGCGGGAAGCAAGATAGGCGTCGGTCGAATATATCATCAGTGCAAGCCAAATCAGCGAGAAGCAGATAATCTGTGCGCCGGCCAAAGGCTCATTATAAAGAAACACACCCAATATAAATTGGATCGTTGGCCCGATATATTGGATGAAACCCAAGGTAGAGAGCGGCATTTTCTTGGCTGCAGAAGCAAAGAATAGCAAAGGTATGGCCGTAATCGCCCCGCCAAGAACCAGGAAGATATCTGTCTTGACGGAATAGCCAAGGCCCGGCGCTTCGCTGTTAAAGCCTGCCCAAATGATAAAGCCTAATGCGATGGGAAAGAGCAAGCTGGTCTCTACGGATAGTCCGGGCACTGCTTTGACCGATGCTATTTTGCGAACCATGCCATATGCTCCGAAGCTGATGGCCAATGTGAGGCTGATCCATATACCGTCCAGCGATTCCCGCGCCAAAATACACACGCCGATAGCCGCCAATGCTACCGCCAGCCATTGTACCCGGTTCAAGCGTTCTTTGAAAAATACCATCCCCAAAACAACATTGAGCAAGGGGTTGAGGAAATAGCCTAGACTGGCTGCCAATATCTGGCCTGACATGACAGCATAAATATAGACCAGCCAATTGGTGGCTATCAGCAACGAGCTGAGCAATAGCATCATTGTGTCTTTGCGGTTTTTTAATACCGCGAGATATTCCGCTATTCGGCCGCGCAGTGCCAGCATGACCAGCAACATGGGTACTGCCCAAACTATGCGGTGAGAGACGACGTGGACGGGTGAAATTTCAGCCAACTGCTTAAAAAACAGCGGCATAAAGCCCCAGATAATATAGGCTATCAGCGCGTGCAAAAGGCCTGTGCGAAATTCACTATTGTCCGTCATGCATGGCACTTAGGCGCAATCGTGCTGGTTTGCACGTCGTTTATCGCTCAGTCCACTTGCGCGGAATCTTAAAAAATACCGCCGCCAAGAAACAGTCTGACGATACAGATGACCGTGACGAACAGGCAAAGATTGCGACCGGAATCGGACCGCGACAATGCACCAAAGAGCACGCCTATCAGTGCGAAGGGAATAATGAGCCAGTTTAGAGAACCAAAAAAAGGCACAAAACCGACAACTGCCATGATAAGCGTTACGACACCAATGATAAGAGAGAGTATGTTTAGCATGTCTGTATTATATGAGTAATACAGAATGGGTGCAACCGGGTTGAGAGCTTTTTGTCGAATGCTGTTCACGCTCTGTCATTTTGCGCATGGTGATGATAGGCCTGTGAAAAAGCTTTAGGCAGAAGCCCAAGCGTTAGAAAAGACCTGATATTAAGAAGGTGGGGCCAGAAAATATGATCAACGGACCGATATTGGTAACGGAAAGGCTGATTTTACGGCCACCGTCTCAAGAGGATTTTCCGGCTTTTGTGAAATTCAGCAGCGACCCTGATACTACGCAATTTATTGGTGGGGTGATGAATGAAGCACAGGCTTGGCGGTCATGGTCGACAATTGCTGGCGCTTGGCATTTGCGCGGCTTTTCCATGTTCTCCCTGATATCGCGCGACAATGGAGAATGGATTGGGCGTATAGGGCCTTGGGAGCCAGTGGGTTGGCCGGGTAAGGAAATTGGCTGGGGCGTCGCGCCGAAATATGCTGGCAAGGGCTATGCCTTTGAAGCATCAAAGGCCTGTATGGATTATGCTTTTGATCTGCTGGGATGGGAAGATGTCATTCATACAATAGCGCCAGATAATATTGCATCGATAAAATTGGCAGAGCGGCTGGGCTCGACAAATCTGGGACCAACCGCATTGCCAGCACCATTTGATGAGGAACGAGTTGACAAATATGGGCAAACACGCGCGCAATGGCGGTCACGCTCATAAGGATTTGACCAAATGAGAGACAGATAATGAGCGAAGAATATTATGTTGATCCGCTGCGTGAGCAATTTGATGCTTTTAAGTCGTTGCCGCGTGACAGGCCTATCAATATGCTCAATCAGGTGCGTTTTCGCGATGTGGCCGCCTATGCCGAGGACCATAGCGAATATGGCAAAGGGCTGAGCGGAGAGCAAGCCTATGCTTTATATGGTGAGCAAAGCGGCCCGATATTCAAACGCGTCGGCGGCACAATCATTTGGCGCGGGATATGTGAAACTGTTTTGACCGGTCCCCGGCATGAACATTGGGATGCGATGTTCATTGCTCGCTACCCCCATGCAGGCGCTTTTCTGGAGATGGTGACCGATCCAGTTTATCGTGAAGTGGTTAAGCACCGGCAAGCTGCTGTTGCGACATCACGGCTTATCAGATGCGGTGAAGCATCCTCCCAAAATGGGACATTTGCGTAATATGACTGTAGGGAATTAACCTATTCTCCTAATTAAAAATTAAGAATTTCCTTGGAATAACTAACAGTTGATTAATTATATTCTGATTGCCTATTAGCCCGCAATAATCATGAATTTACGGGCTTTGCAAAGAGGTTCAAAAACGATGCTGAACGCTATGACACATAACCTGCAAACGCGATTTTTGGCCAACGGTCGTTCTTTTCTGTTTGTCGGTGTAGCGGCAATGGCCTTGAGTGCGTGCGGAGCTTCGCAAGAAGAGGGCCAGAGCAAGACACCGAATATTGATCCTGCAACCAGCAGCGCACTCGAAGATGAATTGCTGGTTGATCCAGATTTGGTTGAGTCCGGTAATGTCAATAACGCGCTTGACCCCAGCGGACCGAATAGCGGTGCTCAGCCCAGCCCGACAAGTGCAGATGCAGAGGGCAGTAAAGCTGCTGCTGCGGAATCTTTGGGTAGCAAAGGTTTGTTGAGCGCACCGGAACCCACCATTATGTCTGGTGAGGATTGTCTGGGTTGCGAAGGCAATCGCACAGGTGTGACCTTGGGCGCACGAGCGGATATTCAGGCTGGTGAAAACGGCGCAGGCACATGCGATGCCAAACTGGAATATGATGCAAAATGGGCAACTCGTATGCCCCGGGCGATGAAGGTGTATCCGCGTTCTGTGGTTAAGGAAGCGGCAGGTGTGGATGGCGGCGCCTGTAATATCCGCGCCGTGACGTTCACCACGAAAGTGGCGATTAAAGACGTTGTGGATTATTATTATACCCGCGCGCGCAACAACAAATATTCTGCTGAATATCAATTGCGCGATGGTGAGCACACGCTTGGTGGTGCGCGTGAAAGCGATGATGCCGCATTTGTGATTTTTATGCGCCAGCTAAGCAACGGGCTTACAGAAGTCGATATTGTCGCGAATAAGGGCCGTTAATCGCTAAGAACTATTAGCGCTTCAAATTAAGCTTACTCAGCGTCATCATCTTGGCTAGCTTTGATGCGCTCGGCCAGATCGCCTGCATCTGCCATCCCTTTGAGATGAAGATCACGCTGCGGGAAAGGTATTTCGATATCATGTTCCTGAAACAGATCCCAGACGCGCATCATTACATCGGCACGAACATTGCCAACCCCTTCCTGCGGGTCGTTAATCCAGGCACGAATTTCAAAATTGACGCTATTATCACCAAATTCGAGCATCCAAACTTTTGCAGCAGGATTGCGTAATACGCGCGGACTTTCTTCGACCGCCTTATAGAGCAGTTTCTGCACTTGCCGCATATCGCTCTTATAGCTGACGCCAATGGGTATTTTCATGCGCACATTGGTGGATGAATAGGACCAGTTTTCAACCTCTTTGGTCATCAGATCCTCATTCGGGATCAAATGCTCTTTGCCATCACGGGTCAGAACGGAAACGGCGCGAACTCCGATTTTGTTGACCCAGCCAAAACTGTCACCCACCACAATGATGTCGCCCGGTTTAATAGATCGGTCCATTAGCAGGATGATGCCGGCAAACAGATTACCAATAGTTTTTTGCAGACCAAAGCCGACGGCCAAACCAAAGGCGCCAGAGAAAAAGCTGAGCGCTGTCAGGTCAATGCCCAGCAAATCCATACCGATAAAAAAGGCTGCGATAACCAGAACGATCGTCGCTATCTTTTGGATTAAAAGTTTTTGCCCGGCATCAAATTGGGTGGTGTTATTGATGCTGTGGGTGATTACCCGGCTCGCCAAGCGAACGACACCAACCAAGATGGAAAATGTGAGCAGGATGGTGGTGATGGAAAGTAGCGAGATGCGACGCTCACCAACATCAAAGCCGACACGGTCCAGCGCCGTGGTCAATCCTGTGATACCATCAATAAAGCTGGTAGCTATGGAGAAAAAGACGATCACGCCCAGCAGCGTGCCCAGCCAGTTGGGCAACCTTATACCGCGGACAAAATCATTTACCAACAAACCGGTGCTGATTGCTAATGTCAGGCTTAGAATGACTTCCGCTATAAGGCTCCAGTCATGCAGATAAAGGAGTGTCGCGACCAGACTGGCCTCTATCGTCCGTCGCACCATGTCGCGAATACGATTGCGCGCTATCTCGCTTTCATATCCCGCACGCGCTTCCCACAGAGCTGCTAGCTTGGGGCCCAATGTTCGGCTGAGCATCCAGCCCATGGTGATCGCTAAGATAGTAAGGCCGGCCGCAATTCCGGCTTCGGTATATTGCAATTGGCGAGGGGTCTCGCCCATCAAATCCTGAAAACGTGAAATATAGCCAGCAATCATAAGGCCAGCCTAAACGCTTCCAATCCTTTGGCAAGGTCCGCTTGCAAATCTGCAGGGTCTTCAAGCCCGATGTTAAGCCGGACAACATGGCGATCTTCTGGTGCATCCCCCTTGCGTGGCCATGGCGTGGCGCTACGGTTAGGGGCGGGGTCAACCGGCAGAGCCAGGCTCTCAAAGCCGCCCCAGCTATACCCAATGCCGAACAGCTCTAATGCATCGATCAGAGCATTACGTGCAGCAGCGCTTCCACCCTTCATGACAAAGGAGAACAGCCCTGATGAGCCAGTAAAATCGCGCTTCCAAATATTATGGCCGGGGCAGGAAGGCAGGGCAGGGTGCAATACCCGTGCAACGTCATACTGTGTGGCCAGCCATTGTGCGATAGATAGCGCACTTTTCTGGTGCTGTTTTAACCGTACATCCAAGGTGCGCAGGCCGCGCGATGCCAGATAAGCATCATCGGGCGAAACCACATGCCCCAATTGCTGTGCGGTTCTGCGCAATTTTCGATAATATTTCTCGCCAGCTGTGGCCGCGCCCAACATGACATCACTATGCCCGACAATATATTTGGTGCAGGCGTTCATGACCACGTCCACACCTTTTTCCAGTGCAGTATAAAAATGTGATGTTGCCCATGTGTTGTCCAGCAAGGTCACAATATTCGGGTTTTTGGATTTCGCTGCGGCGCATATGGCCGGAATATCCTGCACTTCAAAGGTAAGACTGCCCGGTGTCTCCATCCATATGGCGCGGGTTTTATCACAGATGAGTTCGGCAATATCGCTGCCTATCATCGGGTCAAAATAGCGCGTGGTAACGCCAAGTGTCTTGAGAAGATTGTCGGCCATGGAGCGGCTGGGGTCATAGCTATTATCGCTCATCAGCAATATATCGCCCGGCTTCAGCACCGCCAGTAAAGAGCCGGCAATAGCGGCCACACCGGAAGGATAAAGGATAGTGCCATGAGCGCCCGGTTCCATCTGGGTCAGCGCTTCAGCCAATGACCATTGGGTAGGGGAGCCTCGTCGCCCATAGAAGAAACGGCCATCTTCATTTGTTTTGGGGCCAGCCTGTAAATCGGCACAACTGTCATAAAGATGCGTACTGGCGCGCCAAACAGGCGTGTTTACAACCTGGCCAGTCCATTCTTTCTTGCGCCCTGCATTGACCACTTTGGTTGCTGGAGCACTGTTCTTTGATGTACCTGAATCAGCCAATATTATTTTCCGCTAGGGCTGAACCTGTTAGAGCCCATTTGTTCAGTAAAAAAAGCGCCCTTTGACAGGCTCAGGGCTAACAGAAGCATGATATGGTTAGGCAGCTGCCTTTGGTGCATCAACATCAGCACCCCATTCGGCCCAACTGCCGTCATAAAGAGCCGCATCGGTTTTGCCGATAAGATGCATAGCGAAAATCAAGACTGTTGCTGTCATGCCAGAGCCGCAACTGGTGATAACAGGCTGGCCAAGGTCGACGCCTGCATCTGTGAAAACAGCTTTCAGTTCGTCAGCAGACTTCCATGTTCCATCAGCATTGAAAAGGCTGGAATGCGGGATGTTTAGTGATCCGGGAATATGACCGGATGCGATGCCTGGGCGTGGGTCTTCTTCTGCACCGGAAAAACGTGCTGCCGGACGGGCATCGACAACCTGTTCGTCTTTGCTGTGCAGATTGGCCAGCAAATTGGCCTTGGTGCGCAGATTTTTATCATCTTGCCAAACAGTGAAGTGACGGTGGCGCAATTGGGTCTTGCCTTGCTCAATCGGGCGACCTTCGGCTTTCCACTTGGCAATACCGCCGTCCAATATGGCAACATCATGTGCGCCAAACATTGTCAGCATGAACCAAGCGCGGGCAGAGGATTTTAGCGGGCTGTCATCATAAAGCACGATGCGGCTGCCATCACCTAAACCCAGAGATTGCATGCGGCTGGCAAATTTTTCTGCAGGCGGCAGGGTGTTTTCAATGGCGCTGTTGCTATCCACTAGCTCGGCCAAATCCATGAATACTGCGCCGGGTATGTGCCCTGCTTCATATTCTGCGGCCGCATCACGGCCAGCATCTGGCAGAAACTTACTGGCATCAATAATTCGTAAATCAGTAGCTTCCAATTCGCCTGCAAGCCATTCTGTAGTAACGAGCGATTCCATGGTTTTCTCCTGCCAGGATAATGATTTTATTACATTTAAAGTGCGGTTCAGAGGCGTTGTGAATCCGAACCAAATAATGACCATATGCATAGCCATCGGTTAGGAGTATTAAAAGCCTCAGATAGGAAATGGTTCCAAAAGTTGCACATTTTGCAAATCAAATTGCAATATGTATCAAATTTACAACGAATTCAAAAAGTTGTTTGCGCGTTTGCGCAACAATTGTTGTTCATCTTCATCTTTTTTATCCCAATTGCGATAGGGCATAGCAAGGCGCGGATTGCCTTTTAGCGTATCGATATTGCGATCTAGAAAGTCCCAATATAGCGCGTTGAAAGGGCAACTATCATCATCGGTGCGGGTCTTCACATTGTAACGACAATGTTCGCAATAATCACTCATCCGGTTAATATAGGCGCCACTAGAGGCATAGGGTTTGCTTGCCAATATCCCGCCATCGGCATATTGACTCATGCCCACGACATTGGGTGCTTCCACCCATTCATAAGCATCGACATAAACCTCCAAATACCATTGATGCACCTGATAGGGATCAACACCTGCCAGCATGGCGAAATTGCCGGTAATCATAAGCCGTTGAATATGATGGGCATAGCCATGGTCCAGCGTCTGGCCTATCGCTTGTGACAGGCAGTGCATATCGGTGTCGCCAGTATAATAAAAATCGGGCAGGTCGCGCTGCGCATTCAAATGGTTGCGCCGTGTATAGTCTGGCCCCTCGCGCCAATAAATCCCGCGAACATATTCGCGCCAACCGATTATCTGACGGATAAAGCCCTCGACAGCATTTAGCGGAGCTTTGTCATCGCGGTAACGCGCTTCAACATCACGGCACAGATCAACCGGGTCCAGCAAGCCAAGATTGATGTAGGGCGACAATATGGAGTGCCATAGAAAAGGCGCATCCGTGACCATAGCGTCTTGATAGTCGCCAAAATCGGCCAGCGCATTGTCCAGAAAATTACGCTTTTGCCGCATTGCCTCTTCATGCGTCACGGCAAAATGAAAATTATCCAGCGTGCCGGGATGATCAGCAAAATTCTCTTCGACCAAAGACAATATCTGCTGGGTTATGTCATCTGCCTGAAAGCGGATTGGCCTCGGCGTCAGCAGATCACCGCCATCACCCATTGGGGGCGGCTTGCGATTTTCGCTGTCATAATTCCATTTTCCGCCCTCTGGCTTGCCATCATCATCCAATAAAATGCCTGTTTTACGGCGCATTTCGCGATAGAAAAATTCCATACGCAGCTGCTTTTTGCCCTCTGCCCAATTGGCAAATTCATCATGGCTGCACAAAAACCTGTCATCAGGGCAGATGGTGACCTCTTGGTCAAAGCGCTCGACCCAATTCTCCATTTCGGCCATAACGCGCCATTCCCCGGCTTCGGTCACGCGGATATTGTCAATATCATGTCGCTCCAGCGCGCGGGCAATTTCACCAGTAAAATTGCCGCTATTGCCTTCATCTTTCAGCTTCACATAATCGACTTGCCATCCACGCTCGCGCAATGCATCGGCATGGTGACGCATAGCGGACAATATTAATGCAATTTTGGCTTTATGGTGCCGCACATAGCTGGCCTCGTCTGCCAGCTCCGTCATCAGGATTATACAATTGCCAGGGTCTTGGTCGGCCAGAGAACTGATTGTTAAGGACAATTGATCACCCAAAAGGGGGATGAGAGTTTTTGCAGGCATTTGGGGCTCAATATGGTGGCGATAAATGATATGGGCGATAACAATATGCGCCATTAACGGTCCGGTTCGCCATTATATCCCCGTGCATGAGAATATTGCAGTGATGACAGTGCGGCTGATGCTGTTTATGGGGAGGGAATGACCAAAGAAAATGACAATAGCCGCTCTCAATCATCCGGTTCACGCCAAGCGACACCGCAGTTTTTGGGGCAAGACAGTGTCTTGCCACAATCGCCCGAAGATGCAGTGCTGGACTATGTGCCCAATCCGCGGCCAAGCTCTCTTTATCTTGTTCGCTTTGCAGCCCCGGAATTTACGTCGCTGTGCCCAGTTACTGCGCAGCCCGATTTTGCGCATTTGGTCATCGATTATGCGCCGGAAAAGACGATTGTTGAATCCAAATCACTCAAACTGTTCCTTGGCAGCTTTCGCAACCATCAAGCGTTTCATGAAGATTGCACGGTCGGTATTGGCCAAAGACTGTTTGATGAAATGAAACCAAAATGGCTGCGTATTGGTGGCTATTGGTATCCGCGTGGCGGCATTCCTATCGATATTTTCTGGCAATCAGGTGCGCCGCCGGAGGGGTTATGGTTACCTGATCAGGGAGTGGCACCCTATCGCGGCCGAGGATAATTGTTCCTTAGAGGACCAATATAGCTGCTAATCAACTATATGTTCTTCTCTTGATCTTTTTTTGTTCCATGCTATCAAAGTGGAACATTATGAGAATGAAGGAAGATTCTTATGAATATGGTTATGGCTCCAAAACCTGCAAATTGGCGCAGCTTTGATAGATTTTCCGGCAACCAGACAGCAGTCTCGGTCGGTCTTGTCTGCGAATCTCCTGATATGGCGACTCTTATCGCAGAAGATATCATCGCCGTTCACGGAACATCTGCGCCCAGCACGCCTCTATCTGCCCATATTGATATTGTTGGCATGGGTTGGGATGTGCTTGTTCTGCAATGTGATGAACATAGCCATATCGCGCAGCAATTGTTGGAAAAGCTGGCTCTACAGCCTCTGATAAACCGGCCAGTGGTTATTTTGCAGATCAGCATTGAGGCATTGGATGATATCTTCCCAGTGGCCGAATCGCTGGAGGCGGATATTCTCATCGGTGATGTTCGCGCAGAGCGCATCGCTGCCTTGCTCAGCACCAGAAGGCGCAGCAATCTCGCGGAACAGGATGAAGACACTGCCTTTATGCTGCGCCGTCTTACCGAACAGATGGATGGTTTCGCCAAGCAGTTGGAGCGTCTTTCATCATCTGGCAACACTGGAAGTAATGAAAGAAGCAGGGCCAGCGATACGCGGCTTGCTAGCCCCGAAGATGGCTTTCGTGGTAAGAAAGATGATACCCCATGGTTGATAAACGACGGAAAAACAGGCCATTTTTCCGCTAATGATGTCAGGCGAATCATATCCGCACGGCGCCGGCGGGATGATATTTTTGGCGATGATTTATTTGCTGACCCAGCATGGGATATTTTGCTCGATCTTTATGCGGCCTTTCTCGAAGAGCGTCAGGTCGCAGTTTCCAGCCTGTGCATTGCAGCTGCTGTGCCCCCTACAACGGCTCTGCGTTGGCTGAAGTTAATGACCAAATCGGGTTGGTTGGAAAGAGAGGCCGACCCTATTGATCGCCGCCGCGTCTATATGCGTCTCTCGGCTAAGGCTCTAAAAACCATGCAAAATTACCTTGATAATATTGCTTTAGACGATGCCTCACTCCTTTAAGTCTAGCAGCATAAGCGCGAATAAATGTAATTTGGGCAAAAACTGGTCTTGATTTTGTTGGCGGATGGCGTATTTACCCGCTTCTCCAATGGAAATGGGCGATTAGCTCAGTTGGTAGAGCATCTCGTTTACACCGAGAGGGTCGGCAGTTCGAGCCTGTCATCGCCCACCATTTCCAACCCCCCCACAGACCGTAGATTTCATCCCATATCGTCAATCGGAACTGTCTTGGTCTCTATTGGCAATGGACAGCCACCACTGATGAGGTTTGCCTAGCACTTTTGGCTAATTTACGGTTTATGAACCGGCCAATGTGTCTTCCATCATGGCTGCAGCGCGTGGACCGTTCCAGTTCATTCCGCCCAGCATGCGCCATACTTCTTTGCCTTGCGAATCATATAAGATTGTCGTGGGCATGATTCCTGTAGCGAGAGCAAAGTTCAGACCATTTTCAGGGTCAATATAAGGCTTCAGCTTGGTAAATTCTGCCTTTTCAAAAAAGGGCAAAACCTTGGCATTGCCTTCCAGGTCTTGCGACACGACCAGAACATTTAACCGATCATCTTTTTCGGCGAGTGCATCAAGGGTCGGCATTTCCGCAACGCATGGCGCACACCATGTCGCCCATAGATTGACCAGCAAAGGCTTACCCTTAAAATCAGCGAGCGACACTGCGCTGCCATCAGGCGCTGCAAAAACGGCCTCTGGGGCTGCTGTGCCACGTTTTGATATATCCAATTTCCCACTAAATGCAGGGTGCGGCGGCGGACCGTCATCAGCGGCAACTGCACTTTCACTATTTGTGGCCGCATCCGCATCTTGCTCTGTGTCAGAGGATTGCGTATCGCAGCCAGCAAGCATCAGTGCGGCCGCTGCGATAGACAGGACAGGCAAAGCAGAGGAAAATCGAGAAACCATGGGTAAAAACTCCAATAATATGTCAGCCAATAATATGTGGGGCGGTCGGTTTGCGGGCGGCCCGGCGGCTATAATGCAAGAGATAAATGCTTCCATACCCTTCGACAAGGCACTTTGGCGACAAGATATTGCAGGCTCGCTCGCACATGTCGCGATGTTGGGCAAATGTGCAATTATTTCTGCCGAAGATATGGCAGCGATAACTGACGGCCTGAACCAGATTGCCGAAGAGTTTGAGCATGATGGCATTACCGAAGACTTGGCACTGGAAGATGTGCATATGCATGTTGAAGCGCGGCTGAGAGAAATTGTTGGTGATGTGGCCGGAAGGTTGCACACAGCGCGCTCACGCAATGACCAGGTAGCGACCGATTTCCGCCTTTGGGTGCGCGATGCCATTGCATCAGTGGATGCGGCGTTGCTGCAGTTTCAGCATATATTGCTGCGCCGTGCAGAAGAGCATTATGACAGCATCATGCCGGGCTTTACCCATTTGCAGACCGCGCAGCCTGTGACATTGGGCCATCATTTGCTGGCCTATTTTGAGATGATATCGCGGGACCGTCAGCGCTTTGCCGATGCATATATACGGACCAATCAGAGCCCATTGGGCGCCGCGGCCCTTGCCGGAACTGGCTTTCCTATAGACCGTCATATGACCAGTGAAGCCCTAGGCTTTGATGCACCTATGGCCAATTCCCTTGACGCCGTATCGGACCGTGACTTTGCTCTCGATTTCTTAACTGCTGCCTGTCAATGCGCCTTGCACCTTTCACGGCTTGCCGAAGAAATTATCCTCTGGGCCAGCCAACCTTTCGGATTTCTGCAATTGCCGGACAGTTTTTCGACCGGTTCTTCCATCATGCCGCAAAAGCGCAATCCAGATGCTGCCGAGTTGGTTCGCTCTCATGCAGGCCGAATCATTGGTTGCCAGAATGCCCTGATGATCAGCATGAAGGGGCTTCCTTTGGCCTATTCCAAGGATATGCAGAATGATAAGCCGCCAGTATTTGAGGCGGAAAAACTCCTAGGCCTTTGCATTGCTGCGATGACAGGCTTGGTTGATGAAGCGGTGTTTGTTCCTGCCGCAATGCGCGGTGCCGCAGAACAAGGCTATGCCAGCGCCACCGATTTGGCTGATTGGCTGGTGCGTCAAGCGGACATTCCATTCCGTGAAGCACATCATATTACCGGCGCTATTGTCCGTATGGCGGAAGAACAGTCTGTGCCGCTCGATCAGCTGGCATTAGAGGATATGCAAGCTGTTGATGCACGCATTGATGCGCGCATTTTTGATGCACTGTCGCTCGATGCATCTGTACGCAGCCGAAACAGCTATGGCGGAACCGCACCTGATCAGGTAATGCAGCAAATTCAAGCGGCGCAGCAGCGTCTCGCAGACTAAGCCCCATATTGGAGGGAACGGTAATGGCATCTAAACCATATATATCTGTCATGGCTTTGCTATGTGCCGTGCCGATATTGGCATCATGCGGAAATTCCAGACCTTTGATCGCAAAGGCTGGCGATAGTTTGCCGCCTGCGCCTTATGCTGCGAGGGAAACGCCGGATTCAACCAGATTGCTGGAAACGTCAACACAAGCACGGCCCGACAGGAGCGTAGAACTGCGCCGCCGTTCCGAAGTGCGTGAAGATGATGAATTCGACATGCCGCCGGAATAATTTTCGCACCGCGATTATCTCTTAAAACAATTAAATTACGAGCCACGCTATGGACTTTTTTCAATTAAAAGGCGGCATCATCCATGCCGAAAACCTGCCATTGACCGTATTGGCAGAGACATATGGAACGCCCTGCTATATCTATTCGGCCGGAACGCTGCGCCGCCATGCGCGTGTGTTTCGTGAAGGTTTATCTGCTTTGCCAAAAGTGCATTGCGCGTTTGCCGTAAAGGCCAACCCGAATCTGGCGATTTTGCGTATCTTGGCAAAAGAAGGCTATGGCGCAGATGTTGTGTCTGGTGGTGAGTTGGCGCGCGCATTGGCCGCTGGTATGGCCGCAGAAGATATTGTTTTTTCCGGCGTTGGCAAAACGGCTTCTGAAATGCGTGATGGCCTTCATGCTGATATTGGCCAGTTTAATATTGAGTCGATTGAAGAGGGCCATGAACTGGCGGCCATAGCTGCAGAAATGGGCAAGTGTCCTGCGGTTACGCTGCGCATCAATCCGGATGTTGATGCCGCGACTCACGCGAAAATCTCCACTGGCAAGGCAGAGAATAAATTTGGCGTCGCCATTGACCATGCTGCGGATATTTTCGCTGAACTGGCGGGACACTCCTCCCTGAATATGCGCGGTGTTGCGGTGCATATTGGCAGTCAATTGCTCTCACTCAATCCGTTAAAGATGGCCTTTGAACGGGTCGGTAATCTGGTGCAGCAATTGCGTGAACGCGGCTTGACCATCAGCCATGTTGACCTAGGCGGCGGCATCGGTGTGCCGTATAAAGACGGTGAAGTGCCGCCAAGTCCGGCAGAATATGGCGCTATGGTGGCAGACGTAACCCGCGATTGGGATGTGACGTTGATGTTTGAGCCTGGCCGAGTGATTGCTGGTAATGCTGGCGTTATGCTGACCCGTGTCATTCGTGTGAAACAAGGCCATGGCGACCCGTTCGTGGTGGTCGATGGCGCTATGAATGATTTGGCGCGTCCGGCACTATATGATGCCTATCATGATTTTGTCCCGGTACAGCCTGATGGCACCAATATGATGGCCAATATTGTCGGTCCTATTTGCGAAACCGGGGACACATTTGCACGCAACCGACCCATCGGAGCGGTCAAGGCTGGTGATCTGGCAATTTTCCGCACTGCTGGGGCATATGGTGCCACAATGGCCAGCACTTATAATAGCCGCGCCTTGGTACCGGAAATATTGGTGGATGGCGATCAACATGCTTTGGTCGCAGACCGGATTGACCCCGCTACAATTATGGCAGCAGAGCGCTTGCCGGATTGGCTGGATTAAGCCAAAGTCTCACTCATGCGTAGCTTTCCGATCTTTTTGGAGCTTCAGGCCCAGCCTGTTATTTTGATAGGTGAGGGGTCTGCTGCGGATGCAAAACGGCGTCTTTATCAACGTGCAGGGGCTATCATTGTTGGCGAATTCCACCCCTGCGCACAGATCGCGGTGATAGCGGAAGAAGATGATGACGCGGCACATGCCGCCGTTGCGCGATGCAGGGCCCGCGGACTGCTTATCAATGTGGTTGATCGCCCGGCACTGTGTGATTTTACCACTCCCGCTATTGTTGATCGCAACCCTGTGACCATTGCCATAGGAACCGGCGGGGCCTCTGCAGGTCTGGCCAAGGCGCTGCGTCAGCGATTGGAAGCGCTATTGCCAGAAACTTTGGGCGCATTGGCGAAAGGTCTGTTCGCTGCACGTCCTGCTATTAAAGACACTTGGCCAGATGGGCGTGAGCGGCGGCAAGCCATTGATGCTGCGCTTCAAACCGACGGACCGCTCGACCCTTTTGGCGACATAAAGCAAAACGCAGTTGATAGTTGGCTGGCAGAGGGCGGTGATAAGCGTCAATTCGGGATTGAACAGATTGAACTGGCCAGCAATGACCCTGATGACTTGACATTGAAGCAGGCACGGCTGTTAGCCAGCGCTGATTATGTCATTATAATTGGCAATGTCAGTAAGGCGATTATGGCGCGGATAAGGGCTGATGCCGATATATTGTCCAGCCCAGATCATGGCTATGACCGCGATCATGACCTTCCCGCGGACGCCCTGATTATTCGCCTGACTGCGGCCGCAACAGAAAATTGAGGCGTGAGGAAGCAATCAATTTGCGCCTGTCCATTTGCCAAGCAAAACTCTCTACATTGGCAACGCGCTGTCCCAATCTGGTGACTTGCCCTAGGGCATAAGTTGTATGTTCACGGCCGCCGCGCATAAAGTCGATGGTAATGTTGACCGGTTTCATCTGGTCGGCGCGCCCGGCATTGGCCAAAACCACCCGCAACGCAGAAAATGCGGCCATTTCCAGCAGCCCCGATAATGCGCCACCATGCACAAACCCCGGACGGCCCATAACACCATTGTTAAAATCATAACAAATAACAGGCAGATCATCTTCAAAGCCATGGATACGCATACCCATATGATGCGCAAATGGTGGTAATTGGCGGGCTATTGCTTCGACATTGCTATATTCCGTGGTCATGCCGTTACATCCATATTGATAAAAGTTCCTGCAACATGGGCGATGGGGTCATCCAAATCACCATGATGGGCTATGCCGCGTACAAATGCGATTGATCGTTTGATTTGGTAGCATTCGCCGCGCCCGTACACGATTTTATTGGGTTCTGCTGCACGCATATAGTCGACACGAAGATCAAGCGTGACTTGTGGTCGGAATTTGCCCAGTCTTGCCCAAACGGAAAGGCTAGTGGCGTTGTCCATCATGCTAATGATGGGCCCGGATGCTAATATACCGGTCGATTCATCACCGACTAATTCTTTGCGCCAAGGCAGGGCCAATTCCACCCAGTCATCGCCATGGTCATGATATCCAAAACCGATATGGCCGCCATGGCCGTGGCTTGAAATGGCTTCTATCCATTGCTTTGGGTTAAAATTTTCCGTGCCGGCCATGCCGATAATATCCTTTTTATAAAGGGGGCTTTATCAAACTCCCCTTCGTATAATATGTTCATTTTTATGTCCCGAACTTCATTAGCGGCTCGGTCTGTTTCTCCATAACCATGAAGGTGCGAATTCCCAAGAATTTGCACATCGCATCTTAACATCAAGATAAAAGGAGAAGACTTTATGAACCTGGCAGACATTCCTGAATTGACTGAGAAAGTCGCGAATTTTGGTTCTATGGTCATGGACTCAGCGCCCATGATCGCTGGTGATGATCTTTGGTTGATTTTGGCAGTTTATATTTTTGAAGCGCAAAATCTGGCTCTCGGTTTTTGACCATTTATGTGTTTTGAGTAATGCAGATATCTCCGCCCTTGTTCGAATATCGTGCGCAGCCGCATCGTCGCGCTCAGGCTATTCAGGCCGGTAAAAAAGCATTTGCTGATTGGCAAAATCATCCGGTTTGGGCGGGGTATCGCGCATTGCTTGAGCATGCTGCAACTTTGCCTGCCGCTGACGCTATACGCCATTTACGCCCTATCCTTGATGATAATCTCACAGCACCAGCCTTTCTGAGGCACTTTCTATCGGCGATGACGCATGATGAACTTGTGCAATTGCAATGCCCGGCAACTTTGTCAGCGCAAAGCACGACCATCATGTTATGGAGGCATGGCCGTATAAATATTGCACTTGTCGCTTTGCGCAAAAAAACTGCTGATGCATCTGGTAATGCCATGCATGATAGAGTTTGCCTTTCTAATGGGCATAGCGCGCTGCGCCTTATCAACGGTGCGCAGGCGAATTATCGATTGTTTGTGCGTGGCCATGAAGAGCAAGAGACCATGGTTTTGACTGACAAAGGCAGTGTTGCAACTGATGCCAGCTTGATAATCGATAATAGCCAGCAGGGTTTGCTGATAGATGTGCTGGACCAGCCTGCTCTATTTTTGCGCATAACAGTGGAAGATGATGGCTTATCATCGGCCAATGGTGATGATTGCCATCGCTATTTTGATGCGCAGACAGGCCGGTTACTGGGGAAATCTGCGGGTAATATGCAATCAACCCGGCGTCTTATGTTGCTCTCTGCTTTGCGTTCTCTTGGAGCAGCAGATCATGTTCCTGATATGCTGGTAGTGACAGAGGAACCTGTGGCAGCTTTGCGGTGGCAGGCTATGCGTGAATGTCTGGCTACCGATATGAATGCAGCCATTCCGCGATTGGCGGATATGGCAAATGGTGATTCAGATGATGAAATACGCGCACTGGCCCATCAAATCTTGCAACATATTGGGCAAAAGGCCGCATAGACCATGGCCTTGGATATTGCATATAGAGTGCAGGAACCCCTTACGCTGGATGAAGCACTTTCTTTGGGGGATGCCAATCTTAAAGGGCTTGAGCGTGAGCAAGAGAGGGAAAATGCCGCGCATATATTAGCAGGGCTATATGCCAATCGTGACTTTCTGGCAGATGCTGCCATTGACGCGCTGAAATTGACATATGCGGATGAGACACAGGGTCGCCGTAAATATGGGCCGCAAGTTATCACTTTGGGTGCTGCACGTCCGGGTTGGTTTTTGCGTGCGAATATCTGGCCCGGCGTGAATGACTATGCGGTGCGCGCCAGCGGCAAAGACGCGTTCTTTTATGGTTTGCCGCATGATCATAATTTTGACTTCCTTACCATCGGATATCACGGTCCTGGCTATATTAGCGATTATTATGAGCAGGATTATGAAGCGATCATTGGCTATAAGGGGGAGCCGGCCGGATTGCGTTTCATTGAACGCTCTGCGCTTTTTGAGGGTCGTATGCTCTACTATCGCAAGCATAGGGATGTGCATTGCCAACATGCCCCGGATGCCCTTTCCATATCGTTGAACATCATGATGACAGCGCCCGAACAATATTGGTTTGATCAGTGCCGCTATGATGTGAAACGCAATGTTGTGGAGACTATTCTCTCACAAGGCGCGAATGAGGCGATGTTGCACATTGCTGTAGCGGCTTGCGATGAAAATGGTCGCGATCTGGCGACCGAAATCTTGTGGAATCATCCATCACAACGAATGCAGCTGGCAGCGTTGCAGGCGTTGAGTGAGAACAGCCTATCGCAAATGGAGAAAGATAAGCTTCTTGATCAATGCCGCCGCCATGGTTCTGCGGCTATTGCTGCTGCGGCAAGCCTGTATATTAATCAGCATGAGCAATAAATCCGTTAGATAGCCAAGAGAAATATCACTTCCCGCTATGGCCTAGTTTGGGTTAGAGATCAGATGGTTATTTATGGGAAGGTAAGTTTAATGCCAGAATCAGCGATGGACAGTATGTTTGTCGAGAACATAGCCGCAATCATTCAATTGGCGTTAGCACCGGCCTTTCTGTTGGTAGGTATTGGCGGGATGCTGCAGCTTTTTTCCAGCAGACTTGCACGCGTTGTCGATCGGTCAAGAGAGCTGGCAAAGGAGCATGGCCAAGTCACCGAAGGGGAACGCAGGAATATTGTGCGTGAACTGCGTAAGCTCGATCAGCGTATGACGGTTGTCAATCGCTCTATTTTGATGGCGGTATGCGGCGCCATCACTGTCGGCATGGTTATAACATTGCTATTTGCGATGGAGCTCGCCGGAATTGATTTATCAGTGGCCGTCGCTGGCGGTTTTATCCTAGCGATGACCTTCATCATGACTGGTCTGGGGTTCTTCGTGTATGAAGTCCATCTTGCGGACCGCTCAATACATTTGGATAAGGTATTTTTGAAATGGGACGAGTGAGTTTTCACTCGCACCATTCAAAAAAGATATTTTGCTGATTAGCCTTCGGCGTTTTCTGCACCCTCTGCTGGTGCATCACCTTCTGCAGGAGCATCGCCATCGGCTGCTACATCACCACCATCGGCAGCGGCTGCTGCAAGGGCATCGGCAACATATTGATCAACCCCTAAAGGATTGTCAGAATTTTCATTGAGGTACAATATGACCGCAGCGCGTTCATCGCCTTTGCTGAGACCAGCAAAGCTCATTTTTGTGCCGCTCGCATAGCGTTTCGGCGATTTCAGCCAGGCATCCATCTCTTCAAAACCCCAATTGCCTGAGATACTTGAGATAGCTTCAGAATAGCCAAAGCCAGCAACAGCGCCATGTGGCTTACCTAGAATGCCGTAAAGATTGGGGCCTACACCATTGGGGCCACCTTTTTCGATAGAGTGACAAGCTGTACATTTTTGGAAAACCTTGGCGCCTGCGCTTGAATCTGCACTGGCCATCATAACACCAACAGAATCTTCGGCTTTTTCTTCAGCTTTAGTAGCACCTTTAATCGCATATCCAGGTTTTTCCGGATGCTCTGGTGAATCAGCGTGGAAGAATTTCCCGCTCAAAATTGAAAAACCTAATGCCGAGGCCATGCCAAACAAAACCCAGCCGGCGATTGTATTACTGCGATCATCCATATTCTCTATGTCCCTAATTTGCCTCTGCTATAGAGGCAACTATCTAGACTGGCAACGCCATTACGACGATATTCTGTGCGCTCCCTAGCCAGCATAGGAGCGCTAGGCAAGGGCTGAAAAGCACCACTACCAAGGAATTTATGAGCCAGTGCGCCGGCGTCATTTACATATGCTATGATTGATTGAATTTAGTGCAATGCGCATCGTTGATAGTGCAATAATTATTGGTCATTAGCTGTGAGCGCAGCGTTTGTGCTTGCTTTAACATATAGTAATAATTTAACAGCAAGCATATGTATAGCTATCCGAAAATTGCGCGTGAACGTGCTGAAAATATGGCCCGCGCGGCAAAATCAGAGCCTGAACGTGGCCTCGCCTTTCAAGGTGCGCCAGGTGCAAATTCCTATCTGGCCGCGCTGGAATATGATCCAAAAGGCCTTCCTTTGCCATGTTTCTCTTTTTCTGATGCTATTGATGCGGTTAAGCGCGGTGATGCAGACCGGGCAATGATCCCGATTGAAAATTCACAGCACGGCCGGGTTGCCGATATTCACTTTCTGCTCCCGGAATCAGGGCTGCATATTATTGATGAGTTTTTTATTCCCATACATCACTGCCTGATGAGCAAATCAGATGGCCCCTTTTCCAGTGTGTTAAGTCATCCGCAAGCGTTGGGGCAATGTCGCCATTATCTTAAGGAGCATGGGATTACTCCGGTTTCTTACGCAGATACCGCTGGCGCCGCGGCCGCGGTTGCGATGAGTGATGATGCCAATATCGCGGCCATCGCACCGGCTATTGCTGCTGATATGTATGGTTTGAAGATGATCGCCGAAAATATCGAGGATGCCGACCATAATATGACACGTTTTGTGGTGTTGGCCCGTGATGCTGTCGTACCGCCTGCTGACAAGCCGGTAATGACCAGCCTGTTATTTGAAGTGAAGAATATTCCGGCAGCACTATACAAAGCTATGGGTGGTTTTGCGACCAATGGTGTGAACAGCACCAAGTTGGAAAGCTATATTCGCGGAGATAATTTCTCTGCTGCGGAATTTTATCTCGATATAATCGGCATGCCTGGCGACCCTGCGGTGGACCGCGCACTGGATGAATTGCGTTTCCATAGCAAATGGGTACGGATCTTGGGCAGCTATAAACAATCGCGCGAAAGACATTAGGCTATAATGCCTGCAGCCTAGACGACCTGCAGACATCGCACCGCTTAATCGGTGGCTTGTGAGCTGAACAAAATTGATTTTAGGCAGGTGGACATGGTTTTGACTCCCTTGCTGGTGAGAACCAGATATGTTCGGCGCCGATCAACCTTATCAAATTGGCGCTCAACCAGGTCATTTTTGATAAGCATGTCAATCCAGCGCAGAGCGGTTGTTTGTGGCACAGATGCCGCAATGCAGGCGCTCGATATGCTAACATTGCTGCGTTCTAGCTCAGCAGCATAAAGGTCTAGCAAAATGTCCCAAGCAGGGTCTGCGAAGAGGTTTTCGGTAAAGAAGCTTTCCCTTTTGCGGCGTCTAGCAATCTCTGCCCGCACATCAGCAGCACTGATTGTCCAATTGGACAGTCGGTCGATCAAAAGTGACATATTGGGGTCTTCACCGCAGGAAGCAGCGAATGACTGTTGCTTAGAGGATTGATGAAACGCCGCTTCGTCAGCTTTCAATGCCAATGTGGCCAAACGATGCGCCATGTCCAACAATTCTGTTTTGGGATCGGCGACCAGTACTGACTGCCCATGAAGTTTTTCCTCAAGGCATGTATCAGACCAAGATGATGAGGGCTTGCTATTGTTTTGTGGCATGTTTTCTTTGGCCTTTTTAAGAAATTTTGGTTTCTTCACAAAGGACATATTTGCCTGTAAATGTGACTAGACTATATTTTGCACGACACGATAACTTTGCTTATATTTAACGTAGTGTCATTATACACACCGCTATAGTTACATTTGTAACCAGAATAGTTTCCAACTTTTATCAATAAATTCAACATCCAATAGGGATAGTCGAACATAAATACATGAAATTGGAACAATATTAGCTTTAAATGCATTATTTTATTATCAATTTTCGTCATTAAAATTAAGTCACGCAAGTTCGTGACACAATCGTAACTATCTTTCATCGTCATCACTCATTAATTATGGCTGAGCGTGAAGGTTCACATTTCAAAGGGTCGCTGTGTTAATAGAATCAGATATTGTGGAAGCACGACCGCAGCAAATGGCCTTTTTGGAAGGGCTGCCCATGTTGCATAGCTATCCAGACATATTAGAGTCCGCATATAGATTGCTGATGACAATGGGGGTGAAGATGATGGCATATCATCTGGTGCCGCCATTTCATTCGCAAATATCCAAAGGGGCGATGATAATAAGTTTTGGCTTTCCTAAGCAATGGGTTGAATATTACGCAGACCCTGCTGCACGCGCACAAGACCCTGTGCCTGATATTGTTATGGAGCAGTATAGCAGAATGTCATGGGCTGAAGCACTCAAGATATGCCGTGATAAAAACCCTGTCACAGATATTCGTCATGCAGTAGAAATGGCAGAGTTTCCTTATGCTTTTGGGCTGCCGCTTTATGGCCCGGGCGGACGCGATGCATATTGTGCCATCATCATGGACAATGCTTCGAATGTTACCGATATGTGGAACATGGTTCAAATACAGAATATCATGCAGGCGGTGCATGTGCGCATATCGCATCTGACCATTGCCAAAGATAATGCGGCGATAAAATTGTCGCATCGTGAGACTGAAGTGCTCAATTGGATTTTGGGCGGCAAGTCACGCAATGATATTGCGACTATTCTGGGGCTCGCGCCAGCAACGGTTGATACCTATTTGCGGCGCATTTACGAAAAACTAGGCGTTAATAATCGCATCATGGCCAGCTTACGGGCTTTGTCACAAAATCTGATTAAGCTTTCTTAATCGAAAGTGGTGCAAACGGGTCCGACATTTTTAATGCGCATCCCCCCAGCTTGGGCCTGTACCAATATCTATTTCGAGCGGCACTGTGAGTTTGACTGCAGGCTCTGCCGCATTGGCCATCACTTGACGAATAACAGTTGATGCTGCCTCAACTTCGCTTTCGGGCAATTCAAACACCAATTCATCATGCACTTGCAGGAGCATACGCACCTTTTCTAACCCAGCCTTGGCAAGGGCTTGCGGCATGCGGGTCATGGCGCGTTTAATAATGTCTGCGCTGGTGCCCTGAATAGGGGCGTTGATCGCCGCTCTCTCGCTGCCCTGACGTTCGGTCTGATTTTTGGCATTTATGCGCGGAAAGTGCGTTTTGCGGCCAAATAATGTTTCGGTGTAAAGCCGTTCCTTCGCGCTTTGCAAAGTATCAGAGATATAATGGTTGATGCCCGGAAAACGCTCAAAATAGCGACTGATCATATCTTGCGCTTCATCGGCGGAAACTTCCAACCGACCCGCCAATCCCCAACGGGATATGCCATAAAGGATAGCGAAGTTGATAGTTTTGGCGCGGCCCCTTGTGTCGCGATTGACCTCGCCAAACAGCTCTTGTGCTGTGCGATTATGGATATCTTCGCCATCAGCAAAGGCCTGACGGAGCGTATCGACATCGGCCATATGTGCGGCCAATCGCAGCTCAATCTGGCTATAATCGGCAGCCAGTATCACATTGCCGGGCTCTGCAACAAAAGCAAACCGGATCTGACGGCCCATTTCTGTGCGAATGGGGATGTTTTGCAGATTGGGGTCATTGGATGACAACCGCCCAGTTTGCGCCCCTACAAGGCTATAGCTGGTGTGAACACGCCCGGTTTTCGGGTTGATATCATTTTGCAAAGCATCGGTATAAGTGGATTTAAGCTTCGACATTTGCCGCCAGTCGAGCACCTTGCGGGCAATATCATGGCCATCTTGCGCCAGCCGTTCGAGCACAGTGACATCCGTGGAATATTGGCCGGATTTGCCCTTTTTGCCGCCTTTCAGGCCGAGCTTTCCAAACAGAACCTCACCCAGTTGTTTTGGGCTGCCAATGGTAAAAGGCTCTCCGGCAATGGCGTGGATTTCTTTTTCGCGAGTGGCCATGACCTCGGCAAATTCTGCGGAAAGTCCCGCTAGCCGTTCGCGGTCGACTTTAATGCCCTCACGCTCCATTTGTGCAAGAGTGGAGAGGACAGGGCGGTCAACCAATTCATAGACCTTTGTGCCGCCCTCTGCACTAAGCCGCGGTTTCAATATCTGCCATAGCCGCAATGTTACATCGGCATCTTCCGCCGCATAGCGCGTAGCCTGATCCAGCGGGACCTGGCCAAATCCGATCTGGTTTTTGCCGCTGCCCGTTACGGATTTATAGCTGATGCAGTCATGATCCAGATGCTCTTTGGCTAGCGCATCCATGCCATGACCACCATGGCCGCCCATGGCTTGGCCTGCATCTAACGCAAAGCTCATCACCATTGTGTCATCAACAGGGGTGATCAGGATATCGTGCTGCGCCATGATATTAATATCATATTTGATGTTCTGGCCGATTTTCAGCACAGCATCATCTTCCAACAACGGTTTGAGCAGCGCCAAAGCGTCTTGCATGGCGATTTGTTGGGGTTTTTCATCCAACAGGTCAGTGCCTCCATGCGCCAAGGGCACATAACAGGCTTTCCCCGGTGCAGTAGCCAGGCTGAAACCCACCAATTCGGCGCGCATAGGGTCAAGCGACGTGGTTTCTGTGTCAAAAGCTACACTGCCAATAGCGCGCGCTTCATCCACCCATTTTTGCAAAGTTTCTTCATCGGTAATGCAAACATATGCATCTGGGTCGATCGCTGGTTGTTCGGGCGCACGTGGGGCATGTGTGCCGGGACCATTATTGCTTTCACCAGATGCATTGGAGCCAGTGCCTTCTGCGCGACCAGATGTTTCTGGCGCATCGGCACCCAATTTGCGTAGCAAGCTGGTAAACCCATGCAATGACAGAAATTCAGCCAAAGGCTCGTGCGGAATGTCTTGCAGCTTGAAATCGTCCAGCGCTACGGGCAAAGGGCAATCATCTTTGAGCGTTACCAAAACACGTGAGAGACGTGCATCGTCGGTAAATTCGATAAGGTTCTCACGCATCTTAGATTTTTTCATGCCTTGGGCAGCGTCAAGGACAGCATCCAAATCGCCATGTTCCAAGAGCAACTTTGTCGCCGTTTTGGGGCCGATGCCTTTAACGCCGGGAATATTGTCCGCGCTATCGCCCATTAGGGCCAGCATATCTCCGACCAGTTCAGGACCAACGCCGAATTTTTCAATAACTTCCTGCTTGCCGACACGCACATTCTTCATCGTGTCCAACATGTCGATACGGCTATCATCAACAGGTTCAATCAATTGCATCAGGTCTTTGTCAGAGCTGACAATGGTTACCTTCCAACCTTGCTCGACCGCAGCCACAGCATAGCTGGCGATCATATCATCCGCTTCGACATTTTCCTCTTCAATAACAGGTAAGGAGAATGCGCGTGTGGCATCGCGAATAAGCGGGAATTGTGGAACCAGATCATCGGGCGGCGGCGGCCTGTTGGCCTTATATTGATCATAAAGATCGTTGCGAAAGCTCTTTGATGATTTGTCGAGAATAACCGCCATATGTGTCGGGCCATTGGCCTTGTGCAGGTCATCGGCCAATTTCCACAACATGGTTGTATAACCATAAACCGCTCCTACAGGTGTGCCCTCTGGATTGGTTAGGGGCGGTAACCGGTGATAGGCGCGAAAAATATATGCCGAGGCATCGACAAGGTAGAGATGATTCTGTTCAGACATGCTCATCTGTTAGCAGGACAATCGCAGCGCGTCATCGTCACATTGCACATGTCATTGGTTGGGCTGCAAGGCCTCTTCTTTTTTCTCATCGCTGGCTGATTGATCGGCTGGCTTCACATCATTTTGATCGCTTTTGGGCTCATCATAAATCTGGTCAAGCGGCGGGAGGCCCCGCAGATCGCGAATTTGATTTTCGCGCAGCAGCAAATAGGCATCGCGTGTATCACCATAAAGGTCGGCGCTTTCTTCACGCAGACGGTCAATCTCTGCATCATTGTCCAAACGCTGATTAAGCGCAGACACTGTGCCAGCGGTTATGGCAAAAGCCGGTTTATTGATGGGCGACCCATAAATTGCAGGGACAAGCAATTGGTCAATAGTATTGCCGATAAGATCACGCGGTGTGGTGGATCCGATCAATGGCAAATAAAGATAGCGACCGGGTTTTACGCCATAATAGCCCAGTGTATTGGCAAAGCCATTATAGCGGTAAGGCAGGTTGATGCCTGGCTTGCCGGCAATATCGATCAGGCCGCCGATACCAAGAGTTGAATTGATAAGGAAACGTCCCGCCGTTTCCAAAGCTTTGCCCGGTTTAAGTTGCAGCATGTAATTGAGGAAATTGACCGGCTCACCCAGATTACGCAGAAAATTCTGACTGGCCTGCCTTACCGGACTGGGAATCGTATCGCGATAAAAGTCTATTGTTGGCTCAACAACGGCCTGATCAATTGCTTCTACAACCTCAAAAGTTTCAAGGCTGAACTGCTCAACAGTATCCAGTTCAATGCCGTCGACCACGATGGGCTCGGGCAATGTCTCGCTTGTTCCCGTCTGGTCCACGCCATCCTGACCTTGTGGCCGCAGACCGTTTGGACCAATATCAACAATGATTGGCGCCGGCCATTGCGATGTGCTTGCATCGCTGCGTTGCTGTAGCCAGTTACTCTCATCATCCAGAGGAACATCATAGGGCAGGGGAGCGGCGTCGCTCTCACCGGGCACGGCATTAGAAGTTGTTTTATCTTCTGAGTTATATGTGAATGACAATCTCGTATTGGTGATACGGCGATAGTCCAGGCCGTGGTTTAGGGCAGTATTTGCTTGCAGCAGTTTCTTGACCGCTGTTGCTGGTTGCACAGAAGTGTCTGTAAGAACAATCTCCGCATGATTGTCGATAGGATCGACCACCGGAATGGCGTCTATATTGCTGCTCGCCAGTGACAATAATAATAAAGGTATGTCTGGTGCAAAACTCAAAACTGGCGTCCTTTCGAAATGCCGCAAATATGCAGCACCGGGCTTTGGCGAATATCGGTTATTGCCTTACCGTGAATATAAAACAGCGCAACGGCTAATCCACCTTATAGACATATCGTTACGATAAACGGATGAAGGTAAGGTTTCTATCTGCATATTGAGAAGCCGTTGAGACGGACGGGCCATCAAAAATTAACTTATATGCAAAGGTCTGGCGCTAATGGATGTTACGCAAATTATATTGTGAATAGCTATCCGGGGAGTATTTTGCACACAGTCGTTGACACTTTGGCTGCCATTCGGCGCAAGGGTGAGGTTACACCCTGGTTCAACCTATGGTCGCTTGTCGGCTTGTCGGCTGTATTGTGCTTTGGGCTTATGATTCTGTCATTGGGTGCGATGGTGAAACCTGATCGATCGGGCCCTGTCTTCAGTGTTTATGAAGGGAGCTGTCTGTTCGCAAGTGATGGCATCATCTCTGCGCAAGAGGCCATTGCGAATGACCAGTTTTTTAAATGTAATAGCGACGATATTCCGATCAGCACGGAGCAATTCTGGCTTAAATTGCCTTTGGCGCAGGCAGGTCTGACCTCAGACGATTTGAATTTGGAAGGTGATACCGCACCAATAGAGGCTTTGCACATTGTGCATCAGGGCAGAGACGGGAATATTGTTACACGAACGATTTTGCCCGATGAAATCATGCAATCCTGGACGGCAGGAACACGTTTTTCAATTCCACTCAGCAAAGAAGAAGTGAGATCGGCAACATTGTGGCTGGGTGTAGATAAGCCATGGTCACGGCTTGCGGTAAATGATCTTGAGATAATGTCTTTAGAACAAGCACGCGAAGAGCGGTTTGATCGCACAATATGGTTTGCCATTTTTTGTGGTTTGGGCTTTTTGCCGGTCATTTACAGCATCTCTTTTTTTGTGGCGCTGCGATATACGTTTATGGGCTGGCACGCCTTGATGTCGCTTTGTTTTCTGATCTACTCTTTCAGTTCTTCCGGGCTTATCATGCAATTTCTGCCCGGCACCGGGATGTGGACCAGAACCTTGCTATCCTATACAGCGCTAAGCATGGCTTCAGCCTTTGCGGGCTATTTTGTGATAAGCTTTCTGGAAAAAGATGTCATCCCGGAGTGGGTTAAGCGCTCCATGGCGATGGCAAGCCACTTGTTGATTGCAAATGCTCTTTTTGCACTCATTGTCAGCCCATATCTGCCTTTCATAGCCCGTAATATTTATCATTTGGCATATCTGCCTGCAATAATCTCATTGTTAATCAGTTCGACCTACGCACTGACCAACAAAAGTAAGGTTGTATGGTTTTTGATCGGTGGCTGGTCATTGACTGCCATAGCTGCACTGGACAGAATTTTCCGCGGAATGGATATTTACATATTACCGCCGGAACTCGATTTCTCATTATATCCTTGTCTGGTTTTGGAAGTCATCATCACTGCTGGTGGCGTGGCCTATCGGGTTATGTCCATTCGCTATGAACGCGACGAAGCCAGAGTGCGTGAGCGCGAGCTTGCTCGTCAGGCCACTACCGATCTGTTGACGGGGCTAAGCAATCGCCGGCAGTTTGAAGAGGATTTTGCGCACAGCAAAAATGCTGCACTGGCTTTGCTCGATATTGATAATTTTAAGCAAATTAATGATAATTACGGGCATCAAGTCGGCGATGAGGTTCTGCAGACTTTGGGCGAAGTCTTGCGGTCATTTTCAGACCAAGACTGGTGCCAGGGTATATATCGTCTTGGCGGCGAGGAATTTGCTGTTCTGCTTTCACTGCAAAGTGAAGATGCGGCCGCTATTTGCTGTGAACAGATTCGTATTAAATGTGAAAAAACTGTAGAGGCGCAGATTGATGCTCTCTCTCAAGCCGTCACTATCAGTATTGGTGTGGCTCTGGCTATTGGTACTGCAAAGCGCGCATTATATCGCAATGCAGATGTAGCACTATATCATGCCAAATCCGAAGGGCGCAACCGCGTTGCAATCGCCAATAAGGCATATGGACGCAGTGCCAAACCATTTTTGCAGGTCGCTATTCGTGCGGGTTCCACAAAAAACTGAACAATAAATCTTTTTGCTTTCTGCGTAACGCAAATGAATTTGCAGTGGTTTACAAATAATCAACCAGATTAAGGCAAAAGCCAATGGTTGAACCAATTTGAGAACATCATGCTAGAGAAACCAATATCAAAAGACAAAGCATCACCTGTTGATCAGGAGTTTGGTAGCTTTTTTAATCGCATGACGGCACGTATCAACGCGCAAGGCCAGCAAGGTGATGAAAACAAACAGTCCATGCAAACGGATCAAGCTTTGTTGCTGTTGCAAAGCTATGAAGAGAGCCGGCAGGGTTGGTTTTGGTCTACCGATGCAGAAGGTAATATCACCTATTTGACCGAATATATCGCTGCAATGCTGGATGTACCAGTATCTGATTTGCTCGGTACGCCATTTGTAAATCTGTTTGCCAAATCGCTTGATCATGAAGCGACCCAGAGATCGCTGCCTTTTGTTCTGACAAAGAAAACCAAGTTCGATGAATTGCGTCTCAAAATGCATGTCGGTGAAGATGTGCGCTGGTGGTCAGTGTCTGGTCAGCCGCAATACTCCAAATTGGGACATTTCACAGGTTTTCGCGGTAATGGTTCTGATATAACGGCGCAACTTCGTGCATCGCAAGATACCGAGCAATTGGCGCGTTATGATTCACTAACCGGCTTAGCTAACCGCGCGAATATGCAAGAGAAGCTGGAAAAAACTCTCAAAGCCTTTCAGCCGCAAAATCGGCCCTGTGCTGTTGTTCTGCTTGATCTTGACCGGTTCAAACAGGTCAATGATACATTGGGTCACCCCGCGGGCGATGCATTGCTTAAACAGGTTGCTCAGCGACTGAAAAAAGCTGTGGGGCAAAGGGGCGAAGCAGGTCGTCTTGGCGGCGATGAATTTCAGCTTATCATTCCTGATTGCGAAGATCGCGGTGATCTGGGTGAGCTGGCCGAAAGGATTATTTCCAGCATTTCCCAGCCTTACTCCATCGATGGAAGTCGCTGTATTATTGGCGCTTCGATTGGCGTGGCGATTAGCCCGTTCGATGGAGAAACAACCGAAGATATAATTCGCAATGCCGATTTGGCGCTGTATGCTGCAAAAGCAGGCGGACGCGGACGGTTTTGTTTCTATTCGAGTGATCTGCATCAATCTGCTGAAGATCGGCGTCAGCTTGAAGAAGATTTGCGTGATGCTTTGGCCAATGATCAACTATCACTATTCTATCAGCCTATCGTCGATGGCACCACGAATATTGTTAAAGGGTTTGAAGCGCTTATGCGCTGGAACCACCCTGATAGAGGGCCTATTTCCCCAGCGGTTTTCATCCCGATTGCGGAAGAGGCCAATCTTATCAACGCACTTGGCGAATGGGCAATTCACAAAGCATGTGAGGAAGCCTCTGAATGGGGTGGAAAAGTGCGCGTTGCAGTCAATGTGTCCCCGATTCAATTTGCCAATGACAGATTGCCGAATGTCGTAGCAACGGCATTGGCGAATACTGGCCTGGCGCCGGATCGTCTGGAGCTGGAAATTACCGAAGGCGTATTTCTGGCTGAATATGATGAAAATGGCGAAATGTTCGAGCAATTGAAAAAGCTTGGCGTTCGTTTGTCACTCGACGATTTCGGCACAGGCTATTCGTCCATGAGTTATTTGCAGAACGCACCATTTGACAAGATCAAAATTGATCAAAGCTTTGTCCGCGGCGCAACATTAAAAGGATCACGCAATAGCGCTATTATCGCTGCAATTGTTGCCTTGGCCGAGGCTCTAGGGATGGAAACTACAGCCGAGGGCATCGAGACTCTTGACGAGCTGGAGATGATCCGGGATCTAAAAGTCAGCCATATTCAAGGTTATGTTTACAGCCCGGCTGTCACCAATGAGAAATTGTTGCAAAATCTCGCTGATGGTGAGTGGATTATTGAGCCTGTTGGGCCTGCGCATCATCGTGAGGATCGCACCTCCATGTTTCGTAAGGTTTTCGCTATCCATCATAACCACCGCTATCAGGTGGTCATACGCAATCTTTCCGCCACGGGCGCGTTGATTGAAGGCCTGCTTGATGTTCCGGTAGGGACACATTTTGTGATCGATTTTGGCGATGGCCAATTGGCTGTGTCGACAGTTCGACGGTCCATCGACGATAAACAGGGTATCGAGTTTGAAGAGAGATTGGTCGATGATGGTAGTGGCGGGCTATGTACAGCGCGGCGTGTCTCTCGCTATTTGATTGCCGCAGTCAGCGCTCAGGAGCAGCAACCGCAACAATTGCAAGCTGGTGGATGGCAGGTTCAACATGTCAGGAATGCGCAAGAAGGTATGATACCGGTATTTAATAGCAGTATAGAGCTCTCTCTTAAAAAGCGGAGCAACGGCTAAACATCATTATATGCTACGGTTTGATATTGTGCTTACCGTCTGCGCAAAATGAACCAGCTGCACAACATGGCGACACTGTCGCCAATCAGATTGGCCAGCAGTTCAGCGGAATAGATAGCGTCTGCTTTCAACCAGCCTGACAATAGCCATGCAATAGGCAGCATGATCAATGCTACGCGGCCAGCCGATTGGACCAATGCTATAGGTGCTTTATCAATTGCATTGAAAGCCCCATTGGCGACTATCAAAAGACCATAGCCCGAAAAGCCCCATGCTGCGATCAGTAGATATTGGCCAAGTGCATCGAGCACTTCCGGGTCTTCGCTGAATAATGCACCAAAGGAATCTCGAAAAATGACCAGCAGCGCCGCGATGCAGAGCCCATAGATTATGCAAAAAGCAAAGGCCTTGAACAAAGCCTCGCGCGCACGTCCGACTTCTCCAGCGCCCCAATTTTGACCAACTATCGCTCCTGTAGAGCTGGATAAAGCCAGCAAAGGTACGATGGCAAAACTCTGCAATCGGCCCGCAGCACCAAACCCGGCTACAGCAGCTTGGCCATATTGTGCCAATAATGCCGTCAAAACGGACAGGCCGATTGGGTTGCGTGCGTTGGATAAAGCTGCAGGTCCGCCAACCTTCACCAGCGCATATACTCCGCTGCGCCAGTTGGCTGATGTCAGGCATACTGGATTGAGCCGTATATTGCTGCTTTGTACCATGGTAATTGCGAGCAATGTACCAACGGCCCAGCCGCCAATAGTAGCATAAGCAGCACCTGCAATACCAAAGCCGGAAAAGCTGCCAATGCCATTTATCAAAAGCGGGTCTAATATCCAGTTGGTGACCGAATATGCGATTAATAACGCAGAAGCACGTTTGGCATTGCCTTGTCCGCGCAGCACGCCATTACCACCCATTTGCAAAAGCAATAAAGGAAAGCCCAGAGCATAAGGTGTCATATAAGCACTGATAAGCGGCAATAACGCTTTATCTGCCTGCATAAGCTGGAAAAGTGGCTCTTGAATGAGATATAATAGGGCAGCGATCACAATACCGAATGTTGCTGCTAAGGCGATGCCCAGATTGCCCAATTGCCGTGCGCGGGGCATATCATCTTCGCCCAATGCGCGTGATACGACCGAGCTTATCCCCGCTATAACCCCGACACCTAATGAGGAAAGCGCGATTGTGATCGGGAAAATAAAGCTGACAGCAGCCAATTCCCGGGAACCCAATTGGCCGATGAAATAGGCATCGATGATTCCCACCGACATAATCGCCGCTATGCCCAACAGCATTGGCGCGGTTTGTGTGAACAAATGCCCGGTGATCGAGCCTTGGGTCAATTTGGCAGTGTCGGTCAGAATATGATCCTGAGAATGTCGGTGATGGCTGCGTTGGAATAGCTTTCAGGACTAACTTGTTATTATGATATTGGTTCCCAATACGAGACACAAAAAAGGCCGGAGAGTTTCCTCGCCGGCCTTTTCTATTTCTTGTTAAACGGTTGGGTTTAGAAACCCATGCCGCCGCCCATGCCGCCCATATCAGGCATTGCAGGTGCGCCGCCACCGGCTTTGTCGTCCGGCAATTCAGCAACAGTCGCTTCGGTGGTGATCAACAGACCAGCGATGGAAGCGGCATCTTGCAATGCTGCGCGTACCACTTTGGTCGGGTCAATGACACCGGCCGCAACCAGATCTTCGTAAACGTCGGTCTGGGCGTTAAAGCCTGTATTATCGTCGCCGCCGTCCAGCAATTTGCCAGAAACAACTGCGCCGTCATGACCAGCATTTTCAGCAATCTGACGCACGGGCGCATAAAGTGCTTTGCGCACAATATCGACACCGCGTGTTTGATCGTCATTATCGCCATCAAGGCCTTCCAGAGCTTTTGTAGCGTAAAGAAGGGCGGTACCGCCGCCTGGGACAATGCCTTCTTCAACGGCTGCGCGGGTTGCGTGCAGCGCGTCATCGACACGGTCTTTCTTCTCTTTCACTTCCACTTCGGTAGCGCCGCCGACTTTGATAACAGCAACACCGCCAGCCAATTTGGCCAGACGCTCTTGCAGTTTTTCGCGGTCATAATCGCTTGTGGTGTTTTCGATTTGCGCACGGATGGCTTCTACGCGTGCTTTAATCGCATCGGCTTCACCAGCGCCATCAACGATGGTGGTGTTGTCTTTGTCGATGGTTACGCGCTTGGCTTCACCCAACATGCCCAAAGTGACATTTTCCAATTTGATACCCAGATCTTCAGATACCATTTCACCTTTGGTCAAGATGGCAATATCTTCCAGCATCGCTTTACGGCGATCGCCAAAGCCAGGGGCTTTAACAGCAGCAATTTTCAGGCCACCGCGCAATTTGTTGACGACCAATGTTGCCAATGCTTCGCCTTCAATGTCTTCAGCGATGATCAGCAATGGACGACCGGATTGCACAACAGCTTCCAAAATTGGCAGCATGGCTTGCAGGTTAGAGAGTTTCTTCTCGTGGATCAGGATATATGGGTTATCCAGTTCGGATACCATCTTGTCCGGATTGGTGATGAAGTAAGGTGACAGATAACCACGGTCAAACTGCATACCTTCAACAACGTCGAGTTCAAACTCAAGGCCTTTGGCTTCTTCAACTGTGATAACGCCTTCTTTGCCGACTTTTTCCATTGCTTCTGCAATTTTCTCGCCAACTTCCTTGTCGCCATTGGCAGAGATAACGCCGACTTGTGCAACTTCTGCGCTACCAGCAACAGGCTTTGAGCGTGATTGCAGATTAGCAACCACCTTGCTGACGGCCAGATCGATGCCGCGCTTCAAGTCCATTGGGTTCATGCCAGCAGCAACCGATTTCATGCCTTCGCGCACAATAGCTTGTGCAAGTACAGTTGCAGTGGTGGTGCCGTCGCCAGCAATGTCATTGGTTTTGGAAGCAACTTCCTTGACCATCTGTGCGCCCATATTTTCGAATTTGTCTTTCAATTCGATTTCTTTGGCAACAGATACACCGTCTTTGGTGATGCGTGGTGCGCCAAAGCTTTTGTCGAGCACGACATTACGGCCTTTGGGGCCCAGAGTGACTTTTACAGCGTCGGCCAGCGTATCAACGCCTTTCAGGATGCGTTCACGCGCATCGCGGCCAAATTTTACGTCTTTTGCAGCCATGAGATTATTCCTTCTCTAGCAATTTAATAAGGGATTATGCGTCAATCTCAGCCAATAATGCCGAGAATGTCGCTTTCTTTCATGATGATCAGGTCTTCGCCGTCAACTTTGACTTCGGTGCCGGACCATTTGCCGAACAAAATCGTGTCGCCAGCTTTCACGTCCAGCGCTGTGACTTTGCCGTTATCGTCTTTCAGACCATTTCCAACAGCGACCACTTCGCCTTCTGAAGGCTTTTCTTTGGCGCTGTCCGGGATGATGATCCCGCCTGCGGTTTTTTCTTCGGCTTCGATGCGACGCACCAGAACCCGATCATGCAACGGACGAAATTTCATGCGTTACCCTTTCTACGGTTGGTTATGACAATGTTGTCGTTTGGAATTAGGATTAGCACTCACATCTGCTGAGTGCCAACACAGGCGCATATGGTCGGAGTGCTGCTTTGCGTCAAGGGATGCTTGCTAAAATTTTTGCATTATCACGTGAATATTTTGACTTATAATACTGACAATGCAAATCGTGCCGCAAAAATGCTAAGACGTAATTTTGCGTCACAATTTTTGACCAGTTTCTATTGTCTATTGCATTTTACGCGCTTGTCAGCGATATTATGTAAGTGCGCTGCAAATGTATTTTGTGGCTGCACTGTAACCCCAACCCCCCAACCAACGAAGTATCTGGTATGACGCGGTTGAAGACAAAATGTCCAACTCGTCGTTTTGATATTTTAAAAGTTTAAAGGAAAAACAAATGGCTAATACCCTTGTAAAAGTTACCGCTGCTGCTGCTGCTCTTGCTGCTGCTGCTTCTCTGGCTTCTGCTCCAGCGGCTGCGCAATCAAAAGAAAAATGCTATGGCATCTCTCTTGCCGGTAAAAATGACTGCGCCGCTGGCCCAGGCACAAGCTGTGCTGGTACATCAACAGTTGATTACCAAGGCAATGCCTGGAAATATGTTGCTAAAGGCAGCTGCGTAAAACAAGGAGGTTCTTTGAAAGCGCGCAAAGGCAACAAAAAGCCAGTCGCACGCAAATAATTTTTGCGCTAATGATACCGGATGACCTCAACTGCTTATCCTGACCACGCCAAAAATGGCGAAACGTCTACAAGCTATACTGGCCAGAATATCGATAATCGATTGAATGCATTACCGTTATCGGTCGGTATAGGCTTAAAGCCAGTACATTATCATGATGTACTGGCGAGCGTGGACGACCAAATCGACGTCATGGCGCCGGGCTGGGTAGAGGTTCATCCGCAAAATTATTTCGGTGATGGTGGTCCGCCACATAATTGGCTAACTGCCATCGCCGAGCATTTTCCTCTCAGTCTTCATAGTGTTGGCCTGTCAATGGGTTCTGCCGATGGCGTAAGCCGCTATGATCTGGAGAAGATAGTTGCTTTGTGTGAGCGCTATAATCCGGCAAGTGTTTCTGATCATCTTAGCTGGAGCGGTCAAACAAGTGATCGTTATCCCGACCTTCTACCTATCCCTTATACTCAGGCATCATTAGACCATTTCGCGCGCCAGATTGATATTGTGCAGGAAAGATTGGGTCGTACTATCTTGGTGGAGAACCCGTCGCGTTATCTGGGTTATAAAGATGATGTGATGGACGAGATTGATTTCATCCATAAAATATGTGCGGCAACGGGCTGCGGGCTATTGTTCGACATAAATAATGTTGAGGTCAGCAGCACCAATATGTCTGTTATGGACCCGGAGCATCAAATGCCCGGCCCAAGAGATTATATTGATGCTATCGACCCTGCAATTGTTGGGGAAATCCATTTGGCTGGCCATGCGCGCGAAGACCATGATGATGGGCCTTTGCTCATCGACGATCATGGCAGCGCAGTAAATGATCTGTGCTGGTCCTTATATGAGCGTTTTATCGCCAGATCCGGGCCAAAACCGACATTGATTGAATGGGACACGGATATACCCGATTATGCGGTTTTGATGGAGCAGGTCGCCATTGCGCGCTCGGTCATGGCCAAAGCCTTGCCGCGTGTAGACGCTGCATAAAGCCGGCATATAATGGAAAGTTCAAAAACAAATAATGGTGCCGATCTTTTGGCCGATGGCCAATCCGGCTTTATGGATGCCTTGCAAAAAGGGCCTGACCATTTGCCATCCAATTTGTTCAGTGGTTCGCGCTATCGTGCCTTTATTGGCGTAAAGGCCCATGCCAATACTATTTCCCATGCACGGCTGGTTGCGCTTGAGGATACTTATCCCAGACTACGAGAGCGCTTAGGTGATGAGGCATTTAATCAACTGAGCCGTGATTATCTGGAATATGGCGATGTTCGCCAAAATGATATAAATGGTTTGGGGCGAGACTTTGCCGAATTTATCGATGCACAGGGCGTAGATAAAGCCAGCAGTGATTTGGCGCATATCGAATGGGCTTGGCTAAAAAGCTATCATGCAGCCGATGCAGAAGCCCTTAATATGCAGGATATTGCTGCTCTGGATGAGGCAGCATTGATGGAATTGCCCATCGCTTTCCATCCATCTGTGCAGCATATCATGCTGCACGCTCCATTGGCGCCGGAATTGGGGTTGGAAGTGCCAGCAGATGACCATTTGGCCGCCATTGCCATCGTGCGACAACAAAATGACGTTTTGCTCTTTCCGCAAACCACTGAGCAAAAAGACATTTTTATTTGCTGCAAAAATTCGGTACTGATGCGTAACCTTTTAGAATCCGCTGTCGAAACTATAGGGGAGACGCACGCTGTAGAACATATTTTTGCTCTTGTCGGAGCAGGGTTTCTAAAGCGTTCGGACAACGAACAAAACTAATGATTGCAGCGGCTGGTAAAGCCATGGTTTCGGCCATATGGGCTTGCTGTCAGCCAGATTGTAAAAATGGGATAATATAATGAAAAATCTAATTTCCAAAATCGAAACTCTGACCTCAAACCCGTTTTTGGTGAGTGTCTTTTTGCTTCTAACACGGATTACACTAGGCGGTATCTTCTGGCGGTCTGCTACAACCCGCTTTGAAGAAGGCAGCTGGACCACCTTGAACGAGAACGCAATTTACCAGTTTTCCGATGTTCCTTTTAATCAGGTGCCTGTGATTAACGGCGAATTCGGTGCGTATTTCACAACATTCAGTGAATTGGCGGTATCCATTTTGTTGTTTCTTGGTTTCGCAACGCGCCTGAGCGCTCTGGCTACCATTGGCATGATGAGCGTAATCCAGATTTTCGTTTTCCCGACTATCCCGCACCTTTGGGGCGTGGTCTTTATGTGGGCCATCATGGCGATTGTGCTCGTGGCTAAAGGCGGCGGAATGTTTTCAGTCGACCGTTTGTTCACTAAGGCAGGATAATTCTGCTAACTGCTTGATTGCAAAGTCCGGTTGGTCATATGATCCGCCGGACTTTTGCTAAAGAAAGAAGTGAATTTTGTTTCTTGCCAATTGTTTCGGGATGATGTGTAAGCAATAATGTTTAAAAGGCTGCACAGCTTGCAGCAAAATAATGGGCGATGGATCAACCCTCTTATGGCAGCAAATGAAGATAGCCTCCGGCATCTTATGACTAAGGCGCAACAGGGCGACAAACGCTCTTATGCTCTGCTGTTAGAGGAATGCCAAAAATGGTTGAAGCGCTATTATGCGCGCAAAATTCCACCTGCGGCACTTGATGATCTTGTGCAAGAGACCTTGATTTCCGTTCATAGAAAATTGTCTAGCTATGATCCTTCAAGGCCTTTCCTGCCATGGCTGGCGGCTATTGGCCGCTACC
Organism: uncultured Sphingomonadaceae bacterium; assembly: GCA_947503245.1. GTDB lineage: Bacteria > Pseudomonadota > Alphaproteobacteria > Sphingomonadales > Sphingomonadaceae > Alterisphingorhabdus. Next base: position 1,352,300 of record CANNCV010000001.1, read on the forward strand.
GCTGGATCGATCATTTGCGCAAAGTGTATCGCGCTGACGAGACTGGTTTAGAAGAAGAATTGCTGGCAGACCCTGCTGAAGAACCGGTTTCTGCTAAAGTGAGCTTGGACAAACTATTGGACATGCTTCCGGAAAAGCAGGCATCTGTTATCCGTATGGTGAAAATTCAGGGCCTTTCCATTACGGAGGCAGCAGCAATGACTGGTCAATCGGAATCCCTTGTGAAGGTGAATGTGCATAGGGGCATAAAAAAAATGAATGTTTTGGTAGAAAATTCTGAGTAAGTGTAACTTTATCAGAATCTGCACGAATACCAGATATAGAATGTCCCACAATTGCGTTTGCAAGACTGGGAGAATGAAAGTTTGAAGCAGTTAGTAGGCACTGCCAGCATGGCTGTTAAAGCATTGAAAATATGGAATTGAGTAAACGATTATGACAATATCTCAGGGGAATGGCGGTACTACGCAACCATTTAGCATCGATGATCTCGTTGCTGATCTGACACCTGTGAATCCTGTGCGGATCCGTGACGGCATCGCTATGGCACTCGCTCTCACACTGTTTATCAGTGTCGCAATTTCTTTTTATCTCGGCATCCGTAGCGGCCTTGCCGCAGGAAATTTTGAGACGATCTTTGTAGCACGTACATTCGCGCTTCTGGCGCTTGGCGGTGTTAGTGCTTATGCGGCTATGTCGTTGGCTCGTCCTGCTGTAGATACAAATCTGCGAAAAGTTGAAACCACGGCCTCACGTATAGTTTTGGGTATGGCTTCGGTCTTTCCAATTTTGGCTTTGATTTATTTCTTTGCAGATATGCCGCGCAGTAGCGTTGAGGCCGTAGCAATTTTTGACCCATCAATTGGCCGCGAATGCCTTACTTATAGTGGTCTTTCTGCTCTTGCTATCGGCAGTGCTATCACTGTTTGGTTACGCCGCGGTGCGGTTGTTTCACCTGAGCGTGCTGGCTGGTTAACTGGTCTTGCGGCTGGTGGTTTTGGCGCAGCTGCCTACAGTTTATTCTGTCCAATGGACAGTGTGGTTTATATCGGTACATGGTTCACAATGGCTGTTGCTATGGCTGCGGTTGCCGGGCGTCTGGTGGTTCCATCACTGCTGCGTTGGTAAGCACAAACGACCAAAGCATCGTTATAATCGATTAAAGGGGCAGATATGCCCCTTTTTTCTTGCCTAAGCGTGTAATATATCCCTTATACGTTATGAAAAGCCTGATCCAGAAAGTGATCGGGGCAATAGGGGTTATTATTAAGATGGCATTTGTCAAAGGCGCTTGGTCTGTTCTGGTGGGCATTAAGGACGCATTGGTCCTGATTTTTATGCTCATATTTTTCGTTGTGTTGCTGAGTGTTTTGTCGAGCAAACCAAATCCCGCATCTGTGCAGGAAGGCGCCCTATTGTTCACGCTAGACGGTGTGATTGTCGAAGAAAAATCAAATATTGATCCTTTGGCTGCCCTGACATCTGGGGCTCAGCCTATCAAAGAATTCCGTTTGCGGGATGTTGTTCGTGCCCTTGAAGGTGCAGTGGATGATGATGCCGTGAAGGTCGTTGTTTTGGACCTTGACCGTTTCCTTGGTGGTGGACAGGCCAGTATGGAAAATATCGGTGATGCCATTGCGGAGGTTCGCAAGGCAGGTAAGCCGGTTATGGCTTTTGCGACAGGCTATAGTGATAGTGGATATCAACTGGCCGCCCATGCCAGTGAAATCTGGATGGATCCGCTAGGGGGTGTTGTTGCGGCTGGGCCAGGTGGAAACCGGCTTTATTATAAAGACCTGATCGATCGGCTGAAAATCACAACCCACATCTATAAGGTTGGAACTTATAAAAGCGCAGTCGAGCCTTATGCGCGTAATGATCAATCGGAAGAAGCCAAAGAAGCACTGAAGGCGGTATATGATGCATTGTGGGATCGCTATCTATACGATGTAGAAGAAGCCCGGCCAGCAGCGGGGCTGCGTGAATATGCTTTGGACCCAGCAAAATTTGCCTTGGCTGCAAATGGCGATCTGGCAAAGTTGGCACTGGACCAGAAACTCGTCGATAAATTGGGTGATCGCGTTGCCTTTGGCAATGCTGTTGCTGAAAAAGCGGGCGTGGATGATGAAGACCGTCCGGGTAGTTTTAAGAAAACCAACCTAGCTGTCTGGCTCGCTGCGAATGAAGAAGAGCGTTCGGGCGAGGCGATCGGCGTCATAAACATTGCCGGTACGATTGTTGATGGAGAGGCCGGTGCAGGTGTTGCTGCAGGCGGACGTATTGCCAAGCAACTTTACGATGGTTTGGCCGATCGCGATTTGAAGGCCTTGGTGGTGCGGGTTAATTCTCCGGGCGGCTCTGTTCTGGCGTCTGAACAAATCCGTAAGGCCATTGAACGCTATAAGGAAAAGGATATCCCCGTTGTCGTTTCAATGGGTAATGTTGCAGCGAGTGGAGGATATTGGGTTTCCACACCGGCAAGCAAAATCTTTGCCGAGCCTACAACAATCACAGGGTCCATTGGTATATTTGCAGTTATTCCGAGCTTTGAACGCGCGCTTGATGATATTGGGATAAATGCAGATGGCGTGCAGACTACACCATTATCAGGGCAGCCGGATTTTTCTGGCGGCTTTAACGACAGTCTGGACAGTGTTATCCAAAGTGGCATTGAGAATAATTATACGCGCTTTTTGACTCTTGTGGCGAAATCACGCGGCAAGACAAATGATGAGATTGATGCCATTGGACAAGGCCGCATATGGGATGGCGGCACAGCAAGGCAGCTTGGTCTGGTTGATGGTCTAGGCGGCATGGAAGAGGCTTTAGCCGCTGCCGCTGAGCTTGCCAAAATTGAAGGTGACTATCACGCATTATATCTTGAGCCTGTTCCTGATCAGCTATCAGTTTTCTTGAATAGCTTGGCCAGTGAGCAGCAGAGCGAATATCGCGGCGGCTATGATGTGATTGCCCGCATGTCTCTTGCGCGGCAGGCGACAGCTGGCCGCTTGGTTACAGACATGCAGCGTCTGGTAACGCTTCAAGGCGCACAAGCGGAATGTTTGGAATGTACAAACCTTACGCCTGATTATCGCAGCGGAGCACAAGCAAATAGCCTGATAGCCAAATGGCTAGCATCGGTGCCGGCTAAACAATAACGATAGCATTTGATGCAGTTTATTTGATACGGGCGCGGTATCGCAGGTTAAACTCACCGGGCCCTGTGCCGCGATTGCCTTCTAATGTTCCGGAAGGTTGAATCCGCAATATGGCAACATTGTCATCTGCGCCATTGGCGTCAGCTGTGGGCGTAATCAAAGTATTGCCGCTGTCTAAGAAAAATAAAGAATCGTCTGTTGCGGCCAAATCTGTGAAACTGAAATTCAGTAATGCTGTGCCATTGACCTCGGCAATAGCAACAGGGCCGGAGCCACTGCCTTCAATGTTAGTGACAAGAAGATCAGTATTGGGTGACAAAGTGTCGTTTATAATGAGTGAACCCAAATTGGGCGGTGCATTGCCGACATTGCGTACAGTAACGATATATTCCCTAATGGCACCAGGAAGCGAGAACCCGTTAAGGCTGGTGCCTGATATGGTGGCGCTCACTTTGGTGACCTCTATTTCCGCACGCAAATTGGCATGGAAAGGCCGTGAAAAGGCTATAATCGCTGCCGACTCTGCATCACCGGCGGCAACGGAACGTTCATTGTCCTGATCAGTATCTTCGTCAACGCGAAGGCCGATTGTTGATGCGTTGAAGGAACAGTAGCGAAACCAGCCACCATCGCCGTTAAATCTTGTGCGTTTTTTTGCGACTGCGACAACGGTTGACGATGTTACGGGTAGGGAAACACTAAAACAGCCATCATCCCAACCACGAACAGTATTTCCGCTATTCGCTGCGCCCCAGTTTATCGTCACGCCGTTAATATCGGGGAAGCTTTCGTTTCTGGCGGATGGGAAAGCTATCCAGCCGACTGTCTCAGTCAGGACAGTGCCTATTGCAGACTGGCTGCGTTCTAATGCTAATTGAAAGCCTGCGTTGCTGGCATTAAAGGTCAAAGCCGTAATGTGGGGTCGTGAACTTTGGGTTGGAACGTCACGGGTTTCGCTATTTGCAGTTTGTATTTGCGCCAAAACTGTCGCTGTGTTGGCCAATGGTGCAGTGAAAAACACGGGGGTAGAGCCGGCCGAACCACTGACGCCGGGGCCTAGTTGCACGGCACTGGTATTGGTGCGTCTGGCTTCTATTGCATCGCCTCCGGGCAGGATGTGCCGTCCCGGCTCAACTGCAATGTACTGAACGGATTGTGCGAGGTGGCGGCCGTCAAAATTATCAGGTTCTATGACTAAAGCGTTGAACCCAGTGGTCGTTATGTTTGTTATACGTATCGACGCTGAATTACCGCCTACTTGGTCACTTATAGCAACAACGATTGGAGGAACGTCAAAAGTTTGTTGGAAAGTAACGGGAGTTGGAACACGCGTACCAACGGCCAAAGTATCATTTGCTGTAAACCTGCCGGCCTCTAGACGCCCCGCATGGGCAGCTGGCGCCGAAATAATCGCCAGCATGAATAGCAAACAGGTAAGGATAGTCTTCTTTTCCATGATTTCACTAAACACAGACTGGTTAATCATATATGTGATATTATGTTCAACTTGGTAAAATCTTATCACAATGCTTATTTTTATCTGAATTACTTAGCTGCTCTGACTTTTCACGACTGATATGAAGCCTTGTTGACAGCCATAGGGCAGGGGGCTATGCGCATCGGACAAGAACGTTTTGATTCTTCCAGCGGTGTCTTCGTGCATGGCTGGTTTTTCGTATTTGTACATAAGCTATGAGATGGGCCGGATTATCATGATCACGCCCGTGGAGCAGGAGAACAGTTAAGTGGCACGTATTGCCGGGGTAAACATCCCAACAAATAAACGCGTAATTATCGCGCTTACATATATTCATGGAATTGGCCGGACCAAGGCTCTGGAAATTGCTGACAAGCTTGGCATTGACCATACGCGCCGTGTTCAGGACCTGAGCGACGCAGAAGTCTTGCAAATTCGCGAAACAATTGACGCTGACCATATGGTTGAGGGTGATTTGCGCCGTGATACAGCAATGAACATCAAGCGTTTGATGGATCTGGCCTGCTATCGTGGTTTGCGCCATCGTCGTGGTTTGCCAGTGCGCGGTCAGCGTACGCATACCAACGCCCGTACCCGCAAGGGTAAAGCCAAGCCGATTGCCGGTAAAAAGAAATAATCTGCTGCTGCGCTGCTGTCTTTGGGGCAGGGCGCTTTACGGCAATTGCTGATTTCAGGAAGATATTATGGCCCGTGAACCTCAACGTATCCGCAAAAAAGAGCGGAAAAACATTTCTTCTGGTGTGGCACATGTCAACGCCAGCTTTAACAACACAATGGTGACAATAACCGATGCGCAGGGCAATGCGATCAGCTGGTCATCTGCTGGCATGATGGGCTTTAAAGGCTCGCGTAAATCTACGCCATATGCTGCGCAGGTTGCTGCCGCTGATGCTGGCCGCAAAGCTGCCGAGCATGGCATGCGGACATTGGAAGTCGAAGTAAAAGGCCCCGGGTCAGGACGCGAGTCCGCACTGCGTGCCTTGCAGGCTGAAGGGTTCACCATTACATCAATCCGTGATGTTACACCGATCCCGCATAATGGCGTTCGACCTTCCAAGCGTCGCCGCGTCTAATCCGTTCGTCGAAATATTCTAGAAGTGCCGAATAGGCGCTTTTCACAGATGACGGAAAAAGACGCAGCCAGTTGGTTGTAAAACTTATCCGTCCTTAAGTTAGGGGAAGTCCATGACTGTCAATATCAAGAACTGGCAGGAATTGAAAAAGCCGAATAGCCTGGAAATGAAGGCTGGCGGTGATCCTAATCGCAAAGCAACCTTTGTCGCTGAACCGCTTGAACGTGGCTTTGGCTTGACATTGGGCAATGCTCTGCGTCGTGTTCTCTTGTCGTCACTGCAAGGTGCGGCGATCACGTCGATCAAAATTGAAAATGTTCTGCACGAATTCTCGTCACTTGCTGGTGTACGCGAAGACGTCACTGACATTGTTCTGAATGTTAAGCAGGTCGCTATCAAGATGGACGGCGAAGGCCCGAAACGTTTGCAGCTCTCTGCAACCGGTCCTGCTGTTGTAAAAGCTGGCGATATCTCGGTCACTGGTGACATTGAGGTGATGAACAAGGATTTGATCATCTGTCACCTTGATGAAGGTGCTACGTTGAACATGGAACTGACGGTTGATGTTGGTAAAGGTTATGTTCCAGCTGTGGCGAACCGTCCAGCTGATGCGCCTATCGGTTTGATCCCGGTTGACTCACTATATTCGCCAATCCGTCAGGTTAGCTATAAAGTTGACAAAACCCGTGTTGGGCAAGAGCTGGACTTTGACAGGCTGGCACTGACAATCGAAACAGACGGCACAGTGACACCAGAAGATGCTATCGCCTATTCGGCGCGCATTTTGCAGGATCAGTTGCAATTATTTGTTCACTTTGAAGATGCTCTGGCAGCATCTGCTCCTGCCGGCCAGGCTGCGCAGAGCCAAGAAGACAGCGATGCCAACCAATTGAATCGCTATCTGCTGAAGAAAGTGGACGAGTTGGAACTGTCTGTACGTTCTGCAAATTGTCTGAAGAATGACAACATCATCTATATTGGTGATCTGGTTCAGAAGACCGAAGCCGAAATGCTGCGTACGCCTAATTTTGGACGCAAATCTTTGAACGAGATCAAAGAAGTATTGTCCAGCATGGGTCTGCGTCTTGGAATGGATATTCCTGGTTGGCCACCTGAAAATATTGAAGAAATGGCCAAGAAGCTTGAGCAAGAGCTGTTAGGCTAATTTCTTATAAGAGGTCAGGGCGGCGCCTCATCCAATGCCGCCAGCTACGGGCTACCTCATACGGGCCCATATCGAACAGAAGGAAGACATCATGAAACATAAAATTGGCGGTCGTAAGCTACAACGTACCTCTTCGCATCGCGCGGCTTTGTTCCGTAATATGGCGGCTGCACTCATCAAGCATGAGCAAATCACCACCACCTTGGCCAAAGCGCGTGAACTGCGTCCTTACACAGAAAAGCTGATCACTTTGGCGAAAAAAGGCGGCCTTTCAAATCGCCGTATCGCTGATGCGCGTTTGAAAGACGATGTTCAGCTGCGCAAATTGTTCGATGAGCTGGCTGAGCGTTATAAAGACCGTGATGGCGGCTATACGCGCGTTATTAAAGCTGGTTTCCGTGCATCAGATGCGGCTGCAATGGGCGTTATTGAACTGGTTGACCGCGATGAAAGCGCGAAAGGTCAGGATAGCGGTCCTGATCAGAATGCAACTGATGAATATGCAGACGCAGAAGCATAAGCTTAAGTAACATATTACATAGTTTTTAAGGGGCGGGGAGCAATCTTCCGCCCTTTTTCTTTGCATGCTGTTTATGCAGGAAAATAGACATATGAAGAGCAATACAAGCTGCGTTTTGCAGAGCGGCTGTTCCCATTATCTAACTAGGAATCTGCATCATAGGTGCCAAATATGCTCGATATGTCTTGACAGTTTGTAATTTCTGTATAAACAGAAATTACAAAATATAAGGATAGTTAAGAAATAACGCCATTTGAGGAGGCGTATATGTTGAAGCTAAGGCACGATAAGAGTGAAGCTTTCGGAATGGGGCAGGATAGACCAGCCCCTTCTCAAGCGATTGACCTAGCGAACTATCCTAAAGCGCAGCAGCATCATGTATTGGGTGATTTGCGGTTCCGGCGTCTCTTGGGGGCACGGCAATGGGCGGCATTGCCAAATATGGTGCGTAAGCGGTTTTCCAAACGGCTAAGCGACGGTGCAGCAGCGCTTTATGCAGGGTATTTGGCCGAAGCGCGCTTTAGTGTTTTTGGCCGCTGTCTAGCCAATATCATGCGTATCATCGGTGCGCCTCTGCCCTTGCATGATCATATTGGCGCTGTCGCGACGGTGTCTGTTGTTGAAGATCTGGCCCAAGGAGGGCAGATTTGGAGCCGCAGCTATCACCATGCCAATGGTTTTCCGCAGACGATTCACAGTGTGAAAGAATTTGCAGGACCAACGGGCATAAGAGAGTATATTGGCCATGGCCTGGGCATGGCTCTGCGGGTTGAACCAATTGAAAATGGACTGGCCTTTCGCAGCGACCATTATTTCCTGAAACTAGCCAAGCGATATATTGCGCTCCCCAAATGGCTTGCGCCCATGCACTTGGAGGTTTGTCATATTGATAGGGGGCATGATCCACAGGGCCGCTCACAATTTGATTTTAGCCTGAAGCTTGAAGCGCCCTTGCTGGGTGAACTGGTTTATCAGCGCGTCCGCTTTCATGATCGGTAGAGGTGAGAGAATATGAAACGGATTATGATCATCGGAGCATCCGGCGTATTTGGCAGCCGTCTTGCAACGTTGCTGAATCACGAACCAAATATCATGCTTGTCTTAGCTGCCCGCTCTAAGCCCAAATTGCAGCAATTACTGGATAGGCTGGATGCGCGTCACAGTTTTGCGATTATCGATCGGGACCAGATAAGCAGCGAAGATTTGCAGAATATTGACCTTGTTATCGATGCAGCCGGACCATTTCATAAGGGTCATGATATGGTTATACAGGCGTCTATCAGTGCAGGTTGCGATTATATTGATCTGGCAGATGGGCGGGAATTTATCGCCAATATCAGCCAATATGATGACGCTGCCCAAGAAGCAGGCGTTGCTGTAATTAGCGGCGCGAGCTCTATCCCGGCATTATCCCATGCAGTGATTGATAAGCTGTGCCACAGTTGGCGTGCCATTGATGATATTTATGTTGGAATATTTCCAGGCAACCGCGCACCGCGTGGCCTGTCTGTAGTGCAGTCCATCCTGTCTTATGCAGGTCGGCCTGTGCGCGTGTTCAAGAACGGGCATTGGCAACATCTGACGGGCTGGGCAGGGCTGCATAGGCGCAACATCCCTTTCGCCGGAAAGCGCTGGGCCAGCATTTGTGATACGCCGGAGCAGGATTTGCTGGTTGAGGCCTATAAGCCTGCAGGGTCCGCCGAATTCTATGCCGGCATGGAGCTGTCTATATTGCATTTGGGGCTTTATATACTCAGTTTGCCGGTACGATGGGGGTGGCTCAATACTCTGCAACCTGCATCAAAGGCATTGTTGTGGATGTCTCGGCAGTTTCTACCTTTTGGTTCCGATATCGGGGCTATGGACGTTGAGATTAAGGGACATAATGCAAGCGGGCAATCCAGAACATCCCGTTGGGTGCTACGCGCGGATGCCAATCATGGCCCCAATGTGCCTATCTTTGCCGCAGCGATTTTGGCGCGGCGCTTGGCTAAGGGGATCGTACTGCCAAAAGGTGCGCGTCCATGCCATGGACTGATAAAGTTGGAAGAGTTTGAAGCAGATTTTGCGCAATTCGGGATAAAAACGGTGATGCAGGAAAATGCAGCGCCTCAACGTTCTGCTCTGTTGGAACGGATTGTATTACGTTTCCCAATTGCATCCCGCTTTCTCTCTGTCTAATCTGCGCCAGAAACAGGAGAATTCACAATGCGCAAAGCATCATATCTCGCTCTTATATTGGGAACAGCAGCGATGACCACTATCCCCACGGCATTCGCAAAAGATGCTGGAGAAGATACTGCGGCCAGTGCCGCACCGGCTAGCCTTGCTTACCCGGTCACGCAAAAGGTGGACCAGGTTGATGAGCAATTCGGGGTTACTGTTGCTGACCCGTATCGCTGGTTGGAAAATGATGTTCGCGAAGATGATGCCGTAGCCAACTGGGTGGCGGCGCAAAATAAGGTAACGAATGCGTATCTTGATACGCTAAGCGGCCGTGAGAAACTGGCTGAGCGGATGACGGCGTTTTTCAATTATGAGCGCTTTGGCCTCCCGCGTAATCGCGGCGGCAAATATTTTTATACTAAAAATGACGGATTACAGAACCAATCAGTGCTTTATGTGCGTGATGGGTTGAACGGCAGCGTCCGCGAGCTGGTTGACCCCAATGTATGGGCATCAGATGGCGCAACTGCGCTGGCGGGCTGGGTGCCATCCAATGACGGCTCTTTGCTGCTTTATTCTATACAGGATGGCGGTTCTGATTGGCGGACTCTGAAGGTTCTCGATGTTGCGTCTGGGAAGGTGTTGGACGACAATATTGATTGGGTAAAATTCTCCGGTCTTAGCTGGGTAGGCAATGAGGGTTTCTTATATTCCCGCTTTCCTGAGCCAGATGAAGGGGCAGAGTTTCAGTCTCTGAATGTCAATCAAGCAGTCTATTATCATAAGGTCGGCACACCGCAGTCGGAGGATATCCAAGTCTTTGCCACGCCGGAAAATCCAAAAATCGGTAACAGTGCGGAAGTGACCTCTGACGGCGATTGGGTGGTGGTCACATCATCGCTCGGCACAGATGAGAAATATGAAGTGTCCGTCATCAATATTGGCAAAGGCGATTGGACGCCCAAAAAACTTATTAGCGGGTTTAAGAATGATTGGCAGTTGATCGATTCCGTTGGCGGCGATCTCTATTTTTTAACAGATGACGGTGCGCCACGTCTGCGCATAGTGCGCTTTGATATGGGGAATATTGAAAAGGCACCAACAGAAGTTGTGGCTGAACAAGAAGCCACATTGGCGGGCGGGTCCATTGTCGGCGACCGGTTGATTATCAGCTATTTGGAGAATGCCAAGTCACTGGCGAAGATGGTGACACTTGATGGTGAAGCTGCTGGTGACATCACTTTGGATAATATCGGCACTGCGCGCGGTTTTGGCGGCAAACCGGGAAATTCGGAAACATTTTATTCCTTCTCCAGCTTTAGCCAGCCTGGCGCAGTCTATCGACTGGATACGGCAACGGGTGAAACCACGATATTCAGCCAGCCTGACCTAGCTTTTGATCCAAAGGATTATGTCGCGCGGCAAATATTCTATCCATCAAAAGATGGCACCAAAATCCCAATGTTTATCGTCCACCGCAAAGATATCGACCTGTCGAAAGGCGCGCCGACATTGCTTTATGGCTATGGTGGCTTCAACATTTCTTTGACGCCCGGCTTTTCCGCCACAAGACTGGCATGGATGGAAGCTGGCGGTGTCTTTGCCATGGCCAATCTGCGTGGCGGCGGTGAATTTGGTAAAGCATGGCACGATGGCGGTCGTTTGCAGAATAAGCAAAATGTGTTTGATGATTTTATCGCGGCTGGTGAATATTTGATTGCTGAAGGTGTGACTGGAAAAGGTCAATTGGCCATTGAAGGGCGCTCCAATGGCGGTTTGCTGGTTGGCGCGGTAACCAATCAGCGGCCAGACCTGTTCGCCGCGGGTCATGCTGCGGTTGGCGTTATGGATATGCTGCGCTTTGACCGGTTTACCGCTGGTCGTTATTGGGTCGATGATTATGGCTATCCTGATCGTGAGCCGGATTTCAAAAACCTTTTAAGCTATTCGCCTTATCACAATATCAAAGATGGGACAGATTACCCTGCTGTCATAGTCAGCACGGCGGACACAGATGACCGCGTTGTGCCGGGCCATAGCTTTAAATATACAGCGGCGTTGCAAGCCGCCAACACTGGCGATGCGCCCAAGATCATCCGGATTGAAACAAGGGCAGGCCATGGCTCTGGTAAACCAACGGAGAAGATCATCGAAGAGTTTTCCGATATCTACGCATTTTTGGCGTACCATACCGGTTTGGAAATCGCCGAGTAACGTGGTTTTGTAAAGTGTTGATAAAATTGCGTCGCATCCTTTTGCTGTAATGGTAAGGGTGTGACGCATTTCATTCATTTAGGAAGTCTAAAACCTGAACATAAGGCAACGTTCGCGTTCAGGAAAACCTCATCGAATATGAACTATACAGGATTCGCAAGCTCGGAAATGGTTCTCGAGCAGCGAAGTAAAGGACATTAAGATGAAGACTTTTATCAAAGCCCTGACCGGAACCGCTGCCGCTGCTGCGATGGCTGTTTCTGCAACTCCCGCCGTCGCTAAGGAGCGCGGCAATGGTATTGGCGCCGAAGAGGTTATCGCCGGCGCATTGGTTATCGGAGGCATCGCCGCACTGGCTGGCGCTTTTGATGGCAAAGATAATTACCGCTATAACCGTGCTGGTTTCCGTGGTGACTATCGTGGTGATTTTCGCCGTAACAATCGCAATTTCATCAACCCGCGTAAGGCTGTTAACCGCTGTATCCGTGCCGCTGAACGGCGTGCAGGGCGGACATTTGGAGCCGCTGATGTTACGCAAATCCGTGATGTAGACCGGACACGCTTCGGTTATCGGGTTAAAGGCCGGATCGTTGTACAAAATGGCTATAATGGCCGTGGCTTCCGTAACAGCTTCGACCGTGGACGGTTCACCTGTTTCGTAGGTGGAGGACGCGGTGCAGATATACGCTTCCGGGGCCTGGGTAACGGCCGTTAATATGTAAAATCTAACAGATACGGGGTTGGTTCAGCTAAGAGCCAGCCCCGTTCACTATAATGATAGGCAATGAGGCACAGAGCGCGTTGCGAAGCGGAAGGAAAAGATATGACCAAGACACAAAAAATGGGGACGGCTTTGGCGCTAGCAAGTGCATCAGCATTGGGCCTTATGGCAGCGCCAGCATCAGCAGCCACCGGCGTAACATACAGCCCAGGTAGCGCATCACTTGCAATAGACCGGGCCCAAATTGCATCATATTTCCCCTCCGCATTATCCGACAATTTGGACCAGCAAGCGCAAGAAAGCGTAGAATATGGTCGCCGTTTTCGTAGGCGTCGCTTCCGTAGAGGCTTTCGCAGGCGCGGTATCAGAGGCGGGGATATTCTGGCCGGCATTTTGATTATTGGCGGCATTGCTGCAATTGCCGATGCGGCCAGTAACGACAATAATAATACGCGCACCTATCCACGTCGCGACCGTAACCAGCAACAGCGTAATACCCGCACAACCACAAGTGATATTAATGCAGCTGCTGACCAGTGCGCAAATGCCGCTGAGGAGCGTTATGGCAATGGTTCCAGAGTGAATGACATAAGCCGTATTGAACGTGCAGATAATGGCTTTAACGTTCAAGGTACCATCGAAGTGCAAAACCAGCTCGACAGCTTTAGCTGCGGTGTCATTGGTGGCCAGATACAATATCTGGAATTTGGCCGCGGTCAGCAATTGCTGGAAGATCAATAAGTCAAAATATTGCGACCGGCTTAGGGCATCTCCCTTTGCCTATTGTCCGGTCGCGACCTTGTGTGAGCCGCTTTGATAAGTTCAGGCTCTTTTCTGCGCGTTGAATCTTCCTCTGCCTCTAAATTGGGCGCGGAAGAGCAATATCAGACCGATAAATACCGTTAGAAAAGCCAGTGCTGCAAAGATAATCAGCAGTGGATGACTGGTATCTTCACGGCTTTGCAAATCCATAATATGCAGACCCCACATAAAATCAAATGTGCGCCACAATTGTGACCGTGTGGCGAGGGTCTGGCCCGTAGCGGCATCAATATAGATATGCGTACCATCATCAAACAGAGCCTGCCAGCTGGCGCGCGGGCGGCGCAAGTCGATGGGCGCATCATCTGCAGAGAAGCGCTGTATTGCTGTAAGTTTTTCAGAGCCAGCAAAGCTAGCTTTTGCCAATGCGCGCGCTTCTGCTTCCTCAACTTCGGGCAATGCCAAGCCAGACAAGCCGTCTGCACGCGTCATCCGCCCTTTGACAGTGTTAATAATCCAGACCGGTTTGCCATGTTGTGAGATCAATTGCATGGAATTGATCATATTTTCAGACAGTTGCGGTACTTGCAGACCCGTCATTATTATGGGTGGGGGCGGGGTCTTCAAATGCTCTCCGCGCACAGTCTCAATTGGCTGAGAGACCATGAATAGCCCGGAGATTGTCCAGAAAATCAGAGGAATACCGACCAGCCATCCCAACCAAATATGCGCGCGGCTTAATAGTCGCATCATATTGCCTCTGCGTCTTTGCCGCCACGATAGCTGGGCAAAGCCAGGCCATAGCGAATGGCCGCAGCGCGAACGAAAAAGCCGAAAAGCGCTGCAACGACTGCGGCGACAGGTGTTAGCATATTGAAGGACAGAAAAATGACGAACATTCCAGTAGATAGTGCTGCAGCAGTGACATAAACCTCTGGTCGCAATACGATGGATGGTACGCCAGCCAGCACATCGCGAATAATACCGCCTGCACAGGCAGTGATGACGCCCATCATGGCGGCTGGAATAGGCGGGACACCATATTGAAGCGATTTTGCCGTGCCATAGACCGAATAGGCAACAAGCCCGATAGCATCGAGCCAGTCCATCATCTTGCCGCGCCACCATTTGGCAGGTGTTATCCAAATAATGGCCACCATTGCGAAGATGGAAATCAGCATTGTTTGGTCGATAATCCAGAAAACCGGCGCACCGATTAAAAGGTCGCGGATCGTGCCGCCGCCTACTCCAGTCACCAGAGCGAAGAAAATAAAGGTGACAATCGTCTGCCCCTTGCGCGCAGCAGCTAAAGCGCCTGTTGCTGCAAATACCGCAATGCCCAATATATTGAGGGCGAGCAGTATCGGCCCGATAAGATCTTCAGTCGGAAAATTCGCTAAAAACACGGCGCGGTCAAGCGCCGATAGTCATGTAGAGACGGCCGCTCATATATGGATTGGCTTGCCAGTGACGGCCATCGCCGCCTCTTTCACCGCTTCGCTATGCGTTGGGTGGGCATGGCAGGTATAGGCAATATCTTCTGACGTTGCACCAAACTCCATGGCCTGTGTCACTTGCGCAATCATTGTGCCAGCGAGTGACGAGATGATATGTACACCCAGAACGCGGTCAGTCGTGGCATCGGCCAAAACCTTTACAAAGCCATCTGTATCGCGGTTTGTCTTGGCGCGGCTATTGCCCATGAAGGGGAATTTGCCCGATTTATATGTAACGCCTGCCTCTTTTAGCTCTTCCTCTGTCTTACCAATGCTGGCAATTTCAGGGTGGGTATAGACCACGCCGGGGATCAGATCATGATTGACAATGCCGGTCTGGCCAGAAATATTTTCGGCAACGGCTATGCCTTCATCTTCTGCACGGTGGGCAAGCATCAGGCCCGGAACAACATCGCCTATGGCATAGATATTGGGCACGGCAGTGGCGAAATCGTGATCGACGACAATCTGACCGCGATCATTGGTTGAAAGTCCGGCTTTATCGAGCGCCAGTCCATCGGTATTGGGTTTGCGGCCAATGCACACCAGAACAGCATCAGCATCTAATGTCTCGCCTTCACCGCCTTTGGCGGGCTCAATGCTGACTGCGGCTTTTTTACCTTTGACAGTGACGCCAGTGACTTTTGTGCCAGTCTTGATATCAAAGCCTTGCTTTTTAAAGATTTTGGCAGATTCTTTGCGGATTTCGCCATCCATGCCGGGCAATATCTGATCCAGATATTCGACAACAGTGACCTTCGCACCCAATCGCCGCCATACGCTGCCCAATTCCAGGCCAATAACACCGCCGCCGATCAGCACCAGATGATCCGGTACTTTGGGCAGAGATAGCGCGCCTGTTGAATCGACCACAATGGCCTTGTCATTATCCACCTCTACACCAGGCAGAGGCGCTACTGATGAACCAGTGGCGATAATGATATTTTTGGCTCTAACCGTTTCTGATTTTGCTGAGTCTGTTGAGGGGCTAATTTTTACGGAATGGCTGTCTTCAAAACTGGCCAGACCTTTTAGCCATGTGACCTTGTTTTTCTTGAACAGATACTCGATGCCGCCGGTTAGTTCGCCTACCGCTTTGGTTTTTTCGGTCATCATCTGCTTCAGGTCCAACTTGGCGCCGGTTAGTTTGATGCCGAATTTCTCCAAGGCGCCGCTATGCGCTTCTTCATAAAGTTCTGAGGCGTGAAGCAAGGCTTTCGATGGGATGCAACCCACATTAAGGCAGGTTCCGCCCAAAGTTTCGCGGCTCTCTGCACAGGCGGTTTTCAGGCCCAATTGTGCGGCCCGAATGGCGGCAACATAGCCACCAGGGCCAGCGCCAATTACCAATACATCATAGTCAAAATTATCGGTCATCAGTTTTACCTTTTAGCGCGTCATGCTGAACGCGTTTCAGCGTGACGGAAATGAAATTCTTACAAATCAATCAGCAGACGCGTAGGATCTTCAATCGCTTCTTTGATGCGGACCAAGAATGTCACAGCCTCTTTGCCGTCAATCAAACGGTGGTCATAGCTAAGCGCTAGATACATCATGGGGCGCGCTGCAATGGAGCCATCGGGCATTACCACGGGGCGTTTCTCAATACGGTGCAAGCCCAGAACGGCGCTTTGTGGAGGGTTGATAATAGGCGTCGACATAAGCGAACCAAAAACACCCCCATTGGAGATGGTGAACGTGCCGCCCATCATCTCTTCCATTTTTAGCGTCCCGTTTTTCGCACGTTTGCCAAAGTCGCCAATGGTGTTCTCAATATCGGCAAAGCTGAGACTCTCTGCATTGCGGATCACCGGAACAACAAGACCATTGGGCGCGCTAACAGCAACAGAAATATCGGCATAATTGTGGTAGACGATTTCATCACCCTCAATCTGTGCGTTGACCGCTGGAACGTCTTTTAGCGCAAGACAGGCCGCTTTCGCGAAAAAGCCCATAAAGCCCAGACGCACACCGTGCTTTTTCTCAAACAGGTCTTTATATTTTTTGCGCGTTTCCATCACCGCTGTCATATCGACATCGTTAAATGTGGTGAGCAAAGCCGCATTGTCCTGCGCAGATTTCAGGCGCTTGGCAATGGTCTGGCGGATACGCGTCATGCGCACACGCTCTGTCTGACGTTGAACGCCCGGCTTGTCTGGCGGATTGCCAACATCGGTAACAGCGACAGGGTCAGGCTGCACAGCAGGTGTTGGGTCAGACTTTGCATTTGCCGCTGCCAGCACATCTTCTTTGGTCAGGCGGCCATCGCGGCCAGTGCCTTTTATCTTGGTCGGGTCCACGCCATGTTCCAGCACCAAACGGCGTACAGATGGGGAAAGGGTAGGGACATCACCGGTCGGCGCTTCTGCAGCGCTGCTTGTTTCCGCTGCCGGAGCCGCTTTTGCTTCTGCTTTAGGGGCGGCTTTGCCATCAGTGCTGATCGTAGCGATTAATGCGCCAACTTCTACAGTGTCGCCTTCGGCCACAATATGCTCGCCCATGACACCAGCAGAAGGCGCATTTACCTCAATGCTAACCTTGTCTGTTTCCAGACTGGCAATAGGCTCGTCTGCGGCAACGGCATCACCTGGCTGTTTCAGCCATTCGCCAACCGTTGCTTCAGTGATGGATTCCCCCAAAGTTGGGACCAGTACGTCGATACTCATAATCTTTCAGCCTTTCCGTAAAGCTTAGCCTTTTCTTTGGCGGCGTATTTCGTTGCGGACATTATGGCCCAGCGCATCAGCAATAAGCGCACCCTGTTCAGCGGCATGGCGTTTCGCCAGTCCCGTTGCAGGTGATGCTGATGCAGCGCGTCCGGCATAACGGGCGCGTGCCGGGCCAATATTGGCCTTGCTCAAACAGTCTTCAATAAAGGGTTCTACAAAGGACCAACTGCCATTATTCTTTGGCTCTTCCTGCGCCCATACAACCTCTTCAAGGTTGGTCATGCGCTTTAGGCGAACAACCAGTGGTTCCCCGGGGAAGGGGTAAAGCTGCTCGATACGCACAATGCTGGTATTCTTATCTTCCGCTGCGTCACGCGCTTCGATCAAATCATAAGCGACTTTGCCGGAGCACAGAACCAGACGCTTAATATCCTTATCAGCCGGCGCATTGGTGTCAGACTTGATACGCATGAAATGGCTGTCGCCGATAAATTCATCGGCTGTCGATACTGCCAACTTGTGTCGCAGCAAGGATTTTGGCGTCATAATCACCAGAGGCTTGCGGAATGTCCGGTGCATTTGCCGGCGCAATACGTGGAAATAATTGGCCGGTGTGGTGATGTTGCACACTTGAATATTGTCATCTGCACAGAGCTGCAGGAAACGCTCAAGACGTGCGGAGCTGTGCTCTGGCCCTTGCCCTTCATAGCCATGCGGCAACAGCATGACCAGACCGTTGGCGCGCAACCATTTGGCTTCACCAGAGGCGATGAATTGGTCGATCATGATCTGCGCACCATTGGCAAAGTCACCAAATTGCGCTTCCCAAAGGACCAGTGATTTTGGGTCTGCCATGGCATAGCCATATTCAAAACCCAGCACGCCATATTCAGATAGCGGGCTGTCCAAAACTTCAAACTCGCCATGAGGCAGGGTGGTAAGCGGGACATAGCGTTCAGCTGTGTCTTGATCCACCCAAACGGCATGGCGTTGGCTGAATGTACCGCGGCCACTATCCTGTCCAGATAGGCGGATATGATAGCCCTCTGATTGCAAAGAACCAAAGGCCAATGCCTCGCCAGTGGCCCAGTCAAAATTGCTGCCATCATCAAACATTTTGCGCTTGGCCTTTAATATGCGGGCCAATGTTTTGTGAATGTTGACCGTGTCCGGCACCGTGGTCAGCGTATCGCCCAGACGATCGAGCAATTTGCGCTCAATGCCCGTGGGGACGTTGCGCCGCGCGGTTTCGGGGTCCGCAGGTTTATGCAGACCGGACCAGCGGCCAGCGAACCAATCGGCCTGATTGGGCTTATAGTCTTTTGCTGACTGAAATTGCTCTTCCATTTCATCAGTCTTGGCTTGTGCAGTGCTGTCAATCCATTGCTGATCGACGACATTCTGACTGATCAGACGCTCGCCATATAATTTGCTCACCTTGGGGTGCTGGCGGATCTCTTTATACATGACCGGTTGGGTAAAACTTGGTTCGTCACCCTCATTATGGCCAAAGCGGCGATAGCACCACATATCGATGACAATATCACGGTGGAATTTCTGACGGAAATCAATCGCGATCTTACATGCGAAAGTCACTGCTTCAGGGTCATCGCCATTAACATGCAGAATAGGGGCCTGAACGCCTTTTGCTACATCGGACGGATAAGGCGAAGAGCGTGCAAATTGCGGACTGGTGGTAAAACCAATCTGGTTGTTCACGATAAAGTGGATGCAGCCGCCGGTATTATAGCCACGAATACCCGAAAAGCCGAGACATTCCCAGACAATGCCTTGCCCTGCAAATGCCGCATCGCCGTGCAGCAGAACGGGCAGCACTTCATCATGATCGGTTAAATCGTCACGCGCAACCTGTTGCGCCCGCACTTTACCCAGTACAACCGGGTTCACAGCCTCCAGATGCGAAGGGTTGGGCACCAATGACATATGCACCGAGATACCATCAAATTCCCGGTCAGTAGATGTGCCCAGATGGTATTTCACATCACCGGAACCGCCAACATCATCAGGGTTGGAACTGCCGCCGGAAAATTCGTGGAATATCACTTTATATGGCTTGGCCATAACATTGGCGAGAACATTGAGGCGTCCGCGATGGGGCATGCCATAAACAATTTCTCGCACGCCATATTGGCCACCATATTTGATAACAGCCTCTAAGGCAGGGACCATGGATTCGCCGCCATCAAGCCCGAAACGCTTGGTACCGACATATTTTTTGCCCAGAAAATTCTCAAACTGCTCGGCTTCGATTACTTTGGACAAAATGGCTTTCTTGCCCTCAGGGCTGAACTCTATGCCCTTGTCGGCGCCTTCCATCCGTTCTTGAAAAAAGCGACGTTCTTCAATGTCTGAGATATGCATATATTCCAGACCAACATTGCCACAATAATTGGCGCGCAATGTCGCGATCAACTGGTTCACAGTCGCTTTGTCAAAGCCCATAGCGCCATCGAGATAGACCTTCTTGTCCAACTCTTCTGGTTTGAAGCCATGATATTCTGGTGTCAGATCGGCGGGCAGTTCCAATTGCGAGAGGCCCAGAGGATCCAGATTGGCACCCAAATGCCCGCGCACCCTATAGGTGCGGATAAGCATCATGGCGCGGATCGATTTCTCCACCTCATGAGCCAATGCTTCCGGCGCAATAACATCCCCCGCCTTTTTCGCAGCAGCTTTAACCGCGACTTCCATTTGTGTCGGGTCAAGAGCTGTTGTCAGGTCATCATCAATGTCCAAAGGCCAATGATCACGTGACCAGCTTGGGCCTGGTTCGGTCTCGTCTGATGGCGAACCATAAGGGGGGAATTCGGTCATTCTTACTTTCCTTTTCCTTGCCGCCATTGACGGCAAGGCGCAGGTTTATACGGTTTGCTTAAGCAGCGCGTCCAAGGTTGTGCCCAAAGCAGATGGGCTTGGCGAAACCGCTATGCCAGCATCTTCCATCGCTGCAATCTTGTCATCAGCACCGCCTTGGCCACCAGATACGATGGCGCCAGCATGGCCCATACGGCGACCCGGAGGCGCTGTACGGCCAGCGATAAAGCCGACTGTTGGTTTTGAACGACCACGCTTGGCTTCGTCTTTCAGGAACTGCGCGGCTTCTTCTTCTGCACTGCCGCCAATCTCACCAATCATGATAATAGATTTGGTGTCATCATCAGCCAAAAACAGCTCCAGCACGTCGATAAAGTTTGTGCCATTAACCGGGTCACCACCGATGCCGACAGCCGTTGTTTGGCCCAGCCCAACAGCGGTTGTCTGGTGCACAGCTTCATAGGTGAGGGTGCCTGAACGTGAGACCACGCCCACGGAACCTTTTTGGAAGATAGAACCGGGCATAATGCCGATTTTGCACTCTTCAGGCGTCAACACGCCAGGACAGTTAGGGCCGATCAGGCGTGACTTGCTGCCTTCTAGAGCGCGTTTTACGCGTACCATGTCCAGAACAGGAATGCCTTCGGTGATGGCGATGATCAGCTCGATCTCTGCATCAATAGCTTCCAAAATGGAATCAGCTGCAAATGGCGGTGGAACATACACCACGGAAGCAGTTGCACCGGTAGCTTCTTTGGCATCACCCACCGTATTAAAATTTGGCAGGCCCAAATGGGTCGTGCCGCCTTTGCCGGGTGTAACGCCAGCAACCATTTGTGTGCCATAGGCCAGAGCTTGCTCTGTATGGAACGTACCGGTGTTGCCGGTCATACCCTGTGTAATGACCTTCGTGTCTTTATTAACCAAAATCGACATAAAATCTGCCTTCCGAAAACTGTGTTAAACCGAAGCAAGAGGGTCGAAGCCCTCTCGCACAAATACTCCGTCCATCATTGTAACGCGCCCAGTACGTTGCCGCGCCTGCATGCCAATAATGTCGTAAAGATGAAATCCTGCAGCTTTGAAAGCGCCCAATGTATCAACAAAATCATTGTCGCCATAAGCCTGATTCAGTGCAATCTCTGCTATCACAATATCAACATGATCCAGCATTGAGGTCGCGCCTTTGATAATCTGTGTTTCAAATCCTTCCGCATCAATCTTGAGCAAACAGGGTTTGGGCCAATGGCTATGGTCCAAACTATCAAGCCGTTTTACATTGACAGTAATTGTTTCCATCGATGCGTCGATATTTCTGTCAGCATAGCTTTGCTTATGCTCTGCGCTCATCTCCAACAGGCTGGAGCTGCTCGGCGCGCTTTGCATGACGTTCAAAACCGTAGTGGCTTCCCTATCGCCCACGGCAATATTATGCCATTCGCCGGACCTTTTTTCCAGCATCGCATTGATAGGGCCAGCAAATGCGGATTGCGGTTCTATCAGCACCAGATAAGCCTCTGGAAATGCGTCATATAACCATGGCGTCCCATCAGCGACACCAACATCAATAACCGTCGCTGGCGAAAAACCACTTTTGGTGACAAGCTCCAGAAAATCGGAATAGCTGCGCATCGGCGCGAAGCGGTCTTTAACAACATATTCCCGCTTTGAAAGCTGCGCCTCTATGGCATTGAAGATCGGCTTGTTCAGCATTGTCAAAGCCACCTCACCACATCCGATGCATAGCCGACATCACTCCCCAACCAAAAGTGCTACGGCGCATATTGGTCGATGCAACCATCTTCAAGGTCGCGAAAGGGGAAGATAAGCTATGCATCTTATTATGGAACAGCCTTTATATTACGAACAGATCGCCTATTCATCGACCTCAGAATATCCTGCGGTTATCTGACTTACGCCAAACTTGAGTCCAATGTTTTGCAAGCCTCAAGCAGCTCTTTCACTGCATCGACTGACACGTTGAAGTTTGCTTTTGCTTCATCATTCAGCGCGATCTCAACGATTTTTTCTACGCCGTTTTTGCCGATAATAACCGGCACACCGACATAAAGATCATCCACGCCATATTGGCCGGTCAGATTTGCGGCGGCAGGCAATACGCGGCGTTTGTCTTTCAAGAAGCTCTCTGCCATCATGATAGCGCTCGTTGCTGGTGCATAATAAGCGCTGCCATTGCCAAGCAGTTTGACGATCTCACCACCGCCTGAGCGTGTGCGCTGAACAATCGCGTCCATCTTCTCCTGTGTGGACCAACCCATTTTGATCAAATCAGGCACGGGAATGCCAGCAACGGTTGAGTATTCGAGCACTGGCACCATGGTGTCACCATGGCCGCCCAAAACAAATGCGGTAACATCTTCAACAGAGACATTAAATTCATCAGCCAAGAAGTGGCGGAAACGGGCGCTATCCAATACGCCGGCCATGCCAACAACCATATTGTGCGGCAAACCAGAAAATTCGCGCAATGCCCAGACCATTGCGTCCAGCGGATTGGTAATGCAGATCACAAAAGCATTTGGCGCATTGGCTTTAATGCCTTCGCCTACCGCTTTCATAACTTTTAGGTTGATGCCCAGCAGATCATCGCGGCTCATGCCTGGTTTGCGCGGAATACCCGCCGTGACGATGATAACATCTGCGCCAGCAATATCGGCATAATCACTGGTGCCTTTGAGGTTGCTGTCAAAGCCGTCCACGGGTGCGGCCTGTGATAAGTCGAGCGCTTTGCCGGCAGGCATGCCCTCAGCAATATCGAACAGGACGACGTCGCCCATTTCTTTTGATGCGGCGAGGTGTGCGAGTGTGCCACCAATCATGCCAGCGCCGATAAGGGCTATCTTGTTGCGGGCCATAAGGTCATCCTTTTGCTTTTACGACAGGTTTGAAACCAGTGTGTTGAAAAATGAGAGTTTCAATAGGGTATGAAATGAGGACTCTGTTAGCTTAACTAAAGAGGCAATAAGACTTTCCCATACCCTTTTCAACCGTAAATGCTCGCAGAAACAGTCATTTACAGATATTGCAAATCATTTGCATTAAATATGGGGTGATTGTGCTTTTGATCGTCTTTTCTGTTGCGGCTATTGCGTCATTTAGCCCGCGCAATGGCCAAGAGCCATATAGTTTTCCGATTGCATTTCCAGCAGGCGTGAAATGGTGCGCTCAAATTCAAATCGGCCATCGCCGCTTTCATAAAGTTGCGCCGGCATGGCATCCGCATTGGCGAAAAACTTCACCTTATGCTCATACATTGCATCAATAAATGTGACAAAACGGGCAGCTTCATTGCGGTTCTCTGGACCCAATTTGGGTATGCCGACCATGATGACGCTATGGAAGCGGCGTGCAATGGCGAGATAGTCGGCTGCACCGCGGGCTTCTCCACACAGTCTTTTGAACGAAAATACCGCTACGCCCTTTAGTGCTTTGGGCACATGTAGAACGCGCCCGCCAGCCAAAGCGATCTCGGCAGATTTTACATTGTCGGCATCTTCGGTCGAATAATCGGTCAGTCTGAAAAAGATGGCGCGCAAAGCTTCGGTGGATTTTTCATCAGCGGGGGAATGCCAACTCGTGCTGCCAGATAGCCTGTCACGGCGATAATCTGTTGGACCGTTGAGTGATAAAATGTGTAAACGCTCACGCAATGCGGCTATAAAGGGCAAGAAATGCTCGCGGTTTAGCCCATCTTTATACAAATCTTCAGGAGGGCGGTTCGACGTTGTCACAATAGTCACACCTGCTTCGATCAGCGCAGTGAAGAGGCGCGACATGATCATGGCATCGGCGCTATTGTTGATTACCATCTCGTCAAAAGCGAGCAACCTTGCTTCGGCGGCCATATCCTTGGCAACAGGGACAATTGGGTCGCCTTCAGACTTTTTGCGCTCTTCGCGTATACGTTGATGAACATCCTGCATAAATTCGTGAAAATGCGCGCGCCGTTTTCTATTGATGGCCACATTATCGTAGAAAAGGTCCATCAACATAGACTTGCCGCGTCCAACGCCGCCCCACATATAAACGCCCTTTGGGGCTTCAGGCTTTTTGTTGAAAACCTGCCAGATAATAGAACCTTTTGGAGCCGCATTTTCTAGCTGGAATTGCAGTTTTTCGAGATTATCAATCGCGAGCGCTTGATCGCGATCTTCATTCAACTCGCCTTCTGCGATCAGCTGGCGATAGCGTATGGCGACACTAGTCATGCGCCGCTTTTAATATGTTTAGGCCGGGCTTTTTTGATGATGGCAGAGAAACTTGCCACCGTAATGGCATTATCGCCCTGAACCACCAAACCGCGCATGAACAACATGCTGCCGGTTTCTTTGGTGACGTCAACCCGTGCTTCCAAAAACTGGTCCATTTGCGCAGCACCAACAAATTGGGTTTGCAATTCAACGGTTACTGATGGAGCGGCAGGGCCGAGCTGTAATATCCGCATCGCCCCGAAAAGCGCACAGTCTATAAAGCCCATCATCGTGCCGCCGTGCAACACGTCACCAAGGTTGCGATGGCGTTTTTCAGGGAACATGCGCACACGGCCCATATCACCAGGCAGTCCATCACCGCCTGCGCGAACATGCATGATGCCCAAAAAGGCGTTGTAATTTTCTTTGTCGCGCGGTGCCCATATCGACCAATCGGGATGACCGCTCACAGGCTCATTTACAAACCAGTGATCATCTTGATCAGATGGCACATCATCTTGCATTTCGGCCTTGCCTCCGTCTGATCATGTTGCTGTGAAAGCAGCGGGTCAGATTTGTCGTTCGGCGACCATCTTCTTGGTTTCTGCAATGGCTTTGGCCGGGTTCAGACCTTTGGGGCAGACATTGGCGCAATTCATAATGGTGTGACAGCGGTAGAGACGGAAAGGATCTTCCAGTTCGTCAAGACGCTCACCCGTCATTTCATCGCGGCTATCTGCCAGCCAGCGATAGGCCTGGAGCAGAATAGCAGGACCAAGAAACTTGTCACTGTTCCACCAATAGCTTGGGCAGCTGGTTGAGCAGCATGCGCATAAGATGCACTCATATAGTCCATCCAGTTTTTCCCGCTCTTCAGGGCTTTGTAAGCGCTCTTTGCCGGCAGGCTCAGGCGTTACCGTCTGCAACCATGGTTTGATGGAGGCATATTGTGCATAGAAATGGGTAAAATCAGGAACCAGATCTTTAATGACATCCATATGCGGCAATGGTGTAATCCGCACTTCGCCTTTGCAATCTTCAATTGCGGTGGTGCAGGCAAGGCCATTGCGTCCATTGATATTCATGGAACATGACCCGCAAATGCCTTCGCGGCATGAGCGGCGGAATGTAAGAGTGGAATCTTGCTCACTTTTCATTTTGATAAGCGCATCAAGGACCATCGGCCCACATTCATCAGTATCAACTTTGAAAGTATCATAGCGCGGATTGTCGCCGCTATCGGGGTCATAGCGATAGACTTTGAAGGACTTCACATTCTGTGCTTCAGATGACGCACCATGCGTCTGTCCCTTACCGCTGATCTTACTATTCTTTGGCAGTGTAAACGTCGCCATTTCATATCCCCGTTAGATAATATTCTTTGACCTATCTCTATGCAAAATTTGTCATAAAGACCAGTGACATTTCGGTATTTTCTGTTGCGTGCAGCGAAACCGGGGGATGGTGCGGCTATAGGCTAAGCATATCACTCAACCTGTCAGGCCGTTACGGCGCAGGCTTTCCGCGCAAATTGTCTCTATCAACTGTTCTTGTGTCCATCCTGCACGCAATATGGAACGACCAAAAACTTTCTCTGACCACAGGTTACAATTGAGATTGAGCTCAAGAAAATTCAGCTCGCCTTTTTCCGAATCAAGCCGGAATTCGTAGCGGCCATAATCAAATGGCAGGAATTCCTGTGCCAAATTTGCGGTCATCTCGGCGATTGGGCCCATAAATTCACTACATTCAAAATCGACCAGCTGATATTTATGCCCACGTTCAACCAGATCGCGCTTTTCCCAATATGTCCGTAAATGCGCAGGATCAGCTTGTTCAAACAACATCATCGGCATGATGACAGGGTCATTATTAATTGTGATGACGGGAACTTCGACATCGCTGCCGGTCAAAAACGGCTCCACTATAGCGTCGTGACCCTCGCTATGAATATTGGCAACAGCCTCTTTGACGCCGACCCAGTCGCCAGCATCTTGCACGCCCCAACTGGCCGATGACGCATTGGGCTTGATAACCATGCGTTCTGCCATCGGGCATTGCGCTTCATTTACTGGAGCACCGAAGCGGTAAATTGCCCAATTTGCCGTTGGAATGCCGCGCTTACGGGCAACCATTTTGCTAAGATGCTTATCATCCGACAATCCGCGCAAAATAGGGCTTGCCCCCAGGAATGGGAGACCAAGACGCTGGCACAATAAGGGCAGGAACATTTCACTGTTCACAAACCCACCGCGATTGAGCAGCGGAAACACAAAGTCGACATCCGGCTTGTCAAATAGAGCATCATAGCTGTTGGCTATGGAGAGATTTGGGAACAGGCCTTCCAATATGGTGCGCACTTCATGATGATAAAGCGCATGGTTGCCGTCTTCGGCATGCGGGGTGCCATCGCTCAGAGCATGTTTGGCGATGAAAAGCATTTTCAGCTTTTCCCGGATTTCGGGAGCGATAACCATCGGCTGCGCGCTGTTCGCCATTTTCAAGTCTGCATTAGGTGTAGCGGACAAGACAGTTCTCCAAGCAAGAATGGAAAAACCCGGTAGAATCCCCCCCGGGCACTTATTCTAAACCCGTTTAGACGGTTTTGGTTCAAGTGCAATTTACGATTTTTTTGTGCATGACTATATTGTTACATTCTTGTTGTTGCACGGTTCATCTGCGACCCTTAGGGACGGTCACAATTCATTGTCCGGGGGCGGAAATACTATGGATCGCTTGGCGAGTTTGCTGACCACTGGTGGTGATGCGAGAATTACCATTGATGAGCGCAGCGATGTAAACAAATATCTGGCATCGCCCTTTCCGCGCGACACCATTACCTATGCCTCGACAACAGCTAATGACATTAGTGCAGAGGCTTATGATTATCTGAGCAACCACTATGCAACGCAGATCGCAGCTGGTGAGATAAGCAGTACAGAATATATGGCGTTGCTAGAGCAATTGCGCGACAAATTACGCGTTGCATATACTCTGCCTGTAGACAGCAAAATTGTCTTTGCACCATCAGGCACAGATTTAGAGTTTATCGCCCTGTTATCAGCAATTGGCGCTGATCAGTCACCCGTACATAATATATTGCTAGGTGCTGATGAGGTGGGCAGTGGATGCATTTTTAGTGCGGCAGGCCAATATTTCGCTGATGAGACGGCTCTGGGTGTATCGACGGAAAAAGCGCAAATTGTTGAAGGCTTGCCCCGCATTACTGTCAGTGAAATCCCCGTGCGCAATCAGCAGGGGCAAGCGCATGATAGCCAATGGATAACTGAACATCTGATTGAGCGTATTGACGAAGCATTGGCCGAAGGTAAGCGCCCTTTGGTGCATATTGTGCATGGTTCCAAAACCGGACTGATATTGCCGCAGCTTAATGACATTGATTATCTGATGCAGCTTTATGGCGACAACATCACTTTTGTGGTCGATGCTTGCCAGGCGCGGATTACCAGTAAAGCCCTGCAATCCTATCTTGATCGCAATATTCTGGTTATGATGACAGGCTCGAAATTTATGGGTGGACCGCCCTTTAATGGCTTTGCTATCTGCCCCGCATCTTTGGCCGATACCATAACATATATGCCTAATGGTTTTGCTCAGTTATTTTGCCGAGCAGAATTTCCCGAACACTGGCCGGGAAGAGACATCTTGGCTGATCGCGCCAATCTTGGGCTTGCCCTGCGCATAGCTGCGTCATTTTTCGAACTTGAACGCTTCCAAAGCCTGCATATTGATCAGGTGCGTAATGTTATTGATGGTTTCCAATCAATGGCGAACCATGTGATTGGCCAGATTGGCGGCCATCGCATTTTGTCTCATGCAGCAGATGAAGTATCATTGCCTGCTACGTATCCAGTGGAAATGCAGACCATGGTGACGTTTGATCTTAACGCTTCGCCCGGGCTGTCGGGCGATGACCAAGGCCGCGCGGATGTCATCACATTCCAACATGCATCAGACATCCATCTGGCTATGACCGGATATGATGTGCGATTGGGTCAACCTGTGCGCTGCCGGTCATGCGGAGATCAGGGCTATAATGGGACATTGCGTATCGCTTTGTCGATGCCGCAGGTCTCTTCATTGGCGCAATTGCCGCAAATTGAGCGCGATAAAAAATTGGCTGCTGATGGAGCGGCTATTATTTCAGCCTATAAAAAAGCTCTGCACAGTATCGAAGTTTCACAAGAAGCTAAGTAAACTAGAGAGCATCTTCGCTTGAATCAAGAACGCCCGGTCACATCACTGTGCCGGGCGCTTTGCTAGATAATAAGGTTCGACTTAATTGCCAAATGTGCGCTGCCACCAGCCTTTGCGGCTTGGCCCAGTGTCTTCTGATTTTGTATCATCTGATGTTTCGCTCTTTTGAGCCGGCTTATCACTGGTATCTTCAGATGGAGCTTCTGTCTTCACATCATCTGACTTGGCCACAGTGTCTGCCTTTTTGCGAGGCTTACGCGGCGCGCGTTTTGGTTTCGCTGCCGGTTTTTCTTCTGCCGTATCAGCATCATCCGTAGCAACATTTGCCTCGGTCGTTTCCTCAGCCTTTGCAGCTTTAGGCGCAGCCTTGCGGCGCGTGCGCTTCGGTTTCTCTTCAACTGCCTCTTCTGAAGCAGCCGCTTCGGCTTTTTCAGATTCGGCCTTTGGTGTTCGTTTGCGGCGCGTGCGTTTCGGCTTTTCTTCCGCAGTATCTACAGCATCAGTCTTTGGCGCTTCAGCTTCTGCAGCTGCATTCGCACCATCATCAGACTCTTTTGCAGAATCCTTCGGCGTATCAGCATTATCGTCATCAGCTTTGTAGCGACGGCGTCTTTGGCGCTTTGGCTTCTCATCAGAGGTTTCTGTTTCAGCCTTGGCCTCATCAGTTCCTTCTGGTGATCCAGCGTTTTCGCTATCATTATCGTCATTACCATCCGCATTGCCATTATCAGCAACTTGATCCGGATTTTTGCGGTTGCGACGGCCACGACGACGGCGGCGACGTTTCGGCTTGTCGCTCTTCTCTTCTTCATGCTCAATATCATCCTGAGCATCATCTGGATCCTCGCTGATATCGGGCGCAGCAAGCTGTGCGACAGTATCTTCGCGGAATTGTGGTTTGCCGCCACTGACATCAACCGTCATTTTGGCGCCTTCATGATCGCCATTTGGCAGTACCTGTATGGTAACGCCATAGCGGCTTTCAATTTCGTTTAGCCCTGAACGCTTATTGTTCAGAACATAAATCGTTGCTTCCTGACTGGTGCGCAAGGTCAGCATATTGCCTTTACCCTTGGCGGCTTCTTCTTCCAAAAGTCTAAGCGCAGCAAGACCGGAAGATGATGCTGTCCTGACCAGACCTGTGCCGTCACAATGCGGGCAGACTCTGGTTGATGCTTCCAATACGCCTGTACGGAGGCGCTGGCGGCTCATTTCCATAAGGCCAAACCCGGAAATGCGACCAACCTGAATGCGTGCGCGATCGGATTTCAGCGCATCGCGCATCTCTTTCTCAACTTTGCGGATATTGCCGCCGCGCTCCATATCGATAAAGTCGATAACCACAAGGCCGGCCATATCGCGCAGACGCAATTGGCGTGCAATCTCGCGAGCAGCTTCCAAATTGGTGCTGACGGCAGTCGCCTCGATACCATGTTCGCGGGTTGAGCGACCGGAGTTAATGTCGATGGACACCAGTGCTTCGGTTGGATTGATGACCAGATAACCGCCAGATTTTAGCTGTACGACAGGGTCATACATGGCGTTGAGCTGTTCCTCAGCGCCATAGAATTGGAACAATGGTGTGGGGTTCACATATTGCTTAACCCGCCGTGCATGGCTGGGCATTAGCAATTTCATAAAGTCTTTTGCCGCGCGATACCCATCATTGCCTTCAACAAACACTTCTTCAATTTCGCGATTATAAATATCGCGAATGGCGCGTTTGATGAGATCACTGTCACTATGGATCTTTTCCGGTGCAGAGGCTTTGAGCGTTTTTTCGCGAATTTCATCCCATAGACGTGCGAGATAATCAAAGTCGCGTTTAATCTCTGTTTTTGTGCGCGACAGACCAGCTGTACGAACAATGCAGCCCATGGTCGAGGGCAGGTTCATATCTGATATAATGGACTTTAAACGCTTGCGATCACTCGCGCTGGAGATTTTGCGGCTAATGCCTCCGCCATGCGAGCTATTGGGCATAAGCACGCAATAGCGACCGGCCAGTGAAAGATAAGAGCTCAAAGCTGCACCTTTATTGCCGCGCTCTTCTTTAACCACTTGCACCAGCAAAACCTGGCGACGGTGGATCACATCCTGTATTTTATAGCGGCGGCGCAGGGCCATACGTTTGCGACGCACTTCATCGCTGGCTTTACCGGCACTCTTGCCACCATTTTTTCCGCGGCGACGATGGCGGCCTTTGCCGCGACGACCACCACGCGAGCGGCCTTTATTATCGCCAGCTTCATCAGATGATTCGTCATCACCATTATCTTCGCCAGCATTATCATCAGTGTCGCCGTCTTCGTCACTATCGTCATCATCATCGTCATCAGGACGGATTGCGGTTTTGGGCTCGCTCAGCGCTTTTTCAGCTTTTTCGTCGAGCATGCCGTGATCTTCGGCCAACTCATCTGCAAAAGAACGGTTCTCATCATCGTCATCATCAGATGATGAATCACCGCTTTCTTCTTCCTCGGCACGCAAAGCGGCTTCTTCCGCAGCATGCTCAGCTTCTTCAGCAAGCAGTTTTTCGCGGTCTTCTTTGGGTATCTGGTAATAATCGGGGTGGATTTCGGAAAAGGCAAGAAAGCCATGACGATTGCCGCCATAATCTACAAATGCAGCCTGTAAGGAGGGTTCGACCCTTGTTACCTTGGCCAGATATATATTGCCTTTTATCTGCTTATGTTCAGCAGATTCGAAATCAAACTCCTCAATCCGGTTTCCTTTGAGCACCGCCACCCGGGTTTCTTCCTGGTGGCGCGCATCGATCAGCATACGCGTCGTCATTATGGTTTCTCCGCGTCAGTGAGGGCGCGGTAAACACGCGCTGGATCATTGACGGTCTTGTTGTTGGGGCGATGAAATGGGCAGGGCCGCGTTTCATCACCGTTGATAGTGTTGGAAAAGTAAAGTGAATGCCATCCATCTGGAGATGGCTGCTTGTGTCTGTCTGAATTAACTTTGCGACGCTTTTGCCGCGGGGCGCAATATTCGCCTGCTGCATGACCGCTTGCGGGCATGAGGGCGAGGAAATGGCCATAAAGTTCATTCAGCATCAACCTGTAATATCCTTCCGGCTGGCGGAAGGTAGCGAATTTAGAAGGCAGAAACTGCGCATATAATATGCTGATAAGTTTTGCTTCTATGTTTGGGCTAGCAGCTAAGTTGCGCAACAGCAACATAAATGACAAGCAAATGTCCGCTCAATCACCGTGCATTATTAGAGACATATTTGTCAGCACATTTGCCGCGTGAGATGCGATTTGAAAAAATTACGGTGAATTCGCTGTTAACCAGAACGTTTGACAGGATTTTACCTGTCTATCCTTAATTCCCGTTTCATCATGTTGAAAAGCAAACTCTCAATCATAATTTTGGACTGGACCATCACAGGCCTTTTGCGGCATTATAAACATATTGTGATGATGTTCACGACCTTACTGCTCATGTTGGCCAGCTCTTTGGCGAACGCCGCGCATGTGCGCGACATCAATGTCGATGGCTCTAAAGTCGTCATAACGTTTGATGATATTGTCGTGGGTGCAAAAACTTTGACTTTGTCCGGCCCAGATAGAATTGCCATCGATATTGAGGGTGGTACTTTGCACAAAGGGGTGAATACCCGCTCTCAGGGCAGCCCACAAAGCAATGGCAGCTATGCACGCAATAAGATGGTGTCAAAAATCCGCGCAGCTCAATTCGCGCCCGACACAGCGCGCATCGTGCTGGATATGAGTGTTCCAACCGCTGTAAAATCCGGCTATTTCTCATCTGATGGCCGCGCATTGCACTTGGCACTTGCACCGCTAGCTGGCGGCCAGCGCGCAAATATCTCACTCAAGCAACTTTTCCAGCCTCCTGCAGGGTTCGCAGCCAAAAAAGTACGCAAACCATATAGCGTGAGCGTTCGTTTGCCAAAGGCTAAGAAGCAAATTGGTTTGCCCAAGGTGCTGGGCGGGAATGACAGAAGCAAGCCATTAGTTGTCATTGATGCAGGCCATGGTGGTCATGATCCTGGTGCAATCAGCCCGCATGGAGGCAAGCGCGAAAAGGATATTACTCTGGCGATTGCCAAGCGCATTCGTGATCAGCTGCTAGCGACTGGTCGGGTCAGAGTCGCCCTAACGCGTGACGATGATAAATATCTGGTTTTGACCGAGCGCTATTCCATAGCACGCCGTTTAAATGCCGATCTGTTTATCTCTGTTCATGCAGATTCCGCAGGTAGTGAGGCAGCAAGAGGCGCGACCGTTTACACATTATCTGAAGTGGCATCTGACCGCGAAACCGCGAAATTGGCGGCCCGTGAGAATAAATCGGATGTCATTCGCGGGCTTGATCTGAGCGGCGCCGACCCGAATATCAGCCCCATTTTGATCGACTTGCGCCAGCGCGAAACAATGAACCTCTCTTCGGACTTCGCAAAATTGCTGTTGCGAGAAGGCGATGGCAGAATGAATTTCCGCACATATTCGCATCGCTTTGCATCTTTCGTTGTCTTGAAAGCGCCCGACGTGCCCTCCATCCTTCTGGAAACGGGTTATCTTACCAATGCAAAAGATGTGTCTCGATTGTCATCAAGGGCAGGGCAAAATCAGATTGCCGATTCTGTAGCTGATGCTGTGACAGTCTATTTTGCGCGGCAACTTGCTTTGCGCTGAGAGAATGTGGTTCGGATAATCTTCCGATATTCGCTGTAAATCACGTTTTAAATCGTAATTTTCCATAGTCAGTTCTTATTCAGGCTGGCACTTCATAATTTGGCTGTGCTAGATGCCATTTTATGAATGATACCGCTTCACCAGATTCAGGCAACGGGTTTGCCTATCGTTTGCGCCGCGATGCAGGAGGCGCGGGTGCTTTTCTGGCGCGCTCATGGGCACGCTGGTGGGTTCGTTGGCTGACATATCTCTTCATCGCATTCTGGGTGGCGGTTGCGATTTTCTGGGTCATTTTTGCGCGCGGCTTACCATCTGCGGAAACATTGCTCGATTATGATCCGCCAGTGCCGACAATGGTGCGCGGTTATGACGGAGATATTGTCCAGAGCTTTGCGCGTGACCGGCGTGTGCAGCTGGAATATAATGATTATCCGCAACAGCTGATTGACGCCTATTTGGCGGCTGAGGACAAAACCTTTTTTGACCATGATGGCTTGGACTATCCCGGTGTTGCAGGCGCTGTGATCGATTATGTAACCAAATTGGGCAGTGGCCGCCGTGCCAAAGGTGGCTCGACAATTACGCAGCAAGTGGCGAAGAACCTGCTGGTTGGTGATGAATATTCGGTAACCCGTAAAATCCGTGAGGCTATTTTGGCCTATCGGATTGAGGATGTTTTATCGAAAGAAGAGATTCTGGAAATCTATCTCAACGAAATATTCTTAGGCAGAAACGCCTATGGTGTGCAGGCTGCATCGCAGGCATATTTCCAAAAAGATGTTGATGCACTGACATTGCCGGAAGCTGCTTATCTGGCGATACTTCCCAAAGGGCCGAACAATTATCGGCCTGAGAAAGATTATGATCGCGCGATTGAGCGTCGTAATTATGTGCTGGGCGAAATGCAGCGCAACGGCTTTATCAATGAAAAAGAAATGACCGATGCGCGGGCTGCGCCTTTGGGAACAAAAACTAGAAAAACAGTAAGCTATGAACCCATTGGCGGATATTTTATCGAAGAAGTCCGCCGCCAATTGATAGAACGCTATGGTGAGACAGCTGATGAGGGCCGCAACCCATATAGTGTTTATGCAGGTGGCCTATGGGTCAGAACATCAATTGATCGTGAAATCCAGCAGGAGACAACTGAGGCATTGCGCAGCGGTATGTTGCGTTATGATCGTGGCAAAGGCTGGTCCGGCCCTATCAACACCATCGAGATGGATGAAAAATGGGCGCGCCGTTTGGACTCAACAAATATTGGCGTAAATTATAGAAACTGGCGCGTTGCTGTTGTCCTTGGTAAAGAGGGCGCACAGGCCAGCATTGGTTTCGCCAATGGTGAGACAGGCATTTTGCCGCGCTGGGCGGCCAGTATGACCAAACGCGGCGGAGGCAGTGCTTTCAGCTCATTGGCCGCAGGGCAGATTATTGCTGTTGCACCGGAGCGTGGTGACAATGTTTTTGCTTTGCGCAATATTCCCAAGGTGTCGGGCGGTATGGTTGTGCAAAGTCCGCATAGTGGGCGTATATTGGCCATGCAGGGCGGTTTTGACAGCCGTATCAGCACATTCAACCGTGCTACGCAGGCTGAACGTCAACCCGGCTCTACGATCAAGCCATTTGTTTACGCGACTGCTCTGGATCAAGGTTTGACCCCGGCTTCACAAATTGTTGATGACAAGTTTTGCGTCTATGATGGCTCTACCGGTGAACGGAAATGTTTCCGCAACTTTGGTGGTTCACGCGGTGCCGGTGCACAGACCATGCGTTGGGGACTGGAGCAATCGCGCAATTTGATGACAGTGCGTGCCGCAAATGATGCGGGCATGCCCAATGTTGTAAAGACCATCAAAAATGTCGGCATTGGCAGCTATGAGCCCTATTTTTCTTATGCATTGGGTGCTGGTGAGACGACAGTTGAAAAAATGACCAATGCTTATTCTATATTGGTCAATCAGGGGCGGGAATTGACCCCGACTGTTATCGACTATGTTCAGGATCGCACCGGCAAGGTTATCTACCGCGCTGACAAGCGTGTGTGCGAAGGCTGTAATATGGTCCAATATGATGGCAAGCCGATGCCACGTCTGAAACCCGTGGGCAAACAGGCGATGGACCCGATGACCGCTTTCCAGACCGTACATATGATGACTGGTGTCGTGCTGCGCGGTACAGCGCAGAATTTGCGGGATTTGAACCGGCCACTATTTGGCAAAACAGGAACAACCACAAGCTCAACCAATGTGTGGTTTGTTGGCGGAACGCCGGACATCGTAGCCGGTGTTTATCTGGGATATGATCAACCGCAAAATATGGGTGGCTATGCGCAGGGTGGCACAGTCGCCGCCCCGATATTTAAGCAATTTGCTCAGAAGGTTTTGCCCAAAATGCCTGCCCGGCCATTCATTGCGCCAAAAGGCATCCGCATGGTGCGTATTGAAAGACGTTCCGGCCGCCGTGTCTTTGGCCAATGGCCAGGCAATGACCCTAAATCTGCTGTGATTTGGGAAGCTTTCAAACCCGAAACCGAACCAAAACGCTCTGTACGAGCGGAAGATGTCAAGGAAACGGCGCCTAAAGCGCGGCCAGCTCAGGTTCGGCGGCAAAGGGAGCGCAGGCCAAGAAACGATAATGACTTCCTGCAAGATCAAGGCGGCATTTACTAGGCGCGATGCCATAGCATTGCGGTTTAGTTATACGGTCTAATCGATCGCATAATGATTTTGGCAACGGCCTGCCTTTACATTGGCCGTGAAATCCCCAATTGAAGATCAAAGCATTAGGAGAGAAAGATGCGGGCCGAGGGGCAAGCCTATATCGACAAAATTGAAGCGTCATTAGCGCTTGTGCGAAAGTTTCTCGACTGGGACAAAGCTTTACGCCGCATGGATGAGTTGAACGCGCGTGTGGAGGACCCCGATCTTTGGAACAATCCCAAAGAGGCCGAAGAGGTCATGCGTGAGCGTCGCCGTCTCGATGAAGCGATCAACGCTGTTAATGACATTAATCAGGAAATGCAGGACGCTGTCGAATTTATCGATATGGGCGAAGCCGAAGATGATGAGGCGACCGTTAAAGAAGGGCTGGAAAGCCTTGCCGCACTGGTTGAACGGGCCGAGCGGGACAAGGTGGAAGCATTGCTGGCCGGTGAGGCTGATGGCAATGACACCTATTTGGAAATTCATGCGGGTGCCGGTGGAACGGAGAGCCAAGACTGGGCAGAGATGCTACAGCGCATGTATGTACGTTGGGGGGAGCGGCGCGGTTTCAAGGTTGAGATTGTTGATTATCACGCAGGCGAGCAGGCCGGCATTAAATCGGTTACTTTGCTGATCAAGGGGCAGAATGCTTATGGTTATGCCAAGACCGAAAGCGGTGTGCACCGGCTGGTGCGTATATCCCCTTATGATAGCGCAGCCAAGCGACATACCAGTTTTTCCAGCGTCTGGGTTTATCCGGTCATTGATGACAATATTGATATTGCCGTAAATGAAGGCGATTTGAAAATTGATACTTATCGCGCTTCGGGTGCGGGCGGTCAGCACGTGAACACCACCGATAGTGCGGTGCGAATTACCCATATTCCCTCTGGCATAGTGGTGGCCAGCCAGAATGACAGGTCACAGCATAAGAACCGTGCAGAGGCGATGAGCATGTTGAAGGCGCGGCTTTATGAAGAAGAGCTGCGCAAGCGCGAAGAAGCCGCCATGGATGAGCATGCCAGCAAGTCGGAAATTGGCTGGGGCAGCCAAATTCGTTCTTATGTCTTGCAGCCCTATCAGATGGTCAAGGATCTGCGAACGGGTGTGACGTCTTCTTCGCCTTCTGACGTGCTTGATGGATCGCTTGATCCCTTTATGGCTGCGGCTCTGTCACAGCGCGTCAGCGGGGAACAGGTGGAGGTTGAAGATGTTGACTAACCTATCGCGTCTCGCCTTAAGTGCAGCCATGGGCCTGATGGTTCTGGGCTGCAAGCCGGTGCACCTTGATGATGACAGGCCAGAAAATGCCCGAGACTTTCCTCGCTCTAAGCGCGATGTAGCAAAGATTGTCGGCACGCAATTCTCCACCGAGAGCGCGCGTGATAAGCGTAATGAATCGCAAGTGGTCATGGATATCGCAAGGCTGACTGCTGGCATGTCCGTTGCAGATATTGGCGCCGGTGAGGGCTATTACACTGTCCGTCTGGCAGAAGTTGTTGGTGAAAATGGCCGTGTTCTCGCCCAGGATATTGATAGCGAGGCGCTGGCCCGATTGGGTAATAGAGTATCGCGCGAACGGCTTGATAATGTGTCGATCAAACCGGGTGAAGTCACTGATCCTAAACTGCCTGCAAACAGTTTTGATCGCATTTTCATGGTGCATATGTATCATGAAGTGACAGAGCCCTACGCCTTTATATGGCATATGCGCCCTGCGCTGCGTAAGGATGGTGAGGTCATTGTTGTTGATGTCAATCGGCCTACGCAGAAACATGGCATCCCGCCCAAACAGCTTTTTTGTGAATTTGAAGCTGTTGGTTATCAGCTCATGGAATTTGCCGAGCGACCGGACATTGCCGGTTTCGTCGCACGGTTTAAGGCTGTTGGGAAACGGCCTGAACCTCTGGCGATTCAGGCATGTGGTACAGATGGGCAAAAGAGCCCAGAACCGCGTTAAAAATAATCATGGCTAATAGAAAATAGCGTTCTCATTGTAATGATTGGGTATTTTTACAAAGCAAAATTGTCATATTGCTATATATCGGGGCAAAACATATCAGGAGCAACGTGTCGTGCTTAAGGGGCTAAAACCAATATTATATAATGGTCGTGAAGTCTGGCCATTGATCGAAGGCGGCAAAGGGGTCTCTGCCACCAATCATAGCAGTTCTGGCGCTTGGGCAGCGGCTGGCGGCATTGGCACTGTCTCTGCTGTTAATGCAGATAGCTATGATGAAGACGGCAATGTGGTGCCGCAAATATATCATGGCCGCAAACGCGAGGACCGGCATCAGGAATTGATCCGCTACGCGATTGATGGCGCGGTTGAGCAGGTGCGACGGGCATATGATATTGCCAATGGCCCCAATGGTATGAGGGGCGCAATTAACATCAATGTCTTGTGGGAAATGGGCGGCGCGCAAGAGGTCCTGCACGGCGTATTGGAAAAAACCAAAGGCATGGTGGCAGGTGTGACCTGCGGGGCAGGAATGCCGTATAAACTGTCTGAAATTGCTCAGCAATATAATGTCAATTATCTGCCGATCATATCATCGGCGCGTGCCTTTCGGGCTTTGTGGAAGCGTGCTTATCATAAAGTGTCGGACCTTATGGCCGCGGTGGTTTATGAAGACCCTTGGCTGGCTGGTGGTCATAACGGCCTGTCTAACGCAGAAGATCCATTGCAACCACAAGACCCTTATCCGCGTGTAAAATTGCTGCGCGAGACGATGCGTAAAGAAGGCATAGCCGATGATGTGCCGATCATCATGGCGGGCGGCGTATGGTATTTGCGCGATTGGCAGAGCTGGCTGGATAATCCAGAACTC
The DNA here is from genome assembly GCA_947503245.1 of uncultured Sphingomonadaceae bacterium. Lineage (GTDB taxonomy): Bacteria > Pseudomonadota > Alphaproteobacteria > Sphingomonadales > Sphingomonadaceae > Alterisphingorhabdus. The sequence goes on from CANNCV010000001.1 coordinate 1,391,209, forward strand.
GGGCAGATTGCTTTTCAATTCGGCACACGGCCGTTGCTGACCAAAGAGAGCCCGATTCCGGGTGAGTGGAAAGACGCGCTGACCAAGATTGAGAAAGGCGATGTGCTGCTGCATAAGTTCAGCCCAACCGGCTTTTACTCCAGTGCGGTACGGAATGAATTTTTGCGTTCACTCGAAGCGCGGTCCGAACGGCAAGTGCCTTTTTCAACTGAAAAAGCCGGCGAACACACCTATCAGCTTGATGTTGGCGTTAAGGGTAAGAATTTTTGGGTGACACGCGGTGATTTGCTGCGTGCGCGTGAATGGGACGGTTTGGGTTTTACCACCGCGCTTAAAACACCCGATAATACTCTGGTCTTTGTGACGCCAGAAGAGCGTGCCGAGGTCCGCAAGGATCAGGCCGATTGCATGGGCTGTTTGTCGCATTGTGGTTTCTCTTCATGGAAAGACCATGACAATTTCACCACGGGGCGTCTGGCTGATCCACGCAGTTTCTGTATTCAAAAGTCTTTGCAGAATATTGCCCATGATGGTGACATAAAGAAGAACCTTATGTTCGCTGGACATGCTGCATATGAATTTGGCCGTGACCCTTTCTATTCGAATGGTTTTGTGCCTTCAGTCAAACAGCTTGTGGATCGGATATTGACCGGGGACTAAGCGGGTTCTCTTGGCGTCCAGCAATTGGTGGTTCCAATGCGTATCATTCGCAAAGATAATCTGGAAAGCGCAGAGGTTCTTGACCTGATTGCCGAACATTTATCCGGCATGCATGAAAATTCGCCGCCAGAGAGTGTTTATGCACTGGGCGTAGAAAGCCTGAAGTCTGACGATGTCACGGTCTTTGCAGCTTGGGATGATGGGCGTTTAAGCGGGATAGGTGCACTAAAGGCGATTGATGCACAGCATGGCGAAATCAAATCCATGCGCACAGCAAATGCCTTTCTTCGCAAAGGTGTAGCGGCATCTTTATTGGAGCATATTATTTCAGAGGCCAGCCAACGCGGCTATAAGCTATTGAGCCTCGAAACCGGGTCGGGCGATGCATTTGATCCTGCAATCGGTCTATATCGCAAGCGAGGTTTTCGAGCAGGCGATGCTTTTGGCGGTTATACAAAAAGCGCGTTTAACCAGTTTTTCCATCTGGATTTGTGAGCAGTTTAATCAAGCTCCCAAGAACGCTGCCCATGATGGGTTTTGTCCAAACCAGCGGCTTCGTCTTCGGTTGAAACTCGCATAGGCAGAACGGTTGATAGCGCTAGGCCAATAACCAAAGTACCGATAACGGACCAGATGATGACAACAGCCACGCCTAAAAGCTGTGTGAATAGCTGACCAAACATGCCGCTATCTTCTGCATAGCCAAGACCGCCAAAACTCTCTGAAACAAAGATAGCAGCCAGCAATGCGCCGGCGATACTGCCAATGCCATGCAATGCAAACACGTCCAGACTGTCATCAATGGCAAATATGTTTTTTACAGCGCCACTAACAAAATAGCAGAGCGGTGCAGCTATTAACCCTATCAAAATGGCACTGCCGGGCGATACCAAGCCAGCACCTGCTGAAATGGCCACCAAACCAGCGATTGCCCCTTTTGCGAAACCTGCCGCTGTCACATGGCCTGTTTTCAGCTTGTCGATCAACAGCCAGATTAAGGCAGATACACTTGCTGCAACATGGGCATTCATCATGGCCGACGCAGCGCCATCGCCTGCGGTTAATTCATTGCCACCAATAATGGCCAGCCATCCGACCCAGATCAGGCCCGCACCAGCCAAGGAGAGAGCAGGTGCATTTGCGCGCCTTAAGGTTTTGGGCCAGCCTTCGCGGCGACCTATCATAATGCATATTGTTAGTGCAGAGACACCAACCGTTAAATGCATGGAAATGCCGCCAGCATAATCTATCACGCCGCTTGTCTCCAGCCATCCATTGCCCAATACCCAATGGCTAACCGGTGCATAAACCATAATGCTCCACAGCGCTGCAAAAGCTATTGCCCATCCGAAACGCGCACGTTCTGCCCATGCGCCAATTAGTAAGGTAGCTGCAAATATAGCAGAGGCCATTTGGAATATCGCAAAGGCGCTTTCCGGGACCAGTGTATCTTCCCGAACATTGCCCAAGCCGATCATCATCCATGCGTTGCCTGCACCAATAATGCCATTTCCAGCGACACCAAATGCCAGTGTATATCCCACTATAATCCACAAAAGCGAGACAATAGCGGCAATGGCGCCGACTTGCATGACAACAGAGAGGAAGTTGCGGGTTTCTACACGGCCGCCATGGAAAAGCGCCACGCCAGGCAATGTTACCAAAAGCGCCAACAGTGCCGCAGCCAACATCCATGCAGTATCGCCAGTATCAATCGCTGTAGGGACGATAGGAGGTTCCACAAAGGGAATATTCGCTAAAGCTGGGGCCGAAATCCCCGTTGCCAAAACTGCAATTGCGCCTTTTCCTAAAAGCTGTCTTATCACTTTTGATATCCCCGCCAAGCTATGAACGTCACAGATAGAGCGCTTAACAGCAATTTGACAATAATCGGTTTACGCAGCGCTAACTAAATTATCTGTGCTTGATGACGACGGATAATCTATATCCACCCATCAAGAACTTGATCATGGGGTCGGTGGCCGTCGCACCAGCTATGAATATTGCTGATGACGCGGTGTCCTGATGCTTCGCGTCCTTCAAATGTAGCACTGCCCAGATGCGGCAGCAAAACAACATTGCGCAAATCGAGCAAGCGCGGATCAACCGCGGGTTCATTGGTATAAACATCAAGACCAGCCCCAGCGATCTTCTGATTTTGCAGCGCGTCTATCAAGGCATCTTCATCAATTAATTCGCCGCGCGCGGTGTTGATGACATAGGCATCGGGCCGCAGCATCGCGATACGTTCGGCATTGAGAATATGCTTTGTGTCATCGCTTTTGGGACAATGCAGAGTGATAAAGTCACTGCGCTGCACCAACTCATCCAAATTTTCCACATATGTCGCATCGAGCATTTTCTCAAAGCTATCGGGAAGCTTTTTGCGGTTATGATAACAGATGTTCAGGCCAAAAGCGCGTGCACGGTGCGCAACCGCTTGGCCTATGCGACCCATACCAATGATGCCCAAAGTCTTGCCGCCGATACAATGGCCTAACATGCCGGACGGTGACCATCCTTGCCATTCACCGGAGCGCACCAGTTTTTCGCCCTCTGCCAGACGGCGTGGGACGGACAGGATAAGCGCCATAGTCATATCCGCAGTGTCATCGGTAAAAACACCGGGTGTATTGGTCACCATCACACCCGCCGCACGCGCAGCTTTCAAGTCAATATGGTCAACACCTGCACCAAAATTCGCCAGCAATTTACAGCGCAGATTGTCTTGCGTAAAAATATCAGCAGTCAGATGATCGGTAACGGTTGCTAGCAGAACATCACATTCCTGCATTGCGCTGCGCAATTGTTCGGTTGTGAGCGCAGTGTCGCTACTGTTCAGCGTAACATCAAACAGTTCATCCAGCCGCTTTTCGACAGCGGGCGCTAATGCGCGGGTGACAATGATTTTGGTCGATTTACAAGAGCGTGCGGTCATGCAACAGGCTTTGCGCGAACAGGCCAAAAGGTCAAGCGCGTTCGATCTGCTTTTCACAGGCATCAATCTGGTAAATTGTCTCAAAGCGGAACTGTTCTACATGCGCAATCCGGTTGAAATAGGTTCATTTTGATGAGACAATCAAATTTTGCTAATGATGAGAATATAACTGTATTTTGGGGGTCATGCGGTTTGGCATGATGGGTGAGACAATAGTGCAACAAACGGCGAAGAATATTTTTTGGTCAAACATCTTGCGATTATTTGCGGCGTTTTGTCTTGCCGTATCGCTGACTGCGGCACCGGCAAGTGCGCAGGATAAAGGTGAGGCCTATTGGGCATCTATAGATCAGGATGAAGCGCGGTCGCGTACTGGTCCAAGCCGTGATTATAAGATTATCTGGGTCTATGTGCGCAAGAATTTGCCGGTAAAGGTGCTGCGTCGCTATGGTGTATGGCGCCAGATTGAGGACCCTGATGGCAGCCAAGGCTGGATGCACTCACGCTTGTTAAGCCGTACCCGCACCGCCATGATTATTGGTGACGACGTGCAGGAAATGCGTGAAAAACCGGATGCTGCCTCGCCCCTTGCTTGGCGTGCGCAACCTGGTGTCGTTGGAAAATTGGGGGCATGTAGTGATGGCTGGTGCCGCCTCGATGTGAACGGACGTATTGGTTATGTCCGTACAGAGGCGCTTTTCGGTGTTGGTGAACCCAATGCAGAAGAAGAGCCCGCTGCGTCCCCTTAAATGGCGAAATGCACTCCTTATGTGCGTGAATATTTTCGTATTTTAGAAGAAAACCATATAAGATTTCGGGAAATGGTAGCGGCCGTATCTGGTGATACGACCGCAGGGGCCTTGCTTGGGACCAGACCCACACCATTATCTCCCTCACTCTTCTAACGAAGAGGTCGACCCTTGGGTTCGCTCGATCTTTCTAGGAACATGCGAAGAAAATTGCTTGTAGGAAATCGACAAAACCAAAATTACCGAAGTAAATTGTTATTGCTGTTGCCTTTGGCCAGTCGCCAGCCGGTTATGGACAGGCCCAGCATGATAATATTTCCAACCAGATCAATTGCGCCAAAATTGTTCATGACCGGCACTATGCGTGTGAACCAGTAATCGAATATGAAAAAGGGTATCAGCGCAATTGCAAAGACCAGAAAGGTGGTCGCGGTGAAACGGCTGAAAGTCGCAAATAATGCTGCAAGGCAAGCCTGTGCCCCGAAGCACGACATCAACATAAGAGGCAATAATTCGTCGCTCTGATATTGCGGCGTAAAAACCACATGTATCACATGGGCAGGGGCCAGCAATGCCCATCCGCCAAGCACCCAGAAGATCGCTGCAATGCCCCATTGGCAATGGCGGGCCGTCATAATCTGGCCCGCCTGATGCCGTATCCGATACAATATCTGTGGGTTAAGCAATGCATCTTTCAATCAGCTCTGTTTATATAAGCTCAACAGCTAAAGCAGTGGCCTCTCCTCCGCCAATACACAGTGATGCCAGTCCGCGTGTTTTGCCATGGGTTTGGAGAGCCCCTAACAAAGTTGTGATAATACGCGCGCCGGATGCGCCAATGGGGTGACCAAGGGCCGTAGCGCCGCCATGGACATTAATTTTGCCATGATCGATCCCCAGATCATGCATGGCGAACATGGCCACACAGGCAAAGGCTTCATTTACTTCGAACAGATCAACATCGTCCAATGTCCACCCGGCTTTGTCGAGACAGGTTTGGATCGCACCGACAGGAGCAATAGTGAAATCTTTCGGCTCCTGTGCATGGGCGGCATGGGCAACAATGCGCGCAACCGGTTTCAGCCCCTTTGCATCCGCAACTGATTGGCGGGTCAGCACCATGGCCGCAGCGCCATCAGAAATGGAGCTGGATGTTGCTGCGGTTATTGTGCCGTCCTTGGCAAAGGCGGGGCGCAGGCTGGGGATTTTGTCCGGGCGGCCTTTACCGGGTTGTTCATCTGTATCTACTGTGACTTCGCCTTTGCGCGTCGCAAAGGTCACTGGAGTAATCTCAGCAGCAAATGCGCCGCTTTCAATCGCCTTTTGAGCGCGTGATAGCGATTCCAAGGCATAACCATCCTGCGCATCGCGTGTTAGTTGGTAATCATTGGCAGTGTCTTGCGCAAAAGTGCCCATGGCTCGGCCTTCTTCATAGGCATCTTCCAGACCATCAAGAAACATATGGTCATAAGTGGTGTCATGCCCGATGCGCGCGCCGCTACGATGTTTTTTTAGCAGATAAGGCGCATTGGTCATGCTCTCCATACCGCCTGCAACCAATATATCCGCAGAACCAACGGCCAGAGCCTCGCTGCCCATAATGACTGTTTGCATACCTGATCCGCACACTTTGTTCACGGTTGTGGCCTGTACTGATTTCGGCAGGCCAGCCTTGATGGCCGCCTGACGGGCCGGGGCTTGGCCTAGGCCGGCGGGCAGCACGCAGCCCATATATATGCGGTCAATATCGCCTCCGTCTGTTCCTGCACGTTTGACAGCTGCTTTAACCGCAGTGGCGCCAAGGTCGGTTGCGCTGACATCGGAAAATACGCCTTGCATGCCGCCCATCGGGGTGCGGGCAAAAGAAACGATGACGACAGGATCATTTTCGGAAAAAACAGGCATTATGGCTTATCCTTATGTTGAATGCGCAACCAAGCGCGAGGGCATGATGAAAATATCTATCGCTAAATATGCCTTATCCATCAAGATTTCAAAGGAAACGGTCTTGAGGTGCGTGAAATAATATTACAATAGACTATAATAACCATTACATCCTTGGGGCAGACTGAACGAGCATGCGATTATGTCTGGCAAGAGGCAGGAGAGAAATGCGATGAGCAACGCTATAGATTTTGATTTCCAGCTTGGCGAAATGGCCGATCAGATTCGCGATACCACGCAGCGCTTTGCAACCGATAAAATTGCGCCTCTGGCGGCGAAAATTGATGCCGATGACTGGTTCCCCAGAGATGAACTATGGGCGGGTATGGGCGAATTGGGCTTGCATGGTATTACCGTTGCAGAAGAAGATGGCGGTCTGGGTCTGGGCTATCTGGAACATGTGGTTGCAGTGGAGGAAATATCCCGCGCCAGCGCGTCCATTGGGCTTAGCTATGGTGCGCATTCCAATCTGTGCGTCAACCAAATTGCCCGCTGGGGCAATGCTACGCAAAAAGCCAAATATCTGCCGGGCCTGATTTCAGGCGCGCATGTTGGCTCGCTGGCTATGTCAGAAGCAGGAGCGGGCAGCGATGTTGTCTCCATGAAATTAAAGGCAGAAGCAGTGCAGGGTGGCTATATTCTGAACGGCACCAAATTCTGGATCACTAACGCCCCTTATGCCGATACTTTGGTGGTCTACGCCAAGACCGATCCAGCAGCCGGATCGCGCGGTATCACCGCCTTTTTGATTGAAAAGGACATGTCGGGATTTTCTATCGGGCAAAAGATTGATAAGGTCGGCATGCGTGGCTCTCCCACGGCGGAGCTGGTGTTCAACGATTGCGAGGTGCCGGAAGAAAATGTGATGGGCCCTGTTGGCGGCGGCGTTGGCGTGCTGATGTCTGGTCTGGATTATGAACGTGTCGTGCTCGCTGGATTACAACTTGGCGTGATGCAGGCCTGTTTGGACTGCGTGATACCATTTGTGCGTGAGCGTAAGCAATTTGGCCAACCCATCGGCAGCTTCCAGTTGATGCAGGCCAAGGTCGCCGATATGTATGTCGCACTGAATTCGGCGCGGGCCTATGTATATGCTGTGGCCAAAAGCTGCGATGCGAACAAAACCACCCGCTTTGACGCAGCAGGCGCGATTTTGCTGGCGTCCGAAAGCGCCTTCAAAGTGGCTGGAGAAGCCGTGCAGGCATTGGGCGGTGCAGGCTATACCAAAGACTGGCCGGTTGAGCGCTATATGCGCGATGCCAAATTGCTGGATATCGGGGCCGGAACAAACGAAATTCGCCGCATGCTTATTGGCCGCGAATTGATTGGGACTGCTTAGTCATCTTTGGCCTTTGGATCGGTGAGCGTTGGCGGTGTCGCAAAAGGGGCCTCAAGGGTGATGGCCTGCTCTAGTGTGATGGGTTCTGCGGGAAGGGCAAAACGCTCCGGATCAATCGGATCGAAGCTGACTTCGCTAAGTTCCATGCCACCAAAACTTAATACCGCACCTTTCTCAATTATCGCTGTAAAAGCTGAGAATTGTTTTGGTATTGCGTTCAAACCGGTTCTATCGGACCAGCTGAGGCTGGTAAGAAACTGTTGCGCAAAGGCTGCGCCTAATGGGGCAAGTTTTGGGTCATCGCTAATCGCAAAGGCGTTGACTGGCCCCAGAGATCCATCACCTTGCTTCTGCGCATAGCCAATACCAGAGCGGCCGCCTACTACAACAGGGCCATTTTCGACAAAATTAAGAAGTGATTCCGTTGGAGCGTTTGCTAGTCCTTCCGATAACTTTTCGATCAAGTCGGTTTTTGCCGCCGTAATCGCCGCAATCATGTCTTCGGCGCGGACAACGTAAAGCCCATCTGGTGTGCGCTTTACCAAATAGCTGACATCATCAACAACCAGACCGTACAATGCATCATCGCTAACCTGATAGCGTAGATCACCACGTTCATTGATCTCTATGGTCATCGTTTCCAACACGTCATCACTTCCGGGAAACTTCGTATCATAGCGGGCTGAGAGATCAGCATGGGCTGTGTGCGGAAGTGCTAATGCTATTAGTATCAGTCCCAAAATGGTTGTTCGCAAATTGCCAATCACGATAATCTCCCTACAGAAAACCAAAATGTCTTACTTTTATACTGGTTTTGCTAGGTCTTAGCAACGCAAAGCACATGTCTGCTGCCGTGCAAAAGTTGATTAGACTGGATAGCGATATCAATGCACGATAATTCCTAAATCGCCCCCAATAATATCACTTTGTTTGCAAAGTTTTGCGGTTTGACACATAGACCTTAAACAAATTCAGGGTGACGAAAGCAGAGTTTATGACAGCACCAATACTCCCCACGCAAATCGACACACAATCAGAGGCTTATCGCGCGCAATCAGCGCATAATATTGCCCTTAAAGATGAACTTTGGGTCAAGGTTGCCGAGGCTGCAAAGGGCGGCAGTGAGAAATCGCGTGAGCGGCACTTATCGCGCGGCAAATTGCTGCCACGTGATCGGGTGGAGCGGCTGCTTGATCCTGGCTCTCCCTTTCTGGAAATCGGCCAGCTTTGCGCCAATGGCTTATATGATGATGCAGTGCCGGGTGCGGGGCTAATCTGCGGTATTGGCCGCGTTTCGGGGCGGCAAGTGATGATCGTCTGTAATGATGCCACGGTAAAGGGCGGCACCTATTACCCGATGACAGTGAAGAAGCATCTTCGCGCACAAGAGATTGCCGAGCAAAACCATCTGCCCTGCATCTATCTGGTGGATAGTGGCGGCGCGAACCTGCCGCATCAGGATGAAGTCTTTCCTGATCGCGATCATTTTGGCCGCATCTTCTTTAATCAGGCCAATATGTCGGCCAAGCAAATCCCGCAAATTGCCTGTGTGATGGGCAGTTGCACCGCTGGTGGCGCTTATGTGCCGGCTATGTCGGATGAAAGTATTATTGTGCGTAATCAGGGCACAATCTTTTTGGGCGGCCCGCCCTTGGTAAAGGCCGCGACTGGTGAGGAAATCACGGCAGAAGATTTAGGCGGCGGTGATCTTCACGGGCGCAAATCCGGCGTGGTCGATCATGTTGCGGAAAATGACGAACATGCGCTCACAATTGTACGCGACATTGTCTCGCACCTGCCGCAAAGCAGCAAGCCGGATATAGATTTACAGTCGCCGAGAGCTCCCAAATATGATGCGGAGGAAATTTATGGCATTTTGCCCGATGATGTTCGTGCGCCCTATGATGTGAAAGAGATTATTGCCCGGCTGGTTGATGGCAGTGAATTTCATGAATTTAAGGCGCTTTATGGCACGTCGCTGATTTGCGGTTTTGCGCATATTTGGGGCATGCCCATCGGCATTATCGCCAATAATGGCATTTTGTTTAGTGAGAGCGCACAAAAGGGCGCGCATTTTATCGAACTGTGTTGCCAGCGGCGCATACCCTTATTGTTCCTGCAAAATATCTCTGGCTTCATGGTTGGCGGCAAATATGAGGCAGAGGGGATCGCCAAACACGGCGCAAAGCTGGTGACAGCGGTTGCGACTGCCAGCGTGCCAAAAATCACTGTGCTGATCGGCGGCAGCTTTGGCGCAGGCAATTACGGCATGTGTGGCCGCGCTTATTCGCCGCGCTTCCTGTTCAGCTGGCCCAATAGCCGCATCAGCGTTATGGGCGGCGAACAAGCAGCCAGCGTATTGGCGACCGTACACCGCGATGCCGATATATGGAGCGAGGAAGAGGCAGAAGCCTTCAAAGCCCCCATCCGCCAAAAATATGAAGACGAGGGCAACCCCTATTACGCCACTGCGCGATTATGGGATGATGGCGTCATTGATCCGGCACAGACACGCGATGTGCTAGGGCTGGCATTTGCAGCAACACTGAACGCCCCGGTTGAGGAGGCGCCTCGATTTGGGGTGTTTAGGATGTGATGCAAATTGCGTTGGGTGATGGCACCAAATGTACAGTATGCAATTTGTCTGCGCTTGAGGCTATGCTCGACAATTTAGCGGGGGTGGCTGCTCCGTTAGCTATCTTGTCTGTTGATGATAATAATTATATCCAAACCATTCGACATGGAAGCGGATTTTTGATCGAAATGCGAAAAGGCTCTAGCGAGCAACATTTTGAAGCCAAGCATCAGGATGGGATTAATCTTTTCCAGTTTGATGAAGCGAAAGAGGTTTTCCTGCGTTATTGGCAGAAAGCAGACTATCCGCAATATATGTCCTGGCACCTTGCCGAACCGCATAAATCACCTGGATGGGTCGAATTGCTTCTATCATCTTCAGACAGGCACCTAAGATTTTCTGATCCGATAAATCATCCAAAACTAACGCGTTGGAATCGAAAGATGCGGCGATTTATCGGCCTCGCGCAGGCAGCAATGTTTGTTTTAGTGCCTATTCTCTTTGCCATAGTGTTGGTGTTAGTACTGGTAAAATGGATAACAACATGATCAAATCCTTACTTATTGCAAACCGTGGTGAGATTGCCTGCCGTATCATTCGCACAGCGCGGCAGATGGGCATACGCACTGTTGCTGTCTATTCTGATGCCGATGCCAAGGCGCTGCATGTGCGCTCGGCGGATGAGGCGGTGCATATCGGACCATCGCCAGCGGCTGAGAGCTATCTGGTCGGCGAAAAGATTATCGCTGCGGCCAAGCAGACCGGGGCGGAGGCTATTCACCCGGGCTATGGCTTTCTTTCGGAAAATGCTGATTTTGCGCAAAGCGTTATCGATGCGGGTCTGATCTGGGTTGGGCCAAAACCCCATGCTATTCGCGCCATGGGTTTGAAAGATGCAGCCAAGCAGTTGATGGATGATGCTGGCGTACCCACAACGCCCGGTTATTTGGGAGAGGATCAATCGCCGGAGACATTGGCATCTGAGGCTGAAAAAATCGGCTACCCGGTGCTGATTAAAGCTGTCGCCGGTGGCGGCGGTAAAGGCATGCGCAAAGTGGATCGGCCCGAAGACTTCGCCGACGCACTGGTCAGCTGTAAACGCGAAGCACAGGCAAGTTTTGGCAATGATATCTGCCTGATCGAAAAATGGATTGAAAGCCCGCGCCACATTGAGGTGCAGATTTTTGGCGATAGCCACGGCAATGTAGTGCATTTGTTTGAGCGTGATTGCTCCCTGCAACGCCGTCACCAAAAAGTGATTGAGGAAGCCCCGGCACCCGGCATGGACGAAGCCACACGCGCAGCCGTTTGCGGCGCAGCGGTGCGCGCGGCCAAAGCAGTGGATTATGAGAGTGCAGGCACCATCGAATTTATCGCCGATGGTTCCAATGGCTTGGATGCAGACAAAATCTGGTTCATGGAGATGAACACCCGTTTGCAGGTTGAGCATCCCGTAACCGAAGAAATCACTGGCGTTGATCTGGTCGAATGGCAGCTGCGCGTGGCCAGCGGCGAGCCAATCCCGGTCAAGCAGGAGGAGCTGAGCATTAACGGCCATGCTATAGAGGCACGGCTTTATGCTGAAGATCCGGCGAGCGGGTTTTTGCCGAGCATCGGGCGGTTGGAGGTTTTCGATCTAGGAACGGTTGGACGGATCGAAACAGGTGTTGAGCAAGGGCTTGAGATATCGCCTTTTTATGACCCGATGATTGCTAAGTTGGTTGTGCATGCCGATAGTCGAAGCGAGGCGATTGATGCGCTCACTGATATTACGGGCAATGCTAAAATATGGCCAGTAAAATCCAATGCCGGCTTTTTGCGGCGGCTATTATCTGTAGATGAATTTGGCACCGCGCGACTGGATACGGGGCTGATTGCACGGCAAGGCGATAGCCTGACCGATAATACGCCCGGTCAGAATGTTGATATGGCGGCGATTAGCTGGCGCATGGAAGAGTTTGAGGGTGCGCGGTATGATGGCGACATCTTCATCAGTTCGGACGCTATGTTTGGTTTTAGAGTAAATGGTGAGCGTAAGCCTGCACAATTGGTCATGCGCTCTGGCAATAGCGCAAAAACCGTCACAGTAATGCCAACAATGGGCGGGGATGATTGGTCTGTGAGCATAGATGGGCACGCTGTCTATGATGATGGCACAGTCATACCAGCTACTTATGGGCCCGAAGCAGAAAAATTCCCTGATAGTGATATCTTGGTTTTCGCTGATGGGTTTGCGCATAAAATTGGCTTTGGCGGCGTTCGCGGCAGCGGAACAGGTGCTGCATCCGATGGCACCATTCTCTCCCCAATGCCTGGCAAGATTATCGCCGTTGCGGTTGCTGAGGGTGATGCTGTTGCCAAAGGCGATAAGTTGGTGACGCTGGAAGCGATGAAAATGGAGCATACATTAACCGCGCCTTTTGATGGGGTGGTGCGGAATCTATCGGCCAGCGAAGGTGCGCAGGTTAGTGATGGCGTTGCGCTTGTAGAGATTATGGCTGCGGATGACTGACTGAAAATCGGCGCACCATCGCGCCACTATCTTTTGCTGCATACTGTTCGGTAAGGTTTTGTTGCCACTATGCTGCCTCAGAAAGAGGTGCTCATGGTTTTCGCTGCGTTATTCTTACTATCGGCTTTAGCGGCTGAGGAGTCAGACGTTAATAAGCGCAATATTGCTGGTGTTGCGCAAGTCATCGACGGTGACACTCTAAAGGTTGAGAATATTACGGTCAGGCTTAACAGCATTGATGCGGTCGAGCCCGATCAAATATGCGGGGCAGATGATCAAAAATGGTCATGCGGCGCGGAAGCCACCGCGGTGCTTAGGGATTTTGTGGATGGTAAAAGAATACAATGTACAGACCTTGGTTTGGATGGAGATAATCAGACATCCGTTACCTGCACTTTCCTAGGAATAGATTTGGGCGAGGCCATGCTGCAAAACGGTTATGCCATTGCACTTGACGGCGCGCCTAGCAATTATTTAACCGCCCAAAATATTAGCAAGACGCACAAAATCGGCATCTGGTCTTCAATTTTTGATTTGCCCGCGAACTGGCGTGCAGAACGGTCTTTTGCATCGCAGCCGCAACCGGAAGAACCGCAATTACCCGCCAAGCGATATATAGAACGCGAATATCGCAACAGTTTTGGTTGTGCTATCAAAGGCAATCGCAGCCGAAGAGGAGAATGGATATACCATCTTCCCGGACAACATTATTATGAAGTAACGAGGCCAGAAGAGCTTTTTTGTACTGAGACGCAGGCGAGGCAAGCCGGGTATCGCAGGTCCAAAGTGTGAAGCACTGGCCTTTTTTCTAAATAGATATTGCTGCACCTTCCCCATGTAGGTTTTAGCTTGTAAGCCATTAGCACAATGCTGGATCAGCTTCTCTTTCACCCTTTATATGCGCCTATTCTTGCGGCTTTATTTGGCGTAATATTGGGAAGTTTTGTTGCCGCATTGGTTGTCCGTTGGCCGGTTGGGCGCAGCGTTGCCGAAGGGCGTTCACGCTGTGATGCCTGTGCTGCCACTTTGCGTTGGTATGAATTGGTGCCGATTGTCTCTTACGTCGTCCAACAGGGGCGTTGCCGCCGTTGCGGAGACCAAATTGATGTCGATGTCATTGCCATAGAGATTGTCAGCGCACTTATCGGGGCCGTGTCATTCATTGTGACGACGGGTTATGACGGGCTTTCACTGGCTCTGCTGGGATGGCTATTATTGCCCTTGGCGTGGCTGGATTTTCGACATTATTGGCTACCCGACATTCTAACCGCGCTTCTTGCGCTTTGTGGATTAACTGCTGTTTTGCTCGGATTTTTGGATTTACCCTTAAGCAACAGCCTAATCGGCGGTGTCAGCGGCTTTTTGACATTATGGCTCGTCAGTACGGCCTATAAATCGCTGCGTGGGCGGGAAGGTTTGGGTGGGGGTGATCCCAAATTATTTGGTGCCATTGGTCTATGGTTTGGCTGGCAATTGCTGCCTTTCATATTGATGTTCGCCGCGATGTTTGGGCTTATTCTGGCTTTGGTGGCAATGATCGGTGGGCGGGAAGTGACGGGAACATCGCGTTTTCCCTTTGGCACATTATTGGCCATATCGGCCTGGTTGGTGATGGCGATTACGGGCGGACAACTGGTTTTTTAATCACGCAATTAAAAATTTGCTTTGCTGCGCTGTTTGCGTATTCTGCGTACAAAGCGATTAGGAGAGAGCATATGGCCACAGCTATCAAAAAAGACGATCCATCCATTGCAATGCATGCTGCGCTGGAAAAACAGCGTGCCGATTTTCATAGTGCAATGCCGGAGAGTCTGGCGGTTCGCAAAGACCGTATTGACCGCGCCATTGCTATGCTGGTCGATAATGCGGATGGATTTGCCAAAGCAGTAAGTGAAGATTTTGGCCATCGCAGTGAAGAACAGACATTGATGACCGATATTGTGCCCAGCATTTCTGCGCTGAAACATGCGAAAAAACATATGGCCTATTGGGCGCGCGGTGATAAGCGCAAGCCGACATTCCCGCTTGGTCTGCTTGGCGCAAAGGCAGAGGTTAGCTATCAACCAAAGGGCGTGGTTGGCGTTATCGCGCCGTGGAACTTCCCGGTTGGCATGGTGATGGTGCCGATGGCCGGCATATTGGCCGCTGGTAACCGCGCTATGGTCAAGCCATCCGAATTTACAGAGCGTGTGTCGGCACTGTTTGAAGAGCAAGTGCCCAAATATTTCGCCGATACAGAGATGACCGTTTTTACTGGTGCTGCAGAGGTTGGCATGGCCTTTTCATCGCTGCCGTTCGACCATATGATTTTTACCGGTGCAACAGGCGTTGGCCGCCATATTATGCGCGCAGCGGCTGATAATCTGGTCCCGGTCACATTGGAACTGGGCGGCAAATCACCCACAATTATCGGACGCACTGCTGATAAGAAAAAGGCCGCAGATCGCATTGCCTTGGGCAAAATGATGAATGCCGGTCAAATCTGTCTGGCCCCGGACTATCTTTATGTCGCCAAGGAACAGGAAGCCGAGATGATTGGCGAAATATCCGGCTCCGTTAGCACCATGTATCCAACATTGCTGGACAATGATGATTATACTTCGGTGGTGAATGGCCGCAATCATGAGCGTTTGCAAAGCTATCTGGATGATGCGCGTGAAAAGGGCGCCGAACTTATTGAGGTCAATCCTGCAGGAGAAGATTTCTCCAGCACCAATGGCCATAAAATGCCGCTCACGATCGTGCGCAACGCCAATGATGACATGAAGGTCATGCAGGAAGAAATTTTTGGCCCGATCTTGCCGGTTATGACCTATAGCGCGATTGAAGAGGCGATTGATTACGTCAATGATCATGACCGCCCGCTTGGCCTTTATTATTTCGGCAATGACAAGGTTGAGGAAGAGCGTGTGCTCAGCCGTACTATATCGGGCGGAACAACAGTCAATGATGTGATTTTCCATAATGCAATGGAAGATTTGCCCTTTGGCGGTATCGGACCGTCTGGCATGGGGCATTATCATGGTGTTGATGGCTTTCGTGAGTTCAGTCACCAACGTGCTGTCTATCATCAGTCAAAAATGGATGTGGCGGGCCTTGCCGGTTTTAAACCGCCTTATGGTGATAAAACATGGGCAACTATCAAGCGTGAATTGAAGAAATAATCAATTTGCAAAAAACTGGCATTGCCAGAATGTTTTGCATTCGCTATCGGCAAACACCCTGATAGTTGCTGTTTGGCATATCAGGGTGGTGCCAGTGCCCCTGTGGTGGAATTGGTAGACGCGCCGCACTCAAAATGCGGTTCCGCAAGGAGTGCCCGTTCGAGTCGGGCCAGGGGCACCATTTTCTCTTATACTCATTACCAATCCTTCCGCTTTGCTTTGGGGCTGCGGGGGGCGTATCTACGCTCGGCGTGCGATCAACTTACGAACCCTTTTTAATTTGATTTTGCTGCATGCAGGGGCACGATTGTTTCAGGCTTGAGGCTGGAGCAGTTTTGGCCTTATAGCGCGCTTATGACTTTCATCTTATCCATCATGGTTCTGACGTCATTTGCTTTGCTTGCAGGGGCTATATTTTTGGGCCGCCGCGATGGGTGGAGCATTAAACCTGTGCTGATGATGGTGTTGGCTATAGTGATTTTGGGCAATGCGGCCTTGCTCTCCATTCCCAATGAACGGGGATTGGCTCCGGCTGAGGCCGATTTCAAAAATTGATGAAGTTGGGAATATAGGGGCGGCGCAATGGCCGCGCCCTTAATGCATTGTGATTAGCGGATAGGTGAATCCGGCGCCAGACGCATATCCAGATAGGTATCAACGGCCGCCATCAGATCGTCCATCTCATTTTCAAAGAAATGGTTGGCGCGGGGCACTTGGTCATGATGGATAGTGATATGTTTTTGCGTGCGCAATTTATCGACTAGCTTCTGCACAGCAGACGGCGCAACAATCTGGTCATTCGCGCCGTTGATCATGATTCCGGATGCGGGGCAAGGTGCCAAAAAGCTGAAATCATACATATTGGCTGGCGGAGCGACAGATATAAATCCGCGAATCTCTGGGCGGCGCATCAGCAATTGCATGCCGATAAGCGCGCCAAAGCTGAAACCGGCAACCCATGTTGTTTCGGCTTCAGGGTGGATGCTCTGTACCCAGTCAAGTGCCGCCGCAGCGTCCGACAATTCACCAACGCCGTTATCAAAGCTGCCCTGGCTGCGGCCAACACCGCGAAAGTTGAAGCGCAAAGTCGCAAAACCACGCTTCACAAAATTATTGTAGAGCGCGAACGTGATGCGATCATTCATTGTGCCGCCGCCTTGTGGATGCGGATGCAGAATAATGGCAACGGGTGCGCGAGGGCGAGGAGCGAGGCTGAAACGGCCTTCAAGGCGGCCTTCTGGGCCAGACATAGTGACTTCGGGCATAGTTTTAATTTCTGTGTAATAGTGGCATTAGGCGGGTCGCCGGACCAATATTCCGACGCGTCGCACAGGGCTTGATGGTGCGCTATACAAAAATTTGCTTATAAAATGCAATAAAATGCGTGGAACATATCTGCGAAAACGCTAAATGCATGCTTATATGGTTCTTTCTGCCCGTCTTTATCTTGATCATGCCGCGACAACGCCGGTCCTTCCTGCTGCTTCACAGGCTATGATGGAGGCCTTGTCTATATGGGCGAACCCCTCATCACCGCATCTTGATGGACGTACTTCACGCAAGATGGTGGAGAATGCGCGTGCTGAGTTAAAAGCTGCATTGGACTGGGACGGTGAGGTGATTTTTACTGGCGGGGCGAGTGAAGCCATCGCCATGGCCTTTAATAGCCCGAAATTTGTTCGCAAGATTGTGTCTCCGACTGAGCATGATGCCGTTTTGCGTTGTGCCGGTGATGCTGGCCAACGCTTGGCAGTCGATTTGCAGGGTCGGGTCGTTTTGACAAGTGTGCAGCGTTTGCTGGCGGAACGTGAGGGCCATGCCCTTGTTGCTGTGCAAAGCGTCAACAATGAAACGGGCGTTATCCAGCCGGTTGATGATATCGGCGAGATTGTTGCGAAAGAGGGCGGCACATTATTTTGCGATTGCGCACAAAGTGCTGGTAAGATTCAACTGCCTGACGCCGATCTGATTTCTATCTCCGCGCATAAATTTGGCGGCCCGCCAGGTGTAGGGGCCTTGCTGGTTAAAGATTTGGGGCTTTTATCACCCAGTGGCGGGCAGGAAAAAGGCTATAGAGCTGGAACGGAAAATGTTCCGGCAATATTGGCCATGGTCGCGGCATTGAAGCAGAAATCCGCATGGCTTGATCGTGCCGTGGAGCTGCGTCGCCAGCTTGACATTGCGATTGAGAAAGCAGGCGGCAATGTTATCGCCAAGGATGCAGTGCGTCTGCCGAATATCGGCGGCTATCATATGCCCGGGGTCAGTGCGAATGCGCAATTGATACAATTTGATTTGGCAGGAATCTCGGTTTCTGCGGGGAGTGCATGTTCGTCCGGTAGTTTGAAGTCCAGCCATGTGCTTGGCGCTATGGGCTGGGATGACAGCCATGCCAGTGAAGTTATCCGCGTCAGCTTTGGCCCGCAGACCAGCCGCGCAGATGTTTATCGCTTTATCGAAGAATGGACAAAGATATTTACCAAAGCGCGTGAAAGCGACAGCAGAGATTAGTGACTATGGGCCAGCCCATATATCTCGACTATCAGGCGACAACGCCAATTGATCCGGATGTGTTCAGTGCGATGGAGCCTTGGTTGCGTGACAAGGCGGGTAATCCGCATAGCGCGCACAAAATGGGTCGGGAAGCAGCAGCAGTTATTGAACTGGCGCGTGATCGTATAGCTGCATTGATGCCGAAAAATGGCAAAGTGATCTTCACCAGCGGCGCGACCGAGGCCATAAATCTGGTTGTCTATAATATCGCGCGTAACGAAGGCGCCTTTGCTGCCTCGAACATAGAGCATGCCGCTGTGCATGATGCAATGACCGGCCATGCGCCTGATAAGCCTTTGCATATGCTGCCGGTTACCAGCGAAGGCTTGGTCGATCTCAACGCCGCGCAAACAGCCATGCCGCCGCAATGTGCTTTAGTGGCCACCATGTTGGTCAACAATGAAATCGGCACGATCCAACCTGTGGAAGCACTCGCCGATATGGCGCATCAACGTGGCGGGCTTTTCTTATGCGATGCTGTGCAGGGATATGGACGTGTTGATATTCCTGCCAATGTCGATTTTGTAGCGATATCTGCGCACAAAATTCACGGGCCAAAAGGCATAGGCGCACTTTGGGTGCGGGAGGGTATTTCGCTTTCTCCACTGATATATGGCGGCGGGCAGGAGCAAGGGGTGCGATCTGGCACCCTATCGCCGGCTTTATGTGTGGGGATGGGGGAAGCGGCGAAAATTGCCAAAGAACGTGCTGATCAGGACAGTGCGCATATCGCCAATCTTTACCAGCGCGCTTTGCGTGAATTTGCCGATTGGCACGTTAATGGCTCCATTGATGAGCGCTATAAAGGCAATCTCAACATCTGGCGTGACGGGGTCGACAGTGCGCGGCTATTATCATCATTGCGCGGTATCGCTTTTTCCGCAGGTTCCGCCTGTGCCAGTGGTTCAGGACGGCCCAGCCATGTCTTGAAAGCCATTGGGTTGGACAAATCGGCGCTAACATCGTCTATTAGGCTAGGCTTTGGGCGTTTCACGCGCGAAGATGACATTGTACAAGCGGCGCGTGCGATAAATATGGCTGCAAAAGGGTAGGGTATGAGCGACGAATTACAGGTGATATTTGTCAGTGAAGATGGCGAAACTGAACAAAAGGTCAGTGCGTCAATTGGTGAAAGACTGCTGGATGTGGGGCAGGCCGCTGGTCAACCATTGGAAGGCACTTGTGAGGGGCAAATGGCTTGCTCCACCTGTCATGTTATTTTCAGCCGCGAAGATTTTGCCCGTTTGCCTGAGCCGGTAGAGATGGAGGAAGATATGCTGGATTTGGCTACAGCCGTTACTCCGACCAGCCGTTTGGCGTGTCAGATCTTTCTTACCAAAGACATGGACGGCCTTAAGACGCATATACCTTCTGAAGTGCGCGATATGACGGGCATCTGATGGTTGTCGATAGAAGCAGGCGGTTAATTGTCGCCATCCCTTTTCTGGCAGGCATATCCAGTGTTTCGGCATGTCTGCCTGAAAAAGGCGAACCGAAGCAGACAGTCGTGCCGGATAATATCAAGATCACTGCCATAGAGAAGCGCATTGGCGGACGCGTCGGTGTCGCCTTGATGGATAGCAAGGGCGAGATACGCGCCGCACATCGCGGGCAAGAGCGCTTTGCGATGTGTTCGACGTTCAAGGCACCCTTGGCAGCGGCCATGTTGGCGGCGCACGATAAAGGCAAGCTCGACCAATATGCGCCGGTTACGATCACCAAGGACGATCTCGTGCCTTATGCACCATTTGCAGAACGTATGTTGCGTGAAAAGCGGCCAACCAGTCTTTATGAACTTGCTGAAAAAACCGTTGATTATAGTGATAATGCAGCGGCAAATATCATTCTGCGCGCGCTTGGTGGTCCAGAGGCATTAACTGCATTTTTTGCAGAGCATGGCGGCGCGCAAACACGGTTGGATCGTATTGAGCCAGAGATGAATGAAAATGCTGTAGGTGATCCGCGCGACACCACTACGCCAATTTCCATGGCTGGCTTGATGCGCAATATACTTATCAAAGCCAGTGCAGGGCAAAAGAATGCCGATATTCTAAGCGAGTGGATGGTCAAAAGCGCGACTGGCAAAGAGCGGATTGAGGCAGGCATTCCTGCATCGTGGAAAATGGGTGACAAAACCGGCACAGCGCCCAGCAGTGCGCCTGCCTATAACGATGTTGCGATTATCTGGCCGCATCAACAGGAAGCAATCAAGGCTCAAGCCGAGCCCTATATATTGGCCATTTATACCGATCGACCGCACGCGCCTGCGCAGCAGGTAGATAAGGCGATTGCGGAGATCTCCAATATACTGGTGCCTATCATGGCCGTTCAGGGATAAGCAGAGGCTTGCAATTTGCCCTGCGCTTAGCCATATGGCCCTTGGGAGTCGGGCGGACGTGGTCTTCGCCAACCTGGTCAGGTCCGGAAGGAAGCAGCCACAACGAAATTTCTGCGGGTCGCTCGCCTCCTTTTTATCCCCAAAATCGTTATTTTTGCTCTGTTGCGCTGTGTTGGTTTCGACAATGGGCGATTGCTGCTCTATTGTTGTCTTGGCGATGATTCTGTGCTGGTCCCTATCAGGGATTCGGTGCAAAACAGACGCCAACCAAATGATCTAATGATTGATAAATTGCCCAATGTCTGACTCTGACAATGATATTTTTGCTGCATCTGGTGTAGAAGCACCTGCTGCGCCAGCCGCCACTGAGGCGAAAACGCCTTATCGTGTGCTGGCACGCAAATATCGCCCGCAAAGCTTTTCTCAGCTTATTGGTCAGTCAGCCATGGTGCAGACATTGGGGAACGCGATTAAGCGCGACCGGCTGGCTCATGCCTTTTTGATGACCGGCGTTCGCGGTGTCGGCAAAACATCCACGGCGCGGCTTATTGCCAAAGCCCTGAACTGCATCGGGCCTAATGGTGATGGCGGCCCGACTATTGACCCGTGCGGCATATGTGAACCATGCACCGCGATTGCAGAGGGGCGGCATATCGATGTTATCGAGATGGATGCTGCAAGCAATACCGGCGTTGATGATGTTCGTGAGATTATTGAGGCTGTACGCTATGCCAGTGTGTCGGCACGGTTCAAAATCTATATCATTGACGAAGTCCACATGCTGTCCAAAAATGCGTTTAACGCCCTTTTGAAAACGCTTGAGGAACCACCACCTCATGTGAAATTTCTGTTCGCAACTACTGAGGTCGATAAGGTTCCTATAACCGTATTGTCCCGCTGTCAGCGTTTTGATCTTAAGCGCATCCCGCAGGATTTATTGGCGCAGCATTTCACAGATATTTGCAGCAAAGAGCAGGTTGAGGCGGAAGCCGAAGCATTGGCCATGATTGCACGCGCGGCGGATGGTTCTGTGCGCGATGGCTTGTCTGTGCTGGACCAAGCGATTGCCCATGCCGATATGGAAGCAGAAGGCGCTGTCCCCAATGTCAGAGCGTTAGCCGTGCGTGACATGCTGGGTCTGTCTGACCGGGCGGCAGTGCATAGCCTGTTACAGCATGTGCTGGCTGGTGAAGATGCCGCGATGCTGGAATTGTTAGGCCGTCAGCATGCTTTGGGCGTTGAGCCATTGGCACAGCTGCGGGCACTGATGGATCTGGTGCACAGCTTAACATTGACCAAAGTGCAGATGGCGTCAGGTAAGGCATCATCGATAGAAGCGGATGACCAAAAGGCATTGCAGGAAGTTGCTGCCAAAGTGTCGCATGGCAATCTGCACCGCTTATGGCAAATGCTGTTAAAAGGCCATGCCGAAACAGCGGCTGCACCTGATCCGCGAGAGGCCATGGATATGGCCATGCTGCGGCTGCTATATGCGGCTTCTCTTCCCGACCCTGAGAAACTGGCGCGCCGCATTGAGCAGGGCGCTGGTACCAGTACAGCTAACGCGAGCAATGCACCATCTGCAAATAGTCCCGGCGCACCTATGGCCACGGCAGAAACAGCTATAGCCAATAATGACCAACACAATAATGATCAGCAAGCAGTGCCGCAGCAAAAACCTGCGCCAAGTGTGAGCCAGCTTGCAGATGCTCTAGACCATGCGGGGGAACTGCGCCTTTCTCAAATCATGCGTGATTATGTGCGCGTCATTCATATTGCCGATGGTGTGATGGACTATGAGCTATCCCGCAATATTGGTGAGGATTATAGCAGTGCTTTGCGTGATGCATTGCGACGCGCAACAGGCAAAAATTGGCAGATCACAGAAAGGCCCATGGGCTCAGGCAAAGCTACGCCCAGCCTTTTGGAACAGCAAGAGGCGGCGCAGCGGCGTCAGCGTGAAGAGATTATGGAAACGCCATTGGTTAAGGCACTTACACAAGCCTTTCCCGGAGCAGAATTACAAGACGAAAATTTAGCGGATGATAATGCCGCAAGGAGTGCAACATTATGAAATCGATGGAAGAAATGATGAAGGCTGCGCAGGAAGCTGCACAGACCGTTCAGACCCAGATGGAAGAGGTCCAGAAACGGCTGGAGGCGCTGGAAGTTGAAGGCGCAGCTGGAGGCGGGCTTGTAAAGGTCAAGGCATCAGCAAAGGGCCGGATTATCAATGTTGCTATTGATGACAGCTTGATGGTGCCAGCAGACAAAACCATGCTGGAAGATTTGATCGCGGCGGCGTTTAATGATGCACGTCAAAAAGCGGACCAAGTCAGTCAGGAAGAAACAGCCAAAATGTCGTCCGGACTGCCTTTGCCTCCGGGCTTTAAAATGCCGTTCACATAAGAGCATCTATTGGCGCAAATTACGGGTTCTGCCGCAATACCGGTTGATTGCTTTCGGGCTATCGCTTGAAGCTCATCGGTGAGCACCCAATATTATGTATGAACTTTCCATTTGGATATCTGAATTTTTATGACTCATAATTACCCGTTATTGCCGCTGCGCGATATTGTTGTCTTCCCGCAGATGATTGTGCCCTTATTTGTCGGGCGCGATAAATCCGTCGCCGCTTTGGAAAAAGCGATGGAAGGCAATAAGGAAATTTTCCTCGTTGCTCAGCTTGATCCTGCGCGTGACGACCCTGATCGTGATGATCTTTATGACATGGGTGTGGTGGCCACTGTGCTGCAAATGCTCAAACTGCCTGATGGCACCGTGCGGGTATTGGTGGAAGGTTCGCGCCGCGCCAAACTGACCGCGTTGAAACAAGATGGTGATGTCCAACTCGCCGAAGTCACGCATGTTGATCAGCTCAGCGCCAGCGGCACTGAAGTTGCTGCTCTGATGCGTTCTGTGACGGACCAGTTTGAGAATTTCACCAAGCTCAACAAGAAAATGCCGTCCGAAACGGCGGTTCAGCTTAATGAGATTGATGATGCCGGCGCATTAGCGGATGCGGTTGCTGCACACATCAATGTTAAAGTGTCAGACAAGCAATCGCTCTTGGTCGAGCTTGATCCTGTCAAAAGGCTGGAACTGCTTTTTGGCTTTATGGAAGGCGAACTTGGCGTCTTGCAGGTCGAGAAAAAGATACGTGGCCGCGTCAAGCGCCAGATGGAAAAGACCCAGCGCGAATATTATCTTAATGAGCAGCTTAAAGCGATCCAGAACGAGCTCGGTGGCGGCAGTGAAGATGGCGGCGATGAGCTGAGTGAACTGACCCAGAAAATTCGCGAAGCAAAACTGTCCAAAGATGCACGCAGCAAAGCCGAAGCTGAGCTCAAAAAACTGCGTTCTATGGCGCCGATGTCCGCCGAAGCGACGGTTGTCCGCAATTATCTCGACGTGCTGCTGGGCCTGCCTTGGGGCAAGAAGTCGCGTTTGAAAAAAGATATCACCAAGGCACAGGACATTCTTGATGCCGATCACTTTGCTTTGGAAAAGGTGAAGGAGCGGATCATTGAATATCTTGCGGTGCAGAGCCGTACGAACAAATTGAAAGGCCCGATACTGTGTTTGGTTGGCCCTCCAGGTGTCGGCAAAACATCACTGGGCAAATCCATCGCCAAAGCGACAGGCCGCGAATTTGTGCGCCAGTCCTTGGGCGGTGTGCGTGATGAAGCGGAAATACGCGGGCATAGACGCACCTATATCGGGTCAATGCCGGGCAAAATTGCATCCAATTTGAAACGGGCTGGTACATCCAACCCGCTTTTCCTTCTCGATGAGATTGATAAGCTGGGTCAAGATTTTCGGGGAGACCCAGCATCAGCCTTGTTGGAAGTGCTTGATCCAGAGCAGAACAGCAAGTTTCAAGATCATTATCTGGAAATCGATATTGATCTGAGCGACATCATGTTTGTCACAACGGCAAATTCGTTAAACCTGCCCCAGCCTTTGCTGGACCGCATGGAGATTATCCGGCTGGAGGGCTATACAGAAGATGAGAAGGTCGAAATCGCCAAACGCCATTTGGTTGAAAAGCAGATCGACGCACATGGACTGAAAAAAGGTGAATTTACGCTGGAAGAAGACGCATTACGCGATCTTATCCGCTATTATACGCGTGAAGCCGGTGTTCGCACATTGGAGCGGGAAATAGCGCGATTGGCGCGTAAGGCTCTGCGGCGGATTCTTGAAGGCAAGACTGAGCACATCACAGTGACTACTGAAAACCTGTCTGATTTTGCCGGTGTTCGCAAATTCCGTCATGGCGTAGGTGAGAAAGACCACCAGATAGGCGCTGTTACAGGGCTGGCATGGACAGAGGTTGGCGGTGAACTGCTGACTATCGAAGCAGTAACCGTTCCGGGCAAGGGCGATATACGCACCACTGGCAAGCTGGGCGAGGTAATGCAGGAATCCATTCAGGCTGCCTGGTCCTATGTAAAAGCGCGTGCGCCATCCTATGGGATCAAGCCGGACATATTTTCCCACAAGAATGTTCATATCCACTTGCCGGAAGGTGCTGTCCCGAAAGACGGGCCTTCTGCGGGTATTGGCATGGTCACGTCGATCATTTCAACGCTAAGCGGAATAGCCATTCGTAAAGACATTGCCATGACGGGTGAAGTTACTTTGCGCGGCAGGGTTTTGCCTATTGGCGGGCTTAAGGAAAAGCTCTTAGCGGCATTGCGCGGCGGGATAACGACGGTTCTAATTCCCGAGGAAAATCAAAAGGATCTGGCCGAAATACCGGAAAATATCACTTCCGGTCTGACCATTATCCCGGTCAGTCATGTTGATGCCGTTCTGGCAGAGGCTTTGACCGAGAAATTGGAACCTATTGACTGGAGTGAGGCAGATGAATTGGCCGCGCGTCCAGGGGGCATTGGGGCAGCGCAGAAATTACCGCATTAGGTAAATTCGTGCTTCGTCTGATGTAAATTGGCAATATTCACAAAAAATGGCTGATTTACACGGCTTTTGCCTTTGACAGACGTATATCAGAGGTGGTTAAAGACCATTACTGATACCGCGAATCAGACCAAACTTTGAATAGGGGGGTTTCCCAATTATGAATAAAAATGATCTTGTTTCAGCAGTAGCTGACCATAGCGGCCTGAGCAAAAACGATGCTGGTAAAGCTGTCGAAGCCGTATTCGAATCTATCACTGGCGCACTGGCCAAAGGCGGCGATGTCCGTTTGGTTGGTTTCGGTACATTTTCTGTAACTGAGCGCAAAGCATCTACTGGCCGTAACCCACGTACGGGTGAGCCAATGGAAATTAAAGCTTCAACCCAGCCTAAGTTTAAAGCAGGCAAGGGTCTGAAAGACGCCGTAAACTAATAAATCATCCTGATATTCAATCAGGAGGTTAATGAAATCGCGGGAAAACGGGGCATTTATGCCCCGTTTTTGATTCTCGCATTGTGAATTGCCCTCATTTTCATTCCAGCGCATTTTGCGCACATGCCTGTGCGCTCAGCATGTCAATCTAGAGATATCAGGGCCTGTGGTGGCTCTTTGGTTGCTGAGGTAATTGTCCAGACCAGCTGTTTTTGGCCATTGCCAGCCATGGTCGCACCTTCTTCTGTATTGTTGGTCAAAATGGCGCCATCTGTGCGGATAGTGAATGTGCCATTGGGTGTCACAAATTTCGGGATACCGCCGCCTGCAGGGGCACCGGTACCAGCCAAAGCACCAAGGCTAGCCAGACTATTTGAAGAATCGTCCTGTGCAAAGCCCGGTGCGGAGACGCGAACTTTATTATCTTTGCGCACGATCATGCTCACAAAGGGTGTGAAGCTGGCGACTTTTTCAATTATCGGGAACTGAAAATCATGTGATAATGGCGCGGTAAGGGAGAAATCGACATCAAAAATGCCTTCGCCTTTGTGCACCAGACTGTTCCATCCTTTCTGGCGCTCAACTCGCGCGATGAACATATCAATGGTTTGCGGATCATTTGGGTCCAATCCGCCGAGTAGCGCCTTAAATGCTTCAGCGGTTTCTGCATCTTCTGCTTTTTTGTTCGCTAACTGCTCTTCGGCTTCTTCCAAAGTGCAGGCGCGCTCTTCCCCGCTATCATCATCAAAACATTCGGCGGTAAAATCGGCTTCGCTCGCTGCCTGACCAATGCCCATAAGGCTGGAAAGGCCAAGTACCCAAATTTCCCCTTTATAGGTAAAGGTGAACTCTCCCGATTTGTTCACAACCATTTCGGATTCAAATTTGCCGGGCGACAAAAAGCAACTGGTCACCATCAGGCTCGCCGCCATCACAGTTATTATGCGATACAACATATCAACTCCCTTAAATATTATGCGCTAAGCCTATGTAATCGCTACTCACCCTTAGCGATATCGCCGCGCATATGGGTCACATATAACGCTATTGCCGCGGCATTGGAAACATTAAGGCTTTCCATCGCGTCGGATATGGGCAGGCGCGCCGTTACATCGCAATGGGCGGCAACATTCTGCCTTATGCCTTCCCCTTCCGCACCCATGACCAGTGCGACCGGACCTGTGCCTACGGTGCTGGCATAATCCTGTTCAGCATCGCCCGTCATGGCAATGCGCCAATAGCCGGCCTCGGCCATATCTTCCAATGCCCGTGCCAGATTGACAACGCGAACCCATGGCAGCCTGTCAAGCGCCCCTGAAGCTGCCTTGGCAATTACTCCTGATTCCGGTGGAGCGTGACGATCCTGCGTAATGATAGCAGCCGCATTAAACGCTGCAGCAGAGCGGAAAATGGCGCCAATATTGCGCGGGTCGGTAACCTGATCAAGCACCAGCAAGGTGCGTCCATCGGCGCGGTCCAAACATTCCGCCAACCCCATATCCTCCAGTGGCAGAACATCCGCCACTATCCCTTGATGCGGTGCGTCAGACGGCACCAAGAGGCCAAGGTCGCTGGGTTCACTAAACTGGATAGGAATTTGCGGATCAATGTCGAGCCTCTCTATCGCAGCCCGTGTGCCCATAATTTTGCGCACTGTGCGCTCTGGATTGGCCAAAGCGGCTTCTACGGCATGGTGGCCCCAAAAACGGGGTATCGCAGCTGACCCGCGACGCCCTTTGCCACGCGCAGTCTTTTGTTGTCTCGCTTGTCGTCCGCGCTTCATGCCTTTTACAATCCTTATTCTGGCCTAATCTTGGCTGTTTTCTGGCGCTGCTAGTGGCACAATTTGTGGGGTCTGCCAATTGTCTCTCTTATCTCATTGGCAGATGGAAACCTACAATTGATAAGACACCATTGACACGCGCTGTGCTTTTCGCCATTCAGCCGCCTCTTGCCAAGCGGTTCCTATAAAAAGAATCGCCCCTGATGGACAGGTGGCCGAGTGGTTAAAGGCAGCAGACTGTAAATCTGCCCTCGTTAGAGTACATAGGTTCGAATCCTATCCTGTCCACCATCACCTATTGAAACTTTATAACCATAAATTTCTCATTCATGGCGTTGGTTGTAGTATAGCATCTGAACGGGGTTTGAGAGATGCTTCCATTAATTGTGCCAATTATGATGCTGTTGATGAGCAATTCGCCGCAACACAATAATATGTTGCTGGCAATAGATCAGAAGGTGGGCGAAGATGTCTGTGATAACACAGATGACTGCGTTTTTACGCAAGGCAATGTAGAGTACATCGTTTTCGAGAAAAGTATCGTGGCGCGATCATCCTGTGCTAGAGAATCCCTACCTTATTCGATAATTTCCGACGATACAGTCAATAATATAGCCCGAAAACTTGAAAATAGTGGCCGTCCTTTTTGGAGAGAAGTTCGGCACTTTGGGGAAGAAGATGGTAGACTATATTATAATGGTGATTTGATCTATCTCCATATCTTCCGATCAAAAGATAAGACATGTTATAAAGAGTCACTGATATATATTTAGTGATTTATCGAGCGCTAGGCTTGCATAAACCCCAAAAATCCTATTCCGAGCCAAGCTATGTGTTACCTTCAATCGAATGTGAATTCCGGTAAGGAATGAAAGGCGTCTTTTAGCGCTTCGCCCCAGCCATTGCTGATTTGACGGAAATATTCATCGTCTCTTTCTACCCGTTGCCGTTGCTTGCTTGTAAAGCTGTCGGCTTCATAGGCTAACACATCAAAAGGCAGATCAACCGAAACATTGGCGCGGATAGTTGAGTCGAAAGAGACCAGCAACAATTTGACCGCATTTTCAAAAGACATTTCCCGGTCAAAGGCACGCACCAATATGGGTTTGCCATATTTGGACTCGCCGATCTGGAAGAAGGGATTATCCTGTCCAGCTTCAATGAAATTGCCCTCTGGATAGATAAGAAACAGGCGCGGTTCGCTGCCCTTGATCTGGCCGCCCAATATCAGGGTAGCGCCAAACATGGAGGATGCTTGCTGGCCATTGTCGCTATTGCTCTGCACGACCTCTTGCAGCGTTTTGCCAACACGGCGGGCCACCTGAAACATGGTGGGATCGTTCATGATAGACGGGTCGCGATCTTCTGGCGCTTTGCTGCGCTCGTCAAGCAAGCTGACCACTGCCTGTGTCGTTGCCAGATTGCCAGCGGACAATAAGGTGATGACACGCTCGCCCGGTTCTTCCCAGATTTTCATCTTCTGTACTTGAGCAATATCATCAACGCCGGCATTTGTGCGTGTGTCGGACATGAAAATCAGTCCGCGGTCGAGCCGCATTCCCACGCAATAGGTCATTATAGATACTCCGGCTGATGAATGATTCTGCCATGGTGAATAGCAGGCATATTATGTGTACTGCTATTGCTGAACTTGCAATTCCACCGATAATTTTTCTTTGCTATCGCCAAAGCGCATTCCTGACACAGGGGCCGCCTCATAATAATCAAGCCCGGTTGCAACGGGGATATAACGCTCATCCGGTGAATAGCCATTAGCAACATCAAACCCGACCCAGCCCAGTGTCTCAATATATAGCTCGGCCCAGGCATGGGTCGCGTCTTGGTCGATGCGATCATTCATCATCAAATAGCCCGATACATAGCGGGCAGGATAGCCAAGCAGACGCGCAGCGCTTAAAAAAGCATGGCTATGATCCTGACAGACACCTTCACCGCGGATAAGGGCTTCTTCGGCTGTGGTTCCGCTATGCGTTGTGCCGACGGCAAAATCGATATGCTGCCGAACCAGTGCGGACAGAGCATGCGCGCGTTCAAGGCTTGCGTCATTATCGCCGCCTAGCTTGGCAACAAGCTCTTTGACCTTATTGCCGGGCTTGGTTAGCGCAGTTGACCGTTGGAACAGCCATAGGGGCGCAAACCCGCCATGACGACCGACAACGCCGCTGCTATTGGTCAGTTCAATCTCACCAGAGCAGATAATGGCCAGCTCCTGCTGATCAGGGGCAATGCTGATCAAATCCACCACATTGTTATGCTGGTCTTCAAAGCTCAGCTCTTTATGACCGCCTTCAATAGTAACCGACCAGTTTATAATATGCTGGTTATCCCGCTCTTTTGGCGTCAGGCGGATTTGTTGCAGGGCATATTGCACCGGCGCATCATAATGATAGCGGCTGATATGATTGACTTTGAGAAGCATGGAAACCTGCCTTAGATGAACGTTATTGCTGGAAGCGAAAGTCACTCTCAATTTGGGAAGCCAGTGCATTATTGGCGTCGATAAACCGTAAAAGATATTCGTGAAGCCCGTCTTCGAAAATATTTTCTATGGGCTGATTGATCAATTCTTCGCACAAATCATCGACCATCTGGCTGGCACTTACACGTTCGCCATATTCACTTTCCAAATACCCCAGATTGTCATCAATCTTATTATAGCAAAAGGCGAGTGAACGCGGCATTTGCCGGTTCAAAATCAAATAATCGGCTATGCCCATTGGGCTGATATCATCGCCATTTAACCATCGATAGCTGCGATGCGCAGAGACAGATCGCAAGATCGTTTCCCACTGTGCATTGTCCAGTGATGAGCCGACATTGGCGATACTGGGCAGCAAGAGATAATATTTCACGTCCAATATACGCGCGGTATTATCGGCACGCTCAATAAATGTGCCTAGCCGCATGAAATTATAACCATCATTGCGCAGCATCGTGCCGCCAGTGGCGCCGCGCACCAATGCTGTTTGTTGACGGATAGTGTCCAATATATCGGGCAATTCCTGCTGCCGTAAGGGTGGTTTCAGCAGGGCTTTCAATGTCATCCAGCACTCGTTGGTCGCTTCCCACACTTCGCGGGTTAAGGCGGTGCGCACTAGCCGTGCATTATCCCGCGCCAATTTGGTGACAGATATTATACTGGCTGGATTATCTGCATCGCACAGCAGAAATTCGATAACCTTTTCTGCCGTGAACTGGTCATGCTTTTGGCAATAGGCTTGCTTCATGCCGGTCGTGGTCAGCACCGATGCCCATTCATCAGGCGCAGATTTTGATCGTGTCAATGCAATGCGAAAGCCCGCATCAAGCAATCTTGCGCTGTTTTCAACGCGCTCCAGATATCGGAACATCCAGAACAGGCCGCCTGCAGTTTTTCCTAGCATGATGCCGCTCCCTCAGAACCAATCATTCTTCCAATACCCATGTGTCTTTGGTGCCGCCGCCTTGACTTGAATTGACCACCAAAGATCCTTCGGTCATCGCCACACGGGTCAATCCGCCCGGTGTTATGTCGATCGAATTTGGTGAAACCAGAACAAAGGGCCGCAGATCAACATGGCGCGGGGCCAACCCCTTTTCGGTAAATATGGGCACAGTGGAAAGCGCCAGCGTCGGTTGCGCGATATAATTGCCCGGATCATCTTTCAGCTTTGCGCGAAATGCCTCGACTTCCGCCTTGCTGGCTGCTGGCCCGACCAACATGCCATAACCGCCAGACCCGTGAACCTCTTTCACGACCAGCTCTGCCAGATGCTCCAGCACATATTGCAGCTGGTCCGCTTCGCTGCACCGCCATGTCGGCACATTGTTCAGCAAAGGCTTTTCACCCGTGTAGAATTCGACGATTTCCGGCATGTAAGAATATAGCGCTTTATCATCAGCAATGCCGGTGCCTGGCGCATTGGCGATTGTGATGCCGCCGGAGCGATAAACATCCAATATACCGGGCACGCCCAGCAGAGATTCCGGTTTGAAATTCATCGGATCAAGATAATCATCATCAATCCTGCGGTAGAGAACATCAATGGGTTGATAGCCGCGGGTTGTGCGCATGGCGATACGGCCATTCTGAACCCGCAAATCATGCCCTTCAACCAGTTCCGCGCCCATATGGTCAGCCAGAAAACTATGCTCAAAATAAGCGCTATTGTGGATGCCGGGTGTCAATACCGCCACAACAGGTTTGCCCGTACATTGCGGGGGCGCACAGGCTGCCAGCGATCGGCGCAGCTTTTGCGGGTAATTGCTGACCTCTTGCACAGCGATACGAGAAAAAAGCTCAGGGAACATCTGGATCATCGTTTCGCGATTTTCCAGCATATAGGAAACACCAGAAGGTGTCCGCGCATTGTCTTCCAGAACATAAAATTCATTGTCGCCGGTACGGACAATATCTGTGCCGATAATATGGGTGTATATGCCGCCGGGCGGACTGACCCCGATCATCTGCGGCAAAAAGGCGATATTGTTAGCGATCAGCTCTTTGGGAACGCGGCCAGCGCGCAGAATTTCCTGCCGGTGATAAATGTCATACAAAAATGCGTTAATCGCACGTACGCGCTGCTCTATGCCTTGCGATAATTTGCGCCATTCCGGTGCGGTGATGACGCGCGGAACAATATCAAAAGGGATAAGACGCTCATCGGCATCTTCTTGGCCATAGACGTTAAAGGTAATGCCGGTCTTGCGAAAAAAGGCTTCTGCTTCCTCTGATTTTCGGGTCAGCCTGTGCTTGTCCTCTCCATCAAGCCAAGTTTTGTAATCGCAATAGGCGCTGCGCAACGTGTCATCTGAACCGAACATTTCGTCATACACGCTGCTTTTCTCCCTTTTACGCAAGTTCCGGTGCAATAGACCATGCCTTCCCTTAGCTGTAAAGCGCTAGTCTTATGGATTAATGCAGCAATTTTGCATATTTCTGCGCGGTGATGCGATCATGATGGTGCACATATCTTTTGACACTGGCGTTCATGATCAGGCACATGGTTGTCATGAGCGAGATATTTACTTTTCAGACCGTGCCCAAGCTTATTTTTGGCGAAGGGGCAGCTGCGCAATTGACCGACCTCATACATGATATGGCGGCGCAGCGCCCTGCGATCATTACTGATAAAGGCGTGGCGCAATGCGGTTTGGTCGCGCAAGTGACAGAGCCGTTAAAAGCGGCAGGGCTTGATGTGCTGATTTGCGATGAAGTGGTTGCTGATCCACCAGAAAGCATCGTGCAGGATATTGCTGACAAAGCGAAGCGCCACGGTGCCGATTGCATTATCGGTCTGGGCGGCGGCAGCCCAATGGACAGCGCCAAAGTCGTTGCCGTGCTGTCTGGACCTGACCCACAGCCATTGCCCGAAATATATGGTGTCGGCAATGTAACGGCGCCGCGCCTGCCGCTCGTTTTGATCCCGACAACATCGGGGACGGGTTCGGAGGTTACATCTATCGCCATTTTGACGACCGGTGAAACGACCAAGGCAGGCATAGTTGACCCATCGCTTTATGCTGATGCTGCCTTGCTTGATCCAGAACTGACCCGTGGGCTTCCAGCCTCTGTGACTGCGGCGACCGGCATTGATGCCATGGTCCATGCGATAGAGGCTTATACTGGGCGCATCCGCAAAAACCCAATGTCTGACATGTTGGCAATTGCTGCATTAAAGCTGCTAACGGGCAATTTATTGCAGGCCTGCCATGACGGACAGAATGATATTGCCGCGCGGGAAGCCATGTTGCGCGGATCCATGCTTGCCGGTCAGGCCTTTGCCAATTCACCTGTGGGTGCGGTTCATGCCTTGGCCTATCCGCTAGGCGGTATCTACCATGTGCCGCACGGGCTTTCCAATGCATTGGTTATGCCGCATGTCATGCGCTTTAATCTGGACGTTGCCGCGCCATTATATGCTGAACTTGCCGACGCATTGGGCGTTACAGAGAAAGGTGCAGAGCAAGGTTCAGAGCAGGGGAGCATGCTGCAAAAGGCCGAACAGCTTATCGATTATCTGGTTGGTCTGTCGCGTGATTCTGGCGCGCCACAAAGGTTGCGTGATATTGATATTCCGTATGAGGCGCTTGATCGGCTGGCTGATGATGCGATGTTGCAGAGGCGGCTTTTGGTGAACAATCCGCGTGAAGTCACCCGAGACGATGCAAGGATGCTGTATGAACACGCCTATTGAGAGTGAGGGCAAAGTGGCCAGAGCCAAACGCGCCTTACCGCCAACACGCACTGCCTATGCCGAATTTGTGCCCATCACCACGCGTTGGACCGACAATGATATTTATGGGCATGTGAACAATGCCATATCCTATTTCTATTTTGATACTGCGGTTAATCAGTTGCTGATCAATCATGGCGTGTTGGATATCCATAATGGTGCGGTCATAGGATTGGTGGTGGAAACACGCTGCGCCTATCATGCGCCTATGGCGTTCCCCAATCCGATTACAGCCGGGGTTAGAGTGGAGCATATCGGCAATAGCTCAGTGCGCTATGGGGTTGGTTTGTTTGAAGGGGACAGCGATTCAGCTGCTGCTCATGGCGAGTTCACTCATGTCTATGTCGACCGGGAAACACGCAGGCCGGAAACTTTGGCCAAAGACCTGCATGACGTGCTCAGCAAATTATACCGAGGAGAAACCACGTGAGTGATAAAGTTCTGGTAGCGCAGCAAGGCCATGTGCTGACACTGACGCTTAATAGGCCCGATGCCCTGAACGCATTTCAGCCAGATATGTTGGAGACACTGCGCGATAATATTGCGTCTGCTGACGAAAATATACGTGTTGCAGTGATCGAAGGGGCAGGGCGTGCATTCTCGGCTGGCGTAGACCTAAAGGTCTTGCAGGGAACGGCGCCTGTTGCGGGGAAAATCGGCACCATATTTGATGCGCCCAGCGCCGAATTGGGCGCGGCTATTCGTGCGGCGCCATTTCCTGTCATCGCTAAGGTTCACGGTTTTTGCTTCACTGGCGCTTTGGAGATTGCCCTATATTGCGATATGATTTTCACCACCAAAGCCACAAAGTTTGGCGACACACATGCCAAATTTGGCATCCGGCCGACATGGGGCATGACCCAGAATTTGCCGCGCGCCATCGGCATCAGACGTGCGCGCGAACTGTCTTTTACAGCGCGTACTTTTTTGGGAGCAGAGGCCGTTGATATGGGGCTCGCCAATATGGCCGTGGAAGATAAGGATGCTTTGGATGCGCTTATAGCAGAGCGGTGCAGACAGATTGTGAGTAACTCGACAACAGCTATCGCGGCCATTAAGGATCTGTATCGTGTGGCGGAAGCGAACCATGATATTGAGGATGCTATCGCCGAAGAAGCTGCGCGCAGCTATCCGGATATTGATGATACCGAGAAACGCTTGGCGGGCTTTTAGCTGCATAAAACCCCAATAATATAGCCAAAATGCAACACTAAGTGGCAGTTCGTCCTGTTCTGCATGTCTTTTGTCGATGAAGCCGAATTAGCGCTTGATATGTTATATCAATATAATATGTGGGCGGCTTGATTACGCCTGTATCACTCATTCTCATTACGCATGAAAAGGACCATCATGGTACGCAAAGCTTTACTCTCTTCCGCTTGCATTTTCGCTATCGCATCAATTGCCAGCCCTGCAGCCGCGCAGCAGTCAACAACTGATGGCGATGACGCTGCTATTGATAAGCCGGTAAATGATGACGATTTCCATGAAGAGACAGGCATTGTTGTTACCGCGCCCTTTTCGCTGGATTTGAACATATTGGCGGGCACGTCCTCGATATCTGGCGATACATTGACGCAGGAAATAGAACCGCAAATCGGTGAAATTCTGACCAAATTGCCCGGCGTATCGGCAACCAGCTTTACGCCAGGCGCATCGCGTCCGGTTCTCCGCGGTTTTCAGGGCCCACGCATATTGGTTTTGAATGATGGTCTTGGCACCATTGACGTATCTACAACATCTGCCGATCATGCTGTTACGGTGGAACCGTTATTGTTGGACCGTATTGAGGTGATCCGCGGGCCGGCCGTTCTTCTTTTCGGCGGCAATGCTCTTGGCGGTGCGGTTAACGCAATTGATAAGCGTATTCCGCGCTCGGTTCCGGAAGAAGATTTCCATCTCGATATATTGGGCAGCTATGCCACAGCGGCAGATGAGCGCAGTGTTTCGGCCAGCCTTGATGTGCCGTTGAGTGAACAGCTCGTCTTCCATATCGATGGCAGCTATCGCAACACCAATGATCTTGATGTCGGCGGCTTTGTCCTATCACCTGAATTGCGTGCAGAGCAGCTAGAGATTGTCGCGGAAGAAACCGAAGAAGGCAATCTTGACGAAGCGGCTGAAGCGCAAGAGCTTGCTGATCTTCAAGGCACAATCCCCAATACAGCAACCGAGACTTATTCTTTTGGTGGCGGTCTTAGCTGGTTTGGTGAAGGCGGTTCCTTTGGTGTTTCGTTCAGCTATCTAGACAGCAATTATGGTGTGCCAGAGCGGCCCGGCGCTGAACATGCTGAAGAAGAAGGCGAGGAAGGTGAAGAGGGCGAAGAAGAGGAAGGCCCAGTCACTATCGGCTTGGAGCAGTTTAAAGTTGATTTCCGCGGTGAGGTAGAGCTTCCCGGATTCTTCGAGAAATTGCGTCTGCGCGCTTCTTATGCTGACTTCCAGCAGATCGAATTTGAAGGTGACGAAGTCGGCACCGTCTTCGACAATCAGGGTATTGAAGCACGCGGCGAGTTGGTTCAGCGCGAACAGTCTGTCGGCAATGGCAGTTGGCGCGGTGCGAGCGGTGTGCAATATGGTTTCCGCGACTTCGCTGCGATTGGCGCTGAAGCGTTTGTTCCGCCAAATGAAACCAGCCAATTTGGCATTTTCACACTGCAAGAACTGACATTCGGCAAGGTTGATATTGAAGGCGCATTGCGCTTTGACTCTGTTGACGTTTCGTCCAATGTTATTGGCATTGACCGTGATTTCACCAGTTTCTCCGCTGCACTTGGCTTTGGCTATACCGTCACCGATGGTGCAAAAATCGGGATTAACTTTAACCGTTCTGAACGCGCACCTGTTGCGGAAGAACTGTTTTCTAACGGTCCACATATTGCTACAGCTGCGTTTGAAATTGGCGATCCGACATTTGGCACCGAAACCAGTAATGGCGCAGAGATTTATCTGCGCATTGATCGCCCAAATTGGCAATTTGCCGTCACCGGCTATTATAATGATATTGACGATTTCATCATCGACGTGCCGACAGGCGAAGAAGAAGATGAATTGCCAGTATTCCAGTTCATTCAGGACGATGCCGAATTTTACGGTGTCGAGATTGAAGGCTCGGTATTGTTGGCACGTGCTGGCAAGTTCAACATTGTCGCTGATGGCGTAGCCGATTTTGTGCGTGCATCGCTGGACACGACTGGTCCGGTTCCACGTATTCCACCGCTGCGCATATTGGGCGGTCTGGAAGCGCAAAGCGCTGATATCAATGCCCGTGTAGAGGTGGAGTGGTTTGATGATCAAAACCGCAATGCAGCGTTTGAAACAGAAACAGATGGCTTCACATTTGTGAACGCGCAAGTTTCTTGGAAGCCGCTGGGCCGTGATGGGAATGTCACATTGCTGGCCTCTGCTAATAACATTTTTGATGTTGTAGGTCGCCGCGCAGCAAGCTTCACCAAAGACTTTGCGCCATTGGCCGGACGTGACTTCCGCGTATCCGCCAAGTTGAGCTTCTAAATCTATGCCGTTCGCTCAGCAATGCTGGGCGAACGCATTTGGACAATGGATATGAAGAACTGGCCCTGATATGTATCGGGGTCAGTTTTTTATGGCTTGATAGTCACTGATAGGAAACCCGGCATTGGGCCATTCCAGCCATCATCAGGGCCATCCGCTTGATCTGAACCTTGGTTCTGGTGCCGGTTTTGATTGGGTCGCTTCTCACGGACGTGTTTGGCTTCTTTCTTGGGCGCAGAAGCCTTATCCGCCTTATCCGCCGAAGAGGGTCTCTTCCTTGCACTAGGCTTTTTGGCAGATCGCTTATCACCATCGTCACTTTTTGACTGAGCAGCGCCAGCAAGCGGATTTTCCAGCTCAGGAATCGACATGCCAGTGAGTTTTTCGATATTGGCGATATGCTCGGCATCTTCGTTAGTGTAAAATGTAAACGCCTTGCCAGTTGCTCCAGCACGCCCTGTTCGCCCGATACGATGGACATAATCATCAGGATGCCATGGTGCATCAAAATTGAACACGTGGCTGACACCTTTTATATCAAGGCCGCGCGCAGCAACATCTGATGCGACCAAAATATTTATAGTCTCGTCTTTAAATCTGTCGAGTTCTTTCAGGCGTTCTTCCTGCGCCATATCGCCATGAATCTCGCCGGAATCAAAACCGTGCCGCTTCAGGCTTTTGTTCAGCTCTCTTACCGTGGTTTTGCGGTTACAGAAGATGATGGCTGTACCCATATCATCGGCATCCAGCAGGTTGCGCAGCAATTCACGCTTACGGCGCGGGGCAACGGCAACCTTGGTTTGCGCAATGGAGGTGTTCGCTGTAGCCGGGCGTGCAACCTCAATATTTTTGGGATTGGACAAGAATTTGTCCGATAGTTTTTTGATTGGCGGCGGCATCGTGGCCGAAAATAACATGGTTTGCCGCGTTGTCGGCAATTTGTCGCAAATCTTTTCAATATCCGGGATGAAACCCATATCGAGCATACGGTCTGCTTCATCAATGACCAGCAATTCACAGCCATTGAGCAGAATATTGCCACGATCAAAAAGGTCCATCAACCGGCCAGGCGTTGCGATGAGCACATCGACGCCTTTTTCAAGCGCCTTGACCTGATCTCCCATGGAAACGCCGCCGATCAGCAAGGCCATTTCCAGCTTGTGATATTTGCCGTAATTCTCAAAATTCTCGGCGACCTGAGCGGCCAATTCCCGTGTTGGCTCTAGGATCAGTGAGCGCGGCATTCTTGCTCTTGCCCGGCCATGCGCCAATATATCAATCATTGGCAGCACGAATGATGCGGTTTTGCCAGTGCCAGTTTGCGCAATGCCGATAATATCGCGCATCATAAGAACGGACGGGATAGCCTGCGCCTGAATAGGCGTAGGCTCTGTATAGCCGGAGTCTGTTACGGCTTTTAACAATTCGTCGGAAAGGCCGAGATCGGCAAAATTCATATGATTATCCGGAAAAACAATGACCCACTATGCGCCACAAGCGATTTATCGCATTATTAGTGATGCAGGCTTTGCGTTGGAAAACGGAAAAAGTCAATTGTTCTGATATGTCATGCACCGTGGTGATGGCGTTTTGTCAATCGTCCTGCGGTACCAATTGCCGAATCCGTTCCAACTCACAACGCGCGCCTGAGCGAGCCTGCAGGATATCGCGATCAATACATAATTTACCGTCCGCACTTTGCTCTAGATAAAAGCCAGAGTAAAAATCCCGGGAGCGGCAGACTTTTTCCAGCTGAGCGCTGATAATCCGTCGATCTCGAGTGTATAGCAGCAATTTGTTGCTGCCGGATATCTGCACGCCAGCAATGTCCTTCATAGGAAGGCATTTGCCAATTTTCTTTTCTTTCCAATCTTTGGTGAGCTGGTTCTGATTGATCGCGCTTAAAGGCAGGCGATTGCTATTGGTGCGTGGAATGCGAATTGTAATCCGGCGCTCAATCCTAACCTGTCGCTGAATATTCTGCCGCCGAAAGGCATTGATCCATTGTTGCCAGGCCTGATGCTCTTGCGCGCTTTCTTCAGAGACAGGCTCAGGCGTAACAGAGTCTTCAGGCGGCACAGCCGGTGCAGCTGGGCCAAAGCCTGCTCCTAACCAGAATAGCAATGCAGCAGAATATGACATTTTTGAGAATCAAACTCCTTTACCCGCAACGGCTTTACGCCAAAGAATTGAACATGAAATGAATTATAGTTCAGCTACGAGAAAATTTACCCTATATTGCGCATTCTATAATGGCTGGAACGATCATATATTGCATGGCAGACGCTAAGCTAAGCCATCTGACGCGCGGCCAGCACAAGAGTTTTTAAAAAAGCTTTCAACAGCGGGCATAGGGCGGCTTTCTGGGCGAGGAGAAACATCATGGGGATATCCTCACAGCATGACGCAGATATCGTGTCTCTAAACGCGCTTTCACAAGGCGCACATGCGCCGCATGTGACGATTGATCAAAGTGATATACAGCCTTGGCTGACAGATTGGCGCGGGCGCTATATTGGTAATGCTATGGCCTTGGTGTCACCGCGCAATGTCAAAGAGGTGCAGCATGTGGTGCATTGGGCGCGCCGTTACAATGTTGCTTTGGTCCCTCAAGGTGGCAATAGCGGCATGGTGGGTGGAGCAACACCGGATGAAAGCGGTCGTTCGATAATTCTTTCATTGCGCAAGATGACGGCTATTCGCGATATAGATATAGACGGGCGCACTGTGGTTGCTGATGCCGGGATGGTGCTCCAAAACCTGCATGAAGCAGTGGCCGAAAAGGATTTGCGTTTTCCGCTGACATTGGGCGGAAAAGGCTCTGCAACAATCGGCGGATTGGTCGCCACAAATGCTGGAGGGACGCAGGTGCTGCGCCATGGCAATATGCGGACATTGGTTGCAGGAGTTGAGGCGGTACTACCCAATGGTGAAGTTTTTGACGGACTAAAAGCACTGAAAAAGGATAATCGCGGTTTTGATCTCAATCAGCTTTTGGTCGGGTCGGAAGGTACTATTGGCATCGTCACCGCGGCGCGCCTGCGTCTGGTTCCACAGCTGATTGATCGCACGGTCATCTGGGCCGGATTGGAGACTATTCAACAGGCCCGCAAATTGTTGCTGCATTGTCAAAAAATGTGCGGAGCGGCCGTTGAAGGTTTTGAAGTTATCCCGCAGACCTGTCTTGACGCCGTGCTGAAGCACATACCGGCCACCAAAGCTCCCTTATCATCACGCCATGACTGGTATTGCCTTATTGAACTTGTGCAGGATGACCCTGCACAGCATTCACCGGCAACATTGGCTGAGGCTATTATGGAGCAGGCATTAAAAAAAGACTTGGCGCAAAATGCTGTAATTTCGGCAAGTGAAGCGCAAACTGAAGCTTTTTGGAAGTTGCGCGATTCTATATCAGAGGCAGAACGTGCTGCTGGACCGGCCGTTCAGCACGATATCAGCGTGCCTGTTCAAGATATGCCGGATTTCATCGACACGGTTATTCCGCAGGTTGAGCAGCAATTTGCAGGCACACGCGCCATTGCCTTTGGCCATCTGGGAGATGGCAATGTGCATTTTCATGTCATTGCACCGCAAGGCAGCATGCCCGAAAAATGGTATGCCGAAGACAGCAAGAGGATTAGCGATTGGGTTTATCGGCAAGTTATGGCGTGGGGCGGGTCAATTTCTGCTGAGCATGGAATAGGCCAGATGAAGCGCGATATACTTCATGAATTGGACAGTCCGGCACGTATATTTGCGCTTAAGGGTATAAAGCGCGGTCTTGATCCAGAGAATATAATGAATCCAGGCAAACTCATTAGTAACTTATAGCGCTTGCACCATAGCGCAAGACTGCGTAATGGCTGGCACAATTTGATGCTTTTCGGAGAATGATAATGGCTAGTGCGCCGCAACCTACAAATCTGCCGCTTTTTTATAATGACCTTGTTCCTTTAAACAGCAAAGAACATGCAACTTGGAAAGCCCGCCTTATCGACAGAGCGGACTTTTTGAAAAAGCAACATGCTGTTCCATTGACAGCGGAGGAATTCCCCGCTGCACAGCGCCATTATCCAATCATTTTCTCAGCTGGCGAACGGCCTGTTCCACTGGCTCTTATGGGTCTGAACGAAGGCGTAAATGTCTATTTGGATGATGAAGGCAAGATGAAAAACCAGGTTTATATCCCTGCTTATATCCGTCGCTATCCATTCCTTCTTGCCAAATTGCGCCCCGAATCAGAAGAATTATCTCTGTGCTTCGACCCTGGTGTTGATGCCATTGGTGAGTTTGAAGACGGCGAGCCACTGTTCAATGAAGACGGCACCGCAAGCGAATCAACCAAGCAGGTTCTGGCTTTCTGTGAGCATTTTGAACAAGCAGGTGCACGCACCGCCGCATTTGTTGACGAAATTCAGAAGCTGGACCTTTTGATGGACGGCGAAGTGTCTATTCAGCAAACCGGAAATGATAAGCCATTTGTTTATCGCGGTTTCAAAATGATCAACGAAGAAAAATTGCGTGAACTGCGTGGTGATGAATTGCGCAAGATGAACCAAAATGGTCTTTTGCCATTGATTCATGCACATCTTTTCTCATTGCAAGTGATGCGCGAAGTTTTCAGCCAACAGGTTGCAGATGGCAAGGTGCCGCAAGTTACCAACGCGCCAACTGTCTGATAGATTTTTAAAACCAAAAGAACGGGTCGCTGCCAACCATGGCTGCGGCCCGTTTTCTGTGGCACTTATGCTTTGTGGCGGTCCAGCAGGCTTTCCGCGACATTGCGAAAAAGACGCCATGTAGCTGGTATTGATTTGCTGGTCAGCAATGGGCCAATAACATTCTCAAACTGTGTGCGATTATCTGCCATCGCGCAGCGCAGCATCTGACACATAATGGCTTCGTCCAATGTGACTGTTCGGCTGCAAGGCGGCGCGACCATGAATGGGCCTTCCCATATATTGGCCAGGCTTGTCATTAACCTGTGCATGTGCGTCGCTGCTTTTAACGAACCAAGGCGACAGGTGAGGATTTGCGTTACGTCTAACCCCTTTCGGCCAGAAATCACCCCGAAGCGAAACGCCAGCAGTGCGGAAACTTCTTCCGGCGTAAACGCTGATAGCCGTGCTTTCCCGCTATAATATTCGATACGGCGCGGATTATCTTTCAGGTCATTATCCAATTTCATCCGATCAGATGAGCAGTGCGTTCGATCATGAGGTGACATAGCTTATTTCCTTCTTTCCATGATTATACAATAATGATAATCATTTGCAATAGCAAGAAAAGCAGATGCATATAGATGCATATATTAGCGGCGAAATAACCGTGTGACCCCAAAATGACGGACTATAGCGCATGGTTTCTGGAATAGAGGCAGCGTAAAGCCGCTCTTTTGCGATGATTTTAGAATGCTATCTCTAACAAGAAGAAACTATTCAGCCGCCTGAACTTTGAGGCAGGAAGAAGCGTAATCATGCGCAGCATTGGCCATATCGCATAGCAATGACTGCATTTGTCCGATGGTGCTGGCGGGTTCGCCACGATTATCAAGATAAAGTGCACGATCAAATTCAATTTGTACCGCCTGAATATTCCGACGGCTATCGGCATGGCGACTAAGCACATAACCGCCCGCATAGGGGGTGTTTTGTTCAACAACCAAACCATAAGAACGCGCCGCATGCGCCAATATGTCCATGAGGGATTGGTCTGCGCTGGCACCATGGCGATTGCCGAATACAATTTGTGCAGAGGGCGGCGCGTTGGTTCTGCCGCGCGGAAGGCTTGGCATGGAGTGTACATCCAACAGAACAGAGCAACCATGAATATTGTGACGCTGCGCCAGCCTGTCAGACAGTGCGTCGTGATATATTGCATGTGTATTGGCGATGCGTGCCTTTACATCGTCCCAATGCCATTCCGTCCGCCAGATATCGCCATATCCGGCCAAGCGGCTTGGAATAAGGCCTAAACCGGCATTAGCCTTCATCGCATAAGGCAGCTCTTGTTGTTGCGCCAAAATCTGCTTGCGTATGTCTCTGGGTAAAGCTGTAAGATTGCTCAAATCTATATCTGCCGGGTCGCGGTTCAGATCAATCCATGCTCTCGGCGCGCGAGCAATAATCGCGCAATAGCCAGCTTCTATGGCTTTGCTGGTCAGGTGATCAGCATAGCGATCTTCCAGCTTTTGCAGAGCATTTTGCGGCAACCGCGCATTGTTTAATATATATTGCGGGTAGTCACGCCCGGCGTGCGGGACGGACAATATGACCGGTGATATAAGCGCATCATCTTCACCATTCCGGCGAACCCAATATGCCTTATCATAAAAG
Source organism: uncultured Sphingomonadaceae bacterium (assembly GCA_947503245.1). Classification (GTDB taxonomy): domain Bacteria; phylum Pseudomonadota; class Alphaproteobacteria; order Sphingomonadales; family Sphingomonadaceae; genus Alterisphingorhabdus. Next base: position 1,435,204 of record CANNCV010000001.1, read on the forward strand.
AAATGCGCGGGAGCATTATTGTACGTCATTACGGCTAGCCCGGCTCCACGTCTGGCAAATTGGAGGTTAATCAATGGCGGGACGCGCTTAAGATGTAAAGAGCAAGCGTGCAAAGAACCAGAAACGGAGCTAAGGCTGGACGATCAAAGACTGGGTGATGACACAATGATTAGTCAGCAAAAAACCAAGGTTAATTGGTAAAGAGGCTGGAGTTTTTTAACGTCTGTCTATTATAGCAGCATTCAGTCAATGAGCTAAACAACGATCAGACGTTATAAAATGGGTGTGGTGCAAGAATGAATCGAATATTGCTGGCAGAAGATGAAGAAGCAATGCGCACCTATTTGAAGCGCGCATTGGAGAAAGCAGGATATTCTGTCACAGATGTTGATCGCGGCACTGTTGCTGCACCATTGCTGGAACAGGATGAATTCGATCTGCTGCTCACAGATATCGTGATGCCAGAAATGGATGGCATTGAGCTCGCACAGCATTGCGCCAAAGTCGCACCAAAAACCAAAGTTATGTTCATTACTGGTTTTGCTGCGGTCACTCTTAAGGCCGGGCAGGCGGCGCCCAATGCGCGCATCTTGTCAAAACCCTTTCATCTTAAAGATCTGGTGCTGGAAGTTGATCGCGTTCTGGAGAATGCCGATCCCTGTGGTCTTTAAGAGAATTAACGTCCCACCAAAGGCAAAATACGCTTGCCAATCAGCAACAGCCTAGCTAATGGACGCAGCCTGTCATTAAGCGACAGAAAATGATCTGTGGGCGTATAGCTCAGTGGTAGAGCACTGTGTTGACATCGCAGGGGTCGGAAGTTCAACTCTTCCTACGCCCACCATCATTTCCTTCACCTTCACGATTTTAAAATAAGCATTGGCGAGTGATGGCGCGGTTTTTTCATCATAGGCTATTCTGCTTTGACAGATGGTTGATCATAGCGCCCTTAGCTGACGCTACGGCAGGCTAGAGCTTGCCTTCCCACAGGCAAAAAGCCGTAGCATTAGCTGTAAATTTCGGCTTAAGTCGGGCTATGCAACTATCTGAACTTCTGAAAAATACCGTTATTGCCGATGGCAAAGCGCAAATAGAAATCCCGTCAACATGGATGCAGGGCCGCACCACCTATGGCGGGTTATCCGCAGCATTGGCCCATCATGTCGCAAGGCAGAGCTTTCCCGATATTCCCCCGCTGCGTTCCGCGCAAATTGCTTTTGTCGGCCCCATTGCCGGTGAATGTGACATAGTGGTTGAGCAAGTGCGGCGCGGCAAGAACACGGCCTTTGTGACGGCGCGCGTCACCTATGGTGATGGTGTCGGCATGATCTGCACTTTTATCTTTATGAACCCGCGTGACAGCAGCATTGTGCATCACGGCCTGGATGTTGACGCGGCCGATATGCCGCCCATTCCGGCGGATGAAGATGTGCGCCATGGACCGCCGGAATTTTTCACCTATCACCTAGATTATCCCGATAAGCGGATTGATTTGAATGGCAACACCACAAAGCTGGAGGCGTGGCATAGGCTGCGTGATGATGGCCCATTGGCGCCGGGGCGTGATGTGATGACTGAATTGCTTTGCATTGGCGATGGCTTGCCACCATCGGCCATGGGGTTGATGACCAAGCCAGGGCCAGTCAGCTCAATGAATTGGCAGATTAATATGCTGACTGATAAGCCGGTCACGCGTGATGGGTGGTGGTTGCTGACCTCCGAAACCCATCATGCGGAAAATGGTGCCAGCAGCCAATATATGACCGTGCGCAATGCCGATCTGGAGCCAGTTATGACCGGCATGCAGTCGGTGGCACTGTTCGTATAAAAACAAAAAGAGAGGGCGCAAAATGAAAACACGCATTACCGAAATGCTGGGTGTAGAATATCCCATTGTGCAGGCGCCAATGGGTTGGATAGCACGCAGCAATCTGGCCAGCGCCATGTCCAATGCTGGTGGTTTGGGCATCATCGAGACATCTTCGGGAGAGCTGGACAATATCCGCGATGAAATCTGCAAAATGCGCGAACTGACCGATAAGCCTTTTGGCGTCAATATTGCACAGGCTTTTGTGCGTGACCCCAGCATTGTTGATTTTATCGTCGATCAGGGCATCAAATTCGCCACCACTTCGGCCGGTGATCCCAATCGCTATTGCGGGCCATTGAAAGAGGCGGGGCTGACAGTTTTTCACGTGGTCCCCAATCTGGCGGGCGCGATCAAGGCGATTAATGCCGGGGTTGATGGTCTGGTGGTTGAAGGCGGCGAAGGCGGCGGCTTTAAGAATAAAGATGAGGTTGCGCTCATGGTGCTTTTGCCGTTGATCCGTGAAAAGGTCGATGTGCCGATTATCGCAGCGGGCGGTATCACCTGCGGGCGTACTATGGCCGCGGCTTTTGCTTTGGGGGCAGAGGGCGTGCAAATGGGCACACGCATGGTCAGCGCCGCGGAATCGCCAGTGCATGACAATTGGAAGCAGTCTATTATTGATGCCAAAGAGACGGATACGGTCTTTCTGAATCGTCATGGCAATGGCCCGGCGCTGCGTGCGTTGAAAACCGAGCGGACAACCAAATTGGAAACCCAGCCAAGCGACAATATTTTTGGCGAGATGGCCAATGCGCTCGACCTGTATTTTGGCGGGGATATGGAGGCGGCGATTGCCCTTTCTGGTCAGGTTGCAGGGCGTATTGACAGTGTCAAACCGGTTAAACAGATTGTCGATGAGATTATGGACGAATTTCACAAGGTCGCAGACGCGATCCACAAGCTATAATAACAAGAGAGGATAAGCGCATGAAAACACGCATAACAGAGCTATTCGGCATTCAGCACCCGATCATTCAGGGCGGCATGCATTATGTCGGCTTCGCGGAAATGGCGGCGGCAGTGTCCAATGCTGGCGGGCTGGGTATTATCACCGGCCTGACACAGAAATCAGCGGCAGATCTGGCGAACGAAATCGCTCGCTGCAAAGATATGACCGACAAGCCTTTTGGTGTGAACCTGACCTTTTTGCCCGTCGTTAACACACCTGATTATGCCGGCATGGTAAAAGCGATCATTGAAGGCGGGGTGAAAGTTGTTGAGACAGCAGGCAATAACCCGGTGCAGGTGCTGCCCGCTTTGCATGAGGCGGGTATTAAGGTCATCCACAAATGCACCAGCGTGCGGCACGCATTAAAGGCGCAGAGCATTGGCTGTGATGCCGTGTCTGTTGACGGTTTTGAATGCGGTGGCCATCCGGGCGAAGATGATATTCCCAATATGATATTGCTGCCCCGTGCTGCAGATGAACTGGACATTCCCTTTGTTTCCTCTGGCGGACAGGCCGATGGGCGTAGCCTTGTGGCATCTTTGGCTATGGGCGCAGACGGCATGAATATGGGCACACGTTTCATTGCCACCAAAGAGGCACCCGTGCACCAGAATGTGAAAGATGCAATTGTTACTGCCTCTGAGCTGGACACGCGGCTTGTTATGCGTCCGCTGCGCAATACTGAGCGGGTGATGAACAATGCGGCGGTCGAGCGCTTGCTGGAGATTGAGAAAGAAAAAGGCGATGATCTGCAATTCACTGATGTGATTGAACAGGTCGCCGGGGTCTATCCAAAAATCATGATGGAAGGCACCATGGATGCGGGTGCATGGTCATGCGGCATGGTCGCCGGACTGATCAATGATATCCCGACATGTCAGGAGCTGATTGACAATATTATGGCTGAAGCGGAAGCGATCATTAATAAGCGGCTGGCCGGGTTTCAGGCTGGCTGAACATGGCCAGTCAAGCGCAGCAGGGCATGATGATGAGCGATCAGGAGCGTGCACTCTGTGCTGCGCGGTCTAATCATGTCGATTATGCTGCGCGTGATGCCATGCATTATCTGGGCAATTATGAGCGGATTATCCCTGCCAACCTGACCCGTATGATGGAAAATGCCCATGATTGGGAGCATCTGCCCTTTGTCCATGCATCCAGCTTTGCGGGCATCGATTGTCTGGACCAAGGCCCATGGGGCTGGCGCGCTCGCTTGCATCTGCCGCAGGATAAAGGCGGCGGAACGCAGCTTCTTGATCTGATAGCCGATAATGAACGGCATTATTGGGTATCTACCGTCTTTTACGGCATGGGTGAGGGGATAGAAATTCACACTCAGGCCAGCCAGCATGATGACCAGCATATTAAGGTTGATGTTGGCTTTTACCTTCCTGAAGCGCCACCCAATGACGAAATGGCGGCGATGGTGCTTAGCTATATGCAAAGCCAATATGCGACGCTTTATGATGAGGATGCAGCATTGATGCAGGGGCGTCAGGCGGCACTGGATGCGCGCAAGAAACGACCCGCATATAAGGATGAATTGACTGAGATATGCTTGGGGCCGCTATCTGATTTTGCGACTGATAAGGCGCATTATTTAGATACACCCAATGGCGCTGTGGTTTTGCGGCATGTTGACGGTCATTGGACAGTGCATGACGCAGTCTGCCCCCATATGCTGGGGCCGCTGGAAGGCGATTGCCTAAAGGACGGCGTATTGACCTGCCCATGGCATGGTTATCGTTTTGACGTGGAAAGCGGCAAAAATCTGGACGGTAAATGCGGCGGGCTGCGCCAATATTGGCGCGTTGAGATTAGCGGCGATGAATTTCGGCTCGTGCCCAATCGCTAGGCCTGTGCTACCTCTCTATCACTCTCCAAAATTGGTTCGCCGGTTGCGAAGATGAGCCAGAAAAGGGCACCGAAGATGCTGATGCCAGCGGCCAAGATGAAAGTGGCGGTGTAGCCGCCTGTTACATCGACCAGAAAGCCAGTGAGTGCGACGCCGATAATGCCGGGCAAAGTGCCACTAATATTGCTGATGGAGAAAAGCACATCGGCATGTTTGGGGGCGATATCGAGATGGTTGCAGGCAAAGCCGGCCCAGGCCATAGAGCTGATAGCAAAGGCCGCGCATAGCATGAGCAGCGCCATATTGGGCGTGGTTGCTTGCGATGCAGCGATCAACAATGCCGATCCGCCGATAAGGCCGCAACATTGCATAAATTTGCGCACAAAGGTCACGCTGGTGCCGCTGGCGATCCATTTGTCAGCGATAATCGCTGAGGCATTGCCCGCGATAAATTGGCAGATCCATGGTCCAATTGCGAACAGGCCTGAGCCAGCGATAGACAGCCCCTGCACATCACGGAAATAGCTGGGGAGCCATGCGAGGAAGAGGTAAAGTGTCCAGTTTGAGCAGAAGTGATTGACGAACAAGGCCCAAACCGCAGGATGCCGCAAAAAGATATTCCACGGCACAGGCGCTTTGTCTTCGGCTTCGCTATTTTCCAAATGCGCCAGAAAAGCGCGTTCTTCATCAGAAATATGCGGGTGCACGGATGGCCGCGCATGCACGACCTTTAGCCACACAATGGCGAACAGCACGCCTGCTGCGCCAAAGACATAAAATACACTTTGCCAGCCATAGGATGCGACCAGCCAACCCGTGGTAGAGAGCGCGAAAATCGTGCCCAAAGGTATGCCGGTCAGGTTGATGGCGGCGGCGCGTGATTTTTCCTGCTTGGGTATCCAGCGGCCCAGCAGATTATAAACACCGGGAAAGCTGGCCGCTTCGCCAATGCCCATCAGCACACGGGTTAGCAATAATGCCGAAAGCGATACGCCCGCTGCAATGGGTGTTAAGAAGGTAAAGACCGACCAGCCGATCAACGCAATGCCGAGCAACTTTTTGCCGCCATATTTGTTCGCCAGCCAACCGGTGGGGATCATCGCCAGTAAATAGCCTACAAAGAATGAGGCAAGGACATTGCCCTTGGTGGTGGCGGACCAGCCAAATTCCTCTGCCATGGGAATGATGGCGACCGAGATATTGACCCGGTCAATATAACAGATGAATGTGGCCATGAAGCAAAAGGCCACGAGAATGTGCCGTTTCTGCCAAGACTTTGCTTTGCCAAAGCCAGCGCCCAATTCTGATTGTGTCATATCATTCCCCCGAAAGACTGCAGCCTAAACTAGACGGTAATATGCCCCACAAGACAAGTGGCAATGCTATTGCGTCCGCAGATGGCGGTGTGGGACTGGCAATTTTGCGGCAAGGCTGGCAAAGAAGCGCCAGAAGCGCACAGACATATAAACGGAATATAATGATGAAAAAACGCACAATGGCAGCAATTGCCGGAATTTTGCTGCTGGCTGGCGGCGCGAGCGCGGCCTATCTTGCCAGCCCAACCATTCACAAAGGCAATGATGGTGAAGCGCCGGAACTGGGGCGCACAGGTGATTATAGCATCGGAACATATAGCGAGACCTTGCCGCTCCCTGATCGTACAGAGATTACGGCTTGGGGCGCGATTTCCGGCTCGCTCAGTCCGGTTGAGCGCAGTGTTGATATCCGCTTCTGGTATCCCTCATCAACAGGCACCAGCGGGGAACCAGCGCAATATCGCCATGACATTGAATATCCAGGTGAAGATGATGTGCCGGTGTCAACACAAGGCATTGCAATAGAGGGCGCTACGCCGCTGGCAGATGAGCGTTTTCCCTTGGTCATCATGTCGCATGGCTATGGCGGCTGGAACGCGCATTACAGCAATTTGGCGGAGCACTTGGCGTCACGCGGATATGTTGTTGCTTCTATCAGCCATGGCGATGCGCCAGTAAATGGCATTACAAGTTTCTATCTGTCATTTGGCAATGTGCTCGCCGATCGCAGCCATGACCAGCGGCAGGTCTATGATGCGCTCATGGCGCGTGCGGAAAATAGAGAGACACGTCTTGGCAACAGCATCGATCCGCAAAAAGTTGCGTTAATTGGTTATTCCATGGGCGGTTTTGGCGCATTGGCCAGTGCAGGGGCGTCCTATGTTTATGATGGCCAGAGCATGTCTAACCTGCCGACAGCGCAACAGGCAAAACTGACCGCGCTTACCGCAAAGCCATTGCCGCTAAAGGCGATGATTGCCTTTGCCCCATGGGGCGGACAGCCAGATAATCGAGTCTGGTCAGCAGACAGCTTGGCGAAGATCAACCTGCCGGTGATGCTGGTTGCGGGCAATCAGGATGATGTTGTGAATTATCAGGAAGGCGTACGCTGGCTGTTTGACAATATGGGCGAGGCGGATCGCCATTTGCTGACATATAGAGAGGCGCGGCATAATATTGTCGGCAATGATTTTGACGTTAGCGACACGCCTGCCTTTCGCGCGGCGGAATATTTGAAAGAACCGGTTTGGCGGCAGGAGCGGTTGAATATGATCAACCAGCATTTTGTCACGGCCTTTCTTGATCTGCATGTCAAAGGTGAAGCAGAAAAAGCAGAGTATCTGGACGTGCCAGTGCCGGATTCCAACGCATCGGCATGGGAAATTGGCTTTGGGGAACAGCTTAATGGCCGTTTTGCAGGGCCAGAGGAAAAAGACCATTGGCGCGGTTTTCAGCGGCGATGGGCAGTGGGGATTGATTTGGAGCGCAAACCAGCGGGCGAATAGGCAAAAACGCGTAATTAGCTTTTTGTTGGTTTTCTCACTGCAAAGTCAAACACATCGGGCCGCGTGTAATGGCCGGCATTGTCCATATCAAACTGGCCGCGCGTGCGGTCATTCAGGTCGATTGTTGCGCTGAGCAATGTCTCTTCGCCAAAGACTGGGCCAGCGAGCATTTCGCCCATGGGTGAAATGATGCAGGAACCGCCAGAGATTAACACAGTCTCCGGCGTGTTGCCCTGAATGGCATCATATTGGTCAGCCCCCAGCGAAATATCCGCGCGTGTCATATATTGGCAAGCGGACAGAACAAAGCTGCGGCTTTCCAGCGCAATCATCTGCATGCTGGGCGCCCATACGGGGCGATCATCCACGGTGGAGACGCAATAAAAGTCTGGATTGTGCACATAATAATGGCTGCGCATCAACGGCATATAATTTTCCCAGCAAATAGCGCTGACCAATCGGCCGGCTTCACTGTCCATAATGGGCAGGTCATTGCCATCGCCCATGCCCCAAATCAGCCGTTCCATCGCTGTGGGCATCAGCTTGCGGTGTACGCCCAATAGACTGCCATCTTTTTCAAAGCTGAAGGTTGAGCAATAAAGCGTGCCACCACGTTTTTCGATCACGCCCGTAACACAGGCCACGCCATTGTCAGCGACGGCGTCACGCATCTTTTCAAACCGTGCATCGTCCAGTGTGACGGCATTATCGGCATAGAGCCGGAACAATTCGCGCCCTGCATCATCACGCGAGCCAACCCGCACGCCAAAATCCACACCCTTGGGATAGCCGCCGATAAAGGCTTCCGGAAAGACAGCAAGTTCACTGCCCTGCGCCTTTGCTTTGGCCAGCCAGTCGCCAAATTTGGCGATAGCTGCATCGGAATCAAACGGGTCGCTTCCAACCTGAACAACGGACACAGTGCGGGTGTTTGTAAACATGTTAATAAAACTCCTTCGTCATTGCGAGGTGCGAAGCGCCGCGGCAATCTAGAGCTAGTCGCGCTTTATGCCCTAGATTGCTTTGCTTCGCTCGCAATGACGCAATTAGTTACTTCCCTTGCCAATTGGGTTTGCGTTTTTCGGCAAAGGCACGGCTGCCTTCCTGTGCATCTTGCGACGTGAAAACCGGCCCAGTGATTTTGGCCTGGTTCTTCCACGCCTCTGCATCAGTCCAGTCATAGCTTTCATTGATGATTTTCTTGGTTGCTTTAAGGGCTAGTGGACCATTGGCAGCAACAGTTGCAGCAAGCTCTACGGCCGCATCCAGAGCAGCACCCTCGGTCACGCGGTTTACAAAACCCATTTCATATGCCCGCTGCGCAGAATAAAAATCGCCGGTCAGCGCCATTTCCATCGCCATACGTTTGCCTACTACCTGCTGTAATTTCAACACGCCGCCAGCCGCAGCGACAAGTGAGCGTTTGACCTCTGGAATGCCGAATTTGGCTTTGTCATTGGCAACACACAGATCACAGGCCAAGGCCAGTTCTAACCCGCCAGCCAGCGCATAGCCTTCTACGGCGGCGATCAGCGGTTTTTCCGGCCCTTTTTCAGTGATGCCGCCAAAGCCATAGCCCGGCACCATGGGCGATTCACCGCGCAAAAAGCCTTTCAAATCCATGCCTGAACAAAATGTGCCGCCAGCTCCGGTCAAAATACCGGCATTCAGGCTGTTATCATTGTCGAGTTGTTCCATCGCCGCACGAATGCCCTCAGCGGCTGCCTTGGTCATCGCGTTTTTGGCATCGGGATGGTTGATGGTGACGACGATAAAACCGTCCTGAATATCGGTTAGCACTTCTGACATATGAGTTTCTCCTATATTTATTGATTATGTCCAAACCGCCAGCACTGAGCTTGGCTCTGTTTGTAATTGTCTTTTTGCTTACTCAAAACAATAAATCCGCCAATTTGGCGCGGTGATAGGTGGCATCGCCATGTTGCGATGCGTGCCATATGGCGGCACGGCGATAGAGCTGGGCATCGCAATCATGGGTGAAACCAAAACCACCATGGAATTGGATCGCACGGTCCGCAGCAAAGCTATAGGCTTTGTCGATCGTCGCTTTCGCCATGCGTGTGGCCACTTCGCCGCGCCCTTGATCGTTAAAGCAATGGGCGGCGGAATAAAGATGGCTGCGCGCTTTTTCATAATCGACATAGGCGTTGGTAATCGGATGTTTCAAAGCCTGATATTCGCCAATGACTTTGCCGAATTGTTTACGGGTTTTCAGGTAATCCAGCGTATAGTCAATCACAGCAATAGTGCCGCCCGACATTTCCGCGGATTGCAGCAAATTGGCCGCAAGGTGGACATGGTCCAAAGCAGCCTGTGTTTTGTCTGCATCGAGCAATTGGTCGCCGCCAATGCTTATGCCATCTAATGTCACCGCATAGGTGCGCCGCGTTTCGTCAATAATCTGCTCACGCCGCATCGCGTCATCGGCAACAATATCACCGCGGGGAATGATGGCCAAGCGGACAGCGCCATCAACCAATATGGACACAATGATTATATCGGCTTGCGCGGCATAGGGGACCAACAGTTTTTCGCCTGACAATATATAATCATCGCCGCTGCCATTGGGTTTGGCATTGGCGGCGGCAGAAATATTGCTGAGATCCCAATCCCCATTGGCTTCGCTCAGCGCCAGCGATGCCAATGTGCCAGCAGCAATTTGCGGCAAATATTGTGCTTTTTGCGCTGCGCTGCCCGCCATCAATATTGCCTGCGCGGCCAAAGTGACATCTGCAAAAGGCGTGGTCATCAGGTTTTTGCCCATTTGCTCGGCGATCGGCACAACTTCGCTTAATGACAGGCCAACACCTTCATATTCTTCAGGGATAGCAATGGCCAGCCAGCCCAGATCAGCAATCTCTTGCCAGATTGCCGAGTCGAAACCAGCATCATCGTCCAGCAAAGCGCGGACCTTATCCATTGGTGATTTATCGCGGCAAAAGTTGGTTGCCACTTCCATCAATTCAACCTGTTCTTCGGAATAGCCGATAGTCCCTAGATTTTCCATGATATCCTCAATCCTATCCTTATTCTCGTCATTGCGAGCCCGAAGGGCGCGGCAATCCAGAGCCGCTTGCGCCTAATGCTCTAGATTGCTTCGTCGCTACGCTCCTCGCAATGACGGTATGTCTGTGCTTTTTACCGTCCTTTGGGAAGCCCTAGAACATGTTCAGCCACAATGTTGCGTTGTATCTCTGATGTGCCGCCGCCAATGGTGGCGGAGAAGCTGTTAAGATAGCTGCGATGCCAATAACCGTCATCGACTGCATTTTCGTCACCGACATAATAACCGGCCCTTGTTCCCTGAAAACCAAGCGAAAATTCTGTGAGGTCGCGGATCATTTCGGTGCGGGCCAATTTGTTCATCATCGCCAGCCCCATGGGCTTGTCTTGATTAAGCGGTGCCATGCGGCGGCGCTGATTGTTCAGGTTGAGTGCTTGAATTTCCATCATCTGCTCAACCATCTTGTCGCGCATAACCGGATCATCCAGCAACGGCTTGCCCCCGCGCTGCGAATTGCGGGCCAGATCGACCACGCCCATCGCGTCCAGCTCTTTTAAATAATAACCACCGGCCGGATTAACCTTGGCACCGCGCTCATATTCCAGCGTTTTCATGGCGACCATCCAGCCATCACCTTCTTTGCCGACCAAACCTTCAGCCGGCACGCGTGCATCAGTGAAGAAGCTTTGCACGAAACCATATTCGCCAGTGAGTTTTTTGATACGCCGTGTTTCAATACCGGGAATTTTCATCGGGATAAGAAAGAAGCTGAGCCCTGCATATTTGCTGGGGCCATCATTGCTGGTGCGCGCCAGCAGGATCATATATTTGGCGCGGTCACCCAAAGATGTCCAGATTTTGGAACCACTGAGCACATATTCATCACCATCGCGCACGGCTTTTAGCTGCGCACTGCCCAGATCGGAACCATGCTCCGGTTCAGAGAAACCCTGACACCAAATATCATCAGCATTCAGCATGCCCTTGATATATTTATGTTTATCTTCTTCGCTGCCAATATCCAGCAGCAAAGGGCCAGCCCAGCCGATACCAATGGCATTCAGAATGATGGGCCCGTCATATTTTTTCATCATCCGAGTTGAGATGCGTTGGTAATCAGGATGCATACCGCCGCCGCCATATTCGGCGGGCCAAGAGGTGCCCAAATATCCAGCTTCATAGACCTTGCGCTGCCAATCACAGAGAAATTCAAACTGTTGGTCGGTGCTGACCTCCATAAAAGTAAGCGGCAGCATAAAGCCCGGGTCTTTGGGCGTATTTTCCCTAAACCATGCATCGGCCTGCGCTTCATAATCTTTCAGCTCGGCCTCGCTTGGCTTTTTCGCGCCATCTGTCGCCATCTCACTCTCCTGATTTAATCGCTTGATTAATTGCATCATGGAAAGCGCAGCGGATTATGTCCAGAAGGAAATGATGAAGCCGCTCTGACGCAGCGCAATTTCCTGCTTTCTAACATACTGGCTGATTGCTATTGCAATGTCATAAGCATGTTTGAAACCATGATATGGGGGTCGATTTGGTAGATAAGAAAGACAGTATTTGGGTGTTAAATGGCCCAAATCTCAACCTGCTGGGGCTGCGTGAGCCAGACATATATGGTCACGAAACCTTGGACGATATTGCGGCGATGTTGTCAGAGCGTGCTGATATATTGGGGCTGTCCATTGAAATGCGCCAATCTAATCATGAGGGGCATTTGATTGACTGGCTGCACGAAGCACAAGGGGCAGGGGCCAAGGCTGTTTTGTTAAATGCAGCGGCTTATACCCATACAAGCATAGCGATTTATGATGCCATATTGGCCATCACCACACCGGTTATAGAGGTGCATCTCTCTAACCCTGAAACGCGCGAGTCATTTCGCTCCGTCTCATGGGTGGGCAAGGCAGCGCATGCCAATATTTCAGGGCTTGGCGCCAAATCCTATCTTGCTGCATTGGAGGCAGCAGCTTCACTATAAGCTATCCTGAAAAAGGGCCAATAATCAGGCCGACAAGCCAACTGCATGAGTGAGAATGTAATTTTATTTCACAGCTAAGAAAGGAATAGCCCTTGTCACAGCACTGGTGAAAAGTGCATAGGGTTTTCCAACCGACATCATATATTGGCCCAATGTTGAGCAACAGCTTGGCCGATATTATTAAATCTGGAAGGTTCATATGGCAGACAAAAAAAATCCCGATGGCATCAGGATTGATTCAGCCCAAGTGCGTGAATTGGCAGAATTGTTGAACGAAACAGCTCTTACCGAGATTGAGATTGAAGACGGCAATCGCAGCATTCGTGTCGCGCGTCAGCAGACGGTTGCTGCTCAACCGGCTATGATGCAAGCTGCACCAGCTATGACAGCTGGCCATGCACCTGCACCGCAAGCAGTTTCTCCTGCCCCCATGGCTGCTCCAGAAGCACCTGCCGCAGCGAGCAATGCCAATGCTATTTTGTCTCCTATGGTTGGTACCGCTTATTTGTCGCCATCCCCAGATGCAGCACCTTTCATCAAATTGGGTGATACCGTCAAAAAGGGCGATGAGATACTGATCGTCGAGGCGATGAAGGTTATGAACCCCATACTTGCCGACCGTGGCGGTAAGGTTGTTGAAATTCTGGTTGAAAACGGCCAGCCCGTGGAATTTGACCAACCCTTGATCGCAGTCGAATAAGGGGGCCGGCATGGCTATTAAAAAGATATTGATCGCCAATCGCGGCGAAATTGCTTTGCGTATCCACCGCGCTGCTCATGAGATGGGTATCAAAACTGTTGCCGTTCACTCAACCGCGGATGAGATGGCGATGCATGTGCGTTTGGCGGATGAAGCTATTTGCATCGGACCACCTTCCGCAAAAGACAGCTATCTTAATATACCAGCGATAATTTCAGCTGCTGAAATCAGCCATGCCGATGCCATTCACCCCGGCTATGGTTTTCTTTCCGAAAATGAGAAATTTGCGGAAATTGTCGAAGCGCACGATATTAAGTGGATTGGCCCCAAGCCTGAACATATCAACACCATGGGAGACAAGGTTCGCGCCAAGGTAACGGCTGGTAATTTGGGTCTGCCGCTGGTGCCTGGGTCACCGGGCGCATTATCTTCTGTTGAAGAAGCCAAAAGACTTGCTGACGAAATCGGTTATCCCGTCCTTATCAAAGCGGCATCCGGCGGTGGCGGACGCGGGATGAAAGTCGTTGATGATCCTGCAAATCTGGAAAATCTGATGCAACAGGCATCGACCGAAGCAGAGGCTGCATTTGGCGATCCTACCGTTTATATGGAAAAATATCTGGCCAATCCGCGCCATATTGAGTTCCAGGTATTTGGCGATGGCAGAGGCAATGCGGTCCATCTGGGAGAGCGCGATTGCTCGCTGCAACGCCGACACCAAAAGGTCTTTGAAGAGGCGCCTTCGCCTGCCATTACAGAAAAACAACGTGCCGACATGGGTGCGACAATCGTTAAAGCGATGCAGGATATGCAGTATCGCGGTGCTGGCACGATTGAATTTTTATATGAAAATGGTGAGTTTTATTTCATTGAAATGAACACCCGTATTCAGGTTGAACATCCTGTAACCGAAGCAGTGACCGGATTTGACCTTGTGCGCGAGCAAATCCGCATTGCTGACGGTGAACCATTATCCTTTACTCAAGATGATGTGAAGCTGACAGGCCATGCAATTGAGTGCCGGATCAATGCTGAGCACCCTGAAACCTTTGCGCCGTCACCGGGCAAGGTAATTGGTTATCACCCGCCCGGCGGTATGCATGTGCGCACAGACAGCGCGCTCTATCATGGCTATCAAGTGCCGCCATATTATGACAGCATGATTGCGAAGCTTATCGTTTATGGCTCCAGCCGTGAAAACTGTCTGCGCCGTCTTAATCGTGCACTTGGTGAATTTGTCATTGAGGGCATGCACACAACCATTCCCCTACATCAAAAGCTGCTGGAGAATGAAGATGTGCAGGCAGGCAATTATGACATTAAATGGCTGGAAAAATGGCTGGCAGAGCAAAATCAAGCTGACTAGCTGATAAGCTTGGTTGCTCTTTGCCGCCAAGCCTCTGCCAATAGATCCAAATGGCTTAGCGCCTTGACAGCCGCTATGTCGTTCTTGTGTTTACCTGCGATCAGCAGGTCAAATACGCGGCGCACTGTCCATGGGCTATTGCCACTTTCTATCAGATACATCGTGTCATCAGGTGCGACCATGCCGCTCTCAAGCACACGCAAATATAGTCCGCATCTGCCTGAGCGAATAATGTGCTTCATGACGCTGTCTTTTCCGGCACGTTGAAAATGATGGTCGAGCTTCCAGCATGGCTGGCGGCCATGGCTGATTTCTACCAAGGCTTCTCCTAAGCGAAAACGGTCGCCAATATAAACATTCTCTTCGGTAAGGCCTTTGGTCGCGATATTTTCCCCAAATGCTCCGGGTTGCCGCAACAGTGGATGGTCTCCGAGCGTTTCTTGCCACCATGTATAATGCTCATAGGGGTAGTGATGAATGGCCTTGTCTGCACCGCCATGATGAACTGGATCTGCTACTTTATCGCCCGTAAAGCCTGTTTGGCTAAGGAGTATAGGGACGTGGACAGGCTGTCGTGCAGCAATAGTGCTAGTGGCGCCATCGTTGCGAAAATCTTGCGGTTTGCCGACATTCAGCGTGAGGAGAGGGTAGCGTGTCATATTTTCCCAGCGATTGCGCAGCCCGATAGCCAAAAACTATCGCCATTCATATTAAATACGATTAACATGAACGAATAACAACAATTTGGTTCAGGATCATGTCATTAACGAATCGTTATATAGGTATCAACACGAACGACAATCCCGTCGCCTGATGAGGAGAAATATGATGACATCATTTAAAGCAATGGCTTTATTGGCAGCGACCTTTCTGTCCCCATTGGCCATTGGCCAAGCGGCGGCGGCAGACAGTGTAATTGCACCAGCAACATCTATAAACGCGCAAAGTGCAGCGCTTAATGGTCCAGCCCTGGCTATATTGAATGCCGAAGATCGTGCTGAATTTCAGCGCAGCAATCACCAAACGCGCGGTCAAAACCGCCGTGGCGGTCAACGCGCAAGAGGACAGCGCGGTAATCGCCAACAGGCCAGAGGCCAGCGTGGCAACCGTCAACAAGCACGCAGTACACGCAGCAATCGCCAACAGGCACAGCGACGTGGTGAGCGCCGGGTAAATCGCGCCGAACGCAATGCTAATACGCAGCGCCGCCAAGCGGGCAATGCGCAGCGCAATGTTCGCCAAGAACAGCGCAACTTTCGCGGCGATGTTCAGAATGTTCGCCGGGCGAGACGAAATGACGGCTTTGGTGCTGAAACTGTCCGTGAGGCACGGCAGCAGGCCCGTCAAAGTGGACGGCAGGTAAACCGTGCACAGCGCAACGCAAATCAGCAAACGCGTCAGGCACGCCGTGCGACACGTAATGCACGCAATGTTCGACAGGATGTGCGCCGTGACAATCGCAGGTTTAATCGTGGCCAACGCGCTGTAAATGGCAATCAAAGGTTCCGTGATAGACGTGGTGTGCGTAACGGTAACCAGCGCTTCCGCAATGGCCGTAACTTCGCGAATAACCGTTTCCGCAACAACCGTCAGTTCCGCAATGGCCGGGGCAATTTCCAACGGTGGAACCGTGGCTGGCGCAATGATCGCAGGTTTAACTGGCGTGGTTTTCGTGGCCAGAACCGGAGAATTTTCAGCCGGGGTCGCTATTTCTCACCCATTAGAGGCTTTCGCTATCGCCGCTTTGGCATAGGCGCCTTTATCGGATCGGCATTTTTTGGACCACAGTTCATCATTAACGATCCATTCTTCTATCGCTTACCGCCGGCTTATGGCGGGCTGCGTTGGATCAGATATTTTGACGATGTTCTGCTGGTGGATACCTATACCGGTCAGGTCGTCGATGTGATCCCTAACTTCTTCTACTGATTGCCAACCTCCCCTTCTGGCAAAGGCCATATGGCCCACTTCACCCTCCGGATAATCTCCGGGGGGTTTCTTTTTGCGCTTCAGCATAAGAGTGTCTGTGGTGGCAAAGCGCTGCTTAACAGCGCTGACCCAATCTCATTCGGGCACATCGGGAGTAGTTTCCTGCTCTGCCTGTCTGCGCCGTTCTTCGGCTGCAGCAGCGCGGGCTTGAGCGGCATATTCTGCATCAAATTCAGGAAGCGTTGAAAAATCAATCAGGTAATTTGGTTCATAAGCGCATGGCGGATCATGATCTTGAGTTGTGCAATGGAATATGCGGTCAGGCGGTCTAACAAAGGTTGCTGGCCCTTTGAAAATCCCGCCGCCGGCAACATCAGGTGCTGGTGGCGGGCCGCCTGTAGCCAGTCTTCCCGTTGTCGCAGGTGGAACCCGAAACTCGCTATCATCCTGAGCGCAAACAATGATCTCATCGCTATTGGTGCGCTCAGGGCATCGCGGTCTGGTGATGGTAACCTTTTTGCGATAATTGGCGATAACGTCATCGGCAGTGACTTGCCGCTTGGCTTCTGTTTCGGCTTGCTGAGCACTATCAGGGTTTTGCGTAAATCCCCCTGATTGTTGGACAAAAATCAAGGGTAGGGATAGCAAAACATTATGCATATCACTCGCAATCATGGCCCTCTTCATCGCGGTATAATGCGTCTGTGGCACTAAATATATCAACGGTTTCGACGTATCTATGCTCGACAAAAACGCAGTGCTTACCTATTGCGCAAATGGAATGTTAATTAGGCTTCCGTAAGGTTTACGGGCGCTGAACAAAAGGACGTACCAATGGACAAGACTGAAGCTACTGCAAATATCAGCGACGCACAGGACAATCTGGCGCGCGTATTGGTTCTTGAGATGGTACGCGTCACCGAAGCTGCGGCTATTGCTGCATCAAAACTTATCGGGCGGGGCGATGAAAAAGCGGCCGATGCTGCTGCGGTTGAAGCAATGCGCGCTGCGCTGAACAAATTATATATTAATGGCACTGTGGTGATCGGTGAGGGTGAACGCGACGAAGCGCCCATGCTGTATATCGGTGAAGAGGTTGGTTTGCGCACAGCCAAAGCGCCCAAAATTGATATCGCGCTTGATCCTTTGGAAGGCACGACGATAACGGCCAAGGCAGGGCCGAATGCGCTTGCTGTTCTGGCTATCGCGGAAAAGGGCAATTTGTTGAATGCGCCTGACGTATATATGCAGAAATTGGCGATTGGCCCTGGCTATCCCGAAGGTCTTATCGATCTGGATGCATCAGCGACGGACAATGTCAAAGCGCTGGCCAAAGCAAAAGGTGTCGGGCCGGAGAATATCATCGTTTCTGTGCTTGATCGTCCGCGTCACGCCAGTGTGATTTCTGAACTGCGTGCGCTTGGCTGTGGTATCATGCTCATTCCTGATGGCGATGTGGCTGGCGTTATTGCGACAACTGACCCAGACACGAACGTCGATATGTATATGGGGTCAGGCGGTGCACCAGAGGGTGTTCTCGCCGCTGCTGCGCTGCGCTGTGTGGGTGGTCAGTTTCAGGGCCGCCTGCTTTTCCGCAATGATGATGAGCGCGGCCGCGCGCGGCGCTGGGGTATTGAAGACCTTGACCGCGTTTATCACCTCAATGATCTGGCTAAGGGCGATTGTATTTTTGCGGCAACCGGTGTCACTGACGGTTCACTTCTTAAAGGCGTAAAGAGACTTCGCGACGGACGTTTAACAACGGAAACAGTGGTGATGCGGGCATCCAGCGGCACTGTTCGTTGGGTTAAAGGTGAGCATGGTCTGAACAGCTCTGTATAAGCTGACCTGCTGCGGTTTTTGAAAATCTGGAGTTGTGTGATATTCTCTTTACGTGAGGAGAATTATTATGCCATTATTTCCGAAAATTGACCGCCATTGTCCCTTTAAAAGCGAACTTTCGACGATGATGGATGGTGACCATTGCACTATGTGTAAACGCGATGTCACTGATCTCACTGCTATGGCTGATGATGAGAAGCTTGCCTTTCTGGCCAGTTGCTCGGGTGAAACCTGTGTGCGTTATGAAATTCCGGTAGCGCGTAATATTGCCGCTGCGGCTGCACTGGGTGCTGTGACTATGGGTTTGTCCAGCCAAGCCGCAGCGCAAGATACAACGCCAGCGGATAGCGCAACATATAATGGCCAGGTTGAAGAGTCGGCTATAGATGAATGGGAAATGGAAGTGTGGGTTGGTGGCATCCGGCATCCGGACAAAGCCGAATTGACGGAAATTGATCCAGAGCAGTCTGACGAAAAATCAGAATCTGTGAGCTTGGCCGAATTGCCTGTCGTTTATCAGGACAGTGATGAAGAAACTGTCACCCAGACCTCTGCTGCCGCACAGACAGATTCTGATCAGCCTTCACAGTAAAATCTAGGATTTTGACGCAGGTCAGAGGCTTAAGGTCGCGCGCGAATTTCTGCGACCGATTGCCATAATAGCCTATGGCTAAGAGCTTGAGCAGCGGCGACGTCGCTAGCCTCTCCCTCGCCGATGGTAAGGGCAATATGCCCCGCATCAAATGTCTCTAATGACATGTCATAGCTGCGCCATTGGCCGTCAACATAGGCCAATGTCCAGCTATGCGGGATAAAGGCATTATCCGCTCCATGATAGCGCTGGCGTGAATAAGCCAGCCCATTTGCGACGAGAGTGGGTATGCCAGCAGCACGACCCAATGTTGCCAGTACGAGAGCATCTTCGGTGCAATCGCCATGACGTTGTTGCCATGCACTTTTGGCGGAAAAATGACCCGAATAATCAATATCGCTTATCCTTTTACGGGCCATTTTCATAAGGCTCCGCATTACGGCATCGTCATTTTGTCCGCGTCTTACCGCGATTTTGGCTGTCTTCTGAAAGGGCGGCCAATCTGATTGCATCCATGGTGCTGGGCGCCGCCATTTCTCAAGGTCTTCGACTTCACGCGATAGCCCCGGTCCGCAGGTTGCGCAGATATCTATGCGTATTCCATTCTCTACTGACTTGATCTTTTGTTGACCAGTAACGGGAACAGGGAATGCCGCGCTATCGCAAATTGGAAATGATAGCGTATCTTGCCATCCAACGCCCTTTTGGGGATGCGGTAAGGCGATGCAATTTGCGGATGCGGCATGGTGTAACCGCGATCGAGCATAGCCTCGCTAAGCGGCTTGTCCGTAGCTTTATAGGTCAAAACGACTTCGGAAATTGGTTGCTTTCGTTGCGCAATATGTCCGTCTGGGCCAATCTTTACAGATATGATGTTGCGCAATTTCCCATCAATGGAGATGCGCATAATAGCAGACACATTGTCACTGGGTTGGAGTTCACCACTAGCTGCTGAGATCTGTTTGATAGAGATGTTTTCAACCTTGCCTTTATTGAGATTAAGGCGTGAAAAACTGATCTCTATAGGTGTATTGCGTGACTGCGCCATAAGGCCTGCACCCATGTCAAAACGGATATCTTCGGGCAAAGAAATGGTACGTCTGTTGCGCAAACGGCCCTTTGCATCTTTGTCGCGACTTTCCAAAATGGCCAGTCCATCCTTAATGCGGACATGATGATAAAAATGGCCTATATTGCTCTTTGCAGTGCGTTCAATACGAACTATTTGGCCAGAGTGATCGCGAAATAATGAGCGATCATCGTATAAATCATTGCGCGGATGCCCTTGCAGACGAATGGAAAACCGCGTTGTACTATGATTGGTGATCAGTCCATCTTCGCGGCTTTGCCATGCATGGGTAAAGCCAACCAGATTTCCCTCGCTGCTGGTAATTTTCATCCAATGTTCTGATATAATCGGGTCAACGGGCTGCGCCACAATTGCAATAGGCCATATGAGGCAGAGGATGATGCATAGTCTGCGCATAAGTGATCTTAACAGTTAGAATATTCCCATGACAAGCCCGGCAGCCAATGTTGACCCTATGGTAGTCGCGTGGTCAAGCTGATCTTGACGCAAGGTCTTTTGTGCCAAAATAGCCTCTTTTGTCTGCGCGTCGGTGCGGATGATGATATTCTCCATCACCTTTTTGAGCCGCCACCCTGTTGCGATCCGCTCCAATTGTTTTAGCGCATTTTCGCCATCTGAGCCTGCCGCTATCAACGCTGCATATGGGCGTCCCTCAATGTGCTGCAATAGGGGATAATAGCAGCGATCAAAAAACTCTTTCATACCGCCAGCGATGGCTGCCAAATTTTCAGGACAAATAAAAATATACCCATCCGCTGCCATCATATCGTCAGGCTGCGCCTCTACTGCGTTTACCAAATGCGCTTGCAAGTCGTCATGTTGTGACGCTGCTGCAAAAGCCGCTTCCGCAAGGGCTTGGCTTGTTCCTGTTCTGCTATACCAAATAATGATGAGATGCTTATTTGCGTGGCTATTTTGACTGTTATCCATAAGCCGCAGGCATAGCGCAGCAATAGAGTTTCGCAAATTGTAACCGTAAATGGCGCTAGTGCGAACATACTATTGAACACATCAATATTTGGCTGTTTGAATGCAAGCTGCCCCATTTGCATTATAAGCCAGATTGTGGGCCGTGAAT
The DNA here is from genome assembly GCA_947503245.1 of uncultured Sphingomonadaceae bacterium. Classification (GTDB taxonomy): domain Bacteria; phylum Pseudomonadota; class Alphaproteobacteria; order Sphingomonadales; family Sphingomonadaceae; genus Alterisphingorhabdus. The sequence continues at coordinate 1,456,302 of CANNCV010000001.1, forward strand.
ACGGGGAACCTCAGGAACTCCGGGGCGGAGAATAGGGTCGCTTCTATATTCTCCGCCCAAAAATTATTGGGCTCAGCATTGGCCGATGGGGAGTATCTTGTTTTCGCTAACCACAACGGCCATGATCGCAATATGCCCATAGTCCGCATATCCTTATTAATGCCGCTCATCTTGATGCTTTCCGGCTGCGTTTCTTTCAGTCAACAGAACTGGAGAGATTTTGTGCAAGCTGGTGATCGCGATCTGTGTGTGCGGGATCAATCAATAGACGATGCAAGCTATCAGCAACTGCCGATCTTTTTGATTACATCACGCTTGCCTGATTGTCGCGGGGCGTCACCCATTTTGACCAAACAGCGCACAGACCAGATACGTTATGGTCGATACAAAGCATCCGGCACGAGAAAGAAACCGGGCAAGACAGAGATGCAGTTTAGCCAGCGGGATTATTGGCAGGCTGACCTTGAAAAAGCTGCGGGCCCTTCACGCCGCGTCATGGTTTTTATCCATGGCTATAACAATTATTTTGATGAGATTGCTGTTCGTAGTCAGGCCATGCGGCAAGTAACTGGCTTTGAGGGGCCTATCATCACCTATTCTTGGCCGAGTTTTCAGGCGTTTTTCCGCTATACCGTCGATGAAGCCAACAACCTTTGGGACCAACCGTATTTCTATGGTGAGCTGTTATCATTGGCGAGGACCAGCAATATTGATGATATTGTGGTCGTCTCGCACAGCATGGGCACGCGGTCATTATTAGCAGCGATGGAAAGAATGTCGCGCCAACCAGACACCAGAAAATATTTAGACAAATTCCGCACTCTTATTTTTGCTTCAGGCGATTTGGATCGTCAGATATTTGAGCGTTCCGCCAAAAACGAATTGTTCAGTGAGAATATGATGGGCGCGCAGCGTCATGTCACGGTTTTCACATCCAATGTTGATCGCGCTGTTGGCATTTCCCGGATATTGCACGGTTATGATCGGCTGGGCATTACCAAATGCAATGATCCCAATATCAAAGAGCCTTGCTATCCCCGCGATCCAGAAACCGGAGAGTTTTTTGATGGCGTTACTGTCGTCGACACGTCCAATGTTTCTGGCGGCATTATCGGCCATGCTGATTTTATAGATAGCCTGGCTGGCCGAGAATATCTCTGCGCGGCAGTGCTGAATGATGGGGTTGCGATACGCAAACTGCCGAAATTGGTTATGGCTGCGAAAAGCGATGCTGGTAAGTTTTGCCCGCCTGTGCCATAAGAATTTGGCAGAGTTTTATGCAAATAGCTGGAAGCATGATTTACGCTTCGCATAGCTCCACCAAAATGGCATAAGCGGCGCATGGCAACGCAAATTTCAAATAATAATCCCTCTGCGCTAGGTGTAAGCGAATCTCTTACTGGTCAGCCTTGGCAATGGCGCGGCAATCAGGCTGACTATCGCGATGGATTACAGCCCGATGACCTGATGACACAATTGCTGCTCACGCGCGGGGTTGATCGGCATGATCTGGCGCGTCACAAATCGCCAACATTGCGGGACTTCATGCCCGATCCATCGCTGTTTCAGGATATGGATAAGGCCGCTGCACGCTTGGCTGATGCAGTGGAAGCCCAAGAACACATTACTATTTTTGGCGATTATGATGTTGATGGCGCAACCAGTGCTGCCTTGCTCATTCGCTTGCTGGGCGCCTTGGGTTTGGAAGCGGGAAGCTATATCCCTGATCGTTTGATGGAAGGCTATGGCCCATCTGGCGAAGCGCTGGTGAAGCTTAAACAGGCCGGTTCGTCTTTGGTGGTGACGGTGGATTGCGGCGCCATGGCGTTTGAAGCCCTTGATATGGCCGCCAAGGCAGAGCTTGATGTGGTTGTGGTTGACCATCATAAATGCGCGGCTGAGCTACCTCGCGCCTTTGCCATGGTCAATCCGAACCGGCAGGATGAGAATGATGAAGCGGCCAGCTTCGGCCATTTGGCTGCGGTCGGTGTGGCGTTTCTTCTTGGCGCTGCGCTTATTCGCGAATTGCGTGGGCGCGATTATTTTGCTGAGCGTGAGGTGCCCGACCTTATGCAATTGCTCGACTTAGTCGCCCTTGGCACCGTTGCCGATGTCGCACAGCTTCACGGCCTTAACCGCGCCTTTGTCACGCAGGGTCTGAAGATTATGGCGCGCCGGCGCAATACGGGCCTTGAATCCCTTATACAGGCCAGTCGTCTGACTCGTGACCCTGTTTGTTCTGATCTCGGCTTTGCACTTGGCCCGCGTATCAATGCTGGTGGGCGAGTAGGGCAATCTAATTTGGGTGTAAATCTGCTGACCACGAGCGACCGGATCAAGGCCGATGATATTGCCAGACAGCTCGATCAACTCAACGAGGAACGCCGGGCCATTGAAGCCAGCGTGCAGGAAATGGCGGAAGAAAAACTGGCTGCAGAAGAGGGCAGGGCAGTGGCCATTGTGTCCGCCAAAAGCTGGCACCCGGGCGTAATCGGTATTGTTGCAGGGCGATTGAAAGAACGCTTGGGCAGGCCGGCTATTGTCATTGCTGTTGATGATGACGGAATAGGCAAAGGCTCTGGCCGGTCAATCAGCGGCGTCGATCTTGGCGCAGCGATCATCGCAGCACGCGAAGCAGGCATTGTGCAAGCGGGGGGAGGCCATGCAATGGCCGCCGGCATCACCATCGCTGAAGACCAGATCGATAATTTGCGCACATTTCTTGATGAGCAGCTGCAACAGCGTGTCGAAACGGCAAGACGTGGCCGCGCTCTTTTGCTGGATGTCGTGGTAAGTGCAGGCGGGCTGACGCCTGATTTCGTTACAACATTGGAAGGGGCAGGGCCTTATGGCGTTGGCTGGCCTGGGCCGCGCGTAGTGATCGGCCCTGTGCGAATGATAAAGGTTGATATTGTAGGCACCAACCACGTGCGCATGATCGTCAGCGGCGATGATGGAAAATCCATCAAGGCGATTGCCTTTCGTTCTGCCGATACCAATTTGGGTCAGTCCTTGCTTTCTGCACGTCGCGACACAAAATTTTGGCTGGCTGGACGGGCGAAGGTTGACGATTGGGGCGGCAGCAATACTGCGGAACTCATCGTCGATGATGCTGCCATTGCATCTTAAACATGCGTGAAACAAAGGCCCGTTGCATGGCATGACGGCTTTGCGCAAAATAATATTGTCAGGCCCTCAATTCACCCTTGACCCAAGCCGATGAACACCCTAATTGGCCAGTTCGCTGCTTACAGCAAGTGGCCCCTTCGTCTAGCGGTTAGGACGCGGCCCTTTCACGGCTGAAACACGGGTTCGATTCCCGTAGGGGTCACCATCACCTACAATAAGTCTTGGATTTCCGGCGCTTTTGCGCTATTGGATAACTGTACACTACGTTCGTGGTACATAGTACCAGTACACAAATATCGAACGTCCCCTGTGTCCGAGGGAATAATATCGGCTCGGTCGGTTCAAGATTGGTGGAGCCGTAACCGGGGTACGCTGCAGTGAGCAGAGTACGTACCCCACACCTTCAACGCCGTGACGGCGTCTACTATCTGCGAATGCGGGTGCCAGATGCCATTAGAACGCTCGTTGGCAAGACGGAGATAGTGAGGTCTTTACGGACCAGCTCTATTCGCCTTGCTCGCCTGCGTTCTGCTCTTCTCGCGGCACAGGTGCTGGAGGCTTTTGAAATGATTAAGACTACTGAAATAACAACACATGATGCTCGTAAGCTCGTGCAGAATTGCTTCGTGCAATTAATGTCAAAACAAGATGAGCTAGGTCCATTTAGACCAAAATTTCCCAGTGACGATTTTGAGTATAACGAACAACAAATTTTGTCCGAAGATCGCATAGCGGAGCTGCAATCACAGATCGAGATTAACAAATTCGATGCAGAGGTGATACATGAAGTTCGTAAGCTGACGACCCAGCATGGTTTTGGGTCTGATGACTTGAGCGCAGCAAGAATGGACGATATTGCCAGCGGTGTTGCCCGCGTCCTTATTGAAATGCAGCGGCTTTTTCAGCTTCGGCTAAGTGACAGGCTTGCTCCGTTTGTGCCTGAAGACGAATTGTTTAAAATAGACGTTTTAGCCAATAGCGTTGGCCAAAATTCGACAGGCCTCAAAGGGCCAACGTTGGGCGATGCTGTTAAGGACTACCTTGAGGCGCATCGTTCCGTGTGGAACTTGAAAACCTATAAGGGCCGATTGTGGCAACTGGGCTATCTAGTTGAGTATCTGGGTTACGAACGACCGATAATTAGCATCAAGCCTAAAGACATTAGAAACTATCGAGATGCTGTTTTGACACTACGTGCAAATCATGGATTCAAAGTCAGCCAAAGCTTTGCCGAGAAACAAACCGCTAGTCCAAAAGGTCGCATTAAGAAAAGGACAGCGTCGGCAATTTTCCAACCGACTAAGTCCTTTTTCAAATGGGCCGTATCAACCGAGGGTTTGATAGAAATCAGCCCAGCTGCTTCCATCAAGATAGTCCTTGAAAAGAACCAGCCGTTTGAACGAGTGCGGAGGCCATTTGAGGCCCCCGATATAGAACAGCTGTTTTCCAGTCCACTATTCACAGGCTGTCAGTCAAAGCATCGGCGCTATGCCCCCGGAGATAAGGTTTACCGAGATGGCAAATACTGGATTCCGATTTTGGGTTACTACACCGGCTGCCGCCTCGGGGAACTGGTGCAGTTAGCTATTGAGGATGTTTGCGAAGAAGACGGTGTCTTCTACATCGACATCAATGAGAACCCGCTTGCTGGAGAAGAGAAGAAATCGGTCAAGTCCAGTGCGGGACATCGCAAGGTGCCGCTGCATCCTGATCTGCTTGCGCTCGGATTTATGGAGTTTGTCGCCAAAAGGAAAAAGCAAGACAAACCTAATGAGCGCTTGTTCAAAGAAATCCGTTTCGGTGTTGATGGTCAAGCCTCTACTGAATATTCAAAGATTTTCGGGCGATTGATGAACAAGGTTGGCCTTAAGGACCCAAAGTTAGTTTTTCATAGTTGGCGACATGGCGTTGAGGACGCTCTCAGAGATGCGGGCTGTCAGCCATATGTCATAGATCGGATCATTGGTCATACTGACACAACTATGGGTGGAAAATACGGTAAAGGCGTATCGCTTGATGTTTTAGGTCAAGCAGTTTCAAACATGAAATTGCCAGTCAGCTTGATCAAATTATGGTCAGACTAACGCTCTAAAAAGGTAAAAACTGCAAAAACTGTATCTTTATGACAAAACCAAAAATTGCAATTAATTGCAATTAACTACATGGAATCATGCGAATTTTTGTGTTGACTTTTAGCAAGATATGTATATTTATCGTGAGACCTGCGTATCAAGGAGGATCAGCAAACAGAGTTTCACAGACTCTGTGATTGCAGCGCAAGTCCGGTTATTTGCATTGACCGGTCGCGCTCCTTGGTTGCGGTAACTGATGCAAGTAATTGCACGGGGAACCGCAAATGGACGATAGGTATTACACTCCGAAAGAAGCTGCTGAGTTTTTGGGGGTAAGTGTTTGGACACTTGCCCGGTGGCGGACTGAATTTTCAGGTCCAATTTTCCTTAAGCTTGGGAAGAAGAGAAATTCACCGGTTAGATATACAAAATCGAGCTTAGTTCTCTTCGCCGCTGTCTACGGAATTCCTTGCTCTGATGATCAGGGGCACGGGCATGAATAAATTAGATCACAAAAATTATATGCCGTGCAATAATTGCAGCACTTCGGAGTATTTCGAAGTACGCCATAAGGATAATGTCTGATGCCTAGGCACGTCCCCGGCTACATATCAGAATCCAAGCTGGCTCTCATGCTGGGCATTACCGTATGGGGCTTGAGGGCGTGGCGCAAACGAAATTACGGTCTACCAGCACGAAAATTTGGGAGAAGCGTTTTCTATTGTGGGGAGGCTGTTGCAGAGTTCTTAAAGGAACCGGGCGGATGAAACTCGTAGCAACCCAGAAACTCAAGAAGTCGGAATTGCCATACGATTTGGGACATATCCTAAATCATGCGAAGCGAGTGTTGGGTGATCCTCTCTTACCGGAGGTGAACAAAGAAATTCGGAAGATGGCAAAGCCTCATTTTGAAAAACTGAGGCAGTACGGACATGCTGGACGAAATGGGAGCTATGAGAAAGCCAGAAAGTTTGAGTACCTTTTATGTACTGCGCCGGGTAGCAAGATCATATCCTTTCTTCTGGGATATCCAAAGCATGGACCGATACTAACTTGGGCTCAGGTCAAGAAACAAGCCCAATCGGTTAACCCAAGAATTGGTTCTAATGAAGAGGTCGTGGTCAAAGAGATTCCTAAGCCGGAGGGCGGCAAACGGGTAGTTCAGATTTTTGGGGAAATTGCCCGGGCCAACCAAAGTTTGGCCAGAGATATGTTTACGGTTCGGCATGGTAAGAGCAAATACGAATACGCCCGCAAGGGACGGGGGCGAGAGAAACTGATTTCCCAAATCAACAATGCAAACAGAAACGGAGGTGTAAGAGCCTTAGGTGTAGCTGACATCAAAGACTGCTTTCCATCAATAGGAAGGGACTGGGTTTTGAAGATATCAGAAATATCAAAGGCAATAATTAGAAACACTATCTTCATATCAGATACCACGCCTATCAACATGAAGGTTCATTATATTTCAGATTCCGCGGTGCGCGCTGGGCTTTCACAGGGCTCGCTGTCCTCTCCCGTTGTTGCCAGTAAGGTTGTCGAAACCTGTCTGGATAAGATATCTAAGCGATTTGCGCTGTCATATCTTGATGACATCACAATTGGCGAAAAGTCAGTTGAAGAGGCACAGGCGACACTTAATGCTTTGGCTCATGTTCTCCAGCATGGGCACCCCAGCTCACCGCTTTTCTTGAAATTCAAAAGAGCGTTGAAGATAGGCGAACCAGTCGACATTCTAGGTTATTGGCCTCGACCAAAATCTATTGGAGGATTGAGATTTTCGCCCTCCAACAAGAGCCTTCGAAGATTCTACGTTAGACTGGCAACCAAATTGCTCCAACTTCCGCGTGATGAGTGGGACAAGACGGTTGAGGCGAAGGCTTATGCATTTGCAAATAGCGCAAAAAGCTGGGCAGGCGTGCAACATGGGCGAGAGTTTATGCAGACGGCTTTCTCGGATTATTTAGCCGATCTGCTGGATGATGCACATCCCAAGGTTTTGAACTCAATTAAGGCTGGAATGCCAGACACCAAAATTGAAATGATGGCAGCTCATTATGCCAGATCGCTAATACCAGAGAGTGTACTGGCAACACCGTCAGGACTCACAAAATCAATCGCTACTTAGTTGCGGGCAAATTCAACTGAATTGGTTGGCAGGAAGGAAACAAGAAAACAGGCATGATACATCTGCTCAACAAGGCGATGTAATATTCAAAAGCCAGAGATTTAGGTGGCGGCGTCGGGTGCAAAAGCAGCCGCCAGGAAAGTAGAAGCTGCTGCTCAGCTTAAGACCCAGTTCAAGTCATGAGACTGATCTGCCCCTCTAAAGTAGACGACCGGTTGAGTTAGAGTTTCGGCGGTTGTGGTAGCTCTGTTGGGCGACCTGAACTGCAGTCGCGAAGAGCTTAGTACTTTCCCTCGACAACTTCCTTCAGGACCACCGCACCTAGTGACAGATAAGACGCCGCTCTTCTGAGCCGCTGGTTCTCCTTTCCCAGTTCTTGCGGGCACCATGCCTGGCTCACCTTCAACCCGCCATACTCACGAACCCAGTGGTAGTAGCTCTGCTCCGATACACCCAGAGATGAGCAGATCCCTCTTACCTTCTCTCTCTACGACAGGTGCACTTCGACCTCTGTAAGTATCGCAATAATCTCGGGCATGTATCTCTTTCGTGCCTTTCTTCAGCTCCTTTCAAGCCGAAAATAGCGGAAACACTACTCCTTAAACCTCAACCCCTAATCTGTGCCATAGGTGCTGACGGGGAACAGTTGAGACGCCCGCTATCGGGACAAGACTGTCGTTTTCGAATCTACCGAAAATTGCCACTTCGGACTGTACAGCAATGTGTCAATCAGGCAAGATTTAGCAGGTAAACCACCCTATACCTTTTAAGGAGCAATGCCGCTAATCGGATATCTAAGAGTTTCCACCGGGAAACAGCAATTATCGGGATTAGGATTAGAAGCTCAACGAAATAGCATCGAACGATATGCCTCGCAGATTGGGGAGAGCATTGAACAGGTTTTTGTGGAGACGGAATCTGGTTCGAAGAAGAACAGGCCAGAATTGGCCGCAGCACTTGCTGCATGCAAAAAACATAAAGCCACGTTGATCATCGCCAAGTTAGATAGGCTGGCTCGCAATGTGGCGTTCGTTTCCTCTTTGATGGAGGCTGGTGTTGAGTTTATCGCTGTCGATGCTCCATACGCCAACAAGCTGATGCTGCACATCCTGTCTGCCTTTGCCGAGCATGAACGGGAAATGATCTCGGAACGTACCAAGGCAGCACTTGCCGCTGCAAAAGCCAGAGGCGTTATGCTGGGACGAAACGGGGCGGTATTGGCAGCCCAGAACAAGGCCGCTGCCGATAAACATGCTGAGCTAGTCCAGAAACACATTCTAGATGCGTTGAGTGCGGGCTGTACCACCTATCAAGCAATCGCCGACTATTTGGCCTCAACGAACGTTAAAACGGATGACGGCGGAAAATGGCATCCCGCAACGGTACGATTGATCATGAAGCGATTGGATATCGAAAAGTGATATTGCAGTAATACTCAGCGCGATGGTTTGCGAGCTAGGGCATTTTCGATCAAACTATCAAGCCAAACCAAGTCTGCATGACTCATTCCGACGGTGCGAGAGATTATTTTTTCGAGGGGGTCGTCTTTGGTTTTTGTACCGGCCTCATAACTACCGATCCCGAAAAAGTTTCTCACTGGCGTTTCTAATGCCGAAGATAGAGCTTCTAATGTTTCAAAACTCGGGGCCGTTTCGCCACGCTCTATCCTGCCGACAAGTTGAACCGACTTATTGATCTCTTCAGCTAGGTTGGCTTGTGAAAGTTCAGCAAACTCTCGATGATGCCGGACAAGATTACCAACTTGGACGCGAAGTTCCGACATCAAATATCCTATATCCTGATTGGTTTATTCTCCATTTCCTACATTCAGGGTTGACAGTGAGCTAGGTATTGAGATTGCAAGTACTTGCAAATTATATATCTAAAATGGAGATTCAAGATGCAAAAAGGAAAGTTACCAACCTCGGTTCTGGGTTTATCAGGCCTCGGGTTTTTGATCATTGGAGCTTGCTCGCCAGATGCATCGAAACAAGGTGCACATGGTTCTGATCAGACACAAGACCAGTTCAACGAGTTGTTGGTCAGGGACGTCTGGGAAACGAGCGTCCAAATCGCGAAGCCCTGTGAACAAGCAGCGGCGGAGATGGCCAGTAAGATCGATACCAATGCAGTGTCCGAAGCCAAGACTATCGCCAACAATGGTCTAAAAGCGTGTTCGACCGCGCTGACCCAGCAGCTAGAATTGGGGCTACCTGAACAACTAGAATCTGAACCAGCGGCGCATTTGTCACTTGCCATCATTGAATGCCGAGAGGCGTTAAGTGCCCGTAAGAAGTTCTTTGAAACAGCGATAAACATCCTCGAAGGAGATACCAGTGAATGGCGACAGTCTCTTGCTGCAACTGCTAGCAATATAGCTCAACAAAGATCGGCGCAATGCAAGAAAAAATTCGCTGATGCAGGCCTTAAAATCTAGTGATTTAGACTGCCCAGAGAGTCGGTAAAAAGTTAGACTTCAATGCAACTAAAGCATTGGAGTTATTATGATATATACGATTGGCTACAGTAACAGATCACTGCTCGAATTTACCAAGGAACTTGAAAAAAGAGCTGTCACACGATTGGTCGATGTCCGCTCTCGCCCTTGGTCACGCAACCCACAATTCAACCGTAAGGCGATAGAGAGATGGTCTGAGAAGTTGGGCATCCACTATTGCTGGGAGGGTGAAATTTTGGGGGGAGATCAATCTGACAATCGAGAATTGTCATTACTTGCAAAAACTATACCGCGGATTGCTCAAGCTTCTGTCTCTGAAAATATAGCAGTGATGTGTGCTGAGGGCGATCCCGCCAAATGTCATAGAACATGGGATGTTTCGGTATATTTGTTGCACTGGCATGATATCGACCCCATCAGCATATTGCGGGATGGAACCGAAGAGTTCGCATCACAAAGCCTGAAACGCGTCTCTAAACGTAATCTGCCACCCCATGCCTCCCAACATCTTAGTGGTCAGCGATCACTGTTCTAACTGACTCAAATGCACATAATTGCATCGTAAATCAGGTGTCAAAATTGGTCAAAAATGCCGCACAAGGTCTGAGAAAGAAAATGGCGGTTTTCTGCGGAAAACTGCAAATTTGATTTACAAAATTTGTAGATACATGCAACGCGGTATTTTTAAGGCATTTTAAGCAATAATTTGCCCCTGTAAGTAGCGTTAGCTTGACCAACTGGGCATCGAGTTGATTAGCTGCAATATTTCTCTCGCCGGGGACGGGGACTAGACAGATTACACCTACTCGCCCTTACAACTGATCGACGTTCTTTGGTTAGGTATTTGGATGGAAAGGATTTACGTTTTACTGACTCTGTACGAAATATTTCCATTCTCTGATAGGAAAAGTATCTATAGTTTCAAATTCAGATAAAAATATACGAGTCGCTTAACGATGTAAGACGATTTTGTGCCTGCATAGAATATGGAGTTGAGTGTTTGTATATTGATAAAATCGAAATTGGAAACTTCCGAGCCTTCGGTAATTTAGAACTTGAGCTAAATGCTGGTCTCAATGTCATCGTCGGTGAAAATAACTCGGGTAAAACGGCGCTGATTGATGCAATTCGCTTAACCTTAGATACCACGTCATCTGAGTGGACCCGTATTTCTGCAACTGATTTTCACGGCGACGAAAAACACTTTCATATACAGCTTAAATTTTTGAACATTACACCTGAACAGGCTTCAGTTTTTGTCGAGCACCTTACCCATGAAGATGATGGGGAAGGCGCAAAGCAGTTCGCGCTTTATGTGAACCTCAAAGCTGACATTACAGATATATTCAAAAGAGGAAGCCAATATATCAGGACTGAACTTCGTTCGGGTGCTGCAGCCGAAGGGCCGATTATTGAGCGTGAAATCCGGGATTATCTATCAGCCACGTATCTCAAGCCTCTCAGGGATGCTGAAGCTGAGTTAAATGCCGGTCGCAATTCACGCTTGTCCCAAATTTTGTCATCATCAAAAGAATTTAAACGGGACGGTGGTGAATTTAAGGACCTTATTGATAAGTTTGTAGAGGCAAATGCCGACATATTGGAAAATGACGGTCTGTCCAATGACAAAGCCAAAATAGATGCCAATTTGAAGAATCTGATTTTTAAGCAGGATAGCTTTCAATTGGCAATTCAAATGCTAGGAAGCAAAGACTTTGCTCAGATGTCATCTTCTGAAAAGGAAAGAGCTTTCCAAGAGATCATCCAGAAACTGAGCTTAGTGCTGGATGAGACTAAGCCCCTTCAAGGTCTTGGATACAACAATGTCCTGTTTATGGCCACTGAGCTTTTGCTGCTTGAGCAAGAAATCAGTGAGTTTCCTTTGTTGCTTATTGAAGAGCCCGAAGCTCATTTGCATCCTCAGCTACAAATGAAATTTCTGAGATTCATTCGCAATGAATATTCCGAGCAGGAGAAGCCTAAACTTCAGACAATAATCACAACGCACAGTCCCAATATGGCTTCAAAAGCGCCGCTTGAAAACATTATAGTCATGAAAGATGCGAGAGCCTTCCCTATGCAAAAAGGAAAGACAGAGCTTGCCCCTGATGACTATGTTTTTCTTGAGAAGTTTTTAGATGTTACAAAGTCTAATCTGTTCTTTGCCAAGGGCGTCTTGATTGTCGAGGGTGACGCTGAAAATATTCTTCTGCCTACCATCGCTGAACTGATCGGTCACCCGTTGGAAGATTATGGTATAAGTATCGTCAATGTTGGAAACACAGCTTTTGCTCGTTTCGCAAAAATCTTCATACGTAAATTCGACAAAGAAGGCAGCCAGCCGGAGAACCTATTGAACATTCCAGTCGCTTGCCTTCGAGACTTAGATTTATGGCCCGCCAAGGCCGATAAGACTCATCAAAGTGGCATTGGTTGGAAGGAAAAGAAGCAACCTGACGACAATGGTAGAGGTGGTAACCTTGGGTATTGGGTGTCCAGAGATAATTTTAAAAATAGAAAGAAAAACTTGAGTGAATTGTCTTGCCAAAACGTATTGGTATGCATTTCCAATAAATGGACCTTCGAGTATTGCCTTATCAGGTCTGGGTTAGATGAATTGATATGGCAAGTTGTTGGTACTGGAGAGGTGCTCCGCGACAATAAGGAAGAGAGAGCCATCCAGATATACAAAGAAATTGAAACGAAGAGTGGCACAAAAACTGATGTTGCCTATCAGCTCGCCTCTAAACTTCAAGATCGCTACGATCCAACCAAAAAGGCTGATCGTGATGAGCTATTAGGCAAACTACCTGCATATATTAAAGATGCTTTTAAGCATGTCATGGGCCTGGATGCGCTTGAGATAGATGGCCCACAACCTCCTGAAGCAGAGCAACAGGTTATGGAAGAGGCAGAAGCAGATGCTGAATAGTCTCAACATTACGGATGCAGAAATTAATGCCTTTCTTCATGATCATAATGAGGGGCTGGAAGAAGAGAAGCGTCTAACCTTTTGTGACGAGCGCAAGGAATTTATTAAAGGCTGGAACGACGTTCAGGCTTGTCCTGGAAGTGGTAAGACAACCCTTATTGCTGCGAAGCTACTAATTCTGGCAAAAAAGTGGACATCGAGATATCAAGGCATATGCGTTTTGACGCATACCAATGTAGCCTGCGATGAAATCAGAACGCGATTGGAAAGTGACCCGAGTGGCTATAAGTTACTATCGTACCCACACTTTATTGGAACCATCCAGGAGTTTGTGGATAGGTTTGTTGCCATTCCCCATATTCGGTCGATTAGATTCCCGGTTTCCCGTATCGACGATGAAGTTTGTGAGACGCTTTCCAGAAAATTCATCAATCAAGGAACTATGAATTACTTGGAACGCAAGCACGCTTCCGTTGCAAATTTGAAGCTCAATCGAGAGAGTGGGGATTTCATAATTCCGGGTTTTCAAAATGAGTCCACAAGCCCAACATACAATAATCTTAAAAGCGCATTGGATCGCAGGTTGTGCAATGGCTTTTTTTGCTTCTCCGAGATGTACTATTTTGCTTGCGAGGCTTTGAAAGAGCAACCTGATTTATCAAGCTCGATGCAAATACGCTTCCCATGCGTGCTGATAGACGAAATGCAGGATACCCAGAAATTTCAGGATGAATTGATCAATAAGCTTTTTTGTTGTGAGACCGCTCAGATTCAGCGGTTTGGGGACCCCGATCAGGCGATTTACGATAGTATGGGGAATGAAGAGCCAAATGAGACATTCAATAACAATCCTGAGTTAGAAACCCTTGCCCATTCACATCGTTTTTCAGAAGATATTGCACAAAAGGCATCGAAGCTTAGTCTGAATCAGATTGGGGAAATTCAAGCAAGAGGCAATCCCGATCCTGCATTGGATCATACGGTCTTTATCTATGATGATAACACGCAGCAACAAGTGTTGGAGGCGTTCGCAAGGCTCGTTTTAGAGAGCGATCCGAATAACAGTTGGAAAACGGTGAAAGCAGTCGGTGCCGTCGGGCAAAGCGAGAACCATGCTGCACATCTTCAAGCCTATTGGGGCGGATATGATCGTAAGAAGCGCGCTGTTAGCCCGAAACCTGAAAAATTAATTGATGCTGTGAGCAGGAACTGGACTGATACTGACAAGGCCCATTCTGAGCACCAGTATAAGCTAATAGTTCAGACGGTCCTTGACGCGCTCAGAATTGGCAATGTTATGGATGAGAGAGCTGACCCTCTTAGGTATTTCAATCAAGCTTCTTTAAAGTCTTGGCTGGTTGATAACGGGAAAAAGAGTGCCTTTAGGCAATTAATTGCTGATTGGATTTATTCTCCGCCAGAGACTGAAGAAAACTGGCAGGAGCAAATCGCCAAGCTTAGAACCATTTTCAATTTGCCAAACAATGACGAGGTAAATGCTTTTTTGGCTTTTTCGGATGAGGCACCTGAGCCAGCTCCGGAAGCAAATACCAGTTCAAATCTCTTTGTGGCTGAAAACGACCGTTCCATTGATGTCGCAACAATTCACTCAGTTAAGGGGGAAACACATGATGCCACACTTATACTAGAGACCAAGTTCAAAACATTTGATATCCACCAAATGCTAAATCACATTGCTGGACTTGATACATCTACAATCACTAAAGTAACTAAAAAGAAATTTGCTCGCCAGCTCTATGTTGCTTTCAGTCGCCCCAGACATTTGCTGTGCTTTGCAGTTCATGGAGACCATATATTTGACGAACAAAGAGTCGCATTGGCCGCTCTAGGTTGGTCTATTCAAGTCCTTGAGGGGGGTAATAATGGTAGATAGAGCAGAGGCAAGAAAGCTAATTCATACAGAGCAAGGCAGGCGGTGGCTCGCCCAATTTAAGCCTTTGGATAAAGAATTGGCGATTGCAATTGCTAACAATCTGACATTGGTTTCTCATACAGAGTTTAGGCGCAATCTGTTGCAGAAATTGGAAACGCTTGCAGCTTCAATCGAGGGTAATGTCGGCTTCTATGCAATCCGCGAACTGAAATTTTATGAGGATGAGAATGGTTATAAATACGGTGTTATCCCGTTTTTCTCCCAAGTGGTGTCAGCAGATGGGAAATCAGTTAACGCGCTATCGGACAAAGCTGATCAGGGGAGTGAGGCTATTGCCGCAAACATAATACGACAATTGTGCAAGACTAATCCTGAAAAATATTTGAACCATCCCACCAAAGAAGAACTTAGAAACAAGAAGTGTGATGCAATTATTTTTGTTGACGATTTTATTGGCTCAGGAGGCCGCGTCAGCGAATTTTTGCAGAGTTTTTGGTTCGAGCCGACCATTGTATCATGGCTATCAGGGAAGCAGCTCAAAGGGGTTCATGTTGCGGCATATTCTGGAACAGAGGGTGGCGTAGCCTATGTGAGCCGCCATAAGTCCAAGCCTACTGTTCATCTATACAGAGATGCTCCTACATTCGAAGACTTGTTTTGGGCAGAAACCCAAAAAAAACAAGCTCGCAACCTTTGTGAGAAATATGGCCGTATCGCCAACAAAAAACGCAAGAATATGTGGTTTGGCTATAAAGAGGGAATGGCAACCATGATCTTTGAGCATGGCTGCCCAAACAACACGCCGGCCATTCTTTGGGAACCAGACTTCAAGGGAAGTGGCTGGACCGGTCTATTTCCCAATCGTACTGTTTCAGCAGAAGTTTCTTCGGTGTTCCCTGAAGAAATTGTGCGCGGTGATCCTGTTCAAATTTTGGAAAATTTTGGCCAAACCAAACTCGCGAGATCAGGAGCTTTGATGCGTAGAGGGGAGTTGGGGCAGATTATTCTTGTGGTAATGGGATTGATTGCTAGGGGAAAGCGGAAGCGCACAACATTGAGTTTTGCGACTGGTTTGAACATTCAGGAATGTGAAAGGATCATCGCAAAGTGTATAGATTGGGGGTTCATTTCTGCTCAGAGGAGAATTACGCCTCGTGGGTTGGCAGAATTGAACGTCGCCCGGAAATCGCAGAAAGTAGTTTCAGTACCTCTGGAAAGAGGTTCGGATTATTACTATCCGCGACAGTTGAGAGGGGCCACACATGTTTAGTGTTAGCAAGCAACAAACTCGTTGCTGCAGTCACTTTATGAGTGGTTGTTGGGGTAAGGATTACCTGATCCCTATGGAAAAGCCTACGCATGGCTGGAGACGGAGCACTCTGCCTTCTGCCCACGTACGCCTAAGGTCGCCAGAGCGCTCCGTCGCCTGCGGCGACGCATCGGAGTAATCATGATGTGGTCCCCTCAACGCTATAAGAAGGATGGTCAGGCACTCGGACGGCCCGACAAACTATTGGCGGATGCAGTCGAGCAAAGCGAGCTAGTTTTGTATTCTAGTCTTGAACTTCCATCAATTCTGTCGCTCAAGCATTTGTCGGAGAGAGTTGGCGTTCCGTATACTAAACTACGTGGATATGTTGGAAGAACAGAAGGCCTCGGTTACAAACGATTTTCCATAAGAAAGCGGTCTGGCGGTCGCCGTTTTATCAAAGTCCCAGAACCAAATCTAATGCGGACGCAAAAATGGATTAATCAACATATATTGAGAAAAATCCCGGTACATCCGGCTAGCCATGCCTTCAAGAAAAGGTGCTCAACAAAGAAATGTGCTGCCAGACATTGTGCTGCTCAATGGTTGATCAAGATAGATATTTCTGATTTCTTTGATTCCATCTCGGAAATACAAGTATGTAGGGTATTCAAGAAAGTTGGATATCAGCCACTCGTCGCCTTTGAACTGGCTCGGCTATGCACCATTGCCGCGCCGGACTTCAGTCCGAGGCGTTTTCATCATCATTGGCGTGTACGGAAAGAAAACGAGACAATTTGGGCCTATAATCAAGCTCTTTTAGGCTATACACCTCAAGGAGCTCCTACCAGTCCGCTATTGTCCAATATCGTGATGCATAAATGCGATCAACAGATCGCCCAACTGGCTAATGACTTCGGACTGACCTATACTCGGTACAGTGACGACATGATTTTTTCTACGGGAGAAGACACTTTTCGGCGATGCCAAGCCCGAGCCTTCATCTATGAAAATTACAAAATCTTGTCGGCTCAAGGATTTCGCCCGCAATACCGCAAGACCAAAATCATCCCGCCCGGAAGCCGGAAAATTGTTTTAGGGCTGAATGTAGATGGTGAAGAACCACGCCTGCAAAAACATTTTAAGGATAACATCCGCCAACATCTGTATTATCTAGGTAAATTTGGTCCAAGTGATCACGCTATTCAAAGAGGCTTTGATTCAATTTGGGGACTAAAGTGTCACCTGAAAGGGTTGCTAGACTATGCGAAGATGATTGAGCCCAATTTTGCAGAAAAATATTTGAGTGATTTTCAGAAAGTTGAATGGCCAGTTTGACGATGCTTACGCCGACCTTCTTTGTGCTTTGGAAGAGGAGCCTCATTCGACGTTCAGTGCTGCCACCTAACTCGTTTTCCCGAAAATTCAGTAGTTAGAAAAATGGATGAAGAAAATGCAACCAGCTCGCGAGGCTGAAGTAATGCAACTACTAGGCGGTTGCCTCTACAAGTATGGCCCTTTGGAGCACCTTCGTCGAACTCTTGAAGACTGCACCATTGGATTTAGCGCCTTGAAAGACTTCAATGATATTCATGAGTATGAGTATAGGATTACGCACTACTTCGATTCAATCGAATCGGAAAAAATCCTTCTCGAACCCAAAACCAATGCTCTATCCAAAGTCGAGGGTCAGATTGCTGAATATCTAAACGGTGTCAGAGTGTCTTGCTTTTCTAGGTCTCCACTTAGTGCCCTAATGTGGTCTCACTATGCTGATCAACATCGTGGCATTTGCTACTGTTTTCAAAACAAAAACGATGTTCGAATATTCGAGGATGAAAAAATTGAATTTGGCAGCGTGATTTACTCATCGCATGTTCCTGAGATAACAGTCTATCAAGAACAGACAACACGGGCGATGTTGAAAGCAGAAGCAAAAGACGTAATTCTTACTAAGTCATCCGAATGGTCTTATGAGCAAGAAGTTCGCTTTTTCGGCGAGCTTGATGATCCGGCAGTTCGCTTTTCACCGAGTGCGCTGCAGGCTGTGATAGTTGGCCGCCGGGTTAACAATGAACAGATTGCCGAAATCGAGCAAAAAGTACAAAAATTTAACCAAGCAAACGAATGCAGCGCTAGAGTGCTTTATTCTCACCGGCTAGCAACCACTTTTCAATTTGGCGTTGATTCAAACAAAGGATACAGAGACTCTTGTGAAACTAACTTCAATGCTCGAATACCCGTACTCCCAGAATTGCTCGGTGATGCCGTCACATCAATCTCTCGGGCCGAAGACTAGATGAAGCTGCCGAAAATTGGGCGAAACGAGCCTTGTTGGTGCCTAAGTGGCAAGAAACATAAGGAATGTCATCTAGGTCAAACACCGATAGGAAGCGTCATCCTTGTCGTCGGTGAACCAGGAACCGGCAAGACCACGTTGCGCGATCAACTTAACCAACGCCTCGGAAGTTTCTTTTTCTCCTTGGACTATGATGATCAATTGAAGAAGTTGATTGATGCCAAAGGTGAAATCAAGACTGAGACATTTCGAGAAGCCCAAAATCAGATCATATCAGGGGTCAACGCCGCAGCAAAAAAATGTGCTGTAATTGCCGACTGTCTATTTAGCGAACAAAGGCTCGGCGAATTCAAACAAGAGCTATCCGTTTCAGGACATAGACCCTTTTTCATATTGTTGCATTGCGATGAGCAGTTACGTTAAAATCGGATTGCTAACCGCCATGCTGAAAACCCGAACGCGCCAATCGGTGCTGTCCTCGACGGTATCAAATTCAATCAGACTTCTGAACTATGGGATGCAGTATTTGACTCAGCAGAAAGTCCAGACGATTTGGCTAATATGGTGTTGGCCAGAATGAGGACCGATTTGTGGTAAACAAGCTACGACCAATTATCATGATATTCACTTTTCCGCAAAGTGTGCCACACCTGCTAATTTAAATTTTATGGCCCCTTGGAAACCCAAGGGGCTGAGCAACGGCAGGAGGAAAGACGGCAACTCCCTGTCTCTCCTTCAACTTTTCAGATCATCCTATGGAATAAAACTCAATCAAGACTTCGCAATGGAGCTAGTTTGAGGTACATAAAACCAGTACACACATCGGTACATAGTTTGGTAACGACAAACGGATTTCTGGGATTCTTGGAGCAATTTTGAAGAGAGCAACTTCTCCCGTAGGGGTCACCATTTCTATTATAAGCCATTGTTTTTACTGCCTTTATTTGGGGGTGGACAATGCTTGTTCTGTAACACTCTCTCTATTTGCATCTTTTGCTCAACAATCGAACATGTCGTCTTGCTTATGTCTGGTGGCGGTGCGGTATTGGGTTGATCTATCGCTGTTTTTCACCACGGTCCCGCGTACGACTTTTCTTAGGTTATGTATGTGAGATCGGTACAATGCGTTCGGTTGCCTATGAAACACAGAGCAGAATCCTGAGAGTGAGCAGCTTCTATATGGTCTGTTTTGTGTTCCAACATCTTTATAGACCGTATTTGGCATAAGGTCAGACGGAACCGACCAGACTGGCATTACTCACCAAAGAGCCAGATAAGATGCTGATAGGGTTCATTTCTTGTAATCCAAGAATATCGTGAATAATGGTTTATTCAAGAAGTCTAAAATGAATGTCCCGTGCTGGTTGACAAGCTCAACCGCTCTAGACTAGAGGACCGCAACTACCCCGTGCCCAGATGGCGGAATTGGTAGACGCGCCAGCTTCAGGTGCTGGTACTCGCAAGGGTGTGGAGGTTCGAGTCCTCTTCTGGGCACCATTTGTTTTTTTGAGAATATCCCAAGTCGTTGCATAAACCGCAGTTTTCTGCCATATTCTCTCTAATGACGTTCATTGGAGTTTAGCTATGTTTCGCCTTATTTCGTTCGAATTGGGGGCCTCATTGGGGGCTCTATCGCTTTTTCCCAATTTTTGTGAAAAGTGATGCCCCCAAATGTCACTCAATATCGCAGAAACCTGGTCGTTTAAGCCGAAGGCGAAACCTTATAAAAAGCCCGATAGGCGGGGTTTGTACCTTTTAATAAAACAAAATGGATCAAGGCTTTGGTATTTGAAGTATCGTTTCCGGGGAAAAGAGAAAAAGTTGTCTTTGGGGCCTTTTCCGGATGTTGGCTTGGCCAATGCACGTCGGCTGTGTGAAACAGCGCGCCTTCAAATACTGGAAGGCACTGATCCGATGGCGGAGCGGATGCGTGAAAAGTCGTTGGAAAAACAAGGGTCGGGGCATACTTTTGAATCGGCAGCACTCGAATATATCGAAGATGATATGGTGCGCGCAGGTCGCAATGAGGCGACTTTGCGAAAAACACGCTGATTTCTCGATCTTCTGAAACCTGCCATCGGCGACATGCCGATTGCCGATGTTGATCCGCAAATGATGCTGACCCCACTCAAGAAGATGGAAGCGCGTGGCAATCTGGAATCTGCGAGAAAGTGCAAATCCTTCGCCAGCAGAGTTTTCGCTATGGCGCTGCCACTGGACGTTGTCAAAGCCATCCAACTGCGATTTTGCAAGGTGCATTGGTGTGGCCAAAAGCGCGGCACTATGCAGTGATATTGGAGCCTGAAAAACTAGGTGAACTGCTGCGCCATTGAAAATTTCGAATACAGTCCAATCCCCAAAGCAGCGTTGCGGGTTGCGCCCCATATGTTCGTCCGTCCCGGCGAACCACGGTGCGGCGAATGGAAAGAAATCAATTGGGACAAGAAAGTGTGGACCATCCCGGCGCGCCTATGTGGTGCCACTGTCGCGCCAAGTCTTTGAATATATTGAGTATTACAAGGCAAAGATGGGCGGTGACGGTTATATCTTCCCGTCATAATATGCATCCGCTCGTCCAATGAGCGAAAACACAGTGAACGTCGCGTTTCGGTCAGAAATTATAATGATGTGGCAAAAGTCAGCACAGCCCCATCTGCCAAGATTCAGCGAGATGCTTCTGCCATTGTTTCGACTGGCTGGTTTCGTCCAGCCATTTTGCAACGAAAGCCAATGCGTCACTGTGGTTTTCTAATGTGCTGGAAGGCCTAAAATGCAAGCGATAGCCGGTTTCGGTTATGGGAAGCGGGGCTGATCCTTCGCTGGTAATTTAGAGATGATCTGTGCCGGTAAAATATTTCGGCTGTGAACGATCATGATGCGAATGTCCTGCCAGAGCAGGATGTGGCGGGCGCTCACGTGCCCGCTCCCTGTTCGGTTGGTTCCATAGGCTTGCGAAGAACAATGCGACCATTGATGGGAAGAATGTCCAACTGGATCGAAATTCCCTTGCCGTCACGATGCGGCCATGCGGTTTCAACTTTGGTCCAAAAGCCTTTTTCGCCTTTGTTGCTGACATGCCAGGCATGGAAGTCTGGAACCTTGGGTTCGCCGTTTGTTGATGTAGATGCATTTGCCATGAGAATTTCCTTTCTTGTCTGATTGGCTCGTTGCACCGAACCAAAAGACCGGAGGGAAAAGGATGGGCGTCAGCCCAACACGGGTTAACGCAGAGAACCGGCGCGGGCCGGGCATTGACGGCGGTTCGCGTTTGGTCAGTGAAGTGTGCTTGAAAACGAGGCGATTGACTGGAAAGGTTGAGCTAGTGACTCAACTCATTCAGATCGCAAATCCGCAATATATTCAGACGCTGGATCAACTCCTGTTACCAAAAGTTGATCACGCGCGCGAGTGCAGGCGACATAAAGCAATCGGCGCTCTGTTTCATATATGTCATCTAATTCGGCTTCGTCGGCGGCATCGGCTATACGGTCATCCAGAGGAAGTACGCCCTCGTCACAGGCCATGACGGCAACGGCTCGAAATTCCAGTCCTTTGGCTAGATGCATATTGATGACACTTATTTTCTCGCCTTCGTCGACACCGACAACTGCATTCTTGGCCCTGCCAACCAGTGACGGTGTCCGCACAAACAAACCAATCTCGTCAGGATTTACGCCGTTAGCAATGGCTTCTTCAACGAAATTTTGGATTGCGACAGCTTCCTCGGATTCCGTGGCGAAGGTCCGGATATCGGGCTCTGGTCCCTCAAATACGGATTGGGTACCCGATCTTTCATTTTCAATACCGTCCACATCACGTATGATGCTTGGCAACAATCGGTCGGCAGATTTCCTGATCTGCTGCGAAGTTCGGTAGCAGATTTTCAGCGTGTAAGAACGGCCTCGCACATCAACACCCAAACTCATCCAACTATATGGGTGCTGAAATATTCGCTGTCCAAGATC
The DNA here is from genome assembly GCA_947503245.1 of uncultured Sphingomonadaceae bacterium. GTDB lineage: Bacteria > Pseudomonadota > Alphaproteobacteria > Sphingomonadales > Sphingomonadaceae > Alterisphingorhabdus. Next base: position 1,478,428 of record CANNCV010000001.1, read on the forward strand.
GCCAGCGAGAAACAGTGCATTTTCCTTGTCCGGTGCTATTGCGGCGAAAAAGCGCAGCTCCGCCGGCCCTAAATCTTGTGCTTCGTCAATCACGATATGATCAAAAGGTTTGCGGGATTTGGCAGATATTTTCTCCGCTAACCGGGAGAATACGTTTGCCCATGTTGTATAGTGTTCGGTAGCAAGGTCATCGCGAATAGATTCGAATATTGGCCATAATCGTTCTCGTTGCTTGGGGCCTAAGCGGCTCTTTCGACCCATCCTTGCAATGGTCATATAGCTTTCTGAATCTTGGACGCTCCACGCATCAACGACGTTCAGCCATTCGGACAACAAAAAGCGATCCGAGAAGCCTTTGATTTCTAGCCTTTTAACCGCAGAGCCAATGCGTTCACGCAAAACCTTTTCGGTCGCAATCCTAGGCCGGACGCCATATTCCAATTGATGCAATTGTTCCGCAATACCCTGAAACGATGCGGCAGTGATGCGCGGCACCACTGAACCCGTTTCGGGTGCAAGAACGTTGACTTTCTTTTTGAGCGCCTCCGCCAGAGGATCAGAAAAGCTAGTCAGCAATATTCGCGCCTCAGAATCCTCACGGGCGAGCCGAACCGCACGATGCAATGCTACGACCGTTTTTCCGGTGCCAGCTGACCCGGCAACTCGCGCTGGTCCTGTGAAGTCACGATTTACAATATCCCGCTGGGAGGGATGCAGAAATACGCCCCATTTTTCCCAAGGGAAAGCTAGCGCTTGCTCCAGCTCTTCGGAATCCGCAATCGCTCGAATCCGGCGCAATGCGTCGGGATGGCTATAAGGATCAGAAGTTGCAAGGATGGCCGGTTCAGGCAATTTCCCTGTGGCGGCATATTCGAGTAACGCTTCGGTAGCTTCTGCGGGCAAATGCTCAGCCAGATCAAAAAAGCCATCCTCTGTTGCGGCTCGGACATCTGCCGTCCAGTCTTCAGGTACACCAATGGAAAGCAACGCAATATCATGCAGAGCGGTGAAATGACGCACCGGCTTAGGCGCTAACGGTTCAGGAGCGGGAGCTGGCTCCGGCATGACGAAATCAAATTGTTCGGGCGGTGCGATTTCCTCGACCCGTTCGCGAACCTCGACAATCTGGATTGCCCCGGTTCTAGGATGCGCTTCAATCCGGCGGCGCTCCGCCCAAGCATAGGCCTTGTCATGATGATCGACATAAGCCACCAGCAAGCTGCCGCCGCGTTTATGAATGATTAGGCGTATATCGCGGCTGACCCGCGCCGACCAGAAAGCATCATCCTTAGATTTGTCGATCCGATGCATCTGCAAACCATGCCCTTCGGGACTCATTTGCATATCAAACACAGCCGATTTCACCGCTTTCTGCTCCTTGTTTTGAAGCTTACCGAGCGCTGCGGTAAAAGTATCGGCGAGGTGGAATTTCATTCTATACCAACCACTGGTTTGAGAATGGGTACCGTGTTCCGAGCATGTACAGACCACTGTGGAGGTCAATCATGCTCCAATCGGATAAGCCTTTCAGCAGCCCCTCCATCGTCGCATTATTCTCGTAAATCGCTCCCGGCTCAAATGCTTGATCATCTAATTCGCTTCCTGCAGGTGGGTCGCTGAGAATGTACGCTTTGTGCAACAATTTCAAGGCGTTGAAGATTGGCCCTCCAGGCGGCAGCATTACTTCTCTACCAATCATAGTCGAAGCAAGTTTTGGCTGTGCAAATAATGCGACCATAAACATTGCGGTGGCATTCCAACTGCCAATATATTTGGGCCTGTCCGGGGATAGAATTGGAGCAAGCCAGCGTTCTTGAGCTCGACCGATAGATTCTAAGTTATCAGGTAAATGATCCGGTAGTTTCACCTTGTTAAACAATTGGACGCCGCCCGACAACGAGTCATGAATCGGTTCTGCGCCTCTTTCCATGTGGAACGAACATGCCGTCTTCAAATCAGTGGCGTTCCAGTTCTCCATCAGACTGGCCGCTGCTTCCGTGAATGTCACGTCAAGCTTGGCTAGGTGCCCCCAGCTTAGACCAACAGCAAAACAAACATGCCAAGGGTTGTGGTTTGGTAACAAATTTAGATGTTCACCGATTTCTTCGAAACCGTACTTATTGAGGCTTTCCCCCGACTCTCTCAAAAGTTCTTGTACTTTCTTCCTTGGCGGTCCGCCCTTTACCCCTCCACCAAGCTCGCACATCTCTTTGAAAGCTTTCTGCGCGTCATTAATAGGCTTAGGAAATCCGGTAGTCTTCATAACGCCAGCTCTGTAATTCTGAGCATTCGCGCAGTTAGCGTCTGAGTCAACCGTTCCAGACCGTGCTCATCATTTTCATAAATCTGGGCTCGATGGTGACGAAGGTCAAACGGCAGATCATCAATTGATTGTGCGATTGGGATTAGTGTTTTACCTAGTGTATGCGCGATTCCAGCTTCATAAAAAACGTTGGGATTTTGTTGTGAGAAATCGCAAACCACCATGGTCGAACGGAATATGAGAGAAAAGATGTCTTGGATGATTTCTTCGGCATCCCAAATCTGCCGTACATTTTGACTGACCAAACCTGCTGCGCCAGCTGCTTGATTAACAGCCTCAAACATTGCGTCAAAACCCGGACCAAACGGGCCCATGACTGCAACTAGACTTTGATCAATTGGTTCTGTTGGCAAGCGGAAGACGTTTGGTAGCACTGGAATTCCCGCTGCTATCGGCAAATTTGCAAATAATTGGTCAGCTTCAATATCATTGTCATCAGCCGTCAAGTCCAATCCAGCCGCCGTTAAGACCTCCACTAAATCAACATCTTTTACAGCCCAATGGGTGCGATTTAATTCCCAACCAATTATGTCCAATTTTTCCGACTGTTCTAACAGCAGTGCATGAGGTATCACTGGAGCGTTTTCGTCAAACTCGTACTCTACCATTACCGATCTATGTTGAAATTTTAGAGTCCGAATTCTTCCGATACGAGCGTCTTTTTCGATTGATTTTTCAAATGCAAAAACCGTTGGTAAACTAAGTAAATTTTCTACTTGCTGCTCATTAAGTTCATTAAATCTGGCGGCAATTGCGTCTTCTGTATATTCAAAAATACGGCTTCGGTCATATGGATGTGGCTCACCATTCCAAGCTTCATCGTCGCCACTGATCAGTAGATTGAACATAACTAAACCCCAAACACCTTCATCACTTCGTCACCAAAGTGATTAATAACCTTCACAGCAATCCGTCCGCTTGCCGGCCGTTCGAATGGGCGTGATGTATCGCTATACAGCGTGCTCCATGCCTCTTCGTCAATCTCAGCCTTCAGGGCGGTCTTTAGCGAGCTGTAAGGATCATTCGCGCCAAGGAAATAGGCGTGCCTGACGAAGAAGCTTTCTTCATTATAGTCCGTGTCCACAAACCATGCGGCGATGCCTTTAGTGTCGTTGCTACGGATGTCGCCTGTATTGGGGTCGAACACGTCGACGCCATTTACTTTGACGCGGATTTCTTCTCCACCGTCATCCAATATCTCCACATCGGGTTCACCGAACACAACGAACATATTGCCGCTACCGGTATTCTTTAGCTCATCCGACATGTGCATATCGGGGTTGATCCGCGCTTTCAGGATTTTGAGCGAACCCAACCCGTCCAGTTCGGAACTATGTGCGTCAAAGTTAAAGGCACAGGCTATCACCAGATCAAACCGTGCATCAACGGCCTCGCGCGCTGCGGCGACCAGGTTGCTGCGTCCCGTGGTGCCAAATTCTGGCCCGATAAACACGCCTGCTCGGCGCTCTGTTTCGCCCTCCATGAAGCGCGCCTCTGCGCCGATCCATTGTCCGGGCCATGGGGTGACGCTCTCAAATTCTATACGGTCTTCCTTGTCCGCCTGTTTCACGCCTTCGCTTTTCAGATATTCGATGACGATGGCGGCAAAGTCATTGCTGGCCTGTGTATCATCATCCATGCGTTTTCGCTTGCCCTCGGCGGCGTCCAGTTCCTCGATCAGGCTGTCATCCTCGCTGGCGGGCATTACGCGGTGCGGCGATAGGCTTTCGACAGTGAACGGCCCGGCGACACGCACACGGGCGTTATCCTCATAGGGCTTGTCATATAGATATTCGGTGTCGGCGGTCTTTGCGATGACCTCGTCAATCTCCTTTTGTCGCGCTATGCGTGCCTCCCACCATTTGGCGTGGAGCGCGATGGATTTGTCATCATCCCATGGATCGACCGGCGCTTGCGGTAGCGTTTCGAGCGTATAGTCGCGGCCCAGAGTTTCATTGAGTTTTGCCAGATGCTTTTCGCGGGTGGCGCGTTTGCTGTCTTTTTGCGCGGCGGTAAAGGGTTTTAACGCCGCCTCTGGCCATGGGGCACCGGGCTCGCGCGGCATGGTCCATTCTTCAAAGGGCGCATGGTCGGGGTCGCTGCCATCGCGTCCGCGCAAGGCATTAAGTTCTTCGCGCAGCGGCTCCAGTTCCGCCTGCCATTTCTCCCAAATGTCATCGATGCGGGCATTGTTGGCGATGCTTTTCAGCGTGATATGCGGTACGCGTTCATAGACAAAGCCTTGCCGAATATCATGATGCACGGGCGCATCGGATGGAGGGCGCAGCGTCAAATCAGCCTCCTTCGCCTTGCCTTCTTCGCTATCGGCGAGCAGATACCAAGGATAGCGCGCCGCCATCAACCGCGTCCGCGCGAGCGCCAGCGCAACGCGACTGGTATCAATGGTAATCCAGCGGCGACCCCATTGCTCAGCGACGGTCGCGGTAGTGCCGGAACCGCAGGTTGGATCAAGAACTAGATCGCCAGGATCGGTAGCCATTAGAATGCAGCGTTGGATAACCTTCTCATTGGTTTGAACAACGTAAAATTTGCCGTCGGTTGAACCAGCAACAGAGGTGTCTGTCCACACATTGGAATAGGATATTGTACCAGAGTCTTTGAGAAAGCGAATATATGCTAAGCTACTTGTCCGTGGGTGAAGGCGATTTGCTTTGTAAAGTCTTTGCATGCCATCGGGAAACTGCGCTTTCCAATGTGCAGAGCGTGGTGGATTAAATGTCCGCCCTTCAATTTCGAGTGGTTGCGGAGCGCTGGACGCGCCTTGCCCAACGATATTATCAAATCTAAAAATGGAGTCTGTTTTTTCTAGTTCTCGACTTACTCCTGACATGCTGTACCGGTTAAATTCTTTATCTTGAACATACCGATAGTCTGAACTTTTCAAGTTCTGCAAATTTTTTTCTTTGAAAACAGGCCGATATTTTAAAGAAGACAGATTTTTTGCGTACCATAATATATAGTCTCCTTCTCGGCTCAATGCATTCGAGGCAAACCCACTGGTCGTTGCATAATGAATTTGTGATACAAAATTACCCTCACCAAAGACCTCATCCAACAGTCCGCGAACCCGATGCACATTCTCGTCTGAGATCTGCACAAAGATACTGCCGCTATCGGTCAGCAAATCCCGCATCACGACCAGACGGTCACGCAGATAGGTCAGATAGCTGTGGATGCCGTCTTTCCATGTGTCACGGAACGCCTTTACCTGTTCGGGTTCGCGGGCAATGTCGGCCTGTTTGCCGTCCTTCACATCGCGGCTCATCGTTGACACCTGCCAGTTGGAGCCGAATTTAATTCCATAAGGCGGGTCGAAATAAATGCACTGCACCTTGCCGCGCAGCGCCTCGCGCTCGGCCAGGCTTGCCATCACCTGCATGCTATCGCCCAATATCATCCGGTTTGACCAATGCTGGTCATGTTCGTAAAATTCGGTTTTTGCCTCGGGGTCATCCAGACCGTTGAAATCGCCGAACAGATCGGGCGCGTCGCTCTGTGCCTCCGCAGTTTTTTCCGCTCGGCGTTTCAAATCGTCGATAATCGCTTTCGGGTGAATTTTCTCTTGAATATAAAGCGGCGGCACATTGACGATTAAATCGGACCAATCTTGTGTATCTTTGCCGCGCCAAACCAATTGCGCGTCGCCCAGCTCCAGCTCGCCCATCTCGGCCAGTTGCTCCATCTGCGCGGGCGTGATGCGAATGCGCTGGCCCTTCCAGATCAATTGCGGGTCTTTATCCATATCACGTTCGCGGGTCTCGCCCTCTACCAAAGGCCGTGCGCGCGGATAACGCGCTGGCTCACGAGGCGCAATATCCTCCTCACGACGAAAAAAGCTCTCCATCTCCGCCGTAGGAATATTCTTCCGCGCTGCATCACCATGGGTAAGCGTGCCAACCTGTTTCGGAGATTTGGGTTTGCGGGCCATTATTTCTTTACTTTCCAAATTTTGGTAATCTTACGGCAGTAGACCTCTGTTTGTTGTTCCAGCCAATCGATGGCTTCTGGCCAGTCATTTGGACCGCTGATTATTTTCTCCCACTCTTTATAAAGTGGTCTTTCCTCGAAATCGTTGTGTGCATCAACAGAGTCCGCAAGCTGTTCCTGCTGCTGATCAGAAAGAGAATAAAATGGTTCTGAACCGAATGTGCGTCCGCCCCTGACAAATAATCCGGCACCTTCGACCCAAAACCAGCGGGCGACGAATAGATCAGTTCCTTCGACCTCTCTCCAGCGCGTCGCTCCGTGACCGCCGCCTCCCAAATCATCCGCAGCATGGGGATAATGGTCGTTGTACATATCCCAAAATTGCTGCCGTTCCGTCCTTTGCCCATCCGCAATTTCATGTTGTTTACCGGAAAGCTTCTTTTCCCAATCATTTGGACGCTCGATTACTTCAAAAAGCGGTGCCATTGGTGAATTACCGATTTTCACCACGCTGAGTTCAATCGCAAAAAATTTAAACTCCTCAGAAGTGTTGGCGTTAAGCCATTTAATTGCAGAACGATGTGAATCTCTGAAGCTAGGAGCAATCCAGATTACATATTTCGCTTTAATTCCTGAGAGATAAGTTATGATTTGACCTAAGTGATTGTGATCAGATGAACTGAATTGATTTTCAATTAACACAATATCGTCGTCAGGGGTTACAGCTACAATGTCAGCGCTAAACCGGTCGTTGCCGTTTGGATCGGTTTTAACTTCAATTTCTGGATTGATTAGACGAATACCGATGGCCTTCGAAATTCGATCGATGTTTGTCTGAAGCCAAGGAGTAAAGTCTCTAGGTTCGTTGTCCCAGGCGTCAGTCAACTCCACAATGTCTAAATTTCCTAATTCTGCTTTTGGCACTTTAGTTTCCTCTACCGAGTTTCAAATTCTCGACTAATTTCCCAAAATCCTCGTCCATCACCGCCCAATCGCAAAATTCTGCGAAATGCCAGCGGCCAAATCCGCCAAGCTGATTGACGCCGGGAACCCAAAGCGTTTCCATTGTTTCTTTTTTCGCCACGGCATCTTCGCCGCGATAGCCTTTGACCTCCAGCACCAGATTAATCGGGTCATCCTGCCCCACATCCAGCCGCACTAGGAAATCAGGGATGTATTTGCGGCTAATCCCGCCTATCAGATAAGGGACTTCAAACCCCATGGCTTGGTTTTTTGCATAAGCGATGACAGCTGGGTGACTTTCCAAAACGTTGGCCAACTCACCCTCCCAGCTGCTATCCAACACAACATGGCTAATGTGGCTTTTTGGGGGGCGGGCCGCTGTTGCTTGGCATTTCTTCGACGTGATGAAGTTGACGTGGCGGGTGGAGCCTTTCGGATTATAGCTATCGAGAACGGCTTTTACGCTGACATCATCCCCAGCTCCTCGGTTACAGGCAGCATCGATCTTTCCCGCAGCCCTTGCTAGCTGCTGAATGTAGAAGATTGCACCAATAGGGACGCCCTTAGTGACCAAATAACCTTGGTCGATCCACCGGCGGGTGATACGCTGTATCTGCGGGAATAAATGTTGTTTCGGGATTCCATCTTCATCACGAAACCGGGTGTAGAGAAGATGTTTCGCCAGATTGAAGCTGATTTCCGAGGGCCGGAGCCCCTCAAGCACAGAAGGCGTTATCGTTACGCCTTCACCAACAATCCCTTCAAGCTCCACCTTGGTCGGGCCAATATTCTCCGGTGTGATCACCATCCGGCTGTCTTCCGTGAACACTGGGGTCAGTTTTTCACTGGGCAGTTCCTTACGGTAACCGCTAACACGGGGAAAATTGATTTCGAGATCGCCACGCTCTCGCATGGCATGAACACGCGTGACGGGTTTGGGTTTGATCGGCTTCGCGGTCTGCGGCTTACCTGTAAAATCAAACGGAATGCCCATGATGTCGGCATATTCGACGTCAAACAGACCATCTTCATTAATTTCGTAAGACTGCCTGCGCAAACCGCGACCAACGACCTGTTCGCACAAAAGCTGGGTTCCAAATGCGCGAACGCCCAATACGTGCGTTACAGTGTTGGTGTCCCAACCCTCAGTCAGCATAGAGACCGACACGACGCATCGTATCTGTTCGCCCAGCCGGCCTTTGCGACCAACCGTATTCATCACCTCGCGCAGCAATTCAGAGTCGCTGATTTCACCGACATCGCCTGCACCATCGCGCTGCGCTAATTCCCGCTTATACTGTTCAATTTCCGGTCCAACCATTGCGCGGAAATTTTTTTCGAGCGCATCGCCAGCCTCAATCTGGCGAGAGTCGATTAATAGAGTACGGGGCCGTGCTATACGTCCGCCATGATCGTCATAATTGCGGAACAATTCAAGATTCCCGTGGTGGGATGCCAAACGCTCTCCGCTATCCTCTTCGCCTTCTCGCTCAAAACCGGAAATCCATTCAAAAATCAGTCTGGAGATTGCAGTATTCTGGCAAACGACGATAAAAACCGGGGGAACATCAATGCCTTCGCGCTCCCAAAGATCGTATGTTTTTTCATAGTGACTATATAGAGCATAGAGTGCTGTCACTAGTTCTGGGGCTACGTTAGTGAGTTCGAACGGGTTTAGCTTACCTACGTCCGAAGCGCTCTTCGGGAGATTTCCACCAATATGTTTCCAAAGGTTCCGATAAATAAGACTGTCGGCCTGCGGCAAGTTATCGGCTACTGGAACACGTGGCAGCTTAACGATGCCACTTTCAATTGCATCAACGAGACTGAAGTCTGAGACTACCCATGGGAATAGAGTACCTTCCTGATATCCTGACCCGCTAAGGAAAAATGGTGTGGCTGAAAGGTCATAGACCGCGCGCACGCCAACTTTGCGTTTCAGCGCTTCGAGACCATTGATCCAAAGCCGTGCGGCTTCTTCATTCTCTGCCGCTTCCTTCTTGTCTTCGCCCGTCAGCTTTTTGGCTTCACTGTCCACCTTGTGTCGATAGCAATGATGCGCCTCATCATTGAGAACATTGACATTTCGAAAGCTAAGCAAGTCACCGCAAGCACGGTCGAGCATCTCGCCTTCACTCTCAGTTGTGCGGATTGGTTGGGGATCGTTACCTTGAAGCAATCCCTTGGCTACTTTGGGAGCCTGCAAGGTCTCGCGATGCTTGAAAGCGTGATAGTTGGTGATAACGATTTCAGCCTTTCGCACTTCACCTATCAACTCTGGTGGAATCAGGTCGCGCGTTTCGTAGTAATTTTCCGGGTCATTGGGCAAAAGTACGCGAAGTCGATCTCGGATCGTTATGCCCGGTGCTACAAGCAAAAATGCGCGACTAAACATTTTTGAACCTTGCTTACGGACCGCGTTTACCGTCTGCCAGGCAATCAACATCGCCATGACAGTCGTCTTGCCGCTGCCGGTCGCCATTTTCATGGCGAGCCGGAATAGATTAGGGTTGGCTTCCTCGTTTGCCTTTTTCAGTTGGTCCAAAAGACCTTTTGTTGCCGTTCTTCTGGGTGCAACCTCTGTAAGCCAGATAATTGTCTCAACTGCTTCAACCTGACAGAAAAAAGGGCGGATTGCCGAAAATTGATGGTTACGCCAATAATCCAAAAGCCTTTGGGATGCTGGAGTAACTCCCCAATCCGTGGGATTTGGAATTGCCCGCCATGCATCCACATAATTGCGTATCTCGTTAATCAGGCCGTTTTCGGTATATGTTTCCAAATCAAGCGATGCTTGTGCTGTCGCCGCAGATTTGCGGGACTTCGGGACCGGAACAACGAATTTTGAGGTTCGCCGCCCTTCAATCGCTGGTTGGTCCAATGGTTGACCATGATCATCTAGAGGATGATGAAATCGCGGGATATCGTATGGCGAATTCAGGATAGGCTGTTCGTAAAATGTCCCCGGCACTCAATACACCCCTAATTCGCCACACTTAGGGAATGGTATCTATGCTAATATTATCCATTCGTCGATAGTTCAAATACCACCTCTGAAGATAGTTCCCGATTATTTGGTATTTGTTGCAAGATACTCCACAGTCTTGCTCGTCGCACTGGCTGTCGCAAAAATAATCTTAGCATCGGCTTTCATCGCAGACAGCCAGTTGTTGATATAACAGGCATGATCCTCTCGCGGTAACGCACTGATCCCGAGATCGGCACATAAGAACGCGCCCCCAGTTCGGCGGTCAGTTCTTCGATGGCATAGGCATGATCGTGCAATGCATATCCATCAACCTGCGCGACATTAAATACACGCGATGCTCTTGCAATGAACAATCGCCGCTCTGATTGATTTTCGCTATTCTCTGTCTCGTCATTTTCAAACTGCTTGTAGAAGACGATAAACGATGATTTTTCATCCTTGCGGACCTGCGCTCCAGCTTCCTGCCACTGACGATAGGTTCCCCAAAGTCCGTGATTATATTCACCGCTCATTGCTGCGGCCCAAAGTGAGAGAATATTGATTCCCTGATAAGGCTTGCTGCTGGAGATATTGATCGGGCGGGTCTAGTTAAAACCCTGCGATGCCAGGGCATTTTAACCTCGCCGGTGCCAACTTCGATGGCAGCGATGATCTGGTTGGTGATGGATTGATAAATATCTAGGTGCTGTCTTTTCTTGCGTGTCATTTTTGTTTTCCTTCGCCTTTCATTGAAGACGCAAAGAAATTGGTCGGTGGCCATGACGGCGGATCAATCAGAGTGAAACGCAGATGAAACCGTCCACACGAGAGTGTCATGCCAACGGAGCGGGCAGACGGTTGAACCGCTGGCAGAGCCGGTCATCTGAAGCGGCATATTCGAGCAAAGGCACCTGGAGACTGACACGCAATGAGTGCTATCGGATTGCCCTAATCCTATCGTAGACTAGCCCCTGCCGACTTGGTGGCCTTGGCGGTGTCCATGCTCTTGTCCGCAATCGCGGTCTGACGTTCTCCCGCTCTTTCGCAAATGTAAAAACCAGCTTCGCCTTGTCATTGGTGTAGATCGCGACCGACTGTTTAGCGCCGGATATGGCGACGTAGAAGGATTTCTGGTCGATTAGATTGCTGGCTTTGCTGTCCACATGGACCATGACATGATTGGGGGTTCGTCCCTGCGCCGCAAAAGCGGTTTCGACATAGGCATGACGAATACGAGAATTGCGGGTGTTACTAAGATCAAGCGTCTGTGTTTTGCCGTTTGTCGTTTTGATGACTGCCGTCCGGGCCTCCTGATCAATATTCTTGCCCTCACCGCGCTGGCCGTTGATCCGGTCAAGCTCGCGATCATTGCGGGAAACATAATCCGGTCGCCGGTTTTGAGTTCGAGTGTTTTGGTCTCAACAGCCTGTGACTTGCTTTTTCCCCATTGTCGCAGTCGCCAGTCAATATTTCGGCCATCCTCTGACTTAATCGCAGCGGCCGCTTTGTCCGGCTCGATATTTTCGATGGTGTAGTTTTCACCGCGCGATACGCTTTTGCGCGAATAATCCTTGGTAAATCCGATTATATCGCCCTTGGCATAGCTCGCAACTTTGCGGGCTTCGGCACGGCTCAGTCCCTTGTTGATAAGGCTCTGCGCCTCAATGTCAGCACCGTAAGCGCACCGGTTTTCGCAAGTTCTTTCCGAACTACATCGATCAGGCTATCCCGACCTTCACGCGATGGCTCGACAACCAATGTTCTGTTTTGTTCTGCCTTGTCTAACCCCAGTATAGGTCTTTGCTATCGCGGTAAAACGATCTTCGCGCTGTGCAGTTTCAACAATCCTGCCGCCACCGCTATTGATCGCAGCCACTCCTCTTTTGGCACAATTTGGCTGCTCACCAAAGCGTATGCATGTCCTGAAAAATCCCATAAATCTGTTAAAATTGACATGCATTGGCTGTCAGTGTCTGCCCATGTTCGCGTGCAATCGCAACCTAATGGGGACCATTTGAAAAATGGCTTTTAGGAGTGGCCCCAAACCGATCAAATTGTTCGATGCGCGCGGCCTGTTCCTTTTGTTGCAGCCTAGTGGCGGCAAGCCATGGCGCTTGAAATACCGGATATTGGGCAAAGAGAAGAAGCTCTCGCTTGTAGTTTACCCCGATGTTTTGCTTAAAGAGGCGCGCTAACGGCACGATAAATGGCACACGGTGCCGACCCTGCAAACGTGACAGCAGAGCAGCAAGAGCCGATAAGCGCGGTGCTGCCAATATGTTAAAGGCCATTGCCGATAAATATATGGAAAAATCCGCAAAACAGGGGCGGGCCATTATCACAACCAAGAAAACCCGCTGGCTGCTATCGTTTATCCCTTCTTAGCGTAAGGGTATTTAAGCCATGGTGATGTGTTGCGTTATGAGATGTTTGCCAATGTGCAGCGAGGTGTACGTATTGTCGATACTCACATGTACAATGTCTTTTGATCTGTTATTCTGGACCTATAATGGTTCTGGAGAATGCCGTGTATCCTTATGAACTCGCTGACCAAGCGCTTGGAAAGTCGTGGGAACGGGCTGGGCCGGTTGGCGTAGATATTGATCCATTTTCATTTATTGGGCGCGTGTCGCTTTACAAGGCGCTGATTGATGCGACCAATGTGAATGGCCTTTTCGGTGAGCGGAATATAACAAACCCGCTTTGGGGTTTGCCTTATCAACTGCAATGGCAAAAGGATAGCGGCCGGCTCTCAGAGCGGGATATCCCTAGGAAGCACGGAGCGGAAGGCGAGCAGTCTGATCGTATCGATCCAAACTCGCCATGGAGCTATGGCAATTTCTCGCTATGTGTCATCCCCTATATGGGAGCCATTTTGGCAGACCTTGTTCCGGATGCCCATATACTTCCCGCTAAAGAGGATAGTATTTTCGCGCATTCATACGGCGTGGATAGTGCGAGCAGAATTGTGCCGACGCGACTGATCCCGGCTGTTGAAGACTGGCGGGCATATTTTGCGTTGGTGTCCAAGATGCAACCCGGCGATGATGATGAACCATTGCGCCTGATGCTATGGAAAGCGCATAAAACCAGCCTAGATGCCGTCACTGAAGCTTTGGCAGAGGTAGATCAATTGCTTTACAGCACCACCGAGCGTAAATTTCTCGCTGGCTGGTGCCGCATGGTTGATTTGCTGGCGGCTAGTGCGTGGCGCACCGACCATGATGCTATCATTAAAGGCGGCATTGATGTTTTGCCGGACCGCCCGTTGCAAGCGGATGATGTCACCAATGACTATAGTGCCTTTCATGATGATGCCAAAAGCAATGTTAAGGCGGTGCTTGAACTGGCCGATATGCCAGAGCGCAATATGCATATCACTTTGTGGTTTTGGCGGCGCATGATGCGAACACGCGGAGCGCGGGACCGTGCAGAGGAAATCTTGCATATATTGTTGAGCAAGGATTCCTCTGGAATGGAGAAGCTAAAGCTTTTGCGCCTTTTGTTATAATGTCGCGGGTATCAGCGTCGAGATGATGCAAATATATGCATTCGGCTATATGCTATTTACCCATCAGGCAACAGCTGCTTTGCGCCATCGCCAAGGATGATGAATGCTGCCCAATAATAAGGGTGAGAGGTGAGGGGATCGTCCATCAGCTCTTCCTGTGCTGCTCTGAGTGAGCTGCCCAACGAAACATTACTCTCTGCTTTGAACATACCGCCGATTAAGCGCTGGGTCGCGTCATAGTCATCTGGAACCGGCCAGTGGCTAGCGACCACAGAACGTGCGCCAGCGCCCACAAAGGCACGTACAAGCCCGTCCAGTGCATAATCACCGCCTGTTGTAATACCAGCTTCCAAAGATGCTGCAGCGCTGGCTGTGCCCGCCGTGTCGCAGGCTGACAATATGACAACATCGGCATTAAGCCGCAGATCAAAAATTTCCTGAAAGTTCAGAAGTCCGTCAGAACCTTCGCCGCCAAAAGAGGTAACCAAAGCCGGGCGCGCTGTGCATTCGGGGCGTGGCGCTGTTACCAAGCCATGGGTTGCGAAATGGATGATCCGATAGTCGGAAAGGTCATCGCGCTGTAATAAGGCGCTGTCTGAGAACTGACCTTTTGTAAGTACGTTGGAGCGTGATTGGCCGACAATATTGCTCGCCAAAAAGAGTTCGGCAGACGAGATGGGCGCTTGCCATGTGCCTATGCCCCATTGGCACTGCGCATCCGCATTGGCATTTCTGGGCAGAGCATAATCTGGCCGTGTAGAGACCGTCTCATTTTCTCCAAGACCCAAATAGGCATATTTGCCTTGTGATGGGGCGATATTGCGCACATCAACAAAAGAGCGCGGCGACACGGCAATGGAAATATCTCGCCCACGTCCGAACCATTTTATACCCGTGAAATCAAAGAGATCAGCATCAATATCATAAGATGTTTCGATATAATTATCGACGCCATCTTGCTCCGCAATCAGCAAATAGGGCGGCAGTTTCAGCAAGGGACCGTCAGGTTCATAAACCAGATGATCGACATCGGCTAAAGCGCCTTCAAATGGGGTGAAGAGGCTTTTGTAAAGGGCCCGTGCAGTAGTGACATCAAAGGGGTAGGTGACTGGACGGCCATCCTCCAAAGTTACAATCGTTTCGCGCAAGGCTGTCACTGATCGCTCAATCTGTGTTCGGCTATCGGCGATTTTTGCGCTTTGCACATTTTGCGGAGTGATCAAGATGCTATAAACATCTTCGCCGACAATATTGACTTTGTAATAGGCTTCACCCGGTTTCAGCAGAGATTGCATTTCTTCAAGAGTGACCGTTTGCGGGGCCAAAACCCGGTAGCGTGAAAACTCGCTAAGGCGTGACTGCAAACGTGTCTGATCTGCTTCTAGGGCACGCAGAGCGTCGCGTGTTTCCAGCAGTTTTTGCTGTCCAGCCTCTGTCAGTGCGCTGGCAGCTTCCAGTTTCGCGATTTCTGAGCGTGTGCGGGCAATGGACCGGGTTCGTGTTACGGAGAGGCGGAACAGCGCTGATGCTTCGCTATTGCCTTCTGAAAGCTCGCGGGCCAGCACGGCTTGAGTTTGCGCAACGCCTGGTCTTTGTAAGGCTTGCGATGCCAAAAACATGGCTTTGGCTGTTTCCTGGTCGCCTGTAGGTTGCGCAACTAGCAGATCAAAATAGGGGCCAAGGAGATCACGCATGATAACCGCGGCACCCGGCACAGACTGGCTTTGCTGAACAACATCGGCATAAAGAGCAAGCGCTTGCTCCACATTGCCAAAACGTCCTTCAAAGGCGGCTATACGCGCCTGTGATGCCAATAGGGCAGGGGATTGCGGATGCTCCTGAGCAAAGATAAGTGATGCGCCATTATAATATCTGCGTGCAGCATCAACCTCGCCCAAGGCTTCGGAAATGATGGCCAATTCTGATTGGATGTCTGATCGCAGCCAAGCGGTGGAGGTAACTTGACCATTGCGGACATTGCTGAGAATGTTCAGTGCTTGTAATTGGGCCGAGCGTGCATTGCTAAGGTCGCCTTTCAAACGCAATGCAACACCACGCAGCTGTAATGCTTGACCATCGAGTATCTGGCCGCGTTCAATATTGGTCAAGCCACTGTCAATCGCGCCCACACGGCGCAAATTCCTGTTCTCGCGGTTAATCTGTTCAGCAAGCTGTGATGTAATTTGCCCATTGGCAATTTCGCTTTGGTCTATACCTTCACCCAAGGCAGCGACGGATATTTCAGATGCTTTCAGTGCAGCATCGGCCTTTTGCTGGTTCAGCAGATCGATAACGCGAAAATTACGGATCAGTCTTTGCGTCGTTCCATCACGAGCCGCAACGATGCGATCAGCGCGGGCAAATAAGGATTGTGCTGCGGCAAAATTGCCCAGATTAGACTGTTGCAATCCTTCATTGGCGAGGAATTCTGCCGTCCTGTCCGAACCAGCGCCGTTGCGGGTCGATAAGGTGCCAAAAAATTCCGCTGCTTCGGCATAGCTTCCGCGGTGATTACGGGTATATGCCTCGGCCCGTGCGCCCTCTATATCAAGTGAACCAGCCTGTATGCGGGCAAAGGCCGCCGGATCGCTGACCTGTGTGGTTGCAACTTCTACGGTGCCGCTAACCGGTTCATCGGTGACCAGAGCGGCCAGACCCAGCCGCAATGCGCTATCATAGCCTGCCAAACCCTCTGCAAGATAGGTGACATCGCCTTTGGTCAATGCGTAAATACGATATTCAACACCATTGGCATCGTCGGCGCACAAAAGGCGGTCCACATTACCGATATTATTGATCTGACCCATGCCTTCGTCACGGCATTCCAGTGTCTCGCGGCCCTTAAAGACGATGTCTGTGACATCACCCTGTACATCGCGCACCGCCAATAATGTGCCGACACTGCTGGCCGCATCGCGGCAAACGATGCGATAACCGCGATCAAAAATACCAGATAAGCCGGGCAGGTTGGGAGTATTTTGCGCGGTACATAATACGCCTGACGAACCTATGCGAAAGCTGTTCTTTACAGAAAGCGGCAGATCTTTTGCTGAGAGTGCATAAGGTGTCATAGCCATTGGCAATGCCGCCAATAGCATCGCCGTAGTGCGCAATGAGCACATTATATTTTTACGGCTCATTGTGATGCTCCTGTGTCGATATCAGCATCTGTTGCCAGCGGGTCCTGAACATTGGATGATGAAACGGGTGCACCCATCAAATTAGGGTTGCCGCCGCTGGTTACCGGTTCACTGATTGGGCCTGAATTGGTTAGCGCGCGGGTGTTGATGATGGAGACAGGTCGCGAAATAGGACTTTTGGATGTCGCTTTTTCTTCGGCTTGCTCCTCTTCTTCGGCGCTGCTTTCCTCGGCCTGATCTTCCTCTTCGGTCAGCGGCTCTTCATCCTGCACGCCCTCTTCTGTTTCTGCTGTGTCCTGATTGTTATTGTCCTGCTGCGTATCGCGAACATTTGTTGTAATCACATCTTCCTCACCGCCGTCTGACGCGCCGCCATCAGGTAAACCAGCATCAGGATCAGGCCCTGCAGCGGGCGGAGTTGGCGGGAGTGGCGGTGCGCAACTGGCCGCTGTCAATGCGCAGCCATTCACACTGGATGTTTCAGTGAAGCCCGCTGGCGTGGTTGTGAAGATAGTATCACGAACATCTTCACCAGTGACCAACGTGTCATCTGCATTCACGGTCATGCCATGAATGACCAAATCGAGCAGCATTCCGGTTCCGCCAGTCGGGTTAATGGTAATACCGCCAGTATCAGCAAAAAATCCGCCGATCGTGCCATTGCTCCCACTGTTTTGGATAAGCAATGTTTCTTCAGCATTAAAAATAATGCTGCCGGCCTGAATGGTGCCATCGGGGTTGGGGCCGGGTGTGGCTTGAGCGAGCAGGTCATCACGACCGGCAAAGAACGGGTCTAATGCGAGTTGATCCAGCAAGGCTGTACTGCCGATATGAATATTACGACCGAAAAGACTTAGCGTGCCGCCTGGTGAACTGCCTTCCAGCACGAGACTGCCGGAATCTGTCGCAATTTCAATCAATGGTGCCGCAAAAATAATCTCGTTCGTTATTTCCAGGCCTGTGATATTCAGCGTGCCTGCTACCCGAACTGTATCCATGCTCTCGATAGAGAATATAGCATCTGTGCCGACAAGGTTACTATCCGGCGCAGTGCCTGCGGTTAAGCGCAGATCACCCACGACTAGTCCGCCAATATTGACTGCGCTGATGCTGATATCTGATGATTGTAGCCTGAGCGCTTCGGCTGCGTCGAGAATATAACCGCCGATCGCGGCTCCTGCATTTGTTGCATCACCGTCGCCAATAAAGGTGCCGTTCGCATTGGTGCTGACAAGGGTGAGTGTATCTGTATCCTGATTACCCAAGGTTGCTGAGGCTCCAAGATTGATGTCATTGGAGAAGACCATGATTGATGGCGCAATGACAGCGTTAAGGAAGCTTGCCAGTCCGCCTGTATCAACCTGAAGCATATTAGAAAGTGTGATTGTTTGATTGGCCAGAAGACCGCCCGTTGATGCGGCGAGCAAATTAGCGCCGCTGATTGTGCCATTAAAGGTGATAGAGCCGTTCACCATTGTTGGGCTGACATTAAATATGGGCGTTGGGTCAAAATCTGGACCGGCCAGACTGGCCAGACTGACATCGCCAATATAGATAAAATTGTCAGGATTTAATCCGGCGGAGATACTGCCCAAGCTGACACTGCCGCCTGACAAGACGAGCAAATCGCGACCGGCAGTGATATTGCCAGTGCTAATATCGCCAGCCATAGTCATAAGCCCGATACGCTCATCAGAACTGAGGCTACCGGTAACGATTCCTGTGCCCGCCGTAAGACCGAGGCCGAAGTTTTCGCCGGGGTTTATAAGCCCAGTGGATCCGATACGTCCGGTAGTTAGTAATCCGCCCGCTTCAATGGCAACACCGCCATTGGCCTCAACCGCATCAAGCGTCACATTGCCGCCGCCAACAATCTCTACGTTACCGGCAATGTCGATCAAACCGCTATTTACATTTTGCGCAGCGTCAATGGCAATCGATCCGCCAATGACTCTTTCAATATCAATATTGCCATTGGCAGATGTCAATGCGGTCGATGTATCGCCTGCATTGATAAGGCCAGTCGCAATATCGGATGCAGCCAGAACATCAATTGTGTTGCCTGCCTGAACGTCCTGCAGGACGACACCAGCATTTAAGGAGTTGATGCTGATAGATATAGTGGCGTCCAAATCACCAAGATTTATGCCATTATCGGCGGTTGCCATAATCATGCTGGCACCTGTTATGGAACCGGTATTGATCGAACCATTTACGGCGCTGATAATCGCATTACCGGTTGATGACAGATTGCCAGCCGCAATATCACCATCCGCGGTATTGAGCATGATATCAAAACCAGAACTGATATTGCCGGTGTTGATTGCCCCCAAAGCGGAGTTGAGATCAACAATGCCATTGGCTGTAGTGATGGCACCGGTGGTTATGGACCCGCTGCCCTGAGTGGCGATAGTTACGCCATTCACTCCATCAAGCGCGCCAGTAGCAATATTACCGTCCGTTGCCAAAAGGTTGATCGCGTCGTTGCTGGTAGCATCCTGTAAGAGGATGTTGCCTGTAGCGTTCAGCAAGAGTGTATTTTGTGTAACCAGATTGGTGGACAAAATAATATCTTGGCCAGATACAAATGTAGCGTTGCCAATGACCGACAGTGTACCAGGTGCCACCGGATCAGTTCCGGTGACATTGGATACAAAATTGGCGGCATCAATAAGCAGATTGCCATTAACAGTTATGATGCCGCTATCGGTTACGATAGCCAAAGGAGCATCGACAAACATATTGACATCATTATTGAAAGTGATGTTGGAATCTACGGCAGATAATACGCTTGTACCAATAGCTGTGCCGCCAACTGTGCCATTTGTCTGCGCAATAAATTGATCCAAAGTCACATCGCTCTGTATGACATCGATGATTGTGGCACCTGCATTGCCTATGCCAGCAATATTGCCCGTGCCGCCCATGGTGTCATTCATAAAGCTGACATTGTCTGCTATCAGATTGCCGCGGTCCGCTGTCATTAATCTGTTGGTTGCCAGTAAGGATAAGGTGCCGCCTGTGCCTGCCCCACCATTGCCAGATAATAGGCCCGTACCGCCATTGCCGCCAAAACTATTGGCGATGAAAGTTATGTCCTGAGCAGTGACCTGTGTACCTCTCACCAATAATGTCGCGGATGTGCCAATCGCATCGCCCCCATCGCCGCCATTATTGCTTGTGCCACTGAGAATGGCGGTCCCACCATTGCCGCCTAGGCCACCTGTGGAGTTTGACTCGACAAATATTTCACCAAAATTGGCCGAACCCAAAGTCTGCGCAGTGACAGTGCCGCTTGCGTTACCAATCTGGATTGTACCACCTGCCAACACATCGCCGCCATTACCACCCAATCCGGCAAGAGAGGTAGAACTATCTCCACCATTACCGCCCAATCCGCCCAGATTTTCAGCATTAATAGTAATATTACCAGTGTTCAGTTCACCGCGTGCTGCATTGCCAAGGATCGTAATAGAGCCAAAAGTAGCGCTGCCACCATCACCGCCATTGCCGCCATCGCCTGTGCCGCTGCCAACACCGCTACCGCCATTGCCACCATTGCCGCCAAACGCTCTGCTATTAATATCGATACTACCGACATTTATCGTGCTTAATGTGTCAGCCGTTGCAAAAGATATCGACACGTTGCCTGACCGTGCTGCGCCGCCATTGCCAGCATCAACATTAATAGTGCCTCCATCTGCTCCATCGCCAGCAGTGGCTGATAAATCAGCAAAGATGCTGCCAATATTTATGGTGGCAGGGTCTGCGCCAAATGCGAAAACTTGCAACGCGCCCGCTGTCGCATCACCGCCATTACCAGATATTATCGACCTGCCAGCGGTGGCATTCGCATTCACTAACAAAGTGGTACCAATATCAATCATACCACCATTATTTGCTTGAATGGTGGCCGCTCCAGCCTGTGCCGCGCCTGCATTGCCTTCAGCATCTTGTGTCTGGGCAGATGTGATCAGATTAACAGCGCCGCCTATATTGATGGCTGATGTTCCAGAGGCCGTATTCAAAACGGCATCTCCGCCATTGGCATTGCCGCTATTTCCGCCGCCAGATGAGCCACCAAGGGCATTGGTAAATATGTCCAAATTGCCAGTGATGGTGACAGCACCATCGCCTGCGACGCTAATCCTATTGTCGGTTGCAGAAGCATTGCCGCCATCTGCACCATTGTCACCCTCTCCGCCTGTGGCAGTGCCACTCAAAACAGCGTTGTTGGTAATGGTTACCGTGCCGCCAGGATCGGCAAATATCTGCGCAGTGCCGCCAATACCGTCACCACCAATATTGCCCGCGCCAAGACCTTGGCCGCCAGTACCTAAAGAATTCAGGGTGACGCCTGACCGCAATTCGATGATGGCGCCGCTGGTCACAGTGCCCACAAGCGATTGACCGCCAGCACCATTTCCGCCTGAACCATCAGCATTGGCCGACCCACCCAGGCCGCTGGTATCAATAAATGCCGCACCTTCAATAACAAGCCGTCCCAAGGCTGAACCAATATTGCCCAGGCCGCCATTGCCGTCACCCGCGCGCACGCCGCCATTGACCAGATCACCGCCAGTACCATTCGCTTCTATGGTCGCGTTGCCGCCAATGAAAAGGGAAATATCACCTGGTGAATTTCCAGCGCTATTGACCACGATCCGCGCATCGCCGCCTGTGCCAGAGCCGCTGATATTATCGCCGCCACCAAAATTGGGAGCACCAAAGCCATTGGCGAGTAATAGCGCATCGCCTTGAATATTGACCACACCCTGTGTGTCTTGCGATATGCTGGCATTGCCGCCAGTGCCATCACCGCCGTCCACACCATTGCTGCCCAATTGGTTTGCGCGTCCTTCTACATTGATCGTCACATTGCCAATAATATTTGCAAGACCGTCGCTGAGCGCCAGAATGCCTGCCGTTCCGCCTTGTGCATCGCTTATTGTTCCTGTGCCGGTCTGGTTAGAGCCGCTCAGGGCTGTCGCAACCAAATCAATATTGCCGGCAAGGTTGGCAATGGCGGCATTCTCGACCAAAAGATTTGCGGTGCCGCCCATAGCAAAGCCTGATGTGGAACCTCGTCCGCCAAAGGCCGATGCATTTAATTCGGTTGCGCCCTGAACATCCAAGCCGCCACCACTGACGCGAACGAAACTTGTTCCGCCATTGGCCGTACCGCCATTGCCTGTATCAGTGCCGGGGGATAATATTTCTGTGTCGCCGCCCGTTGCGGAAGTGTCTAACGTTAATGCGCCGCCAATATCCACAAATGTACCGGAACCTGTGATGTTTAGCTCCGCCATGCCACCTATGGCATTGCCTACAGTGCCAATATTATCACTGCCGCCCAGGCCGCCAGCTATAGCTATCGCTTCCAGCCTGACATCTGCGCCGACCAACCATTGTGATGCGTCACCAATTGTTACGAGCGTGGTCCCTGCAAAGCCGTTTCCGCCGGTATTCCCGCCTGTGGTGTCATCCGCTATGCCGTTTGAAGATAAGGTAGCGGACCCTGTGACATCGAAAGTCTGACCACCGGCTTCCAAGCTTAGATTGACATTACCGCCTATGCCATCGTGATTGCCGTTTGGATTGCCATTGGTATCGCGGCCTCCAACGCCATCTGCTTGCGCAAAAAAGTCACCTTCTACAAACAGGCTGGAAGATGTTCCGCTCAAAGTAACGTTAACAGTGCCGCCTATGCCTGCCGAGCCTAATGGGCTGTCGGCAATGTCATCGCTAAGGCCGTTGGCAGTAATATCCAAATTACCGCCTACTGTTACCGTTGAGCTGTCGATCAAAAAGTTGACCAGTCCACCTGTACGACTGCCTTCATCGCGCATACCCGGCCTAAATTCGCTAATAGCGCTGGCAGTGACGATAAAATCTGCACCAGTCGAAATCGCGCCGCCATTCTGGACGATAACCTCAGCCGTTCCAGCGGTAACATTGTCTTGAGTGAGTAAGCCTGCGGAGGCATCAAGGGTCAAATTGCCTGCAACATCAATAATATTGCCATTTACGTTTGAAATGAGGCTGGCAACATCATCGGCACGCAAATTCACGTCGCTAGCGGCGTTAACCGAACCGGCAAATGTTGCCACAGCTATGCCGCTGCTGGACCGCGCATTAAGATTGGATGTGATGTCCACGCCGCTAACGCTTAAAAATGCATCTTGCGTACTGACTGGATTGGCTGAGAATGTATCGCCAGCAACATTATATCCAGTCGACAATATAATAGAATTGCCTACAACATCGGCAGCACCGGCAATGTCAAAACCCAAATTGCCGCTATTCTCAATGGTCATGGTGATAGCGTTATTCTTGGGAATCGCTACCATATAGATCCGGTGGAAATCTCCTGTGCCGCTGCTGGCAGGACCCGTGGTCGATCCATTATGTTGCAATGCTATATTATTTGTATCGCCGTCTGTGCCAACGGTTACTTCAATATCAAATAGGCCTTGGTTGAAGGTGATAGAACCCGCTTCTGCAGCGATATACGCGGCTGAGCCGTTTACCGTTACATCGCCTGATTGCGCCACATTGGGCGCAAACAAGCCGATATAGCTATTTTCAGGCGAGAGATTGACTACCGCCCCTGCATCAATGGTTGCTTCAGCAGTTGGTATTGTTGCCTGCTGGAAGACTGTTGTGCCACCACCATCAATGAAATTACCCGCGCCATCCACAACCGGCTCTGCACTAGTCAGGAAGAGACCGCCGACATCAATAGTTGCTGTGCCGCCAATAATCACACCGCCGGGCGCGTAAAACCATACGGCACCGCCAGGGGCAAATGCACCCATGCCAAGCTGGAGCTCGCTGATGATATTGCCATTAAGGATTATGGGGCGTGTAGGGTCATTAGCGTTGATACGGTTCAACACCGTGAAATTGGCGATACCTATACCGCCCTGATACAGAGCGGTTGCGCCGTCGGGCAAAAAGTCAATATCGGCGCCATTAACGGCAGTGTCATTAGGGAACCAATCGATAACAAGCTGCTCGCTATCGACAGTGACTGTATCAAACCCAGTATCTTGTTGAATGTCGCCAGTACCAAAGACGATCGTGCCTGTGCCATCATAAGCGGATTGCGCCATAGCGGCATGGGTTGGCCCGAACATCAGGCCAAGAGCCAGAGCAGTGCTAGATGTAAGGACGGGCCGGTTGCGCAAGGCGTGCATCAATTTAGAGGCTGTCATGGTCATTAGCGTGCTCCCCAGGGTAGCAATCTTGTGGTCAATGAAATGAGAAAGCGAACATCGCCGCGCTCTGTTTGAAATCCGGCGCGGCGCAGCGGTACAGCCAACGTCATATCCAGTCGCGCGCGATCTGATAATGTGGAGCGGATACCACCGCCGACAGAGAACAGCCTTTGCGGATCAAAGTCTGATGGCCGGTCATCATTCCAGACCCATGCAGCATCAAAAAATCCGAATGGCTGGAACGTATAGTTTTTGATTTGCGATGGGCTGATACGTGGGCCGCGCACTTCAAATTGGAAGCCAGCGCCATCATCGCCGATGATGACGCCGGGCTCATAGCCGCGTCCGATAGTAAAATTACCGCCGGAAAATTCTTCGAAACTGAACAGAGGATCAAAAGCCAACTGTGCGCGTGGTTGAAGAAACAAGGAGAAGTCTGTTGTGGGCGCATATTCAAATGACCCTGATGTGCGGATGACAGTTGCTGTTGGGTCCCCGTCCAAACGGCTGGGCGCAGTCATGCCTATAGGACAGAAGGGATTGCATCCGGTACTGGCACCAAGGATATCGAGACCGCGACGTATTTCCAAGCTGCCGCCTGCGCGCCATTTTGGGTTGCGCGGGGTTTTAAGGTCTATTGCGTTGCCGCTGATGCGCAGCCATGCAACACGCAATTCATCACGGCTTAGTGGAACAATAAAATCCACTTCCTGGTCAACAAAGTCAAACCCGCCAGCAAGCGTTATATTGCTTCCCTGACTGCGACGCAGTGGATAGCTTGCCTCACCAGATGCCAATAATGTGCGGGCCGTAAGTTCAGGTCCGCCATTGAGTGCACCCAAATTGGGTTCTGTCCAAGCATAAGTGAAATTGCCTGATAGTCTTAGACCTTCGCTGCCTAAGAAGAAACTATGCCCAACCTGCAGGATTTGTTGTTCTTGAAAATCGGCAGTGGAATAGAATGATATTGTTGTGCGGTCGCCCAGGCCCGTCAGTCCAAAAAATTGCGCACGCAATTGTCCGCCAAAACTGCCGGTATCTTCAGCAGCCAAATTCTGCACATTCAAATCAACCTCAAAAGGGCGCTTTAAAACAGTAACATCGCCAATCAGCTCACCCACGCCTGTTCCGGCAGGGCGCAGCGTCAGGCGGACATCATATCCCGGCAAGTCGCGAGCCAACAAAAGATAGCGCTCTGCTCTGTTCCGATCAAAAATCTCATCTTCGGAAAGTTTGCTCAGAAAACCGGCAATGGTCTTTTCGCTGCGGCCTGCTTCACCGCGTATTCGAACAGCTGTGATGCGTGCATAGAGCACTTCAAATTTGATAGCGCCATTTTCAATAGTTTGCACGGGCACCTGCACTGCAGCGAGATAGCCTTTGTCGCGCAATATTGTGGCCGCAGCATCGCGGATTTCACATATAATCGCAATTGGCTGTTTGGTGCCAAGATAGGGGGCATAGGCTGCCTCCATCTCTTGTGCGGTCGCGCCTTTAAGATTGTTGAACAACACGCTGTTAACATCAACCATAATATCCGCATATGATGGGTCGGCCAGCGGGCAGGGGGAGCGTTCTATATCACCTTCTACCGATAGACGTGATGGTGCTTGTCGTACCTCTGGCGCTGTCGGACGAAGCTCTTCGCGCGTCGGTGGGCTTATTTGTGCGCTCAACGATGAACCGCTGGCCAAAAGCCACGAAAAAAGCATAGCCGCCAATAGACGGCGAGCGAGTATAATCTGACGCACGAATTCCCCCATTTTACCCAATGCAATTATTAATCGTGCGACCCGAAAATATGACCATTGGATATTGTTTCCATATGATCGTGGCCCATTGCTGTAAACTGTTTTTATCTCATATCGGATGCGAATCACTCTAATTTTCGCATATCAAAATTGCTGTGAGAATCATCACAACAGGACGCAGTATTACCTAAGTTATTTTGTATTGAGAGACCGATTCCTTTCTCAGATTAGTCTGTAAGTACTTTGCCATTAGCCAAGCAAATCTGCGATTTTTGTAATAAGATACTATATTATTAAGAATCCGTAACAATAGAAATTATCCAGAATTGTTGCATTTTTGTAATGTTAGCGCTATCTTTACACGCAGTGACGTAATTTCGTTGCGTCATGTTGTGTGATGCCAACAAAGATTGCATCATTTAGGGAGGATAAATATTATGATTAAGTCAAAGATTAAGTATTTGGTATCTGCTGGAGCTATTGTGATCGCTACCATTGGACTTTCCAGTACGGCGCAAGCACAGTCTTTCAGAACTGTGAAAGAAGGTAATTTTAGTGGCGCTGGTGCTTTTCTTCCACGCGCTTGCGGAAGTGTCTTCTACAGCTATTTCTCTGTTGGCATGCGTAACAATAATAGTAGCCTTTTTACCGACCTTCTTTGTACAGCCCGGCCCAGAAACACGCGTTCACACTTCAAGCTTAACTGGAACGGCGACAGCAATGGCGATGATTATGTCGCTGGTGTGGGATGGAACTCCCAGAATGCCAACAAAACCCGTACTATTACCTTTGATGTAAAAAGATACGGCCCCAGTGCAACCTCGCCTGGTGGTCGACCTGCGCCTTCTGGCACTCCGCAAGTCAGCACAATGGGCGTCTATGGCTGGTTATGCCCCACAAGAAACGGCACCATGATCGAATATTATGTCGTTGATGGTTGGTACCAGCGTAACTCTTCTAACGGAACATTCCCAAGCAGCTTTATTCCTTTCGCGAATACGGCTCGGGGCAGCGGAACGATTAACGGTGTTACCTACGATTTCTACAGTTCCGGTAATATCACTCGTGGCAATGGTTGCCGGGCAGGCAATGCTACGTTCCGGCAATTATGGGCCGTGCGCCGGACAGAGAAAAATACGGGAAGGCGTACCATAAAAATGTCCGACTTCTTCAACTTTTGGAACGGTAAGGTTAGCACCGCTGCCCCGGCTGGATATCAGATTGTAGGCGTTGAAGGCATTGGTGCAAACAGAGGTGTTTTTGAAGCTATTTTGAGCAACTAAACCTTCAGATCTAGATTTTCAGAAAAGCATATGAAGGGCCGGTATCTTTCTGAGATGTCGGCCCTTTTCTATGCAAAATATTTACTCGCCTTTATTGATAGGCAAGCTGAAACTAAAATGCTTTATTCTGGTTAGAGGTGGGCAAAGATAACCGCGATAAATGATGCTTCACCAATGTGTGAAAAGCGGTGCTATGAGCTGCGCAATTTGGCTAATTCAGCCTATTTACATGCGCCCTCTTGAAATTGGCGTTGGCTGCAAATACATGTTCTACGCGTACGCTTGTCTGCCGCTACGGTATTCGGTGTTTCCACATTGATGGATATGCGCTAACACCAATGTTCATTGGTTATTGTATCAATGAAAATATACAGGAGAAATTATGGTTAAGATGAAAGCATTAGCAGGTGCGATCACTTTATCAGCTTTTGTTGCCGCATGTGGCGGAGCCGCTGAAGAAGCAGAACCTACTACTGACGAAGTGGTCACTGATGAGACCGTTACGGAAGAGCCAGTAACTGAAGAAGCGACTACAGAAGAAGCTACTGACGAAGGCGCTGCAGAAGAAGAAACAGCAGATGCTGCCCCAGCGGCTGGTGGTGAGTTTGCAACCAAAGACGGCGTCGCTTATGCTAGCCTGACAGGTGATGCAGCCGCTGGTAAAACTGTATTTGGCAAATGTCGTCAATGCCATGTTGTAGAGCCTGGCGTGAACCGCGTTGGTCCTTCACTGGCAGGAATTGTTGGACGTGAAGCAGGTTCAGTCGATGGCTTTAACTATTCAAAAGCCAATGCCGAAAGCGGCATCACATGGTCAGAAGAGAAACTTTTCCAGTATCTTGAAGATCCACGCGGCGTTGTTGTTGGTACAAAAATGATTTTCAACGGCCTGCCAAAAGCGCAAGACCGTGCCGATATTATTGCTTACCTGAAAGATCCTAGCTGATCTTTTTTAATACCATTTGATATAGAAAAAGGCCGGAGTATCGCTCCGGCCTTTTTTATTTGTTTATCAAAACCTTGGGTTAGTAGATTAGCAGTGCATTTGGCTGCTAGATTCTGCTGGCCCCGCTCAGGCAGCGATATCGCGCCGTGCCAATTCACATTGTGACCAGATTTCGCTCAACGCATTGATCAATCGATCAACCTCACCATCATCATGCACAGGCGATGGCGTTAAGCGAAGACGCTCTGTACCACGTGGCACTGTGGGATAGTTAATCGGCTGGACATAGATGCCGTGATTATCCATCAGCCAGTCACTGATAAATTTGCACTTATGCGCATCACCAACCATGACCGGAATGATATGGCTTGGGTTCGGCAAATGTGGGATACCAATATTATCCAGCGCCTTGCGTACTGTCTCCACACGCTCTTTTTGCAAGTCGCGTTCTTCATTGCTTTCTTTAAGATGCTGAATGCTGGCACATGCACCAGCCGCAACGGCCGGGGGCAGGGCGGTGGTGAAAATAAACCCGCTGGCAAAGGTGCGGACATAATCGCAAAGGTCGCGCGATGCAGCGATATAGCCACCCATTACGCCAAAGGCTTTACCCAATGTACCTTCGATAACCGTAATCCGGTCCATAAGGCCTTCGCGCTCAGCGATGCCGCCACCACGCGGGCCATAAAGGCCAACCGCATGCACTTCATCAATATAACTCATGGCATTATGCGCTTCACAGACATCCAATATCTCTGCAATCGGCGCAATGTCGCCATCCATGGAATAAACACTCTCAAAGGCCACCAGCTTGGGTCGATCAGGATCAAGTGAGGCCAGCTTACGGTCTAAGTCTTCCGGATTGTTATGCTCGAAAATCATCCGGTCGGCTTTGCTGTGACGAATGCCTTCGATCATGGAGGCATGGTTCAATGCGTCAGACAGTACCATGCAATTGGGAATGCGCGCAGCCAAAGTGCCTAAAGCGGCCCAGTTGGAAACATAGCCTGATGTAAAGAGCAGTGCGTCCTCTTTATTGTGCAAATCGGCAAGTTCTTTTTCTAACAGAACATGGTGGTGGTTGGTGCCGGAGATGTTGCGCGTTCCGCCAGCACCGGCGCCGCATTCGTCTATAACGCGGTGCATGGCTTCTGTGACTTTATGGTGTTGCCCCATGCCCAGATAGTCATTGGAGCACCAGACTGTGACTTCAGTAGTGCCATCTTCTACATAACGTTTGGCATGGGGGTATGACCCGGCCTTACGCTCAATTTCCGTGAAAACCCGGTAACGGCCTTCATTGCGAACCGCTTCGAGTTCATCCGAAAAAAACGCTTCATAGTTCATGGTAACTCCCCTAGCTCAAATCTTCTTACTATTGTCACGGATTGTCAATGATCTCTGCGTTAAGGCCCATTGCCATAAAGCGGAATCACGCATGGGTAATCCGAGAAAAATATGTTCAAGCGCCGCAAGCAAGCTCAAACAGCTTAGCAACGCGTATAATGTGGTTTGGTATATTCCATCTGTGATGAATGCCATTGTGCCGAAATAAAGTCCGAGGGCAAAAATGGCGGCGGTGCTGATGATCAGCATCGGGTGCAATTTTTGCGGCCCGAAATAGCTTTTCAAATAGTTGAGATGGCGTGGCAGCAACTCGTCACTAAAATGCGGCACACCTTTGAAAATATTCAGCTTTGATGATAGGCGGAACACGAACAACAATCCAAAGGTGTAAGCGCCCGTGGCATTGTCAGTTACTGAACCGACCAGCAGCAAAAGCAGTAAGGTCATGGCCAAGGCTATCTCATGATGGATGAGTGTCATGCTGGCTAATGAGAAACGCTTCCAACCCTGTGCGTTTTCAGGGCATTCTTCGCGCATCGGGCCTGCAACTGCGCCGGTTAGAAAGCTGATTTCATGCCAGCTCCAGATCAATAATCCGCCCAGAAAAGAAGCGTAAATCGCCCATGAGGCCGTTTGATTGACGGTCAGCGCTATTAATGACAGGCCGCCACTGGCACACAGTCCTGCGATAATCAACGCCCGCACTTGCGACTGACGCAGACGATGATGGATCATAGCCACCAGCCCGGTGCTGATGAACCACAATGCAATGACCGCAATGAAGGGCAGTATCAGAGTGGCGAAACTCACCATGCAGGCTGGAGCCTTATACGTTCTGGCAAGGCATTGGCCTTTGGCTTCATAAAATACATGCTGGCAAAATAATATCCGGCTTTGGCCATGTTCTTGACTTGGCCCAATTTGCCAGAAATGCCGCCGCGCATTTTTGCGTTTTCAATAGCGACAGAAGCGAGACGCAGATTTTCCATTGCTTTGCGGAAGCGCTGGTCATCCGTATCAATTTCTACTGGGAAGACCTGACGGCTGATCTGATTGCAAATGGCAAAAACATCATAGCCATATTGCGCAGGATCAACGCCCAATGCTTCATGAAAGACAGGGCGATTATGATCGCGTACATACATTGTGGCATATACTGACAAGAGGAAGAAGCGGATCCACAGCTTGTTCGCGCCTTTAAGCAATTTGGGGTCTGCCCGGAGCATCATGGCAAAGGCTTCACCATGGCGAAATTCATCATTGCACCAGTCTTCAAACCAATCAAAAATCGGATGGAATTTCTTATCAGGATTTTTGTCCAAATGGCGGAAAATGGTAATATACCGCGCATAGCCGATTTTCTCTGACAGATAGACCGCATAGAAAATGAACTTTGGTTTGAAATAGGTGTATTTTTTCGACTTGGTCAAAAAGCTGAGATCAACACCGATACCGGCACCCTTTAATGTCTCATTGATAAACCCGGCATGGCGGCTTTCATCGCGCGCCAACAGTTTGAAGATACGTTTCATGTCAGGGTTTTTTGTGCGCTTCGCAATTTCCGCGTAAAGGATGCAGCCAGAAAATTCAGAGGTGAGCGAGCTTGCCAGAAAATCGATAAACTCTTTTTGCAGTTCTGGCTCCAGATTTTCAATTACGCCATCAAATGCATCGGTCTTACGGAAGTGACGTTTGTTAGTATCGTCTTCCATTTCCTCCATCAATGCCTCCCATTCGTCACGAACGGGGGAGATATCGATCTTATCCATCGCGTCGAAATCAGTGGTGTAGAAGCGTGGCGACAGGACGGTATCCTGTGTCGCAATGGCCATGGTATCAGGAGCACCTGACAATGGCGCTTTGGCGCTTGCATTATGTGCGCCGTCGTGGCCAACTTTGCTATGCGCGTTCATTACAACCTCCCTGCGGTGAAACTGACTTCGTATAATTCCGCCATCTCAAAATAACCGGCAACCTTGGTATAGGCCCGGCGTAAGGGGCTGGCGCGGCTTATGGTGACGGTACGATCTTCGACTATTTTTTCACCAAATGTCATTTGGATTGGTTTGCCATGAACGCGAACCTTGTCGCCTGGAAAGATCGGCAGATTGCCTTCCAGCTCAACATGCGCGTGAAAATGATCGGGGCTTTGCTCGATCTCTATGCGACAATTGGTGTCAAAATGTTCGCTGAACATAAGGGATTCCATTATCACTTTTCCCCCAAAATACGTTCGAAGCTGGCCGTTTGATTATCACCAAAACCAATAAGCTCACGGCTGCGGCCCGTTATGGGGTCTCGCAATGATAGAGCGCCATTTTCCCACCGGGTGAGAATGAATGGCTGATCAGCAGTGCCGCCTGCGGCCAGACGTTGTTTGGCCATGCCGCGGACAATGGCCCGCAAAAAGCCGCTTTCACCATAAGGGACAGTTATCACTTCATTCTGTGTCTGCGCATCGGTGATTAGCACGCTGCCATCTTGCGTATCAGCAAAGAGCAATTGGCGTTCGACGGCGGGCGCGATATTTCCCGCACTGCGTGAAAGTTCAGGATTACCTGATGGCGCAATCCAACCAAGGCGAACGGCACCCGCCATCATCACAATAACGGCAAGCATGATCCCGATAGCGATCAATACTTCTCGCGGAACCTGAAGGTCATCATGATTATGGCCCAGATGATGCGCGCCTTGATGCGGATGGGTCATGCTGGCAGAGCCCCCTGACCAGAGACAGGGCGGACATTAGCGCCCGATGATGCATGGTGTGCAGCAGCCGGCGCAACATCCTGCAATTTGCTGGTGGCGTGGAACATCAATTGCGCAACATTTTTCGGCTCGACAATAGCTCTTAGCATTGGCCGCGGAGAGATGAGACGCAAAGACCGCGCATGAGGCCATAACATAGCATAGCCCATTTTGGGTTTGCCTTTCAGTGTCAGCATGATGTTGCCATGGTCACCGGACAGCATTTTCAGATCCGCAGTGTCGATCTGGCTCAACGGAATATTGACATATTTGTCCAGCGCAACGCCGATGCGCAGCACCAAACGTTGATTGGTGAGCGTATAAACGCTGGTCTTTTCAACGCCAATTGCAAAGGCTGAAAACAGGGCCAAAGCAACAAAACCGGAGATGATCACGATCAAAGCCGTTACTGGGCCACTCTCAATCATGCCATATACGGTCATGACTGCAATATAGATGCCCAACAGGCGTACATGTAGAGCAGAGCGTATCAGTGTTTTCCAGTCTGGTGCACCTTGCCAGAGGACGGTTTCGCCCTCTAACAGGTCGCCATTCAGGCCGCGTATCGGTTCATATTGAAAGTCGCTCATAAGAACGGCTCCTGACGCGCGCGGTTTGCATAAAGATAACCGCCACCAAAATAGGCCATGGCGCGTTCCTCTTCATAGCGGGTAATGATACCGGCTTTCTCTGGAACTGGCGCATTGGCAAATTCATCTGCATTCAGTGCATCAATGATAATGGTACCTTTTTTGGCACGCACAACGCACATGGGCATGGGTACCAGCACTTTTTTTGCTCCAGTATCTACTTCCAGATAGCGGATGACATGCTCAGCCTGGTCAACCCAGATGTCTGTTATCGGCCCGGCCTCTTTGCCATCTGCGCCAATAGCCATCAGACCGCGCGGATCAGGGTCTTTTTCGACAACATGCATATGGCTGTCACCAATCGGCACGATACGCGGTTTGCCGTCAAAGGTAAGGTCGGGAGTGCGTGAACGCTCAGCAAATGCTGCAGGGCCCAAGCCATCTTCCAGTGGATTACCGGTCGGATAATAGGGCGCACCCATGGAACGGAATGTACGCTTGCCCGCAACGTCTACAGGCTGACGCGCTTCATTTTCCGGAGTGGCTGTGCCTTGACCATGTGGCAAATGAAAGGTTTTGGGCGATGCGATCAGCAATGGACCACCTTGCGAGTCTACACGGCCAGTCGCTTCATTCTCCATTGGGAAACCTTCCCGTCGGCCTTCACGTTGCAGGTAGAAAACCAGTGCGATAAAAAAGCCGATAAACAGTATAAATATCAGTTCTGTTAGGCCAAATGTGCCTGCTAGTTGAATATCATTCATAACCTATCTCCATTCACTTCCTGCCGCGATTTTCATTACGCATATTCATGTCGGGAACTCTCTTAGACCGAAGCTCTCCGCCTCTTCATTGCGGTGCTGAGCACCCAGCCCGATAACGGGACCAAGGATGATGAGCGTTACAATTAGTAAAATTATTTCAATGGTATAGACGGTGCCATAGCCGGTCGCGCGATAGGCCAAAGTTGCGCCCATAGCGTCAACCAGTGCCAATGCGCTAACCCCGTCACGGATTAACCCGCCCAATGCGATACCCAGTCCGGCGCAGCTTGCCTGAACAGCGCCCCATGCACCTAATGCAAGGCCTGAATTGCCATCGCGTGACAAGTCCATTGCCGCAATCATTGTGCCGATTGAGAAAAGGCCAGTGCCAAAGCCGATAGCGGTAGCTCCAGCAAATAATAGCGGGATGGAACCTGTAGGCGCCGCAAATAATGTCATCATAAAGGCCAGTGATCCGGCCGCTGTACCATAGCCAGCGAGCCGCAGCGGATCGGACCCAGTGGACATGCGGCGCGCACAATAGGCAAAAGCGATTAGTGCGCCCAATGCCCATGCGCCGGTCAATGCGGTGGAGCCGCCAACCGACATGCCCAGAACTTCACCGCCATATGGCTCTAGCAAGGCATCCTGCATGGCAAAGGCCATTGCGCCAAAACCAACAGCCCATAACAATCTTTTGGTGCCGCGCCCTTGTGTGAAGCTGCGCCAGATTTGGGAGAAACTTTGCTCGGCCTGTTCAGCTTTGATACGGGCTGACTTTCTGCCTTCCTGCTTCCATAAAGCGATGACGTTCAAGATCAAACTAAGCACTGCTGCGCCTTGAATAACCTGTGCCAATCGCGTGGAAGAAAAGTCCATGAGCAAATTGCCCATGACGAACGACGCCAGCATCATACCGACCAGCAGCATGACATAGAGCAGGGCAACAACACGTGGCCGTTTATCTTTAGGGGCTATATCAGTGGCGAGCGCCAACCCCGCAGTTTGCGTTACATGCATACCAGTGCCGACCAGCAGAAATGCTCCGCAAGATGCAACCAGACCGAGAGTGAAGACATCGGCGCGACTAAGCAGGATGAGTGCGAAGGGCATGATGGCCAGCCCACTAAATTGCATCATGGTGCCGAACCAAATATAGGGTACACGCCGCCAACCCAGAACGGATTTGTGCGTATCGCTGCGATGGCCAATCAGTGCGCGGAAGGGCGCTATGAGCAGTGGAATGGCAATCATCAGTGCAACAATCCATGTCGGCGTGCCAAGCTCTACAATCATCACGCGGTTAAGTGTGCCATTGAGCAATACCGCAGCCATACCGACAGTGATTTGAAACAGAGAAAGTCGCAGGATACGCGACAGGGGCATGTCAATGCTACCGGCATCGGCAAAGGGCAGGAAACTATACCCGATATTTTGCCAAAAAGGCACCGAAGGCCGGTTCTTGCTCATGCTCGGCTGATGCCCATTGCTTGTGATTTATAAAAACCGCTGGAAACCCGCTCGGTAAAATCGATTGTCCAGCCCGGCATAGTGGAGGTGATAGCGCGCGACAGCACTTTCTCACTCACAGGCTTGATGGCGGGCGAGCGATCGCTGCGCGGGAACATCTTGCCGGCAATATGCATTGTGCGCAGCAAAGGCGTGCCCGGCGCGAAGGTAAAAACAATATGTTTGGTGCGTGATGACCATGCGCGCAGCACGGACATAATATCGTCAACGCCATAATGGATCAGCGAGTCCATCGCTACGACATGATCAAAATTGCCCAGATTGTGGCTGCGCATATCGCCCACATGCCATGCGATGTTCAGTGCGTCGGCATTTGCTTCAGCCTTTGCGCGTTGTTCAGCAACATCGACTAGGCCTTGAGCAACATCAATGGCCAGAACCTCTGCGCCGCGCTCTGCTGCAATGATAGATAAAGCTCCAGTGCCGCATCCCGCATCCAGCAATCGTTGTCCATGCATATCCTGGGGCAAAGCGTCGAGCAAGCGCGCGCGCATGGCATCACGGCCGGCGCGCACGGTTGCGCGGATACCGCTAACCGGTACGTCAGAGGTCAAATCTTCCCAGGCTTTGCGTGCTGTTTTGTCGAAATAGGTTTCGAGCGCAGCGCGATTATCCTGATAGGAAGTAGAGGAGAGGCCTTGTTCAATCATGCGATATGTCCGTCATTCAAAGCCCAGAAAATCAAAGATATCCCGGTCTTTCATGGGGTTGGCCTGTTGTGCTTCTGCTCCTTCATAAAGAGTGCGGGCAAGATTGAGATATTCTTGACGCGCTTCCTCTACTTCTGGAGAATCCGGCATTTCGAACAAAGTGCATTTTTTGAGGCGCGACCGGCGAATAGCGTCCAAATCCTTGAAATGCGCCAGCCGCTTCATGCCAATGGCATCGGAGAAGCGGTCAATCTCGTCTGTCTCTGCTGAGCGGTTGGCAACAACACCCGCTAGCCGGACATTATAGTTTTTCGCTTTGGCATTAATGGCAGCAACAATGCGGTTCATGGCGAAGATGCTGTCAAAATCATTGGCAGCAACGACCACGGCATTGTCCGCATGTTGCAATGGCGCAGCAAAGCCGCCGCACACAACATCGCCCAATACATCAAAGATGACGACATCTGTATCTTCCAGCAAATGATGCTGTTTTAGCAACTTTACCGTCTGGCCGACCACATAACCACCGCACCCTGTGCCTGCTGGCGGTCCGCCGGCCTCCACACACATTACGCCGTTATAGCCTTCGAACATAAAGTCTTCGACGCGCAGCTCTTCACTGTGAAAATCAACTGTTTCCAGAACGTCGATCACTGTTGGCATCATTTTCTTGGTCAGCGTGAATGTGCTGTCGTGTTTTGGATCACAGCCAATTTGCAAAACACGGTGGCCCAATTTTGAAAAAGCCGCTGACAGGTTTGATGATGTTGTTGATTTGCCAATGCCGCCCTTGCCATAGACCGCAATAACCTTTGCGCCCTTAATCTGGTCCTGTGGGTCCAATGCAACCTGTACGCTGCCTTCGCCGTCGGGTGGGGTATCGCTGCCATCAAGTAATGTCATTTTTCATGCTCCTCATTCTGCAGGCACCAGGCCTTCCAGCCGGTCCTCCAGATCGTCGCTTGCCGCTTTCAGGGCGGCGAGTGTTTCTGCATCAGGGTGCCAAAGATCGCGTTCACATGCTTCAAGCAAGCGGTCGGCAACGCGGGCGGATGATTTTGGATTAAGTTCAGCCAAACGTGTGCGCATTGCATCGTCCAGCACGAAGGTTTCACTGATCTTCTGATAGACCCATGGAGAGACTGTCTTTGTGGTGGCGGACCAACCCATTGTGTTGGTGACATGTGCTTCAATATTGCGCACACCTTCAAACCCGTGCTTCAACATGCCCTCATACCATTTGGGGTTCAGCATGCGGGTGCGTGTTTCCAAGTCAATTTGTTCACCAAGGGTCCGCACTTTTGCTTCGCCCTGTGTGGCATCGACAACATAGACAGGTGTTGCTTTACCGCGTGCCTTTTCGACGGCCTTGGTAATGCCGCCTAGGCCATCGACATAATGGTCAATATCAGTGACGCCTAGCTCCACAGATTCCAGATTTTGATATGTTAGTTCCACATCTGCCAGCTCGCTTTCCAGCAACGCGCGATGTTGAACGGGGCTGCCATGGCGACCATAGGCATAGCCTTTTTTCGCCTCGAACATATTGGCCAACTCTTCTGGATCATCCCATGTGCCGCCATCAATCATCTGATTAACATTGGCACCATAAGCGCCTTCGGCATTGGAGAATACACGCAGTGACGCTGTCTCCATATCACATTCATGCTTGTGCATATGTGCCAAGCTATGTTTGCGGACAAAGTTCTGCTCCAAAGGCTCGTCCACCGTACTGGCAAGCCAGCTTGCTTCGGCAATCATCCGCGTTTGAAGGGGGAGCAGATCGCGGAAAATTCCAGATAATGTGACAACAACATCGATCCGGGGACGGCCTAACTCTTGCAGGGGAATAAGTTCGGCGCCAGCCAAACGGCCATAATCATCAAATCGCGGTCTTGCACCAATCAGCGCTAAGGCCTGTGCGATCTGGCTACCCTCGCTTTTCAAATTGTCGGTACCCCACAACACCATCGCAATGCTCTCGGGCAAGTTGCCGCCATCAGCTTGATGCCGGGCAACCAGCTGCTCCGCTTGCGTTACGCCTTGTGCGCAGGCAAATTTGCTGGGGATACGGAACGGGTCGAAACCGTGAATGTTGCGACCAGTGGGCAGGACATCAACATTGTTCAAAACATCGCCGCCCGGTGCAGGCTTAACATAGGCGCCGTCCAATGCCCGCATTAGTGAGCCCAGCTCGTCGCAGCTGTCCAGTTTTTCGCTAATCTCTTCGCGCTGAATATCGGGGCTGGCAGCAGCCATTGCATCAATCAGATCGCTGCGCTCTTGTGCGTCCAGCGCACCACCAAGGACGTGCAGGCCTTGCGGAATAAGCTCACGCTCCATTTCATAAAGCCGGCCTGGCAGGCTTTCCAAATCGCCAAACTCAACATCTAGCTCATTGCAATGGTCGCGGATCATCTCTTCCAGATCAGCGCGTTCTACATCGTCACTGCCGGTCGCGCGATAGCGCTCCAATAATGTTTTGAGATCGGCAAAACCTTTATACAGGCCAGCTTCTGCCAAAGGTGGTGTTAGGTAGCTGATCAATGTCGCGCCAGAACGACGCTTGGCGATAATGCCTTCAGACGGATTGTTGGAGGCATAAAGATAATGGTTCGGTAAATCGCCAATCAGGCGTTCCGGCCAGCATTTGCCCGTCATGCCGGTTTGCTTTCCGGGCATGAACTCCAACGCACCATGTGTGCCAAAATGCAGCACAGAATGGGCGGCGAAATCTTCGCGAATATAGCGATAAAAAGCAGAGAAAGCGTGTGTTGGAGTGAATGTACCCTCAAACAACAGACGCATTGGGTCACCTTCATAACCAAATGCTGGCTGCACGCCGACAAAAACATTGCCAAAATGCGCACCCAATATCTGGATATTGCGACCATCACTTTGTTGACGCCCGGGCGCAGAACCCCATTGCGCCTCAATCTCAGCCAAATAGGGCTCACGGCGGACATGGTCATCCGCGCTAATCTGTGCGGCAACATTGGCATCTGCGCCATATTGCTCCGCATTGCCTTTCAGCAATATGTCGCGCAGCGCATCAACATTTTCCGGCACGTCGACATTATAACCTTCGGTCTTCAGGCGGGAGAGTGTTGCGTGAAGCGATTCAAAAACGGCCAGAAATGCTGCACTGCCCGTGGCACCGGCATTGGGCGGGAAGTTGAACAAAACCACAGCCAGTTTGCGCTGCGCTTTTTCCGCGCGGCGCATTTCTATAAGTTTGCGCACTTTACCTGCCAAAGCAGATGCACGTTCCGGGCAGCTTTGCATGGCCCGTACTTTGCTGTCTTCGGCAAAATGGCAATTGCGCTCACAGCCTGAACAGCCTTTGGGGTCACCATCAGAACGCCCGCCAAAGACGGTCGGGGCGATGGCACCGTCCAATTCCGGAATAGCCAGCATAATCGTGGTTTCCAGCGGCAAAAGCCCCATTTGGCCTTTGCTCCAACTTTCCAGTGACTGAAACTCTATTGGGTGGGCGGCGATATAAGGCACGTCGAGAGTGCCCAGTGTCTCGACTGCGGCATCAACGTCATTATAGGCGGGGCCACCGACCAGTGAAAAACCAGTAAGATTTATAACAGCGTCAACCGAGCATTGACCGTCGGTCATGAAATATTTGTCAATCGCCGGACGGGAATCAAGGCCATTGGCAAAGGCGGGGATCACTCTGAGGCCTTGTGCTTCCAGCGTCTCTATCATGCCATCATAATGGCCGGTATCTTTGCCAAGCAGATAAGAGCGCAGCATCAATACACCGACAGTTCCGAACGGTTTTTTGGGCGAGGGCAGTGCGCTGGCATCTTCACCAATCTGCATGGGCAAATCCGGATGATAAACGCCCACTTCGGGATATTCGCGCGGCGGCGCTATTTCGAAACTGCCATTTAAGGCAGCGCGTTCGCCACTGGCATAGCGGTTGACCAGATTGCGTACCATATCGACGACATTATCGTCTGATCCGGCAAGCCAATATTGCATGGTCAGGAAATATTGCCGTACATCCTGCGCAGCACCAGGAATGAAACGCAATATTTTTGGCAAGCGACGTAACATGCGCATTTGCTTTGCACCGGAGCTGCCAGTTGCTTTTTTGGAGCCGCGCAGTTTTTTGAGCAAAGCCATTGGCCCTTTTGCGGGCTTGTCCATGCGGTAATTGCCTAGCCGGGTCAGCTTCACAATATCTGATGTCGACATAATGCCAACAATGGCATCGCAATCATCAGCGCGTGCTTGCAGGGCAGAATGGATTGCGCGAACTTGGTCCTCAATAAACAACATGGTCACGATAATCACATTGGCACTGGCAATAGCCGTTTTTGCTCTTTCCAACACAGAGGGGTCACGGTCCCAATCAGATGCAGCAAAAAGTTCTACATGGATATTGTCTTGCGCCAGTTGCTGATTGGCCCGTTCAACGGCTGCGCCCAGATGGTTGTCCAGCGTAATAATTATGGTGCGAACTGGCGCATTTGCCGAAGCGGCATTTTGGGGAGAGGATAACTTACCGGGCATAATGGGCCTTAGCCTCATAAAGTGTGGCGAGTTCTATCGTCTCCAACCCTTGCTCGGCTGCGAATGTCTCGGTGTTCCTGCGCGCTTTGCCACGAACAAAAAATGGTATTTTCTTCAGTTCTTTATCAGCGTCCGCGCTCCACATGATCAGGCCATCCGTCGGGTTTGCAGCTGGTGCGGCATCAG
This sequence comes from uncultured Sphingomonadaceae bacterium, assembly GCA_947503245.1. Taxonomy (GTDB): domain Bacteria; phylum Pseudomonadota; class Alphaproteobacteria; order Sphingomonadales; family Sphingomonadaceae; genus Alterisphingorhabdus. Next base: position 1,518,826 of record CANNCV010000001.1, read on the forward strand.
CACTTTTTTGGACGTCATTGGCAGTTGGGCTATGTGTTTCGGTTTTCGCGGCTTTCGCTGCGCTATGACCCGGGCCCAAATGCGATGCGCCTGCACCGTCGTGAAACTCGAAATCGTCACGGAACATGGTGAGCAAATGCTCTTCCAGCCCCATGACCAATGGATGAACCCACTCATCAAACAGCACATTTGCGCCTTCAAAACCCATATGCGGGGAATAGCGTGCGGGGAAATCCTGCACATGCACAGGCGATGAAATTACGGAACAGCCAATGCCGCAGCGCTTGGCGATATGGCGTTCCATCTGCGTACCCAAAACCAGTTCGGGATGCGCCTCTTCAATCGCTTTTTCGACCGCTAGATGATCATCGGTAATGAGCGGTTCGACGTCATAAAGCTTTGCCGCCGCTCGGATGTCCCGGGCATATTCGCGATTGTAACAGCCAAGTCCGCAAACTTTGAAACCCATTTCTTCATGCGCAACACGCGCTGCGGCAACGGCATGGCTGGCATCACCAAAGATAAAGACGCGCTTACCGGTTAGATAGTTGGAATCCACCGAACGGCTCCACCATCCCATGCGCGATTGGCCCTCGGCCAGCATGGGGCTGGGGTCAATGTCTGCCAGTGCCGCAACTTCACGGACAAAATCCTGCGTTGCATTAACACCTATAGGGACAGTGGTGACTTTGGGTTGACCAAATTCGCGTTTCAAAAAGTCAGCGGCCATTTCGCCCGTTTCGGGGTAGAGCACGATATTGAAATCGGCAGCGCCCAATCGCTGAATATCGGCCATATTGGCACCCAGCGGCGCCGTAACATTGACGTTTATGCCCATGGCGTGGAGCAAGCGTGTAATCTCCACCACATCATCGCGGTGACGGAAACCCAGAGCCGTTGGGCCGAGCAAATTGACCAAAGGACGGCGCTTTCCATTGAGGCCTTCCTTGGGTTCAGGGCGGATATTCTTGTCCACCAAATTGCGCACAATCTGATAGAAAGTCTCTGACGCGCCCCAGCTTTCCTTACGCTGATAGCTTGGCAGTTCCAGTGGCACGATTGGGATGGGCAGACCCATTTTCTCAATCAAACCAGCAGGGTCATCCTGAATAAGTTCTGCTGTACAAGAGGCACCAACCAGCATGGCATCAGGCTTAAAGCGCTCTATGCTATCGCGGGCCGCGTCTTGGAAAAGTTCTGACGTATCTTTCCCCAGATCGCGTGCTTGAAATGTTGTGTAGGTTACGGGCGGGCGTTTGCCACGCCGTTCAATCATGGTGAACAGCAGGTCGGCATAGGTGTCGCCTTGCGGCGCATGCAAAAGATAATGGATGCCATCCATCGCGGTTGCTACACGCATTGCGCCTACATGGGGCGGGCCTTCATATGTCCAGACGGCAAGCTGCATGACTATACCCTCAACACATCACGGCGGCGTAAAGGCCGCGCAAACAATTCGGCCAGATCACCCGCTTGATCAAAACCATGAATGGGGGAGAAAACGAGCTCAATCGCCCATTTGGTTGATAGCCCCTCCTGCTCCAGCGGATTGGCTAGACCTAGGCCGCAAACGGTGAGGTCTGGTTTTTCAGCACGAACACGGTCGAGCTGCTTGTCGACATTCTGACCCTCGCTCAATTGCACATGGCCAGGCAATAACGTTAGTTCTTCTGCCAAATGGCCGCGATGCAAATAGGGCGTGCCCACTTCGGTGAGCACCATACCCAATTCGCGGGATAGGAAACGCGCCAATGGCACTTCCAGTTGCGAATCCGGCATGAAGAAAATGGATTTACCAGCCAGTTTCTCGCGTTGATGTGCCAGGGCTTTTTCTGCCCGCAATTGATAGGGGGCCAGAACAGCCTCTACATGCGCTGGGTCAATATCAAAGACCGCAGCAGCAGCACGCAGCCAATTACTGGTGCCTTCCACGCCAAAGGGGAAAAGTGCACTGATATGCTTTGCACCGCGCTCATCCAAAGCCTGACCGGTATCGCCCAAAAAGGGCTGCGCCAGAAGATAATGGGTATTAGAACCGATCGCTGGAAGGTCGGCAACAGCGCGTTCTGGAAGGCTGGCGACATTGCGAATGCCAAGCTCCGCCAACAGGCGCATAAACTGGTCCTCTACGATATCGGGCAATGAGCCAACCAGCAATAAGCTCTTTTCCGCATCTGGTGCACTGCGCGGCATGATCGGCACCAATGACGCTAAACAGGCATCTTCGCCTTGCGTAAAGGTCGTTTCAATACCGCTGCCAGAATAGTTGATAACGCGCACGAGCGGCGCATGTTTCGCGCCCAAGCGCTGAGCAGCCTTGGCCAGATCGAGCTTAATGACTTCTGAGGGACAGCTGCCAACGAGAAATAGCGATTTGATTTCCGGGCGACGCTCCAACAGCTGATCCACTATGCGGTCCAGCTCTTCATTAGCGTCGGCCAGTCCAGCCAGATCGCGCTCTTCCATAATGGCTGTAGCAAAGCGCGGCTCTGCAAAGATCATCACACCAGCAGCAGATTGTAGCAAATGGGCACATGTCCGCGAACCGACAACCAGAAAAAACGCATCCTGCATCTTACGGTGTAACCAGATAATACCAGTAAGGCCGCAAAAAACCTCGCGCTGCCCACGCTCTTTTAAGACCGGAGCGCAATCGCCAGAGGCTTGGCCGTTAATGGGTAGCGGCGCGTTCATGATGCAACCGCCAATGCTGGTGAGTTATCAGGTGATGATGTATCCAAATGAGCAGCACTGAGCCGCGCCAGCCGCAATTTGTACAGAAACTGTCCAGCATTGATGACATAGGTGCCGTAAGCTGCAAGTGCGACGTACATCCGGTCTTCACTGCTGCCCCATCCGCCAAACAACATAGCCAGATAGAGACTATGCAGTGCCAACACAGCCATGCTGAAAACATCTTCCCAGAAAAAAGCTTTGGCAAACAGCCATTTACCAAAAACCACTTTTTCCCAGATCGAGCCTGTAATCATGATCGTGTAAAGGATCATAGTTTTGGCGAAAATAGAGATATCCGCCGCCCATTGGCCTTCGCCGGTCTGCAAAAAACCGATGACGAAATAGAGGCTTATAGCGAAAATCAGGAATTGAAGCGGAGCCAATATGCCTTGAACCAGTGTCCAAATCGACTCGTCGCGGCGCTTTTTCTGTTCGGCTGTATAGAGTGGCACACCTGTTGAAAAACCTTCGCAATCGCGCGAATTCATGGGCTGTTTACTGCCATTTTCTAGCTCGAGATGACCTGCGTCAGACAGTGCCGTGACTCCTTTGATTAGGTATTGAGAATAGGAGCCATATATTCAAAGTGTCAAGTTTTTTTGACGTTCTAAAATGTTGACATTTTTTTATTTGTTAAATATCTACCGATGTATTAGTTTGGAAAGACTTGGAGAGCGTGAATAGCCTCCTTGTGGCCGACGTTATGGCACGCCGACCAGACTTCAGAGGAGAGTCTGAAATGGCTTCTAGATATGGGATTACAGATCTCCGCGCTCGGCTTCGAAGCTGGCGCGATGGCGACAAAAGTGATCCTAATCAACAGGATCGCTCTTCAACTGCTGATGGACAAAGTCATATAACAGTTAATGGCGAGTCCAATGATAATGATCTTTCGGTTTTGTTAGAAAGCCTGATTATTCCAAAACTCGTGTCTGGGAAAAGCGATTCGAATCTTGCGGGTTTCTCAGAATCTCTTGACGATTCCCTTGTTTTTGACGACAGCATAATGGCTGATAAGTTATCCCAAGAAGCAGCGATGTCAGATGGATTTAGCGAACAAGAGGTTCGAGACTTTGCTAATCGTATATTGGATGTCGATGCCTCTGAAACCTTGATTTTGGTCGAGCAGAAGCTTTCCGAAGGCTATAGCGTCGATACAATCTATCTCAATCTTTTGGCCCCTGCAGCCCGGTATTTGGGTGCGGAGTGGGAAAATGATAATCGTGATTTCGTTGAAGTTACCATGGGCCTTTGGCGATTGCAGGAGATTTTGCGCGAGTTGACATTGCGTATCCCACCCAAAACAAAGGCGAGTGACGGCAGGCGTTCGGCTTTATTCTCGACCATGGTGGGTGACCAGCACAGTTTTGGTACTTTGATGATTTCTGAATGCTTTCAACGCGCTGGCTGGTGTACAGATACGTTGATCGATCCATCGAAGTCAGATCTGACGCATAAGGTGGCGGGAACATATTTTGAGCTTGTTGGTCTGAATATCAGCAGTGCCTGCACCGTTTCACGCTTATCTCACCTTATTAAGGGCATTCGCGCAGTGTCCAAAAATCCTGACATTGTCATCTTAATAGGTGGCTATGAGGTGTTGCAAAACCCTGCTCTTGTTAAAGAGAGTGGGGCAGATGGCACAGCCAAGGATGCCGCTGACGCCATCAACCTGGCTGATGAACTTATACCATTAAGAGTTAATGCTTTTGAGCAGCTGGTTTAAGGCGTAGAAGCAGCATGATAACCCAACAAACAGGTGACCAAAAAGTCCCTTTTAATGACGCGGACATTGTCTTCAAAGATTTCACCTCTAAAGAAATCCTGGAACTGGCCTGTAACGGCGCTGATTATATTGTCGCCATTGATGCTGACAATATCGTGCGGGATGTTTCAATAAATGCTGCTGACCGGGAACTTGGCCAGCAATGGATTGGTCAGAAATGGGTCGATACGGTTACGTCTGAATGCCGCAACAAAATTGATCAATTGCTGGACAATGAAGAAGACAGTCAAGGCAGATGGCGTCAGGTAAATCATATTTATGATGGCGCTGACATTCCAGTAACTTATAAGGTTATACGGCCTAAGCAAAGCGCGTACTTTTGTGCGATTGGTCGTGATATGCGCGCTGTATCAGATTTGCAGCAAAGGCTCCTTAAAACGCAGCAATCTATGGAGCGGGACTATTTGACTTTGCGTCAGACAGAGACACGCTATCGCTTACTATTCGATAATATCGCCTATCCAGTACTCATAGCACGATCACGCGATTATAAGATTGAACAGGCGAATAATGCGTGTGACAAATTACTGAAGATGCCCGCCCAGTCGCTTGAGAATAAAAGCTTTTTAGAGCTTCTTGACGCTGAGTCGCGAGCCGCATTTATTGCCTATTCAGGTGCTGTTACTGTAAATGGCGACACTGATGCGGTTGAGCTGAAGCTGCGTAATAGTGAGAAAAAGGTCCGGCTATCTGCATCAATCTTCCGTCAATATGGTGAGCAATATTGGCTGATAGACATAGATGATGTTCAGCAAGAAGGCATGCGTAAGCGATCTGATGACTATGTTTTGGATGTTGTCGAGAAAATGCCTGATGCATTTGTTTTGGCCGATCAAGATCAGAATATTATGGTTGCGAACCATGCCTTTGCAGAACTGGTGCAGGCAGGTTCTGCAGAGCAATTAATTGGCCAGCCGCTCAACCAGTTTCTGGGTCGCCCAAATGTGGATTTGGGTCTGCTGCGAAAACAGCTTAAAGACTATAATCATGTGCGCAATTTCGGGTCCGTGATTAATGATCTGAATGGCGGTGAGGAACCCGTAGAATTATCTGCCATAATGGTTGAGCGCGATAAGCCATTATATGGCTATTCTGTAAGGATTATCGGGCGCCGTGAGCGCGATTTGCCGAAAAGTGGTAATGAACTTCCGCGCTCTGTTGATCAGCTTACCAAATTGGTTGGTCGTAAATCTCTGCGCGAAATTGTACGTGAAAGTACCGATTTGATTGAGCGCATGTGTATCGAAGCAGCATTGGTCCACACTGCTGACAATCGCGCGTCAGCCGCAGAAATCCTAGGCTTAAGCAGGCAGAGCCTTTATTCAAAGCTGCATCGACACGGGCTTGGAAATCTGACTGCCAAAGACTAGTTTTACGCCTAATGAGTATGTCATGTGGCTCGCCTAAATAGACAATTCCTCCCTACATTATAAAATGTCCAATTAAATTGACACTTTTGCACATTTGTCATAGCCTTTGCTCATGACAAACCCCGGTGCAGACTCGGCGCTTACCCGTACGCTTTCGCAAATTCCGCGTTTGCGCGATGTTGTCGAACTGTCCAAACCTGTTACCTGGTTCCCGCCAATGTGGGCTTTTATGTGCGGGGTGGTTTCCTCGGGCGTATCTCTTTCAGAAAATTGGGTATTTTTGACTGCTGGTATCGTACTCACCGGACCAGCTGTGTGCGGCACCAGCCAGATTATCAATGATTGGTGTGACCGGCATGTGGATGCCATTAATGAGCCTGATCGGCCTATACCGTCGGGCCGCATTGCCGGACAATGGGGTATGTGGCTGGCCTTTTTGGGCACGGCATTGTCCCTTATGCTGGGTGCAAGCCTTGGCCTTTGGGTCTTTTTGGCGACGTGCTTGGCGCTCTTCTTCGGCTGGTCATACAGCGCACCACCTTTTCGGTTTAAGCGGAGCGGTTGGGTTGGCCCATTGGTTTGTGCGCTCAGTTATGAAGGATTGTCGTGGTTTACCGGGGCCAGTGTGATGAGCGGCGGTCTGCCGTCCGTGATCATACTGGTTATTCTGTTGCTTTATAGCCTTGGCGCACATGGCATTATGACGCTGAACGATTTTAAGGCTGAAGAAGGCGATAGACAAACCGGATTGCGATCTTTGCCGGTGACCTTGGGTGTACGGAACGCTGCTTTATTGGCATGCGCTGTTATGGCTTTGCCGCAAATGGCGGTTATTGGCGTCCTGTTTCAGCAAAAACTTTTACTATCTGCCGGTCTGGTGACCGTGTCTCTGCTCATACAGATTGGGCTGATGGTGCGATTGGTGGGTAATCCGCGGGCTTTGGCGCCATGGTATAACGCTACTGGGGTTTCGCTTTACGTGCTGGGCATGTTGGCGGCTGCTTTGGGTTTGGGAGGATATATTTGATGCGAAAATCTTCGGTTTCTGTTGTGGATATACGTTCACTTTTCTCCGTTTCTTCTGCTGATGGATCAGGCCTTAGCTGGTTTGGTATCATCCGCCTTGGCGCGGTGCAGGCGGCCATCGGCGCTATTGTCATGCTCACAACGTCTTTGCTCAACCGCCTCATGGTGGTCGAATATTCGGTCGCGGCGGCTATTCCGGCCGCATTGGTGGCATGGCATTATGGTGTGCAGCTCAGTCGCCCCTTATGGGGCCATAAGTCTGACAAAGCGCTACAGCGGACAAGCTGGATTATCGCAGGGCTGGGCATATTGGTGCTGGGCGCATTGCTTGCTGTTAACACAACCATTCGCATGGCCGCGCCTGGCTTTTCGGTATATCTGCTTGGCATCATCGCTTTTGCACTTATCGGCCTGGGTGTCGGCATGTCGGGAACGGCTTTGCTTGCACTTCTGGCGTCGCGAGTGGCAGACACACGCAAACCAGCGGCAGCGGCTATATGCTGGACCATGATGGTGGCTGGTATCGTCATTGCTGCAGGTTTAACGGGCGCGTTGCTTGAGCCATTTACTGAGGCACGATTGGCCATTATTACCAGCATGGTCACGCTAGGCGCATTTTTGCTGGCCGCTATAGCTCTGGTGAATGTTGAGAATGGCAGTGAGCCAGTTAATGATACGAGCTCTCGCAAAGCAAAGCAGTCTTTTGAAACCGTTTTGCGTGATATTTGGCATGATGATGAAGCGCGGCGTTTTACCTTCTTCGTCTTCATGTCCATGTTGGCTTATAGTATGCAGGATCTTATCCTTGAGCCATTTGCCGGTTTTCTGTTTGAAATGTCACCGGGCCAATCAACCCAATTAGCGGGTGTACAGCATGGCGGCGTTTTGGTTGGTATGTTGCTCGCTGGCCTTGGCGGCAGTCTCTATACAAAGAAATTTGGCAGCAATGTGCGTTTATGGATCGTCGGCGGCTGTGCAGGGTCGGCAGTTATGCTGGTCGGGCTTTCACTAGCCGCAGGCATGGCCGATATATGGCCTTTGAAGTTAAATGTGTTCGGTCTGGGCTTTGCCAATGGTGTTTTTGCCGTTGCCGCTGTGAGCGCAATGCTGGGTTTGGCAAGCGAGAAAACAGCTGATGGCAAAGGCCATCGCGAGGGTGCGCGTATGGGCGTTTGGGGCGCAGCGCAAGCTATTGGCTTTGGCTTGGGCGGACTATTGGGCGCAGTCATTGTTGACGTATTGCGCAGCATGACCGGTGAGAATGTCACTGCATTTCAGATAGTTTTTGCGGCAGAGGCTATATTATTTTTGGCGGCTGCAATGGTGGCCACAGGCACCAAGTTGGTGCGCACGCCTAGCAGTGACCATGATGGGCATATTCATCGCAATGCCAATACAGACACACATATGGGGGAGGTCATTCAATCATGACACAGCAGACACAAACCGATTATGATGTTGTGATTGTCGGCGGCGGGCCATCGGGCGCAACGGCGGCAAATGATCTTGCGCTGGAAGGATATCGCGTCATGCTGCTGGACCGGGCAGGGCGGATTAAACCCTGTGGCGGCGCAGTTCCACCGCGCCTGCTTAAAGATTTTGACATCCCCAAATCCTTGCTGGTGGCGCATGCGAATTCCGCGCGGATTATCGCGCCATCGAATAAAACGGTTGATATGCCCTGTGGCGGTGATGGTTATGTCGGCATGGTTGACCGTGACCAGTTTGATGAGTGGTTGCGCGAGCGAGCGGAAAAATCTGGAGCTACGCGTATCACGGGCACATTTGAAACGGTCGATACTGATGACGCAAAAATTGCGACAGTCAATTACCGTACCGAACGTAATGCGCCACTGCAAAGCGTGACCACTCGTGCTGTGATTGGAGCAGATGGCGCGCGTTCACGTGTGGGGCAGCAATGTATCAAAAATGCTGATCGTGTGCCCTGTGTTTTTGCCTATCACGAGATTGTGAAAGTGCCTGAAACGGTAACGGAGGATTATCTACCCAATCGATGTGATGTTTATTATCAGGGGCATATTTCGCCAGATTTTTATGGCTGGGTTTTCCCCCATGGTAAGACGGCGAGCATTGGGCTGGGAAGCGCCAATAAGGGCTTTGCTTTGCGTGAAGCGACCGCAGCTATGCGTGAGCAGGTTGGTTTGGCGCACTGGGAAACTGTTCGCAAAGAAGGCGCCCCCATTCCGCTGAAACCACTCAGACGCTGGGACAATGGCAAAAATGTTATCGTTGCGGGTGATGCTGCCGGTGTTGTTGCGCCATCATCGGGCGAGGGTATTTATTATGCTATGACCGCTGGCCGCATGAGCGCACAGGCCGTTGGCGCATTTTTGACGAGCGGTGAGGCCAAAGCGCTGAAGCTGGCCCGCAAGTCATTTATGAAAGCGCATGGCCGGGTCTTCTGGATTTTGGGTATGATGCAATATTTTTGGTACAAAAATGACAAGAGGCGCGAGCGCTTTGTGAAGATGTGCGATGATCCGGACGTACAACGCCTGACTTGGGAATCCTATATGAATAAGGAACTGGTCAAGCGAGAGCCCAAGGCGCATTTCAAAATCTTCTTGAAAGATACCGCCCATCTGTTCGGGATGAAGGCCGTAGAGAGATGAAGAAACCTGCTTTGCTGCCAATCTCGCTTGCGGCGGGCGTGGCTCTGGCAGTAGCTATTATGGGCGGCACGATTACCGTGCTGGATGACTGGTATTATTCACTGGCCCAGCCTTATTGGGCACCGCCGGATTTTGCCTTTGCTATTGTGTGGACCATCGTTTTTGCATTGATCGCTATATCTGGCTTGTTGGCTTGGGAAAATTCCGGTAATCGCCGTACGGCAGAAACCGTGATTGGCCTGTTTGCCATTAATGGGTTTCTCAATCTGGGCTGGAGCTTCCTGTTCTTTCGTATGCAGCGGCCAGATTGGGCTTTTTACGAAGTTATTATTTTCCTGCTCTCCATTATGGTGCTGATTGTCTATTGCGGCCGATTATCGCGCACCAGCGCGGTTCTGTTACTGCCCTATCTGGCTTGGGTCTCGATTGCTGCAGCGCTGAATTATGAAGTCACCCGTCTCAACGGACCGTTTGGCTAATCACTTTGCAAAGCTCTTATTATGATGAATGATCTGTTTTCATCTGGCCATGCGGCGGATATTGTTCTGGTCGTGCTGGCTGTAGAAGCTCTGTGGTTGAAATCGCGCGGCATGGCTTTTGCGACCATCCTGTCTGCATTGCTGCCTGCTGCATTTATCATCTTAGCGTTGAGAGCTGCTCTGACAGGCATGGACTGGCCCTATATTGCAGTGCCTTTGGCGCTGTCCTTTCCCGTACATTTGCTGGATATGCGTTTCAGAATACAGCGCGGAAAAGATGTGAGCGATAGCTAGAAGCTTTTATCGCACTTATCATAAACCATAGCCATTTCCGTTGATTACTGTCGGCGTTTATCTGCTGCTTGCCATTCAATATGTTGCTGATGGGAATATATTCTGGACAAAAAAAGGCCCGGTCCAATCTCAATTGGCCGGGCTTTAGTATGACTATTAATCGAGGCAGTTAATAGTCAGGGGCATATTTATGTTCGATTGCCCAGAGGTACCAATTGTCAACAACAGTGCCTGTCAGCAATACACCGATACCACCTGTCAATGTGGTCAGAACTGCAAACCACCAGGCCCAGCGGTGGATAGATTCCATGGAAGCGTTAAAGCCCATGGTCCAGCGCCAGAATAGAGCTGCACGCTCAGAGGCCGTTCCGCGGTCTGTAATTTGCTCCAGCTCGCGCTCACCGCCATAGCGGCCAACAGCCAATATAGTCGCGCCATGCATGGCGAACAGCAGGGCAGAACCGTAAAGGAAGACGATGGAGAGAGCATGGAACGGATTGTAGAAGAAGTTGCCATAAGACAGCGACAGATTGTTGGTCCATTCCAAATGCGAGAAGATACCATAAGGTACAGCCTCGGACCAGCTGCCCATCAGGGCGGGGCGGATAAAGCCCAGCACCAGGAACAACCAGATGGCGCTGGCAAATGCCCAGGCAACATGTGTTCCCATGCCCAGTCTAACTGCGCGGCGATAGGTACGCAGCCACCAGCACAATATTGATGCGGTCAGGAAAAAGCCTGCAATAATGAACCAGCCACCCTCTTTCAAAGGAACGAAGAAGGAGAAGCCATATTCTGGCCCTGGTGGGTCAAGTGTCAGCCAAAAGAACTCACGCATAAACGCGATCGGGCTGTAGCCAACCGAAGCGGCCATGTTCCAGCCGATAATTTCAATCGCGGTAAAACCGAAGACAATCGACAAAACACCAAGCCAACCCAGATAGATAGGACCAATTTGCGCTTGGCCTATTTTGCCCATCCAGTAGCTGCTGGCTGTCAGGCTTTCATAACGCGGTTCATCACTATTCCGAACAGGGACGCCCATATCTGGTGCGCCAGCAACCTGGACCTGTGTAAAGATATTCTGATATCGAGATAACATCTTGCTACTCCCCCTTAAGACCAGATTGGAAGGTTACGCCAGAATTCCCACCATTCCGGCCAGCTGCCGGCATAAAGTGGGCCTGATATGACGATACATATAGCGCTCCAGAAAGCGGCGTTCAGTGCGAGGAACATGCCTACGCGGTGGATACCGATCGTACCGACCGAATAACCGATAAAGTCGCGGAAATAGGTATCTTCATATTCCGGTGTGCGGACGGTTTCACCCTTTTGTGGGTTCACTGCGGAAAGGATCAGACCACCGTGAAGGGCGAGCGCCAAATTGGTGGTAAAGAAGAAGGTGATCGCGATCATGTGTACAGGATTATAATGGAAGTTCACATAGGCGTATCCGACATTGGACACCCAGTCCAAATGGCTGAAAATACCATATGGGAAACCATGCCCCCATGCGCCCATAAGCACCGGGCGGATAAAGTTTAGCGTGAAGAATGCGAAAATCGCAAAGCCAAAAGCAGCGGGAACATGCAGTCCCATGCCAAGTTTGCGGGATATCTCAACTTCGCGCAAGGCCCAGCAAACAAATGCTCCAAGCCCGCAAAAGCTGATAATCTGCCAAAAACCGCCTTCTTTCAGCGGGGCAAGAGCAAGCCCATAACTTAGATCCGGTGGTGTGATTGATATCAACCATGGGTTCCAGGTTGGTCCTTGTGCAGCTGCTGCAAAGATCAACGCAGTCCCTAACAATATCAGGATTGAACCGATTACGCCGAAAAAGCCGACATAAAAGGGGCCAACCCAGAAATCAAAAAGATCGCCGCCGATCAGCGTGCCGCCGCGCACGCGATATTTTCTCTCAAAGCTCAGAATAGCCATGACGCATTACCTCCACCGTCCATCCCGGGCGGCCAATCAGTTTGTCAAATTCTTGTTGTCCAAGCCGGACATCCTGCGAGGGCACGCGGCGAATTTCTCCGCCGCGGCCACTTGCAAGGGGCTTGGCTTAGGTTAGTTTTTCACTTTGCTCGATGGCAGCCGTGTCGGCAGTAGCCGATGGCGCTTCAAGCCAGTTGTAGCGATCAGTGCTCAACAGAATGAAGTGAATCAAAACAGCCAAAGTGAAAAGGAAGACAGCCAGCGCCACACAAAGGCGGCGGGGGTCAAACATTACCCATATATTATGCATGTCAGTCTCTCCTTATGCCACTAGGCTTGTGATAGCCGTGCTAGCAACTTGAACAGCGTCGTTCACCATCGCATAGCCCGGACGATCGGGGAACCAAGGATGCCAAGCCCATACCAAAGCATGCGCAACTACAGCAGTAGCTACGAAAAGCCCGGTATAGAGAAAGAATCCTTTGTGAAATTCTTTGGCTTCTTCCGGAGTCATATAAGTCTCCGGGCCAAAGCGTTCATTAGAATCGCTCATTTTCGTTTCTCCAGTTTTGCCCCTTGCAAGATACAATTGTACCTCGTTGGGCGGTGCCTTTGTGACGCCCATCGCCACGAAGGTTGCGAATTGCCGGCTCCCCAGTCAGCAAAATCTCTGTGCAGGATAATAGAAGGGCCATTATGCCTGCGCTCCCTGCATTAATATGGCGGCTAATCTGTCGGCCGATACACGTGTTTCTCCGGCTCGGCGCGCTTCACGCTCTGCACTGTCACGCAGGTTTTTGGCGGCAGAAATGCGCACCAAAACGGGTTGTGCCTCAATAATGGCATCAAATTTCTCTTTGGCGTCATCATCCCAATCGAGCGCGCTTTGTACGCGGCTAGGGGTTGCAACCCCTTGGTCCATTTGGGTCGATAGCGGCAAGATATGGAACAGCGCGTCAAACAGCGCGTTGCACACTTCCTGCACCAGATAGGTTGCACCAGAATAGCCCATAAAGGGCGTGCCGATATGACGGCGAATAGCCGCGCCCGGGAAAGATGCCGGAATATAGATACCGCGTGCACCGGCCTCTGCCATGTACATGCGCTCATTATAACTGCCGAACAAAACCAGCGGCGGATTGGTAAATATCGCCTCACGCACGCTTTGGTTATCAGGTTTTACACCTGCGCTACGTCCAAAGGAAAATGTACAAGGCAAACCCATATCATTTTCAAGGAAATTGCGAATGCCGCGTGCATAGGTTTCATTAGCGACAATGCCGAAATTGGCTGTCCCAAAGAAATCCTGCGTCACAGAACGCCACAAATCCCATAATGGTTTGATCGTGGTGTGCTTCTCACGCTCAATAAACGGTTCGGGATCAAGGCCGGTCAGTTCACCCAGTTGATGCAAGAATTTGGTTGTGGAATCCAGACCGATAGGGGCCTGTAAATAGGGGCGTTCCAACGCTTCGCACAGATTGCGGCCAAATTCGCGGTACATGCAGACATTGACCGATGCATTGGCAAGCTGGCGGATATCGGCCAAATGGGTGCCGAGCGGAAAGACCATATTGACCTCAGCGCCAATACCTTCAATCAAACGGCGGATTTCGGCCAGATCACTCGGCATGTTGAACACGCCATAGCTGGGGCCGATAATATTCACTTTGGGCTTTTCACCCTCTTTAATAACCTTTGGCTTAGGCATTTTTTTCGGGCCAAATTCGGTCCATAGCCAGGTCAAAGCGCGGTCTTCTGACTGCCATTGGTCTTCATCAATGGTGCGCGGCAAAAAGCGTTTAATATTCGTGCCTTCAGGTGTAACCCCGCCGCCAATCATCTCTGATATAGAGCCGGTAACAACAACTGCTGGCAAATCAGGATCAAGCGACTCCCATGCGCGGCGCATAGCCGCTTCCGTGCCCGTCTTGCCCAGCTCTTCCTCGCCAAGGCCAGTAACAACGATTGGCAATTCATGGGGAGGAAGGCCATCTGTATAGTGCAATACCGATGTCACAGGCAGGTTTTCACAACCGACCGGGCCATCGACAATGACCTGCAAGCCTTTGACTGCGCTGAAAGCATAGACAGCGCCCCAATAGCCTCCGGCCCGATCATGATCGATAATCAGTGTCATGTGCCCACCGCCTCTGCGGCCTTAGCGGCTGCGGCATTTTGCGCGGCGTATTTGGCTTTGAATTTTGGCCGGTCCGTTGGGGTGTCTTCCCAAATACCTGCTGTATGGCCAGTGCCTACACCTTCAAAGAAAGATGTCATCTTGTCAAAACGGTCTTTATTGCCAATGGCCGCATTAACGACCTGCGCAAGACTGCCAGCACCTGCCGGACCCATTAATGGCCGTGCAGAGATCAAATTGGTGAAATACAGGCCAGGAATGGCTTTCGCTTTGGCATGCTGCACCACAGGGGTGGTGCCGATGGAAAGATCAGGGCCAAATTCTTCAACCGCGGCAATATCTTCTTCAAGGCTTGCACGGTAATTGACGCGGCAGCCTTTTGCTTCCAGCCATTCACGATCAGGATCAGACCATTTTGTCTGCGGGCAGGCAGTGCCGACATAAGGCACTTCTGCCCCGCTTTCGATCAATAGCCGTGCGACCAGTAGCTCTGAGCCTTCATAGCCGGAAACGGTGATTCTGCCCTTTACCGGCATGGCCGAGAGCGCTGCGCTGATGGCGGGTAAAATCGCATTTTGTGCCGCTGCAATGCTGTCAGCGGGGACATTGGTTGCCTCGCCAATAGCTTTTAGCCAGGCCGCAGTGCCATCGCGTCCAACAGGTGCTGAGCCAACAACTTTGCGTCCCGCTGTCTCAAATTCGCGTACGCTGGCCGTATAAAATGGGTGGATGGCAGCCACTACGGCGCTGTCTAATGCGCCATAAAGCTCTCTCCATTCGCGGGTTGGTACAACTGGCCCAGCGGCCAAGCCCATAGGCGCGAGCATTTGCCCGATGCCGACTGGATCAGCGGGGAACATCTCACCCAATAATGTGACGGCTGGCCGGCCAGATTGTTCTGTAACCTGTGGCCGCGCAACTGGGCCTTGCTCCGCTTCTTCGCGGGCATATTTCAGCATAGCACCGGCCAAAACATCTTTGGCCTCCGCATGGGTAGGAATGCCAAAACCAGGAACGTCGATACCGACTATCCGCACACCGTTAATAGAGTCTGGCAGCAATCGCAGCGGTACACCGCTTGCTGTGGGTACACACAAATTGGTGACAACAATCGTATCATAGAGTTCGGGGTCAGCCATCTGCTCGACGGCTTCCTTAATATCTTCAAACAATTTGCCAGTGACCAGCGTTTCAGAGCTAAATGGCACATAGCCAACGCTGCGGCGGGCACCGTAAAAATGCGAAGTGAAGGTGAGGCCGTAAACGCAGCAAGCTGATCCCGATAAGATGGTGGCGGTGCGGCGCATTCTTAGGCCAACGCGCAATGAGCCAAAAGCCGGGCACATGCTTTGCGGTTGGTCATGCGGGCCATTGGGTTTTTCACGCAGAGGATAATCCTGAGCATATTGGTCCAGAATATCGCTTTTGCCAGCCTTACGCGCAGCTTCGCGCAGTGTTTCCGCGCCGCCATGGCAGCCGCCGGCCGCTACAGCCTTTTCTGCAGCAGGTGTCGCTGTCAGATCAATTCTGTCTTTTGTGCGTTTCGCAGTTTGGGCTGGGTTATCACTCAATGATCATACCTCATCATAAATGACTTCGAGGGATGGTTTTTCTTCATATGTGCCGCCGCGCATATCTGCCTGTGTGGCAGGAACCAGCTCAACATTGCCGCCGGTTTCTTCAGGGCTAAACAGATCAAGCAGGCCATCTTGCTCCAGCGGGGTAGGCTGTTGCGGAGGCGCTTCAGCGACATTGACGGCCAGTTCTTCAAACAGGCTGGCCCATTCGCCGCCCGGTGTGCCGATAATCTGATAATTGGCTGATTTGCGGCGGATATCCTCATTCGCTGGTATCGCGGTGAGCACGGGAATATCGACAGCTTTTGCAAAAGCTTGCGCTTCGCCAGTGCCGTCATCCTTGTTGATGATCATGCCAGCGACGCCAACATTGCCGCCCATTTTGCGGAAATATTCGACTGCCTTGCAAACATTATTGGCAACATAGAGCGATTGCAGATCGTTTGAGCCAACGACAATGACCTTTTGGCACATATCGCGGGCTATTGGCAGGCCGAAGCCGCCGCACACTACGTCGCCCAAAAAGTCGAGCAGCACATAGTCAAAACCCCAATCATGAAAGCCCAGTTTTTCGAGCAATTCAAAACCATGAATGATGCCGCGTCCACCGCAGCCACGGCCAACCTCGGGGCCGCCAAGCTCCATGGCGAACACGCCATCGCGTTGGAAGCACACATCTTCAATGGTGACCTCTTCGCCAGCCAGTTTTTTCTTAGATGACGTCTCAATGATGGTGGGGCAGCTTTTGCCGCCAAATAATAATGATGTTGTATCGGATTTGGGGTCACAGCCAATCAGCAAAACGCGTTTGCCTTGCTGCGCCATCATATAGCTGAGGTTGGAAAGAGCGAAACTTTTGCCGGACCCGCCTTTGCCATAAATAGCAATGACCTGCGTTTCCTTTTTAACCTCGCCGCTATGTACCGGATCAGGCTCTATAGATGCTTCGTCACGCAAGGTGTCGATATCGAGCATAGTCATTGATAGTCTCTCCAGTCCAACACCATTTTCAGGCATTCGCTATTGTCAAAGGCTTCGGGATAGGCGCTATGCGCGTTGTTAACTGGCTCTACATGTGTGATGAGGCCAGACAGATTCAGTGCCCCGCGCTCGACCATGTGATTGACCATGACCAAATCGGAAGGTTGCCATTCAGCGGCTATGCGCAGCTTTACCTCACGTTGAAATGCTGGTGGAAATGCAAAGCTTATAGGTTTGTCATAAAAACCAGCCAGAACCAGTTCACCATTTTTTGCTAGCCGCGAAATGAAGCTCTCAATGGCGTCTGTATTGCCACTTACATCATAGATATGCTGGTAATCATGCCGGTCATCATCTTCAGGGCACATGACTGTATAACCGCTCGTGCCTTTATGACGGGCTTTGTTAGTGTCCCAAACTATTGGGGCGGGAAGGCCAGCAGCGACTGTAATTCTGGCCAGCAATCTGCCCAATACACCATGACCGATAATCAGGTCAGGCGCAGTGCCGCCATTAATGGCGTGTAATGCTGTGGCGGCCAAAGCAAATAATATTGCTTCTTCGCCCAATTGGTTTGAAATGAGCAATGCACGGGCCGAATTCACGATCACATGTCTGGATGACCCACCAAATAATCCGCGCGCATCAACATAGCAATTCGCGCCGGGCACAAACACCCATTCGCCAATACGCTCCTTATTGTCTGCCCCAGCATCAATGATGATGCCGACCGACTCATAGCCTGGAACCAAGGGATAACCCATGCCGGGAAAACTGGGCATCGTGCCGTTCCACAGGAGTTTTTCTGTTCCCGCGCTGATGCCGCTATATTGTATTTCTATGAGCACATCAGAAGGCTCCATCGCGCAAAGCGCAACGTCTTTGATTGCCAGCTTACCTGGCCCCTCCAATATGATCGCTGATGTTTCCATCTAACAACTCTCCCGCAGGATTCTCTAGGATAAGAGACTCCAACAGATGTCAATTTACTTAAACCTATTAAGATGTCAAATATTTTAGACAGTTATCAGCTATTTGGTGGCTAATATGGCTTTGGCAATGATCGGAAGGGGTGTATTCACGTCCTTTATGCTCGAAAAGCCTATTGTTTTTAGTCTCTTGTGATATTCTTGAGCTGATCTGGGGCGGCCTGTACCCATCACCCAGAGGTACATGCCAAAATAGGCATCACCCATCTTCATAGCGCTTGGCGTTTCCGCCATAGGCTCAACAATCAACAGTTTTCCGCCTTTTGGCAGAGCGTCAAATGTTTTTGACAAAAGCGATTGCGCCACATCATCATCATGATCGTGCAATATGCGTATAAGCGTGATGAGATCATAGCCATTGGGGATATTATCGGTCTTAAAGCTGCCCGGGTGGAGAGTGAGGCGCGATGTGAGCGGCGAGTCGGCAAGATTAGCGCGAGTATGCGGAATAACTTCTGGCAGATCGAAAATCCCCAGAGAAAGATTGGGGTTGCGCGTACCTATCGCGCTTGCAAATGCGCCAGATCCGCCACCAATATCCAGCATCTTGTCATGCTGATGAAAGGGATATCCGCCAATAATCTGATCCCATATCATCGGCTGAGTGGCCGCCATAAGTGCAGAATATGGGCCGCCCTTGTTGCTTTTCTCGTTCTTCTCGCTGTCGGCGTCGCCACCAATTTTCTCGCCATGCATTTGCGCATCATGAGCCGCGTAATGCCAGAATTGGGAGAGGCTAGTGTCAGTGCCACGCTGACGTTTTAACATATCCATGGGGTTGGCAAGATCGCTATAGAGAAGCTGGTGATGCTGGATCATGGCCATGGCGCCGGGATTGGCAACAAGCGTTGCCCCCATTTCTCCTAACAACCAGAGGTCAGGTTGCGGCGACTCAAGCACATTTATGGCTGCGCCGGCCTTGACGACTCGCATGGCTGCATCTTCGTTTAGGTCGAGAAAGGCAAGCAACTCAGCAGTGCTGCGAGGTGATGCAGAGATATATTGCAGCAAGTCAGTTTCTACAAAGACGAACAGGATTTGCGAATATACAAACCCCGTTATCATATCCATTTGCTGCGCAGCTTTTCGCTGAGTCACTTGCCGGAAAAGCGGCAGGCGTGCTGCCCAGTAATGAAAGCGTTCGCTGCCGAAAATGCGGTTGCGTTGCATCAACCAACGGGTTTTCAGCGAATAAGGCTGATTCAAAGTATTTGATTTGCTAGACATATATAAGTGTCTAGTTTAATGGACATATGGTATGAAGCCGTCAATAGCATGTTTTATCTTATATGCTTTGAAACATGGTCGGCTATAGCGTGGAGCGGCGATTGGACAGCAACCCGGTCATTATTATAGGCGCAGGAATTGGCGGGCTCGTAAGTGCGGCATTGCTCTCCGCTCGTGGGCTAGCGGTTACTCTTATCGAAAAAGAAGCAACACCTGGCGGCAAAGTTCGACAGCTTGATGTCGATGGCGCAATGGTTGACGGTGGCCCGACGGTTTTCACCATGCGGCCTGAACTGTCCGCCATATTTGCAGCAGCTGGCGCACAGCTTGACGACCATGTCACGCTGGAAAAAGCAGATGTTCTTGCCCGGCATGCTTGGGATGATAGCGGCACGCTTGATCTTTATGCCGATCACGAGAAATCAGTTGATGCCATTGGCCGCTTTGCCGGTTTGGATGCAGCTAAGGGCTATCAAAGCTTTTCGCGTGAAGCAGAGAATATCTATAATATTATTGAGCACTCATTCCTGAAAAATACCAAGGCCTATCCGCCTGCACTTATGTGGCGCGTCGGCTGGTGGCGAATGGGCGCAATGCAAGCGATCAAGCCTTATACGCCTATGTGGAAAGCATTGGGCGCGCATTTTTCTGACCCTCGGCTGCGCCAGCTTTTTGGCCGCTATGCGACATATTGCGGTTCATCACCTTATGAAACGCCTGCAACATTAATGCTCATTGCCCATGTGGAAGCGCAGGGCGTTTGGAAGATCAAAGGCGGCATCAGCGCCTTGGCGAAGGCTTTGGAAAACGTTGCATGCCGCAATGGCGCAACCATTCGCTATGGCGAAGCGGTGGATGAAGTCTTGATCAAAAATGGCAAGGCGCATGCGGTTCAATTAGCGAATGGCGAAGTCATCGAAGCGGCCTCGGTCATTTGCAATGCTGATCCTTCTGCTTTGGCTTATGGTTTGTTTGGCGAAAGAGCGCGTGACGCTTTGCGCCCAATGCCAGAGGAAAAACGCTCATTATCGGCAATGGTGTGGCTTATTAATGCCAAATCATCAGGCTTTGATCTGGAGCATCATAACGTATTTTTTTCAGATGATTATGCCCGTGAATTTCGGGATATCAAGGCTGGTGGCCCGCCAGCATCGCCAACATCCTATCTATGTGCGCTGGATCGCGGCGCAGAACTTCCCGAACCGGATAACCCTAACAAAACCGCCAAAATTGGAACATCCGGCAAGGCAGAGCGTTTTCAAATCATCGTTAACGCACCGGCCAATGGGGACAGCAAAACTTACAGTGCGCAGGAGAGAGAGACATGCACCAGAAACATGCTAGACAGTCTGAACAAATGCGGACTGGAGCTGGAGCATCCTCTCCCGCACAAGTTGGTGACGCCGAACGAGTTCGCCAAACTGTTCCCGGCAACGGGGGGAGCGCTTTACGGCAGGGCTTCGCACGGATGGGCAGCCTCTTTCCTGCGCCCTGGATGTCGGACAAGGATAAAGGGGCTTTATTGCGCGGGCGGGGGCACGCACCCTGGAGCGGGGGTCCCGATGGCCGCCTTATCGGGCAAGATAGCGAGCGAGGCCGTGTTGTCAGACCGCGCTTCGAAACTGTGGTACCACCGCAAGGCTATCAATGGTGGTATGTCGACGCGATCAGTGATGACGGGCAATTCGGCCTGACCATTATCGGCTTTATCGGCAGCGTTTTTTCACCCTATTATAACAAATCTGGCCGAGAGGACCCGACAGACCATAGCTGTATCAATGTTGCTCTTTATGGGCCCAAAAATGCACGCTGGGTTATGACCGAGCGCGGCATGGAGCAGACCGAGCAACAGCCAGACACGTTCCGCGTGGGCCCAAGTGCCATGCGCTGGGATAATGACCGTTTGACTATTGATATTGATGAGCGTGATAGCCGCGTCGGCATCCCATGGCGCCGCCGAGTGAAGGGTAAGGTGGTTATTCACCCCGAAATGCTCAATCAGCGTTCGTTCAAGCTGGACCCGGAAGGCAAGCATAATTGGCACCCTATTGCTCCGCGTGCACGTGTCGAAATGCAGATGGAGCATCCTGGTATCAGCTGGAAGGGCAGCGCTTATGTTGACAGCAATCATGGCAGTGAGGCGATAGAACATGGCTTCCAGCATTGGCATTGGTCACGCGCGCATGTCGGCAAAGATGTTGCAGTAACTTATGAAGGGCTGCGGCGTGATGGCAGCTATTTTGCCAGCGCACTGCGTTTTGATTCCAATGGAGAATCGACGGAACGTGAATTATTGCCAGTCTCACCCTTGCCCCGCACATTTTGGGGGGTGAAACGCCAGACGCGGGCGGATCATGGCATCGCTAAGATACGCAAAACTTGGGAAGATACGCCCTTCTATTGCCGTTCTGCACTGGATATGCAAATTGAGGGAGAGAAGGTGGTCGCCATTCAAGAAAGCATCTCGCTCGACCGGCTTATCAACCCCGTTGTGCAATGGTTATTGCCGTTTCGTATGCCGCGCGACACGAAATAGCTGGGTCATAAGCTGCAATATAAGCGCGGTGATGTTGTGACGATCAGTTAAGGTTGATCATCAGATTTCTGTGTCGCTTTTCGGGCCGCTTCTGCCTTATCTTTTTTGATTTCGCGATCCATTTTGAAATATTGATAGACGCAAAAGCCCAGAGCCAGCACGCCGGATAATGTCATCTCGACTATGCCCAAAGTGCTACCACTCATCTGCAATCTCCTCGCTGCTGCTATATTTTAGGCTTTGATATGCTTGTTGGCAAATTCCGTGATAATGTCTACGGCCAATTGCGGAGCCTCTTCATGTGCTAAATGCCCCAGATTTTCTAGGGATTTAAGAGTGCAATTCTTTATTGGTTCGGCAGCATCTATTACCGATTGCGGCGGTATGGCCGTATCATTCGCTGCATGAACAAGCATTATGGGTGCAGATAGCTGCGGCAGCTTTTTCTGCAAATGATCGAGCCGCCAATTGGCCATCATGCGCAAAGCGCCATCGCAATGGCCTGAATGCCCAAATAATATGGCATATTGGTCTAGGCCTGCTTTATCGATGGTCGATCCAGTTGCTTTCGCCAAAAACTTTTCGGTCTGGCCCACACCGCGCGCCATGCGGGAGAAGATGATCGACATAAATGGATTGGTGAACAGCATTTTTGCAAGCTGGGGGAAGAGTTCTGCAGCGATGCCGGGAAAGGGTTTCAGTGCAGGCGTAAAACCGATCAGTGGGATATCGCGCTGTGCCGTAATCATCATTTCCAGAGCAATGGCGGCACCTGCGGAATGCGCGGTTATAATGTCTGGGGCAATGGACAGATGGTCAAGCAGAGCCTGAAGGGATGCAGCCATGCCGGGTAGTGAAACGCGGCGTGACATATTGGGCCTCGTAAAGCCGTGCCCGGGAAGATCAACAGCGATAACGCGGTAATGTTGTGCCAATAATGGCATGACATCACGCCAGCTATGCGTTGCTGCGCCAGTGCCATGGATCAACAAACAAATCGGCGGCGTATCTGCCGGACCCGACATATCCTGCACATGCCAGCTATAGCCGCCATCTTCGACAAATTGGCTAAACTCAGCATGGGGCCAATAGGCCTTATGCTGTTGCCAATCGGGGTAACGTGTGTTCATGCCGCCTTGTCTTTATGGCCGACACTTTCAATCGCTGCGACCAAATCGCCACTATTGGCGCGGGGTAGGGGCACGCATCGTGCACCCAGTGCAGTAGCCAAAATACGAGCTTCTTCGCGCGGGCGGGGTGAAATATCCAACACAATTGCATTGATGTTATCAGCTGCCAGCATCTTGGCCGTGCGTTCGCTTTCTTCCATTGCGCCCACACGATTGGGAGTACCATCCAGCATCACATTGGCTTTGCCGTCGGTCAGTATAGCGACCATCGGCGATTGTCCGCGCTTTTGTGCAGCCAATGCCATTTGATGCGCCATAATCAATGCCGATGCCAAGGGCGTACCACCGCCGCCGGGTAATGCGCCCAGACAGCGCTGCGCTCTGGTCAGGGAACGGGTTGGCGGCAGTAACAGGCTTGACTCAGTGCCGCGAAAAGCGATTAGCGCCACTTGAGCGCGTTTGACATAAGCCTCTGCCAACATCAGTTCGACGGCGCCTTTTGCTTCGGCCAGCCGTGACATGGCTGATGACCCCGAAGCATCGACCGCAAAAATCGTCAGGGTTTCGCTGCTTTGTTCAAAACACTTGATATGCAGATCAGATTTGCGAACGTGCACCTGTGCTGCGTTGACCGTGTTTTCAGATGCTGAACGGCGCAGGCCCTGCCACGGGGCGGCCGCCCGCAATGTGTCGATTAAAGCCAGTTTAGCACCATGGCCGGGCATGCCAGGGCGCGGTGATAAAGGGCGGCCACGCTGTACCGATTTGCGCTTCTGGCCAGCACGGCCCATAGGTCCATTGCCACTGCGCTGCTTATGGTGACCAATGTGATCGAGCATATGGGCAGGGATTGCGGCCAATGCTGCATCAATCATCATGTCATCTGGCAATTGCTCAATATTTTTGCTCTCATTGTCCCCTTGCTGAGGGTCTTCCGGTTGGTTGTCTTGCTGTTTGTCATCAGGGGGCGGTTCATGATGATCTTCCTCGGCCTGTATCTGCGGCAATTGGGTTGCCCGCGGGGCCAGCACCAAGGTGGCCGCGATGGCAATATCATCTTCATCGACATTACTGCGCTGATGAATATCTGCATGGGCCATTGCTGCCTGCTGCGCGAACAATAATGGTCGCAGTGAGGATATACCCAAGGCCGCAGCGGTGCCGGTCAATATCTGTCTTTGTTCATCAGATAATGATGGCTGTACCTTGCCGGCTGGTGCAGTGAATATAATATTGTCCGGCATCGCCATGGCAGTGCAATCACAGTGAAAGGCGATGCGCTCCATCAATACCATAGGCGGTGCTTCATCACTTTCTACGGAATCATCCAGCAAGATGACCGCAATATCCCGTCGGTCCAGAGCGATAGCAAGATGCGCAGCAATATCGTCCTGCATCCGCTCTGCCATGGGTATAATGACAATGCCGCCTTTGGCCTGCTCCAATATTCCGGCCGCATCCACACGCTTGCCAGCGGCCAATGTCGCGATCAGGTCCAACCCACCCAATAGTCGGTCTTGATCAACGTTGATGGGTATTTTGCGCATTGTCAGCGATGGGGGCAATGCAGATGATATTTGCTCAATAAGTGCATCACGCGCTGGGCCATGGCCGCGCAGGCATAGCCCGCCAAAGGTCAAGGGTGCTTGCAAGAATATCTGCACTGCATTGGTAATAGTCTCGGTGCGGGATGCGGCATCCCATGCCATGGCTTCAGCGGTGTTTTGCGCTGCCAATAGTGCATCATTGGTGGGGTGTGCGCTCAACCAAAAAGCTCTGCCAGCGCCCGTTCAATCCTGACCGTTGATCCCGTTTCGTCCAGAACATCACGGCGCAGACGATGGCGCAGGGCCATGGGTGCCATGGCTATCAAATGCTCACGGGTGACCGTTTTCTTGCCATGATAAGCTGCATAGGCCCGTGCTGCCCGCATCAGGGTCAATTCACCGCGCAACCCGTCAGCGCCGACCGTTTGGCACAATGTGGCAGTGTCTTGCAAAATCGCTTCTGGCGTGGTGATTTTGGCTACGGCCTTTGTGGCACGTTGAATGCGCTTGATGGTTTTCTGATCTTCATCGGCCCATGCTGCGGCAAATTCTGCGGGGTGGCGCTCTTGCTCATCGCATCGGCGCATAATCTCTACCCGATCTTCCAGCTTTTCCGGTGTGCGCACTTCTACTGACAGGCCAAATCGGTCCAGCAATTGCGGGCGCAGTTCGCCTTCTTCCGGGTTGCCGCTGCCGATCAGCACGAAGCGGGCATCATGACGGACGCTCAATCCATCACGCTCAACCAGATTTTCACCAGACGCCGCCACATCCAACAGCAGATCAACCACATGGTCTTCAAGCAGGTTAATCTCATCAATGTACAGAAACCCGCGATGCGCTTTGGCCAATAGGCCTGGTTCAAATTTGCGTTCGCCGTGCGCCAATGCCCGTTCCAAATCCAGCGTACCGAGCACTCTGTCCTCAGTCGCGCCGAGAGGCAGATCGGCAAATGGCACGGCAATTTTGCGTGCGCGTTTGCTGGTGCAAGGGTCAGGGCATTTGCCTGGATTATCAGGCGTACAATGATAACGACAATTTTCGACGATGCTGATGGGCGGCAAAGTGGCGGCCAATGCACGCGCAGCGGTAGATTTGCCTGTTCCGCGATCGCCAAAGATCATCACTCCGCCTATGCGCGGTTCAATAGCGGTGACCAGCAAGGCCAGCTTCATCTCGTCTTGCCCGACGATGGCGTTAAAAGGAAATCCACCCATGCCCGTAACTTAGCAGACCTATATCGCTCCGCAAGTCTTGCTTTACACTTTTATTGTCATCTAGATTTGACATAAAGTTCAGGCTGAAACTCAGTCCAAGTTTCAGGCCGTGACATTATGTCCATACAGCCAAGCCAGAGCGTTCCCGGCCAATTTGCTGTCGGCCTTTCCTGCCAACCATAATGGACCATGGCGGATAAGTCTGGCTGGACCCGGGCCCTGATGGAATAGCCGCATATTGCTTTGCGCCTGTGCTTGCACTTTTTTGGTGCGCGGCAGGCGTGTACGGCAATATTGCTGTAATGCCGTTTCGATGTCGCTCTGCTCTGCCACTGCGCGTGCCAGCACATAGGCATCTTCCATAGCTTGAGCTGCGCCCTGCGCCATAAAGGGCAGCATGGGGTGGCATGCATCGCCCAGCAAAGTCACACGGCCATCACTCCATTGGTTTAACGGGGGCCGATCAAACAAAGCCCAGCGATAATGCGCATCGGCTTTATCAATGATATTGGTAATTATAGGGTGCCAACCAGCAAAATCAGCCAGTGCATCGCGGCGACTGCCTTTGATCGTCCAACCTTCTTCCCGCCAGTCATTGCGCTCTACTACACCAACAAAATTGGCCAGCGCTCCGCCGCGTAGCAAATAGGTGACGGCATGTTTGCCAGCTCCCAGCCAGACAGTCGCATTGGGCGGCGGCACATGGCGCCCCAGATTTTCAACTGGCACCACTGCGCGCCACGCCACATTGCCGGTAAAACGCGGTCGATCATCACCATGCATTTGCTGGCGGATTGCCGATTTTATGCCATCTGCCCCGATAAGCATGTCGCCATCAATATGGCTACCATCTGCCAAACTTGCCCAAGCGGATGCCTTATCCTGACCATAGCTGCTGACCGCGCAGTCGGTTTGCAAACTGCCGGGCAAGCGTTCCTCTACCGCTTCACGCAGCACGTTTATAAGGTCAGAACGGTGAATATGCACATAGGGTGCGCCGAATATTACAGGGTAATCGACCATGCTGCTGATCATGACCTCGCGGCCCTCTCGCCCGGTGCGAATCTGGCTGGCCTTGGGTAAGAAACCTTTGGCGATGACAGCTTTGTCCAGCCCCAATGCACGCAATATGTGCATGGCGTTCGGGCTGATCTGGATGCCAGCGCCGACTTCTTTTATGGTCTTTGCCTGCTCCAGAATGCGCGCGCTATGGCCAAAATGATGCAGGCACAGAGCGGCGGTAAGTCCTCCAATACCACCTCCTGTAATGATCGCGTTGATCTGCATCTATTTTCCATTTCTGCCGTACTTCTAGTGCATAGCCAATATGCGCCACCTTATAAAAGGTACGTTTTTGCAACTTGTCTCTTGGCCCCGCGCCCATTTCGCGTTACTTTATGGGAAAATATAGCATGGAGGCTGCTCACAAATGGTACAAACAACAGTCAATGGCAAGGCGGTCACGCTGGAAGTCGACCCTGCAACGCCGATATTGTGGGTTGTGCGCGAACAGCTGGACATGACCGGCACCAAATTTGGCTGCGGCATAGCACAGTGCGGCGCATGTACTGTGCATCTGGACGGTACACCGGTGCGCAGCTGTTCAACCCCCATTTCAGAGGCCGATGGTAAGGCGATAACCACTGTTGAAGGCTTAGCTGGTGATGATGGTGTCTTAAGCGCTTTGCAACAGGCATGGATAGATGTGCAGGTGCCGCAGTGCGGCTATTGCCAGTCTGGACAGCTTATGTCTGCCGCTGCTCTTCTGCGCGATAATCCGCAACCCAGCGATGATGATATAGACGCGGCAATGCGCGGCAATGTCTGTCGCTGCGGCATGTATAATCGGATTCGCAAAGCCATCAAAATTGCTGCGGGGACTGATCAGGCGGATAGCTCCGCAGTTGAAGGAGCAGAAGCATGAGCGATATGACAGGAGAACCGCAGGGCACAGAAGCTCCCAAACCCGAAAAGAAAAAGGGCAAATGGTCCCGCCGTGCCTTTATTGGCGCTGGCATTTTGACCGGTGGTGCATTGGTTGTGGGTGTTGCCATTCGTTCAGGCAAGCCGAGCGAGCGACTGCAAAAACTGATGGCCAGCGGCGATAATGAGATGCTGATCAACAGTTTCGTCAAAATTGATAAAGACAATATTGTTACCGCCGTGGTGCCACATGTTGAAATGGGGCAGGGATCGCAAACCGTTTTAGCGCAGATGCTGGCTGACGAAATGGACGCCAATTGGGAAGATGTGCGCATATTGGAAGCACCGGGCGATTCTGCTTATGTGTCGAAAGATATTGCCCGTGAATATCAAATGCCTAATCTGAAAGTTCCAGAAATTCTTGAGCCAACTCTGGACGGTACATTATTCCAAATAGCCAATATGATGGGCCTGCAAATCACTGGCGGCAGCTTTTCAATACGCGGCACTGGCCAGCGCGGTATGCGCACGGCAGGTGCGGCAGCACGGCAAATGCTTGTTGCTGCTGCGGCGGAGCAATGGGGAGTTCCAGAAGAGCAGATCACAGTCGATAAGGGCATTATCGCGCACAAGGCCAGCGGTAAAAGTGCGAAGTTCGGACAGTTTGCGGGCGCAGCGGCAGAACAATCATTGCCAGCATTGCCCAAGTTGAAAACACCTGATCAATTCACCCTTATGGGTAAGCCATTACAGCGGCATGATATTCCCGCCAAAGTTGATGGTAGTGCAGTCTTTGGCATTGATGCCAAAATCCCGGGCGAGAAATTAAGCTATGCTGCGGTAAAGGCACCGCCGGTTGTAGGGGCATCTATAACTGCCATGGATTCAGATGCTGCGAAAGCCATGCCGGGTGTGCAGCAAATTTTGAATATGGGTGATTTTGTTGCCGTGGTTGCCAATGGCTATTGGCAGGCGCAGCAAGCACTCAACACGATAAAATTGAGCTATAGCAAGACCGATGCAGACAGCCTGGATGCCGATGCTATCTTTGCACGTTATGCCAAAGCGCTGGATGAAGTGGGTGATGATGGCGGCGATGTCGAAACGCAGACAGGTGATGCCAATGCCAGTTATGCCAAAGCCGCCAAGCAGATTAGTGCAGAATATCGCGCACCGTTTCTGGCCCATGCGACTATGGAACCGCAAAACTGCACAGCTTGGGTTAAAAGTGATGGCAGCTGTGATGTCTATGCCGGTTCGCAATCTCCGTTAAAGGCCCGCAAGGTCGCTGCGGACACATTGGGCATTGATTTGGAGCAGGTGAATTACACCAACACCTATTTGGGCGGAGGCTTTGGCCGCCGTGCAGAGGTGGACAATATTGTTATGGCGGTTCGCATAGCTAAGGCGACGGGTTATCCAGTGAAATTGATCTGGTCACGTGAGGAAGACACCGCGCAGGATTTCTATCGTCCTTCAGCAACCAGCCGTTTTTCTGCGGGCCTTGATGATAAAGGCAAGGTTGTAAGCTGGAATAATATTCACACTCATTTGTTCGACCCGCAAGAGGCACCGCAAGTTCCTTATTATGACATTCCCAACAATTTGGTCCGTAAGGTGGAAGTGCCGATGCATTTACGCTTTGGCCCATGGCGGTCAGTCGATCACAGCCAGCATGCTTTCTTTATTGAGAGTTTTTTGGATGAGGTTGCGTCTGAGGCAGGGGAAGATAGCTATCAGATGCGCCGTAAGTTGCTTGCCAAATCACCGCGCCATTTGGCCGTGCTCGATAAAGTTGCGAAAATGGCTGGTTGGGGCCGCACTATGCCCAAAGGCACAGGCCTAGGTATCGCGTTGGTGCCATCATTCGGTTCGATTGTGGCCGAAGTGGCTGAGGTCGATCTGACGGGTAAAAAACCGCGCGTTACCAAAGTTTGGTGCTGTGCAGACCCCGGCTATGCGATGAATATTGATGGCTTTGTTGCGCAGATGGAAAGCGGTATCATCTATGGACTGACCGCTACCCTTTATGGCGAGATCAGCCTGAAAAAAGGTGCGGTACAGCAGAGCAATTTCCATGATTATAAGATGCTGCGCATGGATGAAGCCCCGCAGATTTTTGTCGAGGTTATCAATGGCGATCCGGAAAGATTGGGCGGTGCAGGTGAACCTGGCCTGCCTCCGCTAGCGCCTGCTGTAACCAATGCAATTTTTGCAGCCAGCGGTAAGCGCATTCGTGAATTGCCATTGTCCAAACACCGCATTGTATAAAAAGGTGATGACCATGCTATCCCAAATGTCTCGTCCTTTGTTTATCGGGCTATCCTGTCTGCTAATCAGCTCTTGCGGTTCAGCGACAGCGCCTGAACCAGTTGAACAGATTATCGTCAGTGAACCCGGCGCAGAAAAACTAGCGGCAAATTCTGATGGCGGCACCAATACGCAAGATTTGGCAGCAGCTGGTGAGGCGGCATTTGCTATCTGCACAGGCTGTCATGTTGTTGAGTCAGGCGCTGCTTCAACTGTTGGCCCTAATTTGCATAATGTACTGGGCCGTAAGGCTGGTTCAGTTGAGGGCTATACTTATTCTGAGGCATTGGCCGGATCTGACATTGTGTGGAGCGAAGCCGAGTTGGACGCTTTCATTGCTGACCCGCAGGGCAAAATTGCCGGTACAAATATGGTTGCTGGCGCTGTGAGCGATGCAGATTCTCGTGCGGCCATCATTGCCTATCTCGCTGCGCAATCAAATTAACGCAAGCCACCATAAGCGGCGACAGAAGATGAGTGATCTGCGTGGATAATGATCGCATATTCTCATTCCTCACGCAGGAACTTGCCGCAAAACGCTCGGCCATATTGGTGACCGTTATTTCTGTGACGGGTTCTTCCATGCGTGACCCGGGCGCGCATATGGCCGTCGCGCAAGATGGTCGCTTTACAGGCTCTTTATCGGGAGGTTGCATCGAAAATGCAGTGGTTGCTGAGGCACTGCAATGCCTTGAACAGGGTGAGGCAAAAATTGTCCGCTTCGGTCAAGGTTCCCCCTATATTGACATCAAACTGCCCTGTGGCGGCGGGTTGGATATTCATTTTCAACCGCTGCGCGATAATGATTTTGCCGCGCAATGCCTGAATGCAGTGCAATCACGCGCACCATTTTCCATGAGATTATCTACGGGCGAAGCAGTGCCTGAATTTGTCGATCATTGGCAACCCAATGGTTTTGATGCACAAAGTGATCAACATGTTATCGGTCATTGGCCACCGCCACGATTGATGCTTATTGGTCATGGTGCGGCCATGCTGCGTTTGGCCAATTTGGCGCAAGCCATAGACGTTGGCGTTATAACAGCTACCCCGCAAACCGATCTTCATGATCAGTTTTTGGCAATGGACATTGACGGCCGCTATCTCAACGCAGTGGACGATGTGGAAGCGATATTAAGCGATCGCTGGACCGCTATTGTCTCTCTGTTTCACGATCATGATTGGGAGGTGCATCTGCTCGCCGCAGCATTGGCCAAGCCGCATTTTTATATCGGTGCGATGGGCGGCAGAACTGCCCAATTAAAGCGTATGGAAATGTTACAAGATCAGGGGATTTCTTCAGATGTGATCAAAACAATCCGTGCGCCAATAGGCCTTTTTCACTCTGCCAGAGACCCGGATACATTGGCTATTTCAACCTTGGCTGAAATTGTGAAGTTCTATCAAAATACTGATTTTTCAAGTGACTATGGTTGATAGTAATCAGGTTTTCTTGGCGGTTTTGGCGGCAGGTGCATCAGCGCGATTTGGTAGAATGGATAAGTTGGCCGCTCCATTGCATGGCAAGATGCTGGGGCTGCATATCACAGATAGTTTATCAGCTATGTCATGGGGCTGGCAGGCTGTGATATGTTCTGAACGGTTTACAAAATGTGCAGATGGCTGGCGGCGAAGCGGATATGTTTTGATTGAAAACCTGCACGCGCATTTGGGAATGGGGCATTCAGTGGCCTTGGCTGCCAAGCGGGCCAAGGCAGTACAAGCCAAAGCCTTGATAATCGTTTTGGCTGATATGCCTTTCATCACTATAGAGCATGTACAGAGTATCTTTCAGGCTGTGAATAGCGACACTGGTTCTGCGTTAATTGCTTCCACAGATGGCGCAAAGAATTCGCCGCCTGCATTATTTGGCGCTGAACATTTTGATGCGCTCATGCAGCTTGAAGGCGATATCGGCGCGCGGGCATTATTGCAAAACGCGCATAGTGTGGATGCAAAAGCGGAATTGCTGGTGGATATAGATACGCCGCAGACTTTGGCGGCGTGTAATGAGGCTGCTCAGCACAAGCTCTAAAAAGAGCGAAAGCCAGCAGCAGGCGTGTTTCTGATTTGTCGGTCAATCGACATCAATACGCCAACGCAGATCATAATGGTCAGCATGGATGAACCGCCATGGCTTAAAAAGGGCAGGGGAATACCAACAACAGGGGCAAGGCCCATTACCATCATCAGGTTAATCGCCGCATATAGGAAGATGGTCATTGTCAGCCCACCAGCGCACAGCTTTTGAAAGCGTGATGGCGCTTTAATGGCCAAATTCCAGCCCCAGCGCAGCAACAGGAAGAAACCAAAAATAACGGCAAACCCGCCAATCAAACCCCATTCTTCAGCCATTGTAGCAAATACAAAATCTGTATGCCCTTCCGGCAAATAGTCCAAATGGCTTTGTGATCCATTCAAAAAGCCCTTGCCGCTAATCCCGCCTGAACCAATCGCAATTTGTGACTGGGTGATGTGATAGCCAGAACCAAGAGGATCTTCCTCAGGATTGAGAAAGGTCGTAACACGGCGTTGTTGATAGGGTTCCAGCGCGAAGAAAAATGCAAGCGGCGCAGTTATTGCAACCATAATGCCAGCGCCAACAAAAAGCCGCATCGGCAGGCCAGCGAGGAATGCAACAGTTATGGCGCCAACGCAGATGGTGATGGTTGTGCCCAAATCAGGTTGTAGCAAAACCAGAGAGGCAGGCATGCCCATTAGCACCAGAAGTGGCCAGATAGCAGCAAAACTGCGTATATCACCGCGCGGCAAAACGTCATAAAACCTAGCAATGGCAAGGACGATAGCAGGTTTCATAAGCTCTGAAGGCTGGATACGCATAAAGCCCAATGACAACCAACGCTGACTGCCGCCGCCCACTTGGCCGATTATCTCCACGCCCAGCAGCATTAGCAAGATGATGACATAGACCGGCAAGGAAGCGAATTTGAACAGCTCTTCCGGCAGATAGCTGATGACGATAGCCATTACAAAGAACAGTGAAAAGCGCGCAATGTGCAAGCTAGCCCATGGGGAAAAAGAGCCACCCGCCGCTGAATATAATATGGTCGCGCCGAAACCGGCCATGGTGACCAGCAAGACTATGGTGAACCATGATTGATTGCGCAGCGGGGCAGGGATGAGTGCGAGCATGTGTCTTGCCTATCCCTGTTCTGCGCTATTGCTGTTTTGGTTGCTATTGTCTTGCGGATCATTCTCTTGATCCACTTGCTCACTGGCCTCTGCAGCGGCTGCTGCTGCCTTATTTGCCTGAAAGCGGGCAAATTGTTTTTCCATGCGTTCTTCGATAGTGCCGCCCCAAGCGCGTTCCAATGGAGCAATGGCTTCTTCAGCTTTGTCACGATCGAACAAGAATGTCAGCACATCACGAGCGACTGGATAAGCAGCGCCGGAACCGCCACCATGTTCAATGACGACAGCACAGGCATAGCGCGGGTTATCATAAGGCGCGAAACAGACGAAAAGACCATGGTCGCGGAATTTCCAAGGCACGTTGCGACCATCGCCGCGTGTCAGGCTGACCACTTGGGCAGTACCTGTTTTGCCAGCAACCTCAATATTGGGCAATGGCAGCGCAGCTCTGCGCGCCGTACCAGCCCCGTGAACAACATCGCGCATTGCTGCTCTTGCCAATTCCAAATGTTCAGGATCAATCTGCATTGCCGGTTGCTGCTTTTTGCGCTTGGACATTAGCAGGTTCGGGGTCAACTCACGGCCACTGGCAATACGCGCAGTCATAACCGTTAATTGGAGCGGGTTTGTCAGCACATAGCCCTGACCGATAGAGGCATTGGCCGTATCTGCGGTGGTCCAGCGTCTTTTATGCTTGCGCTGCAACCATGCCGGGTCAGGCACTGTGCCGTAAAACTGGTTATTGACTGGCAGATCATATTCCAAGCCTAAACCATGCTCGCGCATCATGGTGGCGACAGGGTCCATGCCGATACGCTGCGCAAAATAATAAAAATATGTGTCACAGCTCTGAGCGACTGCGCGGTTCATATTCACCGTACCGTGCGTACTGTGGCAACGGAAAAACCGGCTGCCCACACGAAGGCCGCCGCGGCATACAACCGTTTCTGACGGGTCAATACCTGCCTTGAGAAAGGCGAGGGTATTCATGGGTTTTACAGTTGATCCAGGTGGGTAAAGACCAACCAAAGATTTGTTGCGCAGGGGGACATGGTCGTCGTTGCGCAGCATGGCATATTCGTCGACGCCGATGCCGTCCGAAAAGCTGTTGGGGTCAAAGCTGGGCATTGATGCCAGACACAATATATCGCCCGTCACACAATCCATAACAATGACAGAGCCGGACTCAGGGCCGATGCGACGCCCGGCATAACGCTGCAAATCACCATCAATAGTCAGTTTGACTGGTGCACCGGGAGTATCAGGCCGCGTTTCCAATTCGCGTACGACCTTGCCGCGCGCAGTGACTTCGACGCGCTTGGCTCCTGGTTCACCCCGTAATACCTGCTCAAATTGTTTTTCAAGGCCATCTTTGCCCAGTTTGAATCCCGGCGTAACCAACAGCGGAATTTTTTCCGCTTCATATTCCTTGGCATTGGCGATGCCGACATAGCCGAGCAAATGCCCAACCGCTGCCCCGCCGGGATATTGGCGACTAAAACCTTGTAGCGGCGCAACGCCCGGCAAATCAGGAATGCGCACATTGATGGCAGCGAATTGATCATAGCTGAGACCCGAAGCGACAGCGACAGGTT
This sequence comes from uncultured Sphingomonadaceae bacterium, assembly GCA_947503245.1. Taxonomy (GTDB): domain Bacteria; phylum Pseudomonadota; class Alphaproteobacteria; order Sphingomonadales; family Sphingomonadaceae; genus Alterisphingorhabdus. The sequence continues at coordinate 1,553,416 of CANNCV010000001.1, forward strand.
GGAACCCGTCGGCATCTTCCAATTCCGTATTGATGCGCTCAACCTCTTCGGCAGGAAGGTCGAGCAGGTCCGCAAGGCGGCTGACCGTCTGCGCGCCTTCAGTGAGCCGGTTCGGAATAATATCAACGCGAAAGTCAGCCTTATTATTGGCCAAAGGTTTGCCATTACGATCGACAATCCAACCGCGTCGGGGCGGAATAAGCGAAAGATTGACTCGGTTGCTTTCTGCCAGAACCTGATAGCGTTCGTTTTCGGCAACGGCGATATAGGCCATTCGACCCGCCAGTAACATGCCGATAGCAGCCTGACTGCCGCCCAGCAAAAGCGAGCGCCGGTTGAAGGTAATATTCTGGGTCATAGCCGAAATGGCTGTTTTCTTGCCGTTCTTCCGGCCAATTCCCAATATGCTCATGTCGCCAGCCTCTTGCTGTCAATCCATGCTGCGCTGCGCAGGATCAGGGGAAACAGGCAGATAGAAAGCGTAATTTGTGGCAACAGCAGAAAAGGCGAAACCGGTATTTTGAAGAGATAATTGATAAGGGCTGATAATATTATGAAGCCCGTGATAAAAAATGCTGCCAAAAACCAGTCCTGCCAAAATTCGCGCCAGACATAACGCGAGTCTATGAGTTCCATTATTATCATCGCTAATGACCATGAAAATATAGCGTTACCAAATGGCTGTCCGCTGAACACATCGTCGACTGCGCCGAATATTCCCGCAGCCCAGATCGGCCAAAGGCCCGGGCGTAATAATCTCCACGCCAACAAAACCAGAAAACCGAATGGCGGCAATATAGGGTAATCGGCAATGATTGGCAAAATCATTGGTAGCATAGAAGCCAAGACAATAGAGATTACTGGATAAAGCAGCAGCTTTACCGTTGATCGTCTGCGGTTTAATCTTGCGCTATAAGATCTCGACATTAGCGGCCCGGATCAGTTTGCGCTGCGCCATCACCAGTGCTGTCGTCACTCTCATCATCACTATTGTCAGACGGATCATCAATGGGAATGAAGCGGGGTTGCACCGTCACATAATCGGTTGCGGCGGGGCTGCTGAGCAAATTGGCTATCGCACCATCAGCGGTGCTTTCAACCACAACGGCTACGGGTATATTGGGGCGGTAAAGACCGCCATTGCCAGAGGTCACCATGATGTCGCCGGGTTCAAACGGGTTTACGCCCATTTCGACCAGCTTAATGGCAATCCGGCCATCGCCTAGACCTTCCGTAAAGCCTACAATGCCGTCTTCGGTGCGTTTTACAGGTACACGGTTTCGCGGGTCGGTCAGTAACAGAATTTTTGCTGTGTTCGGCGTGGTGGTCAATACGCGGCCAACCAGTCCCTTTGGGGAGCGTACAGGTTGTCCGGCTTCCACACCCTGACGCGAACCGGCATATATGGTTGCAATGCGGCTGGTGCTGGTCGCCGTCGAGTTGATCAGCCGTGATATGGTTATGGTTGTGTCTGCTTCTTGCTCGACAAGGCCCAAGAGCCTCTTCAACTTTATATTTTCTTGGCGCAGCGCATTGGCCTCAACAATCTGTGCTTCCTGGCGTTCAATTGTGCGTTCAAGATCTGCATTTTTTGATGCCGCTGCAAAATAGGCGGATACCTCATCCCAACCACTGGATGCACCAGCGCGTGCACCGGCTAAGCCGCCTGATACGGGCGCAGTAGCTTCGGACGCTGCGCCACGCAAAGCTGCAAAACCGGTGGGATCAATAAAAGATATGACAAGCAGGAACAGACCGATAAAGCCGCCCAATATAGCCAGAACATAACCAGTGAATGCGCGATACTGCGCTTTGCGGTTAAATCCCAGACGCCTGTTGGGCGGCGTCGCCATAGCCAATCCCTTCCGTTACGAGGTCACAAATTATTGCGTGTGTAACACACCTTTGTAAACTGGGTCTTCCATTGCAATGCCAGTGCCCAATGCAACACAGCTTAATGGGTTTTCAGCCAGAGTGACGGGCAGGCCTGTTTCATCACGCATAAACGCGTCCAAACCTTCAATCATTGCACCGCCGCCGGTCAACACAATGCCTTGATCGACAATATCCGCAGCAAGTTCAGGAGCGGTATTTTCAAGAGCAATACGAACACCTTCGACAATCGTGCTAATCGGTTCTGCAAGAGCTTCAGCAATTTGCGCCTGGTTGATAGAAATCTCTTTCGGCACGCCGTTTACAAGATCGCGGCCTTTGATCTGAATGGTATGACCAACGCCATCAGCAGGCGCACGGGCAACGCCGAAATCCTTTTTGATACGCTCAGCGGTGGTTTCGCCGATTAACAGATTGTGGTGACGGCGAACATAAGAGACCAAAGCCTCATCCATTTTGTCGCCGCCAGTCCGCACAGATGTGGTATAAGCAAGGCCGCGCAGAGAGAGAACGGCAACCTCAGTCGTGCCGCCGCCAATATCGACAACCATTGATCCGATAGGCTCTGTTACCGGCATGCCAGCACCAATAGCAGCGGCCATCGGTTCAAGGATCAAATGCACCTGACTTGCGCCGGCATTTGATGCGGCATCACGAATGGCACGGCGCTCAACTGATGTAGAGCCTGATGGCACACAGATAACAATTTCCGGCTGATTGAAAAGGCTGCGCTGACGTCCTGTCACTTTCTTGATGAAATGCTTAATCATTTCCTCGGCGACTTCGATGTCGGCAATCACGCCATCGCGCAGGGGACGAATAGCTTCAATGGAATCGGGCGTTTTGCCCATCATCATCTTGGCATCATCACCAACGGCCTTAACCCGTTTGATGCCGTTAATCGTCTCAATAGCCACAACAGACGGTTCGTCGAGGACAATACCCTGACCTTCAACATAGACCAAAGTGTTGGCAGTGCCGAGGTCGATGGCCATATTTTGTGAGCCGAATCTGAAGAGCTTGGAGAAAAATGACATTTGGTTCGTGGTCCGTATAATCTAGATATGCAAAATAAGCGGCAAAATTGCCACTCTTCTATGGGTTGCGCATAACCCAAATGCGTCCGAATGCAAAAGAAAAGCGGTGGATTATACACTTTTTCATGCTCGCTTCACAGCCAAAGCCCGTTTAGACAGTAAACCATGAAAATTCGCCGCCTTCCTGACGCCCTGATTAATCGTATCGCAGCTGGAGAAGTTGTCGAAAGGCCTGCCAGTGCGCTCAAGGAATTGGTGGAAAATGCTATTGATGCCGGAGCAACAGTGATTGATATTTGCCTGTCTGCCGGCGGAATAGACGGGCTTATCGTGCGTGATAATGGTTGCGGTATGACCCGTGATGAGGTTTTGCTCGCTTTGGAGCGGCACGCCACATCCAAATTACCAAGCGATGAGATTGAGAAGGTCATGTCGCTGGGTTTTCGCGGCGAAGCGCTACCATCTATCGCTAGTATTGCGTTAATGCGGATCACCACGCGACCTAATCCGGAATTCGCTTTGGATGGTGACAGCAGCTCTGACGGCTGGTCAGTAGCGATCGATCATGGTGAAATGGTGCATGATGGCCCTGCTGCAGCGCCGCCGGGGACAGAAATTTCCGTCAGTCAGGTTTTTGCCAAAGTCCCCGCACGCCGCAAATTCCTCAGGACGCCGCGCAGTGAGTTTGCTGCCTGCAGTGATGTCGTCAAGCGCTTGGCGATGGCACGGCCTGATATCGGTTTCCGGCTAGAAAATGACGGCCGAAAAAGCATCAATGTTCAACCCGAACAGTCCCTGACAATGCGGGTGGGGGCACTGACCGCACGCGGGCTTATTGATAATCACATGGTCATCGATCTGGAGCGAGAGGGGACGCATTTGCGCGGTATTGCGGGCCTTCCCACGTTTAATCGGGGAGTGGCCGATCACCAGTTTCTGTTCGTCAATGATCGTCCGGTTAAAGATCGCCTGCTGACCGGTGCAGTGCGCGCTGCCTATGCTGAGATGCTAGCACGTGACAGGCACCCGGTTGTGGCACTCTATATTGATGTGCCGGTCGATGAGGTGGATATTAATGTCCACCCGGCCAAGACCGAAGTGCGTTTTCGCGAGGCGGCCAAAATTCGCGGCATGATTGTTTCCGGTCTGCGGCGTGCATTAGATGAGAACGGCTTTCGTGCTGTACAGCGTCCACAAGCCAATGCCCTACAAAATTGGCAGGTCGGCTCGACAATATCTCCATCCGGATCGCAACAGGGCCACTCCGCTACGCGTAGCTTTGGACAAGACCCATTAGCATCCAACAGTGCTGCGAACTTTGCTGAAGCTCCGCAGGCAGGCGCATTTCGCGGCTTTGACGCAGTGGGTGTACCCGAGCAGCAAGCTCCAGCCAATTTGTCCGATGACGCCAATCAATATCGCCATGATGGATTGGATATGCCATCAGCCCGCGCCGAAATTGCAGAGGTAAATGTGCCTGACGCTGTGCAACATCCGCTTGGCGTAGCGCGCGGGCAGGTTGCCGAAACATATATTGTTGCTGAAGCAGGTGATGGTTTGGTGATTGTTGATCAGCATGCCGCACATGAGCGGTTGGTGCTTGAAAGGATGCGCAGCGCATCACAGACCGGTGCACAAAAAGCGCAAATCCTGCTCATGCCTGAAGTCGTCGAACTGGATGAGGTCGCTTGTGATCGTCTGGAAGAACAATTGGATGACATGGCGGCAATGGGGCTGGAGATGGAACGCTTTGGCCCGGGCGCCATGATGGTGCGAACAACACCAGCAGTTTTGCGCAAAGTCGATGTTCAAGGCCTAGTGACCGACCTTGCTGACGAGCTGGCAAGCCTTGACCAGGCATTGAGCTTGAAAGAGCGTATCGACCATGTTGCATCGACAATGGCATGCCATGGCTCTGTACGCGCAGGCCGTGTTTTGAGTGTAGCAGAAATGAATGCCCTATTGCGTGAGATGGAAGTGACCCCACATTCTGGTCAATGCAATCATGGTCGCCCAACCTGGGTTAAGCTGGCACATGATGATATAGAGAAACTCTTCGGGAGAAAATAATGCGACATAATGGTGCGATTTTGGGTGTGGCTGTCATGGCTTTGGCGATTACAGGCTGTGCGGAGCAGGAAGCCATAACTGAGGCAGAATTGCAGCGCCCTGTAGAGGTTGAGCCAGTCACGACCGACAATTTGGAAGATGACGCTGCGACAGATTCTACAGATGATGCAACCACGGAAGATGCCGCCAATGATAAAGAGGACAAAGCTACTGAATTGGTCCTTGAGCCAGTTACATTTTCCGAAACACTCAATATCGTTCGCCCGGGTTTAGGCTGCTCGTTCATTGGCGGGGATGATGCATCTTTGCTTTTTGCGACGGGTGAAGATGGCGCTGATCAACCGATACAGGCTGCAGTAAAAATGAACGGAGGGATTATCCCTCTGCTTGGTCGTGGTGGTTATTCAGCGCTGGAAGCTGGACCAACGCTGACCAGTGAGGCTTTGGAAGTCACTATTCAACGTGGCGAGGGCGAAGGTGAAAAGGTTGGTGTTGAGACAATGGAATGGCCTGCAACCCTGACCATCGCGCAAGATGAGGGTGGCAGCGCATCTTATGAAGGACGCTATAGCTGCGGCGCCTGATGCTATTGCGTCTCGGCGTCTCTCACTCTGATTAGCCCGATGCTTTTCATGGTGAGCACAGCTTTATCATTCTGATTATAGACCGTTATGGTGCCCTCCATGCTGCCCATTTCGGGGCGGCTTTTTGAACGGCGCTTGCTTGTCGTAACACTCTCACAGCGTAGCGTGTCACCGGGATATACTGGTTTAAGCCAGCGAATCTCATCAACGCCGGGTGATCCTAATCCGGCTTGCGGATGTGCATGCATATTATCGACCATCATGCGCATGGTCATCGCGCAACTGTGCCAGCCGCTTGCTGATATCTTGCCAAAATGGGTTTTCGCTGCGGCCTCATCGCTCAGGTGAAATGTTTGAGGATCATATTTCTCCGCGAATTCCAGAACCTCTTCGCGAGTGACAGCATAACTGCCAAAATAATGTGTTTCGCCGATTTCAATATCTTCAAAATATCGCATTAGTCTACTTTCGGAGCCGAGTTTTGGGGCTTTGGGGTTCGTGATTGTTTGTGAACATATTTGTTATCAGCAGGAGCGTCTTGCGCAAGGCCGAAAGCAACCAACACGCTACTCTGTGCCCTTTATATAAGTTCTCGATAATGCAGAACGGTTGTTGAAATGGCAAAAGCTTTATCATAGTATTGATTGCGAATGGGGGGATTTATGAAAATTTTGTCTAATAACATATCATTGCTTATAGCGGCTTTCGCCCTGAGCACATCGCACTCGGCTGCTATTGCTGCATTGCCTTCTGCTGGCGACACAATATCTGCAGAAGAAGCTGCGCAACAACAAGCATATGTTGATACGATTGTCGCGATTTCAGAGGAGATTGAGAAGCAGACTGGTGATGTTAAAGTACCAGAGGCCAATGTTACGCTTTCGCTTAAAGAAGACTATTATTTTCTCGATGCTGATGATGCGCGGCGTGTTCTGGTTGATGCATGGGGCAATCCTCCGCAAAGTGTGACCAACGTTTTGGGCATGGTGTTCCCTGCTGACCGCAGTTTTGCTGATGACGGTTGGGGCGCAGTTTTAAGCTTTGAAAATTCCGGATATGTTTCTGACGAAGATGCTCGTGACATTGATTATCAGTCACTTATGGAGTCCATGAAGGAACAAGAAGGACCAGCAAACGAACGACGTGCAGAGCTTGGTTATCCTTCGCAGCGGATGAACGGCTGGGCAGAGAATCCAAGTTATGACTCCAAATTGCACAAATTGATTTGGGCCACTGATTTCAAAGTCGGAAATGCTGACGTCAATACCTTAAATTATGATGTCCGTCTTCTCGGCCGTTATGGTGTCTTGTCTGTAAACATGGTGTCTTCCATGTCTGAGCTTGAGGAAGTGCATAATGCTGCAACTCTGTTGGGCAGTGCGATCGCCTTCGATGACGGGTCGCGATATTCTGACTTCAACGCAGCAACCGATAAAGTTGCAGATTATGGCGTTGCGGGATTGCTTGCTGCCGGTGTCGGCGCCGCAGCGCTCAAGAAAACTGGTCTTTTGGCAGGCTTGTTAATCTTCCTCAAAAAAGCGTTCATACCTATCATCATAGGGATTGGTGCAATTTTCACATTCCTCCGCAATCGCCTTTTCGGGCGTAAAGAGGAAGAATATGAAGAAGAATATTACGATTCTGAATAGTTTTTGGTCGGTGACATCCTGCTGTTAAACGTTAAATTTAAACAGCATGATGTCACCATCGCTGACAACATATTCTTTGCCTTCTTGCCGTAATTTGCCTGCATCGCGGGCACCGCTTTCGCCATTAAGCGCGACATAATCATCATAGGCGATTGTTTCGGCACGAATAAAACCGCGCTCAAAATCACTATGGATTTCACCAGCCGCTTGCGGGGCTTTTGCATCGCGTTCAACGGTCCATGCTCGGGTTTCTTTGGGGCCAGCGGTGAAGAATGTTTGCAGGTTCAGCAAGGCATAGCCAGCACGGATGACCCGTGCCAGGCCGGTTTCTTTCAGGCCCATTTCTTCCAGGAACATCTGCTTTTCATCGGGTTCCATACCGACCAGTTCAGACTCGATTGCTGCTGACACAATAACCGCCTGAGCGCCCTCAGCCTGTGCGCGTTCGAAAACTGTCGCGCTATATTCATTGCCCGCTTCTGCGCTGCCCTCATCAACATTACAAACATAAAGAACAGGTTTTGAGGTTAGTAGCTGTGCCTGAGCCAGCATCTTTTCTTCTTCTTCATTCGCAGGTTCGGTGAGCCGCGCCGGCTTACCATCACGCAGTAAATCCAGCGCCTTGGCCAAAACGGAAGCACTTGCTTTTGCATCCTTGTCACCAGCATTGGCACGCTTTTGTAAGGCGGGAACACGCTTTTCCAGACTTTCCATATCCGCAAGCAGTAACTCGGTTTCGACAACCTCTGCATCGGCAATCGGGTCGACATGGTTGGAAACATGCTGAATATCATCATCAACAAAACAGCGCAGCACATGGACAATGGCGTCAACCTCACGAATATTGCCCAGAAACTGGTTGCCCAATCCTTCTCCCTGGCTCGCGCCTTTCACCAATCCAGCAATGTCCACAAAGGTCAATTGCGTTGCGATAACCTTGGCGCTGCCAGCAATTTTGGAGATAGTGTCGAGCCGCGTATCGGGCACGGCCACAATGCCTTCATTCGGTTCAATCGTGCAAAAGGGATAATTGGCCGCTTGCGCTGCCTGTGTCTCTGTAAGAGCGTTGAAAAGGGTCGATTTGCCAACATTGGGCAGACCGACAATACCGCATTTAAAACCCATGGATAATTGCCTTCATAAATCTGTTGGCGACGCTTTGGCCGGTCATCTGCCAAAGGTCAACTGTTGTGAACGGCTTTGATCCACGGGCCGAAAGCTGAACCACCAAGCCAGACGACCTGCATATCAGCGGCGATAGACCTTGTGCATATATGGTGCTTCCACTTCATTGACTGCATATTTTGATTATCGCTCAACATATCATTCTTGCTGGCGCAGCGCCACATCGCTCATAAAACGGGCATTGTCGTTTTCCGCCAGCCAATGGGCCTCAGCGGCCATAGCGCCCAGCATATCGGCAAGCGGATCCATCTCATGCTTTTTATAATTGCCCAAAACATGGCCATTGACGCGTGCTTTGCTGCCCGGATGGCCGATACCGATGCGCACCCGGCGAAAGTCCGCGCCGATATGCGTGTCCGTTGAACGCAGGCCATTATGCCCCGCGGTGCCGCCGCCTTGTTTTACCTTCACTTTGAAGGGTGCAAGGTCCAGCTCATCGTGAAAGACTGTTACGTCTTGCGGCTCCAGCTTGTAAAAGCGCATGGCTTCACCAATGGCTTCACCAGAGCGGTTCATAAATGTGGCGGGTTTAAGCAAGAGAAGTTTCTCGCTACCAATGCGTCCTTCAATTGCCCAACCGCGAAACTTTTGTTTGGGCGCGGCAAAGCCATGCACTTCAGCAATAGCGTCCAACACCATGAAGCCAACATTGTGGCGTTGCATTGCAAATTCTGCGCCGGGGTTACCCAGGCCAGCCCATAATTGCATCGCATCATTCTCCATTTTATTGGCAGGTCATATCGTGGACGATAGACACAAAAAACCGCTAGTTCCAAGTGCGGTGAATAACAATGCCATTCATAAAATGGTCTGTTATTCGGCGCACCCGAATACTAACGGTATTTTTGTGTTAGAGGCAATTAAAGCCTGCTGAAACAGATTAGCTATTGCCGTCTGTTGCTTCGCCGCCTTCAGCTGCTTCTTCACCTTCACCGGCTTCGGCACTGGCTTCACCGTCAGCACGTTTCAGCGCGGATGGAGCAACAACCGTAGCAATGGTGTAGTCGCGATCGGTAATGGCCGATTCGCTACCTTCAGGCAGTTTGACCGAAGAAATGTGGATTGAGTCGCCAACATCAAGGCCGGTAACATCAATTTCAATTTCATCAGGAATACGTGAGGCATCGCAAACCAATTCCAGCTCGTGACGGACAACATTGAGAACGCCGCCACGCTTCAGGCCAGGTGATGCTTCTTCGTTGACAAAGATCACTGGAACAGAAACGTCCACAGTCGCATCTTTCGACAGACGCAGGAAATCAACATGGAGAGGGCGATCGGTAACCGGATGAAAAGCAACATCTTTTGGCAGGGTGCGTACGGCTTTGCCGTCAATTTCGACCATGATCAAAGAGTTCATGAAATGGCCGGTTCCAAGCAATTTGTTCAGTTCACGCTCTTCCACATGGAGGAGGGCGGGGTCTTCTTTATTGCCATAAATTACGGCGGGTACTCGGCCTTCACGACGCAGCGCACGAGAGGCTCCCTTGCCTGCTTTCTCGCGCTGCTCGGCCGACAGGGTAAGCTGATCGCTCATTATACTGTCTCCAAAAAATTACTTATGTTGGTCCATGCTCTGCTTCGCCTCCAGGGTGACCAAAGCCGCAGGGATGAGCGCGGTTACGGCAAAGCGTGGCATTTGGCAAGGAAAGAGTGCATATCATGGCATCGCAGCGCGTGATGATGCGATATTATTGCAGCCTTGTGATTGTATATCCGCTCTCGCTCAACATTTGCTGCACACTGTCTTGGCCGGCCAGATGAGCGGCGCCAACGGCAATGAAAGGGGTTTGCCCTTTGTCCATAATGGCGATGATCTTTGCGTGCCAATCACGGTTGCGATCCGTCAACAGGGATTGGCGGACATCTTTTGTATGCATCAGGCCACTCTTGGCGCTTAGTGCAAGCTCAGCAACATTGCCTGTCAACCAGTTGGCCAATAGCTTGCGATAGGCGACTTTGGCGTTCTGCGCTTCGGCGATGACGGATTCCAGCATGGCCTTTTGCGCCTCTGGTGCCAAACGATCGAAATAGCCAAATTGAATGGCCGCGGTTTCCAGAGCAATAATTGGCTTATTGGCGGAGCGGGCCTTGCCACCCAATATTTTCTCGACACCATATTTGCCATTTACGCGCAAACCTTGTGTCGCCATGCTGGCCAAGGCAAGCGCGGCGGCCCAGTCTTCGCGATTGGCAAAGATACCATCTTCCCACCCGCCAGCCTTTTGCAAAGCGGTTAACTCATCATGCAAATCTGGGTCTATTCTTTGTCGCACTGGGCCAAGGCCATTGGTATTGCCCAATTGCTGCAAGGCCACGCCAATGGCGGTGCCTTCAACTTTAGCGTCAATCTCCATCACCAAAATATCTGCAGTGTCAAAGTGGTTGGCTATTTCAGGGCCATACCACATAATATCCGCGGGTAATGCATGGATAGTGCCAAACAGATAAGCCTTTTTCCCATCTTTGCTGACTTGCCATAGGGCAGGCTCTTGCTTGCTCGGCATATCCGCCCAATCGTCCGTAACGGGGGATGGGCCGGAGCAAGCTGCCAAAGCTGCTATCATAAAAAGGATGAGAAAATGCCGCATAGGCCCCAATTGTCTACAGAGCCGCTAATTTGCAAGAAAAAAGGCCGGATAGTCTGACTATCCGGCCTGTAAAAGCATCTATTACGCGATATCAATATTCTATGCGGGTTACCTTCAGGTCATTTGCGCTCAACATTGCCTGAACGCTATCTTTCCCAGCCAAATGGCCAGCACCGACAGCAATGAAGACCGTACCTGGCTTGTCCATGCGGGTTTTGATCCACTCCACCCAATTGGCATTACGTTTGGTTAACAAAGTGTCATAGAGAATCTGGTCGGTAAAACCTGCGCTCATAAACTCACCTAACTTTTCGACATTGGCCTCGCCCCAGAGATCAACCATGGTGTCAATTTGGCTTGTTACCTCATCAACGGATGCTGCTGTGGCAATAAGATATTCGACCTGGCTTTTTTCAGGTAATCCATCAAAGTAGCCAAGCTGTTGCTCAACTGTTTCCAATTGTCCGATTGTTTTGCCAGCTGCTTTAGATTCTTTTGTTAGTACTTTTTCGGCGCCGCTATTGACGTCATAGCCGGCTTTTAAAAGCGGCAAGATACCGAGATTTATTCCGGCAAACCAGGGCTCGAATTGATCAAAAGCATTGCCGGGCAAACCCAGAGAGGTCATGGCATTGTCATAAATGCCCTGTTGCTCCAAATCCAGTTTGTTACGCAATGGGTTTTCGCTATCAATTGCCAACGAGAAAACCAGTTTCTGCATTTCGGTCTGATCCGGCTCAATGACTTCCAAAATCAGCTCGTCAGAACTGTCAAAGGCGTCTTTCACAGCCTCATCAAACCAGCTTAAACCCGGTTTCAGAACATGAACGGTGCCGAACAGATATATTGTGGTGTCTTCGTCTTTTAGCACCCATAATGCTGGATCAATATCGACTGTCTCAGTCGCTGGCGCTGATGTCTCTGTTTGTTGAGCCATGGCAGGGCTGATATTGGTGATGGTCAGACTAAGAGCAAACAGAGAAGCGCCAAAAAGTGATTTTGTCATAGTGTTTTCCTTCATTTGATGGAGAATAGCCCGCTAACTATTAACGATTACAGAATTTGGTGATGCATGATCCGAACTTTATATGTTTGGCTGATTTGCGAAATTATGCTGGATGCTTATGCAATATCATTAATCGCTTTCAGGTGATTGAAATTCATCATCAAAAATATCTTCGATAGATTGCCCAAAAAGGCGTCCAATCTTAAATGCCAGTGGTAAAGAAGGGTCATATTTTCCCGTTTCGATTGCATTTACAGCTTGGCGAGAGACATTCAGATGGTCGGCCAGATCGGCCTGACTCCAGTCTCTTTCGGCCCGCAAAACTTTCAACCTGTTTTTCATTATTTAAGGCCTTTACGCTGAAAGTAGAAAAAGCTGATAGCCCAACTCATCAAGGTGATGCCGACCAAGTCGTTTGCTTGAATCTCACGAAGTCCAATAAGCTCCAGTAGAAAATCCAGTTTACCGATAAGGCTGAAAAAGACCATTGTTGCCAAGGCAACCAAGGCAGCATTTGCCATGAGCTGGAAAGAATAGTCTTCCGCACAGTGCCGGTCTACATTAGAACCAAGAGCGACCAGATAGCTGATCACTGGTACTGCCAAAATCAAGATGACTGCGCTTGTAAGCGGGTTCGCAATGGCTGAGAGAGGTTTGACCTCACCAAAGCTGTTGTCTGCGAGCATGGCTGCGCCGCCTAGCAGCATAATAACAAATATAAAGTTCATGACATGAATAGTATTTTTGCCATAAAATAAACCGGCAAATGATTTTGATCGATTAGACATTATTCTTCCTTACTCGATAATGGATTAGCCTATTGCGCCGACAATGATTTCAAGGGTTTCTAGCCCGCGGTCATACCATTGCAGCATTGCTTCATTGGTTTTCTTTGCCATGGCGAGCAGCAGAATAGTGCCGAACGCAATCCACGCCATTTTCCGGTCTTGCTCGCTGATCTTACAAGTTTTGCTCATGATAATACCCCTTCAAATGTCGTCTTACAATGACACTATGTCATGCTTCCCTTACTTTATGATATGATTCGCTGACAATGTCAACAACGCATTACATTTAGTCTATTGTGCATTACCAAATATCAGGTTTGGATAGCAAAAATGCACGCTTTTCCGCACTTTTATGCTTGTGCTGCCATATGGCTTAAGCTGTATCGATTGTTGCCGGGCAGGTGGGAAAGCGGGCGGCAGATAAAGTTTACACAGCGAATCTGTCCTATTTGTCGCTATCGATTCTTGACCCTTGCACGCCAATCCGCCAAAGCCGCGCATAATCCTATTATTTGTGCAATTGCGAAAGATAGACCGACTTGTCCAATCTGATACCTTCTGCCCCTGTTGCCGATAGCAAACCGCTCAGCTTTCAGGATATGATCCTGACACTGCATAATTTCTGGGCCAAGCGAGGCTGCATCATCTTGCAACCCTATGATATTGAAATGGGCGCAGGCACTTTCCACACCGCAACGACTTTGCGCGCGCTCGGCCCTGAGCCATGGAATGCGGCCTTTGTTCAGCCATGCCGCCGCCCGACAGATGGCCGCTATGGTGAAAACCCGATGCGGCTTCAGCATTATTATCAATATCAGGTGATCCTTAAACCTTCACCCCCTGACATTCAGCAGCTTTATCTTGATAGCCTGTCTGTCATTGGTATTGATCCGCTGTTGCATGATATCCGCTTTGTTGAGGATGATTGGGAAAGCCCAACCTTAGGCGCATGGGGCTTAGGCTGGGAAGTCTGGTGTGACGGCATGGAGGTGACGCAGTTCACTTATTTTCAGCAAATGGGCGGCTTTGATTGTAAGCCTGTCGCTGGCGAACTTACCTATGGGTTGGAGCGGTTGGCCATGTATATTCAGGGCGTTGATAGCGTCTATGATCTGGATTTTAACGGCCTACCAAAAGAGCAGGGCGGCTTTAGCTATGGCGATGTTTTTCTGGAAAATGAAAAGCAGATGAGCGCATGGAATTTCGAGGTTGCGGATACAGCGGCTTTGTTTGACCTGTTTACCAAAGCGACTGCGGAATGTGAAAACTGCCTGAGCAACAGCTTGCCGCTGCCTGCTTATGAGCAGGCAATTAAGGCGAGCCATATCTTTAACCTGTTGCAAGCACGCGGCGTCATAAGTGTGCAAGAGCGCGCCAAATATATGGGCCAGGTGCGTGATCTGGCACGCGGCGCCTGTGAAGCGCATATGGCGAAGGAAAAAGACCGCTGGGCTGAGCAATATCCGGAGTGGTCCGCATGAGCGATTTTCTTCTCGAGCTATTGTCCGAAGAAATACCGGCACGCATGCAGGCAAAGGCGCGTGCTGATCTGGAGCGGTTATTTGCTGCACAATTGGCTGATGCCGGTTTGCAGGCGGCCAGTATCACCACCTATTCGACACCGCGCCGGCTGGCTTTGATCGCAGCGGACATTCCCGATGAAACACAGGCCGTACGTGAAGAGGTTAAGGGCCCGCCAGCAGCTGCGCCCGTTCAAGCTATAGACGGGTTTTGCCGCAAAAATGGCCTGTCGCGTGATCAATTGGAAGTGCGCGATGTTAAAGGCCGTGCAACCTATTTTGCTGTCATTGATACACCGGGCCGTGCAACCCGCGATGTGCTGGCAGAGATCATACCCGCAATTGTCCGCGCTTTCCCATGGCCCAAGTCGCAGCGTTGGGGTGCAGCGAGCATCAGCAGCGAAAGCCTGAAATGGGTGCGCCCATTACAGGGTATTATTGCATTGTTGGGCAGTGATACTGTGGAATGTGCTGTGGATGGCATTGCCAGCGACCGCGTGACCATCGGTCACCGCTTCCACTTTGCAGGCGAAGTCATCACCATCAATAGCGCCAGCGATTATATTGCCAGCCTGGAAGGCGGTCATGTTTTGGTTGACCATGAGCGCCGCGCCGCAATCATCCGCGATGGTGCGGCCAAGGCGGCGGCTGATGCAGGCCTTGTGCTGGTTGAGGATGAAGGGCTGGTGATAGAAAATGCCGGACTTACTGAATGGCCTGTGCCGCTGCTTGGCCGTTATGATCCGGCCTTTCTGGACGTGCCGCCAGAGGTTATCCAGCTGACCGCGCGGGTGAACCAGAAATATTTTATCTGTAGGGACAAAGAGGGTGCGCTTGCGCCGGCCTTTATCTGCACGGCCAATATTGATGCGCGCGATGGCGGTGCGGCAGTGATTGCTGGCAATGAAAAAGTGTTGGCGGCGCGGCTGGCTGATGCGAAATTCTTTTGGGAGCTGGACCAGAAAACGACATTGGCCGTTCACGCCACTAAGCTTTCCAATATTGTGTTCCATGAAAGGCTGGGCACGGTTGCGCAGAAGGTTGGCCGTGTAGCCAAGTTGGCTGAGTGGCTGGTATTCGATGCCAAGGAACCAAATGGAGACCATAATTTTGCTCGCCAAGCGGCCCAGCTATGCAAAGCTGACCTTGTCACGGAAATGGTTGGTGAGTTTCCCGAACTGCAAGGTTTGATGGGCGGCTATTATGCTGAGAAAGAGGGGCTAGACCCGCAAGTTGCGAATGCCATTCGCGACCATTATAAGCCGGTAGGAGCGAGCGACGATGTACCAACTGCGCCTATATCTGTGGCCGTAAGTCTTGCTGATAAACTTGATAATCTGCTGAGCTTTTTCAAAATTGAAATCATGCCGACGGGATCGAAAGACCCTTTTGCTTTGCGCCGTGCGGCTCTTGGTTATTTGCGATTGGTACAGGCGAATAACCTGCACCTTTCTATCGATACGGTCGTTCATGCTTGGCATGGGCGCCCACATGCAAACTTAGCGACAACATTGTTAGACTTCCTTCTCGACAGGCTGTCTGTGCAATTGCGTGATCAAGGAATACGCTTTGATTTCATCGATGCCTCACGCACTTGGCAGGGCCAAAATGATATGCGTGTTGATAGGGTTGAGGCGCGAGCAAGAGCTTTAACAGACTTTATAACTACAGAAGACGGCACCAACCTTCTGGCTGGTTATAAGCGTGCTGCCAATATCCTGAAAAAAGAGGTTGGGGATAATGGCGTGCCCGAAGCGCGTAGTGATTATGACAAAGACCCTGCTGAAGCTGCATTGATCGCTGCTTTGGCGACTGCAAAGCCCGCCGTTGCTGCTGCTGTGGCGCAGGAGCGATTTGCTGATGCTATGCAGGCTTTGGCGTCTTTACGTGCGCCAATTGATCAATTTTTTACTGACGTAACCGTAAATGACTCTGATGAGGCTAAGCGCAGCGCAAGGCTGGCACTGTTGCAGGAGATTAAGGATGCCGTACATTCTGTGGCAGACTTTTCGAAAATTGAAGGTTAGGCAGCAATGATTCTTCCCCAGGGATATGCTCCAACATGCAAAAGGAAATCAGCATGACCCAATATGTTTATCGTTTTGGCGGCGGTGTTGCCGAAGGCAGTGCAGAGGACAAAAATCTGCTGGGTGGCAAAGGCGCAAATCTGGCCGAGATGGCCGCGATTGGCCTGCCGGTGCCTCCGGGCTTCACTATTTCAACAGAAATGTGCACCCGCTATTATGATGAGGGGGAGCGTTTTCCCGAGAGCCTGATCGAAGAGGTTAAGGCCGGGGTCGCGCATATTGAAACAGTGACGGGCAAGCAATTTGGCAGTGCTGCCGATCCGCTGTTGGTTTCGGTGCGGTCTGGTGCGCGGGTTTCTATGCCCGGCATGATGGACACAGTGCTCAATCTGGGCCTGAATGATGAAACGGTGCGCGGATTGGCTGAAATTTCCGGCGATGAGCGTTTCGCCTGGGATAGCTATCGCCGTTTTGTGCAAATGTATTCCGATGTCGTCTTGGGTCTTGACCATGACGCGTTTGAAGATGCGCTGGAGATTATGAAGGAAGATAATGGCTTCTTTCTTGATACCGATATGGAAGCCAGCCATTGGCAGGCGCTGGTCGCGGAATATAAAACCATAGTGGAGGCCCAATGGGGCAAGCCGTTCCCGCAGGACGTTAACGACCAGCTATGGGGCGCAGTTTCTGCTGTCTTCGGTTCTTGGCAAGCGGACCGCGCGAAAGTGTATCGCAAGCTGAATGATATTCCCGGCAATTGGGGCACTGCGGTCAATGTTCAGGCCATGGTATTTGGCAATATGGGCGACACATCGGCCACAGGCGTTGCCTTTACCCGTAATCCGTCAACCGGTGAACATGCCTATTATGGTGAGTGGCTGATCAATGCGCAGGGCGAGGATGTGGTGGCGGGTATTCGCACGCCGCAATATCTGACCAAAAGTGCGCGTGAGCAAGCAGGCGCAAAGCCGCTGAGTATGGAAGAAGCCATGCCCGAAACCTTTGCTGAATTGGCGCGGGTGTTTGATCTGCTGGAAGCGCATTACCGCGATATGCAGGATATCGAATTTACGGTGGAGCGCGGCCAGCTTTGGATGCTGCAAACCCGTTCAGGCAAACGCACAGCCAAGGCGGCACTGAAAATCGCTGTCGATATGGTCGCGGAAAAGCTGATTAGCGAGCAAGAAGCAATTTTGCGGGTGGACCCCATGGCGCTGGACCAATTGCTGCACCCGACCTTGGACCCTGATGCCAAGCGTGATGTGCTGACAACCGGCCTGCCGGCATCACCGGGTGCAGCTTCCGGCAAGATTGTTTTTGATGCTGATAGCGCAGAGCGTCATAACGAAATGGGCGAGGATGTTATTCTGGTGCGGGTGGAAACCAGCCCTGAGGATATTCATGGCATGCACGCCGCAAGAGGCATTTTGACAGCGCGCGGCGGTATGACCAGCCACGCAGCGGTTGTTGCGCGCGGCATGGGGCGGCCTTGCGTTTCTGGCGCTGGCTCACTGTCAATTGATAACAATGCCGGAACGCTGACTATTGGTACGCGCGTTATGAAAGCCGGTGATGTGCTGACCATTGATGGTTCCACAGGTGAGGTGATGCTGGGCGAAGTGCCCACATTACAGCCTGAACTGGTCGGTGATTTTGGCACATTGATGGTGTGGGCGGATGGTGTTCGCCGTCTGCGCGTACGCACCAATGCGGAAACGCCGAATGACTGCATGGTCGCACGCGAATTTGGTGCAGAGGGCATTGGCCTGTGCCGCACTGAACATATGTTCTTTGACGCCAGCCGCATTACCGCTGTGCGCCAGATGATTTTGGCAGAAAGCGAAGAAGGGCGGCGCGAAGCTCTGGCCAAGTTGCTGCCTGAACAGCGCAGTGATTTTGCCGAAATTTTCCGTGTCATGGCCGGATTGCCAGTGACTATTCGCTTGCTTGACCCGCCGCTGCATGAGTTTTTGCCGCATAGCGAAAGCGAATTTGCCGATGTGGCAGAGGCCGCAGGTATTGGTATTGAGGTGCTGAAACGCCGGTCGGCTGAACTGCATGAATTTAACCCAATGCTGGGCCATCGGGGCTGTCGTCTGGGTGTCACCTATCCGGAAATTTACGAAGTGCAGGCGCGAGCAATTTTTGAAGCAGCGTGCGATGTTGCGGAAGAAAGCGGTGCTGCGCCTATTCCCGAGGTAATGATCCCGCTGGTCGCGACGCGCAAGGAACTGACCTTGATGAAGGCCGTGGTTGACGATGTGGCGGCACAAGTGTTCGCGGAAAAAAGCCGTGTATTGGAATATCTGGTCGGCACCATGATCGAACTGCCACGTGCAGCGCTGATGGCGGACAATATTGCGCATGATGCAGAATTTTTCAGCTTTGGCACCAATGACCTGACGCAGACAACATTGGGCGTTAGCCGTGATGATGCAGCGCGTTTCCTGGGCCAATATGTTGATAAAGGCATTTACCCGCGCGATCCGTTTGTCAGTCTGGATATTGAAGGCGTAGGCCAGCTTATTGAGATTGCCGTTGAAAAAGGCCGCAAAACCCGCAGTGACATTAAATTGGGCATTTGCGGGGAACATGGCGGTGATCCGGCCAGTATCGCATTTTGTGAAGCGACTGGTCTGGACTATGTCAGTGCATCGCCTTACCGTGTGCCTATCGCACGTTTGGCGGCGGCTCAGGCCGCGCTGAAAAGCTGATTTGGGGTAGCGACAACATAGCCGCGCCCTGCACAGGGGGTGGATATGAAGGCGATAATCTTGGCAGTTTTGCCGCTTTTGGGGCTGGCTGGTGGCAGCGGTTTCGCTGCTTGGCAGATCAAATCTGGCAGCAGCACATTATCGATTGAAAATGGTCCGTGGCAAACAGCTGAAAATATTGGCTCTGCTGATGCCAGTTTGCAGACCCGTGCCGTGATTGCACTGCGTGGATTGCTGGCGCTGCCCGATAGTGAGGCCATTTATTATAACGCCGTTAAAGACAGTGATGGGCAGATGCTCAATGGCAATTGCACCTATCATATTAAAGGCGGAACACTGGCCGCGCGTTGGTGGAGCGTCACGGCTTATGGTAAAGATAATTATCTGATCCCCAATAGATCAGGCTATTATTCGGCTGGCAGTGGCGCTTTTTCGGCGGATCAACAATCTGATTGGACCATTGCTGTTGGTGCGGACAATGTTGCTGGACCGGGCTTGCCATGGATACCTGTCGCTAAAGGCCAGCCTTTTGATCTGACGCTGCGTGCCTATCATGCAGAGGATAGCTTGCTTGCAAACAGAAGCAGTGCCGCCTTGCCCACAATTGAACGGCAGGAGTGCAGCGCATGAGCAAGGCTGGCATTATCTCTATCGTGCTAACGGTCATCGCCGCAATTATTGGCTATTTTGGCGTTATGGCACTGGCTCCCGGCTATATTATGGGCCGTGCATGGGATGGCGTGACCGAGCGTGCGGGCGCGCCCAATATGATGATCCATATGCCGTTACCATCGGCAGCGCGGCGCGGTATTGTGCGGCTTAGCCCGGATTTAATCTATTCCATCTGCACTTTTGACCTAAGCAAAGGCGATCTGGCCATCACGGTACCGGCTATAGACAATCATTATTGGTCGCTTACGATGTTTGACGATCAGACCAACGCCTTTTTTGTTGAGAGTGACCGCGATACCAAGGGCCAGCCTATCAGTCTGACGCTCAGCAATAAGGGTACCGGCGGGGAAGGGCGCATAGTGGCGTCACCCAGCCAGAAAGGCATCGCATTGGTGCGTATCTTGATGAACAATCGCGGTGAATATGATGCGCTTGACCCGTTGCGGCGCAGTGCCGATTGCAAGATCGTTGGCTAAAGGTCCTTCGACTTCAATTGCTTCGAAATGTCGGATGCAGTGCAGTTTCGAAGCAATCTTGATGACAAAATGCCATGCTGACAAGAGATGGCTCGGCTAAGCCTTTCTTCAGATCGATGCTATACAAATCGCTATTGTCGACCGGTTTGGCGCAAAAGACGCAAGGCCTTGCGAAGTCTTCTTCTACTGGAACAGCATACGCATCATTTTCTGTGTCTACATCCTCTGCCGGGTTAATGCGCACCAGCAAGTATCGGGTCGTGTCGCGCCATTCCTTGTACGCCTGCTGGTCTTCAGCCCATAAATTGGCCAGTTCCGAATGTTCACGGACATGGGCAATGGCACCATAGGCCCGCTGGCAATCTTCTTCAGTAGGAGGTTCGAACTCTGCTATCCTATTGAAAAAATCCTCAGGGATTTGCGGATTGGCCCAGAAATTTAATGATACCAGTGTACTGACAGCAGCAATTATCTGCTCAGACAAGGTTGCATTGGGGGAATAGTCAGCATCATCCGAATGGGTGTTTTTTTCCTCGTGAAACTGCTTTATCGGTAGAAATATGCTGTCGATCGATGTGATATCCGCCGTCCAGTCCATAGCGGTATCGTTATCGAAACTTCCCGCGCCCCATGTTCCCATCACTTACCTCCAGTGCTTGCTGAACAGTTAACTCAGAGATCGAACTTATAGCGCAACTTCCTTACCACTCTTTAAGAGCCGGATTACGCGGCCTTGTACTGGCATTTTGTCGAACGGTGTGTTGCCAGCAGCAGCGGCCATTTTTGCTGAATCGACAATCCATGGCTTATCATCAGCAAAGATCATAATATCGGCCTCGGCGCCGGTAGCCAGAATGCCGGCATTGACGTTCAATATCCGCGCTGGATTACTGGTCAGCTTGGCCAGCGCGTCAGGCAAAGACAGCACGCCATCGCGCACAAGGTTGAGCGTTAGCGGCAATAATGTTTCTGCGCCTGCCATACCTGGCCGTGCATCGGCAAAGGGTAGGCGTTTATCTTCTGGCCCGCGAGGATCATGGCCTGAAGAAATGACATCAATTGTACCATCGGCAAGTGCTTCCAGACAGGCCTGCCGGTCATCTTCATGACGCAGTGGTGGCGATAATCTTGCAAAGGTGCGAAACTCACCGATCGCGACTTCGCTCAGCATGAAATGCGCTGGCGTGATGCCGCAAGTGACGCGCATGCCTTCGCTTTTCGCAGCGCGGATCAGTTTTAGCCCTGCTTCCGTTGTTACTTGCCGGAAATGTAGGTGAGCATCTGATAACCGACCAAGCGCCAGATCGCGTTCTATAGCGATACTCTCTGCTTCTTTTGGAGCGGAGGGAAGGCCCAAGCGCGTCGCCATTTCGCCGCTTGTTGCAACCGCATCGCCGGTTAGTCCGTGATCTTCACTATGCAATATCAAAGGCAGATCAAGCATTGCGCAATATTGCATCAGGCGTAGCATGGTGCCGGTATCAGCAATCCAGCGCCGTCCAGTGGTGATCGCCCGTGCGCCAGCATCTTTCATCAATGCCAGCTCGGCCATATTGTTACCGGCCATGTCGCGCGTTGCGCCGCCAAGTGGGTGAACCCAAAAATCAGGCTTTCCCGATTGCGCGGCGAAGCGTACCCTTGCCGGATGGTCCAGCGGCGGGTTTTGATCGGCCATCAGGGCTGCACGTGTTATTCCGCCAAAATGGAAAGCGGGTTTATCAATAGAGAAAACACCCAGATCAACCAGACCGGGCGCAACATATTGTCCTTTTGCATCGACAACAATGTCATCCGCTTCAGCATGTACATCGCCCAGCGCAACAATATGGTCAGCCTCTACGCGCACATTGCCCTTCACGGCGTGTTTTTCACCAGGCAGAATTAAGTGTGCATTGGTTATGGTAAGGGCGTTCTGGTTCATGACCAACCCTCCATCTTGCGGGCTCTGCGGGTCAGCACATCCAGACAGGCCATGCGCATAGCCACGCCCATTTCCACCTGTTCAGTGATTGCTGATCGCGCCATATTGTCGGCAACATCGCTGTCAATTTCCACACCGCGGTTCATAGGGCCGGGATGCATAACCAGCGCATCAGGCGCAGCTTTGGCGAGCCGCTCCTGTGTTAGCCCATAAAGCCGATGATATTCGCGCGGTGAGGGGATGAACTGTCCCGACATACGCTCATTTTGCAATCTGAGCATCATCACCACATCGGCGCCGTCCAATGCCGCATCAAAGTCAGTAAATACCTCGGCGCTCAGCACTTCTATGCCATCTGGCAATAATGCTGGAGGCCCGGCAACGCGAACTTTTGCGCCTAGAGTGGCCAAGCAGATGATGTTGGAGCGTGCTACCCGGCTGTGCAAAATATCGCCGCATATCGTTACAGTCAGGCCGGATATCCGCCCAAGTCGTTGCTTTATGGTTAGCGCATCCAGCAAGGCCTGTGTCGGGTGCTCATGCTGTCCATCACCCGCATTGAGAACAGGGCAATCTACCTTATCGGCGATCAATTGCACCGCGCCGGAACTGCCATGGCGTATAACAATAGCATCGGCGCGCATTGCGTTCAGCGTAACCGCTGTATCGATAAGCGTTTCGCCCTTTTTGATGCTGGATTGCGCCGCGTGCATATTGACGACATCTGCGCCCAGCCTTTTGCCTGCAATTTCAAACGACAATAATGTACGGGTCGAATTTTCGAAAAAGGCATTGATTACCGTCAGCCCTGCCAACCGGTCATCATGCTTGGTGGATTGGCGGTTCATAGCCACCCATTGCTCTGCTTCTTTCAGCAGATACAATATTTCCCAGGGTTGCAACCCTTCTATGCCAAGCAGATTGGCGTGGCGAAAGGCATCTCCACCTTCAGGAAAGGCGGGATAGTCAGCGGTGTTTTGCGTGTTCATTAAAATAGGAGCATTACGCAGACTGAGAGAAATCGGCAAGTCTTATCCTACAGCTATCAACCATGATTACTCAGGGCAGGGCGACCAAAGCGTCAATCGCTCCCTGTAAGATATATTCTGCCGCCTTTGCATCAATTTGGGCCGAGCGTTTGGCGCGGCTAATATCGGCGGCGATCATTTCACGCTCGACCGCCAATGTTGACCAGCGCTCATCCCATAACAAAATGGGCAGGCCCAAAACCGTTAGATTGCGGGCAAAGGCGCGTGTTGACTGGGTTTGCGGTGTGTCGCGGCCATCCAGTGATAGTGGCAGGCCAATCACAATGCCGGTGATATTTTGTTTTTGGATATGCTCGTTCAGCCGCTCTTTATCACGCATAAATTTGCCGCGCGGCATGGTCTTGTCTGCGCTGGCAAAGGACCAACCGGCATCACAAAAGGCAACGCCGATAGTCTTACTGCCCATATCCAGCGCCATAAGCCGCCCTGCCATAGGGAGAGCGGCACGGAAATCACTGGCACTGGTGGTAATAATGGCTGCGCCTATATTGGCGTCGGGCTCGCTCATGGCGTTTCAAATGCTGCAACCCGCCGCTCTGCATCGGCGCGTATATTGGCCCAAAAAAGCGGATAGTCATAGACATGGTAATTATTGCCCGGCAGCACATATGCGCCCAGTTCGGGCGGATCACCAATCAGCAGAAATCCGCGTTCGTCACACCGTGCGGGCACAGCTTCGGCGACGATCTCACCATCACTCAAATTCGCATTGGGAACCAGTGTGCCCAGATTGTCCTCGGCGGTTGTTTCTACATTGGGAATGCCAGCGACAGGATTGGTGCACAAAATAGGCTGATCTTTGCGGGGCTGACCATCAAAGCCATTGGTCGCATCATAGACATCCAGAATAAGCGATGTATCCGCTGGTTCGGCAAAGCTGTTCCAGCCCAATATACAGCCGGTTTGGTCAGCTGTTTCACATATGGGCAAGCCCATTGGCGGCACGTCATTGGTTACGGATACCGGCCAGCCTACAATATAGGTGGCCACTATGCGTTCAGCGACAGGCTTATCGGCAATGCGATTGCGCATCAAATAGGTAAGGTGCAAAGCGCCCTGACTATGTCCGGCCAATATGATGGGCGCATCTTCCGGGATTTGCCGCAGAAATTCCGCAAAGGCTGCCTCAACATCTTTATAAGCCGCGTCCAAAGCCTGCGCTGCTTCTGGCTTGTCAGTTAAAAACGCGCCAATGGCAGCCTGACGATAGCGCGGTGCCCAAATGTCACCAGCGCTATTAAAAGTGCTGGCCTGGCTGCGGATAAAGATTGTCGCGCGGTCTTGTGATTCCTTGTCATCTAATGGCGCATTCCATTGATCGGATTTCAGGAAGCTGGTGGGGTGGACAAAGAAGACCTGCGCCTTAGCGCTGTCAGCGGCTTCATAACCATCCGCTACCCATAATGCAGGATTGCCCTTGGTAATGTCTGGCCGCGAAAACCACATTTTGGGCGCTGAATATGCGTTTTCTGCCATCAGCTCTTGCTCGACAAATTCGCTATCAGGCACGAAAACTATTTCAGCCAGTTCGCCGGGATACATGCGCAGCACAAATGCGCCTGCCAATATGATCACGATTATTGCTGCTATAATGTACAAAAATTTCCGTGCCAAAAAACCAAATCCTTGAATGCTATGCTCTGATTACGCCCTCTTTAGGGAGCAGAACAGTTAATTGCGTTTATTTTGTCGCCAAGCTGTATATCTTGAACGGAATATAGAGGCTGAACGGGGGAATGAAAGCCATGGACGGGAATAATGACGCTGGCGAAAGCTACATAGCGGATAGCGGCGATATGAATCGCGCAATATGGCCAGCAAAGCCTTTCATATTATCGATATTATTAGCGGTTTGCGGCTTTCTCTATTGGGCTTTGTTGGGCCAACATATTCGGACTTTCGGTACGCAGGCTGAGCAATATCAGTATGCAATGGGCACATTTATCGTTTTTGGCGGGTTGGCCGTAGCATTTTCTCTGGAGCGCGATCGCTGGCTTTGGTCGGTGGTTTTTGGCCTCGCTTGGGGCGTGGTGCTGGCTGGTGTCGCCTATTGGGTTGGTGGATATAGCCAATATGGTTTTGAATGGAATTTTGCTTTTGGTGCAGGAATATTTGCGCTGATCATCGCAACACCCATTTTCCAAACTTTGCGTGACAATCCTAGCGAAAACCAACGCGCGCTCAGCTATGATCGGCTGCATTTCTACAGTTGGTCTGATACGGTTATAGGCTTTAGTGCACTGGCCTTTACGGGGCTAAGTTGGCTTTTAATATGGCTGATCGCGCTGCTCTTTGAACTGATAGGTCTCAGATTCTTAAGGGATCTTTTGGACAGCGCCCCTTTCGGCTGGGCATTTAGCGGGGCTGCTTTTGGCGCGGCATTGGGCATCTTGCGAGAAAATGACCGTATATTGGGCCTTTTGCAAAATGTCGTATTGATCGTCTTGTCGATTTTGGCCCCCTTTTTGGCCTTTGCTTTAGGACTATTCCTTGTCTCCTTGATCTTCACTGGACTGGATGGATTATGGTCCTCAACCAAATCCGCAACGCCAATATTGATCAGCTGCGCAGTGGGCGCGGTCATTTTGGCCAATGCGGTCATTCGCAATAATGAGGGTGAGGCCAGCCAGTCCAAAATTCTGCGCATTTCCGCGATCATATTGGCCGTGGCTATTTTGCCATTGGCTATTATTGCGGTGGTTTCGACCGGCCTACGCATAGAACAACATGGCCTGACGCCCGAACGCCTTTGGGGGCTTTTGGTTGTTGCTATTGGCGTTGCTTATGGTTTGGCATATTGGGTCAGCGTCACCCGTGCTGTGATGGTAAAAAATGTCTTTGGTTGGGCGGGTTTCGTTCGTTCAGCCAATACCAAACTTGCCATCGGCCTATGTTTGGTTGCTTTGTTTTTGTCGCTGCCGCTGCTCGATTTTGGCGCAATATCCGCGCGTGATCAATTATCACGGCTTGATGCAGGCAAAGTGTCGGAAGCGCAATTTGACTATTATGCTTTGGCCAATGATTTTGGACCCACTGGACGATCAATGGCAAAGCAAATGGCCGCAGGAGATGGCGAACGCGCGAGTTGGGCGAAAAAGGCGTTGGCCACTAACAACCGCTGGGAATATCGAAAAGAGACCAAAATTGATCGTAAAGTCAACATCACTATAGCACAGGAAGGGAGGCCCTTGCCTGATGATTTGCGTGAGAAAGTGCGGTTATCGAATGAATGCAATATGCTAAGCTGTACTGCGATATGGGCGGATGATGACTATGTTATCGTGCTGGGAAAGAACTGCGCGGGGTGTAACGTAGCCCAATCTGCATATTCTCTAAGTGATGGAGAATGGGAAGAAGATAGCGATTATTCTTATGGCTATAATGACGGCGATCGTTTGAAAGACCTCGCCGCCGATGCCAAGGTTGAAATACGCACCATCGAACGCCGTCAAGTCTATGTTGATGGCAAGCCTGTGGGCAGATATTTTAAATAAATTAAGATTTTTGCGGTTAGCCTAAGCAAAGCGCTTGAAGCACACACAGCGCTTTGCTAGCGGCAGGGCATGTCTGTAGATAAAGAACAAGTCCGCAAAATTGCCGGTTTGGCGCGCATCGCGATGAGCGATGATGAAATTGACGCGCTGGTGCCGGAGCTTAACAATATTCTCGGCTGGGTCGAGCAATTGGGTGAGGTTGATGTCACGGGCATCGCGCCCATGGCTTCTGTGATTCCTAGCAAGACCTTGCTGCGTGAGGATGTGATCAATGCCGACCCGCAAACCGGCGGCAATGTTCGTGATAAGGTGCTGGCCAATGCGCCTGTGGCTGAACATGGCTTTTTTGCCGTTCCGAAAGTGATTGAATAATGAGTGATCTGACTGATCTTGGCATCAAGCAAATTCGCGATGGCGTGCGCAGCGGTGAATTTTCCGCGCGTGAAGTGGCTGAGGCGCATATTGATAAGGTCGCGGCCGCCAAACCGCTTAACGCGTTCCTGATCGAAACGCCTGACCATGCTCTGGCTGCGGCTGATAGCGCGGACAAGGCCAAAGCGGCTGGCGATGATCTGGCCCCATTGGCAGGTGTGCCGATTGGCATGAAAGACCTGTTCTGCACAAAGGGCGTGATGGCGCGTTCATGCAGTCAGATTTTGGAAGGTTTTACCCCGCAATATGAATCCACAGTATCAGGCAAATTATTTGCTGCTGGTGCCGGAATGTTGGGCAAGCTGAACATGGACCAGTTCGCCATGGGCTCTTCAAATGAGACCAGCGCTTATGGCAATGTGGTTAGCCCGTGGCGCCGAAGTGACGCCAATGGGAACAAAGCCAATACCGATATGTCGCCCGGCGGCTCATCCGGCGGATCGTCCTCTGCGGTTTCGGCGCGGCTGTGCCCCGGAGCAACGGGCACAGATACGGGCGGGTCTATCCGTCAGCCAGCGGCTTTTACGGGTATTTCGGGCATCAAACCAACCTATGGCCGCTGCTCGCGCTGGGGTATTATTGCCTTTTCCAGCTCGCTTGATCAGGCCGGTTCAATGGCGCGTGATGTGACGGATTGTGCAATCATGCTGGAGGCGATGGCGGGTTATGACCCCAAAGACGCAACCTCTCTCGACGCGCAAGTGCCCAATTGGGAAGCTGCACTGAGCGGTGACCTAAAGGGCAAGCGCGTTGGCATTCCCAAAGAATATCGCATCGATGGTACGTCTGAAGAAATTAACGCACTATGGGATCAGGGCGCACAATGGCTGCGTGATGCAGGTGCTGAAGTGGTGGAGGTATCGCTGCCGCACACGCAATATGCGCTGCCAGCCTATTATATCATCGCGCCAGCAGAGGCATCGTCCAATCTCGCCCGTTATGACGGCGTGCGCTATGGCGCGCGTGAATTGCCGGAAGGGGCAGGACTGCAAGATATGTACGCAGCAACCCGCGCTGCCGGTTTCGGGGATGAGGTGAAACGCCGCATCATGATCGGTACTTATGTGCTGTCCGCTGGTTTTTATGATGCCTATTACACACAGGCGCAAAAGGTCCGCGCACTGATCGCGCGCGATTTTGAGCGTGTGTGGGAGCATTGCGATGTCATTCTGACGCCGACTGCGCCTAGCGCATCATTCGGTTTGGGTGAGAAAACAGACGATCCACTGTCCATGTATTTGAACGATGTGTTCGCGGTGCCCGCATCTCTTGCCGGTCTGCCCGCAATGTCTGTGCCCGGCGGTCTGAGCAGCGAAGGCTTGCCACTTGGTCTGCAAATTGTTGGCAAAGCAATGGATGAGCAGGGCGTGCTGAACGCTGGTCTGGCGATAGAACAACGCGCAAGCTTCACAGCGCGTCCGGCGCAATGGTGGTGAAAACGATACATTGTGGAGGATTAGAATTTAAACATATCTGTAAAATAGAAGTCTGCCGTAATGATCAAGGTGAAATTTTAGAGCATTTTCCTCAGTCAAGATATTCTAAGGCAGCCACAACTCAACTGCATAAATATGGTAGTGGACCGTTTGTAAAATTCACAATCGCCAAAAGTTTTAATAAGTCTGGTGTTTATATTATTACGGTAAATAATCAGAAAAAATATGTTGGAGAAACAAAGGATCTCACAAAGCGATATAATTCAGGTTATGGAAATATTTCACCAAGAAATTGCTTTAAAGGCGGGCAAGAGACCAACTGTCGTCTTAACTTCAACATATATAATGAAATGAAAGAAGGAAATCAGGTTGATCTTTGGTTTTTTGAGACCTTCGATTTCAAAACTATTGAAAACCAATTGAGAGCAAAGAATAGACTCGAATGGAACAGAGTATGAGCGAATACAGAATCCAGGGCGCAACGGGTGAGTGGGAGGTCATTATTGGCCTTGAGGTCCATGCCCAGATTACGACACAGTCAAAGCTCTTTTCTGGCGCGGCGACGGAATTTGGTGCAGAGCCGAACACACAGGTTTCGCTTGTTGATGCAGCAATGCCCGGCATGCTGCCCGTGCCAAACCGTGAGTGTATCCGTCAGGCCGTGCGCACCGGCATGGCCATTAATGCAGAAATTCACAAATGGTCGCGCTTTGACCGCAAAAACTATTTTTATGCCGATTTGCCGCAAGGCTATCAGATCAGCCAGCTTTACCACCCGATAGTGGGTGAGGGGCAGATTGAGGTTTCGCTTGATGAAAAGAAGCCTGATGCGCCGGGCAAGACGATCGGTATTGAGCGCATTCATGTGGAGCAAGATGCGGGCAAGCTGATGCATGACCAGCATCCGACCATGTCTTATGTCGATCTAAACCGCTCTGGCGTCGCGCTGATGGAAATCGTCTCGCGTCCGGATATGCGCAGCCCGTTAGAAGCAGCTGCCTATGTGCGCAAATTGCGCTCTATCTTGCGTTATGTCGGCTCTTGTGATGGCAATATGGAGCAGGGGTCCATGCGCGCCGATGTCAATGTTTCCGTGCGCAAACCAGGTGAAGAACTTGGTACACGCACAGAGACCAAGAATGTGAACTCCATGCGCTTTATCGCGCAAGTGATCGAATATGAGGCGCAGCGTCAGGTTGATGTGATTGAAGGCGGCGGCGCAATTGTTCAGGAAACACGCCTGTTCGACCCAGATAAAGGTGAGACACGTTCTATGCGCTCAAAAGAAGATGCGCATGATTATCGCTACTTTCCTGACCCTGATTTGCTGCCGGTTGAGCTGGATGAGGCGTTTTTGGAAGAATGCCGTCAATCGCTGCCCGAACTGCCCGACGCCAAGCGCGCACGTTATGAGGGTGAACTCGGTCTAACCGCCTATAATGCCGCTGTTTTGACCGCCGAAGTCGATACCGCGCAGCGTTTTGAAGCATTATTGGTGTCAACCGCCACGGCCATTGGCAAGCCAGAAGCGAAAATCGCTACGCAAGCGGCCAATTGGATTTTGTCAGTCGCACCGGGCGTCATCAAATCCTTGGGCGATGATGCGAATTTGGAGCATAATAGCCCAGCCGCAAATGCCGCTATATTGGCCATGGTTGATAAAGGCAGTGTCTCAGGCAGTCAGGCCAAGCAGGTTTATGAAATCCTGCTAAAAACGGGCCGTGAGCCAAGCGAAATCGCCGAAACTGAAGGCTTGCAACAAACCTCCGATACCGGAGCGATTGAAGCGGTTATTGCGGACATACTCGCCAAAAATGAAGACAAGGTCGCGCAATATAAAGGCGGTAAAGACAAGCTGTTCGGCTTTTTCGTCGGGCAGACAATGAAGGCAATGCAAGGCAAGGCCAATCCGCAGATTGTGAATGAGCTGCTGAAAAAAGCTTTGGGTTAAATTGGCCTGCTGGCTGTAAAATAGCCACCTAAAAGCTGAACGCATAAAATAAAAAGGGCACGCCGCTTTTCATCGGCGTGCCCTTTCTTCATTCGGTAATGTTCTTATTTTAAACGCTTTTTCTTCGCAAATTCCTGAAAATTCTCGACGAAAGCGCGGCGCAAATCTTCTTCTGCCATTTCACTTTCTTCAGGTGTTTTGGGCGGGAAGTGTTTTAGTCCATTGCCGCCGCGGCCTTTGACCAGCTTTGCCTCAGTCACACCATCACGGAAATCTTTAAAAATATAGCGATTGTTGAGCGAGCGGCCATAAATAGCCGCCTTATGATAAAAATTCTGGGTAATGATCAGCTCAAAATAACAAGGGGCTTGTGAATCGCTAAGCCGTGTTTTTTGCTTGGTATAGACTTTGCGATCTTGCAAAGCATCTTGGTAGATAATTTGCGCAGGCGGCAAGTTCATTTCTTCTATGAGGTTCATGGATTTCATCGCATAAACCTGCATTTCAGGGCCAAGCGCATCGCGAAGATAATCGCCTTCGCTTTTGTTTTTCCCGTCATTCGCTGCCGCATCGGCAAGAGCGCCGACAATCCCAAAGCCGGATAGCCAGCCTGTTGTTTGTGCTTCACCTTCAGGTGAGGGGAAAACATGCAATTCACATTCCGGCACCGGAGCCGATTCTGGAGCAACTGCTGCCGTTTGGGCGACAGCTTCAACTGTTTCAACGGCTTCTTGAATGGGCGCTGTTGCAGTCTCTACTGTTTCAGTGTCTTGTGCAGCAACACCTGAAGATAGCCCTCCCAGCAAGGCTGTCGCTGAAATCACAGCTACATATTTGTTTCTCATACTCACTTCCTCCTTCGTATGGTTTATTTCTCACTGTCTCCAGCCAAAGCAGTGCCCTCTGCAACGGCTTGCTCCGTCGCAGGTTCGGTCTTGTCACTCGCTCCTAAAGATGTTGTCATTGCGCTGACGGCCTCATCACTTTGATCCGATATTATGGCTTTTGTTGAAGCTGACGTTTTTTCAGCGTTATCAATAACAGCTGGCGGCGCAAAAACAGGTTCGGGCCTAACATCATTATTTTGAGGTATCGAAATTTCAAAATCTGATAATATTGTGCCTTTCAGCTCCTGTCCTTCTGGCATGTAGCCTTCTTTGCCTTTCACAAAGCCAGAGAATATGCCGACGGCCATCCAAGTAGCAATTACGGCTCCATTATTATTCTTGCCCTCTTGGCGGAAACGACCGCGTACCGGCACATCAATATCGCCTACTTCAATGGCTTTCAGTTTAATGTCTAATAGACCAGCACGGCCAAAGCCGCCATTATCATTGGCAAAAGCGACTACACCATAACCCTTGGAACCCGCGGCTATGGCAATGTCCTCACCAACCATAACGTCCTCCAACACGGTGACGAAGAACTCATCGCCAGCCTCAGTCGTTTTGCTGGACATTTCCTCATCGAGGAAGACTTTCACTTTTGTACCACGGGGAATGATAACGGATTTAACTGCAGCTACATTTTCAGAGGGATTATCCTCTGCTTCAAAAGGTGCCGCAACCGCATTCTTTGCAGATACATTGCTTGGCAAGGCAGAACTGGATTCGACTTCATTATAGAAGCCGTCCTCGTCCTGTTGCTCAATATTGGTTGTTTCCGACAAAATCACTTCGTCAGATGGTTCAATCACGCTTTCATCAGTAGTTTTACCGGTCAATTGCGCATTTAATGGAGCCTGATAACCGCACAGAGCGGCCAAGCTAAATGTCAAAGCAATATTGCGCGCATGAATATCTGCGCTGCCTAGCGTATTTTCTTTTGTATATTTCAACCCTCAGCCCCCCAGCTGCCTCAATAATTTATCGTCATTATTTGTAGAATCAAGTGATTTGTAATTACTGGAGGAATTGGTGCTTAGGATCGACTTTCCGTCAAATTTACTGATTGAGAGCGTTAGTGCGACCTTCTGAATATATTGAGTAAATGGCCGCATTTTCAGAATCATCAACTAATTTGCTCTTATCCCTGCATTCTCGCTCTTGCCCTTTTGGTGCGGACTGTATAGACGCACGCGCTTGACCGACATGTATGCGGGCGTGGCGGAATTGGTAGACGCGCCAGATTTAGGTTCTGGTATCGAAAGGTGTGGGGGTTCGAGTCCCTTCGCCCGCACCATCTCAAAATCTTTGGTGGAATGTATGAGGTCTCATACATTCCACCAGAGAAGAGCATAAAGAGAGAATAATGCAGATTGTTGAAACCCTGAACGAAGGCCTGAAACGCGGCTACACCATCACAATATCTGCGGGCGACATTGATGCCCGTGTGGATGCAGAGGTCAAGAAACTTGCACCACAAGTTAAGATGCCAGGCTTCCGTCCCGGCAAGGTGCCAGCCAATCTGATTCGCAAAATGCATGGTGAATCATTGTCACAAGATGCACTGAGCGCGGCTGTTCGCGAAGGCGTTGATCAAACCATTGCAGACAATAAATTGCGCCCTGCCATTCAACCTTCAGTTAACCTCGAAGATGGTTATGAGACTGGCAAAGACGCGGTTGTTAATATCGCTCTTGAAGTGTTGCCCGAAATTCCGGTGCCTAATATTGACGAATTGACACTTGAGCGTTTGAGCGTTGATCCGGGTGAAGAAGCAATCAATGATGCCATTGCGCGTCTGGCGGAAAGTCAGCAAAGCTATGAGGCTGGAGCCAAGACCTACAAAGCCAAAAGTGGCGATCAGGTCATTATCGACTTTGAAGGCAAGGTTGATGGCGTACCTTTTGAAGGTGGCAAAGGTGAAGCCATGGCCGTGGTTATCGGCTCCGGTCAACTTATACCAGGTTTCGAAGATCAGCTGATTGGCGTCAAAGCCAATGATGAGAAGGTTTTGAACGTAACTTTCCCTGCTGATTATAATGCGGAAAATCTGGCCGGTAAGGATGCAACTTTTGATATTGTTGTGGGCGAAGTCAAAAAGCCTGTTGCAACCAAGATCGATGACGATTTCGCCAAAGGCCTTGGTCTTGAAGGCATTGATAAGCTGAAAGAACTCATGAGCGGCCAGATTGAGCAAGAGTTGAATGGCCTGACTCGCACGCATATGAAGCGCAAATTGCTTGATCAACTTGCCGTCAATCACGATTTTGATGTTCCACCGACAATGGTGGAAGCAGAATTTGACCAGATCTGGCAACAGCTTGAAGCCGAAGCTGCTAAGGATGAAAATCCTGAAGATGCGAAAGCCGAGATGGAGAAAGACAAAGACGAATATCGAGATATCGCGGTTCGCCGCGTACGTCTTGGCCTATTGCTGTCTGAAATCGGTCAAGCAAATGGCGTCGAAGTCAGTCAGCAAGAAATGCAAATGTTGGTTAGCCAGGCGGCTCAGCAATATCGCCCAGAAGACCGTGAGAAATTTGTCGAATATATTCAGCGTGAGCCAATGGCCGCGGCGCAGCTGCGTGCGCCAATGTATGAAGACAAAGTGGTCGATTTCTTGTTTGAGAAAGCGGAAATTTCAGAACGCAAAGTAACGCGTGAAGAGCTGGAAGCGGCCATTGAGGCGGAAGAAGACGCCGAAGCTGAAGCCAAACCGGCAAAAAAGAAAGCGGCTGCTAAAAAACCGGCAGCAAAAAAAGCGCCTGCCAAAAAAGCTCCGGCCAAAAAGGCACCAGCTAAGAAAGCCGATGCAGAGCCAGCAGCGAAAAAACCTGCTGCTAAAAAGGCGCCAGCGAAAAAGCCTGCCGCCAAAAAGGCTCCTGCAAAAAAAGCTGATACGAAATAATCCGCCTTTTATGAGGCAAAGAAAAAGGGGGCTAGCTGGCCCCCTTTTTTGTTTGTAACATTGTGCCGATGTCAGACAGATATATCAGACTTTAACCTCTGCAGCGGTGCTGATAACATTGCCCAAGATGCCATATTCCTTGGCTTCTTCGGTAGACATCCAATAATCCCGATCAATATCTTTTAGTACGCGTTCAAGCGACTGGCCGGTTGCATCTGCGATCTTTTGCGCGATGCGTGTGCGCATTTTTACGATCTCTTCGGCCTGAATGGCAATATCGGAGGCTTTGCCGCCTGCACCGCCAGAGGGTTGGTGAATCAGGAACCGGGTATTGGGCAGACAAAAGCGACGTTCCGCCGGGACCGAGAGGAAAATATGCGTTGCGATGCTGGCCACCCAGCCAGTGCCGATGACCGCGACGGGTGAAGAAATGAAGCCGATAAGGTCGTGAATAGTGTCGCCTGATTCGACATGACCGCCGGGCGAATTCACAATCAATCTGATAGGATCATTGTTCATATGATCGAGATACAATAATTGCGCTGAAACACGCTCTGCGAGTTTTTGATCGACACCGCCAAAAATCATCACTGTTCGTGTCTCGAGGAATTTGGTCATCATCGCGCCGGGCAGGGCGGTATCTTTTTCCTCTTCGCCATCATTGCGAATGGGAGGCAGGTCAGAAGATGCGAATTGAGACATGGAAAACCTTTCCTAAATGGATATTGGCGGCTAATCGCCAAATGACATAATGCCAAGTAAGCCATGCAAATATGTTTCGCAATGGGGCGAAGCGTCGTCAGAAAGATTAACACGTCAAAAAAACCGCATAAATTTGCAATTCATTGCGATGCATGCGGGTAGTTGTGTCTGGCAGGGGTTGATACTGAAAGCCTAAGCCTAGATATAAGTATAAGATGATATAGAAGGATAATTCATGAACCCGTTTGAGAAGCCCGATTTTGATCCGATTCAGGATGCGTTGGTACCCATCGTTATTGAACAGTCAAATCGCGGCGAGCGTAGTTTCGATATTTTCTCGCGTTTGCTGCGCGAGCGTATTGTTTTTGTCACCGGCCCGGTGGAAGATAATATGGCATCGCTGATTGTTGCGCAGCTATTGTTTTTGGAATCGGAAAATCCGAAAAAAGACATTTCCATGTATATTAATTCGCCCGGCGGCGTTGTGACTGCTGGCATGGCGATCCATGATACCATGCAATATATCCGCCCGCGTGTGGGTACGGTGTGTATAGGTCAGGCCGCATCCATGGGCAGTTTCCTGCTCGCCGCGGGTGAGCCGGGCATGCGTATGGCGACCAGCAACGCACGGATCATGGTGCACCAACCCTCAGGCGGCGCACGCGGCATGGCATCAGACATTGAGATTCAAGCGAAAGAGATTTTGCGTATCCGTCGCCGGATGAATGATCTTTATGCCAAATATACCGGCAAGCCATTGCCCGATATTGAAGAAGCGATGGACCGTGATACGTTTCTTGAAGCGGATGAAGCAAAGGCCTTTGGGTTGATCGATCAGGTCTTTGATAAACGGCCGACCCCAGCTGGAGACGATTAAGGTTGATATGGCGAGAACTGCATATGGTTTTCGTCACGTCATGTTAATTTCTCGAAGCTAAAGCTGACGGCGAAAAAATTGATCGTGATTGCTCGGCAATTGCGGCATCGATGTTGCATTCGATGCAAACACTCTTACGATGGGATGGTTGCGGCATGAATCGCCGATAACCAAGGATCTATTATTATGACCAAATTGAGCGGATCAGACTCCAAATCGACATTATATTGCTCGTTTTGCGGCAAGTCGCAGCATGAAGTGCGTAAATTGATTGCTGGCCCGACAGTGTTTATCTGTGACGAATGCGTTGAGCTGTGTAATGATATTATTCGTGAGGAAACCCGCTCTGGTCAGGTTGGGCGCAAAGACGGTGAAGTGCCGAGCCCGCAAGAAATATGCGACACTTTAGACAATTATGTGATTGGCCAATCGCGCGCGAAACGTGTGCTTTCAGTGGCTGTCCATAACCATTATAAGCGCCTCAACCATGCTGGTAAAAAT
Organism: uncultured Sphingomonadaceae bacterium; assembly: GCA_947503245.1. Lineage (GTDB taxonomy): Bacteria > Pseudomonadota > Alphaproteobacteria > Sphingomonadales > Sphingomonadaceae > Alterisphingorhabdus. The sequence continues at coordinate 1,589,783 of CANNCV010000001.1, forward strand.
GAAGATGTTGAACTGGCAAAGTCTAATATCTTGCTGGTTGGCCCAACAGGTTGCGGCAAAACCTTGCTAGCGCAAACATTGGCGCGCACCTTTGATGTGCCCTTCACTATGGCTGATGCCACCACATTGACTGAAGCCGGTTATGTAGGTGAGGATGTTGAGAATATCATCCTGAAGCTTCTGCAAGCATCTGATTATAATGTTGAAAAGGCCCAACGCGGCATCGTCTATATTGATGAGATCGACAAAATCAGCCGCAAGGCAGAAAATCCATCCATAACCCGTGATGTATCGGGTGAAGGCGTGCAGCAGGCATTGCTCAAGCTTATGGAAGGCACAACGGCTTCTGTTCCTCCACAAGGTGGCCGCAAACATCCGCAGCAGGAATTTTTGCAAGTGGATACCACCAATATATTGTTTATTTGCGGCGGTGCATTTGCAGGCCTAGAAAAAATTATCGGCGATCGCCTTGAAGGTAAGTCGATCGGTTTTGGTGCGCATGTGGCTTCTCCTGAAGAGCGTAAGGTTGGTGATCTGTTGAAAGAGGGCGAACCGGAAGATCTTTTGAAATTCGGACTGATCCCTGAATTTGTTGGGCGTCTTCCCGTTATTGCAACATTGGAAGATCTCGACAATGACGCGCTGGTCAAGATTTTGCGCGATCCGAAAAATGCGCTGGTTAAGCAATATGCCAAATTGTTCGGTCTGGAGAATGTTGAACTGACATTCACCGAAGATGCTTTGGAAGCAGTCGCGAAAAAAGCGATTGAACGGAAAACCGGCGCTCGGGGGCTGCGTTCAATTGTTGAGACAATATTGCTGGATACAATGTTTGAGCTGCCCGATATGGACGGCGTAGTAGAAATTGTTATCGACAAAGATGTGGTCGAAGGGCGCAAAGCGCCTGTGCAGGTTTTTGCTCCTGCCGATAAGGTTGAGGCCGACGACGCTGCTTAACCGTAGCAATATTACTAAGCCTATTGCGTAAGCGCGTTTTCGCGCTGCGCTACAACATTTGTGCAAGATTTAATCGTCCTTGAACGACTCAGGGCCAAATATCGTGCTTTTCTGGATTTCCGTGGCAAAATGTCCATGATTGCGGGGGATTATTGTTGCATAAGTGCAGCACTCGTTACCGAAATGATTTTAATGATGCAGTGCAACATATTTGCTACAATAGCCATCTTGCCTCATGAACCGCAAAACCCTCGGAAAATCAGCATATTATGAATTTGTAATTTTGCTGATTGGACAGCCGTAGCACGCCGATGGTGCGTGAAACAAAATTGTCATAAAAACGCATCAATACTTACTTTTTCCCTGCCTAACCCGCCTCGACTCTAATGGGATAGAGTGAATTATCGACAGTCTGAACTGCCGATTAAAAAAGGGAATAAGCAATGCAACTACGCTATTATCTAGCGGCCAGCGCCGCATCGTTATCGCTTGCATGTGGTTTGGCGACACCCGCCGCAGCCCAGCAAATCGTTTCCGGTATTGAAGGTACGGTCACCGACGAGAACGGGGAGCCAGTAGTTGGCGCTACCGCGACTGTTGTCGATAACCGGACAGGAGCTACTCGGACACTCACTACATCCGCAAATGGTGGTTTTCGTGCCAATAACTTGGTTACAGGCGGACCATACACAATTACAGTAACGGCTCCTGGCTTTGAAGGTCAGACAGTTGAAGATGTTTCTATCAACCTTCAGGGTAACACCCGCTTTGCTTTTAACCTGACCAGCGGCGCAGAAGGCGACGTTATCGTTGTTACCGGCGCACGCGCTAATCTCTCTCAACTTGCAGTTGGCCCTGGCCAGTCATTCGGTCTGGAAACACTGGAAGGTTTCCCATCAATTAGTCGCGACATTCGTGACATTATCCGTATCGACCCACGCGTCAGCCTTGACCGTGCCAATGAAGTCGATCGTATTTCCTGCTTGGGCGGCAATGACCGTTCTAACTCTTTCACCGTTGACGGCATTGTACAGGCCGATGTTTTCGGGTTGAACGGCACGCCGTTTGCAGCACGTAACGCGCTGCCGCTGCCTTTCGATGCCATCCGCGAAACTTCGGTTGAATTTGCTCCGTTCGATGTTGAATATTCTGCCTTTACCGGTTGTGCGATCAACGTTGTGACCAAATCCGGTCAGAATGAATTTCACGGTTCTGCGTTCTTCAATTTTACCAATGACAGCCTGCGCGGCGATGAAGCTGGCAATAGCGGCTCAATCGTAGCGCCTTTTGAAGAAAAGCGCTGGGGTGCAACATTGTCCGGCCCGATCATCAAAGACAAATTGTTCTTCTTTGCTGGCTATGAAGAAACCGACCTTGGCAACGCCAATGAATTTGGTCCTGCCGGCGGCGGTTTTGCACAAGATGCCAACTTTGTAACAATCGATCAGTTCAACGAATTCGCTGATATCGCGAATTCAGTTTATGGTATTGATGTTGGTGGCTTCCCGCAAAACCTTGCAGAATCCAGCGTCCGCTATTTTGGTCGCTTGGACTGGTACATCAATGATCGTCACCGTTTCGAAGCGACATATCAGCGTCTTGAAGAAACCAATATCGAGCTTGATGCTGGTGGTCAGGAAATCACTGGCTTCAACAGCTTTGAAGACGAAGGCACGATCTCAGATTATTATTCTGTACGTCTCTTCTCTGAGTGGACAGACCGCGTATCGACTGAGATCCGGTTGTCTCGTTCAGAAGTTGGTGACGTTCAAGGCCCAGTAGGTGGCGGTGAAGCACAATCCGCTAATCCGATTACTCGTTTGGTCGTGGGTGTTGCCAATGAGAACGCTGGTTTGATATTTGATGATAATGGCGCTGATATCGGCCAGAACGGCCGTATCTCAACAGGCCCGGGCATTTTCCGTTCTGCTAACCAACTCGATACTACCATCAACCAGGCGCGTGTTCTGGTTAATGTTGATGCTGATGAGCACCAGTTCAAAATTGGTGCTGAAATAAACGATCTGGAAGTTTTCAACCTGTTTGCCATTAACGCGACGGGGTCCATTTTCTTCCGTAACCTCGATGATTTCCGTAATGGCATCGTTGCTAACGGAGCTTTCTCCAGCGTCTTTGCCGATTCTGATGCCCTGGTTAATGGCGGCTTTGACGCTGATGGCAATCTTGTTGGCAATGGCGGTGCTACCATTCGTTCTACACCATCAGGTGACATTAACGAAGCGGCTGCATTATTTGAGCGTCAAATCTACTCTTTCTATTTCCAGGATGAGTGGAGCGTTAACGATCAGCTGACTTTGAATGCAGGCTTGCGTTTTGAGCTGTTTGACGGCGATGCGCCTACTGTCAACCCATTGTTCCTAGAGCGTTTTGGTTTCACCAATGCCAACGGTTTCAGCTCGCTTGATCCTCTGATCTTGCCGCGCTTTGCCGCTAGCTACGACTTCCTGAACGATGGCTTTTTGAGCGATACTTCGGTTACAGCTGGTCTGGGCTGGTTCTCTGGTGGTGACCCTGTTGTGTTCTTCTCCAATGCATTCTCCAATAACGGCTTCTCATCCGTTGATGGTAATACGTTTGGTGAAGCATGCGACGGTCTCACAAATGCAGATGGCAGCTTCAGCGTGCTTGATGCCAATGGCAATTTCACAGGTTTCCCAACCTGTGCAGTTAATGTTGCATCAGGTCTTGCTGCTGGTGGTCAGGGTGAAGTGCAATCAACCGATCCAAATCTTGATGTCCCAACTGTATTCCGCGCGAACTTGGGTTTCTCATCAACAATCGGTACAGATGAAGGCTTCTTCTCCAACTGGAATGTGACGGTGGATTATATTTACTCACGTTTCATCGATCCGTTGAACTTTGTTGATCTGGTACAAACGCCAGATATTCGAACAGGTTTGAACGGATTTGCAGTTGATGGTCGTCCAATTCTGGCAGCGATTGATCCTATTGCAGCGGGTTGTAATGCTGACCTGGTAGGCACCGGTGGTACACCGCCAACATTCAACAATGTAACAGATGACTGCTTCAATACAGGCATTGATGATTTTATTCAGCTGACCAATGGCCGTTCTTTTGATAGCCATGTCGCATCGCTGACATTGTCGAAGCAGTTCCGTCGCGGTGTGTTCACTGAAGGTGGCGGTGTAAACCTCAGCTTTGGTTATGCCTTTACCGATTCCAACAATTTCCGGAACGTTGGTAGCTCTACCGCAACGTCAAACTTTGACGTTACTGCCGCTGCTGACCGGCAAAACCCTGCGACGTCTACGTCAAACTTTGAGACGCGCCATCGCTTTACCTTTGCCACAAACTTCCGTGAGCAGTTCTTTGACGGTTATGACACACGTCTTGGCCTGTTCTTCTCGGCACAATCTGGTCGTCCATTCAGCCTGACCTTCGATGGAGGCGGCGTATTTGCAGATCCGTCATCGGGTAATGACAATGCGTTATTGTTCGTACCTACAGGATTAAACGATCCTAATTTGGCTCCAACTTCTGATCTTGCAGGGCCTGATCCAGTTACTGGTGTGACAGGCGGTGCGGTGAGTGAACTTGTCACCTTCCTTAATGGTGGTGAGGTCATTCGGTTAAATGCTGATGGTGATCCATTTGTTTTTGCTGACGGTTCTGACATTGCAGCGGCTTGTGATTTTGAGTTTGGTCAAACTATAAGCCGTAACACTTGTCGCAACGACTGGGTTTTCGATCTAGACTTCCGTCTCAGCCAAGAAATTCCAGGGCCGGCGTCGCTCTTTGGTGTTGAAGACAAAGTCACACTGTTCTTCGACTTTGACAACTTCTTGAACTTCGTAGATTCAGGTGCCAATGTCTTCCGTCAGCGCAGTCAGTTTGTTGATTTGGTTGACGTAGACGTTGATGACCAAGGCCGTTTTGAAATCAGTGGTTTCAACCCTGATGATCAAAACTTCATCGGCTTCTCATCATCTGTATGGCGGATCCAACTTGGCGCGCGTTACGAATTCTAATTCGAACGACCCGATCATTTAAAAGGCGCGGGAGGGAAACCTCTCGCGCCTTTTTGTTTGAGCATGATGTTTAGGTGGTAGTGCAAGGTACTGGTAAGATTGAAGCGTCAATAGTTGCTAAAGTGACTGATGAAGCACTGCTTTATATATGAGGGAGAATGTTGACTTTGGTTTTTTTACGAATGTGCAATCATTACATCACACACGCGTTAAGATTATCGCGGCGCACGATAGCAATCCGTGCGGCAATGGTGTTGCCATAGCGACGTGTAAATCCATTCGGGTTAGATACAGCGCGTGTCTTAGGAGAGGGTAGAGCAGCGGCAATGCGCGCTGCCTGTATTCGAGATAAGGCGCTGGCAGATATAGTGAAATAACGTTGTGCGCCGGCTTCTACGCCATATGTACCAATGCCGGTTTCCGCGACATTGAGATACACTTCCATTATCCGCTTTTTGCCCCAGATATTCTCAATCAGTACGGTGAACCAGGCTTCCAATCCTTTGCGAACAAAGCCACCACCTTGCCATAGGAACACATTTTTTGCGGTTTGCTGACTGATTGTGGAAGCACCGCGTTTTCTTTTGCCAGAGGCACGCTCTTCAATAGCTTGTTCAATGGCTTCACGGTCAAAACCATCATGGCTGCAAAATTTGCTGTCCTCGGCGGCGATAACAGCGGCCATCATATCGGGCGCTATCGCGTCTGTGGAAACCCAAGTGCGCTGTGCACCATTGTCGTCAAACAGCATAGTCCATGTTGTTGGCGGATCAACATATTTGAAGAGCAGCACAAGTGCTAATGATGAGAGAATGAAGAAAAGGGCCAGCCGCAAAACCATGCGGACCAGCCCTTTTATCACCCCGCCTTTGCGGGATCTTTTTCTTGTCACAGAAAGCCTTAGCCGATCAGGGCCGCACTGTTGCGCTCACCAGCGATACGCAGCATGGCTTTTTGCAGTTTTTCGAAAGCACGCACTTCAATCTGACGCACACGCTCACGGCTTACCGAATAGACCTGGCTTAGTTCTTCCAATGTCTTTGGGCTATCGCTGAGGCGGCGTTCGGCCAGAATATGCTGTTCGCGCTCGTTCAGGGCCTGCATTGCTTCGCCCAGCATTTCATGGCGGACTTCAGCTTCCTGCGCATTAGCGACATTTTCATCCTGAAGCGGCGTGTCATCACGCAGCCAATCCATCCACTGACCTTCGCCATCATCATGCATTGGCACGTTGAGCGAGGCATCGCCGCCCATAGACATACGGCGGTTCATATTGACCACCTCTGTCTCAGAAACGCCCAATTTGGTCGCGATTTTTTCTACATCATCAGGGTGCAAATCGCCCTCTTCAAATGCTTCCAGATTGTTTTTCATACGGCGCAGGTTGAAAAACAATTTCTTCTGCGCTGCGGTGGTGCCCATCTTGACGAGGCTCCAGCTGCGCAGGATATATTCCTGTATGGATGCTTTAATCCACCACATGGCATAAGTTGCCAGACGGAAGCCACGCTCCGCATCAAACTTTTTAACGCCCTGCATCAGGCCAATATTGCCTTCTGAAATCAGTTCGGAAACGGGAAGGCCATAACCGCGATATCCCATGGCAATTTTTGCCACCAGACGCAGATGTGAAGTCACCAACTGAGCAGCAGCATCAGGGTCGGCATGTTCTTCATAACGCTTGGCCAGCATATATTCCTGTTCTGGTTTGAGAACTGGGAATTTGCGGATTTCCGAGAGATATCGGTTAAGGCTTTGTTCCCCGCCAAGCGCAGGAATTGTAGCCGGTAATTTTGCAGTAGCCATATATTTCCTCATTATGTTGTCAATTCCGCGGCGGGCCTTATCAAGCACCCGACATATGGAATCCATGTTGGTATAACAATTAAACGGATAAACGCCTTATAAGTTCCACCAAATCGTCAGGAGTTTCGCTAAAATGCATTTGTCGCTTCCCAGTGACAGGATGGACAAAACCAAGATGCTTTGCATGCAATGCCTGGCGCGAAAATTCCAGACTTTTTAGCAGTTTTGCATGGTTTTTCTGTGGCCCAGCATAAACCGGATCACCCAATAAGGCATGACCGATACTGGCCATATGCACACGAACCTGATGCGTCCGGCCGGTTTCCAGAGTGCATTCGACCACAGCGCTGTTGTTAAGTGTTTTTGTGATTTTATAATGGGTGGCAGCATGTTTGCCGCGCCCTTCCGTAACCACGGCCATTTTCTTCCTGTCACGCTCTGAGCGGCCAATATTGCCTGTAATCTTATCAGATACAGGGACCGGAACACCGTTGACCACGGCCAGATAGTGACGCGATATGCTGTGATCGGCAAATTGCGCAGCAAGCGATTGATGCGCCTTGTCGCTTTTTGCGACGACCAGTAATCCCGACGTATCCTTATCTATGCGGTGGACGATACCCGGTCTTTCAACACCGCCAATGCCAGAGAGCTGACCCTTGCAGTGAAATAATAAAGCATTGACCAATGTTCCTTGCCGGTGGCCCGCCGCTGGATGAACCACCATACCCGCTGGCTTGTCGATAACAATCAGGTCTGCATCTTCATGCACAATGGTGAGCGGAATATCCTGCGCTATAACATCAAGGGGCTCTGGAGGAGGGATCGACAAGGTGAAAGGTGCGGTGGATTTAACGGCCAAAGAGGGTTGCCGTACAATCTGCCCGTTAATCGTAACAGCACCATTACCAATCAACGCCTTAATGCGTTCGCGGGAAAGATCCGGGTAAAGCTCAGCAAGCACGCGATCGAGGCGCGTACCAATCTGATGTTCAGCAAAATTGCCAGTGCGGATGCTATCATCTAAGCTCATGCTTGTGCATGTATCGCTTCGCCTATCGACATGGCAAGCTATGTGGTGACGATTAATGGGCAAATATAGATTGGCATCAGTCCATCTTGGGGCTTGCCTAATCACAGCAAAGCCGCCAGATAGTCGGAAAAATTTGTATTAAGGCCATTATTATGACTGCTACACAAACCGACCTCGCCAGCCTGTTATGTTCACGGCTGTGTCATGATCTGTTAAGCCCAGTTGGCGCGTTGAACAATGGGTTGGAATTGCTGGCGGACGAAAATGATCCAGAAATGCGCAAACGTTGCTTGGATTTGCTGGATGAAAGTGCGCGAGCTGCAGCACAGAAATTGAAGTTTTACCGCCTTGCTTTTGGCGCTGCTGGGGGTTTTGGCGATCAGGTTGATGCGAGCGAGGCAAAATCACTTATTGCCGGTTTGCTGGTCGATAAATCGTCTATCAAGCTAGATTGGCAGGTTTCCAGCCCGGCCATGCCCAAAGCAGGCATCAAAATATTGCTCAACCTTTGCCTAATTGCTGTTGAAGCTCTGGTAAGGGGCGGTGATCTGGTTGTTATGAGTGAGCAAGGCGATGGTCATACTGAAATCGCGGTTCGTGCATCTGGCAAAAAGCTCGCCACTGATGATGCGATTTTGAACGCACTCTCCGTCGCTGGCGATGATGTGCCTGATGATCTTACGCCGCGCACAGCAGCAGCATTTATGGCAGGCAATATTGCACGTAATCACGGCGGTTCCATTCAGGTTGCCAATGATGGTGGCTTGCTGGTTTTGGGGGCAATGATCCAGTTGGGCCAAGCATAATTGCCACGGCCTTGGTGTTTTTGCACTTTGGCGCTTTCATAAGCCCGAATTAACGCCAATTTAACCATATGCCGCGCAAATAGGTGCTAATCCTTATTTGCGGGGCCGAGCATGGACGATTTACAACAAGAATTTATTCTTGAGACACGCGAAACATTAGAGCTGATGACGGCTGAACTGATTGCGTGGGAAGCGCATCCAGATCATGGATCGCGCCTTGATACCATTTTCCGCTTTTTCCATACTGTTAAAGGCAGCGCAGGTTTTCTGGCTTTGCCCCGGTTTGAAGCTCTTGCCCATGAAGCCGAGAATATCCTCGCATTGCTTCGCGAGACGAAAAAGCCAATTTCATCAGCCTTGGTCACAGCTATTCTTGCTCTGGTTGATCGGATTTCCGGACTAACAAATGCGCTTGAGCAAGATGTAGAGTTTCATGAAGATGATGACAGTCATCTGGTTGCGCAATTACAAAATGCATGGGCGGCTATGGATCATGATGCCCCGACTGAACATAAAGCAGATGATGCTGGTGGAACAGAACAAAAAACGGAAACACAAAGCGAGGCCATCGGCATAGCAGGCCAACAAAATGTTGCGCGGACTATCCGCATGTCGCTGACATTGCTTGATAATATGATGAACGGTGTTTCTGATATGGTGCTGGCCCGTAATGAGGTGGCACGGCATATTCGTGACACCGATAGCGACCCGGCACTCGATCTGGCCTTTGAACGCTTATCGGCATGCATCGCCGATTTGCGCGAGTCTGTAGGCCGCACACGGATGCAGAAACTGGAAGGGGTATTTGCTCCCTTGCCGCGTATTGTGCGCGATCTGGGTCAAGAACTCGGCAAAGATGTTGCGCTGGAATGTCAGGGCAATGAGGTTGAGCTTGATCGCGAAATGATTGAAATGATCCGTGATCCTTTGACTCATATTATCCGTAACTCTGTTGATCATGGTGTGGAAAGCACTCAAGAACGGATAAGAGCTGGCAAAGCACAACAGGCGACCATCGCCATCCATGCACGCCAGTCAGGCAATCATATTGTCATTTCCATTCGGGATGATGGCGCAGGCATTGATGTGGATAGGCTCGTTGCAAAAGCAATTGCGGCCAATGTGTGCACTGCATCAGAAGCTGCATCTATGACAGAGCGGCAAAAGCTCAATCTGGTGTTCGCGACCGGACTTTCTACTTCGGATAGTGTTTCTTCCATTTCTGGTCGCGGTGTCGGCATGGATGTTGTTCGTTCGAATATTGACCGCATTGGCGGTTCTATTGCTCTGCAGAGCAAATCGGGTGAAGGCCTCAACATCACAATCCGCGTCCCGTTAACACTCACAGTGATATCTTGCCTGATGTTCAGCAGCGGCGGCCAGCAATTTGCCATTCCGCAATCTGCAATTCGCGAAATCACTATGGCTAGCGGTGACACTGTACAAATGCGGCAATTGGGTGATCAGCACTTTGCATCTATTCGCGGACAGCATTTGCCAGTGGTCGGATTGGCTGATCTTCTGGGTCTTTCAGAGGTTGATGATGACGCTTTAGAAGATGATGATCCGGTGTTGATGGTTATCGATGCAGGAGCGGGAATTCATTACATATTGGCTGTCGATCATGTCATGGATCAGGAAGACTTGGTCGTGCGGGCAGGGGCGCCAGCGATCATGGCTTCGGGCATATATGCCGGAACGACGCTTCCAGACCATGGACGGCCTTTATTGTTGATTGATCCAAATGGCGTGGCCGCACAAGCCGGCGTTTCTTCTGCTGATCAGAGCCTGTTGGATATGAATGTGCCAGCCAATGACACTGCGATAGAAGATAGCGAAGACCTGGCGATGCTGATATTCCAGGATTGCCAAAATGATGTTCGCGCTTTGCCATTATCAGTTATTGAACGGGTGGAAGATTTCGGGATTGAGAAAATCGGCCATTCTGGCGGCAAAATGCGCCTTACGCATGATGAGAAAGCTATTCCTTTATATGGGTTGAAGGCAGTGCCTGATGCTGCATCAATCAAAGTTATTAAGCTCTTTGATGGTAATACGGCCATTTATTACGCGATTAATGATATTGTCGATATGCACCGTATTAATCGTAAGGCATCGCTGCAACCGGTTGGCAATGTGCATGAAGACAGCGCGATTAGCGGGGTCTTTATCAGGGATGGTCAGCAAATAGAGTTGATCGACCCGCATTGGATTTTCAGCCAGTTCGACCAAGACGTCCATCGCAATAATGACGCGACCAAACCCATATGTCTGTTGCAGGCTGCTGATGATGGATGGACCCGGCAAATGCTGGCACCTTTAGTGGCGAAAGCTGGCTATGATGTGCGCTATGATTTGCGAGAGGGTGAAGAGGCCACTATCTGCATTGCCTCGGAAGATACGCAAAATACTTCCCCTGCTTCTGGAGCCATTATCGCTTTGCGGGACAAACCCACCAACCATAATAATGGCAACAGCGTTTACAGATATGACAGAATTGGCCTGTTGGGGGCATTGCAAAGCCATAGCGCCCCGCGCCGTGCAGGAGAATCATCATGATGAACACATTATATTTGCGCGTTTGCCTGAATGGCCGTGATGTTGTGTTTCCGGCCGCCAAGGTTGAAAGCGTGGTCAATGTCGACCAGAGTGTCGCAGTACCTAATGTTGAGCCCTATATCGCTGGCCTCTTCGCAATGCGCAGCAAAGTGCTCACACTCATTGATTGCCAGTGGTTTATCACTGGGCAAAAAGCAGCCATCAAGAAATCATCAATGGCCGTGGTCGTTGATGTTGGCGGTCACGTCTATGCACTTCTGGTTGATGCGGTGCGTGATATTTTCGATACGGACGCCAACATTAAAGAACTGCCATCAAGCCCAGGGGCTGGTTGGGAAACCTTAGGCAGCACCATTTTGGAAGAGAATGGCGAAGCTTTGCTGATCATTGAACCGGAAAATCTTATCAATGTTCATCAGGATATTGCTGCGTAACCAACTTCAAACGGCAAATGCCAATTTTGTTTCAACTAAACTTGGCAAATTTCACAGCTCATTAAGAGAAATGTGTCAGACCTTAAGAACGGGACAAAGGTGTCGCAAAGGACAATGGAATGAAAAAGTGTTTGGTTGTGGATGATAGCAAGGTCATCCGAAAGGTCGCTCGCCATATATTGGAAGCACTGGAATATGATGTGGATGAAGCCGCCGACGGCGAGCAAGCCCTGCATTACTGCCAAGAAACCATGCCAGACGTGGTGCTGCTTGATTGGAACATGCCAGTGATGAGCGGAATTGATTTTCTGCGGGCATTGCGGACAATAGAAGGGGGCCAGGGACCAAGGGTCATCTTCTGCACAACCGAAAATGGGCGTAGTCACATAGAAGCTGCAATTGAGGCTGGCGCTAATGAATATGTCATGAAACCTTTTGACCGAGAAACTCTGGAAACTAAGCTCCAACTCGCTGGGGCTGAATAATCCATGCATCACGACCGGCACGGTTTTTCAGACAGAAATCCCGAAGACAATAGCGAATCCTTAAAGATCGTTCTGATTGACGACAGCAATGTTGTGCGTGCGGTCTTGGAACGTATATTGTCGGCTTCTCCTAAATTTACCGTAGTCGCCTCTGCCGCTAGCGCGCAAGAAGCTATGGCCTATTTGGCTAAGAATGAAGCCGATATCATCATTCTTGATATTGAAATGCCGACTGGCAATGGCCTCGATGCGATGCCAGAACTGCTAGCGATTTCAGATGCGCGCATATTGGTATTGTCATCCTTGGCTGAGCCAGGCGGTGTTGCTGCGGTGCGCGCGTTGACATTGGGCGCGTGCGATACTTTGGCCAAGCCTGGCCGTTCTAGCTTTGGCGGCCAATTTGCGACTATTCTGCATGACAAGCTTGTTGGGTTGGGGCGTTCTGTTGCTCGCGAACTTGTGCCAGCAGGCCCCGTTATTATGCGGGATTATGATTATAGTAATAATGTCGTAGACTGCATCGCCATAGGCTCTTCAACCGGCGGTATTCCGGCAATGCAGGAGTTTTTTGCGGCTTTGGATGCGCATATCGATGTGCCAATCTTTCTGACACAGCATCTGCCCGCAAGTTTCTTACCATTTTTGGTCAATCAGCTGGGCGAAATTGTATCGCGTAAAGTGTTTTTGGCACAGGATGGTCAGCGCTGTGAGCATGGATGTATTTATATCGCTCCATCATCTGGTCATTTGCAAATCGCAGGTAGCGGCAAAGATAAGAAAATTCATATCTGTCCGGAGACAAATGGCCGCTACATGCCTTCTGTCGACCCTATGTTCAGCTCAGTCGCAAAACATTATGGTAAGAATGCAATTGCGATTGTGTTGAGCGGCATGGGACGTGACGGATTGCTGGGCACAGAAGAAATTGCTGAGCGTGGCGGTCATGTCTATGCGCAAGACCCTGCAAGCTCTGTTGTATGGGGTATGCCCGGTGTCGTTTCGCGGTCGGGGCTGGCCTCTGCGATTTTGCCGCCGGCTGATATTGGCCAGCATATTTCCCATCATTATGTCACTAGCAAATCTTTGGAGAGCGCAGCATGAATGAAGAGAGTCTCAGCGCGCCAGCATCAAAGATATTGGCAGGATTGTTAGAGGCCAGAACTGGTCAGGTCATTTCCGCGAACCGGTTTTGGCGGATAGAGACTGCTTTGAAGCCTATTATGCGTGAATATGATATTCCCGATCTGGATGCGCTTGTTGCCGTTCTTCTCTCGGTTGAAAGCGATGATTTGCAGCGTGAAGTCATCGATGCCATGCTGAACAATGAGAGCAGCTTCTTTCGCGACACGATGATGTTCTCTTTGCTGCAAAAGCAGGTGATACCCCATATTGCGAAAGAACGGGCCAGTAGCAAAAAACTGCGTATATGGTCTTCTGGCTGCTCGACGGGACAAGAGCCTTATTCATTGGCCATGATGTTCGCTGAAGAAAGCTTCAAATGGAAAGATTGGGACATCGAAATCGTAGCGACGGACATCTCGCAAGATGCACTCAACTATGCCCGCAAAGGCGTTTATAGCCAGTTTGAAATCCAACGTGGCCTTTCTGTCGAGCGTATGTTGCGTTATTTCAAGCAAGTTGGCTCAACATGGTCAATTAAAGATGATGTGCGATCCATGGTGAGATTTCGTCAGGACAATTTGCTGAGAAGTTCATCCGATCTGCGCAATTTTGATCTGGTGCTTTGCCGCAATGTGGTGATGTATTTCTCTCCCGAAGCACGGCATCAGGCATATCATCGCTTGGCTCAGGCTTTGCATCCGGGCGGTTTCATGATGTTGGGTGCCGCCGAAACCGTGATCGGATATGATACGGAATTTAGCGTGAGCAAAGATTTCCGTGGTTGCTATGAGCGCCGCCCTGCTGGCGAGCCGCTTGCTATAAGAGCTTAGGCGATTTAAGGCTTTCCAATATTCGGGAGAGCAATATGACCATATCTGGCTCATCATTGGCAAATATCATAACGCCATCACCCAATTTTGATGAGCGCACATTACCGGTCACTATGCTGATCATGCATTATACCGGTATGCAGGATGGTCCTTCGGCGATTGATTGGCTCGCCAATCCAGAGGCCAAAGTTTCGGCCCATTATGTTGTTACCGAAGACGGTCAGATCATCCTGATGGTCGATGAAGCAAAGCGGGCCTGGCATGCAGGGCGTTCTTTCTGGCGCGGTATCACCAATGTTAACAGCGCGAGCATTGGCATAGAGATTATCAATCCGGGCCATGAATGGGGTTATCGGCCTTTCCCAGAGGAGCAAATGCGCGCTGTGCATCAGCTTGCGAGCGATATTGTTCAGCGTTATTCCATCCAACCTTATAATATTGTCGGACATAGCGATATAGCGCCTGCGCGCAAAATGGACCCTGGTGAATTGTTTGACTGGCCGCGCCTTGCCAAAGCTGGATTGGCTTTGCAGGTTCCCAATGGACGGCTGGTTGATCCATATTGGACAGATGGCGCATTTTTGCTTGCGCTGGAGCGTCTTGGCTATGCCATTGATGATGAGACAGCTACTGTACGTGCATTTCAACGCCGTTTTCGCCCATCCAATATTGATGGCATTATCGATGGTGAATGTAGAGCGCTTCTCTTCGCCTTATTGCTGGAAATTCCGGAATGGTCTGCTAAGCAGAGCTAGCCAGAGGGTTGGACAGCCGCGCGTTATTGTATTGTGCAATAGCGGGAGGAAAGTCCGGGCTCCACGAAACAAAGATGCCGGATAACGTCCGGCGGTCACCGGTTCTCCGGCGATTAGGGACAGTGCAACAGAAAGTAGGTCGCGTTAGGGGGTAACCCCGAACATTTTGATGGCGTGACATTGAAAGGGTGCGGTAAGAGCGCACCGCATGCGCCAGCAATGGCCATGGCACGGTAAACCCCATCTGGAGCAAGACCAAATAGGGACGGCATAGATATGTCCGCATATCGGACCTGTTTCGGGTTTCGTCGTTCGGGTTGGTTGCTAGACCATATCAGCGATGATGTGGCGAGATGAATGGCTGTCAAATCCATGCAAATGGAGGAACAGAACCCGGCTTATAGACCCTCTGGCATTTTATGAATTTTTGGCCAAGATAGCGGCACAGACCGCATATTGTCAGGCAGTCTGTGCAATCGCAGATGCTTCACCATTAGCGACCAAAAGGTCTGTAGGGGCATCATAAGTAGATATGGCAAAGCCCACCATCATCATGACAGATAAAAACGCTGACAGGGTAAGTTGCTTACTCATATTGGGGCCTTAGAATCGAATTGTTGATTTTATGTTGCAACGCACAATTAGCAGCTTGGTTCCATGCTACAACATGTCTTCGGCAAAAAGACTTTATGGTGACCAACACCTTTTAAGCATCTGCAAACAGCATGGAAAGATGCTGCAAAGGTGCATTGCGAAGACCGCCCGCAACAGATATATTTCTGATTGTAAAATATGGTGAGGGAGAAGCAGCATGTTGGGTTTTGTGGCATCAGCGCGACGTATGGTGGCCGTTTTGGCGACCATATGCGTTACATTTGTCTCGGCGACAGCGATAGCGCAGATTACGCCTACGGTCTCTACGAGTTCTGCCATTGATGATAGCGTAACGCGCATATTGTTAGAGCCACGTTGCGGGGCAGGCAATGACCCTAAACGTGTCGCTCTCATCATTGGCAATGGTGATTATCCAGAACTTGATTGGCCCAAACTGGCCAATGCAGCCAATGATCTTGCGCAGCTTTGCGAGTCCTTTGCTAAGGTCGGGTTTCGTGTCTTTGCTATAGAACATGCCGATGTCGCGACCTTACGCCAAGCGGCGGAAGATTTTGGCATGGCAGCGCAATCAGCGGAAACGGCTTTGGTCTATTATTCTGGGCACGGCTTTGAATATGCTGGTAACAATTATCTCGTTCCAGTGGACGCGCCGCCACTGGCCAGCAAAGGCGAGCTTGAGACACTTTTTCTACCTATGTCTGTCTTAACCCAAGCGGCTAATCGCGCATCGGGCGAGGCTTTGTTCTTTCTGGATGCTTGCCGTAGTCTGGACCCTGTGGTGCAGTTAAGTGATATCGACCCTGATGGCCAGAATGGCAATGTCGGTAATTTGGGGTTGTTAGAGTTGGATCGTAGCGTAGTTTTCTATGCAACTGCTAAAGGCAGCCCGGCATTTGACGAAGCGCCGGAAGGTGCAACAATCAGCCCATTTGCCCGAGCAGTGTCAGAACGGGTTGCCACACCCGGATTAGAGCTGTCATATTTCTTTCGTGCTGTCGGGCAAGATGTTGTGCAATTGACCGAAGGGATGGACCCGTCGCGCCAATATCCTTTTCCTTATGGCCAATTATATGAGGACTTTTTCTTTGTCCCGCCAACGCCCATTGCTGAACCTGCTATCGGTATAGATGGATTGACCGGAAGTTTTCCGCCACAGTCTATATCACCAGCATTTAATCAATATCTTGATAGTCTGACGCTTGATTATCTGGGCATCACAGATGAGCCATTAATCGTGGGCGCATTACTTAAGGACTTTACGGCAGACGATGTTAGGCAAGCAGCAGAGGCCGGCAATGCCGTCGCGCAATATCTGTTTGGCTATATGTTGGAGTTTGGCGCTGGCGTGAAAAAGGATGTGCCGGGTGCAAAGAAATGGTTGGACCTAGCTGCGGCGCAAAACCACCCGGCTGCTATGCTGGAATTGGGCTATTGGATTATACAATATGATCGAAGCCCAGGTTATCAGGACCGCGCAGTTAATCTGTTTCAGCGGTCTGCTGACACTGGTTTCGCCAAAGGAAACTCCTTCATGGGGACCTTATATTGGGACGGTAATTTTGTCCCGCAAGATAAGCAATTGGCGTTAAAGCTATTGCGAGATGCGGCAGATAAAGGCCATCCTTACGCCATATATGCGGCTGGTTTTTATGGTGATGAATTTGACCGAGCTGATGGTGAATTGCGCGAATTGATCGCCAAGGGCAATGATGAAGGGCATGCTTGGTTGTGCGAGTTGTATTTCTTTAAGGATAGAGCAGGAGAGGCTGCGCAAAACTGCCTCATCGCCAGCAAAGCAGGCTTTGCGCAAGCACGTGCAATATGGAGCGAGATGAAGTTTTTAGGCAATGGCGTGGCAGTGGATCACGCTGTGGCACGGCATTGGATGAAGCTGGCCGTTGCACAAAATGAGCTGCCTGCAAGCCGCCGTGCACGAATTTTAAGTATCGCATCTGGATTTCCTGAGCGCAACTGACTAGGTCAACAGCATGGCAGGAGCAAGACGATCAACCGATTGGGGATTTCCGCGGTGGCGCGGCTATGGTTCATCACGCGATGCGCAGACAGTGCGCTTGTGTGACAGGCATGGCTGTGAAGAACGCGGCGATTGCCCCGCACCCAAATCACCGAACAGCCCAGAGCGCTGGTATTTTTGCGAAAAACATGCCGCAGAATATAATCGCGGCTGGGATTATTTTGAAGGTCTGAGCAAAGAAGAGGCCGCTGCACGGGCAAAAGCGGAGCAATCAGAAACTAGCGGATATAAGGAATCGGTTCATCATCAATGGGCCGGGTCAGGTGATGGTACGCGGTCTGCTGATGAATTGCGGGCGCTTGATGTGCTCGGTCTGGAAGTGGACGCCGATCTGGAAGCTATTAAAAAAGCGTATCGTTTGCTTGCCAAGCAAAACCATCCAGACACTAATCCTGATGATAAAGACGCTGCACAGCGCTTTCAGGCGATCCAACTTAGCTATCAAGTGCTAAAATCTGGCGCAGAGCGCCGCGAGTGGAAGCCTGTCTAATTTTGTCTTTTGGTGGTTGGAAAAGGCTATCTGCTAGCGGCGTAACGCTGAGCAGTTTCGCGTATCAAGGCAATCATGTTGGGAATGCCTTGGGTGCGGTTTGAGGAGAGCTGGCTTTTCAGATCAAAAGGCGTAAGCGCATCTTCTATATCGCAATCAATAATCTCTTGAGCTGATTTGTGCTGCACCGTTAGCAGTACCAAAGCGATAATGCCTTTGGTGATGGCGGCATTGCTATCAGCGAAGAAATGCAAGCCAGTGCCATCTGTTTTGGATGGATATACCCACACAGATGCTGAACAACCACGAACCAATGTTGCATCGGTCTTTAAAGCGTCTGGCATTGGTTCAAGCTTACGGCCCAATTCAATCAAAAGGCGATAGCGCTCATCGCCATCGAGGAATTCATATTCCTCATATATATCATCAATAGCGGGAAGATCATTATGGGTGGGTATATCTGTCATTCCGGCGATATAGGGTGGCGAGGGCGGACCCGCAAACATTATCATTTCTGCTCATTGAGTGAGCCGTCCTCTTGGCTAAGTATCCGCGTCTAGTCTGTATAAAAAACAGGCACGGTAGGCACTGTGTTTAGAGATCAACGCCTGCGGCAATAGCTTCCAACTTACGCAGTCTTTCTTTCAAATCCGCCAATTCTATGCGGGCATTGGCATTATGTGCTGACCCTTGGCCACCGGCATTGGCCGTGTTTTGCACATAGCTCAATTCGCTCTGCTTATAGTTGATCCAGTCGCGCCATAGCCTTATTATGGTCGCGGATATGATTGCCACAGCCAACAGACTTGCGGCAGCGATGGTCAAGATAATCATAGGTTCCTGCATTTTGAAAATCCTTTGTCGATTGTGGCAGCCTGCTCCTTAGCGGCTGCGCAAATCTTCAATTTCCCTTGCCAATTCACGTGAGCCGCGATCGTCAGTTATAACGCGCTCCAAAACCGCGATGCGCTCATTCAACTTCTTCACTTCGCTTTGCAATGCTTTGGTTTCGAATGCTGATTCTGGATTGGTTGACGCGACAGCATTGCCGTCTTTATCTTCCAAAATTCCGTGCTGGGCGCGATAGCGAGAGCGCAAAACACTGGCGATTGAGACGATAAGAACAATACCGATTACCATTTGAAACGGGTCCATAGCTTTGGTTTTCCCTCTTATTTGTTATGCAATATTCGTTTTAGTTAAGCGGCTTGTCACGCAGATCTTCTATCTGCTGCGACACCTCAAAACCCTTGTCTGTAATAATGCGTTCAAGCACCCGCATTCTTTGCTCCAGCCTTTCGGTCTGCGCTGCATAGCGAGCCGCTTTTTCAGCGGTTTCGCTGTTGAGCGCTTCAATCTGCTTTTCTTTAATTTGCAGCCATTTGTTCACTGTTGCTGCTACGATGGCAACAATCGGAATAGATACGCCCAAGATCGGTATCAGCAGTGCAAAATTCATAATGATTCCCCCTTTATATTATTTCACTTCTTTAGTGCGCTTATCTCTCAATGCTTCAATTTCATGGGTCAATTGATGGCTGCTGTCGGTAACGATACGTTCGACGTTGACCAGCCTGTCTTTGACGGCGCCCAATTCAGCTTGAAGCTGTGCATTTTCCTGTGTCAGTAAAGAGATGCGCTGTGCGGCCTCTTTGTCTGTTTTGGGGTAGACGGCCTGGCCCCATGCACCATCCAAAGGATAGCCATTTTTGATCCGCAGCCATGTGGTCGCTACCCAGCCTGCAACACCTATGCTGACGAACAGGGCAATAAATGGAAAGATTGTCCGGATTACTTCTAATTTGGTAGCATCCATTTTCAGGTCCTTAAGTGTTCAATTTGATCAGACAGCCTGGCACTGCTGCTTTGTTTGTTTGTTGCGATCCGCTCAAGATTGGCGATGCGGTCGTGCATGATAGAAACATGATCTGTCAGTTGGCGGTTCTCATCTGTTAAAGCGGCAATTTTGCGACCGGCTATATTCTCTGTTTCGGCGATTTTTTCTTTATAAGCGATCCACCGATCAAAAACGCCCCATGTCGCGCAACCCAAGGCAATTGCTGCTATGCCGATACCTATGAACATCGTTTCCATCCTTGTTAATCCTTACCTCAGCTTTTCGATCTCGTCAGAAAGTCGCGCACTGCTGCTCTCTCTATCGGTCGCAATGCGCTCCAGCACTGCAAGCCGCTCTTCAAGACGTCCTATTTTGCCATTGAGCTGCTCATTCTCATTGGTCAGCAATTCAACTTTTCGCGTTGCATCCAAGCCATTCTTTTCGGTCTTGCCGCCCCATTCATCTTCCAAGGAATAGCCATGTTTGGCGCGGATCCAGTTGTTGATCAACCAACCGACTGTGCTCACAGCGATAATGGCGATGACAAAAAACGGGCTTCCCCAACTCATAATATGTCCTTTTCAAATAATGAATATATCAGCGTAGCCGTTCAATCTCATCTGAGAGCTGACGATTGTTGCTGGTGTAATACAGTTCCACATCGGCTAACCGACGATCAATTTCGCGAAAGCGGGATTTAACATCACGTGCTGTACGGCGCGGTGACTGGCGCACACCTTGCCAGAATTTTTGTTCTTCGCTGTCAATGTAAAGATTAGACGGCTTTTTTGGCGAGAAAATGGTCAAGCCAACATAGGCCAAAAAGGTGATGCCTTGCGACATGATGAATGACAGAAACATGCCCCATCTGACCCAAGTAACGTCAATACCGGTATAGTCCGCTATGCCTGAACATACGCCGGACAATTTTCCATTTTGCTTATCACGGTAAAATTTGGTGCGGCGGGTCATTTTTTGCTCCTTTCAGCAAGAAAGCGGTCAATTTGTTCAAGGGTGGGGTCCATGGTATCATCCGGGCTGGTCAGCCGCGCGGGGCGCCAATCGGGATCATCGGCTTTTATGATCCGCTCAACATTATCCATGCGGTCATCCAGCCTTTTGGCCATGAGATATAGCTCTTCAAGCAAGCCTTCATCTTCATTGGTCAAAGTTGCCGATGTTTTCCATTTCGTAACATAGTGGAAGATGATCCACGGCAGCCCAATGAACAGCATCCCTACGATGACGATGGGCACAAGAATGTCTTCCACGAATTACTCCCCTTTTTTCAGTGCTTTTTTCATTTCTTCCAGCTCTTCATCGACCTTATCGTTCGATTCGAGCGCGGTAATCTGGTCTTCAAGGCTAGGCGGCCCTGAATGCCCAATGGCAAGTGCATCGGCCTGACCCTCTGCAAGGTCTGCGCGGCGCTCCAGCAGGTCGAAGCGTGAAAATGCCTCTTTGACCTTATCGCCTTGATACATAGTTTTCAGCTTGATGCGGTTTTCAGCGCTTTCAAGCCGTGACATGATGGTGTTTTGACGACTGCGAGCTTCGCGCAATTTGTTCTGCAAATTGGCAATATCCTGCTCTGATGCGCGCAGTGCGTCGTCAAGCACAGCAATCTCATGGTTAAGCTGATCAGCCATATCACGGGCTTTCTTCTTTTCTACCAATGCTGCACGGGCCAAATCTTCGCGATCTTTTGACAGAGCAAGTTGGGCCTTGTCGCCCCAATCGGCCTGCAAAACTTCCAATTTATCAATATGGCGGCGCATTTCTTTCTGGTCGGCAATGGTACGTGCTGCAGACGCCCGAACTTCCACCAATGTTTCTTCCATTTCGAGGATGATCATGCGGATCATCTTGGCCGGGTCTTCGGCCTTATCCAGCATGTCTGTAACATTGGCGGCGATAATGTCGCGGGTTCTTGAAAAAATTCCCATTAAGATACTCCTGAAAAATTCATGTGGCGGCCGGAATGGGGCAAGGGGTTAAACATTCCGACCGCCGCTCTTTCTGTCAATCAATATAACGGACAGAAAAAACTTGTGCTACGCTGGCTGCGGTTTCAGCATGTTCGGCATCGCCATTGCTGCCTCCCGTGGTGAAGGAGCCTATGATGGGGCCCATACCGCTAATGTAGAGGGTGGCAAGCAACATGGCCGGTGCAACTATCCAACCCAAAATGGTTGTGCCATTTGCATTGTCTTTTGCATCGGAATTGCTGTCTTTAAACTGTGCCATATTGTCCTCCTGCATTATTCCTAACTCAGAATACACTAAGCATGAGGTGTGCCAAAAATTATAAAATGCTGAAAAATAATAATAAATTCTATATTCGGTATATTCGACATTGACTTTATTACTACATGTTGGTAATTTTCACTACAAGTTGGCGGTGTGTGCGAACTGCAATATACCATTGTAAAAAGGATGGCGTCTTTTGGAGCGTACCAATCAATTTATTGGAGAGTCAGGGGCTTTTTTGGATGCCGTTGAACGTGCCAGTCGTGCCGCCCATCTTGATCGTCCTGTTTTGGTCATTGGTGAGCGCGGTACAGGCAAAGAGCTGATTGCTGAACGCTTGCACCGTTTGAGCCAGCGTTGGGATGGTCCGCTTGTTACCATGAACTGCGCAGCTTTGCCGGAGACTCTTATAGAGGCAGAGCTTTTTGGCCATGAGGCAGGAGCATTTACCGGCGCAACAAAGGCGCGGCAGGGGCGGTTTGAAGAGGCCGATGGCGGCACATTGTTTCTGGATGAGCTTGGCACATTGTCCATGGCGGCGCAGGAGCGTTTGCTGCGGGCTGTCGAATATGGTGAGGTCACGCGCATTGGGGCGTCGCGTCCAGTGCGCGTTGATGTCCGGATTGTTGGTGCAACCAACGAATATCTGCCTGCCATGGTTGAGAGGAATGACTTTCGTGCTGATCTGCTCGACCGCCTGTGTTTTGAAGTCGTAACCTTGCCACCCCTGCGCGCGCGTGATGGAGATGTCCCAGTATTGGCAGAGTATTTCGGGCGGCGTATGGCAACCGAATTGGAATGGGATAGCTGGCCCGGCTTTGGTGACCTAGCAGTTGCTGCCATGCAGCGCTATGGTTGGCCCGGCAATGTGCGGGAATTGCGCAACGTAGTGGAGCGCGCGATCTATAGATGGGATGATTCCACGCGGCCCGTAGACCATATCGTCTTTGATCCTTTTGAATCGCCTTGGAAGTTTAGTGGGGAGTCCACATCCTCTGCCAAAGAGAAGCCCACCCCAAAAGAAGCGATTGCGTCAGAGGTTTTGTCGCCAGAAACCAAAGGAGATACAGCGCAAATGCTCAAATCTTCGACTGAAGATATGGCGCTCTCTATAAATTATGAGGCCGTTAGCTGTTTGAAATCAGCAGTGGAAAGTCATGAGCGCAAAATATTGGAGCATATGCTGGCGCGGCATCGTTATAATCAGCGACAAACGGCTAAGGCATTGAACCTTAGCTATGATCAGTTGCGCCACGCGTTGAAGAAGCATGATCTGCTAGGTTAGTCATTTTTTGATATAGGCGCAGCTATTAAAGGTGAGTGCAAGACCGTATAGAATATGATTGCATAAACAGGCTTCTTGGATTATATAATGCCTATCCCGAAATGGTTAGTGAGCGGAGCCGGCTTTTGCCGGGCCGACCAGCTTTGCCATTTCTAGATCAAATATGCTGAGTGCGATATGCGCCAGCTACAGGAGAAGCAGTGAGCAATATCGCCGACCTAGAAGCATTAATCGCGCCAGAGGCTGAGGCCTTGGGCTTTGCGCTTGTGCGTGTGAAATTTATAGGTTCTGGTGAGGATTATAGCTTGCAGGTTATGGCTGAGCGCCCGGACACTCGCCAGCTCAATATCTCTGACTGCGCGGCGTTATCGCGGCGTATCTCAGAAAAGTTTGATGCGCTGGAAGAGGCGGGCAATGACCCTGTAGATGAGCCTTATCGACTGGAAGTAAGCTCGCCAGGCATTGACCGCCCTTTGACGCGCCTTGCTGACTTTGTTGATTGGTCCAGCTATGAGGCGCGTTTGAAACTTGCTGAACCACAAGATGGCCGCAAGACTTTGGTTGGCATTTTGGGCGGGGTCGAAGGTGAGGGGCCTGACGCTCTGATTCTGGTTGAAGATAAGAAAATTGGGTCGCAGAAAACGGCCTTTAACAATATACTCACCGCAAAACTGGTCTTGACCGATGCGTTGATTGCCGCCACTGCTCCACTCGTCGTTGATGATGGCGAACATGAGCTTGAAATTGACGATACACCTGAAGAAGAAAGTGACTGACAATTATGGCCGATGCCATTTCTGCCAATAAAGCCGAATTGCTGGCGATTGCAAACTCCGTTTCTACGGAGAAAATGATTGATAAATCAGTGGTTATTGAAGCCATTGAAGAAGCGATTCAGCGTGCTGCCCGCGCACGTTATGGCGCCGAGAACGACATTCGGGCAAAGCTCGATGGCGAAACAGGCGATTTGCGCCTGTGGCGTGTTGTTGAGGTGGTTGAGGAAGTTGACGACTATTTCAAGCAAGTGGACCTGAAGGGCGCGCAAAAGCTGCAAGCCGATGCATCTGTGGGCGATTTCATCATTGATCCGCTGCCCGGCGTTGATTTGGGCCGTATTGATGCGCAGGCCGCAAAACAGGTTATCTTCCAAAAGGTCCGCGACGCAGAACGCGAGCGGCAATATGATGAATTTAAAGACCGTGCAGGTGAGATTATCACTGGCGTGGTTAAATCGGTTGAGTTTGGCCATGTCGTGGTCAATCTGGGCCGTGCAGATGGTGTTATCCGCCGCGATCAGCAAATTCCACGTGAGGTTGCGCGTGTTGGCGATCGTGTCCGTGCACTGATCATGAAAGTTGTTCGCGAAAATCGTGGTCATCAGATTTATCTGTCACGTGCGCACCCTGATTTCATGCGCAAATTGTTCATGCAGGAAGTGCCAGAAATTTACGATGGTATTATCGAGATTAAAGCGGCGGCTCGTGATCCGGGAAGTCGTGCGAAAATCGGTGTTATCAGCCATGATGGATCGATTGATCCAGTTGGCGCTTGTGTTGGGATGAAGGGTAGCCGTGTTCAGGCCGTCGTTCAGGAGATGCAGGGCGAGAAGATTGATATTATCCCTTGGTCTGAAGATACTGCGACCTTTATCGTCAATGCTTTGCAGCCTGCGACTGTAAGCCGCGTTGTGCTTGATGAAGAAGAAGGCCGCATCGAAGTGGTTGTTCCTGATGACCAACTTTCGCTGGCCATTGGCCGCCGCGGACAAAATGTGCGTCTGGCGTCTCAGCTGACTGACTCTGCCATTGATATTATGACTGAGGCAGATGCGAGCGAGAAGCGTCAGCGTGAATTTAGCGAACGTTCGGCAATGTTTGAATCAGAACTGGATGTCGATGAAACATTGTCACAGCTTCTGGTGGCGGAAGGCTTTAGCGAGCTTGAAGAAGTCGCTTATGTCGCTGCGGACGAGATTTCCAGCATTGAAGGCTTTGATGAAGAGCTGGCTGAAGAGTTGCAAAACCGCGCAAAAGAAGCGCTGGACCGCAAGGAATCTGCGGCGCGTGAAGCTCGTCAGGCTCTGGGTGTGGAAGATGCGATCGCTGAGATGCCGCATCTGACCGAGCAAATGTTGCTGACTCTGGGTGAAGCGCAGATCAAAACGCTTGATGACCTTGCAGATCTGGCAACAGATGAGCTGGTTGCCAAAAAACGCAGTGATCCACGTCGCCGTGACAAGCGTGCCGAGGATAAGGGCGGTATATTGGCCGAATATGGGCTGAGCGAAGAGCAGGGCAATGAGATTATCATGGCTGCTCGTGCGCATTGGTTTGAAGACGAAGATGACGCTGCTCCGGAAGCTGCGGCTGATCCGTCCGACGGGGAGGTCGCAGATGCGGAAAGCCCCCAATGACAAACATATTGCGGTAAGGCGCTGTATATTGACCGGCGGGCAAATGGATAGCCGCCGGTTGATACGACTTGCTTTAAGCCCGGACGGCATAGTCGCTCCGGATGTACGCTCACGCGCGCCCGGGCGCGGTGCGTGGGTTGGTGTCACGCGGGATGAGCTGGACGTAGCAATCGCTAAAGGGCAGTTGCTGGGTAAGCTGAAATCTGTTTTGAAAACGACTGATATTGCTTTGCCGGATAATCTGTCACAGGCCGTTGATGACGCTCTGGCGAGTGAATTGCTCCAGCGTCTGGGCCTTGAAGCAAAGGCCAGCCAGTTGATATCGGGTGCGGAAAAGGTCGAGACTGCGGCGCGTATGGGGAATGTTGCGCTGTTGCTCCATGCCTCAGATGCTGCGGAAAATGGTCGGCGCTCGCTTGATCAGGCTTGGCGCGTTGGTTCCGATGCAGAAGGCAGTTCGTTGCAGGGGCTGGTTTTGCCATTTGACCGCGATCAATTGTCATTGGCATTGGGGCGCAGCAATTGCGTACATATAGCGATAATGGATGACCGAGCGGCAGCGCGAATAGGGCTATTCTTGTTTCGCTTGCTTGGTTTTAGAGGGGTTGATGTGTCGGTTTTGACGGACCGTGTCTTTGGCAATGAGACTGCCCCTGAGATGACTATAGAAGAAGAACCGGCCGCTGCCTTGATATAGGGCGTTGGTCGCAGTGAGTTTTGATGGCCGTGCGCCATCATGATAGAAGATGAAAAAAGGATTGAGTCTGTTCGATGAGTGATGATCAAGAAAAAAAGCCGAAACTGGGCCGCAAACCTCTGGGTTTGAAGCGGGCAGTTGAGTCCGGCGAAGTCAAGCAGACATTCAGCCATGGCCGCACCAATAAGGTTGTGGTTGAGGTAAAGCGCCGTAAGCTTGTGGGTAAGCCCGGAGCGAAACCAGAGCCGGTTGAAGAAGCCGCTCCGCCGCCTCCACCGCCACCAGCTGCACCTGCTCCAAAGGCTGAAGCGCCGGTCAAAAAAGCTGCTGATGCGACGATGACGCGCAAAGAGCTGCAAGAGAAACTGCTGCGTGAAGCGGAAGAAGCGCGCCAAGCCTCTATGGAAGAAGCGCGTCGCCGTGAAGTAGCTGAAAAAGCCAAACGCGAAGAAGAAGAAAAGGCACGGGCAGAAGAGAAGCGTGCTGCTGCGGCGAAAGCCAAAGAAGAGCCTGCTGCGCCCGTGGCTGCAAAAGACCCTGTTGCTGAAACGCCAGCGGCACCAGCAGAGGCGAAATCAGAGGTAGCTAAAGCGAAGGCATCTGCGCCGGCACCACGCAAGTTTACGCCCGTAACGCCGGTAAAACGGCCTGAACCGAAAAAACCTTCACCCAAACCAAGCCGCGATCGCAATGAGCGTCGCCAATCAGGCAAGCTGACAGTTAATCGTGCTTTGAGCGAAGGCGATGGCGGCGCGCGTGCGCGCTCGCTTGCTGCGCTTAAACGTGCGCGTGAGAAAGAGCGCCGGGCGCAAATGTCTGGGCAGACACGCGAAGCACAGCCAAAGCAATCACGCGAAGTTGTGGTGCCTGACGCTATCACTGTGCAGGAACTGGCGAACCGGATGGCGGAAAAAGGCGCTGATCTGGTTAAATCACTGTTCAAAATGGGTTCTATGGTGACTGTGAACCAGACCATAGATCATGATACTGCGGAATTGCTGGTTGAAGAATTTGGCCACAAAATCAAACGCGTATCTGATTCTGATGTTGAGATTAATGTCGATTCCGATGTTGATCCTGATGAGACACTGAAACCGCGTCCTCCTGTGGTGACGATTATGGGCCATGTCGATCATGGTAAAACGTCATTGCTTGATGCGTTGCGTGGCACCGATGTCGTTCAGGGCGAAGCCGGCGGCATTACACAGCATATCGGCGCTTATCAGGTGAAGGTGAAATCGGGTGAAAAGATTACATTCCTCGATACACCGGGCCACGCGGCATTTTCTGAAATGCGTGCACGCGGCGCGAATGTGACCGATATTGTTATTCTGGTTGCAGCGGCGGATGACAATTTGATGCCGCAAACCATTGAGGCAATTAATCACACCAAAGCGTCCGGCGTGCCGATGATTGTTGCGATCAATAAGATCGACAAGCATGAAGCGAACCCCGACAATATTCGTAACCGCTTGCTGGAGCATGAGGTTATTGTTGAGAAAATGTCTGGTGATGTGCAGGATGTTGAAGTCTCTGCATTGAAAGGCACCAATCTCGATAAGTTGATCGATGCGATCAATTTGCAAGCAGAGTTGATTGAGCCAAAAGCCAACCCTGATCGTGATGCCGAAGGTGTTGTGATTGAGGCTAAGCTGGACAAAGGCCGTGGCCCTGTGGCGACTGTTTTGATTGAGCGGGGCACTTTGCGCCGCGGTGATATCTTTGTTGTTGGCGAGCATTCGGGCAAGGTCCGAGCGATGCTCGATGATAAAGGCAAGCAGCTTAAAGAAGCAGGGCCATCGCTCCCCATCGAAGTTTTGGGTCTGTCCGGTGTGCCATCGGCGGGTGATAAGCTCACCGTTGTCGAAAATGATGCACGTGCGCGTGAAGTGGCTGAATATCGTCGTCAAAAAGCTCTGGAGAAACGTACAGCGACAGCCCCGGCTTCACTGGAAAATATGTTCTCTGCTTTGGGTGAAAACCAAGCGGTTGAATATCCGGTGCTCATCAAAGGCGATGTTGGCGGCAGTGTTGAAGCCATTATCGGCAGCCTTAACCAGATCTCGACCGATGATATTAAGGCGCGGGTCCTGCATTCCGGTGTTGGCGGTATCACTGAGTCCGACGTGCAGCTTGCTAAGGCCAGCAATGCGCCGATTATCGGCTTTAATGTCCGTGCCAATGCCAAAGCGCGTGAGATTGCCGAACGCGAAGGTGTGCGCTTCAAATATTTCGATATTATCTATGATCTGATCGAAGATATTAAAGGCGAAATGGCTGGTGAACTGGGCCCAGAGCGCATCGAAACGGTCATTGGCCGCGCCGAGGTGAAGGAAGTTTTCCCTGCGGGCAAAAAAGACAAGGCAGCTGGTTTGCTGGTTCTCGATGGCGTCCTCAAAAAAGGCAATTATGCGCGTCTCAATCGCGAAGATATTATCGTCTCCAAGACCACAGTGGCATCGCTGCGCCGGTTCAAGGACGATGTCGAGGAAGTGCGCTCTGGCCTAGAATGTGGTGCGGTGTTGGAAGACACGAACGACATTAAACCGGGCGATATTCTGGAAGTCTTTGACGTCGAGATGCGTGAACGTGTCTTATAATCGGGCATAGGAACGGAGATAAAGGGGCTAGATATGACTGCAGGCAGGAATATTAACGCCCCTTCATCGCGCCTTATGGGCGCCCGCATTCAACATCATGATGCTGAAACGGGCACAACCCATATGAATTTTATTGCCCCTGAGAGCTTTGCCAGTCCGCGCGGCTATGTGCATGGCGGGCTGGTTGCAGGTTTTTTGGATGAAGTCATGGGTGCAGCAGTGCTGGGCGCCAGCGATGGCGCCATGCTGCCGCTCAATCTTAATAGCAATATCAGCTATTTACGCCCTGTTCCCTTGGGTCCGCTAAAGGGTGAGGGACGTGTCTTGAAGATGGGGCGCAATATCGCGTATCTGGAAGGAGTATTGCTGGATAATGATGGAAACCGGCTTATCCATGCGATATCGACTGCTATGCTGACCGAGGTACCCAATGGCAAAGTATAATGATACATCCCCTGAAGGTCGCTCCGTACGCGTGCTGCGTGTGGGGGAGCAAATCCGGCATATACTTTCGGAATTGCTGACACGGGGCGATGTGCATGATGAAACATTGGCCAGCGCCAATATCGCGATTACCGAAGTGCGTATGTCACCTGATTTGCGGCACGCAACAGTGTTTGTGAAACCGCTGCTGGGCAATGAGGAAGTCGCGGTCATCAAAGCGATGCGCACCAATACAGCCTATTTTCAGCGCGAGGTCGCTGCGCGCACCAAGATGAAATATGCCGCCAAATTAAAATTTGTCCCTGATGATAGTTTTGATGAAGCCAGCCATATTGAATCGCTGTTGAGCAACCCAAAAGTTGCACGTGATTTGGCAGAGGGTGACGAGGAAGCGGAACAAGCATCCGAATAATGGCCAAGCTCTATTTCTATTATTCCTCAATGAATGCAGGCAAGTCGACGACTTTGCTACAGGCCGCATTTAACTATGAAGAGCGCGGGATGCGCACCATGTTGTGGACCGCAGCCATTGATAAGCGCAGTGGTGAGGCCACAATTAAATCGCGCATCGGGCTATCGCGAATTGCGCACCAATTTGATGAGGATGTAAATCTGCTGGTCGCTATAAGCGCCGAACATGCGGCTCAGCCGCTCAATTGCGTGTTGGTTGATGAAGCGCAATTTATGACCCGCGATCATGTGTTTGAACTGGCGCTTGTCTGTGATCAGTTGCACATTCCTGTTCTTTGCTATGGTTTGCGAACCGATTTTCAGGCGGAGCTTTTTCCCGGCAGTGCGCAATTGTTGGCAATTGCTGATGAGCTGGTTGAGATTAAGGCCGTGTGCGAATGCGGCGCAAAATCGACTATGAATTTGCGCGTAGATTTAGATGGCAAGGCTGTAAAATCTGGTGCACAAACTGAAATTGGCGGCAATGATCGTTATATCGCTCTTTGTCGAAAACATTTCATGGAAGCATTGAACGACCAATAATGCGCGATTTAGATGGACAAATAGAATCTGGCCGAGTGCGGCTTGAGCCATTTGTGGACGATCATGTCGAGCCATTGCGCCTTGTATGTGCGGAAGATACGCAGATTTGGGAGATATACCCCTTTTCCATGCAGGGGGAACATTTTGACGGCGCTATGCAGGCTTTCCACGGTACGCAGAATTGGGTGCGTTTTGCTGTGATTGATCTGCAAGAGGATCGTCTGGTCGGCATGTCCAGCTTTATAAACCCTGATAAGCACGGCGTGGTTGAAATTGGCGGCACTTATATCGCACCCTCAGTGCGCGGCAGCGGATTTAACCGAACCATGAAAACACTGATGATAGACCGTGCTTTCTCATGCGGTTATCGCAAAGTGGCTTTTCGCGTAGATACCCGCAATGAACGGTCTATAGCGGCGGTGTTGAAATTGGGTGCGACGCGTGAGGGCATAATGCGCAAGGATCGGGTAACATGGACAGGCTATGTGCGCGATACTGCGGTATTTGGCTTGCTCAAAGAAGAGTGGGAAGCGGGTCGTGACTGATGCTTCTGGATGGGAAAATTCTGCGCAAGCCTGGATAAACTCAATGGGTGACCAGGGAGACTGGACACGCCGCAAGGTGCTTGACCCTGTGATGCTAAAGCTCGCCAAGGCAAATGGCGGACATTTTATTGACATTGGCTGTGGTGAGGGGCGCTTTGTGCGTATGCTGGGCGATATAGGCATGGCGGGCATAGGAATAGACCCGACCGAAGCCTTGATTGCGCATGCACGCGAATGCGACCCAAATGGTAACTACAATATTGGCGATGGCGAAAAGCTCGATTTTGATGATGCACAATTTGATCTGTCGATCAGCTATCTGGCTTTGATTGATATTCCTGATTTTCGTGCCGCCATTGCCGAAATGGTGCGTGTTACGAAACCCGGCGGTCAGTTGCTCATTGCGAATTTGACCAGTTTTTTCACAGCTGGACGCTGGCGCAAGACGCTTTCAGGGCAGGGCAAAGACTTTCCGATCGATCATTATAGTGAAGAACGCAGTACACGTGAGCAATGGCAGGGGATTGATATTATCAACCATCACCGGCCGCTTAGCGCTTATATGCAATGCTTTTTGAGCCATGGGCTGGTGCTGGAATATTTTGATGAGCCTGTCCCCGAACATGATGGCTCTGTGAAGTCGGACCGCTATACCCGTGTGCCGGGCTTTACAGTGATGCAATGGCGTAAACCGGTGTGATTATGCCACATGGCTGGATCATATTGGACAAGCCATTAGAGCTTGGCTCTACCCAGGCTGTTGGCGCGGTTAAACGCAATTTGCGCGAAGCGGGGTATAAGGTCTCCGGCAAGGGCGGGGGCGTCACCAAAATTGGCCATGGCGGCACGCTGGACCCGCTGGCGACAGGTGTGCTGCCCATTGCTATTGGGGAAGCGACCAAGCTAACCGGACGGATGCTGGAAGCCAGCAAGGTGTATGATTTCACCATCGCTTTCGGACAGCAAACCACAACGCTGGATAGTGAAGGCGAAGTGATGGCAACGTCAGAGCATCGCCCCAATATGGCTGATGTACAGTCCATATTGACAGGTTTTACTGGCTCGATCAGCCAAATCCCTCCTGCTTTTTCTGCGTTAAAAGTTGACGGCAAACGGGCCTATGCTTTGGCGCGGGCCGGTGAAGAGGTTGAATTAAAGGCGCGATCGGTCACTATATACAGCCTGTCCATACACGCACCTGACAGCGCCTTAGATTTTCAATCTGATGCAGCACCACAGCCTATGCTCTCTGCAATTACGCTGACCGCGCATGTTTCCAAAGGCACCTATATTCGCAGTCTGGCGCGCGACATAGCGCTGGCGCTCAATACAGTTGGTCATGTTACTATGCTGAGGCGAACAAAAGCCGGGCCATTTGCGTTAAAAGACGCGATTTCGCTGGACAATCTCAATGAAATCGGTAATGGCGCGGCAATCAAAGATTATATCTTGCCATTTGAGGCAGGGCTGGACGGTATCCCGGCTCTAACTCTTAACCCCGATCAGGCAAGGCAGGTCCGTCAGGGCCAGATCGTATCGGGGTTTGCCATGGATGACGGGCAATATTGTGCGCATGATGAGGACGCAGTTCCATTAGCGCTGATAGAGCTTTGCGAAGGTGATCTTCGCGTTGTCCGTGGGTTTAATTTCTAAAATGATGCCGTGAAGGAAAAACCATGTCGATTACTGCTGAACGCAAACAAGAAATTATCAAAGAACATGCCCGTGAAGAAGGCGACACAGGTTCGCCGGAAGTTCAGGTTGCTATCCTGACCGACCGTATTGTTACACTGACCGAGCATTTCAAATCCCACCATAAAGATAACCATTCACGCCGCGGCCTATTGATGATGGTCAATAAGCGCCGTTCGCTTTTGGACTATCTGCGCAAGAAAGACGTGCAGCGTTATGCTGATCTGATTGCGAAATTGGGTCTTCGTAAATAATATTGAATTTAGGCAAGCGGTCCATATTTGGGCCGCTTTGCTTATGGGGTGTTCTTGCAATTCGGTAAGGACATCAAGGGGCGTATAATAAGTCCCCAGACCGCGCGCCGCCGGACAGCGGCGCAACATAAGAGGCCCCGCCCGGCATTAGGGCTGCGCGGGTACATAAGGAAAACACATGTTTGATGTAAAGAAAGTTGAAATGGAGTGGGGCGGAAAGACCCTCACTCTGGAAACGGGCCGTATTGCCCGTCAAGCTGATGGCGCTGTTCTGGCGACCTATGGCGAAACCGTTGTTCTGTGCGCTGTCACAGCGGCAAAATCGGTTAAAGAGGGACAAGATTTCTTCCCACTCACCGTACATTATCAAGAAAAATTCTCTGCTGCCGGCCGTATTCCTGGCGGCTTTTTTAAGCGTGAGCGTGGCGCGACAGAAAAAGAAACGCTGACAAGCCGTCTTATCGACCGCCCGATCCGCCCGCTTTTCCCTGAAGGTTTCTACAATGAAATCAATGTTATCTGTCAGGTTCTTAGCTATGATGGCGAAACCGAGGCTGACATTGTTGCCATGGTTGCTGCTTCTGCCGCGCTGACCATTTCTGGCTTGCCGTTCATGGGTCCAATCGGCGCAGCACGCGTTGGTTACCAAGATGGCGAATATAGCCTGAACCCATCAATGGAGCAGGTTAAAGAAGGCGAGCTTGATCTGGTTGTTGCGGCCACTGGCAATGCCGTGATGATGGTTGAATCCGAAGCCAAGGAATTGACTGAAGACGTCATGCTGGGCGCAGTAATGTTCGCGCATGACGAGATTAAAAAGGTTGTAAACACCATTATTGATCTGGCTGAAAAAGCGGCCAAAGATCCATGGGAAATCGACCTTTCTGACAATACCGCCGATATGAAAAACGAAATCCGTTCGTTGATCGGTGATGATATTGCAGCCGCTTATAAAGTGACTGACAAATCTGCGCGTTCAGATGCGTTGAATGAAGCGCGCGCCAAGGTGAAGGCACATTATGCCGATGCTGAAGGTCAGACGCAGATGACCGCTGGCAAAGTCATGAAGAAGCTAGAAGCTGAAATCGTGCGCGGCGCTATCTTGAAAGACGGCTCACGTATTGATGGACGCAAAACCAATGAAGTGCGCCAGATTGAATCCATGGTTGGTTTCTTGCCGCGTACCCACGGCTCAGCACTTTTCACTCGCGGTGAAACACAGGCCATTTGTACAACGACTTTGGGCACCAAAGATGCTGAGCAAATGATCGACGGTCTGGATGGTCTGTCTTACAGCAATTTCATGCTGCACTATAACTTTCCGCCATATTCTGTTGGTGAAGTGGGCCGTTTTGGCGCACCGGGTCGCCGTGAAATTGGTCATGGTAAATTGGCATGGCGTGCTCTGCACCCTGTGCTGCCTAGCCAAGAAGATTTCCCTTATACCATCCGCATCTTGTCTGACATCACAGAATCTAACGGTTCTTCGTCAATGGCAACAATCTGTGGTGGCTGTCTGTCGATGATGGATGCAGGGGTTCCCATCGAACGTCCCGTTTCCGGCATTGCCATGGGCTTGATCCTTGAAGGCGAAGACTTTGCCGTATTGTCCGACATACTGGGTGATGAGGATCATCTGGGCGATATGGACTTCAAAGTGGCTGGTACCGAAAAAGGCATCACCACCATGCAGATGGACATTAAGATTGCCGGTATTACCGAGGAAATCTTCAAAACGGCATTGGGTCAGGCATCTGAAGGCCGTGCGCACATATTGGGCGAAATGCAAAAAGCTCTGGGCGGCGCTCGCACAGAATTGTCTGCACACGCACCGCGCATTGAAACCATGCAAATCGACAAATCGAAGATCCGTGACATTATCGGCACTGGCGGCAAAGTGATCCGCGAAATCGTTGCTGAAACTGGTGCGAAGGTCGATATTGACGATGAAGGCATGATCAAAATCTCGTCTTCAGACGGCGCGCAGATTGAAGCGGCCAAAGCTTGGATTGCGGGCATTGTAGAAGAAGCTGAAGTTGGCAAAATCTACAATGGTAAAGTCGTCAACCTTGTCGACTTTGGTGCCTTTGTGAATTTCATGGGCGGTAAAGACGGTTTGGTTCACGTATCTGAAATCAAAAATGAGCGTGTTGAGAAAGTCGCTGACGAACTGTCCGAAGGTCAGGAAGTCAAAGTCAAGGTTCTGGAAATCGACCAACGTGGTAAGGTTCGCCTCTCCATGCGGGTTGTGGATCAGGAAACCGGCGAAGAACTTGAAGACACACGCCCACCACGTGAAAATAAGCGCGGCGGTAATGATCGCGGTGGCCGTGGTCGTGGCCCACGTCGTGATGGTGATGGCGGCAAAGAAGGTGGCCGTGGACGCGGTCGTGGCCGTGGTCGCGGCAGTGACGGCGGCGATTCTGGTGGTGATAAAGGCGGTGATGCGCCATTGCCTGATTTCATTACCGGTGATGACGATTAAGTTTAGCCAATAGCGATAAGCATTTAAGGGGTCGCCATGAAAGTGGTGGCCCCTTTTTGCATCTTTCTTCCGTGATATAGCGTCAATCGCTTGACTGTCCTGATATTTGCGCGGCATCACTGTGCATTGAGGGAGAAACATTATGGATCATAACCATGAGCATTGCGCTCCAAATGGGCCGGGGAAATCGCCTTATATTACTGAATTTGCTCTAAACTGGCCGGGGGCAGAAGATGATGAATGCAATCACGCACCGGCTGACCCTTTTAGCTGTTGCCCGTCATTCTCCGGCTCTACCCATGAGATTGTTTACGACCCGCGCAGTGATATATTCTGGGTTTCCGGCCAAGCCTATGACCATCTGGCCTGTGTCACACGGCAGGGTGAGGCGAGCTATCACCCTATGCCTAAGGACAGTGCGCCGCATGGACTGGCAATAGATCATGATGGCAATGTCTGGGTCACTTTGGAGAATATAGGCGCATTGGCGCGTATAGCCGAAGATGGCTCCATAGCGGAACAAGTGGATATTTGCTTGCACATTACAGATGCGCCAGCACCATTTAATCCACGCCCTCATGGATTGGGTGTCGGCACTGATGGTGCATTATGGTTCACTGGCAAGCTGACCAATAGTGTAGGCAAGGTCGATACCAATCGCAATGTCACCCATATTGCGCTGCCGACCATCGGCGCAACGCCCATATATGCCGCAGCCAGTGCTAATGGCAAAATGTGGTTTAGTGAATTGACCGGCAACAAAATCGCCTGTGTGGATGCTTTGGGCGACGTAACCGAACTTGATATTCCCACCGCATCCAGTCGGCCTATTGCGATTGTGCCGTCGCCAGATGGCCAATCCATGTGGTTCTCACAAGAGGCAGGCGGCAATGTTGCGCGCATAGATCAGGATGGCAGCATATGCGAATTTGCCGTGCCGCTGGTTTCAAGCTCTGCCATTCTTGCTGGGCTGGCATTTGATAATAGTGGCAATTTATGGGTTCAGCAATATATCGCACCGCCAGAAATGGGGGGCACTGGCGATGATTATATTGTGCGTTTGGATAAGGCGTTGTTGAAGGCAAAAGACGGTGACTTAACCGAAGTCGATATCAGCTTTTTCAAAGCCCCATCGCAGCGAACCGTCATGCACCGTATCATTGCTGGGCCGGACGGCGAGATATGGTTTACTGAATTGGGAATAAATCAGATCGGCCGTCTCATTCTCGAGTGATGGCGCTTCAAAAGGAGCCGTTTTGCTCCATATTTGTTGCAGTTGAGCAATGGCTATTCACTTGCGGTTTATCCGCAATTCTGTAAACAACAGTCACGCTTTAACTAAGGCCATAGACGAATAAGTTGGTCCGCTCGCATGACCCGAAAGGGCAAGGGGAATTTAATGGTGCGCAAATTCGCTTCAATAGCCATGCTCTCGATAAGCTCTGTTCTCGTGAGCGGCTGCTCAATTTTTGGCGGCAGTGGCGGCGGAGACATTGATACAAGCTATGTCGCACGTGATGTGAGTACGCTGTATACAACCGCAAAGCGGCGTCTTGACGCCAATCAATATCAACTGTCAGCAGCTTTGTTTGATGAGGTTGAGCGCCAACACCCTTATTCACCATGGTCTCGCCGCGCGAAATTGATGAGCGCCTACAGCTATTATTTGTCACGTGACTATAACAAAGCGGTGCAGTCATCGCAGAGCTTTTTGGCCATTCACCCTGGCAATAAAGATGCGCCCTATGCCTATTATCTGATTGCGCTGAGCTATTATGAGCAGATTAGTGATGTCACACGCGATCAGAAGATCACTGAACAGGCATTGGCCTCACTTGGCGAAGTTATGCGCCGCTATCCAGAAAGCCGCTATGCGGCCGATGCGCGATTGAAGGTCGATCTGGTTAATGATCACCTTGCAGGCAAAGAGATGGAAATCGGTCGTTTTTATCAACGCGACTCCAAATGGTTGGCCGCGACATTGCGGTTTCAGGCCGTTGTCGACAAATTCCAGACAACCAGCCATGCTCCAGAGGCGCTATATCGTTTGACGGAGAGTTATCTGTCTTTGGGTATCCCCGACGAAGCAAAGCGTTCAGCGGCCGTTCTAGGCGCTAACTATCCTGGTTCAAAATGGTATGAACGTGCATTTAAATTGATGGAGAAGCATGGCGGCATCTGATTGCTGCGTGTTTTTATATCTTTAAATCTCGGTCTTTTCCGCCTTTTGTGGATAGCCTGCCATTACCTTCTCGGCATTTGTGCATCTTCGCGCTATTGAGTGAACATGCTGGCAACACTTTCCATTCGCGATCTGGTGATTATTGAGGCACTTGACCTTGATTTTGCTGCCGGTCTTGGCGTCCTTACGGGCGAGACAGGGGCTGGCAAATCCATATTGCTTGATGCTTTGGGCCTTGTATTGGGGGCAAGAGCGGATAGTGGCCTGGTCCGCGCCGGCGCTGAAAAATCCCGTGTCACTGCCGGGTTTAATGTGAAGCTGGATAGTGGCCCGCTTGCACAATTGCTCGATGATAATGATCTGGAAATAGAGGCTGGTGAGCCACTGATTATCCGCAGACAGGTACGCGCGGATGGTGGCAGCCGTGCCCATGTTAACGATCAGCCGGTTTCTGCGGCATTGTTGCGCGAACTGGCACCCTATTTAGTAGAGATTCACGGTCAGCATGATGATCGCGGCCTCATCAACCCTAAGGGGCATTTGGCCTTGCTCGACAGTTTTGCCAAAGCCGATCACGGCAAAGTGGCGCGCGTATATCGCCAATGGCGGGATGCAGAAACAGCATTGGCGGCGGCGCTGACCGAAATGGAAGAGGCGGAAAAAGACCGGGAATGGCTGGAGCACAGTTTGAATGAACTGCGCAGTTTTGGTCCGCAAGCTGGCGAGGAAGCCGCTTTGGCCCTTGAACGGGCGGATATGCAAAAAGGCGAGCGCTTATCAGAGAGTCTGGTTGAAATTACCGATATGCTTGACGGGTCGAACAATCCTTTGGCCAAATTACGCAGCCTGACACGCAAACTTGACCGCATAGCGCCGGAGCATCCTATATTGGCAGAGGCTCTCTCTTCAC
Organism: uncultured Sphingomonadaceae bacterium; assembly: GCA_947503245.1. Classification (GTDB taxonomy): domain Bacteria; phylum Pseudomonadota; class Alphaproteobacteria; order Sphingomonadales; family Sphingomonadaceae; genus Alterisphingorhabdus. The sequence goes on from CANNCV010000001.1 coordinate 1,628,307, forward strand.
TGGACCGCGCGATTATTGAGGCTGGAGAGGGCGAGGACAAATTGTTTGAGGCCGCACAGGCATTAAATTTTGATCCGCAGCAGCTGGAAGAATCAGAAACGCGCCTCTTCGCCATCCGCGCATTGGCGCGCAAACATGATGTGCAGCCGGACGATCTGGCGGACCTTCTGGAACGTTTAGAGGCGCGATGGGGCGCTCTTGAAAGCGGGGGCGGCAATGTTGTGGCGCTAAGAGCGGCGCGCGATAAGGCGAAAGCCGATTATGTGGCCGCAGCTGACGCATTGCATAAACAACGTGTTGAAGCGGGCACAAGGCTGGATAAAACCGTTGCAAATGAACTGGTGCCATTGAAGCTGGATGCGGCGCGCTTTCAGTCGTCCATTACCATTTTGCCTGAAGAACGCTGGGGACCAAAGGGTAATAGCGCGGCCGAGTTCTTGATCTCTACCAATCCGGGCAGTGATTTTGCGCCGTTGATGAAAATTGCCTCGGGCGGTGAATTATCGCGCTTTATATTGGCGCTGAAAGTGGCTTTGGCAGAGCAGGGTGGCGCGGACACAATCATCTTTGACGAGATTGACCGCGGTGTTGGCGGGGCGGTTGCATCCGCCATTGGTGAGCGTTTGTCGCGTCTTTCCAAAGATACGCAATTGCTGGCCGTTACCCATAGCCCGCAAGTCGCCGCCAAGGGCGACCATCATTTGTACATCAGCAAATCGTCTGATGGCACCGTGGCGCGGACCAATGTTGTGCTGCTCGACATAGCGGCGCGTCAGGAAGAAATTGCGCGTATGCTTTCCGGCGCAGAAGTGACCAACGAGGCAAGAGCACAGGCGGATAGATTGTTAGAGGGCGTGTGATGACGAGTATAGATCCTGATTTGACAAATCTCTCCGAAGCGGATGCCTCCAATGAATTGATGCGTCTGGCGCGGACTATCGCGCGTCATAACAGGCTTTATCATGCCAATGATGCGCCAGAGATTTCTGATGCAGAATATGATGCGCTGGTGCGGCGCAACACGGCATTGGAGGAGGCGTTTCCGCATCTGGTGCGTGATGATAGCCCGAACAAGCAGGTTGGCGCATCTGTTGTAGGGTCATCCCTGCAAAAAGTAACGCATGAACAGCGTATGATGAGCCTGGACAATGGCTTTTCTGATGAGGATATCGCCGAATGGTTAGCGCGGGTGCGGCGTTATCTTAATCTGCCTGAAGACGAACCCGTGGCTATTACAGCGGAGGATAAGATTGATGGCCTGTCCTGCTCGCTGCGTTATGAAAAGGGCGAATTGGTGCTGGCCGCCACACGCGGCGATGGGCAGGTGGGGGAAGATGTCACCGCCAATGTGCGCATGATTGATGATATTCCGCAGACACTTAAAGGCGATGTGCCTGACCTTTTTGAAATTCGCGGTGAGGTTTACATGGCCAAGGCAGATTTTGCCGCGCTGAATGAGCGGCAGGAAGCAGCGGAAGAGAAGATATTCGCCAATCCGCGCAACGCCGCTGCTGGCTCTTTGCGGCAGAAAGACCCGAAGATTACGGCTAAGCGCCCGCTAAAATTTCTGGCGCATGGCTGGGGCGTGCATTCTGCCTTGCCCGCCGACAATCAATATAAGGTGATGGAAGCGATATGGGATATGGGCGTGCAGGTGTCGCGTCTTTTTGACCGTTTTCAATCGCTTGATGATGTGCTGAGCCATTATCGTAAGATTGAGGCAGGGCGTGCTGAGCTGCCTTATGATATTGATGGCGTGGTCTATAAGGTGGACCGGTTGGATTGGCAGCAGCGTCTGGGCTTTGTCACCAAATTCCCGCGCTGGGCATTGGCGCATAAATTCCCTGCGGAACGGGCGCAAACGGCACTGGAAGCTATTGATATTCAGGTCGGCCGCACGGGTAAGCTGACCCCTGTAGGGCGTTTAACTCCGGTTACTGTTGGCGGCGTGGTGGTCAGCAATGTCACGCTGCACAATCGTGATGAAATTGCGCGTTTGGGCGTCAGGCCGGGCGACCGTGTGGTTATCCAAAGGGCAGGGGATGTTATCCCGCAAGTGGTGGACAATCTGACGCGTGATGAAGCGCGCGCGGCCTATGATTTTCCAGAGGTCTGCCCTGATTGCGGCTCCGAAGCCGTGGCAGAGGAAGGCGAAGTCGATGTGCGCTGCACTGGCGGCTTAATCTGCCCTGCACAGCTTTTTCAACGGCTCGCTCATTTTGTTTCACGCGGCGCGATGGATATTGATGGGTTGGGCGAAAAGAGCATTGCCGAGTTTATCGATTATGGCTGGCTAAAGACTCCGGCGGATATTTTCCGACTAAACCAGCATCGGGAGACTTTGCTCGCCAAGGATGGTTGGCAGGAAAAATCGGTCGATAATTTGCTGGCCGCCATTGAAGGGCGCAAAGGGTTTGACCCTGCGCGGCTGCTTTTCGGTCTGGGTATCCGCCATATCGGCATCACGACATCGCGCGATTTGGTGCGCAATTTCGGCACGGTGCAAGCCATAAAGGCTATCGGTCAGCGTTTGGCTGTAGCAGATGACGATGCTGTCGCAGAGGTCATAGGCATTGATGGTGTCGGCCCGACAGTGGCGCAATCATTGGGTGATTTCTTTCACGAACCGCACAATGTCGCGGCGTGGGATGATCTGATGGCAGAGGCTGTGCCTGCTGCATTTATCGATGACCGCAAACAGACCGAATGGAGCGGCAAGACGATTGTATTTACCGGCAAGCTAGAGACAATGAGCCGCGATGAGGCCAAGGCTCAGGCTGAAAAACTGGGTGCGAAAGCTGCGGGCAGTGTATCCGCAAAAACAGACCTGTTGGTCGCTGGCCCAGGGGCAGGATCAAAGCTTAAAAAGGCGCAAGATCTCGGCATTGCTACTGTTGACGAGGCAGGCTGGGCCGAGATTGTTAGTACGAACAGCTAAGCCGCAATAATAAACTTATGGATTAGGACCTGAGCGCAATTCGTCTTTGATAATTTGTAGGAGTGCCGATCTTTGCAGGGCAGCAGATCTATCCAAGGGGATTGAGTACCAACCGTGCAGCAATACCAAATCCCACTCGCTGACGGACTCAGGCAATTCGCGGCCAGCCTTTTGATCATCAAAAAGCGATAATATGGAAGGGATGCCTAGCTCAGCATTTTGGTTGTTACTGACTTCCAACATAAGCGACAAAGCGGCATAATCGGCAATTTGCGTTGTCGTAAGGCCCAATAACGCTTCTTCCTCCAAGAGCAGATAGGATGCCGTTACAGACTTTGTTGTTGCGGTAATAACTCTTGACGGTTCAACGCCGGTCAGGACTTGAACATTGTCATTGAGCACGCTCGCCAAAATACCTTCGACATCAACAGCTCGGTTTGCGTCATCCCTAACTGGTCTAACACCATTTTTAGAAGAATTATTCTCCCTTATCTGCCAGCGGAAAACAGGGCCCGGTGCATTTTGGATGCGGTTGCGCTCGCTTGGTTTCAGGGTGCCAAAAACACCGCGATGTTTTCTGCGGAGAAAACTAATTGTCTCTTTGCCTTTGTCGATCACAACTACAAAAGCGTTGGGCTTACAATCAATATCGGCAACAGGCACCTCGGACGCTTTCGCGACGGCAGTAATCCGTGCGGCGATAGCTTTATTAAATTCGTCAGATAACCCATATGCGCGAACACAGAGAGGCTTCCCTAATCTGCCATATTGGCCTTTGAACCTTCCGCCTGGCGGTGTTGCAATGACGTTCCGCACATATTCACGCACACGATCATCAAGCTCTTTTTCACCAATGACGACAATGGTATTATCAGTTTGATTTTCAGTCTGTTGTTCGTTCTCATCGTTGCTTTGCTGCGCATATGATAAATATGGAGCTGCGGAGAGGAGTATGAATGATGCAATCAAGGTTATATGTTTCATGATCACAGTATACTCTGAATTGCCATTAAAGTAAATTCAGAATTCTAACTGTTATTTCAATCACAAAGCCTTCACGCGACAACTATGTCTATTTCTCATACTGAATCACTGAGAGTTTCTCTTGCCAATAGCGCAAATAAAACTTGCATTAGCTATGCTATGGACATTTATCGAGTGGAGCTTGATCGCATTTCATCTTTGATGATTTGCAGTAGTGCTGCTCGTTGCAGCGCGGCAGATCTATCCAAAGGAATAGAGTACCAGCCGTGCAGCAACACCAAATCCCATTCGCTAACCGACTCAGGTAACTCGCGACCAGCCTTCTGGTCATCGAAAAGCGATAATATAGAAGGAATATTAAGTTCGACATTTTGATTATTGCTGACCTCGAGCATCAATGACATTGCGGCATAATCGGCTATTTGTGTGGTTGTGAGGCCTAGTAAAGCCTCTTCTTCCAGAAGCAAATAGGATGCCGTGACCTGCTGTTTGGTAGGCGAGATGATTCTTGATGGTTCAACTCTGGTATTTAGGGGTATGCTGTCATTCAATATACTTGCCAAAGCACCTACATCGACAGCATCATTGGGGCCTATTAAGGGTGGAGCAGCGCCATCAGCTGAATTGACTTCACTACGCAGTTGCCAACGAAAAACAGGACCAGGTGCATTTGCAATTCTATTACGCTCACTGGGTTGTAGCGTCCCAAAGATCCGATGATGCTTCTTACGCAAAGAATCAATTGTCTCTTTGCCTTTGTCGATCACTATAACAAAAGCGTTAGGTCTACAGTTGGGACCTGCAACAGGTACTTCTGATGCCCTCGCGACGGCCGTAATTCTATCGGCAATAGCTTTATTAAATGTGTCAGACAGCCCATAAGCGCGAGCGCATAGAGGTTTTTCTAATCTGCCATACTGACCTTTAAATCGCATGCCTGATGGTGTGGCAATGACTTTGCGCACATAATCTCGCACTTGGTCTTCAAACTCTTTTTCGCCAATAACCACGATGGTATTATCGGGCTTGGTTATATTTTTGTCTTCAGTTTGCTCGCTGCTTTCTACTGCATCTTGCCGAGCATGTGCAAAAGAAGGTGTTGTCAAGAAGATGACAATTGCGACCAAAGTAACAAAATTTTTCATAAGGTAAGCTTATATGTAAAATTTAGTCATGTAAACCCGAACATCTAGCGACATTTAATTCCGTGTATTGGCTTCTTGCGCCGCGGTTAAGCCACCTTTGTCATTTTCGGAAAATAAGGGCCATGCGAGTTGTTGCCCTAATGTTGCAGGCGCCAGATTTTCTACGCCAAATTCTTCAGGGTAGTTGCGTGTGATTTTGGCGGTGCCAAAAATGACATCCCATAGAAAAAACATATTGCCGAAATTGCCTTTATAATGAGTCACGCCGTCACTGGAGTAGCGGCCATGATGTGCATGGTGCGTTGCTGGTGTAGAAATAGTGCGTTCCACCACCCACATAATCGGCGACAGCCATTTGATCTTGTAAAGGGGTTTATCCCAAGCGACATCACTATGTGCGCCGGTAATGATGGCCAATTTGATGACGATGAAAACGGCATAGACCCAACCAAGCCCAAGATAGACCAAGGTGGCGGAAAGCCAGATGCTTGGCATCATTGCATAATAGAAAAAGTTATTCCGGTAAACGAGCCGAACACTCATATATTTCGCATTATGGTGCGCGCGGTGCAGATTATACAGCCATGGGAAGCTATGTGATGCGCGGTGCCACCAATATTGGGTGAGATCATCGAAAATGATGAACAGAGCGAAACCTGCCCAAAAGGGTAGTCCAGCCAGACTGTCCTGCCATTGCGGCGCGGCGGCACCCATAATGAATTGTACAGAGAGAATGATCAGGGGTTGGCTGATGAAAAACAGCCCAAAAGTGCTGAACAGTTCGACAATAGCATCGTCGCGTGTCTGTTCTTTCTTGCGGAAGAAACTGCCGCGAATGCCCTCCAAAAAGGCGTAACCGGTCAGGATACAAAGAATCACGATAATTTCCGGTCGCATGGCAACATCTCCATTATATCTGCGCCGTTAGTTGGCGCTTGCTGGTAATGAATATAGCTGATAACCCAATGATGAAATGCAAAGCTCTTATCAATTGCCACAAAAAGCCATATTGCCACCTGCAGTCGGCACGCCAGGATTTGTCGAAGCACTGCCCGCAGATGTGCAGGCACGGCTTTTAGCAACAGGGCAGGAACGAGCATTTGCCAAAGGTGCCACTATTCAGTCTCAGGGCGACCATGGTGAAGAATTCTGGTTCATACAGTCTGGGCATGTCCATATTGGCCGGCATAGTCGTGACGGTAAGTTTCACATATTTGCGGCTTTGACTGAAGGGCAGAGCTTTGGTGAACAGGCTTTTCTTGGGGAGTTTCCACGTTTGGTTGATGCTATAGCGGCTAGCGATGCAGTCTTGCTGCGCATCGGTGAATCGCAGCTTGCTAAATTGCTTGCCGAAGATGCCCGCATGGCGCGGTTATTGCTTAAAGCGATGGCCCATATTGTGCAGGCCGCCATGGATGCGCTGGAAGCAAGCCGCACGCAATCAACTCCATTGCGCGCAGCACGGGCGCTGTTGGCACAATGCCATAGCGTAAGAGGAGAGCAAGATTTGCGGCTGACACAGCAATCCCTGGCGGATCTGATTGGCGTATCGCGTGTGTCTTTGGGTAAGGCTTTGCGATTGTTGGAGGAGGAAGGCTTGGTCAGCTGCGGCTATGGCATCATTACCGTAAATGATATTGCGCGATTGCGCGAATGGCAGGCGCTGGAAGCTTTATAGTCACGAAACCGAAAGCAGGATTGTGTTAGCCGCTCGGTTAAAAGTTGATGGCTTATTCCTATCGTTCCAGCGGAAACCATCGCATCACACCGCCAGCCATTGGCGTCCAGATACCTGTCTGCACACCAATTGCTGCTAACGTTTCGCCAGTCCAAACATTGCAAGTGCGCAGGGGAGAGTAGTAGCCGGATGAGGGATAGAAAATATCTCGGCTTCCATAGCCTTTCAGAGCATTGACCGCTTTTCCACCTGACTGTTCGAACTTGGCTTTAATGATGGCCACCAATTGATCATGCTGATCCGGTGTTATGATGAGTGAGCGATGATATGGACCTTGGCCAATTGCGCCATAATGATAGATATGCATCAATGTTTCATTGCTGCCAAAAACCGCTTTCGCGGCGATGTTGGGGCGCAGGTCAGACCAATTTTCCGTTTCCAGAAAGAAATTCCGCTCGCCCCAGCTGAAGGAGATGTTCTCCCCAAAACTCTGACCTTTTGGAAGATCACCTTCTGGCAGAAAATCGGCCCAATCATGGTCTTTATGACGGCGCGGTAATATGATTGCGGTATGCACGCCGTTGGTTTCTACAAAAATTTGCACACCGCTTTCAGGTTCGCGCCAGTCTGCATTCACACTGATCAGGCTGCCTATAAGGGCGGCAAAGAAGTACAGCCCTATAATGAGAAACAGCCAGCCAATAACGAAGCGAATACCGGAGAGTAGCTTACCCGTCACAAAATTATTTCGTGATCCGCTTGCGGAGCCACAATATGCTCCAGTCCCCTGCAATTAACCGATGGGCAACGCGTATTCCGTGGTTACGATATGCGCGCGCTACATCCTGATATTGCGATGTTAAAAGTCCTGCCAATATGAGATGGCCGCCGGCCACCAGTGCTGATGAAATATCTTCGGCCATTTCAGATAATGGGCCTGCCAAAATATTCGCGGTAATCAGATCATAGGGGGCACGGTCTTGGAGCAGATCATTGTGTAATCCATCGGCGGTTATATAGCCAATTTCTCCCATATGCCAGCCTGACTTCAAGCCGTTGCTGGCGATATTCTGGTTCACAACATCTTCACAGACTGGGTCAATATCGCTGGTCATGACATAAGCGCGCGGCCAGAGCGTGTTCGCAGCAAAAGCCAATAATCCCGTGCCTGTGCCTAGATCGAGCATATTGTCGACACGCACCCCGCTAGCACGCATCGCGTCGAGAAAGCTTAGGCAGCCGCTCGTCGTTTCATGATGACCTGTGCCGAAAGCCAAGCTGGCAGGAATGGAAAAATTTATCACCTGTGGATCATCACTAGGCGGATAATCCGGTGTATGTATGTAAAAACGACCAGCTCTTATCGGCTCTATATTGGCTTGGCTAACCGTTACCCAATCCTGCGCGGCTAATTTTTCTGCCGAGACATTTTGTATATTATTTTCGGTCAATGATGCGAAAGTTGCAATGTCTTTCTTGTTGGGTTTCCCATCAAAATAGCCAACCAATGTCCATTGATCGGGATAATTTGGATCACTTTCGAGAGCCGATATGACGGGTGTTTTTGACCAAGCAATATCGCCCATCTCTAAACTGGCCAAGGCATCGCCTTGCTGTTTTGTGCAGGGCATTGATAATGTCCAATTTGTGCAGGGCATTGATAATGTCCAACTATCACTCATAAGCAATTTCTCATTTTCCGGTCATATCAATTCAGATTGCATAGTACTGCATTTATAGGATGATGGGATAGTCTATATAAAAGTGATATTTATAACCCGTCAGACAATATGCACAGTGCCATTATCAACGAACATAGCTGGCACCATTCGCATCCAGAACGGCACCGGTCATGGATGGCGGCGCATCAAGCGCGCAATATAGGGCAATGCTGGCAATCTCTTCTGGCTGCGCCACGCGTCCTAATGGAATATCGGCCAGCAATTTGTCACCGCCACGGCTTTCCAGATAATCATCTGCCATACCCGTCATGGTAAAACCTGGGCAAATGGCGAAGGCGTAAATATCCTGTGCAGCATAGGCGCGCGCTATAGTTTTGGTCATTGCGACCATGCCGCCTTTTGATGCTGCATAATGCCAATGCTGCGGGCTATCCCCGCGATTTGCTGCGCGGCTGGCAATATTGACGATCCTGCCAGAGCATCCGCGCTCCTGCCAATGGCGGACCGCTAACCGGCATAATTCAGCTGATGCCGTCAGGTTAATCATCATTGTTTCCTGCCAGTCCGCACACCATTCATCATGTGATTGATCCAGCGGGCTGGCTTTGAACAGGCCTGCATTGTTAATCAATATATCAATATTGCCTTCACTGCGGTCCAATGCCTCTTGCCACAATAGTTTTGCAGCATTGCTTTGGGAAAAATCAGAGGCAAGGAGGCTATCGCCCCCTTTGGTTGATTGGCCGAGATAGGGGATATCTCTTGCCTGAAGACCATCAGCAATGGCTTTGCCAATGCCGCGACTGGCGCCGGTTAAAAGCGCGTTTTGTGATTTTTGAGCCATACGCCCTGATTATAGGCTTGGCGATTATAGGCAAGGCAGTTTTGTGAATGCCCTATATGATCTTAGCTATTAACGCTGTCAGCATATCGCTCTGAGATATTCTGCAAACCATCAAGCCGCGTATCAAGGCGATCAAAATCTTTGCCGACCTTATCCATTTGCGAAGCCATGCTTTCGGTATCGGTGCGGATGGTGGCGATGGTGCCAGACATTGAGTCCGCTGCCAAAGCTGTTTCATCAACGGCCGCTGTAATCATGGTGACCGTTTGCGCCTGTGTTTCCATGGCATCGCGAATGCGATCGGCAGATTTTTGAACATCGCCAACTGTATCGCGAATGGCGGCATTTGATTGCACAGTGTCTTTGGTCGCTTGTTGAATGGCTTCGATTTTGCCAGTGATATCATCGGTTGCCCGTGCTGTTTGGTTGGCCAGACTCTTAACCTCTTGCGCAACAACAGCAAAACCGCGCCCGGCTTCTCCGGCTCTGGCTGCCTCGATAGTGGCGTTGAGAGCAAGCAGGTTGGTCTGTCCTGCAATTTCACGGATCAAGCCCAAGATAGACTCGATGGATTCAGCATGTGCGGAGAGCTTTTCTGTGCTTGCAACCGCGCTGCTGGCATCATGCGCTGCGCGATTAGCAATGTCGGATGCTGTTTCCACTTCGGCTCTCGCATCTTCAATGGCACGGATCAGGCCAGCGGCGGTTTGTGCTGCTTCGCGCATAGCAATAGCGGATTGCTCTGCTGCCGCTGCGACTTCTGATGATTTGCTAAGCATACCGCGCGCGGATTGTGATGCGCTGCTTACTTGACCGTGAATGGTATCGCCGAACTGCGAAGCAGATCGCACTTCTTTTTCAACTTCATCTTTAAAGCTGCTTGCACGGCGCAGCGATTCTTCAGCGGCTTGCTTGCGACTTAGCTCGGTTATGGCGGCTGACATAATCTCTGCTTCGATAATCTGAATTCTTGATAACGCACCTAGCAAGGTGCTGACACGGTTCAGATCATCTTTCACTTTTTCAGAAATAATCTCTGTCGCTTTTTGATATGCCGCAGAAACCGAAGCAATCACCTTCCAATGTTCTATGCCGCGTTGTTGCGCACTATAAGCATTTTTGAAGGCGCCATGAACCCATCTTTGATCCGTTAAGTCGTCAAACTTCAATTTGGTAAATTCTGAGATATCGGAGATGTACATTTCATACAGTCCGGCTTGCTTTGCCGCGACCACGCCAAAGCCTGTAGTTTCGCAATAATGATCCCAAAAAGCAGCTGCGACCTCTTCAAAATGGCCGTCCATTAAATTGCTTATCTCAAGAGCATAGCCGGGCAGACAATTATCCGGGTCATAATGGGCAAGTCTTTGAGAAATTGAAAAAAGCTCGTCGATTTGGCCGGGTGTCAAAGGCGAGATAAATTCTTCCTTTGTTGTGATATTGATGCCTGCTGTCATTATGTCCTCACCGATGTGAACTTTTGGTGGACTATCCATAGGCGGATCATAGTTAATAAATAGTTATGGCGAGCGCGGTGCAATCCGGTGCAACCCATCATACAATCTTTGCAACATTATATAGAAGAAATCTGTATTGAGCATTTGCAACCTGCGGCCAAATGTCTAAACAGTTTGCAAAATTACGATTTGTAAAAGGGGATCATGATGGGTCAGCAAAAAGCGCGGCCACTCTCACCACATTTGGGTATCTGGCGTTGGGGCGCGGCTATGACCGTGTCTATATTACACCGGATCACTGGTGACGGCATGGCGATTGTTGGGGGGCTGCTGTTGACATGGTGGTTATTCTCACTGGCTAATGGGCCTGAATATTATGCCATGTTCCAGTCGCATATGAGCGCATGGTATGGCTATGTTGTTCTGGTGGGGCTTAGCTGGGCATTTTTTCAGCATTTCGTCTCTGGTTTGCGGCACTTTGTTCTCGACGTTGGTGCTGGATATGAAGTGGAGGCAAATAACCGCTGGTCTGCTGTCCTGCCATTTCTCTCTATCGCACTTACTGCGGCATTTTGGGCTGTCATTGTTTATGTCTAATATATTTATACTGCCATATTTTGCACCGGCAGAAAATTCACATTCATCGGGGGTTTGCTAATGGGTAGCGGAACACATTTGGGAAAAGTGCGCGGTCTGGGTTCGGCTCGGCATGGCGCCCATCATTGGCTGATACAGCGCGTTACCGCCATTGGTAACATCCTGTTGTTCACTTGGTTTCTATTGTCACTCACGCAATTGGGTAGCTTTGATTATGATACGGTGACGGCATGGTTGTCGTCGCCGGTATCGGCCGTTTTGATGATGCTATTGTGTATCTCAGCATTTTGGCATCTGCGCCTGGGCCTTCAGGTGTTGATTGAAGATTACATCCATGACCATGGAACAAAGTTCGGCGTGATTATATTGCTGAATATCTACGCCATAGGCTGCGGCACATTTGCCGTCTTTTCTGTTGCAAAAATCGCCTTTACCGGAGCTGCAAGTTAATGTCCGAAGCTAATGCCACTGCAAAACCTGCTTATAAGATTATTGACCACACCTATGACAGTGTCATTGTTGGTGCTGGTGGCTCTGGTCTGCGCGCTACCATGGGCAGCGCTGAGGCAGGTTTGAAAACCGCATGTATTACAAAAGTATTCCCAACGCGAAGCCACACTGTTGCTGCACAGGGCGGTATCGCGGCATCTTTGGGGAATAATACACCGGATCACTGGTCATGGCATATGTATGACACCGTTAAGGGGTCTGACTGGCTGGGCGATCAAGACGCTATTGAATATCTGGTGCGTGAAGCGCCTGCGGCTGTCTATGAGCTTGAACATGCCGGTGTGCCTTTTTCTCGCAATGATGACGGTACAATTTATCAGCGTCCCTTTGGCGGCCATATGCAAAATATGGGTGATGGCCCTGCTGTGCAGCGTACTTGCGCGGCGGCGGACCGTACCGGCCACGCCATGTTGCACGCATTATATCAGCAGAGCCTAAAATATGATGCGGATTTCTTCATCGAATATTTTGCTATCGACCTCATCATGGAAGATACGCCGGACGGAAAAGTGTGTCGCGGCGTTATCGCAATTTGTTTGGAAGATGGTTCTATCCACCGCTTCCGCAGCCATGCAGTCACCTTGGCAACGGGCGGCTATGGCCGTTGCTATTACAGTGCAACTTCTGCGCATAGCTGCACAGGTGATGGCGGCGGTATGGTGCTGCGTGCCGGTTTGCCTTTGCAGGATATGGAATTTGTTCAATTCCACCCCACCGGAATTTACGGTGCAGGCGTATTGATTACCGAGGGTGCACGCGGAGAAGGTGGTTATCTCACCAACTCTGAGGGTGAGCGCTTTATGGAGCGTTACGCACCATCTGCAAAAGATTTGGCTAGCCGTGATGTTGTATCGCGCTGTATGGCGACAGAAATCCGCGAAGGACGCGGTGTCGGTAAAGAGGGTGACCATATTTACCTGCATCTCGATCATATTGACTCTGCCGTTTTGGCGCAACGTCTGCCGGGGATTACGGAAACAGGCAAGATTTTCGCTGGTGTCGATCTGACACGTGAAGCACTGCCCGTGGTGCCGACTGTCCATTATAATATGGGTGGTATTCCCTGTAACTATCATGGTGAAGTTATCGACCCGAGCGCCGATAATCCTGATCATATTGTCCCTGGCTTATTTGCTGTGGGTGAGGCGGCCTGTGTGTCTGTGCACGGCGCAAACCGTTTGGGCTCCAACTCATTGATTGATCTGGTCGTGTTTGGGCGCGCAACCGGCCATCGTTTGGCCGAGACCATTAAGCCGGGCACCAACCACAAGCCATTGCCAGCGGATTCCGCTGATATGTCTTTGGAACGATTGGACCATTTCCGTCACGCCAAAGGCGCATCGCCAACGGCAGAAATTCGCACTGAAATGCAGAAAACCATGCAAAAACATTGTGCGGTTTTCCGTGACAATCAATTGCTGTCTGAAGGCCAGACGGCAATGGCTGCGGTTAATAAGCGTCTGGGTGATGTCGGTATTAACGATCGGTCATTGATCTGGAATACGGATTTGATCGAAACGCTGGAGCTGGATAATCTGATGGCGCAGGCTGTGTGCACTATGGAAAGTGCTGCTAACCGCAAGGAAAGCCGCGGTGCGCATATGCATGAAGATTATGGTGATCGTGACGACGCCAATTGGATGAAGCACACAGTCATCACCCATGAAGGCTGGGGCGGTAAAGGCGGCAAGACAGAAATAGGATACCGTCCAGTGCACGAATATACGCTGTCTGACGAAGCAAAATATATCGAGCCAAAGGCACGCGTATATTAAACACAGTGATATTATCGAAACAAAAAGGGCTGGCAGGTGATTGCTGGCCCTTTTTCGTTGGGTTCTTCACACAGCATTCATATACAGCACCATAGACGAGCCGTTGCTTGAGAGCGATGAACCGTTAGGGAGAAATGGGATGGACAGAAGCGAGAAAGAAGAATTACCACCGAGCCAACCGCCGCTGCGCAAGGAGCGCACACCAGGCGCGAAGCTCTTAATTGCTGCACTTATCGGCTTTTTGCTGATGATACCTTTATTGATGGTATATGCTCTGGTTTATGATCGGCAAAGCCAATCTGAGACTGCGCGGGAATCTATTGCGGAAGGATGGGGAGACGCGCAACTGGTCACAGGTCCAGTCATCGTTATCCCTTATGATAAACAGACAGTCGAACAATATGAGGAAGACGGTATCAACAAAACGCGCAGGGTTACCGTAACGCGTTCGCTCTATCTCTCGCCGCTTAATAATACCGTCAAAGTGGATGTAGATGTTGATGCCGAGACTCGGCAAAAAGCGATTTATAAACTGCCTGTTTATATTGCGCAGGTTGATGGCACTGCGACATTTGCTATCCCGGAAGATGTTGAACGCTATGGTGTTAAGCGTGAGGAACTAAAGCTCGATCAAGCGGAAATTCGTTTTCCGGTCGCTGATCCGCGTGGTTTGCTCTCTGGCAATAGCCTCTCAGTAAATGGCAAAAGTTACGATTTACGCCCAGGCAATGGCCTTGCCATTACCAATGGTGCAGGCTTTTTTGCCTTTCTGGAATGGGATGATGGCAAGCCATTAACACTGAAATACAGCTATGGTATGAAAGGTAATGATCGCATATCGCTCGCGCCGCGCGGCGAGTTGAGCGATTTTACCGTCACCTCTAATTGGGCACACCCTAATTTCACTGGTGACTTTTTGCCAGATGAACGCGAATTGCGCGAAGACGGCTTCACTGCCAACTATGCTATTGCCAATCTGGCATTGGGTGAAGCTCTGGTGGCCTTGAAAGACAATGCACCAGAGCGCCAGAGAGACTATAGCAGATATAGTGGCAGAACCGGTGCAGAGACTTGGGCCAATAGCCCGGTAATCGCAATGGTTGAGCCGGTGAACTTGTATAGTCAGGTTAATCGCGCCGTAAAATATGGCTTTCTGTTTATTGGCTTCACCTTTCTGACCTTCCTGCTCTTTGATATTATTGCAGGCGCTCGCGTGGCCGCAGCAGAGTATATTTTGACAGGCGCAGGCTTGATCCTGTTCTTCGTTATGCTGCTCGCCTTTGCAGAAGTTTTTGGCTTTGCACTGGCTTATTTTATGGCAGCAGCTGCTATGATCATACTGCTGACGGCCTATAGCGGCGCAGTGTTGGGCAGCCGCAAACGCGCGGGCTTTGTGGGTGCGATATTGGTTGGCCTTTACGCGCTGCTTTATGTGCTGCTCAACCAAGAGGCTTATGCATTACTCGTCGGGTCCGTCTTGCTGTTCGTAGCATTGGCTGGAGTGATGTTTGTCACACGCAATATTGATTGGTCGGGCTTGGCTCGGCCATCAAAGCAGACCGGTGGCGACTAAGCTTATCGCCAAATATGCGTGTTGGATCTACGTCTAGAAACTTGGCGCAAATATAGCATCAGCATGATATGGGCGGGCCAGTGGTCCGCCCATTCATTATGTAATCGTGCATAGACTTAGAAGGTTGGTAACGATAAGCTTTCCTACCCTTAGCTAGGAATTTGGCCATGAATGATATTTTGAGCGGTCCATCATCATCTAAATTTGGCGATGTTTCGGGCCGTGCCAAAACAATGAATGATCTCGACCATATGCCGGTTATCGAGTTTCGCTCATCTACCTTGGCTTGGTTGCTTCAATCTGGCGCAGGCTGGGCCTTTTTGATATTTTGCTGTGCGGTCATAGGGGTTGCCGCCTGGTTTGGCTATGGCCTCATTGCCGCTGGCATTATTGCTGCGGCGGCTATTCCCTATATTCTTTATCGCCATTTGAAGAATATCACCCATGTTTACTGGCTGGATGGTGACCGGCTGTTTATGCGGCGCGGTATATTGGTGCGCAGCGAAGAAGAGATTGAGCTATACCGTATCAAGGATGTGAAGGTGACGTTCTCCATCATTCAGCAAATGTTTGAAAACGGCGACCTGATTATTTCCTCTTCAGATCGCACCAGTCTTGATAGCAATGGTCGCTCTGAAATCGTCATTAGCAATGTGGTTGATGCACGGGCCATTAGAGGAGAGGTTCGCGACCGTGTAGAGGCCGTGCGTGTGCGCCGAGGCGTGAGAGAATTGGATATAGGCTAGAACAGAACACTCACTGGTCGAATACAAAAAAAGGCGGTTTATAATGGCATTTTGGCAAAATACAGCAGTCCTGCCAGCACTGGCTCTGGCGATCAGCCCGATAGGGGCACAAGCGCAATTAAGCGATGCAGAGCAGCGCGCAGCCAAGAGTATAGAAGCCAGCTTTGAGGAAGATATCACGCTGCTGGAAACCATCGTCAACATCAATAGCGGCACGCGCAATGCGGCGGGTAATCAAAAGGTCATGGCTGTCTTGCGGCCGGAATTTGAAGCTCTGGGCTTTGCTGTAGAATATGTTGATCAGACTGAATTTGACCGTGCAGGCCATTTCTTTGCCGTGCATAAGGGGCGTGAGGGCGGTAAAAAAATCCTGTTGATTGCGCATACCGACACGGTGTTTGAACAAGACTCTGGCTTTCAGGATTTTGTACGCAATGGTGATAAAGCAACCGGCCCCGGCGTGGTTGATGATAAAGGCGGAATTGTCGTCATTCTCTCAGCGTTAAAGGCTATGCATGCGGCAGGAACATTGAAGGCAGCCAATATTGTAGTGGCTATAACTGGTGATGAAGAAGCAGTTGGCCGTCCGATCGCAGGTGCCAGAGCAGACCTTATAAAATGGGGGAAATGGGCAGATATTGCGCTCGATTTTGAAGGACTTTCTGTTCAAGATGGCCGCGATATGGGCGTTGTTGCACGGCGGTCATCAAATAGCTGGCAATTGGTGACGCGTGGTAAGACAGGGCACAGTTCGGGTATTTTCTCGGCAAATTCTGGCGATGGTGCAATCTTTGAAATGACCCGCATATTATCGCGCTTTCGCAATGAGCTTCCGGAACCCAATTTGACCTTCAATGTCGGTCTGCTCACCGGCGGCGCAGATGCAGCGCTGGATGAGCAGGGCCTTAAAGCCAGTGCGGCGGGCAAAACCAATATCATCCCTGCAATTGCCATTGCACGCGGCGATTTTCGTACATTGTCGGACGAACAAACAGATCGAATCCGCAAAAAGATGCAGACAATTGTGGCTGATCATGCCCCAGTAACCGAAGCAGAAATTACTTTCAGTCAGGGCTATCCGCCCATGGCTCCAACGGACGGAAACCGTGCATTGCTGGTGCGGCTTAATGATGTGAATCGTGATCTTGGGCTGGCGGAACAGCCCGAACTAGATCCTTTGAAACGCGGTGCGGGTGATGTTTCTTTTGTCGCTCGCTATGTTGATGCACTGGCCGGTATGGGGCCGGGTGGGCAGGGCAGTCATGCCGACGGAGAAACGATTGATCTGTTGACGATCAAGCGACAGGCAAAACGCGCTGCTCTTCTCATCGGGCGATTGGCCAAGGATTAAGCGGACTTCGCGTTTTAACCAATTTGCGGCATATGGCTCAAAGCTTTACTGCTTGGGCGCGGCGGGGAATTTGCAACCGCGCTCCTTGCCAATGCCTTTTAGGAAGCTGCGCCGTACGACACCGGCATATACAGCCTGATCATAACGGCGTTGCTGCGCTGCTGCGCCAGTAATCTCTCTCACAATACCGCGGAACGGGATAAGGCCGCCAAGCAGGGATTTGCCAATTGAACCAGCGGTTTTGCGGCGTTTATCTGCCTTGCTGTCTTCTTCCACAACATCAAGATCGTCACCCAACACTTTGTCCAACTTGCGCACAGCATTGCGAATATCACGGCACGTACGAATATTTTCCAGCGAATAGGGCTGTTCGACAATTTCCTGCAATTCCTTGGGTATCTCTTTTTCTTCAAGGTTTAGGTCTTCAGCGGGTTGTGTTGCCACATCTTTGGCAGTTTCGGTGTCTGACTTATCCGGGTCTGCGGTTTGTGCAGAGGCCGATGTCGCCAGGAATAAAGCTGCTGCTAAGCCGGTTGTTTTGCAGAATGTGTTCATCGTTATATTGCCTTAAAGTGTACGTGCTGAAAATGTATCGCAAGATGCTGGGTTGCCGCTTTCCAGACCGGTTTGAAGCCAGCGCTTGCGCTGTGCAGAAGTACCGTGTGTGAAACTTTCCGGCATGGGGCGGCGTCCGGCGTTGCGCTGTAATGTATCATCGCCAATGGCATTTGCAGCAGCCATGCCTTCGGAAATGTCCCCTGGCTCAATACGCTCTGCATTTCGTGCGGCCCAGACGCCGGCATAGCAATCTGCTTCCAATTCCATGCGAACCTGCAGGGCATTGCTCTCTGCCTTGCTGCTGCGCGCTTGTAAGCGCCTCACTTCTGCGGAGCGGCCTGTGATCGTTTGAATATGATGCCCAACCTCATGCGCGATGACATAGGCCTGCGCAAAGTCGCCTGCAGCTCCGAAGCGCGTTGCCAATTCGTCAAAAAATGTCGTGTCGAGATAGATGCCATTATCGGCAGGGCAATAAAATGGACCCATGGCAGATTGCGCCTGACCACAGCCGGATGTGCCCGTTTGCGAGTAGAAGTTCAGCACTGTCGGTTGATAGCGCTGGCCATTTTGCTGGAAGATAGGGCCCCAAGTATCCTCTGTACTGGCCAGAACCTGGCATGAGAATTTGCTTTTCTGGTCGATGGCGCAGCTTTCTTCGGCATTGCTGCCGCCAACACCAGCCGATTGCTGTCCAGCAATATCACCGCCGACGCTTCCGCCTTGCAGACCGCTGAGCAGAGCCTGTGGATCCGCACCAAAAACGAATACTGCAATTAAACCTATAATGATTGTACCGATGCCGATTTTGCCGCCGCCAACAGAACGTCCGCCGCCCATTGGTAAGCGAAAGCCTCTACCGCCAGATCCTCGTCCTGCGGAGCCGCGCTGGTCCCTTACATTCTTACTGGTGCGATAATCATCTAGCCGCATAACGGTAATTCCTCCTAGCTCGCGCCGAACAATAGAGAGATATGATAAAAAGGGGAATAGGCTTTGCGGCAATGGTTGGTGACTGTTACATTATCATCCATTCGGCGTTACGCATATTCTGATGCCAAGACATTCGTCGCCGCAAATCTGTTATATTTTAAGGTCGCCCTTATGACACAATCCCCAGTGCACCCTGCTATCGCCAAACCCGCAACCATTGATCCGGAAAATTGTTCACTGCCTCTGCCTGAAACAGTTGCTCTGGTGCTTCAAGGTGGCGGTGCTTTGGGCTCCTATCAGGGCGGGGTCTATCATGCGATGGTTGAGAGCAATATCCGCATTGACTGGCTTGCTGGTATCTCTATCGGCGCGATAAACAGTGCGATTATTGCTGGAAACCGTTTCGAGGTCGCCCTCGGGCAGATGCGGGCTTTCTGGGAAGAAGTATCCGGCATATTACCCAATTGGCTGACATTGGAAAATGATTGGACGCGAACCGCCAACCATAATTTTGGAGCGTTTACCGCAGCGACCTTTGGTGTGCCGGGATTTTATAAGCCCCATATGTTGCCACCATCTTTCGCCATTCCGGGCAGCGATAATGCACTAAGCCTTTATGATACCAGCCCAATGATCGAAACGCTCAACCGCTATGTTGATTGGGAACGACTCAATGACGGCCCAATACGATTATCGGTTGGCGCGGTGAATGTAGAAACGGGCAATTTTCGTTATTTTGATACCCGGTCAAAAGATGATGCTGTGAAGATTGATGCACGGCATATCATGGCGTCCGGCGCGTTGCCGCCGGGTTTTGCGCCAGTGGAGATTGATGGGCAATATTATTGGGATGGGGGATTGGTGAGCAATACACCATTGGCTTATGTGCTGGAACACCAAACCCAAGATATGCTGATCTTTCAGGTTGATCTTTTCTCTGCAAGAGGGCGTATGCCCAAAAATTTTGGCGATGTACTCAGCCGCGAAAAAGACATTCGATATTCCAGCCGTACAAGGGCGACAACAGATTATTATCTGGCGCTGCGCCGTGAACATGCTCAATTGCGTGCTTTGTTGGACAAACTGCCCGATAGCATGGCTGAAGACGAGAATGTAAAGGCGCTGCGCGCGATGACAGCCGAGCAAGCCGCAAATATTGTCCATCTGATCTATCGGCCGCAAAGTTGGGAAAGCGGTGCACGGGACTTTGAATTTTCACGCGCCACGATGGAGCAACATTGGCAGCAGGGGCAGGATGCTGTTCAAGCGGTTATGTCCAAACGCGGCCTTTTGGCGCGCAATATTCTTGACGGAAAGACCGATGCCTTTGATGTGCATAGCTTGGCCGAAAACAGCGTTGGATAATTTTAGTAAAAGGAAATGCACATATGTTTCTAAAGGGTAAGACGGCTTTGGTAACGGGTTCAACCTCTGGCATTGGCCTTGCTTATGCACAGGCTTTGGCAAAAGAGGGGGCCAATATCGTGTTAAACGGTTTTGGGGACGCTGATGAGATTGAAGCCATGCGTTCGGAGCTGGCGGGAATAAGTGGCGGTACGGCCCTATATTCCGGCGCTGACCTGACGGATGAAGCCGCGATTGCCGATATGTTCGCTTATGCAGCAGCGGAATTGGGCGGCGTAGATATTTTGATTAACAATGCTGGAACCCAGTATGTTGCCAAGGTTGAAGAGTTTCCGGTTGATAAATGGAACCTCATTATCGCGCTTAACCTTAGCGCTGCCTTTCATACATCGCGCTTGGCGATACCTTATATGAAGAAGCAGGGATGGGGTCGAATAATCGCCACAGCATCGGCGCATTCTTTAGTCGCCAGTCCGGGCAAGTCTGCTTATGTGGCAGCCAAACACGCTATTGCCGGATTGACCAAAACACTCGCACTGGAAACAGCTGAGCATGGCATTACCGTTAACGCGATTAGCCCGGGTTATGTCTGGACGCCATTGGTTGAAGGTCAGATTCCCGACACAATGGCGACACGCAATATGACCCGTGAAGAGGTTATCAATGATGTTTTGCTGAAAGCACAACCGACCAAAGAGTTTGTCACCCCCGATCAGGTTGCCAGCATGGCGCTATATTTATGCCGTGATGAAGCCAAAGCGATTACAGGCGCAAACCTTTCCATGGATGGTGGCTGGTCTGTGCAATAAACCGCTGACATCAGCGTGCGGCCTTGCTAGCCTTGGTTTCAGTTCAGGAGAGATATTATGCTTTTATCACACGTTAGGCCCGCCACATTGGCATCATGCGCTGCGATTGCCATGGGATTGGCTTCACTTTTTATCGCGCCTGCAGCATCTGCTGGCCAGCCAGACCATGACTCTGGTGCAACTGCTGGCGGTAAGCTGCGAGCAGATATTGAACGCGATCTGGACTCGCTGGTTGCACTTTATCGCGATCTGCACGCCAATCCTGAGCTTAGCTTTCAGGAGTTTAAGACAGCTGCCAAATTGGCAGAAGAAGCACGCCGCTTAGGCTTTACAGTAACCGAAGGTGTCGGCCAGACAGGTGTTGTTGCGGTCATGGAAAATGGCCCTGGCCCTGTGGTGATGTTGCGGGCGGATATGGATGGATTGCCTGTCGCGGAACAGACGGGTTTGCCCTATGCCTCCAAAATTATTGCGACGACCAGTAAAGGCATTGAAAGCCCGGTAATGCATGCTTGTGGGCATGATACGCATATGGCGGCTTGGGTAGGTACCGCACGGCAAATGGTAACGCGCAAAGGCGAATGGTCCGGCACTTTGATGATGATTTTGCAGCCGGCAGAAGAGATTGGCTCTGGCGCTAAGGCAATGTTGGAAGATGGTCTGTTCACCCGTTTTCCAAAACCGGACTATGTTCTGGGTTTCCATGATGCCGCGCAATTTCCAGCAGGAATGATAGGCTATACTTCCGGTTACGCATTGGCGAATGTCGATAGTATCAATGTGCGCGTAAGGGGTATTGGCGGCCATGGCGCATATCCGCAAACTGCCAAAGATCCGGTCGTGCTGGCCAGTCAGATTGTCCTTGGCCTACAGACGATTGTTAGCCGCGAAGTCAGCCCGCAAGAACCAGCGGTCATCACCGTTGGCAGTTTCCGTGCAGGCTCAAAGCATAATATCATTTCTGACGAAGCCAATCTGTTGCTGACGGTGCGTAGCTATAGCGATGAAACGCGCAAAATCCTGCTTGACGGGATAGCACGTGTGGCGCGCGGACAGGGCATCGCCGCTGGTTTGCCCGAGGACTTGTTGCCGGTGGTGACAGCAGATGATCAATTTACACCGTCGACCTATAATGATCCTGAATTGACTCAAGATATTGCTGGCCTTTTCACTCAGCGTTTTGGCGCTGAGCGGGTTTTCGAAACACCTGCAGTCATGGGCGGAGAAGATTTCAGCCAGTTCCGCCGCGCCGATCCTGACAATATTCAAAGCCTGATTTTCTGGGTTGGCGGTGTAGCAGAAGAAGACCTTGCAGCGGTCAATGGCGATAGATCGAAACTGCCTTCGCTGCACAGCCCCTTCTGGGCACCTGATGCTGAAAAAGTAGTATCGACAGCAACAGAAGCGATGACAGCAGCGACCCTGAAACTGATGGCCAAATAAGCTGTCTTTATGGGGTTAGAAGGACGTTACGTCCTGAACTGGTAAAGACGGTCTCTGCGGGCCTGAGCGGTCTGGAAGAGGCCCAGGGCGCAGAACTCCGTCTGCACGACCTTTTCTTGGGCTGACAGGCGCATTGGCTGTGGCTGGTTTTTTGTCTTCCTGAAAATCTTCACCGGCAAACCCGCTATTCGGATCAATGAAAGGCGAAGAGGCAAAGGGGTCATTTGTGCCCTCTGGAACGGCAAAAGGGTCTTCGCCTTCTTGTTCATCATAATAAATTTCGTCTTCTACAAAGCCCGGGTCCGGCGCTTCCAGAGGATCGGGTGCTTGGCGAGAGAAAACCTGATTTGGCCGCAACTTGTCCTTGGGCTTTTCAACCTCTGCTACCTGCACGGGTTCGGCACTTTTGCTAAAATCGCTGTTCAGATTACCCGCTAGCAAAGCAATCATTACCAGCAGGACTGCGGCAGCGCCTAATAATGGTTTCAGCATTCTCTTTTCCGTCGGCTTATAATGATCAAATTGGGTCATAGCCTAAGGACGTAAAGTAAAGTTTAAGCAGGACGGGCTTTTTATGCTGGTACTAACATACAAAATCGCCAGAGCATTTCTGCTCTGGCGATCGGGGCAAGGCCCAGGCTTTCCTCCCCAGGAAAGAACGTTATTATGGTAATGCCGGTCTAAATCTGCCCGATCATTTCCACTTTGAGCAGCTTATGCCGCTTCTTTTTTAAATTGGTCAGCCTCGGTGCTTTCGGCCAATGCTGTTGTTGAGCTTTGGCCGCCGCCAATGGCCGTTGCGACTTTGTCGAAATAACCCGTGCCAACTTCGCGCTGGTGGCGTGTGGCGGTATAGCCATTTGCTTCTGCGCTGAATTCGGCCTGTTGCAGCTCTGAATATGCCGCCATGCCGCGGTCTTTATACCCGCGTGCCAATTCAAACATGCCGTAATTAAGCTGGTGGAAGCCTGCGAGCGTAACAAATTGGAATTTATAACCCATTGCGCCCAATTCACGCTGATATTTGGCAATGGTGTCTTTGTCCAAATTGGCTTCCCAGTTGAAGCTTGGTGAACAGTTATAGGCCATCATCTTGCCGGGGTGCGCTTTTTGGATAGCTTCTGCAAATCGCTTTGCATCATCAAGATTGGGTTTGGATGTTTCCCACCACAACAGATCAGCATGTTCCGCAAAGGCGATACCGCGTTTGATGCAATGGTCTACACCAGTGCCTTCTTTAAGGCGGAAAAAGCCTTCAGGTGTGCGTTCACCGGTCAGGAATTCGTGATCGCGTTCATCAACATCAGATGTTATCAGTTTGGCACTTTCCGCGTCTGTACGAGCACAGATAACCGTTGGTACGCCGCAAACATCGGCAGCCATACGTGCAGCGTTCAAATTGCGAATATGTGCTTGTGTGGGGATAAGAACCTTGCCGCCCAAATGGCCGCATTTCTTTTCAGACGCCAATTGATCTTCGAAATGAACACCCGCAGCGCCAGCCGCAATATAGGCCTTCATAATCTCAAAACAGTTAAGCGGGCCGCCAAAACCGGCCTCTGCGTCGGCAACAATGGGGGCGAACCAATCACGCGTAACATTGCCTTCGCTATGCTCAATCTGGTCGGCACGTTGCAACGCATTATTAATTTTTTTCGCCAATTCGGGGCCTGCATTGGCGGGATATAGGGATTGGTCAGGATACATGGCGCCAGCAGTGTTGGCATCTGCCGCTACCTGCCAACCAGAAAGATAAATGGCTTTCAATCCTGCGCGGACCATCTGCATGGCCTGATTACCGCTCATTGCACCGAGTGCATTGACATAGTCTTCATTCTTCAAAAGATCCCACAGCTTTTCTGAGCCGCGGCGAGCCAGAGTATATTCGATTTGAACAGAACCACGAAGCTTCTCAACTTCATCTGCGGTGTAATTGCGGTTAATGCCGTCAAAGCGGCCATTTGTCGTGGGAACCAGATCGGAGAAGTTTGTCATTTTTGTAAACCTTTTTTCAGGGAGGGCACATTCTTGATACGGCCCATCACCGATTCCCTTGCATTTTTTCTGTAAATCTTTGTGTAAAAAAATTTGGTCAGTAAAAATAAACTTGTGATATTGTAAATATTTTGACAAAATGAAATCATGCATACTGATCGCCTTTACGCCGGCATGGCACTAAAAAGATTGCGCCAAACTCAGGGCTTAACCCAAACGGCTATGGCCCGTGCTCTGACAATATCACCAAGCTATCTCAACCTGTTGGAGAAGAACCAAAGACCGCTGACGGCCCGGCTCATGCTGCAATTGTCAGAGCGTTTTGGATTCTCGCCGCAACAATTGCTGGAGGAGAATCCCGGAGGCGGCGTGGATAGTCTGGCCAGCAAGTTAGCGACGGGAGCGTTTGCCGATCTGGATATTGATCGTGATATGATAGCTGACTGGATGGTTGGCGCCCCGCAACTGGTAGAGGCGTTTAGCAGAGCGTTTGAAGGCGGTGCGGCTGCGACAGGTGGGCAGGAGCTGGCCTCCGGGCATATTGCGCTCGATCTCGTCAGGGCAGAAATTGAACGGCGGCAAAATCACTATGCCGATATCGATGCGCAGGCTGAGGTATTGGCGGATAGTTTGCGCGCAGCCAATAATGATATCTTCGCGGCTTTGAGCGCAAGGTTAAGGGAAAAACACCAGATCATGATCCGGGTTTTGCCTGAAGATATTTTGCCGGAATATTTGCATCGATTCGATATGCATGCGCGGCAATTGCAGCTTGCGGAAATGCTGACGCAGGAATCACGGACTTTCCGTGCGGCCTATCTTGTCGCGCAACTTGAATTTCGCGATGAAATTGAACTGCTGGCTCAAAGTGCGAAATTTGGTGATGACGCGGCAGAGAAGCTCTATCGGCGGCATTTGTTCAGCTATTTTGCCGCTGCCATTGTTATGCCATATGGACGCTTTTTGCGCGCTTGCGACCAGACAGGGTATAATATTGTTGTTTTGCAACGCCGCTTTGGCGCGAGTTTTGAGCAAGTTGCGCACCGGCTAACAACATTACAGCGTGTGGGCCAGCGCGGCCTGCCATTCTTTATGATCAAGGTTGATCGCGCCGGCCAATTCTCCAAACGCTATAGCGGGGCCAGCGGCACGGCATTGACCCAAAGCACAGGAAGCTGTCCATTGTGGCAGATTCACTATGGTTTTTCAGCTTCAGGCAATATTCGTAGCCAATTGGTGGAAACAGAGGATGGCACGCGCTGGCTAACCTTGGCGCGGATCGTTGGCGGCCAATCCGTTTATGGTCTGGGCAGGACGGATCAGGCTGCGGAGCATGTTATTGGTCTGGGCGTACGGGCAGATTTTATTGAACAACTCACGCCCGGTTATACGCGTAATATTCAGCCGGAAAAGGTGACGCCAATCGGGACAGGATGCCGTTCCTGCATAAGGGATGACTGCCGCCAACGCGCTGAACCACAAAGTTTACAAAAGCTGCACATAGACGAACAGTCCGCGCCCAGAATACCTTTTGCCTCTTGGAACATCCAATAAACCCCGATCGTAATTGCACTGGCAGTGTAACGATCATTGTATTGTGCAAAAATAGTTTGCAAAAGCATAGTGTGTAAAATTAACCGACACTTCACCAGTTTTGTCTATGGCGTCTGGGAAGCCATTATTGAGAGCGCCCACACACATGTTTCGATTGTTCAAACACTATGTTCCACATGCCGTTGTGCTGCTCGGCCTAATTGACTTTGTGCTGCTATTCCTAGCCGCAGAATTGGGTTGGCAATTGCGCACATCACAATTGGCGATTGATAGCGGCAACTTTACAGATCGCGCTGTGCCGATTTTCAGCTTTGCAATTTTGCAGCAAGTGTCAATGATATCAGTCGGGGTTTATGGCACGGATGCTTTGCTGCGTCTGCGCTTTGCAATTGCGCGTTTGGCGGTGGCTATTTCGCTTGGCATCATATTGTTGTCGCTCATGTTTTTCCTGATACCGGGCAGCACACTTTGGCGTTCCATATTGTTGTACGCGATGATTTTTTCCATCGTGTCTCTGGTGATCAACAGAATATTGCTCAACGGCATATTGGGTATGGGTGCTTTTCGTCGGCGGCTATTGGTTTTGGGTGCGGGCAATCGCGCGCAGCGGATTTTGGAACTTGGTGAGCGGAGTGATGCTGGTTTCGTCGTGGTGGGCTTTATCGATATGGGCAATGGTGAGCCTGTTATTGAAGAAGCCTTGGCGCGCTCGGCGATTAAGAATTTTGCCCGCTATGTTGAAAAACTGAATGTCAGCGAAGTGGTGTTGGCCCTTGAGGAACGGCGCAATGCGCTTCCTTTACAGGATTTGTTACGGATCAAAACACTGGGCGTACATGTTAATGACTTATCGAGCTTTTTTGAGCGGGAAACTGGCCGCATCGATCTCGACTCAGTTGACCCAAGCTGGCTGATTTTCTCTGACGGTTTCTCCTCTGGCCGCTGGCTTTCCAGCATTGCGAAGCGGGTTTTCGATGTGACGGCCAGTGTTATTTTGCTGATACTTTTCGGTCCAGTGGTGGCATTATTTGCTCTGCTTGTGAAATTGGACAGCAAGGGTCCGGCCTTTTTCCGGCAAGAGCGTACGGGCCTTTATGGCCAGCCATTTTACATTACAAAATTGCGCTCTATGCGCACAGATGCTGAGGGCGATGGCAAAGCCGTTTGGGCGCAGGCCAATGACCCACGCATTACGCGAATAGGGCGATTTATCCGCAAAACCCGCATTGACGAACTGCCGCAAGCCTGGAGCGTGCTAAAGGGCGAAATGAGCTTTGTTGGTCCTCGGCCTGAGCGCCCGCAATTTATCTCTGAACTGCAAACACAGATACGCTATTATAATGAGCGGCATGTCGTGAAGCCAGGGATTACTGGCTGGGCACAGATCAACTATCCCTATGGCGCGTCGATTGATGATGCCCGGCAGAAGCTGGAATATGATCTTTATTATGCCAAAAACTATACTCCGTTTCTGGATATATTGATATTGTTGCAGACATTGCGGGTCGTGCTTTGGGCAGATGGTGCCCGCTAAATAATGGCCGATTTCTTCCCCTTTATTGGTACTTTTGGGCATTTGCTGGCTGCTGCATTAAATGGTGCTCTTGCCATCTGGATGTTGCAAAAAGCCTATCTGCGGCAACCAACGCATAAGGCCATGATTCTCGCCCTAGTGCTGACATCGGCTTGGGCGTTGACCTGTTCATGGGAAGGGCCGCTTAGCCTGCTGGCCTATTTTATGGAAACAGTGCGCAACGGCGCTTTGCTGCTATTTATGTATATATTGCTGCGTTCGGACGAAAGTCATGAGCAGCCGCCTACGGTTAGCATCTTATATCTTGTCATGAGCGCCATCTTGCTGCTGCAGGTTTTTGTGGACGCAATTGCGGTGAATATGGCCTCTTTGGCTGCTCAATATTCTTTTCTGTTTTTCACATCGACCATTTTGCGCATGATTTTTGCGGTTGGCGCATTGGTGCTGGTGCATAATCTTTACAGCGTAGCATCCCCGCAAGCGCGAATGGCGATAAGATTGCCTATGTCGGGTTTGGCCGTTTTGTGGTTCTTCGACCTTAACCTCTATACAATTACCTATCTCTCCAACGCACCTTCATATGAATTACTGGCGATGCGGGGCGTTATTGCGATATTTTTGACACCGCTTTTCGCTTTGGCCGTACGCAGTCATGGCGAACTGAAAGTGCAATTGTCACGCAGCATAGCTTTCCACTCATTCTCCTTAGTCGCCATTGGATTCTATCTGGTCGTCATGGTCATGGCCGTTCAGATATTGTCTTTCTTCGCTGGTGAATATGCCCAGCTTACACAGGTCAGTTTTATATTCGGCACGTCTTTGGCGGCATTAGTATTGCTGCCTTCAAACAGTTTTCGTGCATGGTTCAAGGTCAAGATTGCCAAGCATTTTTTCCAGCATCGCTATGATTATCGCGCAGAATGGATACGCTTTGCTGACACAATTGGACAACATGAAGGCGAAGATATTTCCTTTCATAGCAGAGTTGTTAAAGCTGTTGCCGATATTGCCGATAGCAAGTCAGGGCTGTTGCTAACGCCAGAGAGTGGCGGTCATCTGTCTTTACAAGAGAGGTGGAATTGGCCCGCAGCAGATGTTCCGGCCATTGCGATAGATAATGATGCGGTCAGGTTTTTCCAGGATAGCGGCTATATTGCAGAGCTTGATAGTTTGCGTGAAGCGGTCGCAAGCGACAAACAAGTTGCAGATAATATTCCGCCTTGGCTGGTTGAAGAGAGCCGTGCGTGGATCGTCGTGCCGCTTGTCCATTATGCACAGCTGGTCGGTCTGCTCGTGCTGGGTCGCCCGACAATTAATCGTTCGCTGGACTGGGAAGACTTGGACATGCTGCGTGTTGCCGGGCGACAGGCGGCGAGTTATCTGGCCGAGGAGCGCGGACAAAGTGCTTTGGCTGAGGCACAGCAATTTGAGGATTTCAATCGCCGCTTTGCCTTTGTGATGCACGATATCAAAAATACGGTCAGCCAATTATCCGTGATGTCACGCAATGCGCAAAAGCATATCGAAAAGCCAGCATTTCGCGCTGATATGCTGGAAACACTGCAAGGCGCAGTGGATAAGCTGAATGAAACGTTGTCGCGGCTTTCAAATTACAGACAAGGGGCGGCCAGTAATGTGGCACCTATAGACGTTTCCAAACTTGTCACCAATGTTGCCGCGCAAAAGACACCAACTCATCCGATCAATATTATAGGCGCGGATAATCTGACGGTAATGGGCGATGCAGTAAGTCTGGAGCAAGTGCTGCTGCATTTGCTGCAAAACGCCATTGATGCAAGCAAGAGTGATGCTGATGCCGTTATTCTGCAATGGTATAGCAAGGGTGATAAAGGATATTTGGAGGTCGCCGATCAAGGCACTGGCATGAGCGCAGAGTTCGTGCGTAACAAATTATTTAAACCTTTTTCTTCACAAAAAGATGGCGGCTTCGGCATCGGCGCATTTGAAGCGAAAGCGTTGGTTATGGCGATGGGCGGGATGCTGGAGGTCGAAAGCCGCGAGGATGTTGGCACACGTATGATAATCTCCCTGCCGCTAGCGCCAGAAGACCAATATCAGCCGATGAATGACTATCAAAATGAAGCATTAGAGAAAGCATGAGATGACCACTGAAACACGCAAGCTTCTCATCGTTGAAGATGATAAAGGTCTGCAAAAGCAGCTGAAATGGGCTTATGATGACTATGAAGTCTTTCAGGCCCATGATCGCAAGGAAGCGCTTGCATTATTGCGTTCGGAATCTCCGGATGTCGTAACGCTTGACCTTGGACTGCCGCCGGATCCTGATGGCAGCAGTGAAGGTTTCGCTACATTATCAGAAATTATGTCACTCAAGCCCGATACCAAGGTGATTATCGCATCAGGGCACGGCGCGCATCAAAGCGCACTCGATGCAATTGCAATGGGCGCTTATGATTTTTACCAAAAGCCCGTTGATATTGATCGCCTTGGCTTGATCGTAGAACGGGCTTTTCAACTGCATGCGATTGAAGCGGAAAATGCCAGACTGGCCAACGATATTGGCAGCGGAAATCGCGTTTTGGGGCGTATCATTACGGCTGCACCAGAGATGCTGAAAGTCGCGCGAACAATAGAACGGGTCGCACCTACAACGGCATCCGTTTTGCTATTGGGGGCCAGTGGTACGGGTAAGGAATTGCTGGCACATGGCGTGCATGACAATTCGGAACGTCGCGGCGGTGCATTTGTCGCCATTAACTGCGCTGCCATTCCGGAAAACTTGCTTGAGTCCGAACTTTTCGGACATGAAAAAGGAGCCTTTACCGGCGCAGTAAAGACGACAGAGGGCAAAATCGAACAGGCGCATGGTGGCACTTTGTTTCTTGATGAGGTGGGCGACATTCCCTTGCCCTTACAGGTCAAGCTACTGCGTTTCCTACAAGAGCGGGTCATTGAGCGTATTGGCGGGCGCAAAACCATTGCCGTTGATACGCGCATTGTCTGCGCAACCCATCAGGATCTCGATTCTATGCAGCGTGAGGGAACTTTTCGCGAGGATCTCTATTATCGTTTGGCAGAAATTGTCATCACTATTCCCGAACTTGCGGACCGTTCAGGTGACCCTATCCTGCTTGCCAAACATTTCCTGAACAGCTTTTCAACCGAGTTTAACCCGGCCGTGAAGGGGTTCGCGCCTGATGCATTAAAGCGGATTGACGAATGGAAATGGCCAGGCAATGTGCGAGAGCTGGAAAACCGGATCAAACGGGCTGTTATCATGGCCGAAGGGAAAACGGTACATGCTGATGATCTCGACCTGCCATTGGACGATGATAGCGAGGATGATGATGTTTTGAACATCAAGGTTGCCCGTGAGCACACCGATCGCAAGGTCATCCGGCGTGCTTTGGCGCGCAGTGAGGGCAATATTTCAACTGCGGCAAAAATATTGGGTGTCAGCCGGCCAACACTTTATGACCTGTTGAAACAATATTCCATGCAGCCAGCAGCGGAAAAGCAATAACAGACTAAGATGGCAACTCTTTCTTCCTCTTCCTATTGGGCAAAGGTCGCACAATATTGTGTGCTGGCACTCCTATGTCTGACATTGGCTGTGCCAGTGATTGGGCAGGATAATAGCGATGCCAAAGCCTCTTTCGCGCGCGCTAATGATTATATTGCTGAGAATAATTACCGTGCAGCACGGATTGAAATGCTCAATGCATTGGCAAAAGACCCTGAATGGAAGGCCGCACGCATCTTGCAGGGGCAGATTTATTTAAAACTGAAAGACCCTATTGCAGCAGAAGCTGAGATTAAACGCGCACGTGAGTTAGGCGTGGAAGATGCACAGTTGCGCCATTTAATGGGCCATGCGCTTTTGATGCAGGATAAATATGAGCGGACCAAAGAGGTTATTACTTCTGGCACTGTTGCAGCTGAGCATGTCGGTTATGCGCAGCGGATTTTGGCTGAGGCTTTGCTGGAGCTGGAAGAGCGCGATGCGGCCCGCTCTGCCTATGATGCTGCGATTAAAGCCAATGATCGCAACGCTGATCTATGGGTATCCATTGGCCGCTTCCGCTTTCTTGGTGGAGATGAAAAAGGTGCCATTGAGGCCGTAGATTTTGCCGTCGAACTGGATAATCAGAATATCGACGCACTGCTGTATCGCGGAGAATTGTCACGGCGACAATTTGGGTTGACCTTTGCGCTGCCCTGGTTTGAACGCGCGCTGGAGATTGATCCGGATCATATCCCGACATTGATTGCTTATGCACAGACATTGGGTGATGCCGGGCGGTATCGTGACATGCTGGCAGCCAGCCGCAGAGTACTTAGCCTCGAACCCAATAATACCTATGGATATTATCTACAGGCTGTTCTTGCCGCGCGCGCAGGGCAGTTTGATCTGGCGCGTAGCCTCATGCAGAGAATACAGGGCCGGCTGGATGACCAGGTAGCTCCAAAATTGTTGCTCTGCGCATTGGAATTGCAAGCGCAAAACGCAATGCAAGCCGACGAATATTGCGAAGATGTTTTGCTGAAACAACCGCATAACCCATCAGCGCAACAGCTTTTGATGCGGATCAAGCTTATGGGCGGCGAATTGGAAGAGCTGAAAAGTGATTATAATGATGGACGCTTCTCTTCAGTCTCGACTGGCTATGCCTCTGCGATCATGGCTCTGGCCTTGCAGTTGGAAGGCGATATTGAAGGCGCCACCGACCATATCAACACCGCATCAGCATCACCGAATATATTCTTCCGACTTTTGGCAGAACCGGAAAACACCAATAATCTGAACCTGTTAATCAACAAAGAACCCGGCAATGTGAAGCACCGCATTCGCTATATCAGGCGGCTGCTCAATGATGGACGCGCAGATCAGGCGTTTGCGCAGGCGCGCCGGTTGCAAGTGCAATATCCCGATTATGTCGACAGCAATCTGCTGGCAGGTGATGTGGAGGTTGTGCGCCGCAATTATGCCAAGGCACTGACATATTTTGAAAAAGCATCATCTGCGCGCTTCTCTTTTGATGTCATGGTAAGAATGCATGACATGCTGGCCCAATTGGGACGCGGAGAACAGATGCAAGCATTATTGCGGCGCTACCTTGCTGCCAATCCGCACAATCTTCAAGCCAAGCATATGCTGGGGCTGGCATATCTCGATGCAGGCAATGCTGATTTGGCCCGCGAAGCGCTTCAGGAAGTGCGTGCACGGCGCGGAGATAATACGCCTTTGCTGCTCGCGGATTTGGCCATTGCACAATTACGCTCAGGAAATGGTGATGGCGCGCGCAGGACTGCGCATAAGGCCTATACTATATTGCCCATGAATGCGGCAGTGTCTTTCACCTATGGGGAAACATTATGGGCGATAGATGGGCGCAGGGAAGATGCACTGGACCTCTATGAAAAAGCGGTCATCATTGCGCCTGATAATGATCTGTACAGAACGCGTTACAATACCGCCAGCAAGGAATTTGCGGATAACAAAGATGCAGCCTGATGCTGACCGAGCAGTTGGTTAGTCGCTTGCAGTCTCAACCTTTGCTCGTTGCTCCATAGCCAGCAATTCCTGCGGCTTAATGCCCAGTCGCTCCATTTGTGCGCGCACTGGTGGCCAAATATTGTTCACGAAATCCTGACGCTCATGATCGCGCAATTTGGTAAGCGCACCCTTTGCAACGAACATACCTACGCCGCGCTGCACCTCGATCAAACCGTCAGTCTGAAAACCTTGATAGGCCTTTGCTACTGTTAAGGGGTTGGCACCTTCACGCGCGGCCAAGGCGCGTACAGAAGGCAAGATGTCGCCTTCGCCATAAGTGCCGTCAAGAATAGCCGCAGCGATAATATCGCGCAGTTTCACATAAACTGGTCGAGTATCTTTCATAAGGTGGCGTAGTGCCATAATACAGCGGGGCAGGTCAAGGGTGATCACTCTGCCGATGGCAATTTACAATATTGGCGATAATCTGCTTACGTCTTTATCGTCCAATCACTTAAGACCTTACTGAGCTCAGGTCTTGGCCGTTCTTCCAAAGCTTTGGAGGGAGTTCCAAGATAGAGAAACCCGGCGATGCTCTCATCAGCTGATCCAAATTGATCGCGCACATCATCATTATAGGCTGGCCATCCAGTAATCCATCCCCCGACAAACCCGCGAACATGGGCTGCATGAAGCAGGTTCATGGTAAAGGCACCTACGCTCAACTGCTGTTCCCATGCCGGTATTTTGCTGCTTTCGCGCGGACTGTACAGCACCACCAACAATTCCGGTGCGTGATGGGCAAACAAATCCATGGCTTCTAACTCCAATCGGCCTGCATCAGGCTTTTCAGCATGATAGGCAGATTGCAATATACTGGATAGCTCATCCCTTTGCTCTTTGCGGATATGGACAACCCGCCATGGTGCCAATTTGCCGTGATCAGGCGATCGCAGCGCATCGGTAACAATGGTTGCAATAGTGCTTTTGTCAGGCCCCGGTGCAACCATATCGCGTGGGCGGCAGGAGCGGCGCGACGCAATATAGCGGGCAGGCGAGGCGAGATCATTCAGGATATGCTCATATGTCATGGCCAACATATCGAAAAGCCAAGCGGCAATTGCAATGGCCCGTAGGTGTGTAAGTGAAGATTGTGAGACGGATCAGCCCAAATGAAACGACAAAAAGGTATCAACTGATACGATTTGCCGTTTCAAAATCGCTGTAATTGGGCATAATGGCATGAAGCACCTTCACAGCATGGTATTTTTGTTTAGGGTGTGCAGGGAATTTTGGATAAGCCGCTAAGCGGTACATGAACTCGGGGAGATAGGCTTTGGCCTCAACACTACAACATGGCGATTCCGCCGGTACATTTCTGGGCCATCCGAAGGGATTGTTCGTTCTGTTCTTTGCCGAAATGTGGGAGCGCTTTTCCTATTATGGAATGCGCGCGCTGCTAATTTTCTATTTGACCAAGCATTGGCTTTATTCTGATTCCAAAGCAGGTGTAATTTATGGCGCTTACACTGCGCTGGTATATATTACGCCGGTTTTGGGCGGTTACTTGGCAGACAAATATCTTGGTCAGCGCAAAGCGGTCCTGTTTGGTGCTGTGTTACTCACATTAGGGCACTTCTTCATGGCCTTTGAAGGCGAACCGCAGGTCGGCAATGTCGATAATCCGGTTATCTATGTCTTCTGGCTAGCGTTAGCGCTCATCATCGTCGGTTCAGGCTTTCTGAAAGCCAATATCTCGGTGATCGTCGGACAACTCTATCCACGCACTGATATCCGCCGAGATTCAGCATATACAATTTTCTATATGGGCATAAATTTGGGTGCCGCTATCGGCTCATTGCTCTGCGGTTATATTGGCGAAACCTATGGATGGGGCTATGGCTTTGGCCTTGCGGGTATCGGCATGTTGGCTGGCTTGTTGGTCTTTATGTGGGGCAAGCCTTTGCTGCTGGGTCGCGGCGAACCACCCAAGCCGCTCGCAAAAAATACCGAATGGACAATGTACGGTATTGGTATTGTAATGGTCGGCCTGTGCTGGGCTGCTATTCAGTTTCAAGATGTTGTAGGCTATTTCTTGGGCGGCTTTGGCGGCGCGTTGGTTCTTTATGTGCTATTTACAGCTGTCACCAAATTGGCGCCGGAAGAGCGTGACCGTATTTTTGCGGCAATGTTCTTGATCCTAACATCAATTGTATTTTGGGCATTGTTTGAGCAGGCTGGCTCTTCACTCAATCTGTTCACCGACCGTCATGTTGACAGAGCGGGTGTTCCCGCTTCGACATTCCAGTCAATCAACGCAATCTATATTATCCTTTTGGCACCAATCTTCGCCATAACTTGGCAATATCTGGGCCAAAAGGGTTTGGAGCCGTCAGCGCCATTTAAATTTGGCCTTGGTGTTATACAGGTTGGTCTGGGTTTTCTGGTCTTGGTCTGGGGCGCTAAAGCAGTTGGCCTTGAAAATGCTACACCAGTTATTTTCATCTTCCTGATCTATTTGCTTCATACAACAGGTGAGCTTTGCCTGTCTCCAGTTGGCCTATCGGCGATGAACCGGCTTGCTCCTGCACATATGGCATCGTTGATTATGGGCACATGGTTTTTTGCATCCGCAACCGGCAATTTTGCTGCTGGTCTAATCGCCGCAGCAACCGGCGCAGAGGGTGTGGGCGAAGAAGCGGGCAAGCAAGTTGTCATCGATGTGTATTCCACCGTTGGCATGTATGCAGTTGGCATTGGCGTCGCCGTATTGGTGATTTCACCGCTTATCAAAAAACTGATGCATTTGGATACTTTGAAAGATGATGCAGAAGAGCTTGAGGATATATTTGGCGGTTCCGAAGTCGGGTCACCAGACGCTGCTGGCGTTCGCCCAGCGACACGTCCTGCTGAATAATAAGGCTATATAATCTTTAGAAAAGGGCGTCCTGTGTGGCGCCCTTTTTTGTGCTCTGCATATATGTAAATAAAAATATACGGTTTTTTGTGATCGCTTAGCTTGTCGCCTTGCATATCTTGTGCGACACTTTCCTTTAGAATCAGAATGGAAAGGCAAGCGATATGCGCAAACCCAAGGGCAGTCCAAATATCTTTATCTCAGGGCTTGTAGGTGCCGGGCTTATATTGGGCGGGCTATCACCTGCTTTGGCCGAGGGACCGCAATCATCCTCTCGTGACAAAGATAGCGATAAGGACGGTAAAGGCGACAAAATCGAACGTGTCAGCTTTAACAAAAACCCATTCCCTTCTACGTATCGGCGCTATGGCGGCCGGCCTACTGCGATTACAAATGTCACCATTTTTGATGGCGAAGGTGGACGGATTGATAATGGCGTTGTGACCTTTGCTGATGGTTTGGTTGTCGGCATTGGCGGTGCAGATACCGCTATTCCAAAAGGCGCAGTGATTATTGATGGCGGCGGCAAATATGTGACGCCCGGCATTATCGATATCCATTCCCATTTGGGCAATTATCCTTCACCCAGTGTGGATGCTGTTGCTGATGGCAATGAAGTGACGGGGCCAGTTACCGCTGATGTTTGGGCGGAGCATGGTGTCTGGCCGCAGGATCCGGGTTTTAGCCGCGCCATGGCCAATGGCGGTATTACCAGCCTGCAAATTTTGCCGGGATCAGCCAATTTGTTTGGCGGACGGTCGGTCACATTGAAAAACATTCCAGCACGTACCGTACAGGGAATGAAATTTCCCGGCGCACCTTATGGATTGAAAATGGCGTGCGGAGAGAACCCAAAGCGGGTTTATGGTAGTCGCCGCCAAAAGCCAGGCAGCCGGATGGGCAATTTGGCGCTTAATCGCCAGACATGGGCGCGCGCTGTTGAGTATAAACGCAAATGGGATGATTATCAGCAAAAGGGCGGGACACCGCCCGCGCGTGACATTGGTATGGACACGCTGAAATTGGCGCTGGAAGGCGAGATTAAAATTCATAATCACTGCTACCGCGCGGATGAAATGGCGCAGGTGATCGATATGGCCAAAGAATTTGGCTATACTGTTTCAACCTTCCACCATGCTGTGGAAAGCTACAAGATTGGCGATTTGCTGAAGGCCAATAATATCTGTTCTGCCATGTGGGCAGATTGGTGGGGATTTAAACTTGAAGCCTATGATGGCATTCCTGAAAATGTGCCGCTCGTGCATCAGGCTGGCGCTTGCGCCATCGTGCATAGTGATGATCAGGATCAGATACAGCGGCTCAATCAAGAAGCCGCAAAGGCATTGGCCGATGGCCGCCGCATGGGGTTAGAGATTAGCGATGCCACTGCAATTAGCTGGATAACCTTCAACCCCGCCAAAGCCATGGGCATAGGGGAACGCACAGGCAGTCTAAAGCCGAAAAAGATGGCGGATATCGTGCTTTGGAATGGCAACCCGTTATCGGTCTATTCGCGGCCAGAGAAAGTGTGGATTGATGGCGCGATGCTTTACGATGCGCTTGACCCCAATAGACGACCAGTAAGCGATTTTGAACTAGGCCAACCTGGTGAGGGAGACACGAAATGAAGCGGATTATAACCTCACTCGCATTGGCGCTGGCCGCCAGCATAGCCGCACCTGTTGCAGCACAAACCGTTGCTATTACAGGCGGTAAAGTGGTCATTGGCGATGGCAGTGCGCCGATTGATGGCGGTACTGTTGTCATTCGTGATGGCAAGATCGTTGCCGCTGGCGCCAATGTGCCGGTGCCTGCTGATGCGACGCGGGTGGATGCTACAGGCAAATGGGTTACGCCCGGATTATTCGCAGGTTTCAGCCGGTTGGGATTGATTGAGATTAACGCTGTGCGTCAGACCAATGATGCCAGTGGCGGGGAGTCCAGTTTTTCCGCAGCTATTGATGTCGTGCCCGCCATTAATCCGGAAGCTGTACCGATAGCGGTTAATCGCGCCGCCGGTTTGACCCGTGCGCTTGTCGTGCCATCGGCCAGTGATACTATTTTCGCTGGCAAAGGCGCGATGATTGATCTGGGCGCGGATTATGACGCGGTAACGCGCAGCAATGTCTTTCAATATGTTGAAATGGGTGAGGGCGGTGCCGCACGCGCTGGTGGCAGCCGTGCCGCTGCGCATCTATTGCTGCGCACCATGTTTGCCGAAGCAAAGCGCTATACCCGCGCACCGAATAGCTTTGAATCCGATATGTTGACTGCGGTTGATGCCAAGGCATTGGCAGATGTGCTGGCAGGACGCACGCGCTTGCTGGTGCATGTCGAACGCGCTTCGGATATTTTGGAGATATTGAAATTGCGAGCTGATTTTCCGGCGCTGAAATTGGTCTTGGCTGGTGCAAGTGAAGGCTGGCGTGTCGCGCCGCAAATTGCTGCGGCAAACGTTCCAGTGATTGCCTCTGCGCTGAATGATCTGCCTGAATCTTTTGAGAAATTGGCCGCCACACAATCCAATATCGGCCGTATGAAGAATGCAGGCGTTAATGTTTCGATTGGCATGGTCAATGACCGTGACGCCCACCAATTGCGCTATGCACCGCAATATGCAGGCAATTTGGTAGCACTGAACAAAATACCCGGTGCAGCAGGCTTGAGTTGGGATGAGGCTTTTGCGGCCATCACCTCCGGCCCTGCAGAGGCTATGGGCTTGGGCGCTATTGCTGGTTCGCTAAAGCCAGGCCGTGTAGGTGATGTGGTAATTTGGGATGCTGACCCGTTAGAGCTTTCCAGCGCACCAAGCGCGGTGTTTATCGATGGCGTCCGTCAGTCACTCGACAATCGCCAACAACGCCTGCGTGATCGTTATCGCACGCCGCAAGAAGGCAGCTTGCCAAAAGCCTATGAATAATCCTAACCTCCTCCCCATAAAAGATAGATGGGGAGGATATTATGAATGAAGCCACTATGTTGGTTGCAGGGGCATTAGCTTTTGTAATTACGCATCTGGTCATGTCGCACATGCTGCGCAGTCAGTTGATCACCATCTTAGGCAATATCGGCTATCAGATTGCCTATTCGCTTATCTCTTTGGCGACATTGGGTCTGGCGGTTTATGGCTATCGCGGTGTTCCCGCAGAAGCCCCTTTATGGGATGCGCCTTATTGGGCATCTGTGGTATGTGCCTTTTTGATGTTTTTCGCTAGCGTACTCTTCATTGGTTCGCAGCTTAAAAACCCTGCCTTGCCAATGCCAAATGCGCGTGACCTTGCTCTAAAAGAGCCGCATGGCGTATTCAAAATTACGCGTCATCCGATGATGTGGTCTTTTGCCATTTGGGGCAGCGCACATATTTTGGTTAAACCGACAATGGCCAATATCTGGCTGATGGGCAGCATTGTCATACTCGCGATATTGGGTTCATTGGGTCAAGATAAGCGCAAGGAGCGCGAGATGGATGGCAGTTGGCAACATTGGCAAAGCAAGACCAGTTTCGTGCCCTTTGGCAAAGGGTTGGTGACGCCTGGATCAGGCATATTGCTGGTAGGTATTGCCTTTTGGATGATTGCCAGTTGGGCGCATCACGGCCTGGGCTATGCCATGGTGCCGCCATGGACCAATTTATGGGGTGTCGGTGCGCCCTAAACTGGCTTGGATATAAAGCTTTAGCGGCGAACCATTTTCATCATAGCCTCACCATAGCGCGGGCCAGCTGTACCGCCCACTGGCGCGGCTGCATCAAGCTCGGTCAGGTCTTCGCTGGTGAGCACCAGATCGGCACTGGCCATGCTGTCCTCCAGTGTCGCGCGGCGCTTGCTGCCCGGAATGGGAACAATCATTTCACTTTGCGCCATCAACCATGCCAAAGCAACCTGCGCCGCCGAACGATCATGACGCGCAGCAACTTGCTTGACCACATCGACCAATTGCATGTTTTGCGCGAAGTTTTCTTCGCCATAGCGGGGATCGCGGCGGCGATAATCATCTTCAGGCAGATCTTCCAACGACTTTATCTGACCGGTCAAAAAACCACGTCCCAAGGGGCTATAGGGAACGAAACCGATATCAAGTTCTTGGCAAAGCGGCAGTATCTCGGTTTCCACCTCGCGCTCCCATAATGAATATTCTGATTGCAATGCAGCAATGGGATGGGTTGCCGCCGCACGCTTTATGGTCTCTACGCCAGCCTCTGAAAGGCCCAGAAAGCGCACTTTGCCCTCTTCGACCAATCGGCCCATCTCGCCCACCGTGTCTTCAATCGGCACATCAGGGTCAACCCGGTGCTGATAAAATAGGTCAATTTCATCAATGCCCAGCCTTTGCAACGAACCTTCGCAAGCACGGCGAACATTGGCGGGGGTTGAGTCCAAGCCCCTGAAACCCTCTGTGTCAAATTGGAAACCGAATTTGGTTGCAATGACCAGCCCTTGGCGTTTGCCCGAGATAGCGCGGCCAAGCAGTTCCTCATTACGATACGGGCCATAAACTTCTGCACTGTCGAAAAAGGTAACGCCCAGTTCGATGGCGCGGTCAATCGTTGCTAGTGATTCCGAGATGCTGGCCTGACCATACATGCCATTGCCAATGCCTGCCATGGGCATACAGCCAAGCCCCAATGCGGATACTTCCAGCTCTGGCCCCAATGTTCTGCTATGCATTGCCGTCTCTCCCGGTTTCGATTTGCTGCGCTTTGGCCCGCTGTATAAAGCTGTCAATGTCACGTTTTAGTTCTGGCGCAAATAGATAGAGGATCAGCACATTGGGCAGGGCCATCAGGAAGAAAGCACTGTCCACCAAAGCAACCACCGCCTCTATCTTTAGCAATGCGCCAATAGGTAATATGAATATATACAGCAGTTTGAAGCTGAGGTCACGTGCGGGGCTTTTGCCGAAAAGATATTGTGATGCTTGCAGAGCATAAAAGCCCCATGCGCACAGCGTGCTATGTGCAAACAGCATCACCGCGATCGTCAACAGCCATGGGAACCAGTCGGAAATCTGCGCAAAGGCTGCGGCAGTGATGCGAATATCTTGATTGTCGCCTGTCCATGTACCAGCCAGAACAATGGCAATTGCACCCAATGAACACACGATTACGGTATCAACAAATGGCTCCAACAGCGCGACCAAGCCTTCGGATGCGGGTTCATGGGTTTTGGCCTGACTATGTGCAATGACCGCAGAGCCAACCCCTGCCTCTGATGAATAGACAGCGCGTTGCATGCCGATGATGAAAGTACCTATGATGCCACCTGCGACAGCATCACCGGAGAAGGCGTCGCTGATGATAAGGCCCAAAGCCTCTGGCAATTGCGCAATATTGGTGATGATGATGACCAATACGCCGAACAGATAGACACCGGCCATAAGCGGCACCAGCAAGGATGTGACACGGCCCAGCCAAGTAACGCCGCCAACCACGACCAGCCCGACAAAGAACGCCATCACCAGTCCATAGCCAATCGCAAAACTGTTAGGTCCGCCATCTGCTGCTGCCGAGGCGATGCCAGTGACCTCTGATAAGGTGGCAAGGCTTTGATTGACCTGCACTAGCGGGATTGCGCCAATAAACGCCATCACTGCGTAAAATGCGCCCAATGCAAAGCCCAATTTGGGCAGGCCGCGCAAGGCAAAGCCATTCTTTAAACTGTACATAGGCCCGCCGCGTACAGAACCATCGGCATCAATTTCACGAAATTTGACGCCCATAGTGACTTCGACACATTTCAGCGTCATGGCGAAAAAACCT
Organism: uncultured Sphingomonadaceae bacterium; assembly: GCA_947503245.1. Lineage (GTDB taxonomy): Bacteria > Pseudomonadota > Alphaproteobacteria > Sphingomonadales > Sphingomonadaceae > Alterisphingorhabdus. The sequence goes on from CANNCV010000001.1 coordinate 1,669,932, forward strand.
ATGATGAACATCCAAAATGCTGCGCCAGGACCACCCGTGGCAATGGCGATGGCCACGCCAGCAATATTACCAAGGCCAACTGTGCCCGACAATGCGGTAGTCAGTGCGGAAAATTGTGAGATTGCGCCCGGCGCATCGGGTTGATCAAATCTTCCGCGCAGAATTTTAACCGATAACGGCACGGCCCGCAGGTTGATAAAGCCAAAATAGATAGTGAAAACCAGCATCGGAATAGCCAGCCACAGGACGATCCAAGGTATCTCACTGCCAAAAAACGGGATGCGGCTAAACACTGTAGCATTAAGGGCATCAATGCCATTTGTGAGCATGTCGAGAGGAGTGGCGGTCATATCTATCCGAGGGTTAGTTATCATTCACCCTTTATCGTTAGGGATAAGGCGGTTATGTCGCAATGAACAATTGCAAAGGCGGCGCTTTGGGCTGCTTTAACCACCCTATTCTGCATTGGAGTGCATGTGTGAGCAGGAATTTTTTTGGCACAGACGGTATTAGAGGCCGCACAAACCAAGGTGTGATGACCGCCATGACCGCGATGAAGATCGGTCAGGCAGCAGGAAAACACTTTCTGCGCGGCACACATAAACACCGCGTTATTATCGGCAAAGATACCCGTCTTTCCGGCTATATGATGGAAAATGCTCTGGTCGCTGGCTTTACCAGTGTCGGCATGGATGTCATTCTGGTGGGGCCGATGCCAACACCTGCCGTTGCTTTGCTGGCGCGTGAGATGCGGGCCGATCTGGGTGTTATGATCTCCGCTAGCCATAACCCTTATCAGGATAATGGCATCAAATTGTTCGGGCCGGATGGCTATAAATTGTCTGATGAAGATGAGACCAATATTGAACGGTTAATGGGCGAAGAGCCGGAACTAGCCGATGCAGAAGATATTGGCCGTGCGCGGCGGATTGATGATGCGCGGGGCCGTTATATCCATGCGGTTAAAAAGTCGCTGCCAGATCATGTACGGCTTGATGGGCTAAACATCGTTGTCGATTGCGCCAATGGTGCGGCCTATCAGGTGGCGCCATCTGCCTTTTGGGAATTGGGCGCCAAAGTCATCGCAATTGGCGTTGAACCCAATGGTAAAAATATCAATGACAAAGTCGGCTCGACAGATATCGCCGCCTTACAAAAGCGTGTCGTCGATGAAGGCGCGGATATAGGCATTGCGCTTGATGGTGATGCAGACCGTTTGATCGTTGTCGATGAAAAGGGCCATCAGGTCGATGGTGACCAGATTATGGCGCTCATAGCCAGTGGTTGGGCGCGTGATGGCAGGTTGAAGGGCAGCACGGTTGTTGCCACTGTCATGTCCAATCTGGGGCTGGAGCGGCATTTGCTGGAACAGGGCCTGCGCCTTAAACGGGCGAAGGTAGGGGACCGCTATGTACTCGAAGAAATGCGCAAGGGCGGATACAATATCGGTGGTGAGCAATCGGGTCATATGATCTTGCTCGATCATGGCACAACCGGTGATGGCACTGCGGCGGCACTGCAAGTCTTGGCAGAATTGGTGCAATCAGGTCAGGTGGCTAGCGAATTGCTGCACCGTTTCGAACCTGTGCCGCAATTGCTGAAAAATGTTCGGTTTGCTGGCGGTAAGCCGCTTGAGAATGCGGATGTGCAAGCGGCAATTGCCTATGCCGAAGATCAGCTTGCGGCAAGCGGTAGGCTGGTTATCCGCCCATCCGGCACTGAACCTGTTATCCGCGTTATGGCTGAAGGTGATGATGCCAAACTTGTGGAGCAGATGGTCGATCATATCTGCATAGCGATTGAAAAAGCTGCAACCTGATGCTGGAAATGCGCCCGGATTGTGAACGCTGTGGGCGGGATTTGCCTGCTGATGCGTCCGGGGCATTTATATGCTCGTTTGAATGTAGCTTTTGCGAGGATTGCAACGACAATCACCTAAAATCCATATGCCCAAATTGCGGGGGCGGTTTGATGCCTAGGCCAGTGCGTAGTGCGGAATTGCTCGCCAAATTTCCGGCATCGACTGTACGCAAATATTACGCATGACGACGCGTATTTTAAGCATAGCTGGATCGGATAGCGGCGGCGGGGCTGGCATACAGGCTGACATCAAGACCATAACCATGATGGGCGCTTATGCTATGACTGCTATTACTGCGGTCACAGCGCAAAATTCGCAAGGTGTCAGCGCGGTAGAAGTGATGTCACCCGATATGGTTGCAGCGCAAATAACTGCGGTGCTGCAAGATTTTGGCGCAGATGCCATCAAAATCGGCATGTTGGGTAGCGCAGAGATTGCGCATCGTGTGGCAGATATATTGCAAGACTATCCTGATATCCCCGTCGTTTTTGACCCAGTGATGGTTGCGACAAGCGGCGCCATATTGGCTGATGAAGCAACCATAGGTGCTTTTGATCGATTGATCGGCTTGGCGTTTGTCACCACACCCAATTTGCCGGAGCTGTCCGCCTTAGGTGGCAAAGACATAGTCTGTAAAAAAGCCCGTAACTTATTGATAAAAGGCGGTCATGGCGAGGGCACTATGCTGATCGATCGATTGATCCCGGCTGATGGCCCAGAGATTATATGGCAAGATGATCGCATCGATACTCCGCATATGCATGGCACGGGTTGCACTTTATCTTCTGCCATTGCGATAGGTTTGGGGCGCGGAGAAAGCGTTCAATCCGCTATTGGCCATGCACGGCGATATGTTCGTCTCGCGCTGCATGATGCGCCTGACTTGGTAGCGCAAAACGGGCCAATGGGGCATTTTAGTGTTCGCAATGATGCGTTGATGCAGGGGCCTTCATTCAATCAAGTGACCATTGATTGCGCTGATTATGCCGCGTCTGTGGCATTTTATCGTGAGCTTGGGTTAAAATTGATTGTCGATAGCCCGCCGCGATATGCCCGTTTGGAAACGCCAAATGGTTCAACATTGTCGTTGCACAAATCTGATAATGTACAGTCTGGTGCCGCGCTCTATTTTGAATTTCCCGATATGGATACGGCCGTTGAAGCCTTGGTTCAAAAGGGATGGCTATTTGAAAGTCCAGCACAGGACCAATCATGGAAATGGCGCGAAGCGTGGACGAGAGACCCTTCTGGCCACAGAATTTGCATATATCACGGCGGAGAGGACCGTCGTTATCCCCCATGGCGCATCGATCAATAACCAGTCACAAAAAACATTATTGCACCAAAGGGTTGGCGCATCGCCAATGGCCTCTATATTAGAGGTTGATATTTTTTAAGCGCAAGGAGTTGCAACATGGCATTCGTTCTTCCCGATCTTCCTTTTGACAAAGCCGCTTTTGGCGATGTGATGTCGGCCAATACATTCGACTATCACCACGGCAAGCACCATAATGCCTATGTCGGCAAAACCAATGATGCCATTGCAGGCACTGACCATGATGGCAAAAAACTGTCCGAAGTCATTATTGCTGCTAAAGAATCTGGCAATCAGGGGCTGTTTAACAATAGCGCACAAATCTGGAACCACACATTCTTTTGGCATTGTTTAAGCCCTGAAAATGTTGCGATGCCTGCTTCATTGGTTGATCGTATTGAAAAAGATTTCGGTTCGGTTGATGGATTTAAAGACGCATTTAAAGCGGAAGCTGCTGGCCATTTCGGTTCTGGCTGGGGCTGGTTGGTGCTGAACGGTGACAAGCTGGAAATCACGTCCTTGCATGATGCTGATACACCGGTTGCCTATGAAGGTATGAAACCTTTGCTGACCCTCGATGTGTGGGAACATGCTTATTATCTGGATTACCAGAATGCGCGTCCAAACTATCTCGATACGGTGATGGACAAAGCCATTAACTGGGAATTTGTTGCACAAAATCTTGATGGGGCAGGCGTAGGCCGCGCTGATCAAGGTTGATAACAAAATCACAAACTAGCTGAAAAGGGCGGGTCGATTGATCCGCCTTTTTTATTGTGTTGGCGCTGATTTGTCCGAAGCCTCAGCCTCTGCATCGGCGTTGTTTGCATTATCTGTGTCTTCAATCTCAACGGCAAACCCATGTTTAAGCAGCATGGGAATTTGGGTGAAGGTGAACAGAAAAGACAAGACGGATATACCCCAGACTTTCAGCGTCAACCATGTGTCAAAAGACAGGGTGGCCCGCATCACCTCATTCAAAACGGCCAGTACGACGAAAAAAATTGCCCAGTTGCGGGAGAGTTTTAACCAGCCTTCGTCGCTCAACCCTTCAAATGCTGCATGAAGCAGATATTTCAATACGGCTTTGCCGCGCAACAATCCGCCGAACAAAATGGCGGCAAAGAATCCATATATAATTGTTGGTTTGATCTGGATGAACCTTTCATCCTGAAAATACAGGGTGAGGGCGCCAAAACCCACAATCAATATTACCGATAACATCAACATGGGTGAGACACGACCAGCCTTCCAAAATGATAATGCAAGGGCAGCAACCGCTGCGACCATGAAAGCACCCGTGCTATAGGTGATGGCCAGAATTGTTTGGACTGTCTGACCTTCGCCATCAGGTGCATTCCACTGATAAACAATGAAAAACACCAATAAAGGGCCAAAGTCTGTAGCGAAAGAGAGCCATGCAGGCGGCGTTTTCTTTTGCGTTTTTTCCGCTAGATCGGCCTGTTCATGTGTGCCGGTATCGCTGCTCATTGATAGGTTCCTGCAAGTATCTTGGCCAAGAAGGCGGGGTCGAATGATCGCAGATCATCCATTTGCTCGCCTACACCAATTGCATGAATGGGAAGTTTATACTTGTTCGCCGCTGCAACCAAAACGCCGCCGCGTGCCGTTCCGTCCAGCTTGGTCATGACGAGGCCGGTAACCCCGGCAATTTCCTTGAACACCTCAATCTGTGACAGCGCATTTTGGCCATTGGTCGCATCCAATACCAGCACTACGTCATGCGGGGCAGCTGGGTTTATGCGGCCCAGAACCTTACGGATCTTGGCCAACTCATCCATAAGCTCACGCTTATTTTGCAAGCGGCCAGCCGTATCAACAATCAACACATCTGTGCCAATTTCTGTAGCCTGCTTAACAGCATCAAAAACAATACTGGCAGGGTCGCCGCCTTCTGCGCCTGCGATAACCGGAATGCCCAAACGTTCACCCCAGATTTTTAGCTGGCCTATAGCTGCTGCACGAAAAGTATCACCGGCTGCCAACATGACAGCATAATCTTGTTCCTGATAGAGATGCGCCAATTTGGCGATAGTTGTCGTTTTGCCAGAACCATTAACACCGATCACCAATATGACTTGCGGCCGGGGAAAAGCATCGATTTCCAATGGTTCGGCAACATCACCCAATATGGCTGCGATTTCGCGCTCTACCACCATGCGGACGTCGGCTTCACTTGTGTCGCGTTCAAAACGCTCTTCGGCAAGCTTCTCACGCACTAAGGCCGCGGTTTCGGGACCAAGATCAGATAGGATCAGGGCGTCTTCAATATTGTCGAGCATATCGGCGTCCAACCGGCCACCGCCGACCAGTCCGCTTAAATTGCCCGTTAACTGTCCGGATGTGCGCTTTAGCCCATCGAGCAGTTTTTCGCGCCAGCCTTTTTCGCTCATAATCACCCTATCATTGTTGTGCGCTGATTGGCTGCGCAAACAGCTTGCCATTGTCAATATGGCTAATGGCTATCGGCAGCAAATCACCGGCCTTTGCTTGTTCGTTAAGCTGTATCCTCGCAAAATTTTCAATATGGCCCTGATTGCCCGACTTTTCGACCAATATCTGTGCTTTGCTGCCCAGCAAAGATGCCTGCCATTCCTGGTGTATCGCCGCTGCAGCCTCTCGCATTTCACGGGCGCGCTCTTTGATAATCGCTCGGTTCAATTGCGGCATACGTGCCGCCGGCGTGCCATCGCGCGGAGAAAAGGGGAAGATATGCGCGTGCACAATCTCACATGCGGCAAGAATGCTGAGGTTATTGCGGTGCATTGCCTCATCCTCTGTGGGGAAGCCAGCAATCAAATCTGCACCAATGGCAATGTCAGAGCGCTTGGCTTTTAGCCGCGCAACCAAATCGATTGCCTGACCGCGATTATGGCGTCTTTTCATGCGTTTCAAGATCATATCATCGCCTGATTGCAGCGAGATATGAACATGCGGCATGATCCGTTTTTCACCCGTCAGTAGGTCGAATAGGCGGTCGTCGACTTCTATGCCATCAAGCGAAGAGAGGCGCAGACGCGGCAGATCGGGCACCAGTTTCATAATCCGCTCAACCAACATACCCAAATTGGGCTGGCCAGGCAGATCATGACCATAGCTGGTGACATCAACGCCGGTCAGCACAACCTCTTTATAGCCGCGGTCAACCAGCTGCTGAATATGATCTACCAGCTTTCCAGCAGGCACAGAACGGCTATTTCCGCGGCCATAGGGGATGATGCAAAAGGTGCAGCGATGGTCACAGCCATTTTGCACTTCAACAAAGGCGCGGGCATGTTCGGTAAAGGCACTGGCCATATGCGGGGCAGTATCGCGAACCTGCATAATGTCCTGCACATGCGCATTCGCACTATCGTCTAAGCCAAAGGCAAAGCTGGCAGGATTATATTTTTCTATATTGCCAACCACGCGGTCCACTTCTGCCATATTGGCAAAACTGTCAGGGTCGATCTGAGCAGCGCAGCCGGTTACGACAATATTGGCTTGCGGATTGGTTTTGCGCGCGCGGCGAATGGATTGGCGCGTCTGGCGAACCGCTTCATTGGTAACGGCGCAGCTGTTGATGATAACCAGCGGTTCGTGAATGTCAGATTGTGATAAGCCTGCGCGAATAGCTTCACTTTCCGCGATATTGAGGCGGCAACCCATAGTGATAATTTCTGGTGACTGCGCCTTTGGTTTTGCCTGCGCCTCGCTCACAATATTACCTCACCCGTAAAGACATGGGTGAACGGGCCTGTCATTACAACAGTTTCACCAGGCCGCCATGCAATTGTCAGGGCGCCGCCTGGCAGATTAACTGTTACAGGGCTAAGGCACAATTTCTTGGCGATGGCGGCCACAGCAGTTGCGCAAGCACCGGTTCCACATGCCTGAGTCAGGCCCGCTCCGCGCTCCCATACACGCAGATCAATCATATCACCGTTCAAAGATGCGACATTCACATTTACGCGTTCGGGAAATAGGGGGTCACTCTCAATGATTGGACCCAAATTTTTCAGATCGATATTGGCCTGATCAGCGACAAAGAAAACGGCATGGGGGTTGCCCATATTGACAGCCACAGGCCGTTCCAAATCTTCCCAACTTACTGGCATATCCATGGTGTCCATAGAGTCACTCAGTGGAATATCCTGCCATGCAAATTCGGGCTGGCCCATGGCAACGCTTACAGATTGCTCATGCAATTCGCCACGCAATATGCCAGCCGCTGTGGCGATAGAAAGCTTTTCTTTCCCTATCAGCGCAACAACACAGCGCGTTGCATTGCCGCAAGCTTCAACCTCGCCGCCATCCTGATTATATATGGCCATGTGAATATCGGCCTTATCAGATGCCGAAATAACGATCAGTTGGTCGCAACCAATACCATGCTTGCGGTCTGCCAATTGCCGCACTTGGTCGGCATTGAGACGCAATGCATTTTGGCGCGCGTCAAAGATGATAAAATCATTCCCCAGACCGTGCATTTTATGAAAGACATAAGAAGCCATGGCCGCGCTTTAGTCGCCATTGGTTAAGCTGTCTATATCTGCAATATCTTCAAGTGAGTGATGAGGGCACCGACCGGAATGATTAACCGGCCTGTTGTTTTGTCTCTCTTTGATATTGCTGCAATTCACTCTCATCTCCATCTGTAGACTCATTGGCCATTGTATAGAGGTTGGAGCGCGCCAGCATCCATCGAGTTTGTTCAATGCTTAATGGCTGGCCGTAATGATAGCCTTGAACCTTTTCGCAGCCCAGTTCCGCCAAAAAGGCAACAATCTGTTCATCCTCTGCGCCCTCTGCGGTAACAGGGAGATTGAGGCTTCGCGATAAGTGAATAATAGCATCCACAATTGCCGCATTATCGGGGCTCTCTGAATAGGTTGAGATAAAGCTTTGATCGATCTTGATGCGGTCGAAAGGCAGAATTCGCAAATGTGACAAAGAGCTATAACCCGTACCAAAATCATCAAGAGCGACCTTAACACCTTGATTTCTAAGGCTGGTCATAATGGCTTTTGCGAGACCGATATTTTCGAAAAGAGCATTTTCGGTAATTTCAACCTCAAGGCGTTCCGCTGGAAAGCCAGTCTCTGTCAGGATTTTTATAATTTTTTGTGCAAGCCACGGGTCGCGCAATTGAAAAGGTGAAATATTGACAGACAGTGTCAGGCTGTTGTCCCAGTTTTTCGCGTCCAAAAACGCTTGACGCATAATGCTTTCTGATAGCTCTGCGATAAGATTACATTCTTCCGCAATGGGGATGAAAACATCAGGAAGCACATTGCCCAGAGATTGTGAACGCCAACGCGCCAGGACCTCAAAGCCTGCCAATTTGCCGGTTGCCAGATCAATTTGTTGCTCAAAATAGGGTACAAATTCACCAGCTGGAATACCAACACGCATACCCGATTCAAGCATATTTTGTGTTTGAATTGCCGTATGCATAGAGCTTTCGAACCAGCTGAAACGATTCCGTCCGCCCTTTTTGCTGTGGTACATTGCCATATCGGCCCTGCGTAACAATGCTTCTGCACTTTCTTCGCTGTGATGTGCGAAGGCGATACCGATAGATGTGCTTATCGCTAATTCACAGGTCGGCCCATCAATAGGCAGAGAAACCTTTTCGATCATTTGTTCGGCGATGCGCTCTACCACTGAACGATCCCGCAAAGTAAAGGTGAAGGCTACGGCAAACTCATCACCGCCCAAGCGGGAGATTAGTGCATCACGTGGTACAATTTTGTGCAGCCTATCTGCGACTGTTTTTAAAACCATGTCACCGGCCTGATGCCCATGGATGTCGTTGATGGTTTTGAAATGGTCCAGGTCAAGCATCAGGAAAGCCACGGCCATTTCGCGCTTCTCTGCAGCGGCTATCAAATCAGCGGTGCGTTCGTTGATAGAGCGGCGATTAAGGCAATTGGTAAGTGGGTCGGTTACAGCGAGTTTTCGTGCCTCAACTTCTGCTCGGCGACGCATTTCGACTTCCTGGCGCATTTCGTCGTAACGCTTCCAGCCAAATATAATCAATGCGATATTCAAGAGCATCGCGGTGGCAAGAATGCTATTGGGACCAGTACCTTTTCCGTTAATCAAGTTGGCGACTTCCGGTACAACCAGAGAGCCAGTGCCAACGAACATGAGGATAGCAGACAATATAATACCGCCGCCTACAACGTCGATACTGTCAAGAAACCGGTTCAAACGGCTTCCATAAGTGCGAATATCGCTTGTATCCAAACTTGTCTGTTCGGCCATAAGTCCCCTGTGGCGGAAGGCTATTATCTCTGAGAACAGGATGCCTCAATGCGACCACCAAATTTCCAATTAGACAAATAGAGTAAATAATTTCTTTATTATGCCTTTGCAGCCCATTGGCCGCTTAGGATTGACCTTGGTCACAGCGATGTTTTGATGAAATGTCTTGCCAAAATATAGTCAGCGGTTTAAGTGATCATTAAATAGCGCAGGTACAGCCGGTCAGCGAGGTTTCGCCCACCGGCTATTTTTGCGTTTATAGTGTTTTTGCATCGCGTGGCAACTGAGCCCATATAAGGCGGAAAGATAAAGGAAGACGATATGTTCGATACACTATCCGGTCGCCTTGGCGATGTATTTGACCGCTTAAAAGGGCGAGGCGCGCTTAATGAGAGTGACGTGCGAGCGGCAATGCGCGAAGTGCGTATCGCTTTGCTGGAGGCTGATGTTGCCCTGCCGGTCGTGCGCGCCTTTATTGATAAGGTTACCGATAAAGCGGTTGGTCAATCGGTTCTGAAATCGGTCACACCGGGCCAACAGGTCATCAAAATTGTTAATGATGCCTTGGTTGAAATGCTGGGCAGTGATGTCAGCGAGATTGATCTGGCAACATCGCCGCCTGCTGTCGTCATGATGGTTGGTTTGCAAGGTTCGGGTAAAACCACCAGCACCGCCAAATTGGCCAAATGGTTGACTGAAAAAGAGCGCAAAAAGGTTATGATGGCCTCGCTCGACGTTAACCGGCCGGCAGCGCAGGAGCAATTGGCAGTGTTGGGCGAGCAGGTTTCTGTGGCGACCTTGCCCATTGTCGCTGGCCAGCAACCGGTTGAGATTGCCAAACGCGCTTTACAGGCCGCAAAATTGCAAGCCTTTGATGTGCTGTTGCTCGATACAGCGGGCCGTTTGCATGTTGACCAGCAATTGATGGACGAAATGCGGGCGGTCAGCAAAGAGACGACACCGCAAGAAACCTTGCTGGTTGTTGACTCTTTAACGGGTCAGGATGCGGTCAATGTTGCGCAGAATTTCTCTGAGCAGGTTCCGTTAACCGGTACAATATTGACCCGTATGGATGGCGATGCACGCGGCGGTGCAGCACTGTCAATGCGTGCGGTCACTGGCAAGCCAATCAAATTTGTTGGCATTGGCGAGAAAATGGATGCGCTGGAGCTTTTCCATCCTGATCGCATCGCCGGCCGCATTTTGGGCATGGGTGATGTTGTTGGCTTGGTTGAGCGTGCCGCGGCATCTGTTGAGAAAGATGAGGCCGAGAAGCTGGCTGAGAAAATGTCCAAAGGTCAGTTTGACATGGACGATTTGCGCAGCCAGTTGCAGCAAATGACCAAAATGGGCGGGCTGGGTGCTTTGGCGGGTATGATGCCGGGCATGAAAAAGGCCAAGGCCGCGATGGAAGCGAGCGGCATGGACGACAAGGTGCTTGTTCATATGGATGCGATTATCGGCTCCATGACCAAGGCGGAGCGTGCCAAGCCGGCATTGCTGAACGCCAAGCGCAAAGTGCGGATTGCCAAAGGTTCGGGAACCACCGTGCAAGAGGTCAATAAGATCATCAAAATGCACAAGGAAATGTCTGGCGCTATGAAGAAAATCCGCAAAATGGGCGGGTTGAAAGGTCTGGCTGCGATGTTTGGCGGCGGAGGCGGCGGCATGCCTGATCCGGGTGCGATGGGCAATTTGCTGGGCGGCGGCGGAGCTGGAGGGCCGGGATTGCCTGGACTTCCGGGCGGTGCGCCGAGGAATCTATTTAAGAAGTGATTTGAAGATATTTAGCTAATATATTATTTTAGAAAGGTTTATTATGGCTATTGCAATGCGTTTGTCGCGCGGGGGTTCTAAAAAACGCCCTTATTATCGTATCGTTGTTGCCGATCAGCGTGCACCGCGCGACGGTAAATATCTGGAGCAAGTAGGCTCTTATAATCCATTGCTGGCAAAGGACAGTGCCGAGCGTGTTCAGATGAATGAAGAGCGCGTCAAGCATTGGCTTTCTGTTGGTGCACAGCCTTCAGACCGTGTTGCACGTTTTCTGGATGCCGCTGGCGTGCGTGAGCGTGCTGCGCGTAATAACCCGAAAAAAGGTGAGCCAGGCGAAAATGCCAAAGAGCGTGCTGAAGAAAAAGCCGCCAAATTAGCTGAAGCTGAAGAAGCGAAAAAAGCTGCTGAAGAAGAAGCCAAAACCGCTGCAGCCGCAGCAGCTGAAGCCCCTGCAGAAGAAGCTCCTGCCGAGGAAGCACCTACTGCAGAAGCTGAAGGCGAAGAAAAGGCCGAATAAGCCTTGCCGCAAAATCTGGATAAGCCTGTTACGCTGGCCGTCATTATCGGCGCGCACGGCGTAACGGGCGAAGTGCGCTTAAAGCTGTTCACGGATGACGTGGCATCACTTAAGCGCCACAAAGTCTATAATGATGGCGCGCTCAATCTTAAGAGCGTGAAGCCGAACAAGGCTGGAGCCATTGCCCGCTTCACCGAAATCACTGACCGCAATGGCGCGGAAGCTGCACGCGGCACAGAGCTGACCGTTCCGCGTTCATCATTGCCGCCACTGGGCGAAGGTGAATATTATCATATCGACTTGATTGATCTGCCTGTGACAACCGAAAATGGTGAGAATATCGGGCATGTTGTTGCGGTTGAGAATTTCGGTGCTGGCGACATTATTGAAATTAAAAAGCCTGATGATAAGAAATTCATGGTGCCTTTGAAATTCGCAGAGGTGCTTGAGAATAAGATTGTGATCGCTGCTGAGTTTTCACAATGACGTTTCACGCGCAGATTTTGACGCTGTATCCTGAGATGTTTCCCGGGCCGCTGGGTGCATCGCTGGCGGGTAAGGCGTTGGAGGCAGGGAAATGGTCGTGCGATGCCATCAATATGCGCGATTTTGCTACAGATCGTCACCGCAGTGTTGACGATACACCGGCAGGCGGCGGTGCTGGCATGGTTTTGCGCGCTGATATTCTAGGCAAGGCGGTGGACTTTGCTAATCAGCGCATGGCCGACAAAATTACAGCATCACAAATAACCGCCAGTGCTGAGCACTCAGACACGCATCAAGAGGATAGGCATGCTTCGACAGGCTCAGCATTAACGGGGGCTGCGAAGGCGCCCATTATTGCTCTTACACCGCGCGGAAAGCCGCTCACACAGGCGCGGGTAAGAGAGATTTCTGAGGGGCAGGGCGTCACTCTATTATGCGGCCGGTTTGAAGGTTTTGACGAGCGCATATTCGCCGCCCGGGATATAGAAGAGATATCTATTGGTGATTATATCCTTTCTGGCGGAGAAATGGGCGCTTTCATATTATTAGATGCTTGCATTCGCTTGCTTGACGGGGTAATGGGCGCGTCTTCTAGTGGAGATGAAGAGAGCTTTGAAAATGGGCTTTTGGAATATCCACATTTTACCCGACCTGTTGAATGGGAAGGGCGCACGATCCCTAAAGTGTTGCGATCGGGGGATCATGCGAAAATTGCCGCTTGGCGTAAAGCACAGGCAGAAGCAATTACACGGCTAAGGCGGCCGGATCTTTGGGAGCGCCAACGGGGCGCTTCGGATCAGTCGCCCTCTGGTGCGCAGCGCGAAACAAAGGAAGAATGAGATGAACCTCATCCAGACACTCGAAGCGGAAGCTATCGAGGAATTTGAAGGCAAAAAAGATATCCCCGATTTTCGGGCCGGTGACACATTGCGTGTCGGCGTCCGCGTGGTCGAGGGAGAACGTACCCGTGTCCAGAATTTTGAAGGCGTTTGCATCGCCCGCACCAGCCGCGGTCTTGGCTCGAACTTTACGGTTCGCAAGATGAGCTTTGGCGAAGGTGTGGAGCGTGTGTTCCCGCTTTACTCCCCCAATATTGACAGCATTACCGTGGTACGCCGCGGTGTCGTGCGTCGTGCCAAACTTTACTATCTGCGTGGCCGTACAGGTAAGCGTGCGCGTATCGCTGAGCGTAAAATTGTGAGCAAGAGCGCAGAGAAAAAAGGCTGAGCCTAAAACGATATTATACGCAATATCAGGGTCGGTCTCCATAAAGGATACCGGCCCTTTTTTATGAGGAATGATGATGGGTTATAAAGTTGCAGTGGTCGGTGCGACAGGCAATGTGGGCCGAGAGATGCTCGCCGTATTGGCGGAGCGCGAATTCCCGATTGACGAGATTGCGGCAGTGGCATCCTCTCGCTCGGTCGGCAGTGAATGTGAATTTGGCGATACGGGCAAAATGCTTAAGGTCAAGAATATCGAGCATTTCGATTTTTCTGGCTGGGATATGGCTCTGTTTTCCGCTGGCTCTTCTGTTTCGAAAGAATATGCGCCCAAGGCTGCTGCTGCCGGTTGTGTAGTGATTGACAACAGCTCGCTTTACCGCATGGACCCCGATGTGCCGTTGATCGTTCCAGAGGTGAACCCAGAGGCGATTTCCGGCTATACCAAGCGCAACATCATCGCCAATCCCAATTGCTCAACCGCGCAAATGGTTGTTGCGCTAAAACCTCTGCATGATGCGGCTACGATCAAGCGGGTTGTGGTTTCGACTTATCAATCTGTCTCTGGCGCTGGCAAGGGCGCGATGGACGAGCTGTTTGAACAGTCCCGCGCGATCTTTGTTGGTGATCCCGTTGAGCCGCGCCAGCTGACCAAGCAAATCGCGTTCAATGTCATTCCGCATATTGATGTTTTTCTGGATGATGGCTCCACCAAAGAAGAGTGGAAAATGATTGTCGAGACCAAGAAGATCATGGACCCCAAAATCAAGATGAGCGCGACCTGTGTGCGCGTACCGGTTTTTGTTGGACATAGCGAAGCGATCAACATCGAGTTTGAAAAAGAACTCTCCGCAGAGGCGGCGCAAGACATTTTGCGCGAGGCGCCCGGCATCATGCTGTACGATAAGCGCGAAGATGGCGGCTATATCACACCGATTGAATGTGTTGGCGATGGCGCGACCTATATCAGCCGCGTGCGCGAAGACCCGACAGTGGAAAATGGCCTGAACCTGTGGTGCGTCAGTGACAATCTGCGCAAAGGCGCGGCGCTCAATGCCGTACAAATCGCCGAGCTATTAGGCCGCATGCATTTGCAAAAAGGATAGGATTAGAGCAGTAAGAGTTTATGACTTTATCTGCTGATCTTTTCTGGTCCTTTCGTTCGCCTTATAGTTATCTCGCAACGGCGCGTTATGCGCAGATTGCGCGTGATTATGATGTCGCGATCAATTTGCGACCTGTATATCCGCTCGCTATTCGCGAACCGGATTTCTTTGAAAAAAACAATCCCAACTGGCTGGCCTATATGCTGCGGGATATTTTCCGTCTTGCCGAATATATGGATATTCCGCTGGCACCGCCTAATCCCGATCCGGTTATGCAGGATTTGGTGACACGTAAAATCGCTGATGAGCAGCCTTATATATTCCGGCTCACCCGGCTTGGTCAGGCGGCGGCAAGGCGGGGGAAAGGCTTGGATTTTGTTGATAAAGCCTCGCGTCTCATTTGGGGCGGCACGGCAAACTGGCATCAGGGCGAACATCTCGCCAATGCTGCGCGGGCCTGCGGTCTTGATTTTGCCGAACTGGAAAGCGAAGCCTCATCTGATGCAGAAGCGCTCGATGCCGATATTGCCGCCAATCAGAATGCGTTGGAAAAATCCGGCCATTGGGGCGTTCCAACCCTGGTGTTTAATGACGAGCCATTTTTTGGTCAGGACCGTATCGAACATGCGCTATGGCGCATGGAGCAGGCAGGCCTGAAAAAGACCGAAATACAGGACAAATGAGCGATATTATAACGGCGCGGATCACTATGGCTGATGGCGTTCAGCTTGCGGTGCATGAAACAGGGCCGGTTGATGGAACACCAATAATATTGCTGCACGGCCTATTTTCAAATGCGGTGACCAATTGGATGAAATATGGCCATGCGGGCAAGCTGGCTGAAGCCGGGCACCGCGTCATTATGCCCGAATTTCGCGCTCATGGTAAGAGTGATGCGCCGCAAGATCCGGCTGCTTACCCCGTTGATATATTGGCGCAGGATATCTTGCATCTGGTGGATATATTGGCGCTGGATGATTTTGATCTGGCCGGCTTTTCATTGGGCGCGCGCACTGCTGCCAAATTGCTGACTATGGGGCTTCGTCCGCGTCGTCTTGTGCTGTCTGGCATGGGGTGGGAAGGTATTCAGGGCTGGGGCAATCGCCGCCAATTCTTTATCGATGCGATTGATAAGCGCGACAGCGTTAAGCGCGGTGATCCGCACTTCTTCGCCGTGGCCTTTATGAAGACGCAAGGCATAGACCCGATCGCGGCCCGCTTATTGCTGAACAGTTTTGGTGATATAGATATTGAGGCTTTGACCGAGATTGATGTGCCGACCATGATATTGTGCGGTAAGGACGATCAGGATAATGGCTCAGCGCCTTTATTGGCGCAAAACCTTATGCAGGCGCATTATGCCGAAATCCCCGGTACCCATATGTCCAGCGTGACAGAAGGCGCATTGGGTGATGCGTTGGTGCAATTTTTTGGCAGTGGGCACTGAACTGATTATGCCCAAAACATCAGCAACCATGCGCGGCTTTCTAACCTTCTGGTTTCTGGGTTGGGCGCTATTCATTTTGGTAGGAATATTACAGCCTGTTGCCGGGGATGGCTTGGGTCAATTTGGCATGGAGGCCCATCGCCGCGCTGGGACAGCAGATATGGTCAATGCCATTCATAGCTATTGGCAAAATATAGGTGTTTATGACCGCGCTACATGGTCATTGGTCGTCGATTTGTTGTTTATCACAGCCTTTTCGATTGGCGGTGTGCTAGGCGGATTATTGCTGCGGCAGAACATGCATGCCAATATCAGGCGGGTAGGGCTATTGGCGATTGTCGCGCATATTGTTTTTGCCGTTAGTGATTATGCCGAAACCATCAGCCAATTGATACAGATGGTTGATGGCACGGGCAGTGATAGTCTGGCCAATATTGCGGCCTTTGCGCGACCAATTAAAATACAGAGTTTTCTGATAGCAGTGGCAGCTATTGCGATAGGGTTTATCGCATCAAAAATCATTGCCCGCAAAACAGCGGCATAGAGTTGGCGTTACAGGCTTGACCATAAGGGATTGCAGGCGCAATCTGGCGGTAATGATTACTGTTATTAAGCAGTGATTTCAGGGTTTGGATAATTCAAAGGGATATATCATGAAAAAGTCACTCTTGGCCATATCGGCTATAGCGTTGAGCACCGCATTGCTGGCCGCGCCCAGCATGGCGTATAATGATGAGCAAAGCAGTGGTGAAAACGAAGTTTCACTGGCGGATGCGCAGGCCTTTCTGGCGGCTGCGGAAAAAGAGCTGTTTGATTTCTCTATTGATGCTGGCCGTGTTTACTGGGTCAACGCGACCTATATCACCGAAGATACAGACGCCATGGCCGCTGCGATTGGTGCAAAGGGTACCGAAATGTCGGTTCGCTTCGCGCTGGAAGCAGCAAAATATGCCAATGTTCCTGGTCTTTCGCTGACGGAAAAACGTAAGCTGGACAAATTGCGCGGCGGTATTGTTTTGCCTGCGCCAACGCGCGAAGGGGCCGCAACCGAACTGAACACCATCGCCACGCGCTTGAACAGCCAATATGGCAAAGGCAAGGGCACGTTGGACGGAAAACCGATTAACGGCTCTGATATTGAGGCGGCGATGGGCACAGTGCGTGACCCTGCCAAATTGGCCGAAATGTGGACCAGCTGGCACAATCAGGTCGGCGCACCTATGAAAAGCGACTATGTACGCATGGTCGATATTGCCAATCAGGGCGCATCAGAATTGGGTTTTGCCAATGTCGGTGCAATGTGGCGTTCGCAATATGATATGCCGGCAGATGATTTTGCCAAATTGACGGAAACGTTATGGCAGCAAGTAAAGCCGCTTTATGACGAGCTGCATTGCTATGCCCGCTCTGAACTGAATGAGGAATATGGCGATGAGGTTCAGCCTGATAGCGGCCCAATTCGCGCCGATTTGCTGGGCAATATGTGGGCGCAGGAATGGGGCAATATTTACGATATTGTCGCCCCTGAAGGCGCTGGTGACATTGGTTATGATGTCACCGAATTGCTGAAAGCCAAAGATTACGATGCCATCAAAATGGTGAAAGCGGGTGAGGGCTTTTTCTCATCATTGGGCTTTGAACCCTTGCCGGAAACATTCTATCAGCGCTCACAATTTGTGAAACCGGCTGATCGCGAAGTTGTTTGCCATGCCAGTGCATGGGATCTTGATAACAAAGACGATATCCGCATCAAGATGTGCATTAAAGTGAATGGTGATGATTTCACCACGGTGCACCATGAGCTTGGCCATAATTATTACCAGCGAGCCTATCAGGCGCAGGATTTTCTGCATCTTGATGGCGCAAATGATGGGTTTCATGAAGCGATTGGCGATATGCTGGCGCTGTCTATAACGCCGGAATATCTGGTGCAAATTGGCCTTTTAGAAGCCGATCAAGTGCCTAGCGCAGACAAGGATACTGGTCTGTTGCTTCGTCAGGCTATGGATAAGGTGGCATTTCTGCCCTTCGGTCTGTTGGTTGATCGCTGGCGCTGGGGTGTGTTTGATGGCACCATCAAACCAGAAGGCTATAATCAGGCATGGACGGCTTTGCGCTTGCAATATCAGGGCATAACCCCGCCGGTTGACCGGCCAGCCGATGCGTTTGACCCGGGTGCAAAATATCACATTCCCGGCAACACACCCTATACGCGCTATTTCCTAGCACGGATTTTGCAGTTCCAGTTTTATAAAGCAGCGTGTGATGCTGCCGGTTGGGAAGGGCCGCTGCACCGCTGTTCCTTCTATGGCAATAAAGAGGTTGGCGCGAAACTGAATGCGATGCTTGAGCTGGGCGCATCAAAACCTTGGCCAGACGCTTTAGAGGCCTTTACTGGCACGCGTGAAATGAATGGCACCGCTATGGTAGAATATTTTGCGCCGCTGCAAAGCTGGTTGAAAGAGCAGAATAAAGGCAAACAATGCGGTTGGTAAACGTATAAACAAGGCTGGAGATAAGTGTAATGCGGATAGTCATGACAGGCGCTACTGGCGGCTTTGGCGAGATCGCTGCACTTTCTCTGGCCAAGCAAGATTCGCATCAGCTCTATGTTGGAGCGCGCAACATTGCTACTGCTCTGCCTGGTAAGAGCAATGTCACTGTCCTGCCGCTTGACCTTGCCGATCTGAACAGTGTGCGCGATTTTTGTTCTGCGCTGCCCGATGACGAACCGATTGATGCATTGATGTTGAATGCTGGTGTGCAGCTATCCAAACCCCAAAAAAGTGCGCAGGGCTATGAATTGACTTTTGCGGTCAATCATCTGGCGCATTTTCTTATGTTGACTTTGCTGGAGAGCAGATTGGCAAAAAATGTGCGCGTGATTGTGACCTCTAGCGGCACGCATGATCCGGCTGAAAAAACACCGGTTACACCGCCTGACCATGCCAATGCGCATATGCTTGCCTATCCGGAGAAAGATGAAACGCTGCCCAAGGGTGTAAGATCACGCAATATGCGGGCCTATTCCAGCTCAAAATTGTGCAATATCCTCATGGTTAAAGCGCTGACGCGGCGCCGCCCCGATCTTGTTGCAATGGCCTATGATCCGGGCTTTGTACCCGGCACAGGCCTAATGCGAGAGCATCCGGGGTTTTTGGTAGCGATATTAGGGAAGATCATCCCGTTATTTATGGCGCGGGACAGAACGTCAAACAAAGAGCGTTCAGGGGATTATCTCGCAAAACTCGTCACGGAAGACGCATATGGACATATTAGGGGCACATATTGGGCTGTGCGAGATACGGGCCTGGAAGATGTATGTCCGTCAGCTCTAGCCTGTAACGATGCAGTAGCTGATGCATTATGGGAAGACAGCCTCCAGCTTATATAGAGCCGGAGGCTGTTTCTATATCATTCCGCGGGCAAAATACCCTTGGTATCTGCTGGATAATTGGCATCATCGGCACGTTTCTGCCTGACCAGTTCCAGCGGGGATGTTTCCCCATCGCCGGGGCGGCGATAGCGTTTTTGCAGCTCTTTCCATTCCATCACCAGCTTGCCGCCAGTGGCTTCATGCTGCTTCTCCCAATTCCCGAGCATATCGAGACAGGCATGGTCGATATGGTCGAGATATTCGAAGTGAATATGCACTTCTTGACCAGTTTTGACTGTCTCCAGCTCACCTGCCAATTTGGGAATGGAGAAGAAGGTTGCTGACCCATGCAGAACCATATCCACACGGTTGCCTTCCTCAAAAGTGTCAACCTGCACATGGGTAAAGGTCCAGACCAGCTTGGCTGTTGCCAGAGCAAAACCAACCAGAACGCCGGTCAACAGGTCAAAGCCAACAATGCAGGCGAGGGTTGCAAAGTAGATCAACAATTCTGCACGGCCGAAGCTGGCAATTTTGCGGATTTGGGCCACATTGACCAGCTTATAGCCTGTATAGACCAAGATAGCAGCGAGAGCAGCGGTAGGTATATTGGCAAGCAACCATGGTAAGGCGGCAACTGTAGCCAATAACCAAACGCCATGCATAATCGCCGAAAAGCGCGATGTTGCACCCGCTTGCACATTGGCTGATGAGCGGACGATCACACCTGTCATCGGCAATGCACCAACAGCGCCGCAAAGCAGATTACCAATGCCTTGTGCCCGCAATTCCTTGTCATATTTGGTGCGTACACCAGTGTGCATTTGATCAACTGCTGTAGCACAGAGCAATGTTTCTGCGCTGGCAACAAAAGCAAACACAACCGCAAGGATCAAGATTTGTGGGTCCAGCGCTTTGGCAAATTCCTCTGCGCCAGGAATGTTCAGGGAGTCACCAAGGCTATCTGGAACATTGACGCGGTTAATATCCAGTTGAAAAGCCCATGCTACGGCTGTGCCGACAATAACGGCCACCAGTGGGGCAGGTATGGACTTTAGCATTTCCGGTTTGAAAGCGTTCCACAAAATAATGGATGCAATTGTCACCACACCAACACCGGCAGCAATATGGTGATTATCCATCGTCATCGGGAAGAATGCATCATAAACTGCACCAGGAATACCAATGATGTTTTCAAACCCTGTACCGATTGGCTTTGCGTCCAGCATCACATGGAATTGTGAAGCGAGGATAAGCACACCAATACCCGCTAACATGCCGTGAATAACCGAGGGGGATATAGCGCGGAACCACTGCCCCAGACGGGCTATACCCGCCAATAGTTGCAGTGCGCCTGCGATTAACCCGATAATCCCCAGCATAGCAAGGCCATGCTCCTGCACCGCTTGATAAACAAGTACGGCGAGGCCCGCAGCCGGGCCGCTAACTTGCAATGGTGAACCAGCAAGAAAGCCGACGACCAGACCGCCGATAATACCGGTGATAAGGCCAAGAGCTGGCGGTGCGCCTGATGCAATGGCAATGCCAAGACAAAGAGGGAGTGCAACCAGGAAGACGACGACTGAGGCCAGAAGGTCTTTGGTCAGATCTTTTGATCCAAGAAACCCTCCCGGATTGTTAGAATTGTCAATAGCTTGTGCAGTCATAATATTATTGCCTACCGCTTATAAAATTGGGGAGATGAATGACATTGCCATCAATGTGCGTGGCAGTCGCCAGCATATTTCGCGACTTGCTCGGCATAAAGTGCATCAACTGTGGAAAATTCACCAGTTGCTTCGTCATAAGCATGAACGTCACCAGTTTTGATGTCATAAACCCAGCCATGCAATTGCAGGTCGCCCTTTGCCAAGCGCGCTGCAACAGCAGGGTGGGTTTTAAGATGCTGTAATTGCAAAATAACATTTTCGCGCAAGAGAGCAGTCATGCGATCTTCTGCGCTGGCTTCGGGGTGTTTGATGTCAACCACTTGTACAGCAGCGCGTGAATAGCTGAGCCATTCTTTGACATGTGGAAGGCTATCAAGACTTGCAGGGTCTTCAGTAAGCCCCATTGCACCTTTCATAGCGCCACATTCGGTATGGCCACACACTACTATGTGCGGCACTTGCAAAGCTGCAGTGGCGAATTCGATGGAAGCCGTCATGCCGCCTGTATGATTGGTGTGGGGAGGAACAATATTGCCCGCGTTACGGCAGATGAAAAGTTCACCGGGTTCGGTCTGCGTGATCATTGCGGTCTCGATCCGCGAGTCAGAGCAGGTAATGAACAAAGCTTCAGGCGATTGGCCTTTGCTCAGGGTCTCAAACAGTTCTTTTTTCTGCGGGAAAACTTCATTTTGAAAGCGGACAACGCCGGCAGCAAATTTAGGCATTAGGTGGGTTCCTTTATTGAGGGGGTTAGGGGAGGAGTAGATAGAGTAATCATCAGGACCATAGTTCGCGGACCTCGTGAATATCCTCTGCATTAAGAGAGGTTGGGCGCGCTTCTAGGACATCAATACCACTGGTGATCCAAGTGGCGAGTTCTGGATGTGCCAATGAATAGCAATGACGCCGGCCGTCGCGCCGTTCTTCAACCAAACGATAGGCGCGTAACATGGCAAGGTGCTGGGACATGCGGGTTTGCGGGATGTCGAGCAATTTGGCCAAGCCACCAACATCCATTTCATTATTGCGTAATTCTTCGATCAGCCGAATGCGGTCCGGATGCGCAATCACTTTAAAAATTTCGGCCAATTCTTTGGCGACTGCTATTCTGCTCGGCATAGACGATCCATATATTTTTTGCCTATGTAACGGCATATTGCATTAAAATCAACATGTATGCAAATATTCGCAGATGTTATTACGCATTAAGAATGAAGGTTGGTTTCTCTAGCGGTGCAGTGATTGGCTTGTTAGCAATCGAGCGCATTCAAGAGGTCAATGATTAAGTCGTCAGAATGTTCCAAGCCGACGGATAATCTTAATAACCCTTGAGGAGAGGTCGCATTTACGCCCTCTACAGATGCGCGATGTTCGATAAGACTTTCGACGCCGCCTAAACTGGTGGCATTGGTGAATATTTTCACCTTGCTCGCCATTTTCAGCGCAGCTTCCCGCCCTCCGGCAAGCTCGATAGACACCATGCCGCCAAAATCTGACATCTGCTTTTTCGCGATGTCACGACCTTTATGGCTGGCAAGACCGGGATAATGGACAATATCAATTTTAGCGTGGTCGTTCAAAGCAGCGGCTAACTTGGCGGCGTTGGCGCAATGCTTTTCCATCCGGCAATGTAGGGTTTGCAGACCGCGCGAGGCCATCCATGCTGTAAATGGCGAAATAATGCCGCCGGATAATGTGCGGCCGCGATGAAATATCTCTGCTTCATTAGGGTTTTTACCGATTAATGCGCCGGCCATAACATCGCTATGGCCGCCAATATATTTGGTAAGCGCTTGCACAACATAATCCGCGCCCAAGGCCAAGGGTTGCTGCAATGCTGGCGATGCAAAAGTGCCATCGACGACCAGACGCGCCCCGGCATTATGAGCAGCATCGGCCAGATATGCGATATCCAATATTTCAAGCAGCGGATTGGTGGGGCTTTCCATCCATAATAAAACAGGCTTTTGCGCCAATGCCGCTGATAATGCTTGCGGATCATTCAAATCGGTAAAGAGCGCTTTTATGCGGCCCTTGCTCTCCAAATCCTGCGCCAAAAACCGGAACCCATGATACAGGCTATTGTGGAACACAACCACTGCGCCCAATGCAAGGCTGTCCAACAATGCAGCGCCCGCCGCCATGCCGGAACCATAAGCAAAGGCCCAATTGCCCTGTTCCAAGGCCGTTAGTCTTGCTTCCAGCTCGACAGTATTGGGGTTGCTCTCACGGCTATATTGATGGCCGCTAAGGGGTTCATAGGCCGGACCATGTTCGAATGTGGTCGCCAAATGGATAGGCGGCGCCATAGCGCCATCATGCCGCGCATCGGGCACATGAATGGCCGCTGTTTCAGGCCGCATATTGCTAGTTTTGTCAGCCATTAGCGGAAAGGCGGTTCGTTAAAGGCGCGCAATTTGCGGCTGTGCAGACTTGCATCTTCCTCGCGCAGCAATTCACAGGTCTTAATGCCGATCTGCATATGGGCGGCGATGGCCTGATTATAAAATTCATTGGCCTGGCCCGGCAATTTTAATTCGCCATGCAGCGGTTTATCGGACACGCACAGCAATGTGCCATAGGGGACGCGGAAGCGATAACCCTGTGCCGCGATTGTGGCCGATTCCATATCTATACCAACCGCGCGGGATTGGGAGAAGCGCAAGGCGCTGGCATTATAGCGCAGCTCCCAATTGCGGTCATCTGTGGTGACAACTGTGCCGGTGCGCATACGGCGCTTCAAATCGGCTCCGCTAGAGCCAGAGATATGCTCTGCGGCTTCGGCAAGAGCCTGCTGCACCTCCGCGATCGGGGGGATGGGGATTTCCGGCGGCAGCATATCATTCATAATATGATCGTCACGCAGATAGGCATGGGCCAGCACATAATCCCCAATACGCTGGGTTGGGCGTAAGCCACCACAATGGCCAATCATCAAAAAGATATCGGGCCGCAGCACCGCCAAATGGTCGGTAATGGTTTTTGCATTGGACGGGCCGACGCCGATATTGACAAGAGTGATACCTTTGCCATCTGGCGCGATCAGGTGATAGGCGGGCATTTGATGCCTGCGCCATGCGCTGTCCGCGACCAATTGGCTGGGGTCGGCGCCTTCTTCTTCGGTATAAAGCCCACCAGCGCCAGACAATGCCGTATATGTCCCTTTGCCCACTTGGTCACAGGCCCAGCTAACAAATTCATCCACATAGCGGTGATAGTTGGTGAACAATATGAAGTTTTGAACATGCTCTGGCGGCGTGCCGGTATAATGTTTTAGCCGCGCCAGAGAAAAATCGGTCCGTAGCCCATCAAACAGGGAAAGCGGCTGCTCTGCGCCAACACCATATTGCATATTGCCGTCGGCAATCTCGTCGCCAATATCGGCCAGTTCGGTCGTCGGGAAATAGCGCGCCAGTTCAACCGGCGTTATCTCACCCAAATCCTGACCTTCTATGCCGTCCAGAACATAGGGGAAGGGGATTTCCTGTTCACTTGCGCTGACGGTGACATTTATATCATATTGCTTGTGCAAAATGGTCAGCTGTTCACGCAGATAATCCGCGAATAAGCGCGGGCGCGTAATCGTGCTGCTAAAGGTGCCGGGCTGTTCCAACCTTCCGAAAGACAGGCTGGGTATAGTGGAACGCTCCACGCCCATATATTCGATGGTCAGCAAAGGATAGCTAAACGCCCCCTGTTGCCGCGCAACGGCATCAGGCAAAGTGCCGTTTTTTACATAGGCCAGCAGCGCATTTTGTAATCTGGTGACTGCGCCATCATAGCGCGAGCATAATTGTTCGATTATTGATTCTATATTCATAACACCGCACTTAGCCTGAATTTGCGCAGGCGTCATCATGCAAGCGTTATCACGGCTCTATGTTTGCCGGTTTTTAGAAGCGCTTTGCGAAGCATGGATGCGGCACAAAAAAGGGCCGCACCATGGCGGCCCTTTTCTATAATAATCTTGTAAGCAGAAAGAGGATTATTCCTCTTCCTCTGTTCCAGCAGCAGCTTCAGCGGCTTCACCCTCTGGGGTTTCATCGCCATCGCTGTCAGCGTCTTTGTCGCTGGGCAGTTCGCCCGGCTCTGCATTCGGGTCAAAGTCTTCAACAAAACCGGCATCGGCTTCATTGTCGAACATTTGCGCCATAACGTCCACGCCGTCTTTCTGCAGTTCGGCTTCATCTTCAGAACGTGCCACATTGACTTGAACAGTGACCGAAACTTCAGGGTGCAGCGCGATGCGCACATCAAACAGACCCAGTGTTTTAATCGGCCGCTCAAGGATGACCATCGACTTGTCGACACCGGCATCATCTTTGTTCAGCTCTTCAACAATGTCACGCACGGCAACAGAACCATAAAGCTGGCCGCTGTTAGACGCTGCGCGGATCAGAACGATCTGCTTACCGTCAATTGACGTGCTGTGAGATTTGGCTGCTTCGCGTTTTTCGGCATTTTCTGATTCCAAACGTTCACGATTGGCTTCAAAAACCTGCTTGTTCGCCGCATTGGCGCGCAAAGCTTTTTTGTTGGGCAGCAAGAAATTGCGGGCATAACCGTCTTTAACGGTAACAACATCGCCAATGGTGCCCAGTTTCTCGATCCGTTCGAGCAAAATAATATCCATGTCTTTTGCTCCTTATTTCACGATATAGGGCAACAGGCCGATATGGCGTGCGCGCTTAATGGCTTTGGTCAATTCACGCTGTTTCTTTGCAGAAACGGCGGTGATGCGGCTTGGTACAATCTTGCCACGCTCGGACATAAAGCCCTGCAGCAAGCGTACGTCTTTATAATCAATAACCGGTGCATCTTTACCCGAGAACGGGCAGGATTTGCGGCGGCGGAAAAATGGTCGTGCCATGGTCCTATCTCCTAATTCGGGTTAATCGCGGTCGCGGCGCGGACGGCGCTCGCTGCGTTCATTTTTGCGCATCATCACGGATGGGCCTTCTTCAGGCTCTTCAACGCGAATGGTCATATAACGCACAACATCTTCGTTGATAGCGGTCTGACGCTCCAACTCGGCAACAACGCTGGTTGGGCCGTCAATGTTCAGCATCACATAATGTGCTTTGCGGTTTTTCTCGATCTTATAGGCGAGGGTGCGCAGACCCCAAGTCTCCGTTTTGGTGACTTTGCCGTCATTTTTCTCGATGATTTCTGTGGCTTGCTGGGCGAGAGCATCAACTTGAGCTTGGCTCAAATCCTGACGCGCCAGAAAGACATGCTCATAAAATGGCATGGGCAGTTTCCTTAACTTACCGATCGCTGATGGCCGCACCATGCGCACCACCCCTCCGGCTTTCTTACCTTCCCGTTTTACACGAGAAAGCGCCGCTTAGACGGATTGGATGGGTTTTGCAAGGGGAGTATGTAGTATTCTAAATTTGCTGTCCGCAATTGGGTATGGGGGCTGGCGTTCAGAGTATCTACATTTTCGGCTTTTATTGGGCCGATTGAAGTATCTCCACCATTTAACGTTCGACAACAAGGCATTTAATACACCAAAAGCTGGGCATCAAGTTGTTACTAGGCTAGGGGTTGTGGACATCACCGTTTTTAGGGCCTCGCAGGCCGCCTCATCGAAATTGACCAAACCTAACGTGATCTGATTAATTTCATTTTGAATTTGGCTTAGCGAATGCTCGCGCCCAATTTTGAATTTATGGGCAATGTGGCCGCGAGTAGTCCCATACGCATCGAGCGCGGCCATGGTTGCGAGATCAATTTGCTCTGGGTCTATTCCAATTGGCAGCAATAGCTTCTTCTGGTTCTCTTTCTTAACGCCATGGTTATCATCAACCAGCCTGAGAAAGTTGTTGTAAGCCGTATCCGAAAAATCAGCGATGCTTCTGAAGGTTTTCTCAACGATTTTTCGATTGGCCTTCTTCTCCTCAACCTCATCAATTATTCCGCTTGCGACGAGTCCTACTAGCACCTTCGAAATATGATTCTGGCTCCTAAGTGCTTTCCTCGCTTCGTTTGCTATTTCGCCGACCAAACGCTCTAGATACTCTTCAAATATGGCATGACTCAGGAGGATGTATGATTGAAGTTTCAAATCTTGCAGGTTTGTTTTACACTTTATTGGGTCAACGCCCCGGACCAGAATCTTAAGTTGATTCAGCGCCTCCTGCAGCTCTGAATAGTGAGTGGTAGGCGAATCCATTATTTGATTTCTGGCATCTCAATTTCAATTCCACTCGCCTTCTTGATGGCACCATACCATTCTGTGAAGCGAGTTCGCGTTGCATCAACAGACTTCGTCGTAGTTTCTATAGATCTGATAAAGCTATTGTTGTCAGATGAAAGTGAGCAAAATGCCTCGACCATAACAGTTGGGTGCGTGATCGCCCAAGCTCGAAACTCGTCATGAGCGAGCGAAAGAACCAACACGTCAAATATCGCTCTGTTAAATCGACTCTCAAATTGGC
The DNA here is from genome assembly GCA_947503245.1 of uncultured Sphingomonadaceae bacterium. Classification (GTDB taxonomy): domain Bacteria; phylum Pseudomonadota; class Alphaproteobacteria; order Sphingomonadales; family Sphingomonadaceae; genus Alterisphingorhabdus. The sequence goes on from CANNCV010000001.1 coordinate 1,697,422, forward strand.
CATCAACAAATTTGCGGCAGAAGCGCTTATCGCCGAAAGAATCTACACCCACCTTAATCGCAGCATTCATTTGGTCAAGACGACTATTCAACTGCTTCTCAAAATTTTCATCCCAAATTTCATTGTAAGCAACGCAGGTCGAATCTAGAAAATCTTTGAGGTCCCCGTTGTAAGTAATTGTTGGATCCGCGAATGCCAAATGTCGAACGGATAGTTCGACGTCGGCCATTCTAGGGTCTGGTTGGGTCTTTCTGAGTAATTGATGCAATGGTCCGATAGTTTCCGTCCATGCAATTATGAACTTCAAAAATTTGCCCGGATAAAGCGAGGTGCGAAGCTCCATAGGTGAGAGTTTAACTGACCCTGAGTTAAGTCGGTAAAAAATCTCATACAGAACGTTCTCGCTTTCCCATCCTCGAAGCACTGCAGTTCTCAGCGTCTCATTCAATAAATTACCCGCCACTGTCGAGTCGTTCTTAATGTCTTTCCAAGTCTTCCCTTCAAGGGTTTTTAGGATCCTCAAACCCTTCAATTTGAACTTTCTGCCATTGTTAAATTTGCCATCTAGAAATTCTTTGATAGTCAACAGGCGCTGTTTCCCATCCAACACCAAGAATGAACTCTTTTGCCCTTTTTTTGCCGACAGTAATATCTGAGGTATCGGGATGCCGAGGAAAAGAGATTCTATGAAACCTGATTTCGCCTGATTATTCCAAACGTTTCTGCGCTGAAATGCAGGGTCAAGGTCGATCTGGCCGCCGATTTGGCTGTAAAGGGTCCCGATTGTCCAATCGGCTGGAGCGATCAGTAGATTGTTAAAATCTTCTTCAGTGATTGTAAGGTCACTTGCATTCTCTGAATTCTCTGAATTCTCGAATTCATCGTCCCGATCATCCCATTTTGCTAAAAGATCGTTGCTCAATTTATCCTCCTAGTCTGCCCTGCCTTGCGATAACCTAGTCAGATGTTTTGTCTAGTGCTGGCTTGTATGGACCGCATAACAAACCATCCAACACCCCTCGCGCAAACTTACTCAAAGTATCATCCCGTGCGCCCATTATGACTATCCGGTCGCCGGGCTTTGCATGTTTGGTCAGCCAATCTGCGCAGGCGGCGCGGTCGGGGATATGGGTGGCGGTGAGGGGTTTTGTGTCGCCTGTCTGCGCCCCCGTTTTTTCTGCGGCGGCTGTGTTGATGGCGCTTACTATATCGGCGCTGCCAATGCTGCGGTCCACTGTGCCACCGAAATAGACAGGGTCACATAATAGCACGGCATCATCGCCATCCAGTTCATCCACAAACATTTGCGCCAGCTCTTTGCCCATAACACGTAAAGGGCCAAAACCATGCGGTTGAAAGAAGGCAAGGACACGCCCGGGAAAGGCTTTCAACGTGCGCAATGTGGCGGCAATTTTCTCTGGATTATGGCCGAAATCATCAATCACGCTAATGCCATTTGCGGTGCCGACAATATCAAAGCGGCGGGCAAGCCCTGAAAAGCGCGCCATGGCGTCCACGGCATCGGCAATGGGCACACCAGCATGATGCGCAGCGGCAATTGCGCTGAGCGCGTTGGCGATATTGTGGCGGCCGGGCACTTGCAAATTGACCTGATATTCCCCCCCAAGCGCGCGCAGGGTGAATGTTGCGCCCAATGGCTGTTCCACCACATTGACAGCCTGAAAATCCGCGCCATCATTAAAACCAAAGCTGCTCGCCACGTCTTTACCGCGCCCGCCAAATAAAGCACGGCTTTCTGCGTCATCATGATTCCATATCAAGGCGCGGGCCTTATCGGCAAAATCCCCAAATAATTGGCGCAATTCTTCCAGTGTTTTATGGTCCAGGCTGATATTGGTGATAATGGCGATATCAGGCTGGTATAGCGCGATAGAGCCATCGCTTTCGTCAACCTCGCTAACAAAATGTGCGCCTTTGCCGGTGCGCGCGCTGGCAAAGGGGGTGTCATCGCCGGCAAAGTTTTTCATCACCGCGCCATTCATGATGCTGGGGTCTTTGCCGCAATCGGCCAATATCCAGCCGGTCATGCCCGTGACGGTTGATTTGCCGCTGGTGCCAGCAATGCCAATGGGCGCTGCGGCCTGATTAAACAACGTGCTGAGCAATTGGGCGCGGGTCATGCGGGTACAGCCCAATGCGTTGGCTTTGGCGACATCGGGAACGCTATCCTCAATCGCGGCAGAGGCGATGAGTATTTGCTGCCCATCGGTCAAGCCGCTGCCATCTTGCGGATAGAGCGCAACGCCCTGAGCGCGCAGCCAGTCAAATTTGTCGCTGGAGCGGCCTTGATCAAGCGCGCGGTCGGAACCGGCGACTGATGCACCATGTGCGGCAACGATATTGGCCAATGGCAACATGCCCGACCCACCAATGCCGCAAAAGAAATAGCTTTTTGTGTTCATGGACAAAAGCGCTATTGCCATGGCTGGGTTTTTGCAATGGGGATGCGCCTGAATGACTGCAAAATTGGCAAAAAATATCGGTATATGTGCGCCATCGCGTGCGATTACGCATGACTTGGCGGAACAAGTGCGGGCCTTTGCCGCGCAGAATTTTGCCGATGTCACTCTGCATTTCCACGAACAATGCTTTGCGGCACACGGCCATTTTGCAGGATCAGATGCTGAGCGGACAGCGGCTTTTGTTGCTATGGCCAATGATCCTGCTTTGGATGCTGTCTGGTTCGCACGTGGCGGCTATGGAGCTGCCCGCATGACTGATGCAGTGATACAGGGGCTTGGCCCTGTGGCTTCAGCGAAAAGCTATATGGGGTATAGCGATGGCGGCAATCTGCTGGGCGCGCTGTACGCAGCCGGAATCGGGCAGGTGTGCCATGGACCAATGGTTTCTGACATTAGCCGCAGCGGCGGCGAAGCAGCTATTGCCCGCGCACTTGGATGGTTGAGCCGTGCAGATACTTCACTATTAGAGCCAGACCTTTCAACCGCTACACCGCAAGTTGCGCTGAACCTGATGACATTGGGAATGATGTCGGGATGGGAGCATTGCCCTGATCTGACTGGTCATATCGTGCTGATCGAAGAGGTGGGTGAGCATCTTTATGCGATTGACCGGATGATGTTTCACATGATGAACAATTTTGCCGGTGTTAAAGCCGGTGACCAGCATATTGCCGGTGTCAGATTAGGGCGGGTTAGTGCTGTGCCGCCCAACGATATTGATTTTGCGATGACAGCTGAAGAGATTGTTAGCTTCTGGTGCGCACGGCACAATATACCCTATTTGGGCCGCGCTGATATTGGTCATGATGTGGACAACAAAATCGTACCATTCGGGCAGTTATCATTGGCATGAATGATATGTCCGCATCACCGTCATCCTAGAAAATATCCAGCCAGAAAATATCCAGAATGACGGTATAAAGCGGGGCTATATATCAGTCTTTGCTGGAAACCATCCATGCAGCAATAGCGGCAAATACTGTTGCCACAGTACCGGCGGCACCTGCTTGAAACACCAAATCCATGCCCAAGGGCATAGCGATGATGTTGGCCGCAGCGCCAATTGCGCCAGTAAGAACAGCCAAGCCGCCAACGGTTTTTGCAGCGGCTCCACCATTGCGGAACAATGACAGGCCAAGACCGACACCGGCCATGCCGATCAGCGCTTTGGCAAGGAAGAAAAACAGAAATGCCCCCGCCAAAATGGTTGCCATAAGCGGGCTTTCCCGGCCCGCCATTTCTGTTGCAGGCAAGAACATGGAAAGGCCAAAGCCTGCTTGAATAGCGTTGAACAGACCCGACAGCGCCAAAGCGGCCCATACCACACGGTGACGCGCATCATTGGCCAATGCGGCCAGAGCGGCGACTGTAAGAACGGTAAAGGCAATGGTTTCAACCGTCCAGATTGTAGAGCGTAGAGGCCAGCCTTCGACAATCCCGACTTCAGCGAGCAAAGCCACGTATAAAAACTGCGTAATAATGGTAATTATCAGGGCGATTGCGGCGACCCTGATATTGCTGCGTGACGATTGTTCCATTGTATATTCCCGTTTTTGCTCACCCATATCCCGAATGGAGGGTTAGCGTACCGCCGAGTAGCGTGCAATCATTTGCCGCTCAGAAAGCCGAACATATGCCCAGCAACTTTGCGCATCTGAATTTCTTCCGCGCCTTCGGTTATGCGATAACGGCGATGATGGCGGTAAATATGCTCAAACGGCTTATGGCGTGAATAGCCAATGCCGCCATGAACCTGCATCGCGCGATCTGCGGCGTCACAGACCAAACGGTTGGCGCGGTAATTGCACATGGCTATTCGGTCAGACAGGCGTTTTGCCACTTCCGGTTTGGGCATGCTGTCCATTGCTGCAGCGGTTTCATAAATCAGCGCGCGCAGCATGGCTGCTTCTGTATGCAATTCGACTAAGGGAAACTGAATCGCCTGATTAACCGCCAATGGCTTGCCAAAAGGCGTGCGGTCTTTGGCATATTGTACCGATTGGTTGATGCAATATTGCGCAGCGCCCAGCGATGAGGCGGCTTGTCTTATACGGTTTTCATGCACAAAATGCTGTGCCGCTGCCAAGCCGAGATCGACATCGCCTAGCACGGCATCGTGCGGTATCCAGACATCGGTAAACGTCACCTTGGGGTGATCGGTTGGCATATTAAAGGTCCAAAGATATTCACCAATCTCAACGCCTTCGCTGTCATAAGGCACCAAGAAGCACCCAATACCTTTAGCAGAACCATCTTTGCCGCTATGACGCGCAAAGACCATGCAATGGGTCGCGACATGGCTTCCTGTGGTCCACATTTTGTTGCCGTTAATAGTCCATCCGGGCACGCCGTTGCGAGTCTCCTGCACCGCGCGGGTTTTCATCCACGTCGCATCGGAACCGTGATCTTCTTCGGTCAGGCCAAAGGTCCATAGCATTTCACCGGCCAGCATTTTGGGGATAAAGTCTTCACGCTGCGCGTCAGTGCCAAAATCGCGCACCATAAGAGGCTGCACCAAATTACCAACAATTGAGCTCTCATTTTGCAGATCATTGTGCAGACCAAGCCCTTTGGCAGCCAGATGCTCGCGAATACAGGCCATTGCGAGATTCGAGCCGTCTTTGCCGCCATATTCTGTCGGCAAAGCAAAGCGATAATGACCAGCAGCATCGGCACGGCGACGCATTTCGGATAACAGTTCCTCCCATTCTTCGCGAGGCAGTCCCTGATTGTCCCAGTCGGTGCGCGCATGTTCGCGCCGGTGATCAAAAAAGCGAATATTGTCATCCGCCTGTTCCAATGGTTTGATTTCAGCCTCTATAAAAGCGTCAAGCTCGGCCAGATAATCGATAATGTCCTGTGATATGCCAAAATCGGTCATGTATGTTTCCATTTAACTTTTGCGGCGTGAAGGCCGGCATAATCCGGCTGGTCTATAAGACAGTTTTCTATGGCGGTGAGACGCAAATGGTCCCAAAAATTAGCATTTTGCCATAGAGTTTTTTTCTGAATGGATTCGTTAAAATCAGCCTTTGTAAAGCCGAGTTTGGCCATTCTCTGATTTTGTTTGTCAACATGATGGCGGCGTAGTCGTGCTGATCGCATAGCCATGGACAGCCCATTGAGTGCGACTTTTTGTTCGAACTTTTTATGGTTATCCGTTTGCTGTTGCTCAGACAACCATTCGCTAATGGCCATAATGGTCTCGTCATCCTGCGTTCCTGGTTCAAAATTGCCATGATCAGGAGTTGCTAATTCGATTTGCGGTGCAGTGAGCTCATCCACATCAAAGCCCGGTGTGGGGGGGCGCATAGCCTTTTCGAGAAGCAGGATAAGATCGATTTCAACTTCGGAAATCCGTCGCCCAATGATCGCCCGTTCCAGGCTGCGTTCACTGCCGTCACGCCACATTTGAGCCATGCTGGCACATACAACGCCCCACCAAAGGCAATTATAAATCAGCCACCATTCAAAGCGCTTTAGATCAATATTGGTATTTGCAGCTTGCTCATATGCAGCAATCCAGTTCTGCATAGTATCAATGCCGCCAGCTTCGCATGTATAATGACCGAAGCGCCAGCTTGGGGTGCAGAAATACGCCAGATCCTGAACAATATCGCCGAGTTGGGCAAGCTCCCAGTCCAGCACTGCTGTCAGACCTTTATGATCGACAATGATATTGCCCATCCGAAAATCTCCATGCAGCAGGCGTGCAGAGGAAGGAGCCGGAGCGTTTGCCTCCAGCCATGCAAAAGCAAATGTGCAGATATCTGATCGGCAATTGGCTGCTATACTGCGGTCTTTTAACTGCTCCAGTGCTTCTAGCGGCGTTGTCTGGTCGAGCTGCCATTCTGGGTCAGCTTGCATATTATGTATGGCGGCCAGCTCCTGCGCACATTGCGGAACCAGAGCTTCACGCGCTCTAATAAACTCGGCTTTGTTCAATATGCGCTGCGGTAATGTTTCTCCGGCAATGTGATCCATCACAAAACCCGCACCCAAATCATCTTCAACTGACAAAGTGAAGACTATAGAGGGAGCCGTCACGCCTGCTGCGATGGCAGCTTCAATAAGCTTTGCTTGTGTCTCAAGGGACAGAGCATTTGCAATAGAAGGGTTGTCATTGTCGCTCTCGGCCAAGCCGTCCGGCATGCGCCGCAAAACATAATTTTTGCCAGAAAAATGAAAAGACCAGCTTTCCATATTCGCACCGCCAGAAAGCCGCTTTAGCTCGCTCAGATTGTCACCTATCCCTAAGGCATTGCAGCATGCTTTTGACAGTTTTTTAGAGAAAATATCCAATTCCATATCAGCCTTTTAAGCGATCGATTAAACTTGGCAAGTCCGCTCATGATGGCCGTTCTTTTTCCAAACTTGTCGTCGCCGATATGGATGAGCAGAGATTGCATTCCTGAATATAGGTCGCTACCGGCTGGGCTTATTGCCAAAACAAAGGATGACGAAGAGATGCGTGCATTTGTTTTTCCAGGACAAGGAAGCCAAAAGGTTGGGATGGGGCAAGCCCTGTCGCAAAACCATGATGTAGCAAAAGCTGTATTTGATGAGGTTGATGATGCTCTGGGGCAAAAGCTCTCGAACATCATGTTTGAAGGCCCGACAGAGACTTTATTGCTAACTGAGAATGCACAGCCTGCGATTATGGCGGTCTCCATCGCGACATTGCGAGTATTGTTGGCAGAGAAGGGCGGAAGCCTCTCCGATTATGCATCTTTTGTCGCAGGGCATAGTCTTGGGGAATATAGCGCTTTATGTGCTGCCGGAAGTTTGGATCTGGCGGCAACGGCCAAATTGTTGCGGCTCCGCGGTGCGGCTATGCAAGATGCTGTGCCTGTTGGAGAAGGTGCGATGGCCGCACTTTTGGGTCTTGATTTTGATGTTGCTGAGCAGGTCGCAAAAGCTGCTGCACAAGATGATGTGTGCGAGGCCGCCAATGATAATGCACCCGGGCAAGTAGTGATTTCTGGCAGCAAAGCCGCCATTGAGCGGGCTCTGCCCTTGGCCAAAGAGGCAGGAGCCAAAAAGGCGATGCCTTTGCCGGTTTCAGCGCCCTTTCATTGTTCATTGATGCAACCAGCGGCAGAAAAAATGGCTGAGGCACTGGCGCAAACAGATATCATGGCACCAGCCATGCCGTTATTCGCCAATGTAACGGCTGCGCAAACCAGCGATGCAGATGCTATTCGGGAATTGCTGGTGCAACAGGTTACTGGCCGTGTGCGCTGGCGGGAATCAGTATTGGCAATGGCACAAGCTGGAGTGACAGAGACGGTAGAGCTGGGCGGCAAGGTTCTTGGCCCCATGATCAAGCGTATTACGCCGGATGTAACGCCGCACAGCCTCATATCGACAGACGATATACATGACTGGCAAGGATAATGGCTGGCTGGTCTAAGGGCTGGCAAGGGCGCGTGCTGTAAGATTTTAAGGAGAAAGACATGTTTGATTTAAGCGGAAAGACCGCATTGGTGACAGGCGCTAGCGGCGGCATTGGCGGTGCAATCTGTCATGGTCTTGCTAAGCAAGGCGCACGTTTGGCGCTGTCTGGTTCGAATGTTGAAAAGCTTGAAGCTTTTGCCGCTGAACTTGGCGGCGATCATATAATATTGCCATGCAATCTGTCTGACAGCGCGGCTGTCGATGCTTTGGTGCCCGCAGCTGTTGCCGCTTTGGGTAATCTTTCCATCTTGGTCAATAATGCAGGAGTTACTCGGGACAATCTGGCTATGCGGATGAAAGATGATGAATGGGGTGATGTTATTCGCATCAACCTTGAAGCATCATTCCGGCTTATGCGTGCCGCGGCAAAGCCTATGATGAAGGCACGGTCCGGACGGATCATCTCCATTGGTTCCGTGGTCGGTTCAACCGGTAATCCCGGGCAGACCAATTATGCTGCTTCCAAAGCTGGTTTAATCGGCATGTCAAAAGCTCTTGCGCAGGAACTGGGTTCGCGCGGTGTGACAGTGAATTGCATCGCACCTGGCTTTATTCGTTCTGCAATGACGGATGCTTTGCCAGATGCACAAAAAGATACATTATTGTCACGGATTCCGGCTGGAAAACTGGGTGAGGGCGACGATATTGCAGCGGCAACAGTGTATCTTGCCAGCAATGAAGCCGCCTATGTTACTGGTGAGACTTTGCATGTAAATGGCGGTATGGCCATGTTGTAACAATAGAAAATTTATTACGAGATAGTGATATTTTTCAATTGCTTGCTATGTTTGGGGCGTGGATAATCCATGGCAAGACTTGCCAGATACGTCGCATCGCGATAGTGGCAGTTACAAATCAACAAAACCAGAAGGAATTCCGATGAGTAAAACTGCTGATCGCGTGAAAAAAATTGTTGTCGAGCACCTTGGTGTAGAAGCTGACAAGGTCACCGAAGACGCTAGCTTTATTGATGATCTGGGCGCAGACAGCCTCGACATCGTTGAACTGGTCATGGCGTTTGAAGAAGAATTCAACGTAGAAATCCCTGACGATGCGGCAGAGAAAATCGCAACCGTCAATGATGCTATTGAGTATATTGACAATCAAGCTGGTTGATCGCTCTTTCGGTCTGGCAAAATATATTGCCACCCATGATGATTGATAAAATATATCCAGGCCCTCCGCATCGATCTTGCATCGGGCGGGGGGCCTGTCCTATTTAAGCATAATGATTGACTATAGTCGGGTATGGCGCTGACATAGGTTTGCCGCCGGACTTAAAAGGAGAATATCGATGCGCCGTGTCGTCGTGACAGGTCTGGGTCTGGTTACACCTCTGGGTGGAGATGTCGAAACCACATGGACGAATTTGATTGCAGGAAAGTCCGGCGCCGGACCGATTACTCGGTTTGATGCTGCCGACCAGAAATGCAAAATTGCGTGCGAGGTGAAGCCGGCAGATGATCCTATGGGATTTGATGCAGATAAGCGCGTTGATAGCAAAATCCAGCGGCAGGTTGATCCATTTATCGTCTACGGCATTGATGCATCAGGACAGGCATTGGAAGATGCAGGCCTGACAGATATGTCAGAAGCCGAAAAGCGCCGGACTGGCTGTTCTATCGGTTCGGGTATCGGTGGACTACCGGGTATTGAAAAAGAATCCATTGTCCTGCACGAGCGTGGCCCCGGACGGGTTTCTCCGCATTTTGTTCATGGCCGTTTGATCAATCTGATTACCGGTCAGGTTCAGATTAAATACGGGTTTATGGGCCCCAACCACGCAGTCGTAACGGCCTGTTCCAGTGGTGCGCACGCAATTGGCGATGCTGCCCGCATGATTGCGCTGGACGATGCAGATGTCATGGTTGCCGGCGGCGCGGAAAGCACCGTGAACCCATTGGGTATTGCCGGCTTTGCGCAGGCGCGCGCGCTCAACACCAGCTATAATGATAGGCCTGAACAGGCCAGCCGCCCCTATGATAAAGACCGTGAAGGTTTTGTTCTGGGTGAAGGCTCGGGCATTGTTGTTTTGGAAGAATATGAGCGAGCAGTAGCACGCGGTGCAAAAATTTATGGCGAGATTGTCGGCTATGGCATGTCTGGCGATGCATATCATGTGACCGCGCCGCACCCTGATGGCTTGGGTGCGCAGCTGGCTATGGAAATGGCTTTGAAAAAGGCTGGACTTGGCTCTGGCGATATTGATTATGTCAACGCCCATGGCACATCGACTATGGCTGACACCATCGAACTGGCGGCTGTCAAACGGGTATTGGGCGATGATCTGGGCGGTGCCTCGATGAGCAGCACAAAATCTGCCATTGGTCACTTGCTGGGCGGAGCTGGAGCAGTAGAAGCGATCTTCTGTTTGCTTGCCATGCGCGACCAAATTGTTCCGCCGACACTCAACCTTGATAACCCTGATGAGGGGACGGAGGGCGTTGATCTGGTGCCGCATAATGCCAAGAAGCGGGAAGTTAAGGCTGTTCTTAATAACAGTTTTGGCTTTGGTGGAACAAATGCAAGCCTGATTATGAAGGCTGTTTAATTATCATGATACGCCGGCTTGGAACGCTGATTGTGGTTTTGGCCGTTATGGTTTGTGTGTTGATTGGTGGCAATTTTGTCTATGGTTGGAGCGCCAAGGGGCCATTAACCAGCGAGACTGAGTTCCTATTGCCGGAAGGCAGCAGCCTGTCCAGTGCCGCCGCAAGTTTGGAAGAGCTGGGCGCTATTTCCTCGTCAGCAAGTTTCCTTAACCGTGCCAAAATTCTGGGCAGCAGTGAACCGATCAAGGCGGGAGAGTTTTCGCTTCCTGCAGGTGCAAGCAATTCTGAAATATTGTCTATTCTTCAAGGCAATGCATTTATCACGCGACTGATCACCATTCCTGAAGGCATGCCCAGCATATTGGTGCATGAGCGATTAATGGCAGAACCGTTACTGACGGGCGATATCGCTGTTCCTGCTGAGGGTTCAATATTGCCTGAAAGCTACGCTTTTGAACGTGGAGAAACGCGTGCAGCGGTGGTTAAACGCATGCAAGACGCAATGCGCAACGCTATTGATACAGCATGGAAAAGTCGCAAAAAGGACATTGCTGTTTCAAGTCCGCAAGAAGCCGTTATCCTGGCCTCCATTGTTGAGAAAGAAACAGGTATAGCATCAGAGCGGCGCAAGGTTGCAGGACTATATTCGAACCGCTTGAAGCGCGGCATGTTATTGCAGGCTGATCCGACAGTCATTTATCCGGTCAGCAAGGGCAAGCCTTTGGGGCGCCGAATTTTGCGCTCTGAGCTTAATGCCATCAATGATTATAATACGTATACAACTGTCGGATTGCCTAAAGGACCGATTACCAATCCGGGTCGCGCGTCGATAGAGGCTGTGCTAAACCCTGAAAAAACAAATGCGCTGTTCATGGTTGCTGATGGTACAGGTGGTCATGTTTTCGCTGATACCAATGCTGAGCATGAGAAGAATGTCGAACGCTGGTTTGCTCTGCGCCGTCAGCGCGGCGAAATTGAATAGTTATCAGCATATATTCGTGATCATTACATCAAATGCAGCAATGTGATGGCGTAAATATGGACAGGCGGCCGATCATATTGACAGCCAGAATGGGCGATCAGGAATTTGCCTATGCCAACCGTTTACGGCGCGCATATTATCCGCCTGAACGTAATCAGGTTGATGCACATATTACGCTTTTCAGGCATCTTCCCGGACATTGTGAAGACGAAGTTGTCGCTGCCATGCGAGATGCCTGTCGCGAATTTCGTGCACCAATAGCCAAGCTCGCAGACATCATGAAAATGAGTGGCGGGGTTGCCCTATTGATTGAGAGCGAGGAATTACGAGCGATAAGAGCTTTTATTGCAGAGCGTTTCCATGGCCTGTTAACGCAGCAGGATCAGGAACATCCACGGCTGCATATCACTATCCAGAATAAGGTGAAGACCGATACGGCCAAAGCATGTTTCGCTGCATTATCTGCGGGATTTGAACCACGCTCATGGCAGATAACAGGTCTGAAAAGCTATCGCTATGATGCGGGCAGGTGGGATGCACCCTATGCGCAGGGTTTCCGTGGGAAGTATGGGCCTTTTGACTAAGCCATGAGGCAACCGGTTTAGGCCAGTCCAACCTCTTTAAATGGTATACCGGGGTTTGCCAGCTGTTCTGCGTCCAATATGTCCGCGTTTTCGATCAGTTTCTTGCCTTGAACATAGTCTTTGGTGCGGTTGATGCAGTCCACAGCGATGACCTTCCCATCCAAGCGATAAATGACGGAGAAGCTATTGCTTTCAGGGTCGCCACGGCAGATTTCTTCATCAAAACCTAATGAAAAACCAATGGTTTGTAACTTCGCGTCATATTGGTTCGACCAAAACCATGGCACGACATTATAAGGAATATCCTGACCACAAATATGGCTGGCTACAGTTTTGGCTTGGTCATGCGCGTTCTGTACAGACTCCAAGCGAACATGCGCGCCATTGGCATATGGGTTAGCATGGGTTGCACAATCACCAATTGCATAAATGTCCGGCAGGTTGGTGCGGCACATTGAATCTACATCCACACCATTGCCGCCCATAGCGCCCTCAGCAAGCAATGGACCGGTTTCAGGGATGATGCCTATACCGAAGACCACCATGTCTGTTGGCAGCCCAGTGCCATCTTCTAATATGATTGACGTTGCACTGCCCTCAGCATCAGTAACGAACTTCTCCGCCTTGGTGTTCAACCGAAAGGTAACGCCATGGGCTTCATGCAGTTTCTGAAAATAATCAGCAATATGTCGGCCTGAGACCCTGCTTAATAGACGATCTTGCAATTCGATCAGATTAACTGACTTGCCAATTTTTGCAGCAGCTGCTGCGACTTCTAAACCAATGTATCCGCCACCAATGATATTAATATTCTCTGCACTGGGCAGCGCGCTGCGAATCGCATCTGCATCGCGTTTCTGACGCAAAGTGAAGACATTATGTGCATGACTACCCGGACAATCGAGCATGCGCGGCGCTCCGCCTGTCGCCCAAACCAGTTTTTTGTAAGCTAGCTGTCTATCGTTCGACAGGGTGATGATATTCCCCATGGAATCAACACGGCTGACGCGTGTGCCGCAGAGAATATTGATCTCACGCTCTTCCCAGAATATATCTGGCCGCATCGCCATACGCTCAAAAGTCTTTTCTCCGGAAAGATATTCTTTGGATAAAGGCGGGCGTTCATAGGGATTATATGGCTCATCGCCGATCATTGCGATGGACCCTTCAAAGCCCATTTGGCGCAGAGCAATCGCGGTTTGCGCGCCGCCATGTCCTGCACCGGCAATAATGATGTCGTAACTGTCCATCCGGCATTCACCCTTGTTGGGCTGTGTAATACAGCGTTCTTTCATGCTCTGACAAGGCAATTGTATGGAAAAAAGTTTATTTGACGAAGGCTTTGTGTTGACCATCGGCAATGGCGCAATTATAGGCCGCAACCTATCGAAACAGGAAAAGCGCTTTTCAGCGCCCTATCGATCGTGGCGGAGTAGCTCAGTTGGTTAGAGCAGTGGAATCATAATCCATTTGTCGGGGGTTCAAATCCCTCCTCCGCTACCATTATCTTACAGCCAAAAGCTAAATGATCCTGATTGCAAACATTCCTATGCGATGAAGAGACTTTATCCCAATATGCTTATGGGTTTTTATAGTGTTATTTTATTATAATTTTGTATAACAAATTATCAAAGCTATAGCTAAATATCACTTACCCAATATTATTAGGCAAATTTATAAATCAATATACTATCGATAATAAAAAATTTTACATCTCCAAAAAATCTTTGCCACTAATTATTAATAGATATTGGTGATATCGGTTGCATGGATTTAGCCAACACCCCTATAGAAGTTGACCCTTTCTTTTTGGCAAGAAGGCTGCGTCGACCTGTTTGGGTTTATGATACTGATTGCAAATCTATTGCGTTCGCTAACCACTCCGCATGTGAATTATGGGATGCAGAGACCGAAGAGTCTCTTTGTGCGCGTGACCTTTCTTCCGGAATGTCTCTGACAGTAGCTGAACGGCTAAAGCAGTTTCAGAGCGACTTTATTGAACGCGATGCGGTTTTTACGGAAACCTGGACGCTCCATCCTAAAGGTCGGCCTGTAACGGTAGATGTTGTGTATTCTGGCTTTGTGATGCCGGACGGTCGAATGGCCATGATGTGCGAAGTCATTCGCGATGAGGCAAAAGCTCCAGAAACTGCTCGAACAGCCAATGCAATATTGCATACTGATGTTAAAATTGCGCTTTTCGGTAATGATGGTAGCATTCTTTATCATAACCCTGCTGCGCGCAGCGTTCTGCCCAGTGTCAATGCTACGTCAGGCCAATTATTTGTTGAACCAAGCGACTTTCCTCGATTGTTAAAGGAAATCTCTGTCGATGGAGAAAGCAGATTTGTCACCGAAATTTACACATCTTCCGGCAAGCAATGGTTCGACCTCAGAACCAAACAGTGTCTCGATCCGGTAAGCGGAGAGATAGCCTATCTTGTGACCGCTTATGATGTATCGGAATTGAAGGAGTCGACCGATAAAGCCCGTTATTTGGCGGCTCGTGATCAATTAACTGGATGCTATAATCGGTCCATAGTTCAGGGTAATTGGGATGAAGTTGGCGCTGGTCGCCGCAAAGAAGACTATACGATTATCTATTTTGACGTTGATATGTTCAAGCATATTAATGACACTCATGGCCATAGCGCTGGTGATGCCACTTTGTGCCTGATTGCGGAACGTTTGCGTCGGCATGTTAGGGATGGGGATGTATTGGCACGCTTAGGCGGCGATGAGTTTATCATCGTACTCAATGGTCTGGTGGATGAAGCTGAACTCATCAACAAGCTGAATGCTATTCAGTGTGACCTTAAAAAGCCCTTCGAACTGGAAGCGGCAACATTAAATATTGGTGTAAGTATTGGTGCGTGCACTAAGAACAGTGCTGATCAAGTTCCATGGCCAGAGGCGCTTCTGCAAGCGGACTTGGCCATGTATTGCGCCAAACGTAGTGAGACTGATGATTATGTCATTTACGATGAAACCATCGGCGCCGCTGCAAAAGAGCGCAACAGATTTGAAGTTGAAATCAAAAATGCCATAGCGAACCGTGAGTTTGAGATATTCTATCAGCCCAGACTTGACCTCACATCAAATACTATAATCGCAGCAGAGGCCTTATTGCGCTGGTCGCATAATGAGCTTGGGGACATACCGCCGAGCAAATTCATTCCTATCTGTGAAGAAATGGGTGTTATGAATCAAATCGGCTCGATCGTGTTTGATAAAGTCAGTGAACAACTAAGCATATGGCATAAGCAAGGTGTAAACCTTAGTGTTTCAATCAATGTCTCCCCCAAACAGTTTCAGCATGAAGACTTTATAACTATTGCTGAACGCATTGAAGAAAATGCAGAATTCCCACTGTCTTTGCTTGAGCTTGAAATTACGGAAACCTCTCTTGTTGGTGATAGTGCAGACGTATCCCGGCGCATTCAAAGGATCAGAGAGTTAGGCTTTCAGCTGGCCATTGATGATTTTGGCACGGGTTATTCTAATCTTGCCTATATTTCACGCTTCCCCGTCGGTTGCATAAAGGCGGATCGCAGCTTTGTAGAACAATTGCCACATTCAGATCCCTTGCTTCGGTTAATTTTTGCACTCGCAAAACAAATTGGATCGACCATTGTTGCAGAAGGGGTGGAAACTCATGAACAATTGGCCTGGCTAAGGCAGAATGATTGTGATCAAGTTCAAGGCTTTTTGTTAAGTGAAGCCATCCCGGCTAAAGGCTTTGTCGAAGCATGCAGGAAGATAGAGGCAAGAATAGAAAACGGACACTTAGTTAGCCCGATGAGAGGCCATATATGTGATTGTACGTTACTGACTGTTGGTTAGTCTGAAGGTTATAGCCTAGCAATTGAACGGCAAGATAATTTAAAATAGCCAAATATTCTGTAATAAGTGATTAAAAAATCTCATTATTTATTAACCCTAAGCCCTTATGACACTGTTTCTGGCAAGAGGAAAATAAATGTTGGGTCTATTATCGGCGGCTTCGGTTGACGATTCTATCTTTGCTGCGAGAGTTGCTGAAGCATCGGGAATAGATGTGCTTTGGATGGTCATCGCTACATCATTAGTGATGTTCATGCAGGGCGGCTTTCTGTTGCTTGAGGCTGGCTCCGTTCGCTCCAAAAACACCATTAATGTTGCGCAAAAAAATGCTACAGACCTTATAGTTTCTGGCTGTATTTTCATGACATTGGGCGCGACAATTATGTTTGGCGCTGGCTCTACTGGCTGGTTCGGTTTTGGCGGCTTTTCTTTCTCTGACACCAAACATCAGCCAATGCTGATTTATCAATTTGGTTTCTGCGCTGCTGCGGCAACCATTGTTTCCGGTGCAATCGCTGAGAGAATGCGTTTTCATGCCTATATTTTCTTAACCGCTATTATTGCCGCTATAGTTTACCCGGCTTTTGGACATTTGGTTTGGGGCAATGCCCTGATCGATAATAATCCAGCATTTCTGGCTGATTTGGGCTTTCTAGACTTTGCTGGTGGATCGGTTGTTCATGTCATTGGCGGAGCTGCCGCTTTGGGCGCATGTCTAGCTGTCGGGCCGAGAATTGGCAGGTTCGATGAGAATGGCAAAGTGGTGTCCATGCCTGGGCACTCTAGTGTGTTGTCATTATTTGGCGTGGTTCTGCTCGGTATTGCTTGGGTTGGCTTTAACGCTGGCACAGCGTCACCCTCTACATCAGCTTTTACACAGATTGTCGTGAACACGGTTGTTGCAATGTGTTTTGGCGGTCTGGCGGGTCTTGTTTATGACATGCTTCGCGGTAGCAAAAGCACGCACCCCAAAACAACGAGTACGGGTATATTGGGTGGTTTGGTTGGTATCACAGCGGGCTGTGCTTATGTTGACTTTCAGGGTGCAATGGTCATCGGATTTGCATCCGGCATGGTTGCGACCATTGGTGCAAAATGTCTTTTGCACAGTTTCAAAATTGATGATCCGGTTGATGCTATCGCGACACATTTGATTGGCGGTGCAACCGGTACATTGATGATACCCTTATTTGTTTCCGCTGAGTTCTTAACCATGAGCCGGATCGATCTTTTGGTCACTCAGGCGACCGGGGTAGGTCTTGCATTGCTCTGGGGCTGCGGAGCGGCTTTTGCAGCTTTAAAAGTGTTTTCTATCTTCGGGGCTATTCGCGTCAGCCCAGAGGAAGAGGAAATTGGCCTTAATCTGGTCGAGCATAATGAGAATATCGATCTGGAACCCCTAAAACGCATCATTGCAGAGACAAAAATCAATTTGGATGTCAGTTCCCCTGCTTCCACCGTTTCACCTATAGTTTTAGCCTCTGAGGGCTCTCCTTTTGCAGAGCAGCAATCACCATTGGTTGAGCTCATGGTCGACAAGACCGTAGAAGCGCGCGAAGAATTGGAAGAAGGCAAGCGGCGTTTCACAGATTATGAAAAAGTTGATACTGACTGGCTTTGGGAAGCTGACCCTGATTTCAAATTTACTTATGTTTCCGATCGTTTTTTAGTGGGATTTGGTGCCTCAGCAGATGAGTTGCTGGGAACCAATTACCTTGATCTGTTGGAACCTTTTGATCGGTCGGTTGAATCATTAAAGCGGCATATTGATTTGCTATCTGATTTTGCCGATGAAATTTTTGCGTGCACGGACCAATCGGGCCAACGCCGAATTTTTTCTATTGCAGGTATTGCGCAGTTTAATGCGCGTGGAGAGTTTACCGGTTATCGTGGTCGTTCGTTGGAAATCACCGATAAGGTTCAGGCACAGGACGAAATTCAATATCTTGCTTTTCACGACCATCTTACCGGCCTTGCCAATCGCAAGCTGTTTGAGACCCAAGTTGCAGAATTGCAAAAGCATGTCGACGAACATCACCAAAAACTCGCAGTTATTACGCTTGATCTTGATGGTTTTAAGCCTGTGAATGACAATTTTGGACATCATGTGGGTGATGAGCTTTTGCGTGCTGTTGCTAAAAGACTTCAATCGATTTCTGGGCCCGATACCATTGTCTCAAGATTTGGCGGTGATGAGTTTGTGATTGCGGCGATCCTGCCAGAGAACGGAACGGCATTGCTGGCGGATGTCGCCAATTGGCTCATTTCCGAAGTGCGCAGGCCATATCATATTGAAGGTCTTGAAATTAATATCAGCTCCTCTTTGGGAAGCGCGGTGTTTCCTGATGATGCAAGAGAGATTACTGAATTGGTTCAACTCTCTGACATTGCGCTTTATGAAGCAAAGGGTAAATCCAAAGGCACTTGGATGCGCTTTTCGAGCAAAATGAAGGCCAAATTACACCGTCGAAAACGGTTGGAAGATGACATTCGCACAGCGTTGAAAGATGGTGGTATCTATGCTGTGTATCAGCCCCAAATTGACCTTAATACCCAAAAGCTGACAGGTTTTGAGGCTCTTGCGCGTTGGGCGCACCCAGAATTTGGGGATATGGCGCCAAGCGAATTTGTTAGAATTGCTGAAGAGACCGGGGTCATAGATGAACTCGGGCAACTCATGCTAAGGGAAGCGTGCAAAACTGCAGTAACATGGCCCCAGATTGACGGGCAGGATTTGATGATCTCCGTTAATGTGTCTCCGTATCAGTTTTATAATGAAGATATTTTCAGCACGGTGAAAAGTGCTATCGAGCAATCGGGATTAGATGCACGCCGCCTGGAAATTGAAATTACTGAAGGAACATTGGTTAGAGAGAGTGATCAGGCCATTAAGATCTTGAGATCACTTAGAGAAATAGGCGTGCGTATTGCAGTCGATGACTTTGGCACTGGCTATTCGTCACTCAGCTATCTTCAGCGTTTCCCTCTTGATCGCCTCAAAATTGATCGCGCATTTGTCCGTGAATTAGAGGATAATGTTGGGGATCAGCGGATTACACATGCTATTATTGATCTGGGGCGCAATCTGGGACTCAATGTTATTGCCGAAGGCGTAGAAACTGCTGGACAGCTTGATACTTTGTCAAAAATGTCTTGTCACGAAGCACAAGGTTTTCTCATTTCGCGGCCAGTAGGTGCTGTCCAAACGCTCGCTATTATTGCCGAGCATGCAATGGGCGGCGGAGCTATCGTTACAGACCAAGAGAGCCATGACGAATATGATCCTATTGTGGAGAGCGAAGGGACGTTCAATTCGGATACTGTAAAGCTTAAGAGAATTGGTCTTGCGCAATAGAATGACAAATACGCACCAATGCCATTCAGAAATTCTCAGTTGGTATGCCAATAGTGACCACATTGTCTCCAGCACGCACGGGCGGGCCTAATAGGCCATAAAGCGCATAGCCGTTTATGGGGGCGTATAGTTTTTCCATTTCTTTGCCCGCATAGTCGCGGATGGTACCAATTAAATCACCCTCCCAAAGATAGCGGCCGCCAGTTTCAGCGGGGTAGAATACACCTGATACTGAGGCTGTGACGCCTTTTGTGCTCTCAAATAGTCGCAGTGCAGGCGGCACATTATGTCGCGGCAGTCGCGACATTCCCAAAATGCCGAGTGCATTTTCAACGCCCTTAATAATGGCATCGACATGTTTTTCATCGCGGCTGCCATTTTGACCAATTTCCACCAAGATAGTTGGAATGCCTGCCGCGACACCTTGCCTATTGAGTGAGCGGCGCGTGTCGATCTGCTGCTGTGTATTTATTTTATAGCGTACAATATTGGGAAAGCCGAAGCCGCGAGCAACCTGCAACGCCTGATCAAATTTTGTGGCGAGCGGTCCACCATAAACACCCACAAATGCTTCAAGAAATTCTGCGCCATCGCCGCTATGGATATCCATGAGGAAATCTGCCCGCGCTATAATTTTGCGGGACAGTATATCCGCAATACGCTGCGTTTGGCTGCCATCAGCCTTGCCCGGGAAGGAGCGATTAAGATTTTTGCTATCGACTGGGTTTACATAAGGTGAGCGGGCTTCAAATGCAGGGATATTGGCCACACGAACAATGATGAGCGTGCCGGAAAGGCTTTTCGGATCAATACGATCTGCCAAGCGGTCCGCTGCCAGAATTGAGGCAAACTCATAGCCATGCACCCCTGAAACAGTCGCCAAAACAAGGCCGCTTTTGCTGCCATGAATAACGGTAACCGGAATGAATGTTTCTGGTTCCCCATCATATGCATCAACTTTCAAGCGGAAATCACTGCGTGAGCCAGGCGCTATATTCTTTCCGTCTATACTAAAGGCTTTAGGTTCAAAGGCGATGGCTTGCTGTGTGCTGAGCGCAAAAATGGCAATGCACAAAAGGCGAAACAGATTATAGAGAATAGGTTTGATATATATCATGATGGCGGAACATAGTTAGGCAGATTGTTCAGCAGCGCCGGATTATATTGCGCTTCCGGAAACATAAGTGGATAGTAAAACGCTCTTAGTTCAGAGTGAAAACCACGGACCGCATCTTCATAAACGATCATGGCACGTGTATCTGTGCCTGCCAGCTTCTCAAAAGCACGCTCTGCAAAAGAGGTTGGAGATAAAAACGCGGCAAGGTCCGCCTGACGATCACGTTCCAGTCTTGCTTTGCGATATTGCTGCGCAAGAGGGGCGACCTTTTGATCACCAACCTGTTGAAAAGCATAATACCATTTCCATGCCCAGGGCCCGTCTATTTTTGCATAATCCCTCAATTCTGGATGCTGAGCTATAAAGGGCTTCATTGTGGCGTCTTTCGGCAAATCCCATGCGCCATTTACTGTTTCGCGTTGAAGCAACAATATCTCCCCGCCATCGGGTACAGGATTATTTGTTTCTATAACGGCTTTGGAAATAGCTGGAACGATGATGGCCAGAGCAAGCCACAAACCGATCAACGATGTTAGCAGGATGGATGGTGACGCATCGATGCGATTGACCCATTCAACAATGATCCACCAGATTAGCAATGCTGCCATAGCTATGCCGCTGGCCTGCAAAGTTATTGTCAGAGAAGTTCCTTCAATCAGCGCTGCCGACCACAGGGGAAGGAGCAATAATATTGTGAGTGCGGCAATCCGCACAAAGGCTCTTGGGAACCATATAGCCAATGAATATCCTGCTGTTGCAACCAACAGATCATGCCGTCTTGATGTACGCTCTGCTGCACGCAGATCATAAAGCAGCAGAATGAGAAGCAGGGGAGCAACCGATGCAATCAGAAAGGCAAAATCAAATCTGCCGACCAAACCGAAATTTGCGTTGCGCGTGTCGGCCTCGTGAATCTGACCTTCCAATGCCAACATTCGTATGCGGTGTTTCCATGGTGAACTGTCACGTTGCCCCATCGCAGCAAAGGCAAAATCTGACGGCGGGGCATAAGTGAAATGGAATGCATAATAGGCTGCGCTGCCCCATTCTTCTTGCCCTTTTAGTGCATTGGCGCGATCGGATGCATCTTCTTTGATAAGGGCAGCAATTGTCTCACGCTGCTCACGCACTTCAGTGACGCCGAAAGAGACAGCAATTACGGAAAGCGTGAAAGCAAGCAGCAACCAGAATAGCGCGCCGCGATCTTTTGCGAGGAAACGGATTTCGCGGGTCATATGTCGAAACATCACAGCTTAACCCTTTTTGCAGCCAATAATATGACACCGCCCACCATGAACAACCAAATGGCCAGTATAGTGAGGGAAAGACCAGCATTCCCTAAGCGTTGTTGCGGACTGTCAGGAGCAAAACGAAACGCATCCAGCACCTGCCATGCATCGGAATTAACGCGCGCACGCATAGACGATGCGGCATCAACATTGCGGTTTATATCATCGGCATATGACAGCCTCTCAACATGCACTTTGTTTAGCGATTGAACAAAGTCGAAGCGCAAGGCTTCACTTTCGCGCAAAAAGCGATGATGGGTCGCCAGATCCGTACCCGCCAAAGTGCGCGATAATGAACTGATGGCAATGGATGGGGACCCTAGTCCAAACAGATCAAACATATGCGACTGTTTGGCCTCAAGAGTCATCCGCTCTTCGCTGTAACGATTGAGCAATTGGGTTAGCTCTGCCTCAGAATTTGATGCTACCACGCCGCGCCAATTGATCGGCAAGTCCTCGATCTTCTCTACGCCATATTGCTCCAGAACTTGGGCTTGAAGTTGCTGAAATGCAGGGTCAGCTGCATTATGACCATCTCCAAGCTTTCGTTGCTCGGCCAGCATGATCAGGTCACTTTCGATTTTACCGGGCGCATAAATCACGGCGCTGCTGGTATTAATGGCAAATCGCGGCACGATCATCGCTGTAAATAACCAAGCAAAGATCAAGAAACCGAGTGAAACGGCACGCTGTTTGATAATGATGGAGGCGGCGAGGGCGATGGCTCCCCATATACACAGATAAACGGAATATCCGGCCACGAGCGCAGAGGCAGCGAGCATGCTCTCGCCTAAGTTCACTGAATAAATGGCGATGGCAATAAGCGGGGTCATGAATATGGCTATCACCATCAGCAATGCCACTGCCTTGCCTAGCGCTAGTTTTACGCCGGTCTGACCCTGAGCGAGCATCACGGCAAGAGTGCCGCTTTCGCGTTCGCGCAGGAACAGGGCATTACCAAGGACTATCAGCAATAGCGGAAGCAAGAGCTGATACAGATTGGCTGGTGTAAGCGCTGAGAAGCCGCCAAGATCAGCTGCTGCTTTGTTATCAGCGAACATAGCTGTATTTTGACGATGGCCTTCAAGGAAAATCGACTGACCTGTTACTGCATCAACGCCTGGCTCAAACATGGCAAGGGGCGGGGGCGGTCTAAAGGCATAATGGCCATAATGGACCATGCGGTGTGGATGCCGGTCAGGCTGTGAAAAAAAGGTTTTCTCTGCCGCTATTTGCTGATCAAGTCGTTGTGATTGTTCGGCCGTAATACGGTCTGCCGTCAGCACACTGGTTACTATCAGTAAGACGGCAACGATCAGGGCAGCGACGATGACAATTTTTGAGCGCATCCATAAGCGCCATTCTTCACGAGCTATACGGGTGATTGCGTTCATGCTGTTTCACGCTCCGCAAAGGCTGCGTGCACTGTTTCGGTATCAATCCGCTCACCATTTTCCGCAGAGAAACTGCCAACCAATTTGCCTCCGCGCAAAAGGCCAACCCGGTCTGCAATTTGACATGCGCCGTAAACATCATGCGTGACCATCAATATTGTCTGACCATTATTTGCCAGTGCTTTTACCAGATCATGAAATTCATCAATGGCAACGGGGTCGAGGCCCGATGTTGGTTCATCGAGAAGCAGAATGGGTGTCTCGCGCAGCAAGGCGAGCGCGATCGCTGTTTTTTGCCGCATACCTTTGGAATAGGATTGCAGCCGCCGGGTTCTGGCCTCTTCGGCAAGCGCGACTTTATCGAGCGCAGCATCAATATCTTCGCGATTTGCGGGTTTGCCAGCAAGATCAAGGAAATAACTTAAATTCTCATAAGCTGTCATATGCCCATAAAGTGACGCAGATTCAGGAAGATAGGCAATGGCAGAGCGTGCCGCAGCGATATCGTTGCGTACGCTGCTGCCATTGACCAACACATCCCCATTAGAGGGTTCAAGAAACCCCAAAAATGTCAGCAGGGTACTCGACTTGCCGGCACCATTGCCACCTAGTAAAGCGAATATCTCACCGGCATTGATGGTGAACGAAACATCGTCAAGAACGCTATTACCAGCGCGAAGAAGCGAAAGCGAACGTGCCTCTAATGGGATTGCCATTATCCTGTCTCCTATGCTTAGAAGCTAAATCTGACGCTACCACGGAAAGTGGTTGGCGCTCCGGGTTGAATCCAGACATCTGCAAAAGAGTTTGTGAAAAATGTCTCGTTGAAAATATTGTCAACATCTGCTCGCAAGATCAGCCCATCCACTACTTCAACTTCAGCAAATGCTCTAACGGTTGTATAAGACGGCAATTCGAAATCGAAGCCGGTAAAGCCATTACGGCTGCCGACATGCAATAATCCGCCGCCGATCGCAGCAGACCTGTCACCGATATCGAAATCTTGGCTCACTTGAATGCTCAACTGATTGCGCGGCGAGTTAATCAGTGCATCGCCTGCTTCTACCATCGCTCCAAAACCACTTTCTTCGAGTGTGTTATTGGTAAATTCAGCGTCGACATACGCATATGAAAGGTAAAAATTCAAACCCGTGTCAAAGCTAATATTGGCATCAAATTCAACGCCGCGGCTGCGTGCTTCACCTGCTGTAAACAAGAAGAAACCTGTAACACCCGGGCGATCATCATTCGCCAAGATGTTGCTCTGCTCTACCTGAAACACAGTAAGGTTGACGGACCCTGTAATGCTGTCGGAATACGCGCCAATGTCCAACTTTGCACCGACCTCGTAACTTTCAGTGATGTTGGGATCAAATCCATTACCCTCGAAATCAGAGCCAGTTTGCTGACGGAAGCCTTCTCCGTATGATGCATAGAAGCTCAGACCTTCGTCAGCCAGATACACCACTCCAAATTGCGGCGAGAATCGACTAAAACTGCCAGTACTGGGAGTCGCACCAAAATCGGACAGGGATTGATCAAAATTGTCGAAGCGTCCGCCGATGCGCACCTGCAATTTATCACCTATCTCAACCTGATCTTGGATATAAAATCCAAAACCATCAAGAGATTCAACACGGTCTGTATTGAGTGACGCAGCGTCTAGCGGACTTGGAAATTGGCCAAAAACTGGATTGAAGGCATCCAGCAACAGCAATGCCTGAGCGTCCAACGATGCGATGTCGGTGGCAGGATCGGTGCCAATAAATGGCCCGCGAAACCGTGTGATAAACAGATCGCTGTCAAAACTGTCATAATCGCCGCCGAAAATCAGGTTATGTCTGAGCGAGCCCGTATCGAATGTCCCAGATATCTCTGCCCGTGCGACAAAATATTCGGAATCGAAATCACGGAAACGAAAGAAGCGAGAGATTGTCTGACCATCGATATTAAAGGTCTGACGCCCAACGAAATTGTTTTCCGATGCACCGCCGACCAAGGTTGTTTCGCGATAACCAATGCCGGTAAGCAGACTCCAATTATCCGAAAATTCATGCTGAAATTCAAATTGGTGTCCCAGCACATCCGTCTCAATCGGCCCGTCGCCAGGTTCACCAGTAAATGTCCGGCGCGGACTAAATCCAAACCCCTCAGCAAAAACTACACCGCGATCAAACGGAATACTCTGTTCGGAATATTCCAGTTCATAAGTGACCGCTGTATCCTCGCCTAGCTTGGCAGTAATTGATGGATAAATGCCAAAACGCTCGGATTCAATGGGGCCGCGAAAGCTTCCCGCATCTTCATAAAATCCAGCAACCCTTACGCCGATATTGTCACCCAATGTGGTTTGGAAATCGACATCGCCGCGATAAAAATCAAATGATCCTGCCTGGAATTGTGCATAGCCCGATGTTTCAAATTCAGGGCGTTTGGTTACCAGGTTGATTGTGCCACCAGGCTCTCCGCGACCATATAGCGCAGATCGTGGACCTTTAAGCACCTCAACAGCTTCAATGCCTGATATGTCACGCGGTCCCCCAAAACCGCGCCCCGCATTAAACCCGTTGACCAGAAAGCCGCTGGGCAAATTGATGTCACCGGAGAAGCCGCGCACAGAAAAAGCATTCCAAAGACCGCCAAAATTGTTCTGGCGCGCAACTGATGCTGACAAATCAAGCGCTGCAGTCAGATCAAGCGCATTGGCGTTGCGCAAAATATTTTCGTCAATGGTTTGATTCGATTGCGGCGTTTCGAGCTCATCAAAATCGCCTCTATAAGGCGCACGTAAGCCATCAACGATTATAGCAGTTTCATCACCCTCATTGTCTTCTGCCAAAGCTGGTGTAGCAGGTATCAAAGCGATAGATGCCGTGGCAAATAATAGTGCCTTCTTCATAATAAACCCCCTTAAAAAATCTGAAAACTATTGAAATTCTTGGCGTTCCGGTGTGTCGATAACCAGAACGAGGCGCGCTGCATCAGTGCCCTCTATGGGAGGGGAGCGGTGCAGGCATGGTGTATGACCGGGCCCGAACAACTTACCTTTGAACAGGCCAATTGCTCCGGTAGGGAGCCTTTCAAGACAACAATCGGCATCACCATGTGGTGCGTAATCGGTGCCGGGGCCCGCATAAGTGGTTATCAACCGCAAATCGGTATAATCGGCGTGCAATTTCTTGCATGCATTGCTGGTCACCCCTTCAAGGCGCACATGCACATTATCCACCTGCATCAACTGCATGAAGCGGGATCCCAGTTGTGAGATGTCGGATAACAGCTCACTGGGCAGTGCGGCCAAATCGACCAATACCTCCTCTAATGTTCCTTCTGTCCGATAGGCAAAAGGTGCAGCTTGCAAGAGCTTCAAACCGACGTCTGATATAGGATTGGTGCGCGTCTCGATAAAAATGCTGGTGTCGGTGTCGAGGACATCAGTCCAGTCAACGCATATGTCAGCGACAGTCATTTTAGACCATCAACCAGCCGCACAATAGCGGTGTTTATTATCATCATATGTTATTCCTGAATAGTGTATACGCCGTTGCGCGAGACAATTACTCGGGCAAGATTCCCTCTCAAAGAGGGTTATTCACGGCAGATGCCAAGCGTCAGGCGCTTGCTAATTTGATACTACAAAATTCAGGAAAAAGGAGGCGCACGGGCTCGTGCTTTAATGGTTGCAACAAAGGGCTGTTGTGCATGAGTTTCAGCCAGTGATGCAGCAGGAGCCGCGATGAAAGATATATTTGTCTGGCTGGGTAAATCATAATCGTCATTTTGTGATGCATGAAAACAAAGCGTACATTCGCTTTGCTCTACAGCG
Source organism: uncultured Sphingomonadaceae bacterium (assembly GCA_947503245.1). Lineage (GTDB taxonomy): Bacteria > Pseudomonadota > Alphaproteobacteria > Sphingomonadales > Sphingomonadaceae > Alterisphingorhabdus. Next base: position 1,724,304 of record CANNCV010000001.1, read on the forward strand.
TCCAGATCAGACGAGTGTACATGGCTGGCTGCAAGGGTCTGCCACAATATCAAGACACATAAAATCACCGGCAACCATATGGTCCCGGAAAATTTGCGTGCAGAGTGAACTGTTATCATCCCCATTCAATGTAACTATGTAACATATCATCAAAACGCAATAGGCAATCTTCGTCGATGTGATTGCCAGCGTTTTTACGACAATGCTTGCCGAGAGGGTAAAGCTTTTACTTTATATTTTCTTTTATGCGCTAACCGTAACGATACTGCTTAGAAGATCAATTAAAGGTATGTTTTACCTTGAAGAATTGGCCAATGGCAGGAGTTTTGGAACAGGGGCGATATGTCAGTATCAAAAGCGATATCGCTATTTTTGACAGTGTGCGCTCTGTTCACATTTGGCTCTTCTGCATTTGCAAAAGATGAATGGACTGACGAAGCCTTGTCTCTTGCGAGCGATATTCAGGATAGCGTTTTTGTTGTCGATGAAACTGATTGGGATGAATATGAGCAAGAGCTGGAATCTTTAGCGCCAGAGGTGCGGATTTATCGCTCACAAGAACTTGCCTTTTCGTACCTCAAAGCCTTTTTGTTCCCGCGCTATTACAACCTGAAAGCGCGTTATGAACCGCTATTACAATCACAAGGGTCACACGATCAGAAAGTTCGGCAAGAGTTACTCGATACGTTTAGCGTTATCGGTCAAAGCAATGACTATGTTGCTGTTGCAAAAAATATACGGACAGTGATTAAGGGCGAAGATTTGAGCTCAGAGACTATTCTTTGGGGACATCTAGCCGCAGCTTTAACAGAAATAAATTATGGCTCTGCGCCCATTGCACTGCGTGATTTGCAAGCTGCACGATTACTAGCGCCAAAAACTGCTCTGTCTCAATATATGCAACGTGAGATACACGGGACATCAGCCTATGTTCTTATGCAGGCCGGTGACTTTCAGGGTGCAATATCAAGCTATAAAAGGCGCTACAATATCGCTCCGCCCAATGGCTTCCCTATTGATAGCGCATCATCCATCTCCAGCATGGCATCTATGCTGGAAAATGCTGGCTATTACGAAAAAGCCAGCACGTTAAATGGCATTCTTATGTCGCGATTGCATGATGGGGTTTTCCCCCTGCATAGGCTTTTTGTTACAATGGGGTGTGGCAATCTTCACAGCAAATTGGGAAATTTTGACACTGCTTTGGCATGTTTTGAAAAGGCGGAAATGTATTTTGATGCCAATTCGCAAAATTGGATGCTGTGGAAAGTTTCTGTAGTCAACACTCTGGCCAGAGCTCAACGTTTTGATGAGGCGCGCACGGCGATATTGGAATTGCAAAGCGACCCAAGGTTTCAGGAATCTGCTGAGGCGCAAGACAAGATTGCTCTCGCACAAGCTATTTTGGACATAAATAAAGGCAACACACCAAAGGCAATTAAAGAGCTGGTCAATTTTTTCGATAAACAACAGATAAAGTCGCTTGATGAGCGACGTGAAATGTCGAGGGAGTACCAAGCACTTATTAATAGCGAGACGCAAAATTTGGAGCAAAATGCCAAGTTGAAGGATGATCTTCTCATGCGTCAAACATTGCTCACGGGAATGGCCGTCTGCGTGTGTTTAGCGTTAGGAATATTTTTGTCCATATTGTCGCGGCGCCGTAGAAAAGAACGTATCTTGTCAATCACCGACCCGCTCACAGGGCTAAATAACCGCCGTGGATTTGATGAAGAATTATGTTCTCTCCACTTGTCGGCTGCTAAGCATAATATGAAAATTGCTATCGGCATAGTGGATCTGGACCGCTTCAAAGCTGTCAATGATATTTATGGCCATGCGGTTGGAGATGCTGTCTTGGTTCTTGTTGCAAAGCGTCTGAGGGAATGCCTGGGTTCTGAAGCGTTGCTTGGCCGTTTGGGCGGCGATGAATTTGCTTTCGTTTTAACTAATGTGACCTCGCTTGATGATCTTCGCACTAGTGGGCAGGATATCTGTGAAGCACTCGCTCAGGAAGAACGTTTTGGCGAAACCGTTATCTGCCCTTACGCATCTGTAGGTGTCGCTGTTTGTGATGCTTCGGAAATAACCGTTGCAGACTTGTATGATCGCGCAGATTTCGCTCTGTATTCCAATAAGGAAAACAACAATGAAGTGCTGAATATCTTTGATGATGCGCACAGTGCGGAGTTTCTTAGACGCAAGGCACTAGAGGCAGCATTGGCCAATGCAAAGTCAGATGAATTTGATATAAATTACCAACCCATTGTTGAAATGCAAACTGGCAAAACACTTGGTTTTGAGGCACTTGCTCGTTGGAACAGCCCGACCATAGGCGAAGTCGGTCCCGGGGAATTTATCGCTTTGGCAGAACGTATGGCGCGTATTACTCCGTTAACCCGCCATTTCTTGGTGAATGCTCTGGAAACAGCAAAAACATGGCCAGATCATCTAAATCTGTCTTTCAATCTTTCCAGTCACGATCTTGCGACATTGGATTTGGCCGCTGAACTCAAGGCCATCGTCTTGAACTCTGGTTTCCCTCCAGAGCGCATTGTTATGGAAGTAACTGAAACAGCAATGGTGACCGACACCAGTCTGGTACGAGAAGCCTTGCAGCTTTTGATTGAGACTGGCGTGCGCATCGCGCTTGATGATTTTGGAACAGGCTATTCTTCATTGCTGCATTTGCATGAATTCACTTTTGACCGGATTAAAGTGGACCGCAGTTTGACCAAGGATCTGGATCTAAGCGCAAAGAAACGCAGTATTGTAAGCCTGCTTATCAACCTTTCGAAAAACCTTGGTGTAGATTGTGTCGTCGAAGGAGTGGAAAATGAGAGGCAAGTAGCGCTTTTGCGGGCTATGCAAGCAGATTTGGCGCAAGGCTTCCTCTTTGGTGAACCTCTTAGCAAAGAAGAGGTTTATAAGCGTATCGCAGATGAGCATAAAGCTATTCAGGACGATAAGCTCGCTATCAATGCGCGGTAAATTGGGGTGGCAGATTATTCGCTGCGCAATGCCTCAATAGGCGAAAGGCGTGATGCACGAACCGCTGGGTACCCGCCAAAAACAAGCCCAATACATGCTGAAAAGATAATCGCGCCTAGCGCAACACTAAGCCCGATCGGCACCAGAAACCCTGCATATGTGGTCATCGCATAACCGACTGCCGAGGCAAGCTGCAATCCAACAATACCGCCTATGATGCAGAGCACTGCCGCTTCGACCAAAAATTGGTTGCGGATATCGCTGCGTTTGGCCCCTAATGCCATTCTAAGGCCTATTTCGCGCGTGCGCTCGGTAACACTGACAAGCATGATATTCATAATGCCTATACCGCCCACCAAGAGCGATATTGAAGCGATGGCGACCAACACAATCTGAAAGATTGCAGTTATTTCACCGGTTTGCTCCAGAAATTCCTCTGTCGTGCGAACTGTGAAGGGGTTGGTGCCTTTCTCCTCAACATTGTAGCGTTCGCTCAATAGCTGGGTGATAGAGATTTTGCTTTCAACCAGACTGGATGCATCTTCAAAACCGACAAAGAGCAGGTTGAGATCATCTGGCCCCGATAATGTGTCACCATTGAAGCGCTGACGCATGGTCGAGATCGGCATAATTGCGGTGTCATCATTATCGCTGCCGAAGTTAGAGCCCTTGGACTCAAGCAGTCCAATTATGGTGAAAGGGATGCGGTTGATCCTCACCGTTTGCCCTACTGGATCAAAGTTACCGAAAAGAGCTTCTGCAACAGTGCTGCCAATAACAACAACGCGCGCGGCGGAACGTTCATCAGCTTCATCGATGAACCGTCCAGTTTGTACTGCGCTGTTCGTAACCGGAGCGAAATCGGCTGTTGAACCCACAGCATTAGTGGTTGTGTTATTACCGGCCGCCACAATCTGTATGGTGGACCTCAATTGGGGAGCCAGATATAATACGCCCGGTATTTGTTTTTTGATCGCCCTTGCATCACGCATAGTAAGGCGTCCGCGGTCAAAGGCCCGCCTTCCACCTCCAACATCAGGTTCGGGCACGATGATAGCCATATTTGAACCCAAAGCATTGACCGATTGGATGACAGATGATTGTGCACCGGCTCCAACAGCGACGGCCAATGTCACGGCAAAGACCCCGATCATAACGCCCAGCATAGTTAAGATGGAACGCATCAAATTGGTTCGCAAAGCGGTCATCGCGATGGAAACATTAACCAGCCAGCCGCTAAGGGATTGTATCATTTTTCCCGGCGTCATAGCGTATCTTTCCGGGTTTTAGCTATTAGGCGGTTCGTGACCATCCGGTCTTCTATCACCTTGCCATCGCGAAACTCTATGCGACGTTTGGCGTGATCGGCAACTTCACTTTCATGCGTTACAACAATGATGGTTATGCCTTGTGCATTTAGCTCTTGGAAGATGGCCATAATGTCATCAGAGGTTCTGCTGTCCAACGCACCTGTCGGTTCATCAGCAAGCAGGATAAGCGGTTCCGTTACCAGCGCCCGAGCAATAGCTACTCTTTGTTGTTGCCCGCCTGAGAGCTTAGCCGGTGTGTGGTCAAGGCGATCACCCAGACCCATGGCGGTTAATTTGGCAGCTGACTTCTCTTGTCGCTTAGCGGAGGGCTGACCTGCATAAATAAGAGGAACGGCAACATTATCTAATGCGGAGGTTCGCGCCAAGAGGTTGAATTGCTGAAACACAAAGCCAATTTTTTCATTACGTAACTTGGCCAAGGCGTCACTATCTCTGTCGGATGTCGGAATGGCATCGATCAAAACTTCTCCGCTGCTGGGTGTATCCAGGCAACCTATCATATTCATAAAAGTTGATTTGCCCGAACCACTGGTGCCCATGATAGCGACATATTCACCGCGTTCTATTGATAGAGACACACCGTTAACGGCGTTAATTGTCTCGCTTCCCAAGACATAGGTTTTGACCAGATTACGCGTTTCTACCAGCTTTTGAGTCATGGGTTTTTCCCTGACTGCATCATTGCTCTGTACCACCACGATTTATCAGATTACGGACGCGCAATAATATAGTGTCATCTAGGCTCAATCCGTCTTTTACTTCGGCAAAATCCTCGCCGACCAAGCCTAAGGTGATTTCACGCTCTACCGGCTTAAATGGATCATCGCTTTCCATCCATACTTTTGCTGTTTTGCTCTTTCTTTGGGCTGTTGCTTCCTGTTGCTGCTCTTTCTCCTCGTCTTCAGAGCGATCTTCCTCGCGCGGTTGAAAGCGTGTGGCGCTGCTGGGAATGCGCAATATGTTGGTTTTGCGGGCAGTCTCAATCTCAACATTGGCCGTCATGCCCGTAAGCAGTTTGCCCTCTGCATTATCAACATCCAATATCACCAAATAGCTGACTGCATTTTGCTCTTCGGTTGCCGATTTGCGGATTTGCTGAACAATGGCTTTGAAAATCTCGTCTGGATAGCTGTCTACGGTAAAGCGCACTGTTTGCCCTTGCTTGACCTGTCCTATATCGGCCTCATCTACCGATGCTTCGACTTGCATGCGGCTTGTATCGGAAGCGATTTCAAACAGGTTAGGGGTCTGAAAGTTTGCGGCCACAGTTGTACCAGGTTCGACCAGCTTATTGATAACCACGCCGCTTGACGGCGCGACAATTTTTGTGCGTTTCAGGTCGAGTTCCGCGGATGCCAATTGCGCTGAGCTTTGCGCGATTTGCGCTCTGGCGCTCTGTGCCTGTGCTTGCGCGGTGCTGAGTGAAGCTTTGGCAGTAACAAGGTTGTTCTCTGCCTGATCAAGACCCGCGCCCGAAACAAAGCCCTTTTTTTCCAGCTCCTTGCGCCGCGCAAATTCACGGGTTTGCACTTCCACATCTGTCCGTGCGCGGCGGATGGCCGCATTGGCTTGAGTCAGACTGGCACGTGCAAGATCAACCTGTGCTCTGGCTTGCGTGACTTGTGCGCGGGGCCGAGTATTATCAATTTGGGCGAGCAATTGACCGGCCGTTACTGACGAATTGAAATCGACATAGACGGCCGTGACTTGCCCGGAGATTTCTGAGCCAACATTGATGGTGTTGAGCGCACGTAATTTGCCACTGGCGGAGACTGTCTTGACCACGTCCCCGCGCGTGACTTTAGCCGTAATATATTCATAATCGGGTTTCGCGGGCACGAGTACCGAATAGCCAATCAAAATAGCGAATAAGGCAATGACAACAGAAATGATCGGGTGTTTGCGAATCCAGGCCCATATTTTTTGCAACATCTTTGCCTCCCCAATCTTCAATCCTAGCTAATGTATAAGGGCAAGAACGATGAATCGCGAACAGCGTTCATAGGAAATTATCGCTATTTGGTCTTAAGCTTGGGCATAATGTACACCAAAGTACGATTTTCATGCGATTTTTGTCGTTCGCTTGCGCAGCGCTTCATTTTCAATTCTCAACCGCACGGTCAATATAGCTGCATTCAATAGCGAGAATATAAGTGCAATCCAGACATGCCCGAATATCAAAGGGATTACTGCAATCTCGGCAGTCACCACGCAGTAATTGGGGTGAGAGACAAGTTTAAATGGGCCGCCTATTACCCTGGGGAAATCTGGCGAAGATATAATGCGTGTTGTCCAATAAGGTCCAAGCGTAGCCAACACCCAGAGGCGGGCTGCTTGCAAGAACAGAAAAATGACAGCCAATGGCCAGATAATTGGCGCATAAAAAGTTGTAAAGGCAAACAGGCTGATAAGAAACGCACCATGTATCATAACCATATAGGGATAATGGGAAGCACCAAATTCTTCGGCACCGCGGGCCATCAAGGCCTTGGTATTACTTTTGGCATACACCAATTCACCAAGCCGCTGTAGTGTTAACAAGCCCAAAATGATCCAAGCCCAAGGAAGAGTATTATAGGTCCAGATAAAGGCGGAAGGGAATATATCCATCATAGATGGACAAGCCCAACAGCACCGGTAAAGCCGGGGCCAAGCGCTGTTATCACTATCGGTTTGTCGGTTGCACTATTTTCCAATGCCTTCTCCAGAACAAAATGTACTGTCGGGGATGACATATTGCCATATCCACGCAAAATTTCACGGGTGAGGGGCAGCCCATCTGGCAAATGGTCGAAATAGGCTTCCAGCGCGTCAATCACTTTTGCCCCGCCCGGATGGCAAGCCGGCTCTTGTAGGTCCGCTTTGTCAAGATGATTGGCAGACAGAAATGCGTCCAGAACGGGTACAAATTCGCGCGTAACGAAACTGGGTATATCACGCGCCAAAATTAACCCCAAACCGGCTTCGTCAATATCCCAGCCCATCATATCACGCGTGTCTGGCCATGTTTTCTGAACGATATTGCCAATACGCGGCCCATCGCCATGCGCAGAAATGACCATGGCACTGGCGCCATCTGCAAACAAAGCCGTTGAAACAATGCCTTTTTTGCTATTGTCGCCCATGCGGAAGGCCAGTGAACACAGTTCTACACAGAGCAGCAATATATTCGCATCCGGCCGCGCAATCGCAATATCTCGCGCGACCTGCATGCCCAAAACACCGCCAGCACAGCCATAGCCGAACAGGGGAATCACTTGTGTCGTATCTGCAAATCCCGCTTTTCTGAGCATTTGAGTGGGCAGTGAAGGGGTTGCAACGCCGGTTGAGGAAACGCAGACTATGGTATCAATTTGCCCGGCCTCTAGGTCCGCTTTTGCCAAAGCCTTTGCGCTAAGCTCAATAATCAACTTCTCAGCTTCTTTGAGATAGCTGGTATTGCGTTTGGGCCATTCGGCAGGGGCCATATAATCATCAGCCGGCTGCGCCAGATAGCGGTTATCAATGCCGCTATTATTATAGATTGAGCGCAAATGACGCGGCATTTCGCCGCCCATATTTTGGCCCAGCCGCGCGATGACCTCATCCTGACTGATATGGTTCTCTGGCACACCTGTTGCCAAGGAGAGAATATGGGCTTCAATATTCGCGGTCATAAACGGTAAATGGCTGCATTTGTGGCAAAAGCAAGCATCGTTTCTATGAGGTAATAGCTAATGCTGTTATTCCTTGAGCGAGTTGACGATTTTGTCACGGAGCATTTTGGCGGCATTTTCGTCAGCGAAACTATGCGATGCGCTGTCGATAATATTAAGAGTTACGTTCGTGTTTTCTCTTGCCTGCACGAAATCAGCGCTTTGCCAAACCTCCTTAAAAGCAATGGCCGCACGGTCCTGCTTGGCCAATATAATCTGTGTAGGGATGTTGATCGCCGATAGTTTTTCTCGCAATTCCAAAGCCAGTTTCGATAGCTCGTCATGTGTTTTTCGCGCATGCTTGATGCCGCGTACCAGTTTTCCCAGATCAATTTTACCGGTCAACAGTCGTAAAAGAGACTGCGGGTCTTTTAGCCTCTGCCAATAACGCTGCCGTATCGCTTGTGCTGATGGCAGGTTTTGCTGATCAACTTCTGTGATATGATTATCATTATCGATCGTCCATGGGTTGGTGAGTATAAGGCGATCAATCTGCAAATGTTCATGGAAAAGCAGCAATGCTGAGGCTGCGTCGCAATTTCCCAAGGCCACACATCTGGTCAATTGGGGATGTTCATTGCGGAAAAAATCTATTGCAGCGATGATATCATTCTTAGCGGAACGAAACCCACCATTAACGCCAGAAGAGTCGCCTGTACCGCGTCTGTCGAACCGCATGACTGCATAGCCCTGCATGGCGATGTCTTTGGCAAGCTGAGCTTGTCCGGCATGCGGACCGGAGCGTATTTCATTGCCTCCATTGATAATAATCAGACCTGTTTTGCTCTCTATGTCCACAGCGTCGATAGTGCAGCAGACAACATCATTGCCAATAGAGAAGCTGAGATGGCGGCGCTTCATGCCGTCATCCACTGGGCTACATCTGTCGCCATTGCCAGCGCCATATCATGATCTTCACTTGGCTCAGTCCGCAGCCATAATGGTGTGCCGGTTATGTAATGGTCAGCAGCTTTATCATCGCCAGAGAGACGTACCTGATATATGTTCTGAGCGGAAGTTTCAGGCAGCTCTTTCAGCTCTGCGGCCAATGGGGCAGATATTGTATATCCAGCCAAATCACCGCCATTTTGCACTATATCATTCAGCATATCGTCAAGAGACCGGCTAGAGCCGCCAGCCTCTCGTTCGCTTGCTAGCTGTGTCCGAGCCAAGGTTCGCAAATGTCGCCATGCATTTAAGGGTGCCAGATGCCATTGCGGCAGATCATTGATCTGACAGGCAATATCACAACCGCTGCGCAGTGACATGACATGGGTAAAGGGGCCATGTTGTTCGGTAACCTGTTCTAAAGCTGCGTGCCAATCTGATAGGCTTATCTCAGACGATGGCCGTTCGCTTTCCAAAGTGCCGGGCAGATCGGGCAGCGCGCTGGCAATGTCATGCTTATGCGCCAAGGCGGACATGAATTGAACCAGTAGTCGCCGCAGCTTGTTGGCCTCCTCAAACAAAGGCGGAACGATCAATAGAGATGGTCCCTGCGACCCCTTTGCAATGTCACCTCCAGCAATAAGGCATCGCTCAGCATGCTCATTTAGAGAATATTGTGATGTTTCAGGATGCTGAATCACTGTCGCCATATGCGGCTATTGGGGAAGCTTCTGCAATGTAAATGCTAACAGGCTGCCATAATTTTCAAAGGTTTCGCCATCGACATCTTCATCGTCGATAATGATATCAAACCTGTCTTCTATCTCTGTGAGTAGCCCTGCTACGGCCATGGAATCCAGCTCGGGTAAAGCGCCAAATAATTCCGTATCTGCGTCAAAATCATCCACTTGTGATTGCGATAGGCCCAGAACATCACGCAGTATAGAACGCAATATGGTGTCGCTCTTTGCGGAGCTATCCGCGTCACTTTGTGCCATCCCTGCCATATACAAACCGTCCATATGTATCGCCGGGGTTGCTAAAGCGGTTCACCGGCTGGATTATCTTGATAGAATAGTGGGTCTCTAGTCGTTCAGGCTTTTTTCGACAAGGCCAGAAATAAAGCGCTTGGTTCCGTGCCATGCAAGATCAGGCCATGCAAATGGTGAGTGCGGCCAATAATAAACCTGCCTGTATCGCGGGCGTGCGGTTTCCATCCAATCGGCCTTATAACCGTCATCGCCTGTTCCGAAATCGATTAGCTCAGCTTTGTCATTGTCGATAACATGTTGAAACAGGGCTGCGCTTAAAATTGTCCCGGCGGAGCTTTTCTTTTCATCTTCATCATAGGCCAATTTGTGTATCAGCGCGATGCCGTGATCGACAGTCCATAGCTGGGCAGCAATGGCACGTCCATCCTTATAGGCCAGCCCCAACCGCAGGGCATTTGCTGTTCCCTCATTCACTGCCAGCTCGTGCAGAAAATCGAAACTGGCTTCATCCGGTTTCCAACTGCGCCGATAGACATCGCGATAATCGCGCCAATTTTCTTTTGTGATCTGGGTGTCGATGCGGGTGGTAATGCCATGGCTGCGGGCCTTGCGCCTTACCGTAGAGCGCATCTGCCCCGGGCGTGTACGCCAATAATCATCAAAGCTGCGGCCATTGACGTGCAGGATATGATTCACATCGCATTGTTCATGCCGCACTTGCCAACCAGTGAGGCGAAAGGCCCTGCGCATGAGCGTTGCTTCACCATTTTCATCAGGAACATCGTGCAGTGCGATCTTATGCCCGTTTTTGGCTGCTATCGCCGCAAGTTCGCGCAACAATGCCAATTTTGTGATTTCATCATAGTCACCGCCAAAGGCAGGGCCAGAAACAAAGCTGTAAAAATTGGACAATGCGCTGTGTCGGCCGGGCAGCTTTTCATTTACCAGAAAGAGCCAGACATTCGCTTTGCTGTCTATGGCTTCTGCATAATAGACCTTGATAGCACGATCATTCAGGCAGTGACGGTGAAGGCTTTCCAGCCAGCTATACCGAAAGAACAGGTTGGTCTGGCGCTGACGCGACAATTTTGCACCGGCGAAGTGTGCAACCGATTCAAAATTATCGAAACTTTCACCAAAAACGTGCATATCAACAAGGACCAATATTATGCATGATATTTGCATAGCCGGTTGCTGATGCGCGAGAAAGGCCGTTAATAATTGTCATGGAAGATGCACAATCCCAACCATCTGCGCCAAAGCCATCAGGCCCGCAAGAATTGGTGGCTATGGAAACACCTGTATCGAAAACCATAGATCATCTGGCCTTTTGCGGAAGGGAGCATAGCGAAGCGCTTGTCCTGCGAGGTTCTGTCCTTAGCTATGATATGTTAAATCTCCGTATTGCAGCCCTTGCACAATGGTTGATGTCGCGTGGTTTGGTCAAAGGTGATCGGGTCGCGACGTGGCTGAACAAGACGGATATAGCCTGTTTGATGCCACTGGCCGCTGCACGGGCGGGGTTGGTGCACGTTCCGGTTAACCCATTGCTAAAAGCTCCGCAGGTGAAGCATATTCTTTTTGACAGCAGGACAAAACTGCTCATCGCTAATAAGGCGCGGCTACGCTTGCTGGATGGTGTAGGCGTGGAAGCATTGCAGTTGGTGGAAGACACAACACTGGCAACATTGCCGGAAGCTGAGGCGCAGTGGCGTTCTGGTTCCGATCATGATCCTGATGAATTGGCAGCAATATTATATACCAGCGGTTCAACAGGTATGCCAAAAGGCGTTATGCTGAGCCATGCAAATATGTGGTTGGGTGCGGTAAGCGTCGCGCAATATCTGCAGATGCAAGCTGACGATAGGACGCTTTGCGTATTGCCGCTGAGTTTTGATTATGGTCAGAATCAACTGCTCTCAACCTGGTATGCTGGCGGCGCGTGCTACCCAATAGATTATTTAACGCCGCGCGATGTTTTGAAAGCATTGGCCAAATATCGGATTACGACCTTGGCTGCTGTGCCCCCTCTATGGGTGCAGCTTATTGAACAGGATTGGCCAGAAGGTGCGACACAATCTTTGCGCCGTCTCACTAATAGTGGCGGGGCATTGACGACTGGTTTAATCAAAGCGTTGCAGGAAAAATCTCCCGATAGCGATATTTTCCCCATGTATGGTCTGACCGAGGCCTTCCGCTCAACCTATTTGCCGCCGCATATGGTCAATGACCATCCAACTTCTATGGGCAAAGCTATTCCCTTTGCCGAAATCATGCTGGTCGACGAAAAAGGGCAATTGATTGAAGGTGAGGGTGAAGGGGAATTGGTGCATGCAGGGCCGTTAGTGTCTCTCGGCTATTGGCAGGATCAAGAACGTACAGATAGGCGCTTTAAAACTGCGCCTCGAGGCTCTGTCTATGGCGGAATAGCTGTATATTCGGGGGATATTGTCAGACGCGATGCGGCGGGTCTGTTATATTTTGTCGGGCGCAATGATGCGATGATAAAGTCGTCAGGCAACAGAATTAGCCCCAGCGAAGTGGAAGAGGCGGCGCTGTCGTCCAATATGGTCAGCGAAGCGGTAGCCATGGGGCGGCCTGATGCGCGGCTTGGAGAGTCAATTTTATTGATAACACGCGCAGCAGATGGCTCACTTGAAGACAATGATGCGCAGCAGTGGAAAGATAATCTTACCAAATATATGAAAACGGTCATTGCTGGCTATATGGTGCCTCAAGAGATAGTCTTGCTTCCATCTTTACCGCGCAATGCCAATGGCAAGATTGATCGCAGCTTGCTGGCAAAGGAATATAGTCAATGAGTGGCGATACAAATATGCCTGCCGAGAAGCAGATCAAACCCAAAGCTTTTGGACCTGTGTCAAAGGGCTATCCGTTGATCGATGGAAAAATCCATATAGCAGGCAGGGCAGTTGAGGATTGGATTGGCGAGATAGGCCAAACCCCTGCCTTTTTATATGATGCCGCACTTTTGGACCAGAGAGTTACCGATTTGCGTGCCGCCATGCCGGAGCGGCTGGCTATCCATTATGCCATGAAGGCCAACCCTTTTGCGCCCTTTTTGCGGCATATGATTGGCCTTTGTGACGGTATTGATTTGGCTTCTGGCGGCGAACTTGAAATGGCGTTGGATAATGGTGCGCAGCCATCGCATATGAGTTTTGCAGGCCCGGCAAAGACAGATGCTGAGCTAAAACTGGCGATCAAAAAAGGGGTTACAATCAATCTGGAGTCAGAGGGAGAGGCAGAGCGTTGTCTCGCAATTGGTCACTCCCTTGGCATAAAGCCGCGTCTCGCAGTCCGGGTAAACCCTGATTTTGATTTACGCGGTTCTGGTATGCGCATGGGCGGCGGCGCAAAGGCATTTGGGGTCGATCAGGAGCGTGTGCCTGGCCTTGTCCGCCATATCATAGCCGCTGGTGCGCATTGGCGTGGTTTTCATATCTATGCTGGTTCACAATCGCTCGATAGCGACGCATTGGCGGAAACGCAGGCCAAAACAATAGCTTTGGCGGCGCAATTGGCCAATGCCATTGGCGTTGCGCCAGAACATATCAATCTTGGTGGCGGTTTTGGCATCCCTTATTTTGCCAAAGATAAACCAGTCGACCTCAATATCATAGGAGAGAAGCTGAAACGGCAATTTTCCAATCTTCCTGTCATTTTGAAGGACTGCAAATTTGCCATTGAGCTAGGCCGCTATCTGGCCGGCGAAGCTGGAATATATGTCACACGGATTATTGATAAAAAAATCAGCCATGGCGAGATTTTTCTGGCTTGTGATGGTGGTCTGCATCATCAATTGGCAGCCAGCGGTAATTTCGGTACTGTTGTGCGCCGTAATTACCCGATTGCAATGGCAAGCCAGCGTGATGGCGCCGAAGAAATCGTCAATATTGTTGGCTGTCTTTGCACCCCGCTTGATCGTCTGGGAGACCGCGTTTTACTGAGTCGGGCCGAAGTCGGAGATTTGGTCATAATCTTCTGTGCGGGTGCCTATGGTGCGAGTGCAAGCCCTGTAAATTTCCTCGGGCATGGGCCTGCTGCAGAGATTTTACTTAACGATAAAAACGATCAATAATTTCTCTTCCAGCGTTTAATTGGCCTGCAGGAGACATTTCATTAACCATATTTGAACTAGAAAATCCTAAGCTTTGACATGGATTCAGATGCTTAGTGGGCATATATAAGCATCTGTTAACACCGTAATAAGTGCGCGGTTCAAATCGGGACAGCCAATGGTTACCGACGTTTAACGGGCCAATCCTAACGCTCTGTTCACCCTTTTCATATTATAGACATTCTCGGTTGCATAATATGTGCATGGACCATCCCTAATTGGATTCTCCATCACACATGCAAATACGGGACGAATTTTATGCGAAGTAACAGTTTTCTATTCCGTCTTACCCTGCCGCTCAGTGCGGCGGCGTTGACCTCTGCTTGCGCTGGTGTCGGTTCCTTACCGCCACCACCACAAATTTCGACGACTGCGCCGGTAAGTGATGAATATATTATCGGGCCTTATACTGGCCTGTCCATTTTCGTCTGGCGCAATCCGGAATTGAGTTCGGAAGTTACTGTGCGACCAGATGGCCGGATCAGTACGCCATTGATTACCGATCTGGTAGTCGCTGGCAAAACGCCGACAATGGTTGCGCAGGATATTCGCGTACAATTATCGCAATTTATTAAAGATCCTATCGTGTCAGTGTCGGTGACAGACTTTCAAGAAGGCGGCGTTAGCTCCCAATCTGTTAGAATTGTTGGCGCTATTGAGCGACCTGCCTCGCTTCCCTTCCGCGCTGATCTGACACTGCTTGATGCTATTATTGCAGTAGGCGGACTATCTGAATTCGCAGCAGGGAACCGAGCACGGTTGCAACGGGTTGATCGTCAGACGGGACGTCCGGTGGAATATAGGCTGCGTTTAAGTGATTTGATCAAACGCGGGGATACGAGCGCAAATGTGCGTTTATTGCCCGGTGACGTGATCATTATTCCGCAGAGCAGTTTTTAATAGGCTGCTCTGGCTGATTGATGAGAGATATTGCTGGCTTCGGCATATTTGGAGCGCATTAAAGGGTGATTGATGAACGGTTTATACGATGAATTCAGGATTGCAGTGCACAGCGTTTGGCAACGACGCTGGATTGCACTGGCTATTGCCTGGGTGATTTGCCTGGTGGGCTGGCTTGCCGTCGCAATGATCCCCAATTCTTATGAATCCAGTGCGCGTATATTGGTGCAGATGAATACCATCTTGCCCAATCAGAGCCAATTGGATGCACAAGAGCGGCAGCGTGAGATTGAGCAGGTTCAACAATCTCTGACATCGGCTGTAAACCTCGAAAAAGTCGTGCGCTCCACCGATTTGGGGCAAAATGTTGCCACTCCGCGAGAGATGCAGGGCAAAGTTAATGCATTGCGCGGTAACATCAGTGTTGTTGCACAGGATGAAGGCTTTTTCGAAATATCGGCCAGATCATCTGACTCCAACATGACCGATGGTGAAAATGCCAAAATTGCGCGTGATATTGTCCAAAAGCTCATCGATATCTTCGTTGAAGAAAATTTGGCAGGTGGCAGAGGTGAAACCCGTAAAACGCTGAAATTCCTTGATGATCAGCTGGCCTCTCGCCAGATTGAGCTTGAAGAAGCCGAAGCAAGGCGCGTTGCTTTTGAGACACAAAATCTGGGCCTGTTGCCTGGATCTGGCTCAATTGGTCAGCGGCTATCAAAAACCAATGATGATCTACGTAGGATAAACGCAGAATTGTCATCAGCTCAAGCCTCTTTAAGTGCCTTAAATTCGCAATTGGGTTCGACATCACCTACCATTAGTACGCCAAGTTTTAACGGCACTGGCGGCGGTGCGCGTGGGCAACTGGCACAGGCTCAACAGCGGCTTTCTGTCCTGCGTGCACGCGGCTTGACCGATCAGCACCCTGATATTGTTTCTGCACAAAGAGAGGTCGCAGATTTGCGTACCCGTGCAGCGAATGAGCCTTCGGGCAGCACCACAATAACGCAACCCAATCCGGCTTATTCATCTTTGCAAAGTTTACAAGCCGATCGTCAGGCAAATGTTGCTGCATTGTTGCAACAAAAGGCTGTGCTGGAAGCTGATATTGCCAGCCTTAGGGATAAACAGGCAACGGAACCTGGTTTGGCTGCTGAACAGTCTCAGCTTAACCGCGACTATGAAGTTTTGAAAAACCAATATGACGAACTGTTGGAACAGCGCGAAGCATTGCGCTTGCGCGGGCAAGTGCAAACAGAAACAGATGCACTGCGCTTTAGCGTAACCGATCCGCCAAGTTCACCAACATCGCCAGTTGATCCTAATCGCCCACTTTTGCTGGCAATGGTTCTCGCAGCAGGTGTTGGTGGCGGCATTGCAGCAGCGTTTGCTTTGGCGCAGATCAAGGCGAGCTATGCAACAGCGGAACGCCTTGCCAAGGCGGCGGGCTTGCCGGTTGTTGGTTCAATTTCCCACACACTTACCAATGCTCAGCGAGTGCTGCGTAAACGGCGCATGCGCTGGTTTTATGGAAGTGCTGTTGGATTGTTCGTGTTGTTCGGAATCTTGCAAGCGCTCGAGGTTGTCGAACGTGGTTCAGTGGTGTGAAGGGTAAGAAGATGACAGAATATAGACCCTTGGGTGGTACCGGTAAGGATGGCCGATCACTGCTGGAAAAAGCAGCTGATCGCTATGACCTATCCAATATCAGCAACCTTTCTCAAACTATTGATAAAGAGGCGCTTCCTGTTGAACCGAAAGAGGCTATTGCGCCGCAAGAAGTCGCCGCAGAGCCAGAACCAACGGTAGAGCAACCAGAAGCCGTAGTAACACCGAATTTAAGCATGTTGCAGAATATGGCTGACGCAGCGATAGCCGCTGATGAACAAGTGGTTGAAGACGCCATTCAGAGCCCAGACGCGGTTAAAGCTGATCTGATCCCAGAACGGAAACATAAACGCCCAACGAGCCAGCCCGTTCAGGAAATTGACCGCGATGCCCTGAGAGATGCAAACTTTATTGTTCCTGATGGACCTGTGACAGGTCTTTCGGAGGAATTCCGCATCGTAAAGCGGCAATTGCTGTCACATGTGTCATCCAGCCGCAGGGGCAATTTTGACACTATGGCAAACAGGATATTGATTTGCTCTGCGCAATCGGGCGAAGGCAAGACCTTCTGTGCCATAAATCTGGCGCTCTCTATCGCCGCTGAGCAGGATTATAATGTGTTGCTCATCGATGCTGATTTCGCAAAGCCGGGGGCAAGTTCTACATTCGGTTTGCGGCGTCAGGCAGGGTTGATGGATGCACTAAGCAATGATCAATATGATATAGCTGATCTTATTGTACCAACAGATATTCCCGGTTTTTCTATTTTGCCGGCGGGTAACAGAACCAATTTGGACACAGAGTTTCTTGCCTCCGCACGGACCGGCGAGGTGCTTGATCAATTGGCAGATGAAGATCCACGGCGGATTATGATTTTTGATTCCCCGCCTGCACTTGCTGCCTCACCAGCTTCTGAACTGGCATCCCATGTTGGCCAGGCATTGATGATCGTGCGTGCAGATAAAACCAGCGAGACAGCATTGCGCGATGCGCTGAGCCTAGTCGCGCGCTGTGACAAGATTCAATTGATGCTCAATGGAGTGAAATTCTCGGCAACCGGACGCAGTTTCGGTTCCTATTACGGCTATGGAGAAGAATAATGGCCTATTCCCTTAACAGGCTAACTGGAAATATTGCATTGGGCATGGCGCTAATGGCCGGTTCAACGACCGCCTTGCATGCACAGCAATTGCCCGTCGATGATGGCGCATTTTCCGAGCCTACAAGAAATGACGATGGTGAGCGTTCGGGACGCCGGACCAATATTACGCCTTATATTGAATTGGGGCAGGTATTATTGGCGCAGCTAACGCCCGGCGATGAGGTTTTGACCTATAGCGTGGTTGCTGTGGGTGTTGATGCCAGCGCACGCACATCACGCGCTGAAGGCCAGATAAGCTTACGCTATGAACGCCGAATTGATTATGGTGATGATATTGGCGACCAAGATATTGTCAGCGGTATTGCACGCGGCAGTGTGAACGTCATACCCGGCGCATTAAATTTTGATGCAGGGGCTTTGGCGACACGCTCACGTATTGATGCGCGCGGTGTACAACCTGCTAACCTGGTCGGCAATGTCGATAATGTAACACAGGTCTATACCGTATTTGCTGGTCCAACCTTGGCAACAAATGTCGGTTCACTGTCTGTCAACGGCGCTTACCGTGCTGGCTATACTCTTGTCGAAAGTGACAATGATGTACTGATTGCTGGGGGCCAGCCTGCATTAGACATTTTTGACGATAGCATTAGCCATGTCGCAAATTTGGGAATTGGCCAACAGCCAAATGTTTCAGGTCTGCCATTTGGTTGGGCATTAAGCGCGAGTTACAGACGGGAAGATACTGAACAGCTCGACCAACGGTTTGAAGATTTTGTCGGTCGTGCAGATGTGACAGTGCCTATTACACAGGCCGTGTCTCTGGTCGGCGGTATCGGCTATGAAGATGTCTCTGTTAGTGAGCGCGATGCCGTACGTGACATAGATGGCAACCCCGTTGTGGGCGCAGATGGCCGTCTGGTAACGGACAGCGCTTCGCCGCGTCTTTTGTCCTTTGATACTGATGGGTTGATCTGGGATGCCGGTGTGTTGTGGCGCCCAAGCCGCAGAACATCGCTAGAAGCACGTGTTGGCCGCCGTTTCGGCAGCACCACTTATATCGGAAATCTAAACTATCAGCCAAATTCACGAACAGTGTTCACAATCTCTGCATTTGATACTGTTTCCGGTTTTGGCGGGTTGTTAAATGACAATCTGGCGCTGCTACCAACGCAGTTTGATAGTTTCCGTAATCCGCTTACGGGCGATCTGAACAATAATATTTTGGGCAATGCCAATAATGTGTCTTTCAATAATGCATTACAAACGGCGTCGTCATCAATCTTCCGTTCTCGCGGTGTGACGGCATCTTTGTCCACGCAATTGGGTGGATGGCAAACCGGTTTTGCTGCTGGCTATAACCGCCGCCGCTTCCTCAATTCTGAATTGGGTGCTCTGTCAGATATTGCAGGCAATCTGGATCAGAATATTTTCGGTACATTCTTTGCCAGTACACAAATTGATCAGGCTTCCTCGTTCAATACTGCCATTTATGCAAATTATCTGGATAGTGGTTTCGAGGATGCAGGTGATGTGCTGACATTGGGTGCCAATGCCGCATATTTGCGTTCGATCACACGTGGTCTGACAGCAAGCGCCGCATTGGGCATTGATAGCTTTGATCAAGAAGGTTTTGATGATCAGGTTACGGCATCTGCGCTGCTTGGGTTGCGATATTCTTTCTAAAATAATGCGACTAAGCATCAGATATAAAATGAATAAACCAGACCGCATTTCGCGATAGGGAAAAGACAATGTACGAAGACTATTATGGTTTGAACGCTCGGCCGTTCCAGTTAACGCCTGATCCTGACTATTATTTTGATAGCCGGACGCACCGTAAGGCTTTGTCTTATCTTGGTTACGGGCTGGCACAGGGTGAGGGCTTTATTGTCATCACCGGCGAGATCGGCTCAGGCAAAAGCACCTTGGTCGCCCATTTGATGCGCACCATTGATACAACCCGTCTTAATGTTGCGCAGATTGTCAGCAGCCAATTGGGTGCGAGCGATTTACTGCAGATGATTGCCATTCAATTTGGCCTTTCACCTGCCGGTATGGACAAAGCCGCGCTGCTCACTGCATTGGAAAGCCATTTTCATGATCAGGCGCGGCATGGACGCCGTTCATTGCTGATTGTTGATGAGGCACAGATGCTTGACCGCAATGCTTTGGAAGAGCTGCGTATGCTTTCCAACTTGCAACTGGGTAATCAGGCATTGCTCCAGATTTTCCTGCTCGGTCAGCCTGAATTTCGCGATATGCTGCATGGGGATGATGCATTAGAGCAATTGCGCCAACGCGTTATCGCAACACACCATCTTGAAGGGATGAGCGAGGACGAAGTACAGCCCTATATCGAGCATAGACTGCGCAAGGCAGGCTGGGATGGTACGCCTGGGTTTTCCAACGGAGCCATTGCGGAAATCTATCAATATAGTCAGGGTATACCGCGGCTGCTCAATGCCTTTATGAGCCGTGTTTTGCTCATGGGCGCAATGGAAGAAGCAGATGCCATCTCCGGCCTATTGGTCCGCGCTGTCCATGCCGATATTGTTTCCGATGTTCCTATGCCCAAAATGCAGACTGCGGTGATGAACCAAGCTGAAAATGACCAATCTGACGAAGATATTGATCAAGAGCCGGTGCAGGAAGACGACATCAACGACCAAGCACCTGAGCCGGTCATGGATGAGCCCAGTTCCGCTATGCAATTCGTGGACAGCGCGCAACATGAGGCTTTTCAGGCCGAATTGGAAGAGCGCGAAGCCGCGCGGGCAGAGGCAATGACATTGGTTCTGGAACGGATTGCCGGTCTTGAGCAGAAGCTGGAAGCCAAACAGGTCAATATGCAGGACTTGATGGCGACTGCAGATAGAGTTGGCGCTTTAGAGGCGCGTATGGCAGAACAGGAACGCGCAATGCGTCGGATCGTAACCAAGCTTATTGGCTGGGTTGAAGCTGAAGATGTAAGGGTACGCCGCGCTGCCTGAGCTCCATAATGGGGCATGGTAATAGAGTAAGAGCAGTGATAGGATCGGCTTGATGACAAAAGCAACACCGCTGACCAACGGCCTTTCCGTCGATATTGAGGACTGGTTCCAGGTCGGTGCTTTTGAAAACACAATTGACCCTGCTGACTGGGATGCTCTGCAACATCGTGTTGAGAGAAATACTGACGCCGTTATCGCGCTATTTGCTGAGGCTGGTGTATCCGCTACATTTTTCACATTGGGCTGGGTGGCAAAGCGTTACCCGGCATTGATACGCCGTATTGTTGATGCTGGCCATGAAGTAGCAAGCCATGGCTGGGCACACGCACGCGTTTTCACGATGAGTGCAGAGGAATTTGCTGCTGACATCGACAGAGCCAAAAAAACACTTGAGGATGCTGGCGGACAAGCGGTCACGGGATATCGCGCGCCAAGCTTTTCCATCGACCAACGCACACCCTTTGCGCATAGAATTCTTGCAGAAAAAGGCTATGCTTACTCATCCAGTGTCGCGCCATTGCAGCACGATCATTATGGCTGGCCTGATGCTCCGCGCTTTGCTTATCGGCCGCTTGCTGATGCGCCTTTGATTGAGGTTCCGGTTACAACGGTGCGGATGAATAATCGCAACTTTGCGGCTGGAGGCGGCGGCTTTTTCCGTTTGTTCCCTTATCCAGTATCGCGTTGGGCCATTCAACGTGTCAATCAGCATGATGGGCAGCCAGCAATATTCTATTTTCACCCATGGGAAATTGACCCTGACCAACCACGCGTTGATAATGCGCCGCTAAAGTCACGTTTGCGCCATTATGCGCGATTAAGCGCCATGGCGGATAAGTTGCGCAAGCTGACGCATGAATTTTCTTGGGGCCGTATGGACGAGCTTGTTGCCGCTATGGATGTGGATCAGCAAGAAGTGACCGCTAAGGCTGCGGCATGAATATGCCGTTGGACCAATCCGCATTAGAGGTTTTGAGGGCGGATGAGCCTGCCTCTGTACAGATAGCGGATAGTCATGATCAGTCTGCACGCGCTTGCTACCAATCCTATATTGGTCTCGATCATGCTACTGCATTCCATAGCCTTGCTTGGATAGACGCCATCACCAATGCCACAGGCCATAAGTCATGGCTGTTGATAGCCCGTCGCGGCAGTGATGTTTGCGGGGTATTGCCGTGCCATATGATCAGCTCAATGCTCTTTGGTAAGGCCTTGGTTTCGACAGGTTTTGCAGTCGGCGGCGGCATAATGGCCAATGATGATGTGATTGTGAATGATCTGGCCGATGCATTTTGGAATTTGGCCAACATCCATAATTGCCCCACTGCAGAGCTGCGCGGCGGTATGCTGCCCAAGGGTGCAGAATGGCATCACAAAACCGATAGTCATTTGGGATTTGTCACACTGCTTGCTGATGATGACGAAGCGCAGTTGAAAGCCATTCCGCGCAAACAACGCGCAGAGATCCGTAAGGGATTGAAGAATGATCTGACGATACGCATCGGCAGCGATGTTCAAGATCTAAAATGGCACTATCAGGTCTATTCAGAAAGTGTCCGCAATTTGGGAACGCCGGTCTTTCCAAAGCAGCTATTTCGCGAAGTTTTGAAAACTTTTGGCGACGCGGCGGACATATTGACCGTTCTTGATAATGAAAAGCCCGTTGCCTCAGTATTGAGTCTTTATCATAATGGCCATGTCATGCCCTATTGGGGCGGAGGTACATTTGCTGCGCGGCAATTGCGAGCCAATGACATTATGTATTATGCATTGATGAACCATGCACGAGAGCGTGGCTGTCATGCCTTTGATTTTGGCCGGTCCAAAGTTGATACCGGCGCAGCGCATTTTAAAAAGAATTGGGGTTTTGAGGGGAAACCTCTCGCTTATGCAGTGAGAGCTGCAGACGGTACGCCGCCACGGGATATCAATCCACTTAGCCCCAAATATCAGGCACGGATTAAACTTTGGCAGAAATTGCCGCTGCCGATAGCCAATATATTGGGGCCAGTCATTGCACGTGGATTGGGATAATGTCTGTCCTTTTTCTCGCGCATCGCATTCCCTTTCCGCCTGATCGCGGTGATAAGATACGTTCTCATCACCTTATAAAGGCTATTGCGCGGATCGCACCCGTCCATATTGCCTGCTTTGCGGACAGCGCATCGGAGATGGCGCATGAGGGTGATCTGGCATCGCTTTCACAGAGCTATTGCCTTGTCCGGCGGCACAAATCTATGAACTGGGCTGGTTTGCAAGGCCTTATGACCGGGAAACCTATTTCTCTGACGTCATTTCATGATCAGGAAATCGCCAAATATGTGCGCTCTGTGGTCACTGAATTTCAGATCAAGACCATCTTTGTTTTTTCTGGCCAAATGGCGCAATATATCCCCGATGATTATAAGGGCAGAATTGTTATAGATTTTGTCGATATGGATTCCGAAAAATTCGCCAGCTATGCCGAAAGCGCGGCTATGGGCATGGGGTATATCTATGCCAGAGAAGCGCGTTTATTGCGCAAATTTGAAATTGCCATGGCTGAAAAAGCTAATGTTTCGACATTTGTGAGCGATAATGAAGTGGAAGTATTCCGCACTTTAGCACCAAATTGCCAAGCTGATATACGCACCTTATCTAATGGCATTGATACATCTTTTTATGACCCGCGCAGTATCAGCCTGACCACACTTGCCGGACAAATCTCTGATGCTGACATATTGTTTACTGGTCAGATGGACTATCCACCAAATATAGAGGCGGTAACCCGCTTTGCTTTGGAAATGATGCCAAAAATTCTAGCGCAAAACCCAGATGCCAGGTTCGTGATAGTCGGTCGGCAACCAACAGAGGCTGTGCAGTCTTTACATAATGGTGAGACGGTTATTGTCACTGGCGAAGTTGACGATGTTCGCCCATGGCTATTGGGGGCAAAAATGGTTGTCGCACCTTTATCTGTGGCCCGCGGTGTGCAGAACAAAGTGCTTGAAGCGATGGCTATGGAAAAGACTGTTTTCGCATCGCGTGAGGCAGCCACCGGAATTGATGCGGAGGATGGTGTTCATTTTTGCGTATCGCAAAATGACGATGAGATGGTCGAATATATCAACTCCATGTTCAAGCGCGGAAAGAAGCTGCGTGCTATAGGCATTGCGGCGCGCCGCCATGTTCAGGACAGTATGAGCTGGAATGCCATGTTAAGTGACTTGCCAGAGCTCATATTGGGTAATGGTGGAAACCGAGAAGAGATGCTGTGACAGTAGCGCAGACCTCCGATAAAGCTTCTGGGCTATCACAATCGGTCAAATCCTCGCGATTTGGTATTGATACTGTGCCGCCATATTGGCAGCAGCCTTTATCGCATTTGGCTTTATCATGGTTGGCCTTGTGTCTACTCTTCTGGTCAGACCTTAGCGATATGGTGACCATTTGGTGGAATGTCTCGACCTATAATCACATATTGTTGATACCGCCGATTATCGGCTGGTTGGTGTGGCAATATTTGCCGCAACTGAAAAACATATATCCCCGTTTCAGCTATTTTGGCGCATTATGGCTTTTGGGCGGCGCATTAGCATGGGTAATTGGGGAGGCATCGGGCATTGCTCTGTTTCGCCATATCGCTTTTGTTGTGATGTTGCAGGGCAGCGCCATGGCATTTTGCGGAATTACCGCGAGCCGAATCCTTATTTTCCCGCTTCTCTATGCATTTTTCTTGGTTCCTGTGGGCGAGGAAATTGTCCCATGGCTGCAAACGGTTACTGCTGATATCTCAATGATATTACTAGGCTGGGCCAATATTCCCGCATTTCGTGAGGGCGTATTTATATCGACCCCTACAGGATATTTTGAAGTTGCCGAGGCGTGTTCAGGGGTAAAATTCCTTATTGCAATGATTGCTTATGGCGTGCTGGTCGCGCATGTCGGTTTTCAGTCTTGGTTACGGCGCATAGCCTTTCTTATCGCATGCTTCGCATTTCCCATATTGGCCAATGGCGTGCGGGCGTGGGGCACAATCTACATTGCCCATCATTACAGTCTCGATTTCGCGACCGGTTTTGACCATGTTTTTTACGGCTGGTTCTTTTTTGCATTTGTTTTGATTGCCGTGATGGGCACGGCCTGGCCGTTTTTTGATCGCGGCCTAGATGATTTAGGGCGCTCTGATATCAGCCGCTTCATCGGCAAGCAGAGTATGACGGCCCGTTCTAATAAACCATTGGCAATAACGGTCGCAATTATTGCGCTGCCCATGCTGTGGTTCGCGCTTACCACTAATGCCCGCGCTGTTCTGCCAGAGCAGATTAAAGCGCCAAATGTAAGCGCATGGGAAGCAAGTGAAGACCGTTTCAATGCGCCATGGCAACCTATTCAAAAAGGCGCTGCGCATGAAATAATGCAAAGCTACGTGAATCAGCAGGGCGCAAAAGTAACCCTATATTTCGCGCTTTATGATCGTCAGTCGGATGGCAAGGAACTGATCGGCTATGGCCAAGGTGCCTTTGACCCAGAGAGTGAATGGGCGTGGGCAGCAAATGGAACCGCTATTGGCGATGTGCCCTCAATAAGGCTGACCGCGCCAGGGCCAGTACATAGAGAAGCCGCGAGCATTTATATCTATGGTGATACCGTTTCGCCAAGTGCCACGCGCATTAAAATTGCAATGCTGCAAGATCGCCTAATAGGGCGGCATCAGCCAGCAGGTGTTCTGATTATCTCATCCGAAGATAGCGAAGGCATGCCAGCTGCATCCGCAATACATGCTTTTGTGGATGATAATGATGGGCTTGAGCAACTTGCCCGCAAGATTGCATCCGGCCAATGAATATACCTCTCACTCTGCAAAAGAACATCATCTAATGTGCGGAATTACCGGGATTTTTTATCCAGACACACCCAAGCCGGTTGACCCCGCGCGCGTTAAGCTGATGGCGGATGCCTTGGCGCATCGCGGGCCGGATGGTGAAGGTGTGTGGACAGATCGCGGCATTGGTCTGGGGCACAGACGGCTGTCCATTATCGATCTTGCCGGGGGCGCGCAACCCATGCAATCGCCTGAGGGGCGCTATGTCATAAGCTATAATGGTGAGGTTTATAATTTTCAGGCCATTCGCAAAGAGTTGGAAGCCGCAGGTGATGTCTTCCAGACAGCGAGTGATACAGAGGTTATATTGCTCGCATGGCGGCGCTGGGGTGAGGGGGCAATAGCTAGGCTCAATGGCATGTTCGCCTTTGCCATTTATGACCGTGAAGACCATAGTTTAACGCTGGTGCGTGACAGGTTGGGCGTAAAGCCGCTTTTTTATACCAGCCTGCCAGATGGCGGTATCATCTTCGCATCAGAACTGAAAGCCCTTATGGCGCATCCGGCCTTGCGGCCTGCGCCAGATGAACGTGCGGTAGAGGCGTTTCTGGCTTGGGGTTATGTGCCCGACCATTTGTGCTTGGTGCGCGGCGTGAAGAAGCTCGCAGCAGGGCATATTGTGCGTTTCATAGCAGGGCAAAGTGAAGTCTCGCCAAAACGCTATTGGCAGGCTGATTTTCGCGAACGCAGCAATGCTTCGCAAGCCGAGCTACAAGACGAACTGCTTGCTTTGATGCAGGATGCCGTTGGTTTACGGATGATCTCTGATGTTCCTCTAGGCGCGTTTTTGTCAGGCGGGGTTGATAGCTCTGCTGTTGTGGCGCTGATGGCGGAACGCAGCAAATCTGCGGTTGAGACGTGCTCAATAGGCTTTGACAGTAAGCAGCTTGATGAGAGCAATTATGCTGAGCGGATCGCCACTTTATTTGCAACCAATCACCATGCGCAAACGGTAACATCTGATGATTTTGGCCTGGTTGATGAGCTTGCGGGAATATTTGATGAGCCATTTGCCGATGGATCTGCCTTGCCGACATTGCAAGTGTGTGCGTTAGCGCGAAAAAATGTGACTGTAGCGCTTTCTGGTGATGGTGCCGACGAGGCACTGGCTGGATATCGCCGTCATGTCTTTCACCATGGTGAGGAACGGGTGCGATCCATGCTTCCCGCGGGACTGCGCAAGACTGTATTTGGCGCATTGGGGGCAATCTATCCCAAAGCGGATTGGGCACCGCGGCCATTGCGTGCCAAAACCACTTTTCTGGCTTTGGCAGCTGATGGCAATCGTGCCTATGCGGATGCGTTGGCAGTGACCGCACAAGCGCAGCGCAACGCATTGTATCGCCCAGCGCTTACCAAAGCGCTACAAGGCTATAATGCCGAGGCTGAAGCCGTGGAGATGATGGCTAATGCCCCTGCCAGAAGCGGCTTGGACCGCGCGCAATATGCCGATCTAACCTTATGGCTGCCGGGTGATATATTGACCAAGGTGGACCGGACCAGCATGGCGGTCAGTCTGGAAGCGCGCGAGCCGTTACTGGATTATCGTCTGATAGAATTTGCCGCGCGTTTGCCAGAAAAATATCGGGTGCAAGGCGGGCAGGGCAAATGGCTTATGAAAAAGACTATGGAGCGGTATCTGCCTGAAGAGATACTCTACCGACCCAAAATGGGCTTTGTCACGCCGATCAGCCAGTGGCTTCGCGGACCTTTGGCAGACACTGCACGCAGTATCGCGGCTCCTGATGGGCTGGCACGAACAGGTTGGTTTGATGAAGTTGCTTTGTCAAAAATGGCTGAAGAGCATATTGCTGGCTATCGCGATTCCGGTCGCTCTCTATGGCAAATGATCATGCTCGACAAAGCGATGAAAAATTTGTTCAGCCTCTAAAAACTGGCATTAACACTCATCAGGATAATCAGCTTTTACAAAATATAGTCCGTCCGGCGGGGCATTAAGGCCAAGCGCATGTCTATCGGCAGCATCCA
This sequence comes from uncultured Sphingomonadaceae bacterium, assembly GCA_947503245.1. Lineage (GTDB taxonomy): Bacteria > Pseudomonadota > Alphaproteobacteria > Sphingomonadales > Sphingomonadaceae > Alterisphingorhabdus. The sequence goes on from CANNCV010000001.1 coordinate 1,751,801, forward strand.
GCGCATCTTTCAAGTCACTCGCGCTCCAGTCACCGCGGCCGACCATCATCAAGCATCCAACCATAGACCGGACTTGATGATGCAGAAATGATCGCGCCGAAACCTCGCAATGAATATCATCGCCATCACGAACAATATCCAGCCGGTCCAAAGTTTTCACTGGACTTTGGGATTGGCAATGGGCGGAGCGAAATGTCGTAAAGTCATGCAGCCCGACCAGCAATTGTGCAGCATCATGCATCGCCTGCGCATCCAGTTCTTTGGCCACTTGCCATGCAAGACCTTTTTGCCAGCTTAGCGGGGCTCTGCGATTAATGATCGTGTAGCGATAATGGCGTGCCAGACAGTCAAACCGGGCATGCCAGTCATCATCAACAATCTGACAATCGGTCACTGCAATGGGCTGTGGGCGCAAATGGGCATTGAGTGCTTCGCCCAACCTGAAAGGGGTGAGCGATTTGGAGATGTCGATATGCGCGCGCATGGCCAACGCATGGACGCCAGCATCTGTGCGCCCTGCAGCGACCATTGTTACATCCTCGCCGGACACTGCCTTTGCTGCGGTTTCCACGGCTTCCTGCACCGATGGCCCATGCTTCTGACGTTGCAGGCCCATATAAGGGCGGCCATCAAATTCTAATGTCAGCGCATATCGCGTCATGTCACTATCGTGCCTTTGGCAATGCTGGTGCCACGCAGAAAGTCTGCCACAGGCATCGCCGGCTTTCCTGCTTTTTGAACAGTTATAGGACGAATGGCGCCATCATTTGCAGCGATGGTAAGTTTCTCATCCAAAACAGTAGCAGCCACGCCATTTTGCTCCAAGATTTGCGCACTATGAACACGGTAACGCACGTCATCAATCTCAAAAAATGCGCCCGGCCATGGAGTGAAAGCACGTATTTGTCGCTGAACATCAATGGCGCTTTGTTCAAAATTAATGCGGCCTTCAGCTTTCTCTATCTTCTTTGCATAGGTCACGCCTGTTTCGGGTTGCGGCTCTGGCGATATATGCTCCAGATCATCAAGGGTTTCAGCCATAAGCTGCGCGCCCATTTCTGCGATCTCGTCGGTCAGCTCTCCTGCATTTTTGTTGGCAATCTGCGTCACGGCTTTGGTCAGCATGGGGCCAGTATCCAGTCCTGCCTCCATCTGCATTATGGTAACGCCTGTCTCTTCATCCCCAGCCAATATTGCCCGTTGCACTGGCGCAGCACCGCGCCATCGGGGCAATAAAGACCCGTGAACATTCAGGCAGCCATGGCGAGGGATATCCAGAACGGCTTGCGGCAGGATCAGTCCATAAGCGGCAACCACGGCAATATCGGGCTGTAATGCAGCAAATTGACTCTGCGCCTCTGCGGTTTTCAGGCTTTTAGGGTGCAGGACGGTCAGACCCAGTTTCTCAGCACAGGCCTGCATGGGAGAGGGGCGCAGCTTCTTACCGCGCCCTGCGGCACGCGGAGGTTGGCAATATACAGCAGCAATGTCGTGACCTTGATCGTATAAAGTCTGCAAAGTCGGGACCGCAAAATCCGGTGTACCCATGATAACGATCCGCATCTCTTCTCTCCAACTGCCAGTGATATGCCATGGTCTGGCAATCTTTGCGTAAGATAATGACTGGTTTGGCTTTTGCTGTACAAGGCCTTGCCACCTCTATGGCTTTGCCCGTAATGAAGCTGGCATGGCATCGCAAGAGATAGAATTATTAGCGGATCAACTGGCTAAGCTGCCGGGGCTGGGGCCGCGCTCTGCGCGCAGAGCTGTATTGCATCTCATAAAGCAGCGTGAAACTGCGCTTTCGCCGCTCATTCGCGCCATGGAAACGGTGCGTGATCGTCTAACGGTTTGCGATATTTGTAGCAATATTGATACGGTCAATCCTTGCGGCGTATGCAGTGATGATCGGCGCGATAACACTGCTTTATGCGTGGTTGAGGAGGTTGCTGATTTGTGGGCGCTGGATCGCTCGCGACTCTTTGCGGGCCGTTACCATGTGCTGGGCGGACGCTTGTCGGCGCTGGATGGTGTCGGACCTGAAGATCTCAGCATTGATCGCTTGCTTGACCGTATAGAGGAAGGCGGTGTGAATGAGGTTGTGCTTGCACTGAATGCCACGTTGGAAGGGCAGACCACTTCGCACTATATTGCCGAAAAGCTGGCGGATAAGCCCTTACGCATAACCCAATTGGCGCATGGACTGCCAGTCGGTGGTGAGCTTGATTACCTTGACGAGGGGACGCTTGCACAAGCCTTGCGAGCAAGGCGACCTCTGGGTTAAGAGCGACTTTCTTTCCATGCATGTCTTGCAGGAAAAGCGACAAAGGATTATTTCACCCTCATGGCTATACGACCGATAGTAGAAGTTCCTGACCCACGGCTCAAACAGGTTTCCAAATCTGTGGAGACATTTGATGATGATCTCAAGACGCTGGTTGAGGATATGTTTGACACCATGTATGATGCACCGGGCATAGGCTTGGCTGCCATTCAGGTGGGTGTTCCTCTGCGTGTGTTGGTTATTGATCTGCAGGAACCTCTTGAAGAAGGCGGCGAGCCTGTACGCGACCCGAAGGTCTTCATCAATCCAGAGATTCTCGATCCTTCAGAGGATATGGGCGTCTATCAGGAAGGGTGCCTGTCCGTGCCCGATCAATTTGCCGATGTCGAGCGTCCGGCCACATGCCGTGCTCGTTGGCAGGATCTGGACGGCAGTAGCCATCAGATGGATTTTGAAGGGCTTATGGCCACCTGTTTACAGCATGAGATGGACCATTTGGAGGGGATATTGTTTATCGATCACCTTTCCCGGCTAAAACGCAATATGGTTCTGAAAAAGCTGGATAAGGCGCGGAAAGCCGCAGCCTAGCATTTCACGGCGGATAATCGCCCGGTTGCTCTTGTAAAAACGCCTCCATCACTGTACGTTCCTGTTGTGTTCTTTCTAGTATTGACAGGGGATATTTGTGGCTGAAGGCCTGCTTCCGATTATTATTGCTATCATCACTTTGTTGATAGGTCTTGCCATTGGTTGGTTTGTCGGCACGCGTCCCATTGCGGCCTTACGGGCTGAACAGCAAGAAGCTGACGCTGAGGTTAAAGCGTTGAATGAGCGTCTTTTGACCGAATTGCGGGGCATGGAAGCGCTCAAGCAAAATGCTGAGCGTGCTGATGCTTTGAGCGAGCAGGTTGAGACGCTGCGTCAGGAACGTGAGCAGATAGGGCAGGATAATGCTCGGCTAAAGGCCAATGCCGCCAATCATGAAAAGCAGGTCGCGCAATTGTCTCAACAGCGTGAGGAGCTGGTGCGGCAATTTGGTAATGTTGGTAACAAATTGCTAGAAGAAGCGCGGGAGAAGTTTCTTGAACGGGCTAATGAGCGATTTTCCCAGTCAGAGGAAAAAAGCGAGGAGCGGATTAAGGCCTTGCTCCATCCTGTTGGCGCGAAGTTGACGGCATATGAGCAGCAAATTGAGCGTGTAGAGAAACAGCGCAATGAAGCCTATGGCGATCTAAAGGGCCTTATGGATCAGATGCGTGTGGGGCAGGATAATGTCCGGCAGGAAACTGCGCGGCTCGTCAATTCACTGCGCAATGCGCCAAAGGCCCGTGGCCGCTGGGGTGAACAGCAATTGCGCAACGTGTTGGAAACATGCGGTCTGGCCGAACATACCGACTTTGTGATGGAGCAAAGCATCGCAACAGAGGAAGGGCATTTGCGGCCTGATGCCGTGGTCCGTATTCCGGGTGGTCAGTCCTTGGTCATTGACGCCAAGGTTTCGCTTAATGCCTATCAGGACGCGTTTGCCGCTGATGATGACGATGGACGTGCGGTGGCGCTGGCGGCACATTGCCAGTCGATGAAAGCACATATTGATGGCCTATCACGTAAAGCCTATTGGGATCAGTTTGAGAACGCACCCGATTATGTCATCATGTTTGTACCGGGCGAACATTTCCTTGCGGCCGCTCTGGAATATGATGCTAGCCTATGGGATTTTGCATTTGAAAAGAAAGTCTTGCTAGCGACACCTACCAACTTAGTGGCGATTGCTCGCACAGTGTCCAGCGTCTGGCGGCAAGAAGGTTTGGCGCGCGAGGCAAAACAGATCGGGCAATTGGGCAAAGAAATGTATGATCGACTGGCGGTGTCTGCCGAGCATTTGAAACGCATGGGTACGGGCCTCAATTCAGCGGTTGGCAATTATAACAAATTTGTCGGTAGCTTTGAACGTAATGTATTGGCTACTGGCCGTCGTTTTGCAGAGCTTAATGTTGAAACCGGTAAACGCGAATTGGATGAGGTCCCGACGCTAGACGCACTACCGCGCTATGGTGATGAAAAACCTGGAGAGACGGATGTATAGGATGTTAGCAATAGGCTTGACTGTCTTTGCTTCAATAGCCCTTTTAATTTTTACGCAAAATACGCATGCAGACTCTGTAGCCTCAAATAAGATGGAGCTGTTGGAGCAGGCTGTGAATGTTGTACCGAAAGACAAAATTCCGCCGCTTGATAGATGTTTTAAGGATACCGGTTTCGCAAAATTTCGTGCTCGATTGCGGTCGATTGTTGCAGCTCAAGATGTAACTGCGCTTCGCAATATCATGGCGCCTGATGCGCATTTTGGTTTTAACTATACTCAGGATATTGACGACTTCTTTGCGCCGGTGGATCAGAATGGAGAAATCCAATCCATTGATTGGAAATATTGGAATGTCATTTTAGAGTTGGGTTGTATCGAAGTCGGTGAAAGCAAAATTATACCTTCTTTCGTTGCGCTTTTTGGCCATGAGCGTGATATCTATGAGACGGTTTTTCCATTATATCCTGATGTCGTGCTCTATGAAACGCAGGATGTTAACGCCAAAAAGCTGCAAACACTGAATTGGGAGTATCTTAGCCCCGTATATTCAAAGGATTATGAGAATGATGATTGGCTGGCAGTCAAAACTGATAATGGCATAGTTGGTTTTGTACGACGTGAGGAGGTTACAAGCTATATTACGCCGCATCTGCAATTTAAAAAACTTGCGGGAGAGTGGCGCATTACACGCTTTGGTTTCGTCGATTAACCTTAGGCTATTTTTGCCGCTGCTGGTTAAGCACCTCATAGGCCATCACGGCGGTTGCTATCGCGGCATTTAGGCTATCGGCTTTGCCTAACATGGGAATTTTCACCCGCACGTCGCATTGTGTCTCATATTCTTCGGGCAGGCCTTGTGCTTCATTACCGATCAGCAGAAATGTCGGCGCTTCATACTGTACGGATTGATAATCAATATCGGTTTGCAGCGATGTCGCGACCAATTGCCCGTCATCACCGCGCAGCCATGGCAGAAATTCTCCCCAATCGGCCTGTACAATGGATTGCGTGAACACCGCGCCCATGCTGGCGCGCACGGCTTCGACTGAAAAAGGATCAACGCATTGGTCCAGCAATATCAACCCACCTGCACCAACTGCGTCCCCGGTTCGCAAAATTGTGCCGAGGTTTCCAGGGTCACGAATGGCTTGGCCAACCAACCAGATTGAACTTGTATGACGATCAAGTGCCTCCAGTGTCACATCACGATCAGCGAAGACACCAAGGACAGATTGCGGATTATCTTTTCCAGAAATCTTTGCCAATATGTCCGGGCTGGTCAGGATGATGTCGCCGTGCGCAGCGCTAACAGCATCGGTCAGTGCCTGAACCAAAGGGTGTTGATCCCGCGCTTCGGCCATCACCAATATGCGCGGCACAGAGCCTGCTTCCAAAGCCTCGGTGAGCAAGCGCAACCCTTCCGCCAAAAAAACGCCTTCGCGTTTGCGGTGCTTCTTCTCACGCAATGACCGCAAATATTTGACAGTCGGGTTGGAGAAACCAGTGATTGTTCGAAAAGTCATGGCAAAAGTGTCAATTGCTCGCGATCAATCTTCGCCAAAGCCATCTACAACAAGGCCGACCAGTTTAGCCAGCGCGGCATCGGCATTTTCACCTTTAACAGTGATGGTTATTTCATCACCCTTTGCTGCGCCCAGCATTAGCAACCCCATGATGCTATCACCCGCGACCACATTGTCTTTTTTGGCAACGGTTACTTGCTGACCATCGGTCAAATGGGCAACGGCGTTGACAAATTTTGAACTGGCTCTGGCATGCAGACCCTTACGGTTGCAGACTATGACCTTCTCACTGGCCATTTGCGGTTTTGCCTTGGATATTTAGTAATTCCGATGCGACAGATATATATTTCTGTCCGGCCTCACGCGCTGCGGCGACTGCGCTGGTTACGTCCATCGCTTTGCGCGCGCCTTCCAGGCGGATGAGCATAGGCAGATTTACGCCGGCAATAACCTCAATATGACCGGTCTCCATGAGAGATATGGCAAGGTTGGAAGGCGTGCCACCGAACAAATCGGTCAATATGATAACGCCTTCACCTGTATTATTATCACTAATCGCTTTGGCGATATCTTCGCGCCTTTTTTCCATATCATCATTGGGTGCAATACAGATGGTCGCAATCTGTTTTTGTTTGCCAACAACATGCTCCATTGCGGAGACAAATTCATTGGCCAAAAGCCCATGGGTTACCAACACGATACCGATCATCTTAGGCTGGCTCCATGACAATAAACTGATGATGCAGGGATTGTTTCTGCATGTCCAAACTTCCTGAAACGGTCTAGCTTTGGTCATTCTCGACCGCGTCTACAGGACGCGATGCAAGATTTCGATGGGTGACACTGGGCGAAAATCCTCCTTCGCGCAACCCCTGTGCAATTCTTTCTGCGGTAAAGACTGAACGATGCCTGCCGCCAGTGCAACCAAAGGCTATATGGACATAGGCTTTGCCTTGCTCCGCATAGCGCGGCAAGAGAAAGAGGAGCATAGATAATATGCGGTCAAAGGCTTCAGCAAAGGCGATATCCGCGCTCACATAATCGCCAACGGGTGCATCTTGTCCGGTTAGCGGTCGCAAACTTTCCTCCCAATGCGGATTGCGCAGGAAGCGCATATCAAACACCAGATCGGCCACAGGCGGCATGCCCCGCGCAAAACCAAAGCTGGATATGCTGATAATGGGTTGGCTGGCGTGCTGCTCACCAAAGCTGTTCCTTATGTGCTGAGCAAGATCAGGGACACTAAGGCCAGAAGTTGTTATCAGCTTGTCAGACCAGCGCCGTAACGGGGCAAGCAAATCGCGTTCCTCTGCAATGCCATCAATGGCTGGTCTGTCCTTTGCCAAGGGGTGAGGGCGGCGCGTCTCATTATAACGCCGCTCCAACTCCAGATCGCTGCATTCCAGAAAGACAGTCTGGATGGAAAGATTATCCCGACTGCTTAACTCTTTAATAGTTTCAATGACTGAAGCAGGATCGAAGCCCCTGGTCCTGGTATCGAACCCTATGGCGAGGCGGCCATCAATCGATGCACGGCCAGCTGCACTGGGCGTTGCCAAAAGCCCCTTCAACAATCTGATAGGGAAATTGTCGATGATCTCCCAGCCCATATCTTCCAGTGTTTTGAGCATGGTTGACTTGCCCGCGCCTGACATGCCGGTGACGAGCACGATATCAGAATTTGCTTTTGTGGAGGCAGTCTGACTGTCGCTGGTCTGTGGTGTGATGATATCGGAACTCATATCCTTTATGTGGCGCAGAGCCCATAGAGTTTCAACGCATATTCTATCTTCAATGGGGCTAGGTTCAAATCGGGACGAATGTCGATTTCGGGGATGGCTATATCAGCGATCTTCACCTGTTTAGCCTTTTCGCGATATCGCGGTGCTTCTCTGTCGAGATTGACTTTTAATGCAACAGGGACCGGTTCTGTCACCGCATTGACTTGAACAATGCCCAAATTGCGTATTTCAATCTTGTTCGCAATATTGGGATGCGGCATGGCAAAAAGCATGGTTTTTTGTGAATATAATTGTGTTTGATCATCACTGACCAAAGCCGCGCCGCGGTCCATTAATAACAATGAGACGGCGCTTTTGCCTATTCCAGAAGGTCCGCAAAGCAAGATCGCACGATTGTCAATTGCCACAGTGCTTGCCGCGTAAGCAAAAGAGTCATGCAAAGCTTTGTTGGTCATATTCAATCCACCAATATAATATTGGTCGGTATTGCTGGGATACGAATGTTAAAGCAGGCACCGGACAACCCATCACCACGACTGCCGGCGACTATGCTGCCCTGATGTGCCTCAATGATAGAGCGCGCAATAGCCAAGCCAAGCCCGCTATGTTTACCAAATTCCGACTCTTTTTGCCTGCCACTATAAAAGCGGTGGAAGATTTGTTCGCGCTCACGTTCTGGAATCCCCGGACCATGATCCAATATCTGCATCACGACATCTTGCCCATCGCGCGTCACGAAAATCTCAATAAGGCCTGATTCCGGGCTAAATGATACAGCATTATCCAGCAGATTCTCAATAACCTGCGCTAGTCTGCTACTCTCTCCAAACACCATCGCCACATTTTTACGAGGTCTGGCATAGGCAATTGATCGCCCCTCATTCATTTGCCTTTCTTCACGATTGGCCAATAAATCGGCAACCATTTCGCCCATATCAATGGGCAGAAAGTGAGCGCGTGTTAACTGCGCATCGACGCGTGAAGCATCGGATATACCGGAAATAAGCCGATCTATTCTCAAAACATCGGAAGAGGCGATATCAAGCAATTGCTTTTGTAAATCAGGGTCTTCAACACGCTCCATACTTTCCAGTGCAGAGCGTAGCGATGCCAAGGGGTTTTTGATTTCATGACTGACATCCGCAGCAAAAGCCTCAGTCGCATCAATTTTTTGGCGCAGGGCATTTGTCATATCTGACAGCGCGCGCGCTAGCTGGCCAATCTCATCACCGCGTGTCGGTAATCTGGGTACCTCAACGTCACGTGCCCGGCCAAGGCGCACCTGATTTGCTGCACTTGCCAGACCTTGCAATGGGCGAACAATTGTCCTTGCCAGAAATAGCGATAATAATATTGAGACGATCAAAACAGATATGAAGATAATACCCAGCGCAAGCCTTTGATCACGGACCGTGGCTGTAATTGTTCGCGCGTTTCGCGTTGATAGCAGAACCATATCTGTTCCGCGCACTGGGGCTGTGGCGCTAATCATCAATGTCCTGTCAGGGGCGAATCTGACGCGCGATATTGCTTCACCTGTTTCAATCGCTTTTACCATTTCAGGCCATTGTGTAAGCGTATCCCTATCAGGCTCAGTATAAGAGGTTAGCTCTGGCGCACCGACAATCCGATCAATAACGCGATCCAAAAATCGTGCGACATGCCGTTGCCATTTCTCTGTGGCCGGATCACGCAATGCATATTGCGGCTCTTGCAGCGAGAAACTGTCGGTAAGCTTCTCTCCAGAACGCCGATAGACACGGATACGTGACTCTTTTTGTTTAGCAAATTCCAGAAGCACATTCTCGCGCTCGGCCATATTAATTTTGCCAGCTGTCATTGCCAGTAAGGCGATCCGGTTTGCATCTTCGATTTGCCGACTTTGGACAAGGTTGCTGCGATAATTATCGAGATAAAATATACCGCCAGCCAAAGCGGCAACAGCAAAGATATTAACAGCCAATATCCGTGCGGTTAGCGATAGCCTGCGGCTCCAAAATAAAGAAGCGGGCGATTCAGTCTTCATCATTAAAACGGTAGCCAGCGCCATAAAGCGTATCAATGGCTGAGAACTCGTCATCAACTTCACGGAATTTGCGGCGCAGTCGTTTTATGTGGCTGTCTATAGTGCGGTCATCGACATAGACATCATCCTGATAGGCCGTATCCATCAGCTGGTTGCGGCTTTTGACCACACCCGGGCGCTGGGCCAAAGTTTCCAGAATAAGAAACTCGGTTACAGTCAGCACAACCTTTTTGTCCTTCCAATGAACGGCATGACGCGCAGGATCGAGGGTTAAATGACCGCGGACGACTGGTTCGGCCGGAGGGGCTTCATCTTCTGAAACTATTGTTTGCGCAATCAGCTCTGTTCGGCGCAATATTGCTTTGATACGGGCAATTAAAAGTCGCTGAGAAAAGGGTTTGGCGATATAATCATCTGCGCCCATAGCCAGACCCAAAGCTTCATCAAGTTCGTCATCTTTTGATGTAAGAAAGATAACCGGCATAGATAGTTTTTCACGCACTCTACGCAGCAGTTCGAGCCCATCCATATGCGGCATTTTGATATCAAATACGGCCAGATCTGCAGGGTTTTCAAGCAAAGCGGGCAGGGCGGCCTCTCCGCTATTGTAGATGCGGGTTGTAAAACCTTCAGCCTGTAGAGCGATTGATACCGATGTTAAAATATTGCGGTCATCATCAACCAAAGCAATAGTCGCCATATGTCAGGTCCGTTTATTCAATGGCCTTGCTGATAGGTAGATGGTCAATTGAGCAAGGCCAATAGAATTTTGGCATGGCGCAAGCTGCCGTGATTGTCCAGTCTGAGAGATTATTATATAGCAAAAGCAGCAATATTCGATTTTACAAATTACTGCGGAAAATACTGTCTATTGCTGTCCAAAAGTAATATGCGTATTCATATGTAAAAGGAGTGAGCTTATGAGTATGTTAGATGGCGTTTTGAAGAATCTGCCGGTTGGCGCAGACAGCATTGGTGAAATCGCTGAAAAATTGGGTATGGACCCGTCCATGGTAGAAAAAGGCGTTGCTGCATTGGGGCAATCTCATGGCGAAGATGGGGACACAATGGCCGCTGCTTCAGAAAAAACCGGACTGGATAGCGGTGCATTGAGCGGAATAATGGATCAGCTTGGCGGTGAAGGTGGTTTGGGCCAGATTTCAGAAATGCTGGGCAGCGATGAAGGCATTATGGGCAAAATTTCTGGCTTCCTCGATCAAGATGGCGATGGCAATCCACTTAATGATGTTATGGGAATGGCCGGAAAGTTCTTCGGTAAAAAATAACATTACCAAATCCACAGGTCGCAAAAGCCCGTCCGTAATGGCGGGCTTTTTTGTGCCTGTGTTGGCAATTGGGTACTTGCCAATCCTGTCAAAACTTGTCAGCAGATGCTGCATGATAAACTATAAACTTGCCCGTCCGCTCTCTAATATTTGTCTCGCTTTACTGACTGCGTCTGGCCTTTGTTCAAGCATAGCCCATGCTCAGAGTGGCAAACCCACTACAGAAGAAGATGTTCGCGAGCATATTGCTATATTGGCAAGTGACGATTTTGCTGGACGTAATCCTGGAACAATCGGTGAAACCAAAACGCTCAACTATTTGGCTGAGCAATGGGCTGCGTCTGGGATGGTATCTGGCACAAATGACCCTAAGAATCCATGGTTTCAGCCAGTACCTCTATCGCAAAGAACAACTGCGGCCGCGACAATGCGTTTTGTGCGGTCTGGAAGAGACATTGATGTAGACCGAAATGGTATTTTACTCTCTGGACGAGAGACGAACTCTAATGTCTCAGGAGAAGTCGTCTTTGTTGGATATGGCGTTGATGCGGTTGAAAATGAAGCTGCTGATGTCGAAGGCAAAATTGCGTTGATGCTTTTTGGTTCACCCGAAGGCGCAGAAGATTTTCCTTCACGGCAAGAGCGGGTTGAAGCCCTTGCGGGGGCTGGCGCTTCTGCAGTGCTTACAATTGCACCTTCGCAATTCCCATGGGGTGCTATCCGCAATCAGGTTAGCCGAGGATCTTATGGCCGAGATACGAGTGGCGATGCGCCGATGATCTCCGGTCTGGTCAATGCTGATTTTGTTGCAGCACTTTTTAAGGGCTCAGGCAGCACATTGGCCAAAGAGACAGAAAAATCGAATGAGGAAGGCTATATTGCGTTCGCTATGGGCGTTGCAGCTGATCTTACAGCAGTCATGCAAATACGTAAGTTTAACAGCTATAATGTTATCGGCAAATTTCCTGGCAAAAAGCCGGGTTCAGGTGCTGTGCTTTTTCTCGGGCATTGGGACCATTTCGGTACATGCCGCCCGGTTGAAGCGGAAGACCGTATATGTAACGGGGCACTTGATAATGCGTCGGGAATGGCAGTTTTAACCGAAGTGGCTGAAGAACTGGGCGCTATGGGACCATTCGACCGTGATATTTATTTCATGGGAACCACCGCAGAAGAACGTGGTTTGCTCGGGGCTTATCATTTCGCGGATAATCCGCCTTTTCCTCTAAAAGACATAGTGATTGCGCTTAACATCGACACCATTGCGATAGCAGAGCGCGGCGCACCCGTTGCGATTATTGGTCGCGGTGAGACGGACCTAGATGCGACTATCGATTCGGTTTCTGAATCGATTGGACGCAAGGTAGAAACGTCATTGGATTCCAATGCCTTTATCCAACGTCAGGATGGCTGGGCTCTTGCTGCAAAAGGTGTCCCTGCCTTCATGGTCGGTGGATCGTTTGCAGATTTGGAATTGCTGCAAAGCTATTTGAGCGGTGATTATCATGGACCTGGTGACGAGCTTAAAGAAGGCTTCGTCTTGGGCGGTGCTGCGGAAGACACAGATCTGCATATTGCCTTGGCAGAATATTTTGCGAATGAGGCAACATATCCCGGGAAGTGAAACGCTCCATTTGGCGTTATAGAAACATATTGACTTGTTATCGCGAATATTCGCGGGATAGTCTGGTCATTACAAAGTCTAATGGCTAAATGAACTGCCACGACTCGAGGCTGCTAGCTTCGCGTCACAGTTTTTCGCATCAACAGGTCGCACAGCCAATGGGTGACCTGATAACAAGGATAGTGGCATGGATATTCCTCTTGGTCTGACATTTGATGATGTTTTGCTGCAACCAGGAGCCTCGGAAACCTTGCCGAGCACAGCTATCACCAAGACACAGTTAACGCGGGATATTGCGCTGAATATTCCCGTTCTTTCATCCGCTATGGATACTGTGACTGAGGCTGATATGGCCATTGTTATGGCGCAAATGGGCGGCATTGGTGTCCTGCATCGTAATCTTTCCATTCCGCAGCAAGTTGCTGCTGTACGTCAGGTCAAACGTTTTGAGTCTGGCATGGTGGTCAACCCTATCACCATATCGCCCGATGCAACTTTGGCACAGGCGCAAGACATTATGGGCAGCAACCGGATTTCGGGCATTCCCGTTGTGGAGGATGGTGGCAAGCTTGTTGGTATTTTGACTCATAGGGATGTTCGCTTTGCCGAAAACCCTGCACAGCCTGTACGTGAGTTGATGACTCATGAAAACCTGGCAACGGTTTCAACAGGGGTAAGTCAAGAAGAAGCACGGCGATTATTGCACCAGCGCCGAATCGAAAAATTGCTGGTTGTCGATGATGCTTATCATTGTGTCGGGCTTATCACCGTCAAAGATATCGAAAAGGCTGTTACCTTCCCAGATGCCACTAAAGACAGTGCAGGCCGGTTGCGTGTAGCTGCGGCCTCCACTGTTGGCGAGGCAGGCGCGGAACGTACGCGTGCATTGTTTGAGGCAGAGTGTGACGTTGTGGTCATTGACACAGCACATGGTCATAGCAAAATGGTTATAGATAGTGTCACCGCTTTGAAAAAAGAATTTCCTGATCATCAGATAATCGCTGGTAATGTTGCTACAGCTGAAGCGACCAAAGCGCTGATAGATGCCGGCGCGGATGCTGTGAAAGTGGGTATTGGCCCTGGTTCTATATGCACCACAAGGGTGGTTGCTGGCGTTGGCGTGCCGCAATTAACCGCTATTATGCAATCCTCTGATGCGGCCAAATCTGCTGGAATTCCGATTATCGCAGATGGTGGTCTAAGAACGTCTGGTGACGCGGCGAAAGCTATTGCTGCCGGGGCCTCTAGCGTAATGGTAGGCTCTTTGCTGGCAGGGACTGAAGAAGCACCCGGAGAGACATTTCTCTATCAAGGCCGTTCTTACAAAAGCTATCGCGGCATGGGTTCGGTTGGGGCAATGGCCAAAGGTTCCGCAGATCGGTATTTTCAGCAAGACATTAAGGACCAGTTGAAATTGGTTCCGGAAGGTATTGAAGGACAGGTGCCATTCAAAGGACCAGCCAAGGATGTCATTCATCAGCTTGTTGGCGGTATCAAAGCCGCAATGGGCTATACCGGTTCGCCCACAATTGAGGCGCTGCGCAGCGATGCTGATTTTGTGCGGATAACCAATGCCGGACTTACCGAAAGTCACGTGCATGATGTTTCTATAACGCGTGAAGCGCCGAATTATCCATCACGATGATTGAGGCCAAATTTCTACTACTCCTCTTTTTTTGGACCGATCCGGCATCTGCGCAAGATTTGCCTAAATGGACAATTGAGCATTTTATCAGCTTGGAAGAGTGTGAGGCGAGCGCGCTGGAAAGAATAGCTGAGGTGAAACAGCCACCAACGGGGGCAGAACGTGTTAGCCATATGTGTGTGCATATGGATGACTTTATAAAAAGCGATGCTCCGGAATGAGAGAACCGGCCCGTGTGCAAGCAGCGATTGAACTGCTTGATGCGATTATCATAGCAGCACGCGATGGCGGTGCATCAGCAGATAGCATCGCAAAAGATTATTTCCGGGCGCGGCGCTATATGGGATCAAAAGACCGGAGAGCGGTTCGAGAATATTGCTATGCTGTTATTCGCAAAATCGGCGATTTGCCGCAATCAGGGCGTGCAGCAATGGTCGCCTATGCGCAGCAAGACATTGAAATAGAAGCCCTCTTTGACGGTTCGCAATATGGGCCTGCGCCGATTACTGAATCCGAACAATTGGACGCAGCACCCATGGCACAGTTTGGTGCTATTCCAGACTGGCTGATCCAACATCTGCCCGAATGGCTCGACGAACGAGAACAGGCTGCTTTGTTTGAACGCGCTCCCCTTGATGTCAGATTGTACGACCTGACGGCAGAAGAGCTGAGCAAGGAATTCCCACAAGCACAATTTGATTGTCTATTAGCTACAGCGGCACGTTTGCCGGCCGGAACCCAATTGGCGGCGCATCCTTTTTGGCGCGAAGGCAGGTTTGATATTCAGGATATGGGCAGCCAGCATATCGTAGCTGCCTGTCAGCCGTTGCGTCACAAAAAGATGATTGACTTGTGTGCAGGCGCAGGTGGGAAAGCGTTGGGATTGGCTGCTTTGGCGCAAGACGATGCGCAGATTCTGGCCTGCGATACATCGCGCGCACGCCTGTCAGAATTGCCGCACAGAGCGCATCGACTAAATCTTTACAATGTCGAAAGCCGTTTGCTTAATCCCAATAAAGAACTGTCTGCCTTGTCTGACTGGGCCGGTAAGGCGGATCTGGTTTTGGTCGATGCTCCGTGTAGCGGAACGGGAACATGGCGGCGTAATCCTGAAACGCGGTGGCGGTTAAATCCGGCGCGGCTTGAGCGGTTAAAGGCTTTGCAAAACCATATTCTTACCTATGCCGGTGAACTGGTGCGGCCCGGCGGTACATTGGCTTATGCTGTATGCTCGCTATTGCCGGAAGAAGGCCCTTTGCAAATTGAACAATTTCTATCCGCCCACACTGGCTGGACAGTTGATGTTCCTGATATAGGGTGCGGCAGGCCAGTAGTTGGCAATGCCATTCACCATAGGGAAAGTGCGCATGGCATAGTCTTGACCCCTCATCACGACCAAAGCGATGGATTTTTCTTCACCCGTCTGAAAAAACCATGCTAACATAGTTAAGATGACTGCTTCGGAGTTTATTATGCGTTTTTCATCGCCTGCTCTTGCCCTGGCGGCAATTCTTACTTTGACCTCAAGTACAATTTACAGTCAGCAACCTGTTTATGAACCCGATCCGCGATCGGTTTTGCTGACCAATGAAGGGCAATCTGCCCTGCAAACAGGCGATAAATCAAAGGCGCGTGATTATTTTGAAGCCGCTCTGGCAATTGATCCGGGGAACCGCGGTGCTTTTCTCGGTCTTGCCGAGGCAGCACGCGCAGAAGGTCTGCCCGGACAAGCGATTAGCTTTTATCGCCGTGTTCTGGAACTAGAACCTACCAATACAGCGGCTCTTTCTGGTCAAGGGCGTGCCTATATTCAGCGCGGTGCGATTGAAAAAGCCAAAATTAATCTGACCAGACTTGAAAATCTGTGTGACACGGATTGTCTTGATCGCAAATTACTTGCGGCAAGCCTAGCTGATAATGAGCAGCAAGCGGTCGTGTCTGCCGAAGCTGTTACGCTCAAGCCAACGGTCAGCGAGCAGACCAAAACCCCTTGAATTGATGCGCGTCAAAAGCCGTAGATAATGGTGAAACGCGTCAATGTGTCTGTCGATACAGCGCCAACCGGTGGGCTGGATTCATATTCGACAGTGTAAGAGATGCGCGCAGACAGGGCATCGCTCAGCGCTGCTTCTAAACCAGTGATAGAGCGGACAGTTGAGTTTCCTGATTGAATATAGATCTGTCCATCCTGTGTCAGCTTAATGCGTTCGGCAATCTGCCAATCAAAATCTAATGCGCCCAATCCGGCTATGCTGCTATCAGAGCCGCCGCCGATAAAACTGGTTTGCCGCCATGCAGGGCCAGCATTGACGCTAAGTGAGATATTCTCTTCATCAATGACGCGGTACCCAAGGCCAGCGGACGCGCTGATACGTGAAGAAAAGCCCTGAAAGCGATCCCGCTCATATTGCCCTAAGCCATATGCGAAGAGACGATCGCTAATAGTATAGTTGGGCTCATAAGCGAACAGAAACTGTTCTTTGGTCGTTTCGCCATTGGTGCGTTGAAAATCGGCAAGAGCGGTCAGCTTATGGCGCCAATTCTCACTCTTTTTCTCTAGATTGAGGCCAGCTGTTACGCCAACATTGTTGGTGTTACCACTGGAGCGAAAGCCGCCTAACTCGCCTTGACCAGACCAGTTTTCAAACAGGCCATTATTAGCGTATTTTTCGGCTTTTGCAGCCTCTTCAGCCTGAGCAATCTCAACTGCGCGAGATTGTTTATATGCAGCAAGTTGAGCGTCGAGCGCGCTTGCTTCATCTGGGTTGGTTTTCTTAGCCAGATTGATAACGGTTTCAACAGCGTCATCATCTTTTTGCGCAATTGCTTCATCGATTAAAGCGCGGACAGGGTCAGGCAGTTGGGCAAAGGCAGGTTGGCTGGCGATAAGAGCCAGAATGAATGCGGCTGAGCGGGCAGTGGTTTTTTTCATCATGCTATATTCTATAGATCAAACACTTTGCAGATGGGGAATAAACTCTTGTAACACAGCTTTATAAAGCTCTTTTTTGAACGGAACGATCATATCTGGTAATTGCTGTGCATCGGTCCATTTCCACCGCGAAAATTCCTGATGGCCTGTTTCAATATTGATATCTGTATCGTGCCCATTAAAGCGCAGCAAAAACCATTTCTGCCTCTGCCCGCGCCATTTACCCTTCCAAATTTTGCCGATCAGTTCTTCAGGCAAATCATAAAAAAGCTCTTGAGCAGATTCTGCGATAATATCGACCTTATTGGCTGCAATCCCGGTTTCTTCGGTCAATTCCCGCAACGCCGCATCGCGCGCTGTTTCGCCAGCATCAATGCCACCTTGCGGCATTTGCCATGCGTCGCTGTCAGGATTGTCTAACCTTTGCCCGACAAAGACCTGATTATCGCTGTTCACAAGCATGATACCGGCACAGGGCCGATAGGGCAGGTTGCTGGCTTTAGTCATGATGGTGTCTGTCCTGATATGTTGGAAAGCAGGCTATGCAAACATTCTGTCATGTTTTTACAATCCTGCTCTCCGCTGGGTATTACCTTACGCAGACCAATCAACCCATGGACGGTGCCGCGCGCTTCGTAAAAACTTGTTGTTACGCCTGCCTCCAACAATTTTGCACCATAAGCCCTCCCTTGATCGCGTAATGGGTCCAGCCCGGCAGTGATCAGAACCGTTGGCGGAGTTAATGCATGGTCGAAGTCATCAATTACATTATAAAGAGGGTTGGCATTGTCAGGCTGGTAGGCATTGTCGAACCAGTCCATACCATCGCGGGTGAGCACAAAACCATCGGCAAAGTCATCCATGCTTTGCCAATCTTTGCGGGCGCTGACGACGGGATAGATCGGCATTTGCGCGATCACAGGTACTTTTGCAGGGTTGGTGGCAAGCGATTGGCTGATGACAATAGCAAGATTACCGCCAGCACTGTCACCAACAGGTATAAGACCGGTGATATTCAAACCCAGTTCTTTTGGTGATTCTGCCAGCCAGCGTGCCACAGCAACTGCATCTTGTGCAGCGGCGGGAAAGGGGTGCTCCGGCGCGAGCCGGTAATCTACAGCAATCACTGGTAGATCAAGCTGGTCTGCCAAGAATGTGCAAAATGGATGATGGGTATCAAGATCGCCGATAACAAAGCCGCCGCCATGAACAAAAATGATCGCCGGACCTGAGTCGCGCTCGGCGCTTTTGTCATAATAGCGCAAGGGAATATCACCCGCTGGGCCTGCACAGTGCAGATCACGAATGATGGCAAGCTCTGTAGGGTCTGCATCGGCGACATGGCGCATAGCCAGATAGGTTTGCCGCGCCTCTGCAACCGGTAGTTCGTGCATCGGTGTGCTCACCATCGCTTCCAGCATGTTGAGGCATGCCTGTACATCAGGCCGTACAAAATGCTGTTTGGTTTCGCTGTCGCTCATAATCTCTCCTGTGATCTCTCATTCCTGCTTGACGCAATGGGCATAGCCTGAATGATTGCTTATATATAATTTCTTCATTGCACACTTGTCGTCAGTCTTTAAGTCAGGCAATCAGATTTTGAGGATTTTATAGAGAAGGGTTAGCTGCCAATGGCAAGCGCCGCGAAAAATATGAACGATATGACATCAGACAGTCAGCCCGACGCCGTTACAGTCCGCTTCGCAGGAGATAGTGGCGACGGGATGCAGCTAACCGGCGGGCAATTCACGCTTTCTACAGCGCTTTCCGGCAATGATCTTGCCACTTTTCCCGACTTTCCCGCAGAAATACGCGCGCCGCAAGGAACGCTTTTCGGTGTGTCGGCTTTTCAGATCAATTTTGGCAGCCGTAAAATCAATACTGCGGGCGATGAACCTGATGTGCTGGTTGCGATGAACCCTGCCGCTTTGAAGGTCAATGTGGCTGCATTACGTCCCGGCGGCCTAATCATTGCTGACAGCGGTGAATTTGGTGACCGCAATCTGGCCAAGGCAAAATATGACAGCAATCCGCTGGAAGATGGATCTCTTGGCAAATGGCAGTTGATGGCGTTTGATATTTCGGCGCTTACACTGGAAGCTGTAAAGCCATTTGGCCTATCAAACAAAGAAGCACTACGCTGTAAAAACATGTGGACCTTGGGGCTATCGCTCTGGATGTTTGATCGTGATCGCCAGCCCATTGTCGACTGGCTGAAAGCCAAATTTGCCAAAAAGCCGGATATTGCCGATGCTAATATCGCAGCATTAAATGCTGGCCATGCTTATGGTGAGACAGCGGAACTGTCTGGCCCGATGCAGAAGGTTTCTATTCCTGCTGCACCATCAGAGCCCGGCGTTTATCGCACCGTAACCGGTGCAGAATCGATTTCACTCGGTCTTGTTGCTGGCGCGCAGTTGGCCAGCTTGCCGATGTTCTTTGGTGGATACCCGATCACGCCGGCCTCTGCGATTTTGCATCATCTGGCCCGCTATAAAGAATATGGTGTGACGACTTTCCAAGCTGAAGATGAGATTGCTGCAATTTGCGCTGCTTTGGGCGCAAGCTATGCAGGATCTTTAGGCGTTACATCCTCGTCTGGCCCCGGCATTGCCTTGAAAGGCGAGGCAATGGGGCTTGCGATAATGACCGAATTGCCTCTGGTTATCGTCAACTCACAGCGTGGCGGCCCTTCAACAGGTCTGCCGACCAAGACCGAGCAATCTGATTTGTATCAGGCGGTATATGGCCGCAATGGCGATGCTCCGATGCCGGTTATTGCGGCCTGCTCTCCGGGAGATGCTTTTGACTGTGCTATCGAAGCTGTGCGGATAGCGACCCATTATATGACGCCGGTTATGTTGTTGACGGATGGTTATATCGCCAATGCTGCCGAGCCTTGGAAAGTACCGGATATGAGCAGCTATGCGCCATTTCCCATTGAGCATATGACCAAGGCGCAGGAAGGCGGCTTTTTGCCTTATGGCCGTGATGAAAAGCTGTCGCGTCCATGGGTGAAGCCGGGAACGCCTGAATTGATGCACCGTATTGGCGGTATCGAAAAAGCGGTTGATACTGGCCATATTGAATATGCCCCTGAAAACCACCAAGCGATGACGGATATTCGCCGTGATAAGGTTTTGGGCGTAGCTGACAGCATTCCTGATCAGGCCGTTGATATGGGCGAGGTATCAGGCAAATTGGCTGTCATCGGTTGGGGTTCCACCTATGGGCCGATCAGTCAAGCCGTGCGCCGCTCACGCGATGCTGGTCTGGATGTTTCCCATATCCATATTCGCCATATCTGGCCGATGCCCAATAATTTGGGTGACCTTTTGCGCTCTTATGACCGTGTCATCGTGCCCGAAATGAATACAGGTCAGCTCAAAACCATCTTGCGCGACCAGTTTTTGGTCGATGCGCGGCCGGTCAACAAAGTATCGGGCCAACCGTTCAAAATTGCAGAGCTGGAAGCAGCGATTGCGGAGAATATCGCATGAATGAAATCACCAAAATCGAAACCACGTTAAAAGATTGGGAAACCGATCAAGAAGTGCGCTGGTGCCCGGGTTGCGGGGATTATGCGATATTGAAAGCTGTACAGCGCACCATGCCGCAATTGGGCGCTGACCCATCCAACACTGTTTTCATTTCGGGCATTGGCTGCTCTAGCCGTTTCCCATATTATATGGAGACATATGGTTTTCACACCATCCATGGCCGTGCGCCGGCAGTGGCGACTGGTGTTAAACTGGCTAACCCTGAGCTGGATGTGTGGATTGTTACTGGTGATGGTGATGGCCTATCTATCGGCGGCAATCACAGCATGCATATTTTGCGGCGTAATCTGGATTGCCAGATCATGCTGTTCAATAATGAGATTTATGGTCTGACCAAGGGTCAATATTCACCCACATCGCGTGAAGGCACAAACAGTCCGTCAACGCCTTATGGGTCTGTCGATCGTCCAGCGACACCATGTGCATTTGCATTGGGTTCTGGAGCGCGTTTTGTTGCGCGCGGCATTGATGTCGATAAACGTTTGCCGGATGTGTTGAAGGCAGCGCACGCACATAAAGGCGCAGCTTTTATTGAGATTTTTCAAAACTGTATCGTGTATAATAAAGATGTTTTCGATGAATTTGCCGCTAAGAAAACGGCCGCTTCGACCCAGCTTTGGCTAGAAAATGGTGAACCGATGCTGTTTGAAAAAGGCGCAAAAGGTATTGCCTTGGATGCGGAAGCTATGGCGCTAAAAGTGGTCGATATTGTGGATGGTGACTGGCAGGCCGCGGGTGTTATGGTGCACGATGTCACCAATCGCGCTGTGGCGCACATGCTGGTCGAGCTGCAATTTGGCGATTTCCCAATGCCGCTTGGCGTAATCTATGATGATCCTGCACCAACATTTGAGGCGGATATGGGAGCGCAGCAAGAAAAAGTGGTGGCTGGAAAGACCGCGGATTTGCAGGCTCTGGTGGGCAAAGGCCAAAGCTGGACGGTGAAGTAGGTAGATGGGTCGGTTTTGTAACTACCCGTCATAGCCTCTATCTAAAGCTCAATGTTATTAAGGGTAAATACCGCAGACATTGGCAGCATCATCCAGTGAAAACTTCTCGGCCTTACCGAGATCGGTGAGAAATACACGGCGTGTTCCGCTTTCTGTTACCAAATATGTGTAGATTTTTAGGGTTTCGGCGTTTCGCATGCTGTTGAGCTCAGCATTTGCGTGTTTTAGAATGCGCCCGCCACTGTTCATGCGGCTTTTATCTACAAAATCTGCGATTCGTGAGTTTTCGAATGACTTTAGAAACAGCAATTCTGTCTTCTGCCCATCGGCTATTACGTCTAACCGGTTATCTATTGATTCAACATCTAAAGGTATAATCAATTTAAAGGTAATTTCAGGAAATTTTCTTGCGCATTGCAACTGAATTTGTGCTGGTTTGCCAAGAACTTCGATATCTTTCACAATGAGACGGCTATCTATTTCGTCATTCTTTTTTACGGTAAACCCCCAACCGCCAATGGTGGACAATCGCATCAACGAGGCTTTGAAATCGCCTGAATCTTTAGCAAGTTCTCGCTTAAACTCTCTCAATCGCTGCGCACGTTCTGCTCGTCTCACAATCGGGCTGATACCGACATCAATCGATGCGATCATCTGCTCCTTCACATCGCGTGAGCCGAAAGATGCAATTCTGCGCAATCCTGCGTTGGAAACTTCAATATCGCGTTTATCAGTGACTAATTGTAAACGTGTAACCTCTTGATTGATTATCGCTGAAAAACCTTGATCGATTTTAATTTGAAAGTCTTTGCGCAAGGTATTCAGAACGGATTTATCGATCAATTTATACTCTATATCGAAGCCGTGCAACAGTTGGCTGACATTGAGATATTCACGCAAACTATCAATTCCATCAGAGGTATAGCTTGCATATTTTTCAGCCAATCTGCGGGTTGCAAAGGTGGTTTTTTCCTTATTTTCGTACTGTGAAACTTGCGATCTTCCTATATTGGATAAACGCTGTCGTACATAATCTGGAATCAACTTTGATGGCAGATTAAAGGCTATAAGTTTGGCTGCTGCGGCGTCATGGTAGCGCGATGTTACACGTTCTATCACTAAGGCTCGAAGGTTCTGACCTTCAAAACCTTCGGCACTTTTCTTTAATGCCTTACGCTGGTTTTTGTCGCGAAACAAAATAAGATCGGAACATTCATCACGTGTTTGGAATATAATGGCATCAGGATTACCAACGGCCATGCCAACTCTTTCAGGTCTATTGCGCGGACCAATCAAAAATTGGTAAGAAGGAGCGTGATAGGTTATTAGTCTTTCACCACTGGTCAGACCATAGCGATAGGCAGGGATGCCATTGGATCCTAATTTCCACTGGGATATTAATCCACTACCGGATTTTTTGATCGAAACGTCTGATTTGATTACTCTGCCATAACAGGACACTACACCATACCATTTCCCAATAATCGGTATGGAGTCTATTTTTGGAGCCTGTGCATATGAAGCGCTAATGAAGCTCAATGAAGCGGGAGTAGCGATGGCAAAAACCTTAAACACTTTACCGAGCATATAATTTGCTACCTATTATAACATTTCATTTTGTACTTTAGTAACCAAATCTCAAACGAACATTACACGAGCATAGGCGACTTACAACACTACATGTCTTTGGTAATTTGTACGAACCTCTACTGGCAATGAATAACAGTTGTAATAGGGGCTTTTTTTTGCCAGCTGCACTTTATGGATAATTTCACTCATAGCCTTGCGGGCTGGGCGCTTTCTCAGGCTGGTCTGAAACGCAAAACGGGGCTTGCCACCGCCACACTTATCATCGCTGCCAATCTGCCGGATATTGACGCAGTTGCGACATTATTGGGTGGGCATCAGCATTTGGCGATACGTCGCGGCATCACTCATGGGCCGATTGCGATGATAGTGCTGCCGATAGTGCTCACTTTCGCGATCATAGGGTTTGACCGCTGGCAAGCTAAGCGCGGTAAGCGGCCTACGGGCCGAGCGCCGATCCGGCCTGTCTGGCTTTTGGCGCTCGCTTTTATCGGTACATGGAGTCATCCCGCACTGGATCTCATGAACAGCTATGGTGTGCGCCTTTTGGAGCCGTTTTCCAGCCAATGGTATTATGGCGACACCTTATATATCATCGATGTCTGGCTATGGCTGATATTGCCCATTGGTATCTGGTATTCGCGAAAACTTGAAAAAAAGGGGAGTGGGCGCTGGCGCACTCCTGCACTGATCGTTGTAGCCATGGCCTTGGCCTATATTCAGTTTAACAGCTGGTTCACGAAGAGAGCTGTGCTGAAAACATCTGTTGCGGTAACTCTGGCAGACCAGGGCAATTTGCCAGAACAAGTGGTAGCCAATCCCGTGCCAGTCAAATTCTGGGAGCGCGAAATGTTGTGGCGTCAGGATGATGGCTATGGGACAGGGCAATATAGTTTGGCGAATGGCGCCGGCCTCTCGGGTGAGCGCTTTGCCAGCAATATGGATAATCCCGCTATGGCCTTTGCACGGCAAAAGAACCCTGACTTGGATGCCTATCTGTTTTGGTCGCGAATGCCTTTTGCAAAGATCGAAGAGCATAATGGCAAGACTGTGGTTATCGTGCGTGATGCGCGTCTTACAAATCCGCTCTTGGGGGATCGTTTTACGGTTACGACCGTTATTAACGAATAGAGAGTCGAGCCGTGTCTCAAAGTTAAGAGCGCACAGAATAATTTACCGATAGAGGGTTTATGCAACCAGTCATTATATGGTTTCGCCGCGACTTGCGCCTTGCCGATCAGGCGGCGGTGCGGGCAGCAGCTGATAGCGGTGCACCCATTATTGCCGTTTATGTTCTGGATGATGAAACCCCAAAACATCGCAAACTGGGCGGCGCCTCGCGATGGTGGCTGCATCATAGTTTGCAATCTCTCGGCAAAGCCTTGGAGGCGCGTGGATCAAAGCTGATTTTGCGGCGCGGAAATAGTGCCAATATCATTGCCGATATCGCGCATAAGGCAGGTGCTTCTGCGGTTCATGCACTTCATCATTATGAACCATGGTGGCTGAATGCACAAAAGGCGCTGCGCAAAGCCATGTCCGATGATATTGCTCTGGAACTACACCATGGCAATTATCTCGTGCCTCCGGGCAGTGTCACTACGGGCAGCGGTAACCCCTATAAAGTATATACCCCTTTTTGGCGCGCACTGAATCAGCATATGCCGCCGCCTCAACCCTTACCCACCCCGCAATCATTTGTAGCGCCGGACAATTGGCCGGTCAGCGATGATTTGGATGAGTGGGCGCTATTGCCTAGCAAGCCAAATTGGGCGAAGGGCTTTGCGGAGATGTGGACGCCAGATGAGGAGGGCGCTGCCAACAGCTTATCGAATTTTGCGCCTAAGGCCGACGCTTATGACGAAAAACGCAACCTACCCAGTGTTGCGGATACATCTTTTCTTTCCCCACATTTGCATTTTGGCGAGATCAGTCCAGCCACAATCTGGCACAAGGTTATGGAATGTTCGCAAAATGGCGGCAGTGACGTTGAAACCTATTTGAAGGAAATTGTCTGGCGCGATTATGCGCAAAATCTGGTCTTCCAATTCCCGCAATATGGCCGGGATAATGGGCGTTCGCAATTTGATAAACTGCCATGGCGTGACATGGATGACGAAAGAGTATCCGCTGAATTCACGGCATGGACCAAAGGCCGCACAGGCTATCCTATTGTCGATGCCGGTATGCGCGAACTTTGGACAACGGGATGGATGCATAACCGTGTGCGGATGATAACGGCCAGCTTTCTGACCAAGCATTTGCTGATCGACTGGCGCCATGGCGAGCAATGGTTTTGGGATACTTTGGTGGATGCAGACTATGCCAGCAATGCCAGCAATTGGCAGTGGGTCGCAGGAACAGGCATGGATGCCAATATGTTTGTGCGGATCATGGCCCCGCTAACCCAATCAGAGAAATTTGATGCAGGAAATTATATCCGCAAATGGGTGCCAGAACTTGCTGACCTGGATGATCCATATGTCCATGATCCAGATGAATTTGGCCGCAGGCCCAAAGGCTATCCGCGCAAGATGATTCCGCATAAAGTGGCGCGCCAGCGTGCCCTTGATGCACATGACACTATCAAAAAGAGCTAGGCTCAGAAGCTAATTCTGTGGGCATGTGCGTTTGACGATTGCAACGCTTTAATAGTCGAGCCATAAGCAGATAATGAATGCCGGACAGGGACATCGTGGCCAGCAATTTTTGCAAGCCGATAAGGGCTTCGCAACGGGGCAGGGCATATTGTCCAATCTGGCCGGATCGTACCCAAAGAAATTAATGCACCGTGTCTTTACGCGCTATCTTGATCAGATAGATGCTGGGCTGGAGTCCGGTCGTATTGAAGGGCATTTGCCCAATGGCGAGATTTGCATTTTGGGCGGCAGAAGCGACGGACCGGTCGCTATTGTCTATTTGAACCAGTGGCGGGCTTTGTTGCGGGTTGCGCGCTCTGGTTCGGTTGGCCTTTATAAAGCATGGGAGCTAGGCGAGTGGGACAGCCCTGACCCTGTGCAATTATTTACGCTTTTTGTCGTCAATCGCAAAGCAATGGGCAGTATGGCAAGAGCCTCTGGAACGGCGCGGATGCTCAACCGCATAGGACATTTCTTCCGCCGCAATACCGGTCAGAAAGCCCGTGAGAATATCGCTTTCCACTATGATTTGGGCAATGATTTTTACGCTGCTTGGCTCGATAAGAGCATGACCTATTCTTCAGCGATGTTTGATAATGCCAGCGACACTTTGGAAAGTGCGCAACGAACCAAGATGCAGGCCATTGCGGATCGGTTGAACGTTGGGCGGGATGATAAAGTGCTGGAAATCGGCTTTGGCTGGGGGGCCATGTCTCGCCATGTTGCTAAGGCGAGGGGAGCACTTGTCACCGGCATTACCTTATCGTCTCAACAGCTTGAATACGCGCAAACGCAAGCAAATTGTAGCGGCTTATCGAACAAGCTGGATTATCAGCTGATTGACTATCGTGATATTGAAGGCCAGTTTGACGCGATTATGAGCGTGGAAATGGTTGAAGCTGTAGGACAGGAATATTGGGGCGTCTATTTAGACAGAATTGCCAATTTACTCAGACCTGATGGCAGGGCCGCAATCCAGTATATTGCTATTGCTGATGATATTTTTGAGAAATATGCCAGCAATGTCGACTTCATCCAGACTTATATTTTCCCGGGCGGCATGCTGCTTTCTGAAAGCCAATTTCGTGCCTTGGCGGAGGAGCGTGGTCTTGAGTGGTGCGAGCCATTACATTTTGGTAATGACTATGCGCAAACGTTGCTGATGTGGCGGAAAAGATTTGACGATGCTGCTGAAAATGGGCGTCTACCTGACGGCTTTGATACACATTTTGCGCGGCTTTGGCGCTTTTATCTGATGTATTGCGAAGGAGGGTTCAGAGGCGGAGGCATTTATGTCGGTCAAGTCACGCTGGTGAAATCAGGGGAATGTGCCTAACATGCAAAATAGATATAAATATATGGGGATGAGAGATGCGAATTTTGACGGCGATAGCGGCATCGGCATTGATGCTGGGCGTTACTGGTTGCGACTTTGTCAAAAAGACAGCTGCGGATGCTGCTGGTTTGCCAACGGACAATAACGTGCTTTTCTGGACTCAAGACCAGCGCGATAACGCTTTTCGTCAGATGGAAATCCTGGCGGAAACACGTATCATCTCTGCTGGCGAAGAAACCTATGACTTGGCGCAGGGCAAAGCTATTGATTTGGGTGAATGGCAAGGCGAGGGTGTTCGCAGCTGGAACTTGACCAAATATATGTTGGACCAACGCGCGGCGGGCGTGATTATTTTGCACAAGGGCAAGATACGGTTGGAAAAATATGAGCTGGACTATGCTGCCGATGGCAGATGGACCAGCTTTTCTGTAGCCAAATCCTTTGTTTCCAACCTTGTTGGCGCTGCTGTGCAAGATGGCTATATTTCATCGCTTAATGATCCACTGACACAATATATCCCTGAGCTAAAGGGCAGCGGATATGACGGCGTTACCGTTGAACAATTGCTCACCATGACGTCGGGTGTGAAATGGAATGAGGATTATGCCGACCCGGAATCAGATGTTGCCAAGTTCAATCTGGTAAAGTCCAAAGATGGTGATAATCCAATCCTGACCTATATGGCGACTTTGGAGCGTGAGGCAGAGCCGGGCACGCGCTGGCAATATAATACAGGTGAAACCAATTTGATTGGCGTGTTGGTGGCCAAGGCGACAGATAAAACCTTGGCCGACTATCTGTCAGAAAAAATCTGGGCTCCTTATGGCATGCAAATGGATGCCGAATGGCTGCTAAATGACGGTGGTTATGAGATTGGCGGCTGCTGTATCTCAGCTGCATTGCGCGATTATGCGCTTTTGGGTCAATTTGTAGTTGATGGCGGCAAAGCTGGGGATCAACAAATTGTGCCTGAAGGCTGGTTTGAAAAGGCTGGCGTGAAACAGGCCGATATTGGATTGCCGGGCAAGGGCTATGGCTATCAATGGTGGACTTATGATGATGGCAGTTTCGCTGCGCAGGGCATTTTCGGGCAAGGCATATTTATCGATCCTGCTCGCGAACTGGTTGTAGCGTCAAATGGTAACTGGCCTGAAGCGACCAATGATCGCCTCAAAACAGCGCGTGATAATTTCTATAAAGCGGTGCAGGCAGCAGTTGATGCGGAAGGTGGGCGTCAACCGGATGCCGATAATAGCGGTTCGGCGGATTGACTAACGGGCCGGGTAACTCCGGCCCGTAAATATTGGCATTAGCCAATTTGAAAGCGGCTATTTGTTGTAAAGCCGCTAATCGCCAATTCTGTTATCTTATCCGCAACAACATCCGGTGTTTTCAGTGTCATCGGGTCCTCTCCGGGATAAGCCTCAGCGCGCATATCCGTGCGTGTTTTGCCCGGATCGATAATGGCTGTGGTTATCTTGCTGATATTGCGCATTTCTTCGCCATAGCTCGCTACCAATGTTTCCAGTGCTGCTTTGGATGCGCCATAACCACCCCAAAATGCGCGTGGTTTTGCGCCGACTGAGCTGGTCATAGCAAAGATTTTTCCGGCATCACTTTTGCGTAGCATCGGGTCGAAAGCGGCAATAAGGGCATGTTGCGCGAGAATGTTGATCGTCAAAATCTCACTAAAGTCTTTGCCTGCCATATTCGCAATCGGACCCAAATTGCCCAAAATAGCGGCATTGAGGACGAGCATATCAAGTGCTGGCCATCGTTCACCAAATGCTGCGGCCAATCGCGCAACGGAATCGCCATCTGCTATATCTAAAGGTGCAATAGTTGCTGATCCGCCAGCATCAAAAATAGCATCCTCGACTTTTTCCAATTCGTCGGCATTGCGTGCAACCAGCAAAATATGTGCACCCTGTGCTGCAAGAGACTTGGCAATAGCGGCCCCAATACCTTTGCTTGCTCCGGTTACCAGTGCAACCTTGTCCGCCAATGGCAATGCATCATCGCTCATTCGACATTCGCCTTTTCTATACGCTCTGCAAGCAGGGCAAACTGATCTGGATCATCCCGCTCTTCCAGGTCGGTGAGACGTGTAGGGTAGCAGCCAGTAAAACAGGCATCGCAATATTGCGGCTGTTCTTCATCGCGGCTTGCTACGCCAAGAGCCCGATAAAGCCCCTCAATGGAAAGAAAAGAGAGGCTATCCGCTTGAATATATTCGCGCATTTGCTCAATGGAGCGCTGTGCCGCCAGCAATTTCTCTCGTGCAGGGGTATCGACGCCATAAAAACAACTATGCATGGTCGGCGGGCTGGCGATGCGCATATGCACTTCGGCCGCGCCAGCATCGCGCATCATCTCGACGATTTTGGAGCTGGTTGTGCCGCGAACAATCGAGTCATCAATAAGTACAATGCGCTTGCCATCGACGAGGTGACGATTGGCATTATGTTTCAGCTTCACGCCTAAGTGGCGAACACCGTCACCGGGTTGAATGAATGTTCGACCAACATAATGAGAGCGAATAATACCCAGTTCAAAAGGCAGATTGGCCGCTTGCGCATATCCTATAGCTGCTGGCGTGCCGCTGTCAGGGACGGGAATAACCAAATCCGCATCGACGGCATTTTCTGCGGCGAGTTCGGCTCCAATGGCTTTACGCACAGAATAGACAGAAGAGCCATCAACAATCGAGTCAGGCCGCGAGAAATAAACATGCTCAAAGATGCAGGGACGGGGTTGTTGCTTTACAAATGGATGGTGTGAACGCAGTTCGCCGCCACTTACGACAACCAGTTCTCCAGGCTCCACACTGCGCAAATATTCTGCACCAACCACATCCAATGCGACTGTCTCAGAGGCGAATATATAAGCATCACCCAATTTGCCGATGATGAGCGGGCGGATACCCAAAGGATCGCGACATGCAATCATGCCCTGTTTGGTCATGCAAATCAGGGAATATGCGCCTTCAACTTTTTTCAGCGCATCAATAAATCGATCTAATAATGTGCGATATTGTGAAGTCGCGACCAAATGGATGATGGTTTCTGTGTCTGATGTAGATTGAAAGATTGACCCATCGCGAACCAAGTCTCTGCGAAGTTTTTCTGCATTTGAGATATTGCCATTATGCGCGATCGAAAAGCCGCCCGTTGAAAGCTCGGCATATAATGGTTGCACATTGCGAAGGGCGGTTTCGCCAGATGTGGAATAGCGGACATGGCCTAAAGCATAAACGCCTTTCAAACGGTCCATAACCTCGCCGCTGTCAAAATTCCCGGCGACATGGCCCATGGCTCTATGGCTGTGAAAGTCGCCATCATCAAAGCTGGTAATACCTGCGGCTTCTTGCCCGCGATGTTGTAAGGCGTGGAGGCCGAGAGCGACCAGGGCGGCGGCATCCTCACCGTTTGCAACGCCGAAAACGCCGCATTCCTCTCTCAACTTATCATCGTCGAACGGATGTGTGGTCAGCATTGCGGCGAATCCCTATGTCGTTTCATCGCCTTATAAGAAGAAGGAAATGAATTGTCTCGTATCCATTGCTGCATTTTATCATTTGCAGCAAAACTTTGTGCAAACATCGCTATTGGATTGCCAGTTGCGCCATAACAGCTTAAAAAAACTTATGGATAAATTTCGTGAAACCGGCCTGAATTTTGACCCTAAATTTGACAGTAATGGCTTATTGGCTGCTGTTGTCACGGATGCTGACTCTGGTGATGTTCTGATGCTCGCTTATATGAATGATGAAGCGATAAGAATGACTTTGGAGACAGGAAAGGCGCATTTTTTTTCCCGCTCGCGCCAGAAATTATGGCTTAAGGGTGAGACTTCTGGGAATTTTCTCAATGTTCAGGATATGCGGATTGATTGTGATCAAGATGCTTTGTGGGTGATTGCAAAGCCAGTCGGGCCAACATGCCATACTGGCGCAAATTCCTGTTTCTATAGGCAAGTAACCGCCACTGGCTTGCAACGTTTATGATAAGAGCGGGCTCTATTATATTGAAGGTATTTGCCTGCATTTCACTGGCCGGCTGTGATGGCGCATCGCTCGCGCCAGCAAGTGATGCTGCTTCGAATAGTGAATTAGAGCGCGCGGCAATTGATGCAGGGATTATTGTAGACCCGGCTAATCTTGATCTGGCAGGTCTTTATGAAGCGGGCAGCGAGCTGAATAATGATCGGTTTTGCGCGGTCCGTGACGAAGATAATTATAAGGTCGGCCTTATGGTCTATTATGGCAGCGACCAAATGTGCGCTGGGCAGGGACAGGCAGTGCTGGATGGGGAAAGTGTTTTGATCACCATAGCAGCGCAAGATGATGATGAAGAGACTTGCGAAATCACAGCAATATTTGACGGTGAACAGATTGCTTTCCCGGGCAGTATTTCCAACAACTGCGCGCGGCTTTGTTCACAAAGAGCATCGATGGCAGGCGTCTCTATTCCTTTGGTTGAGAGTGGATCAAAATCTGCTGCTCGTGCAAAAGATGCCGAGGCAAACCGAATGTGCTCGTCAGAATAGTCGCTGCAAAATCAACTTGACGTTTACGTTAAGGTAATGCATAACAAGTTTATGCCAAATTCGGATCATGCAACGCTCGAAACACCTGATGTCCATAATCGGGAGCATTATTCAATCTCCGATCTTTCTGATGAGTTCGGGGTTACGGCGCGCGCACTTCGCTTTTATGAAGATGAAGGCCTGATTTTCCCGCAACGCAATGGTATGACCAGAGTTTATGGGAAGCGTGATCGTGCCCGGCTTGCATGGATAATGCGGGCGAAAAATGTCGGCTTTAGTCTTGCTGAAATTCGCGAGATGATTGACCTGTATGACCTGGGTGATGATCGGGCAGAGCAGCGCAGAGTCACCATTGCCAAATGCGAAGAACGTATCGCGCTTTTGGATAAGCAAAAAAAAGACATTGAAAGTTCAATCAACGAGCTACGCTCATTTGTGGATATGGTGAAACAAGTAGAGCTAGAGACAAAAACGTAAAATAACATTTGCGGTTCGATCAATTAAAGACAATCCTATTTCGGTAACAACCGACCTGACAGCAGAAGGAAGTTCATATGCCACAATATTCAGCGCCAGTGCGCGATTCACAATTCATTCTCAATGAGGTTTTGGGCCTTGAGAAATTTTCTAATCTCCCCGGGTTCGAAAATGCCAGTTCCGATATGGTTGAAGCGGTTTTGACCGAGGGAGGAAAATTTGTTGAGCAGGTCTTGTTCCCCATCAACCAAAGCGGGGACCAGCAAGGCTGCACCCGTCATGATGATGGCAGCGTTACTACGCCTGATGGTTTTAAAGACGCCTATGACCAATTTTGCGAAGGTGGCTGGGGCACGTTGACAGCTCCGGAAGAATTTGGCGGGCAGGAATTGCCGCATGTCGTGGGTTTTGCTTTTGAAGAATTTATTACATCGTCCAACATGGCATTTGGCATGTATCCTGGCCTAACAGGCGGTGCCGTTGCTGCGATTTTGGCGAAAGGCAGCCAAGAGCAGAAAGAAAAATATGCGCCCAATATGATCTCTGGCAAATGGGGCGGCACGATGAACCTGACCGAGCCGCATTGCGGCACGGATTTGGGCCTTATCCGCACCAAGGCAGAGCCTCAATTGGATGGCAGCCATAAGATTAGCGGCACGAAAATCTTTATCTCCTCTGGTGAGCATGATTTGACCGAAAACATCATTCACTTGGTGCTGGCAAAAACACCCGACGCGCCGGATAGTGTGAAGGGTATATCCTTGTTCATAGTACCCAAATTCATGGTCAATGAAGACGGCTCTTTGGGTGAGCGTAATGCTGTGTCCTGTGGTTCTATTGAACATAAAATGGGCATTCACGGCAATTCAACCTGCGTCATGAATTATGACGGCGCAACCGGCTATATGGTGGGTGAAGAAAATAAAGGCCTTGCTGCAATGTTCATCATGATGAACGCAGCGCGTCTGGGCGTTGGTCTGCAAGGGCTGGGTGTTGGTGAAGTGGCCTATCAAAACGCTGTGCAATATGCTGCCGACCGTCGTCAGGGGCGCGCATTGGACGGCGCGAAAGACGCTGATGAAAAAGCCGATACCTTATTTGTTCACCCCGATGTGCGCCGCATGCTGATGGAGGCTAAGTCGATTAATGAAGGTTTGCGGGCGCTGATTTTGTGGGGCGCGTTGCAGGTTGATCTGACGCACAAGGCGCAGACCGATGAAGACCGTGAAATGGCGGATGATTTGATCAGCCTTTTGACACCTGTGATCAAGGGCTATGGCACCGATAAGGGTTATGAGATCGCCACCAATATGCAGCAAGTCTATGGCGGGCACGGCTATATTGCTGAATGGGGCATGGAACAATATGTGCGCGATGCACGTATTGCGATGATCTATGAAGGCACAAATGGCGTGCAAGCCATGGATTTGGTTGGCCGTAAGCTGGCGCAAAATGGTGGACGTGCTGTGCAAGCGCTGTTCAAAATCGTTGATGAAGAATGCGCCGAAGCGAAATCAGATGATGCGCTGGCCGATTTTGCCACCCGTCTTGAAAAAGCCAATGGTGAATTGAAGGCAGCGACCATGTGGTTCATGCAAAATGGGATGCAAAACCCCAACCATGTTGGTGCCGGTGCACACAGCTATATGCATATCATGGGCATTGTTTCACTTGGCCTGATGTGGTTGCGCATGAGCAAGGCCGCGCGTCAAGGCTTGGCTGACGGCACAGGCAATGCGAAATTTTATGAGACAAAATTGGCAACAGCGCGCTATTTTGCCGAGCGTATTATGCCTGATGCTGGCGCATTGCGCCGCAAGATTGAGGCAGGCGGTGATGCCATCATGGCGCTGGACCCAGAAATGTTCCAAGCCGCTTAAGCATAAGTGACCGAAACAAAAAAGGCGCGAAGGATATATCCCTCGCGCCTTTTTTGTTGGTGACGTTTTTTATGTCTAAGTTGAAGAGCTACTGAGAATCTAACCAATCACCTATATGGTGATAAGGATTGCATCGCTGCCATCAGCCTCAAATTTAATCGTACTGCTCTTACTTTTTTGCAGCAATTTGCTTTTTCCAGTGAGTATCTGCTGATATTGTTTGGCACTGAAATCCCCCTTATAGGGTCCAAAAAATGTTATTTTGCCAATCTCATATATGGCAAAACTGCGCTGTTTAGGATTGGTGGCATCAACAGACGAGATAAAGGCTTTTCCGGTGTCGCCAAAGGGTGCGATTATGCGGCTGCCATCTTTATCTTCGCTGCGATAAACATAATAGGTCAGTCCATCAATCGTGTAACTGTCAGCGATACACCATTGGGAATAGGGAGTGGCTATTGGTGATTTGTCATGTGTATTCTTATCTATTTGTAAGGCTCCTGCAAGAAGGTTCCCCAAAACACCTAAGCCAGATAAAGTTTTGTCTGGGCGTCCGTCTCTGGTAAGTTTTGCTTTACCTTCCAACCCAATTGCGCACCGAGCGGGCTGATCTAATGATAATGTTGCGACTGCTTCACTATTAGAAACCTTGGTGCCGGCAACAATTGTGCCCAATATCTTTTCAACCTCTGCGCTCTCTGACTGTGGGCCAGTCACGCGATATTTGACAATCCAGTCACCCACTTTTGCAAAAGCTGCTGCTGTTGCTAATTTGCTATCAGTGAAGGGATGGAAAAGCGTGATTGCTCCTTTCTCGTTCCCTCCGAAAGAGGCAAGTTTCAGAGCTTTCCCTCTATCTTGCAAACCGAAACGCGAATCTATTGCTACCCCGGTAAGAACTGCATTCATCTCTGCGTCGGCAAGGCTTGGTCGGTAGATATAGATGCTGGTGTAAATGCCCTCATTTTCATGAGCATATTGCAGAATATTGTCCATACCATCGGTGCCACTCTTGGCCTCTTGGCTGGAATCATATTGAACAATACCAAAATCCGTTGGCAAGGTGACGCCGGAATGATGCACGGAAAGTCCATCACCATTTGCATACCATCCTGCCAGAATTGGTTCTTTTTCTTCGGCTTTCTCGTCCGCGCCATCTGTTTCTTGCGCATGAACAATAGATGGTATGGAGCCCAAAAATGCTGCGGCGCTCATCGCTAATATAAACTTGTTCATCTGCAATATCTCCCCATGAATTGCAGCAAGGTTAGTTAATTGTGCATGACTATACAAGCAGGGCAACGACCACAGCTTGTAACAGTAGTAGAAATATCAATGCGCCGTCATGCTCCCGCAGGTTATGCAGCCAAGAAGTTTCCAACTTGGCCGCGCCTGTTAGGTTTTACTCTGGCAAGAAGTCCGGCACAGATAAATAGCGCTCACCCGTGTCATAATTAAAGCCAAGAACTTTCGCACCGGATGGCAAATCGTGCAATTTTTGGGCAATTGCTGCCAGTGTCGCGCCTGATGAAATACCGACCAGCATGCCTTCTTCGCTTGCGGCGCGCCGTGCCATGTCTTTGGCATCTGCCGGATCAACCGCAATCGCGCCATCAATGCTTTGCGTGTGCAAATTGCCGGGGATAAACCCTGCGCCGATACCCTGAATAGGGTGTGGTCCAGGCTGACCGCCGCTTATCACCGGGGAGAGTGTGGGCTCAACCGCATAGACTTTCAAATCTTTCCAATGCTGCTTCAATACCTCCGCGACACCAGTAATGTGGCCGCCTGTACCAACACCGGTTATGATCGCATCCAATGGATCATCCTGAAAATCAGCCAGAATTTCCTGTGCAGTAGTGCGGACATGCACATCCACATTGGCCGGATTTTCAAATTGTTGCGGCATCCATGCGCCGGGTGTTTGATCGATCAGTTCTTGAGCGCGTTCAATTGCACCTTTCATACCTTTTTCTTTCGGCGTCAGGTCAAAGCTTGCACCATAAGCCAGCATAAGGCGCCGGCGCTCTATAGACATGGATTCTGGCATGACCAGCACGAGCTTATAGCCCTTGACTGCTGCAACCATGGCCAAGCCAACACCGGTATTTCCTGATGTCGGTTCGATGATCGTACCGCCGGGTTGCAGAGCGCCGGATTGTTCTGCCGCTTCGATCATCGCCAATGCGATGCGGTCTTTGATGGAACCGCCGGGGTTTGATCGCTCTGACTTAATCCAGACATGCGCATCGCCAAAAAGTCGCTGCATTTTGATATGCGGTGTATTTCCAATAGTTTGGAGGATGTTATCGGCAATCATGGCAATGTCCTTTTCCTAAAATCATCATTTCGCATCGGCTGCGGTCTTGTCGTTCTCTATATTGCTATGCTTGGGCTCAGCTTTCAAGAGATGATCAGGCTGATCAAAAGTCTTAGCCGCGGCCAATTGCGGGAAAAGCCGCGACCAAAAGGCTGTGACCGCTATTGCTCCGGCCCCGCCGCCGACTATCGCTGCGACAGGTCCGATAATGAATGCGAGGCTGCCCGTGAATGCGTCACCTAGTTCGTTAGAGGCGCTGATGGTCATTTGGCTGACCGCATTAACCCGGCCGCGCTTTTCATCAGGCGTATGCAATTGGATCAATGAAGAGCGCACGAAAACGCCAAACATATCCGCTGCTCCGCATGCTGCCAAACATATAATCGATAGCGGCAGCCAAGTGCTGAGGCCAAAGCCGATAGTCCCGATGCCAAAGATCATCATGGATGCCAGCATAACGAGACCAACATTTTTCTTCAGTGGATAGATGGATAGCAATGCACCAGTGAGCACTGCGCCAATGGCTGGGGCAGGGGCGAGTAAGGAAAGAGCCAACTCATCGGAACCCAATATATCACGCGCAAAAACAGGGATCATTGCTTGTGCGCCGGCAAGAAACATCACCATCAAATCAAGCGTGATGGCTCCTAGGACGAGTTTGTTGGTGCCAACATAAGCAAGGCCGTCGACCAATTGTTTGAGCGGGCCATGCTTCCGGTTCATCATGCTGCGCGGGACTGGCGAGATAAGAAACATTGCCAATGTCGCGACGCCAAACAGAGCGACACATATAAAATAGGGGAAAGAGGGTGATATTGCATAGAGCGGGCCAGCCATAGCAGGGCCAGCAATAACACCGACCTGCCACGCGATTGTCGACAAAGCTATGGCGCGCGGCAATGAGTCTGCTGGTACCAGATTGGGCGCAAGGGAGGTCATAGCCGGACCCAGAAATGCGCGTGCTATGCCCAATAATGCGGAGACTGCATAAATAGAGATGATTGAAATAGCATCAAAATAGGTCATCAATGCCAGAATGAGCGCGACCAATGCCTGCCCGCTTAAAACGATACGGGCTATCCACCGCCTATCAGCGCGGTCAGCCACCCAGCCCACAATCGGAGTGAGCACAAAAAGCGGAAGAAATTGTACAAGCCCGATAATGCCAAGGACAAAGGCTGCCTGTTCAATGCTGGAGCCGGAATCACGCGCGAGATTATATGCCTGCCACCCCACGATAAGCATCATCGCATTAAGTGAGAACATTGCGAACAGCCGTGCCGTCCAGAAATAGCGGTAATTGGCTATCGCAAATGGATGTACTGACGACGGGGTAGAATTAGGGGCAGAATCATGTGTGTCACTCATGCGCTCTGTTAGGATTATGCGAGGCAAACCGCAATTGCCGCGATCACTGCCGTGCAATCGCTACAAGAAAAGACTTGTCCCTTGCCTTGCTGCGACGGGCAGGTCACAATGCCCTATCAACAATCATAATGGGCATTCTCATGATCAAAAAATCTCTTTTATTGGCGGCTGTTGCTAGTGTTAGCCTGACCGTCTCTGGCTGTAAGAAAGTGGACTCAGATACCGATATTGCAGCAGAAGATTTGAGCGAATGGGGCAGGTTCGCGCAAGACTATATTGATGGATATTTGCCGCTCAACCCTGTCTTCGCAGTTGGCTCGGGCAAGCATGAATATGATGGCCAATTGCCGGATTGGAGCGAAAAGGGCATTGCTGCGCGTATTGCTTATTTGAAAGAAAAGAAAGCTGCAGCACTCGCTTTTGATGCGGCCGATATGTCCAAAGCAGACGCATTTGAGCGTGATTATCTCGTTTCGACTATTGATGGCGAACTGTTCTGGTCAGAAACATCTGAAGCGCTGTACACCAACCCTGCCGTATATCGCGGCGCATTAAGCCCGGCGACTTATGTTACTGTTCCCTATGCGGATGAGGAAACGCGATTTAAAGCCTATATTACATATCTGGGCAATATTCCGGCAGCTGCCGAACAAATCCGCGCCAATTTGCGCACGCCTATGCCAGAGACATTTGTCAATTTGGGCATAGGGTCTTTTCAAGGCTATGCTGATTATTATCGCGGCGATGCGATTAAGGAATTCGGCGGCATTACAGACAAAGACCTGTTGGCGCAGCATGATGCAGCGGTTGAGAAAGCCGCAGCCGCTATGGAAGGCTTGGCCAATTGGTTACGCAGCGAAAAGTCTAATGCAACTCAGAATTATGCTTTGGGCGCAGAGAAATTCGCTGCCATGTTGAAGGCCACTGAAGGCGTTGACATTTCACTGGCCGAACTGAAAGCCATTGGTGTTGCTGATATGCGCCGTAACCAGAAAGCTTTGCGTGAAGCCTGTGCAGCCTATGCGCCGGAAACGGATATTACTGGCTGTATAACCAAAGCCAATCAGGATAAACCAGACGGCGGTGCGGTACAGGGTGCTCGCAATCAATTGGCCAGTCTTAAAACTTTTGTTGCTGATAATGATATTGTCACAATCCCCAGCGATGAGGAAGCCAAGGTGGAGGAAGCGCCGCCCTATCGGCGCAGCAATCTGGCCTATATCAATATTCCGGGCGCTTATGAAAAAGGTCTGCCATCGGTATATTATATCTCGCCGCCGGACCCGTCATGGGATGCTGCCAAGCAACAGGCTTATATTCCCGGCAAGTCTGATTTGCTCTATATTTCTGTCCATGAAGTTTGGCCCGGGCATTTCCTGAACTTCCTGCATGCGCAAAAGGCAAAGTCTTTGTTTGGACGTCTTTTTGTCGGCTATGCCTTTGCTGAGGGCTGGGCCCATTATACCGAAGAAATGATGTGGGATGCTGGCCTGGGTGAGGGGGATCCGGGCAACCATATCGGGCAATTGACCAATGCGCTGCTGCGCAATGTGCGTTATCTGTCGGCTATTGGTTTGCATACTGAAGGTATGACGGTCGAGCAATCGCGACAGATGTTTATCACGGATGGTTTTCAATCAGAAGGCAGCGCCGAACAACAGGCCGCGCGCGGCACTTATGACCCTGCCTATCTCAATTACACCATGGGTAAGCTGATGATCCAGAAACTGCGCGAGGACTGGACTGGCGGTGATCGCACCAAGTGGAAGGCTTTTCATGACGAGTTTCTGTCATATGGCGGCCCGCCCATTCCGATGGTACGCGCAGCTATGATGAAGGAAGACACGCCAAAAGCTGTCTTCTAATCAATAGAAATATTGGCTGAAAATGCGGGGTTTTTATCGAGGCAGCTTAGCTTGCCTTGATAATAACCTCTGTGCCCAATTGCGCGATTGCAAACAGCTTGGCCGCAAATTCATCAGGCACTCCAACACAGCCATGGGTTGCATAACCATATTCGACGCTGCTGCCATGAATGGCGATACCGTCATTTGTAAGGCGCATCATATATGGCATGGGCACAAAATAGAGGTTGGAGATATGGTCTTTATTCTTTTGCGTAATAGTGAATTTGCCAGTCGGCGTTGGCTTTTCATCCGCGCCATAGAGAATGACCGCAGTGCCGATTTCATAACCGCCGCGATAGACAGATAATGTCTGGGCATCGAGATTAACGGATACGAGCAGTTTCCCGTCTTTCGGTGCGCCTTCTTCGTCCCAGACCCAATCGCCATGTTGAAATTCGCCCTCAATTTCAAAAATGCGCTTAATCTCATAGCCGTCAATTGAGGCTGTGGCCGCACTTTCAGGTCGCGCAACGTCGCCATCAGGGCTGGCATCGGCTATTCTGTTATCTGCAGAAGCAAGCTCGACAGCGTCAACATCAACGGCTGATGCTGCAATAGCTTCGTCAATATCGGCCAGATCATATTGCAATTTAGGCCCAGGTTGCGCGGACGCTGCGGTGTCTTGATCAGTGGCTCCGCTAGGCGCCAATATCGCAAAGGCGGGCACAATGATGGCGGCGCAAATAATAGCACCCCATGCCCCGCGGCGGATCATTTGCGAAGTGGTTGGTGTGTTTTTTGTCGCCATAATATGTAAGTCTTTGCCTTGGAAGAATTTTGTGTACGCACTAGACGCACATATATTTCATAATCTTAAATATCACTTCCCAACATTTTTGCCAAGCCGCACAGGGACAGTGTTTCAAGCCGGTACGGTATATATTGCAAAACTTACTGTTCAATGAGCCCGTTTCCTGACATTTGGATGGCAGCATCGGTTTTTGTAAACTCTTGCACATGCTATCACGGACTATCAAAGCTAAGGACCGTCTTAATTCTATGTCTGATTTCCTGCTTCTTGCTTTCATCCTGCTCACTGCGTCGATTGTTGCGGTCCCCATTGCATCGCGCTTTGGCCTCGGTTCGGTATTGGGCTATTTGATTGCAGGAATAGCTATCGGTCCCTTATTGGCCTGGCTATCGGTCGATGTCGTTTCGATCCAGCATTTCGCTGAATTTGGCGTGGTGATGATGCTGTTTCTGGTAGGGTTGGAGTTGAACCCACAATTGCTCTGGAAGATGCGGGCAAAATTGCTCGGTCTTGGCGGCGCGCAAGTTTTACTGACTATCATTGTTATTACGGGCATTGCTTTGTTGCTGGGTCTGCAATGGCGATATGCGTTGGCCATTGGTTTTATTTTGACATTGTCGTCCACGGCAATTGTTCTCCAAACGCTGAATGAAAAAGGTCTGATGAAGAGTGATGGTGGTGAATGCAGCTTCTCTGTTCTGTTATTTCAGGACATCGCTGTTATCCCTATTCTGGCTTTCCTGCCCTTATTAGCGGCACCGGAGTTGGCCAGTTTGGCTCATCCTGATTTGGCATTTTTGGCCGGAGCAGCGGCAGAAAGCGATACTGGCTCTATAAGCATGGTTGAAAATATGGAGGGCTGGCAGACTGGCCTGGTTACCATTGGCGCAATTGCAGCAATTATTTTCGGCGGCAATTATCTCGCTGGACCACTTTTCCATTTTGTTTCAACTGCACGACTGCGTGAATTGTTCACCGCCACGGCGCTGGTGGTGGTTATTGGTATTGCCCTGCTGATGACTTTGGTTGGTCTATCACCTGCTTTAGGGGCGTTTCTGGCCGGTGTGGTATTGGCCAATAGTGAATATCGGCATGAACTAGAAGCTGATATTGCTCCATTTCGTGGAATGCTTCTGGGGCTGTTCTTTATAACCGTCGGGGCAGGCATAAATTTCTCGTTATTGGCCTCTGATTTTACCACAATAATAGCGCTGACGCTTGGCCTGATCGTGGTAAAGTCATTTTTGCTCTACATATTGGGAGGCATTTCCGGGTTGAAAGGCTGTGCGCGCTGGCTGTTTGCC
The DNA here is from genome assembly GCA_947503245.1 of uncultured Sphingomonadaceae bacterium. Taxonomy (GTDB): domain Bacteria; phylum Pseudomonadota; class Alphaproteobacteria; order Sphingomonadales; family Sphingomonadaceae; genus Alterisphingorhabdus. The sequence continues at coordinate 1,793,576 of CANNCV010000001.1, forward strand.
CTGGGGCTCGCTCAGGCTGGTGAATTTGGCTTTGTCTTGTTGTCCTTCAGCACCGCTAATAATGTCTTGCCCCAAGGTGTAGCTGACCAGCTGCTTTTGGTTGTTGCATTGTCCATGCTGCTAACGCCGCCTATGTTCATTTTTTATGATAAGGTGATCGCACCATATTATGCACGCGGGCAGGCACCTGACGATGATGTTATTGAAGAAGATGCGCAGATCATTATCGCCGGGCGAGGGCGCGTTGGTGGCATAGTTGATCGTATGCTTGGCGCTCTCGGGCACAGTGCGACCGTTATCGATTATAGCTCTCGCCAACTGAACATCCTGCGCACCTTTGGTATGGACCATACATATTTTGGAGATGCCACGCGGCCTGATTTGCTGATGTCGGCAGGTATAGATAATGCAAAATTGCTAATTGTTGCGATTGATGGGCGAGATCAGATTAACGCTATGGTGGAATATGTTGTGCGCAATTTCCCCAATGTGCACGTGGTCGCACGGGCCGTTGATCGCGATCATGTTTATGAATTATGGGCGCGTGGCTGTCGTGATATAATCCGCGAAACCTATGACAGTTCTTTGCGTATTGGGCGTTCGGCGTTTGAAGCTTTAGGCGTTAGCCGCGACAAAGCTGAGCGATTAAAAGATGTTTTCCAAAATGTAGATGGTGAATTGATGGTGCATGCCGCTGATGCGTATAAACTTGATATTCCTGCTTGGGAAAATGAGGATTTGGTCGATCTGATCAAGCAACAACGTCCTGATTGGGAACGCAAAATGTCCATCCAAATGCAAGCCATACTTAATGAGAATGAGGATGATAAACCTGACTAGAGAGCAGGTGAAATAACGGTTTCTCAACCCAGGCTTACAAAACTGTCCAATACACGTTTGCGTCCTGATGTTTCAAAATCGATTTCCAATTTATTGCCTTCCTTTTCTGCGACAAGGCCATATCCGAATTTCTGGTGAAATATACGGGCGCCTATGGCAATATCATCTCGGCCTTTATTGCCCAGACTAACTGCGCTTTGGCGGCTCTCACCAAGGCGTCTTGGACGTGTATCAAAACTGCCGCTTTGGGCTGCTCTTTTCCACCCCGGGCCGCGATGCGCCGCACGTTCAGGATCATTTGCCAAATGTGCAAATGGGTCTTCACGTTCGGAGAAATTGGCTTGCCAAAGGCTTGCACCGCCGCTCAGGCTAGACTCTTCCTCAATAGTTTCAGGGGGTAATTCACCAATAAAGCGTGATGGGATAGCACTGGTCCATTGGCCATAAATACGCCGGTTTGCAGCATGCAAAATGGTGCAGCGTTTGCGGGCTCGTGTGATAGCGACATAGCCCAATCGGCGTTCCTCTTCCAATGAGCGGGTGCCACCTTCATCAAGAGCGCGTTGCGAGGGGAAAACCCCTTCTTCCCAACCAACCAGAAATGTATTGTGAAATTCCAAACCTTTGGCAGCATGGATGGTCATGATGGTCACTTTGTCATCATCAGGGCTGGCATCATTGTCCATAACCAGACTGACATGTTCCAGAAAGTCACCCAGGTTTTCATATTCTTCCATAGCGCGTGACAGTTCGGACAGGTTTTCCAAGCGACCGGACGCTTCAACGCTCCGTTCTGCCTGCAGCATCGCCGTATAGCCGCAATCATCCAAAATCAGCCGCACAAGATCAGCCGGACAAAGTTGGCGTGCCTGTTCTCGCCAATGCGCAACATATTTCATCAGGCTGCCCAAAGCACTACGCGCCCGTGCAGGAAGCTCATCACTGTCCAAAATATCAAATGCTGCTTGTGAAAGTGATGAACCGCTTGCCCTTGCAAGACGATGCACTTTCTCAACCGATTTATCGCCAAGGCCACGTTTCGGAGTGTTGACAATCCGTTCAAAGGCCAGACCATCAGCAGGTTGGTTGACGACACGCAGATAGGCCAGAGCATCACGTATCTCGGCACGTTCATAGAAGCGGAAGCCGCCAACAATGCGATAGGGCATGCCAATGGCGATAAACCTGTCTTCAAACTCACGTGTTTGGAATTGCGCACGCACCAAAATCGCGCAATCATTTAACTGCTCACCAGAGCGCTGGAGACTTTCCAGTTCGTCGCCTACACGGCGGGCTTCCTCTGGACCGTCCCATACACCAAGTATTTTGACTTTTTCGCCCTCATCAATTTCGGTCCAGAGGGTCTTTCCTAACCGGTCGCTATTGCTGGCAATCAGCCCTGAAGCGGCAGCCAAAATTTGCGGTGTTGAACGATAATTCTGCTCTAACCGTATGACTTTTGCTTGCGGGAAGTCTTTCTCAAACCGCAAAATATTGGCGACTTCTGCGCCGCGCCAGCTGTAAATACTTTGATCGTCATCACCCACACAGCAGATATTTTTACGCTTCTGTGCCAGTAAGCGAAGCCAGAGATATTGTGCGGCATTTGTGTCCTGATACTCATCGACCAGAATGTAACGAAAACGTTCTTGATATTGCTGCAGAACATCAGAGTGGGTTTTGAGCAAAGTCAGTGCATGCAGGAGCAGATCACCAAAGTCACAGGCATTCAGCGCTTTTAGACGGTCCTGATAAAGCTGATATATTTCCTGACCGCGCCCTTGCGCATAGAGTTCATTATCCGCTGCGCTCAGTTCCGATGGATTAAGCGCACGGTTCTTCCAACCATCAATAAAGCCAGCCAGTTGCCGCGCAGGAAAGCGTTTATCATCGATTTCACTTGCCTGAATAAGTTGCTTGAGCAGACGCAGCTGATCGTCTGTATCAATGATAGTGAAGTTGCTCTGCAGGCCCATAAGCTCGGCATGGCGGCGCAATATTTTGGCTCCGATAGAATGAAAAGTGCCAAGCCATGGCATACCTTCAACGGCCTCACCAACATGCCGTCCAACACGTTCGCGCATTTCGCGAGCGGCCTTGTTGGTGAAGGTTACTGCCAAAATTTCAGAGGGCCAAGCCTTACGGGTGTATAATATATGTGCGAGCCGGGCCGTCAACGCCGCAGTTTTGCCTGTGCCGGCACCTGCAAGCATCAAAACTGGGCCATCTATTGTGAGAACGGCGTCACGTTGAGGCGCGTTGAGCATCGCCATATAAGGCGGCACATTATCATCTGGAGTGTCCAGTTGATCAAAAGCTTCCATGTCGGAATTGGGATCATGCATGATTGAACATTTATGGAACATTGCCCCATCGGGCAAGCCCTAACCGACAGTTGCACCAGCTATTTTTGGTCGCAATATATGCAACATCGCTTTGCCGACTTTGCGCTCGGCATCTTTTTCGAAATCAATGTGCTCGACATTTTCATCGCGCCCAGTCTCAATAGCGATCCAAGTCGATGGCGCGAACCATCCCAGCCGATTCAGTTTATCAAGAGCAACCGCGCCGGCATTGCTGCCATAAGGCGGGTCCATAAGAACCAGATCAGCAGTTTTGACAGCGGTACCTATCGACATGACAGATGCCATCCGGACAGTCGCTTTTTCCTCGGCGCCCAGATGCGCAATATTGGCTTCCAGCTGTTTAACAGCCGTGCGGTCCTGCTCTACAAAATAGCAATGCTTCGCGCCGCGTGAGAGAGCTTCTAACCCCAATGCCCCTGTGCCAGCAAACAGATCGAGAATTTCCAGATCTTCAAAGCTACCCAATCGACTGGTCAGCATGGAAAATAAGGTTTCACGCGTGCGATCTGCTGTGGGGCGTGTGATGTCAGTGCCCTTAGGCGCACCGATATGGCGGCCGCGATATTCTCCTGAAATGATGCGCATGGCTATTTCTTTTCAGCCTTTTCAAAGCGTTTGCGGAAATTGACCAGTTCAATCTTTCGTACTGTGGCGACTTCACCCTTGGCCAGATCATCAAGGTAAAATGGGCCATATGATGTGCGTATCAATCGGGAAACCTGAAGGCCGAGATGTTCAAGAACACGGCGCACTTCGCGGTTCTTGCCCTCTTTCAATGTCAGTTCCACCCATTGGTTTTTGCCTGTTCGGCGTTCCAAATTGGCATCAATGCGCCCATAGCGAACACCCTGAATCACTGTTCCAGAGATGAGATCTTCCAACTGGCTTTGGCTGACATCGCCAAAAGTGCGTGCGCGATATGTGCGGGGAATACCGGATGCTGGCAATTCCATCTGCCGTTTGAATGCGCCATCATTGGTAAGCAGCAATAGACCCTCGGTATTAAGATCCAATCGGCCTATTGGCATAACACGCGGCAAATCGGCACCAGTGTTTTTGAACACATCATAAATGGTCGTTCGCCCGCTAAAATCCCGTTCTGCGGTCAGTGCACCGACTGGTTTGTGAAAACGCCATAGCTTGGTTGGTTCCGGCTGTTTCACCATTTTTCCATCAACGGTGATGCCATGCAGGCTGTGCAATAATGTTGCTGGTGTGGTTATTGTCTCGCCATCTTTGGCAATGCGTCCATCGGCGATCATCCGCTCAACCTCACGGCGGGAAGCGACGCCGGAGCGCGCCAGTAATTTGGCAATGCGGTCACCTTTTGCGGGTTCCTCAGTGTCCTGGGCACCGGACATGTTATCGGATTGGTTATCGCCTAGCGGATCGAAAGCAGGGGAGGTTTTTTTGGGCATGGGCGGCCTATAGCAAGCTGATAACAAAACGACAGCCGGAAACTGCACAGGCTGCATTGTTGCGAATATGCAATATTTTTTGCTCGCGATGAAATTTCGATGCGAGAGTGTAACTCTTTGGGGCTGCAATGCGTATTAACAATGACACGATAATTTTTTGCTGAGATAAGATATGCGTTTAATGGGCTTTTCATTGTTGGCAGTTGGCACTCTGGGTGTTGGCTTTATGGCTTTCCAGTCTATGGACAGCGATGCCGCGCAAAAGAACACGTCATTTGATAATATGGATCGTGCTGTTGTGGCAGAGCTTTTCACCAGTCAGGGCTGTTCTTCATGCCCGCCAGCTGACACCGTTGCGGCGCATCTGGCCAAGAATGACAATGTGATTTTGATCAGCCGTCCAGTAACCTATTGGGACCGTCTAGGCTGGAAAGATACTTTGGCGCGAGAAGAGAATACTGAATTACAACGCGAATATGCACGTAAAGATTTTGCCAATGCAGGTGTATATACGCCGCAAATGGTGATTAACGGGCACCGTGCTGCCATCGGTTCGCGTGAATATCAGGTGCGCGACATTATCATGTCCGAACTGAAGAAAAGCAGTGCGGCTGATTTGAACGTTGTCAAAAATGATCAGGGTGGTTTCACTTTGACTTTGGATGGTTCCAGTGATGGACGTGCATCCGTCACACTTGTTGCGTTGGATAGCTCTGAAACAGTGCAGGTTGGCCGTGGTGAAAACCGGGGACGCAAATTGACCTATACAAATGTTCTGCGCGATGAAAACGTCATAGGCACTTGGAATGGCGGTACAGCGCAATATACTGTGACAGCTGCGGACATGCAGATTGCAGATGCTGACCGCTATGCAGTGATCGTCCAGCAAGCAGGCGCAGGGGATATTGTTGCAGCAAGCTATTTGTAACAGCTTGTTCCTCAGCTTATCACGGCTCTAAACATCTGTTTGGACACTCCATATTAACCAATCCGTTATTGCGTCTTTGACAATGCAATGCCATGACACGCCTTTGCAAAGGGCGGGTAATATATGACGGCAATACGTAATCCAGATTGGCGGAAAAGGCTTCCTATAGGGTTGCAGCCCTATTTTCAAAAGTCAGCTATTGCTGCACTTTTGCTAGGCGTCTCTTCTGGTTTTCCCTTTGCCATGATTGCAGCAACACTCACTACGAGGCTTGCCCAATCTGGCATTGAAAAGTCGACTGTGACACTGTTTGCGCTGACGTTTCTTGCTTATAATTTCAAATGGATATGGGCACCGATTGTCGATGTTGTAAAGCTACCAATAATCGGGCGTCTGGGGCAGCGTGTTTCTTGGCTGATTTTTGTGGCTATATTGGTTGCGGTTTCGATAATTGTGTTGGGCACCCTAGACCCTAAAGCGGATATTGCATCGGTTGCTATTGCGGCGATTTGTGTCGGTATTGCCGGCGCAACCTTTGATATCGTTATTGATGCTTATCGCATCGAACTGCTGAAACCGGAAGAATTGGGTGTAGGCTCTGGAATGTCGCAATATGGCTGGCGCATGGGCGCTGCCGGTGCTGGGTCTTTAGCATTGGTAGTGGCCGCGCGTTCGGATTGGGCAACAGCCTATTATGCCTGTGCCTGCTTTTCTTTGTTCGCGGTATTTACCGGGCTATGGATGGGAGAGCCATCACGGCGCAAAGAACCGCAAAAACTTACAAATCCAGTACAGGCAGCCATCGCTTATGTTAGCCCGCTTATAGAGTTTTTCAAAAGATCAGGCGCAGTTGTCGTGCTGATATTTGTGCTGGTCCACAAAATTGGAGATACGCTCGCCAACCTTACCTTCCGTTTGTTATTTGAGGATTTGGGTTTCACCAATGATGAAGTCGCATTTTATGATGTCGGCTTGGGCTTTATCGCTTTGCTGGTTGGTATATTTATCGGCGGTATCATCTACGCGCGTTTTGGCATGAAAAAGGCCGTGATGCTAAGTCTTATATTGATGATGGTTAGCAATTTGTCCTTTGCTGGACTTGCCGCAATTGGGCATAATAATTGGGCGATGGCAGGGGCTATCGGTTTTGAGAATTTTGCCAGTGGCATTGGCGGAGTAGCCGTTGTTGCCTATATTTCTGCGCTTTGTAATTTGCAGTTTACGGCGACACAATTTGCATTGCTGTCCGCTGCGGCCAGTATCATCGGGCGCTTCTTGACTGGCACTACCGCAGGACAGTTGATTGATAGCTTTGGCTTTGTGAATTTCTATCTGCTGACGACTTTGGCAGCTCTGCCAGGGTGCATCATTTTCTGGCTGATGATACGTTCTGGATTGGTCGATAGATCGCTTGGCGATGTTGGCAGTAAAGATGGTGAGCAAGAAGCGGACATCTTCGCTTAGCGGGTTAGCGCTTAGAGAAAACTACTCGGGTTCTTGCTCATTTGCAGCCAAAACTTCGCCTGCGAGATACAGTGAACCTGCGATCAGGATTGTGTTAGGGCCATGCTTTGAGAGTGCTTCCATAGCGTCTGCTATAGTGTCTGCGCGGGTAAATGGGATCGTTGTTTTTGCGAGATAAGAGCCAAAGCGCTCACTTGTATGGCTGTCATGACCGGGAACGGGCAGGGCAGTAACGCTTGCCAATTTGGGGAGCAGGGGGCGAATTATTGCTGCTGGATCTTTATTGGATAGCATGGCGATTATCAGGTGGAGTGAAGCATCGGGCAGAGCTGAGAAATGCTTGGCCAAAACCTCGCCAGCCAAGGGATTATGCCCGCCATCCAGCCAAAAATCGACGTCGGGAATTGTATTGGTTACGGGACCATTGCCAAGCTTTTGCAGTCGCGCGGGCCATTTTGCCCAGCCCATAGCGGCAGATAAGGCTGCATCGGTGATCCTAATGGCATCTTGATGACGCAGCATGGCAATCGCCAGAGCTGCATTATCTGCTTGAAAATCACCCGCAAGCCCGGGCATGGGAAGTGCCAAACGGCCTTTGCTATCACGATAATGCAATTTGTTTTCATAGATCCCGGCATCCCAGCCTTCTCCGCGATCAACCATCATCGCACCATTTCGCATGGCTTGTTTGGCTATCTCCAATTGGATGTCCGCCGTATATTTTTGCGTAGCCAGCGGTACCCCAGATTTGGCTATTCCTGATTTTTCATAAGCAATGCGCGGCAGAGGAGCGGATGGTATATCCTGATTATCGGGTTCATCGGAGAGCAAAAAGGCTTCATGATCCAACCCCAAATGCGCAATGCCGCAAATGGCAGGGGCTGGTATCACATTGGTCGCATCAAGCCGTCCGCCCAGACCGACTTCGATGATGCAGGCATCTGCAGGCACACGAGAAAATGCCACAAATGCTGCAGCCGTAGTGACTTCAAAAAAGCTGGCTGCCAGATCATCAGCAACATCATTCACCTCTGCCAATATGGCGGCGAGCAGATCATTATCTATTAAAGCCCCGGCTATTCGGATGCGCTCATTAAAGCGCACCAGATGCGGACTGGTATAGACATGGGCTTTCAGGCCTGATGCTTCTATTGCGGCGCGCAAAAAGGCACAGGTTGAGCCTTTGCCATTGGTACCGGCAACATGAAAAACAGGTGGCAGGCTATGATGAGGGTTACCGAGCCGTTTCAGCAAAGTCTCTATACGCTCAAGGCCCAGAACATCGCGGCCTGGCGAGCGCATGGTCAAGCGGTCAAGCTGGTACTGGACATCGGGGTTAGAAGATCGCGCACCATCAGCCATGGGTTTTGGGGCCTATCTGTCTAGCGATGATATTAGCGAGCTTGATCAGGCGGCCGCTTTTGGTGCCAATGTATAGTCAATAATATGCGATAGTTGCTCGCGCATTTTATGGCGGTGCACCACCATATCGATCATGCCATGATCAAGCAGATATTCCGCGCGCTGAAACCCTTCAGGCAGCTTTTCACGGATCGTTTGCTCGATCACACGCTGCCCGGCAAAGCCGATAAGAGCGCCTGGTTCAGCAATTTGTACATCGCCCAGCATGGCATAGCTGGCCGTCACGCCGCCAGTTGTCGGGTCGGTTAGTACCACAATATAGGGCAAGCCAGCCGCTTTCATTCGTTGAATGGCGACTGTCGCTCTGGGCATTTGCATCAAAGACAAAATACCTTCCTGCATGCGCGCTCCGCCAGCAGCAGTGAATAAGATATAGGCCGATTTGGTCGCGATAGCGGCCTCTGTGCCCGCAACAAAGGCATTGCCTACGGCCATGCCCATAGAGCCGCCCATAAATGCGAAATCCTGCACGCCGATAACGGCATTTTGATTGTCTATCGTGCCCCGTGCATTGGTAAGAGCATCGGGAAATTCATTGGCGCTGCGTGCCGCTTTTATGCGGTCGGTATAGCGTTTGCTGTCGCGGAATTTCAGCGGATCTTCTTTGGCAGCGGGACTATCCAATATCTCCCAGCTATCCTGATCAAAAAGCGCCTCAAAACGGGTCCGTGCACCAATACGGCCATGATGTTCACAGCGAGGGCACACGCTTTGATTATCCTGATATTCCTGCAAGAAGATCATTTCTTCGCACGACTTGCATTTTAGCCAAAGCGTATCGGCAGTTTCGCGTTTCGCTGCAAAGGGCAGCGAATTTCTTACCCGGCTGAACCAGCTCATAATCTCACCTTGTTAGTTACGCGCGTTTTTGATCGCAGTTGCAAGCGACGATACATAATCCCTAACATGGTCGGCTGCAATGGCGCCATGCTTAGCGATAATTTCAATGATTGCAGACCCGACGACAACGCCGTCTGCGACTTTGGCTATAGCGCTTGCTTGTTCCGGCGTGCGCACACCAAAACCGACAGCAATCGGTAATTCGGTCGCAGCTTTTAACTTGGCGACAGCCTCTTCAATAGAGGCGGTTGCTGCTTGCTGTTTGCCGGTAATGCCAGCGACAGAGACATAATAGACAAAACCGCTGGAACCGTTGAGCACTGCGGGCAGACGCGCCTCATCCGTAGTAGGGGTCGCTAAGCGTATCGGTGCAATCCCTTTGTCGCGCAGGGCAGGGCCAAGAGCGGCATCCTCTTCCGGTGGAACGTCCACACAGATTATGCCATCGACACCCGCCTGTTCGCATTGATCGGCAAACCAGTCAGGCCCGCGATGTAGCATCGGGTTGGCATATCCCATGAGAACCAGAGGCACATTTGGATGACGTGCGCGAAAGTCTGCGGCGATACGAAATATGTCGGCGGTTTTCGTTCCGGCACCAAGGCTGCGCAAATTGGCCTTTTGGATGGCAGGGCCATCAGCCATCGGGTCAGTGAAAGGCATGCCAAGCTCAATGACATCAGCGCCGCCTTCTACCAGCGCGTCGAGCAGTGCAGGGGTTGCATCGGCATGAGGGTCACCCGCAGTGATAAAGCAAACCAGGGCTGCGCGATCAGAAGGAAAGGCATTTGTGAGACGGGTCATGCTGTCCTCATATTGATAAGGGATAGACCATTAGACATGGCGGTCATAGTCACATCGTCACTCCCAATGCCTCTGCAACGGTGAAAATGTCTTTGTCACCGCGGCCGCACAGATTTGCCAGGATGATCTGGTCACGGTCCATAGATTTTGCGCGTTCTACGACTTTGGCGATGGCGTGGCTAGGTTCCAATGCAGGGATGATGCCTTCGCAGCGGCAAAGCTGTTTAAAGGCTTCTAAGGCTTCCTCATCGGTGCAGCTATCATATTCCACACGGCCTATGTCTTTTAACCAGCTATGCTCTGGTCCGATGCCGGGATAGTCCAAACCTGCGCTGATCGAATGGGCCTCATCAATCTGGCCATCTTCGTCTTGCAGCAAATAGGTCTTGTTACCATGCAGGATACCGGGTGAACCGCCGGTTAGTGATGCTGCGTGTAGCTTGTCCAAGCCCTGACCTCCGGCTTCTACACCTAGCATTTTGACCTCTGTATCATCCAAGAAGGGGTGGAACAGGCCCAGCGCATTGGAACCGCCACCAATACAGGCGATCAGCAGATCAGGCAGACGGTTGATGCGGTTGAGCATTTGCGCACGTGCCTCTTTGCCGATCACGCTTTGAAAATCGCGAACCAGTTCAGGATAGGGGTGCGGGCCAGCTGCGGTGCCAATAATATAAAATGTGTCATGTACATTGGCGACCCAGTCACGCAGGGCTTCATTCATTGCGTCTTTCAGCGTCGCGGAACCACTGGTTACAGGGATGACTTCTGCGCCGAGTAATTTCATGCGGAAGATATTGGGCTTTTGCCGTTCAATATCTGTGGCACCCATATAAATGACGCATGGCAGCCCGAAACGCGCGCAGACTGTCGCCGTTGCCACCCCGTGTTGACCTGCACCAGTCTCAGCAATAATCCGTTTTTTGCCCATGCGTTTGGCAAGCAAAATCTGGCCAATGCAATTGTTGATTTTGTGTGCACCTGTATGGTTCAATTCATCGCGTTTGAACCAGATTTGTGCGCCTTTGCCCTCAGTACAATCCTTACGGACATCCTCGGTTAGACCTTCCGCATAATAAAGCGGGGAAGGGCGGCCAACATAATTGGCCAGCAAATCGTCAAATTCACGAGCAAATTCAGGGTCGGCCTGCGCAGCGCGATATTCACGCTCTAGGTCAAGGATTAAAGGCATCAATGTCTCGGCGACATAACACCCGCCAAATTCACCAAAATGGCCGTGATTATCCGGCTGATTACGGAAACTATTGGGGCGATCATTCATATTTGAAAAAATCCATTTATACCAAGAAAATGCCGGTACGCTCTATTGTCTAAGGTGCGCTCTGACAGGGTTTTAGGAGCTAAGGAGACACCTTGTTCATTGTTTTTACCGCTTGGCAAAAGGCAGCGATCTTGTCTACATTTTTCACGCCTGGTTCGTCCTCTACGCCAGAAGAGACATCGACCAAAGGTGCATTTGTAGCATTGATGGCATCAACAACATTGCCTGGAGTTAGACCACCTGCCAGACCCCAAGCATAATCCGGGGCAAAGTCTGCAAATATCGGCCAATTGCCAATGGCCCCATTTCCACCGGGCAATGCGGAATTGGCGGGTGGCGGTGTGTCGAACAAAATACGTGAGACGCAGGGTACAAAAGGCGCCGCCTTATTCAGTGAGCGCGGTGTTATGGCTGGCAAGGCCTTCCAAAATTCCAAATGGGTTTCTTCGTGCCATGTAGTGATATCTTCTGCCGTTTCATGGCCGTGTAATTGTACAATGATTTGGCCAAAATCATCACGAATCTGCCGTAATATTTCAAGATCAGGGTTAACGAGCAGGATAACCGCACGAACACTATCTGGCAGCGATTGAGCCAAGCGTAATGCGCGTGGTAGGGAGAGGTGGCGCGGGCTTTTGGGGAAATGGACCAACCCAACATAATCCGCACCGGCATCAACAGCTGCTTGCAACGTTCTGTCTGTCGACAGGCCGCAGATTTTGATGGCGCTGCCTGTCACTTTAAAGCGTTCCCTCAATGGCGCGCGCAGCAGCTACAGGGTCTTCAGCGCGTGCTATGGGGCGGCCAATGACCAATATGGATGCACCTTTATCACGTGCTTCACGCGGAGTAACGGCGCGCTTTTGATCGCCCATTGCGGAGCCTGCAGGACGCAGACCAGGCACAACAAAATACCCTTTTTTCCATTGACTATGTACCGCGCCAACCTCTTGACCAGAGCATACAATACCATCCAGACCGGATTTTTCGGCCAGTTCAGCAAGGCGCAGCACTTGGTCCCGCGGTTCACCATTATAGCCAATTTGCGTTATATCCCGCTGGTCCAGGCTTGTAAGCAAAGTAACGGCGACCACCTTTGTATTTGCCCCTGCCGCTGCCTTTGCATCCTCCATCATGGCCCGTCCACCAGCAGCATGAATGGTAACGATAGCTGGCTCTAGCACGTGAATCGCCTGCATGGCGGCAGCAACCGTATTAGGGATGTCGTGCAGTTTAAGATCAAGAAATATCGGCAGGCCAAGATGGGATATTTCATGCACACCATGATGGCCATGCGCACAGAAGAACTCTAAGCCCAGCTTTACTCCGCCAATATGATCGCGCACCTTTTTTACCAGAGAAAGTGATTTATCAAGATCGGGGATATCAAGGGCGAGATAAACCGGATTGCTCATGAAAATGTCCCTTAAAGGTTAGTCGGCTGTAAGCGGGGTATTATCCTCTTGAGCAGCAGGCGGTGTTGGCTTGGTTTCGGGCTTTTTATCAGAACTGTTGGGCACAACCAATTTGGTGCGGCTTTCCAGCGAATCAATGCGTCTTTTCATGCGCCAGCGGCCCGTACGATAGACCAGCCACATGGGCAGAAATCCAAGCAGAAACGAACCAATGACCAATATCGGTAATTTGGTGTCGAGCAATGTCTGATCCCAGATTAGAACCGTGACATTGACCCAATTATTATAGGAAAAGGCCACCAGCAAAACAGCAAGAAGCACCCAGAATAAGGTTTTGATGAACTGCATATGCTTCTCCTACCCAATGTTGACAGCAACATAGCTGTCTCATCCAGTCTTGGCCAGACTATGATTATGCGCCGAACACCCGTCCAAAGATCGTATCGACATGTTTAAAATGATAATCCAGATTGAAACGGTCGCGAATTTCCTGTTCGGAAAGGGCATTGGTGACTTCTTCATCGGCCAGCAAAAGGTCGAGCAATGATAATGCGCCATCACTTTCCCATACCTTCATCGCGTTGCGCTGTACCAGACGATAGGCATCTTCACGGCTGACACCAGCTTGTGTCAGAGCAAGCAAAACGCGTTGCGAATGGACAAGGCCTCCCATGCGATCCAGGTTCTTCTGCATACGTTCTGGATAGATCAGCAATTTATCGACAACGCCTGTTAGACGCCGCAATGCAAAATCGAGCGTGATTGTAGCATCAGGGCCAATGAAGCGTTCAACCGAGCTGTGGGAGATATCACGTTCGTGCCACAGAGCGACATTTTCCATAGCAGGAACTGCCGCCCCGCGGACCACACGGGCAAGGCCTGTGAGATTCTCAGTCAATATCGGGTTGCGCTTATGCGGCATCGCGCTGGAGCCTTTTTGGCCTGGTGAAAAATATTCTTCTGCCTCTAGCACTTCAGTGCGCTGTAAGTGGCGAACTTCTGTTGCCAGTCTTTCGATAGAAGAGGCGACAACTCCCAAATTTGCAAAATATTGGGCGTGGCGATCACGGGGAATAACCTGTGTGGATACCGGTTCGACTGAAAGGCCAAGCTGGTCAGCAACATATTCCTCAATTTGCGGGTCGATATTGGCAAAAGTTCCAACAGCACCGCTGATTGCGCAGGTTGCAATTTCTGCTCGCGCTGCAACCAGACGGTCACGATTGCGCGCAAACTCTGCATAGGCTTGGGCCAATTTCAAACCAAATGTCGTGGGTTCAGCGTGGATACCATGGCTACGGCCGATGGTGGGGGTGTAACGATGCTCTTCTGCTCTGCGTTTAATCGCATCAAGCAAATTATCCATATCTGCAAGCAACAAATCACTGGCTTGTGTCAGTTGCACGGCCAAGCATGTGTCCAACACATCAGAACTGGTCATGCCCTGGTGCATAAATCGCGCTTCATCGCCTACCTGTTCTGCCACCCAGGTTAGAAATGCAATGACATCATGTTTGGTAACAGCTTCGATCGCGTCAATTGCAGGCACATCAATTTGTGGTTCGGTGGCCCACCAGTCCCATAACGCTTTTGCAGCGCTTTGCGGAACCACACCCTTATCTGCCAAAGCCTGAGTGGCATGAGCCTCTATCAGAAACCAGATACGAAACTTGTTTTCCGGTTCCCAAATTGCGGTCATATCGGGGTGGGCGTAACGAGGGACCATATTGGCGATTCCTTAAATTGGCAAAATTCCTGACGTGCTGCGGCGGCTAGCAGGAAGAAACCGTGATCGCAATTGCCTGACCCTGTTCTATAAACATTTATGGGGAGGATGTCAGGATTCGCAGCCTAGCTATGCTATGGCGAGAATGAATCTACATCTTAAATTCCCGATTGAGATGAGAGAGGATAATTTGTGGAAGACGTTATCAAAGCCGATTTTCTGTCTAAGAACCCTGCTCTTCGGGTCGCAGGACGTGTCTGGATCAAAGGCTTTAAAGCAGCCATTTCCCTCAGCAGACCATTTTGGGACTTTCTTGCACGGTTCGTCTTGGCACAGGCCTTACTCGCATCTGCTTTTGTTAAATTAAGCGATTGGCAAACTGCAATCGCGCTAGCGACCTTTGAATATCCCGTACCATTTATGTCACCGGTAATGGCGGCGCAAACTGGCCTGGCCATAGAATTGATAGGCGGGATTTTGTTGTTGCTGGGGCTGATGACACGCGGGGCATCTTTAGCGGTCGCCATATTGTTGGCCGTTAGCCAATTTCATTATATCCCCACTGATTATAATCTCTTCGCCATTGCATTGCTTTCATGGTTTTTTGTGCATGGTGCAGGCGCGTTTTCAATAGACAGGGTCATTGGTAAAGGCGTTGCAGATAGCGCGCTTCCTCTTGCGGCGCAGCTCTATGCCTTTGGCCAAATGATGACCGTTTATTTGTCACCCTGGTTGCTATTTATCTTTCGTCTTTGGTTGGCAATCACAATGCTAATCTCTGCCGAGATATTACCAGGGTTTGCCAATGCAATGCTTTATCCATCAGGGTCTTTTGCGCCCATTTTGCCAGCCATATTGATCGGCCTCGCTGCGTTTGCATTCTTGGGTATTGCAGGGAGTGTTTTTGCAGTTACCTTGGCATTATTGCTGACGGGAACGGACTTTATGGGGTTCAATCCGTCACTGACATTCGCCAGTATTTTGATGATTTTGGTTTTTCTCTTCCACGGCAGCGGCCAAATTTCTGTTGACCGAGTAATTGGCCATTGGCTTGAGCGTAACTTACTGTTTGACAGGAAACACAATGCTGTGCCCGATAGCTGGCCACATATTGTGATTATTGGCGGCGGCTTTGGCGGCCTTTCATGCGCTATGAAGTTGAAAGGCATGCCGGTTAGGATAACGCTGATTGATCGTAACAATTTCCATCTTTTCCAACCATTATTATATCAAGTCGCAACTGCTGGCCTCTCGCCCTCAGATGTTGCGATACCTATACGCAGCCTGTTCAGGAATGATCGTAATGTTAGGATTTTGCTGGGTGAGGTGAGCGCTATTGATAGAGATGCGCAAACAGTTACCTATAATGGCGGCTCTACCAGCTATGACCATCTGGTTGTGGCAACTGGTGCGACGCATAGCTATTTTGGCAAAGATGAATGGGCACCATTTGCACCCGGATTAAAACGTGTTGAAGACGCGATTAATGTGCGAGGCCAAGTGTTGCGCGCCTTTGAGGAGGCAGAGGCCTCAAACGACCCTGAACAAGTCAAACGCTTGCTGACCTTTGTGATTGTTGGCGGTGGTCCGACAGGTGTTGAACTGGCGGGAGCCATTGCAGAACTCGCACGCTTCGGTTTGGCCGATGAATATCGCAATTTTGACCCTGCCAATGCGCGCGTAATTTTGGTGCAATCAGGCCCGCGGGTTTTGCTGCCCTTTCCTGAAAGCCTCTCAGAAAATGCGGCACAATCGCTGCGTGATCTGGGTGTAGAGCTGCTGTTGGGTGGGCGCGTCACAGATATTCAGGATGGATATGTGCAGGTTGGTGAAGACCGTATTGATACGGAAACCGTTCTTTGGGCGGCGGGTGTTGCAGCATCACCTGCGGGCAAATGGCTGAGTGTGGAAACGGACCGGGCAGGGCGCGTGCCCACTGACGAATATTGCCGCTTGCAAGATAATCCCAACATTTATGTGATTGGGGATACTGCTTCAACCAATGCTTGGGACGGTAATGCTGTTCCAGGTTTAGCGCCCGCTGCGAAGCAGGCCGGTCTTTATGTTGCGTCTGCGCTTAGGCAGCAGCTTTCCGGTCAAGGCTTACCGCCGGCCTACCGCTATAAGCATCAAGGCAATTTGGCGACGATAGGCCGTAAGGCGGCTGTTGCTGATTTTGGCAAGGTGAAGTTTTCAGGCACATTGGCCTGGTGGTTCTGGGGTATTGTCCATGTCGGTTTTCTGGTCGGTGTGCGTAATCGAGCCACCGTATTGATAAACTGGATATGGAATTATTTCACGCTAAGAATGGGAATCAGACTCATTACCAATGATGAGCGGAAGTAAGCGCAAAGCGACAGGGCCTAGATTAATCCTTTCGCTTTGAAACTTAGATGACCTGTACGGCCGATAATAATATGGTCATGCACGGTAATATTAAGGCGGCGCCCAGCCTCGGCAATATCACGCGTAATGGCGATGTCCTGTTTGCTGGGGCTGGGGTCGCCGCTTGGATGGTTGTGCACTAAGATGAGCGATACTGCGCCAAGCTCCAACGCTCTGTGAATAACCTGGCGTGTGTAAATGGCAGTCTCATTTACGGATCCATCGCCAAAATTCTCATCACTGATCAAAATGTTGCGACTGTTCAAAAACAGTATGCGGACACGCTCTATGGTCAGATGTGCCATGTCACCATGCAGGTAATCCAACAATGATTGCCATGATCCGATAATCGGTTTTTGCATCACGGGTTCGCGCAACAGCCGTAATGCGGCGACTTGAGATATCTTCAATGCGGCAACGCTGGTTTCACCCAGACCATCAAAACGCAATAATGCTTGGGCATCGGCGGTTAAAATCCCTGCCAAACTGCCAAAATGGGCCAGCAATGCCTTAGCCAGCGGTTTTGTGTCCCGTCTGGGGATCGCTAATGCCAAGAGATATTCAATAATCTCATGGTCAAGTAACGCTTCGGTATCTTTGCGCAAAAAGCGCTTTCTCAATCGTGCTCGGTGCCCGGCTTTATCCTTATCATTGCCTGTAGCCACGTGTTTCTCTGTGCGCGATGTTATTTCCCCTGATGGATGAAACAGCTGGTCCATTTGCGCTGTCGCATTGGGAGCGATGGGTGCAGAGCTATTATCGTGTTGATTATCACTCATGGTCCAATCTTACCCTCCCTACATATTTGCTGTGAAAATTAGCATAGCAGTTTAGAGCTTCAATATCTATTTGGCTTAGGTTCATAGCCAATTGCTTATCATCCGCATTTGCCCCAAAAGACATTATGCCCCCGCCAAGTAACACTGAGACAGCAGATGAGAATGATGCGCGACCATTTTGGAAGCGCAAATGGTTTGCTATTGTCTTGGTTTCTCTTGTTGTTCTGGCTGTTGTCATATTGATAGCTTGGACACAGCGTTTGGTGATTGCTGATAGATATGTGCAGGAATATCTTGATGATCTGGGGGTTGATGCAAGTTATGAGATTGTCGATCTTGGCGTTAAACGCCAGCATTTACGCAATATACGTATAGGTGACCCGCAACAGCCGGATCTGGTCATTGACGATCTGGTTGTCATTACTGCTCCCCAATTATCCGGTATATTGGTTGATGAAATAAGGGTCAAAGGTGTGCGCTTATTTGGTGAGTGGCGTGATGACCGTTTGCATTTCGGTGTGCTTGACCAATTTATCTATACAGATTCTGACGCGCCGCTCGCGCTGCCTGATTTGACGGTTGCTATTGATGATGCACGAGCAAAAATAGGAACGCCTTATGGTGCCATTGGGCTCTCTGCCAAAGGTGAGGGCCATTTGCTGGATGGTTTTGAAGGCGATGTTGCTCTTATCGCAAAAAATCTGGATTTTGATAGCTGTAAGCTCGCCAAGCCCAGCGCCTATTTGTCGATTTCCATCGATTCGCTGCAACCCAGAATAACTGGCCCTTTGCGCTTCAATGGTGTTGATTGCCCTATATTGGCTGCAGGTTCCGGCGATAGTGGCCTGCAAACAGATATTGTAATCGCTCGTGATCTTGATGCTGCAGAACTTTCTTTGGTGGGTGAATTGAACCAAGCATTTTACCGCCTTGATAATAAACAGAGCATTGAAGGCGGCACTATTAGAATCGCTACTAAAGGTGACATTGACGCAGCGTCATTTGATGGTGAGGCTGAAGTGAATATTACTGCATTATCATCGCCATGGGCAGATGCCGGCAGCGCTAAGCTGGATGTTGCCATGACGGATGAACTGCCATTTGATTCCCTAGGCGATCTTTCATCTTTGTCGCTTGCTTACCGACTGAGCGCAGACAATATCGCTGCGAAAGGAAGCTGGCGCAATGCACTCGCAAGCTATGGTGACGGTCTTGAAGCAACGCCCATTGGTCCGCTTTGGGCAAAGATTTTGCAAGTTTTGGAACGCAGCGCAGCTTCGTCAAGGCTATCGGTATCTGGCAATGTTGATGATAGCATTATCACTGCGGACAGCGCGACATTAAGGGAAGGTGATAACAGGCTGATTACCCGTGTGCAGGATGTGCGATATTCCTTGCGTGAAGCGGGTATTGCCGGATTACAAAGCTTTGGCTTTGCCTTTGTTCATCCTCAGCTTCCCCGACTTTCTGGCAATTGGCAGGGTGAAGGCAATCGGCCAAGAATGACGCTGGAAATGCCAGAATATCGCTCTGGCAATGCCAGTCTTTTGTTGGAGCGGACAATTGTCACGCTGTCACCAAATAACCCCGATCGCATTTCCTTTGATGGGGCGATGCGCTTAGACGGTCCATTGGCGGGAGGGAGCCTAACAGGCGCGCGAATCCCGCTCTCGGGCACGCTGGTTGATGGCTCACGCTATTATGCAAGCAATGACGGCTGCCAATCTATCGGCTTTACAGAGCTTAATGTCTCTACGCTTGCTGCTGGCCGTCAGTCACTCACATTTTGCCCCAAAGCAAGGCAACCATTATTAGCATTTGGCGATGATGGGCTTGTTATAAATGCACAAAGCCAGGCTTTGGCCATTGATGCTACTCTTGGTGGATCACCATTATCCATTGCTGCAGATGGTGTTGATATTGGTTATCCGGCAACCTCTAACATCAGCAATCTTAGCGTGCTTATTGGTGATGTAGATAGCGGAACATCCTTTTCGGCAGGTACGCTGAGCATGTCTGGCGGCAGCGATTTGGTTGGGGAGTTTGATGGCGCCAATGCATTTATTGGCAATATCCCTTTATTGCTCAGCGATGGGCAAGGAGAGTGGAGCTTTGCTAATTCGGTTCTGGATATCTCATCCAATAGTTGGACAGTGAGTGACCGTGCAGAGGCGCAGAGATTCAATCCACTTACCGGACGTAATATCAATCTGGTGCTGGAAAATTCTATCATTCTTGCCAAAGGTGATTTGTACCTCCCTGATAAGCGTGATCTTATTTCATCAGTCAGCATCGTGCATAATCTTGAAAATGCAACGGGCGGGGCTGATGTGATTGTGCCGGGAATCAGCTTTAGTGAAAATCTGCAACCCAATATGCTCACCGACCTGACCATTGGAATCGTCGAACTTGCAAATGGTAGTGTTAGCGGAACTGGCCGCATAGATTGGGATAGCGATAATATTAGCAGCACAGGCAAATTTGGTACTGATGGTCTTGATTTCGCGGCTGCTTTCGGACCAGTGAAAGGTTTGAAGGGGGATATTGTCTTTTCCGACCTTCTGGCGTTTGAAACACCCCCCGGTCAGATTGTCACACTGGATGAAGTGAACCCAGGTATTGCCGCTTATGATGGTATAGTGCGCTATCAACTGCTCGCTAATCAGCGTGTGGTGCTTGAAGAAGCGCATTGGCCCTTTTC
The DNA here is from genome assembly GCA_947503245.1 of uncultured Sphingomonadaceae bacterium. Lineage (GTDB taxonomy): Bacteria > Pseudomonadota > Alphaproteobacteria > Sphingomonadales > Sphingomonadaceae > Alterisphingorhabdus. The sequence goes on from CANNCV010000001.1 coordinate 1,813,946, forward strand.
TGGCGGTGATTTAAGCTTAGAGCCAACGACTTTCAATCTTGCGATTCCAGAAGAACGCGAATTGAATTTCGAGATGAAGGGATTGGACGCGGCTGCTTTTTTGACGCAATTTGATTTTGAAAATCTGGCCGCCACAGGGACTTTTGATGGGCGGTTGCCGATGCGGTTTAACCTTGCAGGAGGACGGATTGAGGGCGGTCGTCTGGTCGTGGGGCCTGCTGGCGGAACATTATCTTATATTGGCGAACTGACCTATGAAGATTTGGGTGCCTATGGCAATTTTGCTTTTCAAAGTTTGCGCGATATCCGCTATAAAACTCTGGTCGTAGAAATGGATGGGCCACTTGATGGGGAGCTAGTGACCCGTGTGCAGTTTGATGGTCTTAGCCAAGGGGACACGGCGTCCCGCAATTTCTTGACCAAACAAATCGCCAAATTGCCGATCCAGTTTAACATAAACATACGCGCGCCATTTTTTCAGCTCATCACCTCAACGCGTTCGCTTTATGACACCAACTATTTGTTAGATCCGGTTAGCGCTGGCATTTTGTCGCCAAAAAAGGGCGTGATATTGGATCAAGATACAGGAAATAACCAACCTGAATGAAAAACCATTTGCTCATTCAGACTCCAGAAAGTGAGGATAATCCATAATGATTGCATGGATGAAACACAAATCACAAGCGCAGCTGTCATGCGGATTGTCCAATATGGCCTTGGCCATGATGGCGTGCATATCGCTCAGCGGCTGTATTACACTCGCGGCTCCGGATAAGCCGATTGTTATCGAGCTGAATATCAACATTCAGCAGGAAGTTGTGTATCGTCTTGATGGCGATGCGAAGAATCTGATCGAAGAAAATGAGGATATTTTCTGATGCTAATAAAGAATATTTCTGGCGCAAAATTGGCGCGAAAATTTTTACTGCCGCTGGCTGTCACTGCAATGATTGCGGCACCTGTTGCCGTATCAGCGCAAGGTCTTACCTATAAATCAGCAAAATCCGCTGGTGTTATTGGTGAAAAGCCGGATGGCTATTTGGAAGTTGTGAGCAGCGGTAATGCTGAAGCGCGCAAGCTAGTTAATTCTGTGAATATTAAACGTAAAGCCAAATATACGGAATTAGCGGCACAAAAAGGCGTTACCGTTCAAGATATTGCCTTTACCACAGGCTGTAATCTTATTGCGCAGACATCTCCGGGGGAGAAGTATCTTGCGCCAAATGGGCAGTGGAAGACCCGTGATGGTTCACCGCCGCAGCGTGACGCACGCTGCCCTTAAAGCATGAAATTAGATGAATTTGGCCTTAGCGCCAACATCATAGACTAAGCGCCGCGCCCAGACATTGGTTCGCGGCGCTTTATTTATTGTCAATGATTATACGCAGCTTTGCGCAATTGCTCTCTTGAGATGTTGACTTGCAGCCATGGTCTATCTAAACGGGCCGCGCCTAGGCGGAGTGCGCATGGGTTTAGCGTTGACACTATGGCTTTATAGCTGTTGAGACATTAGACTTATGAGCAATTCCGACGATAACCCAAAGGCAGACGACCCGCGCCTCGATTCCATAGATGACAGGCTGGATCGGCTTGATGCTGCGCTGCAACCAAAAAAATCTGGCGGCAGAGTAGAAGCGGACCCCAATTATCGCATTGGGAGCCGCGTTTTGGCCGATTTGATAGCAGGTGTTGCAGGCGGGTTGTTGTTTGGCTGGCTGTTTGATTGCTGGCTGGATACTACGCCATGGCTAATGTTGGTGTTCTTGTTTTTGGGCATCATTGTCGCTTTTAAAAATATTCTGCGCCTGACCAGCACGACGACTGGTAAGCCAGATAAAGAAGATAGAGGTTAATGTGGCCGGCGAATCAGGTAAAATTGATCCGATGCACCAATTTTTGATCGAACCGGTTGTGCCCGGTCTCGGTTTCGAAATTGGTGGCCAGTTCATCACACTGACCAACAGCGCGGTGTGGATGTTGCTGACACTCGTATCGCTGTGGATCTTCATGCAAGGCGGAATGCGCCGTGAGCTTGTGCCTGGCCGTTGGCAAGTGATGGTCGAAGGCTTCACCAATTTTATTGACGACATGATGATTACCAATATCGGTGAACAAGGCCGCAAATATGCGCCTTATGTATTTTCACTGTTTATGTTCATATTGTTCGCCAATATTTTGGGCCTGATGCCCATCGGTGTTTTGGGTCTCCATCCTTTCACTGTAACTAGTCACCTCACAATCACTTTAGTTTTGGCAATCGTCAGCTTCTCCATTGTTTTGATTGTTGGTTTCTGGCGGCACGGTTTTCACTTTTTCTCGCTCTTCATTCCAGAGGGCACACCTCTACCAATGATTCCATTCATTTTTGTGGTTGAGTTATTGTCATTCCTAGTGCGCCCTTTTAGTCTTGCTTTACGACTTTTCGTTGCCATGACGGCGGGCCATATTTTGTTGAAAGTGTTGGCGGGTTTTGTGATCAATTCGACAAGCGCTGGCGCGGCTTATGGCGTGCTCATCGGCATACCCAGCCTCACACTGATGATAGGTATCAGCGCTTTGGAAATTCTGGTGGCTGTGGTGCAGGCCTATGTGTTTGCCCTGCTGACATCGCTCTACATTAATGACGCAGTTAATCTTCACTAATTTCATTTTTTATCGTTAAGGAGTAAGTATAATGGACGCAGAAGCAGCAAAGCTCATCGGTGCCGGTTTGGCCGCTATCGGTGCTGGTATGGCCGCCATCGGTGTTGGTAATGTTTTTGGCTCGTTCTTGGAAAGCGCTCTGCGCAATCCTGCAGCGGCTGACGGTCAGCAAGGCCGTTTGTTCATCGGCTTCGCTGCTGCTGAACTTTTGGGTCTGTTGGCGTTTGTTGTCGCCATGATCCTGATTTTTGTTGTCTAATTCTTTTGCCGGTTGTTGCCAGACAATAATATTATTTCTGCAAGAACCGGCAAACCATTCTGACTGACGGGTATTTGCCGTGCCACAAATTGCTCAAATTATGGAAACTTATGGGTCACAGCTATTCTGGCTGGTGATCTGTTTTGGTCTTATCTATCTCGTCATAGGGCGGGGCATGATGCCCAAGATTCAAGGCACTGTGCAGATGCGTGAGAAACGTATTTCTGACGATATGGCCGCTGCGCGTCTTGCCCATAATCAAGCTGATGAACTGGAAGAGACTTATAAAGCCCGTCAGGCAGAGGCTCGTGATGAAGCGCATAGCGTCATCATTGCAAGCCGTGAAAAGGCTGCAAAAAGTGCAGAGCGTCGTTTGAATGATGCAGACAAACGTGTTGCAGAAACTATGGCTGCCGCTGAAGCAGAACTGACGACCCAGCGTGATGCTGCTTTGGCAGAGCTTGAAAGCTCTGCGACGGAAGCAACGCAGGACATTTTTGCAAAGCTGACCGGATCGAAAGTGACCAAAGCGCAGGCACGCACTGCGGTTAAGGGAGCGATGAAGAATGCTTGATTTGGTTTTGATGGCCGTTGAATCTGGCGGTGAGCCCTATGTAGAGAATGCTGTGTTCGGCATTACTGCTACGGCATGGGTTTCAATTTCCATGTTGATCCTAATCGGTATCATCCTTTGGAAAAAAGTGCCGGCAATGATCGGTGCCTCACTCGATAAACAAATTGCAGAGATTCGCTCGCATCTCGATGAAGCCAAGAATCTTCGCGAAGAAGCTGAAAAAATCCGTTCGGAATATGAGTCAAAACTGGCTTGTGCTGTCACCGAAGCTGACGAGATGAAGCAACGGGCAGAACAAGAAGCAGAAATGATTGTTGCTGAAGCCAAAGATAATGCCACTGCTTTGATTGCGCGCCGCAAAAAACTGGCTGCTCAGAAAATTGATGCTGCTGAACGCGCGGCTATCGCCGATATCCAAAGCCATGTCGCAGATACAGCCATTGCAGCGTCACAAGCGCTGATAGAAAAGCAGCATGATAAAGATAAAGACGGTGCTTTAGTGAATCAGACGATTGACGGCCTCACCACAGCACTCGGCAAATCAATTCATTAAAATCATATCTGTGCACCGCCACGCAAATATGGCGTGATTGTTCATTCCAATTCAATATAGTGCAGGCTATTGTGCAAGACATGATAGCCGCCATATTTTACCATTTTTCACGCTTGATAGCATCATGCATCTTGCTTTGCATGGGCGGGCAACTCGCAAATGCACAGCAGCGGCCGCCTGAAACCGTCAAACCCGTCCTCGATAATAGCTATCATGTCGCGGCCTGTTACCCGCATGATCCAAAAGCCTTTACCCAAGGCCTCTTCTTCTATGACGGCGCTCTGTATGAAAGTACCGGCCATGTCGGGCAGTCTACCATAAGGCGCATCAACCTTGAAAGTGGTGAAGTTGAGCAATCAGCCAATGTTCCACCGCCTTTTTTTGGTGAAGGCTCAGTACAGTGGAAAGATGAAATATTGTCTTTAAGCTGGAAAGCCGGTGTCGGATTTCGCTGGAATCTTAATGACTTCAAAGAGAAATCTCGTTTTTCCTATGCTGGAGAGGGCTGGGGACTTACCCGCACTGACAATGAGCTTATTATGAGCGATGGCACAAATCAGCTGCGCTTCATTGACCCTGAAGATTTTTCGGAAAAGCGGCGTATCGCGGTCACGGCCAATGGCCGGCCTATTGCACGCCTGAATGAACTGGAATGGATAGATGGCAAAATATGGGCGAATATCTGGATGAGCAGCCAAATTGTTGGCATTAATCCTGACAGCGGGGCCATCTCGTCCGTTATAAATCTCAAACCTTTGACAGATGCGATAGCCTCTAATGACTTTAATGCTGTCCTTAATGGTATCGCTTGGGATGCGAAGGGTAAAAGATTGCTGGTCACTGGCAAGCGTTGGCCATGGCTTTTTGAATTGAGAAAAGGGCCGCCCGCCAAAGATGCTGGATGCAAAGCCTTGCCAGCGGCAAAGCTCTGAACATTTATTGCGCGGTTTATCCGACTTTCCCTTTTCTAAAGCGCTTGCAATCGCCATAAAGCGGGCATGTCTGTTGATGATCCTGACCGCCCTGATGAGAAAGGGCCCTTGCCTGATGCTCCGGACAGGTTTCGCGAAGAAAAGGCGACCTATGCGGTGCGTGGCAGTGAGTTGCCGGATATAGATCGCGGCATATCGGTCATTCAATCAGTCGTTAAAAGCCTATCATCCACTCCCGGGGTCTATCGCATGCTCGATGCCCGTGGCGATGTGCTCTACGTTGGAAAGGCGCGAGCACTGAAGCACCGAGTGACCAGCTATACGCAGCAAGCGCGACTGCCCGGTAGATTATTGCGTATGGTAGCGCAGACGCGCAGCATGGCGATTGTCAGCACTTCTAGTGAGGCTGAGGCCTTGCTGATGGAGGCGCAGCTCATCAAGCGCTACCGGCCACCCTATAATGTGCTGCTACGAGATGATAAAAGCTTCCCCTATATCCTGCTGCGCGATGATCATGATTTTCCGCGCATGTACAAATATCGGGGTGCGCGCAAATATAAGGGGGAATATTTCGGCCCCTTTGCGAGTGCCGGATCAGTCACATCGACCTTAAATGCTTTGCAAAAGCTGTTTCTGCTGCGTTCGTGTAGTGACAGTTTTTTCAATAACCGCTCGCGTCCATGCCTGCTTTACCAGATAAAGCGCTGCTCTGCGCCATGTGTAGATCGCATCAGCAAAGAAGATTACGCATCTTTGGTGCGCGACTCGCGCAATTTCTTGCAGGGCAAGTCTACGGATGTGCAGGAACGTTTGGCGGCGCAGATGCAGACAGCATCTGATGCACTCGATTTTGAAACAGCAGCACGTTATCGTGACCGTCTCAAGGCGCTGACCTTCATCCAAAGCGGGCAAGCGGTTCAGGCCAAGGGCGTGAGCGATGCCGATATTTTTGCTTTGGCGCAGCAAGGTGGAACGGCCTGTATTCAAGCATTTTTTATCCGCGCAGGGCAAAATTGGGGCAATCGCAGTTTCTTCCCTGCGCATGTTAATGATGTTGACCCCGGCCAGATTTTGACCAGCTTCATCATGCAATTTTATCAAGACGTGCCGCCACCGAAACTGATTTTGGTTGATCGACAGCTGCATGAGCAAGAGCTGGTCAACGAAGCCTTGTCTGATAGGGTTAGCGGGGCATTGGAGATCGCAGTGCCAGTGCGTGGTGGGCGTAAAAAGCTGATAAGCGATGCTGCGCGCAATGCTGCTGAAGCATTGCAACGGCGTGTTGCGGAATCGAGCAGCCAACAAAAGAATATTCAGGCGCTTGCCGATTTTCTGGAACTTGACGGTCCGCCGCAACGCATCGAGGTTTACGATAACAGCCATATTCAGGGCAGCCATGCGCTGGGCGCGATGATCGTGGCCGGACCGGAAGGTTTTATCAAAAACGCCTATCGCAAATTCAATATCAAGGATGAATCAACGGTACCGGGTGATGATTTCGCGATGATGCGCGAGATGCTCCACCGCCGTTTTGCCCGCGCTCAACAGGAAGACCCTGAGAGGACATCGGGTAACTGGCCTGACTTGCTGTTGATTGATGGCGGCAAGGGGCAGGTAAGCGCTGTTGAAGGGGTGATGGCGGAACTGGGCATTGACGATGTGCCTTTTGTTGGCGTCGCCAAGGGGCCGGATCGCAATGCGGGAAGAGAGACTTTCTACTTTCCAGATGGCCGCGAGGCGATATTGCCGATGAACAATGCGTTGCTTTTCTTTCTGCAAAGGCTGCGCGATGAGGCGCATCGTTTCGCTATCGGGGCCCATCGTAAGAAGCGAACGGCTGCTATGGGCACAAGCCCGCTCGATGATGTGCCCGGCATTGGTCCAACGCGCAAAAAGGCATTGTTGATGCATTTCGGTACGGCGCGTGCCGTGCGCAATGCTTCACGCGATGATCTGCGCCGTGCACCTGGAATTTCGGCCGCAATGGCTGACAGCGTTTACGATTTCTTCCACGGCTAAGCGCGTGCATATAACCTCTTTTGATCGCGCTATTGTTTGCACCGTAAAACGGCATGGGGAAAGTTCGGTCATTGTGCGCTTGATGACCAGTGAGCAGGGGCTTTGCGCAGGCTATGTTCGCGGCGGTCATGCACGGGCACGGCGGCCGATTTGGCAACCGGGCAATATCATTAACGGTCAATTGAAAAGCCGTGTTGAAGGCCAGTTGGCCAGTTTGCAGGGTGAGCTCCAATTGTCCAGAGCGCCGCATTATTCCGAAGCTATGGCGAGTGAGGCCATAAGCTGGATATGTCATGGCACGGCCTTCATGCTGCCCGAAGGCCAAAGCTATCCGCAACTTTACACCGGATGCGCAGCTTTGCTGGACGCTGTGACTATGGCTCCTTCTGCCCGTGGCTGGGCAGAGGCTCTTATACGCTATGAATTATTGTTGTTGGCACAACTAGGCTTTGGCCTCGACTTGGACGTCTGCGCGGTTACGGGGGAAGAGCATGACCTGGCTTATGTGAGTCCGCGCACTGGCCGCGCTGTTAGCGAAGCAGCGGCAGGTACTTATCGTAAAATATTATTGCCATTGCCATCTTTCCTCAGTGATGCTGCTGTCAACGAAGAGTCATTCCCGACTTCGCAAGACCTGTGTAATGGGCTGGACCTCACGGGGTATTTTCTCAAAAAACACTGTTTTTCGGAACGTGGTCAGGATATTTTTGCCGGGCGGGATCGTTTGATAGACCGCTTGAGAACGGCTTTGCTGTGACCACATGATCTGGCATGATACGATTAATTTCACTTTTGCGAGACAGAGGCTTTGCATTGTTGAATTTTATCGGCATAATTTCTTTATGCAGAGTCTCTTTGATTATAGCGCCGAAACGGAAGACGTAGTTGTGCGGGTGGCCGTGAGCTTTTTGCCCGAGCAATCACGCAGTGATGATGCGCGCTGGTTCTGGGCCTATCATGTGCGGATCGAGAATCATGGAGATATGGCGGTCAAACTTTTGACTAGGCATTGGCTTATAACCGATGGCAGAGGCGGCCAGCATCATGTTGATGGTGAAGGTGTTGTCGGTGAGCAGCCCTATCTTCAGCCCGGAGAAACCCATGATTATGTCTCTGGCTGTCCATTGAATACGCCAACCGGCAGGATGGAAGGCATATTTCGCCTTATGCGCGATGATGACAGTATAGTGAATGCGACCATCCCGCGTTTCCCGCTAGTGGCACCGGCAATAGCAAGATGAAACGCACATTATTGCCGCTTAACGGCTTGCGTGTGTTTGATGCTGCTGCACGCCATTTAAGCTTTACCAGAGCTGCTGATGAGCTGGCTGTGACACCAGCCGCAGTTGGCCAGCAAATACGCGCTCTGGAGGACTTGCTGGGCGTTATCCTTTTCCGCCGTACACCGAAGGGGTTGGAACTTACTGATGAAGCTTTGATGGGGCTTGATGCCCTAAGAGGCGGCTTCTTGCAGTTTGAAGAGGCTGTACGCGCCATACAGGCGGGTCAATCAAGTTATAGACTGACCATAGCCGCGCCGCGCGATTTTACGGAAAAGTGGTTGCATGCAAAATTGGCAGACTTTGCCAAGGCTAATCCGGAAATTCGCTATAATCTGGTTGATCTTGATGGTGATGTCGATTTCACTGAGGCGAATCTGGATATAGCGATCATGCTGGCCGAAGGGCCGGGCGACCATGAAGGCATGGCATTGGCCGAGGGTGAGTTTGTTTGCGTTTGCGCTCCCAATTTTGACGCACATGACAATCAAAAAAATACACAGATAGTGTGGCCGGGCTGTCCAAGAGAAGAACGCAGTCAGAAGCAAGAAGAAGAGCCCTATTTGCAAGTTGGTGATGCAGGATTGGCTATTGAAATGGCCGCTGCTGGTCTGGGCTATGCCAGTGTGCCGCTTTTGCTAGCACAGCAGGATCTTAGCGCCGGACGTGTCATTGTGCATAAAGCGGCCCGACCATCGCGCCGTTCTTATTGGATGGTTGCGCCATTGCCGCAATGGAGGCAAAAAAAGGTCAAAGCCTTGGTTGCTGCACTAAGTGCTGAGTAATCCGGTCGAGGGCAATCGCTAGCGATCTGACAAGAGATTGAGCAATCGTGTCGCAAGTGCCAGAAAGCGGCCTTCGTCAACAGGCTGATTAACATCATTCCAATGCATAGAAATGATATATTTTCGGCCTTGCCATGACTTAGTAAGAAAGTTCAAAGACATAACACCTGCTTCTGACCCACCTTTATAGCCCAGATATTGCCACTGCTCGGCCGCAAGGGGGCCAGCACCATTGTTTATCGCCATGATTTCCCGTGCAGTATCGCTCGCATTATCATCAAGATAAGCGAGCAGCCGGACAATATCATCAGGGCTGGCAAACCATTCAATTTCATTCACTAAAGTTGGCCGTGCAGTTAGAAATCCGAAGTCGATACTTTCCAATGTCAATAAAGGGTCTATCTGACGCAAATAGGCACTTCGCTGCGCACTCTTTTGACCAAGATATCTATCACGAAGCGGCGCATTGCCCGGCGTTTTCAGCGCGGTAACTTGGCGCGTCATCAAAAATGGTGTGAATTCTGACGGCTTATTGTGTCCTGCTTTGCGCACGATGGATTGCAGTGCATCCTGTCCCAATATGCGGATCAGTGTATCGGTCGCGCTATTATCGCTAACTGAGATCATAAGAGTTGCCAATGTCTGCAATGTCATGGGCATATTGTCAGGCCAGTCCTGACTAACTCCGGAAGGATGGGATTTTGGACCAAGCCTGACAACATCAGACCATTTGCGTTGGCCAGACTGTATCTGGCGATCCAATTCTGCGAGGATATAAAGCTTGAAGGTAGAGGCAATCGCAAAACGTGATGTGCTGTCTTTTCCCGCTATTGATCGCAATGCGCCGTTTTTAATCTCTCTTACGCTTACCCCCGTTCGACCGGGCAGATCAGCGATTGATTGCAGTACTTCATCTATGCTGCTGCCTGCGCTAGCAAAACCTGTAATCCGGAAACCAGAGATTAAATTGGGATCATTGGGTTCAAGAGAAATAATAAATTGCCCAATTGATTTCTCATATTGCACACGAAAGGTGGCATAATTGGGGTCGCGTTCGGTGATGGAAAGAATAGTCAGAGGCTTTCCGTGCTGACTGGTCAATTGACTAACAATAAGGCGCAATTGCTCTGCGGAAACAGCATTGCGAAAATTCTGATTGAATATGTCGCTCTTAACGTCTTCACCTTGCAACAATGCAAAAATATCGTTGATCCTGCGTTGCAGCGGGGCATCAGCGCTATTAGGTGCAGACGCCAATTGCGGACTGGCTGTAGCCGAGCCCAGAGGCAATAAAATTTGACTGCAGAAAAACAAAGCCAGCAAAAGAGTCTTCAAATATCCTTTTGCATAGTTAGGCATCAATAGTGTCCCGATCCACTTCTGACGCATTGTCTTGAATAAAGCGAAATCTGTGCTCAGGATGCTTGCCCATAAGACGATCAATCAAATCCTTTGTACCAGCCCGATCCTGATATTCACGAGGCAGCTTGATTTTCAATAATGTCCGGCTTTTTGGGTCCATTGTCGTTTCGCGCAGCTGTTTAGGGTTCATCTCACCCAAACCTTTAAAGCGACTGACCTCGACCTTTTTGCCTTTGAACAGGGTTTTCTCAAGCTCCGCGCGATGTGCATCATCCCGCGCATAGGTGCTTTGTGCGCCAGACACGAGACGATATAGCGGTGGCTGAGCGAGATAGAGGTGACCATTCTTCACCAGTTCTGACATTTCTTGGAAAAAGAATGTCATCAATAAGGTCGCAATATGTGCCCCGTCGACATCAGCATCTGTCATCACGATGATGCGGTCATAGCGCAGAGCAGTATGATCGCATTGCTTACCCATGCCACAACCAAGGGCTTGCGCTATGTCGGCAATTTCTTGATTGGCATGGATTTTCGCGCTTGTAGCGGAAGCAACATTGAGGATTTTGCCGCGAATTGGCAGGATGGCCTGCGTAATGCGGTCACGCGCTTGTTTGGCCGAGCCGCTAGCGCTGTCACCCTCTACGATGAACAACTCTGTGGTGACATCTTTGCCACCGGTGCAATCGGTTAATTTGCCAGGCAATCGCAATTTGCGCGATGATGTCGCGGTTTTGCGTTTTACTTCTCGCTCCGCCTTGCGTTTTAGGCGTTCATCCATCCGCTCCAAAACTATGCCGAGCAAAGCTTTGCCGCGGTCCATATTATCGGATAGGAAATGATCAAAATGGTCACGCACGGCATTTTCCACCAACTTGGCAGCATTGGCTGAGGTTAAGCGATCTTTCGTCTGGCTTTGAAATTGCGGGTCACGGATAAAGACGGACAGCATCATTTCAGCGCCTGTCATAATATCATCGGCGACCAGCTGACTGGCCTTTTTCAGATTGATCAATTCACCAAAAGTACGCAGCGACTTTAACAAAGCTGCGCGCATGCCATTTTCATGCGTACCGCCATCAGGGGTAGGGATGGTGTTACAATACCAACTGTGGCTGCCTTCGCTCCATAACGGCCAAGCGACAGCCCATTCAACGCGGCCTTCGGCATCTGGAAAGTCCTGCTTGCCATGAAAGAATTCAGATGTCGCGCATTCACGGGAACCAAGCTGCTCACGAAGATGATCCGACAGGCCGCCGGGGAAGCAGAATGTGGCTTGTTCCGGAACGTCCTCACTGGCCAGTTCAGGGGAACAGCGCCAGCGTATTTCTACGCCTGCAAAAAGATAGGCCTTTGAACGTGCAAGCCGAAACAGCCGCGCAGGCTTGAACTTCGCTTTTTCGCCAAAAATCTCTGTATCAGGAACAAATCTTATACTTGTACCACGCCGGTTTGGCGCGCTGCCTACCTTTTCGAGCGGTGCCAGCGACTTCCCTTGAGAGAATTTTTGGACATATAGTGATTTTTCGCGAGCAACTTCGACACGCGTTTCACTAGATAGGGCATTAACGACAGATACGCCCACGCCATGCAGGCCGCCGCTGGTAGCATAAGCTTTGTCAGTAAATTTGCCGCCCGAATGCAATGTCGTTAAAATCACCTCCAAAGCAGACTTACCAGGATATTTTGGATGTGGGTCGACGGGAATACCGCGGCCATTGTCTGAAATGGTCAGCCTATTGTTAGGCTCTAGGAAAATCTCAATTCGGTTAGCATGGCCGGCAACGGCTTCGTCCATGCTGTTGTCCAAAACTTCTGCTGCAAGATGGTGGAGGGCGCGCTCATCAATGCCGCCAATGTACATACCCGGGCGCTTGCGAACTGGCTCAAGTCCTTCCAGCACCTCAATGGCAGTGGCATCATAATTTCCCGAACTGGATTGTGGGGCGCTAGCAAAGAGATCATCATCATTATCCATGTGATCACATTAGTGCGCGAACAAGCCGCTGTACAAGGAAGATCGCCATTTATCTCCACAGCCTTATGGCGAGTTGTAACTTTTTCACCACGCCATGCGAAACCTTAGCAACGAGACTATCATCTGGAGGTTGAAAAATGCACGCTGCTAAAAAGATATTGTTCACTGGATTAGCTGGATTAGCCATTTTGGCCGCTGGGCAAAGCGCTGTCGCACAATTTGGAAATTCGACGCAGGTTGAAAAATTCGCCGTTCATGATCAGAACAGCATTTCAGCAATCTCCTATTCGGTTATAGACCAAATTCTGGAAGCCTTTGTCATCGAAGAGCGCGGCCGTAGCGTAGTACGCTACAGCGTGATGAAAGGTGCAGGCCAGCGTGCCATTGAAAGCGTTGTGAGTGGATTTGAAAATATCCCGCCCGCTAAACTTAACCGTGATGAGCAACTCGCATTCTGGCTTAACCTCCGCACATTGATGGTGTTGCACAGCACCAGTGCGGCATATCCATCGGCTGATCCAAAATTGCTTTTGAAGTCCAATAGCGGTTTTCTTAATACGCCTCTTATCACCATTTCAGAGGAAGATTTGAGCATTAATGATGTCGACAACATTTTGCTGACACATTGGAAAGATGAACCCAATTTGGTCTTCGGCCTTTTTGTTCCGACGCAGGGTAGCCCGGATTTCCCAGTCAAAGCGTTTAGTGGTGCCTCTGTAAAGCAAGATTTGGAAGCTTTAGGTCGCAAATTCGTCAACCGCAAAGATGTGGTCAAGGCGAGCAAAGGCAAAGTGACGATAGCACAATTCTTGGTCGATTATCAGGAGCATTTTGGTGGTGAGGCTGGTTTGGTTTCTCATGCAAAATCTCTGGCTTCACCAAAATTGGCAGCAAAATGGTCGCAAACTGCACGATTACAGCCTAAAGCCAATTGGCGCTTGAACGAGCGTAAAGAACGCAGTCTTGCAGCTGGTCGCGGTCGTGGCGGTTTTGGAGCAGATGTCGGCGGCGGTCTTGCTGGTGGTAGCGGCTTTTCAGGTGGCGGTTCTTAAACCTTATATCGTAAAGCCTATAGACAAATATAGGATAGTTTTATGGCGATAGGCACCCGCAATCTCTACTGGACTGCGGGTGCTTTGCTAACCATTGCTTTTTCTATTTCCTGTAACGCTATATCTTCTCAATTCGCTTGGGATATCCCCCTTTTTGAACGCCCAATTTTGACCTTTGCGGGCCTTTTATTGAGTGCAAATATTCTTTTCCTCACATGGTTTGTTCTTACACAAAAAAAACTGATAACGACACGTAAAGGCATCTTTGAACCCAGAAGATTTTGGAAATCCGCTCTCTTTATTTTTGCTATTGGTATTTTTGCACGAGCGATATTGTTTGCCTCCACGCCCATTCTTGAAGATGATTTCTATCGTTATATGTGGGACGGGGCCGTTAGCGCTGAGTCTTTAAATCCATATCAGCACGCACCTGATAAGTTCGCTATAGCACCAGATGTTTCGCAGTTATTGGAAGAGCTCGGCGTCGATGCTGATCCATTGCCAACAGGGTATGAGGATTTGGCACAGCGCGGTGAAGAGACATTGCTGCGGACTAACAATCCCAATATCACAACCATCTACCCGCCCTTGGCGCAGGCAGGCTTTGCTCTTGCCTATATGATCGCACCTTTTGACGTTATTGGCCTGCGAATTGTCAGCCTGATTGCTGAAACCCTTGCTTTTATCTTCATGGCTCTTGCCTTACGCACTGCAGGGCTGAAAAGCTTCGGATTGGCATTATATTGGTGGCACCCGATGGTGCTTAAAGAGTTTGCCAATAGCATGCATATGGATGTTCTGCTGATGCCTTTTATCGCATTGGCATTGTTGATGATCATATCACGCAGAGAATTTTTTGCGCAATTGGCGCTAGGTTTGGCAGCCGCTATAAAAATATGGCCGATCATGCTCATGCCCTTTATCGCGAAACGCGATATACGCTCTATCGCTTATGTTGCTACTGGCGTTGCTATATTGCTTTTTCTGATGCTGCCACAATTGCTAGCCTTGGGAGAGGGCGCCGGGTTGACTCGTTTTGGTCAAGATTGGCAACGCAATAGTTTTGCCTTCACGCTAGTAAGTGGTGGGTTATCCTACATTACTCCGCTTGGCGGAACGTTGGCTCGCTTGCTCATAGCAGGACTGTTCCTGTTCTTCATTGTGCGTATCTGGTGGTATGAAAAATTACAGATTGATGGAGCCAAAGACCTAACAGCGTCTCATCCAATGCGCGCCAATAAGATAATAGATGCCAGCATATTGACGATCACTTTATTGTGGCTTGTCCTGCCGACGGGATATCCTTGGTATACATTGTGGTTGCTGCCGTTCGCAGTGTTGCGTCCAAACCTTGCTGCCATATTGCTCACCGCTACCTGTGGTTTTTACTATATGGACTTTTATGCTCAATCATTGCCAGAAACATCTTTTCTGCAATGGTTACCCGCAGCATTATGTGCACTACCTGTCTGGATAGCTCTTGCCTTCCAGACGCTTAGAGGAAAGAATGGTATTAATGTCTAAACCATCTACGCCTCTCAAACAAAATGCCATTATTACAGTTATTATACCTGCCAGAAATGAGCAGCATGCCTTAGCGAAGATGCTGCCTGAAATTCCGCAATGGTGCGATCATGTTGTCGTGGCCGATAATGGTTCAACCGATGACACTGTAAATGTAGCGCAAGCAAATGGCGCGATTGTGACTTCTGCTCCTGTTGCAGGATATGGCAGAGCCTGTCTTGCCGGCATCGCGGTAGCAAAAGAATTAGGCAGTGATATTATTGTTTTTCTCGATGGAGATCGCAGTGATTATCCTGACCAGATGCAGCGATTGGTGGAGCCTATCTTATCCGGCCAGAATGACATGGTTATTGGCTCACGCATGCAAGGAAATCGCGCACCAGGCGCACTTACACCACAGCAATATTTCGGCAACAGCCTAGCATGTTCTCTGATCAAATTATTTTGGGGTTTTCGCTATACCGATCTTGGGCCATTTCGTGCCATATTGGTCGATGCGCTCAATATACTTGAAATGCGATCACCAACTTTTGGCTGGACAGTGGAAATGCAGATTAAAGCTCTGCAACACGGTTTATCAGTCAGTGAAGCTCCTGTAGATTATCGCAATAGAATTGGCATCTCTAAGATTTCAGGAACAGTTCGCGGCGTGATTTTGGCCGGTTATTATATATTGAGCACAATTTTTTCGGCCGCGCTTCAAGATATCTCTTTAGCAAAACGACCATTATTTTCACGGCCTGCAGCACTGCCTGGCCGCGATGAGAAACTGGCGGCTATTCACCAAAACTCCGCGTAATATCGCGCACTGTGCATATAAAAAAGCCGGTCATACTTTATGCATAACCGGCCTTTATAGGTGTTTGATGCTTTTAGACTATTTGGCGAGGTTCAAATTCCAGTTATAATCATAGCTGTCAATTTTGGTGCGACCTTTCAATTTGGCTTTGGTCGCTGCATTGGCATAGCGGCGAGCATGACGCAGAACAGCGCCTTGGCTGCCCCAATCGGACTGATACCAAGAGAAAATTGACGAAGCTTGCAGCTTGCCACCTTTTACAACAAAGGCGCGGTTATGGTTGATAAAGCTACGTGCTGCGGCTTCCAATTTTGCGTTGAGGTTTGCTGCGGTATAGGGTCTGCTGGAGAGGTTGGGGCAGCCAATAGATGCACAGTTCACGGCATAGTGAATACGGACATCTTTCCATATTGGGCGCAAAATCCGGTGCTCAATATCGTTCAAGGAAAGTGAAACGCCGCGTACTTTCAAAACCTTATCATCCCAAGGACCAAGGGTTAGAAAACTACGCACATTTCGGATTGAGGAAACGGGATAGGCTTCGACAACTAAATCAACGGTCTTGGCGTTGTACAGGTTAATCCAATACGCCATTTGCTGATTCTTGGTAAGCCGGTCGACATTAACCGCTTCCAGTTGCTTGATATATTTGCGCAAATTCGCCTTATCAGCAGCAGATACCTTGCCATATTTCACCAGATTAATACCGGTGCGGCCGCGAACGACATTGCGCGCAAGAAAGCTCGAATATAGGCTGTTATCAACTTTGATCGTTGGTGTTTTCGCGCTTTTTGTCCAGCGCGCCCAAAGGTTCTGCTTTGGGGGCCCCAATTGGGCAGATGCCGGCTGAGCGGCCATCACAAATGCTGAAAATATTATGGTCAATGCCAATAGGGTCTTTGCCAATAGGCGGGGTAACCTAGTGGGTGCGCTATTTGGCGAGGACAGGATGGTGGCGGGGGCAGTCATCATATCGGGTTCCTTTCAAGACGTTACCCAATGTTCGTTGACTGCACGGAAATAGTTACGCTTGCGAACAATTCACAGCGTATTGATGGATTACCGCCAGATAATCATAATAAATTAGCGGACGCGCGGGCCGCCAAATGGTAGCGGTGGTGGTGGACGACGTGTTCCGCGAGGCAATTGTGCTTGATAAGCACGACCACAATGTTCGACACAATATGGGAAACCTGGGTTTACCTTTGATCCACAAAAGTGAAAATCAGGTTCGCCCGGGTGACCCATTGGCCAGCGACATACCTTGTCACTCAGATCAAGCAGACTGGTTTTGTCAGCGATTTCCGGGCTTGGCTTTGCGGGAACAAGGCGGCGTGGCGGTGCAGGAGGAATGGGTGCCTGTTGATCACCGGGGCCTTGGCGCAAAAACCCACCAGGGCCCACGGATACGATTTTGGGCATTGGGGAGGGCTGCCACTGCGCATTATTATTGGTGGCAGGTGCCGCCGGTTTTGCAGCAGGGCTGGCCTGTGGAGCCGCCTGTGCAGGAGACTTCTTGGTTGGCGTGGGTGCCGCTGCCTTTGTCTTAGGTTTTGCTACCTTTTCCTTCGCCTTGCGAGCGGTTTTGGCTTTCTTATCGCCAGACTTAACAGGCGATGGTCGTGACTTCAGGCCCAGTCTATGGGCTTTGCCAATAACGGCATTGCGACTGACGCCGCCCAGTTCTTCTGCAATCTGGCTGGCTGTATTGCCTTTTTCCCAGAGCTTTTTCAGCTGGTCAATTCTTTCGTCAGTCCATGCCATCTTTATTAAACTTCCTAATGCTCAATGTTTCACCCGATCAGGGTCATAACCTCTTGCGCTGTCGCATAAGCTCCGATACTCGCAACATCATGGTACAGCAACCCGAAATGCACGATTTACCCGAGCCTGGTTTCTCTGAACCCGGCATATCACGCATCGCCCGGATAAACTGGACGGGCCTTCATGCACTCTATATGAAAGAGGTGAGGCGGTTCTTCAAGGTCAAGTTGCAAACACTCTGGGCGCCAGCGGTCACAACCCTGCTTTTTCTGGTAATTTTTAGCGTTGCTTTGGGGCGGGGCGGGCGCACGGTTCTGGACGTGCCATTTTCAACATTTGTAGCGCCGGGTTTGATCGTTATGGCGATGCTGCAAAATAGCTTTGCCAATGCCAGCTTTTCCCTTCTCGCCGGAAAATTGCAGGGGACAATTATCGATTATCTCATGCCGCCGCTTTCAGTGGGAGAGGTGCTTGCAGCTCTGGTCGGCGGCGCACTAACCCGCGCAGTATTGGTGGGTATGACGATATGGCTTGCAATGTTCCTTTGGCCAGATGTCAGCGTGAATATAAGCCACCCGCTATATGTAATATTTTTCGGCCTGATGGGCGCTATAATGCTTGCCTTTATGGGTGTTCTTACTTCCATTTGGGCGGAAAAATTTGACCAAAGTGCCATGATTACAAATTTCGTCGTTGCACCTCTGTCTTTGCTGTCTGGCACATTTTACGTGATCGACAATCTGGCTCCGGCATTCCAGGTTATCAGCCAAATCAACCCGTTTTTCTATATAATATCTGGCTTCCGCTATGGCTTTATAGGTTCAACTGATGGGTCATTGGCTGTTGGTGCAATCGTGCTGTTATTCACCAATATTCTATTGGCAACAATCAGCTATATGCTGTTGAAAAAAGGTTGGAAAATCAAATCATAACATGCAGTTAATGGCGACTGCGTAATTGATATCCGCCATTACTATCTTTGTGAAATAGCTGCTCTATAGATGGATGACTGACCGGTATCTCGCTATCATCGGGCACAAGATTCTGCTGGCTGACATAGGCGACATAGCTATTCTCGCTATTCTCTGCGAGGAGATGATAAAAAGGCTGGTCCTTTGGGGGGCGAATGTCGATAGGAATGGCCTCATACCATGCCTCGCTATTGGCGAAGATTGGGTCAATATCATAAATGACACCGCGAAAATCGAACAAACGATGACGCACAATATCACCCACCGCAAATTTCGCGCTGCGCACAATTGGCATAGTATCGATTAATTCGCGTTCGCCGGCCAAATTGGAAAGTTGGGGGTTTTTGCCATCCATATCTCTAATTTAGCGATGCCCGAGGGATCTGCAAGGCGCGTACGGCAAAACTGTCAGTGATTGGCGGTTATTGGCCTTGGCAATTGTGGATGAATGGTTTAGTGGCGCTCGTCTTCGGCTGTTTGATGGACCAGAATATATCGCAGTCAAGATAAAGGAGAGGTGCCGGAGTGGTCGAACGGGGCGGTCTCGAAAACCGTTGTGGGCTCGCGCCTACCCAGGGTTCGAATCCCTGTCTCTCCGCCATTTTTATCCGGTCTATCGCTTCGCTGTTTGAGACCGGCTCCGAGTTCGAACTTTGTCCCGAACTCTCCGCCATTTTTTCCGGTCTACCGCTTCGCTGCTTGAGACCGACTCCGAGTTCGAGCTTTGTCCTGAACTCTCCGCCATAATGGTTTGTATTTGGGCGAATTTAAGTTTGAAATCTTTTTCGTGATCTTTACAATGTTTAATAAATGCAATCTCCAAATAGAAGACAAACATTGTCTGAAAATACCATCAGGGCTTTTTAATGAGCGACAGCGATAAGATATTAACAGAGGCTAAAGAGAGATATAAGTCCGATGGCGATGTGAGAAATCTATTATTGTTTCTTCATAGAAACGGCTTTTCTCAAGGTTTGAGTACAGTTTTCCTGATATCTTTAGGGCTTGGTGAAACCAATCATTGTCGCGATATAGTTTTGGCATCTGGTTTTTGGAGCGATCAAAGTCAGTAATTCGCCTTATTCATTCGCCTGTTTGTGACTTTCTTGCCTTAACTCTGGGTGATATCCATTAGGAATTGTTGCTGGTTAGCTATCCTTATGTTGCCGCAAATTCGCTACGCTTATAGCCCCTTTTTCCCCCTGAAGAGCTGCATTTTATCCTTACTCAGTTTATTCCTCTTGATATCAGAAAACAATAAGCTATCTATCACTAGGTAGATAATTGAGTCGTAGTGGAGTTTTTTGTGCACTTACATGCGGATTTTTCGAAACGGGTTGTCGTAGATAGTGAGGCATTGCCTTGGGAGGACTCTCCCATGAAAGGGGTGCAAAGACGCAAGCTGGACCGGATAGGCGATGAGGTGGCGCGGGCGACGTCGCTTGTGAAATATGATCCGCAATCCTATTTTAGCCCCCACACACATGATGGCGGTGAGGAAATATTTGTTGTTGATGGTATATTCTCCGATGAACATGGAGATTATCCCGCCGGCACATATATTCGCAACCCAATAGGCACGCGCCATAAGCCGCATAGCGACAATGGCTGTATCATATTTGTGAAACTGCATCAGTTCGACAAAGATGATGCACAGCAATTCACCATTGATACTCTAACGGATGATTTCCAAGATACCGACATTGCGGACATGACCGTTCTGCCATTGCATAGTTTTGGTACAGAAAATTGCGGTCTTGTAAGATTAGCAGCCGATACAGAAGCCGAGATTTGCGACAATATTGGCGGCAAAGAAATTCTGGTGCTTGAGGGCACTGTCTCTGACAACAATGGACATTATCCAAAAGGGACATGGCTTCGTATTCCGCATGGAACAGTGCATCATTTTTTTTCTAGTGATGGGTGCCTATTTTATCAAAAAAGCGGCCACTTACCGCAAAAGTAAAGGTTTTCTCTCCCTATCCATAACCCCTGAAAGGACATAATATGATTGGATACACAACATTAGGCGTTACAAATCTGGACGCCGCGAAGACATTTTATACTAAGCTGCTGGATGCAGAAGTTCTGCTCGACGTTGGCCGCCTTGCAATGATTGGCAAAGATATGGCTGAACCCAAAATCGCGGTATGTGAGCCATTTGATGGCAATGCGCCGTCGGTCGGCAATGGTTCAATGACAGCTATTCCCGGTGGATCGCGCGAAGGGGCGGATAAGCTATATCATAAAGCTATTGAGCTTGGCGCGACATGCGATGGCGCACCTGGATCACGCATTGAAGGGGCGTTTTACGGTGCATATGTGCGCGACCCTGATGGCAACAAACTCTGCTTTTTCGACTTTAGCTAATAACCTGTCATATAAGAGGAGAGGGGCATGAAACTCCAATGTTCATGTCCCTTTCCATATAGATTGGATTTTGGCGCGGCATTTTTTCCCTATTTGTTGCCAGCCGCGTTTAATCTCTGATCACGTTGATATTCGTAAAGCGAAGGCACGCTTGTGACCTTTTTATTCAGAGACTCGATATAAGGCTCAGGCCGATGATCGAGTATGATTTTGCGATTGCCATGCATGCCGACCACCCGTGCATCTGGCCCCTCTGAACCCGCATATACAACTAT
This sequence comes from uncultured Sphingomonadaceae bacterium, assembly GCA_947503245.1. Classification (GTDB taxonomy): domain Bacteria; phylum Pseudomonadota; class Alphaproteobacteria; order Sphingomonadales; family Sphingomonadaceae; genus Alterisphingorhabdus. The sequence goes on from CANNCV010000001.1 coordinate 1,835,086, forward strand.
GGGTTGATCGGGTGCGACGCCGCCTTCAACCAATATCTTCACATTCCAAGCTGTGCTGAAGCGGCCATGACCTGGCTGCCAATAGCCTGCGCCCCCAGCTTTATAGAGGTCATATAAAGCTGTGCCATCCTTGCGTGTTTGGTCAGGCGTAAAGCGGACGATTACATTATCATAAAGGTTTTGGTGATTTGCGCCTGCATGTTGATCAAGCGTTGGTGTCATCCATGCTGTGGAATTGGTATAAACAGATTTGGTCGCGCGCGTGTTAAAACTAAACGTGTGTTCGGTCGGATTGAACACGGACAGATTGTCAATCAGCACATTATGCACATTACCGACATGAACACTATAATGTGCCTTATGATTTCCCTGTGTGACGATGTTACGGATAGTAACATTTGCAATATCGTCAGTTAAGATTGCGCTGTCAGAGTTTTTCACGCGCACATTGCGGATCCATCCATTATGAACGCCTGAAAAATAGACACCATTAAAGCCGGCTTCGTTATGATGACCAAAATAGGGGTTTTCTGGGAATTCAATGGCAAAATCTTGCAGGCCTACATTGCTCAAATGATTCCAAGTGGCAAAATTTGCCGGAATATCTGCATTGATATCATGTAATAACGGGTCGGCAATCGTCACTCTATTGCCTTTAATCGCGACAATTTGTGTTGGCTGCACGACTAAGGGGCGTTCCGGAGTTTCCCAGTGCCGACTACCGATTTTCAATGTGGTGTCACCATAAAGCGACTTGAGCAATGGGCCTTTTGGGCCTGCGCGATTATGCCAATTGATTTTGAGAACTTGTCCTACGCTAAGCCCTTTAGTGTTGGCCATTACAAGCTCACGTCCACCGCGCCTGCCCGAATTGATATCCGCCAATTTTTGTATCTTGGTGTCATAACGCTCCAAATATGTCGCATGGCGTCCATTGGGTACACGCGTCCATATGAAACCAGCGCTCCAGCTATATTCAGAAAAGAGAACGTTCAGATTTTGATCTTTGATACGCTCAAACTTGTCATTCTCTTTGAGATATTCGCGGATTTCTTTCAGCGCCCCGCTATCGTCAATCTGGTTAAGTGGTCGCGGCATATATAATGTTGTGCCGCCAGTGCCGCTACCCATTCCGGAGAGCACAATGCCACTTTTTTCAATCCACAGGATTTCGGTTAGCTGATAGCGCCCAGCATGCATTTGTATGCGCACCGGACCATTAGCCTTATGCGCGGCTGTAAGTGCTGCTTTTAATGCGGCACTATCATCTTTGCCATCATCGGGGATGGCACCGAAATCTGCGACATCAATGATATTTGTGACATTAGGAATAGCGGCAATGCCAAAGCCGTAACCGGCATAGGAAAAGTCCGGAAGATACTCATCTGAGGAAGCGCTACCCTGGCTGAGAATGGCAGGTAGTTGTTGGGCGCTTAATGGCGTTGCAACTAAGGAGAACAAAGCTCCGATTGATAAAAAATGGCTCTTTTTCAATCTATTAAACCATGGTTTTTTCATCATATACATCCTCGTTGCACTTTTTTGAACTTATGTATTGACCTCAATTGGCACCGGTGTCAATTACTTGGGTAACCGGTGTCAATTTAGATGCCAGAGCGTCATGGGGGAGTATGATGGGCATCTGAATATATGACAGATGCTGTAAAATGCTGAGCTAATGTCCAAAGTTGCGGCATAATGTCAGCACTGATTGCTCGTTTGGCGTGCTTTGAATCGTCAGTCATTATGTCTTGATAGATATAATAGAATAAGATGGAGAATAATGTGTCTGAGCCCGATCCCTATTTGCAGGGTATCTCACAAAAATTGATGGCCGCACGCCGCAAAGCAACAGGATTATCAGGATTTCCCGGTGTTTTGCCGGAAACATTTGGTGAAGCTTATGCAGTCCAGCATATGTCCAGAAAACAATGGTCAGATAAAGCTGTTGGATGGAAAGTTGGCGGTGTGCCAGCCGCTTTTATTGAGCGATTTGGCGAGACAAGACTGACGGGCCCGATATTTGCAAACTCGGTTGTAAAGGCTGAACAGGGTAAAGTAGCTGAAATGCCAGTATTTGATGGTGGTTTCAGCGCGATAGAACCGGAGTTCATCATCGAATTGGGCAATAACCGTGCTGATGACCGCATGTATATAGGTGCAGAAATCGCAGGCAGCTCAATCCCAGCGATCAATGATGTTGGCCCAATTGCAGTTATCTGCGACTTTGGGAATAATAATGGCATGTTGTTGGGACCAGAAATTGACGACTGGCAATCCACAACGCCTGACACTCTGGTGGTAGAAACGCATATTGATAACGCATTGATTGCCACGCGCACATTGGAAGATTTAAGAATAGATCCTAAAGCTGCTGTGGCCTTTCTCCTAGATCATGCAGAAAAGCACGGTATCGATATGCCTGCCGGAACATTTGTTTCTACTGGCGCGATAACCGGTGTGCATGAGGCAAAGATAGGCGCCCAGTCGCATCTTGATTTCGGACGCTATGGCAGCCTTGACCTTGTTCTTGTAAAAGCGAAACAAGCGCAGTGATAAAGCTCGGGCGCAGAGAGTTGCTGGTAGGCGCTGCGTTAACAAGCGGTGCCCTTATTCTGCCAGGCTGTGCGCCGCGTCTTTCTAATCTTTTCACCTCAGCTGATACCCATGTCAAAGATTACCCAACGGTGCAGGCTGTTGAGTATTTTGGCCAATTGCTCTCTGAACGTACGGATGGAAGATTGGGCCTTAAAGTCTATTCTGGCGGGCAACTGGGCAATGAAAGCGATACACTGGAAATCACCACATTTGGCGGGCTTGACTTTAACCGCGTGAACCTCGCGCCGCTCAATTCGATAGAGGCTACTACGCGCATACCATCATTGCCATTTTTGTTTGAATCAACTGAACATATGCGGAAATCGCTGGATAGTGAGATTGGTGATGAGATCCTTGCATCATTAGAACGGCATGGGTTGATAGGCTTGTGCTTTTACGATTCTGGAGCGCGGTCTTTTTATAATAGCCGCGGACCCATCAACACTCCGGAAGATATGCGCGGTTTGAAACTGCGGGTTCCTGGTTCTGATCTTTATGTCGCAATGGTAAAAGCCTTGGGCGCTGACGCAGTGCCCATGCCACTTGATGAGGTGTATCAATCTCTGTCTCAAGGGGTGATTGATGGCGCAGAAAATAATTGGCCATCTTTTGAAAGCGGCCGCCATTATGAGGTCGCAACCTATTATAGTCTGACCCGGCATTTATTGGCGCCTGAGGCATTTGTAATGTCCAAAATCAGTTGGGACAAACTCTCAACGGCAGATCAGCAAGTTGTGCGCCAATCTGCAAAGGATTCGGTGCCATATATGCGCAAATTATGGGATCGTCAGGTTGAGAAAAGCATGAAGGTCATCACTGGTGCTGGCGTTAAGGTCAACATGGTTGATCCTGCTCCATTTACAGAGCTTATGACCGATATGTGGTCGGACTTTGTCGACGAACCGCATCAAAAGGTGCTGGTTGATCGTATATTGGCAATGCGGAAGGGGTGAGGCAGATGCGCGCTATTTCTGATTGGCTTGTTAAATTAGGGGCTGCCGGCCTTATTCTTATGACGGCAATTATCGGATGGCAGGTCTTTGGCCGTTTTGTGCTCAATTCCAGCCCCTCCTGGTCTGAGCAGGGCACATTATTGCTGATGATATGGTATGTATTCTTTGCCGCTGCCGCCGGTTTTCGAGAAGGGTTTCACATACGCATTGCGATATTGGAAAACTCTGTTTCTGAAAGTGCAGCCAGCAAAATCAGGCTGATTGTCAATTTTGTTGTGGCTATATTTGGACTGGTGTTGCTGATTTATGGAGCTCAACTTGTCTGGCTGGTGTGGGAATTTGTTATCCCATCATTGGGGATTAGCAGGGGCATTGCCTATCTGCCCATACCATTTTGCGGGTTTTTGATTGCACTCTTCGCATCTGCGCATGTTGTCACAGAATTACGCAATAACGAAGGGCGGACAGGCTGATGGAAGTTCTGGTTCTTTTTGGCGTATTAATTCTCCTTCTTGCACTTGGCGTGCCCGTTGCGGTGGCGTTGTTTGCTGCTGCTTTGGCAACATTTGCGGTTATTGATATTCCGCTGGTTGTCGCTGTTCAGCGCATGGCCGCCGGTATCAGCGTATTTACGCTTATGGCTATCCCGTTCTTCATATTTGCAGGCGATTTAATGTACCGTGCAGGCATTGCAGAGCGCCTTGTGCGCGTTGCCGATGCAGCATTTGGACGTTTGCAAGGCGGGCTTGGCGTGGTCAATGTTGGTGCTTCGATGATGTTTGGCGCTGTCTCAGGCTCTGCAATCGCCAGCGCCTCCGCCATAGGCTCAACCATGGTTCCGCTTATGGAAGAGAAGGGATATCCCAAAGACTATTCAGTCAATGTCACAGTAACCGCTGCTATTGTGGGATTGTTGATCCCGCCATCGCATAATATGATTATCTATGCCGCAGCTTCAGGCATTGGCGTGTCTATTGGTGACCTGTTTCTTGCAGGGATTGTACCGGGCGTTTTGACTGGTCTTATGCTCGCTACAACCGCTTGGATTGTTGCCAAACGCTCAGGTTTGCCGAGAGGCGTTTTCCCGGGTTGGCGGCAATTTGCACGCGCACTAATATATGCAATTCCAGGGGTTATGACTGGTGTCATCATAATGGGCGGCATTTTAAGTGGTTTCTTCACACCGACTGAGTCATCAGCCATTGCCGTAATCTACACTGCGCTGATAGGGACATTTGTCTATCGCAGCCTCGGTTGGAAAGGGCTAACCGAAGCTGCTGCAAAATCGGTGCGCACTGCATCCATGGTGTTGTTCATTATTGCGGCGGCGACTGCATTTGGTTTTGCTCTTGCCTTGTTGGAGGTTCCGCTGCAGCTCGGTGCGCTTATCGGAGTCATGACGGATAACCCCATTATGACATTGATCATCATCAATATCATGCTGCTGATATTGGGGACATTTATGGACATGGCCCCATTGATTGTTATCACAACCCCGATTTTCCTACCGATTGCGATGGCAAATGGTGTTGACCCTGTTCATTTCGGTATCATCTTGATGATAAATCTGGGTATCGGTTTGGTGACGCCGCCTGTCGGTTCCGTGCTGTTTGTCGGTTCCGCCGTTGGCAAGGTGCCTGTTGCAACTATGGTTCGTACAATCTGGCCATTCTACCTGACTTTGATTGTCGCGCTTGGTATGATTACCTTTCTGCCGGGCTTATCATTATGGCTCCCAGGGATATTCTAATGCTGCAAATCCTAGGCTGTTGCTCTACAGCCTATGGACATTAGCAACGGGGGCGACAAAATTATAAGATGGCTAACAGCAATTCGACCATCAATGATGTGGCACGCATTGCCAATGTATCCAAAAAGACCGTCAGCCGGGTTATCAATAAATCACCGCTGCTGAGCGAAAAAACGCGTGAGCATGTTGAGAAGGTTATTAAAGAGATTGGCTATGTGCCAAACCCTCAAGCGCGGGCATTAGCATTACGACGTAATTTTATCATTGCGGCCATTCACGACAACCCAAATGCCCAGTTTCTTGTCAATGTTCAGCAAGGCATATTAGAAGGAATTTCGGGCAGCGAATTTGCTCTGATGGTGGAGCCTGTTGATCGCAATTCACCAACAATCGTCAACGATGTTCGCCAGTTTCTTGAGCGGCAGCGCCCTTATGGTGTAGTTTTGCTTCCACCAGTTTCCGAAAATGACGAGCTGGCGGATCTGTGTGACAGTCTTGGGATACGCTATGTGCGCATGGTATCGGGTGAGTTGGATAAGCCTGAAAATATAGTGATGTCGAATGACCGCGAGGCAGTTTACGGTGCAGTACGGTATTTGATAGAGCAGGGTCATCAAAAAATTGCCTTTATCGAAGGACCGGACTCATTATCGCCTGCCGAACGAAGAGCGGGCTATGATCAAGCAATGGCAGAAGCAGGGCTGCTGGTTCATGATTGGATGATTGCCAAAGGAAATTACACATTTGAAACCGGAGTTGAGGCCGGACTTGCCCTTATTGATGGTGCAGTTCGCCCGACAGCAATTTTTGCCTCCAATGATGAAATGGCAATAGGTGCGATTATTGCAGCGCGTAAACGGGGCATCAGAATTCCAGATGGATTATCGATTATTGGTTTTGATGACACGCCTTTGTCCAGCCATATCTGGCCATCATTAACAACGGTGAGATGGCCGATTGTGGAAATGGCAAAAGCAGCTGCGTTAAAACTGATTGAGGATGAAGAGACTGATCCCATGCTTGGCGTAGGGCTCGGCTCAGTCCTTATTGAGCGCGGTTCTGTCCGCCCGTTAGATTAGCATAATGGGTCAATATAGGCTGGTCTCAATTAACTGCTTGCATAGAGAAATGACACCGGTTACCAAATATCCAAATCCATATAACATTATAAAAATATGACCCAGAAAATAGGTCAAGAAGAGCGAGATATTATGAAAATTGCATTGATCAGCGAAAACAGCCAGGCCGCCAAGAACAGCATTATCAACGATGCTTTGACCTCTGTCGCAAGCCAATATGGCCATGAGGTTTTCAACTATGGTATGTACAGCGCTGAAGATGACGCGCAGCTAACCTATGTCATGAACGGCCTATTGGCCGGGATATTGCTGAATTCCAAAGCAGTGGATTTTGTTGTCACCGGATGCGGCACCGGAATGGGGTCAATGCTGGCATGTAATGCTATGCCAGGCGTATTTTGTGGTTTGGTTATTGATCCAACGGACGCCTTTTTGTTCAACCGCATCAATGATGGCAATGCAATGTCTATGCCTTATGCCAAGGGATTTGGCTGGGCGGCTGAATTGAACCTGCAGGATTGTTACCATAAATTGTTCGCAGAAGAAGGCGGCATTGGCTACCCCACAGAACGCGCTGAAATCATGGCGAAAAACCGTTCTATCCTGTCTCAAGTTAAAGGCGCAGCTTGCCACGACATGCTAAGCGTATTGAAAGGTGTTGATCAAGATCTGCTTAAATCGACCATTGCTGGCGAAAAGTTTGCAGAATATTTCTACCCCAATTCTCAGGATGACGAAATTAGCAACTATCTGCGCAGTCTCTAATCACGGACAATGTAATCGCGATATGCGATAACCATCACGCTCATAGAGCTATAGATAGGGCGGCAATAATGTCTGATAATTTTTTCGATCTCACTGGTAAGGTTGCGTTGGTCACGGGGGCAAATACCGGCATAGGGCAGGGCATAGCGGTTGCGCTGGCGAAAGCCGGTGCGGATATTATACTAACCGCGCGCCGTGATCCATCTGAAACGCGTCAATTGGTTGAGGCCGAAGGCGTGAAGGCGCATGTAGTTATGGCCGATTTGTCCAGCATTGAGCCTTGTGACAGAATTGTCTCTGAGACAATTAACGCTTTTGGCCGGTTAGATATACTGGTCAACAATGCAGGCATTATCAGGCGCAATGATGCGTTGGACTTTACCGAAGATGATTGGGATGCGGTGATGGACACCAATCTTAAAATCCTCTTCTTTCTCTGTCAGTCAGCTGGCCGTTATATGGCCGCTAATGGTGGCGGTAGCATTATCAACATCGCCTCTATGCTCACCTTCCAAGGTGGCATTCGCGTAGCCAGCTATACTGCTTCAAAAAGCGGTGTTGGTGGATTAACCAAATTATTAGCCAATGAGTGGGCGCCCAAAAACATCAATGTCAACGCCATTGCACCTGGCTATATTGCAACCAACAACACTGCGGCGTTGCAGGCTGACAAAGATCGCAACAGGCAGATATTGGAACGTATCCCTGCTGGCCGTTGGGGAGAGCCAGGCGATATTGGCGGCGCTGCAGTATTCCTGGCATCTGATGCTGCGAAATATGTACAGGGCCATGTCCTTGCTGTAGATGGCGGTTGGCTGGCTCGCTAAGACCGTCATTCAAATATTATAAAAATATGCGCGCCTCACAAACCGCGCCTCAAAGCCCGCGAGCTTAATCAGCGTAACACTGCGGCTTTTTTGCTGTCACCGGCGCGGAAGATGAGTGTATCCACGCGCGTGCCTGTTCCAAGGTTGACGCGGTTTTCTTGCCGTTGCCAGATATTCGTCAAAATCTGCGAATATATTTGCAACTCGCTACCAATGCCGGGCGAGGGTGCTTCCTGAAATATCAGTACATTTCCACCCTCAATTTCTGTGCCCAGCAACGCCATTTTGAGGATTTCGCCATTGCTGCTGACAGTGAAATTCTGATCAACATATAACGCAAAAGCGCGGCGGCTATTGATATTGGTTACGATATCCGGCGCTCGCTCACCCTGCCATTTTAACGCATGTTCCGCATCATGCAGAGGAACACGGTGCACAACCTCCACCATGTTGGTACGGCTATTATGCGATATGGTGGAGATTGTTATTTTTTGCTGATGCGCAATTGCGGGCAAGGCTAATAATGCCGCTAAAACACATATTAGAAGTTTTGCAAGGTGCTGCTTCACTCTTGCGCACCTTGCGATTCTGCCATCAAGTCGCGGCCCACACGCGAACTTCTGCCCGGTGATTTGAACGCCTCTATGCGGCTTGGGATAATCTGACGTGGATAATGATTATTCGCAATATCTGCATCGGCCGTTTCCCAATCCGGATCAACCACTACTTGCGTCAATTCCTTACCTTTCGGGAAGACCAGCAGCTTTCTGACTTGGCGTGAATTGCGCCGCCAGATTTCTGCAGGAATATTCATTTTCTCTGTCGATCCATCAGCGAAGGTAAGACCCAATATGATCGGCATGACCAGTCCACCCTTGTTAGAGAAGCTTAGCACATAATAGTTGGCATCTTCTGCTACGGCCCGGTCAAAAGCCTGACGCATCCACGGTTCATCCAATGATTCTAAGAAGCTGTCATATTTCTTGCTATCTTTTGGGGTTACCGTGAATTGGTCATTCTGGTCGTAAAAGTCGGTTACTCCCGGGTTCTCTAACACCCAGATTGGTAGACCTTGCTGACGGTTAAGTTCGACACCAACCTTTGCTGGCTCACCCGTTAATTCCTGCCGTCGTCGTGGCAAATCGATATCAGGGTTTGCCGTATCGATACGTAGCCGGTGAATTGTATCGAGAGAAATATCAACATGGTCGGTTGTGTAGAACCAACCGCGCCAGAACCAATCCAGATCGGTTCCCGATGCTTCCTCAATAGTGCGGAAAAAGTCAGCCGGTGTAGGGCGCTTATATTTCCAGCGACGTGCATATTCTTTCAATGCGAAGTCGAAGCGCTCACGGCCGATCACGGTATCACGCAGGATATGAAATGCTGCCGACGGCTTGCCATAAGCATTTGGCCCCAGGTTAAGTACGCTGTCTGATTGGGTCATGATCGGAACCTGCCGGTTTGATGTCATATATGGGACCAGATCGCGTGGCAGGCTGCGTGTCCATGGCATGTCAGGGTCCCACTCATAGCCTGCCACAGAATCGAGGAAGGAGTTGATACCCTCATCCATCCATGTCCATTGCCGTTCGTCCGAATTCACGGTCATTGGGAAATAGATATGCCCGACCTCATGAATGACCACACCAATCAGGAATACCTTTTCTGACAAGGAATAGGTGCGCGTACCGTCTTCATTAAGGGTGGTTCGCGGGCCATTAAAGGTGATCATGGGGTATTCCATGCCGCCAACTGGTCCATTGACTGATTGAGCAGTGGGATAGGGATAATCAAAGCTAAAGCGTGAATAGACCTTCATCGTGTGCACAATGGCGGCGGTGGAATATTTGCGCCAAAGCTCGCCACCTTCTTTGGGCCAGAAAGACATGGCCATGACTGTCGAATTTTTCGCACCTGGCTGGCGATGTCCTTGCGCATCCCATGCAAATTTACGGCTTGATGCCCATGCGAAGTCTCGAACATTTTGTGCAGTAAAGCGCCAGCTCTTGGTACCATTTGGGCCGGTACGCTCATTGGCTTCGGCTTCCTCTGGCGTAACAATAAACACTGGAGCATTGGCAGTACTCGCCGTTCTTAAGCGTTGGCGCTGTGTGGCTGTCAAAACCTCTGCCGGGTTAGCGAGCACGCCTGTTGAAGAAACGATATGATCATCTGGTACGGTCATAGTGACATCATAATCACCAAACTCCAGAGTGAACTCACCGCTGCCCAAAAACTCCTTATTGTGCCAACCTTCATAATCAGAATAAGCAACAAGGCGCGGGAACCACTGAGCAAGAAGGAATATGTCATTCCCGCCGGGACGTGGATCATCCGGGAAATGTTCATAACCAGATCGGGCACGAACCGCGTCTTCTTCAACAATATTATAAGCCCAGTCGATTTTGAAATTCACAGTTCTTCCGGGCGCAAGCCGGGTTGGCAGATCGATGCGCATGAGCGTTCCGACAATCGTATATTTTAGCGCAGTGCCATTAGAAAGGCGGACGCTACCAATCTCATAGCCGTAATTGTTATCGGCCAAAGATTGCTGCCGGCGAATTTGGCCAAGCGATAATCTGGCAGGGTCATTGAAGCGCGCGCTTGAAACGCCGACGCCATTTGATGACGAACCGCCAAAAGTGCGCGTGGTCTCTGCTATTGAATCGCGGCGGAAAATATTCTGATCGAGCTGCATCCATATCCACGGGAGTGTGTCCGGCGAATTATTGGTGTAGCTGATGGTGGCCTGTGCAGTGATGCGACGCTTCTCTTCATCCAACTGCGCATTAATCCGGTAATCGGCCTTTTGCTGCCAATATTGATGGCCAGGTGCGCCCGATGCATTGCGATAGACATTAGGGTCAGGGAGAACTTCGTCGAGCTGGCGGAACTTGTCTTGAAAGTCGCCTTTTGTTTGCTGAACACCTTGCGCAAATACAGGTGAAGCCATGAACAAAAATGCGATGCAGGCGATGAGTCTCAATGTATGTTCCTTCGCAGCTTGTTCCAACGATCCGATCCTAAAACGAGCTTTGGCCATAATATTATGTATCCGCATATGTTCGCGGAAACGGATAATTAATGATGAAAAAACTGATTTTAGAAAAGTTGTTATGCAATCGAAATCGTTAGAGAATCGATGTATTGAGAGGTAACACTGAAAAATTAGGCGATCAATTGCTCGTTGGCGAGCATTCTCTTTATTGATCATATGAATAGTATAATGGGTTGCTCTATTCCGATGGTAGGATAGCGGTTAATTCATCTAACCCTAGTGCAAGATTAATATTCTGCACGGCCTGAACCGCTGCACCTTTCAGCAGATTGTCTTCTGCCGCAACGACAGCGAGATGTGTTTTGTCTGCGCTCAGGCTGATACCACCAATGACGACACCTGGATTGCCTGTCCCATCTCTCAATTCAGGCTCATGCTCTTGCAGAGAAACAAGTGGCTCATTGTCATATATTTGCTCATATAAAGCGAGCGCACTTTGTTCATCCAGCTGACCATTAAGCGGAATATTTACGCTCGTAACAATACCGCTAAAGGCAGGATGAACATGTGGCATAAAACGTATCGCCGTACCCAGGTGCCGTGTTGCTTCACGTTCATGATTATGATTATGCAGCTTATATGGCATAAGATTATCGCGCAATTTCGCCACATCATTTTTAGGGCTGGGCTTGGTCCCTGCGCCTGAATATCCTGAAACACCAAAGGCAACTGGTGTGCCATTAATAAAGGGCAGCACAGGAGCAATTGCAAGCTGAATGGCCGTTGCATAGCAGCCAGGATTTGCGATGCGTTTTGCGTCTTTAATGTTGGCGCGATTGCGTTCTGGCAGACCATAAACCCATTGATCGGTAAAGCGATAATCAGCGGATAAATCGACGATGATTGTATCGGGGGAGAATGTATCGATCGCGTCGACATAATCCGCCGCAGCACCATCAGGGGTTGCAAGAATGACGACATCAGCGCAGCGTTTCGCAACATCTTCTGGCGATAGAGCAGAAAAGTTGAGTTGCGTAATTTCAGGCGCAATATCGGCGACCGGCTTGTCTGCAAATTCGCGGCTATTGGCAAAGTCCAGTTGCAAATTCGGATGACGAGCGATGATCCGCAATAATTCGCGGCCTGTATGGCCACGCGCGCCCACGAGCCCCAGAGAATAGCGTTTTATCATATCAGATAGCCTCTAAGGTTGCTGGCAGATTGGCAATTTTACCGGTCATTTCAGCGATGCGAGCAAATTCGGTTTCGCCATACCAATAGATTGTCCATTCCCCGCGTTTGATAGAGCCTGTCGCTCTTTCGGCATAAAATTCGTTAAAACCATTATCCTTGTGTGTGCGCCAGAAAAGGGAAGGGTGGTTGCTTTCTATCCTGCGCCAGATTGCATGAGCCAAACCCTCACCGCGGGCTTCTTCCAACACAGCAAATTTATCAAGATACGCTGTGCCACCAAAATCTTTCACAATGGCGCAGGCACGATAACTCTCAGTCACATAGGCACTGTCCAACTCAAGATCATCCCACCACCCTGGGGTCAATGACCGTTCAAAGGCTGTCTGAATGAGTTGGATCAATTGAGCCTTATTCAGCTCACTTTTTTGAGAATATTTATGAATGGCTTCGCCCATACGGACCAATGTTCCAGAGCCGCCATGTGTGAAGAGTTCGCGCAGCAGGCCCTCTGGCGATGTAATAGATACCGATGTTGAGAGCGGCGCATTTTCAAGCAATTGTGCAATTTCCTGCAATTTTAACCGCATACCTGAATGGACCCAATCGGCCGCCATCAGTGCCGAAAAGTCTGTCGCAAGGTTGATGGAATGCAATGCTTCGCCATCTTCGCCCAACAGCCCGCCAACGCCTGATAAAAAGATGATCTTCATCGGCTCAAGTGCGGCCACCAATGCACGGGTTGCGGAGTCGCCATTAATATTGAGCATTTGCCCGCCAGGCCCAATGCCCATACAACTGATAATTGGAATAGCACCAGCAGCAACGCTGTTTTGCAGCATGCCCTGACGAACAAGAGTTGGTTCACCCACAAAACCATAGGTTTCGCGATTGATATAATCCGCTTCCAATACGCCAGTAGGCAAGGAATGGGCTGCGACCCCTTGCTCTCTTATGGCTTCGACCAGTTTGATATTGGCCCCGAAAAACACATCGCGTGCGGCGTCTAGGGCTGCAGCCTGTGTTACACGCAGGCCATCAATTTTTGGGGTGTCTATGCCGCGTTTGGTGATTTCTTGGTCCAGCTGCGGTCCGCCGCCGTGCAGAACCACTGGTGTTAATCCAACACGGTGCAAAAATGCGAGTGCAGACGCTGTCTCTTCCAATTGCTCTGCGATAATGGCTCCGCCAATTTTGATAACGGCAAAGCGTGTTTTGCCAACTTCAGAGAAGCGATTGAGATAAGAACGAATCTCTTTCTTGTCGGAAATTTGCGAGAGCAATTGGACAATGGTTTGATGAGTTTGTGACATGTGGTCTCTGCTGCCAATCATTTTGCGGCATGAATAATCTGCGTCTAATATTAGTCCGGCAAGAATGATAATATCCCGCCAGACTAGCCGTTACTGCATGATCTCTGGACGAAGGCCATCATAACCGCGTGATGAGCCATAGAAATTCCTATGAAGGGTTGCAAGCTGTGAACAAGGGCAGTTTGCATAACGAGCTATAAAATATCATGATTTTGCCACAGCTAATTATGTAATCGATTTGGTCAATCCGTCTGCAGCTTCTACATTCACCCCATGCATTATGAAAATCAATATCTCGATCTCATGCGAACAATCTGGTCAAGCGGTGCCGCGCGCGGTGACCGGACAGGGACCGGAACCAAGGCCGTATTTGGCGCTCAGATGCGTTTTTCACTAGAGAATGGCGCAATACCCTTGTTGACGACCAAAAGGGTTTATTGGAAAACTGCAGCGCGCGAGATGCTGTGGTTTCTGACAGGTGACACCAATATCCGCGCTTTGGTTGAGCAGAAGGTGCATATTTGGACCGATTGGCCCTTGGCGAAGTTTAACGGTGAGACAGGTGAAAATCTCGATCGCGATACATTTGAAATGCGAATTATTGAAGATGATGATTTTGCAGAGAAATGGGGTGATTTGGGACCGGTTTATGGCAAACAATGGGTCGACTGGCCAGTTTATGATGCAGCTCCGGATGAAGGGGAGGGGCTTTATCGCAAAAGAGCAAAAGGCATTAACCAGATAGAAGAACTGGTCGATAGTTTGCGCAATAATCCCAACTCACGCCGCCACATCTTTGAAGGATGGAATGTCGCGGACATTGATCATATGGCGCTGCCACCCTGCCATAAAACCTATCAGTTCTTTGTTGTAGATGGCAAATTGACCTGCTTGCTCTATCAACGCTCTTGCGATCTGGCACTTGGTGTGCCGTTCAATATATTTTCCGCAGCTTTGATAACCTATATGCTGGCTCAGCAGTGCGATTTACAACCGCATGAATTGATCTGGACCGGCGGTGATGTGCATCTTTACACCAATCACGCTGAATTGGTGGAAGAGCAATTATCGCGCAAACCAACCGGCCATCCTCGCCTAGAAATTACGCGAAAACCGGCATCTATATTTGATTATACCATAGAGGACTTTTCGGTTAGTGAATATGCTCCTCAAAGCCATATTTCTGCGCCTGTCGCTGTATAAGCTTGCAATAGGTTTTTGGGTCAGAACTATTGCCCTAATCGTATTTTTGTAATAATGGGCAAGCAAGGCGAAAGAAAATATAGGTTAGACCTAGATAGTCCAACATTCCGCAGATGCATTATTACGCGGATATGTGGCAGGAGAGCATATGGCGGATGATAACAAGTCTGCAAGCCATGAGGTGCGCAGCAATTTGCCACCTTTGGAATTGCATGTACCGCAACCGAAATTTAGGCCGGGTGACCCCGTAGACTATTCGCATATTCATGTTCCGAAAGCTGGCAAACAAGCGCGGCCTGATATTGCTGCTGATGCCAAAGAGACCAATGAACTGGTCTATGATCTGGTGCGCGTGCTGGATGATGATGGCAAGGCGGTTGGCCCATGGAACCCCAAATTATCAACCGACATATTGATCAATATGTTAGAAAAGATGGTGCTGGTCCGCGCATTTGACGAGCGATTATTTCGTGCCCAGCGCCAAGGCAAAACCAGCTTTTACATGAAATGCCGCGGTGAAGAGGCGACATCTGTTGCTGCGGCATTCGCACTTGCCTCTGATGACATGGTGTTCCCCAGCTATCGTCAGCAGGGCGTACTTATCACGCGTGGCTATCCGCTTATTGAGATGGTCAATCAGATATTTTCCAACAAGGGCGACAAGCTGAAAGGCCGCCAATTGCCGATCATGTATTGTTCGCGCGAGCACAGTTTTTTCACCATTTCAGGCAATTTGGCGACTCAATATCCGCAAGCGGTTGGTTGGGCCATGGCCAGTGCGATTAAAGGTGATACGCGTATCGCAGCAACATGGTGCGGTGAAGGCTCAACAGCGGAAGGCGATTTCCACAGTGCGTGCACATTTGCCGCTGTTTATAATGCCCCAGTCATATTGAATGTCGTCAACAACCAATGGGCGATTTCGAGTTTCTCCGGCTTTGCCGGTGCGGAACGGACAACCTTTGCCGCGCGCGCCGTTGGTTACGGTATTGCCGGGCTTCGAGTGGATGGCAATGATCCGCTCGCTGTTTATGCGGCAACATCATGGGCTGCAGAACGTGCGCGTACAAATAAAGGCCCGACGCTAATCGAGCATTTCACTTATCGTACAGAAGGACATAGCACCTCTGACGATCCTTCGGCCTATCGCAGTACCGATGAAAGTAAGGACTGGCCCTTGGGCGACCCGGTTAACCGGTTGAAACAACATTTAATATCACTGGGCGTCTGGGATGATGAGCGCCATGCTGCGCTCGATAAAAAAATGGCAGAAACGGTCAAAGACGTTGCCAAAGCAGCGGAGAAAAATGGTGTATTGGGGCATGGTTTGCACCAGCCTTTTGCAACCATGTTTGAGGATGTGTTTGAAGAGCTTCCCTGGCATTTGCGTGAACAGAGCGAGCAAGCTGACCGTGAAAGGGCGATCAAATGGCCGAACAGATGATTTCGGATGAAGCCGCCAGCAAAAGTGGTGACCAGCCTGATACGCCGCGCATGAATATGATTGAAGCGATCAATAGCGCGCTTGATGTCATGCTGTCGCGTGATCCGAATGTTATATTGATGGGTGAGGATATTGGCTATTTTGGCGGCGTTTTCCGCTGTACGGCCGGTCTTCAGGAGAAGCATGGTCTGACGCGTGTATTTGACACGCCGATTAGTGAATGCGGCATTATTGGTGCTGCGGTTGGGATGGGGGCTTATGGTCTGCGCCCTGTGCCGGAAATACAATTTGCCGATTATATTTACCCCGGTATTGACCAACTTATTTCTGAAGCCGCGCGGCTTCGCTATCGTTCGGTTGGAGAATTTATTTCACCACTGACTGTGCGCTCGCCATTTGGCGGCGGTATTTTTGGCGGGCAGACTCACAGCCAATCACCGGAAAGCCTGTTTACACATGTTGCAGGCCTAAAAACGGTTATTCCGTCTACGCCCTATGATGCCAAAGGACTGTTGATCGCGTCGATTGAAGACAATGACCCTGTGATCTTCTTTGAACCTAAACGCATATATAATGGCCCTTTTGATGGCTTTTATGACAAGCCGGTTCAGCCTTGGTCAAAGCATGATGGTTCGGAAGTTCCCGAAGATTATTATCGCGTTGAATTGGGTAAAGCCAATATTGTGCGCGCTGGGACGGAGTTTACCGTGCTGGCTTATGGCACGATGGTCCATGTTGCCAAAGCAGTGGTAGAGGCGCATGGCGTTGATGCAGAGGTCATCGATCTAAGAACATTGGTGCCGTTAGACATTGAGACGATCGAGGCGTCAGTGAAAAAGACTGGACGCTGTTTGATCGTGCACGAAGCAACGCGCACCAGCGGTTTTGGTGCAGAGCTTGCTGCTTTGGTGCAAGAACGCTGTTTCTATCATCTCGAAGCACCTGTTGAACGCGTTACTGGTTTCGATACACCTTATCCGCACTCGCTGGAATGGGCATATTTCCCCGGACCCGTACGGATTGGTGATGCCATCGCCAAATTGTTAAAGGACTGATAAATATGGCAAAATATAGCTATACACTGCCCGATATTGGCGAAGGTGTTGTTGAGGCCGAGATTGTTGCATGGCATGTCAAAGTTGGTGATGTGGTCAATGAAGATGACCCGATAGCCGATATGATGACCGACAAAGCAACGGTTGAGATGGAAAGCCCTGTCACTGGAGTTGTAACCAAATTGGCTGGTGAAGCAGGCGATATTGTCAATATTGGTTCTATGCTCGTCGAATTTGAAGTCGATGGCGATGTGGCGTCAGATGATCAATCGAGTGAGACTGACAGCGATCCTGTCTCTGTCACGCCGGCTGAAGACATTAAACCGGCGCCGGTAAAGACGGAAAATATAAGAACAGAAAAACCAGCTATAGAGGCGGCGGCGCCACCAAAAACCGCACCTGTTGCGCCAAAACCAACGGGTGCTCAATCATCTAGTAAAGTGTTGGCTTCTCCGGTTGTTCGGCAAAGAGCGCGTGAGCTTGGTGTAAATCTGGAACGGGTAAAACCTCAGGCTGATGGCCGTATCCGTCATTCTGATCTGGATGCATATTTAAGCTATGGTGGCGGCGCTGCTCATGGCGGGCGAGCGGCTGATGAAGACATTAAAGTCATTGGAATGCGCAAACGCATTGCCCAGAATATGGCTGAGTCCAAGCGCAATATTCCGCACTTCACCTATGTTGAAGAGATCAACGTCTCGAAACTTGAAGATATGCGACAAGAGATGAACGCCAATCGCGGAGAGCGGCCAAAACTGACGGTTTTGCCGCTTCTTATCACGGCCATCTGTCGCACATTGCGTGATTATCCGATGTTGAATGCGCGCTATGACGATGAAGCCGGTATTGTTACGCGTTCCGGCGCAGTGCATCTTGGCATTGCGACACAGACCGATGCAGGTTTGATGGTTCCCGTCCTTCGCGGTGCAGAAAGCATGAATGTCTGGGATATGGCGAGTGAAATTGCGCGTTTATCCGAAGCAGCTCGCAATGGGAAAGCACGGAGTGATGAACTTTCCGGATCAACCCTGACGCTAACATCTTTGGGTCCATTGGGAGGTGTGACAACAACACCTGTTATCAATCGGCCTGAAGTGGCGATTATTGGGCCTAACAAAATTGTCGAGCGACCCATTGTTGAAAATGATACAGTCGTGATCGCCAAGATGATGAACATCTCGATATCCTGCGATCACCGCGTCGTGGATGGTTATGATGCCGCCAGCTTTGTTCAAGATCTCAAACGCAAAATTGAGACACCGGTTTTCATTTTTGCAGACTGATATTCTGCGGCGCAATTATCAGTTTTGATAATCTTTAGCGGCCAACCAATTGACCAATGCTTTGTTGGTCAAACTTCAGGCGGAAGGTTATGAATGGGCCGCTGCGTGTGTAGCGTGCCTGTTCAAAATCACGATCTTCAAAGCCTACAAAGTTATAGCCGATAATGACATTGCTGTTCTTAAAAGGTGCCAGTCCAACAGTCGGGCCCCCTGCATAGGCAATGCTGTCAGCATTATTACC
The DNA here is from genome assembly GCA_947503245.1 of uncultured Sphingomonadaceae bacterium. Lineage (GTDB taxonomy): Bacteria > Pseudomonadota > Alphaproteobacteria > Sphingomonadales > Sphingomonadaceae > Alterisphingorhabdus. The sequence goes on from CANNCV010000001.1 coordinate 1,853,789, forward strand.
AATTCTTACTGTGCCAGCGCCGCCAACCGAAACTGTGTCATTAACATCGAAACGGATATCCGCGCCAACAACATTGGTCCAGCCTTCGATATCGTCCAGGCCAAAGCGGTCAAAGACATAACGTGTACCCCAGAAGAGGCTGTACTCACCACGTTCCCAGAAACGCAGGCCGTCATCGACACGGCGATCGTCATTCTCATGGATTGGTGTGTAGTTTACACTCAGGCTGTTAATGACCCGGCGTGAAGTAACATCACCGCTTACCGTCAACAATGCGCCGCCAATGGGGCCAGCTTCGCCAGCGATAGCGTTACGAACACTGTCTTCACGATATTCAAGGCGGTTCAGGAATGACCAGCGGCTATCATCAGGACGGTGTGCCCAGCTAAGCTCGCCTTCAATATTCGTGGTTTCAACACCGCCATTGGTTTCAGCTGTGAAGTAGCTGAACAGTCCAGCAAGCGAGCTGCCATTACCAATTTGCTTCAGCGCAGCGGTGTTAATTCCATAACGGTCACCCAGCTCACCAAAGCGATATTCTGCACGGCTAGCCCAGCTCCAATCATCCTTGCGATAGGTTGCCCCTGCGGTCAGCGCGATAAAGTCTTCGCTGATCGCGCCGGTGGTAGCGAGGAAGCCGCCCGATGCAACAGGCTGCAAAGGATTGAGTACGTCTTCGGTTTGGATAGCACCATTTAATGTCTGATTGGCATCCAAAGAGAAATCGACTGTCCAATTGTCATCCAGTTTCAAAGATTGAGCGAAACCAAGTGACGCGAAGGTGCGTGGTCCAAATTCTTCGATCGACTGCTGATTGGCAGTGGTCAGGATACGAGCGCCGGCCCATGGTGACAGTTCGAAACCAACACGTGCTGTTTGTGCATCAAACGTTTCACCGTCAGCAATTTCATATCCGCCAATCACTTTGATATCGGGCGTGATAGCATAGCGAGCACCGATACGATGGCGGGCAGGGAAGTCCGCACTGTCATTATTGCCACCAAGTGCAAACTCGGTTGAGGCATCAATTTCCAGCTTATTATCAAAGAAGCGTTTTGCACCACCAATATTGACCAGTGTCGAACGGTTGACGCTGCCATCAGCCAAACGATCTTCTGCATGGGTCAGACCGGTACGCAGAGATTGTGTATCACCGCGATACTCAATGCTGGCGCTACCTGCACGGCGACGGGCACCGGAAAAGAGGAAGTCTTCCTGATAAGCAGCCAGAGCAACGTTAATCTGCTTGTTGAGACGATAGCGTGTATCGATACCGAATTTGCGCGTGCCGGCTTCAACACCATTTTGCTGACCCAGGCCGAAATTCACAGCCTGACGACGGACATAAGCAAGTACATCGAGTTTTGCACCATGATGCTCAGCTTCAACCAACCATGCAGTTGCTGTGCCAGGGTCTGCAATGCCGCTATTGGCATTGCTGTCGCCATCAGAGATTGCGAATTCAGCACGCAGCTCAGTCTGTACATCTGGCTGATAGCGAATATCGACACCGCCAAGATTGGTGGTTTGATCAGCGCCTTCATCATGAATGGCACTCGCCGCTATCTGCAATTTCTGGTCTGCACTGCGCCAGCTGACACGGCCGCCAGCATTTAATGTACGCTCACCAATGCCATCAACTTCATAGGTGATGATGATGAACTGTGGATCAAGGTTAATCCGGCTCAAAATAGGCTCACGGAAGCGCAAGGTGCCAGTCACATAATCAATATCATAATCAATATGGCGTGTCAGTTGACGCTCTTCGACTATGCGTTGTGATTGGAAGCGGTCACGGATTTGGATAGAAACGCGTTCGCTGTTGATGATGACATCGCGCGACGACAGGGCATAAGGGCCAGTCAGGCCATTGCCTTGCAGTTCTTCGCGGCGGAAGCGGAAAGGCGTATCGGCTGCGAATGCGGTCGCTGAAACCTGATCAGAGCGATATTCACTTTTCACACCGTTGAAAGAACGCTGATAGCGGGACAGCTGAGATTCGTTCAAGCCAGTCTCATAATCACCAAACAGAGCATAGAATTGCGGGCGTTCAAGGCGCAGATACAGGCGGCGAATGCTTGCAGCGTCAAAGCGTTGCTCTGAACGGTCCGCATAGATTGTGTAATAGCTACGTGGATCGATAACACCGCCAAATTCGGTTTCATCGCTCTCTTTGTTGCTATCATAAGCCAGTGTCAGCAACCATTTGCCCTGCACACGGCCTTTTGCATAGAGCGCAACACGGCCATCAAGGTTGATGCTGTCTTCGTCGTCTGACAGAGCCTCTAAACGGCTGTCCAGAGTGTTGAAGCCAACGGTACCAGCTGCAAAGCCTACAACTGTCCAAGGACGGTTGCCCGGATCGAGCCACGTTTCAACGCGTTGTGTGCGCTGTGTTTCGCCATCTTGGAAGTTAAAGGTCACGCTGACCGTGCCTGACGCAGTGGTTGGCGCCAGTGTTACATAAGCGATGCCATCATCACCTTCGACACGCCATACCGGCCGTGCACGCTCAAGACCTGATAATTGGTTGGCCTGTTGTGCATCAACCTCAATAGCGGGCTGATAGGGTGCAGGAACCTGGAAATCACCAACAGAGTCATGACGGATAGGCTTACCATCGCGATCGGTCAGGCGCACAGCGATAACTGGGCGTGTAACACCATCTGCAATCAGTATCGAACGCTCTTTCAAGAATTCTGCGTTCAGTGGACCTGATGCATAATGCACGGTGCGGGTGAGTTCTTCGACAACATTACCGCCACGGTTCAGAATTTTTGCGGTCAGGACATTTGAACCTTGGTCGAGTTCAATTGCACGCCATATGCTGATGCGCCAGCGACCATCAGGGCTTTTACGAGCGCCTTCAAAAGTCAGATTGTTGACGGCTTTGCCATTGGCGAACAACTCAACGGTCTGTCCGGCCATATGCTTGATAACAACGCGCAGTGATTTGGCACGTGGATTGTGGTTTTCCTGTGGGAAGACCCAGCCAATACCAGCGGTTTCGCCTACAAACCAGTCACGATCGCTGCCAGCAGCTTCTTGGTCGGTAAGAATGTCAGGGCGCTTGGTCGCAGCTTCAACAGCTGCAGGAGCGTCACGTGGGGCAACTTTGCGGGCACGGAAGTCTGCGCGCTTCAATGCGCCGCCACGGCCTTCTACAAAGCGTGAAATATCACTGCCCGCGCTGCGTGTATTGCGTGCACAATCCATCGGCGCAAGGTCCAGAGGGAAGGTTGATGGGTCAACTTGAACCACATGCAGTCCTGGCAATACGCCTTCAAAGTGATAGCGACCATCTTGATCGGTAATCGCGAAGCGACCGTCTTGTAGCATAACACGTACACCAGCGATGCCGTTTGCCTGGCGAGGGTCAACGGTGCAGGCACCATCGGTAACCCGGCCGATAATCGTAAAGCGATCGGAAATGGCGTCACGTGCAATGCGGGTAAAGGCTTCAGCTACGCCGCTGACAGCGCCGCGTGTATCACTTGCAGTTGCTGTGTTGGCAATGTCACCAGGTAATGCATCAGGGCGAACCTCGGTCAAATAGGTCAGCAATCCACTGCCGCCGGCAGGAAGTGCAGGGACTTCAAGCGAAAAGCTTCCACCGTCAGGCGCTATATCGGCGGTAACCAAATCGCCATTATAGCGGATGGTGTCTGCTCTTAAGCGCAGGGCAAATGGCAGGTCATCTGTGATGGTGATACGGCCCGTATCACGGCGCGAATCTGAGTTGCGTACAATAATGCGATATTGCAAAGCATCACCCGGTTCCGCAACGGCAGCTGACACTGTTTTGGTCAAAGCAAGCGGTGCACCTGGTTGATCGACAGGAATATCGATGCGTACAGGGGCAGGGTCATCAAGGGTTATGATGCCACCAAAAGAACCATCTGCAATGATGAAGGCTTCGCCATCTGGACGGCGCAATAGTGCGATTTCTTCAGGTGTGGCGTTCGAAATCCATGTGAACGGAGCAGGGGGCTCTACAATGATACGATAGTCACCAGGACGCGCAAATGGGAAGCGGTAAAAACCTGGCTCAAATACATAGACTGCGCCGCTGGCATCAGTGACTGTTGATCCTGTAAATATGGTTGACGGGAAGGCGGAAACGCCGTCGTCACCGAAAACTTCTGCTGGTTGACCAGTTGCATTGTCGATCAGAGTTACGCGCGCACCAGAAACCGGAGTGCCGTCCGCACTGTCAAATACCAAACCAAATGGGTCAATTAATATATCAACGCTAACCTCACCTAATAGTTCGCCGCCATCATCATCGCTAATATCGATGCTGAGCTCACTGCCAGGAACAACCGACAGGATACAATTGCCTTGAACAGGCTGTGGAGGCACGGATGCTGTATTGATGACCCCGACAAAGTCACTCGTGTTAACACCAGTCTCTGTAACAGAGATGGTTTCACGGTCACCTTCTTCAGTGGTCAGGACAATGTTAAAGCTATCAATCGCATTGGCGTCCAGATTATGGGCCGGTGAGTTGATAAGAATAACAAGCGGTTCATTCGGTGAGATCACAGTCCGGGGGCTTAAAGATGCAGGTGCCGTCTCAAGACCTGAGAACACACCGCCAAGTGTGATCGGAACAACGCCATTATTGCTTTGGCATTGGGTCTCGGGCAAATTGATCTGGGTGCCGCCACCCGGAGGATCATCAAACTGAAAAGTTGTAATAATAATCGGAGCGTCCGGGGGGGGCGGCGCTACGACCAAATCCACTCTGTTCGAAGGAAGCTGTACGCGTCCTTCAGAACCATCCCATTCAACAAATGCGGTATTACTAATGGTTTGAGCATGCGCATTTGCAGAAAGCAAAGCGGCCGCCAAACCTATAGTCGCACTAGCGAGGGGTTTAAAAAGAGTGGTTAATATGTTCATGGGGGCAAAGGGTGGGGATCGTCAGTCAGGAGGCTCCTTCCCGACGATCCCCGCCATCCTTAGTCTACAGTAACTCGGAAAACGAGCGTACGTGCATCGCCTGCAGCGACTGTTGGGATTGTGCCCGTAACAGTGTTGCTTGCGAAGCTGCCACCTGCGGCGCCATCGGCGTTACAAGTAAAGCTTGTTGCTATGTCACCGGTAATCGTGCCGTTAAGCAGATTGCCGAAGCTCGAGTCATAAGTGATATTGGCCAAGAGCGGATCCGATATTGTAATGCTTGAAGCATCGGCAACGCCGGACGCGTTTCCGATTGCGATACAATATTCTACGACCGCACCTGGAATAGCTTTAGGGTTAGTCGTGCCATTTACTGGATCAGAGATAACCGTAGAGATTTTTCGTACGGTAATATCAGCAGCTTGAACGGTGTAATCGTCGGTAGCGCTGAATGAACCATCGCGGTTTGCGTCGGTATCACCTGCACCATCAGCGAATACGGTTTCAACACCGTCTGTGTCTGCACCGGTATCTTCAGTAATTGCTGCACCAACTGTGCCGCCAACTGTACCACCTTCACGCGCAGTTGCTGTCAATGTTACAGCTGCAACATCACCATTAACCTGAGCGTTAGGAATTGAACCGATTACAAATACAGTAACGTTCGCGTCTACGCCCAGCTCATCGATAAATGTTTGTGTATCGTCAGCAGGGTTATAGATGCCGTCGCCATCATCGACGAAAATTTGCAGCGAACCTACGTCAAAGTTGTCGGTTCCGCCATTTGGAGCAGCACCGCCGCCTTGGTTTGCTACTGCAAGCTGGAAGTCGAGAACTTCGTTTGACGTGTTGGTTACAACAAAAGTTGTTACCGGTGGCGGTGTATCACTGTCATTTTGTCCAGGTGATACTGATGTTGTTGCATTATCAGATGCAGCAACCGTCAAGTTGATCACACGGTCAACTTGAAAGGTATCAGAGGCTGTCTCTTCCGTCTGATCAACGCCGCCAACCTGGTAATTAACCGTTACGGTGTTATCGATATCTGTGCCCGCCAACGTTGTGTTGGGGACTGTAGTCGCTTGTGCAAACGCTGGATTGGCTGCGCCAATCGATAATGCGAATGCCGAAGCAGCTACAAGAAACTGCTTTCTACTATTCATTTCTGGTCTCCATTCTTCTTCAATTAATCCAAAGTATTCCGCTTGGATGTTGTGCGGTGTGACTATTTAACTACGCCACGAAACGTTAATTTCCCTTCATCACCATTTGTAATATCTTCTAAAATGACCCAGCGAATGTGCGTGACATCTGCTGGTGAAGCGGGACGAAAACGCCCATCGTCGAGGGCGATTCGCAAATCTTCCAATCGCGCCCAGTTTTTTCCGCCATCAACGGAAACTTGTTCGCTGCCATCCAGGGTTTCCTGGAATCTTACGGCAGCGGGAATCGGGTTTGTAATCACAACATCGGTTGCCGGTGTCGGACTGGTGTTTTTGTAGCTGACTACAAAAACAAGCCGGTCACCCGGGATCAAAGATGTTGGTCTTTCAAGAACAACAGCAGGCTTTCCTGCCGTTTTGGTAATGCGTTCGACAAAAATTTCGCTTTCAAGCGCGATATTGCCATTGGCCAGAGCAGGCGCGGAAAATATTGCGCTGACGGCTGCTAAAATAGTGAAAAATTTACGGATCATGGGGTCACCTCGTCATCAATTTCGACTTGGAAGGTTATGGTGCGTGTCTGCCCGCCGGGAACGTCGCCAAGATCGACAGAGATTGCGGTTCCATCAAATGCACCGGCATCATCAGCGGTGTCGGCATCGGTTAATGACGCACCTTCCAATGTAATTGTCTCAGTCTGGTAAATTGTGTTCGCTGGGATAGGGTCAGAGATGATAACATTCTCAAGTGTGCCACTACCCGTAACGGTGGCGATCAGCGAATATGTGATGATCGATCCAGGAACGGCAGAAGTGCCGCCAAAAGGATCGAGAACAGTGGCTTCTTTTACCAATGCGATAGAGGCGGCTTGAATGATGAAGAAACCACTGTCATCATCATCAGCACCAGTCGTACCGACAACAGCATCACCGCCGCCATCGCCTTGACCATCGAATACAGTGCCTGGGGCGCCAGTTCCGGTCACTGCCTCAGCAGTAAGCGAGACCTCTGCACGTTGACCATCTTCGGCATCGGCAGGAATATTGTTAATAATGAAAACGGTGATATTGGCGTCTGGTTCAAGAACTGGATCATTCACACCAGCGACATAAATCTCATCTTCGCCGGGATCATATACGCCATTACCATTGGTATCGAGCACGATTTGTACCAGCGCAGTGTCAAAATCATCACCAGGACGCGCAGTGTCTGCGGTTAGCGTAAATGCTTCTGATCCGTTACCGGTGTTGGTCACCAAATATGTCAGAACTTCGTCATCTGCATCAGGTGAAGTCGCGACATCGCCCGGATCGGAAGAATCAACCGTCACATCCAGAAGCTCGTCTACAGTTATGGAAACAGTATTAGAGGGCAGTTCAACCCGACCATCTGGTCCGTCAAAGCTTGCCGTCGCAGTGTTGTCGATCGGTGTACCGGCACGTGTGCCAGCAGCCAGAGCAGTATGACTGGTCGTCATTGCAAGGGCAAAAATCGATATTGCGCTTAGACGCAAACAACCGGTGGAGAATTGTGATTTAAACATAAAAATAATCCGCTTTCATTTCGATAGTGCGGGTTATGTCAGAGAAATCACAAAAAACGGTTAACAGAGAGGCGCTTATCTGTGCAAAGCAAAATGCTATTTAACTATATGATAGATAACGATAAATATGATTGCCGAACCATGTATTTTTGGTTAATTTTGTGGCAATAGCTGTCACTAGATGTAAAGCAGCAGCATTTGTTTAAGAAGGCACTAAACCTGCCAAAGGCTCTCATCTTGACAGCTTTAGATTTCGCAAAAGCCAAAATAATGAAATATTTGATCGAAATATGGATAGGAGGAGTTGACACTATGGCGGTGGTCATCTAACTGCGCCGCTCCAGCATTTGACACTGTCAAAATATGCGGGTGTAGCTCAGTTGGTTAGAGCGCCGGCCTGTCACGCCGGAGGTCGCGGGTTCAAGTCCCGTCACTCGCGCCATTTTTTGCAGTGGCAAGTAAAGTAAGCCATTGTTATTATGGATTAAATTAACCGATCGCCTGAGGCGGTACGATTATTTGCGCAAATGTGGGGTCGTAATTGCGGACAAAATGGGTACAATTACCATCATAATTGATGGAAGGACACGTGAAGAGGCACCCCAAAATAGATGGGTTTCTCACGGAACGCGATGGCATTTGATATTACCAAAGACGCGTCCCCAGTGGCTTTGCTCATGCCGATGCGCGCACGAGACTACGTTATACTCTTCATACTAAATCCAAAGAGACGGCGCTTGCTCTGCGGGACCACCTCGCCGCTACTGATGAGAATACTGGTCAGCACTTGCTCTTGAGCGTCCAATGAAGGCTGTGTGAGCGAGACGACGTTTAAGGTGTAGCAGAATAGGTATAAAGCTTCCCAAGAACGAGCACTCGCAAACGGCTTTTCCTACAAGCCAGCCAAGATTCTCGCGCAAAACCTGATAAAGATACCGATGTGGATCATATGCTAGAGCGCATTGAAACATTGAGAGCGAACACTACCCCCCTCTGTGGTTCCTGACAAGGCAGAGAACGAAGTACTTCTGGGTAGTGTACAGGAGTCGTTAAAACCCGCTGTATCAGTTTCACAAGCGTTTCAAATCTATCTTGATAAGATAGCCTTTAGTGAGATTGCTCAAAAATCCGAAAAGCAGCGTTACTGATGGGAAAAGACGAAGCGAACTTCGATCAATAACTTTATTGAGGTTTGTGGCGATGTAGATATTTCTGAGATCACCCGTGAAATGGCGAACTCATATCGTAGCTGGTGGATCGAGCGGATGATGCCGGGAGATGAGCAACTCAAGCCCGTAAAACCCAATACAGCTAATCGTCAAAGCTGTATGTTGACTACTTCACTCATATTGGTGATGAAGATCGACTTGATCCCTTCCGCAAGGTATTTTTCAAGGCCAACCAGAAGGCCAAAGTACCGCCTTTCGAGATTAAGTGGGTCCGCGAAAAAATTCTGGTGCCGGGTCTATTTGATGAATTGAACGATGATCTTCGTTGCATGATCTATGGTCTAATCGAAACAGGCGCGAGATTAAGTGAGATTTGCAATTTACCGACTGAGCAAATTATATTGCATCATAAGGTTCCACATATCGCCATCAAACCTGTTGGCCGTGAGTTAAAGACCTTTACTTCAGAACGAGAAGTGCCCCTCGTGGGTATGGTTCTTGAAGCGGTGAAGGCGTCTCCGAACGGTTTTGAACATTATCGAGGCAAGGGTGAGTTGGTATCAGAGAACTTGATGAAAGCATTCAGGCTCAGGAATCTGTTCCCTTCAACGGATCATGTTATCTACTCGTTCCACCATGCGTTCGAGGACCGTATGCTACAAGCAGGCATCGATCATGATATGCGATAGTACTTGATGGGTCATAAGCTCAACCGCCCTGCATACGGTCAAAATGGGACGTTAGACTCTCGACGAGACCAGTTACTCAAGATTGCGCACCCATTTCCAAAAGGACCAGAGCTTAAAATGTATAAAGTGAGCGACTCAAAACGCCCAGAAAAGGTCGCCCATAAATAGCAATTCATTTTTCTATCCCAATATTAGATAAGCGCCTATGGCGCTTTAAATTCGATATCGAGACACTGGCAATCCAAAAAAATATCCCACAGAAGAAAAGTCGTTGAAAGTGAGCTATTGATAGAATGTCTATGGCTTGGCCTATTCCGGAAAGAACAATGCTCACAATCGAAGTCACCGTCGCATATTTTATCAGAGTATTATTCATGGCGCTTTTTGCTTGTAGTCGCGCCAGACTAAGGCACCAAAACCCCATGCAAACACAAACAATTGCGATGTGTATGCGGGTCTGCTGCGCTGCAGGATAATCAAGTTGAACAGGTATAGATATGCAGGCAAAAGCCAATCCAAAAAGTCCCAACAAAAGACTGACGGTAAGATCCTTGATCGAGAGGCCGTAAACGACGCCAAACCCTGAAAGCAGACACCCTACCAATCCGAAACCGATTAGATTCCATGCGCGCGCATAGGGCTGACCGATAGCTCCAAGCAGGCTGATAGCGTCATTTACGAAATCGAAGCCAGGCGTCAGACCTCCGAAGGAAACAAGACTGACCAAGAAAAGCGCAATTGCCGATAGGCCCATTATAGCTGAGAGTTTTTGCACAAATGCCTCATCGATGTATGGCGATTATTCTACCAGCTAGCAGATTTTGAGCTGGACGTCCTTTCCTTGCCCCAAAACGGTCGCAAAGCGCATAAATCTAAATTCGCATTGGTTGTGTTACTTACCTGATTTCTAAGAGTTATCTAGACGAACTACGTTACTTTGCTTTAAGTCTGAGTTGACTACGAGTATTCGGCCTATATATCAACTTAAAGCTTCAGATTTAGTGTGTTCTTTCTCTAATTTTTTTCGAGAGCTTCAAAAATCAGTAGTATGTATCGCCATAGTTATCTATGACAATTGCAAATGTTTGCAGGGCATCGCGTAGTCTCTGCACTTTATGCCGTTTTTGAAGCTCTCGTCGCATAGCATCAATATCGCTATGCTATGGCCTTCGGGCGTGACCAAACCAATCTCAACGCATCAAATCGAGATTTTTCGTTTGTGTCATATTTTCCAACGCCCCAATTCCATCCACACAAGAATAGGGCGGACAGGGAAAATCCATATAATACCCGCGATAAGAAAGAATATCGCTTGCACGATAACGGGGAGCGTTAAAATATAGTCTGCTATATTGATGATGATGACTGACCAAATGGCTATAATCAGAAGAATAGCTATCATTCCAGCAGGTTTGCGCATAGTGGGCTTCATATTCTGTCCTGTCTTGCTTTCAACGCAGTGCGTTAGCCATTTTCATCAAAAAATATCACGGATTGTTCGGTTATAATGGCGTGCATTTTGCGATCATGTGGTTCGGTTGGTATGTCTGCAACTTGCTGAACGGACCAAGCTAGACCGATAACTGCACAATTAGGGTGCCGGGCAACATAACGATCATAATAGCCGCCACCTTGGCCGAGGCGCGAGCCCTTCGCATCAAATCCCAGCAAAGGTACGATCAAGATATCTGGCGCGATGATGGGCTGCTCAGTTGCTGGTTCCATGATGCCGAATGGGCCAGCACTTACATCGTCACCAAATTGCCATTGGCGAAAGACCAGATCATTGCCATTAACAGTCGGCAATGCTGTCGCAATATCCTCTTTTTTGAGCAACTTTGCATAGCGCAGGGCAGGGGCCTCATCACCATAGGGCGCATAAAGCCCAATACATTTTGCCTCCGCCAGATGATCCTTAATCATCGACGGAATCGCAGAAAAACTGCGTTCCAAGGCAAAAAGAGGGAGATTGGCGACAAAGTTCTTTCGCTCTTGTCGCAATATGCGCCGCAGCGCAGGCTTTGACGGAATATTGGACATGGGAAAATTGCCTTCCATCAAAGCGGCGGGAAAAAGTGGCAGAACCGCGTGCGTCGTTTTCCGGAATATCCTCTGACGCCAAAACGTCAGGTGGGTGCCATATGTTCCGGACCAGGGTCCGGGCAGGGACAGCTCCCTTGGAAAGATGTATCGCCTCAGGGATGTTCTCATCAGCTCGTGCGCTGCAGAACTGCCACAATCTATCTATGCACTGCGAAGGCGTTGCTCAAGCCCTGATATGCTTTACCTTTTAACATTATCAGTTTTCTGCACCAATGTTGCTGATGTGTGCAGATTTTCTTGACAAGAAAGCCTCGGGCGTATTTAACGGCATTGATAACTCATCAAGACCAGCCGAGGGATAGGCCCTTAGACGCTGGGGCAACCGCCAAAGACTGACCAGTTTTTGGAAAGGTGCTAAATCCTGCGATATATTGCATATCGGAAGATGAGTCGGAGCGGCATTTGGTGTCCGTTTACCGATGGTCTTGTCAGGATTTTTTGCTGGGTTGTGTAAGTACAACGATGACAGGCAATGATAATGGCAATGGCTCTAGAAACTTTCAGCTCTGAACCGCAGGCAGCACAGCGCAAAGATACAAATGGCGATGTCACCATTGTCCTGCCCGCGCATTTTGAACTTGAGAGCGGTGATACGCTCAATACCCGTCATGTGAAATTACGTTTTCATGGAAACCCCAATGGCCCTAAAGTCCTATGTCTTGGCGGTATCTCAGCAACACGAATAGTTGCTGATGGACCGGGATCAGGTGATGCATTGGCTGAAAAGGGTTGGTGGCGTGATTTTGTTGGCTATTCTGCTCCGGTAGATTTGCACAGCTATTGTGTCATCGGCTTTGATTTTCTGCCCGGCAATGACACTGATACCATAACCATTACCACACATGATCAGGCACGCGCATTGGCCTATGCCTTATCTTCAACGGGGGTAGAGCGGCTCGATAGCTTTATTGGTTCCTCTTATGGTGGCATGGTCGCTTTGGCTTTTGCCAGCTTGTTTCCAGAGCGTGTGGGCCGGCTTTGTGTAATTTCCGCAGCTGATAGATCACATCCTGCCGCTATAGCCCAGCGCGGTGTTCAGCGGCGTATATTGGCGCTTGCTGATAGCTGTGACAAACCCGAAGAGGGCGTGGCATTGGCCCGGCAATTGGCGATGATCAGCTATCGTAGCGCGGAAGAATTTGACCAACGATTTTCTGGAACAGTTGGGCCCAATAATGGCGATAGTTATGACGTTTGCGATTATCTTATCGCGCGTGGCAAGCAATGCGCTATGTCACTGCATTGCTATATGGCTTTATCGGACTCTATTGACAGACACAGAGTTGACCCTGCCACTATCACCACGCCTGTCTTACTTATAGCCTCGGACAGCGACCATTTGGTGTTTCCGAAAGATATGCAGACATTGCAATCAGCGCTTGCTGGTCAGAGTGAATATCGTGAAATTTCATCGCTCTATGGCCATGATGCCTTTTTGAAAGAGATAGACTCTATCGGCGCAATATTGGCCGATCATCTGGCGGAAGGTTATTAATGCCTGAGGATAAAAAATTGGTGAAAAAATCCAATTTGGTACAGTCGGAAACAATCTGCGCTACCGCCTCGGTGGGTGAAGATAGCAACCACGGCGCCATATCATTGCCAATCTATATGGCAGTCAACTATGCTTGGGACAATCCGCGAGAGAAGCCTTTGCATGACTATTCCCGGCGGACCAATCCCAGCCGGGATGCTTTGGAACGGATGCTTGCGGAACTTGAAGGTGCAGCAAAAGGCGTTGTAGTATCGTCCGGCATGGCAGCGCTTAATCTGGTGCTCAACCTGGTTAAGCCTGGCGATCTGGTCGTCGCGCCGCATGATTGTTATGGCGGTACGCATCGCCTATACACGGCGAGACATAAACAAGGCCATTGCGATATGGTTTTCGTCGACCAGACCGATGCAGCTGCACTGGATGCTGTTTTTGCGCGTTCACCGAAAATGGTAATAATAGAAACGCCCAGCAATCCATTGCTGCGTGTGACAGATATTGCAGATATTGTTAACAGAGCCCGCAAATGCGGCGCTCTGGTTGTGGCAGACAATACATTTTTGTCACCAATACTTCAGCAGCCTCTCAATCTAGGCTGTGATATTGTTATTCATTCAACCACCAAATACATTAACGGACATAGTGATGTTGTAGGCGGTGCAGTTTTGGCGCGCGATGCTGAACTGGGTGAGGAGCTGCAATGGTGGGCAAATTGCACAGGTGTCACTGGCGCTGCATTTGATGCGTTTCTGACTATGCGTGGTGCACGCAGCTTATCAGCGAGATTGTTACAACAGCAATCCAGCGCTGGTGCTCTTGTTGAGAGACTGGCGTCAGATAATAGGGTTAAGCAGATATTCTATCCTGGCCTGACCAGTCATAAAGGGCATGACATTGCCAAAAGACAGCAAAAGGGCTTTGGAGCATTGTTCAGCGCAGAATTTGCTGATGATGTTGATGTCTATGCACTGCTGGAAAATTTGAAGATTTTTACCATTGCTGAGTCATTAGGTGGCTTTGAAAGCTTGGTATGTCTGCCTGCGTCAATGACGCATGCTGGCATGGCACCCGAAGCGCGAAAAACAGCCGGATTGGGCGACAATTTGGTTAGATTCGCTATAGGACTGGAGCATGTGGATGACCTTTTGGAGGACATCTCCCAAGCGCTTGAAAAGGCAGTTTAAGCAAGGGGGATACTGATATTTGCGAGATTAGGACGTGCTTTCTATCCGATCGGCCATATCTTCAATGCGCGCTGCAAGCTTATCCAGCGCTTTGACAGCATTCGCAATCATCGCATCGTTTACAACATTGCCCATAAGATCTGGTTCAGCTGCTGAAACGGCTTCACTTGGATTAGTGGCTGCAGTTTCAACCTGAGTGTCAGCAGACTTACTCTCGGCCAGTTTTTGTTCGCTGTCTTTGACAGCTTTCACTGCTTTCGTGAGAGCTTTTTCACTTTTCTTGATATCAGCTTCAGCCTCCAGCAAGGCATCAGCCAACAACAAACCACCAAATAGCAACCCTCTAATTTCTGTGACGGATTGCCCATTTGTCGCTTCACTGATCTTCACATCGAGAGATTTTGCGAGGGCAAAGGCGTGATCTTCTTCGCCATCTCCGCAAGTGATAGGGTAATTTCTACCGGCAATATGCAGCGTAATATTAGCCATTTTGCTTATCACCAGCATTTGTCATCATATCTATGCGGGCAATAGCATCTTCCGCGGCCTTGCGCAGACGATCATAATCCGCGAACAAAGGATGCTCCTGTTTCGGCACGGATGCGCCTGCCAGACTATTTTCCAATCGGCTGATGGCACGTTCCATTCTGCCGATAACCAGTATCAGATCATCTTGTCCCATATCCATTCTCATAATCAAAATATGAGCCGAGTCCAATGTTCTGCAAAAAATGCCCAATATTGGCTAAGAATAAGGGGTTGATAACTTGACGCTGGACGCTGAGCCTTTCAAAGGAGCTTGGTATATTTCGAATCAATGCATTGCGGTCTTTGCCGAGAGAAAATAAACTATGAATGCCAATCAGATAGTAGATAAGCCGACTTCAGAAGAGCTGACGCAAGCGGCAAATGCCATTCGGGCATTGTCTATGGATGCCGTAGAGAAAGCCAATTCAGGTCATCCGGGCATGCCCATGGGTATGGCGGATGTCGCAACGGTGCTGTTTCAGGAATATCTGAAATATGACCCGCAGAACCCAGATTGGGCCGATCGGGACCGATTTGTTCTGTCCGCTGGCCATGGTTCGATGCTGATCTATGCATTGCTGCACCTTACCGGATATGCCAGCCCTACAATTGAGGATATTCGTAATTTCCGTCAATTGGGCAGTCCTTGTGCCGGGCACCCAGAGAATTTTGAACTTGCTGGCGTTGAATCAACTACAGGGCCATTAGGGCAGGGGCTTGCTATGGCAGTCGGCATGGCCATTGCCGAACGGCACCTTAATGCGCATTTTGGTGATGATATTGTAGATCACCATTGCTGGGTCATAGCCGGTGACGGTTGCTTGATGGAAGGTATCAATCACGAAGCTATCGGCATTGCAGGTCATCTGGGCCTTGGCCGCTTGAACGTCCTTTGGGATGACAACAAAATCACCATTGACGGCGCTACGGACCTCTCAACCAGTGAAGACATTCTCGCGCGCTATGCTGCTACAGGCTGGCATGTGGTAAGCTGTGACGGACATGATTTTGACGATATCCGTAAAGCTATGGCGGAAGCAAAAGCTGACCCGCGCCCATCGCTGATCGCCTGTGCAACCATTATCGGTAAAGGTTCACCTAATAAGCAGGGCACATCCGCAACCCATGGTGCTCCTTTAGGTGAGAAGGAAATATCTGCTGCACGGGCTGCACTGGATTGGCAACACGCTCCATTTGTGGTGCCGGATGATATTGCTGAGCAATGGAAAACAGCCGGTGCACGCGGCAATGGCGACTATATGGCGTGGCAGGAACGGCTCGATGGTCATTCGGAAAAAGATGAATTCTTGCGCCGCATGGCGGGTGAATTACCAGAGCGCTATGGTCTGCGCCGCCACATTGATGGTTTGATTAGCCAGCCGCAAAAAGTGGCAACCCGCAAAGCATCAGAGCTGGCCCTGACAGCCATCAACACCCATCTGCCAGAGACAATTGGCGGTTCAGCCGATTTGACAGGTTCTAACAACACCAAGACCGGAGCATTGGACAATCTGACCAGTGACAATCTGGGTGGCCGTTATGTGAATTACGGTATTCGTGAATTTGGCATGGCAGCGGCTATGAACGGCATGGCGCTGCATGGCGGTGTTATACCTTATGGCGGTACATTCTTGGTCTTTACCGATTATTGCCGTGCCGCAATCCGCTTATCGGCTATTCAACATCAACGCGTTGTCTATGTTATGACGCATGACAGTATTGGCCTTGGTGAAGATGGACCGACCCACCAGCCGGTAGAACATGTAATGAGCTTGCGCATGATGCCCGGTGTTGATGTTCTGCGTCCTGCTGATGCAGTAGAGACAGCGGAATGCTGGGACATGGCACTGCGCAAAAATGACGGACCGAGCATATTGGCGCTAACCCGTCAGGGTTTGCCGCAATTCCGTTTGGAACCGAGCGAAGAAAATCGCTGTGAAAAAGGTGCTTACCGCGTCAAAGTTGCTGGTCATGCGCGGCAATTGGTTATTGTCGCAACCGGCTCTGAAGTAGCTCTTGCGCTTGAAACTGCTGAATTGCTAGAACAAAATACTATCGGCTGTGACGTAGTGTCTATGCCAAGCTGGCGGCATTTTGACGAACAAAGCGCCGAATATCGCGATGAAATTCTGCCCAAAGATGTGCGTAAAGTTTCTATCGAAGCTGGCGTAACATTGGGATGGGAACGCTATATTGGCAGTGACGGGCTAAGTTTCGGCATTGATAGCTTTGGCGCCTCCGCTCCAGCATCTGACTTGTTTGAGCATTTCGGTTTGACCGCTGAAGCTATTGCCAACAAAATTCGCGAAGACATTTAATTCTTGGAATGGGAAAGCCCGTTCGAATTTAGGAGAATCACATGACAACCAAAGTAGCAATTAACGGTTTTGGACGCATTGGACGATTGGTCGCTCGCGCGATTTTGGAGCGTCCCGATTGCGGGCTTGACCTGGTCGCCATCAACGATCTTGCCGATGCGAAGGCTAATGCTTTGCTATTTGCGTATGATTCTATTCATGGACGTTTTAATGGTGATGTCACTGCTGAAGGCGATGCAATCATTGTTGATGGCAAGCGCATTGCTGTCACGTCTGAGCGCGAACCTGGCAATCTGCCACATGGTGCAATGGGCGTGGATATCGTCTTGGAATGTACAGGCTTTTTTCAATCAAAAGACGCATCTCAGCCGCATATTGACGCTGGTGCAAAACGCGTTCTTATTTCCGCGCCTGCAAAAGGCGATCTGAAAACGGTCGTTTATGGCGTGAACCATGACATTTTGACGGCGGATGATGCCATTGTATCCAATGCTAGCTGTACAACAAACTGCTTGGCGCCGGTTGCCAAGGTGCTGAATGATGCTGTTGGCATTGAGCGCGGCTTTATGACCACCATTCACAGCTATACCAATGACCAACGTATGCTGGACCAAATGCACAGCGATATGCGCCGTGCTCGTGCCGGTGCTGCCAATATTATACCCACTACAACGGGCGCAGCGCGCGCTGTTGGTCTGGTTCTGCCAGAACTTAATGGCAAGCTTGATGGCTCGTCTGTGCGTGTGCCGACACCCAATGTGAGTCTGGTTGACCTTGTTTTCACACCGCTGCGTGAAACAAGTGCTGAAGAAATCAACAACGCACTGAAAGCTGCTGCAGAAGGCTCGATGAAAGGCGTGCTGGTCTTTGAAGACAAGCCATTGGTATCAAGTGATTTTAATCATCAAGCGGCGAGCTCATCAGTCGATAGCTTGGAAACTAGTGTGATGGACGGCAAATTGGTGCGCGTTGTTAGCTGGTATGACAATGAATGGGGTTTTTCCAACCGCATGATTGATACAGCAAAGGTAATGGCTGGTCTGATCTAAGGTTAGCTTTGTCTAGCGCGGCAACAATAATTTTAGCGAAATTGTAAAGACAGGAACATCATGGGACGCGGGTTCAAAACACTGGACGATATGGGCAATATTGCGGGTAAGACCGTCTTTGTCCGCGTTGATCTCAATGTACCTATGGCGGAAGGCAAAGTAACAGATGATACGCGATTGCGTTCAACTGTTCCGACCATCAGTGAATTGTCTGACAATGGAGCAAAAGTCCTGTTGTTGGCACATTTTGGCCGCCCCAAGGGCAAGGTCGACATGGCATATTCGCTAGAGCCTGTTGTCCCTGCACTGCAGGCTGTTTTGGGCCGCAATGTCGGCTTTATGCAGCGCCCTGGCACTGATGCGATTGCGGCATTAGCCGATGGCAGTGTAACGGTTGTTGAAAATAGCCGTTTTGCCGCTGGTGAAGAGGCTAATGATCCTGCGATGGCAAAGATGCTGGCTGGTTTTGCCGATGCTTATGTCAATGATGCCTTCTCTGCGGCCCATCGCGCTCATGTCACGACTGAAGGGCTTACGCACTATCTGCCAGCCTATGCCGGCCGCGCAATGGAAGCAGAACTGAATGCGCTGGATAAGGCCTTGGGCTCACCCCAGCATCCCGTCGCGGCTGTTGTTGGCGGCGCAAAAGTGTCTTCCAAACTTGATGTATTACAGCATCTGGTCACAAAGGTTGACCATCTGATTATCGGTGGCGGGATGGCCAACACATTTCTGGCTGCGAGAGGCGTTGATGTTGGCAAATCACTTTGTGAGCATGATCTTGCTGATACAGCCAATGCAATATTGGAAGCTGCGGATACAGCCTCTTGTACGGTACATCTGCCTTATGATGTTGTTGTCGCAGAAGAATTTGCCGCAAATGCCCCTAGCAAAACCGTGAATGTTCACGAAGTGGGTGCCAATGAGATGATATTGGATATTGGCGAAGCTGCGGTTGAGGCGCTTTCCGATGTACTGAAAACATGCCGCACATTGGTTTGGAATGGTCCATTAGGCGCATTTGAAATTCCGCCTTTTGACCGCGCTACTGTCGCGCTGGCACAAACTGCGGCAGCATTGGCCAAAGAAGGGCAGTTGGTGAGCGTTGCTGGCGGTGGTGACACCGTCGCTGCATTGAACCACGCCAATGCTGCTGATGATTTTACCTTTGTCTCTACTGCTGGCGGCGCTTTTCTCGAATGGATGGAAGGCAAGGACCTTCCAGGGATAACGGCCCTGCAAGAATGATTATTCGGGCAATCCAACCGGGCGACCGAATGGCCATTGCCGATATTCACACTCTAAACTGGCAACAAAGTTACCGCTACCAAATGCCAGTGGATTTTCTGGATAATGACTTGCCGCAACAAATGCGGGAATATTGGCAGGGCAGACAGATTAATGATGATGACATTGTTCTGGTTGCCGAAGATAATGACAAAATAATTGGTTTTGCTGCTGCCTGGCATGCAGAACCATTATATCTGGATAATCTCCATGTGGTGGAGGCTTTCCGTTCTCATGGCCTAGGGCGTAGGCTAATGGGAGAGATTGCTAAGCAGGGCGCGGAAAATGGTTGTAAAGCAATCGACCTGCATGTCGTCATAGGTAATGAAAGGGCGGAAAAGCTCTACCTTGCTTTGGGCGGAGTTATCACAGCAACCGAAGATAAACCATTATCGGGTATTGCAGTCCCGCACTACCGGATCAGCTGGCCCGACATTAGAACACTTATTGCAAAAACCACAGCCAAATAGAGGTATATAACAATGTACACACCAGAAATGCTGGACAAAATCGAAAATGGATCAGGTTTTATTGCTGCACTCGATCAGAGTGGTGGGTCCACACCTCGTGCGCTTAAAGGCTTTGGTATTGAAAGCGATGCCTATAGCAATGATGATGAAATGTTTGCACTGATCCATGAGATGCGTAGTCGTATTATCACATCGCCGAGCTTCAATGGCGATAAGGTTCTTGGCGCTATTTTGTTTGAGCGTACCATGGACGGCGAAGCAAATGGTAAGGAAGTTCCTGCTTTATTGTGGGAGCGCGGCATCGTACCTTTTTTGAAAGTCGATAAAGGCTTGGAGGATGAAAGCGACGGCGTGCAAATGATGAAGCCAATGCCCGAACTCGATGCTTTGTTGGAGCGTGGCAATTCTCGCGGTGTCTTTGGAACCAAAATGCGCTCGGTCATCAATTCGGCTTCACAAAGCGGAATGACAGCTATTGTTGAACAGCAATTTGCTGTTGCAAACCAGATTATTGACCATGGATTGATGCCGATTATCGAACCTGAAGTGAATATCAAAAGCGACACGAGAGGCGCATGCGACAGCCTTTTGCGCGACGCTATCATGGCTGAACTGGATAAGCAGGACGCAGATCGCAAAGTGATGCTGAAACTTTCTATCCCAGAGCAAGCCGGGCTCTACAATGATCTCGCAAAGCACCCCAAAGTTTCCCGCATGGTCGCGCTTTCAGGTGGTTTTTCACGCCAGGACGCGTGTGAACAGCTGGCGCAAAATCCAGGCATGATTGCCAGCTTCTCACGCGCTTTGCTTGAAGATTTACGTCAACAGATGGACGATGAAACATTCGATGCAGCTTTGGCCGAAGCGATTGACCAGATTTACGCAGCATCGAACTGTTAATCATCTATGACAACAGGCTGCCAACTCTACCTAATATCACCGCTCGATGTTGATGGTGACTTTCCGCAAAGATTAGAAGCTGCTTTGTCTGCAAAGCATGTCGCGGCATTCCAGTTTCGTGTGAAGGGCAAAGATCAGCATGAAGCTGCGCGACTTGCCGCACCTTTGCAGGAAATTTGCGCCAAATATGATGTGGCCTTTGTCGTAAATGACGATGTTGCACTCGCCAAAAGGCTGGGCGCAGATGGCGTGCATTTGGGGCAGGGCGATGGTGATGTACGCGAAGCACGTCAGGAATTGGGCAAAGATGTTCAAATTGGTGTGACATGTCATGACAGCCGTCACTTTGCCTTAGAAGCCGGCGAGGCAGGCGCCGATTATGTGGCCTTTGGTGCTTTTTATCCCAGCAGCACAAAAGATACGCCTTATATTGCCGATCTTGAATTGCTGCGCTGGTGGTCTGCTATGTTGGAGATCCCCAGCGTGGCCATAGGCGGCATTACTGCAGATAATGCCGGACCGATAATTGAGGCTGGTGCTGATTTTATAGCTATTAGTGGCGCTATTTGGAATGCAAAAGACGGCCCTGCAAAGGCGGTTGAGGTAATTGCCAATCGCTTATCCAAAGATGCAGAGGTTTAAGCAGCCTTGGCTTGACTGATTGAACTTATATAACGTGCCTGAAAACCCTTAACTTCCTTGGTAATCAGCTTCCATTTGTTCGAACTGTCTTTGCGTTCGGGCGTGCTGGAGACCATGCATCCAAAATAGCCTGCGGCTAATGCATAGGGCGGCCGAACAGTGAGATTATCAGAAGTGCTAATGATGTAATGCTCTGCCAAATCGCTATGACATCCATATATTTTCGACAACATGGTTTTTCCCTCAAACTGCTCTGTCAAATGATTATGGTGACCTGATAGCACCGAAACTTTGTCTCTGATTGCATTAAACGGACATAATTTTACAAAATCTAACATTGTGTTCTTCAACTTTGGTTTGATCAGCATTTATCTCTATAGCGGTTTCCTTGCACTAGGCCTTGCCTTAGCCATCGACCGTGTATAGACGCGCATCAGGCCCGTTTTGACCATCAGGGCAACATAAAGCGGAAAGCATATATTATGAAAATAAGCGGTGTTGATATTCGCCCTGGCAATATTTTGGAATATGAGAATGGCCTTTGGAAAGTGGCCAAGATCCAGCATACCCAACCTGGCAAAGGCGGGGCATATATGCAGGTTGAAATGAAGAACCTAATGGATGGTCGCAAAACCAATGTCCGCTTTCGCTCGGCCGATACGGTCGAAAAAGTACGGCTTGATACCAAAGATTTCCAATATCTTTATGCTGATGGCGATATGCTGATCTTCATGGATCAGGAAAGCTATGAGCAAATTAACCTACCCATTGACCTTTTGGGAGATGCTGCAGCATTTTTGCAGGACGGTATGCAGGTTATGTTGGAATTATATGAAGAAAAACCGATTTCCGTGCAGTTACCCGAGCAAGTTGAAGCAGAGATCGTAGAAGCCGACGCTGTTGTAAAAGGTCAAACAGCGTCATCAAGCTATAAACCGGCAGTTCTCGACAATGGCGTGCGCATCATGGTGCCGCCGCATATTGGTAGCGGCACGCGTATCCTGGTTGATGTTTATGAACGCACCTATGTTGGTAAGGCGGGCTAAACGAATGACAAAGAAACCTTTTAAAAAAGTCGCTTTAATGGGGTGTGCACTTGCCCTGATAGCCATTCCCACCACTGTCATTGCTCAGGATACAACCGTAACTCCACCAGCGACAACAGTTCCTGCGGCTCCGCAGCAACCTGTTGATCCAGCGGAATTTCAACAAGCGATACGTTTGCTATCGATTATGAATGCCGCTTTCTCAAACACCAATGTCAATGAAGTGACAAAGGCCAAATTGTTTGACTGCATGTTTTATAACTCGCTTCAGCAATTAAACTCTGGCGTCCAAACCACCTTTAAAGATAATCCAGAACTGTCATTTGATAACAATGTGCACCTTTTCAGGGTCGCCACTGCGATATGCGGCGTGACAGCCGAAGAGCTTGCAAAGCCCCCCGCAAATGCATCGGCGAACCCTCCGGCTCCTGCGCAGCCACAAGCTGAAACACCTGGCCGCTAATGCCATTATTATCTGGTCTTATGCGCGTGATGGAACGCGCCGCTCGTAAAGCGGGAACGCGCTTGCGCCGTGACTTCGGCGAAGTGGAGCATTTGCAGGTTTCCAAAAAAGGCCCTGCGGACTTTGTTTCAAAAGCTGATATGCGCGCCGAGCGGACATTATATGATGAATTACTGGCCGTAAGACCTGATTGGGGTTTTGTTCTGGAAGAGGGCGGCACTATTGAAGGTGACCCTGATAAGCCGCGCTGGATTATTGATCCGTTGGACGGAACATCCAACTTTCTGCACGGCATTCCCCATTTCGCTATCTCTATCGCTGTGCAACAGCCGAAGCTTGATGGTTCGGGCTGGGGTGAAGTTACTGCAGGCCTTATCTATCAACCGCTGACAGATGAAAGCTATTGGGCTGAAAAAGGGCAAGGTGCTTGGCTTGGCGACCGTAAATTGCAAGTCTCTGCTCGCAATCGTCTTGATGAAGCATTGGTTGCCACTGGCATCCCTTTTATGGGCCATGGAGACTTTGCTGAATGGTCGCGTATTTTCGGTGCGATCGGGCCGGAGGTAGCTGGGATCAGACGCTATGGATCTGCCGCGCTTGATTTGGCTTGGTTGGCTGCTGGCCGCTATGATTGTTTCTGGGAAAGCGGACTAAACAGTTGGGACGTTGCCGCCGGGATTTTGCTGGTCCGTGAAGCGCGCGGCTTTGTGACGGATTATCGCGGAACGTCCAATGCCATGGAGAAACGGCAGATTTTGGCGGCTAACGATCAACTTCATTCAAAAGTGCACAAGATCGTAGCTGGAGCTTTGAGAAACGCCTAGTTCAACCTTTTACAGCCGGGCATCCTGCAAAGATTGAACCAGCATATCGTCGCGCACAAGAATAGGGTTGTCCGGCATTATGGCGGCCATGCTGGATAGCCATTGTTTGAGTGGCGGGACTTGGGCCGCAGTCAATTCCTCTTCCAAGCCAGCCATATAACCGAAAACTATCTGTGGAAAGAGCGAGAGATCAACCAGTCCAGGTGTCTCTTGCTCGCCAAAAAATGGCCCGGCACCAAGATGTACCAGCATTTCACCAACCAAGCCCATTTGAAACTCTTGCTGGCTAATCGACATATCAAAATTCTTGGCCAGCTCTTTAATGAATGGCGCGTTTTTCAATATCATAGGCCATTGATGGCGGATATGTTCCGGTAAAGGAGCATGTCCGCTGACCAGTGCCGCCAATCGCCATGCGCGAAAGCGAAAGGCAAGATTGTCGGGAGCCGCAATCGCACCGCGAAAAATTCCAGCCATGAAACGATCGCTTACCCAGCTATCAATTTCCATAATTTTCGACCGAGCATCGGAAGAGGGCGGCAATAGTGGCTTTTCAGGAAAGACCTCATCAAGCCATAGGCCAATAGGTGTTGAGTCTCTTTTCCAGACACCGTCTATCTCCAGCACAGGAACCTGTGTTCCGCCAAAAGCGGCCAGCTTCTCCTCTGCATTAAACGGGTTGATGCCAACAAAACTGAAATCAAGGCCTTTATATTGCAGAAAAGCGCCTACTTTGCGAACATATGGGCTGGTGCAATAGCCATATAATTTGATGTCTGGCATATGGGTTTATCCTCTAAATGGCGTGCAAAAGCGTGAAAATATATACTCCAGACAGGTTGCCGGAGATGATGTCAGATCATGTTAGCCGCATAATGCAAAAAATGCACATAAGCATGCGGGAAAAAAAATAGGCTATCTCTTGCAGTGGCGGTTTAGCTAGCCTAATAGCACGATCAACAACTTATGCCGCTCGTGGAGCCTATAGTGACCAGTCAAATCGAATATCTTCCTATCCTGCTATTCTTGGGCGTAGCCTTAGGAATTTCGGTCCTTTTCGTGTTTTTGCCTATGGGCGTTTCACGCCTGACCGGTACCCACAATCCCACGGTCGACAAGCTGACCGAATATGAATGCGGTTTCCCTGCTTTTGAAGATTCGCGTAGTCAATTTGATGTCCGTTTCTACCTCGTCGCTATTTTGTTCATTATTTTTGATCTTGAGGCGGCTTTTCTCTTCCCTTGGGCTGTATCGCTTGAGCAAATTGGCTGGGCCGGATGGCTGACCATGATGGTTTTTCTGTTCGAATTGATCATCGGCTTTGCTTATGCTTGGAAGGTCGGGGCACTGGAATGGGAATGACACTGACCGTAATCGGCATGTCAGCTTATGTGAGCGCAATATTATGAACAATATCATTCAACCACCTGCCGCCGATATCACACCGCCAGATGCAGATTTTTATAAAGATCTATCATCAGAGGTGAATGATAAGGGCTTTTTGGTCACTTCGACGGAAGATCTGTTTCAATGGGCGCGCACTGGTTCGCTTTGGTGGATGACCTTTGGTCTGGCCTGCTGCGCTGTTGAGATGATCCATGTGAACATGCCGCGCTATGATATGGAGCGTTTTGGCGCCGCGCCGCGCGCCTCACCGCGCCAGTCAGATGTTATGATTGTGGCTGGCACCTTGTGCAACAAAATGGCTCCAGCTATGCGCCGCGTCTATGACCAGATGTCGGACCCGAAATATGTAATTTCTATGGGCTCATGTGCCAATGGTGGCGGCTATTACCATTATAGCTATTCCGTCGTGCGCGGCTGTGATCGCATCGTACCGGTTGATATTTACGTGCCCGGTTGCCCGCCAACCGCAGAAGCGCTGCTTTACGGTGTGATGCAGTTGCAACGCAAAATACGCCGTGTCGGCACGCTGGATCGTTAAGGGGCGATTGAGGACAAAATATGGGTCATAAAGCACCAGCTATTGCCGATCGTCCAAATGCCGCGCAGGATATTGCTGCGCGATTGGGTAAGGATCTGCTAGAAACCATCGACGCGTTTGATGAATTGGCTTTTGTAGTCCAGCGTGACGCTATTGCCGATGTCTTGCAAATATTGCGCGATGAATTTGACTATCAGCAATTGGTGGAAATTGCTGGTGTTGACTATCCAGAGCGCGCCGAGCGTTTTGATGTTTGCTATCATCTGCTCAGCCTGACTGCCAATCACCGCATCCGCGTCAAAATCAGCACAGATGAAGATACACCAGTGCCAAGCGTTACGCATATTTGGCCCGTGGCTGGCTGGTTGGAGCGTGAAGTCTTTGACATGTTTGGTGTGATTTTTGACGGCAACACTGATTTGCGCCGGATTTTGACCGATTATGGCTTTAAGGGGCATCCGTTCCGTAAGGATTTCCCGCTTAGCGGCCATGTTGAAATGCGCTATTCCGAGGAAGCGAAGCGCGTTGTTTATGAGCCGGTGCAACTGGCGCAAGATTTCCGCAACTTTGATTTTATGTCGCCATGGGAAGGCGCAGATTATGTGCTGCCCGGTGATGAAAAGGTTGCCGGTGAAAAAGTTAATGGTGAAAAGTCCGATAATGGCAAAAGCGGGGGAGGCAAATAATGGCTGAACTGCTGGATGAAATGGAAGGCCGTGCTGACGGCGCTGATCCAACCCAGGGTGATCTGGATATCCAGAACTACACCATTAACTTTGGCCCACAGCACCCCGCTGCGCATGGCGTTTTGCGCATGGTTATGGAGCTGGATGGCGAGATTATTGAGCGGGTTGACCCGCATGTCGGCCTTTTGCACCGCGGCACGGAAAAGCTGATAGAGCATAAGACCTATTTGCAGGCTTTGCCCTATTTTGATCGCTTGGATTATTGCTCGCCATTGGCGCAGGAATATAGCTATGTGCTGGCGATTGAAAAACTGCTCGATCTAGAGGTGCCAGAGCGAGCGCAATATCTGCGCGTCCTGTTTGCTGAGCTGACCCGTATCTGTAACCATATGCTCAACATTGGTGCGCATGTTATGGATGTGGGCGCGATGACACCGAATATCTGGGTGTTTGAAATTCGTGAGCAATGCCTGGAGTTTTTTGAGCGGGCCAGCGGTGCGCGGATGCACTCGGCATGGTTCCGTCCCGGCGGTGTCCATCAGGACGTGCCGCTCAAATTGCTGACCGATATTGCTGACTTCCTCGATACTTTCCCCAAATTGTTTGAAGACGCGATGAGCCTTGTGGTTGATAACCGCATTTTCAAACAGCGTAATGTCGATATCGCCACGGTTAGTAAAGATGACGCGATCAAATGGGGCTTTTCTGGCCCGATGATCCGCGGTTCCGGCATCGCCTGGGATCTGCGTAAGTCACAGCCTTATGATGTGTATGACCGGATGGATTTTGAAATCCCTGTTGGCACGCGCGGTGATTGCTATGATCGTTTCATGGTGCGGGTAGAGGAGGTGCGTCAATCCGCGCGCATTATGCGTCAATGCCTGCAGCAAATGCCGGAAGGCCCCATTGCATCAACCGACCGCAAAATTGTTCCGCCCAAACGCGGCGAAATGAAGCAGTCCATGGAAGCCCTGATCCATCACTTCAAGCTGTATACCGAAGGCTTTCACGTGCCCGCTGGCGAAGTTTATGTCGCCACCGAAAGCCCCAAAGGCGAATTTGGTGTCTTTCTGGTAAGCGATGGCAGCAACAAACCCTATCGCTGCAAAATCCGTCCAACCGCTTTCAGCCATCTGCAAGCCATGGATTTCATGTGCAAAGGCCATATGCTCCCTGATGCCACTGCGATCTTGGGCGCGATTGATGTCGTGTTTGGGGAGTGCGACCGGTGATTAAAAGACGCGACCTCATGAAATTGGGAACTGTGAGCGCGGGAGTCTGCCTCACCTCTATGGCCTCAGCTTGTTCTTTTGTGGAATATACTGACGATGAATGGGGTGCGAAGCTTATTAAATTTTTTAAATCTGGGAATGCAACAGATATTGAAGGGTTGCTTGCTAAGGGATGCCATCTAGTTGCTTTTGAAGACTGCTTTATAGAAGAAGGTGATAGCCCCTTATATTATAAGGATAGAGAAGATGTAACTTCTGCCTTACAATCATTTCGTAGATATTTGGTGGAAAGCTATTCATACGGAAGAATATTTATCGATGCTAAAATTATTGGCAATAAACAAGACGGGCGTTTGAACAAAATCGAACTTATATTTGCGGAACCAGAATATACTGAGACTAGCTGCGGACCAACTAGATCAGAGATTAGATATGATTTATTTTATCAGGCTGATTCGTATGAATATAATAGTATTCAAGACTCTGTTAAGCGGGCGATAATGAAGTTATCTATCATGCCAAAACTTTATGAAGAGAGAGCTGGTGATGTCTGATAATGAATATTATAAGTATGTTGGCATGATTGGAATTGCGTGTCTTGCCACTTTTGGTCCCCTGCTTTTGACTGGTCCCCTGCTTTTGACTGGTCCCCTGCTTTTGACTGGTTCAGCTTTTACAGATGTTATCTTGACTGTCGGTCTGACCGTAGGTGTCTGCAATTTGTCGCTCTTAGCTTATGTATTTGGGACCCGAAGCGACCGCATTGAGAGCAAATTATAATGGCTGATACCCCCAACACACCTGATGAAGCAGAAATGCGCGCCCGCTGGGGTGGTTTTGCTTTTACTGCGGTCAACGCAAAGCAAGCGAAGAAAGTTATTGCGCGCTATCCTGAAGGGCGTCAACGCTCGGCAGTGATGCCGTTGCTTGATCTGGCGCAGCGTCAGGTTGGCGAAGAAACGCAGACACAGGGCTGGCTGCCCGTGCCCGTGATCGAATATGTGGCTGAAATGCTCGATATGCCGTTCATGCGTGCTTATGAAGTGGCGACTTTCTACACCATGTATAATCTCGCGCCCGTTGGCCGCTATCATGTGCAGGTCTGCGGTACTACACCCTGTATGCTGCGCGGCAGCGATGATGTTATGGCGGCGTGCAAGAATAAGGGCATGGTTAAGGGCAAGACAACGCCCGATGGCATGTTTACCCTGACGGAGGTTGAGTGCATGGGCAATTGCGCAACCGCGCCAATGTTCCAGATCAATGACGACAATTATGAAGACCTGACCTATGATAGTGCCAGCGCCATTTTGGAAGCGCTTGCCAAGGGTGAGCAGCCAAAACCGGGAAGCCAGATCGCTGGCCGGCAATCGAGCGAGCCAGAAGGCGGGCCAACTGTCCTAAAAGCCATGGTGGATGCCAATCATGATTACCGGAAGGAATATTAATGTCTTTTGATTTCCTTAGCGATAAAGATCGTATCTTTACCAATGTTTATGGCTTTCAGGATTGGGGCCTAAAAGCCGCTAAAAAGCGTGGTGATTGGGACAAGACAAAGGATCTGATCGCGCGCGGCAATGATGCCATTATCGAAGAGATGAAAGCCTCTGGCTTGCGCGGTCGTGGCGGCGCTGGTTTCCCCACTGGCCTGAAATGGTCATTCATGCCGAAAGAGGCCCCTAAGGACAAAAATGGCAATCCGCGCCCTAGCTTTCTGGTCATTAATGCCGATGAGTCGGAGCCGGGCAGCTGCAAAGATCGTGAAATTCTGCGTCATGATCCGCATAAATTGATTGAGGGCGCTTTGGTGGCGGGTTTCGCGATGCGCGCGCGGGCGGCCTATATCTATATTCGCGGTGAATATATCCGTGAGGCAGAGACGATGTTTGCCGCTGTTGAAGAGGCGTATGCTGCTGGTCTGCTGGGCAAAAATGCTGCGAAATCGGGTTATGACTTTGATGTTTTTGTCCATCGCGGTGCGGGCGCATATATTTGCGGTGAAGAAACCGCTATGATTGAAAGTCTGGAAGGCAAGAAAGGTCAACCGCGCCTGAAGCCGCCATTCCCTGCTGGTGCAGGTCTTTATGGTTGCCCGACCACAGTTAATAATGTGGAGAGTATCGCCGTTGTGCCAACCATATTGCGGCGCGGTGCTGCTTGGTTCTCCAGCTTTGGTCGTGAAAATAACAAAGGCACAAAACTGTTCCAGATTTCCGGCCATGTTGAGAAACCTTGCGTGGTTGAAGAAGCGATGAGCATTCCTTTTCGCGATTTGATTGAGAAGCATTGCGGCGGCATCACCGGCGGATGGGACAATTTGCTAGCGGTTATTCCCGGCGGTTCTTCGGTACCCTTGGTGCCAGCATCGCAGATCATGGATGCGCCAATGGACTTTGATGGCTTGAAAGAGCTTGGCTCTGGCCTAGGCACAGCGGCGGTCATCGTAATGGATAAATCCACCGATATTATTCAAGCGATCAGCCGTATCAGCTATTTCTACAAGCATGAAAGTTGCGGCCAATGTACGCCATGCCGTGAGGGCACGGGTTGGATGTGGCGCGTGATGGAAAAAATGCGCCAAGGCACAGCCGATATTGAAGATATTGACACCTTATATGAAGTCACCAAGCAGGTAGAGGGCCATACAATCTGTGCACTGGGTGATGCTGCGGCTTGGCCGATCCAAGGGCTGATCCGCCATTTCCGCCCGGAAATGGAAGCCCGCATTCGTGAGCAAAGCGGTGAACCCCAAGCCACCGCAATGATGGAGGCGGCGGAATAATGCCTAAACTTACCGTAGATGGTGTGGAGCTTGAAGTTCCTCAAGGCGCGACTGTGCTGCAAGCAGCCGAGCTTGCGGGCAAGGAAATCCCGCGTTTTTGTTATCATGAGCGTTTGAGCATCGCCGGCAATTGCCGCATGTGTCTGGTCGAGGTTAAGCCCGGACCGCCCAAGCCGCAAGCAAGCTGCGCGCTACCCGCTGCCGAAGGGCAGGAGATCACCACCAACAGCGCGATGGTGAAAAAAGCGCGCGAAGGCGTGATGGAATTTCTGCTTATCAATCACCCGCTTGATTGCCCAATTTGCGATCAAGGCGGCGAGTGTGATTTGCAAGACCAAGCCATGGCCTATGGTCGCGGTGGCACGCGTTATGAGGAGAATAAGCGCGCCGTAACCGAAAAATATATGGGGCCGATCGTTAAGACGATTATGACACGCTGTATTCATTGCACGCGCTGTGTGCGCTTTGCCGAAGAAGTGGCGGGCGTTGAAGATATTGGCGCGATTGGGCGCGGCGAGGGGATGCAGATTACCAGCTATTTGGAAGGCGCTGTACAAAGCGAACTTTCCGGCAATGTGGTGGACCTTTGCCCTGTTGGTGCCCTGACCAGCAAACCCTATGCATTTGAAGCACGGCCATGGGAATTGAAGAAAACCATGGGTATTGATGTGATGGATGCTGTTGGCACCAATATCCGTTTTGATGCGCGTGGACGCGAAGTTTTTCGCGTATTGCCGCGCATTAATGATGATGTGAATGAGGAATGGGCAAGCGACAAGACACGCTATGCCGTCGATGGCTTGCTGCGTCGCCGTTTAGATAAACCTTATATCCGTAAAAGTGGAAAGCTGGTGGAAGCAAGCTGGGACGAGGCATTTAAAGCCATCGCCAAGCAAGCCAAAACCGCAGGTGATAAAGTGGCGGCGATTGCGGGTGATCTGGTCGATTGCGAAACCATGTTTGCTGCACGTGAATTACTGAGTAAAATGGGATCATCTTTGTTGGAAGGCCGTCAGACCGGGTTGGCTTATGACGTAACCAATGTTGCCGCGGTGAATTTCAACAGCGGGTTTAATGGCATAGAAAATGCCGATGTCATTCTGCTTATTGGCAGCAATGTTCGCTGGGAAGCACCTTTGGTGAACACGCGCATCAGAAAAGCCATTAAAAATGGCGCGAAAGTTTTCGCTATCGGGCCCGAAACTGACCTGACATATAAGGTTGAGTGGCTGGGCGATGATGCAAAAATCCTCAAACGCTTGCCGAAAAAACTGTCTGATGCGCTGAAAGATGCAGAACGTCCTGCTGTCATAGTTGGTGGCGGCGCGCTGGCTGTTGAAGGCGTGCATGGCGCTGCGCTTAAACTGGCGGATAAGTTCAATATGGTGCGGGATGATTGGAACGGCTTCAATGTTCTGCACTTCTCTGCAGCACGCATGGGCGGCTTAATGCTCGGCTATGCGCAGTCAGGCGGCATGGCGGATGTGGTCGCGGCCAAACCGAAATTGGCATTCTTCTTGGGCGCGGATGAGGTTGATTTCGGCCAGTTTGAAGATTGTTATAAAGTCTTTATCGGCCATCATGGTGATAAGGGTGCGCATGCAGCTGATGTGATTTTGCCAGCAGCGGCCTATCCTGAAAAGAATGGCACTTATGTCAATCTTGAAGGGCGGGTGCAATTTTCTGACAAAGCTGTTTTCGCCCCCGGCGATGCGCGTGAGGATTGGTCAATATTGCGCGCGCTTTCTGATGTGCTGGGTCATACTTTGCCATTTGACAGTTTTGCGCAATGCCGGGCTGCAATGGTGGCCGCTGTGCCGCAATTGGCAGAAGAGGGCGTTGTCAGCTTTGACTGGTCACCGCCAAAACTGTCTGACAAGCCGGAAGGCACTTTGGCCTATCCGATCAAAGATTTCTATCTGACCAATGCAATTGCACGGGCGAGCCAGACAATGCAGCGTTGTTCTGCTGAATTGCTCCACGCCGACGATATGCTGGAGGCCGCGGAATGACCGAATTTTTCCAATCTCTGGGCATGTCATATGAATGGGCATGGTTTGTCGCCACATTGGCGGGGATATTGCTGATTGCACTGCCGGTGATGCTGGCGGTGGCGTATATCATCTATTTTGACCGTAAAGTCATTGCCGCTATCTCGCTGCGGCGCGGGCCCAATGTGGTGGGGCCATTTGGCCTGTTGCAGAGCTTTGCTGATGGATTGAAAGTATTCCTGCAAGAAACGATCATTCCATCCGGTGCGAACAAAGGCCTGTTCCTGCTTGCGCCGATTATTACCTTTACCGTTGCGCTTCTCGCTTGGGCCGTCATCCCCTTTGGTGCAGAGGCTGTGCTGGCGAATATCAATGTCGGCTTGCTCTATGTTTTGGCGATTAGTTCGCTGGGCGTTTATGGCGTGGTGATTGCGGGCTGGGCGTCCAACTCCAAATACCCTTTCTTCTCCGCTATGCGTGCGGCTGCACAGATGATCAGCTATGAAGTATCCATCGGTTTTGTGCTGGTCTGTGTGGTTATCTATGCGGGCACATTCAATCTGAACGGCATTATTGAAGCGCAGCGCGGACATGGTTTTGGTTTCGTCAACGCTTATGGCTTTAACCTTTTGCTCTTCCCGATGTGGGTGGTGTTCTTTATCTCTTCATTGGCGGAAACGGCGCGTGCGCCCTTCGACT
This sequence comes from uncultured Sphingomonadaceae bacterium, assembly GCA_947503245.1. Classification (GTDB taxonomy): domain Bacteria; phylum Pseudomonadota; class Alphaproteobacteria; order Sphingomonadales; family Sphingomonadaceae; genus Alterisphingorhabdus. Next base: position 1,886,899 of record CANNCV010000001.1, read on the forward strand.
TGACTGAGGCAGAAAGTGAGCTGGTTGCAGGGTATCAGACAGAATATAGCTCAATGAGTTTCGCGCTGTTCTGGCTGGGTGAATATGCCAATATCTTGCTAATGTGTGCGCTCAACGCAATTTTGTTCTGGGGTGGTTGGTTGCCACCATTTGAGTGGGAACCGCTATATATGGTCCCTGGTATCATCTGGCTGTTCCTGAAAATGTTCCTGACCTTCTTCCTCTTTTCTTGGATTTGGGCGACTGTGCCGCGCTACCGTTATGACCAGCTGATGCGTTTGGGATGGAAAATATTCCTGCCGCTGTCGCTTCTGTTTGTCGTGATGGTGAGTGGCTGGATTATGTACACAAGGGTTGGACTATGAGATTTTCTATAGGCTGCGCGGCTGCGGCACTTCTGATTTCTGGCCAAGCACAGGCGGCTATCAAAGGCGGTTATGACTGCGCAGCAGATGCGCCATATGCTGTAAACGTTGACGGTGATAAAGTATCTGGTTCAAAAATAGAATTTGGAGATGGCTTCCCTAAAGATGCTTGGCAGTTTGATCTGAGCGTCGATGCCGAAAATGCCAAGATCAACTGGCCAAATAGCCCCATTCAGGTTTCTGGCGAAGGCCCAATCATTCCAACCAGTGAGCAATCATTTTTTACCTTCAGCCTTTCTGGCGGCCCGTGCTTGTTTACTGAAGGAAATTGCGGTGCGATGATTGACTTTGTAGAGCAGCCCGACGGTGGTTTGTTGTTCTCGATCAGGCCATCTGCAATTACCCGCTTTCCTGATGATCGTAGAGAGCCACTGCCCATTTTGATCAACGGAAGCTGTAGCAAAGAGGCAGATGCCGAATGAACGCGATTACCAGAACTCTTAAAGCTTTTACTCTGTATGAGTTTGTGCAGGCGCATGCCCTGACGCTTAAATACTTCTTCAAACCGAAGAAAACCATCAACTATCCTTATGAGAAAAACCCGATTAGCCCGCGCTTTCGTGGTGAACATGCCCTGCGCCGCTATCCCAATGGGGAAGAGCGTTGCATTGCCTGTAAATTGTGCGAGGCGGTGTGTCCTGCGCAAGCGATTACCATTGAGGCAGAGCCGCGTGATGATGGTTCGCGGCGTACCACGCGCTATGATATTGACATGACCAAATGCATCTATTGCGGTTTTTGTCAGGAGGCCTGTCCGGTTGATGCTGTGGTTGAAGGTCCGAATTTCGAATATGCCACTGAAACCCGCGAAGAACTTATCTATGATAAGTATAAATTGTTGGAAAATGGGGATAAGTGGGAACGCGCTATAGCCGCAAACCTTGAAGCGGATGCGCCTTACCGTTAAGGCGGCGCAGACGTTGATTCACGCGAACAAATCCGTTCGATTTTGATAACAATTTGGCCACCATATTGGCCGGTACAGGAAAGAAAAGCAGGGGTCAGCCAAAATGCAAGTCTTTGCCTTTTATCTGTTTGCAGCGATTGTCATCGCATCGGGCGCATTCACGATTTTATCCCGCAATCCCGTTCATTCGGTTTTGTGGCTCATATTAGCGTTCTTTAACGCTGCAGGTCTTATGGTTCTGGTTGGCGCGGAATTCATCGCCATGCTGTTGGTGATTGTTTATGTCGGCGCTGTCGCGGTGCTTTTCCTGTTTGTTGTTATGATGTTGGACATTGACTTTGCTGAGCTGCGCGCAGGATTTGCCAAAAACCTGCCGCTGGGTGTGGCGCTGGCTTTGGTGTTTCTGGCTGAGTTGGTCTTCGGCATTGGTGCATGGCAAGCGGGCGGACTAGACATGGCTGAGAGCGGTGTAAGTCCTGGCCGTGAGGGCGTAAGCAACATTCAGGCCGTTGGTGAGCTGCTATATTCGCGGTATGTTTTCCTGTTTGAAGCCGCCGGCGTTATATTGCTGGTTGCTATGGTCGGCGCGATTTTGCTGACCCATCGCCAGCGTTTAGGCGTAAGGCCGCAAAATGTGGCGCGTCAGGTTAGCCGCAGACCCGAAGAGGCTGTGCGCAATACCAATCCTGAAACCGGCAAAGGGGTTTCGCTATGATTGGCATTGAACATTATCTGGTCGTCAGCTCCATTCTCTTTGTGATGGGTGTCTTAGGCATTTTCCTCAACCGAAAAAATGTCATTATTATTTTGATGGCGATTGAACTTATTTTGCTGGCAGTGAATATCAATCTGGTCGCGTTTAGTGCGTTTCTGGGTGATCTTGTGGGTCAGGTTTTTGCTATGTTCGTGTTAACCGTTGCTGCTGGCGAAGCGGCTATCGGCCTTGCGATCCTCGTCATATATTTCCGCAGACGCGGAACCATTGCCGTTGATGATATCAACAGGATGAAGGGCTAATTCCCATGAGCATCCAGCTTATAGTTTTCCTGCCTCTAATAGCAGCGATTATTGCCGGATTGGGTAATCGCTCGCTGGGCAATGTACCTGCAAAAGTCATTACAACAGGCGCTTTATTCGCCTCTTGTGCGTTAAGTTGGCCTATATTTCTGGGCTTTCTAAGTGGTGATGCGCAAGCAGAGGTTGTGCCGGTACTGAAATGGGTGTCGTCTGGCGATCTGACATTTGATTGGGCGTTGCGCGTTGATACTTTGACCGCGATCATGCTGGTTGTGGTGACCAGCGTGTCATCATTGGTCCATCTTTATAGCTGGGGCTATATGGATGAAGACCCGGATCAGCCGCGTTTCTTTGCCTATTTATCATTGTTTACCTTTGCCATGTTGATGCTGGTTACAGCGGATAACCTGGTGCAAATGTTCTTTGGTTGGGAAGGCGTGGGCCTTGCATCCTATTTGCTCATCGGGTTCTGGTTCAAAAAGCCGAGCGCCAGTGCCGCAGCGATTAAAGCTTTTGTTGTAAACCGGGTCGGCGATCTTGGTTTTATGCTTGGCATATTCGGCACATTCTTGGTTTTCGGCACTGTATCTATCCCAGAGATTTTGGAAGCTGCTCCCGGCATGGCTGGATCGACTATCGGCTTTTTGGGTTATCGGCTTGATACCATGACAGTGCTTTGCCTGCTCCTATTTGTCGGCGCGATGGGCAAATCGGCGCAGCTTGGACTGCACACATGGCTGCCTGATGCGATGGAAGGGCCAACGCCTGTATCCGCACTTATTCACGCTGCGACCATGGTTACCGCAGGTGTCTTCATGGTGTGCCGTCTCTCACCAATGTTTGAAACCAGCGATGTTGCGCTGACCGTTGTGACTGTCGTGGGTGCAGCCACCGCGATCTTTGCGGCGACTGTTGGGCTGGTGCAGAATGATATTAAGCGTGTGATCGCCTATTCCACCTGTTCGCAGCTGGGATATATGTTCTTTGCTGCCGGTGTTGGCGCGTATAATGTCGCGATGTTCCACCTGTTCACACACGCTTTTTTCAAGGCGCTTTTGTTCCTAGGTGCTGGCTCGGTTATTCACGCCATGCATCATGAGCAGGATATGCGTTATTATGGCGGTCTGCGTAAACATATCCCGCTGACATTCTGGGCGATGATGGCGGGCACTTTGGCGATTACTGGCGTTGGCATCTATTGGATCCATGCTGGCTTTGCTGGTTTCCATTCAAAAGATGCTATCATTGAAGCCGCTTTTGCCGTTGGCACTGATGCGGGCATGTTTGCCTTTGCCATTGGCGTGTTGGCGGCGCTGCTCACCAGCTTTTACAGCTGGCGCCTGATGTTCCTGACATTTTGGGGCAAGCCGCGTTGGATACAATCTGAACATATTCAGCATAGTGTTCATAAGACGCCGGAAGAGGCTGGCGCTGATCAGACGGGTGGTTACCATCCGCATGAAAGCCCGTTTCCTATGCTAATCCCGCTTATTTTGCTGTCTGCAGGTGCGGTATTTGCCGGTTATGTCTTTACCCATGCCTTTATTGAAGAAGCGGCATTTTGGAATGGTTCAATCGCTTATGATGCGGGGCTTATGCACAATATGCATGAGGTTCCTCTTTGGGTGAAACTTGCTGCAAGTATTGCAATGCTAGCCGGACTGGCCAGTGCATATTTTGTCTACATGATGGGTGAGGGGCGTGCAGAAGCTTTGGCCAAGACATTCCGTCCGCTCTACACATTCTTTTTCAACAAATGGTATTTTGACGAGCTTTATGACTGGTTGTTTGTCAAACCTGCATTTGTTGTCGGGCGGCTGTTCTGGAAAGCTGGCGATCAAAATGTGATTGACCGTTTTGGCCCCAATGGTGCGGCTGCACTGGTTGGCGTTGGCAGCCGGATGGTTGGCAAAATGCAATCCGGCTATATTTACAGCTATGCGTTGGTGATGCTTCTTGGCCTTGTCGCAGCAATCAGCTGGGCCATGGTGAAGTAGGCGGGTGAGAAGACAATGAACGATCTGGGCTTTCCTATTCTTTCCACCATGTTGCTGGTGCCCGCATTGGCAGCAATTATATGTCTGTTCGTCAGCGCAGGAACCGCGCGCATGATCGCCTTATTGGCGACCTTGATTGACTTGGCATTGGGCATCATCCTTTGGATCAACTTTGATATTGGCGGTGCGCAGTGGCAATTTGTTGAAAGTGCGCCTTTATTCGATCGCTTTAGCTGGGCATTGGGCATTGATGGCATATCCCTTATGCTCATCATGCTGTCAGTATTTTTGATGCCGATTTGTATCGGTGCCAGCTGGAATTCTATCGACAAGCGCGTTGGTGAATATATGGCGGCCTTCCTGTTCATGGAAGTTTTGATGATAGGCGTCTTTGCTGCGCAGGATATCTTCCTCTTTTATATTCTGTTTGAGGCTGGTCTTATCCCTATGTACCTGATTATTGGTATCTGGGGCGGTGCAGACCGGATTTACGCCAGCTATAAGTTCTTTCTCTACACGCTGCTTGGCTCTGTGCTCATGCTGATTGCAATGTTCTGGATGGTCAATGAGGTTGGCACGACAGACATTCCGACATTGATGCAATATGATTTTGCACCCGAAGCACAGACATGGCTATGGCTCGCCTTTTTCGCCAGCTTTGCCGTTAAAATGCCGATGTGGCCGGTACACACTTGGCTGCCAGATGCGCACGTTCAGGCGCCGACTGCGGGTTCAGTCATATTGGCCGGTGTATTGCTGAAACTTGGCGGCTATGGCTTTATTCGCTTCTCGCTCCCGATGTTTCCAGAGGCATCCGCGCAATTTGTTTGGTTGATGCTCAGCCTATCAATGGTGGCGGTGATCTACACGTCATTGGTTGCTTTGGTTCAGCACGATATGAAAAAACTGATCGCCTATAGTTCGGTTGCGCATATGGCGATTGTGACTGTCGGTCTGTTCGCCTTCAACCAACAGGGCCTTGAAGGTGCGATGATTATCATGCTCAGTCACGGGCTTGTTTCGGGCGCTTTATTCCTGTGCGTTGGTGTTATTTATGATCGCTTACATACACGTGAAATTGATCGTTATGGCGGTCTCTCCATAAATATGCCGCGCTATGCTTTGCTGTTTTTGCTGTTCACCATGGCCAGCATTGGTTTGCCGGGAACAAGCGGCTTTGTTGGTGAGTTTTTAGCGCTGCTTGGTGTTTATGAGGTTTCCAGCTTGGTTACTCTGGTATCGACGACCGGTATCATTCTGGGCGCTGGCTATATGCTATATCTTTATCGCCGGATCGCCTTTGGCGAATTGGTGCATGATGATGTGAAACAAATGACTGATCTTTCCCCGCGCGAAATGGCTCTTTTGGCGCCTATTGCGGCAGTGGTCTTGTGGATGGGTGTCTATCCAGAGAGCTTTTTGGCCCCTATGCGCGGCGACATTAGCGCTCTTGAAGCACGTCTGGCGCGGGCAAAGCCTGTTGGTGATGCGCAACTGACACCTGGAACAGGATTGCCGGCAAATGCTGATACGCACGGGAATAGTGATAATCACGGCTCTGCTGCTGATGAAGGAGCGCACTGATGCCACAATATGAACTCTGGCTGCAGCTCACAGCGCCCGAACTTATTCTGTCCATATCAAGCCTGATCCTGCTTTTGATCGCAGGCTTTGCTGGCCAAAAATCCAGTAAACTGGTCGGCATCCTGGCTGTGACGGCCTTGGTTGCCTCATCGGCTGTCGCGCTCGATTTCCTGACGGGTGACGGTTTCTCGGAAGGTGCTGATGCTTTTTACGGTCAGTATTTTATGGATCGCTTTGGTTCGTTTACGAAGCTGCTCATCTATGCTGCTGCGATCATTACTCTGATAATATCACCGCGCTTCCTTGAAGAACGCAAGATGATGCGGCCGGAATTCCCGGTTTTGATAGTCTTTGCCGCTATCGGCATGGGCTTGATGGTCTCTGCTACTGATCTCATCTCATTATATATAGGTTTGGAACTGAACAGCCTTGCGGCTTATGTTCTTGCTAGCTTTGCGCGTGATGATGAGCGCTCGAGTGAGGCAGGCCTGAAATATTTTGTCCTTGGTGCACTGGCCAGCGGCATTTTGCTATACGGCATGTCTCTGCTTTATGGTTTTACCGGCACGACCAGCTTTATCGGCATTGCTAATGCTTTTGGCGATGAACTGGGCAACGGCGCATTATTTGGCATGGTCTTTGTGCTGGCCGGTTTGGCCTTTAAAATTAGCGCTGTGCCTTTCCATATGTGGACGCCAGATGTTTATGAAGGCGCGCCAACGCCGGTGACAGCTTTCTTTGCCAGTGCTCCAAAGGTGGCGGCCATAGCACTCACCATGCGGGTGTTGTTCTGGTGTTTTTATGGCTTTATCGCCAGTTGGCAGCCTATTATAATCTTCATCGCATTGGGTTCGATCATCATCGGGGCCGCTGGTGCAATTGGTCAGCAAAATGTGAAGCGCCTTTTGGCCTATAGCTCCATTAACAATGTTGGCTTTTTGCTTATCGGCATCGCAGCGGCCAGTGCAGCAGGCGCTGCAGCGACCAGCACATATTTGCTGATCTACGTCGCAATGACATTGGGCGCATTTGCCTGTGTGATGGAATTGCGTGATGTCAATGGCAATGCTGTAGAGTCGCTTGATGCTCTGGCAGGGCTATCAAAAGTCCGCCCCGGCATTGCGGCAGCATTGGCTATCTTCATGTTCTCACTGGCGGGCATTCCACCACTTTACGGTTTTTGGGGCAAAGCATTGGTATTCAGCGCCGCCGTTGAGGCTGGACTATTGCCGCTCGCCGCTATCGGTATCGCAGCCTCGGTCATAGGTGCTTTTTATTATCTGAAAGTCATCAAAGTGATGTATTTCGATGATGTATCGGGCATTGTTGTCGCTGAGCGTAGCGCGCCTGAGCGCCTTGCCATCATTATTTTGACAGCATTGTTTGTGTCGCCATTGGGTTTCTTCCTAAATGGTGTGATCGCGACCTATTCTGATCAAGCGGGAACTGCGCTCACCTACTTTTTGAGTTTCGCTTAAGCCTTTGCCGGCGGCCTTTCGCATACAATCTGTGGAGCAAACCGGCTCTACCAATAGCGACATGCTCAAACATGCTGCCAATGGTGGTCGTGAAGGTGACTGGCTGCGTGCAAAGCGTCAACTTGCAGGGCGGGGACGCTTGGGGCGCGAATGGCAGGAAGAGACAGGCAATCTCTATGCCAGCACAATCATTACAGTTGCGCCTGATGACCCGCCAGCCACTTTGCTAGCCATGGTCGCCGGTATAGCCTTTGCAAAGACAGTTATCGACTATTCTACTGCGCAATCCGTACTGCTTAAATGGCCCAATGATGTGATGGTAGGAGCAGCAAAAATGGGCGGTATCTTACTGGAACGTCAGGGTGATATGGTTATTGCTGGCTTTGGCCTGAATATCCATTCGGCGCCAAATATTGCTGGCCGTGAGACGATAGCTTTAGCTAATATTTGTCCAGATAATGCCCAATCGCTTGATGCCGCCTTGGTTTGCGAAAAACTGGCCTTCTATTTTTCCGATACACTGCGGCTATGGCGTGATAATGATGATGGCGAGAAGAATGCGCCCAGCACACGCAATCCAGTGCTTGATAGCTGGTGTGCCTTAGCCCATCCTGTCGGGACCATGGTTTCGGTCAGTGATATTCATGGCAAGCCGATAAAAGGTCAGTTTGCTGGGTTGGACGATGATGGTGCAATGCGTCTGCTGGGCGCAGACGGCAATATTGCGATCATCCGCGCAGGCGATGTTTCGCTTATTGTGGATAAGGAGGAATAGACAATGCTATTGGCAATCGATGTGGGCAATACCAATGCAGTTTTTGCTCTTTATGATGGGTTGGAGCAGCTATCGCGTTGGCGCATTTCCACTGATCCACGGCGCACTGCTGATGAATATGCGGTCTGGCTTGACCAATTGCTAACGATGCAGAATTTTGATCGTAAGGCGATTAAAAACGTGATCGTATCTACGGTCGTGCCACGTGCAATGCATAATCTGTCACAATTATCACAGAAATATTTTGGCGCGGATTTGCTTATTGCCGGCCGTGCGCCAGTTGAATGGGGCATATCAGTCGATGTTGAGGAGCCCAGTTCTTTAGGTGCTGACCGTGCCGTGAATACTATTGCGGCGCATCATCGACACGCAGGAGATTTGATTGTTATCGATTTCGGCACCGCGACAACAATAGATTTTGTTGATTATAATGGTGCCTATAAGGGCGGTATTATCGCTCCTGGAATTAATATCTCGCTTGATGCTTTGGTGAATGCAGCCGCTAAATTACCGCGTGTTGCCATTGAAGTACCGGAAGGCGAGAGCCATAATGTTATTGGGCGCACAACGGAAAGCCAAATGCAAATAGGTGTGTTCTGGGGCTATGTATCCTTGATAGAAGGCCTTATAGAGCGCATGAAACAACAAATAGGCAGACCGACCAAGGTTATCGCAACGGGTGGTCTGGCCGTTTTGTTTGACGGACATAGCGATATTTTCGACGCGGTTGAGACTGATCTTACTTTGGGTGGTCTGGCGTTGATGGTGCATCGCGCCGGACTATAATGATGATGACACGCTCTGCGTGCCGATTGAAGGAAAATTGATGGTTTCCCCAAAAGATGAATTGCTCTTCCTCGCACTGGGAGGTTCGGGCGAGATTGGCATGAATGCCAACCTATATGGCTGTAATGGCCAATGGGTCATGGTCGATTTGGGGATGACCTTTTCGGGCAATGATTATCCCGGCGTTGATCTGGTTTTCCCTGACCTGGAATTTATCGAGGAACGTCAGGAACATCTTGCGGGCATAGTGCTGACCCATGGACATGAAGACCATATCGGTGCCCTGCCATTTTTTGCCGGTGATCTCGACGTACCGCTATATGCCACGGCATTTACGGCGGGTTTGATACGCCGCAAGCTTGATGAACATGGCCTGTTGGATAGTGTAACCATCAATATCATTCCCGAACGTGACCGCTTCACTGTAGGCCCGTTCGATTTTCAATATATCCCCTTGGCGCATAGTACCGCTGAGGGCAATGCGATGCTGATCCATACTCCGCATGGCACCATATTCCATACCGGAGATTGGAAGCTGGATGATGAGCCCCTTATTGGCAGTCCCGCGACACAATCAGAAATCACAAAAATTGGTGATGATGGCATTCTTGCATTGGTGTGCGATTCAACCAATGCCTTCTCACCCAATGCCTCTGGTTCTGAAGGTGATGTCCGCCGCGAACTTACAAAACTCGTTAAGAGCATCAAAGGCCGCGTAGTTATTACGACATTTGCATCCAATGTCGCCCGTATGGACACTTTGGGCAAAATTGCCAAAGAAACAGGGCGCACTGTCTGTTTAGCGGGGCGCTCCCTGCACCGCATTTTAGAAAATGCGCAAGAAACCGGTTATCTAACCGACTTTCCTGATACCGTTGATTTTCGCGAAATTGACCAGATGGATCGCCGTAACGTGATGGTGATTGCAACTGGAGGGCAGGGTGAGAGTAATGCTGCACTGGCGCGCATGGCTACTGATAGCCACCAGATCAAATTATCATCGGGCGATACGGTTATCTTCTCTACCAAAGAGATACCAGGAAACGAAAAATCGATTGGCAAACTGATTAATGATCTGGTTGCAAAAGACGTGCGGATCATCACCGAAAAGCAGCTGCCCATCCATGTATCCGGACATCCTGGACAGCCGGAATTGGCGGCTATGTATGATTGGGTTCGGCCGGACATATTGGTGCCTGTTCACGGCGAATTGCGGCATATGCAGCAACAGGCGATCTTTGCCAAAGCCAAAGGCGTGCGCAAGACATTTGTCCAGACAAATGGCGATGTTGTTCGATTAGCGCCCAAAGGGCCGAAGAAGATCAGCAATGTCAGAACTGGCCGATTAATTCTTGATGGTGATGTTATCTTACCAGCCGATGGCCGGACGATGAATGAACGCCGGAAGATTGCTTATAACGGCACCATCAGTGTGGCTCTGGTACTTAATAGTAAGGGTAAGCCAGAAGGCAGTGTCGAATTCGGGCCGATGGGTCTGCCATTAGATGAAGATGAACAATTGTTTTTGGAAGAAGCAGAGCAGGCCGTTCGAGATGTCTTTACATCAAAATCTTCCAAAAAGCTGGATGGCATAGAAGCCATTCGTGAAGCCGTGCGTCTGGCTGTTCGCCGCACTGCCACGCGCTGGACGGGCAAAAAGCCAGTCGTGTCCGTATTGTTGATTGAGAGTTAATAGGTAGGACCATGACATTTACCTCTGGCTTGGCCATTTACGTTCTGTTCTGGGTTATTACAGCGTTCATCGTGCTGCCAATTGGCGTGAAAACACATAATGAAATGGGTATTGATATGGTTCCAGGGCAGGCCGATAGCGCGCCAGCAAATTTTCGACCGCTCAGGACCATATTGATAACTACGGGTCTTTCGGCTGTCTTATTTGGCTTATTCTATGCCAATTATGTCTATGGCTGGATAGGCGTAGATGATGTGAATATCTTCGGCGAGCTGTAAGACACAAATCTAAGTTCAGCGAAAACGCTCAATTGCCTGTGCCAATGCCACATAGAGTTTGCCCATATCCGATGAGAGCAGCGTAACGCTGATCGCCTCACCATTTCGTGTCGAGAGCAGGTCGCGCAAAATCGCCTCAAAATCGTGGATATAGCGATTGACCGTATCGTGAAACTCAGGCTCATTTTCGTAATGTTCGGCAATTTCACGCGTTTCACTGTTATTCAACAGACGCACCGCACGGCGCGTAAAAACACCGCGATCGCCTTTTAAATAGGCCGCCCATGCAGTGTCAGTCACATCATTAGAAAGAACTTTTGCCACATCAATTGATGTAGAATTCAGCGACTCAGTCAATAATGCCAGATTGCGAGACAATTCCTGATCATTGGGTTGCTGGGCAGAATCCCGCATATGCGCAATGCGCTCTTCCAAATTAGCTGCGAGTTGGTCAACCTTATCCAGTTGACTGGTGAGGCTGGCTGATGCCTGATGCGTTGCACCAAGCGCGTTGTTGACCGCCATTTGAAGTTTGCCGATGACTTCATCACTTTTCTCGCGGATTGAGCTTTCTAATGCTTCACCGCTACGCTCTCCCATCTCGGTGGTTAGCTTGTGAACAATATTGTCTATATCCGTTTGAACCTTCGCCAAAAGATTGTCTGAAGAATTACCAATCTCGCGCAGCTTAGACAGTATTTTCGTATCACTGGCCTTTTCGATCTCTTCGATACTCTGTGTTAATATGGCCAATGCCTGTTCGGCTTCTTTGCATTGCTCAGCATTGCGATCGGAAAAGTCAGAAAATGCAGCGCTATAACGGCTGATGTGCTGTTCCTGCTCAGACAGGATGAGAATATTTTCGTTGGTCAGCTTGTCCAGATTTTCCATGGCCTCTTGCATATTCTGAATGTTCTCGGCCGCACTGCCTGTTTGTTGAACATTCTTGTCTAGCATGGACACAATGGACTCAAATTTGTCAGCAATCACCTCTTCAATATTTTTGGCCAAATCAGTAAAGCCGCTGCGCACCTCACTGCTTTTTAGCTGTAGCTGTTCCGCCATCGCATCAGATGCAGATAGTGATCCGCTAATATGGTCAAGTTCACTGCGCAAAGCTGATAGGGCAAAAGACATTTGCGCTGCTTTGTCTCCAGCGGCCTGCTCACCATTTTCAAGGCTGGCATGTATTTGCGTGATACGCGCTTCCAAATCTTCAATGCTTTGGTTCATGCGCGCAATCTGGCTATTCTGGCCCTCATCAATTTCTGCAGTCAGGCCTCGAAACTGCTCAATCTGTGTGGCCAATTGCTGTCCTGTAGCCAGCAGATTCTTTTCAAGTTCACTCGCAAAATTGCGGAAGCTCTCCTCCGCAGAGTTTTGATTACTTCCCAATAATTCAGCCGTTTTTTGGCTATTTTCGATCAGCATATCACCGGTTCTTTGACCTGTGCTTTCTATCTCATTGAGCTTTGTCTGGAGCGAGCCAACCGCAGTTTCGACCCGGTTCTCAAGATCGATGATTTGCTGGTCACTGGCTTTGCCAAACTCATTTATCTTTTTAAAGCCAGTCAGCATCCCCTGAATTTGCCGTTGTGCCGCAAGTTCAGCAGATCCAATTTGATTGACCATATTTTTGGACGTGCCAATTACTACGGGCATTTGCTCGCGTAATTTTGACATATTTTTTTCTGCAATGCCGCTCACTTTAGCGACGGTTTCCATATTGCTCTTGCTGTCTCCAACCAATGCGGAGATGCGTTCGGCATGTTGGGTTAAGTCACTCACTGCAACCCGGCCCAGAGACTCCAATTGAGTGGACTGGTTGGCGATAAATTCGCGTGCAATGGCCAGTTCCCCATTCATGCGCTGCAAACGTGCTTCTAATTCACGGCCAGCTTTATCGACAAGAATGGCTTGATCGTGAAAATATGCTGCTTGTGCAGATCGTCTGCGCGAAACCAGCCAATATATCGCGATGATAAGTATCACAGGCATGGCCCATGTCGATATCAGTGCTGGGATGACAGCCAGATCAGTGGGTGGTACGATAGCATCAAGCTGGCTCCATATATAGAAACCCGTCCATGCCATGATGGTCAAAAGGCAAAAAATAGCGGTGATTTTGGTAAAGAGATCACTCTTCGCTACATGGTATTCCTCTGTGTAATATTCAGCGGCATCAGACGTGTTTTCTTCACCAGCATGATCCTCATCAGCCAATTCAGATGATAGCTCTTGTCCATTCTCGTCGCTATTAACAGCGCGAAGATGCTCGTCATTTCTATGCTCTGGATACGCCATATGATGTTCCGTTTAGGTCCGATATAGCTCAATCTTTACCATGTTTTTCAACTATCGAAAGATTTAGTTAGTCAGTTTGCGGTATTGAGCGAAATCATGGCTCATTACGAAAATGATTTTACGCATATGCTATCTTCCTCTCTTGGCGAGGATCCAGAGCTTGTTGCCCAATTACAAACAGCCTTTTTGGACGCTGTAGGCACGCAAATTGATCTTATGTCACGATCCAGATGTGATGGTAATTGGTATGTCAGCGCGGAGCGCTTGTGCGGAATAGCTGCCAGTTTTTCCGCTGAGGGATTGCTGGATTTGGGCCGCAAGGCAAGTGCAGGAGCGCCGGGTGATCCTGTTATTGTGCGTGAACTGCGCGAATGGCTGGCAGAATTCACACGTTGAGCCAATTTTCAGCTGAGCTGAGGATATTGCCGCTTTTCTTTTAGGCGCATATGTCTAGACCGATATTGTCATAGGCATGGAGCATAAAGTGCGGGTCGCAATCTTATCATTATGCAAACGGCAAAAGGACTTTCCTTTGCTGAGCGTAGGTCTGGCCAAAATCGGCAATGCCAGTCTGCTAAAATATCAGATCATGCTGGCGCGCAGAGCCGGGGCGGCAAAGATATTGTGCCATATTGATTCCGTTCCAGGCGAATTGGCGCAACATGAGCGTTTTGCCAAAGAGCGCGGTTTGGAATGGGAAAATATCAGATCTATTACTGAAATTTCATCACAAATAGACGAGGCGGACGATATTCTGGTCATCGCAGATGGCTATTATAGCGATGTCACTTTGTTTGATGATTTTATTGTTTCGCAAGATGCCGATATCTTGACAGCAGATAGCGACGGCAGCTTTGCCGGTTTTGAACGGCTCGACATCAATACATTATGGGCCGGATTGCTGAAATTACGTGGCAGCGCAGTAGCTGACCTATCGCAATTCCCTAATGATTGGAGCTTAGAATCTGTCCTATTGCGGCAAGCCATTACAGGCAAAGCGGTAATGAAACCTGTTTCGGATGCGAGTGTCAGATCTTCTGGTATTTGTGATGTCATGTCGCAGCCGGTCGATTTGGCAAAGTCGCTGAGTGCGGTTTCTGTGACAGATAGAAAGTGGCAGCCATTTCAGTTTTTGTCGACCTGGCTGGCCCGTAAGGCAGCTCCGAAACTATGGTCAAAGCAGCTTCCAGCAGTCATTATCACTGCTGTTACGGCATTTTTCTTGCTGCTTGCTATTGGATTGGCTTGGTTCGATCAATCGGTCGCTGCGATGATATCAATCATTATTGGCTATGGTATTTTCCATATTTGGAAAATCACGCATCACCCGATCAAACCCGCAAAAAAATACAGATGGCTTATGCCGATAATATTGGGCGTAAGCACTTTGGTCGCTGGCGTAATTTGCGCCAATTTTCTGCAATTGCTAACGGCACAATTGTTTACCATTGGTATATTGACCATGATTGCAACATTCGCGGCAGCACAATGGGCTTTGTTACAGATATTGGCTGCTCGAACGCGATTTCATCATAAATGGCAGTCTGTCTTTTTTGATCCCTTGCTGCAAGCGATATTTCTGGCGGTTTCTGCGGCGTTGCTCGTCTTCCCACATGGGTTTTTTCTCTTATTAACAGCGCAATTGATGATGTTTGCGATTTACCAGCCACATTCGGATAACGTCACCTTAACCAAAGGCTGATATAGCGGTCCGATGGATAGCGACCATCTCAATAATAGGCCTTTGCGCGCACAGCATGACTCTGTGCAGATTCTGACGGATTTACAATCTGTTGGAGCTGATGTGCATCATCGCCTATTTTCTGCAGATGCCTTTATTTTGTCGGACCAATCGCGTTCTGTGATTTTGTCATTGATGGACTCCTTGCTTGCTCAGATTGATGAACAATTGGGCATTGATCCGGAAATGAGCAGCAAGGGTCTAACACTGAGACTGGCAACATTATTTGCAGAACAAGGGCTGGTGCTGTTCCTTCTAAGCCGTTTCAGTGAATGGAATTTGTTGGCAAAGACCAATCATTTTGAAGGTCCATCACAGATTCACCCTATATTGGCGAAGCATTTGCAAGAGGGAGGCAGCGATAAAGAATTGGCCGCGCAAACCATTTCTGCCAATGCACGCTTCGCGCATAATATGGAACAATTTGATCTTTCGCTGGATGAGTTCCCTGCTGAGTTGTTGCACAAGCTTGTGCATTCTGTGCTGCGTGAAAAGGCAAAAAAACCTTCCGAAGACATAGTGTCCTTATTTACGGCAGATGAGGCAAAGAACAGGTTGGTATTAAACGCAAAATGCGTTGAAAAGTTTGCATCATCGCAATTGGGATATCAGCAATGGCGCGATTATGGGCCGATCCTGTTTGCACTATATGTGTCCAATCATTTGCATATTGCATATGATAATCTGATTTTGGCGACAGCATTGCAGTCACCATGGATATTCATGCTCAGTTTGCGAGCGTGCGGCATGAGCCCTGAAGATATTGTGCTGATATTGGCTGAAATGCCGAAAGGTAATGCGTGGATTAGCGCTGATAGCTTTGCGGATAGTCTCAAAACTTTGAGCTTGGATTATGATGCGGAACGCGCCCATAAGACACTTTCCAAATGGAATGCAGAGCAGCTTAAGAATAATATTCCTTATTGCGGGTTTTGGCCGTGGTTTGGGACGGAAAACTGATGTCAGCGCCGCATCATAATGGCGACTGCCAACTTATACTTGATCGTGCATATAGTGTCGTTCAGGCGGACTCTCGCTTTGCTCGCTATCAAGAGCAATTGGGTGGCGGTCCAAATACAGTCTGCAAGATAGCCGAATTGGTGGATCTGGCGAAACTGGCCGGTAAATTGGATATGCGCATCCATCGCGGGATACGCTTTCGCGTAGATGAGGCGAATATCAAATGCTGGGCAGACATACTTCCTGATAAGGATGGTTTTGTCATCATACTCACTGACATCGAGGAAACGTTCGACAGTGATGTAGATAGCAAGTTTGACGCGATAAAAGTCGTCGACAGTGATGGCTGGCTGCATATCGACCATAGCAATGTTATCTTGGGCGGAGAGCTTCCCGACGATATTGCTGACAAAGGCAGTATAGAAGATTTTGTTGGCGCGATTTGGCCCGCATTATTGCGACCAATTGATGATACTGATTTTGCTGAGAAGATCGCACGGGGCAGTATTCCGGTTTGGCAAGTTATTGATAATGAAACTATTTGCTTCTGGCCATTTTCAAAAGCGCAGTGGAGTGTGAAAATCATTCCCTCTGATGACAAACATCTTTTGACATGGCATTTCTCACAATTACAAAAACCGGATACCGATACTCGGAATGATATTGAGGCATTGGCATTGCCCGTTGTTGACACGCCACATAAGCGCCTATTCATTCACAGCGTTGCACCTGCTTTACGCGTGCCTGTCGTTCGTATCATGGCCAATGCACGGACCATAAGCGAAGAAAAAAACGGGCCGCTGCGTAATCAATATGCCGGTTATGCCGAGGATATTGCACAAGCGGCGGAGCATTTGCTGGCGCTGATCGATGACGCGTCTGATTTAGAAGCGGTTGATGGTGATGACTTCCATTATGTATCTGAAGATGTAGACCTGTGCGATGTTGCCAAGCGCGCTGCGGGCCTGCTCCGCGTAAAGGCGCAAAGTCGAGCTATATCGATTACAACACCTTCGCCGGATGATCATTTATTCTGCCGAGCAGAATTTCGGAGAACCTTGCAAATTGTGCTCAATTTGCTGAGTAACGCCATTCGCTACGGCCCCGAAAACGCGGAAATATCGATCCATGTAGAACAGATAAATGGCATGGCGCGCCTTGTCGTATCTGACATGGGCAAGGGCATAAGCCGCGAAGAGCAGGCCGTTATTTTTGATAAGTTTGAGCGCTTGGGACGCAGCGGCGATGGCGGTAGCGGCTTGGGCCTTTACATTTCACGGCGATTGGCGCGCGCCATGGGTGGCGACATTTTGATTGAAAGCGCGCCAGAAAAAGGCGCGCGGTTCACTTTGGAGTTACCCATGAAAGAATGAGCAACCAACATGGCTGCTCATTCTAAAAATCAGCGTTTATCAAGCGGAACATAATCGCGTTGTACCGGGCCAGTGTAAAGCTGGCGTGGGCGGCCGATTTTCTGACCTGGATCAGAGATCATCTCATTCCACTGAGCAACCCAGCCAACAGTCCGCGCCAATGCAAAGAGCACTGTGAACATTGTTGTCGGGAAACCAATCGCGGAAAGAATGACACCGGAATAGAAATCGACGTTCGGGAAGAGTTTCTTCTCACGGAAATAGTCGTCATTCAGCGCCATTTCCTCAAGTCGCATAGCCGTTTCAAAGACCGGATCGGTTGTTTTCAACGCGTCAAATACTTCGCGCACTGTTTCTTGCATGACAGTGGCCCGCGGGTCATAATTTTTATAAACACGGTGACCAAAGCCCATCAGACGAAATGGATCATTCTTGTCCTTGGCGCGCTCAATATAATGCGGGATGCGGTCTGGAGTGCCAATTTCACGCAACATGTTCAATGCCGCTTCATTAGCGCCGCCATGGGCCGGACCCCAAAGACAAGCGATACCGGCCGCAATACATGCAAACGGATTAGCACCTGAAGAGCCAGCCAAGCGCACTGTTGATGTAGACGCATTTTGCTCATGATCGGCGTGCAGGATGAAAATGCGATCCATTGCCTTTTCAATCGCTGGATGAACTTCATATTCTTCTGCTGGAACACCAAAGGTCATTCGCAGGAAATTGCCTGTGTAAGACAGGTTATTGTCAGGATAGAGAAATGGCTGACCAATGGAATATTTATAGGCCGCAGCAGCGATTGTGGGCATTTTCGCGATCAAGCGATGGCTCGATATCTTGCGATGTTCTGGATCAGCAATATCGGTTGAATCATGATAAAATGCCGACAGAGCGCCAACAACACCGCACATAATCGCCATAGGGTGTGCATCGCGGCGGAAACCAGTGAAGAATTTCATCAGCTGCTCGTGCAGCATTGTGTGACGTGAAATAGTATAGCTGAAATTATCAAGCTCAGCAGAATTAGGCAGCTCACCGTTCAGCAACAGATAAGATACTTCCATGAAGTTGCTATGCTCAGCCAATTGCCCAATGGGGTAACCACGGTGCAACAATACACCTTCGCCGCCATCAATATAAGTAAGCCCAGATTCACAGCTCGCGGTAGAGGTGAAACCAGGGTCATATGTGAAAGCACCGGTTTGTGCGTAAAGCTTGCGGATATCCATGACATCCGGGCCAACAGAACCACGCAGAACGGGCAAATCCACAGCATTCCCTGCCAGATCAAGCTTTGCATTCTCGTTGCTCATTTTATTCTCCTTCTGCGCAATCCTCTATATGGATTACATATGATCATTTATTCGCGACAATGATTCATCGCGACCTAGCAGAACCAGAACATCAAATATGCCTGGTGAGCTATTGGCACCGGTTAAGCTGGCACGCATAGGCTGTGCAACTTTTCCGAAGCCTAAATTTTCTGTCTCGGCAAACTCTTTAACGACATTCTCCAGATTTTCCAGCGTCCAGTCGTCAAGATGCTGCAATTTATCAAATATTTTTTTCAAAAGACCGTCTGGAGCAGAGGCTATTGCTGCTTGTGCCTTATCTTCCATTTCCAAAGGCCGCTGTTTGAACAAAAATGCGGCGCCATCGACAAGCTCATGGACAGATTTTGCCCGCATTTTCAGTTGCGGCATCGCAGCAAGAACTGTCTCTTTGCGACTTTGGTTAAACATATCACCATAGCGTTCTTGCAGCATAGGCTCAATCAGGTCAGCAAGGCGCCGATCATCTGCTTCGCGCAAATAGATACCATTCATATTGGCCAGTTTTTTGGGATCAAAACGTGAAGGTGATTTACCAACATTATCTAATGAGAACAGATGGATGGCTTCTTCGCGACTGACGATTTCTTTGTCGCCATAGCCCCAGCCAAGCCGCAACAGATAATTGAAAAGAGCCTCGGGCAAAATGCCCATTTCATCGCGATAGGCCTCTACCCCCAGTGCTCCATGCCGCTTTGAGAGCTTAGCGCCATCATTACCATGAATAAGCGGAATATGGGCATAAACGGGCTCATCCCAGCCCATTGCCCTAACAAGAGCAATTTGACGGAATGCATTGTTAAGATGGTCATCACCGCGGATGATATGGGTTACGCCCATATCATAATCATCAACCACAACGGCGAGCATATATGTCGGGCTGCCATCTGAGCGGAGCAGAACATAATCATCAATTTCTTCATTGCGCCAGCGGACCTTACCCTGAACCGCATCAGTGATGATGGTTTCGCCTTTTTGCTCGGTTTTTAAGCGAACGACATAGGGCGCGCCGTCAGACGCATCACTCGGGTCACGATCACGCCAACGACCGTCATAAAGCAAGGGCTTTTTCGCGGCGCGTTGCTCCGCACGCATTGTCTCCAATTCATCGGCGGTTGCAAAACACTTATAGGCTTTACCAGTATCGAGCAGTGTCTGCACGACTTGAACATGGCGATCTGCCTGAGCACTTTGAAAGACTGGATCTTCATCCCAATCAAGCCCGAGCCATTCTAATCCTTCAAGGATGGCGTCAATCGCCGCCTGTGTGGACCGTTCTTTGTCTGTATCCTCAACGCGTAAAAGCGCTTTACCTCCGTGGTGCCGGGCAAAAAGCCAGTTGAATAGGGCTGTGCGTGCGCCGCCAATATGGAGAAAGCCAGTAGGCGATGGAGCAAAACGGGTTACTATTTTTTTGGTCATATTCTCAACGGTCTAACCGCATGGAGCGGCGATGTTAGGGGCATATCTGTTTTGGCATATGGCCTACAGATGGTGGGTAGGGTGCAATTTGCAACATTCCAATTGCTGTAAATGCGGGTTAGCATGGAGAGGAGGGAGCGACAATTGCCTAACAGCACCATATCAGGTTTTTCTTCTGTAGGTTTAGATGCGGAGAAATTTCGTGTGCTTTTGGCGCAATGGCTGGAACATGAAAAGCCGCAATTGCCTCTGATATTGCCTATAGCTTTTGCCATTGGCATAGGTCTTTGGTTTGGCTTACCGTATCGCGAATATTGGTTGGCTGTCATCACTACCAGCACGATATTGGCTCTTACCAGCTTTGGCGTCGGTTATATCAGGCCGGCAAGGGCAGTATCATTCCGATGGATAGCCGCAGCTTTTTTGATGATCGCTGCTGGCATGATCGCCATATGGGGCAAATCAATGCTTGTCGGTGCTCAGCCTTTGGAAAGGCCCTGGGTGGGTGTTCTGGAAGGCACAATCAAAGAGATTGAGAACCTTCCGGCACGCGGGAAAGTTCGTATATATGTGGCGCCTTTGGATGGTCAGAATTTACCAAAAAATGTGCGACTCAATATCGATATTGCAAAGTTTGATGCTGCTCCCCTTAATCTAAGATCAGGACAGATTATTGCAGCCCGGGTGAGATTGATGCCACCTAATGGGCCGGTTATTCCCGGCGCCTATGACTTCGCGCAACGCGCATGGTTTGACGGATTGGGAGCCACGGGGACTTTATTGGAGTCGCCGCGCATTGTATCCAATGTTTCTGACGAGCCTGTCTTTGCCGAATGGCGCGGCAGATTGTCTGCACATGTTCTGGATCAGATACCCGGCTCTGAAGGCGGCATTGCTGCTACGCTGGCAACAGGGGATCGTGGGGGCCTTGCTGAAGCCGATGCAGAGGCAATGCGGCGCAGTGGTCTTGCGCATTTGCTCGCGTTAAGCGGTTTGCATGTAAGCGCGGTGATAGGCGCTGTTTTCCTGATAGTCGTTAAATTGTTGGCGCTATCACCTTCTTTGGCTTTGCGATATCGTTTGCCCATTATCGCTGCCTTGGCTGGTGCGTTAGCGGGCATGGGATATACAATATTTACCGGAGCAGAAATCCCCACAGTGCGCGCCTGTATAGCGGCTTTACTCATAGTGGCGGCATTGATTTTGGGGCGGGACCCGTTGTCATTGCGTATGGTTGGTTTCGCCGCCTTTGTGGTGCTTTTGCTATGGCCAGAGGCGTTGATAGGGCCGAGCTTTCAGATGAGCTTTGGCGCGGTCATAGCGATCATTGCCTTATATGATACGCCTATTATGCGGCGGCTTTCGTTGCAGAGAGATGAGGGCGATTTTGCTTTGCTGCCAAAGATCAGCCGCTTCGTGGTCATGCTTTTTTTGACCGGCTTGGTGATTGAAATAACCCTTTTCCCGATTGCTCTGTATCATTTCAACAAGGCGGGAATATACGGCGCACTTGCTAATCTCATAGCCATTCCTTTAACCACATTTGTAATAATGCCATTGGAAGCATTGGCATTGCTTGCAGATACTATTGGGATGGGCGGCCCGCTCTGGTGGCTCTGTGGTCAGGCTCTGTCATTGCTATTGGGCTTGGCGCGTTTTGTATCAGACGTGCCAGGATCTGCGGTCTTATTCTCTTCTATGCCGCTGACTGCCTTTATGTTTTTTGTATCGGGCGGGCTGTTGCTCTTTTCCCTGCGCAGTCATTTGCGTTTTGCCGCTATATTTCCTGTTACTTTTGCCATTATCTTATACGTGCAAACGCCAGCGCCAGACATCATTATATCCGATGATGGACGACAATTTGCGGTGAGAGATCAAAATGGTGATTATCTACTGCTCAAACCTCAGTCGAATAGCTTTGCGACGGATATGATCCGTGAAGAGGCTGGATTTGGCGATACCGGGCAGGATTTAAAACTCTGGCCGCAGTCTCGCTGTTCATCAGATTTTTGTACGTTCACTTTAAAAAGCGGCGAACGCAGCTGGTCCATAATGACTGGCATTAGCAGCAATTATGTACCACTGCGCGCACTTGCGGCGGCATGCTCACGCAGCGATATTGTTATCGCCCCAAGACGACTGCCCTATATTTGCAGGCCGCGATGGCAGAAAATTGATGGTCCCTATTTGCGCGAAAATGGTGGTATTACAATCTATCTCGATAAACAGAACATCATCACATCACGCCTAAAGACTGATCATGGCTGGCGACAATAATCTGATTCAGCGTTGGTAATACGCAATTATTGGCCGCCCCCAGCCATGTAATATATCAATGATAGCGGCGCAAAAGCCCTGCCAATTGACCCTGAATTTGTACTTCCTGCGGTGCATATTTTTGGGTTTCAAACTGCGCATTGGCAGGTTCAAGGCAAATTGCGCCATTGTCACGATGCAGATATTTCAATGTTGCTTCTTCTCCATGGACAAGAGCCACAACAATCTGACCATCACGGGCTGTATCGGTACGCCTGATGAGTGCGAAATCGCCATCAAATATTCCCGCTTCGATCATGGAGTCGCCAGATACTTCCAGCGCATAATGATCGCCACTACCCAGCAGTGCTGCCGGAACAGGAAGTGTTGATTGTCCTTCCATAGCTTCGATAGGAACACCTGCAGCGATCCGTCCGTGAAGCGGTATTTCAATCACATCATTAGCCGCAATAGGCATTGCTTTTTCTACAGGCTTAGTATCGCGCTGTGCTGTTGCTGAGGATAGATTGACAACCGTTTCGCCTGTTGGTGCGGCATCACGGCCATCAGGTGACTTCAAAACCTCCAACGCACGGGCGCGATTGGGTAAACGCCGGATAAATCCGCGTTCTTCCAACGCGCTGACCAAGCGGTGGACGCCGGATTTGGATTTAAGGTTAAGCGCTTCTTTCATCTCTTCAAAAGAGGGAGAAACGCCGCTTTCTTCCAGCCGGTCCTGAATAAAGCATATGAGCTGATGTTGTTTTTGGGTTAGCATTGCTGTCTCCAAAGTGAACGAATGAAGAACAATTAAGCAACGATATGCATTTGGTCAAGCAAATTCGTGCTTGATACGTTTTGCTTATGTTTCTGGTCCGTTCAATAGCTGCCGTGTTGCCATCACCAGATCATCTTGGCGCATCAAGGTTTCCCCGACCAGAAAAGCCTTTATTCCGGCCTTATCAAGCCGCACACAATCATCATGACCAGCTATGCCGCTTTCCGAGACGATAAGATGGTCCTTCGGCACATATTGCATCAGCTCTTCGGTCACTGCGAGGTCTGTTACAAAGCGTTTCAGATCGCGATTATTAACGCCGATAAGACTGCGATCGGGATTTGTGTCCAATGCGAGCGCACGATCAAGCTCTTCACGATTATGCACTTCGATCAACATATCCATACCGGTTTCCACGGTTGCATGCGCCAATTCACGCATCAATATATCGTCACAGGCCGCAACGATAATCAAAATGGCATCGGCACCAAGCGCACGCGATTCCGTTATTTGCCAAGGATCGACCATAAAGTCTTTACGCAAACAGGGCAGGGTGGTTGCTGCTCTGGCTTGCAACAAATAATCATCATGTCCTTGGAAATAGGGTATATCCGTTAAAACAGAAAGGCAGGATGCACCGCCAGCTTCATAGTCTCGCGCATGATCAGCAGGAGAGAAATCTTCTCTGATTAAGCCTTTGGATGGGCTTGCTTTTTTCACCTCTGCAATCAGCGCCCAAGCATTGTTAGCGATGGTTTTGCGCATATTGGCGACAAAACCGCGTGGTGCAGATTGCGCGCTGATCCGCTCCTGCAATAGGCTTTCACTTAAACGTTGTTTGTAAAGCGCGACATGCTCGGCTTTTGCGGCACAAATTTCCTGCAATTTGTTGCTCATGACGCTATCCAGCAATCCAAAAGGGCATTGGCTAACCCTTTATCGAGCGTTTCTTTGGCCTCTTCATAGCCATTTTCCCAACTATCGGCTTCTCCCGCAACCATAAGTGCCGCGGCACTGTTCATCAGCACTGCCTGACGATAAGCATTTTCCTCACCCAGCAACAACTTGCGCAAGGCAGCGGCATTATAAACGGCATCACCGCCACGCAGCTCGTCTAGCGCAAAGCGGGGCAGGTCCAAATGTTCGGGCGCAAATTGTGTGTCGATGCGTTCATCACCGCGTATCTCACTAATGCGAGTCGGACCGGCGACGGAAATTTCGTCCAAGCCTTCTTCGCCAGAAACTACCATCAAATGCTTAAAGCCCAATAATTGCGCCGCATCACAATATAGTGAAACCAGATCAGGATGCGCAACGCCGATAAGTTGTCGCTGCACATTGGCAGGGTTGCACAATGGCCCCAACAAATTGAAGATTGTGCGGCGACCCAGTTTTTTGCGGATTGGTGCAATGGCACCCAGTGCGGGGTGATGCTGAGGCGCAAAGAAAAATGCGATGCCTGGATCATGCAACAGTGTGGCATTTTCTTCTGCACTGCGATCAAGGCGCACTCCGAGTTGTTCCAAGGTGTCGGCTGTTCCCGCTTTGCTGCTGGCTGCTCTGTTGCCGTGCTTGGCCATGGGAACACCGCATGCAGCAACCACAAGAGCGACCGCTGTTGAGACATTCAGGCTATGCTGGCCATCGCCGCCAGTGCCGCATACGTCAATGGCATTTTCAGGAGCGCCGGAAACCGCAATCATACGTTGGCGCATGGCCGTGGCCGCCCCAGCTATTTCTTCGGCAGTCTCGCCGCGATCCGCCATTTTGATCAATATGTCAGCAATAGTGGCATCATCAAATGCACTATCGAGCATCTGGCCAAATAGTTGCTGTGCGGTGTCCATGTCCAACGGTTCGTGCATATTGGGAATAGTCATCATGCTGCAGCTTTCGAAGGAACGGGCCCATGTTTGATCTGCGCTATGTCGAGAAAATTGGCGAGCAATGCATGGCCATATTGCGTGGCGATACTTTCAGGGTGAAACTGCACGCCATGCAGTGGTAATTCGCGGTGCCTCAAACCCATAATATGGCCACCATCAGCATCAGACAACCGCGCATTCACAACCAATTGCTCGGGAAATCCTTCACTCTGCACAAGCAGTGAATGATAGCGCGTTGCGTTAAATGGGGAGGGCAGGTTGCGGAAAACACCGTCATCATCATGCAGCACTGGTGATGTTTTTCCGTGCATAAGGCCGCCACGATCCACTTTGGCACCAAAATATTGCCCAATTGATTGATGCCCAAGGCAAACGCCCAATAATGGTAGGCTTGCATTGGCACATGCCTCTACCAGATCGAGCGAAATGCCTGCCTCATTCGGTGTGCAGGGGCCTGGAGAGAGAATGATGGCCTGTGGATTGAGCGCTAGTGCCTCTGTAGCGGTCAGGTCATCATTGCGGACCACTTTGACCTCAACACCAAGCTCCATGACATAATGCACCAGATTATAGGTGAAGCTGTCATAATTATCGATCATCAGGATCATTGGCCAAATCTCCCTTTGCGCGCTTGTGCAACTGCTTCTCTGGCGGCAGCGAACAAGGCGCCAGACTTGGCTTCACATTCGCGCTGTTCATATTCCGGATTGCTATCTGCCACTATGCCAGCGCCTGCTTGCACATGCATCATGCCGCCTTTCAGCACCGCAGTGCGCAAAACAATACAGCTATCAACCGATCCGTCAGGCGCAAAATACCCGACCGCCCCTGCATATGCGCCGCGTTCTTCCGGCTCTAGCTCGGCAATAATCTCACAGGCGCGTACCTTGGGGGCGCCGCTGACTGTTCCTGCAGGAAAACCCGCCATCAATGCATCAACAGCATCTTTATCCGCGGCCAACTTACCCGTCACATTGGAAACAATGTGCATGACATGGCTATACCGCTCAACCATATAGCTATCAGTAACCGTCACACTATTTGCCTCTGCCACACGCCCAACGTCATTGCGGCCCAGATCAAGCAGCATCAGATGTTCTGCACATTCCTTCGGGTCGGCCAAAAGGCTGATCTCATTCGCGCGATCTTCAGCATCATCGCCGCCGCGTGGACGTGTGCCGGCAATCGGTCTTATCGTCACTTCACCGTCACGCGACCGGACCAGAATTTCCGGACTGGAACCGATAAGGGCCATATCCGGCAGATCAAGAAAGAACAGGAAAGGAGAGGGGTTGATCCGGCGCAAAGCGCGATAAAGATCCATGGCCCCAAGGGAAAATGGTGTAGAAAAGCGCTGTGCCAACACGACCTGAAAAATATCTCCAGCGAGAATATAATCCTTAGCCTTAAGCACCATATTGCGATAATCTTCCGGTGCTATAGCCGGGGTTATCGCGATATCTGCAATATCGTTTTCCGCGCTCTGGTTACGCAGTTCGACAGATTGCGCGAGCATGCGTTCACATTCATCAAGCCGCTCTTGCGCAGCATCAAGGCGCTTTGATATACTTCCTTTTTGGTCTTTCCATAGTGGCGCGAGCAAGAACATCTCATCTTTTAAGCGATCCACAATGATAAGCATGGATGGGCGAACAAAGACCATATCAGGAATATCAAGCGGCGCATTTTCGGAACGTTTTATGGCTTCAACCAGACTGACGGTTTCATAACCAAAATAACCCACCAAAAAGGCTGCTGCAGGCGGCAAGTCATCTGGCAGCACCATATGACAGGATTTTGCCAAATTGCGCAGAGCATCCAACGGCCCTTCGTCACATTGGGTGAAAGCATCACGGTCGTGCTGCCACATGTAATTAACACAAGCTTCTTTACCTTGGGCGCGGAATAAGAGGTCAGGGTCAAGACCGATCAGGCTATAACGTCCTCTGGTCTCTCCGCCTTCAACTGATTCCAGCAAAAAGTCGCCTCTTTCAGGGCGATGCAGGCGCAGAGCTATAGAAACCGCCGTATGGGTGTCTGCCACCAATCTGCGGTATAGGAGCGTGGATTGTCCGGCTTCCAATGCGTGTTTAGCATTGTTGGATTGAACGTTTATTTGCTCCGACCCGCTGGCATGTATTGCGTCACTTTGTAAGGTCATCCGCCTGATGCATTGGTTCCGGTCAGGTCTTCAATCACTGACTTAATGATTGTCTCTTTGCGCTCAACGGTCACAGCATTGCGCATGGCGCTGATAAATTGCTGCTGCAACTCACCGCCATAAGCGGCTTGTATATCTCGCTCAGCAGCCGCCAAAACATCGGGACGTTTGGAGAGATCACCTTGGTCAATCTTCTCCAAATACACAACATACCAGACCTGATCAGCAGGGCCTTCCAGAACCTTGGCCGTGCCTTCTTTCATTGAGAACATAAGAGCCAATGGCGGTGGAACACGTTGCTGACTATTGACCAATTGCTCGCGATTTGCGCCAACATTTTCGACCGCGGGTAAATTATATCCGCTATCTGCAGCGGCCTTTGCCAAAGTCTCAGCGCTGCTTGTTTGGTCGGCCAGCTTACGCGCCACTTTTTCCGCTTCATCAGAGGCTTTGGAAAAACGATAAGCGCGCAATATAGCCGGTTTGTTTTCAGCAAATGGTGGCGGGGCTGCCGCAGCGATTTGTGGAACGTCATATAAGACATATTCAACACCAGGTGTAGTTTCTTTCAACCTGCCATTGCTGCCTTCTTCCAGTTGGAAAGCTTCCTGCAAGACCAAGCGCAAAGCAGGTTCAGCCTGAAACTCTCGATCTTTTGGCGCTAAACCACCTGCAGTGATCAAAGGCGTTTTTTTTAGCTCAAGTTTTTCATCCTTGGCAATTGTTGTAAGGCTAATGCCGTCTTCAAGACGTTCTTCTAAGGAAACTGTAAAGTCCGATAAAGCTTGCCGCGTCTTTTCTTCGCGCACACCAGCCTGTAATTCGGAGCGTACATCGTCAAGAGTCCGTGCAGCCACTTTGGTAACTGCTGTGACCTGCACGACGTGCCAGCCGAGAGAGCTTTGCGCCAGATTAGCGAATTTGCCTTGTTGTGTGGCAAATACAGCGTCTGCCACTGCATTGGATGCCAATGATGAATATTCGCCTTTAGTAACCGGCCCAATATCGCTTGCTGCCAGACCGATATCAATTGCTGCACTGTCGATGGATTTACCACCATTGATAGTTGCCACCAATGCCTTGGCACCATCTTCGGTCGGCAGGATAACCTGCTTCACGGTTCTGGTTTCTTTGGCCTGAAATTCCTCACGGCGCGTTTCATATGCAGCCTTAAGGTCCGTTTCAGTGACTTTTACTTGATCGATGATTTGGTTACGGTTGAACACTGCATATTGAATGCTGCGTTGCTCAGGAATTGTGAAGTCAGCGGCTTTTTCTGCATAAAAATCCTGTAATGCTTTGTCAGATACGTCTTTATCATCGATAAACAGGGTCGATGGAACAGCTGCAATTCGTCCGCGGCGCGATTGCAAGGTGATCTGCGCATAGGTTTCGACCAAGCCGGATGGTACATCTAAGCCATAGGTTACCGGCGTTAGAAGCTGCTCTGCATAAAGGCTGCGAGCTACAAGACCGCGAAAATCTTTTTCGGCAAAACCTTGCGCCTGAAGTTGAGCGCGAAATGACTCTTCATCAAATTCGCCAGCAACATTTGTAAAGGCGGGGCTGTTGGCAATTTCGCTATCAATGATCCGCTTGCCTGCGCCGATACCGTTAAGCTTTGCATATTCTGAAATAACATAGCCATTGGCCAAGCGATTGAAAATCTGATCGACGGTATCTTCTGTCAAAAAAGCGGGGAGGGATAGGTTCGGGTTGGATTGCCGCACCGTGCTATAAGCACCGTTAATTTCACGGCGAAATTCCGAAGTCGTGACATTCTCTTCACCAACGACAGCAATTGTCTGGCTGCCGCTAATGCCACCAAATGCACCGCTGGTAATATCGCTGCTAGCAAATGCTATCGCGATAACAGCAACGAACGCCATGGTGAAAAACAGGCCAATTTTGGAATTAAAAAAGGAGCGGAAGAAACCTATCATAATATCTTTCAATCATATCTATAGCAGCGTTCACATGGCTACCTGATTACCGCTTTAATAACAGGTTTGAGATGCCGCAAGCTTTGTCATCCCGAAACTCGGCAAATTGGTGATATAGGCGTATATTATGATATTATGAGCTAATGGTGGAGCCTCTGACTATGCATTGTCGACAAGATGCTCTGGCCATTTTAACCTTTCTGTGCTTTCCGGCCATAAATCAAAAATAATAATATGCGTGAGGATAATGTATATGCGACCCTATATTGTAGCCAATTGGAAGATGCATGGCTTAATGGCCGATATTAACGAGGTGATGGCCATAGACAATGCCGCCGCCAAATTTGATCATGTCGATGTCGGAATTGGCCTGCCAGCAACGCTTATCCATACGGCTTCTGAGCAGGTAAAAAATTCAGAAATTGGCGCGCAGGATTGCCATCAGGCAGAACAGGGCGCTCATACTGGGTGCCTGTCTGCAGCAATGCTGTCCGAAGCGGGAGCGGCATTCTCTATCATTGGTCATAGTGAACGCCGCGCTGATCATGCAGAGACGAGCAGATTGATAGCGCAAAAAGCGCTCACGCTGCAAAATGCTTCTATGGGGGCCATTTTATGCATTGGTGAGGATTTGGCGACACGGCAATCAGGTGCAGCATTGGACTTTGTCGCTGGTCAGCTTGTCGAATCATTAGCACTCGCGGATGATACCAGCCTTAGCCTGGAACGCCTTACAATCGCATATGAACCAATTTGGGCAATCGGTACCGGACGTGTTCCCGCATTGACAGACATTGCGGCGATGCACAGCAAATTGCGTGACCAGCTGGTGGCATCATTTGGCCCAGCAGGCGATGCCATTCGCATTCTTTATGGCGGATCGGTCAAAGCAAGTAATGCAAAAGACATATTGGCGCTTGAAAATGTTAATGGCGCTTTGGTTGGCGGGGCCAGTTTGAAAGCCGAGAGCTTTGCGCCTATAATCGCAGCTGCGTAATAATCACTTCATTCAGTATCGGTTTTGGAAGACTGATATGCGTGACTGGTTGAAACCTGTTAGCCCAGCCACCAACTTTGACAGTATAATAGTTGCCAAAACGGCATATTTCGGTATGAGGCAGCAAAGAATTGGCCGAGATGATTATATTATCACTGGTATGAGATAAGTGGATTTATAATGTTTACATTTTTAACCGTTGTTCAGGCTCTCGTCGCAGCCGCCTTGGTTGGCGCTATTTTGATGCAGCGTTCAGAGGGTGGAGGATTGACCGGCGGCGGCAACCCATCCGGCATGGTTTCTGCGCGCGGCGCTGCTGATTTGATGACTCGCACAACTGCTATTCTTGCATTGTTCTTTGTTTTGCTCAGCATCGCTTTGGCGGTTCTTGCGGTTAATGAAGGTAAGGGCAGTTCGATTGATACCAGCTTTGAACGCCAACAAGCCGTTGATCCGCTGGAAGGCGAATCTTTGCCTCTGGAACTTCCGGGTGCTGCAAACCCACTGGACGCGCAGCCTAGCGAAGGCGCGGCGGCACCGGCTATTGATAGTGCGGCTCCTGCAGAGGGTAATGGCGAGACTGCACAATAATTTCACATTCTATAATGGTTTTGTGAAATCCCCTCGGCACATTTGGTTGGCGAGGGGGTTTTTCTTTATGGGCACAAAAGCAGCATAAAATAATCCACTATATTTGCCCACAGGCGATTCTCCGGCTTGCCCATTTGCCACATTGTGCTTAGTGCTCTCCGTCCATGGCGCGATATATTTTCATCACCGGCGGCGTGGTCTCATCACTTGGTAAAGGTCTGATGGCAGCAAGCCTTGCAGCATTATTGCAAGCGCGCGGCTATCGTGTGCGTATCAGGAAGTTTGACCCGTATTTGAACGTCGACCCGGGGACTATGAGCCCATATCAGCATGGTGAAGTCTATGTGACGGACGATGGTGCAGAGACTGATCTGGACCTTGGCCATTATGAGCGTTTTACCGGCGTTCCTTCGCGTCAGTCAGATAATGTGACATCTGGCCGAATATACCAATCGATTATCACCAAAGAGCGCCGCGGCGATTATCTGGGTGCAACGGTTCAAGTTGTCCCTCATGTTACTGATGCAATTAAAGAATTTGCGCGCGCTGAAACCGACGATCTGGATTTCGTGTTGTGTGAGATTGGCGGCACGGTCGGCGATATTGAAAGCTTGCCCTTCATCGAAGCGATTCGCCAATTGCGCAACGAGATGGAACGCGATCAGACATTGTCTATCCATGTTACGTTGGTGCCTTATATTAATGCCGCTGGCGAGCTGAAAACCAAGCCGACTCAACATAGTGTCCGTGAGTTGGCAGCCCTTGGCGTGCAACCGGATGTATTATTGTGCCGGTGTGAGCAGCCTTTGCCCGAAACAGAGCGTAAGAAAATCGCACAATTCTGCAATGTAAGAGCGGAAGCGGTTATTCCTGCCCTTGATGCCGACAGTATTTACTCGGTACCTTTGCAATATCATGCAGAAGGTCTGGATGATGAAGTTTTGCGCGGATTTGGGATAAGAGATGCGCAGGAGCCGGATCTTAGCCGCTGGTATGATATTTGTGATCGCCGTAACAATCCCGAAGGCGAAGTGACCATTGGCGTGGTTGGTAAATATGTCGGCCTTCAAGATGCATATAAATCTCTGCATGAAGCACTGATACATGGCGGCATGGCCAATAGGGTGAATGTTAAAATACGCTGGCTTGATGCAGAGGTGTTTGAGAAGGAAGAGGAAACTCTGGCAGCTCAACTAGAACCGCTGCATGGCATTTTGGTGCCTGGGGGATTTGGCGAACGTGGCAGCGAAGGCAAGATTTCTTCAGTCAAATTTGCCCGTGAGCGCAATGTGCCGTTTTTCGGCATCTGTCTGGGCATGCAGATGGCCTGTATTGAGGCGGCGCGCAACACTGCTGGCATAGAAGCTGCGGGCACAACCGAGTTTCGCGAAACCAGCGAACCTGTTGTTGGACTCATCAACGAATGGATGAGCGAAGAGGGATTGCAAAAGCGAGAACATGGCAACGACCTTGGCGGGACGATGCGTTTGGGCGCCTATCCAGCGCAGTTGTTGGAAAATAGTCATGCGGCACAAATCTATGGCGCAACAATGATTAGCGAGCGCCATCGTCACCGCTATGAAGTGAACAGCAATTATATTGACAGACTTACACCTGGCGGATTGGTCTTCTCTGGTATGTCGCCTGATGGTGAATTACCGGAGATTGTAGAACGGCCCGATTTAAGTTGGTTTATCGGTGTGCAATATCACCCCGAGCTTAAGAGCAAACCCTTTGAGCCGCACCCATTGTTCGCCAGCTTCATTGCCGCTGCAGTTCGCAAGAGCCGATTGGTATAATTCTTAGTATTTTGGCTGAGTGTTGTTTCCGCAACATTTTCTTACAAATGTGCATTTTGTCACACCGATGACCATTTTATGCTATTACATCCGTAATGGATTAATTAGCTGATTAAACAGGGGGAAGAAGACATGCACGCATCGCAGCTTCAGGAAAGGCTATCGCAGCACAGCCTTTTTGCTGATTGCAGCGATGATGTGCTTGCAGATATCCTTATGCGCGGAAATTGCTGCAACTTTACGCGCGACGACATCATAATACGACAAGGTGACCCAGGTGATGCACTATATATCATCCTCTCCGGACTTGTCAGGATCAGCATGGTTGCCAGTAATGGTCATGAGATAATTCTGGATTATGCAGAAAATGGCCAAGTCATTGGGGAAATAGCGTTTTTTGATCATGGTGAGCGAACGGCCTCTGCTGAGGCTATGAGCGATGTTACCGCTTTGTCTTTAAGTCAAAGTGCTTTTAACACTATCATGGAAACGCACAGAGATTTGGGTTTGCAATTGATTAAAGCTATGGCTCGCCGGTTGCGGCTTACAAACACGATTGTTGAATCTGATCGCGCCTTTACATCCGGTCCTAGGCTTGCTCGCTATTTGTTGCGTCTGATGCTCGCCGATGGTGATGATACAGGTCGGCTAAAACTGAAATTGAGTCAGAGCGAGCTTGGAAATTTTGTTGGACTGTCACGGGAGCAGATAAACAGGCAATTATCATCATGGTCTGATAATTCCATCATCCGCATGGATGCTGGCTATCTGCACATTGTGGACAAACAGTTATTGTTCGAAATATCGGAGGCTGCGGGATAGGATTTGCTATTACAGCTTCATTACGGTATCAGAACTACCAGACGCGCTCACATATAGTACATGCGACCCTGACTATATGTGACGCTGACGCCAAATGGGGCGTCGGGGGCGGTCCTTTCGAGGGCCGCCCCCTATTTTTTAGGGGTTAATATATTTTAGGCGGCTTCTTCTTCAGATTGTACTGAAGAAAGTTTTGGAGCCTCTGTCGCAGCAGCATTGCTGATAGCGATTTTTTTGGGCTTCATTGCTTCAGGAATTTCGCGGACAAGATCGATTGTCAGCAGTCCATCAACCAAGGTTGCATCGGCAACCCGCACAAAATCAGCAAGCTCGAATTTTCGTTCGAAATTACGGTTTGCGATACCCAGATGCAGAAACTCGCATTTTTGGTCATCATCATTAGGCTTACGCCCATTAATGGTCAGCAGGTTTTGCTGCGCTGTAATCTCTATATCATTTTCTTTAAAACCAGCGACAGCGAGCACAACGCGATAGCTATCATCACTGATTCTAGAAATATTAAAGGGGGGGTAATTGTCACCATTGCCGCTGCGATGCTGGTTCTCCAGCAGATCAAACAAACGGTCAAAACCAACGGTTGTCCGGCGGTAAGGTGAAAAATCAAAACGTGTCATAAAATCCTCCAAAAGAGCGATAATCATCACCAGCCTTCAGGCCTGGCGATTGGGTTTGCAAATATGTCCCGACAATTCGGCGACAATTTTAATTTGGTAAAACCGATTTTAATTTCAAGAGGAATTGGGGAAGTCACATTCCATTACATAGCTCAAAGCCGAGTAGAATAAGGGTTTAAGATCAACCATGAATGAAAAAGACGCCCGGCAGTTTCCCGCCGGGCGCCAATCGATCACGCCTGCTACGCCCGAAAGCGGAGGCAAAAGACCGAAACAGAATGCGGATTCCCCAAACCACATTCTGATGCCCCGAAATTACAGATGCGTATCTGAACTCCGAAGACGTAACCTTTCAATTTTGCGAAGCGTTTGACCAGAAGAAAAGCACAATCAGTCGTGCTTTTTGTTTAATATCGTGTTCATTATGCAACACATAGACACCATATGTTGCGCAACGAGACATTTCATGTCTAAGCCACGAACGAATATGTGGTGTCCCGCCACACAAAGTTAAGGATAGAGCCATACACATATGCTGACGGTTTTTGAAAGGACCATCGCCAGACGATATTTGCTACCTGCGCGTTCGGAAGCATTTATCTTTCTGGTCGCTGCCATTTCCATGGTTGCTGTTATGCTCGGCGTCGCTGCGCTGATCATTGTCATGAGCGTGATGAACGGCTTTCGTGTCGAATTGCTTGACCGTATCGTGGGCCTTAATGGCCATGCGCTTATTCAGGGCTATGGCGGGCGTCTTGATAATTGGGAGGATCTTCTCGATAAAGCTCGCAAGACGGACCGTGTAGTTTCAGCATCGCCTCTGATTGAACAGCCACTGCTCGCAACTTTCAATGGTCGCGTAGAAGGAATTATTGTTCGCGGTAATGACAGCGAGAATATTCAAGGGCTTAACACACAGTTGGTCAGCGGTAATGTGAACGATATTACCGCGGAATCAGAAAAGATAGCCATCGGTGTAGGGCTTGCCCAAAATCTTGGAGCCCGCGTTGGAGACCGGATTACAATCATTAATCCGCAAGGAAGAGCAACGCCATTTGGTACGGTACCGCGAGAAATCTCCTACGAGATCGGCGCTATATTCGAGATTGGCGTTTACGATTTTGACAAGCTGTTTGTCATCATGCCGATACCTGATGCGCAAACGCTGCTGCTATCAGGTGATTCCATTGGGATGATCGAAATCACCACTGAAAATGCAGATGAGGTTAATGAGATTATCGCGCCCTTGATACCCGAGGTCGGCAATAAGGGTATTGTGGTGGATTGGCAGTCACTAAACGCCAGTGTTTTTGACGCACTTAAGGTCGAACGGGTGGTGATGTTTGTGATTTTGTCGATCATCATATTGGTTGCCGTTTTCAATATTCTGTCATCACTCATCATGCTCGTCCGCGCAAAGACGAGGGACATAGCGATATTGCGCACCATGGGGGCATCGCGGCGTTCTATTTTGAAAGTGTTTGTGTTCGTCGGAACTGTGGTTGGCATTATTGGTGCGGGAGCAGGCACAGTTTTGGGCCTTGGTTTGCTGGCTGTAAGGCAGCCTATCGTAGGCGGCGTGCAATATCTAACAGGCGCGACATTATGGGACCCTTCAGTGCGCTTTCTTACTGAGCTCCCAAGCAAAACCGACCCTTGGGAAGTTGTCTTGATTGTTATTCTGGCTATCGGGGCGAGCTTTTTGGCAACATTGTTCCCGGCTTTTAAAGCGGCCAATACAGACCCGGTACAGGTGCTACGTTATGACTGATGATCATGGGACCGAGTTTATAGCGTCTTTGAATGATGTTACGCGCAGTTTTACGCAAGGCAGTGTGACCATAGATGTTTTGCGCGGTGTTGATCTACATATAAAACCCGGTGAAATTGTCGGGCTGGTTGGTCCATCGGGCTCTGGAAAATCTACCTTGTTACAGGCTGTAGGATTGCTTGAAGGCGGATTTGGCGGTTCGATTATTCTTGGCGGCGTTGAGGCCGCAGGACTTGATAGCGCAGGCCGTACAGCCATTCGCAAAGAGTTTTTGGGCTTTGTTTATCAATTCCATCATCTGCTGACAGACTTTGATGCCATGGAAAATGTTGTCCTGCCCCAACTCATCCATGATAGTGACCGTAGTGTGGCCGAAGCACGGGCCGAAGAATTGCTAACGGCTCTAGGCTTGGGCTCACGCTTAAACCATCGCCCGAGCAAATTATCTGGCGGCGAACAACAGCGTGTTGCCGTTGCCCGTGCATTGGCCAATCGGCCGCAATTGGTGATGGCTGATGAACCAACGGGCAATTTGGATGAGGTTACATCGCAGATCGTCCTTGATCAATTTTTATCGCTTGTTCGCGGTGAGGGCAGCGCCGCCTTAATCGCAACGCATAATGAACGCCTTGCTGCAAAAATGGACCGTGTGGTCAAATTGAAAGAAGGGCGCTTGATCGAGATGTGAGCAGCATTGCTGACCGTGCCGCGAAAACATGATATACAAAGTGTAACGATCATTATCATCGGTGCGAACCTATGATTGAATATATCATTGAATGGCAAACGGCATATGGCCGGGAAATAGGAAAATATAATGTGGGAAGCACTGCAAGCCTGGTTTTTAAGCTTTGGTCAGGAGTATGGCGTCAATCCGGTTATTTTCGGTGCAATTTATGTTGGCGCGATACCGTTTTTCACACTGTCCATCGCATGGCTGGTGCGTAACAAACGCGCCGGGAAATCCATTGTGTTGCCAGTTTTGTCCGCTGGTAGCTTTTTTGTCTCCGCTTATGTTTATCTGGCAATTGCTGGGAAAAACATCCCTTCATGGGTCTGGGTATTTTTGGGCGCGCTCATCATCTATGGCGTATATTCAACAGTAAAAAGTGTGCGCTCTAAAATTTCTCATGAGGCAGACGCCGCTGCTTAACTGGCCGTGGAAACATTCAAGATTAGACAGATGAGCGCTCCTCAAAAGGGGCGCTTTTCTATCCACAGCATAGCCTTGTAAAAACCGCAGTTTTATTTGCCAGAATCGCTCTATAGTCGCACATTGCAGCATGGCTACTGATCCCTTTGTCCCGCTGCGTGTTTATTCATCCTATACGATGCTGGATGGCGCGATAGATCCAAAAGACATCGCCTCACTTGCGAAAGAGCGAGGCTTTCCCGCTATAGCTATCGCTGACCGTAATGGGCTTTATGGCTCTATGGCATTTGCTGATGCCTGTTTCGCAAATGGCGTTCAACCTATTATCGGCGCGACCATGGCTGTTATCAGGCCGGGGCATGAAGGGCGCGAGAAGCCAGCAATAGATTGGCTGCCATTATTTGCCCAAAATGCGCAAGGCTATCAAAACCTCTGCAAGCTGGTTTCATCAGCGCATTTAGACCGGCCAATTGAATTGCCACCGCATATCACTTTGCAGCATTGTGCTGAATATCATCAGGGTTTAATCGCACTGAGCGGCGCGGGGGAAGGGGCCATAACGCGGCTTTTGGCACAGGAACAACATAGTGCGGCGACCGATTATCTGGATCAGCTGCAATCTATCTTTCAGGATAGGTTATATATTGAATTAGCACGCCGGAATGACCCTGACGAAGAGGCAGCAGAAAGCGATCTTATCCAACTGGCCTATGATCGCAATATAGCTCTCATTGCGTCCAACCCTGCTTGTTTTGCCGAGCCTGGTTTTTACAAAGCGCGTGAGGCTATGATGTGCATCGCCGAGGGTGGTTATCTTGACGCTGGTGACCGCAAAAAAGGCTCTCCGGAAAATTGGCTAAAAAGCGGGGCAATGATGCGTGAGCTCTTTGCCGATATCCCAGAAGCATTGAGCAATACATTGGTTGCTGCGCAGCGATGTGCCTTTGCTCCGCCCAAAAGAGACCCGATATTACCCAGTCTTGCAGGGGATCTTTCCGGCGAAGAAAAGGAACTGCGATCACTCTCGCGCAATGGTCTGGAAGAGAGACTAAAGCTGTACAAAGATCTGCCTGACGATGAACGGCAAAGCTATTTTGACAGGCTGGACTATGAAATTGATATCATTATCAAAATGGGTTTCCCCGGCTATTTTTTGATCGTTGCCGACTTCATTCAATGGGCCAAAGAACAAAATATTCCGGTCGGCCCAGGACGGGGCTCTGGTGCTGGTTCGGTGGTTGCATGGGCATTGACTATCACCGATCTTGACCCGCTTAAACTGGGCCTGTTGTTTGAGCGTTTTCTCAATCCCGAACGGGTTTCCATGCCTGACTTTGATATCGACTTTTGTGAGACACGGCGCAGCGAAGTTATCCGCTATGTGCAGCAGAAATACGGAACCGATACCGTCGCGCAAATCATCACCTTTGGTAAGTTAAAAGCCCGCGCTGTGCTGCGTGATACGGGCCGTGTTCTGCAAATGCCCTATGGTCAGGTTGATCGCTTGTGTAAGATGGTGCCTAACCACCCAACCGACCCATGGAAACTAGATCGCGCCTTGAAAGGTGTGTCCGAACTGCGCGAGGAATATAATAAGGACACGCAGGTTAAACAATTGATCGACCTGGCACTGCAAATGGAAGGTTTGCCTCGGCATAGCTCCACCCATGCCGCCGGTGTTGTCATTGGTGATCGCCCGCTTGATGAGTTGGTGCCGCTCTATCGTGACCCACGGTCAGATATGCCGGTTACGCAATTCGATATGAAATTTGTCGAAAAAGCCGGTCTGGTAAAATTTGACTTTCTTGGTCTCAAAACCCTGTCCGTTTTGCACAAGGCAACGGAAATGCTGTCTCGGCGCGGTATATCTATAGATCTTAACACTTTGGCCTGGGATGACCCCAAAGTGTATGAGCTTTTGCAACGCGGCGAAACTGTTGGTGTTTTTCAGCTAGAATCTGAGGGTATGCGCCGGACGCTGGCTGCTGTTAAGCCTAGCAATTTTGGCGATATTATTGCGCTGGTGTCGCTCTATCGTCCAGGCCCAATGGATAACATTCCCAGCTTTGGCGCGCGGAAGAATGGCGAGGAAGAAATTGCCTATCCGCACCCGCTTTTGAAAGACATATTGGCAGAGACATATGGCATCATTGTCTACCAGGAACAGGTTATGCAGGCTGCTCAGGTGCTCGCCGGCTATTCACTGGGTGAAGCAGATTTGCTGCGCCGGGCAATGGGTAAGAAAATTCAGGCTGAAATGGATATTCAACGGGATCGCTTTGTTGAGGGCGCCGCGAAAAACGATATCAATTCGAAAAAAGCCAATGAGTTGTTTGACCTGATTGATAAATTTGCCGGCTATGGTTTCAACAAATCCCATGCTGCAGCTTATGCCTTGCTTGCCTATCAGACTGCATGGTTGAAAGCGCATTATCCTGAAGAGTTTTTTGCTGCTTCCATGTGTTTTGACATGCACCAGACAGAAAAGCTCAATATTTTTGTCGATGATATGAAGAAGCTCGGCATTATGTGTCAGCCGCCAAGCCTGAACCATAGTGAGGTTGAGTTTTCAGTCGAAGCCGATGATAGCCCAGAAAATGAACGGGGTTGGGCGGTGCGCTATGCCCTTGCCGGTCTAAAAAATGTCGGCGGCAAAGCGATGCAGGCCATAGTAGATGAGCGAGAGGCCAATGGGCAATTCCAATCGCTCGCGGATTTTGCTGATCGTGTAAGCCCTGCATTATTGAACAAAAGGCAGTTGGAAAATCTTGCCGCAGCTGGCGCTTTTGACCAAATCACCACCAATCGCGCGGCGGTTTATACATCTGCGGAGACATTGTTGGCTCTGGCGCAGCAAGCAGAGCAATCGCGCAATTCTGGTCAGGCTGCTCTGTTCGGCGGAGAAGAAGAGAGCAGCGCGCAGAGTTTGAAAACCGACAATTGCGCATCTTGGAACACTGCGACACGCATGAATTTTGAGAAAGACGCATTTGGCTTTTACTTTTCGGGACATCCTGTTGAGCATTATGAAGTTATTGCCTCAGCAAATGGTGCACGGCCTTTTGCTAATGTCATGGATGGTATTCAGCTGGAAGCAGGGCAGAGACGGCCTGCCATATTGGCAGGGTTGATAGAATCCGCCCAAAAACGCCAAACCAAACGCGGCAAAGACTTTGCCATGGTTGATATGTCGGACAAATCTGGCCAATTTTCGGCGAGTTGCTTTGAAGAAAGACTGGTGCCTCGTCTGGTGGAATGGGCCAAAGAAGGTGTGTGCGTGTTGCTCAATGTAGAGCTTGATAGCAACAGCCCCGATCAGCCACCGCGAGCGACAATCCGTTCTGCCCAACCTCTTGAAGGACTACAAAGCGCGGCACAGCTCAAACTGATGTTTGATGCGCACGAGGCTTCTGCTTTTGCGCAATTGGCGGCTATATTGGAGTGTCGAAAAACTGGCCATGGACGCGTATTTGCGCGTTTGATCCAACCGGATAGAAAACCCATCACCATGGCCTTGCCAGAGCGTTACATGCTAGACAGCGAACTGGCCGAGCTTTTGGAGGATTTACCGGGTATTTCCAATATTCGGCTAGAGGCGGTGCGGCGTAGTAAGCCCGAGCTTGTAGGTTAGAAAACAGGCGATACACTGACAAGAAACATGCTGATTCTTCACGCTTTGGCATGATAGATAAAAACATAATGGAGGATGCCCAATGCTAGGCGCTATGCAGGATTTCGAACTAAGAGTAATGCATTTACTGGACCATGCCGCGCGCGAACATGGGCAGCGTGACATTGTTTCCTATTGGGCAGACGGCAGCGAAACGCGTTCAAATTGGGCGGGAGTGGAGCGGGACGCGCGGCGCATGGCCAAAGGACTGACTGCTCTTGGTCTAAAAAAGGGGGATCGTGTAGCGACCTTGGCAATGAACCATGGGCGACATCTTGTCAGCTGGTATGGCGCTATTGGTGCTGGAGGGGTCATCCATACAGTCAATCCGCGACTGTTTGAAGATCAGTTGGAATATATTATGAACCATGCGGAGGATCGCGTGCTGCTTTATGATGCAATGTTCCAGCCAATTATAGACAAGATGAAATCCCGCTGGACAACGATTGAGCATTATATTTGCTACGATCCACCAAAAGGCAGTGATGTTCAGGGTTTCGAGGATTTTCTGGATCAATATGACAATGATTTTGCATGGGTCGATGGAGATGAAAGAGAGCCATGCATGCTTTGTTATACCAGCGGGACAACTGGCAACCCTAAAGGCGTGTTATACGAACATCGTTCTACCATGATCCACGCTTTGGCCGAGATTCAGCCCGCCGTTTTTGACTTCTCACCAGCCTCTGTAGCGCTGCCAGTTGTACCGATGTTCCATGCTGCGGCTTGGGGTATCCCTTTTGCCAGTGCGGCCGCTGGCGTGAAACTGGTTTATTCTGCCGTTAATGATCCCGCTGTTCTGACCATGTTGATGAACCGCGAAGAAGTGACGCATAGCGCGGGCGTTCCCACCGTTTGGCTGGCATTGTTCCAGCATATGGATGCAACTGGTGAAAAGCCGGAACATCTCAATGTGGTCACTATCGGTGGCTCGGCTGCACCGCGCGCAATGTGTGAGCGCATTATGAAAATGGGCTGCCGCGTCAACCATGCTTGGGGCATGACAGAGACATCGCCTATCGGCACCATGGGCGCACCAATACAGGGCTGGGATGCGTTATCCCTCGACGAACAACTCGACATCGTTACCAAACAGGGCAAGGTGCCATTTGGCGTGGAATTGCGGGTTTTGGATGACGATGACAATGTTCAGCCGCGCGATGGCAAATCCAGTGGCCGTCTACAAATTCGCGGTCCATGGGTGGTGAAACGCTATTTCAAAGCAGAAGAAGATGCGGTCACTGAAGATGGCTGGTTTGACACAGGCGATGTTGCTGTAATCCATCCGGATAATGTTATGCAAATCACTGACCGTGCCAAAGATGTTATCAAATCAGGCGGGGAGTGGATCAGCTCTGTAGAACTGGAAAATGCAGCGGTTGGCATGGCCGAAATTGCAGAGGCCGGCGCCATTGGGTTACCGCACCCTAAATGGGATGAGCGGCCATTGCTTGTTGTTGTTCCTGCGGCCGGCACAAGCCTCAGCAAAGACCAAGTGCTGGAATATTTGTCTGATAAGGTAGCGAAATGGTGGCTTCCAGATGATGTCGCCTTTGTGAGTGAATTGCCGCATACAGCAACCGGCAAGATATTGAAAACCGCGCTGCGTGAGCAATTTAAAGACCATAAATTACCGACGATCTAATATAGTCAAAATCATAAATCGAGGCGCATCTGCCCATGCGGGTCTGGCGGAATGAAGATATCGGTACGCAGCTTGTACCGGTTCTTCTCAAAGCCATATTTGCTACGCAGCCTTTCCATGCGGTTTTTCAGCAAATCCGCCCAAGGCCCTTGCCCGCGCCGCCTATGGAAAAAGCGCGGATCATTGCGTTTACCGCCCCGCAGAGACCGAATGATCGTCATGACTTTGGACGCACGATCAGGAAAATGGGCAGCGAGCCATTCTTCGAACAAGGGCGCAACCTCCCATGGCAAACGTATGGGTATCGCCGCAAGACCAGTTGCTCCTGCCTCTGCAGCTGCAGCGGCGATATGCTCTAACTCATGGTCTGTAATAGCGGGAATGACCGGCGCAATGTTGACATAGCAAGATACACCTGCCGCACTTAGCAAGCGAATAGCTTCTAATCGCTTTTTCGGAGAGGCCGCACGTGGTTCAAGCGTTCGGGCAATAGCATTGTCGAGCGTTGTAATTGACAGCGCGACAGATGTTAATTGTAATGCAGCCAAATCCGTGAGCAAATCTATATCATGCAATATTCTGTCAGATTTTGTTGTTATTCCAATGGGGTGGCGAGTTTCCAGCATGATTTCCAAAATGCTACGCGTAATCTGATATCGCTTTTCTATCGGCTGATAAGGGTCGGTATTTGTGCCGATAGCAATGGGCCGTACCGCATAATTGGTGGCCGCCAATTCATGCTTTAACAATTCAGCAGCCGAGGGTTTTGCAAATAATTTGGTTTCGAAATCCAAACCCGGGGACAAATTGTGATAGGCATGGCTGGGTCTGGCAAAGCAATAAACGCAGCCATGTTCACAACCGCGATAGGCATTAATGGAGCGGTCAAAAGGAATGTCGGGTGATTTGTTGAATGTGATGATTGTCTTTGGTGCTTCGATCGTCACATCAGTGCGGATTTTGCGTGTCGGCCCGTCAATCTCAGCGCTGTTATCGCGCCAATCTCCATCTACATCACGCTTAATGTCATCAAATCTGCCTGAAATGCCATTGCTGACAGTGCCGCGCCCTTTGACAATGGTGATATTCGGGTCTGGCCGCGCTAATATGGGGTCGCAATCAGGGCTTATTTCAATGTCATTATCGCTATTTGGTGGAGCCATTCCCCAACACTAATATGCCGATTAGAACATTTCAAGAACATTGCTCAACATATAAGAAGCAAATTATACAATTTTTGCAGAGTGCGCGGCCTATTGCTCTTGCAGGCGAGGCATCAACTCAACAAAGTTGCATGGGCGGTGCCTGCTATCCAATTGATATTGCAAAATTCCGTCCCAACCATCTTTTACGGCGCCGTTGGAACCGGGCAGTGCGAAAATATATGTTCCGCGCGCAACCACGGCACATGCCCGGGACTGGATCGTCGATGTTCCTATATTTTCGATGCTGAGATAACGAAACATCTCACCAAAGCCCGGAATATCTTTGGTTTTCACGTGATCAAGTGCTTCTGGAGTAACGTCTCTGCCAGTCAGGCCTGTGCCGCCCGTTGTCACAATGGCATCGACCTCTCTGTCATCAATCCAATTTTGCAAACGTGCGACCAATCGCGTTTGATCATCTTTTTCAATAGCCCGTTGAAACAGCCTATGCCCGGCATTTTTAATGCGTTCGGCTAAAATATTACCGGAAGTGTCGTCAGCTATTGTTCGCGTGTCAGAAACCGTCAACAATGCGATGTTAACGGGAATAAATTCGGCTTTTTTATCGATCGCCACCGCGACTTCCTCCATTATTCACTGGATCGATGCGAACCAGTTGCACAGCACCCCCATTGGGAAATTTGGGCCATAGGCCTTGAGCCAATCCAAATGCACTTTGAGAGGCTATACCGGCCTGCGCTTCATACATCCAGTAATTGCGTAATACGATACCAACATATGCACGTGTTTCAGAATAAGGGATTGATTCCATATAAAGCAGTGGGTCGCCTTGGTCTTTAATCTCATCATTCCAACGGCCAACAGGGGAAGGGCCGGCATTATAAGCAGCGATCACCTTTGGTAGCAGCCCGCCAGTTTGCCGCTTCTTTGCAAGATTCTGCAAAAATTGTTGTCCAAGAGCGAGATTATTTTCCGGAACAGCCAAGGCTTCATTGTTAGAAGGAATATTGTAGTTAGCGCCCAAATCAGCAGCAGTACCGGGGAGTAATTGCATCAAACCGCGTGCATTGGCTGGGCTCACTGCATCTGCCCGAAAACCAGATTCCTGCAAAGTGTGCGCATAGACAAGCGCAGGATCAACCTTCCAGCCATTTACAGGTCGCCAGCGCGGG
Source organism: uncultured Sphingomonadaceae bacterium (assembly GCA_947503245.1). Classification (GTDB taxonomy): domain Bacteria; phylum Pseudomonadota; class Alphaproteobacteria; order Sphingomonadales; family Sphingomonadaceae; genus Alterisphingorhabdus. The sequence continues at coordinate 1,931,418 of CANNCV010000001.1, forward strand.
GCAGGGAATGCAGCCAAGCGGTTGGTATCCGCATTTTTGGGTGCATAAATTGCCAACCAGCTTTGCAAAGCAGGCAAGTTATAAGCCCGCGCAACAGCCAATAATGTTTGGTGATCAGCCCCTTGTGAGCGCCGTGCCTCATAGCGTAACGCTTCTTCGGCGAGGCTGTTTTGACCAATAGAAATCAGTGCGAGTGCAGATTGGCCATTTTGGCTTTTCTTCAACACTTGCAGTTGCTGAGTGGATATATCCGCAAATGTCGCAGGGACGTCCTTTTCAACACCCAGCGCTTGCTCTGCCAATAATCCATATAGCGAACCATCGAAAGTTCTCGCTTGCTGCAAATGGTAATTGACCTGACCGGGATAGCCCGCGCGCATCCATGCTCGTGATGCCCAATAATAGCCTGCGGATTTTAATTCAGGATTGCGAGCAGCTGGTCCTGTCGCAGAAAATTGCTCAGCAGCGAGCCGATAGTCACCTTGCCGCCAAGCAGCAAGGCCATAGACCCAATGGCTTTGCCCCAACCAGATACCGCGGCCTTTGACGGCTTGACGCGCCATTTTAAGAGCATCTCCATCACGGTTTTCAATATAATAAGACCATGCAACTCGCTGCTGCCATTCTGTCAGGCTCTCAACCGATATATTGCGCGCGGAAGATCGCAGGATAGAATTCGCCAAATCCGGATCACTATCGATAATTGCCTGTAATATGCGTTGTTTTGCGCTTTCTGCCAAAGCATTGCCGCCAGTGATTCCTTTGGGCTTGCCGCGGACAGATGGAGCGCCCTGATATTGTAATGATCGCCGGGCAGGGGCTGATGGCGTCTCAACAACGCCGCGCCGCGCAGCCAAGCGGCGCAGCTGATCTGATTGTGCAATGTCAGGCGCATCTTTCAGCAAGGCGAGTAAATCTTCTGCAGATGCTGTCGGGGAATTGGCCGCCAAATAATATTCGGCGCGGAATACTGGATTAAGAGGGTTGTTGGCGCTGTCAGCAATGATGGCTGTCACAGCATTCCAATTCTCTTCTTTCAAAGCAGAGAAAAAGGAGAGAGCTTGCCTATGTTCCTTATTGGATAGCACATCGGCGTGACTGTCAGCTATGTTGCTGCTTTCAGGGGCAGAAAAATATTCTACACTGGTTTTGGCCGATAGCGGCGAACACAAAAATCCAAACAAACTAAGGCTGTACAGCACCGACTTCATTGAGAGACTCCCCGATTCTAAGCCAGTCTTTCCACGCGGTCCTTTTCATAGTTGGTCTGGCCAAAAGGGTACGTGGATGTAAACTGACGTCTGCAGGGATGCTTCGCCCATCATGGTTAATATTTGGTAAGGATCGTCTATTTTCGGCCAAGTCATTACCCGTAACCACTAGATTGGCCAATTTTCCGCATAAGATTATCGATTGCGGCGCTATCAACTCTATCAGATGAGAGATGATTGTGTTCCAATGGGCTTGCTTGTCCATCTCCATTTCTGGAGCAAGGCTATATTGCGGCCATAATGACAAGAATGCAGCCTGATCAGTTTCGATATTGACGGTGCCCAATATATTGGAAAGTAGCCGCCCCGATGCACCGGAGAACAATATTTCTTCATCATCCTCTTCTGGCATATCGCTGATAATTAGCAATTTTGGTTGTGATTTCAGCACAGGTAAGATGCGCGGACCCAGACCGCTTGCCATTGTTAATGCTGGTGAAGATTGCCACCATGGCAGAATATCGTCAAAACTATCGGGCAGAGGTACATTTTGTTCGGCGGGTTGCGTATTCGCATTGTCCCTCTGCATATGTTCTTCGGCTAAAGGAGGCAAAGGGGCATGTTGCACCGGCGGAGCATTATTTCGTTCTATAAGCGGCTCCGCATTTTGTTTTGCCACAGGAGCAGAAACGGCGGCACTACCATCGGCAGTCTCAAACCACTCACGGGGAATTTCCTGATAATCATGCTCCACGCCAGCAGAACGCCACCATTCCCAATAGCTGTCTAACTCTTGTTGAGCAGAGAATGATGTATCTGGACTGGCCATTATAATTTGCTCTGACAGGGTTAACGAGAACCGGCTTTCCATTTTTGCTCAAGCCGCAACTCTTGCTTTCATTAATGCACTTGGTAGATCATTATATTTTCGCTATCGAATTGCGAACGAAAGTGCAAATTAACGCAGATGTCTATTGTGCGGAAGACACATTTAAGGTGCTAATATGAGTGATGCTGAAATCGAACGTGAGTCCATGCCATATGATGTGGTGATTGTCGGTGGTGGACCCGCCGGTTTATCTGCAGCTATCAGATTGAAACAAATGGCTGCAGAAGCAGGCAGTGAGATTGATGTTTGCATATTGGAAAAAGGCTCGGAAATCGGCGCACATATTCTATCAGGTGCAGTAATCGATCCGCGCTCTTTGGATGAATTGCTACCTGAATGGCGCGATAAGGGCTGCCCCATGGCAGAAACGCCCGTGACCGATAACCAGCATTGGGTGCTCACCAAAAAAGGCAAGTTCAGCATTCCGCATTTTCTAACACCCTCATTTTTGCACAATAAGGGCTGTTATACAGGGTCTCTTGGCAATATGTGCCGCTGGCTTGGTGAGGAGGCGGAAGAACTTGGCGTAGAGATATTCCCTGGATTCGCAGCCGCTGAAATTCTGTATAATGAAGATGGATCGGTAAAAGGCGTTGCGACCGGTAATATGGGTGTGGCTCGCGATGGTAGCCATAAGCCTGATTTCGAACCTGGCCTAGAACTCCACGCAAAATATACCTTTTTCGCAGAAGGCGTGCGTGGACATTTAACCAAAATCCTTAAAAAGCACTTTGCATTGGATGCAGATTCTGAGCCTCAGGTCTACGGGCTGGGCATAAAGGAATTGTGGGATATTCCAGCTGATATGCATAAACCGGGCCTCGTTATCCACTCACAAGGCTGGCCGTTAGAAGCAGGCTCCAATGGTGGTGGCTTTCTCTATCATCAGGCCAATGGTCAGGTCGCGCTCGGTTTTGTGACATGGCTTAACTATAAAAACCCCTATTTGCGACCATTTGAGGAAATGCAGCGTTGGAAAACCCATCCAGAGATTCGCAAATTCCTCGAAGGCGGTAAGCGCGTATCCTATGGCGCGCGTGCTATTAGCGATGGTGGCTTTCAATCTGTTCCTAAGCTGGCCTTTCCGGGTGGTGCATTGATTGGTTGCTCTGCCGGTTTCCTTAATGTTCCGCGTATTAAGGGTACGCACACTGCCATGAAATCCGGCATGATGGCCGCAGAAGCCGCTTTTGCCGCGATACAGGAGCAACGCAGCAGTGATGAACTGACAGCCTATCAGAGCGCTTATGAAGGTAGCTGGGTCTATAAAGAGCTGAGCAAAGTACGCAATGTGCTGCCATTGATGGAAAAGTTCGGCGACAAGGTTGGTTCTTTCTTCGCTGGCATCACCATGTGGGCGGAGCATTTGGGAATCAAAATGCCTTTTACCATGGGGCATGAGCCAGATCATAAATCATTGGCACGTAAAGAGCATGTACACCCTATTGAATATCCCAAGCCGGATAATGTGCTGACTTTTGACCGTCTGTCATCGGTCTTTTTGTCCAATACCAATCATGAAGAAGATCAGCCAGTTCACTTGCAGTTGAAAGATCCGGCGATACCTATCAATTATAATCTGCCAGTGTTTGATGAACCAGCGCAGCGTTATTGCCCGGCCGGAGTGTATGAAGTGGTTGATGAGGATGATGGCAGCAAGCGTTTCCAGATCAATGCGCAGAACTGCGTCCATTGCAAAACCTGTGATATCAAAGACCCGTCACAGAATATCAATTGGGTAACACCAGAAGGCGGCGGCGGACCAAATTATCCTAATATGTAAGGGCTTACAGATCATTCCTCATATTGGGTTTAATTACCATGACGTTGACTGAATATGCTCCAGCCAAAATCAATTTGGCGCTGCATGTGCGAGAGCGCTTGCCTAATGGCTATCACATATTGGATACAATTTTCGCGTTCATTGCTGATGGAGACATGTTGACCGCAATAGCCGGTAATGGTTGCTCTATGGATATTGCCGGGCCCTTCTCCAAGGGGTTGCCCGTTAATGATGATAATCTGGTTCTTGAAGCTGCAAAGGCTCTTGCAAAAGCTGCCCATATAGATGCGGACGTTCATTTCACCCTGACCAAGAACTTACCCATTGCATCAGGTATCGGTGGAGGCTCTGCAGACGCAGCCGCTGCGCTGCGCCTCTGCAACAGCTTGTGGGGATTGGACTGGCCTTTAGAAAAATTATGTGAAATCGGCTTGGCATTAGGTGCAGATGTGCCGGTTTGCATAGCATCGTCCAGTTGCCACGGAACAGGCATTGGCGAGCAGTTGGTACCAATCAATGCTGCGCAATGGCAAAATATGCCTATCTTGCTGGTCAATCCGCTAAAGCCTGTATCAACGGGGCAGATATTTGGGCAGTGGGACAAGCAAGATAAAGGTGCTTTTGAGGGACCGATCAATGAATTGGCGAGTGTAGCGAATGGTCGCAACGACCTTCAGCCTATGGCCATAAGCCTTTGCCCGGAGATAGCATCGATATTGGAGCAGCTATCCCAGACCGATCCAATATGCGCGCGCATGTCTGGTTCAGGCGCAACATGCTTTGCCATCTTTACTGAAGATGAGGCCTGTATCCGTGCAGAAGAGCAGATAAAATCTGTGTTTCCAGATTATTGGACCTTGACGTCAAGACTGCATGATTGGGATTTTGGCCGTGAGCGATAAGACGGACATGTCTTTGGTTGATTATTACCCATCGCGCGATGGAGAAGCGCTTTGCAACCTGATGATAATCGGCGATCATGCTTCCAATCATATTCCAGATGACCTCGATTTGGGCATTGACCCAATGATATTAGTGACGCACCGGGCAGTTGATTTGGGCACTGCATCGGTCTCACAATTACTCCATCGTCAATCTGGCTGCGCAGTTGCCAATGCTCGTATTTCCCGTTTGGTGGTTGATCTAAACCGTTATCGTGATGAAGAAACGACCATTCCAGCAGTCAGCGACGGCATCACCATAGCTGGCAATCAGCTTAATGATGCAGAGCATGAGGCGCGGCTCCAGCAATATTATGACAAATATCATGCGCAAACCGGCACTTTGGTCGGCAAAGAAAACCCGCGGCTTATCATTTTCCTGCACAGCTTTACGCCGCGCCTTGAAACGCAAGATGCGCAGCGTCCATGGCATTATGGTGTCATGTATGATGAAGATGAAAGAGCAGGCCATATTGCTTTGAGTTATTTTGATAATCTGCAAATTGCGGCAGGTGATCAACTGCCTTATTCGGGTAAAATCTATAACAGTTCTTTCAAACGGCATGCCCAATTCAACAGCATTGCCTATGTCGGTTTAGAGGTGCGTCAGGATCTGCTCGAGCATGAAAATGGCAGGCAGGACGCTGCCGAGGCCATTCGCGGGATGGCGGAACACATATTGCAGGGCATCTAAATCTCGCCACTTTGTGAGGCTTGCATATAGGGCCATTAATGTTAACGCGCTGGACCTTGGCAACAATTCCCCGTTATAGCTGCACCAACTTTTAAAGGACGTGTTATGCGATCATCATTTTCCAAACAATCATGCGCGCTGGCTAAAGCGCTCATCGTCTCTGGGGCAATATTATCGCTAGCCGGCTGCGGTGTAGGCAGCACGCCAGCCAATGAAGAGATTGTAGAAGAAGAAGTGGCGCCGCCTGATCCAGCAAAAACGGCTCCGGAAGCTAAGCGGGCCGATGTTTTACGTGATGATGGGAAATTGAGTTGCGCCTTGGCTGGAAGTGAAAAATTCACGCGGACTTGTGCGCTGGAACGAATTTCCAATGAAGATGGCAAACAGATGATATTCCGCCATCCAGATGGAGGCTTTCGCAGGTTTTTGGTGGTTTCAGACGGCCGCGGCCTTGTCGCTGCTGATGGCGCTGATGATGCTATCATTACCATATTGGACGATAAGGTCATTGAAATTGACGTTGATGGCGACCGTTATCAAATGCCTGCTACCGTCAGCGATGAGTCCTAAAATGTTTATCAATAAAACGAGATTATTGCCCCAAAGCCATTTGCAGACATTTTACTTTGTCTGAAAATCAAGAGATCATCGTTAGAATTGCTGCGCGTGGTGACGGCGTCACCGCATCCGGGCAACATATTCGCGGTGCAGCTCCGGGAGACGCGATTTCTCCTGATGGTGGGTTAATTAAAGGCCCTCATCATGTAACGCCAACATGTCGCCATTTTGATCAGTGCGGCGGCTGCGTGCTACAGCATATTGATATGGTCAGCTACGCAACCTTTTTGCGTGAAAGAGTAAAGGGCGCTCTGCATGGACAGGGCATTGCGGATGTTGAGATATTAGACCCTCTTATTTCCAAAAGTCACAGCCGCCGCCGTACATCCTTCCGGGTTATCTCCATGGGTAAATCTGTGCATATTGGGTTTAATACCGAGCAATCGCACCGTGTTGTAGACATTAAGCAATGCGATGTCCTTCATCCTGATATATTTACACTTTTTGCACCGTTACGAGAGTTTTTTGTGCAATGGGGAGATAAGAAACTCAACCTTATTGTTCATGCTACATTGGTGGACCAAGGTATTGACCTGCTAATCAAAAACCTCAACCCCGACACGCTTGAGCGCTATGAAAAGCTATCTGCATTTGGCCAGCTGCATGCTTTGGCAAGACTGTCCATAGACCGGGGGGAAGGTACAGAAACGCTTTACGCGCCGGAGCCTGCCACCATTACACTGGGGTCAACGCCAGTGGATTTGCCCGCAGGCAGCTTCTTGCAAGCAACATTGGACGGTGAACAAGCTTTGTGCGGGATAGTAAACCAATGGTTGGGCGATGCACCTATGGTTGCGGATCTGTTTTCAGGGCTTGGCACTTTCGCGTTTTCCGCAGCGGATGCTCTGCCCAATGGCGCGAGAAAGATATATGCAGCGGAGGCAGCACGCGACAGCATTTTTGCCCTTAAAGCGGCTGCAAACAGGCGCAAAATACCGGTTTTCATAGAGCATCGTGATCTATTTCGCAGACCATTAACATCGGCAGAAGCAAACCGCTTTGACGCCATCATACTCGACCCACCGCGCGCCGGCGCGCGTGAGCAAGTAATGCAATTGGCGCAATCCACTGTTGCAAAAATCATTTATGTCAGCTGCAACCCCAGCAGCTTTGCAAGGGATAGTAAGGCTCTGCTGGAAAATGGTTATATATTGCAGCAAGTTCAGCCGGTTGGGCAATTCCTCTGGTCAACGCATGTAGAATTAGCGGCGCATTTTACCAAAAACAGCTAAATGTTCGTTCACTTAGCTGTCAGACCAGACCACGCCGTCTTGTGCTTTGGTGTTGACTGACAATTCAAAGATATCAGGCCGCGAATAATGGCCATCTGTATCCAGTGATGTGAGAGCCTCGCCAATCTGCTCCATATCAAGCTCTGCTATGATAATTTCCGACTGACTTCCCGCTTGCGCCAAAATACTGGTATCCGGTGCTACAATCTGACTGCCGCCACTTTGTAATTGCTTGCTGTCCATTGCGGATAACAGCTCATGCGCAGCCGCATTACCACCGGCAAGTTCCAGGCCATGTAATAGATCAGATTGATGCTGGATTGTACCAGCGGCCAGCACAAAGCAGCGCCCTTCAAAAGCATAATGGCGGGATGCTACAGAATAGCTTTCACGCACGGTTGGCCAGGCGGCGACATGAATATGCTCACCTTGATTGTGCATCGCTGCACGTGCCATAGGCATCCAGTTTTCCCAGCAGATCAGGCTGCCGATGACAGAGCCATCCTCAGCCACATGCGGATTTAAGGTCGAACCATCACCACGCATCCAGATAAGACGCTCACCATGGGTAGGCACAAGCTTACGGTGGCTAAGCGGCTTTGCATTTGGGCGAAAAAGCAACTGATTGTTATACAGGCTTGAGCGGCGACGTTCATGCGCACCCACTGACACCATGACGTCATGACGGTCTACTAGCTCCTGCAAAGGCGCAAACCGTTGATCGCCCTCAACAACTGCATTTTCCAGCATGATACGATGCAATGCCTGTGTGCCGGGATGATCCCACATTGCGGCATCTGACGCTTCATCCAGCCATAATGGGTAGCCACCCAGAAATGTCTCACCAAATGCGATAATCTCCGCACCATCTTTGGCGGCCTTATCGACATGCTGAACTAACTGTTCAATACCGTGGTCAATTGCCAAGGGTACGGGTGCGGCCTGCACAATCGCTGCATTTATGGTTTTTCTCATTATATCACTCTTAAAAAGGGGGGAGCATGATGAATGCTTTTATATCTGCCTGTTCGCCTCAGATCCGATAAAGTTTCAAGATGATCTTCAAGCGCAGCTTAAAATACTGCGATCATGGCATGCACAATCAAAGCAATCAGGCATAGGCTAGACAATACGAATATCGCAAAGCGAATAACCACGCGGTTAATCAGAGATTGGAACAAACTGTGCGCTATGCGCAGACCAACATAGGCCCAAGCAATATACATATTCATGCCTTGACCATGGCCGACAAGAAACAGCACGATACATACTGCATAAAATAATGTAGGCTCAGCCATCAAATGGTTGTAATTATGCGCTTTCCATTGCGTCTTTGGTGCCAATACACGGTCAAGATCACCGCCGGTTGAGCCAACCAGATTAGGCGTATCAATATCTGCCTTCTGCATGGCGGGCAGGCGGGTAATATACATCCACGCCCACATCACCATTGTCCATGCCAGCAACACCACCATTGGTTGCAAAATATCTTTCATTTGCGTTTCCTTTTTAGATTGTGGCGATCAGAGCCAATATCGCCAGGCCAATCAAACAAAATGTTGATAGAAGAAACAGAATAAACCGAACGCGTATCGTGTTGATTTGAACCTGCCAAAGGCTGTGCATAATGCGCAAAACGACATAGGCCCAAGCCAGACTGACCGAAATAGTGGAGACACCTTCCGCCAACGTCAAAATGGCTATAACTGCGTAATAGAGCGTTGGCTGCTCCATCAAATGCTTATAATTATGCGATTTCCACGCAACATTTGGCGGCACTATGGGGTCAATATCCTCACCCCTGCCGCCCACAGATGCCGCAATATCGCGGCCCATTTTTGCTGCAGCAGGTAAACGCGTTGCTGCCATCCAGAACAAAATGATGATTGACCATATAACCAGTATGACGGCTGGGGTCAGTAATGACGTATCAAGCATATAGGGAACTCCCAAGAAGAGAGTATGGATTGGCCCTTCGAGCAGAACAAGTCAACTTCGCTCAATATGCTCTCATATGCTATCGGCGCGAAATTGACACCACATTATCCGGCAACCAATCTGTACGACTCTTGCCATCATAAAGGCTGCTCATCGGCTCGTCATTGACGTCATGGCATTCGGATTCGCCAAAGCCATTAAACGATGTTCGCATTGCAGCGCCATAGGCGCCGATCATGCCAATTTCGATATAATCGCCTGCTTTGATGGTTGATGGCAGAGGGAATGGACCAGACATATAGTCAATATCATCACAGGTTGGCCCGAAAAAGGCGAAATCTGCAAATTCCATATCCAGGCCGGTAAAGGCCCGTACGGGAAAGCGCCAACCAATATGTGCAGCATCAAATAGCGCGCCATAAGCACCATCATTGATATAGAGCTCATCACCGCGGCGTTTTTCTACACGCACGATCAAGCTGTTATACTCCGCACATAATGCCCTGCCAGGTTCGCACCAGAGTTCCGCTGAATAGCTGATCGGCAGGCTTTCAAAGGTACGGTCGATAATCGTGAAATAATCTTCCAGCGGCGGAGGCGCCATATCAGGATAAACCGACGGAAATCCGCCGCCCACATCGACAATGTCGATGGTGACAGAAGCATCCACAATGGCTGCGCGCACACGTTCCAACCCTTGGACGAAGGCATGCGGGGTCATAGCCTGACTGCCAACATGGAAACAAATGCCCAGCGTGTCCGCAACTTGCCGCGATGCCTGAAGCAATGGTGTTATTTCATCAGCAATTGCACCGAATTTTGCTGCCAGGCTGAGTTCTGCATATTCTGATGAAACGCGTATTCTTACACATAAGGTAAGATCGGTTGCATTTTCAGTCGCCGTCTGGATTTTCTCCAGCTCCTCAATACTGTCGAGCGAGAAAATCCGTACCCCATGGGTAAAATAAGCTTCCTTTATTGCCTCACGTGTTTTGACTGGGTGCATGAAGCACAAAGTTGCATCCGGCAGCGTGTCGGCAACCAACCTGACCTCAGCAATAGAGGCCACGTCATAATGGTCGATGCCTGCCGACCATAAACAGTTCAGCAAACCGGGTGATGGATTGGCTTTAACCGCATAAAGTGACTTGCCGGGGAATTTTTCGACAAAGAAACGCGCGGCACGCTCTGCAGCGTGCGGCCGATTGAGAATAACAGACTGGTCCGGTTGCAGCGCTTCAATAAGCGCATTCGCGTCAGCGTAGTTTTGAGGCAGGTTGGACAATCAAGGGACCTCCTAAAAATCGATTGCGTTTCAAGCTGCCTTGCGGTTTGGAAGTCCCCTTGGGGCAGCGGAAAGTCCGGTTATCCGGCATATGTTAAAAAGTAAAGAATTTTGTTGTTTCGGTCATATGAATATGGGGCGGCTTCCGCTTAACTCAAGCGGTCACGAAATTCTGTCCAATCAAACTCTTTAACGCAGCGCAGTTCATCCGTCTCGCTGTCCCACAGCCAGATAGAGGGCAGGGGAACCCCATTAAACGTTGTGGTTTTGACCATTGAATAATGTGCCTGATCCAAAAATGCTATGCGTTGGCCCGGCTCGGCAGGAACAGGCAGACGAAAATCACCCAATATGTCGCCAGCAAGACAAGACGGTCCGCCAAGGCGAACCGGGTCACCATCGCGCTCTTCCATCAGCATGGCTGGTCTATAGGGTGCTTCTATAACGTCGGGCATATGGCATGTTGCCGAAATATCTGTGACAGCGACCGGCATGTCATTGTCCATAATGTCCAGAATTTCCCCAACCAATATACCAGCATCAAGCGCAACGGCCTCGCCAGGCTCCAGATAAATCTCGCAGCCCGAAGTCTCTCGCAAATCTTCTAAAAAGGCGACAAGCTCTTCACGCTGATAATCGGAGCGGGTTATATGATGGCCGCCGCCCAAATTGATCCATTTTAGCTGGTCAATATGGTCTGCAATATAAGGCACAATTGCCTCCCAAGTGCGATATAAAGGCTCAAAGTCCTGCTCGCACAATGTATGGAAATGCAGCCCGTCAATCGCGTCAAAATGTTCTTCGCTTAGCTGATTTATGGGAAAACCTAAGCGACTATGGGGCTGGCACGGGTCATATTTGGGCACCTCACCCTCTTGATGCATGGGATTTATACGCAGCCCGATATCAAATTGCTCTCCGGCATCACGCAAGCCTCTGATCAATGGCGCAAAACGCGATATCTGGTGCGGCGAATTGAAAATAACATGATCTGAAATTGCACATATTTCGGGCAATTCATGCGGCTTATAGCCTGGCGAATAGGTCGCAACTTCACCGTCATATTTGTCAAAGGCGAGCCGCGCCTCCCATAGTCCGGACGCACAAACCCCGTCGAGATGACTGTCTATCATTGGCGCAACATCCCACATGGAAAATGCTTTAAGTGCAGAAAAAATATGCGCGCCTGATTGCAGCTTAATGTCTTCCAACATGGCAAGATTTTCGCGCAGCTTTGCTGCATCAATAACGAAGGCCGGTGTCGGCACGCGGCTCAAATCAAAATGGGCAAAGGCCCCGGGATGTCCTGCTCTGGTTTCCATAATATCGCTGGCTAACGATTATCTCTGCATGGCGCAAAGATTCGTTGGATGGTTTTGGGAAAATATTTCTGCCTGTCGACCTGCGAACAACATTCGTTCATAGCGCTGTGGTGAGCGATATTCCCAACAATCAATCTGACCCTGTTTCCGCAGAGAGCAAAGATCAAGCAGTGCATATGATCTCCAAGAGCCAATTATATATGCTGGCCTTGGCAAGTGCAGTGGTAACGGCCAATGCCTATTATATTCACCCGATAATTTCTCTTGTTGCTGAAGACTTTGGTATTGGGCCGGCATTAATAGGCGCCGTGCCCGCGCTGAATCAGATTGCGCTTGCTTTGGGGATATTCTTTCTGCTGCCTTTGGGAGACCGGTTGGGCAATGCAAAGCTGGCAGGGTGGTTCTCTGCCGCACAATTTGGCGGTGTTCTGGTCATGGCACTTGCCGGAAACTTTATATGGTTTGTCATTGGCTCAACCCTTTTAGGCTTGTTCACCATCACACCCTATCTCATCCCTGCCTATGTTTCGAAGCGCACCGACCCTGAGCAAATGAGCCATGCAATTGCCCTGCTGACAACTGGGGTCATTCTGGGCATTTTGATTGCTAGACTGGGCGCTGGCATTGTTGGTGAGTATATTGGCTGGCGCAATGTCTATTATATCGCATCTTCTTTGATGCTGATTTTCGCAATTGCGCTGCCCAAGATCATGCGACAGCCCAAAGCAAAGAGCGTATCAACGCCGCAGATGAGCTATGGGGCCTTATTGGCGTCTACATTGCCTTTAGCCAGCACCCATAAGCATGTTGTTCTCTCAGGCGTGATACAGGGCTTAAATTTTGGAATATTCTTGTCTGTATGGCTCGGCATAGGCTTGCACTTGCCGACCATCGGTTATGGTTCTGATATTGTGGGTTATCTGACGATCCTTTCCATCATCAACCTTGCCTCAACGCCTTTGCTGGGCCGATGGACAGACAGGGTAGGCGCAAGGCGCGCAAGAATGCTTATGGCCTGTATCCAGACCGTGGGTGTAGCCTTGCTTTTTGCTACAGCTGGTAATGTTCTGCTGCTGATTATTCCGCTGATGATCCTGAACATTGTTGGCCCGACCATTGATGTAGCAGGGCGCTCCACATTTCTTATCGAAGCCCCTGAAATCCGCACCAGATTGATGACAATATATGTCACCCTCATGTTTATTGGTGGCGGGTTTGCAAGTTGGGCAGGAACAGCCGTCTATGCCGCAGCGGGATGGAACGGAACCGCATCATTGGCTCTGTTCATGTCATCTTTGGTGTTAGGGTTTTCCATAATGGAAAATCGCAAGAACCAAGACTAAAACGTCAAAGGCCCATCAAGCTCTTTAACCTGCCAAGGCAGGCCGTGCGTATTGAGCATCTCCATAAAGGGGTCAGGATCAAACTGCTCCATGTTGAACACACCATCGCCCGCCCATTTGCCAGTCAATATCATCGCCGCACCAATCATTGCCGGAACGCCAGTAGTATAGCTTACAGCCTGATTGCCTGTTTCAGCAAAGGCAGCCTCATGGTCGCAAATATTGTTGATATAATAGGTCTTTTCGCTGCCATCCTTTGCAATGCCAGTGGCAATATCACCAATGTTGGTTTTGCCTTTTGTGGTTTCACCCAGCGAAGCAGGTTCGGGCAGTACGGCTTTCAGGAATTGCAGAGGGATAATCTCGCGGCCTTCATACATAACCGGATCTATGCGCGTCATGCCGACATTTTGCAAAACTTCCAAATGGGTGAGATAAGCATCGCCGAAGGTCATCCAGAAGCGAATACGTTTAATCTCTGGAATATGGGTTTTTAGGCTCTCTATTTCCTCATGATACATGAGGTACATATTTTTCTCGCCTACTGCTTCAAAATCAAAGCTCTGTTTGTGGCTTAAAGCAGGGGTTTCAATCCATTCACCATTGAGCCAGTGACGGGCAGGTGCCGTAACCTCGCGAATATTTATCTCTGGGTTAAAGTTGGTAGCAAAATGCTGGCCATGATCGCCGCCATTACAATCCAAAATATCCAACGTATCAATACGATCGAGATAATGTTTCTTCAAATAGCTGGCAAAAACACTGGTAACGCCTGGGTCAAATCCTGACCCCAGCAGCGCAGTTAGACCGGCTTGTTTGAAACGCTCATGATAAGCCCATTGCCAATGATATTCGAACTTTGCCTCATCGCGCGGTTCATAATTGGCTGTATCCATATAATGCACGCCTGATTTCAAACAGGCTTCCATGATATTAAGATCTTGATAGGGCAGGGCCAGATTGCATACCAAATCAGGCTTGATTTGATCAATCAATGCTGATGTTGCGGCAATATCATCTGCATCCAAAGCATAGACCGGCACATCTATGCCAGTGCGTTCTTTCACGGAAAGAGCAATGGCCTCACATTTTGGGAGTGTGCGGCTAGCCAGATGAATTTCGTTAAAAATATCAGCGTTCATAGCCATTTTGTGGACAGCCACCGAACCAACGCCGCCAGCACCAATTACCAATATCTTGCCCAAATTTTTGCCCTTTCATCTTGCATTGGAACACCAACTCTTTTGCCCTATAGAGAGCGAATATGACAGAACCAAGCCCTCTATGTGATCCATCCAGAAAAGCATCTGCTCAAGGCGTGATGCGCGCGGCTAAGAAAATAGCCGATATTCTGCCTCCAACACCTTTGCTACCTCTCAATGTGGGCAGCAAAACCCTTTGGTGCAAGGCGGAAAACCTGCAGCCCATCGGTGCGTTCAAAATTCGCGGTGGATGGCACAGATTGACCGATCTTGACGAAAATCAACGCACAAAAGGCGTCATCGCATTTTCATCGGGTAATCATGCACAGGGCGTTGCTTGGGCAGCGAGCGTATTGGGCATTTCCGCAACGATTATCATGCCGGAAGATGCACCCCGTGCCAAAATGCAGGCTACCAAAGATATGGGCGCCCATGTCATCACCTATGATCGCCTGTCCGGCCAGAGAGAGGCGCTGGCAGCTGAATTATCAGAAAAGACAGGCGCTACAGTCGTGCCGAGTTTTGATGACCCATGGATTATCGAAGGACAGGGCAGTTGCGGCGCAGAAGTTCATGATCAGATGACACGTCTTATCGGCGCTCCGCCCGAGATGATTATTGCCTGTTGTGGCGGGGGTGGCCTTGCCTCGGGTAGCGCATTGGCCAACCCAGATGCCAAAATTGTCGTGGCTGAACCAGTTGGGTGGGATGATATGTGCATATCGCTAAAAACCGGTCATATTGTGCCCGTTAGTGAGAACCCGCCCGATACGTCATGTGATGCTCTGCAAACATTAAAAGTATCAGAAAAGACTTTTTCCATATTATCAGAACGCAATGCGCAAGGTGTTGCCGTGACTGAGGCTGAAATAGGCAATGCTATGCGGGTGGCATTTGAAAAATTGCATCTGGTGCTGGAGCCCGGCGGAGCAGTCGCTTTAGCCGCAGCATTATCTGACAAAGTGGATCTGCCAGAGCGTACAGCCATAACCTTATCTGGCGGCAATGTTGACTCTGCTGTTTATGCCCGCATGACAGGTATATCGATGATGAATAATGTTAAAACTATTGATTGACCAAAGATTGCAATCACGCCGTCGTTGTCAATCAATCATATTACGCAGCGTCGCGATAATATCTGCCTCTTGCGCTGGTTTGTCCTTGCGAATGCGCGATATACGCGGAAAGCGCATAGCCAGACCGGATTTATGCCTTTTGCTGCTATGAATGGAGTCAAACGCGACCTCTAGAACCAGAGTTTTCTCAACTTCGCGCACTGGCCCAAACCGATTGACCGTATTCTGCCGGACAAATTTATCGAGCCATTTCAACTCTTCGTCAGTGAAACCGGAATAGGCCTTACCCACAGGCAATAATTCACCATCTTCATTCCAACAACCAAAGGTAAAATCCGAATAGAGCGATGACCTTTTGCCTGACCCACGCTGCGCATACATCATCACACAATCGGCATTGAGAGGATCACGCTTCCACTTATACCAATATCCTGCTTTGCGACCTGCAATATAAGGACTATCACGCTTCTTCAGCATGACGCCTTCAATGGCTGCGTCGCGCGAACCTTCACGGACAAGGCGCAATTGCTCAAAATCATCAACAGCAATAATTTTCGAAAGATCAAAGCGACCTTGCTGTAATTTGGGCTGAAATCTATCCAACAATGGTCGCCTCTCCGACCAAGGAAGGGCGCGAACATCGTTTTTGCCATCGAACAAAATGTCATAAAGGCGAACAAAAGCGGGCGCTTCTCTCAACATCTTGGCAGACACCTTTTTGCGACCCAGTCGTTGTTGCAATGCGTTAAAACTTGCTGCTGAGCCTTGAGTATTGGCATCGCCTTGCGCATCGCCGCGAACCAGCAATTCGCCATCGACGACACCAATAGCGTCGAAATTCTCAGCAATATCTGGAAATGCCGCCGTAATATCATCACCGCCCCTGCTGAACAGGCGGACATCATCGCGGGTGCCGACAATCTGAACGCGGATGCCGTCCCATTTCCATTCGACGACATATTCGGCCATATCTACGGCCTCTTCTTCCAACGGATGGGCGAGCATGAAGGGCCGAAAACAAGCGGCATCGCTAATATCCGGTTTGTGCGTCTTACCTTCGCCCCAGTCAAATAAAGGCAAAAAAGGTGGTTGCAGTGCGTGCCAAACTTCTTCCACATCATCGACATTAAGCGAAAATGCCTGCGCAAAAGCCGTTTTGGCGAGACGGGCTGAGATACCGATCCGCATCGCGCCCGTCGCCAGCTTGATAAGCGCATAACGACCATCAGGGTCATGCCGATCGAGCAATTGCGCAAACAATGCAGGGGCATCCTTGCGCGCAACATTGTGCAATTGTTCTACCAGATCACCAACACTGATGGGGCCGGTTTCTGCATCTTTGGGCTGGGGTCTTGCTTCCCAGATTAAGGCAACTGTTTCGGCTGTGTCGCCCACAAAATCGCGGCTCAATTTAAACAATAACGGGTCTAGCCGCTCATTTGCCGCAGTGCGCACTGCCGATATTTTGGCATTTGGGAATTCCAGATCACCGGTCAATGCAGCCAGTGCCCAACCGCGATGGGGATCAGGCGTATCGCGCAAATAGGCTGCGATCAGATCCAGCTTCTGGTTGCGCGAACGGGTATAAATCAGCCGGTCAATCAGTTTGGCAAATTCTTCCATAACGCTTTAACCGTCATCCTCTGTTTCACGGCCGACCAGACGCAGCGCCTTAGCAGAGATTTGACGCAGTCCGCACCAATGCACCAAGGCTTCCTCACGCCCATGTGTGACCCAGACTTCGCGCGGATTTACCTCGCAAATGGTGTCGGTCAATTCGGTCCAATCCGCATGGTCAGACAAGATGATAGGCAGTTCGACATTGCGTTGCCGCGCACGTTGTCGCACCCGCATCCAGCCAGACGCCATAGCGGTGATAGGGTCGGGCAAACGGCGCGACCAGCGATCATTCAATGCCGATGGCGGACACATAACTATATGGCCCTGCATATCAGTCTTTTGCGCATCACTGACAGCGATTAACTCACCCAGATCGACGCCAAATTGCTCATAGAGGGTACACATCTTGGCAAGCGCGCCATGCAGAAATATCGGCTTGTCATAACCCATGGCGCGCAGTTCCGAAATAACGCGCTGCGCCTTGCCCAGTGCATAAGCGCCGATTAGAACACAGCTTTCTGCATTGGTCTTTAGTGTATCCAACACTTTTTGCAGCTCATCCTGTGTTGGCGGATGATAAAATACCGGTAAGGCAAATGTCGCTTCGGTTATAAAAATATCGCAAGGTACGACCTCAAACGGAGCACAGGTAGGATCACTGCGCCGCTTATAATCGCCAGTGACGACCACCGTTTCATCATTATATTCCAAGCGGATCTGCGCAGAACCAAGCACATGCCCGGCAGGGTGATAGCTGATGCTAACCGGCCCTAAGTGGAAAACCTCGCCATAGGCGACTGGGCATCCGGCATCATGGGTTGCATAGCGCAAATCCATAATCGCCAATGTTTCTGGGGTTGCATAAACACGTTGATGCCCGCTGCGTGCATGGTCCGCATGGCCATGGGTAACCAAGGCTGTCTCCACCGCGCGCATCGGGTCTATCCACGCATCTGCTGGCCTTACATAAATGCCATAAGGATGCGGTTCTATCCAATGCGCGTCATTTGTCGATTGCGTAACTATGTGCTGTGTTTGCCCAGATGCCATCATGACAAGATGGGATCAATCTTGGCAATTCCAAGAACATTATTGGTACATTGCAGCCCAACGTGAAAAATTTATCGAAAGATTATGCTTTAGGCCGCTTGTTTAAGATCAAGCTCCAAACGGTCCCATATCTCAAGCAGGCCCTTGGTTAGTTCAACCATCATTGCTTCGTCATGAGCGGGGCCAGGAGTGAACCGTAGTCTTTCTGTCCCACGCGGCACTGTCGGGAAGTTGATGGGTTGGACATAAACGCCATAATCTGAAAGCAAGATATCACTGATCTGCTTTGCTTTGACCGGATCACCAACCATCAACGGCACGATATGCGTCTCGCTTTTCATCACCGGCAATCCGGCATTTGCGAAAAGTGTTTTCAACCTTTCTGCTGCTGCGTGCTGCCCTTTGCGCTCAACATCCGATTGTTTGAGATGGCGCACGCTTGCCAAAGCACCGGCCACCAATACGGGGGACAGGCTTGTGGTGAAAATAAAGCCGGGCGCGTAAGAGCGGATAACATCAATAATTTTCTTATCCGCAGCAATATAACCGCCCATTACGCCAAAGGCTTTCCCCAAAGTTCCTTCGATAATGGTGATGCGCTCAGCCGCCTCATCGCGTTCTGATATACCGCCACCACGCGTGCCATACATGCCCACCGCATGAACTTCATCAATATAGGTCAGCGCATTATATTTATCAGCCAGATCACAAATCTCGTGGATCGGCGCAACGTCGCCATCCATGGAGTAGACGCTTTCAAAAGCAATCAACTTGGGCACATCCGGGTCAGCCGCGGCCAGCAGTTCTTCCAGATGCTCCATATCATTATGGCGGAAGACATGCTTTTCACAGCCGGCATTGCGAATGCCCGCAATCATAGACGCATGGTTTAGTTCATCAGAAAAGATAATGCAGCCCGGCAGGATTTTGGCCAAAGTCGACAGCGTCGCATCATTGGAAACATAGCCGGACGTAAATAATAAAGCCCCATCTTTGCCGTGCAGATCGGCCAGCTCATTCTCCAGATCAACATGATAATGTGTGTTGCCGCCAATATTGCGCGTGCCGCCTGACCCTGCGCCAACATCGTGCAATGCATCTTCCATCGCAGTAACAACTTTGGGATGCTGCCCCATGGTCAGATAATCATTGGAACACCAGACGGTGACCGGTTTCGGGCCGTTATGACCACCAAAGCAACGTGCATTAGGGTAAGAGCCCTTATTCCGCAAAATGTCGATGAAAACTCTGTATCGACCTTCTTTATGTAAGCGATCAATGGCTTTATCGAACACCAAATCATAGTTCACGGCAGCACGCTCCTCGAGCCGGTTTATCATCGTCATGGCCACACTCTGCGCAGAGTCGGCTCATTTCGAAGCTTGCTTTGCCCCAAAACCGCCAGCAGTGCCAAGTGATTTATATATTCACACTTATCGAATGTTTTAATGGGCAAGAGGTTCCCGCCATCAACAAGATTATGGCGCGAAGGGGAAGAATGCTGTTTGCGAAAATCCTCTGCTTTTGAGGGCCAAGGAATAGCTCTCCAACTGCTTGATGTCCGATGTGCTGATAAAAAGGTCGGGTCGCTTTGTGATATTTGGGTCTCTCTGCAATTGGTTACTGCGCTGCAAAAGTGTTGTGATGCGTCTTGCAATACCCTGTGCACCATCAATCAACTGGCAACCTCTTGGCAACAATTCGGCCAGTTCCTCTCTTAGAAAAGGAAAGTGCGTACATGATAGCACCAGCACATCCATTGCGTGAAAAGAGGGATGGTCCATCATAGGAGTGATGGTGGAACGCAATTGACCCATATCAATGATCTCTTCGCGCATTTTGGCCTCCGCAAGGGTGACCAGACCAGCGGCGCCATAATGAATAATATCGGCGCCCGGTGCAAATTGCTGCGCCAGATTGGCAACATAAGGCTGGCGCACAGTGGCTTGAGTGCCCAACACGCCGATAATGTTGCTTTTGCTGATGCCGGCTGCCGGTTTGATCGCCGGAACGGTACCAACAATAGGAATATCGACAATATTGCGCACAGCATCCAATGCTATGGTTGACGCAGTGTTACAGGCAATGGTGATAATTGCAGGGTTATACGCCTTTGCGAGCTGCGCCAATAGGGCAGGCAGTCGGTCAACGATCTCGCTCTCCGTCTTAGTGCCATATGGAAAGCCTGCATAATCAGCGACATAGACTTGTTGATGGTGAGGCAGATGCGCCCGTACAGCATCCGCTATCGACAATCCGCCCATGCCGGAATCAAGAAACAATAATGGCCGTTCATCCGCACTGTGCATATTGCGGCTTTACGCATCATATATGCCATGTTCAACTATGGCTCGCTTATTATCACGACAAACATGCCTGCCTATTATTCGGCAGGTCACATCTTGCTCCTTTGTGCTTGCTGGCTTATCCTGCTTATTCAAGAAACAGTTATAGCCAGGAAATAATGCATGTTTGATCAACCGACACTCTGGCTTTCTGCCATGCTCGGCTATTTTCTTGGCGCAATTCCTTTTGGCATTATTTTGACACGTATAACCGGTGCGGGCGATCTGCGCAGTATCGGTTCGGGAAATATCGGAGCAACCAATGTTCTGCGCACAGGGCGCAAAGGATTGGCCGCAGCAACTTTATTGCTGGATATGTTGAAGGGCACAATGGCTGTTCTTTTAGCACGGATGATATGGCCAGAGGCTGATATCAATATCACCTTGGCCGCCGCGGCTGGCGCTTTTATTGGTCATTGTTATCCGGTCTGGCTAAAATTTGACGGCGGCAAGGGCGTAGCAACATTGCTGGGGGTGTGTTTGGGTTTGGATTGGCCATTAGGGCTTATCTTCGCGCTGGTTTGGCTGGGTACATTGGCCATATCGCGCTATTCTTCACTATCAGGCATATTGGCATCACTCATCACGCCTTTGGCGGCCTATTTGCTCGGGCTTACCAATGTTGCGCTGCTTCTCATTGCCTGCGCAGTGCTGCTAATGTGGAAGCATATGCCGAATATACAGCGTCTTATTGCAGGTGAAGAGCCCAAAGTGGGTGCTGCTAAAAAATGATGTGCCCATTTAGCTTATGACTGGGGATTTCGACCTTAGCCCAGAGCAAATGGCGCAACTTATTTTGGCGCGTTCTCAAAATATAGGGCCGGTCACGTTTGCGCAATTGCTGCAACGTTTCGGCAGTGCCCAGCAAGCTCTAGCAGCATTACCCAATGTAAAAGGGAGGACAGGTAAGTCTCCTAAACTTGCCCTTCATGCTATCATTGAGGCAGAAATAGCCTCTGTAAGACGGGCAGGGGCGCGCTATCTTTTTATGAGCGAACCGGATTATCCACCGCTCCTGCGCCACCTTGCCAATGCGCCGCCCATATTAATTGTGAAGGGTGACATCAGCCTGTTAACCCGCCCATCCATCGGGATTGTTGGCGCTCGCAATTCCTCTGCTGGTGCGAAAAAATTTGCTCATAAACTTGGGTTTGAAATCGCTGAACAGGGTTTGACCGTGGTTTCTGGACTTGCACGCGGTATTGATAGCGAGGCGCATAAAGGCGCAGTTGCCGCTGCGCATAGGGACCGGTCAAATTCGGCTGCTACAATCGGGGTTATCGCTTCGGGAATTGATATTGCCTACCCGCCAGAAAATGCTGAACTGCAAGAGCATCTCGCCACTAACGCTCTGGTAGTGACGGAATATCCTCCCGGAAGCGAGCCTGTCGCTAGGCATTTTCCTTTTCGCAATCGCATCATTGCAGGGCTTTCTCTGGCAACCCTGGTTGTGGAAGCTGCGCCGCGATCAGGTTCACTCATCACTGCCAGACTTGCCAATGAGCTTGGCCGTCAAGTTCTGGCTATTCCGGGTTCCCCTCTCGATTCCCGTTCGGCAGGTTGTAACGGCCTTATTCGCGAAGGGGCTACTCTGGTGCGCGATGTCAGCGACATTGTTGAAGCCATAACACCCTTGCTAGAGGGCGATGCCTTGCCCGTCGCGCCCATGTTTCAGCAAGATGAAGAACTGTGCTTCGATGAACCCCAAGCACAAGAGGTGAAGCTAATGGGTGAGACGAGCATCATAGCGTCCGAGGAACGTAGAGACCATATTCGCAATCAACTCAGCCAAGTAGCCATATCGCCGGACGAGCTGTCTATATTGGCGGATTGCCCTATCGAAACAGTGAATGCTATTTTGGTGGAATTGGAGATTTTAGGGGAATGTGAAAGGGTCGCTGGCGGCAAGATTCGCGCAGCCTCATCATAGCCTTTAACACATTATTACACAGGAAATGCTGGACGGATATTGAAAAAACGAATACCCGCCCCGTCTAATACGCGTAGAGTCTTAATTTGGGCAGGGAACAGCATATGCAGCTTGTGATTGTCGAATCGCCAGCAAAAGCGAAAACAATTGAAAATTATCTTGGCGGTGATTTTCGTGTTCTCGCCTCTTACGGACATGTTCGTGATTTGCCACCAAAGGATGGGTCAGTGGACCCCGATGCCGGTTTTGAAATGACTTGGCAAAATTATGGCGATAAAACAAAGCAGCTAAAAGCCATAACCGATCTCGCGAAAACCGCTGACCGCCTTGTTCTCGCAACTGACCCTGACCGTGAAGGTGAGGCGATTAGCTGGCACGTGCAGGAAGTCCTACGCAAACGGCGCGCTTTGCCAAAAAAAGTTGATCGCGTTACTTTTAACGCCATTACAAAACAGGCCGTTTTGGAAGCGATGGGCAAACCGCGCGCACTGGATGATGATTTGATTGATGCCTATCGCGCTCGGCGGGCCTTGGACTATCTGGTTGGTTTTACGCTTTCACCCGTATTGTGGCGCAAATTGCCCGGTGCAAAATCCGCTGGTCGTGTTCAATCTGTTGCATTGCGCATGGTGGTTGAACGTGAACGTGAGATAGAAGCTTTTATCCCGCAGGAATATTGGTCAATCGCGGCCGATATGGAGCAGGACGGGCAAAAGTTTCAGGCGCGCTTGGTCAAGCTTGATGGCAATAAGATTGATAAGCTGACTCTAGGCAATAAAGGCGACGCAGAAACAGCGCGTAAGAAAGTTGCTGACAGCACATTCCGTGTTGAGGATATTGTCACCAAACCGCTAAAGCGTAACCCAGCACCACCATTCACAACCTCTACTTTGCAACAAGAAGCATCACGCAAGCTGGGCTATTCAGCCAGCCATACCATGCGTTTGGCGCAGCAATTATATGAAGATGGTGCCATCACCTATATGCGTACCGATGGTGTGCAGATGGATCATAGCGCCATTTCCGCTGCACGCAAAACCATCTCGGACCGCTATGACGGTGGTTACCTCCCAGAAAAACCACGTTTTTACAGCAGTAAGGCCAAGAACGCACAAGAAGCGCACGAGGCTATTCGTCCCACCAATTTCAATCGTGAAGCCGTTTCTAGCGGCGATCATGCCAAATTGTACGGCCTCATCTACAAACGCGCATTGGCCTCACAAATGGCCACCGCTTTGCTAGAGCGGACCACCGTTACTTTGCGTGACGGCACAGGCCAGCATGAGCTGCGTGTAACGGGTCAGGTTGTGAAATTCCCCGGCTATCTTGCGCTTTATGAAGAGGGGCAGGATGATGCCAAGAGCGATGATGACGGTATTTTGCCGGCATTTTCCAAAGGCGATTGCCCGCGCTGTCATGATGTCACAGCAACTCAGCATTTTACGCAGCCACCACCGCGGTTCAGCGAAGCCAGCTTGGTGAAGGCTATGGAAGAGCGCGGCATTGGCCGTCCTTCCACCTATGCCTCTGTTTTGCAGGTGCTTAAAGACCGTGATTATGTAAGAATTGAGAAAAATCGCTTTTTTGCAGAAGAAAGCGGCCGATTGCTTACAGCATTTCTAGAACGTTTCTTCCCGCGTTATGTAGAATATGACTATACTGCAGGCTTGGAAGAGCAGCTGGATGATGTCAGTGGCGGCCGTGAGGATTGGCAGAAATTGCTCAGCGAATTTTGGCGCGATTTTAAGCCAAAAACCGATGAAGTGATGGAGCAAAAACCGTCTGATATCACCAAAGAGCTTGATATATTTCTTGAGCCATTTCTGTTTCCTGCAAAGGAAGATGGCAGTGATCCTCGCGCCTGTCCGGCCTGTGCGGATGGCAAATTGGCATTGCGCGGCGGCCGTTATGGCGCCTTTGTAGCTTGCTCCAACTATCCAGAATGCAAATTCACGCGCAAATTCGCACAGCCCGGAGGCTCTGGCGATGATGCGGCGGCTTCTGGCCCGGTCGAAATGGGCGTTGACCCAGAAACTGGTGAGAAGGTTGAGCTAAAATCCGGGCGCTTTGGCCCTTATTTTGAACGCGGTGAAGGTAAGGAAGCCAAACGCGCTTCACTCCCCAAGGATTTGCCGCGTGAAGACCTTGATTTGGAATGGGCGCTGAAATTGCTATCATTGCCGCGCACCATTGGCGATCATCCAGACACTGGCAAAGAAATTAAAGCTGCTATAGGGCGTTATGGCCCATATCTCATCCATGATGGTAAATATGCCAAATTGGAATCCACCATGGATGTTTTTGAAACTGGCATGAATGCTGCCGTTGCAAAACTTGCGGATGCTGCGAAACGGCCGGGTAGGGGCCGCACAGCTGCTGAGCCTCTCAAGATATTGGGCAAGAACCCTGAAAGCGATGCCGAGATTAAGGTGATGGATGGCCGTTATGGACCTTATGTTACCGATGGCAGCGTCAATGCGACCATTCCAAAGGATAAGGACAAGGACGCTATTACGCTGGAAGAAGCCATCGCGTTGATTGCTGAACGCGCCGCAAAAGCGCCTGCGAAGAAGAAGCGCAAAGCACCAGCAAAGAAAAAGGCACCAGCAAAGAAGAAAGCGACGGCTAAAAAACCAGCGGCCAAGAAGAAGGCCCCTGCCAAAAAAACACCAGCAAAAAAGCCAGAGGCTGAATAGGTCTCAATATTGGATCGGAACAGTGGATTTTAGCGCTGTTCAAGTCCAATTTCGCGGTAAATATCGGCGCTATCCCGCCAGTTTTCCTCTACCCGCACATGCAGGTAAAGATGGACTTTGCCGCCCAGATGCTCTGACAATTGGTTGCGCGATGCTGCGCCAATTTCTTTGATCATACTGCCGCCCTTGCCCAAGATAATGGCGCGCTGGGTTGGTCGCTCAACCAAGATTTGCTGATGTATCTCAACCGAACCATCTTTGCGCTCTTCATACTTTTCTGTGCGAATGGCGCTAGCATAGGGCAGCTCTGAATGCAGGCGATGATATAGCTGTTCACGCGTTACCTCGGCAGCGAACAACCTTTGGCTGACATCGCTCACTTGATCTTCAGGGTAATGCCATTCACTAAGCGGCATATTGTCACGCAGATATTCGCGTAAAGGATCCAATCCTTCGCCGGAAAGACTGTTTGTGAAGAAAATTTGTGTTGGTGCAATGTCTTCCTGCAGGCTGTTTGCCAGATCAAGCAATTGCGGCTTTGGTGTCTGGTCAACCTTGTTGAGCACCAAAATAACCGGACATTCAGCCCGCGACGCCAATTGGGCAATCATCTCGCTGTGCTTTTCCGTCTTGCGGCTGGCATCACGAATAATCATCACCAGATCAGCGCCTTCAAGACTATCGCTGGCGGCACTAACCATAGAACGGTCAAACCGGTCATTGCCTTTGAATATGCCAGGCGTATCAAGCAGCAGCACCTGACTATGGTCGAACAGAGCAATGCCTGTCATGCGAGTGCGTGTCGTTTGTGACTTTGCACTGGTAATGGCGACCTTTTGCCCCACCAGAGCATTGACCAAGGTGGACTTACCAGCATTAGGGGCACCAATCACGGCGACTGCGCCGCATCTCTGTGGCTGTGCATTGGTCATTTTGTCATCCATTTTCTTATTATTTGTCATATTGCGCCAGAAAGGCCTTTGCGGCGGCAGTTTCGGCCAATTGCTTGCTAGAGCCTGTGGCCTCTACAGAACCGACATTGGCGATGCTGACCTGTATGGTGAACTGCAAAGCATGGTGCGGCCCGCTACGATCCAGCATTGTATATTCCGGCATCTGGCGGCGATTGGCGGCGGCCCATTCTTGTAACAGCGATTTAGGGTGCTTGCTGGCGGCACTATCCTGTTTGATGCTGTCAAGCCAATGAGCTACCACAAAATCATTCGCAGCATCAAAACCCTGATCGATATAAATCGCGCCGATCAATGCTTCGATGACATCGCCCAAAATATTGGTGCTATCACGCGCACCATCATCACGCGCTTGCTTACCGAGCATGATGTGCGGCCCAAGATTGAGCTTGCGGGCAATCTCTGCACAATGTTGACGAGATACCAAGCGGTTGAGACGTACTGATAATGCGCCTTCCGCTTCTTTTGGAAAGTCGCGGTACAGCCTGTCGGTTATGACCAGTGCCAATACGCGATCACCCAGAAATTCAAGGCGCTGATAGTCCGTGCTTTTCCCTGCACTGCCATGCGTAAATGCTGCCACATACAAATCGGGCTTATTGGCGGCAATGGATAGCGTATCTTTAAGATAAGCCTGTAAAGACTGAATATCAGATGATGGAGCGCTCAAAAAGTCTCTCCAATCCGGTCCCACCGTGCAGCAGAGAACCATGTCCATGGCAACACCCATGATGCCGAGCCATCGGTCGAAAATACTGTAAAGGCAGCCTTTCCAACCAGATTATCCTGCGGCACAAAACCGATGCCGCGACCGGCTATTTGTTGAAAACGGCTGTCCTGACTGCGGTCACGATTATCGCCCATCAGGAACAGGCTATTGGCTGGCACGACAAAGACTTCGGTGCTGTCTGCAATCGGCACATTAACAAGGTCCAGAACTTCATAGCTTTTGCCATTGGGCAATGTTTCGCGAAAACGTGGATAACGGCATTGCTCCACGCCATTGCTGGAGCGCTCTTGAAAACGCGCTTCTGAGCAAGGATGTTCGCCAGATTGAGAAGATGCATCGAGCATATTCTGAGTTACCGGAATAACCAGATCGTCAATCTTCTCTTTGCGGATGGCTTCTCCATTGAGATGCAAAGTCCCGGAGATCATCTGCACAGTGTCACCGGGCAGACCGATAACGCGCTTGATATAATCTTCTTCATTGGTTGGCGGCGCCTTAAACACCACAACATCGCCGCGCTCAGGCTGTGACGCCAATATACGGCCTGGAATAAGGGGAACAGAAAAAGGCAGGCTGTGCTTGCTAAATCCATATGACCATTTGGAAACAAACAGATAATCGCCGATGAGCAGGCGCGGTTGCATCGATTCAGAAGGAATATTGAACGGTGAAAAAACAAAGCTGCGGAAAATAAAAATAACCAGCAGCAGCTTGGCGAGAAATTTGATAAAATCACTCGTCTCTTCGCGCGTTGATTTTGCTTCTGCGCTTGAATTATTTGCTTTCACTTCGGCCATCTTAAAACCATCTTTTATAATTAAATGCTGAATATCGGTGCTTTGACCGTAGCTGCGGCGAAGGTCAACCGCATTAGCATTTTTGGTGATCACCAAAAATGAGTGAGAGAGAATATAAGCTGTTCAATGCGAGTGGATTTGGCTATCTCTACATCACCCCAAATCAACAATCTGATCGAAAAGTGGCTTTATGACCGGAAATAGCAATTGGCTACGCGAAACCGCTAATCACAATAGCAAAATCCTAGACCTGTTTGCGCAGAATGATGAGCGTACTCAGCAATTCTCTGTGACGCTCGATATAGGTGACGAGCCATTATATGCAGATTTTTCAAAAACCCATCTTACATCATCAGCAATAGACCAATTTATCGCGCTTGCAGACCAGCAAGGGCTTCGCGGCATGCAGCAACGGCTGTTCGGTGCAGAGATTGTCAATCCTACCGAAGAGCGGGCCGCCACCCATAGCGCAGAACGCGGCTCTGGTGATGATATAGCCGTCGATAACGCCAAAATGCTGCGCAATCGCATGTATGCGCTCATTGGTGCTATTGATTCTGGCCTTTTTGGTGAGATTAAACATCTTATCCATATTGGCATCGGTGGATCTGCTTTAGGCCCTGACATGCTATGTGATGCGCTGGCCCGCAATCATGAGCGATATGACGTACATATTGTTTCCAATATCGATGGTGCTGCTTTGGAAGAAGCATTGAAATCCTGCGATCCGCAGCACACAATGATTGCGATTGCGTCCAAAACATTCACCACGACAGAGACGCTGCGCAATGCTGATAGTGCTCTCAACTGGCTCAGAGAAAATGGCGTTGATGACCCTTATGGACGATGTGTGGCACTGACTGCTGCGCCGGACAAAGCGAGCGAATGGGGTGTTGATGATGGGCGGATATTGCCTTTTTCTGAAACTGTAGGCGGGCGATATTCCCTATGGTCCAGCATCGGCTTTCCCTTTGCTTTGGCCGCAGGGCCAGAGGCGTTTGACCAATTGCTTGCTGGTGCGGCGGCCATGGATCAACATTTTGCCGAAGCAGATTTGGCTGAGAACATCCCATTTCTGGCAGCCTGTATAGACCTGTTCTACTGCCGTGGCAGAATGGCGCAAACCCGCGCCGTCTTCGCTTATGATGAGCGGCTGCGTTTACTGCCCGATTATCTTCAACAATTGGAGATGGAGAGCAATGGCAAATCCGCGCTGCTAGACGGCGGGAAGGTGACGGAACCAACAGCAGCTATTACATGGGGCGGTGTGGGAACAGATGCTCAGCATGCCGTTTTCCAGCTATTGCATCAGGGCAGCCATGAGATCCCTGTCGAGTTCATAGCGTCATCAACCCCTGGGCATGACTTGGATGCAGAACATCATGCGATCCTGCTCACAAACTGCTTTGCGCAAGCTGCGGCGTTGATGACAGGCAAATCATCTGATGACCAACATAAGCATTATGTCGGTGACCGTCCTTCCACAACCATATTGGTGGAGGATGTGACACCAGCAATGTTGGGCGCGCTGATCGCCTTTTATGAACACCGTGTTTTCACCAATGCTGTATTGATGGGAATAAATCCATTTGACCAATATGGTGTTGAACTCGGCAAGGCTATGGCCAAGGCCATGTCGGCCGAAGGAAATGAGCAATTTGACCCTTCAACCGAAGCATTGATGGCCAAGGCCGGTCTGAAATAATAGCAGAATGAAAATACTCTAATGGAGAGAGCGAATGTCAGAATTTGATTATGACCTTTTTGTAATAGGTGCAGGGTCAGGCGGAACAAGAGCGGCACGTATCTCTGCCTCGCACGGAGCCAAAGTGGCAATTGCCGAGGAATATCGCGTTGGCGGTACATGTGTTATCCGCGGTTGTGTGCCCAAAAAGATGCTGGTTTATGGTGCGCATTTCGCAGAAGATCTGCATGAGGCAGAGCGCTTTGGATGGGATATTAAAGGTGCCAGTTTCAATTGGCAAAGGCTGCGGGACATTGTGCAAACTGATGTCGACCGGCTGGAAGGGCTTTATGGCCAAACCTTGGACAATAATAAGGTTGAGCTGTTTGATGAGCGCGCCACGATCACCGGAGTAAATGAAGTTACGCTGGCATCTGGCAAAAAGCTCAGCGCAGCGAAAATTCTTGTCGCAACTGGCGGCTGGCCATTTCCAGCGCAATGTGAGGGTGCGGAACATGCACTGACATCGAACGAGATTTTCCATCTCGACGAATGTCCAAAAAGCATCATCATCATTGGCGGTGGCTATATTGCGAACGAATTTGCAGGAATTTTCCACGCCTTTGGCGCAGACGTGACCATAGCAAACCGCTCTGGCGTTATTTTGCGGTCTTATGATCAGGAAATTGTCGGCAAATTACAGGATATGAGCGTTGCCAAAGGCATTACCTATCGGTTGAATGCACCTTTGCAAAAGATTGAGAAAAATACCGATGGCACTGTGACTGTGCATTTTCAGGATGAAAAGCCCTCGCAAACGGCGGATGTCATCATGGTAGCGACTGGCCGTTACCCCAATGCTGATAATCTGGGCTTGGAGAATGCGGGCGTTGCACGTGACAAAGGCGGCGCGATCATCGTTGATGACTATAATAAAACAAATGTCGACAGCATCTATGCCGTTGGTGACGTTACCGATCGTGTACAGTTAACACCGGTGGCCATTCGCGAAGGTCATGCCTTTGCCGATACTATCTTCGATAATAATCCACGCACCGTCGATTATAGCAATATCCCGTCTGCTGTTTTCTCCAGCCCTCCTATCGCAGCAGTTGGAATGACCGAGAAAGAGGCGCGGGAAAAATATGGCGATGATGTCAATGTCTATCGCAGTGACTTTAGACCAATGAAGAATGTCGTTTCCGGACGGCAGGAACGCGGTCTTTATAAAATGGTGACGGCTGGTCCGGACGATAAAGTGGTGGGTTTGCACATGATAGGGCCTGAATCATCTGAGATATTGCAGGCTGCTGCTGTTGCGGTGAAAGCAGGCCTTAGCAAGCAGGATTTTGACGATACGGTTGCCCTGCACCCCAGCATGTCAGAAGAACTTGTTCTGTTAAAATAGCTGGGTTCAATGCCCTAACGATAGGCAAAATCTATAGCCATCGGGATTGACCATTTGGTTATTTTAGCAGATTGGACATCTCAAAATGCTTGACTGTAGCTGAGGATTTATATGCAAGACATAATTGACGCATTGGAAGCGAAGCGCGAATTATCCCGTCAGGGCGGAGGACAGAAGCGGATCGACGCCCAGCATGCCAAGGGCAAATTGACCGCGCGGGAACGGCTGGACATCTTGCTTGATCCGGGTTCGTTTGAAGAACTTGACCCTTATGTTGAGCATAATTGTGTCGATTTTGGCATGGCTGAGCAGAAAATACCTGGCGATGGCGTGGTGACAGGCTCTGGCACTATCAATGGCAGGTTGGTCTTTGTGTATAGTCAGGATTTTACCGTCTTTGGTGGCTCTTTGTCAGAACGGCATGCAGAAAAAATCTGCAAAGTGCTCGACAATGCCATGAAGGTTGGCGCGCCGGTTATCGGCCTGAACGATAGCGGCGGTGCGCGTATTCAGGAAGGCGTGGCGTCACTGGGTGGATATGCTGAAGTTTTCCAGCGCAATGTCTTGGCTAGCGGCGTCGTACCCCAGCTTTCCCTTATAATGGGGCCATGTGCGGGCGGTGCAGTTTATTCGCCAGCGATAACCGATTTCATCTTCATGGTGAAAGACAGCAGCTATATGTTTGTCACCGGCCCTGATGTGGTGAAGACAGTAACCAACGAAGTCGTGACACAGGAAGAACTGGGCGGGGCCGTTACCCACACAACCAAAACATCGGTTGCCGATGTTGCTTATGATAATGATATTGAAGCATTGCTTGCCGCCCGCCGGATGATTGATTTTCTGCCATTATCGAACAGGGAAGATGTTCCCGAACGGCCGACCGCCGATCATTGGGATCGTGTAGAGGATAGTCTGGACACACTTGTTCCAGCAAACCCTAACACCCCTTATGATATGCATGAGCTAATCGCAAAAATGGTTGATGAAGGAGACTTTTTTGAAATTCAGCCAAAACACGCTGCCAATATTATTTGCGGTTTTGGCCGGGTTGAAGGGCGCACGGTCGGCATTGTTGCAAACCAACCGATGGTGCTAGCCGGTGTTCTGGACATTAATGCTTCAAAAAAATCGGCGCGTTTTGTGCGTTTCTGTGACGCTTTTGATATTCCTATTGTGACATTGGTTGATGTTCCCGGGTTCTTGCCGGGTACTGCGCAAGAGCATAATGGCATTATCAAACATGGCGCCAAATTGCTGTTTGCCTATGCTGAAGCAACAGTACCCAAAATTACCATCATCACGCGCAAAGCCTATGGCGGCGCTTATGACGTCATGGCGTCAAAACATTTGCGCGGTGATTTAAACTATGCCTGGCCAACTGCTGAAATCGCAGTCATGGGCGCAAAAGGCGCGGTGGAAATCATCTTCCGCAAAGATGTCGGCGATCCTGACAAAATTGCTGCGCGCACCAAAGAATATGAAGATCGTTTCGCCAACCCCTTTGTTGCTGCAAGCAAGGGCTTTATTGATGAGGTTATCATGCCTCATTCAACACGGCGGCGGGTCGCTTTGGGCTTGCGCAAGCTGCGCAATAAAAGCCTAGAGAACCCTTGGAAAAAGCACGACAATATTCCGCTGTAATTGCTGAATATGGTCACTGCTTGATTTGGAACAATATAAAGGGTCTGCGTAGATGCCCTCAGGATTAGTAGCTTTATTTGACGATGTCGCCGCCATAGCAAGGGTTGCGGCCGCTTCGCTTGATGATATTGGCGCCGCAGCGGCGCGTGCTGGCACGAAAACAGCGGGCGTTGTGATTGACGATGCCGCTGTTACGCCAAGTTATGTCACTGGTTTTTCACCAGCACGTGAATTGCCGATGATTGCCCGCATTGCGCGTGGCTCCATCTTCAACAAGATGGTTATATTGCTGCCCATTGCTGTTTTGCTGGGCCAATTTGCGCCTTTTCTTATCCCCATCATCTTGATTTTGGGCGGGCTTTTCCTCTGTTATGAAGCCGCAGAAAAAGTGCTGGAGCTGTTTCATGTCGATGAAACCAATGTGCATGATGCCCCAGCGCTGATTGAAGGCGAGGAGCGTGAAAACGAAATGGTGGCGAGCGCCATCCGCACCGATCTTATATTGTCGGCTGAGATTATGGCCATTGCTCTAGCAGAGGTGGCAGATAGCATCTGGTGGCAACAGGCATTGGTCTTGGCGTTGATTGGTCTGGTCATAACCGTGGTTGTCTACGGCGCGGTGGCGCTGATCGTTAAAATGGATGATGTCGGGCTTCACTTAGCGCAGGAAAATGAAGGGTTGATCGCCAGTTTCGGGCGCGGTTTGGTGGCGTTTATGCCGAAGCTGCTCACCACGATCTCCATTATAGGTACGCTGGCCATGGCATGGGTAGGCGGCGGTCTGCTGGTGCACAATATTGCTGTTCTTGGCTGGCATGAACCGGAGCATTGGATAGAGGCCGTCACGCTTCCTTTGGTTGGGATGGCGCCGGCAAGCTGGGCTGGATTTGTAGAGTGGTTGGTTTTCGCTATATTATCAGGCGTTTTTGGCGTTGCCATTGGGTCAGTCATTGCTCCCATCGCGCATAAATTGCTGCATGGCAAAGATCAGAGCAAAAAAGAGGAGGCGGCATGAAATTGGGACCACTCAACCATATTGGCGTTGCCACCCCCAATATGGATGAAGCCATCGCTTTCTACCGCGATATAATGGGCGCAACAAAGATACATGAACCTTTTGATATGCCTGCACAGGGAGTTAAAGTGTGCTTTGTCGATACGCCTGCACAGGATGGTGGAGCTTCCGGTTCATGGGGTACGCAGATAGAGCTTATCGAACCATTGGGTGAGGATTCACCAATCCATGGTTTTCTTAAAACAAACCCCAAGGGCGGCCAGCACCATATGTGCTTTGAAGTCCCCGATATTCATAAAGCCAAGGCAGAGTTTGAAGCATTGGGAAAACGCGTCTTGGGCGAACCGCGTATCGGCGCCCATGGTACGCTTATATTCTTTGTTCACCCGAAGGATATGGGCGGGGTCTTGACCGAGATCATGGAAACGCCGAAGAAGGGCTGACACAATTTAATCGAGCGGTTAAAAATCGCCGAGATATATAGGAAAGAGCCAGCTATGACCGAGTTTCAGACGATAAAGTTCAGCATTGCAGACAATATCGCAACCATAATCTTAAACCGTCCTGAGCGGCTTAACGCAGCGCCATTAGAGATGGCCGACGATATCAGCGATGCTCTTGGAATGGCAGTGAAGCAAGGCGCGCGCTGTGTCATTATTACCGGAGAGGGCCGCGCCTTTTGCTCTGGTGCCGATCTTGCAGGAGGCGGTGATAGCAGCAAATCGCGCGGTTTGGGCGGCGATGGTGCCAAATACTCGCTTAATTATGCCTATAACCCGATGATGCGCACCATTGCTGAATTGCCAATCCCTGTGATTACGGCGGTAAATGGCCCAGCAGCGGGTGTTGGCTGTTCCATAGCATTGGCGGGGGATTTTGTTCTGGCGAGTGAGAGCGCCTATTTCCTTCAAGCTTTTGTCAATATCGGCCTTGTGCCCGATGGCGGCGCGACATGGATGTTGCCACGACTGATCGGCAAAGCGCGCGCGATGGAAATGATGATGCTGGGCGAAAAAATCCGCGCTGACAAAGCACTGGATTGGGGCATGGTTTATAAGGCTGTCAGCAATGATGCGCTAATGGACGAAGCACATAGTCTGGCAACACGCTTAGCGACCGGGCCCACATTGGCTTTAGGTCTAATGCGCCGCACAACAGCGGAAAATCTGGACCGCAGCTATGCCGAAGCTTTGGACGCAGAAGCCAATGCGCAGCGCATTGCGGGGGATAGTGATGACGCAAAAATCGGAGCCATTGCCTTTTTGAAGAAGGAAAAGGCGGCATTTACAGGTAAGTAATCTTATATAGCGCAAGTGCTGAGCCTGTTGCAGCACGTCTATCAAATTGCGACATGCCCTTGGACAGGCTCAGGGCTATGGGTTAGTGGCCAAATATGACAGACAAACCGACCATTACAGACTGGCAAACCCTAGCCAATAAAGAGGTGAAGGGCCGTGATCTGACTTGGGAGACGCCTGAAGGCATTGCCGTTAAGCCGCTTTATACGGCTGATGATGCACCTAATCCAGGCCTGCCGGGCTTTGCGCCCTATACACGCGGGGTAAAGGCCAGCATGTATGCCGGGCGGCCATGGACAATTCGCCAATATGCAGGTTTTTCCACTGCGGAAGAATCCAACGCCTTTTACCGCCGCAACCTTGCCGCTGGTCAAAAAGGCCTGTCTATCGCGTTCGATCTGGCGACGCACAGAGGCTATGATAGCGATCATCTACGCGTGGTTGGTGATGTCGGCAAAGCCGGCGTTGCGATTGACACATTGGCCGATATGCAGATTTTGTTTGACGAAATCCCGCTCGACAAAATGTCTGTGTCTATGACCATGAATGGCGCGGTTATTCCATGCCTCGCTTTTTACATTGTCGCTGCGGAAGAGCAGGGCGTCTCTCAAGATCAACTTTCAGGCACCATCCAGAATGACATTCTAAAAGAGTTTATGGTGCGCAACACCTATATTTATCCGCCTGCGCCTTCCATGCGCATTATTGCCGATATTATTGCCTATACATCTGAGCATATGCCGCGTTTTAACAGCATATCTATCTCTGGCTATCATATGCATGAGGCAGGCGCGACAGCGGTGCAGGAACTGGCCTATACGCTGGCTGACGGCAAGGCCTATGTAGAGGCAGCGCTGGACCGCGGCATGGATATTGACAGTTTTGCCGGTCGGTTAAGCTTCTTTTTTGGCATTGGTATGAACTTCTTCATGGAAGTCGCCAAATTGCGCGCCGCACGGACATTATGGTCAAAAATCATCGCTGATTTCGGCGGCAACGCACGCAGCCAGATGCTGCGCACCCATTGTCAGACCAGCGGCGTTTCCTTGACTGAGCAAGACCCTTATAACAATATCATCCGCACCACCATCGAAGCCATGGCCGCGACCTTTGGCGGCACGCAGAGCCTGCACACCAACAGCTTTGACGAAGCCATTGCTTTACCCACCGATTTTTCGGCACGTTTGGCGCGTAATACGCAGCTTATCCTGCAAGAAGAAACCGGCATGACCAATGTCGTCGATCCATTGGGTGGCAGCTATTATGTAGAAGCGCTGACCAATTCGCTGGTTGAAAAAGCTTTGTCGCTGATGAACGAAGTGGAAGCTGCGGGCGGCATGACTGATGCAATTGCCCAAGGCCTACCCAAAAGGCGGATTGAAGAGTCAGCCGCAGCACGCCAGGCACGCGTTGATAAAGGCGATGATGTGATTGTCGGCGTCAACAAATATGCGTTGGATGATGAAGCGCCTATCGACATATTGGAAATAGACAATGCCCGGGTGCGTGCCGAACAGATTAAGCGTATTGAGAAAACGCGGGCAGAACGCGACGAAAGTGCGGCGCGCGCAGCGCTGGAGAATTTAACTGCTGGCGCGAAGGGCGATGCCAATATTTTGGCGCTTGCAGTGGACGCCGCCAGAGCGCGGTGTACCCTGGGTGAGATAAGCAGCGCATTGGAGGCGGTTTTTGGTCGCTATGATACTGTACCGCAACCGGTCAAAGGTATTTACGGCGCAGCCTATGAAGGTGATCGCCGCTATGAACGCGTTGTTGAAGCAGTACAATCCATTGCAGCCAGACAGGGCGAAGCGCCTAAGATAATGATCGCGAAAATGGGGCAGGATGGCCATGATCGCGGCGCGAATGTTGTGGCTTCCGCCTTGGCTGATATGGGTTTTTCTGTTGTCAGCGGACCATTGTTCCAGACGCCAGAAGAGACTGCCAAAATGGCTATTGAGAACGATGTTGATGCGGTTGGGGCATCCAGTCTGGCCGCAGGGCACAAAACCCTCATCCCAGAATTGATAGAGCAGTTTGCATCCGCAAGGCGCAGCGATATCCGCGTTTTTGCTGGCGGCGTTATTCCAGCGCAAGATTATGACTTTTTGCGGCAGGCGGGCGTTATCGGCATTTATGGGCCGGGCAGCAATATTGTTGATTGCGCAGAGGATATTTTGCGGTTGCTGGGTCATAATATGCCGCCACTGCAAGACGATCAGGAGGCCGCTGAATGACATTAAGCCCTATAAAAGGTTTTGCAATTCTGAGCCTATTGCTCATGCCGGTATCTGCAATATCCGCGCAGGCCGAACAGGCACCGGCAATCAACAATGCGCGCTCAGCAATTTCTGCTTTTTCTGATCTGTGTGTCGCGACATTCCCTGATGAACAGGATTTTCTGACCGGCATGAGCATGAACGGTTACGGCTTTAAGGCCGCGCCTAAACCCAAATTGCCCCATCGCTGGACCAACAGAGGCGCAAGCCTTGTCTATGCTGATGAAAATATGATGGTGGCATCCGGACAACCCGCGCCGCAATGCATTTTTGATGCCGTTATCATGCGCAATGACGATCATCTCGCCATGGTGCGCGACATAGAAAGCCAATTACTGGTAGAAGACGGCAATTCAGAGGGACGGGGCGGCGTTAATCGCACGACATGGAATTATTTTGATGATGCTGGCAATCAGCTGCGTATGTTTTTCCAAACGCGCCAGACCAGCAATGACAGACTGGCCGTTCGCCTAACTTTATTGCGGATAACACAAAGCGCTGCCGAACCGACCCCAGAGGCGGCACCGCGATCCGTGCCTCAGGCTCCAACCGTGCAGCAAGACGCCCTCCCGGTTCTTGAGAGCGATCAAACCATTACCAACCCCGAAGAGCAGCCTGGCCGATCTGCGCCAGACACTGAATTACAATTGGAAGACGAGGTATTATTGTGACCATTCGTAATGATTGGAGCCGCGAGGAGATCGCTGCATTGTTCGATCTGCCATTTGGCGATGTGATGCGTAAGGCCATGGCCGCGCATGAGACACATCATGCAGCCAATGAAGTGCAGCTTTGCACATTGCTGTCCATCAAAACTGGTGGTTGCCCCGAAGATTGTGGCTATTGCTCACAATCGGTCAAAGCCGATAGCGGGGTTGAAGCAACCAAATTGATGGATGTGCGCGCGGTGCTGCAATCAGCGGCTCAGGCCAAAGATAATGGCTCTCAGCGTTTTTGCATGGGCGCGGCGTGGCGTAACCCGAAAGACCGCGACATGCCTGCGATTGTGGAGATCGTTAAAGGCGTGCGCGATATGGGTATGGAAACCTGTATGACATTGGGCATGTTGACCCCTAAACAGGCGGATATGCTGGCCGAAGCGGGCCTTGATTATTACAACCATAATATCGACAGCAGCCCGGAATATTATGAGCGGGTGATTTCTACACGCAAATTTGATGAGCGGATTGAAACGCTGGATCATGTGCGCAATGCAGGCATTAATGTCTGTTCCGGCGGCATTGTCGGCATGGGTGAAACACGTGAAGACCGCGTTGGCTTTGTCCACACATTGGCCACATTGCCGCAGCATCCGGAAAGCGTACCGGTCAATGCTCTTGTGCCAGTAAAAGGCACAGTGCTCGGCGATATGCTGGCCGATACGCCTTTGGCCAAAATTGACGATATTGAATTTGTCCGCACTGTTGCAGTGGCTCGGATCACCATGCCCAAATCCATGGTGCGCCTCTCCGCTGGTCGTGAAAGCATGAGCGAAGCGACGCAGGCATTATGTTTTATGGCGGGTGCCAACTCGATCTTCACAGGTGACAAATTGCTGACCGCGCCCAATGCCGGTGATGACAGCGATGCTGCGCTATTTTCTAAGCTCGGCCTGACCGCGTTACAGGGCGAAGAGCCAATGCGTGCGGAAAAGATTTGCGGCCAGATGGAAGCAGCAGAGTGAGTTTGTACCTTCGTCATGTTGAACGCGCTTCAGCATCGATTTCTCAACAACCTTTGTTAAGCGTTTTGCGCAATAGACCCTAAATATTTTAGGGGTGATAAAAACAGGAACGGTCATGTTCAAAAAAATCCTCATAGCTAATCGTGGTGAAATCGCGTGCCGTGTTATTCGCACGGCCAAGAAAATGGGCATTAAGACTGTCGCGGTCTATTCCGATGCTGATGCGCGCAGCCCGCATGTGGCTATGGCTGATGAAGCCGTGCACTTGGGGCCTCCACCGGCATCTGAGTCCTATTTGCTGGCTGATAAAATTATTCAGGCGTGTAAAGATACTGGTGCAGAGGCCGTTCATCCTGGCTATGGTTTCTTATCAGAACGGGCCAGCTTTGTTGAGGCACTCACCGCAGCAGGCATCGTGTTTATCGGCCCACCCGCCAATGCCATTGCGGCGATGGGCGACAAGATTGAATCCAAGAAACTGGCGCGTGAAGCGGGCGTAAATATCGTTCCAGGCTATGTTGGTGAGATTGATGACACCGAACATGCGGTCAAAATCTCTAATGAAATCGGCTATCCGGTGATGATGAAAGCATCAGCTGGCGGCGGCGGCAAGGGCATGCGCTTGGCCTATAATGAGGCCGATGTGCGTGAAGGTTTTGAAGCGGTTAAACGGGAAGGTTTGGCCAGCTTTGGCGATGACCGTATCTTTATTGAGAAATTTATTGAGCAGCCCCGCCATATTGAGATTCAGGTATTGGGTGATCAGCATGGTAATGTCGTTTATCTGGGTGAGCGTGAATGCTCCATTCAGCGGCGGCACCAAAAGGTTGTTGAGGAAGCACCGTCACCCTTTGTGGATGAAGAATTGCGCAAAGCCATGGGTGAACAGGCGGTCGCTTTGTCACAGGCAGTGGGGTATTTCAGCGCAGGCACAGTCGAGTTGATCGTTGGCGCTGATAAAGGCTTTTATTTTCTGGAAATGAATACGCGGCTGCAGGTTGAGCATCCGGTGACAGAAATCATCAACAATATGGATCTGGTTGAACAGATGATCCGCGTTGCGGCGGGCGAAAAGCTGTCCATCACGCAAGATGATGTTAAATTACAGGGTTGGTCTATTGAAAACCGTGTCTATGCCGAAGACCCTTATCGCGGGTTCCTGCCCTCAATTGGTCGATTGGTGCGTTACGCTCCGCCAGAAACCGGCAATGGTGTGCGGGTTGATGATGGTGTTGCAGAGGGCGGCGAGGTGTCCATCTATTATGACCCGATGATCGCAAAGTTGATCACCTACGCCGATACACGCGAAGAGGCGATGGACTTACAGATCGCTGCGCTGGACCAATTTGTGATTGAAGGCCCGGGCCATAATCTGGAATTTCTGTCTGCCGTGATGCAGCATCCACGCTTCCGTTCAGGTGATATCAGCACGGCCTTTATCGCCGAGGAATATCCTGACGGTTTTCAGGGGTCTCCGGCAAGCGCTGAATTGCTGCAACGTCTTGCGGCCATCGCCGTCTTTATCATGACCGCAGAAGCAGACCGTGATCTTAGAGTGTCCGGTCAATTGGGCGATAGGTTAAGACCATCAACCGAGTGGCAAGTGCTTGTCGGTGATGTCGCGATGGAAGCGACCATTGGCAAAGACGTGATCGTCATTGATGGCAGCGAAATTCAGCTTTCCATGGCTTATACGCCCGGTGACACTCTGATTGTTGCCGAATTTGGGAACGAAGATGAGAGTGATACACTAGCGGTGAAAGTGTCCACACGTCCTAGCGGACTGCAGCTGACATGCCATGGCGCCAAACATGATATGCGTGTTTTGCCAGCCCATATTGCCCGTCACGCAGTCCATATGATTGAGAAAACCCCGCCCGATCTTTCCAAATTGCTGATCTGCCCGATGCCCGGATTGCTGATCAAGACTATGGTGGAAGAAGGTGAAGAGGTACAGGAAGGGCAACCTTTGGCCATTGTTGAAGCCATGAAGATGGAAAATGTGCTGCGTGCGCAAAAGACGGCAACTGTCACATCAATAAAGGCTGCAGTGGGCGATAGTCTGGCGGTTGACCAGATCATTATGGAGCTGGAATAGCGGCCATTTGATTACCATTCACAAGCTCCACAAGCCAAACTCGACAGAGCGAAAAAACATGGGTAACTCTATCTTATGACGGATACTGCAATTTCGCCGGGTGATGACGGCTACCAACCATCGGAAAAAGAAATCAGGCTTGTGATTGCCGCATCTTCGGCCGGCACAATTTTTGAATGGTATGACTTTTTCATCTACGGAACTTTGGCCAGCATCATTGGTGCAGCCTTTTTCCCATCGGGCAATGAAACATTGCAATTGCTGCTCGTTTGGGCTGGCTTTGCAGTGGGATTTGGTTTTCGGCCCTTAGGCGCAATATTGTTCGGTTATCTGGGCGATAAGCTAGGGCGCAAATACACATTTTTGGTCACTGTCACATTAATGGGAATAGCAACAGCGGGTGTCGGACTAATTCCTTCCGCTGCGACCATCGGTATTGCTGCGCCCATAATTGTTATCGCCTTTCGCATCATTCAGGGCCTTGCACTTGGCGGTGAATATGGCGGCGCGGCTATCTATGTTGCCGAACATGCACCGCCCGAAAAGCGTGGCTATTATACCAGCTTCATTCAAGCCAGCGTTGTCGGTGGCTTTGTGTTGAGCATAATCGTCGTTCTGGCTTGCCGTTTTGCCATACCCGAGCAGGAGTTTAATGATTGGGGCTGGCGTGTACCATTTCTGCTGTCAATCATCCTGCTGATTGTGTCGCTTTGGATGCGGTTCAAACTATCAGAAAGCCCAGTTTTCAAGGCGATGAAGGAATCTGGCGAAATGGCCAGCAATCCCTTTGTCGAAAGTTTTACCTATCCGGGTAACAAGAAGCGTATTTTCGTAGCTCTTTTTGGCGTTGCAGCTGGCCTGACCACAATATGGTACACAGCGTTTTTCTACAGCCTGTCTTTCCTTAAAGGGCCTATGCGGGTTGAAGATACCACTGCTGAATTGCTGATAGGCTTTGCTGGTTTGCTCTCCATGGCCTTTTACGTGATTATCGGAAAATATTCAGACAGGGTAGGGCGCAAAAAGCCGATTATCTGGGGCAACATTCTAACCCTCATTCTGCTCTTCCCTTGTTTCTGGTTCCTAGGCAGTATTGCCAATACCGATTTGCAGAAATCTGTGAACGAAGCGCCGATTGTTATTGCCGGACCGGATTGTGATTATGATCCTTTTGCTGATGAACAAGCTACCAATTGCGGACGATTGCTTCAGGATATGACGGGATTTGGCATTCCCTATCAAATTGCCAAAAGTGAATCCTTGTCCCTAACAATAGGCGATGAAGCGGGATCTTTGGCTGGCTATGCCTGGGATGAACCATCTGAGCGTGTGGTGCAGTTGCGCGGGATGCTGGAAGCGCGAGGCTATGATCTGTCTGACAAAACGCCGTCTGTTTCCAGCATGATTGGCATCATTGCTGTGTTGCTGGTACTTGGCGGCTTGTCGGCGGCCAATTACGGGTCGGTTGCTGCATTGCTGACAGAGATGTTCCCTGCGAAAATACGCTATAGCTCCATGTCGATACCCTATCATATTGGAGCAGGATATTTTGGCGGATTTCTGCCGCTTATTGCCGGTTATATTGTGGCAAGAACCGGCGATATCTATGCTGGCCTTTGGTACACTTGGGTGTTCATATTATTGGCCACAATAGTCGCTGCATGGGGCTTGGCCGGTGGTCCGCCACGCGACTTTTCCGATGATCATTAATCACAGGCAGTTTGGCCTTGTCTAACCAGCCCTTACGTCTGAAACTCGATGGCTCTGCACTGACGAGCAATTGGCATATACTTGACGCTATGAGCGGCGGTGCTAGCGCCGGAGCCGCAGTCAAAGCTGACGGTTATGGGCTTGGCGCAAAAGCTGTTGTCACACTCTTGGCAGCTGCCGGATGCAAAGACTTTTTCGTGGCCCATTGGGGTGAGGCTTTTGATATTTCAGGGCTTGTTGATCCCAAAGCAATATCGGTTCTGAATGGCCCATTGCCGCAAGATATAGAGCAGGCACTGCAAATAGGTGCAAAGCCGGTCATTAACAGCATCGCTCAGGCTGACCGCTGGCTTGCAGCTGGCGGCGGGCAATGTGACCTGATGATAGATAGCGGTATGAACCGGCTTGGCGTAGCGCCAGATGATATCGGCAATCCAGCTATACAAAAACTGGATATCGATATTTGTATGAGTCACTTAGCGTCGGCCGATGAAGATTCGCGGCAAAATGCTGCGCAGCAAAAGCTGTTCTCTGCGCTGCGGCATAATATATCAGCGGGCCGTTATAGCCTGGCCAATAGTGCAGGCATTTGCCTTGGCGATGACTATCATTTTGATCTGACGCGGCCTGGACTATCCCTTTATGGCGGTATTCCGCGGAATGAATTGCGCGAAAATATACGGCCAGTCGCTCAACCAGAGGCAGCGATTTTGCAAATCCGCGACGTGGAAGCAGGGGCACATATTGGCTATAACGCGACGTTTACCGCAATGCAGTCGATGCGCTTGGCAGTAATAGCTATTGGCTATGCCGATGGCTATTTGCGGGCCTTTTCAAACAAAGGCCTGTTGCGCTATAAAAACCAGACTTTACCCATTGTTGGCCGCATATCCATGGACCTTAGCATATTGGATATATCCTCTTGCCCACATTTGCAGGAAGGCGATTGGCTAGCGCTTGATTATGATCTGGTTACCAATGCGCAACTGTCCGGCCTTTCACAATATGAGCTTCTCACAGGTCTGGGAAAACGGTTCGAACATAATTGGTTCTAGCACTATGCTGCGCAATAATCGTGCAGCATAGCATTATTTTGCATTTCTCCATCCTTCATGTTGCAGTGCACACAAGAACAATGCTATCATTAGTGCAATCAGGAAATGCACTGGAGCGCTTATGTCCCGCCAAAAAAGCGATGATGATATTATTGTTATCAAAAAATACGCCAATCGCCGCTTATACAATACGCATTCGTCCAGCTATATAACGCTGGATTTTATTGCCAGTTTGATAAAAGAAAACAAAGATTTCAAAGTCATAGATGCAAAGAGCGGTGAAGATATAACGCGCAATATTCTCACCCAGATCATCATGGATCAGGAAAGTGGTGAGGAGCAGATGCTGCCGACCAGCTTCCTGCGCCAGCTTATCGGCATGTATGGCAATTCGTTACAGGCTATAATGCCCAGCTATCTTGAGGCCTCAATGGACAGCCTTAAGGACAATCAAAAGAAGCTGACTGAATCCATGGGTGGTTCGTTGAACAATAATCTTTTTGCGCAAATTGCTCGTCAAAATATGGCGATGTTCGAAGCGGCCAGCAGCGCTTTCAAAATGCAGAAACGTTCTTCTGGATCGCGGTATAATAATAAGGCGGCACCAACAAGCACACCATCCACTGGTTCTGCTGATGAAATTAGCGACCTGAAAAAGCAATTGGCCGATATGCAGGACCAGATTGCAAAAATGTCGAAAGAATAGCGCCTGTTACGCTTCCATATGGTTTGCCAATGCCATATGGGCGAGCAAATTTACGAATAGAAAGCTGATTATAGTGTCCAAGAAAAACGCTTTGCCCGTCACACGCGCTGACGACTTTGCAAAATGGTACCAGGTCGCCATCGCCGAAGCCGATATGGCCGAAGAGTCTGGCGTCCGCGGTTGTATGATTATGCGCCCATGGGGCTATGGCATTTGGGAACGGATGCAAAGGTTGCTTGATGACCGCATCAAAGCGACTGGTCATGAAAATTGCTATTTTCCGCTCTTTATCCCCTTATCCTATTTCGCAAAAGAGGCTGAGCATGTTGACGGCTTTGCCAAGGAAATGGCGGTTGTTACGCATCACCGGTTGAAAGCAGGACCCAAAGGGCTTGATGTTGATCCGCAGGCAAAACTTGAAGAGCCTCTGGTTGTTCGCCCCACA
Organism: uncultured Sphingomonadaceae bacterium; assembly: GCA_947503245.1. GTDB lineage: Bacteria > Pseudomonadota > Alphaproteobacteria > Sphingomonadales > Sphingomonadaceae > Alterisphingorhabdus. Next base: position 1,976,117 of record CANNCV010000001.1, read on the forward strand.
TCAGAAACCGTTATCGGAACAGCATTTGCCAGATGGCTGCAAAGCTGGCGGGATCTGCCTATCAAAATAAACCAATGGGCCAATGTTGTCCGCTGGGAAATGCGCACCCGCATGTTTTTGCGGACAAGTGAGTTTCTCTGGCAAGAAGGCCATACTGCGCATGCCAATGAGCAGGAAGCCGTTGATGAAACATTGATGATTTTAGAAATGTACCGTCAGTTTGCTCAGGACGATCTGGCGATGCCGGTGGTGGCCGGCGAAAAGCCAGAAAATGAGCGCTTTCCCGGTGCGGTATCAACCTATTCGATCGAAGCGATGATGCAGGATGGCAAAGCTTTGCAAGCCGGAACATCGCACTATCTGGGCACCAATTTCAGCGAAGCGCAAAATATCCGTTATCAGGATAAAGAAGGCCAATTCCAATTTGCGCACACCACAAGTTGGGGTGTTTCCACGCGGATGGTTGGCGGTGTCATCATGTCGCATGGCGATGATGATGGTTTGCGCATTCCACCACGTATTGCGCCATATCAGGTCGTGATTATTCCCATGTTGCGGGATAAGCCCGAAGACGAGGCCTTGCTGGAATATTGCAAATCCATCCGCCAGTCTATTGCAGCCGCCAATAGCTTGGGTGAGCCTGTTCGTGTTCACCTTGATAGCCGCAGCGGTAAAGCGGCGCAGAAGCGTTGGGCATGGGTTAAAAAGGGCGCACCGCTGATTTTGGAAATTGGTGGGCGTGATGCAGAGGGCGGTAATGTAACGCTGTTGAACCGTTGTGATCTTTATCAGGAAAATGGCAAATTGGCTTCACAGCTCATTGCCAAAGACGATATTGCACAAACTGTTTCTGGCCTATTGAGTGATATTCAAGAGCAGCTCTTCACCGAGGCTCAAGCACGTACGGAAAGCAATATCCGTTCTGATATTGATACGCTTGATGCGTTGGATGCGTTCTTTAAAGCAGATAAGCATGCAGGATGGCTGGAAGTCAGCTGGTCCAAGCCGACTGGCGAAGCATTGGTTGCGGTCGAGGAACAACTTAAGGCGCGCAAACTGACATTGCGCAATGTGCCCAGCGGCAAGGAAATCGCTGAGGGCATCTGCATATTCTCCGGTAATCCAGCTGTTGAGCGCATCCTGGTAGGGCGGTCTTATTAACAAAGTGACCCCATATTTTGCCCGCTAAGCGCTCATCAAACACAGTCATGCCAACTGCCAAGCAGGTTTTGGCGTTCATCGAGAACTCTGACGAACCTGCTGGGAAGCGAGAGATTGCGCGCCATTTCCGGTTACGCGGTGCAGAGAAAATTGCATTAAAAGCCTTATTGAAAGATATGGCCGACCAGGGCTTGATCGACAGCGCGCCGGGCAGAGCTTTTCACAAAATGGGCGGCATCCCACGCGTGACGGTGCTGCGCATCATTGATATTGAGGAAGGCCCTGTCGCCGTTCCAGATAATTGGCAGGCAGATACGCCAGTCCCCAAATTGCGGATCGTTGAGCGCGGTAAGCGTAGCGCTTTAACCAAAGGCGACCGTATCTTGGCCCGTACGGAAGAACGCGGCGGGGGCTGGATTGCGCACCCCATGAAAAAGCTGCAAGCAAGTTCAGAGCTAGCATTAGGAGTTCTCGAGAAGGACAAAAATGGCAAATTGCTATTGATCCAAACCGATAAGACCAAAAGATATGAGCTGCCTGTCTCTGATGCCGGTGATGCTGAAATAGGACAATTGGTTGAGGCCGAAACCAAAGGTCCGCGCGGCCGCCAACGGGCCTATGTGCGCAATATTATCGGCAACCCTATGCAGCCCGGGTCTTATTCAACAATCGCCATCCACAAATTTGATATTCCCGCAGCATTTACTGATACGGTAATGAAAGAGGCGGAGATTGTCGCCAACTGGCCCTTGGACCCAGCCATTAGGGAAGATTTGCGTGACCTGCCTTTCATCGCGATTGATCCTGAAGATGCGCGTGATCATGATGATGCAATATGGGCAAAGGCCGATGATGATGCGGACAATATGGGCGGCTTCCTCCTCAAAGTGGCCATTGCCGATGTCAGCCATTATGTTCGCCCTGGCTCTGCGCTAGACAAGTCCGCAAGACAGCGCGGCAACAGTGTCTATTTTCCTGATCAAGTGGTGCCCATGCTGCCCATGCGATTGTCGGCCGATATATGCTCGCTAAAACAAGGTGAAGATCGTGCAGCCATGGTTTGCCATATGCAAATTGATGCTGATGGCAATATTCTGGCATGGCGGTTTAGCAAAGCCATTGTGCAGCTTACGCATAATGTGGCCTATGAAGATGCACAGGCACAATTTGATCAGGGCAAAAGCGCCTTGGCCAAGCAGGTTCTTACGCCTTTATGGAACTGCTGGGCCTTGCTGAAAAAAGCACGCGCTCGGCGTCAGCCGCTCGACCTTGATCTGCCCGAAAGGAAAGTCCAACTCGATAAAGATGGCAAGATAGCGGGCATTAGCACGAAGGAGAGGTTGGACGTTCATCGTCTTGTTGAGGATATGATGATCGCAGCCAATGTCGCTGCGGCCAAAGCATTGGAAGCGAAGAAACAGCCCGTCGCCTATCGCGTTCATGAAACACCGGCACGGGAAAAGTTGGTCGCTTTGAAGGAATATCTGGCAACTTTGGATATCAGCTTCGCCATGGGGCAGGTCATTCAACCCAAAACCTTTAATGGCCTGATGAACAAGGTGCAGGACGAGGACATAAAGCATCTGGTCACCATTCAGGTGCTGCGAAGCCAGACACAGGCCTATTATGGCCCTACCAATTTGGGGCATTTCGGCTTGTCCTTAGGGCATTATGCGCATTTCACTTCACCCATAAGGCGCTATGCGGATTTGCTTGTTCATCGCGCTTTGGTCGATGGGTATAATCTGGCCGATGATATCAAAGCCGCAGCCAAGAAAGAGTTTGGCAGTGCCGGATTGCATGACAAAGACAAAGCCAATCTAAGCCCCATATGCGAAGCGATTTCAGGATATGAACGCCGCGCTATGGAAGCTGAGCGCGAGACGACCGACCGCTATATTGCGGCACATCTCTCAGGCCGCATTGGAGAGGTTTTTGATGTACGGATTACCGGCGTGCAAAAATTCGGATTTTTCGTGACAACCATAGAAATTGGCGGGGATGGACTTGTCCCTGCCTCCACCTTAGGCCGTGAATATTTTCACTATGATGAGACATCACAAGTTCTTATCGGTGAAGTCAGCGATAAAAAATATGCTACAGGTCAGCGGCTTAGAATGCGATTGACCCAAGCCAATGCCATTTCCGGTGCTATGACCTTCGCGCCGATAAGGGATGATGAGGAAGGTTTTTTTGCTGGCGATGGTGGCACAGGAACCGCAAAGCTTGGCCAATCACTAGATGACGATCGCGCGCGCCGCAAAGCGCGGCATAAAGCCCGCAATAAAGGTAAGGTCGGTCCTGGAAAATCAGGCACATTTCGCCGTGGTAAAAGAGGCAAGCCCGCCAATATCAAGAAATGAATTGAGCATGTGCCTGCTGAAATCAGCAAGGCACAGCTATGCTTTCTGTGCTGCAACATTTTCTTGTTTTGTTAGTGAGCAACCCACACCCACCTTGAACTGGTAATGATAGCCTGTTTCATGCAGCCCCATAAAAGGATAATATGATGTCTCTATTGCCGCGCACAAAAACCCCTGACCTTGAATTGCCTTTGATACAAGGCAGCGCATTCTCTCTGTCAGAGAGTGATGCAGAAAATTTCACACTGCTTATTTTCTATCGCGGTAAACACTGCCCGATATGCGGTATTCAGCTCAAAGAGACCCAGCAGCAATTGGATGAACTCGCAAAGCGGGGCATTAAAGCTGTAGCTATCAGTATGGATGACAAAGAGCGTGCGGAAGATTCTGCAAAGTCATGGGGCATTGATAATCTGCCATTGGCCTATGGTTTGAATGAAGAACAAGCCCGCAGCTATGGTTTGTATATTTCAGAAGGCATTAGCGAAAAAGAACCTGCGCGCTTTTCAGAGCCTGGCATGTTTCTGGTACGCCCTGATCAATCACTATATTTTGCGAGTGTGCAGACCATGCCATTCACTCGCCCTGCATTGGATGCTCTGCTAATGGGCGTCGATTATGCATTGAAAAACGACTATCCGGCACGCGGAGAAGTCGCTGCTTAATTAAGGTTTCGGCATATGTCCGTATAACAGTTACGGCGCTGGCTCTTCTCCATGGGGTCAGCGCCGTTTTCTTTTGTTTATAAGATCAGCTCAATCGGTCAATTTCTTCATTTGATAAAGAACCAGGAATCACCATGACAGGGCAGGGCAGTGCACCAGCTGAGGCCGCAGCAAAATGTGCAACCAATGGACCTGGTGCGCCAGTAGCCGCGGCGCCCAAAACCAAAGCGGCGACATCTTCATGTTCCTTAAGAAAGCCCTTTAGCATCTCCACAGCATCACCATGCATCACAGATATTGCCGGCCTTTGCCCTGACTGGTTGAAATAATCGCCAGCTGCTCCGGCAACCAAAGCCTCTGCTCTGCGTTCGGCTTCATCTTCAATAGTCGCTTGAACTGCGCCCCAGGCAACAAATTGCTCTTTAGGGACCAATGCCAAGATATGCACAACTCCGCCGGTCTTTGCAGCACGCCGCATAGCAAAGCGCAACGCTATTCTTGCTTCGTCTGTTTCATCGATAACCGCCAGATATTTGCGTAACATATCAACCCCTACATATTTTGCATAAGAATTTGCGCCATTTTTTCTGGATTAGCAAGCAATATACACTTGACCGCACCCCCCTAAAAATCGCAAATGAGCATTCAGGTTTTTATCCCCAAGAGGTCTCATGGCTGTTGAAATTAAAATGCCCGCTCTTTCTCCAACTATGGAGGAAGGCACTCTCGCTAAATGGCTGCTAAAAGAAGGCGATGACGTCGTCTCCGGCAATATTATGGCCGAAATCGAAACCGATAAGGCTACCATGGAATTTGAAGCCGTTGATGAAGGCGTTATTGCCAAAATCCTTGTGCCCGAAGGTTCGGAAAATGTAGCGGTTGGAACCGCTATCGCTATTTTGGCGGAAGATGGCGAAAGCACAGACGATGCAATTGCTGCTATGTCTGGTAGCAGCGGTGCGCCAGAACCGGCTAAAGCCAAAGCAAAACCCGCTGCTCCTGAAGAAAAGCCGGCAGAAAAAAAAGTGGTCGCGGCGGAAACTTCTAATGCGGCTTCCTCCGCTGGAACCGGTTCCCAAAAAGATGGTCGTATTAAGGCCAGTCCACTTGCACGGCGTATTGCATCGAACAAAGGTGTCGATCTTGCAGCCGTAACAGGCACAGGTCCGAAAGGCCGTGTTGTTAAAGCAGATGTTGAAGGCTTTACACCGGAAGCTGCAACAAAAGCACCCGCAGCAGCAGCATCCACAAGTACCAGTGCCGCTCCTGTAGAAGCCAAGCCGTTTACGACAGACATTCCGCATAGTTCAGAAAAGCTCAACAATGTGCGCAAGGTTATTGCGCGTCGCTTGACCGAAGCGAAGCAGACTGTCCCACATATTTATCTAACGGTAAATATTCAGCTCGATGCGTTGCTGAAATTGCGCAGCCAGCTCAATAGTGCACTGGAATCAAAAGGCATTAAGCTCTCAGTCAATGACCTGCTCATCAAAGCATTGGCAAAAGCGCTTATGGAAGTGCCGAAATGCAATGTCAGCTTTGCTGGTGATCAGCTTATCACTTATGAACGGGCCGATATATCGGTCGCCGTGGCTGCCCCTTCTGGTCTGATCACGCCGATCATCAAAGAGGCCGATACCAAGTCGCTTTCAGCCATTTCTACAGAGATGAAGGAATTGGCCGGCAAAGCGCGTGAAGGCAAATTGCAGCCTCATGAATACCAAGGCGGTACGGCCAGCATTTCCAATATGGGTATGTTCGGCATCAGCCAGTTTGATGCCGTTATCAACCCGCCACAAGGCATGATTTTGGCCGTTGGGGCAGGGGAAAAACGCCCCGCAGTGATTGACGATTCTCTGCAAATCGCCACCATGATGAGCGTGACCGGCAGCTTTGATCATCGCTCCATTGACGGTGCAGATGGCGCGCAGCTTATGAAAGCGCTTAAAGAATTGATCGAAAACCCAATGGGATTGGTGGCGTAAATGTCTGAAAAATTTGATCTTGTTGTTCTCGGCTCTGGCCCGGGTGGATATGTCGCTGCCATACGCGCTGCACAGCTTAAAATGAAAGTCGCCATTGTTGAGCGCGAGCGGCTGGGCGGCATTTGCCTCAATTGGGGGTGTATTCCGACAAAAGCACTGCTGCGCACATCCGAAATTTTCCATTATATGAGCCATGCCGATAGCTATGGTTTGAAAGTGGAAAAGGCGAGTTTTGAGCTTGAAAAAGTGGTCAAACGCTCGCGCGGTGTATCAGGTCAGCTTAATGCTGGTGTCAAAGGCCTGATGAAAAAGAACAAGATCACCGTTGTCGAAGGTACAGGCAAGCTGACTGCACCGGGCAAATTATCGGTCACTCAGGGCGATCAGGTGCGGGAGTTGGAAGCTCCGGAAATATTGGTGGCCACTGGCGCACGCGCGCGCGATCTTCCTTTTGCTCAGGCCGATGGCAAGCGTATCTGGACCTATCGCCACGCAATGACGCCAGAAACCATGCCAGAAAAATTGCTGGTTATCGGCTCAGGTGCCATTGGTGTAGAATTTGCCAGCTTCTATAGTGATATGGGCGCAGATGTGACCATCGTTGAGATGCTGGATCGCATTTTGCCAGTCGAAGATGCTGATATCAGTGCACATATGGAAAAAACCCTCAAAAAACAGGGCATGACCATATTGACCGGTGCGGGTGTTGAAGACCTGAAAAGTGATGGGAAGACCGTCACTGCTAAGATTAAGACCAAGCAAGGCAAGGTGGAAACACAGCAATTTAGCCATGCAATTATTGCTATTGGTATTGTCCCTAACACCAATGATATTGGGCTTGAAGAACTGGGCATCGAAACCGATCGCGGACATATCAAGGTCGATGGCTATGGTCGCACCAATGTTCCCGGCATCCGCGCAATTGGTGATGTCACCGGCCCGCCATGGCTCGCGCATAAAGCCAGTCATGAAGGCGTTGTGGCTATTGAGCATATCGCCGGCAATAATCCTCATCCCTTCGAAACATGGAATATCCCTGGCTGCACCTATTCACGGCCACAAGTCGCATCGGTTGGACTGACAGAAGCGAAGGCCAAAGAAGCTGGACACAAGGTCAAAATTGGCAATTTCCCCTTTATCGGCAATGGCAAAGCAATTGCTTTGGGCGAAGCCGATGGCTTTATCAAAACTGTCTTTGATGCAGAGACGGGCGAGTTATTGGGGGCGCATATGATCGGCGCAGAAGTCACGGAATTGATCCAAGGCTATGCCATTGCGCGTCAGTTGGAGAGCACAGAAGAAGATTTGATGCACACAATCTTCCCGCATCCAACATTGAGCGAAATGATGCATGAGTCGGTGTTGTCAGCCTATGGCAAAGCGCTCCATTTCTAGGCTTTCTCAATCAAACTTGCTTTAAGGACTCTGCATAAATTATTGATAAAGATGCATTTCATTGCAAATACCCCTAAGAAGTAAAATAACTCCAGACATATGGAACTTTCTGATGAAAAGGAGTAACATATATGGAGAAGGGGATATAAAATGATAATCGCAAGCGCTCTTTTTCTTTTCGTTGCTCAAGCAGATGATGTTGAAAAAAACCGGGTGAAGCTGGCTAACTGTGTTGCCAAGGTAACGATAGACCATATTGGCAAAAAAACGCCCAAGCCTCTTTTCGAAGATGCGGCCAGATCGTCCTGTGCGAAAGAAAAAGCAAAATATACATCGTCAATTAAAGCTGATGAAATCAAATTTGGTGCCTCTGAAGATGAAGCAAGCGAATATGCCTCTGAAGAAGCAGAGAACGTCGTAGATTCATACATAAATGGCTATGATGACTATTTGGAAACTAACACCATTCCAACTCTCGAATAGTCAGCAAAGCGTTCGCTATAGACGAAAACGTATAGCGGCTAGGCTTCGGACAAAACCAGACTGCCTAAACATACAAGCTTCGCCAAAAGCTCTAAACTTGCTTGAGAATTGGCAAGCTTCTCTTCGAATGCATTATTATGCTCACGGCATATCTGCTTTGCCAATACGGCCTCCTTACCGTTACATTTGATACAATGTCCATCTACGAAGAGTGAGACAATGCCATCCATATGCTCGACATAGGAAAAACGGCTTGAAATATTCCGGCTAAATACAGTTTTGTTGGTTATATATTGGGCGATTTTTTTGGGGCTAATGGCCGTATCATCCGCTTGTGGCAAATCCCCATATTTGGGCTCTGTGCTATATCGCCCAAACCATTGCGCAAAGCGATCGCGATCAGACAATGATTCAGTTATCATCATATGCAATTTCTCAATGGCAGCACTATCTATCTCCCCCGCATTGCTTTGTTGGTTAAGATCGGGATCGGGATAACGCACGTCATCCTCCATATTATCCAGCAAGAAATCGCAAAAATGGGTTAGGAGGTCACTGCGTGAGGGCGCACGAAAGCCAATTGAATAGGTCATGCAATCGTCACCAATAGCGACGCCATTATGCGATACACCAGGAGGAATATAAAGGATATCGCCAGCTTCGCATATCCATTCATCGGCTGGCTGAAATTCGGCCAATTGTCGCAAATCATCATGCGGCTTTAATGCAGTATCATTGTCACAAACAGCGCCAACCTGCCATTTTCGCTTGCCTGCGCCTTGAATAAGGAAGACATCGTAATTGTCAAAATGCGGACCAACGCCGCCTTTATCAGCCGCGAAACTCACCATGACATCATCAATGCGCCAATCAGGGATAAAGCGGAACGGCCCGATAAGGGCGTGGACCTGCGGAATATATTGATCGACCGCCTGTACCAGCAATGTCCAACGCTCATTGCCCAATTGCGGAAAGATGGTTTCATCAAACGGACCATGCTGCATAGACCAATGGCTAGCCTGTCCTTGTACGTTCTCGGATATAAGGCGTGCCTCAACACCCTCTTCACAGGCAAGGCCGGCCAATTCTTCCGGCGCCAACGGGTTAGACCATTCACGCCATGAGTTTTTGATAAACAAAGGGCGCTTCTGCCAATATTCCCGCAAAAAAGATGCGCTATCAAAATTCTGTAATTCCATAAATAATCGTAATCCGCAGTATCGATAACACTGACCGACACGGCGAGCAGCGCCAGCTGTGTCTAGCATTATTACGCGCGAATGATAAGGACAGCGCTATGCCAAAACTGATTTTGTTCAATAAGCCTTATGGCGTGCTGTCGCAGTTCACCGATCGCAAAAACCCAAGCCCTCGTGCAACCTTATCGGACTATATCACTATCCCTAATGTATATCCTGCTGGCCGCTTGGACCGTGATAGCGAAGGGCTGTTGCTTTTGACATCTGATGGCAAGCTACAGGCGCGGATTTCTGACCCCAAATTCAAAATGCCCAAAACTTATCTTGTCCAAGTAGAAGGCGAGCCTGATGACACGGCTTTATCTGCCTTGAGACGCGGCGTTAGCCTCAAGGATGGCCTGACCAGACCGGCACAGGTCAAACCCATTGCCTCGCCAGACCTTTGGCCCCGCGATCCACCTGTGCGTTTTCGCCAAACTGTGCCGGACAGCTGGATAGAATTGACAATCCATGAGGGCAAAAACCGCCAAGTCCGCCGCATGACAGCCGCCATAGGCTATCCAACATTGCGTTTAATACGCTGGAGCATAGGGCCATGGACACTCAAAGATGTGCCGCAAGGCCAATGGTCCGAAATTGATGTTGGGTCAGGAAAGCGTCCGGCATTTACCGGAGGCAGTGAATAATAATAAAGCTGGAAACATTACAGTATCGCTTTTGGGCGAAACTATCCATTCATAACTTATCTTGCAATCGGCCGGGTGGCCTCTGCCGCCAGTATAGCTTGGACTCCACTGTCAATTCCGCGCGCATAGTCCGAGAAAAGAAGAGGAGCGGGCATGTCAATTTCAACAGAGCCTACAGCTACTCCGAAAAGAGAATTGATCCAGAAACATCGTGACCAGTCATTGCACCCATTTTCCCAATCGTGATATCCGGTCGACGCAAAAAGGCGAATGCCAGAATTTGGCAGGGTCATTGCAGTGCCGCCGCCTTCTGCCCAGAATTGAAGGCCATCGCCCATTTCTTCGCCAATGAAAACGGCCCGATCGCCTGCTCCGTGCATTGCGAAATAGGCTGTCACAATGCCTGCCGAAAAAGTGTCGCCATCTGCAAGTATATAAACTCGGCCGTCGGGTTTTACCAAATCACCAATCTCACGGACTATCGACATAACGGACGTATAGTCTCCGCCTTCATTTGCTCTAAGATCAAGCACGAGATAGTTCACTGGGTCGTTTCGAAGGATTTGCGCTTGTTCATCAAGCCAATCGGGAAGAGGGGTTAGATCATCACCGATTACATTGCGCATGCGCCAATACATTCCGCCATGCTCAAGGTTATCACTCCAGAGCACCTTATCTGGATGTCGAGCAAACCAGGTGGACTCTATTATACCGGGGTCGAGAAAACGCCAGTCATGGCCGCTATCAGTCTCGCTTTTATACGTCTTGGCCAATGCATAGCGCGCAGGAAAGGTAAAACGTGTAGCCTCTTTTTCTACCTCAAGTAATTGCGTAAAGGTCTCGCCATCTAACCCGACAAGTTCCATCGAAACGGCATCGGGTTGGTCGATAAGGCCGGCTGCATGCAGTGATGCCGGTGCTGCGAAAAATAGCGCAGAGTTTTGGCGTAAAAATGCCTCATTGCCTCCAAAATAACGATCCATTTTTGGGAAGATTGCTTCCGGACGTTGCCCTTCATAGGTAACAACTCTGGCACCAATTAGATCAGCATACTCTGCATGCGCACGCACAATGTGTAGGCCATCACCAAACCAGACAAACCGCACTGGGAGGCTGTTCAAGCGGTTCATTGTGCCGCTAATACTGACTCCAGAATGTCCATTTTCAGATACCGCCCCTGCCGCAGAGACGCCCATAATGAACTCAGCTTCAGAGAGCGTATCTGCCTTTGCTTCCAGACCATCGATCAACAGATTGAATTCTTTTAATTGGGCTGGCGAAAAGCTCAAATCAGCTTCTGGAAAACGGCGTAAGTAATCAAGATCTTGTCGGCGTGATTCACTTATATCAGTTGGCTTGGAGTAACTCGCTTCAGGAATGTCTGGAGTAAAACGCCATATGAAAACACCAAAACCTATTCCAGCCAGTACCATGAAAAGAGCTATTATACCGAGACTGATCAATATAAATTTTTTGATGAGCCTACTCCCTCGTTTCAGCATATGTTGGTCATATCGACAAACTAACGAAAGGTTGGCTACCCGCAAGCTTAATCTGAGTTCCCTATCTATCGGAAGCAGTTCAAACAATCCGATCTATTTTTGAGAGACTCCATAGAGGCTCAAATACATTATTGCCGAAATCAGTTCATTTTAGATAACCAGGCAGAATTACTGATTATGATGATCTAACATTACTCGACAAAAGCCGGCAAAATCCTCTCAGCTGCTATCTGCAAAGTCTTGCCACCACTGCCTCTATGGCTGCCAGTGGCGACAATTATCAGATCAAGTTCCTTGACCAGAATAATAAATTGACCGCTACCACCCTGAGCAGAATTGCTGAAATAGCTTTGGTCGCCAACTTGCAAATCGCCGCTCCACCAAAAATAGCCATAACCTTGCTGAGAGACATCTTTGCCACCGCCGAAGATGTCATCGTCACCATTATAAAGGATCCTATTGGTTGCTTTGGCAATATATGCTTCTGGAATGAGTTGCTCGCCATTCCATTTACCTTTGTTCATGGCCAAGGTGCCAAATTTCAACATAGATCGCGATGTCATACTCGTCTTCCAACCTCCAGCTGGTAGACCGCCCAAGCCAAGCTGCCATTCATAAGAAGTTATGCCCAATTTGTTGAGCAACTCATCTTTGATAAAATCCTCTGCTGAACCGGGGACAACTGCTTCTATAACTTGCATCACCAAGGGTGTGCTATAGTTGCCATAAGCAAAATCCCTCTGTGATTGCGGAGTTATAGGGTCGCTAAGTTCGAAAATGGCCTGAGCCAGTTTTTGCCCTTCATACTGATCTGGGTTTTTCTCAAATTCTTCTGCTTTTTCATCAGTGATGCGTATACCGGATCGCATGGTCATTGCTTGATGCAGGGTAACCCTTTCTGCGCCTTTGACGAATCTTTCAGGATCCAATTCGTTGAGAAAACTTATCACTGGCCTGTCCAGATCGGCCATTGTCAAATAGCCCATCTGGATTGCGCGGCCTAAAGCTAGGCTCGTATAGGTTTTCGTTGCTGATGCTTGTGGGTGTGTCAGGTTAATTCTGCCTCGGGCATAATATGATTCAAACAGAAGCTTACCCTTATGCGCAACAAGCAAACTGTCGAAATCACCATGTAGGCCATCAGACATCTCCTGAGCCAGTTTAACAATCATGTCTTTATTGCCGCCATCGACGCCCAAAGCGCCCACCATGATTCCGTCTTTCCTGTCCTTTGGCACGGCACTGACAAAGGCTTTTTCGAGTATGGGCACCTCCCAAATCTTAACGAGATTACCATCTTCTTTCGGCCAAGCTGTTGATACATGATCCCAATCAGGATTGTCCCAGAACCCATGCGCGGCTTGAGCCGTACCGACCTCTGTTACTGCGTCATTATTCTTTTGAGCATGCAATACAGAGAAGCTGCCAAAGCCGCTAAGCAAAGTGATAGCAATCAAATTCCTGAAATTCAGTTTTATGGACATGCGAATTCTCCTGATCATAAACAGTCTTGCATGGATAAAATGGTGCCGACCAACCTTTTAGGAATACGACGGTAAGGGTACTTCAGGGGCTAGATGCCGAACCATTGGCAAAATATAGCTGCAGCGCTTTGGCTATAGATATTGCACTGCTGCTCGTATGATTAGCGCCATTATGAACTTCATGATGTAGTGCTACACCCTCAGGCAGATACTGTTTCATCAATGCTGCCAATCTATGGTAATCTGACACGCGGTCTTGTCGTTCTTCGTTCTCACCCGCACTAAGGTAAATAAATGCAGGAAAGTTCAGGTCCTGCCCGAAGGTCAGTTTAAGTTTGTCAAAGGTGTCCTTGCTCCACCTCTCGTTTTCACCAAATGATGGGCTGGTTATAAAATAAGCATCAAATAAACCAGGTGATTGGCTCAACGCATATGTTACAAACTGTCCTCCCCATGAATGTCCGGCAAAAATGGTATCACCATTCGTGTTGAACCGGCTATCTACATAAGGAATAAGTTCATTCTCAATATAGGCTAAGAGTTTGTCACCATTACCAAATATCTGTTCACCATCGCGATCTACACTAAAATAATGCGGAAGAAAATCTGGTCCACGGCTCATATTTTTGAGGCCAATGACGATCACTTCCGGCATGATTTCTCCCCAGTGATAAAAGCCTGCTATTTCTGCAGTCATTTTATCTGCCGCACCTGCATCCAGCATGTAGATAACAGGATATCCATCCTCACGGTCCGGATCATAGTTCTCCGGCAGGTGGACAATAATTTCCCTAGAATCCTGCGTATATTTAGATTGGAAACTGAGTGTTTGTTGTGCGATGGCTTGAGGAGTGGAAACAATTACAAATGCGATGGTGAATAAAGCTATTTTTAACGCATATAAATCAATCCTAAGCATTACAAATTCTCCTCACTTTATCAAATATTTTTATATGCGGGTGCTATTCTCTTAAAATATTGTATAGAAGTTTTTTATTCTAAGAATTTGTCTAGCTGCCGCTTTAGTTCATCGTTATTATCTGCTGATGCGGTGAAGTGCAGTTTTACCACAGCATTTTTGACTTCAAACTCCTGCGGTTCGGCAACCCATTGGGTAATAGCTGCTTTCGCCTTGGCTTCAAAACATGCATGCGTGGATTTTAGCACCTCTGGATTATATGTACTGCCGTCTTTGCGGACATTATGCTTCAAAATAACCAATCCCAGTTTCACTGAATGTTGCGGTAAGGTCTTTCCGTTAACCGTGGACGTCGTTTGCTCATATTTGACATCATCTATTGTCAGGCCTGGGCAACTTGCAGGCAATTTTGGTGAGAACTGCCTTACATATTCAATGGGCTGCGGATCTGCATTTAACACTTCTACTGTAGCCAATGCCGATGAGTTGACCAAACCCATCAAACCAGCCCCTAAGGTAGATAAGAATAATGCCGATCGCCAACGTTGTTTTGGGGGATTTGAATCGCGCTCAATAATACCCGCCAACCGGATTTTAGCATTTCTATACCCCTCAGAAACAAGATGCGCTGTTGGGCAGGGTAAGGCATCTCTTCTAGCACCTTGGTCATCCGATCGCAGAACATTTAGCAAAAGAGCAGCATAACCCTTGCGCTCCGAAATGCTTAGTCCTTGGGTCGCCGCACTGTCTGCGCGCAGCTCAATTGCCAAACGCCATTGACGCACCAGATAAGAAATCGCCGGGTTGAACAGCATTATATCACGCAAGAGCAGGAACAATAAAGTAAGCTCTGCGTCATTGTTTCTCAGATGCTCGCGTTCATGTGCAATCAACGTATCGTGCATTTCCAGCTCTGCTGGAATTACAATCGCTCTGCGCGGCCAAGAAAGCGTCAAGGGCGGTATTTTGGATGCTGTTGTAAAAATATCAGGCTCAGTGCTCGGACTTAACGACAAACTCTGCAAACGTGCCCATGACCACAAGGTGCGGCATGCCAAAAGGCTGGCCAAACCTATATATATCGTCAAATATCCAAATGGCATCGGGTCCACCGCAGCGCCAATACTGCTTTGATTGGAAAAAACTCCCAGATCATTGATCTTGGGAAGAACCAATGCTTCATCAAATGGGATTGCGCTGAGCACGCCTGGAACAATGCTCATCAAAATCAGCCAAAGCCAGACATTTGCAGCCGGAAAGCTGGTTCCAACTTTTCCTTTGCCGTCGCGCTGCAAAACCCACGCGCAACCAGCAATGACCATACTCCAGATATGGATAATGATGAGAGCCTTAAGCATCATCGTCATCGCTTTCGTTGAGAAGGCGATCAAGCTCCATCCATTCGTCTTCGGACAACATTTTGCTGTCATGAAAGGCGGCTGTCGGAAGTGGCCCTTGCATTTCTAGCACTGTGCGGAAGAACTCGCGTACAACTCCTGACAATGTATGGGCCTTGCTGTCCACTGGAGTATAAACGCGCACCCCGTGCTTGGTATCGGTGCGCAACAGCGATTTATCTGCCATACGAGAAAGCGTTGTACGCGTTGTTGAAAATGACCAATCCAGCTGAGGACCTACTTTTTCCTGAATCTCTCGCGCGGATAATGGCGCTTCAATCCAAAGTATTTTTAATATTGCGAGTTCAGATTTGCTAGGTTGTGTCATAAATAGACACATATGCTACACATGTAACACGAGTCAAGAGCATATATTTACGAGATATTCAAAAGGGTCTTTGGCGTTATAGCGCCCCCTTAGCACGCTTTGCCAAGGCATAAATGGAGCTAACCGCCATCTCATACCGTATTATCAGGTGCGTATTAGGTGCAGCATTAGCCAGAACGCATTCATCAAGTTAAACCAGAAGCGTCTTTTATGTTATCTGAAGCTTCGAAAACGCAACCCTAATTCTTTGGCAAACCATCTGCGCCGATCTCTTCATAAAGATATAAAATAGCGACTAGCTTGACTATCCTACCATCATTCAATTTTGCTTCTATTTTCCACACGTTTGATGGGTTTTCAGTAAGTATCTCAAAAGAAACATCGTGCTCGGAACACGGGTCCCCAGCAAACCGGATGATACCCGTCTGATAGAGATAGCGATACGCTTTAGGCTTGATAGCTGCCTTAAATTCTTGGAGGGCTTCAATACCTTCGTTGCGAAAGCCCAAATAGTGATCATCACTCCATTGCCCGGATATCGATAGCTCCGGATCAATATTGGAGTTTGTAGCAATTGATCTTGCTGTAAATCTGAAAAGCACATCGCGCAGATCATCTGGCGCGTTAAACGCAATTGGGCATATGTTATTACTCTCTTGAGCAAAAACTGAAGGAGAAGTGCACAGCGCAATAAGTGCCAAAAAGAATTTGTTCATAGCTTGCAACCTCCAATAGTAACTTGAAATATACCAATAGAATGATCTGGCAGATAATTCCATGAGATTGCCTAAACAGATGGTCATCTACTGATTTCCGGGCACCAAAACTTCTATGAACTATGCAAATTCAATCTTACATATATAGTCAGGTTTACATATGGTTATGATCTGATCTAAAGAATATATGGTTGCAAAACCGAAATGGTAAAGAGGGCGCCATTAAACGATTTTGACCTTGTCATGTTATGATGCCCAGAGGTTTGGAAGCGTGGGCATGCATATAACCAGATGGAAAACAGCTATATTGGCTCTAGTCTGTTTTGCCGGCTTAGTTGCGGCTAGCGACGTTCAATCGCAAGAACCTTCAACTAGACCAGAGGCATTAGCGGAGGTTATATCCTATGGCGAAATGCGTGAGCTCATCGATCAAGCTGAGCCCATTTTCCATTCTGGGAACATAGACAAGGCTAAGCAGATCATATTGCGGCTTGCTAGTCAGGAAGGTGAGGCGAGTGTTCTGTACGCTCTGAAGCGATTGCGCTATATAGACCGCAATCTGGCAGAAGTTGAGAGGAATCCCCGACAACGTGCTTTTGCGCTATTTTTGTTCGAAACGCTCAAAAATCATCCCGTTGGTAAGACCCCGCCCTTTGTCATTATAACCAATGCCGCGAGCCGGGCATGTAGCAAACCGCTGGATAAGGACTGTCTGCGCGAGACTTCTCTTGCTGGCGTAAATGCCGCTGGTGGTATTCCCGACGCTCCACCCGGTAGAGAGTTTCAACGGGCACTTGCTTGGCTTGCGCGTTCGCTTCTATTTGATGAGAAGTTTGATGAGGTAGCGCGATTAACTCCTCTAATCGAACAAAGTGCAATTGAACGCCAATGGTATCGCAACACGTTGAATGATCGCATGGAACCCGCATTTCATGCTGGTGACAAAGAAACCGCAAGGCACATTTTGTTGCAGCTGGCAGAGCAACCCGGAATTTATACTGACGAACCCGACATTTCGCGCATCGGAAGTGTATTTTACGATCTTGATAAGGCCGGAGAGTTGGCACGGGGGATCGCTTTTGTCCGCTTCGCATTTGAAGAGTTGAAGAACCACGCTATATCCAGCTCTCCACAATTTGTGCAAATCACCAATCCACTTGCCAAATATTGCGGGGCTCGTGGTGACAAGAATTGTCTTAGAGAAACGGCCGCACTCGGCATTAAGGCCATTGGGGGAGTACCAGCTGAAAAACCAGACGAGTTCTCCCACAGCCAAGCTCTTCTATATCAGGCAATTGCACTTGCGATGGATGGCCGACTTGAGGAGGTCGCCCCAATATTGCGCGTAAAAAGTTACGGCAATTTCGAGCGCGGTGAAGTCATGGCAAACGATATCGCAACGCTAGTTTGGGATGGAACACTTTCGGCTACAATAAAGATAGATCTTCAAAAGACAGCTTTGCTGGAATTAGAGCGCGAACCACAGCAAGAAACCTGGTCTTCCGTGTGGCGGATTACCTCCAATATGGCCAGTGAATTGATAGGCTTGGGCCGGTTGTCAGAGGCGGAAATAGTCTTGCGCCAAAATTATGACCTCGTGCTTCAGCACTTTGATTGGGATTCCGAAGGAGCCAGCAGTTCAGCGGAAGCATTGGCAGATATACTCGCAATGCAAGGGCGATGGGATGAGGCAAAAGTTTATTATGAGCGCAATTGGCAAGTAGCTCAGAGCTTCGGAGACTGGAGTATAGATCTTAGCACTGAACTTCGTGGTTGGGTGAGTGTTTTGATCGAAACCGGCAGACTTGATGAAGCAGATCGCATTACCGATGAAGTATGGCGTAAGACGCAAGCGGCCGAAAAACTCGATGATTTTACGAAAATCCAATATGCGGGATCCAGAGGACGGGTACTTTTAAGGCAGGGTCGCTTAGCAGAAGCCGAAACAGCATTCCGTAGCGCCTATGAACTCGCAGGGGATGCTTCGCTACTTGGCGGCGCATTCCTTGCGGGCCAGCTTGCAGAAACAATTGAGCGGCAGTCGCGCCATGCTGAAGCAGAACCGTTGCGACGCAAAGCGATCGAGATTTCCTCTGATAATCTTCAGAAAGGAACATTTGGTGCAGGACGCATTGCCGCATGGATATCGCTGGCTGATAATCTCTCTATTCAAGGCAAACAAGACGATGCGAACGAATTCTATACCAAGGCTCTCACTTTGGCGCGCGCCCTTGAAGAACCTTCGCAACAAGCATTCGGTTCGGTATCACTCGCTTATGCGCAGCATCTATTTAGGTTAGGCAATATGGATGAGGCTGCAGAATATGCCAATATCGCTCTGAATTCTAAAGCCCTTAGTCTCGATTTATTAGGAGCAGGCGCCGGTGAGACAGCCTATCTCACCGCTCTTAATGGACAGCGCAGTGCTGCGATCCTTACTTTGGAAATCATGTCTGCCAAAAGCATAACGGACGCCGAGAACATTAGCAGAGTACTCAATGCTGCACAGCGCGCACAAGCTAGCAGTGCATCTTCCGCCTTGTCACAAAGAGCTGCAGAAACTCTGGCGGAGAAAGCAGGGGCCGGTGAATTCGTCTTCCGTTGGCGGCTGGCGCAGCAAAATGTGTCTAACCTTGATCGCCAGAACAGCGCATTGACGGGTAATGGTGATGCATTAGGTGCTCGGCGATTAGCGCTAAGCTCACAACGAGAGGAGGCTTTTGCGCTTTTGCAGAAAACTGAAGCAGAGCTGGAAGATCGGTTCCCAAGGTTTTTCGATCTTGCCCGTCCCGCACCTGCGACGCTTGAAGCTGTTCAGCGCTCACTGGGAGAAGATGAAGCATTAATTTTGCTTGTGCCGTCAGGAGATGAAAGAACACGCGCGGAATTTTCAGGTTTGGTAATAGCCCTTACACGCAGCGGTCATGCCATTGCACCTATTGCATTAGAGCCATATGATTTGGCCAGCCTTATTGACGACCTGCAACAAGGCTTAGCTCTACCGGGAAGCGGATACACACATCATCCGGACTTTTTAGCACCCAAGGTCATCTATTCCAGAGATAAAGCCCACATGCTCTACAACGCACTTTTTTCTGATCCGGCAATTAAGAAGATCATCTCAGAAAAGTCGCAATGGACTTTGGCTCCTCAGGACGGCCTTCTAGGTGTTTCCTATGCTGCACTGGTAACGGACGCGCCACATGGTGGTAAAAAAGGCGATGCAGACCCGCAAACCCTGCGCGAGACCAAATGGTTGGGTATGGAACGAGCTCTGGCGATTACGCCTTCAGTTTCGGCTCTTATTCTGGCTCGTAACGCTGATCTTGAAGCGGGGAGAGCAAGCCAACCTTTTTTCGGTTTCGGCGATCCTGCCTTTAAAGGCGTGGCAGATCCGCCTGTTGAGTTGCCAGAAGATTTGCGGGAGCGCACCGCCTTTAGCAATGTTCGCGCAGCCAATGGCTTTGCCAATTATTATACTGGGCCTGTCGCAAACCTTGAAGCGCTTGCCGGCCTTGATCGCCTACCCGGAACCGCAATTGAAGTGCAGTCACTTGCTGCAGTGCTCGCTGCTAAACCCGATAGTGTTATCACTCAACTTGACGCAACTCAGGCAAATCTGACTGCGCAAAACACCAGTGGGAGGCTAGCCGATTCTGCAATCATTATCTTCGCAACACATGGTCTGATCGCCAACGAGTTAAATGGTAGCATAGCTGAACCGGCACTGGCGCTGACGCCGCCACCCGGGGTGCTTCAAAAAGATCTTACGGCTGATAATGATGGTCTGCTCACTGCCAGCGAAGCAGCAGCATTGCGCCTGACCGCAGATTGGCTGATACTTTCAGCATGCAACACATCTGCTGGTTCAAGGAGCAGTGCACAAGGTCTTTCAGGGCTTGCGCGTGGTTTCCTCTATGCCGGGGCGCGGTCACTCCTGGTTTCACATTTTCCTGTAAGCGACCGTGCCGTTCCACTTTTAACCGTCGCAGCTGTAGAAACGCAGCGCGAGACAGGGGTGAATAAAGCTGAAGCCATGAGGGAGGCTCGGCGCCTTATGCTTCAAAATAAGCGAGATGACGATCAGGGGCAGTCGCTTGCACATCCAAAAGCCTGGGCAGCCCTTGCCCTGATTTCTCCGGGTCAATGATATATGGGAAAAGAGCAAATGCCGAATGACAATTCTTCAGCGGACCCAGAAACCATGTTGGACGTGATGGCGGTTTTAGAGATGACGATAAAGCCCATCCTCAAGATTGACACTAATGATCTGATGCAAGCATCTGACAATGTACGAAGCACGGAACTTCTTCGATTGATGGCCAAAAATCAGGCCCCGAACCCTAAAATGATGTGCAAAGATGGGGAAGCAGACATCGCCAATGCATGCCGAGTATATGAGCGCTCTGCGATCAATGCAGATATGTCCCTAAAACGGGCGCAGACGGATGCGAACGAGACTTTGGTTGAGGCTATATCGGCATGGAATATGGCGAAGGATACTTATTCTAAAACATATGATGCGGCTAAGGCTGATCGTGACCATGCGCAAGCTGTCGCACTGAACAATTACAAACAGGCTTTGCAACAAGCGTCACAAAACCACGATGAGTCCATCATAGCTGCACTCGAATTGGTCTCGGCAAACACACTTCAGACCTACGAAACAACTATGTCGATTGCAGCTAATGCTCTGACCAGTGCGGCTTGTACGTTAATTGAAGCTTATGCGACATATATAGGTGCAGTACAAGCCAATCAGACCACCCATATGGTGAGCAATACGGCCGCCAAACAGATATTCTGGCAGGATGTTACCACTATCAAAAACGCAAGCTGAATACCAAAACAGCTATCATTAACGCCTTAATACAAAGGAAGTGCCATGCCAGCTAAAGTCACCTATCCCGGCATCTATGTCGAAGAACTGCCAAGCAATCACCATAATGTCACTCCGCTCGCAACCAACATAGCTGCTTTTATAGGACGAACGATGTGCGGGCCAGTGGACGAACCGATAACAGTCTACAGCTATGAAGAATTTAAGCGGCAATTCGGTGGTCTCCAATTTGATTACCCATTGAGTTACGCGCTTCAGGATTTCTTTAACAATGGTGGTTCGCAGGCAGTTATTGCACGGCTTTTTGAGCCCTCGACCAGCGATGGTTATGCAAGGTTGCACTTTCCCGATGATCATCCATCCCTGACTCTAAAGGCGTCAAATCCAGGTCTGTGGGGCAATGAACTGACTGCCAAAGTGGATATGGAAGGCATCACTGATGCTACTGCGGCTCAATTTACGGATGACTATGCTCTTAAAAAGGGAGAATTGTTCAACATAACGCTGACACTTTACAATGCAAAAGGCCAGATAATCGCGTCCGAACGCTATCTAAATGTTTCGGTCTCATTGGAAGAAATTAAGAAAGATTTCCCTAATCGCCTTGATAAGGTGTTGGCCGCTGAAAGCATGCTAGCCAATGTTGAACATCTTTCCGCCACGCCACCCAGCGAAGGACAAAGCGCCAAAGGGGCAGGTGGCGATGATGGTATATATTTAAAGCCATCAACCTATATTGGTAGCAAGACAGAAAGAACTGGCCTATATTTGCTCGACAAAACAGATGTATTTAACCTTTTGTGCATTCCTCCAGATCGCAGAATGTTACCCGAATTACCTGAAGATGAATGGGATTTGGACCCCGGGGTACGTTCCGCTGCTGCACAATATGCCACAGAAAAACGTGCTTTCTACATTGTCGATCCAATTTCTAGTTGGAGCGAAAAGGTACGCAAAGGTCAGATCATCGATCTGGATACCGAACAATTGAGCATAATAGGGCAGGGGCCGTCAGGAGAGGACTATACATCTAATTGTGGCGTTTACTTCCCGCGGATTATCAAAGAAGACCCTCATATGGAAAACCGCGATGCGCTCTTCTCGGCCTGCGGAGCTATTGCCGGTGTGATGGCTTCCACTGATGCTTCGCAAGGGGTGTGGAAGGCTCCGGCTGGTCAATCGGCAAGTATCGCAGGCATCAGCAAGTTAGAAATTGGTCTAAATGATGCCGATAACGCCATACTCAATCCCAAAGGGATTAATTGCCTGCGTAGTTTCCCTGTTATCGGGCCGGTTATATGGGGAGCAAGAACGCTGCGCGGCGCAGATATTTTCAGCGATGATTATAAATATATACCCGTTCGCCGCCTAACCTTATTCATTGAAGAATCTCTCAATCGCGGTACACGATGGGCAATATTTGAACCCAATAATGAAACGCTTTGGTTCACCCTGAAGCAAGAGATAGGGTCATTTCTGTCAGACCTCACTAAGGAAGGCGCACTCTACGATTATTGCGTACAATGTGATGCCAGTAATAACCCGCCAGACACTATAGCGAACGGTATTGTCACGATCACAATCGGCATTGCTCCGATTGATCCGGCCGAGTTTATATTTTTGCAGATCCAACAGAGCAAACCGACAGGTTGAGGCTGTATCCGCTTACCTTAATAGCGCCAAATATCAGCCTTTTCACACCTGGCTATGATTGCAGAAACTTGCCGCTTTATATGTCTCCATTCCACGTAATGCTGATTTGCCCTAAAATTTTTCAAATATAGATCAGCATCGTAAATTAAAGGACTCCAAATGTGGGGCAAACACTCTTTGATGCTGTTCAATCTGTCTCTAAATTTCCAATTTATTCGTTGCTTTTGATAAATTAGTTGGCTCTTATGCTTTAACTTAAAAATTCTCTATAAGCTATAAGCTATTAGCTATCTGCTATATTTTGATTAAGAATGCTATACGTTAAAAAGGAAGCTTGGCAAATGCGACGCGTCGTTTTTTATTCTACATTCCTGATAGCTATCATTCTAAAAGCCAGTGTGGCAGCAGGGATGGTCCAGAGCGATGCCGAAAGGCTTGACCAGATTGCGATTGAACAACAGACCGAGGCCGCAGCTAAGCGAGAGGCGGCCATTGCCAAACGCATAGCGCGTGAAAAAGCGCAGAAGCTTCAGCAAGAAAACAGTGCAACCAGTGACAGCGCGGGAGATATTGCCGCACGAGCTGCAGATGCTATCGAGGCTATTGAAGAGGACTTACTGGCGAGCTCAGACTCAGATATAATTGGTGAAGAAGACAATAGCACGAATGTCTATGCGTTAACGCCTGAAACACTGACAATATGGTCAAAAGAAGGTTACACATATGGGGCAGGGGATAATCCGGAACTCTACAGGTTTCAAAAGAATCTGAAAGAGGCTTTAGCTGGTGGTGACCTGTCCCTTGCAGCGGCCAAATTGGCGGCGGACTATAATGTCAATCCAAAGGCAACCCAGCGCTTCTTAACGGCATATCTCACCATCGAGATACATTCCTATTTGCTTGATAAGGAACCTGTTTTTGAAGTTTATCGCGATGATTTAATTGAATCGCTGCGCAGCTTATCGCATGCAGATTTTGTAATTGTTGCGACGGTCGCTGCTTTATCAAATGTCGAAAATTGTCAAATAGATGATTGGCGCGCTGTAATGGAAGGCGCGCCCAATCCAACGCGCACCGCTTGGCTTATCGCCCATACCGATGAGTGCAGCGGAAATTTTGTGCGTTTTCTAGAAATTGCGCCCGCACATGCCATGCCTATGCTGATCGAAATGGCGCATTACGGCACAATCAAAGCGGCGGGGTCACTGCCAATATATGAATGGTTGGCGCAACAATCATCACGTGATCGCATCGCGCCTTATAACCGGCAAGAGCTAGAAACCATATTATTCCGTCGTCAGCTCTCTATATTACTGCAAAATGGATTTAATGAACGTGCGCTCGCATTGGTTGATAATCTAAGCGATGAAAAACGCAGCGCAGTCATGGCTCCAGATAAACGCAATTTTGTCGCAGAGGTTGATGGGCTACCTATTTATATTGAGGGTAAGAAGACTATAGCCGATCTTAAAGTCGATCTGGTCGCCGCTTATGCTCTGGTCGGACGCGAAGATGAAGCGCGCCAGCTGTTTTCGAACATTCCCCAGCTTCAAGAGACGCGGGATTGGTTTGCCTGTTATTTGGAAAACCGCACTGAACCAAAGGAAGTTTGCAAATACAAATATGGCCGACCGACCGAGGTTTTGCTGCTGGACCATTATTTCAACTCTCCTGAAGCAGACCCCTATCGATTGGCCGAAGCGTTGTTTGCGACAAGTATTAGCCGCTCAACACCATCTGCTGCTATGGCTGAATTGCGCTGTCAGATATTTGCCGCAGTTCAAAATAGTGATATATGCGAAAACTCTCAGCGATCGATAGCATCCCGCCTGACTGCGCATGAAAGTGGGTATGACAAGCCAGATCATGACGCTGGCATGGCAGCAATCGCCAAACTTAACCTCCCAGGATGGCAGAATATTGCCGAACGATATGAAAAACTGGTGGCGATCCGCATCGCTGAGGCTGGCACCAGACCAGAGCCAGCACGGTATGAGAGAATATCGATAGAGCCATTGCCATCGACATTTGCCGAAAAACCGCTGCCCGATGGAATTAACCCAAGCGCGGCGGAGAGCAAAGAATGGCCGAAAGATTGGGCACGACTGCCGACCGGTTATTATCCGGTGCGTTGGGAACAACAGGGCAAAGATGTAACTGTCATCAGCACATCACCTTTTTATGACCCGACAGGAGAAATTAGCCAAGGCGGCTATTGGTTGCACCTTTCCAGTGATGGAGGAAAGAATTGGCAGGAGACGCTATATACGGGCCTGAGCGAATTTTTTCCTTATGCAGTGCAGCCAGTAAGTGACCTGCCGCTGCTTAACAATCAGCGGATTACGCTTGAGGTATCAATTAAGCAGATCGACACCGCCAGTATAACCTATCCTCCTGTCGGTTTGCGCCTCAAGCGAGAGAAATACGGTCTTTTTCTCGACATACCATTGGAAAGCTTACGCAGAGATAGCGACAATGACGGAATGACAGATATCGCCGAGGCGCATTTGCTGCTCGACCGTGAGGGCAAAGACGCTCCGGCCATACTTGGCAGAATTGGTGGGACAGCGTGTTCCGGCCCTCCGTCGCGCGAAAAGCTCGCGCAGATCGCTATTTTGCGGAAATTGTTCACAATTGAAACCAAGCCGATCATCGAACCCGTTGATCGAAATAGCGATGAAGCTTTATCTTTTGGAGACTGGCGCACATCCCAGAACAACCCAAATGCTCCCCTTTTTCTGAAAGGGAAAGCCGAAGACTTTGCCTGTATTTCGGCGGAAAGCTTGGTCGTCATTTACAATGAAGAGCATATTGAAGCGCTGCAACGCCGCACACCTGATTTCCGTACCATTGCATTGCCAAAAATAGTGTGGAACCGTGCACGTGATAGGGGATATGTGAAATGGTCTGCAGGTTGGGTCGGAGGGACATTGCAGCTTATATGGAACGGCACAGATTGGGATCTGAAAGAAATCAGTTCGTGGATTACCTAAATATTGGCACGCACCGCAATATGATCTGAAACTGCTTCAACGGCTTTATGCTGTTATTATACTGCTGGCCCGCTACCTCCTAATATCCGTAGCGAACATCAGGCCGAACCGATTCCACCAAAACCGCACTGTCTCATGGCATACGTCAATCCCGCGCTCGGCCAGCAGATCCTCGACATTCTGCAAACTCGGTGGAAAGCGAACATACATCATCACGACCAAACGGATAATCTCAGGCGATGAGTTGAAATACCGGAATGGACTGGCTGTTTCCTTGGGTCTAGGCATCAACCGCCATACCCGTTTATGTAATATCCGCTAGTCGCTTCATTTACTTTGACAGTACCTACAATAGTCTTTGATTAAGGTTTCAGCTTGTACATGTCAATTCATCGACTTTTAGAGTATCAAAATCAAAAGTACCATATGCGCCCGGTATAACAGCGTCTAAAACTTCTAAAGGAGGGTTGGTAGTTATGTAAACCCTACCTTTCCCATCAGCAATAAACCTAAAACGAACAACGAGTGGATTTATCTCATAATACCCACTCCTAGCTATGACTTGATAATAATAATATCTGGAAAGTTTGTTATTTTTCGAATATCCGCAGACTGAATCAGGTACTAAAGAGTCTATATAAGTAACGTCCTCTTTTGGTAAAATCAATATAGAATTTTCTAATTTATAGATAGGTTCAGTGGTTGGACGACATGAACACAATATACCGAACAAACAGAAAATTAGCATTTTTTGAGCAGACATTTTAACGCCTTTCGTTTCTACCATGTATAAGACCTTGATACATATGCATGAAAGGTAAGTATAGAGGGCGCATATGCCGTTTCTGGGTGGCCTCGCCGCGTTGAAATAGCGCGACGGATAGGCAGAATTCAAATGTTTGGCCAGTGACCTGCAATACCTAATCATACGATTTCGCTAGCTAAGGTGCCTGCTTTGACGATATCTTTTATAGCAAAAATATATTTACTTTCTCATACTTAATATTTTTTCGCCAGAAACACCATCGTGTATCCAAGCTTTATATATTTTCCATAACAACTCAAAATCTGGTTCATCATGATTTAAGGAGATTGTCAAAAGATCATACTCATTAGGCTTCATACCGGCTGACTTCACAAAAGCGTCAGACTTTATGTTTGAATCTGGTTCATAATCACAGTCAATCGCGCGATCACCTCGTCTCTCACTGTAGAGACGATCGCATAAATTCAGCATCCTTTTATCTCGTAAAGGGTTTATGCTAATAGAATCTTGCGCGGAAAACTCTTCGAAGGCATCCATCCAACGGGAACGAAAATTTTCCAATATCTTCTTATTTTTAATCATGATATCCTAATCGGATGCAATAACCCTAAAGCCTGAGAGTACTTCTACATCAATTGCGCGCCAAAAATAATGCGTCTCACCGCCTATCTTTACAACACTTCATCGGCATGCCAGCGCCAGTGACGAAAACCTCTCATCCGACTAACTCGTCGGCGTTGGATATCTGCAGCAAACAACGGACCAAACCGATTTCACGAAAAGCAAGCGGTCTCATAGCAAGCGTCTACCCCACGCTCGAACGGCAGATCTTGAACATTTCACAAACTCAGCGGTAAGCGGGCGTACATCATATACCATAAGGTGGATGATTTTAGGCGATCAACAAAATAGCGAAAGGGGGAGATTGGCTTTCTTGCGGCTAGATTTATAGTTCATGCATTGATTTTAAAAGTCGTGCGGATCAAATGCTAATCGCTCTAAAAGACCCTTCTTGAATTGTAAAAATTAATATTCAGTTCCACTCACAATTACTTTAGTGACTTCACCACCTTCGAGAAAGGTATACACAAGACCAGGGCAACGATAATATCCTTCTCCCGCCCGATGATAGAAATCTACAAAAGCCCCGAATGACTCACCATTGCTAACAATGGCGACATAGCCTATACATCTATAGTCAAAATTTTTAATATAATGATGCTCCCAATAAGATATTAACCTATCATCTATTATATTCTTATAGTATTCTATAGTGTTAATTTTATTAACAACGTATAATTTATTTTCAGATATTTCATTATTTAATTTTAGCAATTCAAAGATTCTTTGATAAGCAAATTTTTCGTGCTCTGTTTTATATTCAATATTGCTAGATATTATTATACTGTTATACGTCGTCGTGACGGTACACGATGTAGTTAGATAGGCAAGAAAAACAAAATAAATTCTAAAATTCATAAATCGCCTTGTTATTATCTGCACTCGACCAATCACTCTAGCCGTATTATTAACAGGTGCCGTTGGTTTACGCTTCCACCCCTTCGGTGATTTGTCTATAGTGTTGGGCCTTCCCGAGTATAGCACAACTCTATCCATCGGCCCATCAACAATAGAATTAGATGTTTGTTGATTTAACTCTGTTGCTTCAGCAGGTGCTGTCAGTCTAACTGCAACTTGTCTCTGATTGGCGCCGCTATCCCGGACCCAAGCGCGTATCAAGCCATAAGCATTTGCCACTCAGCCAGAGCGTCTGGGCGGGTGGTCTTGATGGTCTGTCTGTCGATTAGATGCCTTTGGGAGTTAAAGTGGTTGTAGACATCGGCGTGAATTGAAGCGAACTTTTGCAATGATTCCATTTGCCTAAATCTAAACATTGCCCTTTCTCGTCGTCGGAAGGGTAGGTGGCTATTCTCAACTTGATTGTTCTTCCAACGGCCCATTTCTTGGCGTTCTACATTCCCAAGGTTGCGCATGGCAGCAGGGTAAGATTTGAACCCGTCAGTGACGATCGCTTCAGCCTTCCCATGGTGTTTGAGTGCCTTTTTGAAGAAGCGCAGAGCAGCCTTCTTGTCGCGCTTTTTCGTGACGTAACTTTCGAGAAGCTCGCCTTCGTGATCAACTGCGCGCCACAAATAGTGCATCTCGCCGCCTATCTTTACAAACACCTCGTCAACATGCCAGCGCCAGTGACGAAAACCTTTCATCAGTCTAACCCGTTGCCGCTTGATATCCGCAGCGAACATCGGGCCGAACCGGTTCCACCAGTGCCGCACTGTCTCATGGCAGATGTCGATCCCGCGGTCGGCCAGCAAATCTTCGACGTTCCGCAAACTCAGGGGGAAACGGACATACATCATCACGACCAGACGGATAATCTCAGGCGATGAGTTGAAACGTTTGAAAGGGCTGGGCGGTTTGGCTCTCGACTTACGGTTCATAGCCTGCTGGTAGCATGCCAGATTAGAAATGCCTCGTTAGTCTGACAGCACCCCGCCAATGGCTGTTGGGTACGATTATAGCCAAAACTCGCTGGCCAGTGCGTTTGCTTTAACAAGACCCAAAGTGATTGTATTTTTTTAAAAATTTTGAACGATCATAGGATTTATTAATCCAGTCCACTCTCATAGACCATAAAACATCAAATTCTATTGGCTTTTCAATATTAAGAGAAATATCCAGTATATATACGTCCATTGACATCATGAAAGCATTATTGAATGTAAAATAGTATTTACCCTCGATATTGTCACTATGCCTTATGTAAATAGATTTCCCATCAATTATTTCTGTGTAAAATTGTTTTGTTATATAACTGTCACTTCTTTGACCAAATACTGGAGAGAAGAAAATCCTTTTATTTTCTGATTGAGAAATAAAATACTGCCTAATTTCATCGTATAATTGAAGAATGTCTCTCATCTTTAAAGAACCAAATTCACATTGGGGGTAAGTATCTCGACATCAATTCTGAGAACACTGCCTCGAAACCTTGGGTCTCTAAACCTTAAAGTTGTTGGCCCATCACACCGCCTTGCCTGCCGGTATTTAATATAGCTGTCCAAACATTGCCAAAAGCAACTTGAACGAATATTTGATCTTTCCTGTTAAGCTGACTATGAGCCTCTGACAATACAAAAATCCCATTCATATCAGTTATTGGATTGTCTGATGCTCTTACGGCGGAAGCAGTGCGTTCACCATTACTATTCCTGGGCAGGCTTTTTGTGGTTAGTCCAGAACCTTGGATTTGAATCCGAATCCTATAAGCTTGAGTTTCATTTTTAGACGCATTATCACGTGCTGCCTGACTTCAGCTAGAGTTGTGAGTACGATTATTTTGAACGGTTCTGCAAAATGGTGGGGGCGGTTGGCTTGCTTCAGCTCAGCGGTCGTGACCTGATTGAATCAAGATCGGAGATCTGGTCACTGCCCCAACATACGAAAGCGAGCGGTGATCAAACAGCGCAAGACAGCTAGGCACCTTTTCATTCTTTTACTAGCGTAGGAATGAGCGTCTACGAAGCTTGCCAGGAGTATTGAATTGTTTTGGCAGCACGGTAATTAAGTGCAAATGACAGGTTGGCAATGTATGAGGCAGGCCGTATCCTGCGGTAGCAGGCCGCATCTTCACCTGTAGGAGCAGATTTGACCATATTGTCGAAACTTCGAGATCATGCGGCAACCAGGCCAAATCAGATCGCGCTACGGTATTTCGATGCAGAGTTGACAGCTAAATCCACGCTCACAATGAAAGAACTTGATGATCGTGCTCTGCTCATCGCAAGCTATCTAAGCGGTCAAATCGAACCAGGTGACCGTGTGGTCTTGGCCTACCCACAAGGAACCGAGTTCTTATGCGCCTTTTTCGCGTGTCTCTATTGTGGTGCAATAGCTGTTCCCACCTCCGTCCCAAACGCCGATCATGAGGACCCTCGCTTTACGTCGATCATGCTTGATGCCCAACCAAAAGCGCTTTTGTCTGAGTTGGCTCAGGCACCGAGCATTGAGGGCCAATGCACAGCATTTTTGCCGTCATTCGCCGGTTCGATCGTCTATTCTGATAGGCTTTTGCAACAAACTCAAAAATATTCGGGTCCGGTCCAGACATCGGCAAACGAGATAGCGCTGCTACAATATACCTCGGGGTCGACGAGCGCTCCAAAGGGTGTCGTTATCACGCACAAATCGCTGATCGCCAATATCCGAATGGCCGAAACAGGGTTTCAAGTCTCGGTTGACGATGTGATCGCATCGTGGGTGCCTAACTTCCATGATATGGGTCTTATCGCGTCGCAACTCTTGGCAATCTATGTTGGCTGCCCAATCTATCTAATGGCTGCTAAGGAATTCATCAAAAATCCGACAAGCTGGCTGAGGTTGTTCTCCGAATTTGGCGCTACAGTTTCAGCGGCACCAAATTTTGCCTTTGATATTTGCGCACGGCTCGCCGAACAAGGCAATGTTCCGCAGTTATCATTGTCTGGCTGGCGCACCGCGATCAACGGCTCGGAGCCGATACATGAAAAGACACTGACGGACTTCATCAACGCTTTCGCGCCATATGGTTTTCAACCCGAGTCGATGGCGCCTGGCTATGGTCTCGCTGAAGTTTGCGTCTATGTTTGCTCATCACCTCCAGATCGGCTTTTCAAAAAAACCAGTGTTGATCGCAAAGCTCTCGAAGAGGGCTTAGTGCGGCCAGCAAGCTCACCGGAGACTGCGAAATCGTTGATTGGATGCGGCTATTCACCTTTAGATGGGGAAATTGCGATTGTTGAGCCCGCAAGCAGAAAGCCTACCGCTTCGGGCAGTATAGGAGAAATCTGGCTAACTGGATCACATGTAGCATCAGGGTATTGGCGGAACGATTCTGCCACGCAAGCCGCGTTCGGGCAGAGGATTGCCAATGATCAGACCGGAAAACGATATTACAAAACTGGTGATCTTGGCTTTTTACATGAGGGTGAAATATTCGTAACAGGTAGGATCAAAGACCTAATCATTATCCGCGGTCGAAATTTCTATCCGCAAGACATTGAACGTATCGTCAAAGAACTGGAGCCTGATTTTTTCCCGAAGGACACTGCCGCTTTCTCGATCGAAGTAGATGAAAAAGAGCAGCTGGTTATTCTACAAACAGTTCCGGCAGGCTACAATATCGTTAAAGCGAAAGCGCTTGTTGAATCTTTACAGAGGGAATTGGCAGTACGGTATGAGATCAAGGCCACACAAGTCATTCTTGTCAATGACAGGTCGTTACCAAAAACGACTAGCGGGAAAATTGCTCGAAGTGCTTGCTGCAAAGCATATCGCGCTGGGGAATTGCAGGTCTTATGGGACTATGCCGCATCCGATACTGGTACCTTGGAATACTCTTTGCCGAAAAATTTCGATCCGCAAAGTTTGGAATCGTGGCTGGAGCAAATGGTTCTCGACCAGTTTGAATTGGAGCAAGTAGACACGGACAAGGATTTGTTCGATTTAGGCTTGGACTCGCTGGGACTGGTTCAGTTTATTTGCTCTATCGAAGAGGCCGTCGGGCACCCTATCAACGAAATGGATTTTGTCAAAAACCCAACAATTTCAGATTTAGCTCGGTTGATTGCGGTGGAACACAAGGCTGGTCAAATCTGTGACGCTGAAACTGCAGCAACCCTGGAAGCAAAGAGCGAGTCTCGTCCAAAACTACTGACACGCATTGCCGGACGAGTGCGTTGGCATGGCCCGCACATGGGTCGTTTTCCATTATTACCCTATCGATTGGGATCGCGGATACTGCACTGGCTGGTGGGTAAGGAGGTAATTCAGCGACTTTGCTATCCGGCGCAAATTGACTTGTTGACTCAGGTTACGCATGAGATTGCTCACAAAGCGCAACTGTCAGAATTGCGTGCGCAATTTTTGCATGCTGCTTCCTGGCGGGCTTGGCGTCAAATCTGCCTTAATTGGCCAGGAAATTTCGAAAAATACGTAACCTATTCGGGCCTTGAGAACCTGACTGAACCGCTAGATAATGAGCAAGGAATTTTGTTGGCCTGTCCGCACAGCACACTGAAGTCTTTAATCAATCAGATCCCGTTATTCTCCGATATGGAGAAATTGATAATCGGCAATTTTGATATGGAGCAACTGCAACGCTACGGATTGAAGGATATCGCACACCATCTGCAACCGCGAGCAGGCGATTATAGCGCGCGGGTCCGCTTTGCGCAGATCCGCCGCGCGCGTTCAGTGCTCAGCCGAGGAGGTCTTGTTGTAATTTTCCCCGATGCCTACACCGGCAACGGCGGTATTGAGACTGAGTTTCACGGCCGCGCTCGGCCTGTTCGTCCCGGCATGGCTGAACTTGCGCTGCAAACAGGCGCTGCGCTTATTCCGACTTTCTATCAACTGTCACCGGACGGCGCCGTTCGGTTTGAATTTATGGAAGATTTGATGTCGGCAGGCGATAAGGTGAGGCACGCAGAAGACGTTCTTCGGGACTATGCTGATATTCTATCGGAAAAATGGGCGACCGATTTGGGGCAGTTTGAAGATTATGCGTTGCTGCAATTTCTTGAATTGCCACTATTTGACGCCTGATTACTGAACGCAGCATCGGATACGACTTGACTTTCTGATCATACACATGCTTAAAAATCACGAAGGCTATGAGTTTAAGAGCATGAACGTTTTGTGAGCTGCCGGAGCCAGATGAGGATAGCAAAGATGCAACAGCATAAAGATCAGCGTACCCGCGATGATGAGAGCAAGAAACGCGAATGGATCGCACCCGAAGTTGAGATCATGGAAGCACGTGAAGCCAAAAATGGCCCGGATACCGTCTTTGATGGCTCGCAATACTCCTAAGCGCGTCCTCAACAACTAATCTTTGAATTCTAGAGCATTCGTACGACACCTCAATCTGGCTGAAACGAAGTCGGCTTGAAGCTCGGGTCGTTTTGGTCAACCTTCAGAAGAACATTGTTTTCGATGACGAGCATATCCATTTCGGTGTCCATAAAACACCGATAGGCGTCTTCTGGTGTGCAGACAATTGGTTCTCCGCGTACGTTGAACGAAGTGTTTATCAGCACTGGACAGCCCGTTAGTTTCTCAAACTGTGTAAGCAGCGCATGAAACTTCGAATTGTATTTTCCATCAACCGTCTGAACGCGCGCAGTGTAATCTACATGCGTCACCGAAGGTAAAACGGAACGCTCAACTCGCATTTGATCGAATCCGGTTAGGTCCAACTCCTCGGCGGTGGCCTGCCTCTTCTTGTCTTCGACAATATCAGCAACAAATAGCATGTAAGGGCTATCGTTTTCTAAATCGAACCAATCTGCGGCAGCCTCTGCCAAGACTGCTGGTGCGAATGGGCGAAATGACTCGCGGAACTTGATTTTTTGGTTGAGCTTCCTTTGCATATCCGCACGTCTTGGATCGGCCAATATGCTGCGCGCTCCTAATGCTCGCGGTCCAAATTCCATTCTCCCATTCATCCAGCCAACGACTTTGCCCTCCTGCAACGCTCTAGCGACCTGATCAATCAGCTCGTGCTCTTGCTTGAGGGAAAAAGAGGCGCCAAGTTGGTTCAGGCTTTGGGCGACTTCTTGATCGCTATATCCGGGGCCTAACAATGCACCTTTCATTCGGTCGTGGTTATTCGGCAAAGAGCGAGGCGCACCCAAGACTCTGTGATGAAACGCCAAAGCAGCCCCTACAGCGCCGCCAGCATCTCCGGCAGCAGGTTGCACCCAAATGTTGTCAAAAATTTCGGCACGCTTAAGTGCTCGGTTTGCGACGCAATTCAACGCGACGCCTCCAGCTAGGCAGAGGTTGCTCTCACCCGATTGCTTCCGAATATGAGTTGCCAGTTTGACAATCACTTCCTCCACGACCTTTTGGACTGACGCCGCCAAATCCATATGCAGCTGCTTAACGGGCATATCCGGTCCAAGAGCTGGACCGCCAAATAAACTGTTGAAATGAGAGTTTGTCATACTCTTGCCGGTACAATAGTCGAAATATCGCATATTCATGCGAAAGCTTCCATCCTCAGCAATATCAATCAGGTGATTTTTGATTTTTTCCACAAAGATTGGGCTGCCGAAGGGTGCCAATCCCATCAGCTTATACTCGCCCGAATTTACGCGAAATCCGCAATAATGTGTGAATGCAGAGTACAATAGACCTAGCGAATGTGGGAAATGCAATTCTTCCTTTAGCTCCAAGTCTTTTCCATCACCGACCGACCAAGACGTGGTCGTCCATTCTCCGACTGCATCCATTGTTAGGATCGCAGCACTTTTAAACGGTGATGGGTAAAAAGCACTGGCTGCATGGCTTTGATGATGATCAGAAAATTGAATTTTCTTAGACCAATCAATATCATTCCCCAATGTGTCACTGAGTGCGGCAATCAAGCCTCTTTTCTGAAATAACTTACCCTTGATCCAGACGGGCATGGATGTAGCAAAGCTGGCTAGCCCAAGTGGTGCAAACGCCAAGTAAGTTTCCAGTAGCCGTTCGAATTTCAGGAACGGCTTCTCGTAAAAGACCACGTGGTCAATCTGTGAAACGTCAATTCCCGCCTCCTTGATGCAGTAGTTTATGGCTGAACGAGGAAAACTGGGGTCATGCTTAGTGCGGGAGAACCGCTCTTCCTGTGCCGCAGCAATTATCTCGCCATCCCGCAGAAGCGCTGCCGCTGCATCGTGATAGTAGCAGGAGAGGCCCAGCTTATACATTTGATGCTCAAAATATTGTGTAGATGAAAGGTGCCAGGACTGACCCCTCAGTAGTCACAAGCAAAAACCCGATAATGAAGAAGAGTGAAATCACGGGGGCCAACCACAATTTCTTGCGGAATTTCAAAAAACGCCAAAGCTCACTTACCAATTCTAGCAACGCATACTCCAAAACCGAACCGTATCAAAACTGATCGCCAAAACCGTGATCCGACCTCTCACGTATGTCAGGCTCCTTCCAATAACTCAACTGCTTCGATGAACGCAATTGCAGAATGTCACGGCCAACAATCCGCTGGACAAGCCCAATAGGTGTAAAAACCAGAAAAAATACAAGGGTGATCGTCACCATAGACATAATTCGGCCAAGCATCGTGCCGATCAAATACCAGAAATAGTTTAATGGTTTCAACGCACTCGGACGTATCAGGGCGAGGCCAAGCATTGTTGCCGCAAGTGCGCTGAAACTCAGTCCCAATTTTGCCGCATCGGAATAGAATGAGTACCCGCCAACGGCACCAAAAACTAAGGCGAAAATCAATCCAAAATTGCGATTGTCGGGCAGTTTGGCTGCGACTCTTCCAAGATAGGGTTCCAACATAGTGGCCTACAAACTCCGATACTGCTAAGGGACGTCTAACGACGCTAACAACCGTTTACTAGGTCAGAAGATCATTAGCAATGGCGGAGCAATTTTGCGTTTGCATGCACGCCCACCTTGCTTGTATTTTCGAGTGGTGGGGATCGGAACAAGCTGTTGGGTAACGTATTAATGCTGGAACAATCAGGCCGAACCAAAGTGAAATCAGCAACCGCAAACATTGGGCCGTACACAATCACCAAGATTGTGGCCTCAAATGTTCTAATTTTTTTGGTACTGTTGGCGATTATCGAACTCGCTTTGGTTGGCTACTTTCAAGTGCGATGCTTAGCGAGCGAGCGATGCACGGATCCCTATCCAAAACCTCTTAGTGAGCCGATGATGCGTGAAGTTCAGAAATTCATGCAAGTTCATCCTTACCATCCGGAATTGGGTTATCTGCCGAAGGCAGGTGTTTCCGTAGTGCTTGAGCCAGGCAGGTTTCGACCAAACATGACAGAAATTAGCATCAATGCAGACGGGTTTCGAAGCAATCGAAATGGCTTTGAAGCGCAGCCGCGCGATATACTTGCTCTCGGGGATTCGTTCACTTTTGGAATAGAAGTTAGTGACCATCAATCATGGCCTGCCTGCCTTGAGAATAGTCTCAATCGCAGAGTCGATAATGCAGGCGTCCCCGGATATGGTACAGCCCAAGCGCTGAAACGTGGTCAGTTGGAGTTTGATACGGCAGAATATCAAACTGTGATACTTTCGACGTTGGTCGGTGCCGACTTTGAACGTGACAGGATGCATTTTTTCCACGGCCTACCGTCCACTGTTTTGATCGAAAACGGTGGTAAACTCGAATGGGCAAAAGTGCCTGGAAAAATGGATTATGTGGGCACAAGATACCGGCCATATGCGCCAAGTACGCTCGGACATTTCATCTATTACAGAACGATATTGGGATCTCAAATTTGGGAACGATCAGGGGCGATGCTGCCGAGATCTCCGATGCACCTTGCAAAGCATCATCCTGAAGCCGCGAGCAAGGATGTCATTATTGAAAAAACGTTAACAGACCTTGCGCACGTTAATGCCGCCCAGAAGATACTCCTTCTGCAATATGTGGATATCAATTCGGTAAGTGATCCGAAATTGATAGAGGAAGGATTGCGAGAAAGAGAGCTCATTCTGACACTCTCAGAAGCTTTAGATATTGAAGTGGTCGACACGTTTGATTCGTTCCGAGCCTACGATCCGGCTGATATTTGGACAGCGCATCATACTCCCTTTGGCAATCAAGTCGTTTGCGAGGAACTGGTTAAACAGTTCAAACGTGTGAACTGACGGATTCTGTGATAGTCGATCCTTAAGAACTTTCGATTGGACGTGAGTTCCAGAGGACCGAAGTCTAATGCTCAGAGCAATCGCAAATCTCACACCGAAGGAAATCAGGCTAATTTTCTACGCCTGGATTTTAATGATTGCTGCGGCGGTCGCAGTTCGGTTTTTCAGTTTCCCCATATTGCGAAGCCTCGCTTCACGGCCTCTAAAACGAGAAATTTGTAATCCCGATCACCAAGTTGAACTCGCCAGAGAGACACGTGCTGCGATCTCGATGGCAGCGCGCCGAAGTCCGCTGCGCGCACTGTGCTTCGAAAAAGGCCTGGTGGCGCAAATTCTGCTCCGCCGTAGGGGCGTTCCATCAGTCTTATATTATGGGTTGAAGCAGGAGCAAGATAAACAGTTAGAGGCACATGTTTGGGTTATGGTCGGTGATTTTCCAGTTTGTGGAGAGGGGGTAGCCGACCAGTTCGTCACGTTGACCAAAATTCCTCATGATGCGCAGCAGAGAGTTAGCGATTAGATCCTGATACCCTACGGATAAAATCGCCCATAGAAATGGTTCGCAATATGACCGATCGATACTCCGTCACTGTTTCCGGCTCATTCCAACCGCTTTCCGGCAGTGTCTTCATCGCATTTTGAAAGCGTTGGATATCCACTCTATTCTTCAGCAGATCAAAGTCTGAGAGTATTTCCAGTTCTTGTGCGATTTCTTGCCTGTTTTTCACAAATTGCACATGCCAGTCAGGGGCTTGCAATCCCTTTTTCCGCTCTTTTACCATCTCGCTAGGCAAACGATCTTGCAGCATGCCGCGTGCTATGGACCGGGGGACACCATCATGAACATATTGTTCAGTCGGGATGGAAAAGCATAAATCCACTAAATCCCGATCGCAGGTCGGATCACGATAATCCAATCCCCACCCACCCAATTGCGCTTTAAGCATAGCTCCCAGCTCGACTCGATCAAATTGCCACATCATTGCTTCCGTGCGGTTGGGTATCCTCACCGAAGAGCGAGTTTGCTTTTTTGACCTCATTTCTTTCGAACCCGTGAGAAATGCCTCACCCCTTATCAAATGTCTTAGGTCGCGCTGTAGTTTTGGTGGTAAGTTGTTGATCATCGCCGCACGGAGTTGGGAGAAGGGATTGATGTAGCCCTGCTTTTTCATGGACGAAATATATTTGATTATAGTGAGAAACTTTCTTGAATGCAGCAACTCTGCAAGCAAATGCCCTCCATCATAACTAAATGTCATATTACCCATTTGACCATGGAGAAACACAGTGTGTCCATCCTTCTTGGCAAGATCGCTGATACCCCAAATCCATCTGGCATTGCACAAATTTAGAGTGGGCATGTCTTGCAATAGTGTCATCCGATCCAGATCAGCCAACAAGGAAGTCTGATCGGTTTGCACGAGATGATGATCTATGTTGGGATAGAGAGCGGCTGCCTGTGCAGCATAAACTCCTTCATCGATAATGCGGAGCGAGGCCGCTGAACTATCATCAAGATAGCCGGTGCTCGGAACTGCGGTGTACGCACTAACTTGGCCGCTAGTCGCCGCTAATTGTCTGGCTGCCGACGTGGCAACCGCCGAACTATCCAATCCCGCGCTCAGATGCGCTGCGACACGATTAGTGCCTCTCAATCTGGCTGCAACTGCCCGATCGAACTGTTCTTTTACCGCCTCAACATACTCTCTGTGATCTTTGAGTCGAAGTTGTCCGCTAGGCGGATTCCAATAGCAGTGTTGCTTGCAACCATCTCGCGTTATGACGGCGTAGTGATTGGGGCGAAGGCGTTTGATATCCTTGAAGAAGCTTCGCTCACCACCCTGATGGGCATGAATAATGGATTGCTCAACGAGCTCTAGATCGACAGTCTTTGATATACCAGTGAGGCTGAAAATTCCTTTTGGCATCGATGCAAAAGCAATGAAGTCGGAGCCTTGATAGTAATAAAGCGGCCGTGTACCGGCATGATCGCGGGCGAGAATTAGCTTTTCATTTTTTGCATCCCAAACTGCGAAAGCGAAGTCGCCCCGCAACCTGTTGATCGCAGATTCGCCCCACTTTTCGAAAGCAACCAATAAGAGAGCTGAATCGCATAGAGTGGCCAGCCTCGCTTGCTGAACTCCCAGTTCTTCTGCAAGCACAGTCCGATTGTCTAACCGAATATCCGCAACCAATAAAAAGCGCCCTTCGCCTCCGGTCAGTGGTTGGTTGTCATATCGGTCCTCTGGCAGGATTGATTTCAGATTACGGCCCATGGAGATGCTGCCCCAATCGTCTTGACCGGTTTTGTCTGGACCATAAATTTTCTGCGCGGCTAAACTCTGTGCGCATAGTGCCCGCACGTCCTTGTTCAGTGCCGGGCACCAAATTCCTGAAATTGCTGTCATGTCATTACGGTTCCACAGGCACAGAATCATTGCAAGTTGCATCTTGATTTATTAGAGGAACGAAGGACATCACTCGCTCGGCGTTCGCAATACGCAACCCTGTCTCATCCAGCAAAGTTGATTGCGTTGAGGCAAGCTGTGGCTCGCGGAAAAAGGCCAATCCCCTGAACTTACTGCTATGAGGCGTTATGAGCAATTTGATCTCCGTTGTGATGCCAGTCCTTAATACTGCCTCGTTTTTGGGTCAGGCAATCCAGTCAGTTTTGACGCAAACATATCAAGACTTTGAATTTATAATCGTGGATGATGGATCCGATGATGACAGTCCTGGCATTATCGAGGATTTCGCGACTCGGGACAGTCGAATCAAACCCATCTTTCGCAAGCGGAATCCGGCCTTAAGGACCGGTGCTCAGGCTCGGAACAACGGAATTGCTATTGCGCAAGGTGATTACATTGCGGCGATGGACAGCGATGACATTGCGCTGCCTGATCGTTTCGCATTGCAGATTGCAACACTAACAAATCGCCGGCTTGATCTTTGTGGAGGACAGGCAGAACTATTCGGTGCCCATAAGGGGCCTATCTGGTTCCCAAAATCGGCCGAGGCAATTAACCGCGAATTGGTGTTTCGCGTAGGAGTTCTCCATCCAACATTTATGGCAAAAGCCGATTTTATGCGGCAACTGCCGTACAATGAAAAGATCGCGCATGAGGACTATGAGTGGTTGGTGAGGGCTTCCAAAGCTGGACGACTGGGTAATACATCACAGGTTGTGCTGCGATATCGTGGTCATCCGATGCAGGCTACGCGCGCTAATAGAAATGATATGGTTGCGGATTTACTGCATTTCCGCTTCGCACATTTTTACCGACTGTTTCCCAATGCGTCAGCAACCGAGTACCAGATTATGAGCTATGTTGCCGGCAAGCGGCCTTTGGTGAGTATGGACGAACTGGCGGTTGCGACAAAGTTCTTCTGTCTGCTGTCAGACCATCCGGACGTCAAACTGCGCGAACGTAACGTACGAAGATGGCAGGAAACGTGCAAACTTGCCGAATGTAAGGTCGACGTTGGTTACGTCAAAAAGATAGAAACGCAGATCCGGAGCGGGACGCATGACTAAGACGCACTATTATCGTGCCTACGGCTACCAGTTTAGCTCTGCGTTCGAGTTGCCGTTTTTGGCAGGCTCCAGTTCTGATCGTCGCGATTTTGAAATTCACTATGAACGTCAAGCTGTCAAGAAGGTTGCCGCGAATGAGAATTACCGACAGCTCCTGCGACACGACACCGGTTGGACGTTGAGATATGTGAATGAGGAACACGGCTGTGCAGACTATCGGTATAGCAATGCAGACGCGCGATTAACTGTCGCGACAAGTTTGCCCTGGGAGGATTGCGCTTATGCCCTTGTTGGCGTTGTTTTTGGCGCAATGTTGGCGGATCAGAAGATCACCATGCTTCATGGCGCCGCTGTGGATGTTGGTGGTCAGGCCATCGTCTGTTTAGGAGATTCCGGCCATGGTAAATCAACGCTCGCGGCTGGTTTCATTGCCCGAGGGGCAACCTTGCTATCTGATGATTTGGTCAGGTTGTCGTGGGATCTTGATTCGCCGTTGGTCGAAGCCGGCTCACCGCAACTAAGTTTGATGACAGATGCATTTGGTCCGCTAAAAGATTTAGGGCTGGACAAAACTGTGTCAGGACAAAGACCCGACATCGACAAGTACATATTGGACGCTCGAGGAACGCGCGTGCGAGCAAATCTTGCGGCGATCCTGATATTAGAAAAGCCTGATGCTTCGAAAAGCCACACAGTGTTAGAGAAACAATCGGCGACCCAATCAGTCCTCGCGTTGATGCACAATCGATATGGAAGAAACTGGTTGGAAACAGATTCTGTCGCCGACTTAGATATCTTTGCAGAACTGGTTAAAACGACACCGGTTTTCTTGGTTACACGTCCGCCAGATTTTGACGAATTGATGAAATCCTGCTCAACAATCGAGAAACGGGTTGGTGCGATAATCTGATGATCAAGCTTACGTAGAGATCCAGGTAATCAACCCTTCGCTGTCCAGTAAGTCTATGGTTTTTTCGACCGACGTACGACATGTTTCAACGTCGGTTTCAAACTCAGTTTCTAATATTGCGCAAAGCTGATCAACGGATTTTTCCTCGTCAATCAGGGTCCATATCAGCGCCGCAGTTTCATTAAAGCCATAGCATCTGCCATTCTCAATCTGCAACGCAACGATGCCACCTTCTACGGCCTGCTCGACCAATTCACTGTTTCTTTTTACAAATTTGGATTCACGCATATCCGGTTCGCTGGTCCCAATTGTGATTGCCTTCCGCTACTGCGGGTTGGCGTTAGTTAGCTCTTAGCGATTCAGGCTTTTTTTGCAAATGATACCGGTTCATTCAAAGGAAACCTGTGTTAGGGTCCGTGCACCTTGTCCAGTACAAGCGAACGGGCGCGTAAATTGAATCCTATCTCAAATCTCATTCTTGGCCGCGGTGGTACACCCAGCAAGCAGCGCTGCGGCATCATTATCTATCGAGGTTTGTCACTTGGAGAGTGGTCACATGCAGCCGAGTTTGACTAATTTACGCCAAAGCCCAATGAGGACATTTGAATCGATTCGTCATGTATGACCGCAATTCAAGTGTGAGCTGACAAGCTGCTTTTCATATCTAATCGGCTAGAACCGGACAGTCCGCTAACGGCTCAGCTCAAGTCGCAAGCGAATGACCAACTATGGGGTGTGCTGTCAGTCTAACTGCAACTTGTCTCTGATTGGCGCAGCTATCCCGGACCCAAGCGCGTATCAAGCCATAAAGTTTTGCCACTCAGCCAGAGTGGTTGAGCGGGCGTCTTGTAGGTCTGTCTGTCGATAAGGTGACGTTGGGAGTTAAAGTGGTTGTGGATGTTGGCGTGGACTGAGGCGAACT
Source organism: uncultured Sphingomonadaceae bacterium (assembly GCA_947503245.1). GTDB lineage: Bacteria > Pseudomonadota > Alphaproteobacteria > Sphingomonadales > Sphingomonadaceae > Alterisphingorhabdus. The sequence continues at coordinate 2,018,705 of CANNCV010000001.1, forward strand.
TTTGCAATGATTTCATTTGCCTAAATCTGAGCATTGCCCTTTCTGGTCGTCGGAACGGCAGGCGGCTGTTTTCAGCCCTATTGTTCTTCCACCGACCCATCTCGCGGCGCTGCTCATTGCCAAGGTCGCGCATGGCAGCAGGGTATGATTTGAGCCCATCGGTTACGATTTTCTCTACCGGTTCGTGCAGCTTCAGGGCTTTCTTCATGAAGCGTAGAGCAGCCTTCTTATCTCGTGCCTTGGTGATGTAGCTTTCGAGAATCTCGCCTTCGTGATCTACCGCCCGCCACAGATAATGCATCTCGCCGTTGATCTTTACGAACACCTCATCGAGATGCCACTTCCATTGGCGAAAGCCGCGCATCCTGCTGAAACGCTGGCGCCGCACATCTGCTGCAAACATCGGGCCGAACCGGTTCCACCAGTGCCGCACCATTTCATGGCAGATGTCGATCCCGCGCTCGGCCAGCAGATCCTCTAAATTGCGCAAACTCAGCGGAAAACGCATATACATCATCACAACCAGACGGATAATCTCAGGAGATGAATTGAAGCGTTTAAAAGGGCTGGGCGGTTTGGCTCTCGACTTACGGTTCATAGCCTGCTGGTAGCATGCCAGATTAGAAATGCCTCGTTAGTCTGACAGCACCCGTCATAGTCATAAGCAAAAGCATTGCCGTCATCATGGGAGATCTGAGCATAGATTTTGAACTACCCAGCTACATTTAATTTTCAATCACGTATGACAAGGCCCTTTGACAGCATCCTATAAATTATCTTTGTACGCTTCCTTCAATGCGTTTAAGACTTCATTCACCTTATTAATGCTTTCTATATCATTTTTATAAACAGGGTTAAAAAAAATTATTTCGGTATCATTATCTTCATTACGGATGGTATTATAGTCATTAACTAAACTTGGGTTAACAACTGCCAATTGAGCAACAATCACTCCATCCACTCTTTTTATGACTGTACAAACCAAACCAGGATGTGCCCATCGTATTTGATTATTGTTTAATACAAATTTATCATTAAAAATATTTGATATTGAATTATTTTCATCACTAAAATTTATTACATCATTATTTTTATCTTCAAGGTTATTAGAATATTTAATTACAGAATATTTATTCGAATTATTGCAATCTTCAATTAAGTATCCATTAAAGTAGATACCCGCAATTTGGTGAAATTCAATCACCTGAATATTATCGCATTTTGAATTCGATGCCTTAAATTCAAATTTTTGATAATTCGAATCATTTTTTTTATACCATTCAATCAAATCATGAGCCTGAAGCAAAGCGCTAGTATTTGTATAGCCGTCATTCTTAAATCTTTGATCCAACGGAACGCACGACATTGTAAAACATAATAGCGTTAGAACGGTAATGTATCTCATTTTCATTTTCCACGCCGTTTGCGTCGCCGAAGGTCGGCAACATAACCAGGATAATAATAACCTTGCCGCTTTTTCAAACCTTGACTGCTCCTGATTGCATTTTCAAGTCTTACAGCAGTCTCCTCTGATTTTGGCGTACTGCGAGGTCGGTTTGGCTTACCACCATCGTCAACTGACGACCCTGAATCAAAATCTTGTGAATGCCCCACTTCATGCCCTAGAGTAGTGGCATCAGTCCCTTCTAAATTATAACCTTCACCCTGTGGAATACCGAGCTTAATAAGTGAACCAGTGCCTTTGCCATTATATCCATTGTTATTTTCAGCCCCTTCTACGATTTGACCATCCTCCGTCCTTGTAAAGTTTGCAGGGCGAGAGCCGGATTCACCGTCTGGACTGTATATTATTACATGAATATTGTCAGATTCTTCTAACTGACTAAAAGCTTCCTTGCCTTTTTTCGTTTTCTTTATTGATTCTATTGCAAGTTTAGCACGTTCTTTAAACTCTTTATTTCCAACAATGACTACTTCCAATCCACTCGGATCGATCAGATTAACCGGATCATTTCCAACATAGGCATAGAGGTTGACCTGATCTTCATAGCCTATGGGATCGGTTTGTAGGAACCGGCCGAGGGTTGGTGAGTAGACCCTTGCTTTGTAATGATAGAGGCCAAGCTCTGGGATGGCGATCTGGCCTGTATATTGGAACCTGCCTATATTGGTTTCATAAGCGATGTCGTAGGCATCATAAGCGTTGATATTGACCAGTTTGCCGCTCTCATCACCTTTCACGATCGTGGTGATGATGTTATTCCCAATTCCAAGTCACCATTGCCACTGAAACTATAAGAAATAATAAAATGGGAATAACTGCCGGTGAACATAGATCGCAAAAAGGCCGTTTCCGTTCAACCAACACCCGTTTAATCTCCGATGATATAATGCCCACAACACAAGCAACTGCGATGGAGAGTCATCGATTGCCTAAAAACACGTCCGTTGCAATTAACGCTAGCACAGTGAATATGACAGTTGTGTAGTCTTTACATTTAAAAGATTTCTGCTGATTACTGCCCACCACAGCTCTCCGAGTTGCGATATGCTTTATACCCATCATATGCGGCGACAAGTGCACTACCGACCAACGTCGCCTTAGTAATGCGCCTGGCTCCGACCCTTGCCAGTCTCTTCAGTCCTTCGGTGCGACTGTTGTTAGGATACAAGCGTCGTCCATTCGAATTACCTCCTGAAAACCTCTCGTTGCGGTTGTCAAAGGCTGAAGCAGCGGTGCCTATAACACCGCCAACTAAGGTGCCTTCACCAACGCCCCATGCAACATCTTTAAAGCACTGCCATCCATCCATTTGATCGTTTGAATTTTCGGACATTTCACCTTCGCCTCTACTTTCTTCTCCATCTTGAGCTGCGGATGCAACTGAGGATGCAATAGGCCCTGTGGTTGTTCCGCTGTTTCTGCATAAGCATCATTGTTGATCGTGCGGCTCTTAATCTGACCTGCAGGATTATACCCAAAGCCAAAGGTTACGCCGTCACCAATGTTTTGTTTGTTCAGATAATGGCGTACCTTGGTCATCCGGCCTACCGTATCATAAGTGTAATTGGTGCGATTGCCCGGGGTAAGATCCTTACCCTTGAGCATATAACCCATAGTCCCGCGCTCGGTATAGGTCTGATAGGTCAGCTGCGTGCCGCCTGCGCGTATCGAGCATACACCATCACCACGACCAAGCGGACAATCTCAGGCGATGAGTTGAAATAGCCGAACGGACCAGCGGGTTTCTTGGGGTCAGGTTATCGTCCTAATTTATCATGAATATTTGCTTTGCGAGGACCATATGGAAATTTTGAATATAATTATTATTAAAATAATTCACCTCTATCCACCACATTTACTATGGATGCTGAATGCTTAGCGCAGGTAAAGAAAGTTATATATCCTTCATAGGGATCTTTAATGCGCAAAATTTCTATTTTCACTCTTCTACCGCTATCATTTCTAGAGAAAAAGTCGCCTATATTGATTAGATGAATACAGTTATCGCTATAGCTGTCAAATGCTACATTTGGATAAATTGAATAAGATTCTGGTTTAAATGAAATATAACCGTCAATAATATGTTTTTTACCAACATTAAGGTCTCTTACATCGAATAAAACCTCTTCGATGTAAATTTCATCGTCTATAGTTGCGCAACTTGTCAAAATAAATGCGAATATCGCCAAGGATAATAAATTTTTCATCAAAAAAACCTTTTATTTACCTCTTCCTTAATAGTGTTTTTGCTTGATTGGTTCGGATTGTGGTTGCTCGCCTTTCGTTCCGTGATTGCCTACCTCGCAAAACTGTAAACCGTGGTTGCCCATTTGCAATTTCGAGAATTCCTGCCCTGCCATTATTTGTGATTCCCAAAGGTATCCCAGTCTGTAGCACAGTAGCGAAATCATTTGGGCCTGGATTTAACGCATCGACTCCGACGCGTTTAACGATCCTTCCCTCTTTTATTAATGTAGCATCCTTAATTGCGTTCTGATGGGGGTGGGCAAGCATATCAGCACCTGCCACATCTTCGGGAGAGGCTTTGACTGATAGCACGTCAGCACTGTTAGACGAGGGGACTCCGACTTCTGCAATAGTCCCCCCTCCATCAATAGTGTTTACATCAACTCGCACCAGAGTTTCGCCTCTTTCACGCTCTATTTCAGCGGTATTTTCTAAGAAAAGAGCCTTCGCTTCAGGACTTGCCACGATATTAATGTTTTGATCTTCATTTGTACCCTCTTTGGCATCGGTTTGCATCCCAGTAGGGTCAATCAGATTAACCGGATCATTTCCGACATAAGCATAGAGGTTGACCTGATCTTCATAGCCTATGGGGTCTGTTTGTAGGAACCGGCCTAGCGTGGGGGAGTAGACCCGTGCTTTGTAATGGTAGAGGCCAAGCTCAGGTATCGCGATCTGGCCTGTATATTGGAACCTGCCGATGTTTGTTTCATTCGCGATGCCATAGGCATCATAAGCGTTGATATTGACCAGCTCACCGCTCTCATCACCCTTCATGATCGTGGTGATGATTTTCATCAGACGCCGCCGGGCAAGCCCAGGGCTGAGCCTTGCCAGTTCGCGAACAGCTGCAGGCGGGTCGCGTCATTTACCCCTGCGCCTTCATACCGCAAGCATGGATGTGTGATCCGGGGGATCACATCAAGCGGCCAGCGCAGCCTTGAGCATAAGCGAAAGGGCGGGCACATCTGTGCTAACACCGTGCATCCCCGCCTTCGCGGGGACTGGCTGCGCGCTGGTTGAGGTTATCTGGTTTTAACTATTCCGTTTCAGAAACGTGATCAAGATGATTGCCACATTTTGGACATTGGCCTTTTTTCAGCATATTTTTAATATCAGCGCGTGAAAAATAAGAGTCCTTAATCCTATTCCCACAATTCGCACATTTATGGAATAAAGCTACCCAAACTATGGGTAAGCCAGGCATAAACAAAATAAACAATAATGTACCATCTATACCCAATAGAAAAAGAATTGGTAACATCACTGCATATGATGCAGAAATTCTGTACGCGAATAATAATTTTTTCATTTATATATAGTTATTCCTTATTCCAGGTATCCTAAATAGACCCGTTGAAACATCAACATTTTGTGTAAGCGATGCTTGAATCTCTGCCCCTCCACGTAATGCAGAAAAGCCGAAATCACCATCGCCATTGCGTGAAATACTCCCTCCCAAAACTGCTGATAGGCTTATATTTGTACTAGTATCTACGTTGCTGCCCGTAAGCGGATTAAACAAGACGGAACCTGAAAAACCACCACCAATGCCTACGCCTGCACCAGAACTGGCAAGAAAGCTAACTTGCCCTGTGTTTAAATCGAGGGTTAGGCCTGATGACCCAGTAACTCCCACACCATTAAATATACCAATATTGCCTGCTATACCAATAGAATTAATCTTACATGGCGCTGGTTCCGAAGGCCCTGACGGACCGAAAAAATTATCCCAAATATATTCAACATTAGTAGGAAATGACGGATCATGAGCTGTGGTCACTCCAATTAATCCAGCACTGGTTCCGTAGCTTATTCGGCTATTTGAGGCTTAATCCATTCAGTCTCACAATCAGAATACAATCTCAGATGCCAGACTATGTCTCCTCTTGAGTCTACTATATCAGCATTTATACTACCATATAGAAGTTTATCACTTTCACTTTTATAATTTTGATAATCATCTCTGACATTAATAACATTATATGGCGGATTAAATTTTACTATGTAGGTATCACTAGTATTTTGCTTCACATTTTCATTAAAGATTTGATTTATATATTCGACTGTATCATTGCTTCTTTTAAATCTACATCTATTGTCTACACAGGACATAGTAAATATAGTAAAAAAAACAAAAATTAGCTTTATCTTTAGGGACACGCAATGCACTCCGGTAGTTTAGGTGGGGCTTCGGGGCCAACGACATCTATCGCTTGGCTTCCCACAAAGTGTATATCATAGTCTTGTCCGCCTCCCAAACTCTGGAGGCCACGTCCTAATGCAGTTAATCCCTCTCCTACAGGGTTACGATCACTGGCTGGGTAGTCTTGGCGGTCTGTTTCACCTCTTACAATTCCCTGTAGCTGCCAGCCTTGACTATTCGCAATTACAGATGCCTGAATATTAACTGAGAACCGCCCTATACCCCCTTGCTGTCCTATCGGCGTAACGCCCAAAGTACCTCCCCCAGCTTTAAGCCCAGTTATATTTACGAACTGAATCTCCCCTGTTGACGAGGCTGCTGAGATAGCAAGCCCTAAGCTACTTTTAGGATCGGCGGCTAATTTCTGTATACTACCACCTAAATCCGCAAGGCTGACCTGTGAGAAATCGGCATACCTATCACTGCCGTTTCCTGTCATCGCATGATCGTTAATTGCGACAGGGTCCTGCGGATCAATAGAGGGAGACCGAGTGCTAGATTTCTTGTCAGTGACCATGCAGCCTCGCACTCTTCTCGTTGCACCGCACATCCCAGTCGGATCAATCAGATTAATCGGATCATTTCCGACATATGCATAGAGGTTGGCCTGGTCTTCATAGCCTATGGGGTCGGTTTGCAGGAACCTGCCTAGCGTGGGGGAGTAGACCCGTGCCTTGTAATGATAGAGGCCAAGCTCGGGTATCGCGATCTGCGGTGTACTGGAACCTGCCGATGTTTGTTTCATTGGCGATACCGTAAGCATCATAGGCGTTGATATTGACCAGCTCGCCACTCTCATACCCTTCATGATCGTGGTGATGCTGCCTTGCCAGTCCGCGAACAGTTGCAGGCGGGTCGCGTCATTGACCCCTGCGCCTTCATACCAGATTGCCGGCACATCTGTACCAACACCATGCACATAGCGGTGGTTCAGATTGCCGATATCATCATATTCCGCAACCAGTGCATCGCCATCGTAAAGGAACCTCGTCACCAGGCCGCCGCCTGCTGTGCCGTCTACCTCCCATAGCCTTCCCAGCGGATTACTGATCTGCATCAGCACAGGCTGAGGTTAAGGTCGCTTGCTTGGCACCCATGGCCTGTACCAAGCGGTTTTCTACATCATAGATAAAGGTCACGCTCTCATCAGAGGTGAGGTCGGCATCTGTCCTCAAACAGCGCAGTGATAGGACATAAAGACGCCATCATAGGTAAAGGCAGCGCTGGGCGTGCCGCCGCTGCTGGTACCAGTATATTGGTTTAGGCCATTGACCGTATAATCACGCGCCACATCATAGCGCAGGCGGCGATAGACGCGGGGCGTCTATCCTAAGCCGAGCGCTGTTTCTGCATAAGCATCATTGTTGATCGTGCGGCTCTTAATCTGACCTGCTGGGTTATAATAAAAGCTGAAGGTCGCGCCGTCACCAATGCTCTGCTGGTTCAGATAATGGCGTACCTTGGTCATCCGGCCTACCGTATCATAGGTGTAGATCGTGCGATTGCCCGGGTTAAGATCCTTACCCTTGAGCATATAACCCATAGTCCCGCGCTCGGTATAGGTCTGATAGGTCAGCTGCGTGCCATTTGTGCCGGGTGCCCCTTCACCTATGCGGATATTGCGATTAAGCCCGTCATAGTCATAAGAGAAGACATTGCCGTCATCATGGGTCAGCTGTGTGCGGTTGCTATTTTTATCATAGGCATAGCTAAGCGTCTTATTCCAACCGCCCATCGTGTTGGTAGAGCTGATAAGCCGGCCAAAGCCGTCATAGGCGGCGAGAACAGCATCTGGCCCATTTGCGCTATCAAAAGTCGCCGATAACTGGAGCATTTTACAAACTCAGCGGAAACCGGACTTACATCATTACGATCATGCGGATTATCTCAAGCGATGAATTGAGATACCGAAACGGGCTGGCTGGTTTCTTAGGTATGGGCATAAGTTTGTCTCAGCCAACTAACAGAGTTTCCTGTCCAATGCATTTAGTCTCACGAAGCCGACGACACAATGGCTTTTAATTTCAGTCACCTTACATACTATTTAGCAGAGTCTACCAAAGTGAAATTTGCCTCCACAACGTCTACGAACTTTTTAAAAGGCACACATGCCGGCACATTAGTCGTGCTTCCATCTCGCGACACGTAACCGCACCCCTTATAAAGCTTTACTAGGCCGCAGAATTTGACCAATCGATAATCGTCCACGTGCTCAAGATACCCTAAACTTATATTATTCGGTACCAATGCAACCTTCCTCTCATAAGGATTATATCTAGCTTCGTTCTCTGTAGGATAAACAGCCAGACCTTCATGAACCCTTATATATCCTGAAGAGCAAATATAATTTTCGTCATAATTAAGTGGGTTTTCGAGCAACGACTCAATATCAATTTGTGTATAATTACGATCTTTTAAATATGTTCTGCAAACATTGGTAAATAAGACAATACTTGACAATATTACAAGCATAAAAATTTTGTTTAGCATTGTGTATTTCCTTCGCAAACGATTATTTCTTGCCTGCCTAGATGAGGAAGACCATTTGGATTCGAACTAGGTAAAACTTGCAATAAATCCTGCCCATCTCTGCGATAGAGTTGCGAGTTTACATCTGACCCAACTGTAATGACTGGCTTTCCTATTTGATTCATCGCGGCTTGGTCTTGCTCACTCGGTCCATTCTGTCCCCTTCTAATTCTACTCACACTTGTCCCTCTTCCGCCTCTTGCTATGTTAATATGTGTATGGCTAATAGCACCAACAGTTTCATTTTCACCCCTTGAACCTATATCATGCTCGAACTCATCAGGTTTACCGACGCCCGCTTCATTACCCGAAACTATGTGTGTTTCGCCTGTTTCAGTATTTATATACTGATTCGCTCCTCCTTCATTTCCATTTCTAGCGGATGCCCTAGCAACCTCTGCCAAAGCGAGGGCTTCATCTTCCGGTAAAGGTTCGATATCGGGACAAGGGTCATCTTTTTTACAGGATTGCATCCCACTCGGATCAATAAAATTAACGGGATCATTTCCGACATAAGCATAGAGGTTGACCTGATCTTCATAGCCAATGGGATCGGTTTGCAGGAACCGGCCTAGCGTGGGGGAGTAGACCCGTGCCTTGTAATGATAGAGGCCAAGCTCTGGGATGGCGATTTGGCCGGTGTATTGGAACCGGCCGATATTGGTTTCATTAGCGATACCATAGGCATCATAAGCGTTGATATTGACCAGCTCGCCGCTCTCATCACCCTTCATAATCGTGGTGATGCTGCCTTGCCAGTTAGCGAACAGCTGCAGGCGGGTCGCGTCATTGACCCCTGCGCCTTCATACCGCGAGCATGGATGCGTGATCCGGGGGATCACATTAAGCAGATAATCTCAGGCGATGAGTTGAAGCGTTTGAAAGGGCTGGGTCGTTTGCAATATCTGGGCATCAAACGATCCTATCCCAGCCACCTCAATCCGCAATAGGTATAGTTAGTCTGACAGCACCCTCGTTAGCTTGGCAGTACCCGTTCAACCCATTACACTAGGTATGGCCTTTACGGTCATGCGGTTAAGGTTGTCTATGATGATGCTCGCACATTTGATTCGTCCTTTGGCGCATGATATCGGATGTAAGCAGCAAGAAATTATACTAATTTCCAGGCTTTAATGTTTCGACGTTACTTTCTGTAATTAACCTACCATTAAAGTATAAATTCACTCGACCATTTTCACATATAGCTATTGTACCTTCATCCGTATCTTCAAATGGTTCATAAAGTCCAAACACTATATCATTACATTTTGTAGTATTATTTATGTATAAATATGATCTATTTATATCAAATAAGTTTTCAAATTTTTTAAAATTTTTTACAAATATATATTTTTCATTGAAATATATATGTAAATCTTGCTCTTCATCATTTATATATTTAACATATAATTTAACGTTATCTCCCCCATTGCGTATCGTATTAAACGATTTAATGGAATAATTTATTGATGCAGAAACAGTGTTATTTTCAATAATTTTTATTTCATTATCGTTTTCTATAATTGTTCCAATTTGCGCATACGATGGAACTATTATAATATTAATTGAAATTATTGTCATGGATAATTTATGCAAGATAATATTCATTAACGCACCCTTTTAAATCTGCGCCCCCTAAATTCTCTTACGACCCTCTGAGATCCTCCGCCATTTAGTCTTTGCCTGGGGCCAAGTATGAAAGTTCGCACATCGCTTTTTGCAACCGCTTCAGTATTTGCAGAGATGGCTTTATAGGCTGTAGAGTCACCATTTCCGCTAACACCCGTGCCCTTCCTTGTTCTAGGATCAAAAGTGTTTGATGGCTTGCCTAACTTTTCAGCTTCTCCGGGCGAAACTACGCTTGGAGCATTGTGGTTATGAATTGAACCAACTGTGATTCTAGCTACCGAAGGTCTAAGTGTGAATTTGAATTCATTAGGCGTTCCCTTTTCAACATCTGTATAAGTATATGTTATGTTTCCCTCATCGTCGGTCGACTGAGTGATTGCACTTGCATATTCGAAGTCATCAATGGCAATCGGATTCCCTTCAGAATCTGTACCTTCTTCAGATTGGACATATTCTTTCCAATCGTTTGCCGCTTCTTTCGGTGTATCAAATCGATCTCCAGGCTTCAAGCCAGTGGGATCAATAAGATTAACTGGATCATTCTCTACGTAGGCATAAATATTAATACCACCCTCATAGCCGATGGGGTCTGTTTGTAGGAACCGGCCTAGCGTGGGGGAGTAGACCCGTGCTTTGTAGTGATAGAGGCCAAGCTCTGGGATGGCGATTTGGCCTGTATATTGGAACCTGCCGATGTTTGTTTCATTGGCGATACCGTAAGCATCATAGGCGTTGATATTGACCAGCTCACCGCTCTCATCACCCTTCATGATCGTGGTGATGCTGCCCTGCCAGTTAGCAAACAGCTGCAGGCGGGTCGCGTCATTGACCCCTGCGCCTTCATACCAGATAGCCGGTACGTCTGTGCCAACACCATGCACATAGCGGTGGTTCAGATTGCCGATATCATCATATTCCGCAACAAGTGCATCGCCATCGTAAAGGAACCGCGTCACCAGGCCGCCGCCTGCGGTGCCATCAACCTCCCAGAGCCTTCCCAGCGGATCGTAGGTGAGGGTGGCCTGTTTAGCGCCCATGGCCTGCACAAGACGGTTCTCAACATCATAGATGAACGTCACAGAGCCATCGCTGGTAAGATTGCCATTATC
>CANNCV010000002.1 GCA_947503245.1 uncultured Sphingomonadaceae bacterium
CCCGGTAACAGCAATGGCCGTGATGATGACGATGATGACGGCAATCCCGGCAACGGCAATGGCCGTGATGATGACGACGATGATGACGGCAATCCCGGTAACAGCAATGGCCGTGATGATGACGATGATGACGGCAATCCCGGTAACAGCAATGGCCGAGACGACGATGACGATGATGATGACAGAGGCCGCGGACGTGGTAATGATCGTAATGATGATGACGATGACAGGGGCGATGATAGGGACGGCCGACCTTGCCGTTTGTTGTGTGGCGTTATTGATATTCTTGACGGCCCTGGAGCAGGTGAAACGTCACTCGACAATGGGTTGGAAGAAGGCAATAGCCGGTTCAATGAACGCCCAGACAGCCCTAACCAGGATCAACGCATAAATATTGACTGATAAATCCGAAATAGCATCAATTATTCTAAGTATTCATTCAGCTATATTCTAGTTAACGCTAATTTAGAGTTATGCCCTTATTCAAGCCAATATAGGCAAATAGGGGCTTAGTAGCTTGCGTAAAATTCTTTATATTGTGGCAAAGAATCCTGCCCGCGCCTATTTTGCGGGGGCGGTTTTTGCTGCCGTATTTTTGACGCTAATTGCCAATTTCGCGGGCATAGGCAATACTGTCGATCACGCATTTACTTCGGTGCGTAGCGAAATCTTTCACAAACACGCCTCTGACAAAATTGTCGTTGTCGAATTTGACGCAAAATCGATCCAACGCGTTGGAACATGGCCTTGGCCGCGCAATGTACATGCTCAACTGATTGAACATTTATCTTCTGCTGGCGCAGAACAAATTGCTTTTGATGTCGATTTCTCGGCTACATCAAATCCCGCTTCTGATAAACGCTTTGCCGAAGCCATTGCTAAATCGGATGCGACAATCATTCTCGCAACATTTCGGCAAAAAAGCAGCAGTCAGAGCAACACAGCTATAGAAAACCTGCCCCTTGCAGAATTTCGCAACAATGCCATTCTGGCTTCGGTCAATGTTCACCCCAATGATTACGGTCAGGTGGCAATGTACAGCTATGGGGAAATTACTGGCGACATATTGCGTCCATCCATGGGGGCCTTGATAACATCAAGCACAGGGCACCTTGGCGACTCTTTTCCTATCGACCAGAGTATAGATCCATCGACTATCACAGCAGTCAGTGCAGTCGATATTCTCGAAGGAAAAGTTGGCAGTGAGGTACTGAACGGCAAAACAGTTCTTATCGGGGCTTCTGCAATCGAATTGGGTGATTTTTACTCTACGCCTCACCATGGCATAATTCCAGGGGTATTCCTGCATGCCTTAGCGGCAGAAACATTACAAAGCGGCTATAATATGCCGGTTTTCAATGACTGGCCCGCTATTGCTCTGGTTATATTATTGCTTATAGCTGGCGCGCGGTGGATGCCCAAGCGTAAGGCCCTGATGGCAGTGCCTATCGTTCCAGTCATTACCGCTAGCATGATATGCCTACTTAATATCATCTTTTATACAACCGCATTGGCGGACTTTGCGATTGGCAATGCAATAGTGTTGCTTATAAACTTTGTTGCTGTGTCGATGATTATACGCTCCGTAGAAAATATGCAGAGAGAGCGTTATCGCGACCTCAAAACCGGACTTCCAAACTCTATGGCATTAATATGGCTCGGTCGGCGTTTGGAGCGTAAGCACCCTATATCACGCCTCGCCGTTCTTCAAATTGCCAATTACACCGAAGTACATGGCCTATGCACCACCGATCAATGGGCCGATATGCTCCGCTCATCCGCCGGCCGCCTGCGTTTTCTCACTCTGAACGACCGTGTCTTTAAAGTTGGTGATGATCAGCTCGCTTGGGTCGTGCCAGAGGATTATGCCAAAAATCTTGGGGACTATTTTGAGACTATTTCTGCATTTTTTCTTGCACCCTTTTCCGTCGGTACGAAGCAGATCCGCCTTAACATTCATTGCGGTTTCCACGCATCTGACACAAAGGATTGGCCGCAATTACAGTCAAACGCCACAATAGCCGCATATAAGGCTGCAGAGCTGGGCTATCGCTGGCTGCCATATAGCAATGACATCAATGCGGTTGCACAGCAAAAAATGACGATATTGAATGATATTGAAGACGCCATGGACAATGGTGACATATGGGTAGCGTATCAACCCAAAATGGATACACGCACCAATAGCATTGCATCAGCCGAAGCTCTGGCAAGGTGGCAGCATCCAGAACTGGGCAATGTACGACCCGATCACTTCATTCCTCTTTTGGAAAATGCAGGGAAGATTACCGATCTAACGCTTTATATGCTGCGCCAGATGCTGTTCGATCTTGAGAATTGGCGCGCGAAAGGCTTACGCATGTCCAGTTCTATCAACATTTCTGTAGCCCTGCTTGATGATAAGAGCTTTGTTGAAGAAGCGCTTTCCATAATTTCACAGACCATGTTGGATAAAGAACAGATTACCTTTGAGATCACCGAGACCGCATCGGTCAAAAATCTTGACGATGCTGGCAAGGTACTGGCCAGAATACGGGCTACGGGCGTTCGTGTTTCCATTGATGACTATGGCACTGGTCAATCCACATTGTCCTATTTGCGCGATTTCCCAGCAGATGAGATCAAAATCGATCAGGCGTTTATCCGTAATATGACTGGCAATGAGCTTGATAGAGTGATGGTAACATCCACCATTGATCTAGCGCATCAGATGCATTTCAAAGTTGTTGCAGAAGGTGTGGAAGATGAAGCAACTCTTCAGCTTCTCAAGTCGCAAGGCTGTGACCTTGTTCAAGGTTGGCATATTGGAAAGCCAGTCAATGCTCAGCTATTCGAGCAAGAGTTTATGAATGGCGATATGCGCAAATCTGCCACTGCTTGATCTAGAGTGATATCAGAAGATAATATCCTGAAAGGAAGGGTTTTCGAACATTAAAGCGTTCGCAAGGCCGACCGGCCGCAGGGCGATAGCTCGCCCTCGAAGATATAAGCGAAGCGATTTATCGCGAGAGGTAGAGAAATGGCGCACCCGGAAGGATTCGAACCTCCGGCCCCCTGATTCGTAGTCAGGTACTCTATCCAGCTGAGCTACGGGTGCGCAATAAGGTGACTGCCATTAGTCAGGCTGGAAGCCCTTGGCAACTGCTTTTTGCCAATAGTGTGAAATTAGATGAAGAATCTTCACAACAATCTCATCAATTGCCGCATTCCGCATTTTTCAGTGCTCCGATAAATGGACCATCTGCCGGGGGCATAGGTAAATCGGACATTTCGTCAAGCGTCACCCAGCGCAGTTCCTCCGCATGAAGTGCTCGCGGTTCCCCTTCCCAATATCTGCACTGATATAGCAGCAACAGCAAATGCCGCTTGGCCAATTGTTCGCTGGCAAAAACTACAGGTGATAGATTCTCTGCTTTTACAGCGACCCCCAACTCTTCTTCTATCTCTCGCAACAAAGCTTGTTCGGGTGTTTCACCAATCTCCAGCTTACCGCCAGGAAACTCCCATAAACCGGCCATAGCCGTGCCTTCAGGCCGCTTCTGAAGCAGAATTCGGCCATCATATCGCGTCATTGCAAGTGCAACGACAATCATAAGTGTCAGGTTTTTTTCCAACTTCTTTGCCCTTTTAAACCATTTGTTAAGACCGATAGGCGATTACGAAATCGTCGGGAAGAAAGATTTAACGGGAGCTCACAATGTTGAGGACTTTTTATAACGTTTTGCAATCGCGTAAAGGCGCGACGGCGATTGAATATGGGCTAATCGTAGCCCTGATCGCCATCAGTGCAGTTGTGGCAATGCAAAGCTTTGGAAATGCCTCAAACGAGATGTGGGATACCGTTGAACGCAATATCGTGAATTGATTTTTCGGGAAGTTAAACATTTGGAAAGTTATTTCACATAAACCGATCAACGCTTGTTCAGAAAATCATACGGAAATGATTGATCAACTGGCCGGGTAATGATGACCAAACCAAGGAGACCTAATATGAAAACAGTACGTAACATGTTCGCCAACAAAAAAGGCGCCACCGCAATTGAATATGGCCTGATCGCTGCTTTGATCGCAGTTGCAGCCATCACTGCAATGGGCAGCCTGGGCAACAACCTGACCGCAACGTTCGACGACGTATCGGACGATCTGGTTCAGGCTTAATCTGATACAGATTTTAAAAGAAAGGGCGGCCCTAGGGTCGCCCTTTTTTTGTCACCAGTAAAAACGCAAAACAGATAGCAGCTTAATAGCTCACCATTTTGATGCGCTGTCCCGCAGTCAAGCTGTCTGATGCAGACAGGCCATTCAGAGTCCTGAAACGCTCTTCTTGCAGACTGTCAAAGGCCATTTGCGCAGAGAGACTGGCCACTGTGTCTCCCGATTGCACGGTAACAATCTTGACCTTGCGATTTTTTATGCCAACGGCCTCATTATCAGCCAACCGCCGCATACTTCTGAACATTGACGTAAAATTGCCGCTGCGACCGGCTGCTGTCAAAGTAACAAAGTGCAATGCCCGGCTTGGCGAAAACTCATATGCAAACACTGTAATATCACGGATGTCGCGTCCACTGCCCACACGTGCAGAGGCAAAGGCAGCTGGCAAACCATTAACTGTTGTTCGGCTGATTTCACCAAATGCGATATTTTGCTCTTTTGACACTTCCGCAAAAACGGAACGCATATAGGCCCCCAAGTCATTATTATAGGTGCGCAGCGTTAATTGTGACTGGCCGCCCTGCCCATTAATAGAAACAGCAGAACTGCCATTACTGATGGAATAGCCAGATGGAGCATCAAAAGCGAAATCCAGGTCTGGGTGAATAAATCGTGACCCTTGAACTACACCTTGTGCACTATCCTGACCGTAGGCAATGCTATCCAACTGATCGAGAAAGCGTGTCTTGTTACGGGCACCAGTACTGTCGCCAGCTTTTTTTGCGGCGCGCGAAACACGCTTTGCTGGGTTAGGGTGTGTGCTTGCCCAGGTGGGAACAGATGATGATTGTTTACCACTAGCGCGAGCATCAAGCGAATTTTGCAGCGCAAGCGAATATAGCATCGACGAGACTGCACGTGGATCATAACCGGCGCTGCGCAAATATTGTACGCCAAGATCATCAGCCTCATATTCCTGTTTGCGTGAATAACGCAGCGTCAGCAATTGTGAGCCAGTCCCGAAGAGTTGTTGACCAAGACGGCCAAATCCTGAATTGCCAAGCAGCAGCCCAGCACCAATTTGCCCAATCGCACCAAATATACTGTTGCGCCGCGCCTTTTTCCGGCGCTTTTCAGAATGACGTGCAGCGACATGCCCAACCTCATGGCCCAATACGCCGGCCAGTTCGGCCTCATCATTCATCAGCGCCATTAATTGACGCGTGACATAAACATAACCGCC
Organism: uncultured Sphingomonadaceae bacterium; assembly: GCA_947503245.1. Classification (GTDB taxonomy): domain Bacteria; phylum Pseudomonadota; class Alphaproteobacteria; order Sphingomonadales; family Sphingomonadaceae; genus Alterisphingorhabdus. Next base: position 5,399 of record CANNCV010000002.1, read on the forward strand.
GGGAATCGCGAACGCATTGTTTACCGGCGAATCCAGCAAGGTTACGGTGAAGTCTTCACGGGCATTGCCGAGGCCGGATTGGACGGCAATATCCTTACCTATTTTTTCGACATAGGCGGCTTGTGGGCCAGTATAGGGTCCGCCAAACTCCTGCAATAATTGCGGATGCGCGGCCTCTCCTTGGGCTTTTTCCTCATCGGATATACTCCGCACTTCGTCTTTTTGAAGAGGCAGAGCCGCCACAGGGGCCGTTGCTATTGATGACATGCACATAATAACCGCACTTGCTGAAAGCGTTGTGTGCAAAAACATTTTTCCCGAAACCATAAAATCTCCCAATCCTGTATTGGTCTAGGATATAGTGATTTTCAGCGTTCGCAAATGTCGTTGTGTAAAATATTCTGATTCAACAATGACCAGCTAGCATATCGCGATCATATCTTGGCAGCTTTCAATTACAATGATTGCCCGATGGTCAGATATTTTTGATAGCGCTTTTCCTGCAATTCTGAAGGTGCCAGCGCGAGCAAAATATCCAGTTCTTCTGAGACAGCCTGTGACAGTTCCGCACAAGCCATTGCAGGGTCACGATGCGCGCCGCCCTTCGGTTCTTTTACAATACGGTCGATCACGCCAAGTTGAATAAGGTGCTGAGCAGTGATCCGCATGGCTTCTGCCGCTTCATCAGCCTTTTCCGCGGTGCGCCACAAGATAGAAGCGCAACCTTCTGGTGAGATAACCGAGTAGACAGCATGCTCTAACATCAACACCCGCTCTGCAGAGGCCAAGGCTACAGCACCGCCAGAGCCACCCTCACCAACAATACAGGCGATCATCGGTACATTAAGCGTCAAGCAACGCTCTGTTGCGCGGGCAATGGCTTCGGCCTGGCCACGTTCTTCAGCGTCAATGCCGGGAAACGCACCAGAAGTATCCACCAATGTTATAACAGGAAGGCCAAAGCGTTCGGCCAGATCCATTAAGCGTATCGCTTTTCGATACCCCTCTGGGCGACCCATGCCGAAATTATGCTTCAGCCGTGATTGCGTATCTCGGCCTTTCTCGTGGCCGATCACCATCACTTTCAGACCATTCAACTTAGCAAAACCGCCAATAATAGCTGCATCATCAGCAAAAGCCCGATCTCCGCTCAATGGCATAAAGTCGGTAAACATCAGGTCGATATAGTCACGAAAATGTGGGCGCTCTGGATGGCGAGCCACTTGCGTTTTCTGCCAAGGTGTTAAATTGGCATAGATCAGCCGTAACAGACGATCTGCCTTTGTCTGCAACTTCTCAATATCCGCCAAACTGTCCAGCGGATCATCTGTCGTTGTATCTTGCAATTGCGCAATTCGCGCATGCAAAGCAGCAACGGATTTTTCAAACTCTAAAAAACTTGTCATGAGCTATTTCCTGTTGGTCGCGCTTATCGGCTGCTTCACGCTGCGTCAATCTGTCTTATCAGCTTGACTCGCCACGCTGTCAGGCTGGCTCTGCCCAGATGAGGATTTATCAAATTTCGCCAAAGGGTGACGCGCATTAACCAGCTTCACCAGATGGTCGGCGTCCACATGCGTATAAATCTGTGTCGTCGTAATATCTGCATGCCCTAACATCATCTGCAAAGCACGCAAATCTGCACCCCCTTGCAACAAATGGGTGGCAAAAGCATGGCGCAGCACATGCGGGCTCACCGCATCAGGGTTTAAGCCTGCACGCAATGCCAAATCCTTGATCGACTGGAATAAACGAATGCGGCTAATATGTGCTTTGCGTGAGGGAAATAGCCATAAACTGTCTGACGGTCGGTAATCCTGCCATCGTGCCAATGCAGACCGCGCGCGGCCCGACAGAGGCACCATTCGCTGCTGATCACCCTTGCCTATAATAATCAAAAACGGTCGATCCGGTGCATAAGCATTGGCTGGCATAGACACCAACTCACTGGCGCGTAAACCCGAACCATATAATAGCTCAACCATCACCAACAGCCGGATTGACGCAGGTTTTGCATTCTCTTCACTACAATCGGCCTCCAACACTGCAAAAAGCTTGGCTATCGCGTCGTGATCCAGTGTTTTTGGCAGGGATCGCCGCTGGCCAGGCCGTACCAATTGGGCAGACGGGTCGTCGCCTCGAATATTTTCATCGACACAATAGCGAAAAAACTGCCTAACCGCCGAAATCTTGCGCGCTACGCTGGACGGTGCAAGCGCGGACCATTTTTGCTGCAATGCCCCCATATCTTGGGCTGTGCTGGCTGCTAATCGGCCTTTTAAAGCCTGTGACGCTTGAAACAGGTCGCGGCGATAGGCAGCAAGACTATTGGCGGCTGCACCGCGTTCTACGGACATCATAGCCAGAAAGCCTTCAATGGCTTCATCATCAGACAAAGCTTCGGAAGACCCTTCTGATCCAACCATCATGCTATGAACGTCATGCCCGGGCGACAGCCTCAGCGGCAATCATACGCGCCTCACTGCCAAGACCGACTGCATTAAGTGCTCGTACAATTTGGTAAAGATGGACAGGTGCCATTTGCGACCAATCTTCACCCTGCATTCCCGCAGCAGCCAGTAATACAACCAAAGCAGCATTATTCTGGTCAACGGCTTGCTGCAAATGTTGTTGCCATTTGGTCGATTTTGACAAGGCAAAACCATATTCCTCGGCCAGTTCATTAGCGACACCATCAGACATTCGATCAAGTGCCGAAAGGCCGGCAACCAGAAATGCAGCAGAGCGCTGACCATCACTGGCATCATTATCATAATATTCGCGAACATCTGCCTCACTGACCTGCTGGTCTTGAGAAGCGCGGCCAACTTGTAACAATGCCCAACCTTTTGAGCCCGTTGGCACAATATTACTCCAACGCTGCGCATTGCGATCAAGGCCTGCAGAGAGCATCGAACCGATAAGCATATCCGCATCGTTGGCAAATTCCTCAGAAACAGGAATCGTTGCGGCGGCCCGCGCAGTCAGTACTTGAGTGCCATAATTTTCCAATGGTTCAGTGTTGCTGTTCCACAATTGACGCATCGCCGCGACACGGCCCTGTATTTCGCGCAAAACATAAGCTTCACGCAGCAATGCCGTACGCGCACGCAGCGGATCGTATAGGTCAGGCTGATCATAGGCTGCGCTAAACAGATCGACGATAGCGCTATTCGACAATCCACCAACAGCAGCGGCCTTATAAGCTGCAGTGACGCGTCCATCCATGGTTACAGCCGGATTCAAAGCCCGCCACACATGAAATTTGCGTTCTGCATTATCGAAGAGATTTTCAGGTGGGTTGATCCCCGTTGCTGTCGATAATCCGAATCGCCAGCTTGTCAGCGTATCTACGCCGTCCCATTCGACTTTAACCGCACGGCGGCCATTGACCCCAGCGCCAACAACTTTCTCTGCCAACAGAAGATCGATATCCGATGCTATCTGATCATTTGAAGCACGGTCAATCTGCGCAGTTGCGGATGACGAATTGCCAGACATTGCCGAGCAAATGGCAATGATAAGCTGCCATTCGACTTCATCGCTTTCTGCAGCTCCGCCAGATGCTATGGGGCAAAAGGCTGTCAAATCACCGCTGGCCAATGCTGCTTCACGCGCCACTTCAAATAATTTGCCCGAATAGCGCGATGCATCGACTTCCTGCACCAGATGCTTGGCTAGCACCCCTTCCCCCATATCCAGCAAAAGCCTTGATCGGGCTGCAACCCATTGGGTTTCCTGACTATCGCGAGGGGATATGAAACTGCTTACCAAGGTGCGGCGAAGCAGAATATGCCCCCAGCGCGAGACAATAGGTTCATCAATGCCATTGAGCAAACGCGTCAAAAACGCTCCGTTCACATTAGCAAGAGAATCCGCAGGAAAACCAGACTGCGCGGCTCCGATAAGACCAACTTGTGCCAATGATCGCTGAGCACGTCCCGGCAAACGCGATGGTGCCAAATCACTCGCCACCAAATCATCGGCAATATCAGCAACAACATCATTGGGAACGGGCGGCGTATCCGGATTGCTTGGCGCTGCAGGTGCAGCAGGACTTGCTTGCGGTGTATCGGGCTCGTCCGTTGGCACCACATTTCCGGTTGATGGCTCTTGAGGAGCAGTATTTTCAGGTGCCGCCGGTTGCTCCACAGGCGCAGAAGGCTGCGGCGTGGGATTAGCAGGTTGCTGAACAGGCGCAGCAGGTTGCTCAAACCCTGGAGGCAAAAGCGATTCCGGTTGATCTTGATCCTGTCCGTAACCAACACTTGCCAAACCAAGAGCAGAGCAGCAAATGCCGCTCATAAATGCGTAACGCAGGATCATACGATTCTTATGCGACGCCATTATTCTTCGGCTTCCTCAGTTCCAGGTTTTGCAACCTCTGTCTCTATGCGGTTCACAGTTTCCTCACCGCCTAGATAAAAGCCAACCCCGCTAAGAATCAGCAACAAAAGAACCAAGATGATAATTAAAAAACGCATATATTTCGCTCAGATACCTAATTAACCGTTTTTGGGCAAACATTGCTGTATTTTGCCGCCTATATGAAAGCGATGCTTGCCTAACATCTTTCCCCGATTATAGGCTAAGTGACGATGCAACAAGAACGAAAACCGGAATCTGACGACAAACTGTCAAAACTTAGCCACATGATCGACCGGCCAGTGGTTCTGGTCGGGCTTATGGGGTCTGGCAAAACAACAATTGGCCGGCGATTGGCGACACAATTGAGTCTGCCCTTTGCTGATGCTGACGAAGAGATTGAGAAGGCCGCAAATCGTTCAGTCAGTGAAATCTTTGAAGAATTTGGCGAAGAGCATTTTCGCGATGGAGAGCGCCGTGTTATTGCGCGGCTGTGCGAAGAAAAACCCATGATTATCGCTACTGGAGGCGGCGCTTTTATCAATGATGACACCCGTGCGCTGATCAAAAAACGTGCCGTTTCTATCTGGCTTGATTGCGATATTAGGATTCTGGCCGAGAGGGTTTCACGAAAAAATACACGTCCTTTATTGCGTGATAAAGACCCTGTTAAAGTTCTCACCGAATTGGCCGAGATACGCAATCCGCTTTATGCCGAAGCAGATATTCGTGTTTCGAGTATGAACGGGCCGCATGGCGCGGCTGTAAAATCTATCATGGGAGCGCTCATCAAATGGCTAAAATAGAGCTGGCGCTAGATGGCCATAGCTATGCAATCCACATTGAAGCAGGACTTTTTGAGGATATCGGACATCGGTTAGCGCAATATGCGTCGCGCGGCGCTTTGCACATCATAACTGACAAAAATGTCGGCGCAATTTACGCGGACCATTTTACAGAGCAGCTTTCGGCGCAAGGCATATCAGCCCGCTTTTACATTTTGCCTGTCGGCGAGGACGCAAAAAGCTGGGGCGAGCTTGAGAAGCTGACAGATTGGTTGATCACCAATGAAGTTAACCGCAAGGACACAATCATCGCTCTGGGAGGCGGTGTTGTTGGTGACATAACCGGTTTTGCCAGTGCGATCATAAAGCGCGGCTGTCAGTTCGTACAAATACCGACGACATTATTGGCACAGGTCGATAGCTCGGTTGGCGGCAAAACCGCAATTAATAGCAAAGCCGGTAAGAATCTTGTTGGTGCCTTCCACCAACCCGTTGCCGTTTATATCGATCCTGATGTTCTTAAAACCCTGCCAGAAAGGCATATGCGCGCCGGATATGCGGAAGTCGTAAAATATGGCCTGATTAACGATGATAGCTTTTTTGATTGGTGCTGTAATAATGGCCAGAATATTCTGTCGCGCGATCCTGAAGCATTGGAATATGCCATTGCGCATAGCGTGAAGGCAAAGGCAGATATTGTAGCCCAGGATGAACGTGAAACGGCGAATGTGCGCGCTTTGCTCAATCTGGGTCATACATTTGCCCATGCTCTAGAAGCCGAAACAGGATATTCTGATAAACTCTTCCATGGCGAAGCTGTCGCATTGGGCATGATATTGGCGCATGATTTCTCCGCGCAGCTTGGGCTTTGCTCTAAGGACGATGCCAAGCGCGTTGCCGAGCATATTGCTGCATCCGGCCTGCCTTCGAGTTTGACTGAACTAGGTTTAACCAATAAAGGCGACATATTATTCGCCCATATGCAGCATGATAAGAAACGCGTTGGCGACACTCTGCCTTTCATATTAAGTAAAAGGATAGGTCGCGCCTTTTTTGCCGATAATATTGCAGCAGAAAGCGCAAAGGCTTTTCTGAAAGCCGCCAAATGAAATTATATGTGGCTGTTTAGCAGGTTCAATATTGTCTTATAGGGCAGCATGATGGCGGCATGACGGGCACTATGGGGAGCAGCTGCGGCCAGCAGATGAAATTCCGGCCATTTTGCATAAATACCATCTGCATCCATTGCATCTGCACCTGCCAATAAAGACGATAGAGCCTCTGACATCGCGTTAATATGCTGAGCAGACTGACCGACAATATAATGGGCCATAATAGCCGCAGAGGCTTGCCCGAAGGCGCAGGCTTTCACATCCATACCAAAGCGAGAAATAGTGCCCTGCCCCTCAGTTTCAATCGCTATAGTCACGGCACTGCCGCACGGTTCTGCCCGCATAGTATCGCGCAGCAAAACATCATCATCGATAGGCCATTTATACAGCTCTGCAGACCAGCGCAGAAGCTCCCGGCTATATAAGGTCGCGCTCATCTCAACACACCTGCCAATCCGCATATAGGGACGCACATAATATGAGAATCATTGCGCAGCTGCGTCTGCATCTGTTTCGCTGGCGCGGCGCTCATCAATATATTCGACCAAGGCATTGCTGGACGCATTGAGCAAAGGATAGGTGCGCGCACTGGTTATCCATTCAGGCGTTTCACGCGTGGCATATACGAATTGATAGACCAGATTGATGAGCAAGAATGCCAAGGTTGCAATTATTAGGCCTTTGACCATGCCGAAACCCATGCCCAGGACCCGATCAATGGGACCCAATGCTGAATCGCGAACCCCTTTGCCGATTCGTCCGGCAATAAAGCGCAATAGCAGATAGGTAATGGCAAAGATCAAAGCGTAAGACAGCAAAGAAGCCGCACCGGCGCCTGTCACATAAGGGGCGACATAGAGCGCAACATCATCATGCAGATAGCCGACAGCAAATGTTGCTCCGGCAAAAGCAAATAGAGACAAGGCCTCTTGGACGAACCCACGGCCAAAACCGAGCACGCCCAGACCACCAAGCAAAATCAAAATGGCAATATCAAATATGGTCACGCTAATGCGCTAATCATTTGAAAATATATGGTCAACGAGTTTTGCCAGACGATCAATCATTTGTACCGAAACAGGGCTATTTGCAGAGCCATTATCCGTTGCTGATGATGTGTTGGCGCTTTTGGCAATGGGCGAAACTGCTTTGGCAAAGCCCAATTTCCCGGCTTCACGCAAGCGGATATTTTGATGCGCAACTGCTCGCACCTCCCCCGAAAGCGCGATCTCACCAAAATAAATGGCATCATTGGGCAGAGGTTTGTCCGCCAAGGCAGATATCAATGCCGCAGCAACCGCCAAATCGGCTGCGGGGTCCTGCACCCGGTAACCGCCAGCGATATTCAGATACACCTCGCAGCTTGTGAAATTTAAACCGCACCGCGCTTCCAAAACAGCCAATATCATCGCCAGACGGCCATTATCCCAACCAACAACAGCGCGGCGCGGCGTAGCACCGCTTGCCAGTTTGACAGTGAGGGCCTGAATTTCAACCAATACCGGCCTTGTCCCCTCCAAAGCTGGAAAGACTACTGCGCCGGGAACATCACTTTGCCGCTGAGTCAAAAATAATGATGATGGATTAGCAACCTCTACTAACCCTTCGCTTTCCATGGCGAACACGCCAATTTCATCAGTCGCGCCAAAGCGGTTTTTGATGCTGCGCAAAATCCGATATTGATGACTGCGCTCGCCTTCAAAGCTCAGCACAGTGTCAACCATATGTTCCAGCACACGCGGGCCAGCGATAGCTCCGTCTTTGGTGACATGGCCGACCAGCATCAAAGCCGTGCCGCTTTCTTTGGCATAGCGGATCAATTCTTGCGCGGATGCCCTTACCTGACTGACCGTGCCTGGGGCACCTTCAATCCGGTCACTATGCATCGTTTGAATAGAATCAATGACTAGCATCTGCACATTATCAACGGCCTGTAGGGTCGAGAGAATATCACGCACAGATGTCGCCGCCGCCAGATGAATAGGCGCATCTGCCAAACCAAGACGTTTGCCGCGCAGACGCACTTGGTCGGCCGCTTCTTCTCCGCTAATATAAACAATATTTCCGCCTTTACGGGCCATTTCAGCGGCAGCCTGTAACAGCAAGGTCGATTTGCCAATACCCGGATCACCGCCCATCAAGATCGCAGAACCCGGGACGATACCGCCGCCCAGAACACGGTCCAGTTCCGCAACCTGACTGCCGATACGTTTCGGCGTTGGTATATCACTATCCAGTCTGGACAATGTGATTTTGCGGCCACCACGGCTCAAATCATGCTTGGCTGAGAAAACAGTCTCGCCCGCTTCCTCGATAAGGGTATTCCATTCCCCGCAATCCGCACATTGCCCCTGCCAACGCGGAGCAGTGCAACCACATTGCTGACATACATATTTTTTCTTTAACTTCGCCATGGTGGTAAATTAACAGAACATAATGAGAACGCAAGTCTTAGTGGCATTGCACGCCTGTTTATCTCCATTGTGACAGTTACTCAGAAAACCAGCTTGCCAGATCGATCATAACACGCGAATAAAAGGCATGCGTCAAAAAGAGCTCAGACTTGCACTTATCTGTTATGGCGGCGTCAGCTTGGCCGTTTATATGCATGGCATCACCAAAGAAATCTGGCGATTAACGCGGGCTAGCCGGAATTTCCATGCCAATGAACCGCGTGTTTCACACAGTCAGGGCATTTACCGCGAATTGCTTGAAGAACTGTCCAATGAACACCGGCTAAAATTGCGTGTCATGCCCGACATTATTGCCGGGACCAGCGCTGGCGGTATTAACGGCATATATCTTGCCCAAGCCATCGCAACAGGGCAATCGCTGGAACCATTGACTGATCTGTGGCTCGATTGCGCCGATATAGATATTTTGCTCGATCCTGACGCCCGGCCATTTTCACGCTTTAGCAAATTCTGGGCACAGCCGCTTGTCTGGCTTGCTTTGTCTAGGCCCGGGGGCACTGTTGAGCGCACCGTTGCCAAGGAAACACGCAACGAGGTCAAAACCAAATTGTCGCGATTGATTCGCGCACGCTGGTTCGCCCCGCCCTTTAGTGGTGTCGGCTTTTCCCGGCTTTTATATAATGCGTTTGATGCGATGGAAGCAGCAGAGCGCGGGCCCAAATTGCTCCCGACCGGTCAACCGCTTGACCTTTATGTGACGGTAACAGACTTTTTTGGCCATTTGGAGCGCATGCGCCTCAATAGCCCTTCCGAAGTTGTCGAGACTGAGCACAGGCTGACCATAGGTTTCACGGCAACGCGCGGCGAGAGCGATGTTCTGGGTGATAGCGCAGAATTGACCTTTGCTGCGCGCGCTACGGCGAGCTTTCCAGGCGCCTTCCCTCCGCTAACCGTGCATGAAATTGACCAATTGCTAAAATCCAAAGAGCGCGAATGGCCGGGGCGGGAAAACTTCTTAAAACGGACCTATCCGCGGCAATATGCAACGGGTGAAGGTGAAGAAACCGTCTTGATCGATGGGGCCGTATTGACCAACGCACCTTTTGGTCAGGCCATGGATGCACTGAAGAACCGACCTGCACACCGCGAAGTTGATCGCCGCGTTGTCTATATCGACCCTAAGCCTGATTTTTATCAGCCACGCGACAAGGTCGATGAGAATGATGGTTCAAAGAAGAAAGCCGAGCGCAAAAAACGTTTGCCCGGTTTCTTTTCGACCATCTTTGGCGCGATTTCTGATATTCCGCGCGAACAGCCCATCCGCGACAATCTGGAAATGATTGAAGATCGCAGCAACCGTGTACGGCGCATGCTGCAAATCACGGATAATCTGCGAGACGATGTCGAAGACGTTGTGAATAAGCTCTTTGGCAGGACATTTTTTCTCGATAGCCCTACGCCCAAGCGGCTTTCCCAATGGCGCAACAAAGCTCAGGCCAAAGCGGCCAATATGGCTGGCTTTACCTATGCCGCTTATGGGCAGCTAAAATTAAACGGCATTATTGAAGATATTGTCGCATCGCTGCGCCGAGCATATCTGGAGCCTAGCGCGGTGTACCAATATGAAATGAGAGAGAAATTTTGGGAGCATCTCTCAGGACAGGGTCTCAATCACCTTGCCGACGCAAAAGGCGGCGCAACGGATGAGGCCATAGCCTTTTTCCGTGAGCATGATCTGGGTTTCCGTGTCAGAAGACTGCGCTTTCTTGCAAGGCGGCTGGGTAACGATATTGCCAAATCATCATCAGCTCCGCATCAAACTATCATTGCGATGCATGACACCATCTATAATTGTCTCGCTCTCTATCTCGATGTTGAAGGGCGCGGCAGAGATGGCGAAGATTTTGCTGATATCGCCGCAATTGCGCTAGAGAATCCGCGTCTTGCTCTGGAGCGCCTTGGCAAAGCACGCAGCTTGCGTGACATTGATACTGTCATTGATACAAAATTAAGCGAGGCTTTAAGCTTATTGCCAAAACAGGAGCGGCGCGAGCTTCTGCTGGCCTATCTGGGTTTCCCATTTTACGACATTGCCACTTTGCCTTTGTTACAAGGGGAAGGCATGGACGAATTTGACCCAATTAAAGTCGACCGTATTTCACCTGATGATGCGCAATCTATCCGCAAGGGCCGTGCTGACGCGACTTTGCGCGGCATTGAATTTAACAGTTTCGGCGCGTTTTTTAGCCGCAGTTACCGCGAAAACGACTATATTTGGGGCCGCTTACACGGTGCTGAAAGAATGATTGATCTGGTCGTATCGACTTTGGATGGTGAGTCGCAAATGGCGGAAAAGCGCATACGCCATTATAAGAAATCCATGTTCCTCGCCATTTTGGACGAGGAACAGGAAAGATTGCCACTGAGCAAAAGACTGATCACCAAGATACGCGGCGAGGTTGAACAGTCATTCGCTGAAGGTTTGCACAATTGAAGTGCTCGCGATTTTATGCGCTTTTCAGACTTTCATAAACAAAACCAATAAAGGCATCGGGCTTGATAAACCCTTCTTTGTTGACATCAACGTCTTTCAATAAGTCCTGAGCTTGAACTTGTTCCAGCGTTTGGCCAGCGTCGATGGCTTTCTGAACCTTATCGATAGTGTTTGCGACCAGATCACGATAGGCGACCAAATCGGCACGTGTGGCAACGGGGCCATGCCCGGGAATGATTTTCGTATTATCATCCGCAAGAGACAATGCTTTTTCAGCCGATGCCAAAATGCCTTTCGCGTTACCGCCACTGTTCAAATCAATAAATGGCAATGTCACCTTATTGAAGAAGGTATCGCCCATATGGATGACATTGGCTTTTTTGAAAAAGATGATTGAATCGCCATCCGTATGCCCTGTCGGAATATGGATCACATGGATCTCGTCATTATTCATAAACAGTTTTATACCATCGGCATAAGTTACTGATGGCAAAGCAACTTTGGCTGAAGCCGGGTTGTTACCGCGGCCGGAGGTCTGTTCACCCAACATACGAACACGAACATTATCATGCGCCAAAATTGTGGCGCCCGCATTACCGAAATTCTCATTCCCGCCGCTATGATCACCATGCCAATGGGTATTGATCACATAGCTTGCTTCGCTGGCACCCAAGGCAGCAACTGCATTTTGAATTTTCTCGCTCAGATCTTCAAACTGATCGTCAATCAGAATTGTACCGTCCTCACCATGACTTACGCCGATATTGCCGCCTGCGCCGAACAATACTGCAACACCTTCGCTCAACTTTTCGGTTTTGATTTCAACAGCATCAAAACGATTGGCATTTTGCGCATTGCCGCTGGTGCAACCTGATAAAGGAATAGCCACAGCAGCAAGAGCGGTTGCAGCCAAAAGCGGACGTAGTGATTGGGGAAGCATCATCATGGTCTCCTGATATAATCGGTGTCCAATACCATATTTATCGCAGCGCGAAAGAGGCAATGTCATTACGCAGTCATATCAAAAGCCTTGGATTAGCGGGCCTCAACCTGTTGTTACTAGCTGATAATATCGCGCAACTTATCAAAGAAACCACGCGAATTTGGGCATTCGTCACCCGTTTCCGTTTCTTGGAAATCACGCAGTAATTCTTTCTGCCGCGCGCTCAATTTGGTTGGTGTTTCAACATCAATTTGCACGACCAGATCGCCGCGCCCACGTCCTTGCAAAACAGGCATGCCTGCGCCGCGTTGGCTCAATTGCTTACCGGACTGAATGCCGGCAGGGATCGAAATCTTGGTTTCCTTGCCATCCATCCCTGGGATAGTGATGTCACAACCCAAGGCAGCCTTAGTGAAACTGATTGGAACACGAGCAAAAAGTGATGAGCCTTCACGCTCAAAAATACTGTGTTTGGTAACATGGATAAAAATATACATGTCCCCGGGCGATGCGCCGCGCGGGCCTGCTTCACCTTTACCGCTCAGACGAATGCGGGTGCCATTATCAACACCGGCAGGAATATCGACTTTTAGCGTCTGCGCTTCATCAATTCGCCCCTCGCCCCGGCAATCACCGCATGGGCTTTCAATAACATCACCGCGGCCATGACAATTTGGGCATGTCCGCTCAACCACGAAAAACCCTTGCTGCGCACGCATTTTGCCCGTGCCGGAACACAGATTGCATTTGCGGCTGCTGGTTCCAGGGCTTGCCCCGCTGCCATCACAGGTTCCGCATTGTGCAGCGACCTCGACATGTATTTCGGTTGATTTGCCATGAAATGCATCTTCCAGAGAAATCTCCAGATCATAACGCAAATCAGCACCACGTGCCGGACCACGGCGCCCGCCGCCGCCAAAACCACCGCCAAATATGGTGTCAAAAATATCGCCAATGTCGGAAAAACCTTCAGGGCCGCCGCGTCCACCACCGCCAAAACCGCCTTCTTCAAAGGCAGCCTTACCATAACGATCATAGGCCGCACGCTTTTGTGGGTCTTTCAGGCATTCATAGGCTGCACCAACAGCCTTAAATCTTGCTTCGGAATCTGCATCACCGGGATTGCGGTCCGGGTGATATTTCATCGCCATCTTACGATAAGCAGATTTCAGCTCACGCTCATCCGCAGAGGGATCGACGCCCAGCAAATCATAAAAGTCAGTCTCAGCAACCATATCAGTGAATTTCCTGACGCATCATGCGGTGAGATAAAAACAATATGCCCGTGCGGAACAATATGACAGATAGTGTCAGATCGTTCCGCAAAGTGGCATAGGTCAACGATTAGCTCGCTGCCTTATTGTCCTCATCGTCATCAACTTCAGAGAATTCGGCATCAACAACATCGTCATTCGCCGTATCCTGAGCTGCTTCCGGGGCTTCGCTTGGACCGCCAGCCGCTTGTTCCTGCTCGTAAATGGCCTGACCCAGCTTCATGGCAATCTGTCCCAAAGCTTCGGTTTTGGCCTTCATTGCCTCGCCATCTTCGGCTTCAACAGCAGCTTTGGTTTCAGCAATAGCAGCTTCGATTTCTGATTTCAGAGCATCATCAATCTTATCACCATGTTCGCTCAACTGCTTCTCGGTCTGGTGAACAAGGCTTTCTGCATTGTTCTTGACCTCGGCGGCTTCACGGCGCTGCTTGTCCTCTTCAGCAAATTTCTCTGCGTCCTGAACCATTTGCTCGATATCATCATCTGAAAGACCGCCCGATGCCTGAATCTTAATGGTCTGCTCTTTGCCTGTGCCTTTGTCTTTGGCAGAAACGTTCACAATACCATTGGCATCAATATCGAAGGTCACTTCGATTTGCGGAACACCGCGCGGTGCAGGCGGAATGCCTAACAGATCGAAATTGCCCAACAGCTTATTATCAGCTGCCATTTCGCGCTCGCCTTGGAACACCTTGATGGTCACGGCCTGCTGATTATCATCAGCCGTCGAATAGGTTTGCGATTTTTTCGACGGGATGGTTGTGTTGCGATCGATCATGCGGGTGAAAACACCCCCCAGAGTTTCGATACCGAGTGACAATGGCGTCACGTCTAGCAGCAAGACATCTTTAACATCACCTTGCAAAACGCCGGCCTGAATAGCAGCACCCATGGCGACCACTTCATCAGGGTTCACACCAGTATGCGGTTCTTTGCCAAAAAAGTCTTTCACAACTTCGCGGACTTTTGGCATGCGAGTCATACCGCCAACCATGACGACATCGTCAATTTCACTGGCAGAAATACCAGCATCGGTCAGCGCCTTTTTGCATGGATCAAGCGTCCGCTTAATCAAGTCAGCAACCATTTTTTCAAGATCGGACCGGCTAATGGTTTTCACCAAGTGCTTAGGACCGTTTTGATCGGCTGTGATGAAAGGCAAATTGACTTCGGTTGTTTGTGCCGATGACAATTCAATTTTGGCTTTCTCCGCAGCTTCCTTTAAACGCTGCAAAGCCAGTTTGTCTTTTGTAAGATCGATGCCTTCAGCTTTTTGAAATTCTTCAGCCAAAAACTTTACGACTTTGGAGTCGAAATCTTCGCCGCCAAGGAAGGTATCGCCATTTGTGGCTTTCACTTCAAAGACGCCATCGCCGATTTCCAAAATCGAAATATCGAACGTACCGCCGCCAAGGTCATAAACAGCAATGGTTTTGCCGTCATTTTTGTCCAGACCATAAGCCAAAGCAGCCGCTGTAGGCTCGTTGATGATTCGCAGAACCTCAAGACCGGCAATTTTGCCTGCATCTTTGGTCGCCTGACGCTGAGCATCGTTAAAATAAGCAGGAACAGTAATAACCGCTTGGGTCACTGTCTCGCCCAAATAGCCCTCTGCTGTCTCTTTCATTTTCTGCAGCGTGTAAGCAGAAATTTGTGACGGGCTATAATCCTCGCCACCGGCTTTCACCCAAGCGTCACCATTTGCGCCTTTGGCGATGGTGTATGGAACAAGTTCCATATCTTTCTTGGTCAACGGGTCATCAAACCGGCGCCCGATAAGACGCTTCACCGCAAAGATTGTATTATCCGGGTTGGTTACAGCCTGCCGCTTGGCAGGTTGTCCAATCAGACGCTCACCATCTTTGGTGAAGGCTACGATAGATGGCGTTGTCCGCGCACCTTCAGAATTTTCAATAACCTTGGGTTTGTCACCGTCCATAACAGCGACACATGAATTGGTTGTACCAAGGTCGATACCAATAACTTTTGCCATAAGATCCTCAATCTCATTTAGATATAACAAGATAGGCCTGTCGTAACGACAAGCCTGCCCTTCCCAATCGCGATATAGGAGCAGTTTTGCTTGGCACAAGTGCT
The DNA here is from genome assembly GCA_947503245.1 of uncultured Sphingomonadaceae bacterium. GTDB lineage: Bacteria > Pseudomonadota > Alphaproteobacteria > Sphingomonadales > Sphingomonadaceae > Alterisphingorhabdus. Next base: position 20,883 of record CANNCV010000002.1, read on the forward strand.
ACTGATAATTAGGGTGAAAGAGATTTTTCCCTTACTGCCCCATTATGAGAGAATAATAGTGAAACATTTCAACATTCCCGCTTTGGTCCTGTCGGCTACTGTCTTGTGTTCCTGCCAGTCAGATCAACAAGAAAATACAAAAGAGCTGATCGTCTCTGACGCGCAAATTGTCCTCTCCCCAGTGTCGGGCAGGCCTGCAGCTGCATATTTCATATTGGAGTCCGAAGGTATCAATACCGTTTTGACCGATGTTGAAGTTCCTGGCGCAGAGAGAGTGATGTTGCACGAAACAATCTCGGAAGATGGTGTCACCAGAATGAACTCGGCCAATGCGTTTCCTATTAAATCCGGGCAAACACTAACATTTTCGCCAGGCGGCAAACATGCGATGATATTTGGTTTGAAGGATGTGAAGCCGCAACAGCAAGTGACTATGACCTTGCGCTTTGATAATGGCGAAACATTGACGGTTGATGCCGCGACCAAATCCATTGGCAACGCAGCGAACGGCGGTTAATTCTATGCGCAGAGCTATGACTGATGGTGAAGTCGCAATAACCCATTCTGTGTTTGGCGATGCGATAGACTGCGACAAAACGCAAATATGCCGCAGCAAATGGTTTCCATTTCAACCGCGCAAAACGGTCATGGCGCCTACGGGCAATATCCATTTTCACCCGCGCAGCACATTGTGGATGGATGATTACAGCACCGCACATCTGGCCCTGCGCGGTCTGTTCGTGCATGAACTGGTGCATGTCTGGCAATATCAGAAAGGCATCTTCCTGCCGCTTAAACGCCATGCCTTTTGCCGCTATGACTATAGCTTAAAGCCCGGATGGACACTCGAACGCTATGGTCTTGAGCAGCAGGCAGAAATTGTTCGTCATGCCTATATGTTGCGTGAGGGCGGAACTGTGGCCGGAGCCCCTGATCTTGATCAATATGCAGGATTATTACCTTTCACTCCTTGGTAGACAGGCAATCTGCCAGCATAGGCATAGCCCGTAAATTGGGCTTTCAATTGTGACATAGTAGCGTATCCGCTCTTTATGGCATCCGAGCTATCATATGAAAATGAGTCGCAAACCGGCCCATTACCCGAAAATAGGGAACCCAAAAGCTGGCGGCATGAGCTGCGCGCTATGGTGGCGCTTGCATGGCCATTGGTACTGACCAATTTGACCATGGCGCTTATCGGCGCAAGCGATGTATTAATGATCGGCTGGTTGGGCGCGGCAGACCTTGCTGGTGCGTCCATTGGTTTTAACTTCAATATGGTCGCTGCAATTTTTTGCATGGGGCTGGTGACAGCTTCTGCACCGATGATGGCCAGTGAGATAGGTCGCAAACCTAACTCCGTACGCGATGTACGGCGCACATTCCGCCAATCCTGCTGGGTGGCTATTTCTATTATGGTGCCCATATGGTTGGTACTGTGGTGGACGGAATATTGGCTGGTTCTGCTGGGTCAAAAGCCAGAGATTGCCTCTATCGCGCAGGATTATGTGCGCACCTATATGTTCTCTGTGCTGCCCTTCCTGTTGCTCATCATAGCGCGTAACTTCCTATCGGCACTGGAGCGGCCTATCTGGTCGCTAGTGATCGGTATTGGCGGGGTGTTGGTCAACATTATGGTCAACTATCTGCTGATCTTTGGCAATTACGGCTTTCCCGCCCTTGGAGTAGTGGGTGCAGGTTTTGCCTCAATCTTTAGCAACAGCGCCATGTTCATTGCCATGATGGTGGTGATCGGGCGCGATAAGCAATTTCGGCGCTACCACCTGCTGGGCAATTTCTGGCGAGCAGACTGGCCCCGTTTCCGCCAGACTTGGGCTTTGGGTCTGCCTATAGCCGTGACATTTGGCTTGGAAGGCGGCGTATTCAGCATTGCCGCATTGCTCATGGGCTGGCTCGATACCATTTCCATTGCCGCTCATGCCATCGCTATTCAAATTGCATCTCTTAGCTTCATGGTGCCCATGGGGCTTGGTCAGGCGGCCACGGTACGCGTTGGCATAGGCTATGGCCGCAAAGACAGTGTCATGATTACGCGTGCGGGCTGGACCGGTTTTTACCTAGGCACAGGCTTCATGGTCTTAATGGCGCTGTTTATTCTGGCCTTCCCTAGCCAGCTTGCCAGCCTGTTTCTTGATCGAAACAATGCTGATGCAGACGCCGTATTGGCGCTGGCGATAGAATTCCTTTTTATCGCTGCCATTTTCCAAATTGTTGATGGCGCGCAGGTTGTGGGTATGGGCATGCTGCGCGGACTGCATGACACACGTGTGCCGATGTTTATCGCCGCCTTTGGCTATTGGGGAATCGGCATAGGCGTCGGCGCATGGCTTAGCTTTAGCGCAGGATGGCGCGGCGTAGGCCTATGGACAGGCCTAGCTGCCGGATTATCGGTGGTTGCCGTGCTGATGGTTACGCGCTGGATGATGCGCGGACGCTTGGATTTGGTCCCAAGCGCCCGATAATATTTATTCCGGCTTTTTCGCGACCCCGACATAGGCTGCGCGTAACAAACGGTCTTTAATCATATAACCGGTCTGCATCTCCTGCACCACAATGCCTGGCTCATGCTCATCGGTCGGGATTTCGACCATTGCTTGGTGTTGATTGGGGTCTAGCGGCAAATGCATGGCTGGAATGCGAGTGATATTATGCTTGGTGAAAACGGTTTCCAGTTCACGGCCTGTTGCCAACAAACCGTTGACCAGACCCTTCCACTTTTCATCTTCACGCAGTTCTTCAGGGATTGCTTCCAGCGCTCGTGCCAAATTGTCTGACACAGAAAGAATATCGCGGGCAAAGCCAGTAGCGGCATAATTGCGCGCATCCTGCGCTTCTTTTTCCATACGCCGCCGTACATTTTGCGTTTCGGCGTGTGCATATAGGGCCTGCTGCTTGGCTTCTGCCAGCTCCGTCTCCAGCGCAGCGATTTTATCAGCCTCTTCATCGGCTGCATCTGCTGCACAATCGCCGGTATCGCGCAATTCCTCTGGAACGCCTTCCATCTCTTTAGCGGCTTCCGCATCCATGGTTGCGTCTGATTGTGTATCTTTGTCGTTCTCTGTCATTGTCTCTCGTCAAAACTTTCTAAGCATTATTTTAGCAGGCTTGTCAGACTGCGTGCTGTGAAATCCACCATGGGTACGACACGGGCATAGTTCAACCTTGTCGGCCCAATAACGCCGACAACGCCAACAACGCGCCCTTCCCCATCCCTGTAGGGCGCGGCTATCACAGACGAACCGGAAAGCGAAAACAATTTATTCTCTGCGCCAATGAAAATTCGTGTTGATTTTGCTTCACGGGCGGTTTGCAACAAACCCGCTATCTCCTGCATTTCCTCCAATTCACCCAGCAATTTGCGAACACGTTCCAGATCAGCCACGGCCTCATTATCTAGCAAATTTGCCTGACCGCGCACGATAAGCACAGGCCGTTCGCTGCTATCTTCCGACCAGATGGCAATGCCTTTGGCCACTAAGTCAGCGCTGACCGCATCAATTGCGCGGCGCTCCTTCATAATCTCGTCCAGCATCGCCGATTTGGCTTCCGACAGGCTCCGTCCAGCAAAATTGGCTGTAATAAAATTGGCCGCTTGCTCCAAGGCAGATGCAGGCAAAGGCGCATCGACATGCAGGATACGGTTTTCAACGCTGCCGTCTTGATCGACAATAACCGCCAATATTTGATAGTCGGACAGCCGCACGAAACTGCATTGACGCAATATAGGTTCACGTTGCGGCACCATGACCACACCTGCACAGGCGGACAGGCCAGACAAGGCTGTAGTCGCAGCAGCCAGAGCATCCTGTATCGGTCCATCACCCACCATTTGCCGCGATATAATCTGCTGTTCCTCAGCGCTGGGCTCGGCAACCTGCATCATGCCATCAACAAACAGCCGCAACCCCAATTCCGTGGGCATACGCCCTGCACTTGTGTGCGGAGCGGCTAATAATCCAACCTCTTCAAGGTCTTGCATAACATTGCGAATTGACGCCGGTGACAGATTGACGTCAGAATTTTTAGAGATAGTGCGCGATCCGACAGGGCTGCCGCTTTCAATAAAGTTTTCGACAACGACACGGAAGATATCACGTGTACGGCTATCAAGATCATGCAATGGTGTCTCTGTCATGGGCATTATCTAGAGTGTGTCAGGTCATTGCTCAAGTTCTACAGCCAGCTAATCAGCATCAATGACAAAGCAAGCGACAATAAATCGGCTGGTCAGGCAAGGCGACTTATTATAACGCACTGCGCCAAGACCCATCATCAGGAGAATCACCCAATGTCTACCCGCCCATCAGGCCGCGCGCCCGACGAAATGCGCGAAATCACTATTGAAACCGGCTATACCAAACATGCGGAAGGGTCTTGCCTGATCAGCTTTGGCCATACCAAAGTCTTGTGCACGGCCAGTATTGAAGAGCGTATCCCGCCCTGGTTGCGCGGCAAGGGCGAAGGCTGGGTTACTGGTGAATATTCCATGCTGCCACGCTCTACGCATACCCGCAGTTCACGCGAAGCCGCGCGAGGCAAGCAATCTGGCAGAACGCAAGAAATTCAGCGCCTTATTGGACGTTCCTTACGTGCAGTCGTAGATTTGAAAGCCTTAGGTGAGCGACAGATCACATTGGATTGCGACGTCATTCAGGCTGATGGTGGCACCCGCACCGCATCTATTTCTGGGGCATGGGTGGCGCTCCGCCTTGCCGTCAATACATTACTTGACCAGAAGCTAATCGACAAAGACCCTATCACACAAAAAATTGCCGCCATTAGCTGCGGTATTTTCAAAGGCACGCCGGTTCTCGATCTGGATTATGATGAAGACAGCAATGCCGATGCTGACGCCAATTTTGTATTGATAGGCGATGGTAATATCGCAGAAGTGCAAGCGACAGCCGAAGGCGCGACCTATGATGAGGAAGCGTTGCTGCGATTGTTGCGCCTTGCACGCATGGGCTGCACGGATATTTTTGCCGCCCAAGAAAAAGCAACACATTAATCACCAGCCAATATGCCGTCATGCTAGAGGGATTCCGGTATGACGGCATGAGAGAAATATGACCCAGCGCAAACTCACACCTGGCCGCCTGATCATCGCCACCCACAATAAGGGCAAGCTGGCAGAGATTGATGCCTTATTGGCGCCATATGGCATGACGACCGAGGCAGCAGGTGATTTGGGACTGGATGAGCCGGATGAAACAGGCACGACCTTTGCCGAAAATGCACTGATCAAGGCACAATCAGCCTGTGACGCGACCGGATGTGTCGCATTAGCGGATGATAGTGGGCTATGTGTTGCGGCTCTGAGCGGTGCGCCCGGTGTTTATACTGCGGATTGGGCTGAACGACAGCCATTTGAGGCTGGCGCATTGGGTGGCCCGGGCCGTGACTGGTATCTGGCGATGGGTAAGGTAGAGGGCAAATTGGCGGAATTGGGGCCGGATGCGGACCGCAGCGCCTATTTTGTATCAACCCTTGCCTTGGTCTGGCCCGATGGTGAGCAATTAGTCGTTGAAGGCCGCGCTCAGGGTCATCTGACATGGCCACCTCGTGGAACCTTGGGTTTTGGCTATGATCCGGTCTTTGTGCCTCAAGGTTTTGAGCAAAGCTATGCCGAGTTGGGCCCGGAACATAAGTTGGAATATGATCACCGTGCGGCGGCTTTTGCCAAATTGGTCGCTACGGTATTTTAGACTGACATATATTGGCCCAGCTCAACCCTTTAGCGGGTCGCGGCCGACAATATTGCCGCCGGGGCTATAGCGACAGACCAGATAGTCATTTTGCCGATTGCTGGAGAGTGCGCAGCCGACTTTCATGGTACTTGGCCAAATAATTTGGGTGTAATGGCCGACATCACCCCAATTGCCGGTGCGGCTATTGTTGGGAAATATGCCATTTTTATAGTCTTTGCGCTCATCAATCCAGGCATTGACCATCTCATCATAGGAAAAGGCACTGCGCGTGCCCATCCATAGATTTTCTCCTTCAGCATTATAGCCGCCATTGGCGGGGTCATGCTGAAAGCGGCCGGTACGCGCTAAAGTGTCTGCATAGGTCTTTGCTGATACAACCAGCGCGCTATCCCAAACCAAAGGCGAGGCATTGACGGCGCGACGAGCGGCATTATGACGCGTCATCATTGATTGCTTCAATGCGCTATCACTGCGCCGTGCATCACTGCCGTCATAGGCGGATTGTATAATTGGCGGCGACTGGGACGGTGAGCGGCTAGCTGTGCTTGCCTCAGCAGTGGGATTACCGGCGGGAATACAGCCAAGCATTACTGGCGTAAGAGCGGCCAAAAGGATAAGAGCGCGTTTCATATGTCCATATCTACACCAACAAATATGAACGTTACGCAAATGCAAGCAGCACAAAGCGACAATTTGGCGCTGTATGTCCATTGGCCCTTTTGCGTGTCAAAATGCCCTTATTGTGACTTTAACAGCCATGTTCGTGACCAAATAGATATAACGTCATGGCGTCATGCATTATTGGCCGATATGGCGCATGAAGCGGCTTTGCTGCCCGATCGAACGCTCACTAGCATCTTTTTTGGTGGCGGAACGCCCAGTCTGATGCCCCCCGAACTGGTGAGCGACATCATTGAGCAAGCGGCGCGTTATTGGCGCTTTTCTGATGATATAGAAATTACATTAGAGGCCAATCCATCTTCGGTTGAGGCCGCTCGCTTTGCTGACCTTGCACAGGCTGGCGTCAACCGCGTTTCCTTGGGAATGCAGAGCTTTGATGATGCTGAACTCAGCTTTTTGGGCCGAGCCCACTCGGCAAAAGAGGGATTGGCCGCACTGGATACTGCGCAGACGCACTTTGGGCGCGTTACCTTTGACCTGATTTACGCTCTGCCCGAACAGTCATTGGAAGACTGGCAGACCATGCTCGCCAAGGCACTGGCGTTTGGAACGGGGCATTTATCGCTCTATCAACTTACTATAGAGTCCAATACCCGCTTTGCCAGCGATGTACGTCGTAATGTTTTTGCGCCGATAGATGATGAACGCGCCGCTGATTTCTATCTTGCAACCGCTCAGCAAACGCAGGCAGCCGGCCTTAATGCCTATGAAATCAGCAATTATGCCGCATCACAGCAGCAAAGCCGCCACAATCTGACCTATTGGCGTTATGGTGACTATGCTGGCATTGGCCCTGGCGCACATGGGCGGCGTGGCGGCATGGCAACCGAGCGTCATAAAAAACCGGAAAATTATCTCTCCGCCATTGAGCGCAACCAGCATGGTATGAAGGTTGAAAATCTATTGACGCCAATAGAGGCCGCGCAAGAGGCTGTCTTAATGGGATTACGGTTGATGGAAGGCATTGATTTACATGCTTTAGAGCAGCGCTTCCAGCTTGCGAGCGAGAATATTATCGATATGAAAAGCCTTGCTATATTGACCTCTCAAAATATCTGCACTTTCAATGACAATATATTGAACATAAATGATGAAAGCAGGTTATTGCTGGATGGAATCTTAGCGCAGATATTGCGCTTCAGCCCGCAAACTATGGTCTAATCCTATAAAGGCTGTTAGGCTGTTCACATGAGCCAATCCATGGTTATCACCCGCTGGCAAGAGCATTTGCAGCGTGACAAGCGCAGGTCACCACATACTGTGCGTGCTTATGTCGCTACGGCGCAAAGACTTATGGAAGGCGTGCCGTCATTATCAGACTGGCAAAGCATAGCCGCTTTGTCACCGCAACAGATCCGCAGCTTCCTGGCGTCACGCAGGATGGACGGCATAGGCAATCGCAGCATTGCACGTGAACTATCCGTAATCCGCAATTTCGTAGCCTTTGCCGCAAAGCAATGTGAATTGTCGGGTCACAAACCCCCAAAAGCTAAACCTATGCCGCGTGGCCCAAGGCTGAAGCGAACATTGCCGCGCGCTGTCACCCCCGATGCCGTCATGCTCTTAGCGGGCGCCGTGCGTGATTTACACGATGAACCATGGTTACAAGCGAGAGACTGGGCTTTGCTGTTGTTGCTATACGGCGCTGGGTTGCGGATTAGTGAAGCGCTCTCCCTTAATGGCGATGCCTTGCCCCTTGGCGAAACGCTGGTTCTGACTGGCAAAGGCAATAAGCAACGCGTTGTTCCTTTATTGGATACTGTACGCGATGCTATTCATGACTATGCCGAGCAATGCCCATTTATCGATACAACCGGTCCATTATTTCGCGGCGCGCGTGGTGGCCGGTTGAACCCAGCGATCATAAGGCGCGCAATGCAAGCGGCACGCACTGCGCTCGGCCTGCCAGATGGCACCAGCCCCCATGCTCTGCGACACAGTTTTGCCACGCACTTACTGGGCGCAGGAGCAGATTTACGCAGCCTGCAAGAGCTGCTCGGCCATAGCAGCCTTAGTTCGACACAAATTTATACAAAAGTGGATGCGGCGCAACTTCTGGATGTCTATGAAAATGCGCATCCAAGGGCTTGATTAAAAATTATAACTTAGATTCTATCGCATCCCAGATCATCGCGCCGCAGTCCACACCATCAAAATTATCAATGGCGACTATTCCGGTGGGCGATGTCACATTTATTTCGGTCAACCATTTGCCACCAATGACATCGATGCCCACAAAGACCAATCCGCGTTTTTTAAGTTCAGGGCCCATGGCGTCGCAGATTTCCTGCTCTCTTGGCGTCAATTTTGTGGCTTCTGCATAGCCGCCTTGCGCCAGATTGGAGCGAAACTCCCCTTCCCCAGGCTTACGATTGATCGCGCCGACCACTTCACCATTAACCAGAACGATGCGCTTATCACCTTCTTGCACCTCGGGCAGGAAGGGTTGCACCATATGCGGCTCAGGCCAGGTCAGGTTAAACATTTCCATCAATGCGGAGAGGTTGCTGCCATCGGCAGGCACTTGAAAGATCGCTTTTCCGCCATTGCCATGCAGCGGTTTGACCACCAGAGCGCCATGCTTTGCCTGAAAATCGCGCACTTCTTCTAGCGAGCGCGTGATGAGCGTTGGTGGCATAAACTCCGCATAATCCAGCACAAACACCTTTTCAGGCGCATTGCGCACTGATGCGGGGTCATTAATCACCAATGTTTCGCCGGCTAATCGCTCCAGCAAATGGGTTGCGGTGATATAGCCCAGATCAAAAGGCGGATCCTGTCGCATCAAAATGACGTCAATATCGCGGCCCAGATCGAGTGTGACAGCATCGCCTTTGGTGAAATGGTCGCCCTGCACCTTTTGTACTGTTACTGGATGGGCCTTAGCGCGCACACGGCCAGCCTCATAGGTCAGGGTTTCAACATCATAATGGAAAAGCACATGTCCGCGGGCCTGTGCGGCCAGCATCAATGCAAAGCTGGAATCGCCTTGAATATTAACGCTTTCAATGGGGTCCATCTGTACTGCAACGCGCAATGCCATTTTATTCTCTCCGCAAAACATAGTGATTTGGCACCTGATCTAATGGCCATCATGCCAGACATTCACCAGATGGCGCGGCCAGCGGCGCGGTGCAACCAATATTACATCAATGGACACGCTTTCGCCTTTCCTTGCATAAAGATGCGCTACTGACCTGGCAGCCGCCGCCACCCTTTTCAGCCGATGATGGTCTATAGCATCGCGCAGAGCTGCTGCACTGCTTCGCCGTTTTACCTCCACAAAGGCCACGGTGCCGAAGCGTTTTGCGATAAGATCAATCTCACCGCGGCGGGTTTTCACTCTGCGCCCGACAATCCGCCACCCTTTCATCATCAAATAGAATGCCGCAAGCGCTTCGCCGCGTCTGCCTTGTTTTTCGGCATGCTGACGGCGTCCATGGCCGGGCATTACAAACCCTTTTTGATGGTCAAAGCCGCATCATAAAGCGATTTACGATCAAGGCCGAAAAGCTGCGCAACGTGCGACGCTGCCTTGCCAGTGGGCATATTATTGAGTGCCTCAGCCAGTGCCTTTTGCACCGCTTCATCGTCAGCCTTTGCCGCAACCACAATAGGCGGACCGACAATGATACAAATCTCACCCTTCACGCTGTTCTGGCCATAATATTCAGCAAGTTCGGCCAAAGTCCCGTTGCGGCATTCTTCAAATTTCTTGGTAATTTCCCGCACTACCGCGGCTTCACGCCTTGGCCACAGATCGGCCATGGCGGCAAGAGCGTCACCAAGCCGCTGCGCAGATTCGTAAAATATCAGCGTTGCATTAAGGGCATTATATTGCTGCAACTCATCACTTCTGGCTTTTGTTTTGTTGGGCAAAAAGCCAGCAAATAAGAAACGATCACTAGGAATGCCCGATAAAACCAAAGCAGTTACGAAGGCGCTTGCCCCAGGTACAGCATGAATATGTACGCCCGCTTCACGTGCCGCCCGCACCAGCTTAAACCCGGGATCACTGATAAGCGGCGTACCCGCATCACTAACCAAAGCGATGGCGTGTTCACTGGCCAAAGCCAGCAAATTTTCGCGATCTGCGACCTTGCTATGATCATTATATCGCAATGTTGGCGTCGTGACGTCAATGTGCCGCAAAAGCTTGCCAGTCACCCGGCTATCCTCACATGCGATAAATTTTACATCGCGAAGCGTCGCAATTGCGCGTCCACTAATATCAGAAAGGTTGCCGATTGGGGTCGCAACAATGTACAGACCGGGTTCAAGTTCATGATTCATAAGTCACCAATGACGCAATAAGTTTGGGGCATGGACCATAAGGTGGGGAACGAACAAGTGAAAATCTCTGGCTGGAGCCGTAAAGGACGTTTGGCAATTGCCGCAACCATGTTGCTGGCACTGGCAGGCTGTAAATCGATAATACCATCTGGCGATGGGCCGCGCACATCTGAAACGCCTGTTGAAGCGCCCGATACTGGCGAGCAGCCCATCGACAATGTGGTGGCAGCAGACAATCAGCGCCACCGGATCGCACTTTTGTTGCCATTGACTGGATCAAATTCCAATATTGGCCTCTCTCTGGCGAACGCAACGACATTAGCTCTGCTTGATACCAAGGCCGATAATATTCGCATAACCCGTTATGACACCGCCAAAGGCGCTGGTGCCGCTGCAAGACAGGCCATTGCAGATGGCAATAGCCTCATACTCGGCCCCTTATTGGCAGATAATGTCCGCGCGGCATCACGCGTGGCCAGACCTGCCGGCGTACCTATTATCAGCTATTCCAATGATGTGAGTGTTGCCGGCACCAATACCTTTATCATGGGTTTTGTGCCGGATCAGTCTGTTGAACGGGTCGTTGCTTATGCACGGTCGCAAGGGCTTTCACGCTTTGCTGGCCTTACACCAGAAGGCGTTTATGGCCAACGCTCTGCTTCTGCCTTGCTGCGGGCGGTTAACAATTCGGGCGGTTCAGTCGTCAGAATGGAAAGCTATAACCGCACAGGCGCATCGCTGCGTTCAGCCATCAATAAAATGCGCAATGCACAAAATTATGATGCCCTGCTGATCGCGGACAGCGGTCAGACAGCGATTCGCGCTATTCCGCTTATCCGGCAGAGCAGCGGCCCAGATGCACGTATATTGGGCACAGAATTGTGGAACACTGACAATAACCTTCAAGGCGCACCTTCTGCGCGTGGCGCATGGTTTGCCAGTGTTTCGGACGGATTATATAAACAATATGCGACCAAATATCGCGAGCGTTTCAGCACATCGCCATTTCGGCTTTCCAGCCTTGGCTATGACAGTGTGCTGCTGACCTTCCGCATCGCGAGGAACTGGGAAGTGAACACACCCTTCCCTATCGACAGATTGCGCGACTCAGGCGGCTTTGTTGGTTTGGATGGCGCTTTCCGCTTTGGCCGTAATGGCGTTGCGGAACGTATGCTTGAGGTTCAGGAAGTGCGCACAAGCGGCTTTGCTATCATCTCCGCAGCGCCGCGCAGTTTCGATAACTGATAATATTTTGGAAGAATTTTATGGTGTGACTGCTTAGCGGCAGCCACACCATTATTTTTGTAAGCAGCAATCAGGTGATTGTCTGACCGGTTTTGGCCCAGTCTGCCATAAAGCCCTCAATGCCCTTATCAGTCAGCACATGCTTGAAGAGCCCGCGAATAACGTTTGGCGGCATTGTGGCAACGTCTGCACCAATACGCGCTGATTCCAGCACATGAATGGGGTTGCGGATGGACGCGACCAGAATCTCTGTATCAAAAAGATAATTGTCATAAATCAGGCGGATATCTTCAATCAGACGCATGCCATCAAGGCCATTATCATCATGACGCCCAACAAATGGAGAGATAAAGGCGGCCCCCGCTTTAGCGGCCAAAAGCGCCTGATTGGCAGAGAAGCAAAGTGTTACATTGACCTGACAGCCATCATCACTCAGCTTTTTGCAGGTTTTGAGGCCATCAATTGTCAAAGGCACTTTGATAGCCACATTATCCGCCACTGCGCGCAGAATATCGGCCTCTTTCATCATGGTTTCATGATCGAGAGCGACCACTTCTGCTGAGACTGGCCCATCAACCAAGCCGCATATCTCTTTAACTACAGGAATAAATTCCCGTCCTGATTTGTGGATTAAAGAAGGGTTGGTGGTAACCCCGTCGAGCAAGCCAGTGGCAGCCAGATCGGCAATTTCGGCGGTATCGGCAGTATCAACAAAAAATTTCATATTCCGGCGTCTCCTGAACGGGTTTTGTGTCAGTTTAATAGGGAACGATTCGCACTGTGGTATAGCGGCCATGCTTATCAGCCGCTATAGGATTGCCTATGGCGCATGGTGATAACTCAGAGATTGCAAAGGGACAGCCTCGCTCGCAAGACAAACAGCATCAACATCAAAACTCCGGCAAAGATATTAAGTTGAAACAGCGTGTCAGTGTCGTTTTGCTGACCAATATTATTGGTCCGTTGGATTATAGCGTCAAAGACGGCATGACATTGACGCCAGGCGATATTGTAACTGTGCCATTAGGGCCACGCACATTAACCGGCATTGTCTGGGATGATGAGAGCCTGTCCGCAAATGCGATGGCAAGCCCGCCGGTCGAGGCAAAGAAGTTGCGGCCCGTGACGGCAAAACTGGATATCCCGCCACTTTCACCCAAGATGCGGCAATGGCTGCTTTGGGTATCACAATATTATATGGCACCCCTGCCCAATATTTTGCGCATGGCCGTTCCGGGCTCTGCAATGGCCAATGATGCACGGCCCATGGTGGAATATAGCCTGAATGATCAGCGTCCCGAGCGCATGACCAGTGCCCGCGAAAAGGTTTATGCGCATCTGCAAGGGCAACAGGGCAGCCTGTCTGACCTTGCGCAAAAAGCTGATGTCTCAGATGCAGTGTTGCGCAATTTGGTCAATAGCGGCTTTTTTGAGCGTCATTTGGTGCCGGTAACAGCCCATTTCCCTTTACCTGACCCTGAATTTGGTCCTGTCAGTCTCAGCGAAGCGCAGATTGCCGTATCGGCCGAATTGAGAGAAGCCGTGGCGACTCGCCAAGACCAACCGATAATTCTTGATGGTGTTACAGGTTCAGGCAAAACTGAAGTCTATTTTGAAGCAATAGCCGAAGCGTTGGACCAGGGCCGGCAAACCCTTATTCTCTTACCAGAAATTGCATTAACACAGCCATTTCTGGCACGGTTTGAAAAACGCTTTGGCGCAATGCCAGTGGCATGGCATTCCGGTTTGAAACAGTCCGAACGGCGCAGAGCGTGGCGCGCCATCGCCAACGGAACCGCCAAGGTTGTGGTTGGCGCGCGTTCATCACTTTTCCTGCCTTACTCAGAACTTGGCCTGATCATTATCGATGAAGCGCATGAGGTCAGCTTTAAGCAAGATGATGGCGTACGTTATAATGCACGTGATGTCGCAGTTATGCGCGGCCAGTTTGAGAAGTGCCCCGTCATATTGGCAAGCGCAACGCCGGCTATCGAAACCCACCATATGGGGGAAACGCAGCGGTATAAGCGCTTGGAATTGCCCTCTCGCTATGGCGGCGCAGCATTACCAGATATTATAGCCGTTGATTTGCGAGAAACACCGCCAGAACGCGGCCAATGGCTAGCCCCCCCTCTTGTTGAAGCGCTTGAGCAAAACTTAACAGACGGGCACCAGTCCTTATTGTTCCTTAATCGCCGCGGCTATGCGCCGCTTACTCTGTGCCGCACTTGCGGTCACCGTATCGTTTGCCCCAATTGCAGCGCCTGGATGGTGGAGCATAGGTTAAGCGCTAGGCTGGCCTGCCATCATTGCGGTCATGTCATGCCTCCTCCCGAAGCATGCCCCGAATGCGGGGAAGAAGATTGTCTGGTCGCATGTGGGCCTGGCGTAGAGCGCATTGCCGATGAGGTGAAAGCCCATTTCCCCGGAGCACGGACAATGTTGGTAACATCAGATACCATTTGGTCGCCTGCGCTGGCCGCTGAATTTGTTGCAAAGGTTGAGAATGAAGAAGTCGACATCATTGTCGGCACGCAATTGGTCACAAAGGGCTATCATTTCCCGAAGCTGACCTTGGTAGGTGTAGTCGATGCCGATATCGGCCTTGAAGGCGGCGACCTGCGTGCCAGTGAACGTTCCTTCCAACAAATAACGCAAGTTTCAGGACGCGCTGGCCGTTCAGAAGATCCTGGCAGAGTCTATATTCAAACCCGCAATCCAGAAACGCCGGTTATGGCGGCATTGCTGGAGGGAGATCGTGACGGCTTTTATGCCGCAGAAATCGCATCGCGAGAACTGGCCATGATGCCCCCATTTGGACGATTGGCCGCGATTATTATTTCTTCAGAGAGTGAGCAAAGCGCCCGCTCTCTGGCTGACCATCTTGGACAAACTGCGCCGCGCCTTAAGGGCTTTGATGTCTATGGACCAGCCCCCGCCCCGCTGGCAATTTTGCGCGGGCGCTATCGCTATCGCTTATTGGTGCAGGCCAAACGCACCACACCGTTGCAACAGATTATCAATGACTGGCTGGCCAATATCACCATCGCCCGCGACGTCCGCCTAGCGATTGATGTTGACCCTTATAGTTTTGTATAGCCTCTCAATCATCATTTTCGGCTGGTAATCATCGTACCAGTCGATAGTGAAGGCGATAATATCGGGGGATTTATGCCAAGACGCGCCAAATCAATATTTGCCATGCTGCTCTTTTGCATCGCTGTCATGGTGCAGACTTCGCCCGCATTCGCAGAGCCTGAAGATATTCGCTCAAGCGCGCGTTCGGTTGTGCGGGTGATATTGGTTGAACGCACTCAGGAGCAGGTATCCTTTATCGGCCATGGTAGCGGATTTGCGATTGCCCCTAATCTGATCGTCACTAATGCGCATGTGGTTGCCCCGACCATTGAGAATAGCGAAATTATTATCGGTATTGTCCCATCAGAAGGCAGTGAGAGCTATGGCGGCCGCGTCATTGCCTATTCACCGCGCAACGATCTCGCTCTCATCCGCATGGATGGCGGAAGCCTGCCTCGCCTAACATTATATACTCCAGAAGCCTCAGACGGCTCGCGCGTATTTGCTATTGGCTATCCCGGAGCCGTTGACCGTGCATTGGGTCTCACCATCGGTGATCTGGTCGAGCCGGGCGTTCCAGTCAAAACACCCGGTACAATATCCGCTGGACGCAGCCCAAAAGAATTTGATTCGTTGCTGCATACCGCGCCAATGGCCCAAGGCAATAGCGGCGGACCATTGGTGGATGATTGCGGCCGCGTTGTGGGGGTGAACAGCTTTGGCACCCTGTCAGACGGAAGTGACGCAGAGTTCGCATTCGCTGTATCAAACCGCGAAATTATTCCCTTTTTGCAGGACGCGGGTATTGCTCCAGCGATATCTGCAACCCCTTGCCTCTCGTCCAGCCAGATAAGTCAGGCCGAGACACAGCGAACATTGGCACAATTGACCAGCCAGAACACATCACAAATATTGGAAGCAGAACAGCGCCGCCAACGAGAAGAAGTAATGACGCGCAAGGTGGATCAAGAATTGCGCAGTGAACGGGAAAACTATCTGCTGATTGCCATTGGTTTTGCCCTTCTCGCCAGCTTTGGCGGCAGTGCCGCGCTGATATTCTTCAGTCAGCCCAACATGGCGTCCATGCGTATCGCTTTTGCCGGAACATTGGTTGCACTCATAGCGGCAGCAGTTTCCCTATATTTGCGGCCATCATATGATGAATTTCTGGAGCGATTGGCCGCGGCCCGCGATGCAACAAGCGTAGAAACCAGCGAAGCGCAGTCCAGCAGCAAAGCGGTGGGTAATAATATCTGCAAAATTAACCGCGAGCGTAGCCGTATGACGGTGAGCAATATTAGCGAATTATCCTTGCGTTGGCAGCCTGATGGCTGTGTCAACGAACGGACGGTTTATGCACGTGATGGAGAGAATTGGGAGCGCATTTTTGTTCCTAATAATGAACAGACGATTTCGATAAACAGCTTTGACCCCAATAATGGTGAATTTCGCATCACACGCTATCTGGTGGATCGTGCCATGATGGAAAATGCGCGCAATATGCGCCAGGCTTTGGGGGATTTACAGTGTCCTGCCAATGCTCAGCAGCGCAAAGAGCTTCAAGGTTTCCAATCCAGATTGGAAGAATCTCTACCCTCATCACCCAATGAAATATTGGTGTTTTCCTGCACTCCAGAAGGGTAAAATATAGCTGCGCTTTCTCTTCTGGCGTTCACCTAGCTAGCTTTTGCGTTTTGGCCATAGATGCTTCAAAGTGTCGCGAGCAGTCTTTCACGTATCGATCAATATATTGTCGTCAAAAGATATTACACTCTGGTAACATACCCTGATTCGCAAAGAGGGGTTGATCATGTTGAGGGCGTTGATCTTTGGTTTTTTGGTTTTGCTGGCTTTCCCAGATGGGAACCCGGCACAGGCCAATGATGTTGATGTGGCAAAGCGCGGGGTAACAAGGGTTATTGTTGCCACTGAATTGTCCGATGGACGTTCCGCTCAAAGCTTTGGTAGCGGCTTTGCCGTGGGCCCTGATAAGATTGTTACCAATGCTCATGTCGTGCGGTTGGCACGGCAATATCCCCGCAACTCATTGCTTGTGGTTGTGCCATCAGAGGGTAGCAAACCATTTCTCGCACGGATTGAAGCCTATGATGCCGGCAAAGATCTGGCACTGCTAACTGCCATCAATGCCAATTTGCCACCTCTCACAATCTTTTCTGGCACGTTGGAAAGCGGCACTGATGTTGCAACATTGGGCTATCCCGGCAATGTGGATCAAGCGACCATCCGCAGCATTCGCGGCTTTATAACACCGCAAGAACCGGTTCTGGCTGAAGGCAATTTCAGCAATATTCGCGATATCAACAATATCGAAGCCTTGATCCACAACGCCAATATTGCCCGCGGCAATAGCGGCGGACCATTAGTTGATGAGTGCGGCCGGGTTTTGGGCGTAAACACCTTCCAAACCGCCAATGAAAGCGGAGACAGTTCTTTCGCTTTTGCAAGCTCCGCGCGTGAATTGATGCGGTTTTTGCGCCGTGCAGGCGTAACCGTCCAAACCATTGCAGAGCGCTGCATCACGGCTGCGGAATTTGCTGCGATAGAGACTGAACGCAAAAATGCTGAAGAACGCGCACAAAAAGAAGAAGCTGACCGACTAGCGGCTGAGCAACGAGAAGCGGAAGAAAGAGCAAAAGAAGCTGCTGAGCGTGAAATATCTGCCGAAAGGGAGCAATTGTTGTTCCTTGCCATGGCTTTGCTGGTTGGCGGCGCTTTGGCTATTGGCGGCGGACTGATGGTTATTTCTCAAGGCAAAGGCAAAAAGCAGAGTAATCAGACAATGGGCGTCATCCTTCTTTCTGTGGGGGCATTGTTGATTTTTGGCGGATTATTAGCATTTTTGCAGCGGCCAGAATTAAGTGATCGTGAAATCAAAAGCCGCATTCAGAGCCAGAATATTGCCAGTACAGACAGCGAAAGCGACAGCCTATTATCCGATGTGCCGGCAGATGAAGAGTTTGTCCTTCCTCATAGTTCTGCCAAAGACGAGGAGGAGGATGAAGGCGCGGTCCCTGCTGCAAATAGCAGTGGAATTGAAGGCGATCTCATCTGTGTTATCGACCGTAGCCGCAGCCGAATAACGACGACCGTGACTGACGACATTCCGTTCAATTGGAAAAATGGTGGCTGCGTCAATGGTCAAACCCAATATGCCCGCACAGATGAGGCTGGCAAATGGAGCCGCTTGCTGGTGCCAAATCAAGACCGAACAGTATCCCGCCTGACATTCTCACCCGACCAATCAGAGCTTGTGCTTGAAAAATATGCGCTCAGTCTTTCAGCTATAGAAGATGTGCGCGACATGCGGGCCCAAATTGACACAAAATCCTGCACAGCCAGTGATGACGCAATAGACCGTTTGGGCAGACAACAGGCCGAAATAGATGCTATCTTGCCGCAATATAGCGAGAAGCTGGTTTATAATTGCCGCTAAACAGACGTAAGTATCGTATAGGCCACAATATCAGTCAGGCTATGCCTTGCGTTCGGCATCGAGCAGCTTTTGCTTGATCTCTAAACCATAGGCATATCCACCCAGACCGCCATCACTGGCGACGACGCGGTGGCAAGGTATCAGCACGGCAATATTATTGGCCCCATTAGCAGAGCCAGCAGCGCGATAGGCTTTTGGACACCCCACAGCAGCTGCCAATTCGGCATAGCTGCGGGTTTCTCCTGGAGGGATCAGTCGCAATTGCTTCCAGATAGCTTCCTGAAAAGCTGTCCCTTGCACATCAAGCGGAATATGATGCGCCTCACCCGGTTGTTCGACCGCATCGATAACCCGCTTTACCAAGGCAGCGAATTCCTTGTCACCCTCACTCAAAATCGCTTTCGGAAAGCGAGCATGCAAAGCATCCTCATTCTCACCAAAGGACAAACGGCAAACACCTTGATCAGAGGCAGCAACCAGCATTGGCCCTAAATTGGTGTCCGCAATGGTCCAATAGATATGCGCACCTGCACCGCCATTTTTCCAAATGCTCGGTTTCATACCCAATCTCCCTTTATTTTCGGAATAAAAACGCGACGGGGCGCCATAACCTGAATCGTAAATAGCATCCGTAACATATTTCGACTTGGCCAGCATATCCTGAGCGTTCTGCGAACGCCGCGCCCGCGCATAAGCTGCTGGCGACAATCCTGTCTCACGCTTAAAAAGTCTTTGCAGATGCGATGGCGAATAACCGGTTTGCTCTGCCAGAAATTGCAAAGCTGGAACAGAATCTGCGGTATTGATGATGGCAATAACCTTCATAATCGCGGCATGGTCCCGCGTGATAGAGTCCGGTCTGCAGCGCTTACAGGGCCGCAGTCCAAATGCTTGCGCAGCTTCACAAGATTCAAAAAATCGCACATTCTGTCTTTTGGGGTGTCTGGCCGCGCAGGATGGCCGACAATAAATACCTGTCGTCAGGACACCGGTAAAAAACTGTCCGTCATGGGCCTTGCTGCGCTTTTCAACGGCTTGCCAAGCGTCATCATCTGATATTTTCATCGCCATGACATTAGGCTTAAAGCTGTTCAGCAAACAGCGCATCCCGTTTCTTGTCATCAAACATAATTTTCTGCACTTAAAACAAGTTAACCGCTCGCTTTGCAGAAGATTGGTCAAGATGCGCATTGCCTGTCTTGCAATGCCGAATTAGGAGTGCTAGCAGCCGCGCCAATCGCGATGTTTTTATAGCTATTCACCGCACCCTATTATTATAAAGCAGGTCCAATATGGGCCGGTAACAGGAAAGTGAGACCGTGGAGCATTCCAGCGGCATACAAGCCAGCCTAGCAGGGCGATACGCAAGCGCGCTTTTTGGTTTGGCGCGTGAGCAGACTATTATCGAATCGGTTGAGAAAGACCTTTCCGCACTTGAGGAGCTGTCCACAGTGGATAGTGCCAATTATAGCGAAGATTTCAGCAATCTTTTGCTGGCCCAAACTGTCTCAGCCAAAGCAGCACAGGCAGTGATGAGCAGCATTGCAACATCCATGAAATTGCAGCCAGTAACTGCCAACTTCCTCGGTGTTCTGGCTGAAAATGGTCGCCTAGCCAAATTGCCTGCGGTTATCACTGCCTTTAAACAATTGGCAGCAGATAGTCGCGGTGAGATCCACGCTGATGTCACCAGTGCTTTCGCGCTGAACAGCGATCAGCGCAAAGCCATAGCATCTCAACTTAAAAGCCATTCTGGCCGTAAAGTTATTATTTCAGAACATGTTGATCCTGACATTCTTGGCGGTTTGGTCGTCAAAATTGGCAGCCAAATGATCGACAGCAGTATTAAAACGCGTCTCAACACGCTTTCCCAAGCGATGAAAGGCTAAATCACAATGGACATTCGCGCCGCAGAAATTTCAAAAGTAATTAAAGACCAGATCGCCAATTTCGGCACAGATGCAACCGTGTCCGAAGTCGGCTCGGTTCTGTCCGTTGGTGATGGTATCGCCCGCGTGCATGGCCTTGCCAATGTGCAGGCCGGTGAAATGGTTGAATTCTCCAACGGTGTTCAGGGCATGGCGCTGAACCTTGAGGCGGATAATGTTGGTGTCGTTATTTTCGGTTCTGACGCGCAGATTAAAGAAGGCGACACGGTTAAGCGGACCGGTACCATTGTGGATGTTCCGGTTGGCAAAGGCCTTTTGGGACGCGTTGTCGACGGCCTTGGTAATCCAATTGATGGCAAAGGCCCAATTGAAGCAACCGAACGCCGCCGCGTTGAGACCAAAGCGCCGGGCATCATCCCGCGTAAATCGGTTCATGAGCCTGTGCAAACCGGCCTGAAAGCGATTGACGCTCTTGTTCCTGTTGGCCGCGGCCAGCGCGAATTGATCATTGGTGACCGTCAGACCGGTAAAACGGCTGTCGCTATTGATGCTTTCATCAACCAGAAAAACGTCAACAATTCTGACGATGAGAATAAGAAACTTTACTGTATCTATGTTGCTGTCGGCCAGAAGCGTTCAACCGTTGCTCAAATTGTTAAGCAGCTGGAAGAAAATGGCGCGATGGAATATTCCATTGTTATCGCCGCTACAGCGTCTGAGCCTGCACCTTTGCAGTTCTTGGCGCCTTATACCGGCTGTACCATGGGCGAATATTTCCGCGACAATGGCATGCACTCGCTGATCGTTTATGATGATCTGTCGAAACAAGCTGTTGCTTATCGTCAAATGTCATTGTTGCTGCGTCGTCCTCCGGGCCGTGAAGCCTATCCTGGTGACGTTTTCTATCTTCACTCTCGCTTGCTTGAGCGTGCGGCGAAGATGAATGAAGATAATGGCGCTGGTTCAATGACCGCTCTGCCTATCATCGAAACACAGGCCGGTGACGTTTCGGCATATATTCCTACCAATGTGATTTCGATTACTGATGGTCAGATTTTCCTTGAGACGGAGCTTTTCTATCAAGGTATCCGTCCAGCGATTAACGTTGGTCTGTCGGTGAGCCGTGTTGGCTCTGCCGCGCAGACAAAAGCGATGAAGAAAGTCTCCGGCTCCATCAAATTGGAACTGGCGCAATATCGTGAGATGGCAGCCTTTGCGCAATTTGGTTCTGACCTTGATGCCTCAACGCAAAAACTGCTGAACCGCGGTGCGCGTTTGACAGAATTGCTGAAACAGCCGCAATTTAGCCCGCTGCCTTTTGAAGAGCAGACTGTTTCTATCTTTGCCGGCACAAGCGGCTATCTGGATAGCATTGATGCTAACCGCGTTACCGAATATGAAACAGCGATGCTGTCCTTCATCCGTAGCGAGCATCAGGACATTTTGGACGATATTCGCAACAGTCAGAAATTTGAGGGCGAAACCAAGGACAAATTGGTTGCTGCACTTGATACATTCGGCAAGCAATTCGCATAAGCTAGGAAAACATCCGTTAGCCCTGAACATGTCAAAGGGTGCTTCTCATGATGAGAGACGGACTTCGACAGGCTCAGCCCTAACGGAGATTTTGGAAGAATATGGCCAGTCTTAAAGAACTGAAAAACCGGATCGGGTCGGTCAAATCCACCCAAAAGATCACCAAGGCCAAGCAAATGGTTGCTGCTGCAAAGCTGCGCCGTGCGCAGGCTGCGGCTGAGGCTGCACGTCCCTATGCAGAGCGCTTAGAAGGTGTGATGTCATCATTGGCCAGCAAGGTATCAGGTGATGGCGCGCCCAAATTGCTGGCAGGCAATGGCGCAGACCAACATCATCTGTTGGTTGTTGTGAATACCGATAAAGGCCTGTGCGGCGGTTTGAATTCCAATATCGTTCGCGCGGCGATCTTGAAAGCACGCGAACTGGAAGCTGATGGCAAGAAAGTGTCTTTCTATCTGGTTGGTAAAAAGGGCCGTGCTCCTATCAAGCGCGTTTTTGAAAGCCAGATCGCCAAGCATTTCGATACATCTACTGTCCGCTATCCTGGTTTTGAGGAAGCGGCGAACATCGCTGATGATTTAATCGCGCTCTTTGCTGATAACCAGTTCGACGTTGCGCATCTGGTTTACCCGACTTTCAAATCGGCACTGGTACAAGACCCGACAGTGCAGCAATTGATACCCGTACCAACGCCGGAAGCAGCACAGCAGACCGGCTCAATCGTTGAATATGAGCCAGGCGAAGAGGAAATTCTCGAAGAATTGCTGCCACGCTTTGTGAAAACGCAATTGTTTGGCGCGCTGCTTGAAATTGCTGCATCAGAGCAAGGTGCCTCGATGACCGCAATGGACAATGCCACGCGCAATGCGGGTGATTTGATCAACCGCCTCACCATCCAATATAACCGCAGCCGTCAGGCCGCGATCACTACCGAACTTGTTGAAATCATCTCCGGCGCCGAAGCGCTGTAAGTCAGATAAGGACTAAGACCCATGGCAAACACAAATGTAGCAGGCCGTATTAGCCAGATCATCGGCGCCGTTGTCGATGTGACTTTCGAAGGCGAACTTCCGTCAATCTTGAACGCACTGGAAACCGACAATAACGGTCAGCGTCTTGTTCTTGAAGTTGCGCAGCATCTGGGTGAAAACACAGTCCGTACCATCGCGATGGATGCGACAGAAGGTCTGGTTCGTGGTCAGGAAGTCCGCGATACCGGAAGCCAGATCGCTATGCCTGTTGGTCCTGAAACTCTGGGCCGCATCATGAACGTTATTGGTGAGCCGATTGATGAGCGTGGCCCTATAGGTCACAAAGCAACGGCTCCTATTCACGCAGAGGCTCCTGAATTTATTGACCAATCTACCGAATCTGAGATTCTGGTAACCGGCATTAAAGTTATCGACCTGCTCGCACCTTATGCAAAAGGCGGTAAGATTGGCCTGTTCGGTGGTGCTGGCGTTGGTAAAACCGTGCTTATTCAAGAGTTGATCAACAACATCGCAAAAGGCCATGGCGGTACTTCGGTGTTTGCTGGCGTTGGTGAGCGGACGCGCGAAGGTAACGATCTCTATCACGAATTCCTCGACGCCGATGTTATTGCAAAAGATGCTGACGGCAATGCTGTTTCTGAAGGTTCAAAAGTGGCGCTGGTTTATGGCCAGATGAACGAGCCTCCTGGAGCGCGTGCCCGTGTTGCTCTTTCCGGTTTGACCATCGCTGAATATTTCCGCGATCAGGAAGGCCAAGATGTGTTGTTCTTTGTGGACAATATCTTCCGCTTTACACAGGCCGGCGCTGAAGTGTCTGCGCTTCTGGGCCGTATTCCTTCTGCTGTGGGCTATCAGCCAACCCTGTCGACAGATATGGGTGCGTTGCAGGAACGTATTACATCAACCAACAAAGGTTCGATTACATCGGTACAGGCCGTCTATGTTCCTGCCGATGACTTGACCGACCCTGCACCGGCAACATCTTTTGCCCACTTGGACGCGACCACTGTTTTGAACCGCGCAATCTCAGAGCTGGGTATCTACCCTGCTGTTGACCCGCTCGATTCAACCTCGCGGGTTCTTGAGCCGCGTGTTGTTGGTGAAACGCACTATGAAACAGCGCGTGCGGTTCAATCTACTCTGCAAAAATATAAATCATTGCAGGACATTATTGCTATTTTGGGCATGGATGAGCTGTCAGAGGAAGACAAATTGACCGTTGCGCGTGCACGGAAAATTCAGAAATTCCTGTCTCAGCCGTTCCACGTTGCAGAGGTCTTTACCGGCATTTCTGGTAAGTTTGTTGATCTGGAAGATACCATTAAATCATTCAAAGCGGTTGTTGATGGCGAATATGACCATCTGCCAGAAGCTGCTTTCTACATGGTTGGCGGCATTGAAGACGCGATTGAAAAAGGCAAGCAATTGGCAGCGGAAGCAGCCTAAGCAAAAGCTGGCCTTAAAGCATTTGGGAGCCATTAATGGCACTACATTTTGAACTCGTAACACCAGAGAAACTCGTCCGTTCGGAAGATGTTTACATGGTGCAAGTGCCCGGCAGTGAAGGCGATTTTGGTGTGCTTGAGGGCCACGCGCCCTTCATGTCCACCATTAGCAATGGCACTGTCTCGGTTTTTTCCACGCAAGGCGCGGCTCCCGTCGAGATTGCGATTGAGGGTGGATTTGCCGAAGTGAATGACAAAGGTCTGACCATCTTGGCTGAGCGCGTTAACGACTAACGCGCTCTAACCTTTATATATTCTCAGTTTTACAGTTCTTTAGCAGCTGCATCTCGGCGCAAAGCATATTTGTCGCGCTCGTCAATTGTGCGTGATAGAATAAGTTCACCCAGTAAACCAACGCCAACTAGCTGACTGCCAAACAAGGCCAGCAGCATGCCAAAAAGCAGCAATGGCCGGTCGCCTATCGGCCCAAAGCCCAATAGCCAAAGTACGGACAAATAGGTCAGTATCAAAGCGCCCAAGCCGCCAAAGATAATCCCTGCCCCGCCGAACATATGTAAAGGTCGCGCGCCATAGCGCGTGGTCAGCCACACGGTCATAAGGTCCAAAGCGCCTTTAATGAGCCGTTCAGCACCGAATTTTGACTTACCAAATTGCCGTGCATGATGCTCAACGGGAATTTGTTCGATCTTGAATCCACGTGCATGCAGCAATGCCGGGATAAAACGGTGCAATTCGCCGTAAAGGTTAAGTTCTTTCAAAGCTTCGGCGCGATACGCCTTAAAACCGCAATTATGGTCGTTAAGCTCTAGGCCAAATGCCTTGTTAACAGTGGCATTGAACAATTTTGATGGCAGTGTTTTGTCGACAGGGTCATTGCGCACCTGCTTCCAGCCCGAAACCACATCTGCGCCGCCATGAATACGGGCAATTAAACGCGGTAATTCTTTCGGGTCATCCTGCAAATCAGCATCCATTGTAATTACAATATCACCTTTGGTGACCTGAAAAGCCGCAGACAAAGCTGCAGATTTGCCAAAATTCCTGCGAAAGGCGAGCAAGCGAATGCGGGGATCAGCAGTTTGGATTTTCTGGATAGCCTTTTCGCTATCATCCGTGCTGCCGTCATTAATAAAGATTACCTCAAAAGAGGCGCCTTCAGCCTCTAATGCTTCGGTTATGCGTTGGTGCAAAATCGGCAGGCTTTCAGCCTCGTTAAAAAACGGAACCACAACCGATATCTGTACCTGATCCGTTTGCCATTCGGTTTTGGAATATTGCTGCGACATAATTTGCCTTTGCCTCTATGCTGATTACAGGTTCAGCGATAAAAGCCATGCGTATAGAATTCGTTAACCGCGTTAATTAATCACACACGTTACACAAAGCGAATGACATTGCGGAGCAGCATTGGCCTGATATGACCCTTTTCACAACATTTCTTGTCGCGCTATGGCTTGCATTGCCGGGTATATTCATTGCTCTGCGTCATCGCCATGATATTGCTTATGTAACAGCATGTGCAGCCGCCTCCATTGTCTCAATGCTGCTATTGGCGGCTATCATTGCCATGCTCATACCCGGTGGCATTGGTGCATGGTTCCCATTATTAACGGCGGCATTTGTCATTGCTGTGGTCATATATCACGGTAAAGGCCAAAAAATCACGCTCCCGCATTGGGAGTGGCAGGCTTTTCTGCCCGCCATCTGTGCCATATCGCTATCAGCCTATGTTTTTCATATCGGTTTTGCCCCCCAAGATGACGGCTCTCTGGCAGTACATAGCTGGTATAATGCTGATTGGTTCAAGCATCTTGGTCATGTCAATGCTGTCACCAATCTTGGCTTGCCAGCAAAAGACATTTTTGGTGGCGGTAATGATCTCAATTATTATTGGCTATTCTATATGTTGCCCGGCGCGGTTGCGGTCATTGATGGCGACCCGGCTGCGGCATTATATTGGTCCAACACCATCGTCACTGCGATCTTTTGGACTTTGCTTTATGGATTGGTGCGCAAAAGCGGGGCATCACCTTGGCGCGCTGGCATATTAGGCAGTTTGGCGATTATCCTATTTGCGTTTAGCGGCACCTTAAAATGGCTCGCTACCGGCGTGAGCATGGCAAAATATATCGCTGTGATACAGCCTGACGGTCCGATATTGATCTCAATGGGGTTATATATCCCCCAACACACATTGATGGCATCTGTTTTAATGGCTTGGGCCATAATTTGCTATTTGCCGGGCAGACAATCTTATAGTGCTGCACACATATTGGCCTTATCCGCCCTAGCCGCTGCCGGTGCCCTCTCCACGCTATTCGGCGCATTGTGTCTTATCATATATGGTATATTGCAATTACTGAGTTTGCGGCGTGACAGCTGGCAAAAGACTGTTGCTGAGACAGCGTTGGTAGGCATCGCGTCCATTGCCATCATCTTCTGGTTATCGATACTTGACCCCGGCTTTGGCGGTAATTCCATCGCCAGCCCTGTTTTTGTCGAGCCTGCTTCCGAAGACCCTTATTGGTACCGCTTTATCGATTCTTTTGTAAGGATCGTCACTATTTTTGGTCCTGCATTGATATTGGGTATCGCCATGATCAATCGCTGGGCCAAGAGCACAAAATCCGTGCTTGATGATAGGCTGCTGATATTTGCTATCATTTTAACAATCATTGGCTTGCTCGCCTGTATATTGCCAGAAGCCTTTATGGATAACCTCAGATTAGGACGGGAAATCCGCTTAAGGGCAACATTCCTGCCTGCAATTGGTGCAACAATAGCGCTTGGGTGGATGATCGGTAACAATAAAGATGCACAGATAAAACCTGCTACAGCAGCCAGCTTCATTCTTATCTGCACCTTATGCGCTTTGCCCAGCGCCTATATGCGCGCCATGTGGCACGGCGGAAAAGGTCCAATCTGGCTAACCCATATTGCTGCCGATGATATGGCTGTGTTGGAGCATCTTTCAAAAGTCAGCGCGAAAGATGCCATGATATGGCAATATCCGGAGCCACCTGAACTGGCCGGTGGCGGCGATGATACTTGGGTGCCCATTATCGCGGGGCGGACAATCCCTGCCTCATTGCGCACAACCGATTATACCAATGCTGTGGACAAGATCGCAGCAGCACAGCGCTTTTTTGACGGAGAAAATCAGAGCATTCCCGCCAATATTGATTGGATTTATCTCTCTCGCCATCTTCACGCACACAGCTTTGAAGTCTTACAAACACGGCTAGCAAATGACGATCAATGGCGCGAAAACTACTGTTTGAAAGATGCTTGTCTTTTCGCCCGTGCATCCGTGAAATTCACCCAATAACTGCTCAAACCAAAGCCAACATCACCCAGCAGCGTAATAAGACGCGTGAGCGCAGCGAAAAGCAGCAAAGTTTCGCCCGGTGCGATATTGGCTCCCAAAGCGATGATAACGGCCTCTCGCACACCAATTCCTCCCGGAGCCAAAGGTACGACAAAACCAGCGATCCAAGCGATCATGAAAATAGCTGTCATGACCATCGCCTCAGGGAAATTTGTGCCGATTGACAAAGCGGCCATCATAACAATCATCGCAAAGCCGCCGAAGAATAACAATTGCAGCGCCAATGCTTCACCATAGGAAAAACGCGCCCGATGTCGACCAAGCATCAATATCAGAGTACAGATAGCCAAGGCCAATATGGCGACCATTATCGCGGAACCACTGATAATCAGTGTCACAGTAGCAACCACAGATGCGCAGACAATATGCAGTATGATTTCCAGCAATGAAGCCTTTGCCATATCTTTCTGGGTCAAGCCCTTAGCCGCGCCAAATAGCTGCCGTGAGGCATATTGAAAGATAGAGCCAGGCAAATATTTGGCCAAAACAGCGCGGCCATAAATGGCGAAAATTTGGGACAGTGTAATAGTTGGTGGAGCATTGGCAGTTTTGGCCCAAGCAATGGCCAAAAATGCCAGTAAAGCGCCATAAACCACGCCGCCCGACACCAGAATACCAAGCATCGCTAAGGTGAAGTCATCGGCTGAAACAGACGCTAACAATGCGCCCGCTTTTTGCCATATATAGAGTAGGCTGAGCGCGAGCAGAACCGCGCCAACGACTTTTGCCGCCACCTTTATTACAGGGTGCGAAAGCATCAATTCACGCCCTTAAGGGCATGTCAGCAGGCTGGTATAATCGGGATAAGGCACACAGAATGAACGGCCGAAAAACCTTTCTTCCACCAATCCACTTTGTGCAATGCCTTCACGGTATCTTCCGCGGCCACTATCATCGAACAAGATCATTGCGCCGGGTTTGAGGTGTGACATGGCTCTGTGCAAACAAGCACTGCGGTGGCGCCCGTCAACCACAATCAGATCATAGCGAGCATCCGTTTCTTCAATGGCCCCAACATAAGCATCAGAAGAACCAGCATCACCCAAAACACGGTGTTGTAACTGGATATTGGACTGACCATTAATCATTGCCAGAAACCGTCGATGCCACTGAGCGTCATGCTCTATACTGGTCACTGTGTCGGCACGGCGCGAAAGCCATATCGTACTGGCGCCAGCACCATATTCAAAAACTGTTGGGGCGTTTCTTGAAGCAAGAAATTCTTCAACTTTCTGTGTCGCAGCAACATTCCACCATGGCAGGTCAAGTTCGACCATCTTTTCGGTGTTATAAATTGCGAAAAGCGAAGCCATCCAGCGGCGATAACCATAGGCTGACTGGGTTTTTGCACTGTCGCTGAACGAACGAACAGCACCGCTGCTTCCGGTGAAATGCGCGGCGTTGATATAATGCTGTTTGATAGCTTGCATGCAAAGGCTCCATCGGTTGATGAAACAGCTATAGATTTGCATGGTTAACAAAATTCTAATGTGTGCCGAATTTACCCGTCCCAATATGCGCTATAATTCAACGCGCCGCATTACCCCTACGCCAAAGGTAAAGACCGCTCAGAATAATCAGCCCTGCCCCGCTTAAGGACTGGATGTCAGGATAATCATGATACACAACTGCCCCTAAGGTTAGAGCGACTATAAGCTGAATATATGTTGTCGGCGCGACGGTTGATGCGCTGGCCTTGATCGTACCCAAATATAGCAAAGCATGGCTGACCGATGCCGTAAGAGCAACGATAGCACATACCAGCACAACATTTGCAGAAGGCACGCCGACCAGCAACGCGGGAATCCCTGTAAAGTGACCTATGACGCTGGCGATGATCAGAACCGGCGTCGCAAACAGCGCCAATAAAAATTGCATGAGCAAAACCGAACCACTCCCAGAGACTTCACGGTTTAAGAGCATCAGACAAGACATTGCTGCTGCAGCAACCAGAGGAAGTGCTGCAATCACGCCAAGATCTGCAAAATTTGGACGCAAGACCAGAACAACACCAATCAATGCCAATATAATCGTGTGCCAAACATAGCCGGGCACTTCCTCTCTCAGCACCAATGCAGAGATGAGAGAGGTCAGCGCCGGACTGATAAATATAATAGCCGTCGCATCCGCCAATGGCATGAAATATATACTGGAAAAAAATGCGGCTGATGCAACTGCCAGACAAAATCCGCGAGCAATCTGAAAAATCGGCATGGGCAATGTGAAGCCCTCTCTGCCCTGCCGAATGAACAGAAAAAGGCCAAGACCAATGGTCCCCAGCAAAAAACGAAGCGCAGCAACAGATGTGCTTGGCCACTGCCCTGCAACGGATTTAATAATGGAATCTCCAGTAGATAACAAAGCAAAACCAGCCATGGTCGTCACCAGTGCTGCGCCTATATTGTCTTGCGGTGATGTTCGTCCGGCTGAGTTTAACAAGCTTTCGACATTATCTGCTTCATCGCGATTTTCCATCCAAGCCCATTGGCAGAGTTTATAATTTCTACCAAGTTGATTGTTGCGCAAACCAAACCAAAAATCCTTTGTGCGCGTTAGGATATTATAAAAGTTTCTGTCTTATTTACCTTAATCAGACACCGAATATTGGCTTTATGACCGCCTGAGTCAGGGCGATCACAGGGAATAAGATATGAGCGCATTTGGACGAAAAAATGGAATGGGAGCCGGTTCTCAACGGCCGAGCTTTGGCGTTGCGCGCCCTATGCAGGGCGGCGGACAAGAAAAGAAAGAGGTTGAGCAGGACGAAGAAATTGCTCTAGCCAATGCTGCTGATCTGCCTGGCCAGTCTCCGGTTGAAGAGGACGCGATGACGCGCCTTACCGACCGTGCCAATGCTCTTAATGAAGAAGCGCCAAAGGCAGAAGGTTTTGAAGCTTCGGTTCATAAAATTAAAGAACAGGTCTTACCGCGCTTGCTTGAGCGGGTTGACCCTGAAGCCGCTGCGACCCTTACCAAAGATGAATTATCAGAAGAATTTCGCCCGATCATCATGGAGGTTTTGGCCGATCTAAAATTGACGCTAAACCGGCGTGAACAATTTGCCCTTGAAAAGGTTCTGATTGACGAGTTGCTTGGCTTTGGTCCTCTGGAAGAATTGCTATCTGATTCAGATGTATCTGACATCATGGTCAATGGCCCTGAACAGACATATATTGAGAAAAAGGGTAAGCTTACTATCGCGCCTATTCAGTTTCGCGATGAAGAACATCTGCTGCAAATCGCTCAGCGTATTGTGAATCAGGTCGGCCGCCGTGTTGACCAGACCACACCGCTTGCCGACGCCCGTTTGAAGGATGGTAGCCGGGTTAACGTCATTATCCCGCCCCTCTCCCTGCGTGGTACTGCGATCTCTATTCGTAAATTCTCCGACAGTCCGATTACACTCGACATGATGAAGGGCTTTGGTTCAATGTCAGAAAAAATGTGTACCGCGCTGAAGATCGCAGGCGCATGCCGTTTCAATGTGGTTATCTCAGGCGGTACAGGTTCTGGTAAAACGACCATGCTGAACGCCATGTCGAAAATGATCGACCCAGGCGAGCGCGTTTTGACGATTGAGGATGCCGCGGAATTGCGCTTGCAACAGCCGCACTGGCTGCCTCTCGAAACCCGTCCACCCAACCTTGAGGGTAAAGGCGCGATTACCATTGGTGACCTTGTGAAAAACGCCCTGCGTATGCGTCCTGACCGGATCATTCTTGGTGAGATTCGTGGCGCGGAATGTTTCGATCTTCTGGCTGCTATGAACACGGGCCATGATGGCTCCATGTGTACGCTTCACGCCAACAATCCGCGTGAGTGTCTGGGCCGTATGGAAAACATGATTTTGATGGGTGACATTAAGATCCCGAAAGAAGCGATTAGCCGCCAGATTGCTGAATCTGTTGATTTGATCGTCCAGGTGAAACGTCTGCGCGACGGTTCACGTCGCACCACCAATATTACCGAG
The DNA here is from genome assembly GCA_947503245.1 of uncultured Sphingomonadaceae bacterium. Classification (GTDB taxonomy): domain Bacteria; phylum Pseudomonadota; class Alphaproteobacteria; order Sphingomonadales; family Sphingomonadaceae; genus Alterisphingorhabdus. The sequence goes on from CANNCV010000002.1 coordinate 52,604, forward strand.
GTTATCGGCATGGAAGGTGATGTGATCGTGACGCAAGAGCTGTTCAAATTTGAATATCTTGATGAGAGCGCCGATGGCAAAATTATCGGTGAATATCGCTCAACTGGTCTGCGCCCTTATACGCTTGAAAAGGCACGGCAATATGGCTTTGACCAGCCTTTCCTTGATGCCTGTCTTTAAGACAAATTCACACGATAATTTGCGGAATTTTTAGCCTGTCAGCGACATGGGGGAAAAGATTCCCGCGTGTCGTGACAGGGTCTAAACCAAAATGCGCCGCAACGCTGTCACTGATAATTGCTTCTTGAGACAAGGTCGGCAGCAAATCACGTTCGTCGAGCAAGTCATTCTGCCTTAGGCCTGGCCAGTCAGAAATGATTTGACCGCCATTTACAGCACCACCCAGCATATACATCATGCCGCCAGTGCCATGGTCAGTGCCTGCCGTTCCGTTAATGGCAGCGGCACGGCCAAATTCTGTCGCTATAATCACCAATGTATCGCGCCATTCTTGGCCCATAGCTATCTGATAAGCATCGACCATCTGGTCCATTCTATCGAGCTGCACGCCCATACGAAACTGCGCTTGCGCATGCAAATCCCAGCCATTTGACTCAATCATCGCAATATCGGCACCCTGTGGCCCACGCATGAGTTTGGCGGCCAAAGTCCCCAAGCCTGCATAATCCCGTTTCTTGATCGCTTTGCTTTCCCCAGCAAGCGCCGAAACCTCAACTGCCTTTTGCAAATTACTAGCGAGCAATGGGTCGTCACCATAAAGCCGACCTACACGGTCCAGAAAATCTGCAGCTGGGTCAGCCATATTGCTGGGACGAAAACTCGCTGCAGCAAAATCTCCACGCAGTGCAGCGGGCAAACCATCACCAATAGCCAAAGCCGATGCACCAGCATCACGCTTTACCAGCTGGTCAGCCAAACGGTTAAGCCATCCAGATTTAAATTGATAAGCACGCTCGCCGCCGGTTTCCAAAATGTTCTGGCCGTCAAAATGGGATCGTTCGCGATATGTTGACGCTGTGGCATGCACAAACAATGCCTCTTTTCGGCGATATAAGGATGCGATACGCGACAAAGATGGGTGCAACGCAAACATACTATCCAGCTTGCTGCCTTGCTGCGCCTCTTCAACAAATTTTTGCCTGAGCGCTGCAAATGCGGGATCACCAATGGGTGCCAATTGCGCCAGACCATCAGCCGCACCGCGTTGGATAATGAATAGCAGTTTTTTTGAGCCAGCTGTCTTTGCCAATACAGTTGGAGAAACAAGCGTTAGAGATGCCGCTGCGCCCAGACTGGCGAGAAATGTTCTGCGAGCTAATGTCATCGCCTATCTCCTCAAAAACTCTGGACTGATCATCAACAATGCCAATGCCTGACGCGGACTTTCAGCGCGTTGCAATTCCAACCTTGTTGTCTTGCTCAGACTGGCAGGCAAAAGCCCCTTTGCGATTTTTTCTACGTCAGTCAGATCGCGCAAGCCATGCGCTATTCTATTTGCAAATTGGACTCGCTGGTAAAGAGCATCAGGAGAAACCCAATCTACATCGCGGTCACCATAACCAGCAGGTGAGCCTGGCCGCCAAGGCGGATTGTTCATTTTCCTTAGAAAGTTTAATGGCTTGTTTCTGTATAACTCCCTGTCCGGAAAAGCACGCGCTATAGATATTGTCCATTCCCAAGGCGTTTTGAACTTTCTTACTGGTTCTTCCCATAGTTCAGGCGAATCCACCAATGTCTCATAAAGGCTCGTTAAATCACCGCCTGTCCGCATAAAGTCCTCGTGCAATCGGCGTTTAAGACTGTCAGGCGGGTTATCGCCGTAAAAATGCTGTGCCAGTTTGCCAGCAATATGCTCTGCTGTCGCAGGATGGCGAGCTATATCATCAATAATATTGAGCGATTGCAGTTTGCCGCTGGCAGCATAATTTTTGCCCATGACGACCACTCTGCCCTGCTGATGCAGTGCATCGGCAAATATTGTCTCGCCGTAGCTGTTATCAGTTTTTATATAACGCCCCACCGGGCCGCGGCTTAAACCCGTTACCGTCCAACCTGTCATAGCATTGGCAAATGCAGTAACATCCGATTGGCTGTAGCCGCCATTTACACCAAGCGTATGCAGTTCCAGAATCTCTCGCGCCAGATTTTCATTCAGGCCGATTTTGCGTTTCCGCCTGGGTGTATTTGTCAAACGTCCAAGAAGACTATTAGGCCCGACTGATTGCACTTGGTCTAGATAGACCAACATACCCGGATGCAAAGCGGCAGCCTTCACAAGGTCGGAAAATTTGCCCATAATATGTGGGCGAACACCTTCAAATTCGTGCGATCCTGCAAAACTCTGTATTGGCGATTTATCAATCGAAATAGCGAAATGGTTCGACCAAAAATGCACCAATCGTTCAGCAAATGGAGTCTGGCTGCTCACGGCTGTCGATATTCGGGCTGCTACAGCTTGCGCATAGAAATCGCGCCCCGATGTTCCAAAAAATTTGCGAGCATGTTTTTGCACTTCCGTAGCACGTTTACGCTTCTGCGCAGCGGTTACATTGCTGTCATCTATAACGGGTTTGCCAATAATACCTTGTTCCCGAAGTCCATTAAGATATTCGCCAGTCATTCGGCTGATAGTTTTTGCATCAGGTACAGCAGCTATAGCCGGCGGTCGTGCAATAAAATCGCGCAATTGGCGCTTCAATGCCATCTTCACGTCACGCACCGTTGAGACACGACCAACCGCACCCAAGCCAAAACGATTTTCAGCAATTTCAGCAGCTATCATTGTCAAAACTCCTGTCAGCCTATGATGATAGACAGATTTGGATGAATTGCCACTGACCAGCGTGTCACAAATTGTCGCACGCAGCGCAGAACGATATTTTTAAGCGCCTCTCATATAGCTTGAGCGGCAAGCATCGGTTGATAAGCAAAACTGTTTAGAGAAATTCTCTAGCAGCCAGACCGGCGGAAAATGCAGTCATAACCAAGGCTATGATCAAAATATGATTCCATGGCATGAAGCCTACTTTTTCTATATCTGCGCGGTTATGCCGTCTGCGCTCCATGACAATAGACAATATCGCAGTCGCAAGCATAAGCGCTGTCGCTATAGTCCAAAAGCCCGGCATAAAATGATAGTCAGCTATTAAGCGTTTTGATGATCGCAGAGAAATCAAGGCCTTGCGCATCTGCATCAACAAAGGCGCTGTAAAGCTCCTCAGCACGCTCCCCCATAGGCACTTGCGCGCCGGATGATTGCGCCGCTTCAAGCGCCAAACGCATATCCTTAAGCATTAATGCGGCGGCAAAACCACCCGCATAATCATTGTCTGCGGGGCTTTGTGGGCCAACTCCCGGCACAGGGCAATAACTTGTCATAGACCAACTCTGGCCAGAGGCTTGGCTGGAAATGTCATAGAATTTTTGCAGATCAAGGCCCAATTTTTGCGCGAGCATAAATGTCTCGCATGTCGCGGCCATGGTCGCGCCCAGCAGCATATTGTTGCAGATTTTCGCGGCTTGGCCCGCACCATTTTCTCCGGCATGAATAACGGCCTTACCCATATCAGCCAGCACTGGCCGGGCCTTGGTAAAACCTGCATCACTGCCGCCAACCATGAAAGTAAGCGTGCCGCCATTGGCCGCCGCTATGCCGCCTGAAACCGGAGCATCAACCGCATCCAGACCTTTTTCCTTCGCCGCTGCAGCAACCGCGCGCGCGGTATCAACATCAATGGTTGAGCAATCAATCAGCAAGGCACCGCTGGGCGCATTGGCAAAAACAGCTGATTGATAGACAGATTGCACATGCTTGCCAGCAGGCAGCATGGTGACAATGACCTCTGCACCGCGCACCGCTTCATCCGCATCAGAAACCGGTGTGCAGCCAGCGGCCCCCGCTTTTGCCAAGGCTTCACCAGAAAGATCATAAGCCGTAACATGATGACCTGCCTTAACCAGATTGGCCGCCATTCCGCCGCCCATATTGCCAAGGCCAATAAATCCGATTTTCATAATGCCCATCCTAACCGCTTCTTTTATTACATTATTTTGTCAGGCCGTATTGGCCAAGCACAAACATTATCAATGGGCGCTTTAGCGACCTTTCCAGACGCCTTCCCGCTTGTCAATAAATGCAGCCATGCCCTCTGCCTTATCCTCGCTAGCGGTCAATATCTGGAACAGGCGCCGCTCATGCAGCAAGCCTTGATCCAGCGTCATTTCATAAGCCGCATTGACCATTTCCTTATTCATCCGTGCAGCCATTGGCGGCATTGCAGCAATCGCCGCAGCGGTTTTCATGGCCTCCGCCAACAGATCGTCATGCGCCACGGTTTTTGCCGTTAAGCCGCTCGTTTCTGCTTCTTCAGCGCCCATCATCCGGCCGGTCAGACACATTTCCATCGCTTTGGATTTACCGATAGCCCGGGTCAGGCGCTGTGACCCGCCCATGCCGGGCGCGACGCCAAGCTTTATCTCTGGCTGGCCAAATTTGGCCTTGTCGGAGGCAATGATGAAATCAGCCATCATCGCCAACTCACAGCCGCCACCCAATGCAAAACCATTTACAGCCGCAATCCATGGTTTGCGCACTGCATTGACCAAATGGCTGGTCCAGCGTGAAAAGAAATCCTCCAGATAGAAATCAGCCGCAGCTTTGTCGGCCATTTCTTTAATATCCGCGCCTGCCGCAAAGGCCTTTTCACCCGAACCTGTCAGCACTGCGCAAAGCTGGCTATCGTCACGTTCATAAACCTCAAATGCTGCGATCAAATCCTCAAGCACTTGCGCATTTAGTGCATTAAGCGCCTTGGGCCGATTGAGCGTAATCAGCGTCACTGCGCCTTGTGTTTCGGTCAATATTGTTTCGTAACTCATAACGGGGTCCATTCTTCATTTGCTGGCAATGGCTTGAAAATAGCGTCAATCCATTCATCGCTCACATCTTGCGGCGTCGCAGGGTTCCAGACAGGCGCATTGTCTTTATCAATGATCAAAGCACGCACCCCTTCCAAAAAGTCGTGCATCTGCACAACGCGCGCACCAATTGCATATTCCTGTTTCATCTGCGCTGCGAAATCTGGCATTTCTGCGCCTTCTTTCAACTGCCGCAGCGCGACTTTGCAGGTTTGCGGTGATTTTGTGCCGAGCGTATCACGCTCTTTAAGCGCCCAATCACTGTCGTCCTCTTCCAAGGCTGTCAGTATATTTTCATAAATATCCGATGCGAACGTCTTGTTGATTTTATCGATATTCGCCATCAGCGGTGATACTGGGGAGGTCACAGAAAGCTCGCCCAAAATGCCGTTGATCCTATCCGGATTTTCGGCAACGCGCGCCTTGGCTTCGGCTAGGCTATCTGCTGGCAAATAATGGGTCGCCAGACCTAGAGCCAAGCAATCTTCGCCCTTTAAGCGCGCACCGGTTAGCGCCAGATATTGCCCAACACGCCCCTCAAGCCGCGGCAGATACCAACCGCCGCCAACATCTGGAAACAGCCCAATCCCGGTTTCCGGCATGGCAAAGCGGGTGTTTTCTGTCGCTACGCGATATTGTGCTGGCTGTGATATACCAACCGCGCCGCCCATGGTGATGCCATCCATGAAAGCGATAATCGGCTTGGTATATTCAAACATCAGATGGTTGAGGCGATATTCGGTATGGAAAAATTGCCGCGCTTCACGACCTTTTTCCTCACCTTCTTTTGCGCCGCTTTGTGCCAACATGCGAATATCACCGCCTGCGCAAAAGCCCCTGCCCTCGCTATGGTCCAGAATGATTGCCTGCACGGCATCATCATCCGACCATTGTTGCAAGGCAGCGATCATAGCCTCACACATTGGCAGATTCAGTGCATGAATGGCTTTTGGCCGGTTCAGACTGATATGCCCTGCCTGGCCTACAGTCTTAGTTATCAGTGCGTCCGTCATTGCCGTATCAGCTCCCGCGCCACAATCATGCGCATGATTTGGTTGGTGCCTTCAAGGATCGAGTGGACCCGCAAATCGCGCCAGAAACGCTCAATCGGGTAATCCTGTAAATAGCCATAGCCGCCGAACAGCTGTAGCGCAGAATCAACAATCTTACTGCCGTTATCAGTGGATAGCCTTTTGGCCATCGCGGCAAATTTGGTCTTGTCGGGCGCATTGTCGGTTACCTTAGCCGCCGCCAGATAAAGCAAGGCACGCGATGCCTCCAAATCCGTAGCCATATCGGCCAGTGTGAACTGCGTGTTCTGAAAATCGATGATGCGCGTATCAAATTGCTTGCGATCACTGGTATAAGCAATCGCCTCGTCCAGACAGCGCTGCGCCCCGCCCAGCGAACAGGCTCCAATATTGAGACGGCCACCATCAAGACCCATCATGGCAAAGCGAAAGCCATCGCCTTCTGCGCCCACGCGGTTCTCTACCGGCAATTTTACGTTATCAAGAATAACCTGACGTGTTGGCTGTGAATGCCAGCCAAGTTTTTTCTCATTCGCGCCGAAACTAAGGCCTTCCATGCCTTTTTCCAGCACGAAACAGCTAATGCCTTTCGGTCCATCAGCTCCGGTCCGCGCCATCAACACATAGACTTCATTCTCTCCAGCGCCGGAGATAAATTGCTTGGCACCATTCAATATATAGTGATCGCCTTCCAGCCGCGCACTGGTTTTCATGCCCGCAGCGTCGGACCCACTGCCCGGTTCGGTCAGGCAATAGCTGGCAATTTTATCCATACTGATCAGGTCAGGCAGATATTTGTCTTTCAACGCTTGCGAGCCAAAGCAATCAATCATCCAGCTCGCCATATTATGGATTGAGATAAAGGCGCTGGTCGATGGGCAGCCATAGGCCATAGCTTCCATAATCAGCGCAGCCTCCAGCCGCCCCAACCCGATGCCGCCTGATTCTTCAGATACATAAATCGCGCCAAAGCCTAGCTCCGCCGCTTGCTTGATCGTGTCGCGCGGAAAAATATGCTCCTCATCCCATTTCGCAGCATACGGCGTAATGGCATCAGCAGTAAATTTGCGCGCCATATCCTGAATAGCAATCTGGTCTTCAGTAAGGGAAAATTGTGTGGTCATATGTTTACTACTTCAAAATAAAGGCCAAAAACTGATATAGCTATTGCTATGAAGCTTAAAATAAGAGCGGATCGAGCAATATTGTTAGCTCTTTTAGAAGAGACTGCTGAGCATTCAGCCGCATGAACTGCACGCTCTGCCAACTCTAAATTTTTGTTTTCTATATCACTTTTTCGTTGCTGGTCTTTTTCCTCCAGCCATGCTCTCGCGCGGCGCGAATTTCTTTCACCATAAAGCCCCGACGTAAGGTTTTTCCGGACTTCTTCTTCTCCCAAAGACTCAAAGTCCTTATCATCTTTTGGCACATCTCACCCCATTGTCGGAATAACAAAGGCGTTTTCCGCGCTGCCATCAGCACTGCCATCGGGCCAACGCTGGGTGATGGTTTTCACCTTGGTCCAGAATTTCACGCCTTCCATACCGTGTTGATTGGTGTCGCCAAAAGCAGAACGCTTCCAGCCGCCAAAGCTGTGATACGCCACAGGAACAGGTATCGGCACATTGATACCCACCATGCCAACGTTAACGCGCGCGGCAAATTCGCGCGCGGCGTTGCCATTGCGGGTGAAGATGGCGACGCCATTGCCATATTGGTGCTGGCTGGGCAGAGCGACGGCCTCTTCAAAATTCTTAGCGCGCACAATTTGCAGAACAGGGCCGAAAATCTCTTCTTTATAGCTTTCCATATCAGGCGTCACATGGTCGAACAGTGATGGCCCGATAAAGAAACCTTTTTCATGCCCCTGTAGGCTGAAACCACGGCCATCAACGACCAGCTCTGCGCCTTCGTCAACGCCCTTTTGTATCCAGCCTTCAACGCGTTCTTTATGCGCCTGATTAACCACTGGCCCGTAATGCGCCTCGTCATCGGTGGATACCCCGACCCGCAAAGCCGCAATAGCTGGCAGCAATTTCTCACGCAGTCGATCGGCGGTGTCTTCGCCCACTGGAACCACAACCGGCAGCGCCATGCAGCGCTCCCCCGCTGATCCAAAGGCTGCGCCAGACAGATCATTCACCACTTGGTCCAGATCAGCATCGGGCATAACAATGCCATGGTTCTTTGCGCCGCCCATGGCCTGAACCCGTTTTCCAGCCGCCACGCCGCGCTGATAAACATAATGGGCAATATCAGACGAACCAACAAAGCTGACACCGCCAATGGCCGGATGATCCAAAATGGCATCAACCATTTCCTTATCACCATGCAGACATTGCAAAATGCCTTCGGGCAAACCGGCTTCCAACATCAATTCGGTCAGGCGTACCGGCACACTGGGGTCACGCTCAGATGGCTTTAGGATAAAGGCATTACCGGTCACAATGGCCGGGCCAAACATCCACATCGGGATCATCGCCGGGAAGTTAAATGGAGTAATACCTGCGCCAATGCCCAAAGGCTGACGCATGGAATAGACATCAATGCCCGGTCCAGCACCTTGGGTATATTCGCCTTTGGAAGCATGCGGAATGCCGCAGCAAAATTCGATAACGTCCAACCCGCGCTGAACATCGCCCTTTGCATCGGCTATCACCTTGCCATGTTCGGACGACAGCAAATGCGCCAGCTCATCCATATGGGCCTCGACGAGCTCTTTGAACCGGAACATCACACGCGCGCGCTTTTGCGGATTGGTTGCCGCCCATGCCGGTTGTGCAGCCAACGCGGCATCCACCGCCTTATCCAGCTGCGCCTGTCCGCCCAGATTAACTTCAGCCTGCACATCGCCTGCATTGGGGTCAAAAATCGGCGATGTACGGCCCGTACTGCCACTTGTTCCGCCAGAAATCACATGATCAACGATACGCATATTAAGGCTCCTATAAAGTGCGCGGCTATTATCATCTGCCGCGTGTCTTTCCGCGATGCTTATGGACATAGTTGTGGCAATTCTCAAGCCGCTCGACTTGACGGTGATAAAATGCCAATGCACCCGCATATTGTGGCAATATTGATGCGAAAGGGGCTGATTATGGACAATAATAATAGCGCCATCGCTTCTAACCGGCCCTTGGCTGGCATAGCCGTGCGAATCATTGCCGTTTTTGCCATTGCCAGCATGATCGCCTTGGTGAAGCTGGCGGCCGATAATGGTGTCTCTGTCATCGAAAGCGTTTTCTATCGCCAGTTCTTTGCGCTCTTTCTGCTTATCCCCATCATCATGTTGCGCGGCGGCCCCAAAACCGTGCGGACAGATAAGTTTCCCCTGCATCTAAAGCGCATGACGGTTGGCCTTACCGGCATGATCTTCAATTTCTGGGCAGTCTCATTGCTGCCTTTAGCGGAGGCAACCACTATTGGTTTCATGGTACCGGTATTCGCCACTTTGCTGGCGATATTCTTGCTGGCAGAAAAAGTAGGGATGCACCGCTGGTCCGCCATCTTGGCCGGTTTTGCAGGCGTTTTGATTATTACTAGGCCGGAAGCCGCAGGGTTTAGCTGGCAGGGTGTATTGGTCGCGCTTAATGGCGCTTTGTTTACCGCATGGGTCAGCATCATCATCCGCGACTTGGGCCGCACGGAAGACCCAGTTACCGTTGTATTCTGGTTCACCATATTTTCTCTGCCGCTTTTGGGCACAGCCATGCTGTGGTTTGGTCAATGGCATGATGGCTATAGCTGGCTGCTGATTTTTGGCATTGGCCTGTGCGGCGGCATTGGTCAGCTAGCGCTCACCAAATCGCTACAACTTGCGCCGGTATCTGTGGTGCTCTCGGTTGATTATAGCGCTTTGATTTGGGCCACGCTTTATGGCTGGCTGATCTGGTCCACCCTTCCCACGCGTTGGACATTGCTTGGCGCCCCGCTCATCATAGGTGCAGGGCTGTATATTGCCTGGCGTGAAGGAAGGCTTGCACAAAGGTAAAGCGCGGCTCAATATACTCTAAAAATGGGAGTGGGATGATGACGCCATTGGGCAAGACCATAGCAGGAATGATGCTGGCTTTGTGTCTGGCGCTTATGGGCAGCCAAGCATCTGCCAATGAGCCTTTAACAAAAAGCCAAAGCTATCCTGATATCACCATTTATGAAGCGCAATCCATTATCACTATGGAGCCGGCCTTACCTGAAGCGAAATTTGTGGCCGTGGCGGACGGTATTATACTAAGCGTCGCGCAGGACCTTGAAAGTCTGAAACCATGGACGGATGGCCGCAAGGTCACCATCAATCGCGATTATGCGGATAAGGTGCTGATGCCCGGCTTTATTGAGCCGCATATCCACCCAATGCAGGCGATATTGATGCTACCCCTGCCCTTTATCGCGCCGGAGGAATGGGAACTGCCTGGCCGGACTTATCCGGCAGCCTCAAATGCCGAAGACTATGAACGTTTATTGCGCAGTGAGCTTGCCAAGAGCGATGCGCCGCTATTCCTCAGCTGGGGCCATCACGCATTATTTCATGGCGAGCTGACCCGTGCAGAGCTTGACCGGATTGCACCCGATAGACCGGTTGTTATCTGGCAGCGCAGCTTTCATGAAATTATCGCCAATAGCGCAGCGTTAAACCTGCTGGGTATCGGCACATCAGACGCGTTTGCGAAAACATTGTTCAAGCCGGGCATTGACCCCAGCCATGCCAGTTTTGAAAAAGGCACAATTGGCGAAACAGCATTATTTGGCGGTATTGATCTGCTGCGCCCCTATCTTTTCTCACCGGCCAATATCCGCAATGGGCTTAGTCAATTGCGGCAGATGTTGCTAGAAAATGGCGTGACGACAGCGGCCGATATGGCGTTTGGCGGATTTGGCGGTGTCCAGACAGAAGCGCCTTTGTTCAAATCCCTATTTGATCGTGCAGACACTCCTACACGTATAGTTGTGGTGCCCGTTTCGACCGTGATCGACAAAGAGCCTAACCTTTGGCTGAAGGAAACACAGGCTGCTTATGCCAGCGAGAAAATGCTGTTTACTGACCGGGTAAAACTGTTCGCGGATGGCGCATTTTTCGCGCAATATATGCAGCTCAACGCGCCAGGCTATAGCGATGGTCACGAAGGAAAATGGCTGACAGAACCGGAAATGCTGGCCGCTCTCACACAGAAATTCTGGGATGCCGGATGGAGCATCCACACCCATGTTAATGGCGATAAAGGGCTGGATGTCGTATTGAACATTAGCGAGAAACTGCAGCCGAGCAATAGCCAGAATTTGGTGATGGAGCATTTGGGGTTTTCAACCGAAGCGCAGAACCGGCGTTTGGCGGATCTGGATATCTGGGTTTCTGCTCAACCCAATTATATCCGTATTTTGGGCGATGTATATGCGCGTTCCGGCCTAGGACCAGATCGTGCGGCACAGATGAACCGCCTTGGCTCTCTAGAACGCAAAAATGTCCCCATTGGTCTGCACAGTGACTTCAACATGGCGCCTATTAATCCGCTCTATCTGGCATGGGTGGCAACAAATCGCGTGACCTTGGAAGGCAATATAAAGACTCCCAGTGAAGCATTATCGCTGGACAAAGCCATGCGTGCAATCACTATTGAGGCTGCCCAGATCATCGGCATGGACGATGTCGTCGGGTCAATAGCCAGCGGGAAGAAAGCAGATTTCGTGGTATTGGGCAGCAACCCTTATGAACAAGGCGCGGACAAATTGCGCGACATTGCAGTGGACGCCGTTATCTTTGAAGGGCAGGTTTTTACGCCATAACGCCCCCCCAAAAAACCGGTTGGCCAATTAATTGACTTGGCGTTCCTTGCCCTCCCAATAGGGCGCGCGCAATTCACGCCGCAATATCTTACCTGATGCATTGCGCGGCATGGCCGGAATGACATCCACTGTCTTGGGCGTTTTGTAAGGGGCCAGCGATTCCCGCGCAAATGCGATGATGTTTTCAGGGTCAATTTCATGCCCTGACTTGGCCACAATAACGGCTTTTACAGCCTCGCCCCATTTATCGTCCGGCACGCCAATAACGGCAGCTTCCAACACATCTTCATGCGAATAGAGCACATTTTCCACCTCCGCTGGATACACATTCTCACCGCCGGAGATAATCATATCTTTGACACGATCATGAATATAGACATAGCCATCAGCATCCATATAGCCAGCGTCGCCTGTGTGTAGCCATCCATCTGCATCCACAGTTTCCGCAGTCTTTTCAGGTTGCTGCCAATAGGCAATCATATTGTTTTTGCCACGCGTTACAATCTCGCCAACCTCATCAACAGCAACCGGTTGATTATTATCATCAACAATGCGCACTTCAACGCCTGGAACAGGTAAGCCCGCAGAGCGCATACGTTTATTACCCTTTGGATCATGGTCATCAGGATGCAGGCATGTAAAAGTGCCCGTTGTTTCCGTCATGCCATAATGCTGAACAAAACCGCATTGCAGCACGTTCATTGCCTGTTTGAGCAGCGCCAGCGGCATAGGTGACGCGCCATAATGCATGAAGCGCAGCGGTGAAAAATCGGTAGACGCAGCGCGCGGTGTATTAATAACCATCTGGATAGCAGTTGGCACCAGAAAAACATGGCTTGCACCATCTTCAATTGCTTCAATAACAGCATCCGGTGTAAATTCAGGAATAAACTGCGCAGGAATACCGCCATGCAGGGTCAGAGCAAGATAGCCAGATCCAGCAATGTGCGCGATCGGCATAGCAACAAGCGCCTTGTCATCTTCATATAATGTAGTCCAGTCAAAGCCCGCAGCCTCTACACCGGCTCGCAGCCCATAAAGGTTGCGATTGCAGATCATCACGCCTTTGGGATTACCGGTCGTACCCGAAGTGTAGAGTTGCAGGGCAGAACGATCAATATCATCTGCAGGCAATGTCGCCGGACCATTATGTTCCGACATTAAGTCATCAATAGTGGCGTGCTGACAGTCCGCTTTTGTGGCATAAATTGTATGCAATTTCGGACATTGCGATTGCACCTCAACCGCAGTGTCGGCAAAGTCAGGCTCACAAATCAGCATCTTTGCTGCTGTGTCATTCACGATATAACATAGTTCAGGCACCGTAAGGCGCCAGCCCAATGGCGCAATTGTGAGTCCTGCCCGGCTGACAGCAACCAATATAGCGCCGTAAATAGCGCGGTTTTTGCCAAGAAACGCAACCCGGTCATCAACTACCAATCCGCAATTGACAAAGGCATTAGCCAATTTTGTTGTGAAACCGCTCAGCTCAGAAAATGTCCAACGATGGTCATTATCGATCAAAGCCATTTGTTCGGGGCGATGTTCGGCCCAATAATCGACACATGTGTGCGACGATGTTTTTTCCAACTTTTGTGGCAAGGCAATCCTCCTAAATTATACTTCGTACGAGTATTTGCCGCCATAGTGCGCAGATAATAGGCTCTCGTCAAATGTTAGCGAGAAAAGGCCTGTCATGCCGTTATAACAGCATCGGAACACCGTATTCATTATCAGCAGTGATACTGGTTATCGCGCTCTAAAAACCAATGACAAATTGTTCGCAGGCATTGCGATAATATGCTCCAGAACCAAGCCATGAAGCTGCGCTTCGGCCTTCATGTCAGAGACTGAACGCAAACCCCATTGTGGATCACGGCTGCGCAGACTTTGGTCAAAGGCGATATTACCAGGGGATGTGGGTACATCGTCCTGCAAAAAGGGGCCGTAAAGATAGAGCAAAGCTTTTGATGGCAAATGCTGTTCTGCAAAGGCGAACAGCGCCTGTGCTGCTGACCATGGCGCGATGTGCACCATGTTAATGCACAATATGGCATGAAGCTGCACATCCAATGTGGCACGTTCGATGTCGATTTGCTGTGGCGGCAAAATATTCGGTACAGCGCTCTCTTTTGCCCATGCCGCTATTGAGCGACACGCCTCTTCAGACATGTCACTGGGCTGGAACTCCACATCAGGGAAATGCGGTGCAAAATGCCAGATATGCTCGCCTGAACCACTGGCAATTTCCAACACTCTGCCTTGTTCTGGCAGATGTTCGCGCAAGACTGCCAAAATGGCGTCCCGGTTCCGTAAGGTCGCCGGCGCGTGCTTCTTATCTTCTGGTCCGGCCTGTGCAGCAATCCATGGTGTTGAGTCTGCCATTATTACATCTCGCCAAATTGAACATGTCAGTCTAAGTGCGAGCTATGACAGAGCATGGCAAGGACAATATCACCCCCATTGACGGGAAAAGCAAAACCCAAGCTGATAAGGGGCCGCAAATACGCTTTCCGCCGCCATTTGTGTATTTTGGGTTTATTGCCATTGGTCTTTTGGCAGACAAATTTATTGCCCTGCCCTCTATAACTTATGGCCCAGCATTTGAATGGTTAGGATCAGCCTTTATTGCCGCTGGCACCGCGCTTATTATTATTTCTCTGGGCCTGTTCAAGATTGAAGGTGAGAACCCTGAGCCATGGACTGTCAGCAAAACCATTATTGCACGCGGACCCTATCGCCATACACGCAACCCCATGTATCTGGGCATGGCCATGATCATGCTGGGCATAGGCATATGGCGCGATAGCGCAGGCGTTTTGATACTCCTGCCTGTGGCGGTTTTGGTTATCGACCGCTGGGTCATCTTACCAGAAGAAGCCTATCTGGTCCGCAAATTCGGCAAACCCTATAGCGACTATCAAAAGCGCGTCCGCCGCTGGCTTTAACCAACGACGACGCTAGCAAAGGCCTAAGCCAAGTTACTCAGCCGCCTCTGCTGTGACGTCCGGTTCTGACCAGGCCAAGACCGGTTTGCGCGCTGCCAAAGTTTCATCCAAACGGCGCAGTGGTGCGTGATAAGGCGCACCATGCAACGCTTCATCACCAGCCTTTGCCCGTTCAACAACTGAACGGAATGCCATGATGAACTCATCAATCGCCGCTTTGCTCTCTGTCTCGGTCGGCTCGACCAGCATTGCGCCATGTACGACCAGCGGGAAATAAACCGTCATCGGGTGGAAACCCTCATCGATCAGGCCTTTTGCCAAATCAAGTGTTGAAAAGCCTTCAGCAAAATCTTTGTCAGAAAAAAGCGCTTCATGCATACATGGTCCGGCGCTGGCAAAAGGCGCATCCAGCAAATCTTCCATAGAACGCAATACATAATTGGCATTGAGCACTGCGTCTTCTGCAACCTGTCGCAAGCCGTCTGCGCCATGGCTCAACATATAGGTAAGCGCACGCGTGAACATGCCCATTTGCCCATGAAAAGCTGTCATACGTCCGATGCTGTGCGGATGCCGCTCACCGCATGTTTCTTCTTCCACCAGCGTGATATGACCATCTTCATAACGCTCTGTAAAAGGCAAAGGGCCAAAGGGTGACAAAGCTTCAGAAAGCACAACCGGGCCTGAACCTGGGCCGCCACCGCCATGCGGAGTGGAGAATGTTTTGTGCAAATTGATGTGCATCGCATCAATGCCCAAATCACCCGGGCGGACGCGGCCAACAATCGCATTAAAATTGGCGCCGTCGCAATAGACATAACCACCGGCTTCATGCACCGCGTCAGAAATTGCCTTCATATCACGCTCAAACAACCCGCATGTATTGGGGTTGGTAATCATCACCCCTGCTACATCAGGGCCAAGGCGCGCTTTAAGCGCTGCCAAATCAACCCGTCCGTCTGCATTGGCAGGGATATCTTCCACCGTAAAACCAGCAAAGGCCGCTGATGCCGGATTGGTGCCATGGGCACTTTCGGGCACCAATATGATTTTGCGATCTTCACCGCGCGCTTCCAATGCTGCCTTGATGCACAATATACCGCACAATTCCCCGTGCGCGCCCGCCTTGGGGGTCATGGCAACACCGTGCATGCCGGTTAATTTGATCAGCCAAACCGCCAACTCGTTAATCACGCCCAATGCGCCCTGCACTGTATGAACGGGCTGCATAGGGTGAATATCGGCAAAGCCGGGCAGGCGCGCCATTTTCTCATTAAGCCGCGGATTATGTTTCATGGTGCAAGAGCCAAGCGGGAAAAAGCCGAGATCAATGCCGTAATTCTGACGAGACAGGCGGGTATAGTGCCGCACGGTTTCCGGCTCGGACAGACCCGGCAAACCAATATCAGCATCGCGCACCAACCCACCAAGCCGGCTTTCTGTTTCCGGTGCAGGCGCGATATCGACGCCGCAGCGATCAGGTGATCCACTTTCGAAAATCAACGCTTCTTTGAGCATTAGCGCTTTATTGCCCGTAACCGTGGAAGCGCTAGTCCGATCATTTGCGACGCCATCAATATTGGTCGGACGCCCCATATTGTTCATGCTCATGCGCCTGTCTCCTGTGCCATAATCGCGCCAAGTGCGTCCACCAACGCTGTAATATCTTCCTCGCTGGTCGTCTCTGTCACAGCGACCAACATGGTGTCGTCCAATTGGTGTTCATCAGGGAATAGCCGTGCCAGTGATACGCCCCCTAATATGCCCTGGTCCGCCAGTTCGCGCACAATAGGCCGCGCATCCCTACCCAGACGGATAGCAAATTCATTGAAGAAACTCCGATTAAGCAATGTCACGCCATCTATGGCAGACAAAGCATCCGCAGCCTTCACTGCCAGAGCATGGTTTAGCTGGGCCAGTTCGCGTAGCCCTTTTTCCCCCAATAACGTCATATGAATGCTGAACGCCAAAGCGCACAGACCGCTATTGGTACAAATATTGGACGTCGCTTTTTCGCGGCGAATATGTTGCTCACGCGTTGATAAAGTGAGCACAAAGCCGCGCTCACCATTGGCATCGACCGTCTCACCACAAAGGCGGCCGGGCATTTGGCGCAAATATTTTTTCTGACAAGCAAAAAGGCCGACATAAGGCCCGCCAAATTGCAGGCCAACGCCCAATGACTGGCCTTCGCCGACAACTATGTCTGCGCCCATTTCTCCAGGACTCTTAATCGCGCCCAAAGCCACCGGTTCAGTGACCACTGCAATAACCAGCGCTTTTTGCGCATGTGCAGCTTCAACGACCCTGCTCATATCGTCTATACGGCCCAAAATATCAGGATATTGCACCACAACACAGCTGGTATCGCCATCAATAGCGGCAACCAGCGCATCATAATCCGTCGCCGCTTCGAGTATTGGCGGGCCGCTGCGCAGATCATCCTGTGTAAATCGTGCCATGGTTTGGCAGACAGAGGCGTAATGCGGGTGCAGGCCCGATGATAGCAATGCCTTGCCGCGCTTGGTAATACGGCGCGCCATAACGATCGCTTCCCAACATGCGGTTGAACCATCATACATGCTGGCATTGGCGACATCACAACCAAAAAGCCGCGCCACCTGAGTTTGAAATTCAAACAGCATTTGCAGCGTGCCCTGCGCAATTTCCGGTTGATAGGGCGTATATGCCGTCAGAAACTCGCCGCGCTGGATGATATGGTCAACACTGGCTGGCACATGGTGGCGATATGCCCCTGCCCCCAGGAAAAACGGCATTTGCCCGGCCACACTATTTTGTGCCGCCAGCTTTTGCATGTGCCGCTCAACCGCCATTTCACTGGCGTGCATTGGCAGATCGCGAATAGGGCCATCAAGGCGTGCCGCCTCAGGAACATCGGCAAACAGCGCGTCCACATCAAGAGCACCAATTGTGCGCAGCATATCTTGTCGATCAGTTTCAGTAAGCGGCAAATAACGCATGAAATTAAGTCCTTATTCGCAATACTTTAGAGTGTTTTGAGATAGGTTTTATAATCTGAAGCGCTCATCAAATCTTCCAATTCGGAAGTGTCGCTCAGCGTCAATTTGAAGAACCAACCTTCGCCTTCCGGATCACTATTGACCAAGGAGGGGTCATCAGCCAGCGCTTCATTGCCTTCGATAACGTCACCGCTAACCGGCGAATATACATCGCTGGCAGCCTTTACCGACTCAACCACTGCGGCCTCATCGCCCTTATCAAATTGCTTGCCCTCATCAGGCACTTCAACAAACACCACATCGCCAAGCTGCTCTTGCGCATGATCGGTGATGCCAACGGTCGCGATATCGCCTTCGACCAAAATCCACTCATGTTCTTCAGTGAAATATAATGACATGGCGTATTCTCCTTTAGACTATATTGTTCAGGCCTGCCTCTAGGCAGATTTGGGGCGACGGTGATAACCATTAGGCACAAAGGGCATAGTGGTAACCGTGGAAGCGATGATCTTGTTCCGTTGGCGCAGAGAAATAGTGGTGCCAGGGATAGCCAAGTCGGCGGGGATATAGGCCATGGCGATTGGCCGCTCCAAAGTTGGAGAAAAGCCGCCACTGGTGACCATGCCGATAACTGCACCATCATGATCAACAACCTCTGCACCCTCGCGCACCGGTTGGCGTCCTTCAATGGCCAAACCAACGCGCTTGCGCATAGCCTTATCGGGATATTGCGCCAAAACTTGCGCTGCGCCTGCAAAATTGCCCGTTTCACGGCGTGCTTTGGACAATGCAAAGCTCAAATCCGCCTCAACCGGCAGTGTCTCAGGCGTGAGGTCGTGTCCATAAAGTGGTAATCCCGCCTCAAGGCGCAAGCTGTCGCGCGCGCCCAAACCTACCGGCTTAACCTCATCCATGGCGAGCAGTGCGTCAGCCAGTTTCTGAACATGCGCGGCGGGTACAGAAATCTCAAAACCATCTTCACCGGTATAGCCGGAGCGGCTAACACCCAATGGTACGCCACCCCATTCAAAAGGCCCGCTCTCCATAAAATAGAGTTCAGCGGCACCGGGAACGAGACGAGCAAAAGCCGTAACGGCCTTTGGCCCTTGCAACGCTAAAAGGGCATCATCAGTGCGATGAACCAGTGTCACCGTCTCTGGCAAATTGGCTTGCATATAAGCGATATCGTCATGCTTGGTTGCGCCATTGACCACCAGATAAAGATGCTTGGCAGCATTGGTGACCATCAGATCATCCAATATCCCGCCTTTGTCATTAAGCAGCAAGGTGTAACGAATTTTGCCCGGCTTCAACGTGGTCATTGCGCCGGGAACAATCGCTTCCAATGCTTCAGCGGCACCATCACCAACCAGATTGAGTTGCCCCATATGGCTGACATCAAACAGGCCCGCATTGGCCCGCGTCCATAAATGCTCAGCCATAATGCCTTCATATTGGATCGGCATGGAATAGCCTGCAAAAGGCACCATGCGCGCGCCTTGCGCAACATGCCAATCATTCAACGGAAGCGGTGCAATAGTATCGGTCACGCGGCAGTCCTTTTCGGAGCCTGTCTTTATACAAAGAAAGGCCGGGTTCAGTGCAGACATGGCCGAGCCATATCTTTGCTGCCCCCTCTGTCACGGGTACCTGAGAGTTTTCCCGGGCTGATTAAGGCCAAAGCCAAAATCGCCTGATTACCCCTTCGGTGGCCTCTAATGTGTAAGCATTAAAGACGCTTTCCAGAGTGTCCTGCCGATACGGTCCTTGAGACCTGAGAGTTTCCGGGGCGGTTGCTCCTTCGGTAGCCAGATACGCATATTACCGCGAATCCAAGCATTCTCCCGCATCAGCCTTGATTTACATCAAAGACAAAAAATAACTGCCGCAGGTGCGAAAAGGAGTCAATTCACTCTCTGGAATTAATTGGTAACAGTCTGAAAAGTAGCAGAATATTTATAATGCGCTTGCGGATAATTTGTGCCTGCCCTTGCAAATTGTTGCAGCGCAGCAATCTCGCCCACTATTCAAACGTGAGTCAATCCTTCCGGCACGTGTCCAATATGCTCCGCATAACGGTTCAAAGCATAGCGATCCGTCATCCCTGCGATAAAATCCATAATCATCCGGCCATTATGACAGACGTCATCGCTGAGCCGTGATTGCCAGTCTGATGGCAAATGCTCTGGATTATCGCGGTAAAAGCGTGCCAATTTTTCGATAATATGGGCTGCTTTTTCTGCTGCTTCGCGCTGCTGAGGGTGCAGATATAATTGTTTGTACATAAACGCTTTTAACGCACGCTCTCGCGCAGCCATATCGTCGGAAAAGCCGCATATTGTGCGGCCAACGCTGCGTATATCGTCTGCACTGCTAATGTTATGTGCCGACAGTCTTTCACGGCTGGTTTCGATAACATCATTGACCATCAGGCCAATTTGACCACGTACAAGCTCCCGCAAAAGCATAGCTTCGCTTGTCCCGGAGTAGCGGATTCGGAGCATATGCCATTGTTCCGCAAGTGACGGCTCTTCCAACAATACCGATAAATCCAAAAAGCCTGCGCGATACCCATCATCTATATCATGATTGTCATAGGCAATATCATCCGCAACAGCTGCGATCTGCGCTTCTAGTGACGCATAGCTGGTCAGTTCCAGCGGCATTGCATCATCGCATTGTTGCAATGCCCATGTGCGTTTCTCAACCGGTCCATTATGCTTGGCCAGTCCTTCCAGAACCTCCCAAGACAGATTCAGTCCGGGCCGGTCAATATAGGGAGAATCGAGCTGCATTACAGTGCGCAATGTCTGTGCATTATGGTCAAAGCCGCCGCAATCGGCGAACACGATATTGAGCGCGCGCTCCCCTGCATGGCCAAATGGCGGATGGCCGATATCGTGTGATAAGCACAAAGCCTCTGTCAGATCTTCATTAGCGCCCAAGGCACGAGCAATTGTGCGACCAATTTGCGCAACCTCCAGACTATGCGTCAGACGGACACGGTAATGATCGCCATCCGGCGCGATAAACACCTGCGTTTTGTGCCGCAATCGGCGGAACGATATCGAGTGAATGATGCGGTCGCGATCCCGCTGAAAATCATCGCGCGGGCCACGCACATTGCTGCGTTCTTCGGGAAATTGCCGACCCCGCGATTGCTCTGCATGGCTGGCATAGGATGCATAGGGCATATCCCGTCAATCCGCCGTCAATATCCAGTCTACAGCCGCGTCAGCATGGATTTTGGTGCTGTCATAGATAGGCAGCACATTGGCCTGTGTATTTACCAGCATTTCCAATTCGGTGCTGCCCAGCACAATCGCCTCAATATCTTCCTTTGCGATATCCGTCAGAAAGGTCTTCATCGTCCGCTCACTGTCACGATTGACATTGCCCTGCATCAATTCATCATAAATGATACGATCAATCTCTGTCACGCGCACCATATTGGGCGTCATCAAATTAACCCCGTGAGATACCAGACGGCGGCGATAAAAGCTTTCGGTCATGACATTGCGTGTGCCGATAATCGCAGCTTTTTTGATCTTATCCTGCTTCATCTTTTTGCCAACGCAATCGGCAATATGGATGAGTGGGATAGAAATTTGAGACGCAATGTCGTCTGCCACACGGTGCATGGAATTGGCGCAGATCAGCAATGCTGTGGCTCCGGCTTTTTCAAGCCTTTGCGCCGCATTGCCCAATTTGTCGGCAGCCATTTCCCATTGCTCGGGCTTTTCAAGCCGTGAAAGATCGCAAAAGTTGAAACTCTCTATAATCAATGGCGCACTGCACATGCCGCCCGCGCGGCGCTGCACATCACGGTTGATATGGCGATAATAGGTGATGGTTGAGGCCCAGCTCATCCCACCTAACAGACCAACTTTCCGCATTAATCGAGTGCCTTAACGATAGACTCGACCATCTTCTTGGCATCCGACAACAGCATCATGGTTTGGTCCATATAGAACACATCATTATCAACGCCAGCATAACCTACGCCGCCCATTGAGCGTTTAATGAAAAACACCTGTTTGGCCTTATCAACGTCAAAGACAGGCATGCCGTAAATGGGTGATGATTTGTCTGTCTTAGCGGCAGGGTTTACAACATCATTCGCACCGATAATGAACGCCACATCGGCCTGTGCAAATTCGCTGTTAATATCCTCCAGCTCAAACACTTCATCATAAGGCACATTGGCCTCTGCCAACAGCACGTTCATATGTCCGGGCATACGGCCAGCAACCGGGTGAATGGCATATTTCACATCCACACCTTCCGCTTTCAGCGCATCCGCCATTTCGCGCAAAACATGTTGTGCTTGCGCCACCGCCATGCCGTAACCTGGAATGATGATAACCTTTTCGGCCTGTTTGAGCATGAACGCGGCATCATCTGCGCTGCCTTGCTTATAAGGCCGCTGTTCGCGCACTTCGCCGCCGCCTGCTACATCTTCTGCGCCAAAGCCTCCGGCAATAACGCTAATGAAACTGCGGTTCATCGCCTTACACATGATGTAGGACAAGATTGCGCCGGACGAACCAACCAGAGCGCCGGTGATAATCATTGCCGTGTTGCCCAGCGTAAAGCCCATCGCCGCCGCAGCCCAGCCAGAATAGCTGTTCAGCATCGACACCACGACCGGCATATCTGCGCCGCCAATTGGGATGATGAGCAGAAAACCGATAATGAAGGCCAAGATGGTGATCCAGATGATCAACTGCCCTTCACCAGCGCCAGACACAGCGTAGGCGCCGATCATAACCAATATTGCGCCCAGCACGCCAAGGTTGATCAAATGCCGCGCGGGCAGCAATATTGGTGAACCAGACATATTGCCGTTCAATTTCAAGAACGCGATAACCGAGCCGGAAAATGTAATGGCCCCAATGGCGATGCCAAGGCCCAGCTCAATACGGCTAGCGAGCAAAATTTGCCCCGCATCGTCAACAATATTGAAGCCAATCGGATCAAGCCAAGCAGCCAAACCCACCAAAACGGCGGCCATACCAACAAGCGAGTGAAAAGCCGCGACAAGTTGCGGCATATCCGTCATCGCAATGCGGCGAGCCGTTACAAAACCAATCGCTGCACCAATGGCGATAGCGATGCCGATTTCGGGCAGGCTGGCGATTTGATGCGTGATCAACGTTGTCACCACCGCGATCAACATACCCGCCATGCCATAACGGTTGCCCGCGCGGCTGGTTTCAGGGTGCGATAGACCGCGCAGTGCCAGAATGAAGAAAACGCCTGCTACCAGATAGGCCAGCGCGACCATAGGATTGACGGCTTCTCCGCCGCCAGCCGCCAAAGCAGGTGTGATAGGAAACGCCATAAGGGCGAGCGGCAGTGCAGAAAGAACCCGCATCATTTCTTCTCTTTCTTTTTATACATGGCGAGCATCCGCTCCGTCACCGCAAAACCGCCGAAAATATTGACCGCTGCCATGACCACAGCCGCAAGGCCCAGATATTTGGCAATAGGTGATGTGGCTTCTGCGCTGGCGACAAGTGCACCGACGATAATCACAGAGGAAATCGCGTTGGTCACCGCCATCAGCGGCGTATGCAATGCGGGCGTCACCGACCAGACAACATAATAGCCAACAAAACAGGCCATCACGAAGATGGAGAGAATTGAAATAAAGTCCATTTCACAAATTCCTAAGCTTGGGCAAGGCGTGGATGCACCACGGCGCCATCTTTGGTCAGGCGGATTGCATCGCCAATTTCTTCATCCAAAACCGGTTTGCCCGTCTCTTTATCCCAAAAGGCGGAGAGGAAATTAAAGATATTGCGCGAAAACAGCGCAGAGCTATCAGCAGCCATGCTGGACGGCATATTGCGTGCACCAATAATTTTGACGCCGTGCTTTTCAACCACTTCACCAGCAACCGCGCCCTCAACATTGCCGCCAGCTTCCGCCGCCAAGTCAACAATGACCGAACCTGCGCGCATTGTGGCGAGCTGACTATCCGACACCAAAAGCGGAGCCGGACGCCCCGGGATTAGCGCGGTGGTGATGACGATGTCCTGCTTAGCGATATGTGAGGAGACCAATTCAGCCTGCATCGCTTTTTGCTCATCGGTCAACTCGGCGGCATAACCGCCCTCACCATCAGCTTCCAGACCTTCAGCAAAAACCGCTTTTGCACCAAGGCTTTCAATCTGCTCACGCGTTTCAGGGCGTACATCGGTCGCGCTGACTTGTGCGCCAAGACGCCGCGCCGTCGCAATCGCTTGCAATCCAGCAACGCCAACACCCATGACAAAGCAGCGTGCAGCCGAAACCGTGCCAGCCGCCGTCATCATCATCGGAAAAGCACGGCCATAATGGGCACCCGCTTCCAACACGGCTTTATAACCGGACAGATTTGACTGTGATGACAATATATCCATCGACTGAGCGCGAGTGATGCGCGGCATGAACTCCATTGCCAACGCCTCAACACCCAGAGCCGCATAAGCATCAACGCGCTTACGATCTCCAACCGGATTAAGACCGGCCACGAGCCATGCGCCCTTTTGCACCGATTTCATCTTGGCTGGGTCAACCCCTTGAACACCAACAATAATATCAGCGGCCTTGACTCCTACGGCCTGTGTCACAATTTCAGCGCCAGCGGCGGCATAATCATCATCGGCAATATTGGCGGTCTCACCCGCGCCCTTTTGAACCAAAAGCTTAGCCCCGAGACCAATAAACTTTTTTACTGTTTCAGGAGTTGCCGCTACCCGCCGCTCAAACTCTGCGGCCTCTTTGGCGATGAAAATTGTGCATGCTGATGCTGTGCTGTCACTCATATTATCTAGCTAGCAATGATGAGTACGACGAGGACCGTCACAATCACAGAAACTATCGTTCCGCGCTTAAGCAGTTTGATAAATCCGGAATAGGTGCCGTTGGCAGCGTCCATATTGGAATCATGCATATTAATATCCGAAGACATGGTGATCCTTTCGCAAAATTTGCTATTTTTATTTCAAAAGACTGTTAGCGGGAAGTGGTGCATTGCTCAAGCGCTGGCGCAACATAAATCCCGAAACTGTGTCCAAAGGCCAGAAGCGCGGCAATAGAGCACCAACTCCCCTTCACCTCATATTTACCATTAAACGCTAATAATGTGCCGATACGGGACAATAGGCCAGTTATTTGACTGGTAAATCAAAGGCATAGGCTCATGGCCGAAGAAAAAATACGGCATTTGATGCTGATTGATGATGAACCGGCCCAGTGCCGCTTAATTTCTGCGCTTGCATCGAAAGCAGGCTGGCGCACGATCATGGCCCGCGATAGCGAGACAGCGATTGCCATGCTCGGAACGCAGCAAGGCATGTGTCTCGATGCCATCATCCTTGACCAATGGGTGCCTGGCGATGATTCGACCAAATTAATTGCCGAGTTAAAATCCCGCCGCCCTGCTTTGCCTATTCTTATGCTGACCACCAGCACATCGCCTTTACTGGCGGTCGAAGCCATGCGCGCAGGGGCAACCGATTATCTTATCAAGCCTTTGGCTCCTCATCGGCTGATTGCTGCGCTGAATGCAGCAACGGAGCGGCAAGACCGTGTTGATGAATTAAGGCCAATGACAGAGAAAATCAGTTCACCGCTGGATTTTGATGAAATGATTGGCAGCGCACCGCAATTTCGTGCCGCTCTGGCTGTTGCCGCAAAAGCTGCACGTGGCCACGCTCCAGTATTGATTGAAGGTGAAAGCGGGGTCGGCAAGGAAATGATAGCGCGGGCTATCCATGCCTCTTCACCGCGCGCAAAATCACCATTGCGTCTTGTCAATGCTGGCGGGATCAGCAGCGGGCACCTTGATTCCCAGCTATTCGGCCATGAACGTGACGCTTTTCCAGGTGCTTTTGATCGTCATATCGGGACCATTCAACGGGCCGAAAATGCAACAATCCTGATTGATGAAGTGGATCATCTGCCAGAAGAGACACAGGAAAAATTGCTGCGGGCTTTGCAAACCGGATATATCCAGCCAGTGGGAGCACCCAATGCCTTCCAATGTGATGTGCGCTATATCTTGGCCAGCAATGTGCCTTTGAAACAGTTGGTCGCAAATGGCAGTTTCTCAGCCGAATTGGCGCAATTTCTATCTTCCAATTTGATTGCCATTCCGCCACTTAGAGACCGTAAAGGCGATATACCCGCATTGGCACGCCATTTTCTGGCGCGCATCGCGGATCAGCCAGGAATGCATGCATTGGGCATTACGCAAGATGCGATTGATCTGTTGTCGGCTTATGACTGGCCCGGCAATGTCCGCCAGTTGCAGACCACTCTCTTCCGCGCCGCCATTTTTGCTGATGGTGATGCGTTGACCACTAACGAACTGCCGCACCTTGCCAATTTGATGCGTGATACCGCCAAAACCTCGACCAACATCCATGAAGGCATTGGTGTGACGCTATATTCTGATGATGGGAATTTGCGCCCATTGGAGGAGATTGAAGCAGACGTTATTCGTCTCGCAATTGGTCATTATCGTGGCAAAATGACAGAAGTAGCACGCCGTCTCGGCATTGGCCGTTCAACATTATATCGCAAGCTTAGCGAGCTAGGCATCGACAATGTTGCATAGTCATTTTTAACAGTTTTTCGCCGTATTAAGCCGCGGCAGCTCGGCCTTGCGAACCCGCTGGGGCTTTTTTGTAATTTCGCCGCAATAAGCGGCGGCGGCCGGTCGGCCTTGCGAACCCGTTGGGGCTTTTTGTAATTACGCCGCAATAAGCGGCGGCGGCCGGTCGGCCTTTCGAACCCGTTGGGTTCGATAGCGGGGAATCCTTAATTACACCGTTAGAAACTGGTCAGCGCTGCATCACGCAGGCCGCGCCACACGCGCACCATCTGCACTGTTTCCGGCACATCATGTACCCGCAAAATATGGGCGCCACGCTCAATAGCATGCTGCGCCAGTGCCAATGATCCCGCCAAGCGCTCATCAGCAGGTACTTCCCCTGCCAAAGCGCCAATCATGCGCTTACGGCTCACACCGACCAATATGGGCTGCCCAAGTGCATGAAAAAGGGGCAAAGCATTCATCAGCGCCAGATTATCGGCAAGTGATTTACCAAATCCAATACCCGGATCGACAATGATATTGGCGCGGTCAATACCCGCCTCCACCGCCGCATTGATGCGCGATTGCAGATAATCAAAAACATCATGCACAATATTGGTATAATTGCCATCCGCATGCAGATCGTCACCCTGTGAAGGCGTGTGCATCAAAATCACTGGACAAGCCGAGCGCGCCGCTAATGGTAAGGATTCAGGATCATATGCCAACGCTGAAACATCATTGATTATCCGTGCACCAGCATCCAAGGCAGCTGACATCACTGCCGCTTTGCGAGTGTCGATAGATATCAAATTGCCGCCTTTTGCCAGCCGCTCAATAACAGGTTGAACCCGCTCTATTTCATCGCCTTCCCAAACAGCTTTCGCCCCGGGACGCGTTGACTCGCCGCCTATATCTATAACAGCAGCGCCAGCCTCCGCCATATCGCATGCGGCCATGATTGCCGCCTCATTATCGGCAAATTGTCCGCCATCAGAAAAACTGTCCGGCGTCAGATTTACTATGCCCATTACTTGCGGCTGGTCGAAGCGCAAAACGCGGTCACCTAGCTGTTGTGGAGTGTGGCGTTTTTGCAGGTTTTGCCATTGTTCGGCAGCGACTGTCTGCAAATCATCCGGCAAAGTATCAATGGCGGCATGCATGCCCTGTTTGGATACGACTATCCTCTGAACCGGCGCACCATCAACAATATGATCAACCCGGAATTGCGATGCCCAGGCCAGTGAACCTCCAAGACATATAGCATCGCCTTCCAAAGCTTGCGGGCTATGCGCTACCGCAACCGGATATATATAGATTTTGCTATCACCCATAAGGCCGGCCTACGCGATCAAGGCTCTGTCGCCAGAAGATATTTTTGTCGCAATGCATCAACCGGTTTCATGCCCAGTTCCGGATCATCAAAATGCCAGAACGTCCAGCCATTACAGCTTGCCGCGTCTTGCAGCACAGCACCCATTTTGTGGATTGAACCCTGATCATTATCCGTCACCAATGAGCCATCTGCCTGCACAACAGCCTTCCAGCGGCGTTTTTTGTCATGCAAGGCGGTGCCGGGAGCAATATATCCTGTCTCGACCAATGTGCCAAAGGCAACCCGTGGCTGAGACCGCGGCGATTGCATAGTTTTCAGCGCTGACTCGTCTAACGGAAGCGCTGCTTCAATCCGTTCTTCAGCGACTTCAATATAGCCTTCATCGCGCTCGCAGCCGATCCAATCACGGCCTAAACGTTTGGCGACCGCGCCAGTAGTTCCTGTGCCAAAAAACGGGTCTAGCACGACATCACCCTTTTTGGTTGTAGCCAGCAACACGCGGTATATTAGCGCCTCAGGTTTTTGGGTTGGATGGGCCTTTTTGCCATCGCGTTTCAGACGTTCCTGACCACCGCAAATAGGAAACAACCAGTCAGAACGCATTTGCAATTCGTCATTCAGTGTTTTCATCGCACGATAGTTGAAAGTATATTTGGCGTTTTCCTCACGCGACGCCCAGATCAATGTTTCATGTGCATTGGTAAAGCGAGTCCCGCGAAAATTGGGCATAGGGTTCGATTTGCGCCAGACCACATCGTTCAACACCCAAAAGCCCAGATCCTGTATGGCGGCACCAACGCGGAATATATTGTGATAGGAACCAATGACCCACAAAGCGCCATCGGGTTTCAAAATACGCCGGGCTTCTTTTAACCATGCGCGCGTAAATTTGTCATAAGCCGCAAAGGTGTCAAACTTGTCCCAGTCATCATCAACCGCATCGACCATAGAGCCTTCAGGTCGAAAAAGATCGCCCCCCAGCTGTAAATTATAAGGCGGATCTGCGAACACCAGATCAACACTGGCATCGGGCAGTTTTTGCATGGAGGCAATACAATCGCCGCGCAAAATTTGATTGACTGGCAGATCAGCATGGCTTGGCACATTACGGGCCGCAGCTTTGCGCGCTGCAGTTTTTGATTGCCCCTTTAGTGCCTGTGTCTTCGTAACGTCTATAACCGCCATATTTCGTCCTTCAATCGGCTTTCAAGCAATGGTTGTGAGTCTATAAACCGGCATCGTCAACTGCGTTAACCTGCGCAAACGCTGGCACATGATGGTTAACAATCCGTTATCAGGCCCTATCGGAGAAGAACGAAATGAGTCCAAATCTTGATATGGAGTCTTTGCAGCAGCAACAGACTCAATATCTGGTGGTGTGCCCCAAAAGACTCACAAGATAGAAAAATTGCGCCTGATTGGCATTTCAGCAAGTTTAGAGCAGCATCATTTGCGCGACAGGTGCGAAACTGCGCCGGTGGTGATCAGTCGGTCCATGGTCTTTCAGCGCCTTAATATGTGCCGCAGTGCCATAGCCTTTGTTGCTGTCCCATGCATAATGGGGATGCTCCAAGGCCAATTCACACATCATCCTATCGCGCAATTCCTTGGCCAATATTGATGCGGCCGAGATTTGCGGATGCAAAGCATCGCCGCCAACAATAGCTGTCGCAGCATATTCCCATTGCGGCAACTTATTACCGTCCACCAATATATGATCAAAAGGTGCGTTTATCGCTTTTACAGCGCGGTGCATCGCCAGCAAACTTGCCTGCAAAATATTGATACGATCAATATCTTCTACGCTGACCACCCCAATACCAAATATTACTTGGTTCCTAATCGCTATTTCCAGCTCGGCGCGCCTTTTTGCCGAGAGTTTTTTGCTATCGTTAAGGCCGGTAATATCATGGTTTTCTGGCAGTAATACAGCCGCCGCTACGACCGGACCAGCCAAAGGCCCCCTGCCCGCTTCATCCACTCCGACTATTTTCGTCAGTTTTTGCTGCATTGAATGGGCGCGCCTGTTATACTATCTGCAAACATATGATGCTGCTATCACCATGCCCATGCATTGCAAATAGCAGTTCATTACAAATAACCGCAAAGCTCATCATGAGAAGCAAACCCTGTCAGGAGATTTGTCTATGCACCGTCTTGCCGCCGCCGTTCCTCTCTCGCTTATCCTTTTGGCCTGTAATCCAGGGCAAGGAGGGGCAACACAGGGGGATGAGACAGATGCGCCATTAGCGGCCATAACGCCTGTTGATATACAACCTTTCACCATCAGCGAAGTCACGGAATTCGAAGAACCTTGGGCTATGACATTCATGCCCGATGGTGAGATGCTGGTGAGCGAAAAAGCCGGAAAGTTGTTCATTACCAAGCAAACCGGCGAGAAAACAGAAGTTAAAGGCGTCCCAAAGGTCGATTATGGCGGTCAGGGTGGCTTTGGCGATGTCATTTTGTCACCTGATTTTGCAACAGATTCTATGGTGTATCTCAGCTGGGTTGAAGCTGGCAAAGATGATACGCGCGGCGCTGTTGTTGGCCGTGCGAAGCTGATCTTAGGTGAAGACGGAGCAAAGGCTGCTCCTGAACTTACAGACCTGGAAATTTTATGGACCCAATTCCCTAAAGTCACAGGGCGTGGCCATTTCTCCCATCGCTTGGCCTTTTCTCCTGATGGCAAACATCTTTTTATAAGCTCAGGCGAGCGGCAAAAATTTGATCCGTCGCAGGATATGAAAGCCAATTTGGGCAAAATTGTTCGTCTTTACCCCGATGGTTCTGTGCCCGAAGACAACCCCTTTTATGATCAGGGCGGCATAGCAGCACAGATATGGTCTTTAGGCCATCGCAACCTTTTGGGCCTCGCATTCGATGAACAAGGCCGGTTATGGAACAGCGAGATGGGTCCGCTGCATGGTGACGAGCTCAATCTGGTCAAGCGTGGTGCCAATTATGGCTATCCCATTGTGTCAAATGGCGACCATTATAGCGGTGAAGAGATTCCCGACCATGACACACGCCCGGAATTTGCCGCTCCGGCAGCCTATTGGGTGCCGACAATCGCACCATCAGGCCTGACATTTTATGATGGAGAGGCTTTTCCTGAATGGAAAAACAGCTTCTTTATTGGCGGTTTGGCTGGCGAAGCCATTGTGCGCGTGACCATTGATGGTGAGAGCGCAAAAGAGGCAGAGCGATATGAAATGGGCGCACGCATTCGTGAGGTAGAGCAAGCTGCTGATGGCAGTTTATGGGTATTGCAAGACGGTGAAAAAGCAAAACTGCTGAAGCTCTCCCCTACTGGCTAGCCTTCATCCTGCTCTTTAATGGGCAGGATTACTCTTCTGGAGCAGCTTGACCTTCAGTCAAAGATGGCATCATTTCGCCGCCCAGCTGTTCCAGCAATTGCGCAGAGAATTCGCGCACACGACCGGCATTAACACCAAGGTCGCTTTGTCCATAGCGTGAGACAGATCGTATATCGATCAAACTGCCAGCACCATCACTATCCGGTATAGCGCGAACGATAATATCATCCTTAAACTGTTGCAGCGCAACCGTATCTGTCGCTTCCAGCCTGCCATTAATGGGGTCGGCCATCGCAATTTCCCATTCATTTTCTCGCGCGATAACTTCGGCCCGTTGAATGGCCAATCCTACAGGCTGAAAAACATGCAAAGTACGCAGATCGGGATATAGCTCACCATGGATCGCACGCCAGCGTTCCAACGCATCCATCCCACGATATTTCGGATCCTCTTTTCCCGGTATATCTTTCAGATTATCGGCCCGTGCCTCAAGTGTCGCAAAGCGTGGCGGGTTGGTGAGATTGGTAGAAACATCGTGCAATGGGTTGGCCGTAGCCTTGGGGATTTGCAGACCAATATAGCCGACATAGCCAGCTGCAAGAATAAGCGCCGATATACTTGCCCAAAATATCCGCGCGCCCTGTTTGCGATAATAAAATAATATCGCGATGGCGAACACTATGACGGCAAGCGCCAAAAAGAACGCTGTGACCAAGGCTTGTATGCCGGCCCCTTGCCCCCACCATCTTTCACCAGCGCCCACTGCGCCTATTACTGCGATTCCAATCACAGAAACGCCCAGAAAAAGCGCAAAGCGCGACAACCAGATCGACCAATGATGTTTCCGTTGCAAGCGTGCTTCATCCGAAGATGCTTGCCCATCAATATTGTCTGCCAAAGTTTTTCCCCCAATTCGGTATAGGTGTAATCATCTATCATGGTGAAATAATTGCAGCAAGATTTACTGCTCATCGGGTTACGAAAAGCATGATATGCTTGTTACAATGCAACAGCTCTGAGCTCTCGTTGACACACTATAATCAGTGGCCATATGGAAGCGTAACGCGCGCAAGCAATGTCAGGGGAAATATGCCATCAAAGGAAATATATGATCTGGCCAGCCTAGATCCGTCTTCGTTGGTGGAGCTTGTAGGTGACCAAAAGACCCCGCCGGTGCATCTTTGGAATCCACAAAATAGCTCTGACAACCATATGCGCATTGACCGAGAAGGACGATGGTTTCACCGCGGTGATCCTATTAAACGGCCTGCAATGGTCGCGTTATTCTCTTCCATTTTGCGCCGAGAGGAAGATGGTCAATACGCCCTTGTAACGCCTTATGAAAAGCAGTTCATCACCGTTGAAGACGCGCCTTTCATGGCGATAGACATGCAATATAATGACGACATGACGCCGCCACAGCTGGCCTTTCAGCTCAATACTGGTGCATTGACCGTTGCTGATGCTGAGCATCTGGTTCGCGCCGTCCCTGCAGGTGACGATGTGCAATTTTATGTGACCGTGAGACCGGGCTTGGAAGCAAGACTTAACCGCAGCACCCATTTGGCGCTTGTCAATCTCTTGCTTGATCAAGCAACACCGGGTGTTTTGCCTTATGCTGATCAGACACTTGTTTTGGACATTGCCGCTGAATGACCTGCGAAATATCAAACAATGGCTCTGCCCATATATTTGCTGATTCTGACTTTGTTCAGCATCTGGCCTCTGCATTGCAAAGTTCCACCAATGATCAAATCGCATCAGATTTGCGCGACGAGCGGCATTTCGGCACGCCAAAGCGTGGATATCGCGATGCTGCGGTCTTAATACCCATCACTATCCGTCCGTCACCAGGCTTACTCCTTACCGTCCGCCCGACAACAATGCGCGATCATGCCGGGCAAGTGGCCTTTCCAGGCGGCAAAATTGATGCCGATGATAAGGATGCCATTGCTGCAGCATTGCGCGAAGCCGAAGAGGAGCTTGGTATCCCACCTCAATGCGTAACAATAATAGGCACAGGCGAGCAATATTTCACGGCTAGCGGCTTTGCCATCACACCGGTAGTCGGGCTGGTGCCTGCTAATATGCATATCACGCCAAATCCCGCAGAGGTCGCTGATTGGTTTGAAATCCCTTTCTCAACCGTCATTGCACCAGACTCGCTCACGCGCCGTACAACCAAATGGCAAGGCAAAGAGCGCGGCTATTATGATCTGGAATGGCAGGGTTATAGAATATGGGGTATTACCGCTGGCATCCTTGCCAATTTGGCGCGGCAATATCATGATGTAACCAAGTGACCGACAAAATAGAAACACACCCGCCTCGCTTAGCGCAGCCCTTTGCATGGCAAGAGCGCAATGATCTGATAGGTTTTTGCAAGTTGCTAGACGGCAATGCGGAGTCAGGCACCAATGCTCGTCTCGTCGGCGGAGTGGTGCGTGATGCCCTTTTGGGTGTACAAGCGGCCGATATTGATCTGGCCACGAAATTGCTGCCACAAAATGTTATGCGCATTGCCAAAGCGGCGGGACTGAGCGCCATTCCCACTGGTATTGCACATGGCACAGTGACCGTAGTTCTGGCGCAGGGCACGGTCGAAGTGACGACACTGAGACGCGATGTCAGTACAGATGGGCGCCATGCGACCATTGCTTTTTCTGATGACTGGCAGGAAGATGCCGCAAGGCGTGACTTCACCTTTAACGCCTTTTATGCAGCGCCAGAAAATGGTGCCCTATATGATTATTTTGATGGGCAAAATGACCTTAATGCTGGGATAGTGCGCTTTATCGGTGATGCCCGCGAGCGTATAAATGAAGATTATTTGCGTATCATGCGCTATTTTCGTTTCCATGCCCGCTATGGTCAGGGGCCATTAGATCAATCCACCCTTGCCCTTTGCGCCGAGCTGGCGCCCAGATTACAAGGATTGTCGAGAGAACGCATTGCTCAGGAGCTACTTCGCCTGATCATGATGCCGGAGCCCATATCGACAATGAAGGCCATGCAGGACGCTGGCATTTGGGAGTTTATCATCCCGGAAATCAATGAAGAGGGGATTGAACGGCTTGAGAAGACTCTGCAACGCGGACGCACCGAAAACATTACAGTTATAGCTATGAGCCGCCTCGCCGCTTTGTTGCCATCCGGAAAAGACGTTCCTGCAAAAGTTGCAGCGGCTTTGCGCCTATCGCGCAAACAACAGAAAATGCTTTCGCTCTTATACTCAGCAGATGCACAGCAAGCCGATGATATTGTCAGTCTGGCCTATTTCCATGGCTCGGAAATGGCACTGCAAATTGCTCTTTTAAAAGGGAGTCAATCAGCACTGCATACGGCAAAACACTATCTTGCTGATTGGATTAAACCGATTTTCCCAATTGGCGGCCGCGATATTATCAATGCCGGTGTGGAGCCAGGGCCGCAAATTTCCGCGCTTCTGCAAAAGGCGGAAAAACAATGGCTCAAGCAAAACTGTCCTGAAATAGATGATATTCCCGGCTATATTGCCAAATTTATATCAAACGAAAATATCAGACAGTGATGGCTTTTGATGATCTGGCTTGCTCCAAAAATGCAAATGCATCATCTGCACTTAAAGGCTTTGCATAATAATAGCCTTGTCCGTTGGAACACCCCAAAGCCGCCAAAGTGTTAGAAAGCTCCTTGGTTTCAATACCTTCGGCGGTCGTCTCCATACCCAAAGCGCTGGCAAGCGATAAAACAGCGCGCACGATTGCAACCCTGTCTCTGTCCTGCAGCATGGGCGTTACAAAACTGCGATCAATCTTCAGGATATCAATGGGCAGTTTTTGCAAATATTCTAGGCTTGAATAACCGGTGCCGAAATCGTCCATTGCCAATTTTGTATCGAGAGACTTTAAGGCTTCCATAACATTTCTGGCACGGTCAGGATCACTGACGATAACGCTCTCGGTCAGTTCCAATGTTAGCTGATCGCCGGATAAACCATTGGTCCGCACAGCCTCTTCCACTGCATAAGCTACATCATCATGGACAAATTGCACTGCCGATAAATTAACCGATATACGGCCACATAGCTGGCTGCTTGATTGCTTATCCCATTTCTTTAAAGTCTTGGCAGCTTCATATAATGCCCAGCGACCCAAAGGCACAATCAATCCGCATTCTTCAGCAATCGGGATAAATTCAGCTGGCGAAATGGGTCCGCGGTCGGGATGATTCCAGCGAGCCAGAGCCTCAAAGCCAATAACTTGCTCTGTACCCAAATCAACCAAAGGCTGAAATGCCAGTTCAAGCGCATCCTGATCAATTGCTGTTCTAAGATCACTTTCAAGCGTAAAACGATTGCGCGAGAAATCGAGAACGGCTTTGCTATAATGTTCGATTTTACCAGTGGTTTTCGCCTGTTTTAGGGCGATTTGCGCATGGCGTATATTGTCCGACGGGTTGGCACAATCATGCTTATCAATCGCGATACCCATAGCGGCAGAGACACTGACTTTCAGCGCGCCCAATGCATAAGGATCGTCAAAAACAGACGAAATACGCGCAATTGTGGCATCCAGATCATCTGTTCTATTCTTCAATCTGACGAAAATACCAAATTCATTACCGCCCATACGCCCAAGAACATCACCATTGCGAATGACATTGCTCAAACGGCTTGCCACAGTCAGGATAAGCTCATCACCAACAATGGATCCAGCGCATTCATTGACTTGGCGAAAGCGCGAAAGGTCAATTGCAAAAATTGCGAACAATTCCGCATCATCTCTTTCGCCCATTGCATTATCGTTCTGGCTTTCGTCTCTGATTTTGGCAACCAGATCATCAACGGCCTCTTCAAAACCTGTGCGATTATACAGGCCGGTCAGGCTGTCTGATAGCATTTCGCGGTGCAGGTTGCGCCGCACCTGCATTTCCGAAGTGCGATCAACAAAAGTGATGAGATATCGCCCTTGTGTGCCCGCACTATCAAAAGAGGCAATGCTGACATCAATTTGGCGTGGATTGACGCCGTCTTCTCGCCTCCACTCAAATGTACAAGGCGGTGAGCCAGCAATATAATCACATGTTACCTGCCGAATTTTTGCGTCATCAATAATCAGATGATGATCATGGTCAGTGTTGTTCACATTAAGTTTCAGCACATCAAACATCGTATTTGAGGCTTTTAAGTCAAAATGACCGTGCGCGTTTTCTTCTACTATAATAGCAGCTACAGGCAATGCATCGACCAGAAAGCCTACGCCTAAAGCGACAATCTGATCATCTACAGCAAAATCGCTGGACTTCGGTCTTACAAGTGACATTTTGTAAAACTAGCAACGACATGTAAAAAAAACGCTAATCAGTCAATGGATTGAGCAATTTATTTCGATAATGCATTAAGGTTTTTTGATTAGTCCTCAAAACGGTTTGATCGCGGAAACCCATTGGGGGGCAATCGTCCGGCTGCGCCACGGGCAACCTTCCAAAGGCCAATGTCGGTTTCCGTTCTGCGCCGCCCGGTCTCTCCGCCCATTGCCCAACTCAATCCATCAGCAAAGCAAAATGCCGTTGCGTCTGACAATCCGCCATCGCGATAGCGCTGTAACTGTACACCCTGGCCTCGCGCCATTTGTGGCAGATCGGCCAAAGCGAAGATAACCAGCTTACGATTATCGCCAATTGCTGCGATATGATCGGCATTATCAGGCATTAACCGCGCAACCTTTAACCGCGCATTGCCTTTGAGATTGACAATCTGCTTGCCCTTGCGCGTTTCGGACAGGACATCTTCGGTCGCCAGTTGAAAGCCCCGGCCATTATCAGCGACGACAAGGAATTTCTTACCTGCCACAAATGGCAAAGCGCCGATAATATTGGCATCGTTATCGATATCCAGCATGGACCGCACCGGCTCACCAAAGCCGCGGGCGCCCGGCAGCTTATCGACGCCGAGAGCATAAAAACGCCCGTCATCAGTTATCAAAACCAACCGATCCGTTGTTTGCGCATGTAAAGCGAAAGCCGGACCATCGCCTTCCTTAAACTTACTCAGATCATCGCGCGATAAATCGGCATGGCCTTTCATCGCCTTAATCCATCCGCGTGTCGAGAGGATAACCGTTGCCGGTTCCTTCTCGATCATCGCTTCCAGTGGGATTTCGCGCGCCGCGCCTGCCTCTTCCAAGGTGGTACGGCGCTTACCCAAAACAGTGTCTTCTGCATAGGCATTGCGCAACTCTGTCAAATCGCGCTTCATACGGGTGCGTTGACGCGCCTGACTGTCGAGCAGTTTGAGCAAATCTTCACGCTCTTTTTCCAGAGCATCACGCTCGCGCTTTAGCTCCATCTCTTCAAGTTTGCGCAATGAACGCAATCGCATATTGAGAATGGCCTCGGCCTGCCGGTCAGTAAGCTCGAACTCGGCCATCATAATTGGCTTAGGTTCATCTTCATTACGGATAATCTCAATAACCCTGTCAAGGTTTAGAAAAGCGATGATATAACCGCCCAGCAGTTCGAGCCGCGCGTTAATATTGTCCAGACGGTGCTGTGTCTTACGTTGCAGAACGACAAATTGATGCGCAAGCCAATGCTGCAAAATCTCTTTCAACCCCATGACGGATGGTGCACGAATAGCATCTAACACGTTCATATTGAGCGAAAAGCGCGATTCCAGATCGGTCATCCGGAAGAGACTGTCCATCAATATATCCGATTCCACTGTCCGGCTGCGCGGCTCCAACACGATACGGATATTTTCATCGGATTCGTCGCGAACATCGGCCAAAATCGGCAGTTTTTTATCAAGCACCAAGGTGGCTATCTGCTCGATCAACTTACCTTTTTGTACCTGATAAGGGATCTCTGTGATGACGATCTGCCACTGCCCGCGGCCAATGTCTTCCTTCTCCCACCGTGCCCTTAGGCGGAATGAACCACGCCCAGTGCGATAAGCCTCAGAAATGACATCGCGGCTATCTGGCAAAATACCGCCAGTGGCAAAGTCAGGTCCATGAAAAACCTCCATCAGGCTTTCATGGCTGACATTTTTGTCATCAATCACTAGCAATGCCGCGTCGATAATTTCAGCCACATTGTGCGAAGGAATAGATGTCGCCATGCCAACGGCGATGCCAGCGGCACCATTGGCCAGCAAATTGGGGAACAGCCCGGGCAAAACCTCTGGCTCTTCATCTTCGCCATTATAAGTTGGCAGAAAATTGACCGTACCCTCATTCAGGCCGTTCATCAGCTCAATAGCTGTCTCGGTCAGCCGCGCTTCGGTGTAACGATAGGCCGCCGCATTATCGCCATCAATATTGCCAAAATTGCCCTGCCCATCGACCAGCGGATAACGCAGTGCAAAATCCTGCGCCAAACGCACCATGGCATCATAAACTGCCTGATCGCCATGGGGGTGATATTTACCAACCACATCACCGACGACTCGCGCACATTTTTTATACCCGCTTTTGGGGTCAAGCTTGAGGCCCCGCATCGCCCATAGCAGGCGACGATGAACCGGTTTTAACCCGTCGCGAACATCCGGCAATGAGCGCGCAGTGATGGTTGATAAAGCATAGACCAGATAACGCTCTGACAAAGCATCATCAAAAGACATTGGGAGAATATTGGGATTATCCTCTCCATCGTCATTGTCATCAATATCAATGATTTCATCACTCATGCCACAGTCGTTAGCAGCGCCGCTCTATCTTGGCGAGACAGCATAAGTGAAAACTGTGGATGCCTCATCATAATGGTAAATATTGACATGAAACCACTATGATATAGCGTATCATATGTAGAGGGAGATAGTTATGCAGCAAAAGCTATTGTTCAGCGGCATTGTATTTTGTTTATTGGCAGGCTGTAGTCCATCCAGCAACGAAGACGCTGCTGAGTCATTCAGCGCTAATATCGCGGGAGATGGAGTAAATCTGGATACTCCTGTCGCTGAAGAGGCTGCGGTCCCAAACAACGCAACAGATGATATAGCTGCACAGACCAATGTTCCGCAAATCGCATATAGTTATCGCTATACATATCAAACCGACGCAGCCGATATGGAAACACTACAAAAAGCGCATATCAAGCTTTGTGAAGAAGCGGGCCCCGAAAATTGCCGCATCATAAACCAGAGCATAAATGGCAAAAGCGATGATTATGGTTATGGGGAGCTCGAACTTGCCGTAAAAGCCAATCAAGCCCGCAGCTTTGGTGACAAGATGGATGGTCAGGCAGGGAATATTGGCGCAGACAAGTCCGGCTATCAGGTGCGCGGCGAAGACCTTTCGAAAAAAATCAGCGATTCAAGCGCTAAATTGCGTGCAAAAAAACTATTGGCCGAGCGCTTGACGGCAATATTACGGACCAAAGGTGGTACAGTCTCTGAACTGGTCGAAGCAGAGCGCGCTCTTGCTGAGGTAAATGGAGAGATTGATACCGTCGCCAGTTGGCTAGCCCAAATGAAAGGCCGCGTCGCTTTTAGCGCGGTGAACATTGAATATAATGCCAATAATCCGGGCGCAGGCAGTTTCTCAACACCCATTTCTAAGGTTTGGAATTCGGCTGGCTCCACTTTGGGCAGCTCCATTGCGGCGCTAATGATTATTTTTGTTTCTATCCTGCCTTGGGCCATGCTTTTGGGGGCATTAATCTGGCTTCGGCGGCGCTTCAAATCTGCAGATCGCACCTTTTGGGGTTTCCAAGTTAAGGAAAAAGCGGTTGAAGCAAACCAATCTGATTAAGACCGTATCTCTGGTTCATTATCGAACCAATCAGAATTTATACTAACTCCATCACGCTCATTATCCCATATGATGGACATGATCCACCAGCGGCCGCTTTTGCCAATGATGCCGTCATGCCAAAAGTGAATCATATTAATGCCTTGGAATAGCACTTCTTCGCTCTCCGGGCTGTCCTTTGCCAGATAGGATGAAAAGACATGCGCTATTTGGCCAAACACGCGCGTTTGCCGAGCAGTTTCGATCTCGTAAAAGCTGCGGCCAGCCAATAGCGGAATGGTAGCGTCGCGGAACCCGTCAAAATCGAAACAATAGGCTATTGGCTTTCCATCCTCGATACGCGTGCGCGTAATCAATGCAGAAGGATGGTAGATCGTTTTGTCCCGCTCCCAATCTTGCCCGCCTGCCGGACCGGAAATACACGCATAAAGCGTACGCAAAACACCATCTATTGTTGAAAAATCATCCATATGGGTGCTCCTTTTGGATATTCATTTTGCGACATCATTAGCGGGGCCAAAGCCGCTTTCACTATTCCATTGCAATTTGTCTATAATCTGCGCGCACGAATTGCACCATGGCTATTGATCGACTATAGGCCGAGCAATCGGCTGTCCCGCCAACTCGCGTGCAATCATGCAGCGCCAGTAGCCTATCAGAGAATATTATGACCCGTCGCCGCCAAATCTATGAAGGCAAAGCCAAGATATTATATGAAGGCCCAGAACCGGGCACGATTATTCAATATTTCAAAGATGATGCCACGGCATTTAATGCTGAGAAAAAGGGCACCATTAACGGCAAGGGTGTGATCAATAACCGGATCAGCGAATATGTATTCACCCGACTGAGCCATATTGGCATTCCAACGCATTTTGTACGCCGCCTGAACATGCGCGAGCAATTGGTGCGTCAGGTTGAAATCGTTCCGGTTGAGGTCATTGTTCGCAATGT
Organism: uncultured Sphingomonadaceae bacterium; assembly: GCA_947503245.1. GTDB lineage: Bacteria > Pseudomonadota > Alphaproteobacteria > Sphingomonadales > Sphingomonadaceae > Alterisphingorhabdus. The sequence goes on from CANNCV010000002.1 coordinate 93,212, forward strand.
GGCCGCTGGTTCTATCTGCAAAAGGCTCGGTCTAGAAGAAGGTCAGCCCCTGCCCCATACGCTGATCGAATATTGCTATAAGGATGACGCGCTGGGCGACCCTCTTATTGCCGAAGAACATATCTCCTGCTTTGGCTGGGCAACACAGGAAGAAATGCAGGATATTTCATCCATGGCTATCCGCATCAACGATTTTATGTGCGGACTATTTTCCGGCATCGGCATCAGACTCATTGATTTCAAACTGGAGTTTGGGCGTTTGTTTGATGGCGATTTTTCGCGGATTATTCTGGCAGATGAAATCAGCCCGGATGGTTGTCGGTTATGGGATATGGAAACCAATGAAAAACTGGATAAGGACCGCTTTCGCCGCGATTTAGGCGGAGAAGTTGAGGCCTATCAAGAAGTCGCTCGTCGCTTAGGTCTGGTTCAGGATCAAAGTGCTAATGAAGTGCTTGATCTTGATAGCCATCGCAAAAAACGAGAGCCCAAATGATTGTTACGAAAGCGTTTTTGTAACAGCACGCCTTAAGGTAACGAATAAGCATATATGACATTTTTAAAAAAATTGCGGCCGCGATCACCATTATATTTGATGGCTGCCTTATCTGCGCTTACCTTACCGTTACTGGCACTACCATTTGCTGCTCTGGCGCAGCAAGGTGCCGACAAGACAGACAAAGCTGAGAAACCCATTACCTATACGCCCAAGGCTGAGGCTGCCAAAGCCTGGGGGTTTGACCGGAGCGATTTACAGCCGGATACACGCACATTATTTGGCGTTTTGCCCAATGGTATGCGTTATGCCATCCGACATAATGAAACGCCGCAAGAAACTGTCGCCATGCGCTTTATCATCTCGGTTGGCTCTTTGGCGGAGAGTGATAAACAGCGTGGACTGGCGCACTTTCTGGAACATATGGCATTTAACGGATCGACCAATGTACCCGAAGGTGAAATGGTCAAAATATTGGAACGCTCAGGTCTGGCCTTTGGCGCCGACACCAATGCTTTCACCAATTTTGAGACTACGGGCTACACGCTCGACCTGCCTAATAATAAGCCTGAACTCATAGACACGGCATTCTTTTTGCTGCGCGAGACCGCAAGCGAAATCACCCTGGCACAGGGTGCTGTTGACCGCGAACGCGGTGTTATTCTTTCCGAAATGCGAACGCGCGATGATTTCAGCCTGCAAAACTTTATTGAGCAGACCAAATTCCTGTTGCCTGACACAAATATAGCCGACCGCCTACCCATTGGCACAAAAGCTGTTTTGGACACCGCAAGTGCAAAGGATTTACGCGACTTTTATGAAGCGCATTACACCCCTGATCGGGCCACAATAGTTATTGTGGGTGATATTGATGTTGCCGAAATAGAGGCCAAAATCAAAGCGACATTCGGTGATTGGACAGGTTCCAACACAGGCGAAACTGATGTGGAAGTGGACAATGGCAGCGTTGACTTCGAACGCGGCGGAGAGGACTCGATATTTATCAATCCTGCGATTGGGGAAAGTGCATCCTTTGTCGCATTCCGACCCTATAAAGATGTGCCCGACACGCAGCTTAACCGGCGTAAAGGGTTTTTGCGTAATGTCGGTTATCGTATCATTGGCCGCAGAATTGGCCGCTTGTTGCGTACTGGTGACGCTCCATTTTTGGGCGCAAATATTGGCAGCGATGATGTTTTTGAGCTTGCTCGCCAAACCAGCCTGACCATCTCCACCCGCGATGGCGAACTGGATAAAGGCATAGCGGCGGCGCAAAATGTCATCCGCACCGCTTTGGAATATGGTTTTACCCAGGCAGAACTGGACGAGCAAATAGCCAATTACCGCACAGGCTTTAACAATGCCGTCAAATCTGCGGAAACACGCTCTAATAACCGCTTGGCTGGGTTGATCGTTTCTGCAGCATTGAACGATACATTGGTAACCTCTCCGCAAGAACGGCTAGAGCGATTTCAAGTGATAGCCAGCAATATTACGCCTGACGCGGTTTTGGCTGCGGTGAAAGAAGATCTGGCTGACCTTTCAGACCCACTCATTCATATCACTGCCAAAGAACAACCTGCAAACGGTATCGCGTCAATACGGCAAAGTTTTGCTGCCGCCATGCAGGCACCACTCACGGCACCGGAGACGAAAGAAACCAAGGCTTTTGCCTATGAAGATTTTGGACCGGCTGGCGAAGTTGTAAAAGACGAGCGTATTGCTGATCTTGATATACGCACATTGACCTTTGCCAATAATGTGCGGCTGAACATCAAAAAAACCGACTTTGAGGACGACCGAGTCAGGATTTCCTTACGCGTTGATGGCGGCAATATTCTCAATACCCGCGATGAACCGAACCTAACCACTTTGATGGAAATTTTCGCCAGTGGCGGCTTAGCAGAGCATTCGGTTGACGAACTGCTGAGCATATTGGCCGGGCGGTCAGTCTCTTTGAGTTTTGATGCTGGCACAGAGTATTTTGGCGGGTATTTTACCACAACCCAGCAGGATAGCCTGTTGCAGTTCCAGCTTTTGGCAGCTTACCTTACTGACCCTGGCTATCGCCAAGAAGCATTGAACCGCTACCGACAAAGTTTTGACAATTATTTCGCACGGTTAAAAGCAACTCCGGGTTCCGCTCTTGGCAGCGAGATTGGGGCCATATTATCGGACAATGACCCGCGCTTCTCCATATCAACCAAAGAAGAGCTTGAAGCGCTTGAATTTGATGCCCTGCAAGCCGCAATATCACCAAGTTTTGCACATGGCAGTATCGAAATTGGCGTGGTTGGCTCAGTCGATGAGGCAGAGATCATCGCACAAATTGCGCGCACATTTGGCGCTTTACCGGCCCGAAATGCTGAACGTCAGGATATAAGCAAACTGGTTGACCGGGAATTTACTGCGCAAAGAGGCCGGCATTTTGTTTATCATGAAGGGGAACCGGAGCAGGCAATATTGCGGTTTTACTGGCCAACGACAGACAATGATGATTTTCGTGAAACAGTTGCTTTGCGACTCTTATCGCAAATCATTCAATTGCGACTAACCGAAGTGATACGCGAGGAGCTGGGCGCAAGCTATTCACCATCAGCAAGCAGCTTTGTCTCCTCCACCTATCCTGATTATGGCTATTTCACCATTGGCAGCAATGTTGACTATAGCGACCGTGAAAAGGTCGCAGATGCCATATCGCGTATTGTTAAAGGCTTTCCAGAAAAGCCGATTACGCAAGATGAGCTACTGCGCGCACGCAAACCACTGTTGGAACGCGTAAAACTGCGCGAAACCAATAATGGTGGATGGTTGTCCATAGTTGATGAGGCACAGACCGATCAACGCGCACTTAAGCGCTATCGCGAGTTGGAAGGTGTTTTAGAAAATAGTCAGAGCGAAGAAATTATGGCGCTGGCTGTGAAATATCTTGGGCAGGAACCTCTCATCGTCGAGGCGATACATTCCAGCTATCAAGAAGCTATGGCTGACGAGAATAGCTAGTCCCTTATCAGGCTATTATCCGCGTGCGCGATATGCCGCGATAATGCCGAACAAAAATGACATGAACAAAGCCAGTTGAACCTGTCCGTCAGGATCACGCCAGCCCATTAATTCGCCACCAAATGCGAAAAGAGCGATAAACATAATTACTGCTAAACCTGCCATAACCCACCTGTTAACATAGAATGTCATTCATATTTTTCTTGGTTTCTTTCAGCTATGCCAGAAAGGTTAAAATAGCGCTAAGCCAGTGGACATCAGCGCAGAAATGCTTGCCGACAGAATAGATAATCGCTAGCGAAAAAATGAAATGCAATTGATCTATAAGGCAGCATCATGAAGGTCAGAATCTATATAAGCCTGAAACATGGTGTCCTCGATCCTCAAGGCAAAGCGACGCATAATGCGCTGGCCAATATGGGGTTTGATGGTGTTAATGACGTCCGTTGCGGACGCGTGATCGATCTGGATGTATCAGAGACGTTATCTGATGAAGAGATTGGAAAAATGTGCGAGCAGTTATTGGCCAACACCGTGATCGAGGATTATTCCATTGTTAGAATGGAGAATGGCTAATGGGTTTGGCCGTTGTCCGCTTTCCTGGTTCAAATTGCGACCGTGATATGGTCGTGGCGTTGGAAAGCCTAACCGGAACAAGGCCGGACATTGTCTGGCATGATGAGACCCAATTTGCTGACAATATCGATTTTATAGCCCTGCCCGGTGGGTTTTCTTATGGTGATTATTTGCGATGCGGCGCTATGGCAGCGCGTTCTGCAATCATGCCAGAATTGCTCCGCTTGGCCAAAAAAGGCGTGCCCATTCTGGGTGTCTGCAACGGCTTCCAAATATTGACAGAAGCACGTCTGTTGCCCGGCGCACTTATGCGTAACGCCAATCTAGACTTTGTATGTCGTGACGTAACTTTGCGGGCAGATGCCAATAGCAGCGATCTGCTGAAAAACCTCGATGATACAGCAGATTATATTATTCCGGTGGCCCATCATGACGGCAATTATTTTGCCGATTCAGATACATTGGATCGACTGGAAAATGATTCCCGTATCGCGTTTCGCTATAAAGATAACCCCAATGGCTCTGTGCGGAACATTGCTGGTGTTATTAGCGAAAATCGCAAGATCATCGGTATGATGCCGCACCCTGAACGTGCGGTTGATCCATTATGCGGCAGCAGCGATGGACGTTTGATAATGGAATCGATTCTGGACAGTCTGAACGTAGCAGCCTGAGACTGACATCTATTGGTTCGCTATCAGGCGATTAATTGCCGTTCGACACCAAATAGCGCACGCGCATCACCAGCAGGCATTGGGCGACCATAATAATAGCCCTGAATCTTCTTACAGCCAAGCTTGACGATTTTCTGCGCTTCTTCTTCGCTTTCAACACCTTCTGCAGTCGTCGACATGCCCAGACTGTCCGCCATAGCGACGACGGCACGAACAATGGCCAGACTTTCTGGTACATCCTTAGCGGCGCCTTGAACAAAACTGCGATCAATTTTGATATTGGTGAAACGCGTCTTGCGCAAATAACCCAGCGAGGAATAGCCGGTACCAAAATCGTCCAGAGATAGGCCAACGCCCAGCGCCAATATCTGATCAAGCACATCAACCGCCATAGTGCCTTCGTTGAGGAAGATACTCTCTGTAACCTCTATATCCAGGCGTTGTGGTTGCAATTGGGTTTCTGCCAATATCTTCACCAAGTTTGGCATGAATTTGGGATCACATAATTGTTCGGCCGAGACATTGACAGAGACGCGCGTGCCGTCAGGCCAGTTTTTGGCTTCCCAGCATGCAGTCCGCAAAACCCAATGGCCTATTGAGACGATAAGACGGGTCTCCTCGGCCAAGGGAATGAATTTCGCCGGAGAGACAAAACCTAATGTCGGGTTGTTCCACCGCAACAATGCTTCAAAGCCAGATATGTTTTCTGATTCTGAACGGATAATCGGTTGATAATTCAGTGTAAATTCATTGTTGTCGAGTGCATTACGCAGCGCGATTTCCATCACACGGCGCTCTTCAGCACGTGCATGCAATCGTGGTTCATAAGGGTGATAATTATTCCCGCCTTTGGCTTTCGACTGATAAAGCGCAAGATCAGCATTGCGGATCAACATTTCCACAGTTTTGCCATCTCTGGGAGCCATGGATGAACCAACGCTAGCGCCGATAAATACCGTGTGATGATCGATTTCGTAGGAACGCGATAAAGCATCGATAATCTTGTTGGACAGTTGCTCAATATAAGCCGAATCGGGAGCGTCCTTTATGAGGACCGCAAATTCATCACCCCCTAGTCGCCCACATAATTCGTTGCTGGTAACTGCACCTTGCAGTCGCCGGGAAACATCCGCCAGCAAACGGTCACCGACAAGATGGCCCAAAGTATCATTAACCTGCTTGAAGCGATCAAGATCGATCATCAAAAAGGCGCAGCGCTTTCTTCTGCTTTCAGTCCCCTGCATCGCTTTGCCGAGAGCCTCGGTCAGTTGCAACCGGTTAGGCAACCCCGTCAAAGTGTCAAAGCGCGCCATATGGGAGATTTTATCAGCAGATTCACGCTGTTCGGTCACATCGGAACCAACACCGCGAAAACCCATGAATACACCGCTTTCATTGAGCTTCGGAGATGCTGATAATTCCCACCAACGTATCTTGTCAGCAATTTGGACGCGCACCATCAAGTTGCTGAAGCTTTCACGGCGTTTCAATTTTTCCGCCAAGTCATGCAGGCTTGAAGAGAAGTTTCCGGAATCCCAAGCTTTGCCAGCAATCAGCTTGATCAATGACTCGCCTTCAATATCTTTGGCTTTGCGGCCCAGCGCAAAAGCAAATCTGGGGCTGACATGAATGACGCGCCGTGATGCATCTATTTGCCACAACCAATCCGCGCCGCTTTCCTCAAACTCGCGCAATAACAGGCTCACGACTTCTGATTTCTCACTCAGGCCAACTTCGGAGACTTTAAAGCGCATATAATCATACGCCAATTGTATGGACGCATATACGAACAATAACAGCAGCATGACCGCAACAAGCGCTAACATAGGCTGCTCTGCGAAAGTGAAATGCGTCGTTATGGATGCGCCAAGCACTGCAATAAATGCGACCCCGCTTTGCGGCAGCCCGGAATGAAAAATTATCGCGCTGGATATTAAGCCCGCCAAAACCAGCCAGTACATAAGATCGACATTTGAATTAGGCTGCAGGTTTAGATATAATAGCGGAGCAGACCAGAATATCCCAAGTAAGATACTGGTGAATGTTGCTCTAAGACCTGCTCTGAGGTCAACCATTTTGGTGGCTGCGTCTAAGGGTTTAACCGCGACATAATTGAGTGCGATTGAACAGCCAATAACCACTGTCGACCATCCTAGCAGAATATAGCTAGGAACGGCGCCCCAGTAGAAATACAAAATAACCAGTGCAGCCACAAAATTTATAAGCGTTCTGATCAAGCTTTGATTCATAAACCGATTCATCTGAATCGAGCGTACACGTGACCAGTCACCATCTTTCGGTGTGGTAAGCCCTAGCAGACCTGCAACTGTAAGCTTTTCGGGCATCAGCGAAGAGTTAGAATTTTTTGACACAGCCAATGGGTATATCATGCTGGTTAGCAAATGGTAACCAGCATGATAAAAATGAAAAACATTGTATCATTATTTTACATGGGCTGCTGCGTATAGATTGTCTCAGCGCAGTGGCGGTGCTTTTTCCCAATTTTGCCCATCAAATTTTCTGATGGTCGGGTTAAGTGCCGAATTGTCGTCCAGACACCTGTAATTAACGCTCCAGGCTTCTGGATGAGAACGCGGTTGATAAAAACTTTTGACCCCGCAGGTTTTGCAGAAAAGATGGTCAGCTTGCCCGGTCCCGAATGTGTAGGAACTTAGAGCATCCTGACCAGTTATAAGCGTGAAATCATCATGCGGAATGAACAAATGCACATATCCGCTCATTGAGCAGATAGAACAATTACAATCGACCATTTCAGGGGTTAAGTCTTTGGCCTGAAAAGCAAATGAGACTGCGCCACAATGGCAGGATCCGGTTAATTTCATTCTACAGTTACACTTTTTGCCAGATTGCGGGGTTGGTCGACGTCGGTACCCTTGGCTACCGCAACATGATAGGCAAGCAATTGCACAGGCACCGCGTAAACAATAGGCGCGATTAAGGGGTGGACTTTGGGCATTTCAATGGTCGCCATGCAGCCCTCTCCCGCTTCTTTTAATCCTTCTGCGTCACTAATCAGAACAACTTTACCGCCCCGCGCGCGCACTTCCTGCATATTGCTGACGGTTTTTTCAAATAGCGGGCCGGATGGCGCCAATACGATCACTGGTACGGCTTCATCAATCAGTGCGATAGGCCCGTGCTTCATCTCGCCAGAAGCATAGCCCTCGGCATGTATATAGCTGATTTCCTTGAGCTTTAACGCGCCTTCCAGCGCCAATGGATAATCCGGCCCACGCCCGAGATAGAGCACATCACGCGCTGGCGCGACATGGTGAGCCATGCCCTCAATATCTTCATCATGGTCCAGTGCTGCGTTAAGCGCGGCTGGTGTTTCGGTTAGATGCTCGACAATTTCGCGCTCTTCATCGCGCGTCATTTTGCCTTTAACAACGGCCAAATGCGCTGCGACCGCAGCCAGCACTGCCAATTGGCAGGTAAAGGCCTTGGTCGACGCTACACCGATTTCTGGCCCGGCATGGGTAGGCAATAACAAATCCGCCTCTCGCGCCATGGATGATGTAGGCACGTTCACAACAACAGCAATCTTCTGCCCCTCTGCTTTGGCATGGCGCAATGCGGCCAATGTATCGGCTGTTTCTCCGGATTGCGAGATAAACAGCGCCAATCCGCCAGCCTCTAATACCGGTTCACGATAGCGAAATTCCGATGCAAAATCCAAATCAACCGGCACACGCGCAAATTGCTCAAACCAATATTTGGCCACCATACCAGCATAATAGCTGGTGCCGCATGCAACGATGGTGATGCGCTTAATGGTCGAAAGGTCAAAATCCATTTGCGGCAGCGCCACTTGCTGTTCAAGCGGACGGATATAGCTTTGCAGAGTTTGTGCAACAACCGTTGGCTGCTCAAAAATCTCTTTCTGCATAAAGTGCCGGAAATTGCCCTTTTCCACTGCTGCCGCAGAAACACCGGATGTCGTCACTTCGCGCTCTACCGCTGCGCCGCTTTCATCAAAAATCTGTGCGCCGTCAGTGGTGATGACAACCCAGTCGCCTTCCTCAAGATAGGCAATTTTTTGCGTAAGCGGCGCCAGCGCCAGCGCATCTGAGCCCAAATATGTCTCGCCGTCTCCATAGCCGACCACCAGAGGCGAACCTAAGCGCGCACCAATTAACAGATCAGGATGCTGACGAAAGGCGATGGCCAGCGCAAAGGCCCCGCGCAATTGCGGCAATACGGCCTTGACCGCATCTGCAGGTGAAAGCCCTGCCTCGACTTGCTCACTTACCAGATGCGCGACGACTTCCGTGTCGGTTTCGCTTTCAAAGCTGCGCCCACGCGCCGTCAATTCCTCACGCAGCGCCTTAAAATTCTCAATAATGCCATTGTGCACCAATGCCACTTCATCCGTCGCATGCGGGTGGGCATTATTGGTTGTCGGTGCGCCGTGCGTGGCCCAACGGGTGTGCGCGATGCCGATATTGCCAATTGCATCATCGCCTTTCAGCACTTGCACCAGATTGGCCAGCTTACCCTCTGCACGGCGGCGGATCAGCTGTCCGCCATGCACAGTGCAGACGCCCGCACTGTCATAGCCGCGATATTCCATGCGTTTCAGCCCGTCGACCAGACGATCAGACGCTGCTTCTTTGCCCACAATTCCGATAATACCGCACATATTGGGAAACCTTTTTCGTTCTAGAGACTATAGGGGATTCGGATACCCGGCATCTCTGCAGGAAAATCCTTTGTATTTCGTGTAATTAAGATCGCGCCATTCACTTGGGCCGTCGCCAAAATATAGGCATCCAGCAATTTCATATTGTCACGGCTATGAATATCAGCAGCGGCAGCAGCAATACGCTCGTCCAGCTCAAACATCTCAAATGGTGCCAGCAATTGCACGACATTGCGCCGTGTTTCCATCGGCTCGCCCGCAAGGATTTCCGTCCAGACGATACGGCTGATCCGGTGCCGGCGATAGCGTGACAGTTCCGCAATGGCTTGCGGTTTGTCTGACAACCAATCGATCAGAATATTGGTATCAAAGAACGGATCAGACAATGGTCAAATATCTTTATGAGCTTGACGATTTTCACGCATAGCTTGCTGATAGTCTACACCATCACCAATATCGGTCCGGTCCTTCCAATAGCCCGCGCCGCGGCTGATCCAGCCACGGTCATCATTTTGCTGCATCAAATATTGCGCAACAACCTCACGCAAAAGCGCCGCCCGCGAAAGATTGCTTTTATCAGCAATAGCATCGAGCTTCTCAATATCTTTATCAGGCAAATCGGCGAGAATACGTGTCATAATGATATATGTATATCATATCATGATATCATGTCAAGTTTTACTGCTATTCAAAGCTGTCTTTGTGGGCAAATGTGCTGCCATTTTCTTTTCCAACAGTTGCACGAGCGCTGGATCCATAAATTTGTAATTGTCCGGTATATCGAGGCAGATAAGTCGCTTAGATTTTAACGACGAACGAAATCTACTTTGCACTTTACTGCGATGCGCCTTTTCCATCACCACGATCATATCCGCCCACTCAATCAGATCTCTGCTGAGTGGATTCTCCGCATCATTATTTGTACCGGCAGAATCCACCTCTATGCCTTTTCGCATCGAAAAAATTTGCTCGGCGGTTGGGCTTCTCCATTTGTTTTGACTGCATATGAAAAGAAGATTGATCACTAACCTCCCTTTTTGCGCTTCATCGCGGTGTTAAAGCGGTCGGCCCAGCCTTCTTTTTCGGCCTGCTGCGCGCGGACTATGCCTAATGCGCCATCAGACACATTTTTGGTGACGGTGCTGCCTGCTGCAACAATCGCGCCTTTGCCGATGCTAACGGGAGCAACCAATGCGCTGTTAGAGCCGATAAAGGCCCCTTCCCCAATCACGGTCTGATATTTGAACCAGCCATCGTAATTACAGGTAATGGTGCCTGCGCCGATATTGGCATTTGCGCCCACATCTGCATCGCCCAAATAGGTTAAGTGGCTGGCCTTGGCACCTTTGCCCAATGTTGCTTTCTTCATCTCGACAAAGTTGCCGATCTTGCTGTCTTCTTCCAGCACTGCGCCTGGGCGCAATCTTGCAAAAGGACCGACAGATACACCGCTAGCCAGACTTGCGCCCTCGATATGGCAATGGGCTTTAATCGTCACATTATCAGCAATTGTGACCCCGGGCCCAAAAAAGACATTGGGTTCTATCACCACGTCGCGGCCCAATTGTGTGTCGGCGGCGAACCATATTGTCTCTGGCGCGATCAGCGTTACCCCGTCAGCCATTGCTTGTGCGCGGCGACGATTTTGCCAATCATGCTCCACCTGCGCTAATTCCGCGCGGCTATTCACGCCCGCCACTTGCCAATCATCACATTCGATAACCGCACAATGACGACCATCGGAGAGTGCGACCATAACCATATCGGGCAGATAATATTCGCCCTGTGCATTGTCATTGCCAACACGGCCCAGCAGAGCAAACATATCATCCGCGCGCGCCAAAAGCAGACCGCTATTGCACAGATTGACAGCGCGTTCGTCGGCATCGGCATCTTTAAACTCAACCATTTTTGTGATGCTGCCATCCTCTGCAATGATCCGCCCATAGGCTTTGGCATCATCGGGCCGGAAACCCAGAACAACACAGGCCGTATCTGCATTTGCGTTCAGTGTCTCCTGCATACGCGCAATAGTATCGGCCTGCACCATAGGCACATCGCCAAAACAGGCCAGTACATCGCCATCAAATCCCGCCAGCGCCTCATGCGCTTGTAATACGGCATGACCGGTTCCCAATTGCTCGCTCTGCACAGCAAAAGAAACCGGATAATCCTGCGCTGCGGCTTCAACCTGCTCGCGCTTTGCGCCTACCACCAATACTGACTTTTGCGCGCCCGCAGCCATGATGCTGTCCAACAAGTGGCGCAGCATGGGTTTGCCGGCAATGGGATGCAACACCTTGTGCAGGTCGGACTTCATGCGTGTCCCCTGCCCTGCCGCCAAAATTACAGCGGCCAATGGCGGTGTTGAAGATGCGTGCGTCATACAAACTGTCCCGAAATATCTTTCGCGCCTATGATATTGACGCTCTCATTACCCTTGGCATCTGATAATACCAAGATGTGCATATCTTGCCTAGGGCTAAGGCCATAAGCCAAGACCATCACTATCATATTAAAAATGGCAGAATTTTTCGCAATTTTACGATTATATATCTTTGCCAGATTTGCGCCATTTGATCCATAAATGCCGTGCCAACATAAGGGGCGGCATGCGCAGCGAGTGAGACCGGACATATACCGCAAAACGGGTTATGACGTAACCCTCGCGCCCCCAACCATCCCGCGCCATGACACGCCGCAGCAATAAGCGATCCAGCATAGAGAGGCGGCTGGAAAATTGCTGCGCGATTTGGGTGCCATAAAGTGCTTGGGCCATCCGCAAGGTCCGTGACACGGCCTCATAAAGACCATGATGACGCGCGCGATCCGCCAATTGCTGTCCAAAGGCACCATCTTTGGCAAAATGCGCATAAAGCACATGCACATCCCACAAATTGCGCATACCGCCTGCCATATCGCCATCTGCCGCAAAATGGGCAGCGGCATGGCAGATCATATCTGTCGGCGCCAAAATATAAGTGCCGCTCTCCAATGGCAGAGCTTCATCCATCATGGCCTGAGCGTCTGGCGTCGGCCTTGCGGTCAGTGGCAAGATAGTATGGTGCACATCAATCATGCCATCACGCGCATTGTGAATCATAGGCGGCAATTCATGCATCCATTCACGGTAATATTGCTGGTCATAAGGGTCATCCTTCACCCATTCCCAACCCGCATTTATCAAAGCTCCCTCAACCGCATCCAACTGATCGCGCGGGACCATAATATCCAGATCACCAACCTGACGGCCTTTTGCGGCGGGCAGACCAGCCGCGACATAGGTCGAACCTTTTAGCAAAACCACGCGCACATCCATATCATGCAGGGCATGCTGCATGCGATCGACTTCCCACATCGCTGTGCGGTGTACATTTTCGCATTCTATGAGTGCATCGCGGAAAATGGCCTGTACAGAGCTTGGCAACTCCAGCCCTTCAGCACGATGCGCCAATGTAGCCAGCAATCTTTCCGCCCGTGCAGCGGTGATGATGGCCGTCAATGCCTTATCATCAAGCGCTTTCAGTTTTTCTGGTTGCGCAAGACATTGTGCCAGAAGTTTGCTTGCCTTCATGTTGCACCTTCGGGCCAAAGATCGGCAATCAATGCCATCGCCTCATCAGCATTGGCATAATCGATAGCAAAGGCCGGTACAGACTGAACAAAATGCGTGAGTGCCTGAAATGCCGGTTCACCCAAAGCCACATAATTGGTGGAAGCCTGTGTCAGACGCAGAAAATTCTCTGTAGGCGCGACCTCGCGTATTTGTTTTGCTTTGCCAAAACTGGGATAAAGTAACAGCACTGGTGGAGCGCTCTTACCCATCGCCTCGACCGCTGATTTGGGCGGTATCAGATGCCGGATATCACCCTTTGGCGTATCTTTTAGCAAAGGCCCAAAGCGGCGTTTATCATCTATCACGTGTTCCATCGCCGGTATCGCGCTGTTCTTCAGGCTGACCAGCCGGGGGAAAGGATGGATATGACCATCTTCCATTCCCAGAAGAGCAAACTCATCAGCGAAAAAACGCCAACCATTTTCTGCCAATATGGCGGACAATGTTGACTTTCCCGACCCTGAAAGGCCAGTCATCACCAGCACTTTGCCATCGCGTTCAACAGCACTGGCGTGGAGCAGCAAATGGCGTCGCCACCCCATAGCCATTTGCAGGTTCATGGCCATTTCTGCTGCCAATAACCCCTGAGCCAGCGGCAAAGGACTGGCATCAGGCAGCATATAATCGCCAGAAATATGTACTGATGGCCGGACAAAACGCCGCCACCAGCGCTGCGCTTCCAGTCGAACAGTAAAATCGGGAATTTGACCCTCGGCTTTGGGGTAATCACTGTAAAGGCTTTGCAATTGCGTGATTGGTGCTCGCCAATCCGACCCTATCCGAAACACAGCAGGGCCAACCGCAATCTGGCAATGATGGCGCATATTATCCATTTTTCGGCTTATGCTCGGCATAACGCACAAAGCCCAGTGCAACCATCTCTTCCAACCGCTCTTCCAACAATTGATACACAGATGCTTCCTGCTCTATTACAGCATCCTCATCAGCGCCTTCCAGCTCATATGTGTAAAGGCTTGCCAGCCGATCATGGATAGACTGCAGTGTTGCTGCACCTTCTATCAAACAATCGAAGATTTGCGGCGCAGGTTCTATCAAAATATGGGTCTGACCAGAAGGGCGATGAAACAGCACATCCATCTCGTCCAGCCTGGTTCTGTGCCAGTTTTCCTGTGGATCAATATTATAATGAGTCGCGGTCATACTCTATATCAATCCGATAAAGGACCGCTCATCAGGCTCACAACCTGAAACATGTATAAGTCTGAGCGGATTAAAGCTTACGGCCCTGAATGGACGCATAGCAGGTAAAGCCGCTTTGCCCTGGCTTCAGTCGGCGGATTAAATCGCGATAAGCACGGGGGCCTCTTTGGTGACGCCCTTCCAAAACTTCCTGACCGGTAAATGTGCGCGGCGGCAAAACTGTTGCACCCGGCGCACCCTGATCAACAATATTGCCATATTGATCAATATATACAGGTCCATCTTGCGGCGAAGGCACCGTTATCTGACAGTTGATGACAGAATATGCTGTCTGAGCCATGGCAGGGCGAACGCTAACTACAGCAGAGGTAGCCGCAGCGCCAAGGATAAGTGCGCGGCGGGCAGGCATAGCCAAACCTTTGGAGGTTTTGCCTGTTCCATTATCGCTCTCATCATGGGAAGAAACCTGTTCATGCCCGTTTGAACTGTCTTCGTGCATTATATCTATATCTCCAACGCCGCACATACGGCTATAATCACTTTATCCTCTATTATGAGTTGATTAAAAAATCGAGTAAAACCGTATATGCTCAAACCGATTGTGCACAAACGGGACAAAAATCTGCACTATCTTAACAGCGATTCTCCTTTTACAATTGGGAAACGCTGCTGCACTGTGAAGTACGTGGCAATTCGGCCCTAATGAGAGACAAATTGGCTATATTTTTGGACCCTGAAACGCGCCCGATGCGCATGCTTATTGCAAGCGTGATCATTGTTGTTGCGCCTATTTTGGCAACAGATATTGTTGGAATAGTGGAGCGTACTGCCATCATCATTGCCGCAGGGCTGGTCGCATTAGCCATCGGATTGGACCAGAAAACGCCCAAAGTACGTAATATGGACGCCAGCGCGCCGATATTGGATGATCAGGAAGAGGAAACGCCAAAAGAGCGGGAAGAGTGGCAAAAGCTCATCAATGGCGTTTCCAATCCTATCTTGATCGTATCGGATATGACGGTCAGCCAGAGCAATAAGGCCGCGCTGGAAATGTTGGGTGATGCCGTTGATGGCGAAGATGTCCGCCTGGTCATTCGTCACCCCACAGCAACCGACATCATATCACGGCATGCCGAACAGCCATTGAGCCGCCCTGTAGAATTGGTGGGCATCGGCGCCCCTGACCAGCGCTGGGAGCTTAATGTCACATCTTTAGGGCCAGATGACTGTATCGTATATCTTTGGGACCAGTCACGTACCTATGCGATTGAAAAAATGCGCACTGACTTTGTTGCCAATGTCAGTCATGAATTGCGCACGCCCCTATCCTCTATCATCGGGTTTATCGAAAC
This sequence comes from uncultured Sphingomonadaceae bacterium, assembly GCA_947503245.1. GTDB lineage: Bacteria > Pseudomonadota > Alphaproteobacteria > Sphingomonadales > Sphingomonadaceae > Alterisphingorhabdus. The sequence goes on from CANNCV010000002.1 coordinate 108,753, forward strand.
TCTGGGTGAAGATGGCGTGGGAGATGATGTGCAAACACGCGAACGCTTCTTGAAAGTGATGGCCGGTGAAGCAACCCGAATGCAGCAGTTAATTGCCGATCTTATTTCTCTCTCGCGCATTGAGGCTGACAAGTTCAAAGCACCTGAGAACATTGTCTCACTTGAGACGCTTATCCGCGATGTCGAGGGTATTTTTGTCCAGCGCGGCCAAGATAATCTGGTGGCCGATCTGCCCAAAACACCAATGCATGTGCGCGGGGATTATTCTCAGCTTTCACAAATGCTGCAAAATCTGGTGACCAACAGTTTTAAATATGGTCGTAAGGAAAGTCCCGTCACCATCAAATTGCGCAAAAGCCGTAATGGCAATATGGCGCGGTTGACAGTGGCCGATAAAGGCGACGGCATTGATCCAAAACATTTGCCGCGGCTGACAGAGCGCTTCTACCGTGTCGATTCGGGCCGTAGCCGCGCCATTGGCGGCACTGGGCTCGGACTTTCCATTGTTAAACATATTGTGCACCGTCATGACGGCCAGCTGGAAATTGACAGCACCGTTGGCACAGGAACTAGGATAACGATCTCACTGCCTATTGCGGTCGAAAAACCCGCCATAATAGAGGGCGATAACGTAACAACAGAGGCTGAACCCACACAGTCTAAGGCCGTGTGAAAGACCTCGCAGAGCAGGTAAAATTCATTAAAATGCAACATATCTGTCATTTTCGATAAACTGGCAGACCCTAAGCACCCTTGGATTATCTGATCCTCTCACATTTGCGGGTGCTCTTTAATGCGTCTTAATGCGTTTCCATTGCTTATCGTCTGTCTGGCGCTGACCGCTTGTCAGGATCAAGCAGGCTTGGTCCAAAGCACCAGCCGTGACGAAATCCGCATTGTCGGGTCTTCAACGGTCTTTCCATATGCCAAAGCGGTTGCTGATCAATTTGCGCAAACAGGCCGCAACCCCTCACCCATATTGGAATCAACCGGCACGGGCGGCGGTATTCAGCTATTTTGCAGCGGTATTGGCGCCAGTTTCCCCGATATCGTTAATGCATCGCGCCGAATGAAAGCGTCAGAACTCAAGCGCTGCAAAGAAAAAGGCGTTGAGGATGTGGTTGAAATTCAGGTGGGCATTGATGGCGTAGCCTTGGCACAGTCGCGTGAAGGAGCAGATTTGAATGTCAATCTGCCGCAAATCTATCAAGCGATTGCAGCGCAGCCTTATGGCAAGCCCAATGGTACTACACTTTGGTCAGATGTTGCCGCCGAATTGCCAGAAACACGACTATATATTTACGGCCCGCCCAAGACGTCTGGCACACGCGAATCCCTTACCGATTTGATGATGGAGCCTGGTTGCCTGCAAAACCCGACGATGCAAGCCTTGAAAGAAAGCAACGAAGACCGGGTTGATGACATCTGTACAGATGTCAGGACCGATGGCGTCTATGTAGAAACCGGCGAAAACGATAATTTGATCATCCAGAAACTGATCAGCAATCCCGGCAGTATCGGCATTTTTGGCTATGGCTATCTGGAGAAAAACCTTGATAAGGTTCGCGGCGTTAAAGTGAATGGTGTCAATCCGACATATGACACTATTTCATCCGGCGAATATCCCGGCGCGCGGCCGCTCTATATTTATGTAAAAAAGCGCCATGTTGATATTATCAACGGGCTGGACGAATATATTATGGAGTTTTTGACCGCAGGCACGCGGACCGGCTATCTGTCCGAAGAAGGGATGATTGCTATGCCGGACCCGCTACGCCAAGTGATGATTGAAAGGCTGCGGACATTGCCGCCATTGTCAATTGAGGCGTTGGAATAGTAAGCAAGCACATGATTTATATCATCTCTATGCTGCACCATATGCCTGCTCGGCTATTCTGAAGGAAATACCGTTTGTCTCCCTTTACCCTTTTATTCCTTGTTGTTGCGCTGGGCCTTATTGGCTGGCTGTTTGGCCGGGCAAAAGCCAATCGCTTTGTCGCGCAGGGCAAACACAGCTTTAATTCGCTGCCCAATTATCATGGCTGGTATATGGCCCTTTGGGCAGTGATCCCCGTCGCCATATTTGCATTTATCTGGTCCAGCGTATCGCCAGCGGTGATTACCAACACAGTCTTGGCTGATCCACTTGCCGCCAATCTGCCAGATGACAGTTTTGAGCGTGCCGCTATATTGGCCGAAGCACGGGCTTTGGGTACCGGCCAGCAGACACAGGCTTTCAAACCTGAGGCAGAGACACTCGCTCCCTTATACGGCGCAGCAACCCAATATTATCAATGGATAGGCATTGCAGCATCATTGCTGCTTGGCTTTGCGGGAGCGGCCTTTGCTTTCACCCGCATTCGCCCGGATTTTCGCGCGCGCAACAAAGTAGAGCGCGTGGTCATGATGACCCTGTTGATCGCGTCGCTGATCGCGATTTTGGCGACTGTCGGTATTTTCGCGTCATTGATCTTCGAGTCTATACGGTTTTTCAATATGGTCTCGCCCTTTGAATTCCTGTTTGGCACACAGTGGAACCCTAGCAGCGAAGTGAATGAGGCCGGCACTGCGGATGGATTTGGCGCTATTCCGCTCTTTTGGGGCACGGCCTTTATCGGCGCCATCATTGCCATGCTGGTTGCGATACCTTTTGGCCTGATGACCGCTGTATATCTAACCCAATATGCGGCTCCTGCAGTCCGCCGCTGGGTCAAGCCCATCCTGGAGATTCTCGCAGGAGTGCCGACCGTGGTCTATGGCTATTTTGCCGCATTGACCGTAGCACCCGCGTTGCGCGAATTTGCAGTGATGATCGGCATTACCAATGCGTCTGCCGAATCCGCTTTGGCCGCAGGTCTGGTCATGGGGGTTATGATCATTCCCTTTGTGTCATCCATGGCCGATGACAGCATAGCCGCTGTGCCAAGCGCGATGAGTGATGGATCACTCGCAATGGGCGCCACCAATAGTGAGACCATCAAAAAAGTGCTCGTTCCCGCCGCATTGCCCGGCGTTGTTGGCGGTGTATTGCTCGCGGTAAGCCGGGCCATTGGTGAAACCATGATTGTGGTAATGGCAGCTGGTTATGCGGCCAATCTGACTGCCAACCCATTTGACAGCATTACCACTGTCACCGTGCAGATTGTCCAATTGCTCACCGGCGATTCGGACTTTAACTCGCCCATGACATTGGCAGCCTTTGCCTTGGGTCTGGTTTTGTTTTTTGTAACTTTGTTCCTCAACATCGTCGCATTGCAGATCGTGAAGAGATATCGGGAAAGCTATGAGTGAGACCATGACAGCGACCACGGCGGGTTCTGGCACCTTGTACAGCACCAAGACCGACTGGAAAAGCGATGCCATGCGCAAGCGTATCAAGAAGCGCTATGCGGCAGAAACCCGCTTTCGCTTTTTGGGGCTGGCTGCGATCATTATTTCCTGCGCGTTTCTGGTCTTTCTCCTCGCGGTTATGATCGGCAATGGAGCAAAGGGCTTTGAACGGACAGAGGTTGCTCTGCCCGTTGATCTTGCAGCCATTTCTGGCAATGCCAAACCAGAGGATTTCACTGGTGAGGCAGGTGATGCTGCCTTGGCATCATTGGAATTGCGACAGGCCGTAGAGACAGCAATTATCGATGAATATGGCGAAAAGGGCCGCAAAATCTTTGGCCGCTCGGTGTGGACCGAAGTGCGCAGTGCCATTATGAGCAACCCTGACATTATCAATGAGAAGAACACGATCTGGGTTTCATCATCTTCTCCGCTTGATCGACTCAACAAGGGTGATGATGTTCCGGAACTGGCCGAGCAATATCAGATATTGCAGTCATCAGACAAAATCCGCTCGGTCTTCAACATCCCATTTCTGACCAAATCAGACGGTGTTGACCCGGCCTTGGTGGGCATTTGGGGCGCGCTTAAAGGCTCTTTGATGACCATGTTGGTGACCTTGATGCTCGCCTTCCCCGTTGGCGTTCTGGCGGCGGTATATCTCGAAGAATATGCGCCGCGCAATCGCTGGACCGATTTGATTGAGGTATCGATCAACAATCTTGCAGCCGTACCCTCCATCATTTTTGGGCTATTGGGACTTGTTATCTTTTTGAACTGGATGGCCCTACCTCGCTCCTCGGCCTTAGTGGGTGGTTTGACTTTGGCTCTGATGACTATGCCGGTGATCGTGATTGCAGGGCGAAACGCTGTCAAAGCCGTTCCGCCATCAATTCGCGAAGCGGCTTTGGGTATTGGTGCCAGCAAGGTTCAAGTGATTTTTCATCATGTCCTGCCCCTCGCCATTCCCGGTATTATGACCGGTACAATTATCGGCATGGCCCGCGCGCTTGGCGAAACTGCGCCCCTTCTGATGATCGGCATGCGTGCATTTACCGCAACTCCGCCGGGCGACCTATCAGACCCGTCCACCGTTTTGCCGGTGCAGATATTCCTCTGGTCAGACGAGATTAACCGCGGATTTGTTGAGAAAACATCCGCAGCGATCATCATATTGCTGATCTTCCTGCTCACCATGAACGCGCTGGCAATCTATCTGCGCAACCGATTTGAAACGAGATGGTAAACACAAGCATGACCCAGAATACAGTCCAGCCTGACCCCAAAATGACGGCGCGAGATATTGAGGTTTTCTATGGCCAGAAGAAAGCCATTAACGGTGTTTCCATCGATATCGACATGGAAAATGTGACGGCATTTATTGGCCCGTCAGGCTGTGGGAAATCAACCTTTTTGCGCACATTAAACCGCATGAATGATACTATCCCTTCTGCACGCGTCAAAGGGACTATCATGCTGGATGGGGAAGATATTTATTCCTCCAGCATGGATGTGGTACAATTGCGCGCCCGTGTCGGCATGGTTTTCCAGAAACCCAATCCTTTCCCCAAATCCATATATGACAATATCGCCTATGGCCCGCGCATTCATGGGCTTGCATCTGATAAGGAGGAACTGGATCAAATTGTTGAGAAATCACTGCAAAGAGCAGGCCTGTGGAATGAGGTTAAAGACCGCCTGAGCGAGAGCGGCACTGCGCTTTCCGGCGGTCAACAGCAGCGCCTATGTATCGCACGAGCGATTGCCGTCGATCCTGAAGTCATATTGATGGACGAGCCATGTTCGGCTCTTGACCCAATCGCAACGGCAAAAATCGAAGAGCTGATCCATGAACTGCGCGGCAAATATGCCATTGTTATCGTTACGCATAATATGCAGCAGGCCGCCCGTGTTTCACAGCGTACCGCCTTTTTCCATCTGGGCGATATGGTGGAATATGGCGAGACTTCGGAAATGTTCACCAACCCGCAACAGGAAAAGACCCGCGACTATATTACCGGTCGCTATGGCTAATGGGGCAGCAAAAGACCATATAAGATTATGATGACACCCAATACCACCAAACATACGGTTAAAGCGTTTGATAGCGACATTGTGCGCCTGCGCGGCCTTGTGGCTGAAATCGGTGGCCGGGCAGAACTGGCCATCACCGATGCGATGACGGCGCTGCTGAGGAATGACAAGGCTCTGGCATCCACGACCATTATCAAGGATAAAGAGATTGATGATCTCGAGCGGCAAATCGACCGCTTGGTCATTCAAACCATGGCATTGCGCGCACCCATGGCAGATGATCTGCGTGTGCTTGTTTCCACATTGAAAATCGCCAATAAGATTGAGCGTATTGGCGATTACGCCAAAAACATCGCAAAACGCGTGCCCTTGCTGGACGATATTGACTGGGCAGAGACAGCCGATGGCTTGGAGCCCATGTCAAAGGCGGCAATCCGCTTGGTCAGCGATGCACTCAACGCCTATGCGCAGCGCGATGCCGATCTTGCGATGCAGGTGTGCAATCGCGATAAGCTGGTGGATGATTATTATAGCGCCGTTTTCAGAGGCCTTGTTGACCAAATGATCGCCACGCCAGATCATGTTAATTCTGGTGTGCACCTTATGTTTATCGCCAAGAATATTGAGCGTATTGGCGATCATGCAACAAATATCGCCGAAATGGTGTATTTTGCGATAACTGGCCGGGCCATTATCGACCGGGATCGCGGCAGTGACCCCCTAGATATGACTGACTGATTTGAAGACCTATTGATTGGAATAAGCTATGTCGAAACCGCATATATTACTGGTCGAAGATGATGTTGCGCTTGCTGAACTTATCACCTTCCATTTCGAAAAGCAGGATTTTCGCATCAGCCAAACCCCCGATGGCGAAGAAGCTTTGTTGATCGTTACTGAGCAACAGCCTGATATTGTGGTGCTTGACTGGATGATTGATAATCTGTCCGGTATTGAAGTATGCCGCCGCCTGCGCCGGAATAATGAAACAGCCAATATTCCCATCATCATGATGTCAGCGCGCGGCGAAGAAGAAGACCGCATACGTGGTCTGGATATCGGCGCCGACGACTATCTCACCAAGCCATTTTCACCGCGCGAACTCATCGCCCGCGTTAATGCTGTCCTCCGCAGGATGCGTCCTGCTTTGGCGGGTGGTACATTGGTTTATGCCGATATTGAAATGGATACGGTGGGCTATAAGGTCAAACGTGGCGGTAAGACCGTTCCCTTGGGCCCTACAGAATTTCGATTGTTGCGCCACTTTCTTGAGCACCCTGGTTGGGTGTTTTCACGCGAAAGGCTCCTCGATGCCGTTTGGGGCAATGATAGTGACATAGAAATTCGCACTATTGATGTGCATATCCGGCGGCTTAGAAAAGCCATCAACGCAAATGGCAAATCCGACATAATCCGTACCGTCCGTTCGGCAGGTTACGCTTTGGATAGCGAAGCCGTTGGCTAAGTTTTGGCAATAAATGCCTCGAAAATTGCTAAAAAACCTAACGGTTCCGGCTTGACAAAATCGCGGCTGGGCGTGATTGCCAGCGCAAATTCCCTATAAAGGCTTCGACAGAGGCCGTATATTCAAGCTGTTTCGCAAAGGAGAGAATAATGACCATTAGTTTTGCAGATAAAGTGGCAATCGTAACAGGAGCTGGTGGCGGCCTTGGCCGGTCATATGCACTTGAGCTGGCCCGTCGCGGCGCGAAAGTGGTGGTCAATGATCTGGGTGGAAGCCGTGATGGCACGGGCGCATCTGACGCGGCAGCCAAAGTCGTTGAAGAAATTGAAGCTGCTGGCGGCGTCGCTATGGCCAATGGCGGTTCGGTGACCGACTTTGCGCAAATGGAAGAGATGGTTGCCAAAGCCAAAGAAAAATGGGGCGGCGTTCATATCCTGATCAACAATGCCGGCGTTTTGCGTGATAAAAGCTTCGTAAAAATGGACCCACAGGATTTCACCTTCGTTGTAGACGTTCATCTCAATGGCTCAGGCAATGCGACAAAAGCCGTTTGGGAAACCATGCGCGAACAAAATTATGGTCGTATCTTAATGACCGCATCATCAACCGGCCTTTATGGCAATTTTGGCCAAGCCAATTATGGTGCCGCCAAGCTGGGTCTAGCGGGTCTCACTAAGACGCTATATCTTGAAGGCGCAAAATATAATATCAAAGTCAACACATTAGCACCTGTTGCTGGCACACGCATGACCGAAGATATTTTCCCGCCAGAAGCGTTTAAGGCATTTACGCCGGACAATGTTACCCCTGCGGCACTGTATCTGGTCAGCGAAGACTCACCGACCAATATGATTATTGGCGCTGGCGCCGGCGCATATCACGCAGCCTATGTGACCATGACACCTGGCGTAGCATTGCCGGAAAATGAGCGGACCGTCGAAGGCGTAGCAGCGGCATTTGACCGCATCGCAGATCGCACCGGCGAGATTGTTCCGCAATCAGGTTCGGAACAATCCATGGCAATTATGAAGCTGCTGCAATCCTAAGTAGCTTTTGTAAAAAGATCGGGCTGGTTGACGAAATGATGGGTTTCAGTCGACCAGCTTGATCAATTTGCGCTCTAGCGGGGCAAGTACAGCGGACAGATCATGCCCGCGCTTTAATATCTGCCCTTGCTCGCCTTTCAGCGTCCATTGCCCTTGGCGTGCTTGCATGGCGGGGCATTTTTCTATGCGGTATTCGGGGCGCTCCGAAGCACGGCGATAGGCTGCAAAAATGGCAGTATTTTTTGCAAACTCAATAGCATAATCGCGCCACATACCTGCCGCGACCATACGCCCATAGACATTCATAATGGCCGAGATTTCTTTTCGATCCAAAACGGTTTGATGGGCATATTTTTGTTGCGATGGAAAAAGCGCAACATTGCTATCCTGCCGTATATCCATCACATATTGCACCCAAGACAGAACCGCGATCTGGCATGATACCAATCTAAACGGTCAATACGCATTAGGCTTTTTTCTGTACCTGCTCGTCATCACTCGCAGATTCACCAGCCGCGCAGCATGGTGCCTCGATCAAAGCTTCTGGTTCGTCAACCACGTGCTCGCTAGCCTCCATTGCCGCTGCGAGCCGCTTTTGAAGCTGCTCCATCTCACACTTTAATAGTTCCAGCTTTTGCGTCTCAGGGTCATAGACCTCGCTGCATGGCGTTCCATATGGAATAAATTCCTTCTGATAATCGTTGGAATCCACAGGAACCTGACGGGCACGTACACCTACCATAGTTGCACCTTCTGGCACATCTTTGGTGACAACGGCATTCGCCCCGACACGGGCACGCTCGCCAACAATAATCGGCCCTAAAATCTGCGCTCCAGAGCCCAATATTGCGCCATTAGATATCGTCGGGTGACGTTTACCGGCAATACCATTTGCGGGGTTTGTTCCGCCCAATGTGACACATTGATAAATTGTCACATCATCGCCGATTTCGGCCGTCTCACCAATGACGGTAAATCCATGATCGATAAACAGGTTGCGCCCGATTGTCGCACCGGGATGTATATCGATCGCTGTAAAGAAGCGGCCCAAATGGTTGACCAGACGCGCAAGAAAGAACAGATCACCGCGAAATAACCAATGGGATATGCGGTGAAAACCAACCGCCCACAGACCGGGATATAGCAGGATTTCCCACTTCGACCGAGGTGCCGGGTCACGTGATGCAATAGATTCCAAATAATCATTGAGAGCGCTAAACATGGGCGTCTCTCCTTTTTCAAATTTCACTTAATGCTAATATAGTTAGAAATTTACGCTTGGCAATCTAATGAAAGATAGCTTGCAAGTTTCCCGATGCGGCGTTGTACGCTCTCACCCTGCAAATCTTTATCGTCTCCGGTCAATTCCAGTTTGAGACACGTGCCATCAATGGCGAGCCGCGAACGGCGCAATATCTCTTCGCGCCCGCCGCTCAAACGCTGACCCGCGCGAATGGCTAAACCCCAACCTATCGCCATGTCGAGCTCTTCATAAGAACAAAGCCGCTCATGGTTGGTGAAGCGCGAACTGCCGCCACCAAAGCTGGTATAAAGCGATTGCGCCAACATCGCTCGGCCGGTTGCATCAATGCCAACCCAATTGCCATGCAGCGCGACCTCTAATGCCCGTTCCGCACGGAAATCAGGGTTGGCCTGCCAGCCAATGTCTGACAAATGGCATGCCGCCAATAATAACCTTTTATAGCCTTTATCTAATGTTGGAAATGCACCCAACAGCCAATCATAAAGCGCTGTACCATCAGAGCCATGGCGCGATTGATAACGTCCGAAACGGCGCGTCGAGTCCAATAATGGATCGATAGTGCGTGTCGCTTCATCCATATTTTCAAACACCAGACCTTCACGCAAACCATAGGAAGACACGACGATATGCGATGGCTGAAACAAAGATGTCACTGCCTGCAACAGCTGCGCTGCGTTAGACAATGTTGCAATTCGCGAACTGGCCAGTCGGGGAATAGCCCGCAAATCGTCGCGGCTACTGGCGATGACACGATCGACCAGCGGACCGATACGTTCCTTCGCGATATGGTAATTATGAAAGACCGTTAGCGGATAGCCCGTATCAAACATATCCACGCGCGCCAGTCCACGCCAGCTTCCGCCCACGACATAAAAGGGCAGTTGCTTGTTCATATCGGCCCATTCAGTGCCAGCGATCAAATCCGCAATATAGGATTGTATCTCTGCCTGCCCTTTGGCGATAAGCTGATCGGACCGCAGCACACCAACGGGAAGAGAGATGGCTCTTTCTACTTTGCCATTGCTGACGCGCGCCAACTCCAAACTGCCACCGCCCAAATCGCCAACAATGCCATCCGCTTCTATTATGGATGATAAAACGCCAGCCGCGGCGCTTTGTGCCTCCTCTGCCCCGCTCAATACCCGCATCTCAAAGCCGATTTCAGCAACTTTCGCTACAAATTCCGGCCCATTGCTTGCATCACGCACAGCTGCGGTGGCAACACAGATAACTTCACTCACCCCATAGCTGCTGAGCAGACGCGAAAAGCGGCGTATTGCCGTCAGCCCGCGCTCCATCGATTCAGCCTGCATTGCCCCGGTTTCAGCAAGCCCGGTCCCCAGACCCGCCATCACCTTTTCATTGAAAATCAACGCAGGGTTACGCCTTGGCCCAGCAAACACCACCAAACGGATGGAGTTGGAACCAACATCTATAACCGCGATGCTATGGCTGCGTTTTTCAACCGGCTTGCGTTTTTTGCGAAACAGAAAGGAAACAGGATCAGTCATCGATGCGGACAGGTCTTTTCAGGCTTAACTTCGGCACACCATCACCCTGCAAAGCAGCACCGCGACCTGAAAGCGATGGATTGGTCATAAAATAACGATGCAGGTTAAACGGCTTATCGCCCGACTGAACCCGTACATATTTGCCATCGCTGTTAAGCTCCCAGCTTTGCTGATTATCCAGCAGATTGGCGACTAGCACCTGTTGCAAAATCTGATCATGCACCGTCGAATTTTCTATCGGCAACATATATTCAACCCGGCGGTCAAAATTGCGCGGCATCCAGTCTGCGGAACTGATATAAAGCTGTGCCTGACGGTTCGGCAGCTGCTTGCCATTACCAAATGCCCATATCCGGCTATGTTCCAGGAACCGGCCGATTACAGAGCGCACTCTGATATTATCAGACATGCCAGGGATTTGCGGTTTCAAACAGCATATGCCTCTGATGATAAGCTCTATCTGAACACCGGCATTGCTCGCCGTGTAAAGTTTCTCGATAATCATCGGGTCGACCAATGAGTTCATCTTCGCCCATATTGCGCCTGATTTACCCGCACGCGCATTGTCGATTTCCTGATCGATCAATTCCATCAAACGTGCGCGCATATCGCGCGGTGACATGGTGAGCAGCTCAAACTTCTCTGGTTCAACATAGCCAGTGATATAATTGAACAGCTGCGCTGCATCACGGCCAGCGCGCGGGTCAGCAGTAAAGAAGCTAATATCTGTGTAGATTTTGGCCGTTATCGGATGGTAATTGCCTGTGCCGAAATGGCAATATGTCCTATATCCCTCTGCCTCGCGGCGCACGACCATGGAAATCTTGGCATGGGTTTTCCACTCTATAAAGCCATAAACCACCTGCACACCGGCCCGTTCCAGCGCGCTGGCCCAGAGCAGATTCTGTTCTTCATCAAAGCGAGCTTTCAATTCAACAACAGCGGTCACAGATTTTCCTGCTTCAGCAGCGTCGATCAACGCTTTGATAACGGCAGATTGCTTGCCCGCACGATACAATGTTTGCTTGATAGCGATGACATCCGGATCGGCAGCGGCCTGTTGCAGGAATTCGATCACCACCTCAAAACTTTCATAAGGGTGGTGGACCACGATATCTTTGCTGCGAATAGCCGCAAAGCAATCTCCGCCATGATCCCTGATACGTTCGGGAAAACGTGGGGAATAGGCCGGGAATTTTAGATCAGGCCTGTCCTCATCAACAATTTCGCTCAAACTGCCTATGCCGATAAAGCCATCAATAATGGACTTGATAGCGCCGGGCGCCAGCAAAACATCATCAAGGTCGCGGCCAATTTCCGGGTCCAGATCGGCAGATACTTCCAACCGGATAACCTGACCGCGCCGGCGTCTTTTGATCGCGCTGCGGAAATAGCGCACCAAATCTTCGGCTTCTTCCTCAACCTCAATATCGCTATCGCGGATGATGCGAAACAGTCCTGCATTGAGCATATCATAGCCGGGAAATAATTTGCCCGAAAAGCCAGTGATAACACTTTCCAGGGAGATATAGATTGCCTCATCACCCGGAATACGGATTAAGCGCGGCATTGTTGGCGGCAACATGATAAGCTCGCGCACGGCATGACCATCAGAGGCGCGGCGCAAATTGATAATAAGGCTGATGCCCTTATTCGGAATGAAGGGGAATGGATGTGCCGGGTCAAGCGCCTGCGGCGTTAATACTGGGAAAATCTGTGTGGTGAAATGATTGTCCAGCCATGCGAAAGCCTCTGCCGACAAGTCATTGACAGTCTTTACGCAGATCCCACTCTCAGAGAGTTTTTCGCGCAATTCTTGCCAGACATTTTGCTGCTCGGCAGTCAGTTCCGCAACGCGTTTTTCGATCGCCACAAGTTGCTGTAATGGCGTGCGGCCATCTGCTGAACGCTCCTCAACGCCCTGCCCCAATTGGCCGACAAGACCGGCAACCCGCACCATATAAAACTCATCCAGATTATCACCAGATATAGAGAGGAAGCGCAGCCGTTCCAACAAAGGGTGTGCACCATTTTGCGCTTCTTGCAAAACACGCTCATTAAAGCCCAGCCAGCTTAGCTCTCTATTATTATAGCGTTTAGATGCTTCTTCATCAAAGCCATCCATCCTGTCTACACCGCCAACAGACGGAACATTGTCATCGTGAATCATGCGGCTCCATCCTCATGGTGCGTATATTGATCTATCAATTCGCCGATCACTTTAATGCCAATCGGCTTTTGATTGGCCAATGCCCAGACATTCAGCGCTTCGACGAGCCACATGATCCCGGCATAGCTGCGCTGGCATCTCATCGTTACAAAATCGGCCATACGTTCCGTCACACTCAGCCCGCTTTGATAGCATAATTTCAGGAAAAGCGCGGTGACCATTTCTTCATCTGGCGGTGCAATTGCTATATTTTGCGATGCCTTGAGGCGCGATTTCAGATCGGGCAATTCTATATCGTCAAAACCGCAACCAGCGCTGAATGAAAGCAGTATCGGCTTCCCCGATTGCTGCGCACTATTCCACATATGGAAGACATCGGCTTCATCTTTCTGATCCAGATCATCAACAAAGATGCCGCCGGACATTTGCATAAAGACATTGCCCATCACTGTCTTGCCGGACTTTTCTGGCCCTTGAATAACCGCACTACGATAAGGCCAATGCTGCCAGTTTTGCAGCATATCAGAAGCCTCTTTATTGCACGGTGTTACAATAAAATCATCAGAAGCCAATTGTGTAGAAAAAGGGAGCGGGATCTGTCCCATACAGCCTTATTGGCCTCCCCCACGTGATATCCGCAGGACATTGCCAGATTGTTGCACTTGCCATCCTCGCGATTCCAACGCTGCCTTTAGCTGATCCGCCGAGCCACTAAACGCTACATTCATGACCGAGGTTCCGCCAAGTGCAAGACTGGACGTGCTGGCCGAGGCAACACCTGAAATGCCGCGAACCGAGCCCTCTGCAGACGATACAGCCGCAACGTCCGGCGTGGCATATTGCACACTAAAGCTGTTTACAGATGGCTGGACAGGTGCCGCTGGCGCATCATCGCCCCCACTGCCGGAGAGATCATCGCCATCATCGGTTTCAATCTCTTCTTCCAGTACTTCTTCTTCCAACTCTTCTTCATCAGTTCCATCATCGATGATTAGAGATGTGTCAGGACGCAACGCCCCACGCGCAAGAGCTTCACGGTAAATAGCGTCCATACGTTCAACGCCGCTGACCAGCATTTCATCAAGCGCTTCGCCATTCGCGGCGGTCAGTTCAAAACTGCCAAGTTTCTTGCGATCCGGCCCAAACATTGCCGTGAAATAACCACGCACAGGCCCATTAGGATATTGCCGCTGCAAACGCACAATCGGCACCAGAACATCTGCCGCACCGAAATTGTCCAGAATAAGCCGCCACCAATTGCGATCGCGCCGTCCGGTCTGACCAGCGGTGAGCAATAATGATTCAGAGCCTGCACCGCTTGGGCGGACATAATCAATGCTGCTATCTGCTGTGCGGAAATTGGCCCATGCTCTTTGCCATGGTGTCCGGCTTTCAAAGACCTGCTCACTGCCGCCGCTAATAAATACGGGGATGACCAGCATGGGTGCAGAGCGCAAACGCACGCCGCGTATTCCCAAAATCTGGCCTGTCCGCGCACGGTCAAACAAAATACCCAATGTCGCGACATAACGGCGCGGGCCGATTTGCTCTTGTTCGATCACAACACCGGATACGATGTTGTTCAACCGGCTATCGCTCAGCGCCGGGGCTGCGCCATTGCGATTGGTAGAGCGCCACAATTCGGCCCAACCGCGCCTTTGCGCCAGTTGCCAGCCTTTGCGCCGTGCTTCTTCAGCGCTCGTTCCAGTAATATTAACCTTGATACCCGAAACTTCAAAATCGCCGCTGCTGTTAATAGGGCTGATGCCGCGTTCGCTCTCAATCTGGGAATAGCCCGAACCAGACAAGCCAAGCATGGCCGCCAAGGCGACAATCATGGCAATTGGGTAAAGAGTATTACGAATCATCATATTCCTGTCGCCAGCTTTCGCGCAAATTACAGCATTTTTCCACCGGGAAAACACAATAGCATGCCAATAGCCGTTGGTTTATCGTGATAAAAGCGTTAGGCGCAGAAACCATGAACAGCAAGAGCGATAGCGATCAACCTGCAAATCCATATAGCTATGAAGCGGCAGGTGTTTCCATTGAACGGGGCAATGCACTGGTCCGCGCGATTGGGCCATTGGCCCGCTCGACCGCGCGTGCAGGGGCAGATGCTGACTTAGGCGGCTTTGGCGGGCTGTTTGATCTGAAGGCCGCTGGTTTTACTGACCCCATTTTGGTGGCCGCGAATGATGGTGTTGGCACAAAAGTAAAATTGGCTATCGAATATAATCGTCATGCTGGGATCGGCATCGACTTAGTGGCCATGTGCGTCAATGATCTGATCGTTCAGGGTGCGGAGCCATTATTCTTTCTCGATTATTTCGCCAGCGCAAAACTTGACAATGCCGTGGCGGAACAAGTTGTCGCCAGCATTGCAGAAGGGTGCAAACAGGCAGGCTGCGCCCTAATAGGCGGCGAAACGGCAGAGATGCCCGGAATGTATGCCGATGGTGATTATGATCTTGCAGGCTTTTGCGTCGGCGCAGCTGAACGCGGTTCGCTTATCAACGGGTCAACCATTGCACCGGGCGATATTATTTTGGGCTTGTCCTCATCCGGCGTTCATTCCAACGGCTTTTCGCTGGTCCGCAAATTGGCAGAGGATAAGGGGTGGAAACTGCAACGCCCTGCCCTGTTTGACCATGAGAAATTGCTGATCGATGCCTTATTAGAGCCGACACGCATCTATGTTGCATCATTAATGCCGCTTTTGCGCGGTGGTACCATAAAGGGTCTGGCCCATATTACTGGCGGCGGCCTGCTGGAGAATATTCCGCGCATATTGCCTGATAATGTGCATGCACAGGTTGATGCCGATAGCTGGTCATTGCCGCGCCTGATGGCGTTTTTGCAGGCAGAAGGGCAGATTGAGCCTATGGAAATGGCCCGCACGTTCAATTGCGGCATTGGCATGGCCATTGTCGTCGCGCCCGATAATGCAGTCGCAACCATCGCTGCTCTGCAAGAGGTTGGCGAAACCGTCCATCAAATCGGTGTGATTGAAGAAGGCGCAAAAGGGTGCACCGTTAGCAGCGCCTCCGGCGGTTGGAGCGCCCGCGAACCATGGAGCAGCACGCATAATGGCTAAAGCCCGTGTCGCTGTCATGATCTCCGGAACGGGCAGCAATATGGCCGCCCTTTTGTTCGCGTCAAAACGTGAAGGTTGCCCTTATGAAATTGTGCTGGTGGCCAGCAACAACCCTGATGCGCCGGGGCTTAATATTGCTGCGGCAGAAGGCATAGCAACCTTCGCCCGGTCCCACAAAAATATGCCGCGTGAAGACCATGATGCGCTGATGCATGCAGCATTGGTTGAGGCAAAGACAGACTATGTTGCGCTGGCCGGCTATATGCGCGTCTTGAGCGACGAATTTGTGAACAAATGGCAGGACCGGATGCTCAATATTCACCCCAGCCTGTTGCCCAAATATAAAGGGCTGAATACGCACCAACGCGCCATAGATGCGGGCGATAGCCATGGCGGGGCTTCGGTACATCTGGTCACGCCTGAATTGGACGACGGGCCGGTATTGGGGCAGATAAAGGTCGCCATATTGCCCAGTGACAATGCCGCAGCATTAGAAAGCAGCGTGCGCTATGCAGAGCACCAGCTTTACCCGCACATATTGGCCGAATATACGGGCCGCGAACACGATGCAGATTGGCTGTTACAAAAAGCTGATAGCCTCGCGCTCGCTCTGCCGCAAACCCATGCCCGGCCAAGCCATGGTTCGCCGGGCTGGCGCGTTGGCAGTGAAAAAACAGGCAAATATTTTGCGCATTTCAGCACCCAGCATCATGGCAGCGATGCCATTGGCATCTTGGTCAAAACGAGCGGAGCGGATGAGCTGGAAACGTTGTGCGAAGAGCAGCCCGACATTTATTGGAAACCCGCTTATTACGGCGCATCGGGCTGGATAGGCCTGCGCCTAAACCGCGGCGGCGTTGACTGGGACCATGTCAGCGAGTGGCTGGAGCGCAGCTGGCGCAGTGTCGCCCCCAAAAGCCTAACCAAGCTAATGGATGCAGCGGACGCTTTCTGAAACAAAAAAGGCGCCCCGTTTGCACGAGACGCCCTTTTTAAAAGAATTCAATGAACCACTGGAACTAGCCAACAATCTCATCATTATTGAAGAAAAACGCGATTTCTATTGCCGCATTTTCCTCGCTGTCTGAACCATGTACGGTGTTTTCACCAATAGACAGAGCGTGTGTTTTGCGGATGGTGCCTTCATCGGCATCTGCTGGATTGGTTGCGCCCATGATATCACGGTTGCGGGTCACAGCGTCTTCGCCTTCAAGAACCTGAACGACAACAGGCTCGCTCATCATAAAATCAACAAGCTCACCGAAAAAAGGGCGCTCTTTATGCACTGCGTAAAAGCCTTCGGCCTGTTCACGGCTCATATGAATACGCTTTGATGCAACAACGCGCAGGCCGGCTTCTTCCAGCATCTGTGTGACAGCGCCGGTCAGGTTGCGACGGGTAGCATCAGGTTTAATGATCGAAAATGTGCGGGTTACTGCCATTGGGGATACTCCAGAATATATTTGATTTCGCGCGGGCCTTTACCGCTGCTTGAGCGCGTACGCAAGGCGCAAAATATCGCGCTAAATCTAACAGGCTGATTTTGCTGCACAGACAGCCATAATATATAGGCCATAACAATACGCGTTGCAGCGGTGCTAGCCTGCCTCAATCCACCGCCGACCTTCCTGACGCCAATAATGGCGCGTGATGCCATCCTGATCTTTTAGGGATTTCCAGCTTTGCCGGGCTTCATCAATATGGTCTGGCGCAAATAGATAGAATATACGCTCCAGCCCATAAGCGCCCTGCAGCAAATCGGGGCGCCATTTGCTATCGGCAATGACCAAAAATTGCGCGCCATTGGCAAAAGCCTGCGGCGCATCTGGCGCATCGGGAAAGAGCAATATTGGCTGGCGGGCATCATTCTCTCCACCAGCAATATCATGAGCCAGAAAACTCTCTGCCTTGCGCGTCCAAAGCTGGTCAGAAATATTGTCCCTGAGCAGCTCTTCACTCGCAATAACGGCCAGTCTATTGCCTGCCTCTAACGTTTTTTCCGCCAGAACGGGCAACAGTTTTTCCGCTGGATCGCGCGTCAACTGATAGAAATCGACCCGCATGAGAACAAATCAATCCTGTTCAAAATGCGTAGCGACCAACCGGTCCAGCAAGCGCACGCCATAGCCAGTGGCACCCTTGCCCCAAACATGGCCCGGCTTATCCGCCCAGACCATACCGGCAATATCGAGGTGCGCCCATTTAACGTCTTTTTGGATGAACCGCTGCAAAAACTGTCCTGCAGTAATCGAGCCAGCCTGACGCGGCCCGGAATTTTTAATATCGGCAATGGGCGAATCAATCAGCTTGTCATAATGCGCGCCCAGCGGCATCCGCCACAATGGATCGCCTTCTTCTGCACCGGCATCAGTCAGCATAGTGGACAACCCGTCATCGTTGCTGAACAATCCACCATGCTCATGGCCAAGCGCCACAATCATCGCGCCTGTTAAAGTTGCCAGATTGACAACATATTCCGGCTTATATTCCTCTTGTGCCCAATGCAGCGCATCACATAGCACCAGCCGCCCTTCTGCATCGGTATTGATGACTTCAACCGTCTGGCCGGACATAGTGGTCACAACATCGCCTGGACGCTGCGCATTGCCGTCAGGCATATTTTCGACCAACCCGCAAATGCCAATCACATCGGCTTTGGCCTTACGCCCTGCAAGCGCCTTCATCGCACCGGCAACCGCGCCTGCGCCGCCCATATCCCATTTCATGGCTTCCATACCAGCCGCAGGTTTGATGGAAATTCCGCCTGTATCAAAAGTAACACCCTTACCAACCAGAACCAGCGGGCGGCCATTATCATTGTCAGCACCTTTCCAGCGCATCACCAGCAGACGCGGCGGTCGAACGGAACCCTGAGCCACACCCAAAAGAGCGCCCATGCCCAATTTTGTCATCTCGTCCTTGTCTAGGACAGTAATTTCCACGCCTAGCTCTGCCAAATGCGTGCACCGATCAACAAATGATTCCGGGTAGATAATATTGGCTGGCTCAGCGACCAATTCGCGTGTCAGGAATACGCCTTGTGCAATCGCATGAGCTTCATCCCAAAGCGCTGCCAGATCAGCACCACCGCCAGACAGCGAAATAGTCGTGAGGCTTGGCAATGCTTCTTTCGGTTTTGTCGTATGATATTGATCCATCCGCCAGCTGCGCAAATAGGCACCAGTCAACAGACTTGCCAAGGCCGCGTCATCCAGTTTGGTCGGTGAAGTATCTGCCGCAATGCGAATATCAGTAACGCCGGATGTCAGATATTTTGCAGTAAGCGCTGCACCGGCTTTTTCCAGTTTCAACTTTGTGCGCTTCTCTCCACCTATGCCGAGCAGAATGACACGATGAGCTTCGCCCTCACCAGCACCATCAACAAAAGTTTCAAACACATCACCTGGATTGCCACGAAAACGCGATTGTGCAGCAGCTGCCAAAACAGTGTGCGCAGGAAAGTCGCCCAAATTGCTGACGCCCATATCGGATGGCGACAATAAGAAACAGGTGACAGAAGAGGCAGTTTGTTCAGGGTTTATGGAAATTTGCATGACATTTTCTCCGGTCACAAAATAGATAGTATCTGGGCACTTGCTTGGCGATATTGGGTTATCAACTCGCTAGGCAGGGAATATGGGAACGAATCTCAAAATTTCACTGTCCGAGTATCCGGCTTTCATGTCTCTGTCCAATTTTTCACTCTTTGCCTTTTGCGAACATTGTGCAAGAGACGGTCGAAAGGCAGATATATGAGTCCGGCACAAACATTTTCCCCAACTCCAGATGATAGGAAGGTCTCGGCCGAGGCCTGTATGGCCGTGCGGAAAATGGCGCGGCGGCTGCTTTGCGGCGTAACCTGCATTGTTCCTGCCCTGCTGCTTGGTTCAGAAGCATATGCCTCTCAACCAAATGCAGCGGTCTTTTCAGGCCAATCAGCACCGGAAAAATTGCAAGCAAAGCAAAAAGGTGGGCCGCAAGGTCAAGAAACTTCTGATCCAAAACCCTCAGAACAGACGGGGCAAAAGCCCAATAATGACGCAATCGATACAATGATTCGCGAAAATGTTCTGAATGGTCGTCAGATCGACTTTTCTGCAGAGACCATCCGTTATGATGATCCTTCGCAAACTGTCACAGCGACGGGCGACGTTATTTTACGCAGCGGTAGCCAGTTTATCCGTGCAGAGCAAATCGTCTGGAAGCGTGAAACAGGCGATATCAGAGCAATTGGTGCCGTACGGATTATTTCTGAAGACGGCTCTGTCGTATATGGCGAAGATATCCAACTGACCGAGGATATTCGCGATGCTGCCATCGAGAATATCTTACTCGTTCTGGCAGAAGGCGGACGTATTGTTGCCAATCGCGGAACCCGCACCAATGGCGTGGTCACGCTTAACGAAGCAACCTATGCGCCTTGCCTGCCCGATGATGATGTCTGCGCAGATTCGCCAAGTTGGCAGATTAGAGCGGTGCGCGTTGTTTATGATCCTGACCGCAAAAAAGTTTATTATGATGGCGCGCGCCTGGAGCTTTTCGGCTTACCACTTATCCCACTACCCGGGCTTAACCACCCTATAGATGCCGATAGCCGATCAGGGCTGCTGGTCCCAAACATTCGTTTAAGTGCGGCCAATGGGGCAGAATATTCACAACCCTATTATTTTGCACTGGCACCCAATCGCGACCTTACAACCAGTCTCAGTGTGTTCAGTTCGGTTTTGCCTCTTATCAGTGCACGTTACCGCGCGCTGACCGAAGATGGCGCCTACCAGGTCAGCGGCTATGCCACTGCCAGTACACCTATACCTGTTGGACAAACATCTGCTGTTGAAGAAAATACCCAATTTCGCGGGTATTTTGATGCCAATGGACGCTTTCAGCTGGACGAAAACTGGCAATTAAGTGGCTCGGTCCGGATTGCAACTGACCGTACATTTCTCAGACGCTATGACATCAGCCGCGACGACCGCTTGCGCTCCAACATTCAAGCAGAACGCACTGATGATGACAGTTATTTGGCCGTCAGTGCTTGGGGTACGCAAACGCTGCGCATTAACGATCCGCAAGGACAAGTGCCTGTCGCTCTGCCAATCATTGATTATCGCAAAAGACTGGATAACAAGTTTTTGGGCGGAAAGACTGAAGTGCGACTTAACAGCCTCGCCATCACGCGCTTTGATGGACAGGATACCCAACGCGCATTTGCATCCGTGCGATGGGATATGCGCAAAGTTACCCCGGGCGGTCAATTACTTACACTAACAGCCTATGGACGCGGTGACCTTTATAACAGCCGGCAAAATGGACAGACCTCAACGCTAATTTATCAAGGCTTACCTGGCTTTCAGGCACGGGCCACAGGATCTTTGGCAGCAGACCTGCAATGGCCTTTTGTTGGCAAGGCTTTTGGCGGCACACAAACCATAACACCGCGCGTCCAGCTTGTTGCCACTTCGCCAACGTCAAATCTGGATATCCCCAATGAGGACAGCAGGGCCATCGAGCTGGAAGATAACAATATCTTCGCCTTGAACCGATTGCCGGGATTTGACCGAATAGAAGATGGTGCGCGCATTGTTTATGGCTTTGATTGGCAATTACGCCGGCCAGGTTGGCAAATTGATACGACTATTGGGCAAAGCTACCGGCTCAATGATAAATCCAGCGTCATCCCTAACGGGACGGGCCTTGGACAGAGAACATCGGATGTTGTTGGCCGCGCGCAGGTGCGGTTCCGTGATTTTGTTCAATTCACCCACCGTTTCCGGCTCGACAAAAACAATTTGCGTGTACGGCGCAACGAAATTGATGCTACTATCGGGTCACGCCGCACCTATGGGCAAATAGGGTATTTACGCCTTAATCGTGATATTGGCCCAGAGATTGAAGATTTGCAGGATCGCGAAGAGTTTCGCGTCGCTGGCCGCTTGCAGGTCAACAAATATTGGTCTGTCTTTGGTTCAGGCAATTTCGATCTTACAGATGCAGAAGAAGATCCACTGAACTTTTCTGACGGATTTGAACCAATTAGAACACGTTTGGGCGTCGCATATGACGATGCATATATATCGCTCGGTCTTACATGGCGGCGCGATTTTATTGCGACAGGCGATGCTCAAAGAGGAAATACATTTCTCTTCCGCTTTGCCCTGCGAAACCTAGGTCTCTAAGCTTTGCGTGCATGGGATTATGTCGCGCAGCAATATTGCCTCGCCGCTTGGCATTCCGCGTAATTATCGTTAATGAGGCATCAGAAACTCAGCTTGTGTTCAGCGAATTTTATCTATGACGCAGTTTTGAACGTTGGAAATATATACTCATCATATGGTAAATAACATGAAGAATATTCGAATTTTGACCCGCAGCGGACTTGCTGCCATGGCGGCATTTATATTATTGCCAACCGGCAGTGTGGCGCAGACCGTCGCTAACGAATCTACGCCAACCACTCGGCTTAACATCCCTGAAAACGTTACGGTCTTTGCTAAGGACGATCCCAATGCTCGCCGTGCCACAGCCATCGTTAATGGCGAGATTATTACTGGTACAGATATTGATCAACGCCTTGCATTGCTGCTTGCATCAAATGAAGGACAGTTGAGTCAGGATGAGTTAAATGGCTTGCGCCTTCAAGTATTGCGCAATCTGATCGATGAAACACTGCAAATTCAAGAAGCGCAATCTAACGATATCGTGATTGATTCCGCACAGATCGAAGACACTTATCGCCGCGTTGCGCAAAGCAATTTCCGTACTGATACTAAGGCGCTAGATAAGTTCCTGACGGACAATGGTTCCTCCCCTGTAAGCCTTAAGCGGCAAATCCATGGCGAGCTTGCATGGCAAAGTGTCGTTGATCGTAACATCGGCAGCCAAACCAATGTTTCAGAAGAACAGGTCAATGCCATTATCTCTCGCATTCTGGCTGCTAAAGGCCAAGACGAGTTTAATGTCGCAGAAATTTACCTTTCTGCCACACCCAATAATTCTACAGAAATTTTTGAAAATGGTCGTCGGATCATTCAACAAATCCAACAAGGCGGAAACTTTGCCGCTTATGCTCAGCAATGGTCTGAAGCATCAACGGCTCCTCAAGGCGGACGCCTTGGCTGGATCAGACCAGCCTTATTGCCGCCTCAGCTTGCTCAGGCAGCGCAAACCATGGCAGTTGGACAAATTGCTGGCCCCATTGAGATTCCAGGCGGCTTTTCAATTCTCTACCTTATAGATAAGCGCAAAATTGCTGCTCCTGACCCGCGCAATGCCCGACTTAACCTCAAACAGCTTGCAATTGGCTTTCCAACCGGAACGAGCGAAGCACAGGCGACACAAATAGCCTCGGGCTTCTCCTCGGCGATTGCCACTATCAAAGGCTGCGGGGACGCAGATCGGGTTGCAGCGCAGTTGGGCGCAACGGTAACCAGTAATGATGGTATCTTGGTCAAAGACCTCCCTCCGCAATTGCAACAAACCATGCTAACTTTATCTATTGGCGAAGCCTCACAACCCTTTGGTTCGGTTGAGCAAGGTGTCCGCACACTCGTGCTATGTGGCCGTGATGACCCGCAGGCGACCAATGTTCCAAGCGTCGAAGAAATGATGGCGCGAATGGAAGAGGAAAAAATCACCAAACGTGCGCAAATCTATCTGCGTGATTTGCGGCGTGATGCCATAATCTCTTATAATTGAACGAGGGCAATATCCTCTCCAATCCGGTCTTTGCTGTTTCGTCCGGTGATCCGGCAGGCATAGGCCCAGAGATTCTGATTAAATCCTGGCAAGCCCGGCATGAGCAGGGCTTGCCGGAGTTTTTTGTAATTGGCGATGTCCAAACTTTTGATGCCATCATGCCCGGCATCACACAGCCAATTTCCAGTCCAGAAGAAGCGCGAAACGTTTTCGCGACCAAATTGCCGATATTGCAAGTTCATACATGCACGGACTTTACGCTTGGCCAGCCCAATGAAAGCTCTTCACAATGCGCCCTTCAGGCATTGGAAATGGCTGTCGGCCTAGCGCGTTCAGGCCGTGTCGATGGCATGGTCACAGGGCCGGTCTCCAAAGATGGTCTACACAATGTCGGCTTCACTCATCCCGGTCAGACAGAATTTGTCGCAGAACGGTGCGGCGTAGCGCGTGAAAATGCGAATATGATGCTGGCTGGCCCATCGTTGAAAGTTGTGCCCATAACTGTGCATATCCCCCTGCGTGAAATAGCTGCACAGCTCACAGCAGATCTTATCACCGCCCGCGTAAGGGCCGTTGCCAAAGCCATGCACCGCAATTTCGGCATTGCGAAACCCCGTATTGCCGTTGCCGGTCTAAATCCACATGCCGGTGAAAATGGCCGAATGGGACAAGAAGAGAAACTGATTATCTCCCCTGCCCTCGATATATTACGTGATGAAGGCTATGATATTGACGGCCCGCTGGCAGCCGACAGCATGTTCCACAAAGCTGCCCGTGAAAATTACGATGTCGCCCTTTGCCAATATCACGACCAGGCCCTCATCCCATTGAAGACGCTCGATTTTGACGATGGTGTAAATATGACGCTTGGTCTGCCGATTATCAGAACATCGCCGGATCATGGCACTGCTTTCGCTATTGCCGGGCAAAATATAGCCAATCCGCAATCTATGATTTCTGCTTTGAAGATGGCGCAGCATGTGCGGCAATTCCGTCTGAAATACGATGCAGAAATGCTCTGATCACGCTATCAGCATTGCCATGACAAATTTGCCGCCCTTACGCGAAACCATCGCGCAATATGGATTGCAGGCAAAAAAGGCATTGGGCCAAAACTTTCTGCTCGACGAGAAGCTGCTCGCTCGCATTGCCGCACTGGCAGGTGATTTAAAAGGTCAGCGCATCGTCGAAATTGGCCCGGGTCCAGGCGGGCTTAGCAGAGCGATATTGCGTGCTGGCGGTCATCTCACCGCGATTGAGCGCGACGAACGTTGCCTGCCTGCACTTAATGAGTTGCAAAGTACTTTTCCCGGTCAGTTGGATATCATTTCCGGCGATGCAATGCAGATTTCTCTGACCGATCATGTGCAGGCACCGTTCCATATCATGGCCAACCTGCCCTATAATATTGGGACAGCTTTATTGGTAAACTGGCTCACCAGCGCCAATTGGCAGCCAGATTGGCAATCACTGACTCTGATGTTCCAGCGTGAGGTTGCAGAACGGATTGTCGCAAAGCCCGGTGACAAGGCCTATGGTCGGCTGTCTGTTCTTGGGCAATGGCGGTGCGATGCCCAACTGGCCATGAAAGTCCATCGCAGTGCTTTTACCCCGCCGCCCAAAATTATGTCTGCCGTGGTTTATATCACTCCCAAAGAAGCGCCACAGGGCGTTAAAAGCGACATATTACAGATGGTCACCGCTGCAGCTTTTGGGCAACGCCGCAAAATGTTGCGCCAAAGCCTACGCAGCATCACGGGCGCTCTCAATGCTCTGGAAAGCTGTGATATTGATCCGCAACGCCGCGCGGAGACAGTATCGGTCGCAGAATATATTGCCCTTGCCAGAACGCTCAGTGAAGCGGTGTAAGGTTTAGGCTTTCCCTTTATATTCCTGACGAAAACGGTGCAGCAACGGCTCTGTATACCCACTTGGCTGTTCGCGCCCTGCAAATATTAACGCGCAGGCCGCATCAAATGCCAGACTATTCTTAAGGTCATCTGTCATGGGCTTATAAAGCGGATCACCTGCATTTTGCTCATCAACCTTTGCAGCCATACGCCGCAGTGTTTCCATAACCTGATCGCGGGTACACAGGCCATGATGCAACCAATTGGCAATATGCTGTGAGGAGATACGCAAAGTAGCGCGGTCTTCCATCAGGCCGATATCATTAATATCAGGCACTTTGGAGCAGCCCACACCATGATCAATCCAGCGCACAACATAGCCGAGCAAGCCTTGCGCATTATTATCTAACTCATGCTGAATGGCATCAGCTGATAAACCCTTTGCATCACATAATGGCAGGGTAAGCAGCGCATCTAGCGATGGTGTAGCTTTTTTCCCAATTTCTTGCTGATGCGCAAAAACATCGACCTGATGATAATGCATGGCGTGCAATGTCGCTGCCGTTGGGCTTGGCACCCACGCTGTATTGGCACCGGTCAAAGGATGGCCTATTTTCTGTTCCATCATATCCGCCATCTTGTCCGGCGCTGCCCACATGCCCTTGCCAATTTGCGCCTTGCCGGAAAGACCACAAGCCAGACCTATCGTAACATTGCGATCTTCATAAGCGTTTATCCACGGCTCCTGCTTCATTGCGCCTTTGGGCGTAACGGCCCCTGCCTGCATGATAGTGTGTATTTCATCGCCTGTACGGTCCAGAAAGCCCGTATTGATAAACACAATGCGTTCTTTCACAGCGTGTATGCAGGCTGCCAAATTGGCGGATGTCCGGCGTTCCTCATCCATAACACCAATTTTCATGCTATAGCGATCCAGCCCCAGTGCATCCTCAATCGCATTAAAGCAACGATGTGAAAATGCACATTCCTCTGGGCCATGCATTTTCGGCTTTACAATATAGATGGAGCCGTGCCGACTATTGCCAAATTGGCCTAATCCGCGAACATCATGGCTGCTAATCGTCGCAGTGAACCAGCCGTCCAATAATCCTTCAGGGGCTTCACTACCATCAGCTAGCAAAACCGCCGGATTGGTCATCAAATGGCCAACATTGCGAACAAATAACAGACTGCGGCCGGGCAGCGAAAACGCATCACCTTGCGCATCTTCATAATGGCGATCAGCATTCAAAGTACGATGCATAGTCTTCCCACCTTTTTGAAAGGCAGAGGACAAATCACCGCATATAAGTCCGAACCAGTTGCGATATGCCGTGAGCTTGTCTTCACCGTCAACCGCTGCGACCGAATCTTCCATATCCACAATAGTTGTGAGCGCAGCCTCAAGATGGACATCCGCGATATGCGCAGGGTCGGTCTTGCCTATCGGGTGTGCGGGGTCGATAATAATTTCTATGTGCAAGCCATTATGATGGAAGAGATAATTATCCCCTCGTCTGCCGACAAAGGCCTCTGGGTCGGACAATGGCAAATCACCGCCCTGCCAATCATGCCATGACATGGCTTTTAGAGGCAATATATCGTCCAAAAACTCCCGCACGCGTTTGATAACCGCTGCGCCGCGCTGAGTGTCATAGCCGCCCGGCTGCGCTGGTGCCGCATCTAAAGCATCCGTGCCGTAAAAAGCGTCATATAGGCTACCCCAACGCGCATTCGCGGCATTTAGTACAAACCGGTCATTGAGCGAAGGCACCACAAGTTGCGGCCCTGCTAAACGTGCGATTTCCGCATCAACATTATCAGTGGTAATCGTAAATTCTGCTGGTTCATCAACCAAATAGCCAATATCTTTCAACATAGCCTGATAGGCATTTTGGTCTTTAATAGGGCCGGGATTTTCTGCGTGCCAGCTATCCAATTTTTGCTGAATATTTTCCCGCTTGGTGAGCAGCGCTGCATTTTCGGGAGCAAATGTCTCCAAATAGCGTGCAAAATCTGACCAGTAACTGTCCGCTGCTATCTCCAAAGGCGGCAATACAGTGTCTTCAAAAAACGCCACCATTGGCGCATAGATTTTCAGGCCCCCGCGTTCGGTATAGTTTGCTGGAATATTTGTCATATCGGCTCCCGGCTCGCATCAATGGCGAAGTTATAATCATAGTTTTTCCGGGGGAGGAAAACCTTAAATAGTGATAAGTTGGCATATGTAAATACGCCAAAAACAATATGGGCTTTATTACACAGGGCGGGCTTTTTCCTGATACAGGATAAGGCGGTTGGCAATTTACCGCTCTTTGCCTAGACAGGCACAATGAACGTCACACAGTCTCCACTTTCTACAGAAGAAAAGTCAGCCCTTGCGACCATCGACCAGTCAGCGATGCTACAGCAAGTTATAAATTGGTCTGCCGTAAATAGCGGCACCACCAATCTTGCCGGTTTGGCAGAGATGGCACGTTTGTTAAGCGATGCATTTGCAACACTGCCGGGTGAGGTTATGTTGGTAGAACCCGCCCCCATCAGCAAAATGACACCTGATGGCAAAATTCAAGACATTAAGCGTGGCCAACATCTGCACATCTCAGTGCGACCAGAGGCAAAAGTACGGCTGTTATTTACTGGCCATATGGACACGGTTTTTCCAGCCGATCATAGTTTTCAGGATCAGGTCTGGCTGGACGACAACACCCTTAACGGCCCGGGTGTTGCCGATATGAATGGCGGCATTGCCGTAATGCTGGCCGCGCTAAAGGCGGTTGAAGCTGTTGGCTGTGACATTGGTTATGATGTCATGATTAACAGCGATGAGGAAACAGGCTCTGGCGCATCTGCAGAATTGATCACAGCGCTCGCCAAGGGCAAGACTGCTGCTCTGACCTATGAACCGGCACTGCCCGACGGCACTTTAGCGGGAGAACGCGGCGGTTCTGGCAATTTTTCCATTTGCTTTAGCGGCCGATCTGCCCATGCAGGGCGCAACCCCGAGGAAGGCCGCAATGCGGTTGTTGCCGCTGCCGCCTTGGCTGTGGCATTAAAAGCGCTAACACGGGATGGGCTCGCAGTTAATCCAGCCAAAATCGATGGCGGCGGCGCAAACAATGTTGTGCCGGATCATGCGATTTTGCATGTGAACTTTCGTCCACGCACATTGGAAATGGAGGCATTTGCCAAAAGCGAGTTACAACGATTGGTTGCTGAGATAGCAACCGAGCATGAGGTGGAAACGCATATGCATGGCAGCTTTGGCCGCCCGCCCAAACCCATTGATGATGGCGCACAGAAACTATTTGATCTGGTCAAAAAATGCGGTGCTGATCTTGGTCTGACCATCGCACATCGCGCAACTGGCGGCGTGTGTGATGGCAATAATATTGCGTCTTGTGGCATTCCCGTTGTTGACACTATGGGCGTGCGCGGCGGCGCGATCCATTCACCCGATGAGTTTTTGCTGGTAGATAGCTTGTCTGAGCGAGCACGGCTCTCTGCCCTCACCATTTTACGTATCGCTAAAAAAGGCAGTTTATGAGTTTTCTGATAAGGCCAGCGCGTTCCAGCGATCTGCAGGCGCTTTACGAAATGGCAAAATTGACTGGCGGCGGCTTTACCAACCTGCCGGCCAATCGGCCCGCACTGGAGAGCAAGCTAGAAGCGTCAGAGCAAGCTTTTGCCAATAGCAATGACGAGCTGACTGACGAGCGCTTTGTTATGGTGCTTGAGCATAAAGAAACCGGTGCCATTCGCGGCACTTGCCAGCTTTTCACAAAAGTTGGGCAGGTTTGGCCCTTTTATTCTTACCGGCTGAGCACATGGACCCAGCATAGCGAAGAGCTGGACAAAACAATACGCACCGAGATTTTGAGTTTGGTGACGGATCTGGAAGGGTGTTCAGAAGCTGGCGGCCTGTTCCTTCATCCTAATGAGCGGGCTGGTGGCCTTGGGTTATTGCTGGCGCGCAGCCGGTATCTTTTTATCGCTATGCACCGTAATCGCTTTGCCGATCAAACATTGGCTGAATTGCGCGGTGTGATTGATGATGCCGGAGAGTCGGCATTTTGGGACAATGTGGGCGGCAAGTTTTTCGATATGAGTTTTGCCGAAGCAGATATGTTTAATGCTTTGAACGGCAACCAGTTTATTGCCGACCTTATGCCCAAACACCCGATTTACGTCGATATGCTTGATGAAGCTGCACGCAAGGTTATTGGTCGCCCCAATGTTAGTGGACGCGCGGCCATGCGGATGCTGGAGAATGAAGGTTTTTCTTATGAAGGCTATGTCGATATTTTCGATGGTGGGCCATCAATGATCGCAAAGACTGACCGGATATCATCCATTGCCAATGCGGCCTCTCTGCCTATTCGTATAACCGATATGTCTGAGCATACAGATAGTATCAAAGCCTTGGTGGCGACCGGTCATCTATCGGAGTTTCGCTGCGCTTATGGTCAGGTTGTAGCGGCCAAAGAGCATCTGGATATTGATAAAGAGGCAGCGGCCACCTTGAATATAGCTGATGGCGATCATGTTACATATGTTGCGCGATAAGCAATATGAGTCATTATAATACAGATATTTGTAGGAAGAATTTAAGCGATGGCCGAGACAGAAATCAATTTTGACGGCATTATCGGGCCTAGCCATAATTATGCAGGACTCAGTCCGGGCAACATAGCCTCTGCCACCAATGCTGGTGAAAGTTCTTTCCCGCGTGCAGCTGCTTTGCAGGGCATTGCCAAAATGCGGCACAATATTGATTTGGGCCTTGCTCAAGGATTTTTTATGCCCCAGCCGCGGCCTGATCATGGCTGGCTGCAATCGCTAGGCACCACTATGGCCGAAGCGCAGCCGCATATACAAGCCGCTGCCTTTTCTGCGTCATCCATGTGGGCGGCAAATGCTGCTACGGTTAGCCCAGCCGCTGATACCAAAGATGGCAAATGTCATCTGACTGTGGCCAATTTGGTGACCATGCCGCATCGCAGCCATGAATGGGGCTTTACGCTGAAACAGCTGCAAATGGCGTTTGGCGATACTAATAAATTTACGGTTCATGGGCCTGTACCTCCACCATTTGGTGATGAAGGCGCCGCAAACCATATGCGCCTGTGTGAGCAACATGATGCACCAGGTGTAGAGATTTTTGTCTATGGCACATCGGGCGGGCCCTTCCCTGCGCGGCAACATGTGGAGGCAAGCAAAGCCGTTGCCAGACGTCATGGTCTGTCCGCCGATAATATGCTGCTCATACAACAGTCGGAACAAGCAATTGCCGCTGGCGCTTTTCATAATGACGTTGTTGCGGTGGCCAATGAGCATGTTCTGTTTGTTCATGAACAGGCATTTGCAGAACCACTTGCGGCCTATAATGCCATTCGTGAAAAATGCCCTTGGGTTGAGATTGTTGAGGTTCCAGCATCTTCGGTCTCTTTAGCCGATGCCATTTCCAGCTATTTGTTCAATGCACAACTGGTTACCCTGCCTGATGGTGGGGGCATGGCGCTTATCCTGCCCACAGAGGCGCAAGACAATGCGAATGTCTGGAACTGGTTACAGGCCATGACTGCCGGAAATGGGCCGATCAGAAAGCTGTTGCCGGTCAATGTGCGCCAATCCATGGCAAATGGTGGCGGCCCAGCCTGTCTAAGGCTCAGAGTGGTTGCCGACCCTGCATCTATTGATCAGCGCTTCATGGCCAATCATGACGTTTTGGATCGTTTGGAAGCACTGGTGACACGCTATTGGCCAGAACAAATCGCCCCTGCGGACATCAGCAAGCCAGAGATTATTGCGCAGTGTGAGATGGCTCATGAAAAACTGCTCGATTTGCTGGAGTTGACAAGCCTAACGGAAAACTAGGATTCTGTGAAAATCCCGTGTCGAGATATTTTACAATTTAGAAATTATTAACCATCAGACCCCCTGCCTTTCTGCCACTGGCACAGTTTGTGCTATGTTAGGGTATGTTTAAAAAATTCCGTCGTCTCTTCCTGATCAAAACCAAATTTGAAGCGTTTCTGATCATTTACGCCTTGTCCCTTGGTGCCGTGGAGCGCGGGAGCAAATATCTTGATCAATTTCCTGGAACTGGCGGCTGGTTGCTCTTTTTGTGCTGCACCGGAGCCGTCTTCATGGCAGGGGCGAAAATTCTGGACGCGATTGAATATCAACGCGCTTATGGTCCTGCCCAGTAATAGGCATATCCAATGAAAAGCATTTGCGGATTGTTAGTCCTAAAATGCGCAAGCAACAAATATTGAGAATCTAATGGAAATAGTGGGGGTTTCTGTTGCCCGGCACCCCCGAGCCGCTGGATTCCCTTCTGTTGCCCGGTAGGTCCAACCGCGCTTTTGTCTTCTAATCTCTAGGCGTTAGCCCACATGATTAGGCGGCAATTGCGAGTGCTTCATTATCATTTGCACTTAAGAGTTTGAGCCTATAGCGGGTTACTCAGCCCGGGCAAAAATCCTGCTTTTGAACACACGTCGATCCTGGTTCGGCCCCGTCAAATTGCCCGATATCGCCTAAACAATTCGGAATATTTGGTGGAGCCGCCGGGTACTGCCCCCGGGTCCGCTGTGTCTATTACACAGTATCATTTATTGCCATAGTCCACCGAAGCGAACAGCCTCTATATAGCGCATAAAAGCTGAATGAAAAGAGAATGGGGACAAACCTCTCGGTTCATCCCCATTTTTCTTGATGATCTCATCAACGCAAATGCGTTATTTTTTCAGCGAGTCACGGATTTCCGTCAACAAGTCAATTTCGCTTGGACCAGCTGGTTCTTCAACAGCTTCTTCTTTTGGTGTCATCTTATTGGCCTGACGGACAAGCATGAAGATAACAAAAGCCAGAATAACAAAATTGATAAGCACGGTGACAAATTGACCATAGCCAATCATCGGCACGCCAGCCTCTTTCAATTCTGCATAGCTGGTGAGTGATCCTTCATAGCCTTCTGGAACAGAGCCCAGCAAGATGAAGCTATTGGCGAAGTCCGCGCCGCCGAAAATCCAACCTACGATCGGCATGATAATATCTGCCGTCAGCGATGTTGTGATTGTGGCAAAAGCACCGCCAATGATGACCGCAACAGCCAGATCAATGACATTGCCACGCGCGATGAAATCCTTAAATTCTGCAAACATATTCGTCCCCTTCAAATGGTAAAACAGCTCTTAGCCAAAAGATCGGCTTTTGTCTCGTAACAATAGGTAACGTCTATTATCTTGCTGAGGCAAGATTGAAAAACTGCTGTATTGCTACTATATAACGGTTATAAGAAAATTTGATATGAAGGGGCTAACAATGAAATTGATGCGTATGTTTTTTGTTATGGCAGCGGCAGCCAGCCTGTCCGCTTGCGGGATCAACTCGGTTCCGGCTGCGGAAGAGGTTGCCAAAGCCAAATGGGCAGATGTGCAGGCAGCTTATCAGCGCCGTGCAGACCTTATCCCCAATCTGGTGAATACGGTGAAAGCAGCAGCGGCATCAGAGCAGCAGATTTTGACCGAAGTCACCGAAGCGCGTGCCAAAGCAACATCTATCCAAGTCAATGCTGATGATTTGGGCGATCCGGCCAAGGTGCAGGAATTTGCCGACGCGCAGGCGCAATTGGGTGCTGGCCTGGGGCGTTTGCTGGCCAGCTTCGAGGCGTATCCGCAAATTCAGTCCAATGCCAATTTCCGCGATCTGCAAAGCCAGATTGAAGGTACGGAAAACCGCATCAACATCACCCGCCGCGACTATAATGAAGCAGTGCGCAAATATAATACCACCATCCGCACCTTCCCGGACACTATTGGCGCCAACCTTATCCATGGTGCAGAGCCTATGGTGCCATTTCAGGCCGCAGCTGGTTCAGATGTCGCTCCTAGCGTAAACTTTGACGAGTAATGCCTGTCTATAAGGTAAAGCCCTATTGGTTATCGGCGCTGGCAGGACTGATGCTCCTGCTGGCGGCTTTACTGCCCGCTCCTGTGCTGGCGCAGGACTTTCCTGCATTAACCGGCCGCGTGGTGGACCAGGCCGATCTGCTCGACCCCGCACAAGAGGCAGCATTGACCGAGCGGCTTGCTGCATTGGAGGCCAATTCCAACCGCCAATTGGTTGTGGCCACCATATCCAACCTGCAAGACTATCCTATTGAAGATTATGGCTATAAGCTGGGCCGTGAATGGGGCATTGGCCAAGCAGAAAATGGCGATGCGGAAAAAGATAATGGCGTCATCCTGCTGGTTGCGCCCAATGACCGCAAAGTGCGCATTGAGGTCGGTTACGGCCTTGAGCCTATTTTGACAGATGCTCTGTCCAGCCGCATCATTCAGGGGGCAATCTTGCCGCAATTTAAGCAAGGCAATTTCCCCGCAGGCATAGATGCCGGCATTGATGCCATCTCTAACCAGCTAACCTTGCCACCAGAAGAAGCGGCCAAAGTCGCAAAGCAGGCGAGCCGCCGATCGAGCCAGTCTGATGGGCCACCTATTGGCCTAATCATATTCTGGTTGGCTGTTCTGATATTCATCATCCTGCCCGCAATTTTTAGCAGCGGCAAAAAAGGCCGTCGCTATCGCGGCGGTGCTGCGCCGGTTATACTCTGGGGCGGTGGTGGTTCCAATCACAGATCATCTTGGGGCGGCGGTTTCGGTGGCGGAGGCGGCGGCTTTGGTGGCGGTTTCGGCGGCGGGGGCGGCGGCTTTGGCGGCGGCGGTGCTTCCGGTGGCTGGTAATGGCAAACAGGTGCGGATTTTATGAAACGAATACAGCAATTAACAGCCAAAGAGCATAAGCTGGTCACCAATGCAGTGGCAGAGGCCGAGCGTGAAACCGATGGTGAGATTGTCACGATCGTCACGCCCTTGTCAGACAAATATCATGATGCCGGACTGCATTGGGCGCTGGCCTTCACCTTTTTCTATCTGGGCAGCATTGCCGTCGCTCCGGCATTTTATCAGCGTTTCCTGCTTTGGCTAAGCGGTGGCTGGGACCATGATTATAATGTTTCAGAGCAGCTTGGTGTGGTTTTTGTCAGCACGGTTATCGTCTTTTTGATCGGCCGCTATCTGTTCGCCTATATGCCGCTGCGCCTCTTTCTGACACCCAAAGCCACAAAGGCCCGTCGCGTCAGACGCAGGGCGATTGATTTTTTCAAGGTCGGTGCAGAGCGGCGCACCATGGGGCTAACCGGCATACTTATCTATATGTCGATGGGTGAGCACCGCGCCGAAATTGTTGCGGACGAAGCGATTTTGGCGAAGGTCGAACCAGAGGTCTGGGGCGATGCCATGGCGGCTTTGGTCGATCATGTCCGGCAAGGACAGCCCGGCCAAGGCATGGCCGAAGCTGTGCGCCATGTCGGCATTGTGCTGAAAGAGCATTTCCCCAAAAGCCAGGATAACCCCAATGAACTGCCCGACCGCTTGATCGAGCTTTAGGCGCACCAACCACCCTACACCCAAATGAAAGTGTTTCTATGACACAGCAAGCCAGCAATGCCGATCTCGACAAACCGGAAAAGATTATGTGGCAAGGTCGGTTTATTACCACCAAGCGCAAAGGCCGTTGGGAATTTGTGGCGCGGGCGCGTGGCATTAGAGCCGCCGTTATCATGGCGATAGTTGAGAATGACGTGCTGCTGGTCGAGCAATATCGCGTTCCGCTAGGGCGCAACTGCATCGAATTACCAGCCGGCCTTATCGGTGACGAAGATGCGAGCGAAGACCCGCTGATCGCGGCGGGCCGTGAGTTGGAAGAAGAGACCGGCTATCGCGCTGCCAAGCTTATCGACCTTGGAGAATATTTTTCATCCCCCGGCATGGTCAGCGAATCCTATACTTTGGTAAAAGCCGAAGGTTTGGAGCAGGTTGGCCCGGGCGGAGGGGTTGAGGGTGAGAATATCACTGTCCACCGCGTGCCGCTGGATCAGCTAGATACATTTATCGCGCAGCAACGTGCATTGGGCAAAGCCGTTGATGGCAAATTGCTGATATTTTTGGGCGCACATGCGATTAGCAGCGCGCTCAAAAGTGATTAAACTGAATTTGTAAACAGCGGCGCAGTCAGCCGAAATTATCTGCATAAGCCTGCAATTTTAGGCGCTTTTCCGGTGTTGCTTTCACGCTGGCCGCAATGCCATATTTCTCTGCATAGGCTCTGGCGGCCTCTTGCGAAGGGAATGTCAGGCGCACTTGCTGCTGTGTATCGCCAGACCCTGCCCAGCCGGTCAGCGGATCAGGCTTCTTCGCCTCTGCCGGTTCAAATTCCAAAACCCAGATATGCGTTTTGGCTTTGCCGGATTGCATGGCGTTTTTCGGATTTTGATAGATACGCGCGGGCATGAATTTACCTTATCTGTTGATCGCCATCCCTTTGCCGCAAGCGCTCTGTTCAGGTCAAGCCTGTAATGCGTACTTCTTTGGATCGATTGGCAGTATTGTTGGGCCGTAAGGGGTTAGCCATCACGCCTTTGGGCATTTTTGGTTTTCAGGCTGGCCTTGGCATTGGCCGGATCATCAGGCCATACATGTTTTGGATAGCGCCCGCGCATATCTTTGGCGACATCTTGCCAACTCCCTACCCAAAAGGCCGGTAGATCGCGTGTTGTTTGGATCACCCGGCCCGCCGGTGATGTCAGCGCCAACACCAGTGCTATGGGCGGCTGACCGACATTTGGGTGTGCTGATAGCCCATAAAGCGCCTGAACCCGTAACGTGACGCTGGGGCCAGCCTCGGCGCTATAATCGATACTGTGCTGGCTTCCGGCCGGACTGGTGAACATTTTGGGGGCTTTCCGCTCAACCATGCTTAGCGCATCCCAGCCAAGCCGTGTCTGCATCGCCCCCATAAGCGCGTCATGGCCTATATCCCCAAAGCCGCGAACATCTGACAGCAAAGGCAATAACCATGAGTCCACATCATCCAGCAGCGGCGCATCATCCAGACAATCGAGCCCGCAAAAACGGGCGCGTTGCCGCAGGGCCATTAGCGCATCCCCCCAAGGGAGCACATCCAAACCATGCTGCCGAATAGCGCTTATAAGCCAACCCGCAATCTCTTCTGATTCAGCCGCAACATTGCCGCGTTTGATAACAATTGCGCCCAATACCCTTTTTTCTTCAACCAGCACTCGGTCCGATTTCCCGTCATATTGCGCCTCACGAAGCGTCGTAATCCGATTGGCGCAATAGGTTTCTATGTCAGCACTATTTACGGCAATCGCTGCGCCGATATTTGCCGCCCCTGCCTCACCATGTACATTGGCAATGGCCAGCCATTCAGCGCCGGAAAAT
Source organism: uncultured Sphingomonadaceae bacterium (assembly GCA_947503245.1). Classification (GTDB taxonomy): domain Bacteria; phylum Pseudomonadota; class Alphaproteobacteria; order Sphingomonadales; family Sphingomonadaceae; genus Alterisphingorhabdus. The sequence goes on from CANNCV010000002.1 coordinate 145,524, forward strand.
TGCGCTGGCTCATAAAGCCGATACGCTCTGCCCCCAGCCGATAGCCAATCCTGCCCCTTGCCATCACGCCGCCGCGCGAGCTTTTCAGGGAAGGCACTGGCCAGCAGCAACCCCAAAGGTATTGCCGATTTTGCTTGCGCCTGCCCAGAACCGCGCACCAGTTTGCGTGCTTCTTCAGCCCAGCCTTGTGCCATCTTGCCCGCCTGAATATCGCGGCCGGCTTTGCTATTTTGAAACCGCTCCAGACGCAGCATCAGATCAATATCATTACCGCCCAAATTGCGCTCTTGCAGCAGCATGGCCAGTTTTGCAGCAAGCTCTTCTTGGCCATGCTGCGCCCCTGTCAGCACCATATGGGCCAAAGCAGGGGGTAAAGGCATCTGCGCCACATCGCGGCCATAAGCGGTGATGATATAATGGTCATCCAAAGCGCCAAAGGCGATAAGCTGTCTGCGCGCCGCAGATAATGCCGCAGGCTCCGGTGCATCCAACCAGCGCAATATGCGCGGATCGCTCTCACCCCAAATCGCGCATTGCAGCACCAAATCGGTCAGATCGCTCTGCAGGATCTCTGGCGTATCATAAGGAGGAAAACCTTGTGTTGCGGCCTTTTCCCATAAGCGGTAAACAACGCCCGGCCCTTGCCGCGCCGCACGCCCTGCCCTTTGCGTTGCCGAGGCTTGCGATATGCGCTGCGTCACCAGCACCATATCGCCAATTTTGTTATCATATCGCGCCTTACGCGCCATGCCGCCATCAATGACGATACGCACGCCATCAATGGTCAGGCTGGTTTCGGCAATATTGGTCGCCAATATAACCTTGCGTATTCCAGGCGCTGCTGGCTGCAAAGCGCGCCTTTGATCGCTTAGTGACTGCGTACCGTAAAGCGGCAAAATTTGACAATTGTTATCAACAAAATGCTCCAGCTGATTGCCCAAATGGCGGATATCAGCAGTGCCCGGCAAAAAGCACAATATATCGCCTGTCACTTCATCTTCCAAAGCCTGTCCAACAGCCTTTGCCATAGCGCTGCTCAACCGTTCATTGGGCCGCCGCCCCAAATAGCGCTCTTGCAGCGGATAGATACGCCCCTCGCTCTGAATAACAGGCGCATCATCCAACAGATCGGCAAAGCGTTCACCATCCAGTGTAGCCGACATTGCCATGATTTTCAGATCAGGTCGAAAGACACTTTGCGCTTCCAGTGTTAGCGCCAATGCAAAATCGCAATTCAAACTGCGCTCATGCACTTCATCGAACAATATGGCTGACACCCCTGTGAGCTCGGGATCATTTTGCAGCATTTGCAGATAAAGCCCTTCGGTCAGCACCTCGACCTTAGTGTTTGGCCCAATCTTGCGATCCATCCGCACGGCATAGCCATAGGTTTCGCCCACTTTTTCACTGGCAAGCGCAGCCATACGCTCAGCCGCGGCGCGGGCGGCAACCCTGCGCGGCGACAATAATATAATCTTGCCACTGGCCCATGGCTGGGTGATCAGCTTAGGCGCAACCATAGTGGTCTTGCCCGCTCCTGGCGGCGCGATTAATACGGCCTTATTGACAGATAGCAACGTCTCCGCCAGCTGCGGCAACACTGCCTCAATGGGCAAATGTGCGGGTTCCGGCTGCGCCATTAGCGGGGCAATCGCCTGACTATTACAGACTTAATAGGCCCGCGAAATCGCGAACTCGACAGTTTCGATCATCGCTGATTTGGCCTGACTGGCTGGGAAGCTGGCAATCGCATCAATCGCTCTTTGGCCATAATGGCGCGCGCGGTCGATGGTTGCGTCAATGGCGCCGTTTTCCTGCATCAGGGCGATAGCATGCGCCAGATCTTCGTCCGATGCCTTATGGCCAATTATAGCACTTTCCCAAAATTTGCGCTGTTCAGCATTGCCGCGTGCATAGGAGAATATAACGGGCAATGTCATCTTACCCTCACGGAAATCATCGCCCACACCCTTGCCCATTGTTGCTTGGTCAGATGTGTAATCAATGGCATCGTCAATCAGCTGAAAAGCGATACCCAAATTGCGGCCATATTGATCCAATGCGGTTTCCTGCGCTTCATCACGTTCTGCGACGACTGCGGCGATACGGCACGCCGCGGCAAATAAGGCTGCTGTCTTAGCACCGATAATCGCCAGATAGCGCTCTTCATCGGTCTCTATCCGGCGCTGCGCGGTTAGCTGGTCCACTTCGCCCTCAGCGATAACTGCCGATGCGTTGGACAGAATACGCAGCACTTTGAGCGAACCATCCTCAACCATCAATTCAAAGGATCGGCTGAACAAAAAATCACCCACCAAAACTGTCGCCGGATTGCCGAACACCAAATTGGCCGCTGCTTTACCCCGGCGCATATCGGAACCATCCACCACATCATCATGAAGCAATGTGGCCGTGTGAATAAACTCAACTGCCGCCGCCAGCTTGTGATGGCGTGACCCGGGGTAATCGAGCAGTTTGGCGCTGGCCAATGTCAGCATCGGCCGCATCCGCTTACCGCCGCCAGCAATCAAATGCCCTGCAAGCTCTGGAATCAAAGGGATTTCCGACTGCATACGATCCAATATGACACTGTTCACAGCGTTCATATCTTGCGCGACAAGAGACATTATCGGGTCAAGGCTTGGTGCCTTACCATCACGAATTGAGTGTATAGTTGCGGTCATTACAAAGGATGTGGCAATCAATACCGCCATTGGCAAGCGCAAATCAGCAATAGACACTATTGGCCCATATGCTAAGATCAGCGACATGCAGGAAGACCAGACTTTACGCTCTTATCGTGAGAGCATTGACAATATAGATGCCGCGCTGGTTTTCATGCTGGCCGAGCGCTTCAAAATCACCAAAGCCGTAGGGCAATATAAGGCCAAAACAGCTTTGCCGCCTGCCGATCCTTCGCGCGAAACAGCGCAGATAGAAAGGCTGAAGAAACTGGCAACCGATGCCAATCTTGATCCAGAATTTTCCACCAAATTTCTGCGCTTCATCATTGATGAGGTGATCCGCCACCATGAGCAGCTTCGAGACGAAAAAGCCTAGCTGGCATCAATATTCTGATCATGCCGCCAATGGCAGAACCAGTTTAACCAGCAAGCCGCCAAGGTCTTCACTCTCATGCAAAGACACTGATCCGCCATAAATTTCTGCAACATCGCGAACAATGGCTAATCCAAGCCCCGTTCCCGGCTTGCCGCTATCCAGCCGCACTCCGCGATCAAAAATGCGCACACGCTCTTCTTCCGGAATACCCATGCCGTCATCTTCGACCCAGATTTCCGCATAGTCTTTCTGCGTCGCCTCGCCTTCAGATGCTATTTTATAAACGGTAACAAAAACACTTCCGCCACCATATTTTGCAGCATTCTCAATCAAATTGCCCAGCAACTCATCCAGATCTTGCCGTTCAACCGCTGCTTCAAGGTTTTTCTCACCATCAAGATCAAACCGCACATTGGGGTAAAGGCGCGTAACAGCGCGTTCGACAGCCTCTATGCTTTTGCGTATCTCTGCCCGGCTTTGGGACTGACCCCGCCTGCCCACCGCACGCGCACGTGCAAGATGGTGATCTACTTGGCGGCGCATCACGGCCGCTTCACGAATAACAATATCGCCAAGGTCATCGGCTTTTGCCGTCGCCGCGTTCATCACAACAGTCAAAGGGGTTTTCAATGCATGGGCAAGGTTACCCGCATGTCGCCGAGCTTCCTCAGCCTGATTCTCATTATGCGCCAGCAAGGCATTTAGCTCATCGACCATCGGCATAACTTCGCGCGGCAGGCTTTCGGTGACGCGATTTTGCTGACCTGTCCGCATAGAATAAATAGCCTGTCGAACACGGCGCAATGGCCATAAGCCGTAAAATGTCTGGAGTGTAGCGAGAATAATCAGACCAAGACCCAAAAGCACGAAACTATAGAAAATGGTGCTACGGACTTCGACAATCTGGCTATCCAAATCAGCGCGGTCCTGCGCGACGAGAAACCACCACCTGACATCAGAGCCAGGCAGATAGATACCGCGTTCGATAACCCGCAACTGCTCATCAGCAACGCCAAATGCAGGCGTTTCTGATGCCGGTCCACCAGTGTCACCCTGGGCAAGAATATTATCAGGCACAACGCCCTCTAGAGCTTGTTGAATCTCAGAGCCTGCATCGTAAATATAGGCACCTTCCGCCTTTACTCGCCCACGCGGTATCAGGCTGCGGTCCCATAATGAACGCGATGCAAAATCCTCAAAGCCCTCGCCTCTGATTTGCCAGTAAAAACCACTATCAGGTTCCAGAAAGCGCTGATCACCCAAAGGTCTGTTGAACAAAACCTCGCCATCTTGGCCGATTTCGGCAGATGCAATCATCGCGTTCAGAACATATTCGAGCTGCTCATCGAAATTGCGGGTGATCGTGTTTTCAAGAACGCGGTCTAATATCAAACCACCGCCCAGCAAAAGCACCATGATCCATGCAGCCGCAATACTGATCATCCGGCGGTTCAGTGAGCCGGTATCTCCGGCCGATTGCGGCGCAACAACAGTTTCACCGTCATTATGTGGTGCAACGGGGTAACTCATAACGAGAGACGCAAAGCCGCTTCGCCATTTGGCTGCCAATATGTTTTTAAGATAAGCAAAACACTAAACACATTGGATATCGGCGCATGTCACCCGACGCGCTCTTCCGGGTCTTCAAGACTATAACCCAAGCCGCGAATTGTGGTAATCACATCGCTGCCAAGCTTCTTCCGGATGCGCGTAACGAAAACCTCTATCGTATTGGAATCACGGTCAAAATCTTGATCATAAATATGCTCGATCAGCTCTGTTCGAGAAACAACCTTGCCCTTGTGATGCATCAAATAAGATAAGAGCTTATATTCCTGCGCTGTCAATTTAACCGGCTCACCATCCAGCGTTACCTTACCAGACCGCGTATCGAGACGCACTGGGCCAGCAGTGAGCTCAGAGCTAGCATTGCCAGTGGAACGGCGAATCAAGGCCCTTAGCCGAGCAATCAATTCTTCTGTCTGGAACGGTTTGGCGAGATAATCATCGGCGCCAGCGTCAAGGCCAGCCACTTTATCAGACCAGCTATCACGGGCAGTAAGCACCAATACAGGAAAGGTGCGGCCCTCTTTGCGCCACATGCCCAATACGGTCAGGCCATCAATTTCCGGCAAACCAAGGTCCAGAACCACAGCGTCATAATCTTCCGTTGACCCTAGAAAATGGCCATCCTCACCATCGGTTGACAGATCGACAGCATAGCCTGAACCTTCCAATGTGGTTTTGAGCTGTTGGCCCAATGTTGGTTCGTCTTCCACGATTAACAAACGCATTATTATCTCCCTATATGAGCGGGGCCAAAAACCCGCCCATGGTCTTAATTATATTTACGGCACAAAGCCATATTTGTCACCCGCTGGTCAAGATGATTACCCATCTTCATATATGAAAGCGATTTAGAGGTAAAAGCTAGGTGCCAATGGTGAAAAGAAACATGCTTGCCGAACAGTATCGTAAATTATTGTTGGCGTATAACCTTGCCAGTGCGCGCATCGACATCAACAAAAACAACACGGTTTTCGCGGATAAATTTCAATCGGTAGATACGGGTGCGGGAATCATATTCGGGGCCAATATATTTCATACCGCGCATACGCGGAAGCACGCTGGCCTCAATTTCCTTGAGTGATTTCACCCTGCCATCCAGCATTTGCTGGCGCGCATCATCACCGGCACCGCGGCGTTGTGCATCGGCTGGCGAGGCAGCCATTACAGATAGAGACAAGCAAAGCAGGCCAACAAATGCCAGCAAACCGGTTTTTTCCATCATGCTTTTGGCCCGGATGTCCTTGCCATAGGGGAGGTGTAAGCTTTTCATCGTGTCAAATGGATAGCAAAGGTGTTTTGAATAGCAAGTGAATGCATTGCGCTGACGATGTTCACCTTTGTGACATGATGCAAAACTGCAACGATATATTGTGCGTCCAATATGCCAAAAGCATTCGCTGGCGGTAAATTTGCATGATTGCATTTGTCGTCGCATCACCATAGTTGACGCTGATATGGCTACACCCCCAATTCTTTCTTATGAGCAGCTCGGCCTCAACCAGGGTACATCCTGGTTGTTTCGCGATATTGACCTGCATATCGGCCCTCAAGACAGGCTGGCGCTTATAGGTCGCAATGGCGCGGGCAAAACAACGATGCTGCGGCTTATCAATGATGATATTGAGGCAGATAAGGGGCGACGCACTGTCCTGCCCGGCACAAATATTGTCATGCTGGATCAAAATCCTGATTTTTCCTCCTATGATAGCCTTATGGATTTCTGCCTTGGCGGATTAGCCGCGCCGGAAGAACATGCCGTCGCCGCTATAGCCGATCAAATTGGCATAGATTTGTCTCGGCCAGCGATTACCGCAAGTGGCGGAGAACGCAGACGCGCCGCGATATGCCGCGCTTTGGCACAGGAACCCGATCTCCTGCTACTTGATGAGCCAACAAACCATCTCGACCTTGGTGCGATTAACTGGCTAGAGAGCTGGCTAGAGCGATATAAGGGTGCTTTTGTTGTTATCTCGCATGACCGAACATTTCTTACCCGCTTGACCAAACAGACTTTATGGCTGGATCGCGGCAGTTTGCGCCGCAAAGAAATAGGCTTTGGCGGATATGATGCCTGGCTGGAAAAAGTCTATGCAGAAGAAGCCCGCAATGCAGAGCGGCTGGATGCAAAACTGAAAATCGAAGCCCATTGGCTTGAGCGAGGCGTAACAGCACGGCGCAAACGCAATCAGGGTCGCCTAGAGAAATTGTTTCAAATGCGCGCTCAACGTGCAGCGATGATAGGCCCTAGTGGCAACGCCAATATGAAACTGGAAAGCGATAACTCAAAAACCAAATCGGTTATCGTCGCAGAGGATATCAGCAAAGGTTTTGGATCAGGTAATGACCGTGTAGAAGTGATCCGCAATTTCTCTTTACGCATCCAACGCGGAGACCGTATCGGCATTGTCGGGCATAATGGTGCTGGCAAAACAACTTTGCTCAAAATGCTAACCGGTGAGCTTCAACCCGATAGCGGAACCGTTACCCAGGCTAAGACCTTGGATGGTGTGATTATCGACCAACAGCGCGCCCTGATGACACCACAAAAGCGCGTGCGTGATGTATTAGCAGAAGGCGGCGATTGGATAGATGTTCGCGGCGTGCGTAAGCATGTTCAGGGCTATTTGAAAGAATTTCTGTTCGACCCGTCATTGGTTGATGCACGTATCGGAACTTTGTCAGGTGGCGAGCAATCTCGCCTTCTTTTGGCCCGTGAATTTGCCCGTGCATCGAACCTACTGGTTCTTGACGAACCGACAAATGATCTGGACATGGAAACGCTGGACCTCTTGCAAGAAGTGATAGCCGATTATGACGGTACGGTGCTTATCGTCAGTCATGATCGGGACTTTCTTGATAAGACCGTAACGGTCACTCTGGGGCTTGATGGCAGTGGTCATATTGATGTCATTGTTGGCGGTTTTGCAGAATGGGAAGCGCAGCGTAAAGCAACGTCAATAAAGGCCAAAAAACCTCCAAAAAAGACCGATAGTAAGGACAATGACAAACCCAAATCCAGCGTAACAAAAACCAAATTAAGCTATAAGGATCAAAGGGATTATGATCTTCTTCCAGAAACTATCGAGGACATGGAGAAAGCAATAATTCATCTGGAAGAGCAGTTGGCAGATCCCAATCTTTACAGCAGTGACCCAGCAAGGTTTCAGAAGCTCAGCCTGGAATTGGACAAAACCCGCACGGATAAGGATACGGCCGAAGAGCGTTGGCTGCTATTGGCCGAAGAAGTGGAAGCACTGCAAGGCTAGTGAAAGGCCAAAAATGCCGATCATTCACCAGGGATTTTATAATAGTCGGCAATACGGTCCAACGCTAATTTGAGCACCAATTTGCCTGATCGTACTGGCCAACCCATGTCTTTTTCAGCATGCGCCAGCGCCTCCCCTGCGCAAATGATCCGCCAGCAAATATCGCGCATATCTTTGCCGGCAGAATGAAGGGCGCCATCAAAGCGTGCTTTGGCAGAAATTTGTGCCTCGCTATGGCTTAGCCCGTTATTGTTCGCCCCGCGATAGCTTACTGGTGACCAAGACATTGTCGACATCCGGTTGAGCTGCGCATATTCGAAATCGCGCCTTAATGCCTCACCTGCATCAAATTGCCTCTGTGATAAATAACCACGCGAATATAGCCACGAAATTGGCGATTCATCGCGATTGAAACCCGGCATATCTTGGGCAGCAGAACGTTTCGATTTTTTGGTTTTAGTTGGCAAAATACATTCCCTTATGGTTACTTATTACCTTGCTTATCGCTATAAAATTGCTATGTAGGAAAGTGATAAATTTGCCGATTTGGTTAATTAGGGAGGTTTTATGCACAATCATATACGCGCCATTCGCAAACAACAGGGGCTAACGCTCGCTGAATTAGCGGAAAAATGTACACCTGAAACCACAGCCCAAACCATTGGTCGTCTCGAAACTGGTACACGCACCCTTTCGCTGACATGGCTTGAACGCATCGCCAGCGCCCTTAATGTCGATAGCGATGCGCTTCTGGCACGCGGGGATGAAGACATTCCTGCCCTGACAGCGATCATCAGTGCAGATGGTGCTGAGGCTGCAAAAGGCGCCAACTATCTGCCTATATTCAAGCCCGATGCAGACCAATTTGTCGTACAATTTGAGGCCAGCCTTGGCGATTACCGGTCAGGTGACGTAGTTTACCTAGATAGGTTGGATGGAGATGATCTGGCCAAAGCATTGAACCGGGATATTTTGCTGCCACGACCCGGCGGACGTTTTGTTTTTGGTCGATTGCTGGCTATGGACGCAGAAAAAATACAGATATTGCCGCTAAAAGCAGGGGCGCGTCAGATTGTGATTAATCGCCCTGAATGGCTGGGCGCTGCCAAGCAGCTATTTCGCAACCTTTAGCGTGTAGCTGGGCGATATGCGCATACTTACACTCTCGACATTATTCCCCAATGCGGTGCAGCCCAATTTTGGTGTTTTTGTAGAGCGTCAATGCCAAAACCTTGTAGCAAGGCCAGATGTTGACCTGACAGTGATCAACCCTATCGCCATGCCGCCCTTCCCTTTGAGATATGCGCCGCCTTATAAAGCCTTGCGACAATTGCCGGAACATGAGCAATGGCATGGCCTTGATGTGCACCGGCCTCACTTTCCCATTCTGCCAAAAATCGGAGGGGCAGCCAATGCCCGCAATATTGCCAACGCGGTTCTGCCCTTGGCCAAGCAATTGCACGCACAAAACCCTTTTGATCTGATTGATTCAGAGTTTTTCTACCCAGATGGTCCTGCTGCAATGTTGCTATCAAAGGCTTTAAACCTGCCTTTCACAATTAAGGCACGCGGTGCGGACATTCACTATTGGGCGGGTAAAGGCGGTTGCAAAAACCAGATATTGGCTGCTGCGGACAAGAGCGCTGGTCTGTTAGCGGTTTCTCAGGCCATGAAAGACGATATGGTCGCGCTCGGCATCAACAGAGACAAAATTACAGTTCATTATACTGGCTGTGACCAGAATATATTTCACCCCGATGCACAGGCACAGAGTGATATTGCGTCACTTATACCCACCCAGCCATATAGCATCACTGTTGGCGCCTTAATCGCGCGCAAAAACCCGTATTTGGTCCTGGAGGCGCTGGAGCAGGTGCCTGATCTGCACCATGTGTTTGTTGGCGCAGGAGAGGAAGAGACTGCACTAAAAGCGGCTGCAGAGCGCTCTGGCTTGGCTGGACGGGTATATTTTACCGGCGCACTGCCGCACGCTGCGCTGCCCGGATTGCTGGCCAATGCCAAAATGCTGATCCTGCCCTCTCAATCCGAAGGTTTGGCCAATGCCTGGGTCGAAGCACTGGCTTGTGGAACGCCGATTATCATCAGTGAAGCTGGCGGCGCACACGAACTGGTCAAAGATGATCGCTTTGGCCGTATTGTAGGGCAAACGGCCGATAATATTGCCGCAGCGATGAGAGAATTGCACGATCACACAGTCCCGCGTACCAAAATTCGTGCGAGTGTTTCAAATTTCACTTGGGAACGCAACGCAGCAGAGCTTGATGGCTTTTTCAAAGGCATCATAAAAACGGCATAGCAGTGATCGCGGCTAAGCCTTGGCAAAGTGCAGAGGGAAGATTGCTGCGCTGATCCATCGCTCCTCTGCCCGCATCAGCCCCCATGTCCGCACAGCGGCACGGCTGTCCATGACTTCTAGTCCGATATTCAACATTTCGAGAGCTCTGCGAAGAGTTGCCGGTGGGTGGATTAAGCTGTTGCCGGTGCCCAGCAATAGAAATTCAGGCTCCGGCTGTAAGTCCAGCGCTTTTCCCAAATTATCAATTGCCAGATCACCAACCATGGGTGGTTCCCAGTCAAAAGCATTGTCAGGGTGCAAAACCAAGCCGCCAGGAACGCGCCTATCTGCGACGCGGAATCCCTCAGGACCGATTGCCGTAACCAACGGACCGCTAATATCTTCGCGTTTGATTTCCATAGGGAGAGCCTGAGTTAAGTCTAAACTACGGCGCCGTCATATCCTTCGCGCAGCTTATTCTGAGCCTTTTCTGTGTCAGACTCTTCCGGGATAAAGCTGTCCGGCCCTACACCGAGCCAGATCAATACTGGCGATGCAATATAGACCGAAGAGTAGGTACCGATGACCACACCGAACAACATTGCCACAGAGAAACCGAAGATCACATCTGGACCCAATATAACAAGCGCAAGCAGTGCCAACACCATGGTCAAGCTGGTACTGACCGTACGCGCCAGCGTTTCGTTGATGGACACATCGAGCAGATTGGCAATTTCCATCTTACGATATTTGCGCAGATTCTCACGTATCCGGTCGTCAATAACGATAGTATCATTAAGTGAGTAACCGATAATGGTCAGCAAAGCCGCGATAATGTTGAGGTTAAACTCAAGCTGTGTCAGCGCGAAAAAGCCGAATGTCAGCACCACATCATGGAACAGAGCGAATAAGGCACCAACGCCGAATTGCCATTCAAATCGCAGCCAAATATAGATTGAAATCGCGATCAATGCGAACACCAGCGCATAGATACCTGTCGACAGCAATTCGCCCGACACCTTGCCGGAAACAGCATCAACACCATCAATCCGCGCGCCCTGTTCGGCGAATTCGCTTTCAATCATATTGGTGATTTGCACAGTTGCACTATTGGCTTCTTGAAGATTGTCTTCAGATGTTTCTTCAAGACGCATCTTAATGGCAATTTCGTTCTTCTGGCCAAAACCCTGAATAGCAGGGTCGCCAAAATTGAGCGCCTGTATCTTGCTGCGCACCTCAGGAATTGGTGCTTCTTCAACATTGTCAAACACAACACGTATCTGCTGGCCACCGGCAAAATCGACGCCAAAATTAAGGCCATTCACCATGACCAGCGCAATGGATGCGATAATCGTCAACACGCTGAAACCCACCGCAAAATTGCGATGCTTCAAAAACGCGATATTCGTAATTTCTGGAACAAGTTTAAGAAGTTTCATGTGCCTCGCTCCTATATGACCAACTCTTTGGGACGTTTTGCTTTAAGCCAAAGGGCCACAAACATACGCGTCACAAAGACAGCCGTAAAAACAGATGTGATGATGCCGACAATAAGAACGATCGCAAAACCCTTAATCGGGCCAGAGCCGAACAGGAACAGCAATACGCCAGCGATAACGTTGGTGATATTGGCATCATAAATCGCGCGTGACGCCTCTTTATAACCCACGCTGATTGACTCTATCACCTTGCGCCCTCGCCTTCGCTCTTCGCCTATGCGCTCGTTAATCAGCACATTGGCATCAACCGCAGAGCCGACTGTCAAGATGAAACCGGCAATGCCCGGCAATGTCAACGTAGCGTTTAACAAAGCCATTATGGCCAAGATCAGAAACAGGTTAAGCACCAACGCAATATTCGCATAAACGCCGAAACGGCCATACACCGCAATCATGTAAAGCAGGACCGCAGCCGTTCCCACGATACCGGCGATCGAACCTTTAACAATAGAGTCGCGGCCCAATTCTGCAGTGACAGTCCGCTCTTCAATAATCGTTAATTGCGTAGGCAGGGCACCAGAACGCAACTGAATGGCCAATTGGTTAGCAGTCTCGACTGAAAACCGGCCAGAAATTTGCGCTGCGCCGCCCAAAATTGGTTCATTAAATGATGGTGCTGAGATTACTTCGCCATCCAATATGATAGCAAAGCGTTTGCCAGTATTCTCGCTGCTCAATTTGGCAAATTTCTGCGCGCCTTCTGAATCAAACTGTATATTTACAACCGCCTGGCTAGGGTTTTCAGGATTAAAGCTCTGCTGCGCGCCGGTCAGGCTGTCACCTTTAATACCGCCCAAGCGCTTCACGGCGATAAAAGGCTGAGCTGCGCCACCTTCGGGATATGGATAGATTTCACTGCCTATCGGAGCGCGTCCGGCAATAACTTCACTGAAATTGGCTTCAGCGTCGACCAGTTTAAACTGCAATTCGGCTGTTTTTCCTAGCAGTTCTTTCAGCTCATCAGGGTCTTGAAGCCCCGGCACTTGCACAACGATACGCTCTGCCCCCTGGCGGATGATAGTCGGCTCACGTGTGCCCAGTTCATCAATACGTCGCCGCACAACTTCGGTTGCTGAGTTCATCGCATTTTCGACAGCCTGATCCAGGCCGGCAGATGTTGGTGTCAGCACGAAACGGCTATCGTCGCGCACCGCAATATCCCAATCCCGTTGTCCGGTCAGACCTGCACCGCTGGTCAAGGGCAGCAATGCTTCGCGCGCTGCATCAACCTGATTAGGATTGCGCAGCAAGAAGGAAAGCTGGTTATTCTCTCGTGAAATATCGCTGATACCAATTGTTGGATTGGCATTTTTCAGTGCGTTGCGCACCGATTCTTCCATATTTTCAGTTTGCTTTTCGATAATGTCCGCTGGATCTGCCTCAAGCAGCAAATGGCTACCACCAGCCAGATCCAGACCGAGATTAACCTCCTCATTCGGCAGGAATGAAGGCCAATAGGCATTTTGTGTCTGTTCTGGCAAAAGGCTGGGAATAGACAGAAGAACGCCAAAGAGCAGCGTTAGACTAAGCGAAACAGTTTTCCAGCGAGGAAATTCCAACATGCGAATGACTTTTCTATTGGCTGGTTATATTTTGAGAAAAGGATATCAAGACAGATATCCGCAAAGCAGGATGATTAATCATTGGCTGGCTTTTCGCCGCCCGGCGGCACGATATCTGTCAAGGTTGACTTCACGGCCTTTACCTTGGTGCCACCGCCAAGATCAATCTCAACATAATCATCATCGGCTTTGACAACTTTGCCAACCAATCCGCCACCAGTGACAACTTTATCGCCGCGCTTAACGCCGCCGATTTTTTCCTGATGCTCTTTCATCCGCTTTTGTTGCGGACGGATAAGCAGAAAGTAGAAAATCACGAAAATGCCAACCAATGGCAGCATGGTCACCCAAAACGGTGCTTGTGCATTGGCAGGAGCAGCCGCCAAACCTAGCAATATCATCATTGCGTTTAATCCTTAGAAATTTGCAAATTCATTGCACGCATATAGTGAAGTTCAGCAAAAAGAACAGCCCGATCATAACCATATCCGCATTAGTAGGAACAAATAGCCGATAAAGGCAATTGTCTGCTCAAAACCAGTGCAATCGCGCTTGCCAAATATTCGGCCCAGCCCTATATCCCGCGACTTGGGTAATCCCAAGGTCGGGACGTAGCGCAGCCTGGTAGCGCATCACACTGGGGGTGTGGGGGTCGGAGGTTCGAATCCTCTCGTCCCGACCAATTTTAAAAATCCTCCCATTTGATAATCTCTTCACGCTGAACGGTGGCTCTAAGGGTCAGCCTATTGGTCATCTTGCACACCATATAAACAGCGGATTTTCGAATATCATTATCGCTAAAGCAAATCGGCGCGACAGAGATATTCTCCGCCGCGCCGACTCTTATCTATTATCTAATGCCGACCAGCTTAGAAGCTCAGGGTCGCACCAAATTGGATACGGCGATCAGGAAGGCCTTGGAAACAGAGCAAGGCATCTTCGTTTACACAGCTTTGTGTAATCCGTGATTTGGTGAGGTTCACACCTTCAATACCGACATTCAGGAAATCTGTAACGTCATAATTGATGCCAGCGTTCAACTGACCGCGAGACTCTGTTACCGGCGGGAAGCCGAGAGTAGAGTTCAAGGTCGCACCAGCAGCAGTATCCAAAGTACGGAAGGAATCGCGCCATGTATAACGTGCCCGTGCTGAAATGCCGTATTTCTCGTAATAGAGAGTCACGTTGTAAGCATGTGGCGAGAAATCCAGCAAGCCCTGAACCCGGGTTACCGGAACAGCAATGTTCGGGTTAATCGCTTGGAAGATATCTTCACCGCGACCAGAGTTAGAGTTCGTAGCCTCACCACCGCTAAATTCCTGATAGGTATAGTTAGCGATGATACCAAAGCCTGATGCAAAGCCCAATGTGTCTTCGAATTGTGAGAGATCATATTGGAACGCAACTTCAATACCGGTCTGTCTGGTTGTTCCCGGATCATTGATGGTTGTGAGCAGAGGCGCACAAATACCATTACCAATAACCGGCGACAGAACGTTACGGCCTGCAATCGGGTTAAAGATACCGCCGCCTTCACATGGTGGCGTGATATCACGGAAACCATTCTCATCTTCAAATGGATCATCCAATTGCGCCACAAACAAATTGGTTCTTTCTTTGTGGAATACACCAACGCTCAGCACGGATGACGGAGCAAAATACCACGAGATAGACGCATCATAAGATTCGACTGTTTCTGGCGATAGATTTGGATTGCCTTGGTTAACCGCGCTATTGCCCCCTGTTGGGAAAGCTAGTGAGAGCGAGAGATCGTCAAAGTCTGGACGGTTAATGTCCTCACCATAGCTAGCACGGATGACAATATCATCGGTTGCATCAAAGATCAGGTTAACACGTGGCAGCAACTCTTGATAATTACCGGTCGCAGACACAGGCGTTACGATACCGCCACCAACATTGTTACCAATGGAGTTGATGCTGGTATTGATCCAGCGCAGACCGAAATTACCGCGCAAACGACCAAGTTCGAAATTCGCCTGACCATAGATAGAATGCGTTTCTTCCTCGACGCGGAAAGTCGCACCCAAGTTATTAGGCGTATTTGGATCCAGATCGCTCAACAAGCGGCCGCCATTGGCAATTGCAGCCTGACCGCCTGGCGTTCCATCCAAGACATCTTGCAACTGCGCAAACACTTCTGCTTGGTTAGAAAAAGACTGGTTAGGGTCAATCAAAAGGAAGTTACGGAACGCTAGCTCACGTCCGTCAAACTCACCGAAATTGCTAGGTCCTTGAACAAGCAGGTCAGCAAAAAGTGTACCACGCGGACTGTTTACGATAGCGCCAGTGCCGAAATTGGTTTCAATTTGCGTGAAGTCTACTGACGTATCATTGTAGCGATAACCGACATCGAATGATGTGAAAAACGGTGTCAGATCTTCAACATCCAATGTCGTATCGATACGGAATGCATTCTCAGAACTTTCCGTGCGGTTATTGCCTGCCTGCACCTGATCCAGCACGACATTTGCAGGATCAAGAAGATCAGCCACGGTCGGTGCAAATGGTGAGTTAAAATCAACACCAAATGTCAATGCGCCGCCGGTCAGGTCGAAAATGAACGGTGTGCTGTTATCGTTGCTGGTGCCGTCGAGCGGCGTCAGCGGATTAGGGTTGATGAAGTTAAGCTGAGTGCTCAAATTCGGGTTAGTCGTGTCAGAATCAGTGCGCGATCCTTCGAGACGGACTGAGAAACGACCAAACTCCAACTCAGTACCGAGGCGATAAACTTGGCTATTGGTTACACGAGCGCCCACATCGCCAGAGAAACGCAAATTGGGATCATCATCATCAACAGCAATATTTGGCTGGATAGTACCCGTCAATGCAGCCTGAATACTGCCCAGTTCAACACCGTCAAGCGAACCGAAATCCACAGTCTCAAATGTGTCCGGAACGTTGTTCAGGTCAAGAGCACTAACGCCAGAACCTTGAATACGTGAGCTATCCTGTGTGCGGGTTTGATCGTTGATGATCGTATCAAAATAGAAAGACACATTATCAGACGGTGCCCATTCCAATGTACCTGAGAAGTTAATGGTCTCAAATTCAAAATTCTCGGTTTCTTGGTTCAAGAACTGAATGCCCAAGAACGGAAAGTCCGGCCCGGGTGCACCAGAAGCAGTTACCGCAGCGCCTGCAGGAATAAGGTTATCCCGGTCGACACGTGGACGGAAAGATGTTGCTTCTAGCTCAGTATAGCTGCCGCTCAGTACGACACCAATCTCACCAACGCCTGTTGACCACACATTACCATAACTTCCAGAAATTCTGGGGCGGATGGTGTCGGACAGTTCACTATATTCACCCTGTACACGAACAGACAAAATCTGGTCTGTCAGATCAAGCGGCCGGATTGTCCGCAAATTGATGGTGCCGCCAACAGCGCCTTCAATGGTTTTGGCTTCCGGCGCTTTGATGACTTCAACCGAAGCAATAATCGCTGGGTTAATATCTTCAAAGCTAATGCCGCCACGGCCTGTGCCAGCGCTCAGCGTTGTAACATCGTTGATCGCAGTCCGGTTGTCATTTGTACCGCGAATTTGCACGCCAGTACCAACACCTGCGGTTCTGGTAATCTGAACGCCAGTAATGTTTTCCAGCACCTCAGCAAGGTTTTGGTCAGGAAGCTTACCAATATCTTCCGCCTGAATCACCTCGATAAGGCTGTCAGCATTACGTTTTTCGTTCAGGGCGCTTTGTAGTGAACTGCGAATACCTGTGACGATAATGGCATCGCCTTCTTCGCCTGCTTCTTCATCAGCAGCTGCCTCTTGCGCATATGCCGGGTTTGACAAAGCCATTAAGGCTGACCCCCCTAGCAATGCCATGGCAAATTTTTTCCGCGCAAGACCTTTGGCACGGATCAATCCGGTTTGTAACATAATACCTTCCCCTATAGTTACTTTATAATATTATGAGCGTATAGTTTATGAACACGACCAATCTGTCAAGCCATTGAATATACCTATTCTCGATTTTTTTATCCCATTGGGCTGCAAATTGGTATGAAGAATATGCTTACCGGTGGTTGTTGAGCGCTTTCAAGGAGGGAAATTTGCGTATATTACGGCTCAGATGCCGATATATGCAATTGCATTAGCTGCAATCAGGGCCGACATAAATAGTTAAGCAGAGCAGGGTTTGAGACTATGATCGAGAATGAATTTGCTATCTTATTGGCCCGCATACAGTTCGCTTTTACGGTAAGCTTCCACTTTCTTTTCCCGGCCTTTTCCATAGGTTTGGCTAGTTATTTGGCCGTTTTGGAAGGGCTGTGGCTAAAGACCGGAAAAGGCGTCTATGCTAATCTTTATCGTTATTGGTTAAAGATTTTTGCCATCGTCTTCGCCATGGGTGTCGTATCGGGCATTGTGATGTCATACCAATTTGGCACTAATTGGTCTGTTTTTTCAGACAGGGCGGGACCTGTAATCGGGCCATTAATGGCCTATGAGGTGCTTACAGCCTTTTTTCTAGAGGCAGGTTTTTTGGGAGTGATGCTTTTTGGCATCAATAAAGTCGGCAAAAAATTGCATTTTGCGGCAACGCTGGCCGTTGCAATTGGAACTTTCATATCGGCTTTCTGGATTTTGTCCGTGAACAGTTGGATGCAAACACCTGTTGGCTATGAGATAACGGCCAATGGTCAATTTGTGCCAGGGGAGAGTTGGCTTACAATCATTTTCAACCCAAGCTTCCCCTATCGCCTGATCCATACTTTAATGGCGGCCTATCTTACCACAGCCTTTGCCGTTGGCGCAGTTGGCGCTTGGCACTTGCTTAAGGACAAAGCGAATCCAGGCGCACGCAAAATGTTTTCGATGGCGATGTGGATGGCGGCAATTGTCGCGCCCTTGCAGATTTTTGCCGGCGATATGCACGGGTTGAATACACTGGAGCATCAACCAGCAAAGGTCATGGCGATGGAAGGGCATTATGAGAGCCATCCTGAAGGTGCGCCGCTGATTTTGTTTGGCATACCTAACAGCAAAGAGAAGCGAGTCGATTATGCCATTGAAATTCCCAAGGCGAGCTCTCTCATATTAAAGCATGATTTGGATGCGCCGCTGGATGGGCTCGACACAATCCCGGACGAGGATGAACCTCCTGTCGCCATCGTCTTCTGGTCTTTCCGTATCATGGTGGGTTTGGGCTTTGCCATGATGGGTATCGGTATATGGAGTCTTTTTGCACGGTGGCGCAAAAGCCTATATGATTGGCCATGGCTGCACCGGATCGCCATTATAATGGGTCCATCAGGATTTATCGCCGTACTCGCTGGCTGGGTAACGACTGAAGTGGGGCGTCAACCTTATACCATCTATGGATTGCTGCGCACTGCGGATAGTGCATCGCCATTAGACGCGCCCGCAGTCGCTGCTTCGCTTATTGCCTTTGTCATTGTGTATTTTTTCGTTTTCGGCGCAGGCGTCTGGTATTTGTTGCAGCTTATGAAGAAACCTCCTCAGGCGCGCGAGGCAATGCTTGACGGCACACCCATTCGGTCCGCCGGTATTACCCCCGCTCCGGCTGTTGGAAAACAAAGGACTGATAGCAAGCAAGCGGAGCAAGACACATGACGGGCTTGGACCTTACCGTAATTTGGGCCGCAATCATCGCCTTTGCTATTATAGCCTATGTCGTCATGGACGGCTTCGACCTAGGTATTGGTATGCTCTTCCCTCGCATCCCTGTCGGGAAACAGCGTGATACGGCTATGAACAGCATCGCGCCTATATGGGACGGGAACGAGACTTGGCTGGTGCTTGGCGGCGGGGGCTTAATGGCCGCATTCCCATTGGCCTATGCCGTTATACTGCCGGCTTTATACGCTCCTCTAACCGCTATGTTGCTGGGCCTCATTCTGCGCGGCGTAGCATTTGAATATCGATGGCGTGACGAACGGCATCGTGAAACATGGGATCGCGCCTTTTTCGCTGGGTCCTTTGTCGCTACATTTGCGCAAGGCGTTACATTGGGTGCTTTGCTGCAAGGCATAAGCATAAGTGGCCGCTCTTATTCCGGCGGTTGGTGGGAATGGCTCTCACCCTTTTCTATGTTGACAGGTATCGGTCTATGCACCGGTTATGTGCTGCTCGGCAGCTGTTGGCTTATCATGAAAACAGAAGGGCCCTTGCAAGACAAAGCATATGGTTATGCGCGGTCAGCAACGATCAGCCTGTTGCTGGCAATTGCCGCTGTAAGTGCCGCCACGCCGTTTCTTGAAGAAAAATATCATGAACGCTGGCTTGAATATCCAAATATCATTGCCACTGCGCCAGTGCCCGTAGCAACATTGATCATAGCTTTCTTGCTTTTCCGCAGCCTGATAAAACGCCTGGAAATAGCGCCTTTTCTGTATGCGCTTGGGCTGTTCGGTCTTTGCATTATCGGTTTGGGCATATCAATCTGGCCAGATATCATCCCCGGGCGCATAACAATATGGGAGGCGGCATCCCCGCCGAGCAGCCAGCTTTTCATGCTGGTCGGGGCGGCTATCTTAGTACCTGTTATTTTGGCTTATACCGCTTATGCCTATTGGGTTTTTCGCGGCAAGGTTGAAAATGAAGGCTATCACTGATTATGGACCAACCTCCCCAGCCTTTAATCAAGCAATTGATCTGGTTTGTCGGTCTATGGGCCATCAGCGTCCTGACACTCGGCATTATCGGCTTGGTTATAAAGTCTGTCTTATCGCCATAATTTAGGGCAAAGCGCCATTTGGCGAAGCTATATCGCCAAAGCCACGCAACACTGCATCGCGATACGCCATATCGTAGGAAAGCATCTGTCCTACAAATAACCAATTAGGTTATATACTCCTTTTTATATTCCAATAAGGAGTGTTGGCAAATGGAGAAAGTTACTCAGCTCATCAACGATGTCATTGCGCGTGAAGGGGGATATAGCAACCACCCCGATGATCGCGGAGGCCCAACACGATGGGGCATTACCCAAAGCGTAGCCCGTAAGCAGGGATATTCAGGTGATATGAAACATCTGCCGCGCGAAAGCGCTATGGACATATATCGTCAGCTTTACTGGCTCGACCCCAAGCTGGATCAAGTTGCAGAGCGCGCACCTCTATTAGCCGCAGAGTTGTTCGATACCGCAGTGAATATGGGCACGGCCAGAGCGATCCGCTTTCTACAAAGGTCACTCAACGCACTACAACGCAGTGACAATGACCATTTGCTGACACTTGATGGCGTTATCGGTTCGCAAACTTTGCGCATATTGGATGGTTTTCTGAAAAAGCGCGGTCGTCAGGGAGAGCGCGTGCTCACTCGCGCCGTCGATTCCCTACAAGGTGCCAAATATATAAGTCTTGCAGAGAGCAGACCAGCCAATCGATCTTTCTTATTTGGTTGGCTCGCGCACCGCATAGGTGTGGAATAAATCCACTTTCTCTGGTCGATACATCCCTTCGAGATAAACACCCTTCCCCGCAATTTACCAAAGGACAATCTTCATGGCGATATTGGAAAACCTGATCAGCCCGATCACATCTATAATAGACAAAATTATTCCTGACCCTGATGCAAGAGCCGAAGCAAAATTGGAGTTAATTAAATTACAGGGCAGCCAAGAATTGCAAGCAGTTGAAACGCGAATCGCTACCATATTGGCTGAAGCAAAGTCTGCAGATCCATGGACCAGTCGGGCGCGACCAAGCTTTCTTTACGTAATGTACGCTATGATTTTATGGGCCATCCCGATGGGCGTGATAGCATCGATCCGTCCAGAAACCGCTTTTGCTATCGCCAATGGCATGAATGCCTATCTTTCCGGCCTTCCAGAGCCATTATATGCCTTATTCGGCACGGGATATTTGGGTTATACTGTTGCGCGACAATGGGGTAAAAATCGTGGAATCGAATAAAATTTATCTCTGTTTACGCAAAAAAAACTATCCTCCATGCGAAAAAATCTTGCCAGACGCATATTCATGCCAGTAAACAGGGCACTCTGTTTTTAAGAATCCTACGAAGGGGAATGAATATGAAAAACTCTAACCTGGGCAAAATGCTCGCCATCGCTGGCGGTCTTGCACTTGCAACTGCTTGTACTCCTGAAGAAGCTGGCGACGCCGCTGCATGTGCAGCTTGTGCCGCTGAATGTGCTGCTGGTTGTGCAGCATGTGCCGCTGGTTGTGCAGCTTGCGCAGCTGGTTGTGCAGCATGTGCAGCAGCTTGTGGTGCAGCATGTGCAGCAGCTTGTGCAGCATGCGGCGCGGCTTGCGCAGCATGTGGCGCAGCATGTGCAGCTAGCGACGCCGCTTGTGCAGCAGCATGTGCAGCTTGTGCAGCAGTAGACGCTGTAACCGAGTAATTTTGCTGAAAAATTGAATTTGGCGGTTTACTGGCGGCCATATTGGCTTACATTCAATTCTAACTCAGATTAGAATGGTTTAGTAAGATAATATGACCGAATCAGTAGACCGCCTTTTTCGTTTAACCGAACAAATTGTTGAAGAGGGTGTATCGCTAGTACCGCGTGTGGTACCTATGGATGCGCCTTTTGTTCAATATCAGCACTATCCCAAAGGCGATTGTATCGCTCCGGGGAATAAGTCACGCTGGTTTTACCATGCGCACAAACCCGAAGAACGGGAAGAAGGCGAGCATGGTCATTTTCACATGTTTTTGCCGGGCGATGTTTTTAAAGGCGTAGAGCCGCTTAACGCTCCTCCTCACAAAAAAAACAAAAAGGGCAATTTCCCAGCCAAAGTCGTGCATTTTGCTGCACTTGGCTTTGATACTGCGGGTATGCCGCTTTATTGGTTCACAACAAATTATTGGGTCACGGCGGAATATATGATGCCAGCTGACGCCATTGCGCAACGCCTGAAGCTTTTTAACATGAAGGGTGCGCCTGGTGACCCGTTAGTCAATGATTGGCTGACAGCAGCAGTTGAGGTTTTCCGCGACCCCATCATCAGCCTGTTGGAAGAGCGCGATAAGATCATCGGCGCAGCTGTAGAAGAAGAAGGCGACAAAGCCTATCTCAACAAGAAGATAGAAATCCCTTCCAAAGCGGCTTTTGATTTATAATCTATAGCAGCAATTCGCGCCAAAATATTTGGTGACCCCGGCGTGATTCGAACACGCGGCCTATTGATTAGGAATCAATTGCTCTATCCTGCTGAGCTACGGGGCCCCCATCTATGGTCTAGCCATGCTATGAATACGCTTCAAGACCTAGCTTAGCTATACCCCATGCCTGTACGTGATCAGTTTTCTTTATCAGGTCGCCTAATCGGCAGTGGCAAAGGCGCGATATTGATCCCCTCTTCCAGCAATTCTTTCGCATCGTCCAAACTGGCCTCACCATGCACAGGTGCGACCTCCGCCTCACCATAATGCATAGCACGCGCGGTATCTGTGAAGTCTTCTCCCACCCAGCGCGATGACTCAAGCGCTTTTTCTTGTGCCTCAGCTAGCTTTGACAACATGGCCTTCATCTCAGTCATTGATGGCGCTGATGCACCCGTTGGAGTCGAGAGCTGTACTGCATCATTAGGCTTTGCGTTTTCTACTGACCCGACAGCATCTTCTTTTATCGGCGCAGGTATCAAATCTATAGCCGATTTCTGATTAGATTTCGCGCCAATAGACGGCGCCATAACTGCTTTGGAAATATCATCTGCACCGCATATCGGACAGCTTATCAGGCCGCGCGCTGATTGATCTGTAAAATCATCGCTCGATCCAAACCATCCTTCAAAAATATGGTGGTTTGGGCACTGCAGATCAAAAACAATCACTGGGTGAATATCCTGGGTGTCTTGGCAAAATCGCGTTGATTGGCGAGCGAGGGCAATTTTTTGCGTGTTTCACTCACTTTTTCAAGGTCAATTGACGCAAAACCAAGCCCGCTCTGATTATTCATATCCAGCAAAACATCTCCCCAAGGGTCAATAACCAAAGAATGCCCATAGGTCTTGCGGCCATCTTCATGCTCACCATTTTGTGCAGCCGCTATAATAAAGCACTGCCCTTCAATAGCACGGGCACGCAACAGGCTGTGCCAATGGGCTTTACCGGTTGGCACAGTAAACGCAGCTGGAACCGTTATCACATGAGCGCCATTGGCCACCAACGCAGCGTAGAGAGCGGGAAAGCGCATGTCATAACAGACTGTCATGCCCAGCTGCCCAATAGGGCTGTGCGTTAAAACGGCCTCTTGCCCTGCCCCATAAGCTGATGATTCGCGCCAATCATCGCCATTGCCCAATGTCACATCGAACAGATGAATCTTATCATAGCGCGCTGAAATACGGCCCTGCCTATCGAACAGTATCGACCGGTTACGCCATTTTCCATCATCATGTGCCACAGCATGTGAGCCGATATGCAGTGCTATTTGCGCTTTGCTGCAAGCCTTGGCCATGTGCTGCAAAAAACCACTCTCGCCCTCACTAACGATATGCTGCGCCGCACGTTTACGGTCTCGGTCAAGCATGCCCGCCATTTCAGGGGTGAACAAAATTTCTGCCCCTTGATCGGCAGCCTGCTCAATAGCGGTTTCGATTATACATGCATTTTCTGACGGCTGTGTGCCGCTTTTCATCTGCAACAAGGCAATTTTGTGCGCCATCAGCCAACCATCAAAAATCTTAAAGCTGGCAGCTTAACCAGCAAGCAAAGCGTCCAACTTACCCGCAGCTTCCAATGCAGCAAGATCATCAGAACCGCCAATATGGTTATCATTGATAAAAATTTGCGGCACAGTGGTGCGGCCATTGGCACGTTCAATCATTTCGGCACGCTTTGCGCCGCCCATGCTGATCTCATATTCTTCAAATGACGCCCCTTTTTGTTTCAAAAGGTCTTTCGCCCGATAACAAAAAGGGCAAGTAAATTTGGTATAGATTTCAATTTTGGTCATAATTCCTCTTTCCATAAGCATATGGTCATTCATGCCGCCCTGTTCAACAAGACTATACGCGACCGTAAAAGCGTTAATGCATCGCTTCTAATCCGGCCTCTCCATCTCGCAACACCCTTGCCCAACACATGATTTCAACCCTGCTTGCTCCGGCTTTTTTAAGCACTTTAACGCAAGCATGGCTGGTCGCCCCGCTGGTATAGACATCATCGACAAGCATTATCTTGCGCCCACTTAGCTGACCAGCTTTTTTAGGATTAACAGCAAATACATTTTTCACGGCCTCTTTTCGCTGCCTTAATGTCATATTTTTGAGCGGCGGCGTGGCTTTGGTCCTCAGCAATGCATCGGCGCTGATTGCTGTTCCGTGCATATGCGCCAATTGCGATGCGATGAGTTGCGACTGATTAAACCCTCGCCGCCATAACCGCCATCGGTGCAAAGGCACTGGCACCAACAGCCAATCTTCCTCCAAGTCGGGCATTTGACGCAGCAGCTGCCCTGCAATAAGCTTGGCAAGGCCAATGCGCCCTGCATGTTTCAGGCGTAATGCAATACGCCGTGACAGATCATCATATATAGCAACGGCACGAATGCCATCATGCGGTGGTGGCTCAGCCAGACATGGGCCGCATATCAACTGATCCTGCTCTGAATGAGAGTGATCTGCGCCCAATGGACGGCCGCAATTGCCACATTGCGGCGCAGATATAAGGCGCAGCCTTGGCCAGCAATCGCCGCAAAAGCCGCCTTGTTCCAGCACCATTTCACCGCATAAAGGGCATCGCGGTGGCAGGATCAGATCGACAAAGCCGCCCAAAGCGTGACGATAATGATCGCTCACCTTGCCCATATCGCGCTCCTTTTACGCTAGCAGCAATTTGCCACTTGCCCGAATGATGACAAATCGCCACATCGCAAATATGCAAGACCCGTCAGAACCGAACAAAATTTTTGACCCACAACGTCAACGCCAGAACCGCCAACGTCGCATGACAATGTTGCAACGGCAAGCGGATAGTGACTTTTTGGGCGACCTGATGGCCGATGATATAATTGCCAGGCTGGATGTCGTTACCAGATCATTTTCTAAAGCTTTGATCATCGGCAATTGCTCAGACACTCTCTTGGATTGGCTCAAAGAACGCAGCATTGAGACAGCAATTATTGATATGGTGCCTGCTCCTGCGCACAGGCCCAATATGCCGCCGCATCTCATCTGCAAGGAATGGGATAAAATTCCTGATCTGCCATTCCGACCGGATTTGATCATTATGATTGGCGTGCTGGATGCTGCCAATGATGTACCTGGCCTATTGGTGCAGTTGCGCAGAACTTTACGCCCTGATGGATTGTTGCTTGCTGAGTTTTTTGGTGTTGGCAGTTTGCCATTGTTAAAGCGTGCAATGTTGGTCGCGGATGGCGATATGCCGCGGCCACATATACACCCGCAAATCGATGTTCGCTCAGGCGGCGATCTTTTAAGCCGTGCCGGCTTTGCTATGCCCGTGGCAGATATTGATATGTTGAGCGTTCGCTACAGGTCAGTCCGGCAATTACTGCGCGACATTCGCAGCTTTGGCGGCGGTTATGCCCTTACCAACAAAATTGTGCGTTACAGCAAAGGCCAATGGGCGCTGCTTAATGATTATATCGCATCACAAGTAGATAGTGATGAAAGGGCTACCGAGAGTTTTGCGCTTGTATCGCTTAGCGGATGGGCACCCTCGCCAGACCAACCAAAGCCGGCAAAACGTGGAAGCGCAACAATGTCACTCGCCAGCCAGCTTGGTAAAAAGCCTGACTGACGATTTGACAGGTTATCTTAGCGACGCGCGGCCAAGCGGGCTGAACCTGAGCCACCATTGCCGGATTTGCGCACAATACAGCTGCCGCCGCGTGCTTTAATACCGTCACAAAGAGCTTTTGCAGATTGCTCATTACCAAAACCCGTCGCTGCAAGGCGATATAGTGTCCGGCCATTTGATTTTACCGTAGAACTGGCATTTCCAAAGGGTGCAAGCTCGCGATATTGCGTGGTCAGTTGCGACCATGCTTTTTGCGCGCCTTGCTGCGAGGAGAATGCGCCAAGCTGCAAGATATATTGGCCTTTAGCGACGCGTTGCCGCGCTGCTGGAGCTGGCTTCGCTGTAGGTGCAGGTTTCGCGATGCGTGATGGTGCAACACCCGCAGTCTCAACAATTGGCGCCTTTTTGGCTTTAGCCGGTTTGGCAATGGGTTTTGCAGCCGGTTTTGGCGCCGGAATGGCAATCGGTGCAGCAGATGCCAACGTTATCGGCTTAGGCGCGGCTTTAGGAGCAGGCGCCGGAGCAGCTTTGGCGGGTGCTTTCGCAGCAATAGCGACGGCCTGCGCATTTTCGCTTTGCGGACGTAGCGCCAACTGTACTGGCTGCCCATTATCAACCGCTGCAGGGCTTACGCCCAGAAGAGAAGCAACACGTGCCTGATAAGCATTTGGCCGTGCAAGCTGTGCCCATTGCAGGATACGCGCATTAACATCATCAGGCTTTACATCTTGACCAGCCATCAACTTGGCTTCGCGCCAGCGGCCATCCAAGGCATAAGCAAAAGCAAGATTTTGACGAACCTTTGGTGAATTGACACCTGTACGGATAAGGCCGGATAGCACGTCAACACCGCGGCGCGTTTCACCAGCAAGCGCCAGGGCGAGACCATAATCGCTAGGCGGCAGAACCGATTGTTTGGCATTGAGCAGTTTAAGCGCGTCTTGCTGCTTGCCTTGCGCAATTTGCGTCAGCGACATGCTGATAATGGTGCGCGCACTGTTATCACCCAATGCAATGGCATCTTCAAATGTCTTTTCAGCAGATCTGAAACGTCCATCCTTAAGATATGCCTGCGCTAATATACGGCGTGCCTCTGCGTCACGCGGCGCAATCAGCACAGCCTCTTCGGCAGTCGCAATCGCTTTGGCAGTCTTGCCTTTGGACAATGACTTCTCAGCTTTTTGTGTCAGATTTGCAGGCCCGCCGCTTTGACCGGGGGTACTACAACTGGCCAATGTCACGCCAAATATCAGCGTAGATACGGCCATTTTCAGCATTGCCTTGTTCGTCATTGTGTCCATCCTTGTTCTGGTCACTTAAATAAGTTTGTGTTCTTCAATTCTGTTTACGTAGCTGCCTGACCATCTTGGTCAGATATGCTGCCGGTCATCGCATCGAGCTCTGGAAAGCCTGCAAGAAACTCATCCAATGCTTGAGTCACCATATTTTGTGCAGACTGGTTGCGGATCGCACAGGCTAGACGCAGACGCAGATGCCGCTGCGCATCAAGCCGCAATGTGAATGCTGCCCGTTTGCCGGAAGCCACTTTGGAAGTGCTAGCAGCGCGTTTTTTGACACTCTTAGCTTTAACAGCAGTAGATTTTGCAGCAGCAGGTTTGGCAGAAGTAGCTTTCAAAGCAGCTTCGGACCGCCCCAATTTCTTGGCTTTTTCGTCGACCTTTGCCTGTATCTTTGCCGGTTTCTTGGACAATACCGAACGCGCCGCAGCAATATTAGCTGCTTCAGCTTCCGGACTTGGTTCAACAACAGGAGGCGCTTCAAAGGGCGCATCATCTACGGGTGGCAAAATCGCGCTCGCTTTATCAGCGCCAGGTTTGGTCCATAGCGGTGATGTGTTGACCGGCGCAATCGCATCAGACTTATCTGCTGGTTCAACCGTTTCAGCTTTCGCTTCAGCAGGTGCGACTTTGTCGATAGCCTCTTCATCAGCCGTTTTGGCTGTAATTAATGGCTTCTCTTCAGGCTGTGTGCCTTCATCCGCACCTTCTGGTTCTACAGTGGCATGTTGCGCACCCAGAAGCGGGCTGTTTGCTGTCTCATCAGGTGCTGCCTCGGCATTTGCGTTGCCATTGGCAAAATTGCGCTGCAATGCATCTTGCTGTTTCACAACTTCCGGAATAGCCGCTGACAATATACCAGCTTTGCGCTCGTCTTCGCCGTCACTTTCAGGCTTGATCGCTTGAGGCCCAGTGCTTTGCGGCGGATCAACATCATAGCCCATATCGTTCCAACCCAGATCATCTTGTGTTGATGAGCTTGCTGCTGGAGCGGACATGATATTTTGTCTGCGCATAGCTGGCCTTGCGGCCCCCTTACGGGCAAGAAGGCCCGAAGAAAGAGATGCGAGTGGTTTGGTGTCACTCATTTCTGTATCGCCCCCGATTATCCGATAACCCGGCGGCCAAAGCCACCCATGGGACGCGGAGTACCTGGCTGAGCAGGCATCACACTTTTGGAAGCAGGTGCACTAAACACTGTCCGACGGAAATTCTTTTCCAGACGGTCAGCAATATAGCCCCATAGCTCGACGACCTCACCAGCGGACTTGCCACCCGGATCAATCTCCATAACCGTGCGGCCATCAATCATTGATGCGGCAAAGTCTGTCCGGTGGTGCAATGTTGTTGGCGCCACCGTGCCATGCTGTGATAGAGCAACCGCTGCTTCGGATGTAATTTTTGCTTTTGGCGTCGCTGCGTTCACAACGAATACCAACGGCTTGCCTGCGCGTTCGCACAGGTCAACCGTTGCGCCGACTGCACGCAAATCATGCGGGCTCGGTCTGGTTGGAACGACAATCAATTCAGCCACGGATATAACGCTTTGTATAGCCATAGTGATGGCTGGCGGTGTATCAATGACAGCAAGTTTGAAGCCTTGTTGGCGTAAGACAGCCAGATCTGCGGCCAGACGAGCGACAGTGGTTTGCGCAAAGGCGGGATATTCGTCTTCACGTTCATTCCACCAATCGGCAAGCGAACCCTGAGGATCGATGTCAATCAATACTACAGGCCCAGCGCCCGCCAATTGTGCCTGAACAGCGAGGTGTCCGGACAATGTGGTCTTTCCGGACCCGCCTTTTTGTGATGCTAATGCGAGAACGCGCACAATGATCCCCTTGGTTAGAAAACTCAAAATGGGTTTCGCAGAACAGCCCTAATTTTGAGTTAACGGGGAAAAGAAATTGTAAAAAACCTCAAAAAACTGTTCGAAATGGCCAAATGCTAGGGTTCCTATTGCCTGTCCATGTTACGCTAACACTTCGTTAGTTATGTTTTGCTAATGTTAGGAAATTAGAAATTTATGTGCAGTGTCGAACATATGAAGCTGCGCATCAGGATTAATATATAGGCCAATGATATGGCATATATAAAAAGCGGAGTTTGATATGCCTTTTCCATTTATCTCGCCTGCGCGTACCCGTGCGACATCTGCCCGTACGACATCTGTTGCTTTGACCGCACTTATTATGGCGGCCCTTCCACAAAGTGCATTTGCCGATGTGAAAGCTGGTGTCGATGCCTGGGGGCGCGGTGATTATGAGACTGCGATCAAAGAATGGCGCAAACCGGCTCTAGACGGCGATGCGGACGCGCAGTTCAATATGGGTCAGGCGCACAAATTTGGTCGCGGTGTGCCCATGGATTTGAACATTGCCGCAGACTGGTTCCGTCAAGCAGCAGAAAAAGGCCATTTACAGGCCGCCGATAATTATGGCCTCATCCTTTTCCAAAATGGCCAGCGCAAAGACGCTCTGCCATGGCTGGAATCATCGGCAGCCAGAGGCGAGCCACGCGCGCAATATATTATGGGCACTGCTTATTTTAACGGTGAGTTGGTAGCAAAAGACTGGGTAAGGGCCTATGCTTTGATGACTCGCGCATCCTCATCAGGCTTGCCGCAAGCATCACAAAATCTCGCCGCTATGGACCGCTATCTAACCCCGAATCAGCGCCAAGAGGGCATCGCCCTTGCTGGAAAATTGCAGCAACAGGCTGATCGTGAACGCCAACAGCAATTGGCTGCGGCAACATTGCCGCCAGTAGCAAGTGGCAATTTGCCAGCGCGCCCCTCTGCCTCAACAGGCCCATTACAAACGGCGGCCCTGCCACCATCGCGCCCGACGCCGCGTCCGACACCGCGCCCAGTTACAAAGCCATCTGTCACGCCTCCGGCAAGCACTGGTACTTTTTCAGCCTCATCCAATGCAGGCGCAGATTTCTCTCTGCCAGGGACACCCAGACCAGCGCCAGCACCGGTTGCTGCACGCCCTGCTCCAGTAGCTGCAACACCGGCTCCCCGTCCCGTAGCAGCAACAGGTTCATGGCGACTGCAATTGGGTGCCTTCGGCTCTCAGAGCAAAGCTGAATCGCTGTGGTCATCGCTTGAAAGCCGCAACAGCAACTTGCAAGGCTTACAACCCTATCTGGTGAAAGCAGGCAAGGTAACGCGGCTTCAAGTTGGCAATTTTGCCAGCCGCAGCGAAGCCGACAGGCTGTGCGGCCAACTCAAAGCCTCTGGTCAGGCCTGTTTCTCTATCAAGAAGTAACCTGCCACTCGCTGCTGGGAATGCCCAGAGCATAGAGTATCGCGCTTAAATCATTATGGCGAAGCGGGAAATCCACCGCTTCATTCACAACCGGTTTTGCGTGATAACCAATGCTCAGCCCAGCAAGGGCGAGCATCGGCAAATCATTGGCGCCATCGCCAACCGCAAAGCTATTGGCATGATCAATATCTTTTGCAGCGGCGACCTGTGCCAATATATCGGCTTTGCTTTGGGCACCGAATAGCGGGGGTATTAGGCCGCCGGTCAATTTACCGTCCTTAACGTCCAGCCGGTTGGCATGCACACCGTGAAAGCCAAGATCTGCGCCAATATGATCGGCAAAATGATGAAAGCCGCCGGACACCAATAAACAATGCACATTTTTGGCGCGCAACGTCGCCAATAATGTTTTTGCGCCGGCATTGGGCGTTACCCGTTGGTGCAAACATTCGGCCACCAGCGCTTCATCGAGATTGGCCAATTTTGCCACCCGCTCACGCAGAGATGCCGCAAAGTCCAGCTCGCCGCGCATTGCGCGTTCGGTTATCGCCGTAATCTCGTCTCGCACACCGGCATAATCGGCCAGTTCGTCAATACATTCCTGCCCTATCATCGTGCTATCCATATCGGACAGAAACAGAGATTTCTCTCGATGAGAAACGTATTGAACTGCAATGTCGCAGCGATCTGTGAATGATGACAAGGCCCCAGCTATACGCGGTTGCATTGCCCCCTGCCCGCTATCACTTTGGCCATCTATGCAAATGTCCAGAGCTTTGCCTTTATCAATCCATTCACGGCGTGTGACGATCATACCTTTAGCCGCAAGCGCATTGGTCGCCTGAACATAATCATCTTCGGTCAGTGCAGCCATATTGTCGCCACTAAGGCTTGTCGCATTGGCAGCAATCAGTGTAGCAACCAGCATGATGAACGATACTCCGGAAAATCAGACATTTGAGGCACAAGACGGCCATGAAAACCGGCTTGCTTCGCTTTTGCTTATTGCCGGTCCCACTGCAAGCGGCAAGAGCGGATTGGCCATTGCTGCTGCAAAAACCATCAAAGAGTGTGGCAAGCAGCCTGTCATCATCAATGCTGATGCCAGTCAGGTTTATGCCGATCTGGATATTGTGTCAGCCCGGCCCAGCACAGCCGAGATGGAAGATATTCCGCACAGATTATTTGGATATCGCGATGGTGCCACGGCTTGCTCAGCCGCTGATTGGGCCAAAGATGCAAAGCAGCAGATAAAAACAGCTATTGCAGCTGGATCATACCCCATATTGGTGGGAGGCACTGGTCTGTATATCAGCACATTGCTGGATGGCATCGCGCCTATTCCTGATATTGATCCCGATTTACGCGCAAAGATACGCCAGACGGAACAGGCACAAGCCTATGCCCAATTGCAGGAAACCGACCCTTCAATCGCTGCCAAGCTCAACCCAAATGACAAAAGCCGCGTTCAACGTGCGCTAGAAGTTGTCTTGCAAACAGGACAAAGCATTGCGATTTGGCGCAACAAGCGTGAAGGCGGCATCGCCAAGCATATCAATTTGCATCCTTATATATTGCTGCCCGAGCGCGAATGGCTCTATGCACGCTGCAATCAGCGTTTTGTGGAAATGCTGGACCAAGGCGCGATACGCGAAGTGGAAAGCTTATTATCACGTGATCTGCCCATGGACCTACCCGTTATGCGGGCCATAGGTGTGGCAGAGATTAGCAGCTATTTGCGCGGGCAATGCTCTTATGATGAAATGGTAGAGGCTGGCCAGATGGCAACGCGGCGCTATGCCAAGCGGCAATATACCTGGCTGCGCAATCAGCCTCCCCAAGACTGGCCCCGTCTTTCACCTGATTCACAACAAATGGAACCCAAAGGGCTGTTCGCGAATTGGTTAGATAGCTAATTTCGCGTAACATGCTTTCCTATTGCCGTATGCGCGGAGATGATGCAGTTTCACTTTTCTTGTCACTCACCCCGAAGGACCCTCACATGAACAAGACACTTACAATATTGGCACTGGCCGTAGCAACGCCTCTCGCCGCACAATCATCGACCACACCGGGCGCAGTTGATACTAGCCATGTTGAAGCAGGTACCTACAGCGTTGATGCAGGCCATACTTTGGTCGGCTGGCGCGTAAACCATTTCGGTTTCAATGATTATTTCGGCATTTTCGGTGACTCAACCGGCACGCTGACCATTGATCCTGCAAATCTCAGCACAGCAAAGGTTGATATCACCATTCCGGTTGGAAAAGTAACAACGGCAAGCGCGGGCCTGACCAATCATTTGTTGCGTCCGGGCAAAGACGGCAAAGCCGCAGACTTTTTTGGTGCAGAACCGGCAGATGCGCGCTTTGTTTCTACATCGGTAGTGGCCGATGGTCTAACCGCTGACATTACCGGCAATCTTACCCTGAACGGCGTCACCAAGCCTGTTACCCTCGCGGCTGAGCTTACTGGCGTTGGCGATAACCCGTTCAACAAAAAGCTAACTGTTGGTTTTGAAGCAACGACAAGCATCAAGCGCAGCGAATTTGGCATTGGCTATGGCCTTGGCCTTATTGGTGATGAGGTTGAGTTGGACATCAGTGTCGCATTTGAAAAATAAATTCTTCTCCATAGAAACAAAAAGGGGCGCCCGATTGGACGCCCCTTTTTTTGTTATGTCACCAACAGATTATGATGCATAATGCTCGCTGGGGTCATGCTTAGGATAATTCTCGTCAGCTGAAGTGATAAAGTTCTCTTTATCTTTCTGCCAATTGCCTTGAACCTGTTCATTGAAGTTCAGGTACAATTTGCCGTCTACGATTTCATAAACATTTGGATTGCCCGGTGCCAGCGCATCATTGGCGCCGATCGCCCATGCGCAATACCCGCCATATTGTGGGGCATATTTTGCAGGATCAGCAGAGAATTTTTCGGCATTTTCGGCGCTGGCAAAGCGATATTCATAGCCTTGATACAGAACAGTATTTTCTTCAGCGCCTTCTACAGGAACGCCATCACCAACAAAATAGCTTACGGCATCATAACCGGAAAGAGCCAAAGTCTCACCAGCATTTTCGGTGTAGATCGGGCCAGTAGCTTCCCCGCCAGCATTCAGTCCTGCAGTTTCGGCTGCGACTTCTGTGTCTTCTGCAGTTGTGTTACCGCCACCACAAGCGACCAATGCCAAGCTTGCAGCAGCAACGAAAAATAGGGATTTCTTCATCTTAAATACTCCGTTTAATTGCGATGTTACCCATTGTTCGTAGGCATATCGGAATGCGTTACACTATCATAATGTTTTATTTTGTGACGCAGAATCTTTAATCCGGCTGTGTAAATTGTGTTGCGCAAAGAAAAAGCCCTCCCGTGCCAAAGCACAGAAGGGCCTCCTCTAATCAGTTATGTGATTAAGCTGAAGGCGCGCACGCACCACAAGCTGCACAGGCTCCGCAATCAGCTGCACATGCACCGCAAGCCGCTGCACATGCACCGCAAGCCGCTGCACATGCACCGCATGCTGCTGCGCATGCACCGCATGCTGCTGCACAAGCGCCACAAGCCGCTGCGCATGCACCACAAGCTGCGCATTGAGCAGCACATTGTGCGTGATGGGTTGGTGCTTCTGCGGCTTGTGCGGGGGCAGCAGCCATTGTCATTCCGCCAGCAACAGCCAACATCGCAGAAAGGTTTTTAGCAATCGTCATAATTTTTCTCCATGAAAAGGTGTCAGGGTTCGGTTGAAATCCTGACAAAGTGATCCGGTTTTCAACCGAATGATTATCGACTTAGCTGCCGAATTTTGCAGTGTCTGGGAATGAAGGCCACTTTACGTCACCTTTTTTGATGAACCCGGGAACATCTTTGTTCCAACGTGTTTGAACGCCTTTGTTGAAGTTCAGGTACAATTTTCCATCGACAACTTTGTAAACTGTTGGATCTCCCGGTGCCAATGCGCCATTTGCGCCCAGTGCCCATGCGCAATGTCCGCCATATTGAGGAGCATATTTTGCAGGGCTTTTCTTAAACTTCGCAGCATTTGCAGCTGTAGCGAAGAAATAATCAGCGCCTTTATAGGTCACTTTAAACTGCTTCTTGCCTTTGACAGGAACGCCGTCACCAACAAAATAAGATACGGCATCATAACCTTTAAGCGCCGTCGTGCCTTCGAGACCGGTATATGTTGGGCCAGCCAATGCCGGAGCAGAAACAGCAATTGTGCCGACCGATGTCACGGCCAATGCCAACGCCAAAGTTGTCATAATTTTTTTCATCAAAAACTTCCTTTCATCATAACTCTGAGAAGCTGCATCAATATGGTGCAGACCCTTACAGTGTCGTCCATATCCTTCTGTTCGCGCCAAACAGCGAAAAGGTTTCACCAGTGGAAAGATTTATATGACCATCAGCCGGTTGATAGACTATTAGCGTTTTAATCATGCGGTTAAATTGTGTTGATGCTGACAAAATTTGCGCTAATGCAGAGACCATAATCAAAAATTGCATTTGGAGTGTGTTCATGTCTTTGCCCCCGTTATTTGACAATCTTCGCCTGCCGGTCATTGGATCACCTCTTTTCATCATATCCGGGCCAGAGCTGGTTATTGCGCAGTGCAAAGCAGGGATTGTTGGATCGTTCCCTGCGTTGAACGCGCGTCCACAATCGCTTCTCGATGAGTGGTTGCATCAAATTACCGAAGAATTGGCCGCTCATAATCGCGAAAATCCTGATCGCCCAGCCGCGCCTTTTGCGGTGAATCAGATTGTCCATAAGTCAAATGACCGACTGGATCAGGACATGGCGACCTGTGCAAAATGGCAGGTACCTATGTTGATCACCTCATTGGGGGCCATTGAGGACCTTAACAAGGCCGCACATAGCTGGGGCGGTATTGTCATGCATGACGTGATTAATGACCGTTTTGCCCATAAAGCCATTGAGAAAGGCGCTGATGGCCTGATCCCTGTAGCAGCGGGTGCCGGCGGCCATGCCGGGGTTACTTCACCCTTTGCGCTGATACAGGAAATTCGCGAATGGTTTGATGGTCCTGTCGCGCTGTCCGGTTCAATTGGTAGCGGCGCATCGGTTCTGGGCGCACTCGCAATGGGCGCAGACTTTGGCTATATCGGTTCGGCGTTTATCGCCACTGAAGAAGCCAATGCCGATATGGGCTATAAGCAGGGTATTGTGGACGGCAAGGCTTCAGACATTATCTATTCGGACCTGTTCACTGGTGTCAGCGGCAATTATCTGCGCAAATCTATTGAACAAGCTGGGCTTGATCCAGACAATCTGCCCGAAGGTGATTATAGCACCATGAACTTCGGTTCCGGTGGCAATACAGAGAAAAAAGCCTGGAAAGATATTTGGGGCAGCGGCCAGGGGATTGGCGCGGTCAAGGATGTGGTTACGGTTGCCCAGATGGTGGACCGCCTGGAAGAAGAGTTTGTCACAGCATTGGAAAGACTCAACAAACGCGCAAGCTAAGCTTGCTCGGCCAAAAAATCTTCCCTCAACATTCGGCAGTTGCTGGCCATAGCCTATCAATAGCGGCATCCAAATGGCCAAAGTCCATATCGCTATGCAGCGGGTCTCGCCGGTTCAAAAGCAGTGGCTTTGGCCTTTTTGCGTGATTGATCAAAGTTTTCCGCAAGGCGCTTTGCATGGTTTTAAGCCGGATGGCCGTTTCAGACGCCGATAATGCTGCCGATGTTCGGCCGATATTGGCCAACCTTTGATGCACAAGCTCAGAATAAAGTGGATGCGGTCCGCGGTGCAGCGGCAATCTGGCCATAGCTGCAATACGCTCTTCTGCAGGCAGCAACAGGCCATTTTCTGCAAAATTATTGAGCGAAAGATCGGCTTTATCAAACATATCACGGAAGATATTATACCGTCTTGTGCTGAGCGGAATAAGATGGTGTTTTTGAAAGCTGGGCCGATACATTGGTGAGGATGGTTTGTTTATCGCAGAGAAGCCAATATAATGTTTTTGGCAGCACAGTCTTTGCGGATTGCCAACCATTAAACGCTCACCCTTTTGCCATTACCGCCTCAACCATAGGTGCTTTGCCCGTCTCTGCATAATGCACAGATGGCTCACAAAAGGAAATTATAACATCATCGGCATAGCCCGGTATCGCATCGCCCATTGCAAAGTCACCTTGCATAATAATATCGTTCACTAAGCGAACCAATATACGCATTGCGATGTTAACCGGTAGATCGGGTAAAGCGTTTAGTCGCAATTCATAGCCAGAGAAGCCAGATAAACCTTCTGTTTCATAGATGTTATTGGCAATATCCATCAGCCCGACAAAGCCAAGCACTGGAAAAACGCCGCCATTTACAAATCGCTGAACGGCATCATCATAATAATCAAAGCCCATAGCATTTCGCGAAGCATTCCAACCTATAGCCTTTGCCTGCAACGCTTTGCCCAATATGCGCCCTGCCTCAACAAGAGTTTCAAAGACAGGCAGGCTAAAGCATTGTTGTGCAACATGCTTACCCAATGACATTCCCAGTTGGTTTAACTGTGAAAGATCATCATTGACGAGGATTTGACGATATATTGTTTCTTTGCGCAACGCCGGCGCGCTGTGCGTTGTAAAACCAACATCCATTGACATGGCATTGAAATAGATGCTGCGCCCTTGTTCGTGCCGACCAGGGCTTTCAACAAACAGCGCTGTTTCAGTATTAAATTGATCAATTACAGACAGAGCATCGGCTTCGGCAATATCTGTGAAAATGACGAGATCATATTCACGCATATCCATAACTCTCGGATTTACAGCCTAATTTGCTCTCAATTTTCAGTTTTAACCCCACAAGCGTAACCAGACTCTCATTTCTGTAACGACCATATCATGGGCATAATAATCAGTTTTTCAGCAATTATCAGCCATAGTGATGTAATGTATAGCAAAATGGATCAAATTCTTGTGACCAACTGCACATTCTCGCAGAGTCAGCTTATATTTCGACCTGACTGCCTAGCTCCACCACGCGGTTGCTTGGCAGCCTGAAAAATTCCATCGGGCGTGCGGCGTTGCGCAACATCCATGCAAAAACCTTCTCACGCCAAACCGGCATTTTGGGTTTATCCGAAATCAGCAAAGTCTGCCGCGAGAGGAAGAAGCTCGTCTCCATCATCTCAAATGGCAGACCACAATTATCGACATACTTCAAAGCTTCCGGAATGTCGGTTTCCTGCATGAAGCCGAAATGCAATATCAGCCTGAAAAATCCATCACCCAAATCTGTCAACTCACAGCGTGTATCAGGAGCAATATAGGGCACTTCTTCAATCTGCGCAGTCAAAACGACCACACGCTCATGAATCACCTTATTATGCTTCATATTATGCAGCAATGCCGGCGGAACACCATGCGGGTTAGTCACCATGAAGATTGCCGTACCTGGCACACGTTTGAGACTGTTTTTGGGTGATTTGGCAAACATCTCTAGCGGCAAGACACCATTGTCCATGCTCTGCCGCATGATCTTGCGGCCACGCGCCCATGTCGTCAGCAAAGTAAAGGCAATCGCGCCGACCAGAAGCGGGAACCAGCCGCCATCTGGTACCTTGGTCAAATTGGCCGCGAAATAGGCACCATCAACAACAAAAAAGACAATGATAAGCGGGATTGCTTGCCATGGCTTCCATTTCCAAACGGTCAACAGCAAAACTGCAAGCAGGCAGGTATCAATGGTCATCGCGCCTGTCACTGCGATGCCATAAGCAGAGGCCAAATTACTGGAATCGCGGAAAGTCAGCACCAGTATCAAAACAGCCACCATCAAGGTCCAGTTGATGACAGGAATGTAAATCTGTCCAGCCTCAGAAGCGCTGGTATGCTTGATGGAAAGACGCGGGACGAAACCCAGTTGGATAGCCTGATGAGTAATCGAGAAAGCGCCAGTAATAACCGCCTGACTGGCGATAAAAGTCGCGACAGTAGCCAACAGCACCAAAGGCAGACGCAGCATCTCTGGTGCCAAAAGGAAAAACGGACTTTTGATAAATTCGCTTGCCTCTGCATTGTTTAGGCTATCCAGCATGGCCGCTTGCCCAAAATAATTGAGCAACAGCGCAGGCATCACAAATCCAAACCAGGACAGGCGCATTGGTCCGCGTCCAAAATGGCCAATATCAGCATAAAGTGCTGCCGAACCTGTTACCGCCAATACTACAGAGCCTAGAGCCAGAAAGGCCTGCCAACCATCGACCAGGAAGAATTGCACGGCATACCAAGGGTTAAGCGCAAGCAATATTTGCGGATTGCCGAAAATCTGAATGGTGCCCAGTGTTGCGATAACAGCAAAATAGATAATCATTATCGGCGCGAACAAAATGCTGATCTTGTTGGTACCGCGCGATTGTAGGACAAACAGAAAGACCAGAAGCGCAAGAGCAATAGGCAGAACCAGTGGCTGAAAACCAGCGTTTACGATGGTAAGGCCCTCAACAGCAGACAGCACCGAAATGGCCGGCGTAATCATGCTGTCGCCATAAAATAAAGAGGTTGCAAAAACGCCCAGCAATATAATCAAGGCGCCGTAGCGGTTTCTGCTGACACTGCGCGAAATAAGGGCAACCAAAGCAAGGCTGC
This sequence comes from uncultured Sphingomonadaceae bacterium, assembly GCA_947503245.1. Classification (GTDB taxonomy): domain Bacteria; phylum Pseudomonadota; class Alphaproteobacteria; order Sphingomonadales; family Sphingomonadaceae; genus Alterisphingorhabdus. Next base: position 184,690 of record CANNCV010000002.1, read on the forward strand.
CCCCCTCTCCCTTATTATCAGCACGCATCAAAATGGTGACATATTGAATGGCCACAACCAATGTCATTGACCAGAAGATCAAACTCACCACGCCATATATATGCAGCTTATCCAGCGCCAATTGGTGGGCACCGACAAATGTCTCACGAAAAGCGTAAAGCGGGCTGGTGCCGATATCGCCAAAAACAATGCCAACTGCGCCCAAAGCCAGTTTCACAACTGCTTTGTCGTGATCACTCATCTTGCCGGGATTATGGCTGACGCCATCACCCTCAGGCTCTTGCCCGGATTTGGTGTTATCATCCGCCATGAATTATCGGCCTAGCCGTTGCATCCGGTCAAGAAAGAGAAATAGCGGTGCATAGCCGTTCCAAATAACTGCGCCTGATTGTTGCGCTTTCGGCGCGAATTATCACGGTGCGGCTGGCAAGGCAAGGTGCGCGCATATTGGCCGAACTTTCCTTTATTATAGCCTATTTTACAACGGCTTGCAGGTTATTGTTCGGTTTGCGGCACTGGTGTTTGGTTTGGTGAAGATGTGGGTTCTGCGCTTTGCACGCCCAACGCAGCATCGAGTCGCGCCAATCTCTCTTCAAGATCGGGCCGCCATGGTGCGTCTTGCGTGCTGCGATCAAGCAATTCCTGCCATATGGTCCGCGCATCATCCAAACGGCCTGATTGCGCCAATGACAATCCCATAAAAAAGGGCGGACCGGGGTGCTCTGGCGAAACATTGGCCGCTTCTTGAAAGGCAAATGTCGCAGCCGGGGAGATAAAGCCATCTCCATGACCGACCAAGGCGTTGCCGAGCGCCAACCATAGATCAACATCTTTCGGGTTTTCCCGAACCGCGTTGCGCAGCAATGCCGCGGCATTGGCGAATTTGCCCTGACGGCTCTGTGCATCGGCAATAACTAACCAGTCACGGCTACCACTAAACCTGTTTCCCATGGCCTGGCGCAAAGCAATCGCTTCGTCATTCGGATTGGCAATGGCAGCGGCGTTCTCCTTTGGCGCACCTTTTTGCGCAGGCTCCCCCTGCCAAGCATAGCCCGCCAGCCCGATACAAAATGCAGCAGCCAGCAGTTCGATGCCGCCGCGCTTAGGCCGTGCTAACAGGAATGTGCCAGCAATCGCCAGTCCGACGAAAATGATAATGACGAGAAAGACCATCAGTCCTCAACCTTTCGCACAAAGCGCCCACGCAGCAGAAACAGGGCCAAAGCAATTATGACCAAAGGAAAAGCCCAAAGCGGCCATGTTATAGGTTTGACTGTTGGTTCATAAGAAACCCAATCGCCGTAACGGGCAATCATCCATTGCCGGATCGATTCAGGATCTTCACCAGCAGCGATACGCGTGCGGACCTGATGGCGCATATCACCCGCCAGAGAAGCATCAGAATCAGCGATGGATTGGCTTTGGCACGTCACGCAGCGCAATGTCAGCATAAGATCGGCAGCTAGCGCCTCTTGCTCTGGGTCTGCCAATTGCTGATTGGCATAAGGCGCATCTGGCAATCTGCTCTGCGCACAAATAGGCTGCGTCAACATGGCAGCCAATGCAAAGGATATGATCAGTACAACGCGCATCACCGTGCCTCTTCCAATTTGGCAAGCAGCACCGGGATTGTATCACTGCGAATATCACCAATATGCTGATAGACTATTTTGCCTTTGCCATCGATAACAAAGGTTTCCGGTACACCTGAAGAACCAAGGTTTAATTGCAGTGCGCTTATGCGATCAGATGCGATACGTTCATAAGGATTGCCATTGCGCGCCAGGAAGCGGTTAATATCGGGGCTGCTATCACGAATAGCGACACCATAGATTTTCGCGCCTCTGGCTTTCAATGTCTCCAGATGCGGTGCCTCAGCAATGCACGGCACGCACCAGCTTGCAAAAATATTGAGCAATTTGGGTTGGCCATCAGCAAAATCACTACGGCTCAGGCCGGGCTGTCCGTCAAAAGCGGCTGGCAAATCAAATTGCGGCAAATCCAAACCGACCAGCTTTGATGTGATAACGCGTTCAGATGGGTTGGAAAGGCTGTAAGCGGCTATAGCCAGAATCGCGACGACAAGGATTAACGGCAGCCAAAGCGCCAAACGAAAGCCCGATTTTGCTGGATTTTCTGTCATCATCACTGCCCTGACAATTACGCCATCGCCGGATCGGTGGAACCCTGTCCAGCCTCAGCCTTAACCGGCCTGCGCCTGACTTGAACCAGCCTACCGATCAAGGACAATAAGCCGCCAAAACCGATTAAAAGACCACCAAGCCATATAAAGTGCACAAAAGGCTTCCACCAAAGGCGCAATTGCCAGCGTCCATCTGCCGCCTGCTCCCCAAGCACAGCATAAAGCTGGCCGCCAAACCACTGAGTATGCAAAGCGGCTTCGCTGGTATTGGTGAAAGGTTTAACAAAGTTGCGTGATTGCGGCTCAAGCATAACCACCTGACCACCCGATTTTGCACTTATACGTGCCGCAAGTGCTGTCCAATTAGGGCCAGCCACCGGCTCAATACCCTCAAGCGTTACCGTCCAACCAGCAACCTCATGGCTTTCTCCAACTTGGGATGCCACTAGGCGTTCTGTCGTAAAGGCGGACTCTGTGGCCATTCCAGCAAGACTGACCGCCACACCAAGATGTGCCAAGACCATGCCATAGGTGGGCAATGGGGTGCGGCGCAGATTGCGTTTCCATAAGGGGTAAAGGCTGGCAATCGCCAACCCTGCAGCCAAGACCAGACCAATTGATGGCAACAGGCCAGCATCCGGTGCGAATATAACCAGAGCAAGCAACGCCAAAGCCGCCGCCATTGCAGATATGGCCATGGCAGTGGTCACGCGCTGCAAACTGTCTTTGCGCCAACGCAGCATTGGCCCAACCGCCATAACAATCAGCATAGGCACAAAAAAGATCGCGGAAACCGGATTGAAATAGGGTGGACCGACAGAAACCTGCTCGCCCATCGCTTCTGTGACCAAGGGATATAAGGTGCCCATCAAGACAATGGCCAACAAAGCCATCAGCAAGACATTATTGGCAACCAGTGCGGTTTCACGGCTTACAATCTGAAACTTCGCACCCTCGGTCACGGTGTTTGCCCGCAAACCAAATAATGCCATTGCGCCGCCAATATAAACTGCCAGCAAAATCAGAATGAATGTGCCGCGCTCAGGGTCCACCGCAAAAGCGTGAACACTGGTCAAAATACCGGATCGTACCAAGAATGTACCGACCATCGACATAGAAAAAGCAACAACGGCCAGCATAACTGTCCAAGCCTTCAAAGCGCCGCGCGATGCCAGAACAGTGACCGAATGCAGCAATGCCGTCGCTGCCAACCATGGCATTAAAGAGGCATTCTCAACCGGATCCCAGAACCACCAGCCGCCCCAGCCCAGTTCATAATAGGCCCAATAGCTGCCAGCAGTAATACCCAGTGTCAGGAAAATCCACGCACCCAATACCCATGGCCGCATGGCCCGCGCAAAGGCTGGTCCAACCTCACGAGTTATCAACGCGCCCACAGCGAATGAGAATGCGATAGAAAGACCAACATAGCCAAAATACAGCGTGGGCGGATGGAAGGACAGGCCCGGGTCTTGCAAAAGCGGGTTCAAACCATTGCCTTCTAAAGGCACAGGTGACAGCCGTTCAAACGGATTGGACGATAGCAGGATGAATGCATAAAACCCTATGCTGACAAAGGCTTGGCCCGCCAATGTCGCAATCATCATGCGCTCGCTAATGCGTTTTTCCAGCAATGCCACCAAGGCACCCGATGCGGCCATGATGGATACCCATAGCAACATAGAACCTTCGTGATTGCCCCAACTGCCGGCAAATTTATACAGCATAGGCTTTAATGAATGACTGTGCGTCGCGACCAGTTTTACCGACAGGTCGGTCACCATGAAAAGCCAGATCAAACATATAAAGGACAGGCTGACCAGAAGCCCCTGTAATATCGCTGTCGGGCGAATAGCGCTGGCATAAGCCGCCCCTTGCCCGTCACCATTGCGAAGCGCCAAAACGCCCATGAAAAGCTGACCAATAGCTAGCGCTCCAGCCAGCCAAAGAAACGCCAGACCGATTTCTGCAATCATTGGCCGCCACGCATTGAAGATTTGCTGGTGCTGTTTTCGATTGCTGTTTTGTCAATCCCGTCCAATTCGCGCGGCATATAATTTTCATCATGCTTGGCCAACAGATTATCAGCAACAAAGACACCGTCTGCATTTAACCGGCCTTCCGCAACCACACCTGATCCTTCAACAAAAAGATCAGGAGTAATGCCGCGATAACTGACCGGCACTATGGCTTCTCCATCGCCTACCAGAAAATTAACTGTGATGCCGTCATTGGCGGTTTTGATGGAATCGAGCTGAACCATTCCGCCCAAACGGATGGCACGGTCAACTTCAACGTTTTTTTCAGTGAGTTCAGACGGCGTATAAAAATATGATGCCTGATTACGCAGGGCATATATTGCCAGCAATGATGCAGCGACCAATATAATGACAGCGCCCATAATCAGGATCAACCGTTGGTGTTTGGCCTTCATCATTTGCGCCGTGTCTCCTCAAGCCTTTGCTCTGCACGGCGCATGGCCGATAGGCAATAGGCGGTCAAAAATATTGTGCCGCTCACACCCAGTGCATAAGCTGCGATGACAAAATCCATCTGGGTCATACTGCCGCCCGCCTGCGCAATTTTGCTTCGGTCCGAATATCGGCAAGCAATTGCCGCATGCGCATTAAGATGATTGCGGCGAACAATAATGTGAAGCCGATCACAGCCAGGCTTAAAGGCCATAAAAATACACCATCAATAGATGACTTGCCGGCCGTAATACTGGCTGGTTGATGCAGGCTGTTCCACCATTCCACTGATCGGTTGATGATGGGGATATTGATGACGCCCACAATGCCAAAAATCGATGCAATACGCGCTGCGCCTGTTCGGCCAGCCGCAGCTTGCGATTGGGCTTCTTTCGCCAATGCCAGATAACCAAGATACAATAGCAGTAATACGAACATGGAGGTCAACCGGCCATCCCATACCCACCAAGTGCCCCAAGTAGGCTTTGCCCAAATAGACCCGGTTGCTAGACATATGGCCGTAAAAAATACACCGGGAACCGCTGACGCGCGGGCAGCCACACCAGCCAATGGATGTTTCCACACCAGTTCAACCACACTGGCAATGGCTATGCTGGTCCACCCTGCCATGCCCAGCCATGCAGCGGGAACATGAATATAGAGAATGCGGACTGTTTCCCCCATTAAACGATCAGCAGGAGCGAAAAAGAAACCCCAGACCAGCCCACAGCTTATCAATGCCAGGCCGGACACAAGAAAAATCAATGTCAATGGGCGGGCCAAAGAGAGAAAACGATTGGGGTTTGCAAAACCATGCATGTGTTAACAGACTATCCGTATCAGATTTGCCCGGCACAATAGCTGGACTGTTTGATAAACGACCCTTTATCGGAATGCGTGTTGCCACGACTTTGATCAAGTCTCAAGCGTTCAATGTCCATAACGGATATAATCATCAGGAAATAGGAAAGTTCCCTAACAATTACGCAGGAAGCTATTAAATGCGGCCAATCTTTGCTTGAGCCATAGCATCAGCAACATTTGCGGCTGGAACGTTATCTGCACGGCTTTGCGCCCATATTTCGTGCAATCGTGCAGGGATTTTGGAAACTTCCGCCATAACACTGTCAACACTGCAATGGACGCCATCCCTTTGCGCCAGATATTCACGCGCGACGCTAATAATTCCGCCAGCATTGATGACATAGTCCGGCGCATAAGTGATTCCGCGCGTATGCAAGACCGACGCATGGCGTGCCTCTGCCAATTGGTTATTCGCGCCGCCAGCAATCACCTTGGCTGACAAGGTTTCTAGAGAGCGATCATCCAAAATGGCGCCCAATGCATTAGGGCTGAAAACATCAGCCTCAACCTGCATAATGTCATCCAGCCCAACATGTTCAGCGCCCAGCTCGTCTGCCAGAGCAGCAACGCGGTCATGTACAACATCGGCGAGAAACAGTTTCGCGCCATCCGCAGCGAGCAAACGTGCAAGCTTGCCACCAACGCTGCCCACGCCCTGTATCGCGATGCGGACACCGCGCAAATCGTCAGTTTTCAAACCTTCGGCAACAGCGGCTTTAACACCCAGATAGACACCCTGCGCCGTAAATGGCCCGGGATCACCACCAGCATTATTGGCATTGTCGGTTGGCAGGCCAGAAACAAAAGATGTTTTTTGCGATAATGCAACCATATCGGCATCGGTCATGCCAACATCTTCAGCGGTAACATAGCGCCCGCCCATATCATTTACCGCATCGCCAAACGCTGCCAACATTTCAGGCGTTTTACGCCCATCACTGCCCGCCAATATGACGGCCTTGCCGCCGCCCATGGGCAAATCCGCCATGGCATTTTTATAGCTCATCCCGCGGGAAAGTCGCAAAGCGTCTGTGACTGCATGGGCCGGATCAGTATAATGCCAGAAGCGGGTGCCCCCAGCTGCGGGGCCCAAATAGGTTGAGTGCAGAGCGATAATCGCACGTAATCCCGTAGCCTCATCATGCACCATATGGATGCATTCATGGTTATCGAAATCAGGCAAATTCCACATCAGAGCACTCTCCGGCAATTTCACACCATGATCACTGATCATATTCGCGACCAAGATCATGGATGTGACAATGAAATCCCGAAGAAATAATGGGGCGATCGAGGGGTCTCGAACCCCCGACCTCCGGTACCACAAACCGGCGCTCTAACCAACTGAGCTACGATCGCCACATATTTCCTGTCGAAGATTTCATCCGACCAAGAGCGGCTCTTAGAGAGGGTTCCTAACCAGCGTCAAGAACCTTAGCGGCCGCACAACATATCTTGCTGATATTCGTCCGATAGCAAAACTCTATGGCCCGTCAAGCATGCATGTTTGTAATATTATTCCTAAGGTCATTTTATTTGCGTTTTCGCTGCAGCCCTACTGCGCAAATAAAGCTTTAGCAGAATCGCATCCGCGCATCCTGATAAGGTTTACAGAGGGTCCCAAATACGCCGCACCAGCTCGGCTGGCCGTTTTTGCCCATCTATCAAAGCATATTCTGTAAACAGTGAATTGCCGACCTGCACATCGATATCCAGCGCGAACCAACGCGTATCTATTACGGCCTGTTGCTGAATTTGCGGGCGAATTGCAGTCTGGCTCTGGCCTATCATCTGCCAAAATGACAATATACTGGTAAAGCCCTGCTCAGGACGCTGGCGCAATATGTCACTAATGCGCGAGGCGGGGTAGGATGCTGGCAATAACGATGCGACAAGCGGATAATGCTCTGGTCGTAGCTGGTTGATATTATAACGCGATAATTCCGCCACTGGCAAAGCGCATAGCCATGGCTGCAAAGTGGCATAAACCTCATCATTCATACCCCGCACAGCACGCAATTCAGCAATATCGTGGATCAGCTGGCCGCCAGTGCGATAGGGTTTGTCTTGCCGCAAATAATAGCCATCCTCTGCCCCGCCAATTTCGGGCTGCTCATCACTATCAATCCAATCAGCTGTAGCAGCAGCAATTGCTTGCGCTTCTCTTTGGTCAATTTGCAGAATATTCGCCAAACGAACAAATTGCTCTACCCCCAATGGGCGTACGGAAAGATTGCCATTATCTCCGCTAACCAGCCCGTTAATATTAAAACAGATACCGGCATCACGCGCCTCTATTCGGCCAATCCCTTGCTGGCCAGCACCATTGTCCAGCGGCACGGTCCATGTCAGTGTCGCATCATCACTGGTAACTGGTGGTAAGCGACCGCCCTCCTGTTTCAATATAGTAATGCGCTGCAATGAAATGGCTTCCAACCCGAAGCCTGACCAGCGAGCAGCATTACGGTCAGCGCTGTTGATCGCCAAATTGGTGGCCAGTGAGGTGCGCTCCAGCATCAGTGCTGCGACGACAGACAATATCGCAACCAACAAAAGCACCGTCAGCAAGGCGGCACCGGCTTCACCATATTTTGGTGTGATAATGGTCCGCTGTTCGGTGCGCGCTATTCTGCGTAATACCCGCATCATAGCCTATAGCCCGGGCCAAGAGGAACGGTGAGGCGCAGCTGCGGGCTGTCTTTACGCAATATTGTCATCTCAATTGCAACAGGTTGATCAATTAAACGCTCCGCCCGCCAATCGTCTTGCCACACACCATTTTCAAATCTGTAGCGAATCGCGAAATCTTCGACATCATCAAACAACACAGTCTCTCGTCCTGCTATGCTGCCATCAATATGGTCATAGGCAAAGCGGCTCAGCACTCCGTCTTCATAGCGATATTCAATACGCTGCGCATTTTGCCCGCCAATTTCATCAAGCTGTTGCACCCCGCCGCGCACCAAACCTATTACAACCGCGTCCTGCGTATAAAAAGCCGGCAATCTGTTGCCGCGATCATCCCTTGCAGGACGCGGCAAGCTATGTGCCATATCTTGGCGTAAGATGGTGGTGAAACGGCGTAAAACCGCTTGTTCATCGGATTTTTCTCGCGCAATATTCTCGCTATCCACACTCACGGTCAACAACGCCACCGCCGCACTTGCGAGCAACGCAAAAATGAAGAGGGCAACCATGACCTCTATCAATGTGAAGCCCGATGGCTTTGGCTGGTTGCGAAAACGCATCATTGGGCCGCCTGCCGTATAATCTCCATCGTGAAGGGAGGACGCTCCTCACCCTGAAGCAAATCCGAGCGACCAACCTCCAGCTTGATGCGCACGATATTGGCCTGAGCATCAGCAGATATAGTGCGCGTCCATGCAAAGCGCATACCCATATTGCTGCGCTCTCCACTAGCCGAGCCCAATGATGGCGGACGTGGATCTGTCAGAAGTTCAGCCGCAAGATTTTGCGCAACAATTTCCTCTGCCAGCCTATCATCAAGCCGCGCGGTCTGCACGGTGGTGTATCCGGTTAGCCGTATCAGAGCGAGCGCAGCCAAACCGAAAATAGCCAGCGCAATCATCATCTCCAACAAAGTGAAGCCATTAGGGGCTTGCTGAGTGCGTCCCTGAAAAGCTTTGTGCAAAGAAGAAAATAGTGTCCGCATAGGGCACTCTATAAGCGCGAAAGACGATCACTGCATCAAGGAAATCATGTGCATAAATCGAAGCTGGTGGAATAGTTTGTGCTGCCATTGCACCACCGGCACAATAGGATAATGCTATACTGGCACAAAACATTGTGGATCAGGAGCTACAGAATGACATTAGCGCAATCGCGAAAGCCAAGTTGGCGTGATTATCGTCCGGGTCCTGCAATGCTGGTGACGGCGGCCTTTATCGGTCCGGGCACTGTGACCACGGCTAGCTTAGCCGGAGCCGCCAATGGTTTTGCCTTATTATGGGCATTGGTGTTTGCCATTATAGGCGCGGTGATCTTGCAGAATATGGCAGGACGTATTGGCATACTGCGTGAGCGTGGCTTGGCCGAAGCTATATTGCTGGAAATACCGAACAATATTGGCCGACTAGCAATGGCTGCGCTCATTCTGGCTGCATTGGTTATAGGTAACGCCGCATATGAGGGCGGCAATCTGGGCGGAGCTGTTGCTGGCGCGCAGATATTGCTGCCTGCAGAATATAGCGGGAAACAGCCACTTATATTGGTCATCGCTGCGCTTGCCGGCCTGTTGTTTCTTTTTGGCGGGCAAAAGCTGCTCACCGGCATTTTAACAATATTGGTGAGTGTGATGAGCCTTGCCTTTATTGCAGCGGCACTGGCTGGAGGAATTGACTTTGTGGCCCTGGCAAGCGGCCTTGTACCTTCCTTGCCTGATGGCACAACACTCACAGCAATCGCGCTGATTGGCACCACCATCGTGCCATATAATCTGTTCCTTCATGCTGCTTTGGCCCGCGACAAATGGACCGATATTGCAGATGACAGAAAGCAAGATGCAGTAGCAGAAATGAAGCGTGATACGCTTATCGCTATCTCATTAGGCGGGCTAATTTCCATCGCAATATTATCAACCGCGGCAACATTTGTTTTTTCCCAATCACTCGCCATCACCAGCGCGGCGGATATGGCGCAGCAAATTGCACCTGTTGCTGGAGATTGGGCCACATTGACCATAGGCATTGGCCTTTTTGCTGCTGGTCTTACATCCGCAATCACCGCACCCTTAGCGACAGCATTGATTGTGCAAGAGCTTTTTGCGGTCTTTCGCGTCGAAAGAGATCAACTTAGCAAGGGATCATCGGCCCTCTATAAAGTAACAGGTATCGCGATCATCGCCATTGGCGCGGCAATCGGTTTTGCTGATATCTCTCTCTTGTCACTTATACTCACGGCGCAGATAGCCAATGGCCTGTTATTACCGCTGGTCGCGATACTTTTGTATCGGCTAGTATTTCGTGGCGGCGGTGATGGACCAGCATCATTGCTGCAAAAGATACCGGCAATCGCCGTCATCATGGTCACATTATTACTCAGCGCGCGCCAATTATACCTGGTCATAGACAAGCTGGGAGCGAATTAGACTGAATGCATCAGGTGCTCCACAGAGCGAGCGCCCAAAAAGCTTAGGGCGGGAAAAACCCGCCCTAGTGCATTATGTTGTTTACGCCGCTAAGGCCAAATTTATTTTTTTGAAAGAGACAACCCGCCAAAACGCTTATTGAAGCGATCGACACGACCACCACCCAAGATGCGCTGGTTGCCACCGGTCCATGCCGGGTGCGATGTCGGATCAATATCCAATTGCATTGTGTCGCCTTCCTTGCCCCATGTTGAGCGGGTTTGGAAAACTGTACCGTCAGTCATTTGCACATTGATCATGTGATAATCAGGATGTGTATCTTTTTTCATCAAATTTCTCCGTTAGCGCACTGGTTTCCGACCAGTGCTGGGAACCAAATAAGCGCGGCCAATAGCCGCACCCCAAGGTTTTAGCAAGTGTATTTTAGCGCGCGATTGTTAGTACAATCACAATATCATGCCTCAGCTAGCAGGGGCATCTGCCACCATGGCAGTAAAGCTGGCTTCAGCAGCAACCTTATCCCCCAATTTGGCAACGCCCTTAAACTTGCAGACACGGGCGCGTTTCTGCTCAAACTCTACATGCAGGTCCAGCAAACAGCCCGGTTCAACCGGATTGCGGAATTTCGCGCCATCAATCGCCATGAAATATACCAGCTTGCCGCTGCCGCTCAAACCCAATGTCTCAATCGCTAATAAAGCCGCTGATTGTGCAAGGGCTTCAATAATCAAAACGCCGGGCATGATTGGTCTTCCAGGGAAATGTCCCTGAAAAAACTGCTCATTCATTGTCACAGCTTTCACTGCGTGGATCGACTCATCAATGGTGAGCCGCTCCACCCGATCAACCAGCAATAGCGGATAGCGATGCGGGATCGCTTGCAAAATATCCGCAATATTGCGGGTCAGATCGACAGTATCGGTCGTCATCTGTTTTTAACGGCCCTGTGGCTGAGCAGGAGCCGGAGAAGCTGGTTGTTGTTGTGCTGCGCGCTGGCGTTGAATAGCTGCATTCAAAAGCAATATCTGACGAACGCGCTCATGAAGCTGTTGTCCTTGCTGACTTGGCTGATAACCAGCTGGCGGCGTATATTGTACGCTTGGAATACGCGTGTTCAGAACGTCCGTAATAGCCTGTGTTACATCAGCGGCTGGCGGTGCATAAACAAATGCATCTGGTGATAGAATTACGCTGATCTTCTTGTCGGTAACAACTTGCTGCTGCGCATTGTTATAATCGGCCAATACCTGCTCCAAAGAAAATATCTGTGCGCGCACAATAGGCTGAATGGCCGTGTTAATTTGGGTTTGTTTCGATTGGATTTGCGCAATGATAGGGTTATTGGCTTGCTGCGCAGTCTGTATTTCCGCCTCAGTAACGTTACCATCGCTATTTGCATCAAGCTGGGATGACAATGTCTGCACTTCTTGCTGAAGCGTACCGATAGTCGTCAATGCTGACTGATACTGCGTATTGATCTGCTGATACGCAGTTGTGCGTGCCTGACTTGCTGCAACGGCCGTAGCTGGATCAGCTGTAGCGATGCCATTAACCTGTGCCTGAGCAGCTGTAAAAGACAGGCTACATGCAGCCGCCAAAGCGGCAAATTTTGCTGTCATAGTAAGTTTAGTCATTAAAATTGTGTCCCTACACCAAATGTTACGAGTTTTGTATCGTCGCCAAATTCTGAAAGAATGTCATAGGCAAGGTCGATACGGAAAGGTCCGAAAGGCGAATTCCAGTTCACGCCGATACCAGCAGTCAAACGCGGACTAGGCGTGTCACCAACAAATATCTCTTGAAAGCCCAATTGCTCAACATTGGGATTGCCGTCGGCATCAAGTGGATCAGTAACTTCTAAAATATTGCCGTCAACATCAACATTGAGGAAAACTGGGAGGCCATTGTCATCAGTGTTCTGTATGGACTGCAACAAGGGCTGCACGACATTAAATACAGAACCGACATCCACGTACACTGACGGCCTCAGACCAAGTTCTTGCGCGCCGCTTCCAAGAGGTATTTGCAGTTCCGCACGACCAAAATAATATGAACGCCCGCCCAATGGGTCATCTTGGAAAGAGCGGCGATCGCTAATATCAGGTGTTTGGATGATATTTCCATCAGCATCGAGTGACGAATTAAACTGATTCACCCGCAAAACACGTGGACCGACACCCCGCACGTCAAATCCGCGAATTTGCGGTTCGCCAAGGAAGAAACGGTCAGTCAGACGAACATCATCAATGCCATCAGCTGGACTACCGCGATTCTCAAAAGGTTCAATATGGCCGCCCTCACCCTGCAAAGAGAAGATGAAGCCGCCGCCAAGATTAAAATATTTCTCGCCGTTGATCCGCGCACGCAGATAAGAAACCGAACCACCAAGGCCGGCAAAGTCGACATCAAGACCAAGACGTTGGCCTCTAGTTGGACGGAAGCCATTGTTCAAATCGCTATAAACAAGCGAAAAACCAAGTGAAGATGTTGTTCTAGAACCAATGGCATCACAGAGGAAAAAGCCTGCTGCTTGCGGATTACATTCTGTATCGCCGTCACCATCAAGATCGGCAAAAAACAAGTTTTCATCAAGCGTTACGTCATCAACAACCAGATTATAGCGTAGCAAGAGCGACAAAAATTCTGTGAGCGGCGCGCCGACACGGATGGAAGCACCGGTTGAGAGCTGCGAGAATGTTGTATTTGTATCCTGGTTATTAAAGTTAAAACTGCTCAAGTCACGGCGAAAAATATCCGCGCCGACTGAGATGTTACGATCAAAAAGATAGGGTTCGGTAAAACTTAGCTGAACACTCCGCCTAAATTGCGACCAGTCAACGCTGGCGCCCAAAGTTTGACCTTTGCCGCGGAAATTGCGCTGACGAATAGAAGCTTGTATAATGAAATTCTCAATGCTGGAAAAACCAGCAGACAATTGCAGCTCGCCCGTTGGACGCTCCTGCACATTGGCCTCAAGAATAATCCTATCAGACTGACTGCCTTCTTTTTGTTGAACTTCAAGGTTTTCCTGAAAATATCCCAGTGAGTTGATTCGGTTGGTAGAGCGTCTGACCTGAAAGCTGTTAAAAGCATCGCCTTCGTTCAAACGAAACTCACGGCGGACAACTTTATCCTGAGTCAGCGTATTGCCGTTAATATCAATACGCTCGACATAAACACGGTCAGAATCTGCAATCTCAAACGTCACATTCATTTGCAGATTTTCACGATCCTTACGGAAGCGCGGATTAACATTGGCAAATGCATAGCCGAACAAACCGGCCGTTTCGCTCAATTGTTCTACTGTATCTTCAACCTGCTTGGCGTTAAATGGATCGCCAGTTTTCATCGATAATCGCTGCTGAAGCGTCTCGCCGTCAAAGTCGCGAATTTCACTGGTGACCGCAACATCGCCAAAGGTGTATTTTTCACCCTCTTCAACCACGAATGTGATGATAAAGTCTTTTTTATCCGGAGTAGTTTCGGCGACCGCAGACACAACGCGGAAATCGGCATAGCCTTGAGTCAGATAAAAGATACGCAGATTCTGTTGGTCAAATGCCAGTTTATCCGGGTCATATGTATCCCCGGAGCTAAAGAAACGGAAAAACCGCGACTGTTTCGTCACCATCTCACCGCGAATCTTGCTGTCAGAAAAAACTTCATTGCCAATAATATTGATTTGACGAACTTTTGAACGCGGGCCTTCTGTGATCTCGTAAACAATATCAACGCGGTTCTGGTCCTGCTCCACCCGTTTTGGGGTTACAGTGGCGGCAAAACGGCCTTGGCGTTTATATAGCTCAATAATCCGAGCAACGTCGGCACGTACTTTTGTTGGTGTAAATATCTGGCGTGGTGACAAGCGAATTTCAGGAAGGATTTTATCATCCTTCAAACGCCGGTTACCTTCCAAAATAATCCGGTTGATCACAGGGTTTTCAACAACGTCAATGATCACCGCACCGCTATTATTGCGGATTGATACATCAGCAAACAACTCAGTGCCAAAAAGATCTTTCAACGCTTGGTCAGCAGCAGTCTGGCTATATTCATCACCAATGCGCAGGCGAATATAGGAACGGATGGTATCTGGTTCCAAACGCTGCGACCCGTTGACCGTTATCGAACGTATCACATCAGCCTTTGGCGCGGCCACAACAGGCACAGCAGCCGGTTGCGGGTTCGCCTCTTGCGTTCCAGCGTTTTGCTGTGCCGCCGCAATTGATGGCATACCAGACAAAATTGTGCCTGCCAGAAGCGGAACAATCAGTCGGACTTTTGCGTCCGTAAGTTTAGATGCACTCACCAAATAACCCCAATCATAAATACGCCCCTATTTTGCGTATCAATCTAACTGCGCAGCCTACTGCCCTATTGACAGCAATCAATCAACCCGAACTATCGCCCCAACAGGCCAAAAGACACCAAATCATTCACAGTTACAAAAACCATGAAGCAGAGTACCAGCACCAACCCCATGCGAAAGGCCCATTCCTGCACCGCCGCGTCAGTTGGTTTTCGGCGGACGGCTTCTATGCCGTAAAACATCAGATGCCCGCCATCGAGCATAGGAATTGGCAGCAAGTTGATGAACCCTAAGTTAATTGAGATAAGCGCGATCAAAACAATGAAGGGTTCAATGCCAGCGTTCAGCCATTCGCCTGAAATTTGCGCGATTTTCAGCGGGCCGCCCAGTTCACGCACGGACCGCACTCCAGTGATAATCTGGCCAAGACCGGTTATCATATTTTCCAAGGTATCAATCGTCGCCTTCACGCCAACAATCGGTGCCTCCCAAAATTCAATCGGCTGATATTCCGGATCAACCGGATCAAAACCAATAACACCGCGGGAAAATTCATTGCCAAATCTGTCACGAAATTTTTCTGCTGCGATTGTATAATCAATGGTTTGAGAGACGCCATCGCGTTCAAACGTAATGCGGACATCGCGGCCGGGATGGTAGGTTATATATTGGCTGACATCTGGCAAAACCTCCACCTGACGGCCATCAATAGCTGTGATTTTGTCGCCTGGTTCAAAAACCTGTGCAGAAGGATAATCAGGCAGAACATTTTCAACAATAGCAGGCGTAACGGGCTGCCCATTAACAAGAGCTAGACCGGCAAAAATCAATATCGCAGCAATAAAATTAATGGCTGGTCCGGCAAATACGATAAAGGCGCGTTGCCCAAGAGACTTTGACTGAAATGTCTGATTACGCTCTTTATCAGGCAATGCCAGCCAATCAGGGTCAGCGCGACTGGCCGGGTCCATATCGCCGGCAAATTGCACATAACCGCCCAATGGCAGCAAACCTATTTTCCAGCGTGTCCCACGTTTATCAGTCCATCCGGCAATCTCTTTGCCAAAGCCTATGGAAAAGGCATCCGCTTTCACACCGCACCAACGACCCGCAAGATAATGCCCCATTTCATGGACAAATACCAATGGCCCAAGCAGCAGCAAAAACGCCACAATCGTCAACAATATTCCTGGATTATCAGTCAATAGCTTTTCCTTAGCCGATATCTATCAAGCCTAAGATGTACTGGCGATGTCTTGACAGAGGGTTTCCGCAACCAAACGTGCCTCCCCATCAATCGCCATTATATCATCAATAGTTTTGGGAGCATCAGGAGCAAAGCGGCTCAGTGCATCCTGAACAACACTTACAATATCAAGAAAACCGATTTTACCATCCAAAAACGCCGCTACCGCCACTTCATTGGCGGCATTCATAATGGCCGGGCTGGCACCGCCAGCAGCAATTGCAGAGCGCGCTATCGCGGTGGCCGGAAAATTTGTCTGATCTGGCTCTTGAAATTCAAGTTTGCTGATTTTTGCCAGATCCAGCCGTTCACAATTGGTCGCCATGCGGCGCGGCCACGCCAGTGCATGTGCTATCGGTATCCGCATATCGGGCGAGCCCAACTGCGCCAGAACCGACCTGTCCTTATACTCTACCATTGAATGAATGACCGATTGCGGATGAACAAGGATGGAAATATTCTCAAGACCCACCGGAAAAAGGTGATGTGCTTCAATGAGTTCCAACCCTTTGTTCATCATAGTTGCCGAATCAACACTGATCTTTGCGCCCATATCCCAATTGGGATGCGCAACAGCTTGTGCAGGCGTTACATGGCGCAGCTCATCTTGTGTCCGGCCGCGAAATGGGCCGCCACTTGCCGTCAATATAATTGATTCGACCTCGGAAATATCGCCGCCCTGAAGGCTCTGAAAAATGGCATTATGCTCAGAATCAACCGGAAGCAATGTCGCTCCACTTTCCCGCGCAGCAGCCATCATCAATGCACCTGCCGAAACAAGCGCTTCCTTATTCGCCAAGGCAACACAGCGACCCTGTTTCAGCGATGCCATAGTCGGTGCAAGCCCTGCACAGCCGACTATTGAGGCCATAGTCCAGTCAACATCATCACGCGATGCCGCCTCGACAAGAGCCGCCTCTCCTGCTCTCGCTGCGATTTTGGTTCCTGACAACGCATCCTGCAATAGGCCGAGATAGGCCGGATCACTGATAACAGCGATTTCAGCGTCAAATTCTCGCGCCAGTTTGGCAAGTTCTTCAGCATTATTATGCGCCGTCAGGGCTATAACACGATATTCTGACGGGTTGGATCGGATTAGGTCGAGCGTGGATTGTCCAACTGAACCAGTTGCACCGAAGATAGAAATGGAGCGCGGTGCATTCATAAACCAAGAAATCCTGCAATTCCAAAATACTGTAATATCAAAGTGATATGGGTAAGCCCTACAACAAAAAATACGGCTACCATACCATCTGCCCTGTCAAACAGGCCGCCATGCCCGGGCAGGACTGTGCCACTATCTTTCACACCCGCACGGCGCTTCATCGCGCTTTGCAGCAAGTCACCCATTTGCGCGACGAATGCCATCAAAGCGCCGCCCACAAGTGCGATATGCAGTGCTTGCCCATTTGTTGCGATATTAAACCCTGTCCAGACTATTGTCGCCGCTACCATGCCGCCGATCAGGCCAGCCCAGGTTTTGTTGGGGCTGATACGCGGTGCCAGCTTAGGGCCGCCCAAAGCGCGACCGGCAAAATATGCGCCAACATCTGTCGCCACAACGACCAATAGTAGGAACAATGTCTCTAAGCCGCTATCATCTTTGTGACGGAAGAAAATCAAGGTGATGACGGCCAAGCCGATATATATTGCGCCCAGTATATAAGCAGGAACAGCAGGAAAATTGCCATTGCCGCCCTTGCGCACCAAGGCCGCAAATTCCCAATATATCCCAATACCTATAAGCGAGACGGCCAAGGTAAATACGGCGCCGCCAATCCATATGCCCAGCAAAGCAATAGCCGCCATGATTACCCCTGAAACGGCACGCAGAGGCAAGTCACTATTTTTGGCAATATTGCTCACAAATTAGCGCCCGCCATATCGACGATCACGACTTGCAAAATCCTGCAATGCGGCCTTGAGATGATCGCCGCCAAAATCCGGCCATAGCGTATCTGTGAAATAAAGCTCTGCATATGCTGCCTGCCACAACAGGAAATTGGAGAGCCTACGCTCACCTGATGTGCGGATGATAAGATCAAGTGGCGGCAATTTTGCAGTATCCAAGGCAGAGGCCATATGCGCTTCGGTAATATCCTCGGGAACAATTTCGCCTATTGCCGCCTTTTGCGCAAAGCCGCGTGCAGCACGCAAAATTTCATCTTGCCCACCATAATTAAGCGCCACCGCCAAAATTGTGCCTGTATTGTTCGCCGTACGCTCCAGCACCTTATCAATCATCTTAACGATATCAGGCGCCATTGCCTTATAATTGCCGATAACATGAAGACGTATATTGTTGGCGACCAGCTCTTCAACATCCTGTTTGATGTAAAAGCGCAGTAACCCCATAAGGTCGCTAACCTCTTCTTCAGATCGCTTCCAGTTTTCCGATGAAAAAGCATAAAGAGTAAGTGCTTCAAGCCCGAAATCTTCCATCGCACGGATGGTGCGGCGTACGGCCTCTACACCTGCTTTATGCCCCATTGCGCGCGGCAAATGACGCTTTTTTGCCCATCTGCCATTACCATCCATAATAATGGCTGCATGGCGGACATTATGCGCAAAACCCTCATCGGAGGCCAAAGCTGTATGCCGAGCAGATTCGTCAATATGTCCCGCCTCAGAGGACAGGGAGGAAGGTTGCCCTTCCCGTCCTTCACCAGCATCACTCACTGGCTCAATATTTCCTTTTCCTTATCCGCCGCAGCGGCATCAACCGCTGTAATCATCTCATCGGTCAGCTTCTGCACTTCGGCGCTTAGCTTCTTGGCATCATCCTCGCCGATTTCTTTCTTATTCTCATCAGCTTTGATCATGTCCATGCCATCACGGCGTACATTGCGCACTGCGATACGCGCTTTTTCCGCATATTGACCAGCCAGCTTGGCCAACTCTTTGCGGCGCTCTTCGGTCAGATCAGGAATAGGCAGACGCAGAACCTGACCATCAGCAATAGGGTTAAGCCCCAGCCCTGCGGTACGAATGGCTTTCTCCACCGGAGTCAGGTTTGATTTGTCCCAGACTTGCACCGAAAGCATCCGCGGCTCTGGCACCGATACAGTGGCAACCTGATTGAGCGGCATATTGGAGCCATAAACTTCAACAGTCACAGGGTCCAATAGTGAGATATTGGCCCGGCCAGTGCGCAAACCAGACAAATCGCCTTTCAGCGATTCAACTGCGCCCTTCATGCGGCGTTCCAGATCCGCTTTGTCATATTGCGCCATCGTCCGGTCTCTCCTGGTAAGATTGATTATGAAAAAATGTTACTCGACAATCGTTGAAACGCCATCGCCTGCCAGAACATTGGCAAGATTGCCACGCTCGCGGATGGAGAACACGACGATAGGAATAGCGTTATCACGGCATAGTGCAATGGCACTTGCGTCCATCACCCGCAAATCCTTGGCCAGCACATCTGTATAGGAAACAGTATCAAAGCGAACCGCATCAGCATTTGTTTTGGGGTCACTGTCATAAACGCCGTCAACGCTGGTGCCCTTAAACAAAGCATCGCACTTCATTTCAGCCGCACGCAAGGCGGCGCCGCTATCGGTGGTGAAATAAGGGCTGCCAACACCGGCTGCAAAAATGACAATGCGGCCTTTTTCCAAATGGCGCACTGCGCGGCGGCGGATTACGGGTTCGCACACTTGATCCATTTGAATGGCCGATTGTACGCGGGTTTGCACACCAAGCTGTTCCAGCGCATTTTGCATAGCCAGCGCATTCATGACCGTTGCCAGCATGCCCATATAGTCGGCCTGCGCACGGTCCATGCCTTTAGCTGCACCGGCCATACCGCGGAAAATATTCCCGCCACCTATGACCAGACATATCTGGTGACCAAAATCCTTTGCCGCTTTCACTTCCTGCGCCATGCGCTGCACCGTTTCAGGGTCAATGCCAAAGGCACCATCGCCCATCAGGGCTTCACCGGAAAGCTTTAGCAATATTCGGGAAAATCTTGGTGTTGTCATAAGGCTCACATTCAAAAGGCAGCATTTGGCAAAGAACAGTATTTGGTTACAATACACGGCCTGCAAGCGTTTTAGCAAGCAGACCGCGTAATATTTGGCCATAGCATAGAGCCAGGTTAGACACGTGCCAAGGGCAAGATAGCCCTTATACCGTCCTAACCGTCAGCAAATGTGAAATGCTAACAGTTACAGTGATTAGCTGCCAACCGCTGCCGCAACTTCTGCAGCGAAATCGCTCTCTTCTTTTTCAATGCCTTCACCAAGCTGGAAGCGGACATAATCAACCAAAGCGATCGATCCGCCAGCATCCTTAGCAGCCGCAGCAACAACATCCGCAACCGGCGTTTTGTTGTCCATGACAAAAATCTGGCTGAGCAGAGCATTTTCTTTGGCGAATTTCTTGATCGAACCTTCAACCATTTTCTCAACGATTTCTGGTGGCTTGCCTGATTCAGCAGCTTTTTCACGCGCAACGCCACGCTCACGCTCAAGCACGTCTTGATCCAAACCATCGGCATTTAATGCCAGCGGGAAAGCAGCCGCAATGTGCATAGCCAATTGCTTGCCCAGCGCATCCATGGCGTCAACAGGTGCATCACCTTCCAAAGCAACCAGCACGCCAATTTTGCCGAGGCTGTCAGCTGCTGCGTTGTGAACATAAGAAACCACGGTGCCTTGGCTAACCGCAACATGCTTCAAACGGCGCAACGACTGGTTTTCGCCGATTGTTGCGATATTGTTTGTCAGTTTTTCAGCAATCGTGCCGCCGCCTGGATAATCCATGGCTGACAAAGCGTCGATATCGGCTGCTTCATTGGTTAGTGCTGTCTGTGTGACTGAGCGGACAAAGTCTTGGAATTGATCATTTTTTGCAACAAAGTCAGTTTCACTGTTCACTTCAACAGCAACACCTTTTGTGCCGTTAACGGCCACACCAACCAGACCTTCAGCCGCTGTACGGCTAGATTTCTTCTGCGCCGCTGCCAAGCCTTTGGCACGCAGAAAGTCAACGGCCGCTTCAAGGTCGCCATTTGTTTCCGCCAGCGCTTTTTTGCAATCCATCATGCCAGCACCGGTCCGTTCACGCAGTTCTTTCACTGCTGCAGCTGTAATCGCCATGAATGTTCTTCCTTATTTTGATGGGCCATTGAAATGCAGCCCGTACAATGTTCACGCGCTATAAGCGCATCTTGTGTCATTTTCGCGAAAGTGCCGCACCAGACATAAGACCGGCACGGCAGCTTTATTAATTTCCTGTTCCGGTTTGCGACAGACTATAAAGCCCGCCGCAAGAAACCGAAAATTAGGATGCAGCTTCTGGCGCTGCTTCTGCTGGTGCTTCAGCAGCAGGTGCCGCTTCCGCTGCAGGTGTTTCCAAAATAGCTTCCGCCTGTGGCTCAGCCGCTGCGCCTAGATCCGCACCGCTTTGCGCTGCTGCAGATGCGCCGCCTTTGGTTGATGCAGATGCAATGGCTTCACAATAGAAACGCACGGCACGGCTAGCATCATCATTGCCCGGTACCGGGAATGCGATGTTGCTAGGGTCTGTGTTGGAATCAAGGATCGCAACCACTGGAATGCCCAGAACATTGGCTTCTTTAATGGCCAAATCTTCTTTGTTAGCGTCGATCACGAACATTACGTCCGGAATACCGCCCATATCGCGGATGCCGCCCAGAGAGAGTTCCAGCTTGTCACGCTCACGTGTCAGTTGCAGAACTTCTTTTTTGGTCAGGCCAGATGTTTCGCCGCCCAATTGCTCTTCAAGAGTTTTTAGACGTTTAATAGAGTTGGAAATAGTTTTCCAGTTGGTCAACATACCGCCAAGCCAGCGATGGTTTACAAAGTGCTGGCCGCATGAACGAGCACATTCTGCAATGGGCTCCTGCGCCTGACGCTTAGTACCAACAAAGAGAACTTTGCCGCCAGCTTCAACAGTCGCTGAAACAAATTCCAAAGCCCGCGCAAAGAGCGGAACAGATTGTGATAGGTCAAGAATGTGAATGCCATTGCGTGAGCCGAAAATATACGGCTTCATACGTGGGTTCCAACGGTGGGTTTGGTGGCCGAAATGTGCTCCGACCTCGATCAATTGCTGCATCGTGACGGTAAGTGCCGCCATAATATTTCTCCTTCCGGTTATACCTCTGACAGACAGGTAACCCAAATGGGCACCGGAATATGTTGTCCGTCATGTGGAATGCGGCGCTCTTACCACCCTTTTCAGCAAAATCCAGTATTTTTATCAAAAAACATAACGCCCTCTATCCGCCAACTCTTCACGCCTTTGCCTATTATCCGCCCGGGTCATGTTTTGCTGCGGCCAAGAGCGACATATTCTAACGCAAATCCTCCCATAAGAAAAATATTGACAGTGAGAACATTATAAGTACATAAAGTGCTCATAGCAGGATCATTGGTATCAATTCGTAGTGAATGAAACCATTTACAATGTTTATGCGTATTGTCGGGTAAGTGCATGACGTTACCGCCATATTGAAAATTGGCGGTGATAAATGCCGGAAGGATAAAAAAATGAATATATTTTTGGTCGCTGGTTTTTTTGTTGCATCGCTTGCCACAGCCATGGTTTTTGGCATCATCACTGTGCGGCAATATGGCGCATCCGCTTTGAACAATGTCATGAATTATAAAGTCGCGATCGCGCACCATTCTGTAAAAGTGCAGCAACGGGCACAGCCCAAGGTATCAACCCGGCCTCAGCGTTTCCGGACGCCAAAATTAACGCTTGTCCATAATGGCCAATCTAATGGGCTTTCATCAAATGTTCACAGCGAGAACATGCTTATCGATTTGCAAGCCGCCGCTTAACCTTTGCATAGCTCACCATTCCAGCAGGAATTAGAGCGAGATAAACCACACTGATAAAGATCAACGTCCACCATGGGGCCGTTATCATGGCAGTCCCTAGCAGGGCAGTAATGGCAATAGCCTCAAGTCGAATATTTCTGCGTAGCCGCAGTGATGTCCAGCTGAATGTCGCTACATTTGAAATCATCAAAAATGCAATTAATGCAGTCCATGGCGCAACGATCCATACCTCGCGGAACAACGGATTATCTGTAACAAACCATAGATAAAAGGGCACAAAGGCCACACCTGCCCCAGCGGGCGCCGGAATGCCTGTTAAGAAGCCAGCAGATTTGTGCGGCTGTTCTTCATCAACATCAATCTGGGCATTAAATCTGGCCAAGCGCAATGCGCAACCAACGGCAATAGTCAGTGCAAAAACCCAGCCCAATTTTTCCATATTGTTCAATGACCAAAGGTAGATGACCAAGGCCGGTGCCACACCGAAGGCAATGCAATCAGATAATGAATCCAGTTCAGCGCCAAAACGACTCTCGCCTTTCATCAGCCTCGCGATACGACCGTCAATGCCGTCAAGAACACCGGCAATAACAATAGCGCCTATCGCCATTTGCCAATTTTCCTCAAAAGCGAAGCGTATACCCGTCAGGCCAAAGCACATCGCCATAACTGTAACAGCATTGGGCAAGACCGATCGTATAGGCAGGCCACGTCTGCGCTGTAGCAGCCGCAATCTGCGCGCACCACGCCGCGGACTATACCCCCTCATGATAGGTTTCTTTGCCATTGGCGTATGTTTATTGCCCAGATTGCCGTTCAAGCAAAGGAAAGAATATCCGCTTGTGGCGGCAATCTGTCTCATGGTCCTGATAAGAACGAGGACCGAGAGGCTCACGCATCAATGTTTCACGCCTTCCAATTGCGGAGTCATCGTCAATTGCGCCAGCACGGTTTCACCAGCCACAATTCTTTGTCCTTTGACGATACGCGGCATGGTCCCTGCCGGTAAATAGACATCAACACGGCTGCCAAAACGTATAAGACCGATTCGCTGACCAGCAGCAACCACATCGCCGTCCTTAACAAAAGGAACGATACGGCGCGCCACCAGCCCAGCGATTTGGGTGAAACCAATGCGAACGCCATCATCACGCTCTATCAGGATATGTTGCCGCTCATTATCTTCGCTCGCCTTATCAAGGTCAGCGTTCAAAAATTTGCCTGGAATATACACAACACGTTTGACCGTCCCGCCAATTGGCGCGCGATTGATATGAACGTCAAAGACACTCATAAAAATGGACACTCGCGTCATAGGCTCATCGCCAAGCGCATCTGGCCCTACCAATTCGGGGGGCACGGGCACTTGCTGTATCAAGGTAACCAAACCATCCGCCGGCGCCGTGATATATTGCGGGTCAATAATGGTTACACGCTCCGGATCACGGAAAAACGCCGCCACCCATGCCGTTATACCCACCATGGGCCATGCCAAAAGGCTCCATCCCAACAGAAAAAAAGCCAGCGTAATGCCGCCGGCAATCAGTGCGAACTTGCGGCCTTCAGGGTGAACTGACGGAAACCGCCATTCCGCAAGACCTTTGCCGCTATTATCAAGAATTTCATTTGCCATAGCATTCTTACTAATAGCTGTTTTATACGGTTACAACAGTCATTGCACTTTCTCGCCATAAAGTTCGCAGGGATATTTACCCCGTGCGCGTGCGTGATCGATACTATATCAATATGTTTGCGCAGCAGTTGATTAAGGTGCGGGCTTTGCTAAGAGGTTTTCAACAAACGAATCCTCCCGAATTTATGAACAGGAAAGATTATTCATGGCTAAAATCAAGGTGAAAAACCCGGTCGTCGAAATTGACGGCGATGAAATGACGCGCATCATCTGGGAATGGATCCGCGAACGGTTAATTCTGCCCTATCTCGATATCGATCTGAAATATTATGATCTTTCTGTTGAAAAACGTGACGAGACAAATGACCGCATCACCGTAGATTGCGCAAATGCTATTAAAGAGCATGGTGTTGGCGTTAAATGTGCCACTATCACTCCTGACGAAGCACGGGTTGAAGAATTTGGCCTCAAGAAAATGTGGAAGTCACCTAATGGCACTATCCGCAACATTCTTGGCGGCGTTGTGTTCCGTGAACCTATCGTGATTGATAATGTACCGCGCTTGGTTCCGGGCTGGACAGACCCGATTGTTGTTGGCCGCCATGCCTTTGGTGACCAATATCGTGCAACCGATACATTAATCCCTGGCCCGGGCACTTTGCGTCTGGTGTTTGACGGTGAAGATGGCGAGTCCATTGATCTGGAAGTGTTTAAATTCCCTAGCCCCGGTGTCGCCATGGCGATGTACAATCTGGATGACAGTATCCGTGATTTTGCAAGGGCTTCTATGAATTACGGCCTTAATCGTGGCTGGCCGGTTTATCTCTCAACCAAGAACACTATCATGAAAGCTTATGACGGCCGCTTCAAAGATTTGTTCGAAGAAGTTTTTGAAACCGAGTTCAAAGCGAAGTTTGAAGAAGCCAATATCACTTATGAGCACCGCTTGATTGACGACATGGTCGCCAGCGCCATGAAGTGGAGCGGCAAGTTCGTTTGGGCGTGTAAGAATTATGACGGCGATGTGCAGTCCGATACTGTGGCGCAGGGCTTTGGCTCTCTTGGCCTGATGACATCTGTGTTGATGACCCCCGATGGCAAGACGGTTGAAGCCGAAGCTGCGCACGGCACAGTGACACGTCACTATCGTATGCACCAGCAAGGCAAAGCGACATCAACCAACCCGATCGCATCCATTTTCGCATGGACACGCGGCCTCATGTATCGCGGCAAGTTTGACGAAACACCGGAAGTGGTTCGCTTCGCCGAAACATTGGAACGTGTCTGCATCGAAACCGTTGAAAACGGCAATATGACCAAAGATTTGGCCATCCTCATCGGTCCGGAGCAAAATTGGTCAACTACAGGCCAGTTTTTTGAAGCGATTGTGGAAAATCTTGAAAAAGAAATGGCGAGCTGGTCTTAATCTGATCTTTGAGCGGAGCGACTGGGGGCCAATGCTCCCCGCTCCGTCATCATTTCCTTAACTGATTGCAACTTTGTTGCCCATGCGACTGCATTTTTGCTGACTTGTATTCTGCTTTGCGGCAATGAACATTTATGGCCGGTGATTTTCAAATAGAAGGTATGTCTGATGCTTTGGTGGTGCTTGGCGCTGCCGGATTGGTTATACCTGCTTTTGCGCGGTTTAGAATAACCCCAATTATCGGTTTCATCCTTGTTGGCATATTGGTCGGGCCTGCTGGCCTTGGCTCTTTGGCTGCGGACTATCCATGGCTTTCCCATATCACAATTTCTGATACCGAACGCATTGCCCCTTATGCCGAATTTGGCATCATATTATTGCTGTTTACCATCGGGCTGGAGCTATCTTTCAAACGTCTATGGTCTCTGCGTAAGCTTGTCTTCGGCGTTGGTGCAGGCGAATTGCTGCTATCCGCCTTACTGATTGGCTTTGCGCTTTATGCCTATGGGCAAAGATGGGACGGGGCAATTGGCTTGGGTCTAGCTCTAGCACTGTCCTCGACTGCATTGGTTCTGCCCATGTCGGGAACCACCTCTCCTGTCGGTAAAGCAGCACTTTCTATGTTGCTGTTTGAAGACATTGCCATCATTCCCATCATCTTCCTGCTAGGTGCATTGGCGCCCTATGCTGAATCTGATGGCTTGTCCGGGCTGGCGACCATTTTGTGGCAAGGTGGACTGGTGATAGCGGTCTTGCTTGTTTTCGGACGCATCGCCCTGCCCCGCCTGTTTGCGCAGGCCGCACGCACGAAAAGTCCGGAACTCTTTCTGGCAGCAAGCCTATTGGTCGTTATTATCGCCAGCCTGGCTACGGCTGCAGTCGGGCTTTCACCCATTGTGGGCGCATTGCTGGCTGGCTTATTGATTGCAGAGACCGAGTATCAGGATGAAGTGGAAGTCATTACCGCGCCGTTTAAGGGGCTGGCGCTGGGTGTTTTCCTTATCACTATTGGTATGAGCATTGATCTGCGCGTTATTGTTGCAAACTGGTTTGAGCTCAGTCTGGCGGTTACCGGCGTTGTTATCGTCAAAGCATTGGTAACCGGCTCGCTTCTGCGCTTTGCCGGCGCTGCACGAGGAACCGCTGCTGAGGCAGGAATGCTGATGGCCAGTCCATCTGAAACAACATTGATCGTGTTGGCTGCGGCCGCACAGGCACAGCTCATCAATGCATCAACGGCGCAATTTTGGCAGATTGTAACTGCCATTGGCCTGACCATAACGCCCTTGCTGGCACGTGCTGGCCACATTGCCGCACGGCGTGTTGAAATGGCGGGTTATGATACTGGCTTGATCGAAGAAACTGATGCCGAGCGCAGCGTGATCTTCGGGTTTGGCCGCGTCGGCGTGATGGTTGCAGAGATGCTGCAAAAACATGGTCAGGCGTATGTTGCAGTAGAATCCGATATAGACACTGTCGCCAGTGCGCAGCGGCGCGGCTTTAATGTCATTTATGGGGATGTGTCGCATGCAGAGATTGTGGATCGATTGCGGTTGGGCCATGCAAAGTCACTTATCATCACCATGGACGAGCCCATATTGTCTGCGCGATTGGTCAAAAAAGTTCGTGGATGGTTGCCTGACTTGCCCATCATTGCGCGTGCGCGAGATACCGGCAATGCCTCTGATCTCTATCGTGCAGGTGCCACGCTTGCTGTGCCTGAGACATTGGAAAGCTCATTGCAATTATCCGAAGCTGTGCTGGAACGTGTGGGAGTCCCCATGGGCCCAATCATCGCATCAATTCATGAAAAGCGCGATGAGATGCGCGATCTGATTATGAGTGAGGGCGATTTGGCAAGCCGGCCAAAGCTGAAATCCAGCACTGGTTCAAGCGTGCCCTTCTCTCAATATAATCGCGACAGCTAATGGCCGTTGTTCAAGACTTCGCCATTGCCGGACATATTATCAGCCCAGGCAGTGTCGCTAATGTTGCGCTGCCCGTCAGCGCATTGGCATCCGGCATAGAAGCCTCACTGAATTTGCGCATCATACATGGCGCTAAGCCCGGGTCGGTATTTTTCATCAGCGCCGCCATCCATGGTGACGAGATTATCGGCACCGCGATTATTCGTGAGATCATGCCGTTGCTTGATCCGCACATTCTCTCTGGCACCCTTATCATTGCGCCCACCGTTAATATTTATGGCTTTATGGCGCGCAGTCGCTATCTGCCTGATCGGCGAGATTTGAACCGGTCCTTTCCGGGTGGGCCAAAATTCTCTTTGGCTGGTCAATTGGCGCATATATTCCTGACCGAAGTTTTAGAACGCTCCGATATGGGCATCGACATCCATTCGGCTGCTGAGCATCGTTATAACCTGCCGCAAATTCGCCATGCGGCTGGGTCAGAGAAACTCAAGATCTTGGCCGAGGCATTTGGGCCGCCCGCCATTATTGAATCGCCATTGCGGCCCGGTTCCATGCGCGAAATAGCCAGCCAGAAGAAAGTTGATATATTGCTGTTAGAAACCGGAGAAGCCAAGCGCTTTGATCGTTTCTCGGTGCAAATTGGCGCCGCTGGCATATTGCGCGTATTGGCCGCTTTAGAAATGTTGCCGCAAGATATTGTCGAGCCTAATCAGGCCAAACCAGCCCATGCAAGAAAAACAAAATGGCTGCGCGCACCGCGCGGAGGCATCACCAAAAGGCTGTATAAATCAGGTGACTTTGTTGCAGCAGGCGATGTGTTGGCGCTGGTCACAGATGTTTTGGGTGAAGAGCCCGAAGCTTTGACCGCACCTTATGATGGCCTTATCATCGGCCATTCTACCCTGCCCGTGGTCAATCAGGGGGATGCATTGTTCCATATCGCAGAGATCAACCAGCCTGAAACCGCGCAAGAACGCGTGCAAGCCATTATGCAATCCGCACTAGACCCCGATCAACCGCAATATGAACAGCATATGCTTGACGAGGATGAGCTGCTCTAATGGCTTTGAGGTTAAGCTATTAGCCTAAGCCCCTATCGACCTAGCCTTTCCCGCGCGTTTTGGTTTTGCCGGGTTGATAATTATTCTCGATAAATTCGATAATCTTGTCTGCGACTTTCACACCAGTGGCATTTTCTATACCTTCTAGGCCAGGTGAGGAATTAACCTCCATAATCACTGGTCCATGATTGGCCCGCAGCAAATCAACACCAGCAACATTCAGCCCCATGACTTTTGCTGCCCGCACTGCTGTTGAACGCTCTTCAGGAGTGATTTTTATTGATTTCGCGCTGCCGCCACGGTGCAGATTGGAACGGAAATCATCTGGAGCGCCAGTGCGCATCATGGAGGCAACCACTTTGCCGCCGACAACAAAGATACGCAGATCGCTTGATCCGGCTTCCTTGATAAATTCCTGCACCAAAATATTTACATTAACGCCGCGAAACGCCTCTATTACCGACTTGGCCGACTTGTCGGTTTCGCCAAGCACCACGCCAATGCCCTGCGTGCCTTCGGTCAGTTTGATGACAACCGGCGCGCCGCCAACAATTTTCATAACCTCTTCGGTCTGTTTCGGGTCATGCGCAAAAGCGGTGACTGGCAGCCCCAAACCATGTTTGGCGAAAATCTGCATGGAGCGCAATTTATCCCGGCTGCGGCCAATGGCCACACTCTCATTCAATGACCAAACGCCCATCATCTCAAATTGGCGCAGCACGGCCAGACCATATTGCGTGATCGACGCACCAATGCGCGGAATGACTGCATCATAACCCGTCAGCGTCTCACCTTCATATAATACGGTGGGGCGATGCGACGTAATATTCATGGTGCATCGCAAAGTGTTAAGAATATCGAGGCTATGGCCCCTCTCCTCCGCAGCTTCCACAAGCCTTTTATGCGAATAGAGATTGGCATTGCGCGCTAACATGGCAATTTTCATTGGTCGCTCTCCACTTTGCGCCCCAGTACATAACGGCGCGCGCAATTTACCAGAAAGCCTCTGCGCAGGGCGCGGCGACCTATTAACATGGGGAACGCCATATTGCTGCGATTAGCAAGCGTTATATAGCCAAACCAGCTTGTCTCACCCAATGCAATCTGGGTTTCTATGACATAGCGTGATTCACTTAAGCCATTTGAACTTTTGATTTTGCGCTGGCTGTGCAAAGGCGCACGGAACCGTTTGGCCCGCTCACCCTTTTGTGCGCGCGACCAGAATTCCACCCATGTCTGCCCATCCTGCTCAAACGGTGTAATCCGTGTCGCGTGCAATGATGATGTCGCGGCGCCAGTATCAATTTTCGCTTTTATGCCAATCAGCCCCAGATCGGGCAGATCAATATATTCAGCCCAGCCAATCGTGATGGCCGCTTTGCTTTTGCGCGGCTTTACCGATTTCGCAGGCACTTGCGCCGATGGAGCGATCATTGCCCCTGCCCTACCATATCATAACGATAAACGGGTATGGCAGGGGCGATATGATCAGACAACGCCATAGGCCAACATCGCGTCAGCGACTTTTTTGAAGCCGGCAATATTGGCACCTTTAACATAGTCGACATAGCCGCCATCTGCCTTGCCATATTCGACACATTTTTCATGAATACCTTCCATCAGGTCGGTCAGCATATTGCCAAGCCGCTCCTGATCCCAGCTAATCCGCTCGGCATTTTGGCTCATTTCCAGACCGGATACGGCTACGCCGCCTGCATTAGCCGCTTTGCCCGGGCCATACATGATTTTCGCATCATGAAAGACTTTTACGCCTTCCAAAGTGGTTGGCATATTTGCGCCCTCTGAAACAGCCATCACACCATTATCGACCATGGTCTTGGCTTCATCGCCATCCAGCTCATTTTGCGTAGCGCAAGGTAAGGCTAGATCGGCCTTGACGCTCCAAGGGCGTTCACCCTCATGGTAGCTGGCGCCAGAAAACTCATCGCAATATTCGCTGATCCGGCCGCGCTTTACGGTTTTAAGGTGCTTGATCCAGTCAATCTTATCCTGATCAATGCCATCAGGGTCATGAATGAAACCGCCACTGTCTGACAGTGTCAGCACTTTGCCGCCCAATTGCGTAATCTTCTCCGCAGCATGGGTCGCCACATTACCTGAACCGGAAATAATGGCGGTTTTCCCGTCCACAGCATCGTCTTGATGTTTCAGCATATTTTGCAGGAAATAGACCGCGCCATAGCCGGTGGCTTCGGGCCGCATTTGTGAGCCGCCATATTCTATACCCTTACCGGTCAATACGCCTTCCCAGCGATTGGTGATGCGTTTATATTGGCCAAACATATAACCAATTTCACGGCCACCCACGCCAATATCACCCGCAGGAACATCAGTATCTGGCCCAATATGACGGTATAATTCGGTCATAAAGGACTGACAAAAGCGCATAACCTCTGCATCAGACTTGCCCTTAGGGTTGAAGTTGGAGCCACCTTTGCCGCCGCCCATAGGCAGGCCGGTCAGCGAGTTTTTAAATGTCTGTTCAAACGCCAGAAACTTCAGCACACTTTCGGTGACGCTGGGGTGGAAACGGATACCGCCTTTATATGGCCCAATCGCATTGTTGTTCTGCACCCGCCAACCACGTTGAACACGGATATTATGGTTATCATCTTCCCAACAAACACGGAAAGACACAACACGGTCAGGTTCCGCAATACGGCGCAATATCTGTGCGGAGTGATATTGCTCCTTATCGCCGATAAATTCATAAATATCTTGCGCAACCTCATGCACGGCCTGCACAAATTCAGGCTGTCCTGGATTGCGACGTTTTACGCCTTCGATAAAAGTATCAAGATCAACGTGATCGGTAACGGCCATAATATTCTCCCCCAATAGGAATAATGGTACAAAAGCATGTACCTTGCCGCGACCCATAATGTAAGTTTAGCGGCCAAGTGTGACTCGCTGCACAGATTGCAAATCTAGCTGTTTTTGCCAAAAAAAATAGCGAAATTTTCTCTATTCTGTAGATATTGTTGGATGTGTCGGATTGATTAATCCTCACCCTCATCTTCGGTGCTTTCTGGCAGGCCTGCAGGCTCTTCGGCAATAGGTGTTTTAAAATCTACATCGTCATCACCGACTAAAGCTTCTTCAGCTATACCCAAAACCCCGCCCAAACGGCTGACCTGTTCGCCAATGACAGTATCGACTGCCGGCGCAATTTGCTCGACAGGGAAACGCATATAACCACCAACGACATATTCAAATCTAATGGTTGTGCCGTTAGCGTTGGGCTTGAGCGAAATTGTCAAACTGCCCTGTACAGCTTCAGCCTGTAACGGGCCAAGACCGCCGGTGAGACGCAGTCTTTTTCCAGGTTCAGCATAAACGATGCGCATATGCTCGACACTGCCGCGCGGACCACCCTCTGTTGATGCAGGAATAAGTTCGCAAAAGCATCCAGTTGCCTGAGCATCCATATAGAAATTCTGCGCGTCACCTGTCCAGCTATGTTGCGCAGACCACCATTTTGCTGGGGCACGCAGCATCTCATAGCTTTCATCAGGGCTAGTGGTGACATCGACTTCATGCGTGATGAAAAAGCCATTATCATCCTGCTTTGCAATCTCAGCGCTGGCAGGGCTCACGGCAAAGATTGTCGTTCCCGTCAATGCCATTACTGACAATCTTGCAATGCTATATAATCGATTCATATCGTCCTCCACTCGGTCGTCGAGACAATATGCATATGCGCTCTAGCTGTCGAGAACCTTCGCGACTTCAACGCGAACGCTAGCCATATCCGCCATGCCATCGACACGCGTAACTATGTCGCGCTTGTCATAAATGGGCAGAATGGGGGCAGTTTTGCCGCGATACTCTTCCATCCGTTTACGCACTGTCTCTGCATTATCATCGGGCCGACGCTTAAATTCCGTCCCATCGCATTTGTCGCAAACACCGTCTTTTGCTGGCGTTTTGAATGTGTCGTGATAGCCTTCACCACAATTGGCGCATGTAAAACGCCCGGTAATCCGCTCAATCAATGCATCGACATCGACGTCCAGCTCTATAACATGCTGCAATGAACGATTACGTGTCGCCAGCAATTCATCAAGCGATTCTGCTTGCGCAGCCGTTCTGGGGTAGCCATCGAAAATAACGCCGGTATCAGTATCCAGCTTATCCAAAGCGTCACCAATCAATGCAGAAACAATCTCATCAGAGACCAATTGCCCTGCATCCATCACAGCTTTGGCCTTTAAGCCAACCGGTGTGCCCTCTTTAACAGCAGAGCGAAGCATATCACCCGTGGACAATTGCACCATATTTCGGTCTTCAACCAGAAATTGTGCCTGTGTGCCCTTACCTGCGCCCGGAGGCCCCAACAGAATGATATTCACCTATGCTACCCCTATTCGACTATGGGCCAGTTCAAACGGTCAGGATTACCGAATCCGTCCTTTGAGCTTCGCCTTTTTGATAAGGTCACCATATTGATGCGCCAGCAAATGGCTCTGTATTTGGGTGACAGTATCCACAGTTACGTTCACAACGATCAGCAAACTTGTACCGCCAAGGAAGAAAAGCGGGATGCCGGTCTGAGCAATCACATATTCTGGCAATACACATACAAAGGCGAGATACGCAGCGCCAACAACCGTGATACGCGTCAGAACATAGTCCAAATAGGTCGCTGTATTTTTGCCTGGACGGATGCCAGGAATGAAGCCGCCATTGCGCTTCAAATTGTCTGCCGTTTCTTCAGGGTTGAAGACAACTGCGGTGTAGAAGAAGCAGAAGAAGATAATACCAATCGCATATAGCGTCATGTAAACTGGCTCACCATGTTGCAGCGTTTGGTTAAGCCACTGCAGGATGATGCCCCATGTGCTGCTGGTATCGACATTGTTGCCGGCAAATTGTGAAACAGTCAGCGGCGCCAAAAGCAATGATGACGCGAAGATTGGCGGAATAACGCCAGCAGTATTGATTTTTAGCGGCAAGTGAGAACGCTCTGCCTGCATACCACCACGCTGTTGTGCGCGCTTGGGATATTGGATCAATACGCGCCGTTGAGCGCGTTCCATGAAGCAAATGAAGAAAATCAGGCCAATGATCATCACAATGATGCCGATAATCAGATATGCCGGAATTGTGCCTTCTTGGCCCTGACTAAACATTTGCGAGACAAATGTCGGCATTTGCGAAACAATGCCTGCCATAATGATAAGCGAGATACCATTGCCGATACCGCGGCTAGTGATCTGTTCACCCAGCCACATAAGGAACATCGTACCGCCAACCAGAGAGATCACGGCACCAATGCGGAATGTCAGACCAGGCTCCACCACAGCGGCAATACCTTGAGAAGATGCGAACGTCTCTAGGCCTTGCGCAATAAAATAGCCCTGAACCATTGTCAGGCCAACCGTGCCATAGCGCGTATATTGGTTGAGTTTCTTGCGTCCGCTTTCGCCCTCTTTCTTGATGGCAGCAAGCGTCGGTGACAAAGCCGCACCAAGTTGCACAACAATGGACGCAGTAATATAGGGCATGACGCCCAGTGCGATCAGGCTCATCCGTTCAAGCGAGCCACCAGAGAAAGCATTGAAAATATCGGTAACGCCGCCCTGTGTCTGTTCAGCGAGTTCGGCCAAAGCCGAGGGGTTAATCCCTGGCAATGGTACATAGCTGAGAAGACGAAAAATGACGAGAGCGCCAAGAGTGAACCAGATACGGTTGCGCAATTCTGTCGCTTGCGAAAATTTTGCAAGACTGAAATTTGCAGCGGGACTATCGGCACGCGATGCCATGGACATTACCTCTTTTATCGACCGGTGCAGCTGGCACCGATATGATGCATTCTATTGAAATGAATATGGCATAAAGCCGCGTTCACATCATTACAAAACATCATATCGGCATAACTGCCCGATATGACAAGCCATAAGGCTTATTCCGCGTCAGCTTTTGCTTTTTTTACCAGAACTTCAACGCTACCGCCTGCTTTTTCAACAGCAGCAAGTGCGCCTTTAGATGCGCCAGCAACAACAAAGCTAACTTTCTTGGTGGTCAGCTCGCCTTTGGCCAGCAGACGTACACCGTCTTTACCGCCACGTGCCAGGCCAGCAGCTTTCAATGTCGCATGGTCAATTTTGCCTTTGGCATCAAGCTTGCCAGCGTCGATCATTTTCTGGATCATGCCAAGATTTACTTCAGCATAGTCTTTGCCGAACGGATTGTTAAATCCACGCTTTGGCATACGCATGTGAAGTGGCATTTGACCGCCTTCAAAGCCTTTAATGGCTACACCGGAACGACTTTTTTGACCTTTTTGGCCGCGTCCCGCAGTCTTGCCTTTGCCGGAACCAATGCCACGGCCAACGCGAAGACGGACTTTGCGTGCGCCTTCATTATCTTTAATTTCATTGAGTTTCATATTGTGTACTCGCTCTCGCTTTAGTCGCACATAAAGAGGGGAGATCGGATAACCTGCCCTCTTTATCTCTTTATTCGACGATTTCGACCATGTGGCTGACGCTTTTAATCATACCACGAATTGCCGGGGTATCTTCAAGCTCAACCGTCTTATGCATTTTGTTCAGTCCGAGACCAATCAGCGTTTTGCGCTGTGAGGCTGGACGGCGGATAGGTGACCCTATCTGCTTTATCTTCACTGTTTTTGTAGCAGCTTTCGCCATGCCAAATTACTCCAGACTGTTATTCGACCAGCGCTTCAGCATCGGCTTTCGCTTCCGCTTCGCTAGCACCACCACGGCCCAACAAATCAGTGACTTTCTTGCCACGACGCTGTGCAACCGATTTGGGGCTGGTCTGTTCACCCAGTGCCTCAAAAGTGGCCCGGATCATGTTGTAAGGATTTGATGTACCAACAGATTTGGTAACAACATCGGCAACGCCCAAGCTTTCGAAAACAGCACGCATTGGGCCACCAGCGATGATGCCGGTTCCAGGAGGCGCTGAACGAACAGTCACCTTGCCAGCACCGAAACGGCCATTGCCATCATGGTGCAATGTGCGGCCTTCTTTCAAAGGAACGCGGATCATCTTCTTTTTGGCAGCAGCGGTTGCTTTGGTAATAGCCTCTGGCACTTCGCGCGCCTTACCATGACCAAAACCAACACGGCCTGTTCCGTCACCAACAACAACAAGAGCAGCAAAACCGAAACGCTTACCACCTTTAACCGTCTTAGAAACACGGTTGATGTGGACCAGCTTTTCAATCAGGTCATCACCCTTGTCTTCGTCACGCTTGTTGCGATCGTTGCGACGGCCACGGCCACCGCGATCATTGCCGCCACGACCACCACCGCGATTACCACGAGGTTTATTCTCTGTAGGTGCTGCCGGTGCAGCTTGTTCAGCGCTCTGATTGGCGGCTGCTTCGCTTGTGTTTACTTCATCTGCCATCATCAAAACTCCAATCCGCCTTCACGTGCGGCATCAGCCAGCGCCTTGACGCGACCATGATATAAGAAACCGCCACGATCGAACACGACCGTTGTGACACCGGCTTTCTTGGCAGCAGCAGCAATGCTTTTGCCAACTTTCGCAGCCGCTTCGCAGGTTGCGCCCGCGCTCTTTGCGCCTTTTTCAAGCGAAGAGGCAGAAGCCAATGTTGTACCCGCAGCGTCATCAATGATTTGCGCATAGATATGACGGCCAGTACGATGAACTGACAAACGCGCACGGCCACCACCTTGCTTGCGAAGCATTGTGCGGACACGCTGACGGCGTTTTTCGAATAAAGAAAGTTTCGCCATGGCTTACTTCTTCTTTCCTTCTTTGCGGAAGATATACTCGCCGCGATATTTGATGCCTTTGCCTTTATAAGGCTCTGGTTTACGCCAGCGACGGATCTCAGCCGCCACCTGACCAACTTGCTGCTTATCCATGCCGGATATTTCAATGGTGGTCTGATCAGGCGTTTTGATGTCGATGCCTTCCGGGATCGCAAAATCTACATCATGGCTATAACCAAGCTGCATATTCAGCGTCTTGCCCTGAACTTTGGCACGATAACCAACACCGTTAATTTCCAATACTTTGGAAAAACCTTCGGTTACGCCAGTCACCAGATTTTGCACCAATGTGCGTTGCATACCCCAAAAGGCGCGCGCACGCTTTGTTTCATTTGCCGGCTTTACCAACACGCCTTCGCCTTCAATCTCATAAGAGATGTCATCGGACATTGGCATGGTCAATTCACCCTTAGGGCCTTTAACCGCCAAAATGCCGTCAGCGATATTCGCGCTAACTCCAGCGGGCATAGATACTGCTTTTTTGCCAATACGTGACATAATCAGAATACCTCCGCGAGAACCTCGCCGCCGACATTCTGGTCACGCGCTTCATTATCTGAAAGCACGCCCTTTGGTGTCGAGACGATGGTGATGCCCAAACCGTTACGAACGGTCGGCAATTCTTGTGAACCACTGTAAACACGGCGGCCCGGCTTGGAGACGCGCGCAACCGATTTAATCGCAGGCTCGCCTTCAAAATATTTCAGTTCAATCCGCAGGCCTTTATGGCGGCCTAGCTCTTCTTCGCTATAGCCACGAATGTAGCCTTCACGTTGCAGAACATCGAGGACACGTGCGCGCAATTTGGAAGACGGCGAAACAACGCTGTCTTTCTTGGCCTGTTGGCCGTTGCGGATACGGGTGAGCATATCACCCAAAGGATCGGTCATAGCCATGTTCTAATCCTTACCAGCTTGACTTTGTTACACCGGGAATCAGGCCACGGTTGGCCAGATTACGCAGCTCGATACGGCACAGGCCGAATTTGCGATAATATCCACGTGGACGACCAGTGGTGTTGCAGCGATTGCGAACACGTGTCGGGTTACCGTTACGAGGAATTTCCGCCATTTTCAGACGTGCGATCAAACGCTCGGACTCGTCCAATGACGTATCCGCAGCAATTGCTTTATATTTCGCATATTGGCCGGCATATTTCTTTACCAGCTTCTTGCGCTTTTCGTTTTTGTTAATCGAACTCAGTTTCGCCATGACTTAAGTTCACCTTCCTTCAAAAAATTTCAGATGATGCAACAGGTCCGCTTATGCGGCTTGCTGCTCTTCTTCCTGCGGGAACGGGAAACCGAACAAGCGCAACAATTCAAGCGCTTCTTCATCCGTCTTCGCGGTGGTGGTAACAATCACATCCATGCCACGCACCGTATCGATGGAGTCATAGCTGATTTCGGGAAATACGATTTGCTCTTTCAAGCCCATTGCATAATTGCCGCGGCCATCAAAGCTTTTCGGGTTCAAACCACGAAAGTCACGAATGCGAGGCATTGCGATGGTCACAAAACGGTCAAGAAATTCATACATACGCTCTTTGCGCAGTGTGACTTTACAACCAATCGGCATACCTTCACGCAGCTTGAAGCTGGCGATGGACTTTTTGGCTTTGGTAATGACAGGCTTTTGACCAGCGATCTTTTCCATCTCGGCCGCAGCTGTCGCTACTTTTTTCTTGTCCTGGCTGGCTTCGCCAACACCCATGTTAATCACGATCTTTTCGATGCGCGGGATTTCCATGTGGTTTTTGTAGCCAAATTTCTCTTGCATGCCCTTAACGACGACGTCGTCATAACGGGTGCGCATACGCGGCGTGTACTTAGCTTCAGCCATCGATAACCTCCCCGGATTTCACTGCTACCCGGACTTTCTTGCCGTCTTTTTCTTCGATACGGACACGGGTTGCTTTGCCGTCTTTAGGATCAGCAACAGCCACTTTTGAAATCGCCATTGGCGCTTCATACCGGTCAATGCCGCCTTGTGGGTTTTGCTGGGTTGGCTTGCGGTGACGAGCGATCATATTGACGCCAGACACAATCACTTTGCCATCCTTCGGCATCACTTGCGTGACATTACCGGTCTTACCTTTGTCCTTACCGGACAGGACGACGACTTCGTCACCCTTTTTGATCTTCGCCATTCCCATGGTTAGAGCACCTCCGGAGCAAGGCTGATAATTTTCATATGCTTTTTGGCGCGCAATTCGCGAACCACGGGGCCAAAAATACGTGTGCCGATTGGCTCATCGCTTTTGTTGACCAGCACAGCTGCGTTGCTGTCAAAACGGATAACGGTACCATCAGCGCGGCGCACATCTTTCGCAGTGCGAACGATAACAGCACGGTGAACGTCACCCTTTTTAACACGACCGCGCGGCGCGGCTTCTTTGACAGACACCACAATAATGTCGCCAACGCTGGCAAAACGACGCTTAGAGCCGCCCAGCACCTTGATGCACTGAACGCGCTTTGCACCGCTGTTATCAGCGACCTCAAGATTTGATTGCATCTGGATCATAGATCCGGTTCCTTCTTTCCTGGCTTACTGGAATATCTCCAGCAGTTCCGCTCAAAATAACTTAACCCGCTTCAACTTCGGATGCTGTGTCCTGCACATCGACTTCGGCAGTACCACCAATCCGATCAAGCACTTTCCACGTTTTCAATTTCGAAATCGGGCGTGTTTCTTCAATACGGACCACTTCACCCGCTTTGAAGCTATTCTCTTCATCATGGGCATGATATTTTTTCGAACGACGGATAATTTTCCCATAAAGAGGGTGTTTCACCTTACGCTCGACACTGACCACGACGGTCTTGTCAGTTTTGTCAGAAACCACTGTTCCTGTGAGTACACGTTTTGGCATTGCGTAGCTTCCTTATGCCTGCGCTGCGGCAGCGCGTGAGCGCTCGCCTTGCAGTGTTTTTATCTGTGCGATCGTGCGGCGCACTTCACGCATACGCGATGGCTTTTCCAACTGATTGGTCGCGGCTTGAAAACGCAGGTTAAACGCCTCTTTTTTCAATTG
Organism: uncultured Sphingomonadaceae bacterium; assembly: GCA_947503245.1. GTDB lineage: Bacteria > Pseudomonadota > Alphaproteobacteria > Sphingomonadales > Sphingomonadaceae > Alterisphingorhabdus. Next base: position 224,532 of record CANNCV010000002.1, read on the forward strand.
GCCCAACTCGTCCGACAATTCATCGTCGGTCTTGGTGCGCAGATCTTCAACTTGGCTCATTTCTTAACCCTCCAGGTGCGACGTGTCGCCTAAGCGGGCCACGACCTTGGTTTTGATCGGCAATTTCATTGCCGCACGTTCAAAAGCGACAGCAGCCAATGGACCAGGCACACCGTCCAGTTCGAAAAGAATACGGCCCGGCTTCACTTTAGCCGCCCAATATTCAACAGAACCCTTACCTTTACCCTGACGTACTTCTGCAGGTTTTTTCGAAACCGGCACATCAGGGAATACACGGATCCACAAACGTCCTTGACGACGGATGTGACGTGTAATCGCACGACGCGCAGCCTCAATCTGACGTGAGGTAATACGCTCTGGTTCAAGGGCCTTCAGGCCATATGAACCAAAATTCAATGTCGTGCCACCAGGGGCATTGCCACTGATCCGGCCCTTAAAGGCCTTGCGATATTTTGTTTTCTTCGGTTGCAGCATGATGCTCTATCCTACTAATGTTGATCCGGCCCGCATCAGCGTGCTGGACGAACGCCCGATGTTTGTGCTTCCATCATCAAACGGTCTTGAGCCATTGGGTCATGACCCAAAATCTCACCTTTGAAGATCCACACTTTGATACCGATAATGCCGTAAGCAGTCAGCGCTTCATGCTCGGCATAGTCAACATTGGCACGCAATGTGTGCAATGGAACACGGCCTTCACGATACCACTCAACCCGGGCAATTTCTGCACCGCCCAAACGGCCGCCGCAGGTAATTTTAATGCCTTCAGCACCAAGACGCAGAGCAGATTGCACAGCGCGCTTCATGGCACGACGGAAAGCAACACGGCGGATCAGCTGATCAGCAATACCTTGCGCTACCAGTTTGGCATCAACTTCAGGCTTACGGATTTCAACAATGTTCAGCTTAACTTCGCTGCTGGTCATTGATTCCAGTTTCTTGCGCAGCTTCTCAATGTCCGCACCCTTTTTACCGATGATAACACCGGGACGTGCAGCATAGACAGAAACGCGGCACAATTTGGCCGGACGCTCGATCACAACTTTAGAAATCGCTGCCTGTGGCAGTGTTTTCATGATGAACTTACGGATTTTAATATCTTCATTCAGCAGGCCGGCATATTCATTGCCTTCTGCATACCAGCGACTATCCCATGTCCGGTTAATCTGCAGGCGCAGGCCTATCGGATTACTCTTCTGACCCATGGCTTACGCCTCCTCTTCATCATGCTCGCGCACAACGATGCGCAAACGACTGAATGGTTTCAAAATGCGGCTAGAACGACCACGAGCACGCGTTGTAAAGCGCTTCATGGTGATAGCTTTACCAACACTGGCTTCCGATACGATCAAACTATCGACATCCAGATTGTGGTTATTCTCTGCGTTAGCAATGGCAGAAGCCAAAACCTTACGCGCTTCAACAGCCATTCCCTTTTTGGAAAAGCTCAGCACGTTCAGCGCATCTTCAACCTTTTTGCCGCGGATAAGCTGTGCAACCAGATTAAGTTTCTGCGCAGAGCCGCGAATAGTGGTGCCTACAGCCAGCGCCTCGCGCTCGCCAACCCGGCGTGGTGCGGATTGCTTGCCCATTATTTCTTGCCCTTTTTGTCTGCAGCATGGCCGTAATATGTGCGCGTCGGCGCAAATTCACCCAGCTTGTGGCCAACCATGTCTTCGCTCACTGAAACAGGAACGAATTTGTGGCCATTATAAACATTGAAGGTAAGCCCGATAAACTGTGGCAAAACAGTTGACCGACGCGACCAAGTTTTGATCGGTGTACGACCACCGGCCTCTTGCGCTTCCTCGGCCTTTTTCAAAAGGCTGAGCTCGACAAATGGTCCTTTCCAGACGGAACGTGCCATGACTTACCTCTTCTTCTTCGCGTGGCGTGACCGGATAATCATGTTATCGGTACGCTTGTTATTACGAGTACGTGCACCCTTGGTCGGCTTACCCCATGGCGTAACCGGATGACGACCACCCGATGTACGGCCCTCACCACCACCATGAGGGTGATCGACAGGGTTTTTAGCAACACCACGTGTAAGTGGGCGACGGCCCTTCCAACGGGTACGGCCAGCTTTTGCAAAGGTCTGGTTGCTGTTGTCAGGGTTTGACACCGCACCAACAGTACCCATGCAATCACCGCGGATATAACGCTGCTCACCTGAGTTGAGACGAACAATAACCATACCGCGGTCACGACCAACCAACTGAGCATATGTGCCAGCGGCGCGAGCGATTTGACCGCCCTTGCCTGGCTTCATCTCAATATTGTGGATGATGGTACCGATCGGCATTTGGCTCAGCAACATGGCGTTACCAGGCTTCACATCAACTTTCTCACCAGAAACAACCGTCTCACCTTCAGCAAGACGCTGTGGAGCGAGAATATAAGCCAATTCGCCATCTTCATATTTGATGAGCGCGATAAACGCCGAACGGTTAGGATCATATTCCAAACGCTCAACAGTACCAGCAACATCAAATTTGCGACGCTTAAAGTCGACCTTACGATATTTCTGTTTGTGACCACCAGCGATACCGCGTGATGTCACATGGCCTTTGTTATTGCGTCCACCAGTCTTGCGCTTGCCTTCAACAAGCGTTTTGACCGGAGCACCTTTCCAAAGGTCGGTTTTGTCAACCAGTACAAGGCCACGACGGCCGGGACTGGTAGGATTATAGGATTTTAATGCCATAGTCTCTTTCCAGTCCTCAATTAACGGTTGTGGTAATGTCTATGTTCTGGCCTTCAGCCAGCGTGACAACCGCTTTTTTAATGTCGGAACGACGATAAGGACGTCCGCGCCATTTTTTGGCTTTGCCTTTTTGTACCAGCGTGTTCACTTTCGCGACCTTAACGCCATAAACTGCTTCAACAGCGGCTTTGATGTCAGGCTTGCTGGCCGTGTTCGCTACTTTGAAAACAACAGCATTGTTTTCGCTGAGCAATGTTGCCTTCTCAGTAATGTGAGGAGCAACAATCACGTCATAATGACGCGGATCGATTTCTTGCTTCTTAGCCATTGAAACGCGCCTCCAGTTTTTCAACCGCCGAGCGCGTTAGCACCAGCGTGTCGTGTTTCATAATGTCGTAAACATTGGCACCAGCTGCTGGCATTGCATTAACACCAACCAGATTGGACGACGCTTTTTTGAAACCGTCTGCAACCGCATCACCGTCGACGAAAAGAGCAGTTTTGCCAAGACCCAGCTTATCAAGCTGACCCTTAAGAGCCTGTGTTTTCGCTTCTTTCAGATCAAAGCTGTCAACAACAACCAGATTGTCATTTTTCGCTTTATCAGAAAGTGCCATTTTCAGGCCCAGCGCACGGATCTTTTTGTTCAGTGATTGCTCAAAGTCACGCTTGCGCGGACCATGTGCCTTACCGCCACCAATAAAAATAGGTGCCCGGCGATCACCGTGACGAGCAGTACCGCCACCTTTTTGGCGACCAAACTTCTTACCGGTACGCGCCACATCGGAACGCTCACGTGCCGCACGCGCTGTTCCACGACGATTTTCAAGCTGCCATGTAACAACACGGTGCAGAATATCAGCACGTGGCTCTACGCCAAACACAGCTTCATTCAATTCTATATCAGCTTTAGCACCGCTTGGCGCCTTGCCTTCAAGAGCTTTGACTTTCAATTTCATGACTTAGCCCTCCTGCCCTTCAGCAGTTTCAACTGCTGGCGTTTCTTCTGCAGGTGTATCAGCCGGAGCATCGACAGAAGCCGCTGCTTTAATGATGCCCGCTGGATATGGCGCGTCATCAGGACGCGAAATTTTCACAGCGTCATTGACCATCAGCCAACCACCCTTTGAGCCAGGCACAGAACCTTTAACGAAAATCAGGCCACGCGCTTCATCAGTGCGAACAACCTCAAGATTTTGCTGGGTCCGTTGACGGTTACCCATATGGCCGGCCATTTTCTTGTTTTTGAAAACTTTACCCGGATCCTGACGGTTACCTGTCGAACCATGTGAACGGTGAGATAGTGACACACCGTGCGTCGCACGCAGACCACCAAAACCCCAACGCTTCATAGCGCCAGCAAAGCCTTTACCTTGTGTGTGGCCAGTAATGTCTACCATTTGACCGGCAACATAGTGATCCGCAGAGAGCTGCGCGCCCACATCAAGGATTGCATCATCAGCAACACGAAATTCAGCCATTAATTGCTTTGCAGCAACTTCGGCTTTCGCAAAATGCTCACGCTGTGGCTTTTTAACGTTTTTGGGCTTGGCTGTACCAGCACCCAATTGCACCGCGACATAACCGTCACGGTCTGAATCTTTGACCGAAACAACCTGACAACCTTCCAGCGATAGAACGGTTACCGGCACATGCCGCCCGTCATCCTGAAACAGCCGTGTCATCCCGACTTTTTTAGCGATCACACCAGTGCGCATGACCATTCTCCTAACAGAGGCCCGCCGGTCTTCCGGTGGGCGTGACAATATTACCGATGCTAATGCACCAGCGGCGATATGACCCTAGATTTTAATGAGTGCCCCGTCCGGGCCAAGAACCTCGCAGTAAATGCGAAGTAAGACGGGGGACTCAGACCCGGATAATTCCTGCAAAAAGGGCAGAAACCCGGCGGTATCCCAATTTCATGCTCGCCTATAGGGCAAGCAAAGCTGTTAGGCCAGCTTAATCTCAACATTTACACCAGCAGCCAGATCGAGCTTCATCAAAGCATCGACGGTCTGTGGTGTAGGCTGCACGATATCCAGCAACCGCTTATAGGTGCGAACTTCAAACTGCTCGCGCGATTTTTTGTCAATGTGCGGACCGCGGTTCACGGTAAATTTCTCAATACGCGTTGGTAGAGGAATAGGACCGCGAATAAGAGCTCCAGTACGGCGTGCCGTATCTGCAATGTCACCAGTTGCCTGGTCGAGAACCCGATGGTCAAAAGCCTTCAGGCGAATGCGAATATTCTGCGTTTCCATAAATCCAACTACCGATGTCGCCGAAGCGAATGTAAAAGAGCCAAAAACAAGCCGCCCCATAATCCCCGATTATGTGCCCGGGGTAACAGGGCGGCCTGCAAATATTGTTGCTGCGAATCAAATCATCACAGCGGAGACGAGCCTATATTAGGCTTTGATGTTGCTGACAACCCCTGAACCAACAGTCCGGCCACCTTCACGAATAGCGAAGCGCAGACCTGAGTCCATTGCGATAGGAGCGATCAGTTTAACACCGATTGTTACGTTATCACCAGGCATAACCATCTCGGTACCTTCTGGCAGAATAACTTCGCCGGTCACGTCAGTTGTACGGAAGTAGAACTGTGGACGATAGTTGGCGAAAAATGGTGTGTGACGTCCACCTTCGTCTTTTGACAGAACATAAACTTCTGCATCGAACTCGGTGTGCGGCGTAACAGAACCAGGCTTACAAAGAACCTGACCACGCTCAACTTCTTCACGACCAACACCGCGGATCAGCGCGCCAATGTTATCGCCAGCTTCACCCGAGTCGAGCAGCTTACGGAACATTTCAACACCGGTAACGGTTGTTTTGGTTGTGTCTTTGATACCAACGATTTCAACTTCGTCGCCAACATTGACGATACCGGTTTCAACACGGCCGGTAACAACTGTACCACGACCAGAGATTGAGAACACGTCCTCAACTGGCATCAGGAAGTCTTTGTCAACTGGACGATCAGGCTGTGGGATAGACTCATCAACGGCAGCCATCAGCTCAAGAATTTTCTCTTTACCGATATTGTCATCACGGCCTTCAAGAGCAGCCAAAGCTGAACCAGATACCACAGGAATGTCATCACCTGGGAAGTCATATTCGCTGAGCAGTTCACGAATTTCCAGCTCAACCAACTCAAGCAGTTCTTCATCGTCGACTTGGTCAACTTTGTTCATGAAGACAACCAGTGCAGGAACGCCAACCTGACGCGCAAGCAGGATGTGCTCACGAGTTTGTGGCATTGGGCCATCAGCCGCGTTAACAACCAGGATAGCGCCATCCATTTGCGCAGCACCGGTGATCATGTTTTTCACATAGTCAGCGTGTCCTGGGCAATCGACGTGTGCGTAGTGGCGACCTTCGGTCTCGTACTCAACGTGAGCCGTTGAGATGGTGATGCCACGCTCACGCTCTTCAGGCGCTTTATCGATATTAGCGAAATCAACGGCTTCACCACCGCTGGATTCAGCGAGAACTTTCGTGATCGCTGCGGTCAGAGTTGTTTTACCATGGTCAACATGTCCAATGGTACCAATGTTACAGTGCGGCTTGTTCCGCTCAAACTTTGCTTTAGCCATAATTTCCTACCTTCAATTAATCTATCTTACGACAGTCTGCGGGGCGCTTTGGCGAGACTATCTGTATCTGTCAACACCCTTTCTCATAACTATGCCCAAAAGGACATGTTGGTTATGTGAAATAAGTGCAGAGCGCCTTGATCTTGCTAATGGCTATTAGGCCATTTTTTCCTTCAATTCGTCAGCGACATTGTTTGGCACCGGCTCATAATGCGAGAACTGCATCGAGTATTGAGCGCGGCCCTGAGTGAATGAACGCAGCTCGTTCACATAGCCAAACATATTTGCCAATGGCACCATGGCATCGACAATCTGCGCATTACCGCGTGTGTCTGTGCCCTGAATTTGTCCACGACGACTGTTCAAGTCACCGATAACATCACCCAGATAATCTTCCGGTGTCGTAACTTCAACCTTCATAACAGGCTCAAGCAACTGAATTCCCGACTTCTGAGCAGCTTCACGCATCGCAGCACGGCCAGCGATCTCAAAGGCCAAGGCCGAAGAGTCAACATCGTGATACGCACCGTCATAGACACGAATGTCAAAGTCGATGATCGGGAAGCCGATAAGCGAACCAGTATCCGCACTTTCGCGCATACCTTTTTCAAGAGCTGGCATATATTCTTTCGGAATATTACCGCCTTTAACTTCATCAGTGAAGTTAATGCCTTGACCGCGCTCACCTGGAGTAACTTCGAATTTAACGCGCGCAAACTGGCCTGAACCGCCCGATTGCTTTTTGTGCGTGTAATCAAGGTCAACAGCTTTACCGAGTGATTCACGATAGGCCACCTGCGGCGCACCAACATTGGCCTCCACTTTAAATTCGCGCTTCATACGATCAACCAGAATGTCGAGGTGAAGCTCGCCCATACCCTTAATGATCGTCTGACCAGATTCATGATCTGTGGTCACACGGAATGACGGATCTTCAGCAGCCAAGCGATTTAGGGCGACGCCCATTTTCTCTTGGTCAGCCTTGGTTTTTGGTTCAACCGACAATTCGATAACCGGATCCGGGAATTCCATACGCTCAAGAATGATCGGCGCGCTTGATGCACACAGCGTATCGCCAGTGGTGGTCGCTTTCATCCCAGCCAAGGCAACGATATCGCCAGCAAACGCCTCTTCAATGTCCTTACGGTCATTAGAGTGCATTTCCAAGATACGGCCAATCTTCTCTTTCTTATCTTTCACGGAATTGAGCAATGTGCCCTTTTCCAGCTTGCCCGAATAGATACGAGCGAAAGTCAAAGAACCAACAAATGGATCGTTCATCACCTTAAATGCCAGCGCAGAGAATGGCTCATCATCGCTGGAAGGACGTGTTTCTTTTGTCTCACCGTCCAACAGAACGCCATCAATAGCCGGAACATCCAGCGGGCTAGGCATATAATCGACAACAGCGTCGAGCAAAGGCTGAACACCTTTGTTCTTAAACGCGCTGCCGCAACATACCGGAACAAAACTTTGATTCAGCGTACCCTTACGGATCAATGATTTGAGTGTGGCCGCATCAGGCATATTGCCCTCAAGATATGCTTCCATCACATCATCATCTTGCTCAACCGCAAGCTCAATCAGTTTTTCGCGATATTCAGCGGCTTCATCAGCCATATCTGCAGGAATTTCGCCATATTCGAATTCAGCGCCAAGGCTTTCATCTTTCCAGACGATCGAACGCTCATTGACCAGATCGACAAGGCCAACCAGATCAGCTTCCAGACCGATGGGCAAATACAAAACAGCAGGTGTCGCCCCCAGACGATCAATGATCGACTGTACGCAGAATTTGAAATCTGCGCCGGTACGGTCCAGCTTGTTGATGAAGCACATGCGGGGCACTTTATATTTATCAGCCTGACGCCACACCGTTTCCGATTGCGGTTCAACGCCAGCAACGCCATCAAAACACGCTACCGCACCATCAAGCACACGGAGCGAACGCTCAACTTCAATAGTGAAGTCAACGTGGCCAGGCGTGTCAATAATGTTGATCCGGTGCTCAGGGCCTTTGCGATCCTCAGCATTCCAGAAACATGTCGTGGCAGCCGATGTAATGGTGATGCCGCGCTCTTGCTCCTGCTCCATCCAATCCATCGTCGCAGCGCCGTCATGCACTTCGCCGATCTTGTATGATTTACCGGTGTAATAAAGAATACGCTCGGTCGTCGTCGTTTTACCGGCGTCGATATGGGCCATAATGCCGATATTACGATATCTGTCTAATGGATGGCTACGTGCCATGATCAATACTCCAAAAAGGGGCTCAGAATGTGATGCCTTAAAATCAATCCAACAAATGGACCAAATTTCGTGGGCGATATACGCAAAGGGACCAGCGATGACCAGCCCCTTTGCATTTTAATTTATAAGCTCCGCCCGACTTAGCCCAGCGTAGCGATCTGTAAGTTACCAGCGATAGTGCGAGAAGGCGCGGTTCGCTTCTGCCATACGGTGGGTATCTTCACGTTTTTTCACGGCATTGCCGCGGTTATTTGCAGCATCCATCAATTCGGCTGACAAACGCGCAGACATTGTTGTTTCACCGCGGCCACGCGCTGCAGAGATCAACCAACGAATGGCCAATGCTTGCGCACGCTCTGGACGGACTTCAACCGGCACCTGATAAGTGGCACCGCCAACACGGCGTGAACGCACTTCAATACCTGGCTTCACATTGTTCAAAGCATCGTGGAAAAGCTGAACCGGATCGGTTTTTGCTTTTGTCTCGACAGTGTCCAGTGCACCATAAACAATCCGTTCCGCGACAGATTTTTTACCGTCAAGCATCAGGTTGTTCATAAATTTCGATAGAACCTGATCACCAAATTTTGGATCAGGAAGAATTACCCGTTTTTCGGGTCTACGACGACGTGACATATAAAATTACTCCAAAAAACCGGGATTATTTAGGCCGCTTCGCGCCATATTTGGAACGCGATTGCTTACGGTCCTTAACGCCTTGCGTATCCAGAACGCCGCGCAGTACGTGATAACGCACACCCGGCAAGTCGCGAACACGGCCGCCGCGGATAAGCACAACACTGTGCTCCTGCAGGTTATGGCCTTCGCCTGGAATATAGCTGATGACTTCGCGGCTGTTGGTCAGGCGAACCTTGGCAACTTTACGCAGAGCCGAGTTCGGCTTTTTGGGAGTTGTTGTATAGACCCGGGTACAAACACCACGTTTTTGTGGGTTTTGCTCCATGGCCGGCACTTTTGATTTCGCCTTTTGTGGCGTCCGGCCCTTGCGGACCAGCTGGTTAATCGTTGGCATAAATGCTTCACCTTGGTTATGCGATTATGGTTACTCCGGCCCGCGATACGTTGATCTTATCGATCCGATGAGCGGCTCCGCCGTAATCCCATCCGCACCATTTGCCGGTGTTTGCCTAATTACCCTTTGTCGAGATGGTAATGCCATATGTCAAAGGAATGGCGCCATTAGCTAGGATTCGTCAAAAGGTCAAGGATACAAGATAATCAGCAAATTTATACGAAACAACAATGTTACACATCACTGATACCCAACGACCGTAATGATAGGGCGAGAGCCAACCCAAAACACCGATATGCAGGCTAAAATGATAAGCATGAAGCCAAACATGCCCGCTGGCTATTTAACATATAGCTAGCAGGACATGCTTCCCTAGAGAAAGGATAAATGATCTACCGTCAATATGCCCCGTCGCACTAAAAATTCTAACTGGTGTTAGTAAGAGCAAAGAAACTTTCGCTAAATGCCCCAACACCACTCTCAATATCATCCGGAGAAGCCTGCAAGACCTTCAACTCTGGCTTACTCCATAGCCTGCCAGCGCCTGATCCATCATTTTGCTTTTGCTGTAACTCATCTTGCATGCGCATGATATAATCCTTTTATATTACAATAGCCTGTAATGTGTATTGTGGTGTAAAGAATCTGTAAAGAGGTATAATTTTTAACCAAATATGGTCGGTGCGATAACATATTAATTACGCATTATTACTCTGTCTTAACTGGTGGAGCTAGGACTAAAGGCAGCGTCGGTAACTGGTCCAAAACTAACTTCAATATTTTCCGAAGAAGCCAGCAAGACCTTCAATTCTGGTTTACTCCATAGCTTGCCAGCGACTGATCCTTCACCTTGCTTTTGCTGTAATTCATCTTTCATGTGCATAATGTGCCCTTTACATTACAATAGCTTATGATGTGTATCGTGGTGTCAAATATCTGTAAAGAAGTATAATTTCTGACCAATGAATTTTTGACCAAAATGGTCATCGCAATGGCATATTAATCGCGCAATTAAATTTGCGGTTGACGCAAACGTAAAGCTGACGCAAAAGGTTGCCTACACACAAAAGAGGAAGCCTTAAATGTCTCTCGATACCATTCCACGCACCGCATATAATGAAGATCATGATGCCTTTCGCGAAACCGTTCGCCGTTTCATGAAGGAAGAAGTCGCGCCCAATGCCGACAAATGGGACGAGGATAAGATTGTCCCGAAAGAATTGTGGCCCAAAGCCGGCGAACTGGGCATGCTCTGCCCTACTGTTCCAGAAGAATATGGCGGTCTGGGTCTTGATTTTGGCTATAACTCCATAGTCAATGAAGAAGCGGCCTATTATGGCGGTTCGCCACTGGGCTTCTCTTTGCAGTCGGACATTGTGGTCAACTATCTGGTGCAATATGGCAGCGAAGAGCAAAAACAGAAATGGCTGCCGCGCCTTGTTTCTGGTGAGACTATTACCGCCATTGCAATGACAGAGCCGGGCATTGGTTCCGATCTGCAAAGCATGCAGACCACAGCCAAGAAAGACGGCAACCATTATGTGCTGAACGGCAGCAAGACCTATATCACCAATGGCCAAAATGCTGATCTGGTTCTGGTTTGCGCAAAGACCAACCCTGATGCAGAAAAAGCATGGCAGGGCATCTCCATCATATTGGTGGAAGCGGACCGTGAAGGTTTTGAACGTGGCCGCAATCTTGATAAAATCGGCATGGATGCCGCTGATACATCAGAATTGTTCTTCAATGATGTGCGCGTCCCCATGACCAACTGTCTGGGTGAAGAAGGCCATGGCTTTATCTATCTGATGAGCGAATTGCCGCAGGAGCGCCTGTCTATTGCTGTTTCAGCACAAGCATCTGCGCAAAAAGCGTTCGACCTGACGGTGGAATTTGTGAAAGAGCGCAAAGCCTTTGGCAAACCGGTCTTCAATTTCCAAAATACCCGCTTCGTTCTGGCCGATATGAAAACCAAATTACAGGTTGGCTGGGCGCATCTCGATTGGGCCATGAACCGCCATTATGAGAAAAAACTGACCAATGAAGAAGGTGCTGCCGCCAAATTGTGGCACACTGATCTGCAATGGGAAATTATGGATGCCTGTTTGCAGCTGCATGGCGGCGCAGGGTATATGAATGAATATCCTATCGCCAAGGCATGGCGCGCAGCCCGTGTGACCCGTATCTTTGGCGGCACGAACGAGATTATGAAAGAGCTGATCGGCCGCTCGCTATAATCGTTCAATAGCTTATCTTTTCAGCGCCCTTATCTTTTATTGAGGATAAGGGTGCTGTTTTTTTTGCTGCCAAGACGCGCCTGTTTGGGCCTATATGGCAGCACTCACCAAATTATCGATTACTGATCGCCCTTGACATGCTCAGGGGCCAGCGAAATATTCCAGCGGAGTATATATGCCCAAAGCCGAAAATTGGCAGCTTGACCGTGCAAATTATCCCTTCTCTCACAGCGCAGAGACGCGCTTTGCTGACCTGGATTTGCTGGGCCATATCAACAATGTATCGATGGCCGGCCTATTTGAACATGGCCGCGGCATGTTTAACCATTCGCTGAAATCAGAACGCCGCCAACCGGGCCAGCGTTGGCTGATCGCGTCTGTTGCCATCAATTATGTCGCAGAAGCACATTTCCCCGAGCATGTGATTATCGCCAGTGGCATTAGCCGTGTTGGCCGCTCAAGCTGGGACATCGCTTCGGCCGCATTCCAGTCCAATGGCTGTGTGGCGACCTGCATCACCACATTGGTGCTGACAGATAAAGACGGCACAGTCTCCATCCCCGATGCGTTGCGCGATGAATATGCGACATTGATGGTGAAGCGCGGCTAGCCGCTCGTCACGCTAAGCCTGTTTCAAGGTTTCAAGTAAGCCTATGCAGCATAAGCATCCACAGCCGCCAAATGCCGTTGTTTGTCTGAATCTTCCAAAAATGAGCCAATAAAACTGTTCTGCGCCAGTAAAATCAGCTCATCCTTGCTTAAATCCAATGCCTCCGCAACGGTGCGATAATTATCATTCACATAGCCACCAAAATAACTGGGGTCATCAGCATTGACCGTCGCCTTCAGCCCGTGGTCCAGCATCCTCTTGAGCGGATGGTCATGAATATCATCAACCACGCACAGTTTAAGATTGGATAATGGGCAGACGGTCAAGCACATGCCGCTATCCACCAGCCGCTTAACCAATGCGCTATCTTCCAATGCGCGGTTGCCATGGTCGATACGGTCAACTTTCAGAATATCCAGCGCCTCATACACATATTCAGGCGGCCCCTCCTCCCCTGCATGCGCAACCAGCTTTAAGCCCAGATCACGCGCCTGAGCGAAAACATTGGTAAATTTTCCTGGTGGATGGCCTAGCTCAGAGGAATCCAGCCCTACCCCATGGATGCGCTCTAAAAAGGGTTTCGCCTCTTCCAGCGTCGCCAGCGCGTCCTCTTCGCTTAAATGCCGCAAAAAGCACATTATCAGCCTGTAGCTGATGCCCAAATTGCGCTCACCATCGGCCAATGCGCGGTTGATGCCATTGATCACAGTGGCAAAGGCCACACCGCGCTCTGTATGGCCTTGCGGGTCAAAGAATATCTCAACATGGCGCACATTATCTGCCTTGGCTCGCTGTAGATAGGCCATGGTCAGATCATAAAAATCCTGCTCCTCGATCAGCACACCCATGCCCTGATAATAGATATCGAGAAAATCCTGTAGGTTAGAGAAATTATACGCTGCCTGCACTTCCTCAACCGAGGCAAAGGGGATTTGAACGTCATTGCGCTGCGCCAGCGCAAACATCAGCTCCGGTTCCAAAGACCCCTCAATATGCAAATGCAGCTCTGCCTTGGGCAGCTTATCAATAAAGGCGCTGCGCTCAGCGGCGCTGGCAAATCCGGTCATATTTTGGCTTTCAATATAATATCGGCATCGGCCTTGTTCGCGGCAATCTCTTCTTCGCTCAGGCCGATCAGTTCATGCGGGAAGATCAGCCATTGCTCCGTCTCGTGCACATAATAGTCAGGCACAATATTGGTCTGATTGCGGGATGGCTTGTAATAGATAGTCGCGATGCGCGTTTCCTTAGGCATATTATAGCGGCAACGCTGTGACAGCTCATCAATCAACGCCTCTATGCTGCGGCCAGTATCAAACACATCATCAATCAGCAGCAAGCGGTCATCCGGCCCCAGCGTATCAATCAGATAGCCCAATGCGTAAACGCGCACTCCGGCCCGTTTCTTATCAATGCCCATATAGGATGATGTGCGGATCGCAATATGGTCGCTTTCCTGCCCATGATATTCCAGCAATTCCTGCACGGCGATGCCAACAGGCGCCCCGCCCCGCCAGATACCAACCAGATGCGTCGGCGCAAAGCCCCTGTCTAAGATTAACTGCCCCAGCCGATAGCTATCGCTCAGCAGTGTATTGGCCGAGATGTAGATTTTGCCATCGGTCATATGCTGTTCAATCGACAAAATTTGCCGTGCGCTTTTGCATAAAGGCCATGACCGCTTCAATCTGATTAGGGGTACGGCCGATTTTGTCTTGCTCTTCGGACTCCATCATCAAAATGGCATCTTCATCAAGGTCAGGCAATGCATTGATAACCCGCTTACTTGCCTGAATGGCGTCTGGGTTGCGGCTGGCAATTTCCTTTGCCAATGCCATGGCATCGTCATGCGGGGTTGCAGACAGATGCGTCGCAAAGCCCAGCTCTTTGGCTTCCTCACCCGAGAAAATGCGATTGGTATAGGTCAGCTCACGCAGAATATCGTCACGCACGAAACTGCGCCACGTTGAAAAGCTGCCCATATCGGGGATCAGGCCCCAGCGCATTTCCATGATCGACATTTTGGCATCGGGCGCAACAATGCGTATATCTGCCGCGCTGGCAAATTGCAGCCCACCGCCAATACAGGCGCCATGCACGGCGGCAATAACCGGCGCCGCCAATTTGCGCCATTGCAGCACCACATGCTGATAGAGATTGGCATTGCCATGGGTACGTTCGGTCAGCTTTGATGTGGTCGCACTATCGGTAAAGCTGCTCATGTCCAATCCAGCGCAAAACCCCTTGCCTTCACCCGACAAGACGATCGCGCGAATACCCTCCATTTGGGAGAGTTTTGCGCCGGCATGGGCAATGGCTTCCAACTGCGCCTTGTCGAGCGCGTTCAGCTTGTCTGGACGGTTAAACCGCACATCGGCAATATGGTCCGAAACGGAAATGGTTACGCGTTCTGTCATATTCAGGCACCCTTTATATTTTTAGCTTTTGCCCTGCATAATCGCTCGTTCGACCAGCGGCAATTGATCATTGCCAAAAAACATTTTTGCGCTGTCCTGGTCATCGCCATCATGGCTGACAAATATCGTTGGCGAGCCAAAGCCGCCGCGATCAATCACCTCTTGCGTATTATTGCGCAGCGCCGCTTTAACCGCATCACTGCCAGCCTGTTCCAGCAAAGCCGCCCCATCAAGCCCAGCCTCATTCGCAATAGCGGCG
Source organism: uncultured Sphingomonadaceae bacterium (assembly GCA_947503245.1). GTDB lineage: Bacteria > Pseudomonadota > Alphaproteobacteria > Sphingomonadales > Sphingomonadaceae > Alterisphingorhabdus. The sequence goes on from CANNCV010000002.1 coordinate 239,668, forward strand.
AGTGTTTGTGGGTCATCCAAGTTGCGCTGATCAGTGAAATAAGCAGCAAAACTCGCACTAGCAAAATGGTGCAGGGCCGCCTGATCATCCTGCAAAGCGCAGCAGAAGCGCATCGCGTAAACCGACTTAACCGGATGATGCGGCGACGGAAAATTCATTGGCACGCCGCTCCACTCTGCCCATTCTTTCAGGCTTTTAAAAAAGAAACGCATTTTTGGGCTGCCAAGATCCTCTCGCCCCTCGTAAACGCTTTTGTTAACCGCATTAAACACGCCCCCCACCAGAACGGGCGTCCATATTATCTTAGCGCCAGTGCGCTTAATTATCGGCGCGATATTGTGAAAGGCCAGGCAGGTCCATGGGCTAGACAAATCAAAATAAAATTGCACCTGCGCCATGGTCACCATCCTTTTATATTATCCTATATGCGCCATACGATAGCCCCTTCCCTGTACCGTTTGCAACACATGCGCAAAGCCCAGATCAGCAAGCTTTTTGCGCAATCGGTAAATATGCACAGCGGCAATATTGGTGCCCGGATCAAAGGTCAGCCCAAAGATACGATGCAGCAATTCAGAAGGCCCCACAGCACGGCCATTGGCGCGGGCTATGAAATGCAGAATATCAAATTCTCGCGCGGTTAAACGCAAATCGGTTTTGTTGACCAGTGCACGCTTATGATTGTTATAAAATTGTACGGGCCCATAGCTGACAACCGGATGATATTTGCGTTGCAGCCGCACAAAAGCAACAATTTGCGCGGCCAGAACATCGCCGGGCATAGCCAAAGGCAAAATGGCATCCATCCCCGCCGCCAATAATGTTTTTTGATATTCAGCTGAGATATTGGCAATAGCGATTTTGGGGCAGTTATCAGGGCAATCATGCAGCGCCGCCAGCCATTGCCCCAAACAGGCATTGCGTAAGGACAAGACCGCGAGTTCAGCAGCCTGACCCAGTTTAAAATCCGCTAATGTGTCGGCTCCGTGATCGTGCGGCGCAAAATAATCTTGATCAAACCGGCGGCGCGGCAAAGCACATTGCGTCAGCCTAACGTCACACGGCAATTCAGACACCCAAAACGCCGCAGGCGCCGGGTCATCAGCAAGACAAATAATCTGCATATATCATCCTCCAATGTCATGAAGGATGCTAGGTTAGACCATCAGGAAAACGAAATCAGAAATGCTGCTCCATTTCGGATGAGGTTTTTTTGATGATGCTTTTAGGCATGGAGTCGATCAGAAGGTTTGTGGTTAAATCTAAAACCGATGATGTTCGCGGTGCCATTGCAAAAATGCAGGATGTGGTCTTTGGCCAGTTCTTCTAGGCGACAAGGCTTTACCAGATTTATTGATGATCGACTTTATCCCATCTACATCATTGACTTTACGATGGATCAAGATTTCCAAATCATCTGATAGGCCAATCAATCCCCTGTCAAACATCCAATGCGCAGTACCAGAGAGCGCGATACCATTTTGTATGCTGTCAGGACCGTTATGTTCAACAGCTTTAATGTGAGCAGCTTCAACCTCTGCGCGCCCTCCTCCATTAATCAGTTTCCAGCCGGTCATTACGCATTGGTTTTCATATGCGGATAAAACGGCGCGTCGAAAAAATTGATCGCGCTTTTTTCGCGAAACTAGAGTTTCTACGACAGGTCGATCAAAATCATATTCAAAAGGTATTACATCCTCTTGCAGCCTACCACTCGGTATTGATGCATCAACTCTTGGCAGTATATCGCTATCAGGCAGACCATGCTTAATTATCCGTGCAAAGTCCGTCGAAGATAATGATCTAATTGCAGCCTGCGCACGACCAGATAACTTGCCTGCGTCATTAAGCAAACCGCGCTCTATTGGTCCACTAACATTACTGAACGGCACATATTGCACGAAATCTATATACGAACCCGGTTCTATAAGTGCCAAATACATATCTGACTGAGCTGGATCACGTACTATTTTTTCAACCTTGGCAACTCCAAAATATCCGCGCGAATTTTTTACTTTCGTCGGTTCTAGATAGATCACCCAACTCCCAACAAAAGGAGACGCACGTGTTAGATATTGAGGAGGGAACTGGTATCTTTCTGCAGGGCTATCATCATAAATTGAATCAGCCCTATGCATGAAGACACCAAAATTCACCTCACTCCTCCCCCATTTTTAGCGCTGCGATAAAGGCTTCTTGTGGGATGGCGACATTGCCGTATTCGCGCATTTTGGCTTTGCCTTTTTTCTGTTTTTCCAACAGCTTTTTCTTACGGCTGATATCGCCGCCATAGCATTTGGCGGTCACATCTTTGCGCATCGCGCTGATGGTTTCACGCGCCACGACTTTGCCGCCTATGGCTGCTTGCACTGGGATTTTGAACAGATGGCGCGGGATCAGGTCTTTTAGACGTTCGCACATATGTCGGCCGCGCCCTTCTGCGGCGTCGCGGTGGACGATCATGCTCAGCGCATCAACTGGCTCACTGTTCACCAGCACATTCATTTTCACCAAATGGCCGGTGCGCAAGCCAATTTGTTCATAATCAAAGCTGGCATAGCCGCGGCTAATGCTTTTCAAACGGTCATAAAAATCGAACACCACTTCGTTGAGCGGCAATTCATAGGTGACTTGCGCGCGCTCTCCTACATAGGTCAAATTCTTCTGAATGCCGCGCCTATCCTGACATAATTTCAAAATGCTGCCCAGATATTCATCGGGACAGTAAATGACCGCATTGATCCACGGCTCCTCAATTTCTGCAATCTTCACCGCTTCCGGCATATCGGCCGGATTATGCAAGAACAGCTCTGTGCCATCAGTCTGCACAATGCGATACACCACAGATGGCGCGGTGGTAATAAGGTCGAGATCATATTCGCGGGTCAGGCGCTCCTGAATAATCTCCAGATGCAGCAGACCCAAAAAGCCGCAGCGAAAGCCCTGCCCCAAGGCTGCACTGGTTTCCATCTCGAAAGAGAAGCTGGCATCATTTAACCGCAATTTGGAAATGCTTTCGCGCAACTTCTCAAAATCAGCGGCATCAACCGGGAAAAGTCCACAAAAAACAACTGGCTGCACCTCTTTAAAGCCGGGCACGGCTTCTAATGCAGGGCCTTTCACTGTGGTGATGGTGTCGCCAACCGCAGTTTGTGCGACTTCTTTGATCTGGGCCGTAATAAAGCCCACTTCGCCAGGGCCAAGCTCAGAAAGTTGCTCAATTTTGGGGCGCATACAACCTACACGATCAACCAAATGCTCAGTGCCCGCTTGCATGAATTTAACGCGCTGACCCTTTTTCAACACGCCATCAATAACCCGCACCAATATCACCACGCCCAAATACGGGTCATACCAGCTATCGACCAACATGGCTTTAAGCGGGGCATCGCGGTCACCGCCCGGAGGCGGTATTTTGGTGACGATCTGCTCCAAAATATCTTCTATCCCGATGCCCGCCTTAGCGCTGGCCAACACCGCGTCATCGGCGGGCAGTCCGATAATATCCTCAATCTCCGCCTTTACCTTGTCTGGGTCAGCGGCCGGCAGATCAATTTTGTTGATCACCGGCAATATCTCATGATCATATTCGATGGACTGATAGACATTGGCCAAGGTCTGCGCTTCAACGCCCTGCGCGGCATCAACGATCAGCAACGCCCCTTCACACGCAGCGAGAGAGCGCGATACCTCATAGGCAAAGTCAACATGGCCCGGCGTATCCATCAAAGACAGCTCGTACGTCTCACCATTTTTTGCCGTATAGTTTAAGCGCACGGTTTGCGCCTTGATGGTGATGCCGCGCTCTTTCTCAATATCCATATTGTCGAGCACTTGCTCACTCATCTCACGGTCGGTCAGGCCGCCGGTATGCTGAATCAACCGGTCTGCCAAAGTCGACTTGCCATGGTCAATATGCGCGATGATGGAAAAATTACGTATCTTGGATTGTTCTGTCATGTACTGCCTGTGATCTGCGGGTGGCCAATGCCACCGAAATCTGGTGATGAAAGCCCTTAACAGCAAGTGCCATAGCTGTCAGCCGCAAAGCGGAACAATATGTCGGAAAAGGCAATAAGCAACAATATTACACCTATGTGGCAAATTTGCTGCACTTGCGAAATAAAGCAACATTCGATATTAATTGTGCTTGTTATATTTCGCAACATTTCGCAAAACCCATATTGGGAATGGCATTATTTTGCCAAATTTCAGGGTAAAGGGAAATCTAATGAAAAAAATAGGATCTGGTTCGCACCTGCACAAAGCATCCTCATTATTTGGCAGTTCGGTGCTCGCAATGTCGGCAATGTTGATGGCCGGTACAGCGCACGCGCAAGAAGTAGCGCCTGACGAGGAAGAAGAAACGCTGGAAGATGTAATTGTTGTTACAGGCTCACGCATTGCACGTGATCCAAATCTTGGTTCACCTGCACCTGTTTTGACAGTAACCGGCGAACAGATCCAACGTTCTGGCGGCTCTGACATTGGTGACGTTCTTCGCGATATTCCTGCATTGTCAGTATCAGGCTCTGTCGAAGACTCTATTCAGGGCGGCGCTGGCGGTATTGGTCAGTCAACTTTGAACCTTCGCGGCCTTGGCTCTGTGCGGACATTGGTGCTGGTTAACGGTCGCCGTCACGTTTCTGGTGTTGCAGGCTCGCAGATTGTCGATGTTAACTCAATTCCTACAGCATTGATTGAAAGCGTTGAGACAATCACTGGCGGCGCATCAGCCGTTTACGGTGCTGACGCTGTTTCTGGTGTCGTAAACTTCAAACTGAAAGATGATTTTGAAGGTATCACTGGCAATATTCAAACCGGCATTTCCTCGCGCGGCGATGGCTGGCGGATCAATGGCGATCTAACCTGGGGTACAAATTTCGCAGATGGACGCGGCAACTTTGTTGTCTCAGCAGAATATGCGCGTGTAGATGAATTGCAATTTGGCGAACGCTCATTCTCTCGCAACAATGGCATTTTCGATGACCAAGCAAACCCAGCCCTGCGTTTTCAGGCTGGTGACATTGGTGCTGATACGCCTAATTTCCAAAGCTTCTTCGCGGTTGGTGCTGATGGTTTCCCGACCGGCTTTCTTATTCCTGTACCAGCTGTCGACCCAACGAATAACGCCGGTGTTTTTGAAGAGATCTTCAAAAACGGTATTACGCCTACGGCTGCTGAGCAAGCGCTGATCGACAGGTCAACAAATGCGCCGCGCCGGCTTATCGCAACCGATCCGCGCTTTTCGTTATCCGCAGCTGGTGGCGTCATCGCCCCAGGAGGTATTGGGCCAAGCGATGGGCCGGATATCAACGGAAATGGCATCCCCGACTGTCTAGAATCATTTGTCGGCTTTAACAGTACATTTAACCCAGGCGCTTTCGGACTAGCTGGTGGTTGCGCAGTTATTGGCGCTGATGGCGGCCTTTCAGTCTTTCAGGACGGTCTTATCACTGGTGTCTTCAATCAATTTGGTGGCGATGGTATCCCCAATAACTTCGACAGCAATTCATTGATTCCAGAAACTGAGCGTTGGTCCGTTAATGCCAATTTCCGTTATGAATTTTCCGAAGCCGCGGAGTTCTTTTTCGAGGGGAAATATGTTTCGAGCACAGCAGAATCGCAAAGTCAGCCAAACACATTTTACGATTTGCTAACAATTCGCTCTGACAACCCATTTATCACACCAGAATTAGAGCAGTTTGTCGAACCCTTGTTTTTCGGTAATGGCGTTGATGAAGGTTTTTACATCACGCGTGATCCGGCTGACCTTGGTCCAAACCGCGATCGCAACGAATTTGAGACATATCGTCTCGTTGGTGGTTTGCGTGGCGATATTAACGACAATACAAAATATGAAGTCTCGTTTAACTACGGTAATTTTCAACAAACAAGTCGCGATGCAAACAGAGTCATTACTGACCGCTTTTTCGCAGCGATTGACGTTACAACTGACCCAACAACCGGCCAACCTATTTGTCGTTCAGACATTGATGGCACTCCACCAGCAACGACGCCATTTGATATTCCGGCTGCAGAACAAGGCTTTTTTACGTTCAACCCAGGCGACGGACAATGTGCGCCAGCGAACATTCTTGGCGGAGTTGGTGCCATCAGCCAAGCGGCAATCGACTTCATTACCACTACAACGGTCAACCGGTTTGAGCTAGAGCAATTTGTCATAAATGCATTACTCTTGGGTGACACTGGTAAATTCCTTAACCTGCCAGGCGGTGCAGTTGATTATGTTCTCGGTGTAGAGTTCCGCGAGGAAACCAGCACATCAACATTCGATCCGCTGGTTCTAGGTATTGCGCCAGTGACAACCCCGCAAATCTCTCAAGGGCAGTTAGTTAGCACATTGGCCGATCCATTAATTGGTACTGATGATGATCCGCCTGTGTCTATCCAAAACTCGCTAGTATTCGACCCAGCAACGCAAATCTCCAACGCTGGCGGGCAATTTGATGTATTTGAGTTTTTCGGCGAAGTACGATTGCCAATTTTGCAAGGCGTTGCAGGAGCAGAGGTTCTGGAATTGAGTGGGGCTGCTCGCTTTGCTTCCTACTCTACTGCGGGCAATGCATTCACATGGAACGTCAATGGCCTTTATAAGCCGGTTGAAGATATCTTGTTCCGTGGCACATATGCAAGAGCTGTTCGTGCACCTAACATCAACGAACTATTCAACCCCGCGCAAGGAGCATTCTTCCGACCAATTGACCCATGTGAAGTTGCCAGCTTGCAAACAGCTGATGATCCGGCCCTGCGTCAGGCAAATTGCGAAGCATTTTTTGCGAATATTGGATTTAACCCTGCTGATCCTGATGGTGATGGTTTCGAAAACGATCAAATGACACCGATTTCCGATACCAGTCCTTTTGTTTTCGTAGATCCACTGACCGCACGTTTCTCCGGTTCGATTTCAGGCAATCGAGACCTTGATGTTGAAACGGCAACAACATGGACCATTGGTGCTCAGATCACACCGAGCTTCCTGCCGGGTTTTGTGTTGAGCGTTGACTATTATAATATTGAAATTGAAGATGCGATTTCGACGATTAGCGATCAGGATATTGTCGACAATTGCGTTGACAGCTCGTCCATCGACAACCAATTCTGTCCACTCGTACAGCGTAACCCTGCAACTGGTGGTTTTACCTTTATCAGTCAGACATCGATAAACTTTGCGCGGCAGGAAACGGCTGGTATTGAATTTTCAGCCAATTATAGCTTTAACCTTGGGGACCATGGCTTTAATGCCCGCGTCAACGGCACATGGGTCGATAAGCTCGATTTCTTCTTCGATCCGGCAGACCCAAATCTGGTTGATCCTGAATTGCGCGAATTGCGTCGTCCTGAATGGGCAGGCAATGCTGCACTGACATGGACTTGGAACGATCTGAGCGTCACATGGCAAACAACCTATCGTGATGCACAAGGTTTGGCAGCAGTTGAGATTGAAGATACTGGCAATACCGGTACTGATCAGTTCAGCTTTGAAAACGGTTTTGCCAGCGATAGCTTCATTCACGACATCGCTTTTGGTTATGACCTGAACGATAAGTTTGAGTTTTATGGCGGCGTAAACAATATTTTTGACCGTCAGCCATTTGTGACTCAACAGGCTTTTCCGGTAAGCCCTATCGGTACCTTCTTCTATCTTGGTGCACGGGTAACCTATTGATAGAAAACCGCAATAACATGGCCTTTGCCGAGGCAATATGAATTAGAAAAGGGCGCATCCTCATGGGTGCGCCCTTTCTGTTTGAGGAGAAGAATATTCGGGCCGCTTTGCCGGTCTGCTTTTTGATGGTAGCGTAACGATATTGGTATGAGGGAACGCCGATATGGAAAAAATATTTAACCGTCTGCAAAGGGCGATTTGGAAGAAATTTACCGAAACACTGTTTGAGGGCACTGAAATGGTCATTAGCGCGGATCAGGTCGTTGATAATTTAGAGCTCATGTTTTCCGAAATGCATGGCGGAAAAGCCGGAGAAACCGGCCTATCGCTCTATGTTATCTGGTTGGCACTTGGTGGCCCTGCATTTCATTATGCCACTGCCGTCCAACGCAGAAGAGCGTTTGAAAAGAAGCTGCAAAATCGCCGCATCGATCTGTTTCAGGACTTTGCCCGTATAAGAGGTATTATCTATGCCGGCTATTATGGCCATTGGCTAGGCGGTGTTGAAGGCTCAGAAGCGGACAATGCCAGCAACCCAGTGTTGAATAGCATAGGCTATACCCTGCCCACATTGCGCGGCAACCGTGCCGGAGCCCCCGAAGACCCAGAAGTTGGGGAACAGGTGAAGGCCGACCTACCCGATTCAGCTTTTGTTGACCGCAATATTATCGCCGATGATGTCGAAGTCATCATCATCGGTTCCGGCGCAGGCGGCGGTGTGGCTGCTGCAAATTTGGCCGCAAGTGGGTATAAATGCCTGATTGTCGAAGCGGGAGCGCATTTCCCTTGCAGCAAAATAACCACGCATGAAAAAATCATGTCATCCAATCTCTATCGTGATGGCGCGATCCAGACGACCCGCAACAGAGATATTATCGTCTTTCAGGGGCAGGTTGTTGGCGGATCACCTGTCATTAACAATGGCATCGCTCTACGGGTGAAACAGGATGGGCTTATCCACGAAAAAGCCGAAGATGTATTAGCAGCATGGTCACGTTTGGGTGCACCGGTTAGTCCTGCTGCTCTTACAAAAAGCTATGAATATATTGAGAAACGCTTGGGCATTGCCCCTATTGCCCCGCGCCTTGGTGTAAGAAATGGCAACCATCTTATCCGTGGATGGAACGCATATAAGCAGGAATCGGATAATCCGCTCGACCATGAAGCACCTCTAAGATGGTTCAGCAAAAATTGGGGCGAATATGGCTCAGATCGGGCATGTGTTTCGGCAGGATATTGCAACACAGGCTGCCCATATGGCCGCAAAAATGCACCTCCTGAGACATGGCTCGCTGATGCGGTGGCTGGTGACAATGAGCAACCTGCACGCATATTGCCAGAGGCGCAGGTCGAGCAAATCCTATGGGGTGAACGCAATATAACGGGCGAGCGTATTGCTCGCGGTGTAGAAATATTATTTCGCGATGGCACCAAAAAGACGATCTCTGCCAGCAAAGGCATTGTGGTTGCGGCTGGTACTATAGCATCGTCCAACATATTGGATGCCAGCGGTATAGAAGGAACTGGCAAAGGCATTTCGTTGAATATTGCCTGCCCCGTACCCGCTTTGATGGGCAGTGAACAACGCGCATGGGATGAAGACCAAATGGCGACCTATGTCGACCGTGCCGATTTTTTGATTGAGAGCCATTTCCAGCCGCCAATGAGCATGTCTACCTTGGTACCAGGATGGTTTGACGAACATTTTCAGCGGATGAGAAATTATAACAGACTGGCATCTGCTGGCGTGTTGTTTCCCGCTGATCGTCTTGGCCGTCTTAAAAAAGGCAAACTTGATCTCAGCTTGGATGACGAGGCTCTTTGGACGTTACGACGAGCGCTAGGAACTTTGAGTAAAGTCCATTTCGCCGCAGGTGCGGAAGAAGTGTATCCTGCACTATTATGCGGCCAGACTCTGTGGAAAGGTATGGATTGGGAGAAAATTGACACATTTTTTGCCGATGCCATTACCGAAGCAGATGATGTTGTTATCTCTTCCAGCCACCCCCATGGGGGAAATGCAATCAATCAAAACCCGGTCAAAGGCGTGGTTGACCTTGATCAAAAAGTTTATGGCACAACCAATGTGTTTGTCACTGATGCCAGTGTGATGCCCAGCAGCATAAGAGTAAATGCGCAGCTGACCACTATGGCGATGGCCGATAGGGTCACCAATGGCGTAAGGATATTTGATAAATAATCGCTACCCTCTCTCCTAGCTGTACGAAGCTGTTGGTTTATCATTGTTCAAAACAGATAAGCGGGTTACGCTTTGCAGAAATTGGCTTTGCCATGCCAAATCGTTGAGCCTGGTAGCAAACCCAAGGGGGAAGAATGACCCGTAATATCCTATTGGCAATTTTGAGCAGCTTTGCATGTGTCATATTATCTGGCTGTACAGCCTCAGCAGACCCTCAAAAAAACACTATAGCTGAGCCATCAGTACCATCCGGGACGCTGATTATCGGCAATAAAGGCGAAGATACTGTCAGTTTCATCAATCTCGCTACAGGAGAGGAAGCAGCACGCGTCGCGACCAAGAGCATGCCGCACGAGGTGGCCATTTCCCCTGATGGAACCCTTGCCGCAGTCGTAGCCTATGGCGGCACCACCGTTGATATTTTTGATATTGAAAGTGTATCACTGGCTCAGCGCATAGAGTTGTTCCCCAACAAAAGACCACACGGCTTAGTCTGGCTGGCCGATGGCCGGATCATGGCCACGACGGAAGGCAGCGATACGCTGAGTATAATTTCCTACATTTATTGCCCCCCTCAGCAGGTTTGCCCTGCTATTGCGCCAATTGTCACCGCAATTCCAACTGGCAATAAAGGCAGCCATATGCTGGCCGTCAATGCCGATGGCAGCCGCGCCTATGTGTCCAACCTGCAATCAAAAAATGTCAGCGTTTTGGATACAGCTTTGGGCAAGAAAATACGTGACCTTGATGCCGGTACCGAACCGGAAGGGATTGCACTGACGCCCGATGGTAAAGAATTATGGGTGGCCGCACGTGGCAGCGACGAAGTCTTTGTGTTCGATACCGATACGCTGGAGCAAAAGGCGAATATCAAAACCGGCCGCTTTCCCATTCGTATCGCAATCAGCCCTGATGGCCGTCATGCTGTCACGTCTGATCTGCGCGATGGCGCCATTAGCGTCATAGATACTGCAAGCAAGAAAGTGATCCGCACCATTAGCGTTAGCGGTAGTGAGGACGCTTTTCAGGTAACTTTGGTATTTTCGCCTGATGGAAAATATCTTTATCTTGCAGAAACCGGCACCAACAGCATTGCCGAAATCGCCTTTGATAGCGGCAAGGTCACACGGCGCATTGCAGCAGGGGAAGACGGGGACGGTCTTGGCATTAGTCCGGTTGCCATTCAGCAAATAAAAGCGCAATAATATAAATAATGATATAATCTGGAGAAGGCATCAATGAGCGAAGAAACGAACAACGGCCCGCGTACCTTGATCGACGAAGCCGTACAATCGACGACAGCTCTTGGCCCCATGATGGGGCTGGCGCAAGAGGATTTTGTGGGCGCTATTGGCGTTTTATTGAGAGAAACTGCCTCTGACCCAGCCCGCACAATGCGCCATACACAGGCATTTTCTGAAGATGTCATCAAAATCATGACGGGCAAATCCGACCTTGCGCCCAACCCCAAAGACAAAAGATTTATGGATCCGGCATGGCATTTTAACCCCTTTATGAAAGCCAGTGCGCAATATTATCTCGCTGTGCAAAAAGGCATGAAAAGCTGGGTCGAAGAACTGGAATTGGACGATATTGAAAAAGACCGTGCCAATTTTATCAGCACCATCATTATTGATGCCCTTGCACCGACCAATACTCTTGCAGGCAACCCAACAGCGCAAAAGCGGATGATTGATAGCGGCGGCCTGTCTTTGGTCAAAGGCTTGAAAAACGCCTATAATGACATGGTGTATAATGACGGTATGGTCAGTCAGGTCGACAAAAAGCCCTTTAAGCTGGGCGAGAATGTTGCAACATCAAAGGGCAATGTGGTTTATCGCAATGAAATGATGGAGCTCATTCAATATGCGCCCACCACCGATGAGGTCTATGCCATTCCGCAATTGACCATCCCGCCACAAATCAACAAAATGTATATTAACGACCTTAGCCCCGAAAAGTCGGTGGTGAAGTGGCAGGTTGATAACGGCATTCAGACCTTTGTCATCAGCTGGTTGAACCCACAAAAAGAACATGGCCATTGGGGTATGGCGGAATATATCACTTCCTGCCGCGAGGCGCTGGACGCCATTTGTGAGATAACCGGCTCTGATAAGGTCAATGTTTCCGGCGGCTGCTCGGGTGGTCAGACATTGGCAATGCTGCTTTCCAAATTGGCGGCAGAAGAAGATGAGCGCGTCAACGCTGTCACGCTGATGGTCTGTGTCCTTCATCCTAAGCAGAATGACTTGGAAGCAGGGTCGCTGATGAGCAAGAACAGCCTGCAACTGGCCAAACAGCGTGCCGCGAAGCAGGATGTTATTCCTGGCAACTCACTGGCGCGCGGCTTTGCATGGTTGCGGCCAAATGATCTGATTTGGAACTATGTCATCAACAATTATCTTATGGGTGATGACCCGCCAGCATTTGATGTATTATTCTGGAATGCTGATGCCACCAACTTATCGGCCAGTCTGATGGGCGACTTTCTGACCATTTTCGAAACCCTTGCCTTTGTTAATCATGGCGAGCTCAACATGGTTGACCATAATGTCGACATTTCGAAAATCAAAAATGATATGTTCATTCTCGGCGGTGTTACTGATCACATTACCCCATGGCGTGCATGCTATCGTTCGACCCAATTGTTCGGATCAAAAAATATAGAATTTATATTGTCGCAATCCGGCCATATGCAGGCGATTTTGAACCCGCCAACCAACCCGAAGGCCAAATATTTCAAACTGAAAGGCAATACGCCTGACAAACAGAAAAAGCCGCCAGCAGATGTCGATAAATGGCTGTCTGGCACTGAAGAGGTTAAGGGCAGCTGGTGGCCATATTGGATGGAATGGCTGCAATTGCGCGCTGGTGACAAGATCCCGGCAGCGGCTTCTCTAGGCAGCAAGAAGCACCCGCCAATGGAAAGCGCCCCCGGCCTTTACGTGCTGGATTAAAGTGCTGACGCATAAAGGTTGCTCGCTTTGGTTCGTAACCGAAACGGCTTCCTATGCGAACAATCAGTATATAGATTGAAAGAGAACGGCATGGTCGTTCTGGAAGGAGCCTTTATGGCCAAAAGTGACAGCGCGCTGAAAGATGCGCAGATTACAATGGAAAATGTCGGCGGCCGTGACCTTAGGGTTACGCGGTGGCGGATGGACGAACCATCAGAAAACCTGCCATTGCTTTTCTTCAATGGTATTGGCGCCAATATGGAAGCCGTGGCGCCTTTTGCGGAGATGCTGGAGGAACGGCCCTTCATCATGTTTGATATGCCCGGCGTTGGTGGGTCACCAGACCCCGTCGTGCCTTATAACGCATTCATCATGTCATGGATTAGCGACCAATTGCTGGAGCGTTTTGGCATCGAGCAAGTGGATGTCATGGGCGTAAGCTGGGGCGGCGCGATGGCGCAGCATTTTACTATGCAGCATTCTGATCGCGTCAACCGGCTTATTCTGGCGGCCACAACCGCGGGCATGTTCATGGTTCCCGGCAATATTTCCGCGCTCAGCAAAATGGCCGATCCACGCCGTTATATTGACCCTGATTATATGACCAAGCATTTCAAAACACTCTATGGCGGGGCAACCAATGGTTCCGAAGGTCATGTCGCCCGCGTCACACCGCCATCAAAGACCGGCTATTTTTACCAACTGCTCGCCATGATGGGCTGGACCAGCGCACCGTTCCTACCCTTTATGAATAAGGAAACCCTGATCATGATGGGCGGCGATGACCAGATTGTTGTGCCGATCAATGGCCAAATCCTAAACCGGCTAATCCCCAACAGCCGTTTGGAAGTGATTGAAGATGGTGGACACTTGTTCATGCTCAGCCATGTTGAGGAATCGCTGGCGCTTATCCGTGAGCATCTTGATCAGGACTAGCATCGCAATAGCCTTGTTATATCCACCGGGATATACCGCAAAAATATTGTAAATCATGTGCTTGAGTCATTCTGCACTTTCCTTTTTCACAACTGGTGATAGCTTTCATGCAATTCATCCTCACAGAAGGATATTGAGGAGGCTATCATGCGGCACATTGCGATTATTGGCTCCGGGCCAGCTGGCTATTATACAGCCGAAGCGGCGATCAAGGCATTTGGCGATGATGTAGAAATCGACATCATTGATCGATTGCCCGTACCATATGGACTTATCCGCTTTGGTGTCGCCCCTGACCACCAATCCATCAAAAATGTGGCACGGCGCTTTGAAGCGACAGCGTTGAATGACAATGTCCATTTTTGCGGAAATATCTCTGTCGGCAAAGATATTTCCATAGAAGAGCTGCAACAGCTTTATGATGCTGTGGTTCTGGCCACCGGTGCACCCAATGATCGTCCGTTAGATATTCCCAATAGCGATTTATCGGGTGTGATTGGCAGCGCTGCCTTTGTTGGCTGGTATAATGGCCATCCCGACTTTGCCGATTTGGCGCCTCCTCTATCCGGCAAACATGTAGCCATAATTGGCAATGGCAATGTCGCACTGGATGTCGCCAGAATCTTGGCCAAAACACGCGAAGAATTTGCCACCAGCGATATAACCGAAAATGCTTTATTGGCCCTGACAAACAGCAATGTGGAGAGCATAACGCTATTGGGTCGGCGGGGTCCGCACCAAATCGCCATGACGCCGAAGGAGCTTGCCGAACTGGGGCATCTTGAACGGGCAACACCCATTGTTGACCCTCATGATCTTCCCGAACCGATTTTGGATTCCATGTTGGAACCTGGCATCAGAAAATCGGTCACCCATTTGCGCAATTTTGCACAAATAGCTGCTACCCAAGACAGCCATAAGCCTGTGCGGATAGCGTTCGATTTTTATGCCAGCCCTGTGAAATTTGGCGGCGATGGCAAAGTTGAGAGCCTGACAATCGAACGCACCAAGTTGGATAGCGATTTACGCAGCATTGGCACTGGCGAAACCTATGACATACCCTGTGATCTGGCGATCAGCTGCATTGGCTATCGCACACCGCCCATTGATAATGTCCCCTATGAACATGGTCGCGGACGGTTTGCCAGCAATGACGGACGCATATTGCCCGGGCTATATTGCGTAGGCTGGGCACGGCGCGGGCCAAGCGGCACCATTGGCACCAACCGGCCAGACGGTTTTGCCATTGTCGAGCGGATGATAGAAGACAATATCGGCACTTCTCGCAAAACTGGACGCGCAGGCCTGAACAGCCTGATGGCAAATCGCAAGGTCGAGATTGTGACATTTCGCGACTGGAAAAATATCGACAAGCTGGAGGTAGAACATGCCCGTCAAGGCGCCCCGCGCGAAAAAATCACCAATGCCGAAGAAATGATCGCAGCCCGCAAAGGCTAATAGATCCGGCCATTATCGCTGACGCAAACTCACCGCTTATTTGACCGATTGCAAAGTTCTGATATCCTCCTGAAAAATAATAGGAGAGAGACATGCATGACCTCATCATCAGGGGCGGCAAGATTGTCGATGGGACGGGCGGCGCAGCTTATGTGGCGGATATCGCTATTGACGGAGATAGCATTACAGCCATTGGCGAGATAAGCGGCCCTGCCCATCAAAGCATAAATGCAGACGGCAAAATCGTTACACCAGGCTTTGTTGACATCCACACCCATTATGATGGTCAGGCAACATGGGATGATGAGATGGCACCGTCCAGCTGGCACGGAGTTACAACTGTTGTGATGGGCAATTGCGGTGTTGGTTTTGCACCCGCCAAACCAGATAAGCATGACTGGTTGATCGGCCTGATGGAAGGTGTTGAGGATATTCCCGGCACTGCTTTGGCCGAAGGAATGTCATGGAATTGGGAAAGTTTTCCCGAATATCTTGATGCCTTGGACCAAATGCCGCGCACTATAGATGTTGCTACACACGTGCCGCATGGCGCCATTCGCGCTTATGTCTTGGGTGACCGTGAGCAGCCCGGCGCTGTGCCTACACAGGATGATATTGACCAGATGTCAGCGATTGTTGAGGAAGGCCTGCGTGCAGGGGCATTAGGCTTTTCCACATCGCGCACTGTGCTGCATCGCTCAATTGATGGCGAGCTTGTGCCCGGTACAACCGCCACCAAAGAAGAACTTATCGGCATTGGCCGGGCCATGGGCCGCGTTGGCCATGGTGTGTTCGAAATGGCATCTGATCTGAAATATGAATGGGATGAATTTGGCTGGATGGGCAGTCTAAGCCGTGAAACCGGCCTGCCCGTCACATTTGCCGCGCTACAATCCATTGCCAAAGAAATGCCGCTCGATGAACAGATACAGCGCACCGCGGAAGAAAATGCGAAAGGCGCCAATATCGTCGCGCAAATCGCATTGCGCGGTAACGGCATCATCATGTGCTGGCGCGGAACGGTACATCCCTTTTTGTTCAAACCCAGTTGGGAAGAGATTAAAGAGCTAGATTGGTCCCAGCAATATGCACGCCTGAAAGACCCAGAATTTAAGGCAAAGCTGATTGCAGAAGAGTCTGTCTATCCTGATGATGCTGGCGATTTGCTGCCGCTGATGATGATCATCGCCAATGGTTGGATGGTGCAATATGAAATGGATGATGATTTCAATTATGAACCCACAGCCGCAGAGTCTCTAGCAGCGCGTGCCGAAATTGCAGGCATGGCCGCGCCCGAATTTGCTTATGACATGCTGATGCGTGATGACGGCAAAGGCATGATCTACTACCCCATCCTCAACTATGCGGATGGTAATCTGGATTTTCTTCATCCTCTTTTCCATCGTGACGATACGGTGAACTCTCTCTCCGATGGCGGGGCGCATTGCGGCACGATTTGCGATGCCGCTGCCACAACCTTTTTTTTGGAGCATTGGGTGAAAAACCGCGAAGCTGGTCGCGTCACTTTGGAACATGCCATCAAACGGCAAACTGCAGATACGGCGAAACTCTATGGTCTGGAGGATCGCGGCGTATTGAAACCTGGCTATCTGGCGGACATCAATATCATTGATCTTGATGCAATCCGTTTGCACAAACCATGGCTGGCTTTTGATCTGCCTGCTGGCGGTAAAAGGTTGCTGCAAACCGCTGATGGTTACGATTATACAATCAAGTCTGGCCAAGTCACATTTGAACGCGGCAAGGTAACACATGCCCGCCCGGGCGGCTTGATCAGAGGGCCACAATCTATGGCAACACGATTAGCTGCGGAATAGTGCTATCAGCCAATTAGGCCGTAACGCTCCAAATCGTTCAAGGATAATTGCAACGCATCATCAAATGATGCGCTGTTGGTGAGAAGGTAAAAGCCGGTAGCATCTTCATCGGCAAGGCCCATTTCACGATAGAAACGCAGATATTCCTGATGAATTGGGTCAGACAACGGATAATCGCCAGCCTCATAGCCAGCATCGTCTTGCCAGCTATGCACCAGAAATTCTGCACCTGGCTCCGCTACGCGATAAGCACCAGCGGCAAATAGCTCTATGCCGCCAGAACGAACCGACCCATATGATGGCACATAGACGGTCAGCCCTGCATTGCGGATCATTCTGGCCAGCCGAAAATTCGCCATATCATCAACGGTCCCTGCAACATCATGCAATTGCAACGTTGTGATCCCCGGATTGTGCTTCAGCATACGAGCAAAATTTGCTGGGCTGGCGGAATCGACTTCCCCAGAAAACTCAACCACGTCATCCGATACCAACCGGAACTGGCCTGCATATTCCAGCGGCGCTAAAGTTGGCTGTGCGGGAGCCGCTTCGACTATCGGTTTCAAGCGTGGCTTAACGGTTTTAACGGCTGGAATTTGGGTCGGTGCATCAATATGATATTCAACCACATCATCAGACATGACCAAATTACCGGATGGCTGACTGCTCTCCGCCATAACGGGTGCAACTTGTGAAATGACTAGCAGACACGCCAAGGCTTTGCCAAAACGTTGCGCCAATATATTTGCTTGAAAACCCATTTTTTCCGCTTTCCTTCACCCGCCGGATAACCGGCCATAGGAAAGCTCTAGGCACAGGGTTTTACAAATTCCCCAACCCGCGTGGTTGCAAATGCGTTAACGATATATCGATATTAGCGTTGAGAACGCTGGTCCTGCACCGCATAATGAACAGCACGCGCATCCCAGCGGGATAGCAGCTGGCGCGCAATATCGGGGATGTTGGCAATGGTCATGTCATCGCCCACAAAGCCTGCAATATCGGATTCGTTCGCAAACCAGAATATGGTCGAGAACTCGACTTCATCTAAATCTGCATTGCCATCGACGCGCCGCAGAATGTCGATGCTTAATAAGCCGGAAATTCCCCGTGCTTCGATGGAAGGAATGATGGTTTCGCGCAATGCCGTTTCATAAGCATCGGCCTTATCCGGTGCAGTCCAGCCTCGCCAGATACGCGCAATCATATGATGTTAAACGCGCATCGGCATCAGCACATAAAGCGCTGGTGAACTGTCATTTTCCTTAATCAGCGTGGGCGCACTGGCATCAGCCAGATGCACATCAACACTATCCGTATCAATCTGGTTGAGAATGTCGGTGAGATATTTGGCGTTAAAACCAATTTCCAACGGATCGTCGGCATATTCACCGCTCAACTCTTCAGCAGCCGTACCATTATCTGGCGATGTGACAGACAGAGTGACCTTATCTTTATCAAGCGCCATTTTCACGGCGCGTGTTTTTTCAGATGCGATTGTCGCAACACGGTCAACACTCTCACGGAAGGTTGACGGGTCAACCTTCAATATCTTGTCATTACCAGTCGGAATAACCCGCGTATAATCGGGGAAAGTGCCATCTATAAGCTTCGAGGTTAAAATGCTGGTCTGCAAAGTGAAACGTATCTTGCTGGCTGATAGCTCAATCAAAACTTTTGCTGCGCTATGCTCATCCAACAGCTTTTTCAGCTCGCTGACACATTTGCGCGGGATGATGACATCAGGCATTTTATCAGCGCCATCAGGACGATCCAAAGTATAGCGGGCAAGTCTGTGACCATCTGTCGCAGCGGCCCTAAGCGCAGGCTGCTCATTCTCGACAACATGCAGGAATATGCCGTTAAGATAATAACGGGTTTCTTCTGTAGAGATTGCGAAGCTGGTTTTTTCGATCATGGCGATCAGCTCACTCGCTGCCAGCTCAAAACTGGTCGGTAGATCGCCCTCGGCAATAACGGGAAAGTCATCGCGCGGCAAAGTTGGCAGGCTGAAACGGCTGCGTGATGATTTGACCAGCATTTTGCCATCAGAAGCATCAAGAGAAACCTGACTGCCATCGGCCAGCTTACGAATAATCTCAAACAATGTATGCGCCGACACGGTAATGGAGCCAGGCGTCTCAACCGTGCTGGCCTGTATCGTATCTACGACCTGAAGGTCCAGATCGGTAGCCATCAAGCGAACGCTGCCATCAGCGCCTGCCTCTATCAATACGTTAGAAAGTATAGGGATCGTATTACGACGCTCAACCACGGATTGAACATGCCCAAGGCTTCTGAGCAACACACCGCGTTCCAAAGTTACTTTCATCTGGTATTCCTCGACAGAGCCTTATCAGGCCCATTGTGATTTGCGTGGATACGGCGATCATAAGTCCGCCGTTAAAGCTTTAACCTTCATGAACAATATCAAAGAGCGGGGCAAGAGACACACCCACTCCAAAGCCGCGAACATGCTGTAATTTGTGGAAAAGCCGCTAGTTTTCGGTCGATCTTGCCCTATCGACCAAATACGCACCCGTGCAACGGGCTATTGATGCGATCTTGAAATGCGATTAGCCTCAGCGAAAATAGAATATCGGGGAGGATATTATGGACCTTTTGGCAATCAACTGGCTGGCCATCATCTTGGCAGCGATTAGTGGTTTCATCGTCGGGGGCATCTGGTACGGGCCAATAATGGGCAAGCAATGGATGGGCGCCGTTGGCCTGACCGAGGAAGATATTCAAGGCGGAAATATGGGGCAGATATATGGCACCGCTTTTCTGTTCAGTCTGCTGGCTTCCTTCATGCTCGACCATCTGCTCACCAGCTATGGCCAGTCTTTCGGATTCGGTACCATAGTGCTTATCTCTACGGGCATTGCTTTGGGGTTTATCGTGCCAGCCATTGGGACAAACTATCTGTTCTCCCAAAAAAGTCGCAAATTGTTTTTGATTGATGCCGGTTATTGGATATTATTTTATATCGCGATGGGCTGTGTCCACGCAGCATTCTCCGCCGGCCAATAATATCAATTATGCAGGGGGCGATTCTGATCCTGCTAGCCGTTGCCGGGCATGATCTCGACAATAGTATCACCCACCTGCAATGACTGGCTTTCATCTTCCCAAAAACCAAACGCTTTGCCGTCACGGTAAACGCGAACACCCAGACCGCCAGAAGTAATATCTGCCAAGCTGCGGCCCAGTTCTTCCTGTGTAACATCACGCTGCGCCAGTTTGACGCGCCCATGAATTGACGCAAGGTCGGATAGATAATCAGAGATATTGGGGCCATGGCAAGAACCCGCCAGCAAAAGACCTGCAAAGCTGATCGGGTTGATAACCGTAGACGCACCAGCCTGACGCGCCAGCAATTCATTATCCTCTGCCCGCACACATACGCTGATCGGCACATGATGCGCCAGATGCCGCGCGGTCAAAACGATCAGAATACTGGTGTCATCGCGTCCTGCAGACACAATCATGGCCTGGGCTCTGGATATCTTAACGTCCAGCAACACGGTGTCGCGCGTTGCATCGCCGCACAGCACGGCGCAGCCCAATTGTTCAGCCGCAGTCAGCTCTTCCTCATTGGTATCTACGACCACAATTTCTTCCGGCTTAGTGCCGCGCGCGATCAGCTCGTCAACCGCCTCACGGCCGCTGGTGCCAAACCCAGCCACAATGATGTGGTTGTGCAGATTTCCCTGAATAATTCTCATGCGCCAGACATCCCATGTGCGTTTGAAGACGAAATTATAAGCAGTGCCCACGAAAATGAGAACCACAAAGACACGAATAGGCGTAACCACCAATGCATCAAATAGCCGCGCCCGCTCCGTGACCGGGGCAATATCGCCATAGCCGGTTGTGGTGATGGATATCATTGTGAAGTAAATGACGTCCAGAAAACTGACATCACCATCATAATCGTCGCGTAGCCCAGCGCGATCAAACCAATGGACCGCAATAGCGATACAGATAAGCCCGACGACAAAAGCCACACGCCAGGTGATAGCCAGCCAGACCGGCATACCGGACCGACGGGTTAGTGTTTCAAACTGGCCATAGCGACGTCCTGAGCTCATCGAGCGGGTAACCTCTTCACCGGATCAATCGGTTTTCGGTTTTGCCGTACCTCAAAATGCAACTGCGGTCTATCCACAAGTCCAGTTTGGCCCACTTCGCCAAGGCGCTGACCAGCCCGAACTTTTTGCCCGCGCACAACAACAATCTGGTCAGCATGGCCATAAGCCGTGACCCAGCCGCCGCCATGATCAATCAATATCAAATTGCCAAGCGAAGGGATGGCCATGCCCGTATAGGCTACAACACCATCACCAGCAGCAACAAATTGCGTTCCCGCTCCGGCAGCAATAGCGATGCCATCATTAACCTTGCCGCTTCCCTTACTGCCAAAGCTCGACAATAAAGGCCCGTTGGCTGGCCATATGAATTTACCCGAAAAGCCGTCTGGAACATCAATTGGCACATCAAGCCCTGCACGTGTCGGAACAGTATTTCCGGCAGAGGGGCTGCTATTTTCCGCCAATGCTGGCTGAGCGCCCGTAACAATATCGTCAATCTCCAACGAAAAAGCGGCGGCGCGCTTCTCCAAACTATCCGTGCCTGCTGCTGGCTTTGTCGAGGTCGTGATAGCATTCGGCAATTGCAAACGCTGCCCAATGCGCAAAATATAAGGTTCTTCCAACCCATTTAGCGCGACAATATCACCCCATTTCACGCCATAAGCCCGCGCAATAGCAATGCCGGTTTCGCCAGTACTGACGGCATGATAACGGCCAATAGGCACTGTGAGTTTTTGCCCCGGAAAAATCGTAAAGGGCGGTTCAATATTGTTGGCCTTTGCCAAGGCTTCTGAACCAGCGCCGGTTTTGTTGCCTATGCCGCGCAATGTATCACCCGGTTTGACGATGTATGAACTCTGGCTAACGGTGACCGCATTGCGTTCAACCTGCCCCGCCTCCCATGGTGCATCTTGCCGCAAAAGCGCGTCTATATCCGTGGCCAGAACTGGATCACCAGATGTGTTGGAAGCACGCGAAGAACCAGATTGCGGCGGCGCGCCTTGCGGAATACATCCTGCGAGAGAGAAAGCTGCCAAGAGCATAGCAACCATTTGCAACCGGTTAAAAATACCGACTGGCTGTTTCTCAATCTGGTCAAAGCATGTGTTACCCTGCATATTTGCTATGTACCAAGTCTTTGTCGGCAATCCATCTCTATATTTAAAAGAGGAGGCCATTTTACCATAATCGCTATTATTTTTGCGGAAATATCTGCCCCAAGCGCGTCAGCGACTCATGATGAGTCATATCCAGATGCAGCGGTGTCACGCTGATCATATTTTCGCGTACAGCTTCCAGATCACTACTATGGGCCGGTGTTGCATCGGTTGGGGCCAGCCCGAACCAGTGATATTCAAAACCGCGTGGGTCTTTATTGGTCAGGATTCTTACCCGTCCATAGTCATGACTGCCCAGTGCGACAGTGCGGATGCCCGCCACCTCATCAGCTGAACAGGCGGGGAAATTGATATTAAGCAGCGTGCCCTGCCCCAAAGCCTTATCACGCATTAAAGCGATCAGCGGAGTTAAAGTCCGCTCACTCCATTGCAATGCAGTATCAAAAGATACACCATTGCCTGCGCCCTCTTTAGAATAGCATTGGCTGAGTGCGATTGCAGGAATACCGGCCAAAGTGCCTTCTTTGGCTGCCGATACTGTACCGGAATAGCTCACATCCTCAGCCAGATTTGCGCCGCGATTAACCCCGGATAATATCAGATCAGGCGGGCTATCTTTCATCAATTTGGCGACCGCCATCAGCACTGAGTCCGTTGGCGTGCCATCCACCGCAAAGTTGCGATCATCATAGCGATAAATGCGCAGTGGGCGCGATAAGGTGAGCGAATGCCCCGCGCCAGATCGCTCTTCGGTCGGCGCGCATGTCCAGATATCGTCAGAAAACTTCGCCGCAATCTGCCGCAAAGCGGCAAAGCCCGGCGCGTTGACACCATCATCATTGGTCAACAAGATGCGCATTATTGCGCCGGCATCAGCTTGGTCATCCCGCCCATATAGGGCAACAGCGCATCCGGTATGGTCACGCTGCCATCGACATTTTGGTAATTTTCCACCACCGCCACCAAGGTGCGACCAACGGCAAGACCCGAGCCATTCAACGTATGGACAAATTCGGTTGGTTTTTTTGCGCCATCTTTATCACTTTCAGGGCGATAACGCGTGTTCATGCGGCGTGCCTGATAGGTACCACAGGTCGAGACACTGCTGATTTCGCGATAGGTTTCCTGCCCAGGTAGCCAAACCTCCAAGTCGATAGTTTTGCGCACAGATGCGCCCATGTCACCCGTGCACAACATCATATTGCGATAGGGAAGCTCCAGCGCTTGCAACACCGATTCTGCTGATGCATGCATATGCTGAAATTCTTCATCATCCTGATCTGGGCGCGCGATAGTAATCATCTCCACCTTTTCAAACTGATGCTGGCGGATATAGCCTTTGGTATCACGTCCGGCAGAGCCTGCTTCTGAACGGAAACACGGGGTCAAAGCAGTAATGCGGATGGGCAATTGCTGGCTTTCCAGAATTTGCTCTCGCACAGAATTGGCAAGGCTGATTTCCGAAGTGGAAATCAGACAGCGGCCATCCGTTGTGCGGAACAGGTCTTCAGCAAATTTGGGTAATTGCCCAGTGCCAAATGCTGCATGATCGCGCACCAATAAGGGCGGTGCACATTCGGTATAGCCGTTCTCAACCGTTTGCTTATCCAGCATGAACTGGCCAATAGCACGTTGCAGCCGGGCCATGCCTGCGCGCAAAAAGGTGAAACGCGCACCGGATATCTTGGCGCCAGTCTCAAAATCCATGCCCAATGCTGGCCCCAATTCGCTGTGATCTTTTGGCGCAAAATCAAATGTGCGCGGCGTGCCCCAGCGGTTTAACTCAATATTATCGTCTTCACCTTCACCATGGGGTATTTCCGGCAGTGGCAAATTGGGCAAGGCATTCATGACCAATGCCAATTGCTCCGCTGCTGCGCGCTGCTGTTCTTCTAGCTGCGGCATAGTGTTTTTGATGTCAGACACTTCCGATTTCAAACTTTCGGCCAGCGCTTTGTCGCCCTTACCCATAGCCATGCCAATAGCTTTGGATGCCTCGTTGCGGCGCGCCTGCATTGCTTGCAATTCGGTGGTCAGACGGCGCTGATCTTCGTCAAGCGCCTTTATTTTGCTAGCGAGCGGTTCCAGCCCTCGCAATGCCAAGGCGGCATCAAAAGCTTCTGGTTCGTCGCGGATAATTTTAATGTCATGCATGGGCGATGCTATGCAATTTGCTCTGCCAGAGTGCAAGCCTCAAACTTCATCCATAGCCAAGGATTACAGCACCGCGAGGTGACAAAGCCACCCATGCAAAAAGGCCGGAACCATCGGTCCCGGCCTTTTGCGTCACATGGAGTTACAGTGCTTATGCAGCCATGCTGTATTCTGTATCCGTATCAGCGCCTTTTTTGGCGAGGTAACGACGACGCGCTACCAAGGCTGCAGCTGCTGCACCGAAGAGCAACATGATCGGCGGTGCAGGAACTGGTGTTCCTCCGGTAGAGCCAACGCCGCCACTTGCTCCGCCAGTTGAGCCGCCGCTGCTCGAAGAGCTGGAAGATGATGACGAGCTAGAACTGCTGGAGCCGCCGCTTGAGCCAGTGCTGCCGGTTGAGCCTGTGCTGCCACCAAAAGAGCTTGATGACGTTGAGGAACTGCTGGACGAACTGCTCGAAGAAGAAGAGCTAGCGCCGAAGCTTGATGAACCACCGGTTGCACCAGATGATGTTGCACCTGAAGACGTGCTTGATGAGCTGGAGGACGATGAAGAGGAAGAAGATGAGCTTCCGCCTGATGACGTTATTCCACCAGAAGATGCACCACCGCTTGAAGAGCTTGATGAAGACGAGCTGGACGAAGATGAACTGCTCGATGATCCACCACTTGAAGCATTGCCGCCAGATGATGTGTTGCCACCGGTTGAAGTATTGCCACCGGTTGAGCCGCCGCTGCTTGAAGAGCTAGACGATGACGAAGAACTTGATGACGATGAGCTGCTTGCTCCACCGGTTGAGGTGTTACCGCCAGAAGACGTGTTGCCGCCTGTAGAACCGCCACTGCTCGAAGAGCTGGATGATGATGACGAGCTAGAAGAGCTGCTGGACGAACCGCCAGAAGATGCATTACCGCCTGAGGAGGTATTGCCACCAGTTGACGTATCACCACCCGTAGAGCCGCCGCCGCTGCTTGAAGAGCTGGACGATGAACTGGAAGAAGAAGACGAACTGGACGAACTGGAGGAGCTCGATGAGCTGCTCACACCACCGGTTGATGTGGATACACCGCCTGTGGATGTTGAAACACCACCAGTCGAAGTAGAAACGCCACCCGTTGACGTTGAAACGCCGCCTGTTGAGGTCGATACCCCACCTGTTGAGGTCGATACTCCACCAGTTGAAGTGGATACGCCGCCAGTGGATGTCGATGTCGAGACACCGCCAGTGGATGTTGAAACACCACCGGTTGAGGTCGAGCTAGACACGCCGCCAGTAGATGTCGAAACACCACCGGTTGAGGTCGATGTTGAAACACCGCCAGTAGATGTTGATGTCGAACCACCAGTGCTGGTCAATCCCCCCGTAGAGGTTGAGGTTGATCCGCCTGTGCTGGTCAAACCGCCTGTAGATGTGGACGATGAACCGCCTGTGCTTGAGAAACCACCAGTTGACGTAGATGAAGAACCGCCGGACGAAGTCGAGGAAATAACGACCGTACCGCCGCCGCTTCCACCGCCGCCGCCTCCAAAGAAGCCACCGAAGAAACCGCCGCCAAAGCCGCCGATACCGCCAAAGCCAAGACCGCCGCCAAGAACTACAGGTGCTGCAGATGAGCTAGCAACCGGAGCTGCTTGTGGTGGCAAAGGCGGTGGTGGTGGCAGAATGGGAGGTGGCAAAGGAATTGCCGGTGCTGCCTGGCTGGCCACAGTAACGACTGTTGGTGAACAGCTATGCGCTTGTTGGCCACTGCTGCGTGATACCCGGCGACGAATACGCTTGGTTGAGCGAGAAACATTGCCACGTTTCAATACACGTGTGCGAACATTTTTGGTTGAGCTTCTGGATGGTTTTTTCACAACCACCTCTTGAGCATTAGCGGATGTGTCCGCGATTTGCACCGCGCCGCCACCTATAATCGCTCCGCCACAAGTGCAAGCACATAATTTTGCCAAAGCCATACGAACAGACATGTTGACTACTCTCTTCTTCCAATGCGCAGTGTCGCGCTTTCTAATTCCGCTACTGACCAATAATCGGTAGAGGCCATTGCTATAGTCAGAAAGACAGAACAGGAGGTAAATGACAATCCTGTTAACCCTAATCCACCCAAATTATGCTGCAATTCTCTCAAATCCTTGGCACTTCAGCTGCACTTGTCCCGTAATGAGACTATGCTGTCGCAATTATTAATCATTTCCGGTTGGCAGTTTCCTCATAACCCCTTTTCAGAAATTAATGATTCTTATTTAACATAAATGTACGAGCTTCGCAGCCATATCTGCTGTTGGCCTATGTAAAATGATGATGTGCCCCACAAACATGGGTCAATAATATGTTTCGCCATAATCTTATACAGAATCTTGTTCTTATGTCGCAACAGCGCTTGTCTCGGCCATTTTGAGTAGCTATAGGCGCGGCGAAGGGAATATTGGAGCAGATATGGTCACGACTATAGCCGCAGACGACATCGATGTGCTGGCCAAAGCGCGCAAGGCCTTGCCCGATGATTACACACCCCATAATGACGAAGAATATATGTCCCCTAGGCAGATAGCCTTTTTCCGGGACCTTCTTGTTGCGTGGAAAGATACCATCTTACAGGCAGCGGAAGCCACATTGCAACAATTGCAAGATGGCCCGATACGCGAGGCTGATCTTAATGATCGTGCATCCAGCGAGACTGATTGGGGTATTGAATTGCGCACGCGCGATCGTCAACGCAAGCTGATATCAAAAATCGAATCCGCTATTCGCAGGATTGAAGAAGGCGAATATGGCTATTGCGAAGTTACCGGCGAACCTATTGGTCTGGGCCGACTTATCGCAAGACCTATTGCGACTATGACCGTCGATGCTCAAGAAGCGCATGAACGCCGCGAAAAAGTCTCCCGCGACAATTAATCGCTTTCTCTCTTAAGCAAAAAATTCTCCCGCTGCTAATTTTCGGCGCATATAATCTGTGTTTCTAGATGTAAAATTAACCTTTTACAGTTAGTTATTCACCATGGCCGCAAGGCAATATGGGTTTATCGCATCATATAAAGGTTAGCGTTTCAGCGAGCGGATTTAACCAGAAAATTCGTTCTGCCGTTAACCTATTGGCGACACTTTTGTCGCATATATGTGTGAAAGGTTTTGAGAGAAGTTTCGATATGGACGCATTTCACAATAATGATCATTCGGATGAGACACGAAGCAATGGTGACGTGGAAAGCGAATCTGCGCGCAGGCCGCCTCGTAACTCTTTGTTTATGCTGTCTAAAATTACATTTCATAATACTGGCAAGCTGATTGAAGCCCGCGTGCGCAACATTTCTTCTGGTGGCATGCTGGTTGAAAGCAGTGTGTTCTGTGAGCCTGGCGATCAAATTGAAGCTGAATTGCGTAACATCGGCACTGTTAAAGGTCGGGTATCATGGCGTGAGGGCAATCATTTTGGCATCGCGTTCGATCATGCAATCGATCCTGATCAGGTGCGTTTTACCAAGCCAGCCTCACAAAACGCGAACTCGCCGACATATATTCGCACTTTTGAAGAGCAATATAACAAAAAAGACACAAGCAAGATTCGCCGTATTTAAGCGCTATCTTCTAACGCGATTTTGACTGAATAATATAATCAGTCAGAATTTCCGCTATTCCGACTGGTCTTTAGAATTTCGTCATTATCTTGTCCCAGCGCTGGCGGAGCGCTGCGGATAGATGCTGGGGTTTTGCTAAAACCCACAGGATGACGCAAGCCGCGATATTGGCCAAGCGCATCATCGTTTAATTCAGCAAAGAAATCGACCGATGCAAGATGTGGGTCGTGCAAGACGTCCAGCATAGCATTGTAGCGCATTGCGGGAATATTTTCCTCCGCCAATATTTCGACCCATTGATCGGTTGTCTTGGTCGCCGCGACTTCCTCAATAATGGCATATAACAGCCCTGTATTCTGGGTCCGCGCTTCATAGGTAGAAAAACGCGGATCTTCAAAAACTCCGGGGCGTCCGCCAATCTCGAAAAATCTCTCCCATTGCGAATCGATATAAGGGACAATGGCAATATAGCCGTCCTTTGTGGGGTACGGTCTGCGGCGCGGGTTTATTGAACGGGTATACCCCATCTTGCCGTCACCATTTGCGTAGGTTGCTCCGTAAAGGTTTTCCACCATGTTGAAGAATGTGAAGCTTTCCAGCATTGGTACAGAGACAAATTGCCCCTCGCCCGTTCGTTCACGATGGAAAAGCGCTGCAAGAGTAGCATAAGTGGCAAATAGTCCGACCGTCTTGTCAGCAATTAAGGATGGCGCATATTCAGGGTCCCCGCCAGAGCGCTGTGCGTGCAGGGACGCAAAGCCCGAGGCCGCCTGCACCAGATCATCATAAGCCTGATATTCTGCATATGGTCCATCAGCACCATAGCCCGCACAATGCGTGTAAACGATATCAGGTTTGATCGCACGCACGCCTTCATAATCAAAACCAAGCCGCCGCATGCCCGCCATGCGCACATTGTGAAAAAAGACATCCGCTCCTGAAAGCAATTCGGTAAGCTGCGCCTTTCCTTCATCACTACCAGCATTAATGGTCACTGCTTTTTTGTTGCGGTTCAAAGCTGCAAATATCGGGCCGCGCTTTCCATCGGGAGAATAGCCCGCATAGCGCATCATATCACCGGGCACTTTGCCCTGATCAAACTCCACCTTAATCACTTCTGCGCCCATATCGGCGAAAATCAATGTCGCAAATGGGCCCATAACGACCGACGACATATCAATGATCTTTACTCCGCTTAACGGCCCTTTGGCCACGCCTTCATTCTCGTTATGTTGTTCGTTTTGATGAGAGGCGTTTGTCATATACTGATCCAAATTGAGAGGAGAATGTCTCTGCTCATAGCGGCTTGGTCAGAAAATACCAAATTGCACTAACAATGTGAATTTTCATAATGTTACATCTATGGAAAAGTAATAAATATTGTGATACGGGCAGTCTTTGTCGGCAAATCTAACGACGATTATCATAGGAAATTTGCATTGGGTCGCGATGCTCTTTTTCGTTAAATTTGAATATTTATGAGGGTAAAATGTTCACACTGTTCGAGAATAAAGAACGCAATCTGCGCGACCAACGCGAACTTCAGAACCTGCAACTGCGCTATGGTCATGACCTGTTGGATATATTGCAGGCCCGCGCAAATGATGATGAACTGGACTATCGCAACCGCACCCATTGGCGGCGACTGCTAAAACTGGCCAGGCGCAGCTTTTAGCTTAGACCAAAACTATCATCAGCTTTTCGGCTGATATGTT
Source organism: uncultured Sphingomonadaceae bacterium (assembly GCA_947503245.1). Taxonomy (GTDB): domain Bacteria; phylum Pseudomonadota; class Alphaproteobacteria; order Sphingomonadales; family Sphingomonadaceae; genus Alterisphingorhabdus. Next base: position 269,411 of record CANNCV010000002.1, read on the forward strand.
TGTGCGTCCTCCGGGAAGGAACGATCCCGCACGTCAGCGGCATATTGCTGCGCCGCCTTTTCAATCGTGTCTGCCAATGTCTCATAGCGCTTCACAAAACGCGCTGTGCGTTCAAACATGCCCAGCATATCCTCCGTGACAAGGACTTGCCCATCACATTGCGCAGACGCACCGATACCAATGGTGGGCGCTGTGACAGCTTTTGTGGCGGCTATAGCAATCGGCTCCACCACGCCCTCAATAACAATGGCAAAGGCCCCTGCTTCATCAAGCGCTTTTGCATCATTGACGATTTTGTCCGCTTCTGCATCGCTCCGGCCACGCGCGGCATAGCCGCCCAAGGCATTCACAGCTTGCGGGGTTAGGCCGACATGGCCAACAACCGGAATGCCGCGTGCTGAGAGAAAGGCAATGGTGGGTGCCATAGCCTCACCGCCTTCAAGTTTGACCGCAGCGGCTCCGGTTTCCTTCATAATACGCGAAGCGCTGGCAAAAGCCTGTTCAGGGGATGCTTCATAGCTGCCAAAGGGCATATCAACCACCACAACGCTATGATAGCTGCCACGCACGACAGCCGCGCCATGGGCACACATCATGTCGAGCGTAACCGGCACAGTGGAGGGCAATCCGTATATGACCTGCCCCAATGAGTCCCCGACCAACAGCATATCACAATGGGCATCAAGCAATTGCGCAGTGCGCGCTGTATATGCTGTCAGCATAACAATAGGTTGATCGCACACGCCTTCCACCTTGCGACGCTGGATCGCTGGCACGGTAAGCCTTTTCATCGGTTGCGGTGTCGGGTTCGCCCGGCTGGTGGACGTATCGAGTTTATAAGTAGTAGACATGCCGCTCTTTTATCGCGCCAAACTGTGATTGGCCAGAGTGGAGAGATAAGGGGCCAATATTAGATATTGCCAATTGGGTTTATTTTGGCCAAATTAAGGTTCTCACGACGATATCCGAGTCCTCCACATAACAGGAATATGCCCATGCCAACAGCAATCGCTGGTGGTGAAGCTGGTCGTGATACCGCTCCTCCACCCAAAAGCCTGCTTATACTTATCGCTTTCATTGTGTTTATTGACATGATGGGGATTGGCCTTGTCATTCCCGTAATGCCTGATCTGATCGCGGAGTTAACTGGGCGCAATGTTGCGGGTGCGGCGATTATTGGCGGCTGGCTGTTATCATCATATGCTATTATGCAATTTCTGTTTTCCCCGATTATCGGTGGTTTAAGCGACAGATTTGGGCGGCGGCCAGTGTTGCTGATCACTTTGGCGCTATTGGGCGTCGATTATGCAATCATGGCATGGGCGCCAGATTTGATCTGGCTTTTCTTGGCGCGGATAATTTCAGGCATTATGGGCGCAAGCTGGGCAGCAGTGAATAGCTGTATTGCCGATATTACAGCGCCAGAAAATCGCGGGCGATATTTCGGCATGTTGGGCGGAGCAGGCGCAATGGGTTTTGTGCTGGGCCCAGCGCTTGGCGGCCTTTTGGGTGAAATCAATATCCGCCTGCCCTTCATCATGGCGTGCGTCATGGCATTGGGCGGGGCTTCAATAGGCTTTTTCATGCTGAAAGAAACGCTGCCAGAAGCGAAAAGGCGGGCATTTACGCTCAGCCGCGCCAACCCTTTGGGTTCGCTATTTCAAATGGCGAAAACCCCTTTGGTCTTAGGGTTTTTGGGCGTAATCTTTTTGTTGCAAATGGGCGCACAATCACAAATTGCGGTTTGGTCATATTATACAATAGAGAAATTTGACTGGAGCCTGTCAGACATTGGCTGGAGTGTAGCGCTGTTCGGGGTCTTGCTTGCTGCAGTCCAAGGCGTTCTGACCGGTGTGTTGATCAAATATATGGGCGACCGCAAAACGGCTATGCTCAGCCTGTTGTTCGGCGTACCGGCCTATCTCACATTTGCATTTGCGGGGGCTAGCTGGGTGATGATATTGGGCATCTTTATCGGCGCGGCGACAGGCTTTGCCTTCCCCGCAATGCAGCAGATGATGTCATCACGCATCAATGAAGATGCGCAAGGTGAGTTGCAGGGCGCGATTGCTAGTATTGTCAGCCTGACATCGATTTTTGGGCCCGTCGTCATGACATCAGTGTTCAAGGCATTTGCCGATGGTGAAGGCGTGTATTTCCCTGGAGCGCCCTTCATTCTTGCCGCAATTTTAAGCGGATCGGGCTTCATGCTCTACGCCGCGACGGTGCGCCGCTTTTACCCTATAGACAAATCCTGATGTGACATCTCAGTCGCTTAGCGCACTGACAACTTCCTTGGTATTGTCGGTAAAAATACCGTCGACACCGGCGGCAACAAATGCCGCTATCTCACCTGCAAAGTCACCCATGGTCTGGGGTTCATTGCCTTGGCGATATTCCGCAGGCAGGAAGATATTTTCGCGCCGCAAGGTCCAGATATGCACATCCAGCCCCGCCATATGCGCATCCGCAACCAATGACGATGGCGCGGTTGAGCGATCATCATCGCTGCGGGGCAGTACCAGCGTTTTCTGCACGCCAATACCATCAGCATATTGCGCAATATCTTTTAGCCCGCTGGCGCTGGTCATCATTTTATAGTCCAGTTCGGGGTGGTCAGCAGGGTTTGGCGCAACACGAATAAGCTGGATCAGCCTGATATCGGTCAGCTTGTCCAATCGGCGCAGATTATCAATCTCAAAACTCTGGATAAAGATCGGGGCATCGGCGCTGACATAACCGGCATTATGCAGCGTTTTTAACAATGGTCCGTCAAAACTAAGGCCTATCGCTTCAAAATAGCTAGGATGCTTTGTTTCCGGATAGATACCGATAGTACGCCCGGTTTCATTCTCTTTAACGCGGACAAGAGCGATAATCTCATCAAAAGTCGGTATCTGAAACAGACCGTCAAAATCGGCACTGCTCCTCCGCAGCTCTGGCAAGCGTTCACGGGCGCGCAGGGTCCGCAACTCCGCCAGCGTGAAATCTTCTGTGAACCAGCCCGTTAGCGCGTGACCATCAATGGTCTTGCTGGTTTTGCGATCAGCAAATTCCGGATGATCCGCAACATCCGTTGTATCAGTAATCGCATTTTCGTGCCGCGCCACCAAGAAGCCGTCTTTGGTAAAGACCAGATCAGGCTCAACATAATCAGCGCCTTGATCAATGGCCCGCTCATAAGAGGCCAATGTATGTTCCGGCCGCTCCCCACTGGCACCGCGATGCGCGATGATCAGAACGTCTTTGCCTAGATTGGCACCATCACCGTCTTGTTGTGGCATGGCCTGCACCTCCGAAGACATAATTATAGCTAATGAAAATATCCATATGGACAGAAAGATGTTGCGCGCAAACATTACGGGTTTACCCGACAATTTGCGGGAATAATCCAGTTATCAATATGACGCCAATGACTAGCGGGCACAGCCACGCAATTAAGAAACGCCAAATCATATGCGGCGCACCGCTCATGCCATTTTCTTCATCGACCAGTTGTTTATCAGCGACCCAGCCAACAAAAATGGCAACCAGCAGCGCCGACACTGGCAACAAAACACTGCCCGTTAATTTGTCTAAAAAGTTGAAAACATTTTGTTCTTCGAAAATACCAAAGTTGAGCAGATATAATTTGGACTGACTGTTAAACGAGAAAGACGCCCATGTCCCAATGACAAAGGCCACCAAACCAAAACCGACGGCCAGCATTGCGCGATTGGCATTAAACCGTGTAACCGCCCAACTGACCGATGCTTCCAGCAGCGCCACAGAGCTGGTTAAAGCTGCAAAGAACACCATCACAAAGAACAAAAGACCAATAATGCTGCCAAAGGGCATAGATTGAAAAGCAGTCGGCAATGTAGCGAACAGCAATGTTGGACCGCCCTCCGCACTCAATCCTGCGGCAAAAACGATGGGGAAAATCGCCAATCCAGCGATAATAGCCACCGACGTGTCCGCCGTCGCAATCATGCCAGAGGTTTTCGCCAAATTGGTATCACGCGATGCGTAAGAGCCGTAGGTGATCATCATAGCCGAACCTAAAGACAATGAGAACAAGGCCTGACCCAAAGCGCTAAGCTGCACCTTTGGATCAAGCAAGCGTTGTGCGTCAAAAGAGAAAAGGAAATCGAGCGCCCTGCTGGTATCACCAGTGGACAAGCTATAAATCGTCACGCCCAAAAAGAGCAGGAAAAACATAGGCATCAACCACACGGCAACCTTTTCGATGCCGCCATGTACACCGCGGGCCACAACAAAAATCGTAATAGCCATAAACAAAGCATGCATTGCGATCATCATATCGGCATTTTTATGCAGCGCCGGCAGAATATCCTGAATAGCGTCAGCATTCATGCCCGCAAACGCCCCGCCGCTAATATTCCCGGAGGATAGGCTGGAACTCACATCATTGATAAATACGCCGGCATAATAGATCACCCAGCCTGCGATCACGCTATAGAAAGTCAAAATCAAAAACGCGCCGACCATGCCGACAGCAGCGCCCAGCGACCATAAGGGCGATGCACCAGATTTGCGCGCAACATTCTTCATGCTTTCAATCGCTGATGATTGGCCAGCACGGCCGATCAAGGTTTCGGACAATAAAACCGGCAGACCGATGAGCACGACACAAAAGATATAGAATATAACAAAGGCACCGCCGCCATTAACGCCGGTTTCAGCAGGGAAACGCCATAAATTACCAAGGCCAACAGCCGAGCCGACCGCTGCCATGATGAACGCGAAACGCGACGACCATTTTTCTGTACTCGCTGCCGGATTTGCGCCCGCGTCGGAACCTGCCAATGCCATGAAATGCCCTTCCCATATTTTGAAGCACTGTCTTAGCCAAACAATGGCCGTAATGCCAAGCCGCGAGACACTTATCTGTTATAAAAACATTTCTATTGCGGTTTTGCGTCAATATTCATGGCTATGGATATTCGCTCCCTTGCCCCATTATACTGCTCAACACTGTGGCGCAGCCATGCAGGGAACAGGATCAGATCGCCAACATTTGGGCGAAGACGCGTCTCGCCATTTTGCGGCGTTCCATCGGCACCCATTACGCGCAAAGAGTTAAGCCGCATATGCGTCATGGGAAAGCGCGGATCTTCCAATATCAGTTCACCGCCAACATCATCCCCAACATCTCCCGGATCGACATAAAGTACGGCCGCCCATATTTGCCCGGGGTGTAGATGCGTTTTGTTCAGGCCGCCCTTTGGCAATATATTGGCCCACATATAAAGCGACCAGTCCAATTCTGCTACATCGCCATTGTCCAGGCCGGTCACCTTTTTGGCCATAGCAAGGGCTTTATCAGCCACAAATTGCGCGGCGTCCCCGCCCCATTCACGCATCTTTGTATCCGAATGCCAGCCGCCAATATTGGAGCGTGCCAGCCCGGGATGCTCTGCACGACGTTTATGGATCGCTGATTTCAGATCGGCTATCAGGCCTTCGCAAGCGGTAAAACGGGAATAGACGATTGTGGTAGCAAACAGGCCATTTAGCTCGGCACTGATTTTTACATCGCCATAGTCTGCCATAATATGGTCCCCCCGTTGAGAGGCTAAGGTCTAAACCGGAAAAGATTAGGCCAATATCGTCTCATAATCAGTGCTTTTAAAGCCGACCATTACGCCGCCATCACACACCAGAACGGGCCGTTTAATCATGGACGGGTTCTCTACCATCAATGACAGAGCGATTTCTTCAGTGACATTCTCCTTGGCCACATCAGGCAGGTTTTTAAATGTCGTGCCACGGCGGTTCAAAAGAACTTCCCAATCGCCCAGCTCCAAGGCCCAATCGGTCAGCATATCTTTGGTAACGCCTGATTTTTTATAGTCGTGAAAGACATAGTTGACGTCGTTGCGCTCAAGCCATTTGCGCGCCTTTTTGATCGTATCGCAATTGGCGATACCATAAAGTGTCGGTGTCATGCTGATATTCCCCGTTATAATTCTTTGCCTGCCCTTTAACAGATACAAGACGCATCAAAAGCGGTTTCTTTCCCAAAAACTATAATTGGCCTGCTATTTGCCGCTTTCGTTATCATAATAGTCAATGCTGACCTGTTCCGCCGCCGCAACGGCCAAGCCGCGCGCCGCATCAACATCACCATCAGAAACGCGCGCCAAAGCCACACCCATGCGCCGATAAGGCCGTGTCGCCGGCTTACCGAAAATGCGCACATCCAGATGCGCATCATCAGGCTGCTTGATCGCCAAGGCGTGATCTAGTCCGTTAATAGCAAATGCCTCTGCATCACGATCAGCCAAGATAACAGCGCTGGCCGCTGCGCCGTTGACCGCAATGTTTGGAATGGGCAAACCCAATATCGCCCGCGCGTGTAATGCAAATTCATTCAGCTCTTGCGAAACCAATGTCACCATGCCCGTATCATGCGGGCGCGGCGACAATTCGGAGAAGATAACCTGATCGCCCTTCACAAAAAATTCGACACCAAATAATCCATAGCCGCGCCCATCACCGCCAAGCGCTTCCACCACCTTTGCAGCCATATCCTGCGCTTGCTTTAGCGCATGGGCTGACATCGCAGCGGGTTGCCAGCTTTCGCGGTAATCACCACGCTCTTGCCTATGGCCGATAGGCGGGCAAAAATGCACACCATCTGCCGCGCGAACGGTCAGCAATGTAATCTCATAGTCAAAATCAATAAATTGCTCTGCAATAACCCGTACTCTATCCCCGCGCATGCCGCTCGCCGCATAATCCCAGGCCGCGTCAATTTCGGTCAGGTCACGCACTGTGCTTTGCCCTTTGCCCGAAGATGACATGACCGGCTTCACCACCAATGGCGCGCCAATATGCTGCGCCACCTCGGCCAATTCTGCCCGGCTCTCTGCATAGCCATATTGCGATGTCACCAGCCCAAGCTCTTGCGCGGCAAGGTCACGGATAGCATCGCGATTCATGGTAAGCTGCGCTGCTTTGGCCGACGGTATGACGTTAAAGCCCTGCGCCTCTACTTCGGCCAGCACTTCGGTGCGGATGGCTTCTATCTCGGGCACAATATGCGTCGGCTTATGTTTTGCGATAACCGCTTTCAGCGCCTCACCATCCAGCATAGAGAAAATCTCTGCATTGTCTGCAACCTGCATCGCAGGGGCCTCTGCATAGGCATCGCAGGCGATGACATAACAGCCCAGCCGTTTTGCAGAGATCACAAATTCGCGGCCCAGCTCGCCGGAGCCAAGCAACAATATTCTGGCTGTGGGGGTCATCTCATTCTCCTGTTCATCGCGATCATCTCCTGTCGGATTGCCTGCCGTATTGCAAGCCGCGCAGTGCTTAGCTGCCTGTTTTGCAAAGATGACGCGAAGGACAATCCTTGCAATGCAATTGCTTTGGTCGGCAAAATTGCTGCCCTACGCGCTTGACCAGCAAATGATGTTCGTCAACATCAGCAGGCGACCATTTATCCGGCAGCAAAGGCATAAGCACCATATAAGCGCGCAGCGTATCAGCCTTTGGCGGGACCAGCCCCATGCGCTGTATGACCCGGCGATGATTGGTATCAATCACCAAAGCAGAGCGGTTAAACGTGCTGGCATTCATAACCCCCGCACTGACCTTGCGGGCGACACCGGGCAATGTCTCAAGCCATGCCATGGCCTCGTCAGTCGGCAGATTGTGCAAATGGTCGAGCGTCACCCTGCCCCGTTCGGCAATAATGGCCTGCAAACATGCCTTTAGCCGCTGTGCCATTAGCGCTGGATAAGTCGCGGTTTTCAGCAAGTCTGTCAGCACATCCTCAGACAGCGCCGTCACAGCTTCCCAAGAACCATGCAGGGCCAGCATATTGTCAGTCGACGCATTGGAATATTGGGTCTTGGTCCGCGCACCAATAACCCCCTGAACCAGCGTCCACACCGGATCACGGCGTTTATCAGCAGGGCGAATGACACGGCCAAAATGCGCAATTAACGCTGCATGCAAAGCCGCTATCTGCTCCGTGCGCGGATCAGGGCCGAGAAGGAGTTGCATAAGAGGTAAATCCCTTATTCTGAATCCTCATCCAACCTTATTGTTTTGCGCTCTTCGTAGGTCATGGATTCTATCAAAAAAGCACCATCCTTCTTGATAAATTCAAAGCTTATCTCGTTATATTCATAACTTTCGCCGTCATCGCTATATGCAGAAGCTTGACCTGAAGCGCTCGCCTTATCCGCTGCTTCACCATATGGCGGAAAAACATAGATATCATTTTGCTGATAGAGATTGAATAGCTGATCAATCGCAATCGAGCTTTTGTCAGCAAAAAAGCTGGCAACCGCGTCGCGCGTAACGTCTTGTCTGTCTATTTGATTGATGGCATTGGCCAACGTCCATGCCTCAAAGGCAATATAGCGGTCACCTCCAAGCAGCTGGCACTCTGCAAGAAGAGAGGCCATGTTACGGAACTCATCCAGTTGGAAACCCGTACATTCCGGAAGGACTGCTCTTGCAATCGGCAGAGTATCAAAAGCCTTAGTAACACCCTCTTCATCCTTACATGAGCCGGCATAAAAATCTCCGCTCGCCGTTTCAAATACAGCGCCCCATCCGTGAATGCATAATGTAATGGGTTTTTCAGAATCATTTGTCTGCTCTTCAATGTTCGCCAAAGCGAGAGCGATAGAGACTTTTGATCCGCTTGCATTATCGGCAAGGCTTGTCAGTTCGACGACTTTCTTCCAATCTGATGGTGATAGTGTTCCTATCAACTTCCTTGGTTGAACCTTCAAAAGGTCCCATGCAGGGCTTAAAATTTCCACCCAAGCAGTGCCATCTTCTTTTCGCAAAAAAGTTACTGCTATTACATCCCGTCCATAACCATTAATTATATAGACGCGGCGAACATCGAGCTTGCGGCTTTTCAATGTTTTTGCAGACTCTATCCCATAAAGTTTGCGCATGATTGAGTGGTATTCCGGGTCACACCGGTCATTGCCGCGGTTGTCACTACATCCTCTGTCAAATGCTGCAATTACAGTATCAACTTGCGCTCTAGCATTTGCAGCGAACGGCAGCGATAAAAGGATAATAAGAAACAAAATAATCCGCATGAACCATCCCTCTTAATCTGCTTACCTATCTTGCCCCATTAGCGTGAAAAGGCGATGGAAAAGCTCACAGGCACAACAGGTGTAATTGATGGCAGACCGGCCAGTTCCTGCAATTGGGCCAGACCACCAGTTAAATCCAACGACTCTGCGCTGATAATGGCGGGTGCATCAGAGACGACCAGAATGCGATCATCGGCAATGCGTGTCACGGTCACATCAGTGCGCACAGGTGCTTCAAGCCCTTTGAGCGTTAGCGTTGCATCGAGCGCATAGCCAACACTCTCTCCAACGCTCAGCTTTTCAAAATTAGCAGGGTCCAGCTTGGCCGATACTGTCGCTATGGGGTTTTCCGCGACATTGAAAAACACCTCGCGCATCCGCTCATTGCGAATGTCCACGCCCGTGTTCACCGATGCCAGATCAATATCTATCTGGGCAGTGCCATCCGCGGCCACAGTGCCTTTTACGCTTTCAAAAACATTGGCTTCGGCAACATCACCGGCCTTGACCGAGACATAGCTAAGTTTTGAGTTTTCGCTATCAACCGTCCATGCCCCTTCAGTGACAGGCGGCGCTTCCACCTCTGCCGACGTACATGCCGTGACCACCGAGAAAGCCAATATCGCCGCTATGAAATTGGTGAACTTCGCCATCATACATCTCCAAAACAATCATTTACTAAGACTATAATGCATGAATTGCCACGAAGTGCCATCCTGCATTTATTCCCATTCAATAGTGCCGGGTGGTTTGCTGGTGAAATCATACACTACGCGGTTAATGCCCTTAACCTCATTTACTATCCGCGTGGCGACGCGGGTTAGGAAGCTGGCATCAAATGGGTAAACATCGGCTGTCATGCCATCGGTGCTTGTTACCGCGCGCAGTCCGCAAACATTATCATAGGTGCGGCCATCGCCCATTACGCCAACCGTTTTAACCGGCAACAGAACCGCAAAAGCCTGCCAGATAGCGTCGTAAAGCCCCGCATTACGGATCTCTTCCAGATAAATGGCATCGGCTTTGCGCAATATATCACAGCGGTCTTTGCTCACCTCACCAGGAATACGAATGGCCAGACCCGGCCCGGGGAAGGGATGACGCCCGACAAAGATATCAGGCAGGCCCAGTTCGCGGCCAAGATCGCGCACTTCATCTTTGAACAGTTCGCGCAATGGCTCAACCAATTGCATATTCATCCGCTCTGGCAGACCGCCAACATTATGGTGGCTCTTGATTGTGACACTCGGCCCGCCGGTAAAGGAGACGCTTTCAATGACATCAGGGTATAATGTCCCCTGCGCCAGAAACGCCGCGCCGCCAATTTTCTTGGCCTCATCTTCAAACACGTCGATAAAGGTCTTGCCGATAAATTTGCGCTTTTTCTCTGGGTCCGTTTCGCCTTTTAGCCCGCCGAGAAACAATTGTTCAGCTTCAACATGGACAAGCGGAATATTATAGCTGCCACGGAACAGGCTGACGACTTGATCTGCTTCCCCCATGCGCATCAGGCCATGATCGACAAAGACACAGGTCAGTTGATCGCCAATTGCTTCATGAATCAATACAGCCGCCACCGCGCTATCCACGCCGCCGGACAGGCCGCAAATCACTTTGCCATCGCCAACCTGTTCACGGATTTCGGCAATTTTGGTTTTCTTAAACTCCGCCATTGTCCAGTCACCAGCGCAGCCGCACACATGCCGGACGAAATTGGCGATCAGCTTGCCGCCATCTGGGGTGTGCACCACCTCAGGGTGGAACTGCATACCATAATAGCGTTTTTCTTCATTGGCGATCACCGCGAAAGGCGCGCCCTGCGATGTTGCGACAACGGAAAATCCGGGAGCCAGCGCCGTCACCTTGTCGCCATGGCTCATCCAGACCTGATGCTTCTCACCGGGTTTCCATAGACCTGAAAACAGCGCGCAATTGTCTGAAACCTCTAAAAACGCACGGCCAAATTCGCCGCTCTCTCCGCCCTCAACATTGCCGCCCAATTTCTTGGTGAGCGCCTGTTGGCCATAGCAAATGCCAAAAACAGGCACGCCGCTTTGCAACACTTCATCGGGAATATCCGGCGCATCATCCTCTGTAACAGAGGCCGGCCCGCCGGATAATATAACGCCCTTAGGCTTCATACGCGCAAAAGCTTCGGATGCGCTATTGAACGGGGCTATTTCGCTGTACACACCTGCTTCGCGCACACGGCGCGCAATAAGCTGTGTGACCTGGCTGCCAAAGTCGATGATCAGGATGGATTCGCTGGTTTCTGTCTGCATGGCCAGTGAATAGTTTGGCCCTGCCACCAAGTCCAGCAAGTGCAGCCTGATTTGCTATCGTTTTTTCAAATAGATTGCGGAAAAGCCAATTGGTTCTGCCATTTTCCGCACTATCAGCAATATCCCAGAATATAATCTAAAGCGCTGCCGCAATTTTCTCCAACTCCGCGCGTTGACTGCCCGTTGCAAAAGGCATGATAAAATCGATATGCGGTTTGGCCGCTGCCTTGCGGCCAGACGCAATTAATGCCTGCGCCAAATGCCAGCGCATTTCGATATTGGTCTGACGTTGTCCAACAGCAAATTGCAGATGTTTCACCGCTTCACTCCGGCTGCCGCCAGTTTTCAGCAGAACCCAGCCCAGCGTATCGCGCACAGACGGATCATCCGGGGTTAAAGAATAAGCAAAACGGGCATTTTCCAGCGCCTTGCCATTTTGCCCAAGCTGCAATGCTGCATAGGCCATATTGTTGCGGATCAACGCATTATTGCCCAATCCACCTGCAACAGCTTTGTCGTAGAGCGATAGAGCCTTTGCAGGTTCGCCAGAAGAAAGCATTTTCCCTGCCTCTGTAGCAAGTTCACCAAGCTTTTGGTTTTGCGGAACATTACCGCGCTTTGCCATCAGCTCGGCGCTGTCTGCTTGCCCTGCTTTGGTATAAATCGCCGCTGCATAATTAAGCACCGCAGGGTCAATATCCGCGCGTCCGGTAATGGTGTCCAATGCCTTGGCCGCTGCCGCACTGTCACCCTGTTGGTCAAGGGCATCGGCCAGCAACAATGTGCCTTTCACATGCCCGGGCATAAAGCCCAGAAAGCGCGTCATCTTCTCGCTAGCCTGATTATAGTTTTTGCGCTTCATGGCAACTTCACCCGCCAAAAGCAGCGAAGGCGGATGATCTGCAAGGCCGTCCTCAGCCTCCTGCATCAAATTATAAGCCGATTGCACATCACCTTTTTCAAAGAATATGCGCGCACGCAAATAGGCAGAAATAGCCTGAAGATTATACAGGCTATCAGCGCGATCCAGCAAGGCAAGTGCCTCATCATATGCGCCTTCATCGGCACGTACAGCAGCCAGGCTAAGCAGTGGAATGCGTGAATCCGGATGTGCTGCAAGCGCTCTATCAAAAAACTCCTGCGCCGCTTTCTTATTGCCGGATAGCTGTTCAATCTGGCCAGCGATTAATAATGCGGACAGGTTTTTGCCATCTTTTTCCAATGCTTTAGCGGCCATAGCTCTGGCCGGCGTTATCCTACCCTGCTCCAGCAAAATGATCGCATCAAGTGCATGAAGTTCTCCATCTTCAGGAAATCTCTCAAGTCCGTCACGCAAATAGGATCGGGCTTTCGCGATATCGCCCATATCTACAGATGCGCGCACAGCAGAAGCGAATGACACCGCATCCCAGCTATCAATATCACTTTCCAGCAAAGCCAGCGCTTCGTTCGATTTATCCTGAAGAATAAGTGCCTTGGCTTTCAAATTTGCCAAGTCATGTGCAGAAAATGATCGTGAGGGTTCTACTTTCGCCAATGCTGTTTGCGCGGTCAGTCCGTCGCCCAATTCCAACATAGTTTTGGCAAATAGCAGATTGGCCTCAGCCGAACGCGGATCAGCTTCCAATGCATTTTTCAAATGAATGCGTGCCTCTCCATAGGCATTGCTTTCAAAAGCTTGTCGCCCGGCTTCTAAAGGGTCGCCGCCCACAGAGCCGCAGCCCATAAGGAATAACAATGCCGGCAATGCGCCGACCAGTCCGATATATCGCGCTTTTTTCATAGCCCCTCACTTAGGGAAGAGTTCTAAATATAAACTGAACTTTACCCAGAAAGCAAAAAGCCAGACACACTATATGTGCCTGGCCTTTATTCTGCATGCGATCACACAATAGAGCGATCGATATATGAGGTGGTATTAACCGATACTGGCTTGCTTGCGGCGGCGCAGTCCAAATCCTAAGGCCGCAAGACCAAGAGCCATCAACCCCAATCCTGCAGGAGCAGGCACTGGTGTTCCGGGGCGACGCGCCAGATTAAAGTTGATATCAACATAGCCCAATGAACGGCCATATGGGTCCAACAGATTGATCCATGCAGAGCCGCCAAAATCCAAAGTTTTGTCATTGGCGCCAGTGCCGAACTGGAACAAAGTGTTGCCGCGGAACGGGTCAGCCTGATTTAGGGTAAAAACAGTTCCGCCGATATCAATAGTGCCGAAACCACCGGAAAAGAAGTCAATATCGGGCGTATCTGTAGCTGGATTATAACCTACACCCGAACCGTTTTTAAATGCCAGGCCAGAGCCTGCCGTTGTTTCTAGAAAGTCTGTGAAATTCAGGTCGATATTGGCGACCGTGCCCTTGCTGTTAATGGCGCTGCCCGTGAAGGTTGCCGTTTGCTGTGCAGTATCAATCGCAAACAGGCTTCCATCCTGCAGATCAAAACGGCGTTGGCAATTATTCCTGATAGAACCGACATAAAGGCCATGCGCACAGCTGCTGCCTTGATTATAGCTTGATACATCAAATTCAATAATATCAGCCGATGCCATTTGCGGCGCAGCCATGGTTGCGGCGGCGGCAAGGACGATTTTAGCAAGTGTTTTTAACATCCAGGTTAATCCTTAAATTCTAACTTGGCATTTTATTTCGTTATAGAAACGGTTAAGCAGGAACCGTGCCATAGTGACAAAATATAGAGGAAACCGATGTTTGATTGGTTAACGCTGCTTCGAGCTATTTGTTTACTGTAAAATTTTCCGACGATGTTCTCGCACATGCTCAACAAGAATATACCCGAAAAATATCTTCCATTTCTGAGTTATAAGCCTCTCAGTTCAGCCTCTAACCGTTCTGCTGCACGAACATCGCCGTTTACGCGGTAAGCTCTGGCAAGATGCGCCTTTATACCGCGATGGTTAGGCAATAGCTGCGAAGCCGATTCGATAAGCTGGAAAGCTTCCGCATTGGCTGAGCCTTTGGAAAGCAATATCCATCCCAATGTATCCATTATCATCGGGTCCTGCGGGGCAACGGCAAGTGCCTGTCTGGCAAAAGCTTCCGCATTGGCAACATCCCCGCCCTGCAAAGCAACCATCGCGCTGTTGTTAAGAACAAGTGGGTTGGTGCCATGCCCATTTGCACGCAAATTGGCATAAACCGTCCCAGCCGCCGCCCATTCACCGCGCTTAATGGCTTCTTCTGCTTTTATCATTTCTGCGCTGATATCGCCTTTACCCGCAATTTTTGCGCGGTTGGCCAGACTGGCAGAACGTTGATCGCCTGTTTTGGCACTCAGCTCAGCCACATAGGTCAACGCCTCTTCAGAGGCCTGGGCATTACGAATAACCGGTTCCAGCAAACGCATAGCCTCAGCCTCGCGATTGGTTGCTACCAGGGTTTTGGCCAAAGCGACCAAACCTTCTTCATCATTCGGCGTTGCTGATAAAAATTTGGTAAGGCTTTCTTCGGCTAGCTCATAATTATTCCTAACCAAGGCTGTCTTGCCTTTAAGCAAAAGCGCCAATGGTAGGTCGGCTGAACTGTCATCTGTCTTCTGCAAAAGTTGCAGTGTTTTATCGACATTTCCTTCGGCAAACTCCAACCGCGCCAGCATAAGTATGGCCCTCGGATCATCCGGCGTTAGTGCAAGCAATTGCTCTACATGCCCGCGCGAAGCCGCGTAATCACCTTCGTCATAAGCAATGGAAGCAAGGGCAAAAGCAGGTGACCGCGAGTCAGGAAAAGACTCTTTGGCTTGCGCAAATACGGCTTTGGCTTTTTCCAGATTATTGGTCAGCATGGCAATCCTGCCTGAAAGCAAAAGCGCTTCATATGAATTTGCATTGCCTTCCAAAGCTGTCGCCAGAACAGAATTCGCCTGCTCAAGATCACCTTTCTCAAAGTAATATTTCGCCTTCAAAGTCAAAAGGTCATCATTTTTCGGGTCAGTTTCTAACCCTGTATCTATGGCGGCGATGGCTTCATCTTCGCGTTGCAAATTCAACAAAGCAAATGCTCTTGCCCATGAAAGGCTCGCCTCTTGCTCGTTCGCGAGACCGTTCACACCCAAACCATCTATAACTGTCAACGCTTCATCTGATTTACCGCCAAGCGCCAAAGCTTTTGCGGTCAGAAGCTTTGCCTCTACAGACAGGTCCGAACCTTCCGGTACTTTGGCCAAGGCTGTTTGCGCACCGAGATAATCGCCCAAGTTG
Source organism: uncultured Sphingomonadaceae bacterium (assembly GCA_947503245.1). Taxonomy (GTDB): domain Bacteria; phylum Pseudomonadota; class Alphaproteobacteria; order Sphingomonadales; family Sphingomonadaceae; genus Alterisphingorhabdus. Next base: position 284,992 of record CANNCV010000002.1, read on the forward strand.
AGCAATATCTCACCATAAAGCAGATTGGCCTCTGGTGCATCAGGCGATTGCTTCAAAGATTCCAGAAGATGAATTCTTGCATCGCGAAAGCGGTTTTCCTCAAAGGCCTGCTCGGCCGCCTGCATGGGGTCACTTGGCGCGGTATCACATGCTGTAAGAGCCAGAGCCAGTGCAGCCGACAAGAATATGGTTTTTGGGGTTTTTGCGTTAAATAGATGATTCATACACACTCTATAACATCAAATGCTTTATGGCGGTTAAACCTAATTCTTTCGATCATTAAAAAATTGGTAAAAAGCAACAGATCACGTTTTAATCTGCCGCAAGGCCATATGAAAGCGTCCGATCAAAAAAGGCAGGAAGACGTGAAAATATGTCGGAATTTTTCACAACCATGCATGGATAATATGTATAGTTAATTTTTAAACCACTAATTTATATAGGAAAAATAAAACTGGCACGGGCTTTGCTTCTGTCCATCCAGCGAATAAATGCATAATTTCCGTGACGATAAAATGCCTTTGTTCGACAGGAAAAACAGGGACGAAGTTTATGAAAAAAATAGCAATCACAATGGCAGCAGCGGCCGCGACCGTAGCTATCGCCACACCAGCATCTGCTGATTTGTTCACCTACACACAAACCAATGGTGACATTCTGACAGTTGATACGCACAATAACCGCGGTTCATTGGTTGGACGCAATATCAACGCAACCTTCACTGGTGACTTTTCAGGTTTTACTGGCGGCAGCCGTCCAACTGGCCGTTTCGCGCTGGACAGCGTGAGTGGCACACGTCAATTTAACGGCGTTTCAGCGACACCCAACCCACAACATCAGCAATTCCTGATCTTTGGTCAGCGCGGCAATAGCCGTCGCACCAATCTTTGGACCAATTGGGGTGATCCGGTGATTGGCGGCGATTATATCTCGTTCATCAATTCATTTACACAATCACCATCAACACCTGTTCCTGCACCAGGCATGCTTGGTCTGTTCGGTCTGGGTCTTGCCGGTCTTGGCTTTGCTCATGGTCGCCGTAAATATAAGTCACGCAAAGCTGCGGCTTAAATTATCGGCTTACCAGATTATCATATCTGGAAATCGCAAAATCATGGGGCGTCCTAACGGGCGCCCCTTTTTGTTTTAGCTGTTCTTCGCTGCATATTCCTGTCGCAATTGCGTCTTCAAAACCTTGCCAATGTGACTGCGCGGCAATTCCTGCAGCTGATGAAGGGCAGAAAGGCGCTGCGTTTTGCCCAGTTCGGCATTGGTTGCCAATAGAATTTCGTCGCAATTAAGCGTATTGCCGTCTTTGCTGACCACAAAGCCTATCGGCGTCTCTCCCCAATCGCGCGACTCCACGCCGATAACAGCAGCATCGACAACATCTTCATGCGCCATGAGAGCCTCTTCAAGGTCGCGCGGATAGATATTGAAGCCGCCTGAAATAATCATATCTTTTGATCGGCCCATCAGAATCACAAAATTGTCAGCATCAACCTGGCCAATATCCCCCATACGCTGCCAGCGATTGCCATCTTCATCATACCAGCTTGCCTCCTGCGTTTTCTCGGGCTGGTTTTGATATCCAGACATCATTGTCGGCGAACGCCCGACAAGCTCACCCATTTCACCGGCAGGCAATCGCTCGCCAGCGTCATTGATAGTAATAACCTCGCTGCCACCCCAGGGCTGTCCTACGCTGTGCAATTTATCGGGATGCTCATGCGCCAATAATACGCATACAACCCCGCCCTCTGTCATTGAATAGATTTCCACCAATCCGCCAGACATACGCTTTAAAACTTCTGTCTTTAACTCGGCAGTAAAAGGAGCGCTGGTGCAATATTTCAGCATTAATGACGATGTGTTAAAATCATCAAAACGGTCAAAATCCATGAGCCGCTGATATTGAACCGGTACCAGCATAGTGTGCGTTGCACGGTGCTGTTCACATAATGCGCACCAGCGCGCGACATCAAATTTACGCATCAATATCGTGCTGCCACCAAAAGCAATAGTGGGGGTGAACAGCCCCAAAGTGGTGTTTGAGTAAAGCGGTGTCGACAGCAAAGTAACTTGCCCTTCTTCACCATAGCCCCCGCCGGTCTGCGCCTGCCGCCAGCGCATAAGACGTGAATGGACAATACCTTTGGGCGTGCCAGTCGTGCCACTGGAATAGATGATATTATAAGGGTCATCCGGGCCAATATCAGGGGTAATATAATTGCTCGTATCTTCCGCCATCCAGTCATACAAGGCAGGGCAATCATCCATTGCCTGATCCATCATGACATGATTAAACCGCGGCAAGGGTACGCCGCTTTCAAGCAATTCGGCCCGCTTGTTAGTATCTATGAACAGAAGGTCAGCACCGCTATCGGCCATCATTGCGGCCAGCTGTTTGGGCGTTGCAGAGGTCGTCAACGGAGCCGCACAGCCACCTGCCACAATCGCCGCGATATAGACCAGAGCATAGCGTGTTGTTGTTGTACCAAGAATGGATACGGCCTGCCCTTTTTTAAGACCATCAGCCTGCATTTGGGCAGCGATACGGTAAATTAAACGCTCCGCCTCTCCCCAGCTAAGCCGCTCCTCGCCATCATCAAAAGCCATGCGTCCGGGCCGGTCTTTTGCGTGCATGGTAACCAGATCATGCAAATGACCGAATGGTTTGTTGAGATAGTCAGCAGGCGTCATCATTTGGCCTTTATCTTAGCGAAGCAGCGTTTTGCTCTTGCTTGGAAGGAAAACAATCATCATTGTTCGATCATGTTTCCAGCGAGGAATAGCAATATTCCTTATGCGCCCATATTTAGCAAGCCATCACGCACCAACCTCCGGAGAAATATAAGTGGAATCAATTTATTGGGTGATCAACCATGCATGCCATCGCCGGTGTAAGCATTGCTATGACACACGCTTTCGCCCCTATGTTCGCGATGCGTTAGAGAATAAGGTGCTGGAGGCAGAAACAGCCTTTGAGGCGATCATCGACAATCTGCCGGATAAGTTGGAATTTCGTAAAGCGGATGGTGAAATGGGCAAAGGCCGCATCATCCTTGCTGGCGGCGAAGTGCTGGTCGATCCTGTTCGTGAGCGTGTATTATACCCCATCATGGAACGGCTACAGGCAAAATATGGCGAGCGCGCGCACATCATTGTCCAGACAACCGGCGATCTGGTGACAGACAAGATACTCGACGAATTGCTGGAGCGCGGTGCCTGGCTGATTTCAGCCGCTGGTATGGATGACTATCATGTCGGCCATGAAGGCGAAAAGCGCATCCCGTTAATCGAAAAACTGCGCGCTATGTTTACCGAGCGCGGCATGGCCGAGATGCCGGAAGGCGAGCCTGTGCGGCTAAGCGGTGGTAAGCCAAGGGCTTGGTACAATCTTATCGGCGCAACCGATGATGCATGGATTGGCAAATTATGGCCGCGTGGACGGGCATGGGAAAATGGCCTGACCAAAGCGGATATGGACGATAATTTCTGCAATGCATGGTCGGGAGGATTGAATTTCCTAAACCATGGTGAAAGCGGTTCAGAAGTGTCCATTGAACCAGATGGCAAAGTCTATCCATGCTGTTTGAAAACCGCAGCACCATTGGGCGATCTGACGCAGGAAAAACTGGTTGATATGCTCGATGCACTAAAGGACTTACCGGCTTTGCAAGCGATTAATCGCGGTGATCCGTCCGCTATGGGCGAAAGCCATGGCATGAGCCGCGACGCATTCATTGCCAATAGCTCGGCGCAAATGCCCAATGGCAAGACCTGTGAAAATATGTGCATTGGCTGCGATCATTTTTTCACAAATGTGATGAGCCCTATTTTGGAAAAAGCTCAGCAAGACAGGTTGGCTATAGCGCAGTGAGTAAGGGCGAATGACCCTATTACAGCCGCTTTTGGGTATCTGTGTTTTGGTTGCCATTGCATGGGTCTTCGCGGAAAAACGCCAAAACCTGCCATGGCGCTGGGTGGCTGGTGCGATTGCGCTCCAGCTTGTCCTTGCGCTCGTTCTGCTCCGCTTTGAGCCTGCCCGTCTGTTCCTTGCCGGCGCTGGCTCCGTGGTCACAACACTGGAACAGGCGAGCAAAGCCGGGTCATCCTATATGTTCGGCTATCTTGGCGGCGCGCCTTTACCATTTGAAACCAAGACCAATGCCAATACACTCATCATAGCGTTTGAGATTTTGCCCATCATCCTAGTCACAGCGGCGCTTTCTGCCCTATTGTGGCATTGGCGCATATTACCGATCATCATTCAGGCCATGGGTTGGGCTTTGCGCCGGTCACTTGGCGTTAGCGGCACAGTCGGGCTTGGCACAGCCGCCAACTTCTTTTTGGGTGTCGTGGAAAGCCCGTTGGTGATCCGTGCATATATCGCCTCCATGCCGCGCTCTGACCTTTTCATGGTTATGACAGCCGGAATGGCAACGGTTTCCGGCGCAGTTCTGGTGCTTTATGCCAGTGTGATTGATGATCTGGTCCCACAGGCCGCTGGCCATATCATAACAGCCTCACTGATCTCCCTACCCGCAGCCTTGTTATTTGCGCGGATCATGGTTCCTCCTGATGAGACACAGGACCAACCCGAAATAGAGACAGAGGCCGCGCAATCCATGCGCTATGAATCCAGCCTTGATGCCGTTGTTCAAGGCGTTGAAGATGGTTTGAAAGTGTTCTTAAGCGTGATGGCCATGTTGATCGTCGTATTCGCTCTTATCTTTATAGCGGATACTATACTGGCCCAATTGCCCTATGTTGACAGCCAGGCCCTGAGTGTCAGTCGTATTTTTGGTTGGATATTCGCGCCGATTGTCTGGCTTTTTGGCGTTCCTTGGCAGGATGCTTTGGTCGCTGGCCAGTTGATGGGCAGCAAGGCAATTTTGAATGAATTCATCGCTTATCAGCAAATGGCACAGCTGGCCCCTGATGCCTTAAGCCCGCGCTCCATGATTATTATGACCTATGCCATGTGCGGCTTTGCAAATTTGGCCAGCATAGGTCTGCAATTGGCAACATTCTCATCACTGGCTCCAGCAAGGCGGGCAGATATTGTCTCTCTCGGCTGGCGGGCATGGCTAGCTGGCAATCTGGCCAGCGGAGCAACTGCGGCCATTGTTGCCGTCACCATTGCCTAAATTACGGCAAGCAATAAAGATGTGTCGATTGGTTTAACGGCGGTAGCGGCCACCAAAACACGTCATTGATCCATCACGGCTTTTTTGCGAACCCTTATACTGCCCGCCACACGCTACCCGTGTACCATCACGGCTATGCTGATAGCTGCCATATTTTCCGCCTGCGCAAATCCTGTGTCCGTCACGGCTATGTTGGTAACTGCCATATTGCCAACCACAAGCCACGTCACTGCCGTCGCGGCTATGTTGATAGCTCTTATATCGCCCGCCAGTACAAACAGTCGTGCCATCGCGGCTGTGCTGATAGGATGTATATTCACATCCGCAGCGCACTATGCTGTCAGAGATATGTTTATAGCTTTTGGAACCCGGCTCACAAATTTTTGACTGGGATGCATTATAGTCATGCACAGCGCGCAATTGCGCCTGTTGACGCGCCAACAAAGCCGCATTTCTGCTCTCATCATAGGCTGGCACATCGTCAATATTTTGCGCATCAGAATTGGGCGCAGAAATACGGCCACCATCATTTTTCGCGCGTGATGATGCTTGCTCTTGTCTGTCTTGAGCACCTGCCTCTTGTTGCGCTCGTTCAGCCTCTAACGCTAGATTCTGCGCCTCACTCTGCTCTAGGCTCCGACTGACATTCCAATAAGCAATTGCCAAAAAGGCAATCACAGCAAGCAAGAAAATGGTCGTCCAACGCATAATGCCTGTTCACTCCCTCATAACACGGACGCCATAGCCTTGCATTATCTCTTAGGCTTCAGAGTGCCGCCCATATCGCGAAGCCCTATTTGCATATCGCGCAATATTTTATGTCTCTTCATATTGCTGTTCATAGGCCAATTGGTCTTTATCCAGCTTACGTTTGCGCAGCCAGCCATAGCCAGCAACTAGCATGGCAAGAACAAGCCCCAATATCAGCACAAACATATGGCTATTAGATGACCGCAGCGCAGCTTCACGCCCTTTGGCGAACACATTTACCGTAACAAAATTAGAAGCAAGTTCAGCTTTACCTGCAAATGCTTTGGCAGCATCGCGATTGCCGCCGGCTTCCAACCGGCCATTAAGCAAAAATATCGCGCCTGCTGGGCCTGCGCCTTGGGCAAGTTGAAACAATTCATCGTCGCTAATGAATCCATCAATCTGCATCACAGCTGGTGCTGGCTGCGAAAGATCCTCAGCATCTGCAGGATAGAGCGGCATGAACAATTTGCGGCTACGCTCTCGTCCTCTTTTGGTGGTTACCCAATCAATCATCATGTTAACATTGCCCTGCGCCCGGACAACAACCTCATCATAATCATTGCTGGTTTCGCCGCTCACGATAGCTTCAATGCCAACTTCTTCTGGCGCAGCATGCGATAGTGCGGCCTTACGTTCCATATCGGTTGTATAGCTGGCATATGCCACAAAAATACCGCCAGCCAGCAACAAAGGCGATACGATAAAATACACCAATGGCGGTAACTTAAACAAACGAAAAAGCATGAAATATTCTCCCCAGACCCCGCATCAATTAAGCCTAGGGCCAAAATCAAGTCAACCATCTTGCCCCATTTCATGCTTTGCACCGGATCAAAAAATTGACGACCAAAGCGCCGCTAATATTGTGGTGAAAAATCCAAAATTATAGGGCAGATAAAGTGATTATCTGCCGATATTTCATGACCTTTTTCAGGTCAAAGTCGCTGCCATCACAACAAAAATGCCCAATCAAAACCATGTGACTTTGTTGATGTGGAGTTGATGTGGAAAAACACCGCTTTTTGTTGGGAGTTAGTCGCAAACAGGCTATGAAGATCAGATGATAGAAACACCTGAAAACACCACTCCCGAAACATCTGACAATTCTGATGCCCCGGCCTCTGCGCCGGACAGTATGGATAATCCCAACGCCAATGAATATGGCGCGGATTCGATAAAGGTTCTCAAAGGGTTGGATGCTGTGCGTAAGCGTCCGGGCATGTATATTGGCGATACGGATGACGGCTCTGGCCTGCACCATATGGTGTTTGAAGTATCCGACAATGCGATTGATGAGGCATTGGCTGGGCATTGCGACCATGTGATTATCACGCTGAACGCTGATGGAAGTGTCTCTGTCGAAGATAATGGCCGTGGTATTCCCGTTGGTATGCATAAGGAAGAAGGCGTTTCTGCGGCAGAGGTCATTATGACCCAGCTGCACGCAGGTGGTAAGTTTGAAAACACTTCTGACGACAATGCTTATAAAGTATCGGGCGGTCTGCACGGCGTAGGCGTATCAGTGGTCAATGCGCTGTCCGAATGGCTGGACCTGAATGTCTGGCGCGATGGTGAAGAGCATTATATGCGCTTCCGCCTTGGCGATGCGGAGGCTCCGCTTAAAGTCATTGGCAAGGCTGGCGATAAGAAGGGAACAAAGGTAACTTTCCTGCCCTCGCCTGACACATTTAAGATTACCGAATTTGATTTTGACAAGCTGGAGCATCGCTATCGCGAACTGGCCTTTTTGAACTCCGGCGTGCGCATCATCCTGCGCGATGAACGCTCCGAAGAGCATAAAGAACATGACCTATATTATGAGGGCGGCATTGGTGCCTTTGTTAGCTTTCTGGACCGCAATAAGGTTGCTCTGGTGCCGGAACCAATCGCGATTTCCGGCACACGCGATGATGTTACCATTGATGTCGCGCTGGAGTGGAATGACAGCTATTATGAAAATGTGCTGTGCTTCACCAACAATATTCCGCAGCGCGATGGCGGCACCCATTTGGCGGCATTCCGCGCGGCATTGACCCGCACCATTAATGGCTATGCAGAGCGTACCGGCCTGATGAAGAAAGAAAAGGTCAAGCTGACCGGCGATGATATGCGCGAAGGGCTGACCGCTATTGTCTCGGTCAAATTGCCTGATCCCAAATTCTCGTCCCAGACCAAGGATAAGCTGGTTTCTTCCGAAGTTCGACAACCATTGGAAAGCCTGATGGCCGATAAAATGGTTGAATGGCTGGAAGAAAATCCACAGGCCGCAGCGGCCATTGTCCAGAAAATTGTCGAAGCCGCGGCTGCGCGGGAAGCCGCGAAAAAAGCGCGCGAACTGACCCGCCGCAAAGGCGCGATGGATATTGCCTCTCTGCCCGGCAAACTCTCTGATTGCCGTGAGCGCGATCCTGCCAAGTCTGAGCTGTTCTTGGTCGAGGGTGACTCCGCTGGCGGTTCGGCAAAGCAAGGACGTGACAGCCAATATCAGGCCATTTTGCCGCTTAAAGGTAAGATATTGAATGTCGAGCGTGCGCGGTTTGACCGCATCATCTCCTCCAAAGAGGTGGGCACGCTTATTCAGGCCATGGGCACCGGCATAAGAGACGATTTCAATATTGAGAAGCTGCGCTATCACAAGATTGTTATCATGACCGATGCTGATGTTGACGGTGCACATATCCGCACCTTGCTGCTGACTTTTTTCCACCGGCAAATGGGTGAGATTATCCGCAATGGTCATCTCTATATCGCTCAGCCACCTTTGTATAAGGTCAGCAAGGGCAAGTCCGAAGTCTATTTGAAAGACGATCCTGCGCTGGATGCCTATCTGATTGATGCCGGGCTTCAGGACAAGCTGCTAAATACTACAGGTGGCGGGCAGATTGGCTCTAATGATCTGGCCGATCTGGTCGAACATGCGCGGCGAATGAAGGCGCTGATGGCCTATGCCCCGCGCCGTTATAATGCAGATATTGTTGAGGGCATGGCGCTGAAAGGTGCATTGGCCCCTGATTTGGATCAGGCGGGACGCGTGGCCGCTGTTGAAGCCACGGCCAAATGGCTACAAGCTGGCGATGAGGATAGCCGTTGGAGTGGCACCATGTCGGAAGAAGGCGGCTATCTGTTCACCCGCGCATGGCGCGGCGTGGATGACCATCATGTTATTGATGCCAAATTCCTGACCAGCGCCGAAGCACGCAAATTGCATAAGCTGGCCAGCGAACGCGCTGACATCTACGAAAATGGCAGCACTTTGGTCAAAACCAGCAGCGCATCGGGCGCAAGTGATGATGATAGTGACAACCCCAATTTAGCCGCATCGGGCACCGCGATTGCGAGGCCAAGTGACCTGTTAGAGGCCGTTCTGGCCGCAGGGCGCAAGGGCCTTGCCGTGCAACGCTATAAAGGCTTGGGTGAGATGAATGCCGAACAGCTATGGGAAACCACGCTGGACCCGGAAAATCGCTCACTCCTACAAGTGCGTGTGGAAGATGCCGATGTGACCGACGAAATCTTCACCCGCCTAATGGGCGATGTCGTCGAACCCCGCCGCGAGTTTATTCAGGACAATGCGCTGAATGTCGCGAATTTGGATGTTTGATACTAGCCGGCGATGTTGAAGGTGTTTGCTAATAGTCTCGAAATGCAGTCTGACCAAAAGCATTAGAAGACTATATAGACTAAATACATTGCCTTGCATCCCCCATATCACGCGCTAAACCCTTGCTATGTCTGGTGCCAATGCTCTTCTCACCATCATATCCTGCGTGTTTTTCATGGGGATTGTCGCTTATGTAAGCTGGCGTAAGACGCGCGGTGAGGTTGACAGCAAGGACGGGTATTTTCTGGCTGGGCGCGGCCTTGGCGCGACTTTTATTGCCGGTTCATTATTGCTCACCAACCTATCGGCTGAACAGCTGATTGGCCTTAATGGCTCTGCCTATCGCTTCAACATGACCAGCATGGCATGGGAAGTCACAGCCGCTGTGGCGACCATTGCCATGGCGCTCATCTTTTTGCCGCGTTATCTGGCGGGGGCTTTTACCACCCTGCCCGAATTTCTGGCCAGCCGCTTTGACGAAGATGTGCGCCGGCTCTCCGTGCTGCTCTTCATGCTGGGCTATGGGCTGATCACTATACCGTCGGTGCTTTATTCCGGCTCCCTTGCGGTCATTCAGCTTTTTGATCTGCCCAGTGCATTGGGGTTGGAATATTTCCCGACCCTCATCATCACCATTATCGGCATCGGTTTTATCGGTTCGCTTTATGCTATATTTGGCGGACTGAAAGCCGTTGCGGTGTCGGATACATTAAATGGTATTGGCTTGCTGATCATCGGCGTGCTGGTGCCGGTTCTGGGCCTGATGGCGCTGGGCGGAGGGGATTTTGGCGCTGGCATGGAGCGGCTATTGACCGATCATCCGGACAAGCTGAACGCCATTGGCGCAAGCGATGCCCCCACCCCCTTTGGCACGCTATTTACCGGCATGATTTTTGCCAATTTATTCTATTGGTGCACCAACCAATATGTCATTCAGCGCACATTGGGCGCAGCATCACTGGCCGAGGGGCAAAAGGGTGTGCTCTTCTCTGGCTTTTTCAAGCTGCTGGTGCCGTTTATGATGATGATCCCGGGCGTAATCGCCTTTCATCTTTATGGCCCGGGCCTCTCCAGTTTTGATCAGGCTTACCCGCAGCTGATCCGCGATGTCTTGCCGATATGGATGGCCGGCTTTTTTCTCGCAGTGCTGTTGGGCGCGGTGTTTAGTTCGTTCAATTCTTTGCTCAACAGCGCGGCCACTCTGTTCGCGCTCGATATCTATGCGCCGATGTGCAAAAATCCGCCAAGTGAACAGTCACTGGTGAGGACTGCAAAGCTGGCCAGCCTTGTGATCGCGCTTATCTCCTTTTGCATCGCGCCCTTGCTCTATTTCTCGCCCGATGGATTGTGGCAAGTGATCCGCAAATTTACCGGCTTTTATAATATTCCCACCATCGTCATTGTGATTGTCGGGCTGTTCACTGCCCGTGTGCCTGCTCTGGCGGCCAAGCTGGTGATTATATTTCATGTCATCACCTATGCCTTGCTGCGCTTTGTTTATGATGATGTGATAACGCTGCATTTCATCCACCAATATGCGGTGCTGTTTGTGATAGAGGTTGGCATCATGCTGGCGTGCGGCGCACTCGCCCCGCGCGCAACCGCATGGACATTCACTCGCAATGAACAGGTTGACCTCACGCCTTGGCCCTATGCGCGGCCCTTAGCGATAACGCTCTTTTCCTGTATGGTCGCGCTCTATCTGCTCTTTTCCCCCATAGGGCTAGCACGCAGCGGGGCATTTGGGTCCATATTCTATGTCTGCAATGCCGCCCTGTTGGTCGGCAATGTAATTATCTGGTTTATGGTTGGGCAGCGCGAGCGGAGAAACGCCCTTCGACAAGCTCAGGGCTAGCGGATTTGGGTGGTTAAGCCACCAAGGAGGCCAAAACGCGCCTTTTGCCAGCAAAGGGTCGCCGCCCGTGCATGACCAGATAATTGTCCAGCAAGGCCACATCGCCTGCCTGCCATTGCAGATCATAGGTCAGCGCATCGGATAGCGCGATGACCGGTTCCATATCCGCGCCCGTGATCGGCATATCATCGCCAAAGCAAACCGATTTATGGGCTGTATTGCGGCTATCGCTCCAGCCGCGAAACGCCGCGATCAGCTGGTTAAAGAATGTCCGGCGACCATCGGCCAATTGGCGCACCGCGGGCAATATAGGCGTGGTTGCGCGCAGGCTGCCATTATCCAGCCATTCATGCGTATAGCCCAGCTTGGCAAGTCGCGCCTCGGCAGCGTCTTTGGTCTCGGCATTCAGCGTGCTTTTCCAGCTGCGCCCCTGCCCTGAACCGGCGTCATTATCGGCCGGCATGACATTGGTGTAGCGCACGCCCTTAGTGGCGAACGCCTCTAACAGCTCTGGCGTTTCTGTTGCCATGCGGTCGAGCAAAATATCGGAGCGGCAAATCGGTGTTGCGCCGCCTTCACCGGGTGCGATTTCGCAATAGAAGAACAGTTTTGACGGATAAATCGGTGTCTGCGCCATTTCGTGATGCAGATAGATGCTGGTTTCTGGCGGCGCTTCATTGGCGGTGAACACTCGCTGCGTCACATTGACGCGCACTGCATTGGAAAGCGATTCTGCATAAGCAAAATTGTCCGCGCCATAGCTTTGCACGGCGGCATCAAAGGCCGGGGCATCCGGCACTGCAAAGCCGCGCAATAACACGGCCCCGACTGCGCCTAGCTGTTCATCAATCTGCGCTTTATTGGCCGCTATATAGCCAGCAAGATCAGTGCTGCCATTGGCCAATATTATGGCGGGAAATTCGCTATCTGCCATTATTTTGCTCAATCATAAATTGGGTGGAAAGTGTTAAAGGCTGCCTCTGTAAAGACGCCCGGATCATTAAACCGGCGATTTTGGTTAAGGCCGCTAATCGCCGCCATTTCATCATCGCTCAATACAAAATCATGCAGCGCAATATTCTCTGCCATGCGCTGCGGCTTCACAGTTTTGGGAATAACCGCCGTGCCGCGCTGAATGCCCCAGCGCAGCACAATCTGCGCTGCTGTTTTGCCATGCGAAGCGGCGGCGGCTTTCACAACCGCTTCCTCCAGCACGCTATCACCCTCTCCCGCCATGCCGATTTCAACATAGGAGGGCGCGCCGAGCGGTGAAAAGGCCGTGACGGCCAGCCCATAATCTTTGGCCAAGCGTATCAGCTTCTCATTGGTCAGATAAGGATGCGCCTCTATTTGCAGCATTGACGGTGCAATATCGGCATAACGCATCAGATCGTGCAACAGGCCGCTATTATAATTGCAAACGCCAATCTGGCGCGTCAGACCTTTGGCTACCAATTGCTCCATTGCGCCCCATGTCGCGTGCAAGGGCACTTTTGCCAGATGCATCTTCGCATTGTCTGCCTCTGGATCGTAAAGCCATTCGGGTGGATAGCGCGTTTCAATCGGCACAAATTCCAGCGCAATGGGAAAGTGGATCAGATACAGGTCGAGATAATCAAGCTGCAAATCATCCAATGTTTTGCGGCAGGCCAGTTCGACATGCTCCGGCGCATGAAAAGTGTTCCACAATTTCGATGTGATCCACAATTCCTCACGCTTCACCTTGCCGCTGGCAATGGCTTCGCTGAGCGCAGGGCCCAGCGCATGTTCATTGCCATAATCTGCCGCAAAATCGAAATGGCGATAGCCAGCGTCCAGCGCATTGCTTAGCGTTTCGGCGCAATCCTCCGGTGCCACTTTCCAGAAACCGAAACCAATAGGGTGAATAGTCTGCATAAATCTCCTATGCCTTTTCAGCAAAATTGAGCGTTACCGGCAAACCGGTAGCGATAGATTCCTGGGCCGCAAGACCCATTTGAACAGCGCGAAGCCCGTCCAGCGCATCAACCACAGCCACGCCGCCATTGACCAGCGCATCGTGAAAGGCGCGTAATTGAAAATAGGTTGCGCCATGATGATCCCCCGCCGCCAGTGCATCAGCTGGCGTATCGACCTGCTCGACTGCCCGGCCAGTGCCTTCAGCTTTGCATGATCGCGGCGAATAGGTAACCTTGGCCGAGGGAATTTGCACTTCCAGCTTGGCCCTATCTCCGATGAGCGAAATATCTTCCTGCTGTTCAGCGCCTTCTGCAAACATGCACAGATCCAGCACCGCGCGCGCACCGCCGGCAAAATCAATCAGCACAAAGCCATTATCCAAAATATCGGGCGTTTCACCATCATAACGCTCATCAAGATGGTTCACATCCTGGCCACCACTGGCGAATATGCGCACTGGCTCATCACGCAAAATCGTGCGCATCAGATCAAAAAAGTGACAACATTTCTCAACAAAAGTGCCGCCGCTATTGCGGTTAAAGCGGTTCCAATCGCCGACTTTCTCCAAAAAAGGAAAGCGATGCTCCCGGATCATCAGCATTTTGACCGCACCAACATGGCCTTGATGTGTCCGCTCAATAAAGCGCGCAACCGGCGGCATATAGCGATATTCCATGCCGACCCAGAATAAAGGCGCATAACCCCTTACCTGTTGCTCCAGCGCAATCGCATCCTCTGCGGTTATGCACATGGGTTTTTCCAACAATATGGCCGGGCCATGCGCCATAACTTTGGTGACAATATCATAATGAGTGTGGTTGGGCGCCGCGATAATCACAGCATCCAGCATTTCAGCCTGCTGCATGGCTTCGCCATCTTCATATACAGTGATTGCCTGCCCTAGCTGCGCAGCCAGCGCAGCGGCTTTATCGCGCATTCCAGCGTCGCTATCGGCAATCGCCACCAATTCGGCATTGGGTAACAGCGCAAGATTGCGCATATGCTCTTGCCCCATCATGCCGGACCCGATTATCGCATAGCGCATATTGTGCGTGACCCTATCTGTTTCATCGCGATGATGACATCGCCTAGAGCGCCGTTCTTTGCTGATATTGCGCAGCTTTACAAGCGCACAAAACTATTTGCTGGCAAATATTAGCTGTCTCGCTCAGCGCTCCATATCGCGACCCCTGCTGGCGGCAAGATAATGTTGCCGATCAGCAAATCCGTCCCCATTAATTGCGGGAATGTTGCGGAGAGGTCTAATGCCTCGGTGCCGTAGTTCAATGCGAATATTTTGCCCGATCTCCGGCTGATGCGCAGAGCTGGCGGCAGGTCATAGACCTTTACGCCCGCCATCATTGCCATGTCGCGCATAATTAACAGCAACAGGTCGTTATCGGGCCATCCGGCACAATAATGAAAATTCATCTGCCTGATCAGCAGGTTCCGACCGTCCGCTAATGTGTAATCACTCTCCATCCCATTGCTGGCATCCTCCATCCAGCGCTCAACAGTCAGGTCGCTATTTGGCAATCCCTCTCTCAAGCCCGGGCGCAGACTCTCTACACGTTCAACATGCAGATCCATAAACGCCAAGCCATGCTGGTCTGGAATGCAGAGGTTTTCGGTTTTTGAGCCCGTGCGCGGCCCAAACAATATCGTCGCGTCCAGCTCTTTCAGCCTTTCGGTCAACTGGGCATCCATATGCGGCAATGTCGGCGCGACAATCAGCTTATACCCGTCCAGCGGCGCTTGTGCGCTGACAATATCGACATCCAGCCCCAATTGCCGCAATGCGCTATACCAGCGAAAGGTAAGCTCGTCATAGCGAAAATCAGCACCTTGCGGCTGTGTGCGCACCATCCAGTCAGCATCATAGCTAAAGATGAGGGCAACTGACGCCTGAGCATTATCACGCAGATCAATATTGTCTAATTCCTGAGCTATTTGCTGCACTTCGTCAAAGCCCGGCGCGGGTTGGCTATCAGGACGCAGCAAACCCGCATGCATTTGCTCTTGTGCAAAAGGCACTTGCCGCCAACGGAAATAGGAGCAGAATTCCGCGCCATGCGCAGCTGCTTCCCAGCTCCATAAACGCACCATGCCCGGCAGAGGTGCCGGGTTCCATTTGGCCCAGTTTACGGGTCCGGGCTGTTGCTCCATCACGCCCCATCGGCGCGCATTTTGGCCGCTGCACATGCCGCGATATAAATCATGGTGATAGGCCGCAATATCGGGATGCCCTTGCCGCGTATAGGCCGCTTTCTCCTCATCACTGAACCAGAACTGCTCCAGAAAGCCGAGCGGGTAACTGTCCCATGTCGCCAGATTGAGATCTTCGCTCAGCTTATAATGGTCAAAATCATTATAGAAGCCCATGAAATTATGCAGCACATCGCGCCTCGGAGAGGCACTGCGGATAATATCCACTTGCAGCGCATTAAACGCCGCCACTTCATCTGATGCAAAGCGCCGATAATCCAGCACATGCGCGGGGTGCGCTTCTGTTACAGTCAGAAATGGCGGGTCAATCTCGGCAAAATCGCGATATTCCATCGACCAAAAGACATTGCCCCAGGCCGTGTTTAATGCAGAAATAGTCTGATAGCGATCTGCCAGCCACTGCCTAAACCCCTCCGCCGCGGCATCGGATATGCTCAATACGGTGTCGTGACAGCCATATTCATTGTCTGTTTGCCATGCTGCAATGGCCCGATGCTGCCCATAACGCTCCGCCATTGCCGCAACGATACGCGCACATTCTGCGCGGTATCCCTTATGCGAAAAACAATAATGGCGGCGAGAACCAAATTTGCGCGGGGTCCCATCCAAATCAACTGCCAGCATATCGGGCATGCTATCGACCAGCCATTTGGGCGGGGTTGCCGTGGGGGTACCCATGATAATCTGCAGACGAGCATCGGCCAAAGTCTCAACCGCGCGGTCCAGCCATGCCCAATCATAGCGACCTGGCTCTGGTTCGATACGGCTCCATGCAAATTCACCGATCCGCACCAGAGACAAGCCCAATCGGGCCATTTGCGCAGCATCATCCGCCCATAGAGTTTCAGGCCAATGTTCGGGATAATAGCAACAACCCAGTTTCATAAATTACGGGCCTTATAATATGTGTCTGATATTTTGCGGCTTAATCGGCGCTTTGGTCTTCGTCTTTATTGCCCAGACCATAAAGCCGCATCTTTGAATAGAGGCTTTGGCGACTTACACCCAATATCTCTGCCGCATTTGCGCGGTTGTCCGCAGTGTGTTTCAATGCCGCCTGTATGCACATGCTCTCAATAAGATCGGTACTCTCGCGGACAATTTCTTTCAGCGATTTGCGCCCGACAAGACCGGTCAACTGATCCACTGATTGCAATTCTGACCGCACTGTAGGAGACAGATCCCGCTCACGCCGCCCGACATTGCGCATGGAAAAGGCATAAACGGGTTTTTCCCCTTCAATAACCGCAGCGGAGATTTCCACCTGTTCAATCTGACCATTTACATCATGAACAATCGACGCAAAATTGCGTACGCTTCCATTACCATCAACCTCTCGCCTTAACAGGTTGAGGTCAATGGCAGGACGCCCGACAAATTGTTCAAGCGTCATACCGTTTAACTGTTCTGCCGAATAGGCGTTGAGCAGCATCACAAATTCTGGATTGGCATAGCAAATATTCAGATTTTCATCTGTGAGCACAAAGCTATCTGGCAATTGTTCGACCATGGCTTCGACCATATCGCCTGCCGCCATTGGCTTTTCTGCGCGCATATCGCCGCTCAATGTCACCAGAAAATACGCATCTTTTTCCTGACGGAACACTTTGGCGGCAAGGCGGACTTCCTGCGTGCCGGAATATCCCCGAGACGGTGCCAACATCAAACCGATAGGCGGCACTGAATCGCTGACCGTCACCGCACCAAAATAGCCCAAAAGGGCATGTTGGGACGGTGTATCAAACAAATCCAGAAAATCCTTTTTCGCAAGCGATCTGGCATTTACGCCAAAAACATTCTCACACGCGCTATTGGCCTGTTCGATAATGCGTGATTTCACATTGATAATTAGCGTCGGCGAGACAATGGATTGAAACAATATGCGATAGCGGGATTCTGTCTGGCGCAAATGTATATAATCGCGTTCGATAACCTGCTGCGCCATCAATGTGCGTTGCTGCAGATCGGCAAGCTCTCGCAAATCCTTACCGATGGCCAACAACCAATCATCATCTTCCAGCGCCATGAAGCGGTAACTGACTGGAAAAGCACCGTCCTTGCCATGGTGATTAATATGGCGTTCCTGATGCGGTCTAATTTGCGAAACAGCGTTTAGATTGGCCACTTTCTCAAGACTATCTGGCAACACAGTCTCTGCCATCGGTTTATCACGCAGGCTGTTCAGCCAATCCATATAGTCCGGTATGCCGCTGACATCACGAATTACACCATCACTATCAATCGCCAACAGAAAATCACCCGCATTATACGCAAGCGACATAACATTCTCACGGCTGCTGCCTGTGAAGATTGCATCCTCCAAAGTGAAGGGGGTCCATTGATGGTTGAATATCGGTATTAGGCTTACTCGGATTGGAAATAGCAGTGAATAAGACACTAACCCATAAAAACTGAGAGCTATAAGGTCAATATCATTACGCGCCCAAATCATCACTGTTTGTGCGTAACCCTGTCAACATTATAACATTTTGTATTGGTCCCAAGGCTGCTAACAGAGCGTATGTCTGCAACAATTTTCAGCCCACTTTTCCATATTGCGTATCGCTGCGCACAGACCGGGCGTTCGCTCTATTGGCGGATTTTCAAACCCAGCGTCTTTGGCGCAAAGCTGGTGGTGTTTAATGCAGCTGGCGAGGTTCTTCTGATCAGACACAGCTATGGGCGCAGTGATCTCTATATGCTGCCCGGTGGCGGTGTTGGACGCAATGAGGATGCGCATATAGCTGCCATTCGCGAGCTGCGAGAAGAAGTACAATGCAGCGCTGAAGATGTTGTTTTTCTTGGCAAATATTTTGATGATAGCAAAGGCGCAAAAAACACGATTTCGGTCTTTACCGCAACCACGCGGGACGAGCCGGTCATAGATGGAAAAGAGATTATCGAAGCCAGGTTTATAGCTCTGGATCACTTGCCGGATAATGTGTCAGCGGCCTCTCGCCGGCGCATAGCCGAAGCAACAGGCCAAGCAGAAATTCAGGCGCATTGGTAAGTCTTCGCCGCATTAATAGAGAGAGCGCCCTGCATTTTCGCGCAAACCTGTATGATGTTTTGCGCCGGTCAGCCTCGCACGCGCATCATCGGTTCGATCAGCAAATTCCGCCGCCTCCGGCACGCGGCTAAAGGCTATTTTTACCCCCAGATAATTGAGATCAAGCCCCATTTGCGATGCCGGCATAATCGTCTTCATGCCATAGCGCCGGTTCAACCCGTCAATACGGCCCCATAAACGCGCTTGTAAATGGTCAGTAATATCGACATTTTCATCGATGAACAGATCAGCCTCTGGTGGTTGATCAGACAGGCCGTGCAGATGGACCGACACTTGCGAGAACGCGCATTGTGACTTTCCCATGGCATTGAGCATATGGGCAATATCATCCCAAAGCGATTGAAACTCCTGCATAAATCGCCAGCTGTTGCGCGAAGCCCGAAACCGTGCCTCACGCCCCATTCGTCCTTCGGGGTAGAGCTTTACACTGACGCTCAGCGACGATGCATATAGGCCATAATGCCGCAATCGGCTCGCAGCTTTTAGCAATAACGCCCGGCCCACTATACGCGCGCCCTCACGCTGACGATGCGGGCCGGAAAGCCGGCGGCTATGCCCAATCATCGCCTTTTTCGGCGGCGGCCCCTCGGGTACGTCATAGCCTTTTAGCGCATAAATAAACCGCTCCCCAGCGACCGAACCCCAAATGGCGCGTGCCTGTTTTGGCGCGAGATTCCAGAGCTGTTCAAACCGCCTTATCCCCGCACGTTCCAGCCGCCGAGACACGCCGTTGCCCACGCCTGGAATATCTCCCAATGGAATATCCGCCAAAGCCATTGGCAATTCGCCGCTTTGAATTGCGGTCAGGCCATCGGGTTTATGTAGCTCACCTGCCAGCTTGGCCAGCAATGTGCTGGGCGCCAGCCCGATAGAGCAGCGCATGGCAGGCCCGACATTGCTATATAACCCCTGTTTGATGCGCTGTGCCAAAGCCTTGGCCGGTGCAGGTTCCATTTCTTCGGGGTTTAACCGGCACACACATTCATCAATCGAACAGACCCGTAAAATCGGCACATGATTTTCAATTTCCGCCAGCAGTTGGTGGTGCATTTCCACATAACGGTCATGGCGTGCCACGCGAATAGCAATATCAGGGCAGATAGACCGCGCCTCAACCAAAGACGTACCGCGCCTAATGCCCATCGCCTTGGCCTCATAGCTCACCGCAATTGCGCTGGTATGAGCAGAATCCAAGGGGATAACGATCACTGGCTTACCAAAAATATGCGCGTCATCATGCTGCTCGACACTGGCAAAATAGGCGTTGAAATCAATAAACAGATAGCGCAGCCCATAATCATAGCGCGCAAAATCACCAGCCTGAACATCATCAAGATTATCCCCTGCCCCGGAATCAATGCGGCAATCGGGGTCGCCAATAGGCGGCGCATCAGGCGCATGTGGATATTGCGATTCGGGCATAAGAACATAATAGGAACATATACCTGATGAGCAAGTTTTTTATGGTGCGCTGATTTGGTGTATTAGTGGCCGACTGAGAGACGCCCTTTGAGAAAATCAGGGCCAGCGGGTTAGTGGCGGACCATGGATATATTCCGCCAGTGGTGAGCCTGTCGAACCACGCCTCTCAACCATGCGCTGACCGCTGTGACTAAAACCCGAAATCCTGTTGCACGGGTTTTTGCGCCGCTTGTTTATTGGGCGCATCACCATCGTCATCACCCACCAATGAGGCCAATGTCAGGCCCAGCAAGCGCACGCCAGCGCGTACCGGGATCAATTGGTCGAGCAGATCATGACCAATAGCGGCAAATTCCGCGCGGTCTTGCACGAGGGTTTCCAGCGAGCGTGACCGTGTGACCTGTTGGAAATCGCTATATTTTGCCTTGAGTGTGACGGTGCGGCCCTGCGCTTCATTGCGCTCTATCCGTTCCCAGACAATGCGGACAATCTCGTCTAAAGCGGTGTGCAAGGCTTCGGCCTGGTGGATATCTTCGTTGTATGTTCGCTCCCCGCCCACCGATTTGCGCTGGCGATGCGGTTTGACCGGGCGGTTATCAATACCGCGCGCCGCGTGGTATAAATAGCCAGCAAATTTGCCGAAATGCTCTTGCAAAAAATCCAGCGATTGTGCGCGAATATCTGCCCCTGTCGCAATGCCCAGCGCCGCCATCTTTTCACCAGTGCGCGGGCCGACACCATGGAAACGGCGCACCGCAAGCCCCGCCACAAAATCCGGCCCCTGCTCCGGGCGAATGACGCACATACCATCAGGCTTATTCTGGTCAGAGGCTATTTTGGCGATGAATTTGTTATAAGATACCCCTGCACTGGCCGTCAGACCGGTTTCTGCGCGAATATCATCGCGGATCATCTGCGCAATGCTTGTCGCCAGACCAATGCCTTGTTTATCTTGCGTGACGTCCAGATAAGCCTCGTCCAATGATAATGGCTCGACAAGATCCGTATGGCGGTGGAAAATCTCGCGTATCTGGCCCGACACTTGTTTATATACGTCAAAGCGATGTTTCACGAAAATCAGATCGGGACAGCGCCGCGCTGCAGTAACCGAAGGCATGGCAGACTTTACGCCAAATTTACGCGCTTCATAGCTGGCTGCGGCAACCACGCCGCGCTTTGATGATCCACCTACGGCCACAGGCTTACCCCGCAATTCAGGATGATCGCGCTGTTCGACACTGGCAAAAAAGGCATCCATATCAACATGGATAATTTTGCGGGCAGAGGGCGCGGCTGCATCCTCAATGGCTTCACCATCGCCGCTATTCGCCAATTCATAATCATTTACTGAGCCTGCCATGGTTACCAGATATGCCCTGCATAAATAAATGGCAATTGCTGCCATCTATCCCCATAGGAACCGGCATGCACAAAGATATAACCAAAAGTGCTGGCCCAGGTCCGTATGAGTTTGTCGCTATGATGGCAGCAATGATGGCGCTTAATGCGCTGGCCATTGATGCCATGCTGCCTGCCTTTCCCGCCATTGGCGCGGCTTTTGATGTGACGCAGGCAAATGACAGGCAATATGTCATTTCTGTCTATCTCGCTGCTATGGGCATTGGCTCGCTGGTCTATGGCCCTTTGTCAGACCGTTATGGCCGCCGCCCGATATTGTTTCTTGGTATCGGTATTTATGTTGTTTTCGCGCTGCTATGCGCCTTATCGACCAGCTTCCCGATGCTGTTGGCCCTGCGCTTTGCTCAGGGCTTTGGCACTGCCGCGATTGGCGTGTTGACCACCTCTATTGTGCGTGACCGGTTTGTTGGCGATGAAATGGCCAAAATCATGTCGATGATCTTTATCGTCTTCATGGCGATGCCGGTTGTCGCGCCCAGCATAGGCCAGGCCATATTATATGTGGCGGGGTGGCGCTGGATTTTCGGGGCATTTGCGATTGCTGGCGGAATAGTGATGCTGTGGGGCTGGATACGCCTGCCGGAAACGCGGGATGCAGACAGCGTCAGACCTATGGCTGTGGCCGCTCTGACCAAAACATGGGGGCGGGTTATCATCCACCGCGCAGCAACAGGCTATGTTTTGGGCAGTGGATTGATCTTCGGGGCGTTGTTCGGTTTCCTCAACAGCTCACAACAGATTTTTGCAGATGTGTTTGATGCAGCCGATATCTTTCCCATCGCCTTTGCCGCAGTGGCCATAGGCTTGGCGATTTCCAGCTTCGTTAATTCCCGCATTGTTGAGAGGTTTGGCGCGCGCCGCGTTTCGCACAGCGCATTATTGGCCTTTATCGCGCTCTCACTGGCGCAAATTGCTGCGGCCAGCTTTGCGCCGAGCAATATGCCGCTGTTTCTTTTGCTGGCCAGTGCGAACATGGCCATGATGGGCTTTACCGGCGCAAATTTCTCTTCCATCGCCATGCAGCCTTTTGGCAATGTTGCCGGGTCCGCTTCGTCTTTTCAGACATTTGTGCGCACATTATTGGGGGCCGGCGTCGGGGCGCTGATCGGACAGTTTTTTAATGGCACCGCGATGCCCATGGTCACTGGATTTTTGATTGCCGGGCTGGCCGCATTGTTGGCCGTATCATGGAGCGAGCGCGGCATATTGTTTACACGCCCTAATGCCCCGCAATAAACCAATGGCACGCGCCTAACGCTGCATCAGCATCGGCCCCATGCGCTGGCCGCCAAACAGATGCACATGCAGATGCGGCACTTCCTGCCCACCATTCGCGCCAATATTGGCCAATAAACGATAGCCCGGAGCAACCAGATCATGCATGCGGGCAACATGGCCAATGGCGCGCACAAATCCGGCAATCTCTTCAGCATCGGCGCGCGCAGAAAAATCATCCCAGCTGACATAAGCGCCTTTAGGAATGACCAATATGTGCAGCGGCGCCTGCGGATTGATATCATGAAAGGCGAGCGCAAACTCATCTTCATACACCGTCTTATTAGGGATTTCCCCGCGCAGGATAGCCGCGAAAATATTGCTTTCATCATAAGGCTGGGTAGCATTAATCGCCATATAGTCTCTCCTGCTTATGCGCTGTTACTTGCTGGTACGACTGGCTTTTTCTTCCAAGCCGGACACGCCCTCGCGCCGCGCCAGTTCATTCAGCACATCCTGCCACTCCAGTCCCATATCGGCCAGCAAAACCAGCAAGTGGAACACCAGATCAGCCGCTTCGCCGGTCATGCCTTCAGCATCATCAGCCGTCGCCGCGATAACCGCTTCCACAGCCTCCTCACCCAGCTTTTGCGCCATTTTCTGGCGGCCTTTACTGGTCAGGCTGGCAACATAGCTGGAGGATGGATCAGCGCTGCGCCGTTCGGTTATAATCGCTTCCAATTGGGTGATAATGTCATTGCTCATAGCATTGCCCCTTTATGCAGCCCGTGATTGTATAGGGGAACGCACTGCGCAGCCAGCAGCGGCAAGCGCGGCATGGGCCTGCGCTATGCTGGCCTCCCCAAAATGGAAAATCGACGCAGCCAAAACCGCGCTCGCGCCGCCTTTAACCGCACCTTCAACCAAATGGTCCAAATTACCGACGCCGCCACTGGCGATCACTGGCACATCAAAATTTTTCACCATCGCGTCGATCAGTTCCAGATCATAGCCGATGCGGGTGCCGTCACGGTCCATGCTGGTGACCAGCAATTCGCCCGCACCATTGCGCACCAATGTTTCGGCATGGTCCATTGCATCAATGCCCGTTGGCTTGCGTCCGCCATGGGTGAAGATTTCCCAGCCGGAGCCATCTGCCCGTGCGCGCGCATCAATAGAGCCAACGATACACTGGCTGCCAAAACGGCCAGCAATATCAGCGATCACTTGCGGGTTGGACACGGCTGCGCTGTTCACCGCCACCTTATCCGCCCCTGCCAATAACAAAGCGCGTGCATCATCCGCACTGCGCACTCCGCCGCCAACGGTCAGTGGCATAAAACAAACCTCTGCCGTGCGCATAACCACATCAATAATCGTATCACGCGCTTCATGGCTGGCGGTGATATCCAGAAAACACAGCTCGTCCGCGCCAGCCGCATCATAGGCCTGTGCCTGCTCAACCGGATCACCCGCATCGACCAGATCAACAAAGTTCACACCCTTCACTACACGGCCATTGGCCACATCAAGACAGGGAATGATACGCGTGCGAACGGTCATTTACCGGTTCGCCATTGCTATAGCAGTCGCCAGATCGAGCCGCCCGTCATACAATGCACGGCCAGTGATAACGCCCTCAATCCCCTCATTCGCGTGGAGTGAGAGCAAGTGGATATCATCCAGCCCTTTAACCCCGCCACTGGCAATGACCGGAATATCACAGCGCCGCGCAAGCTCCACCGTCGCATCAATATTACAACCTTTCAGCAAACCATCGCGGCCCACATCGGTAAACAGCAAAGAGGCAACGCCCGCATCCTCAAAGCGGCGGGCCATATCATGCACGGAAATATCCGAGACATCGGCCCAGCCCTCGGTCGCGACAAAACCGTCTCGCGCATCAACCGCGACAACAATGCCGCCTTCAAATGCGCGTGCCATATCGCGGACAAATTCCGGGTCTTTCAGCGCTGCCGTGCCGATAACAATACGCGCTACACCCAGATCAAACCATCCTTCAACCGCTTTACGATCACGAATGCCGCCACCCAATTGGACATGGCCTGGAAAGGCAGAAATAATGGCTTTCACCGCATCGGCATTGCGCGCTTCTCCGGCAAAGGCACCATCCAGATCCACCACATGCAGATGCTCTGCCCCTGCTTCAGCGAACAGCAATGCCTGCGCAGCAGGGTTATCACCATAAACGGTGGCGCGCTCCATATCGCCTTCAGCCAGACGAACAACCTCGCCGCCTTTTAAGTCAATTGCGGGGAAAACAATCATGTCGGGTTCCATTCAAGAAAGCGGCTAAGCAGATCAAGCCCATAGCTTTGGCTCTTTTCCGGGTGAAATTGCACGCCAATAATATTGTCACGGGCAATGGCCGCGGTCAAAGCGCCGCCATGATCCGTCACCGCGGCAACATCGCTTTTGTCGCGCGCGGCAAAATGATAGCCATGCAGAAAATAGGCTTCACCCGACACCAGCACCGGATGCTCGGCAACGGGCTGAACATCATTCCAACCCATATGCGGCACCTTAATATCGGGCGATGGCGCAATGGCACCGACCGTGCCGCCAATCCAGCCCAGCCCCTTATGCGTGCCATATTCAATGCCGGTATCGGCCAATAGCTGCATGCCAACACAAATGCCCAAAAAGGGCACGGCATCCTCGCGAACACGCTGTTCCAATGCTGCGATCATGCCGTCAATCGCGGCCAGTCCATCATAACATGCCGCAAAAGCGCCAACGCCGGGCAGCACGATACGATCTGCCGCCAGCACAGCTTTGGGATCAGCGGTCACTTCAGGGGCCGCGCCCACTGCCCGTAAGGCATTGTGGACGGAGCGCAAATTGCCCGCGCCATAATCAATAAGAGCGATGCGTTCGCCCATATTCAGCCCTACAGCACGCCTTTGGTGCTGGGTATGGCATTGCCTTTGCGCGGGTCGATATCGACTGCCTGACGCATTGCGCGGGCAAAACCCTTATAAATACTCTCAGCAATATGGTGGTTATTCTGCCCATATAGCAATTCGATATGCAGCGTCAGACCCGCCGTTTGCGCAACCGAGTGGAACCAATGTTCAATCAGCTCGGTATCCATTTCCCCAAGGCGTGGCTGGCTGAACGCGGCTTTCCACACCAGATAAGGACGCCCGGAAATATCAACGGCAACGCGGCTTAATGTCTCATCCATTGGTGAATAAGCGCTGCCATAGCGCACGATGCCCGCTTTATCGCCCAATGCCTCCGCTATAGCCTGACCGATAGCCAGCGCGCTGTCTTCCGTGGTGTGATGCTGGTCAACATGCAAATCGCCTTTGATCTTACATGTCAGATCAATCAGCGAATGGCGCGAAAACTGCTCCACCATATGGTCCAGAAAGCCGATGCCAGTGCTGACATCATATTGTCCTGTCCCATCCAGATTGACGGCAATCTGAATATCGGTTTCCTTGGTGGTGCGGCTGATAGTGGCTGTTCTCATAAATGCCTCCTATAATTGCGGAGCATTAAGACGCAAGCCCGTAGAGAGATTATCGGCAATTGACTGCAATCTTCTTGACCCAGCCGCAACTAGAGTTCATTTTTACATTATGAGCGATGATACACCCGATAGCCTGATTCCTTATGACGAAATCGTCCAGAACGCTTTACGCGCGGTTATTGGCCGGGTGCTGCGCACTATTGGCCAGGAAGGCCTGCCTGGTGAGCATCATTTTTATATCACCTTCAAAACCCATGCACCCGGTGTTTCGATACCCAAGCATTTGATGGAGCGTTTTCCCGATGAAATGACCATCGTCCTGCAAAACAAATATTGGGACCTTAAAGTCGAGGAAGAGCATTTTTCTGTCGGGCTAAGCTTTAACCAGATTCCGGCTGATCTGTTCATTCCTTATGCGGCAGTTACGGCATTTGTTGACCCTGCGGTGGATTTCGGCCTGCAATTTCAGGCCACAGAGGCAGAGAGCGAACCGGAACCTCATGAAGAGGCCGAAAACGACCATCCTGCACAAAGCAGTGATGATGGCGAGAACGGCGACGATTCCAACGTGGTAACGGTGGATTTCGGTCGCAAAAAGTAACGGCTGACACTGCCATTGGCACGCAAACCAACATCTTCCAGCCCCAAATCGGCACCGCCTGAGAAAAAGTCTCGGCCGCAATCTCGCGTAAATGCTGGCAATAAGGCCGAAGTGAGTGATGCCCCTAGCAAGGACAAACCCTTATTATCTGCGGCTAAGGCTGCTCTTAATGATCCATTGCTGCACAGCCTGGTTTCTGGACTGGTGATTTCTGCCGCTCAAAAACAGGGTGCCAAAAATGGCTTGAGCAACACCGTCATTGCCTTTGCCTCGACACAGCTAGCGCGCAAATCCATGCCGGGCGCTCTTTTGCTTGGCGCGGGGTTTCTGGCAAAAAACTGGTATGACAGCCGTAAGGAAAAATTGGCACAGGCTAATGGCGCTGAGACAGATGCGCCTGATACACAGATAGCGGATAACAGCAATGCCGCCCCCGATGCGAAATCTTTAGCAAAGGGTCAGGGCAAGGCTTGACCTCACCATATGGTTGCGGCCAATAGGCTTATGACCAGTAATCCATCACTTAGCGCCATCAATCAGGACGAGCTGCATCGCCGCGGTTTGCTCTTCATTCTTTCGTCACCATCGGGCGCAGGCAAATCAACCATTGCCCGCATGATATTGGAAAGTGACGAAGATATAAGCCTGTCTGTTTCCGTAACAACCCGCCCCCCGCGTGAGGGAGAGGTTGATGGCGTAGACTATCATTTTATAGATGATGCCGAGTTTCAGGCACTTGTTGATGACAATGCCTTATTGGAATGGGCCCATGTGTTTGACCATAAATATGGCACACCAAAATCTGCGATTAAACAGGGCCTGAAAGACGGTAAGGACTTTTTGTTTGATATTGATTGGCAAGGCACTCAGCAACTTTACCAGCGCGCAGAAGGCGATGTTGTCAGGGTCTTTATCTTGCCCCCGTCCATAGAACAGCTAAATGAACGTCTGCGCAAACGCGGAACCGATAGCGAAGAGGTTATCAACCGGCGCATGGCAAAAGCAAAAAGCGAAATCAGCCATTGGGATGGCTATGATTTTGTCGTCATCAATGATGATGTGCATGCATGTTTTGATAAGGTCTGCGAGATTCTGCACGCAGAGAGAATGCGCCGTGCCCGTCAGACAGGGCTGATTGATTTCGTGCGGGATTTAACTCCGCCAGATTAAAACATTTTGTTAAAAACGCATAATGGCGGAGCGACCAAAGACCGCTCTGCCACATATGCTTCCCATTAACCGCCGAAGATTTTGCCCAAAGCGTCTTTGCCTTTGTCGAGCGGGTTTTTGCGGAAATTGGCTTCTTCGCGGCCGATATAATTAAATATGCCGTCCATTGCCTGATCGGTCACACTATCGGTTATACCATCTGCACTAATATCGCCACCAGCAAGCGATGCCACAGGGCCCAATGACTGCAATTTCGACATTTGGTCATAGACGCCCACTTCGGTCAGCGCTGCCGTGATAAGCGGGCGCATCTTGGTGCGCAATTCTGTGCCCGATGTCGAACGCAGATAATCTGTCGCAGCGGTCTTACCGCCTGTCGCAATGCCAACACCGCTCTGCAATGTCAGCCCATCAATGGCCGAGCGGAATATCGGTTTTGCCTCTTGGGCGGCCAGTCCGGCTGCCTTAT
The DNA here is from genome assembly GCA_947503245.1 of uncultured Sphingomonadaceae bacterium. Taxonomy (GTDB): domain Bacteria; phylum Pseudomonadota; class Alphaproteobacteria; order Sphingomonadales; family Sphingomonadaceae; genus Alterisphingorhabdus. The sequence continues at coordinate 313,383 of CANNCV010000002.1, forward strand.
TGATATTTTTGGTAATATCTTTGGTCAGTCCTGCATTGCTGGTGAAGCGCAGGATTTTGCTCGCTTTTCTGAGCGGTCCGGGAAGCAATACACGCACTGCTTTATCATCGTAAAAAGCGCCAGGTGCTGACAATTTGTCCAATGCGGAATCAGACGCGCCTGCAAGCGCACCCTTTACCGAAAACCCTTGCACAAGCGGGGCAGTCGCAGCGATCGCAACAGGTTGCAAAGCCAAGCCAGATAGCGCCGTAGCGGTCAAAGAAGCGGTAATCAGGGTGCGTATAATCATAATAGATCCTCTCATTTCTTGACCTATTATGCACGATTTTCACGAGATTTGCGACCTTTTAGGCGTAAAATCTCTTTCAAAGCGCCAAAAACAGCGCTTTTATAGCCTCTAATCAGATTGCATTTTCCTTCTCAAGCTCTTTCAAAAGCTCTTCAAGCTGATCACTGATAATGGCGTTGCTATCACCGCCACCAAAAGTGATGGCGCCGCTGGAGAAGGTGGTGCCAAATGTGTCGGCAACGGTTTTTGTCTGTAACAGACCAGATGCAAAATCACGCTCCGTTAATGACGGTAAAGGGTGAATGAATGTGCCCCAGACCAAGTCTTGCGCAACGGCGTAACGTGCATCAAGGGCGCTATCAAAATTGGCCTGCAATAACCGTAGCATAGCACCTTCGGGCAAGTCCTCAACGGTCGAAATAGGGGTCATAATCCGCATACGGCCAGCATTAACGTCCGTGATGACCAAAATCTGTGTATCGTCGATACTCAATTGCCAATTATTGCCATCCCGTGTGGCGTCTTCATCTACCCGTTCAATAACCTTGGCTATACGTGCCAGACCCTGCTCTGAACGCGCGACAATAGAATCCGCATCAGCATCAGGCTCTGCTTCGCTTTCCTGTTCGGCAGGCGCTTCATTCACGGCTTCGTCATCATCAGACGCGTTGGCTTGACCTTCCAGTTCGCGCTGGACATCAGAAAAGTCATCAAGCGGTGGCTGTTCATCATTCTGCTCTTGCATGGCAAATGCACCGCCACTCAACGGCAACGCCAGGCATGATGAAAGAAGTGCAACAGCAATGAGAGAACGGGTTTTGGTCATGTTGGATTCCTTTTGCGAAGAGGAACAGAAAGTTCCTCTGAATTATTCGCAAGAGCAAGCCATTTTGTTACCAAAAGTGAACGATTTTTAGGCCGCGCGCTTAATTCCCTTCAGGATCAAGCCCCATTGGCGCAAAAGCGTTCACTATGCCGCCATCGACGGGAATGGTGGTGCCCACCACATAATCGCCTGCACGGCTGGCCAAATAGATTGCCGCAGCGGCCATATCTTCGCTTTTACCAACACGTTTGGACGGAATACTGCGCGCCACCAACTCCCCTGCATCACGGGCCGCTTTGTTCATTTCTGATGGGAAAGCGCCCGGGGCTATGCCGGTTACAATCACATTATCGTTCAACAACCGCACCGCCATACGCTTGGTCAGCTGGATCAATGCCGCCTTGGATGCCTGATAGCTATAGGTTTCCCATGGGTTTACCCGCATACCATCAATAGACGAGATATTGATAACCTTGGCTGGCTCAGCCTTGGTAGCCGCAGCCTTCAAAGATTTATGCAATGCCTGTGTCAGAAAGAAAGGTGATTTCACATTCAGGTCCATGACCTTGTCCCAACCAACTTCTGGGAAATCATGAAATTCTGCGCCCCAGGCAGCACCCGCATTATTGACCAGAATGTCCAATCGATCTTCATGCTCTGCAAAGCGTTCAGCAAAAGCGCGCGCACCTTCGATGCTGGACAAATCACCTGGCAGGGAAATGCAATTATCACCCAATTCAGCCGCTGTTGCGTCGCATACTTCGGCTTTACGCGCGGTGATATATACCTTCGCACCAGCGGCAATATAGCCTTGTGCAATCATCTTACCAATGCCGCGCGAACCGCCGGTAACAATCGCTATACGGCCTTCAAGCGAGAAAAGTTTTTGTACGTCCATGCTCATATCTCCAGTAAAACCGCTATGTCGCGATATATCTCGCTCTTAATTTGGGCGCGGTAGATCAGGTCTTGGCTGGCCCCTCATCCAATAGGGCAAAGGGCCATAGCCGTTTAATAACCGTTCAGTTCGGCAACGCGATTGGCGTGGTAATTGGCATCACCCATAAATTCGCTCAATGCGCGGTCACGCTTCATATAAAAGCCGATATCATATTCATCGGTCATGCCGATGCCGCCATGCATCTGCACGCCTTCACGCACGGCCAAATTGGCTGTGCGGCCTGCTTTGGCTTTGGCGACAGATACCATGACATCTGCACCCGCATTGCCTTCATCCAGCAATTGCTGCGCCTTCATAACGGCAGCGCGCGCAATCTCCATTTCAGAATAAAGATGCGATGCGCGGTGTTGCAGCGCCTGAAATTCGCCAATCATCTGGCCAAATTGTTTACGCTGTTTCAGATAATCAACAGTCATATCCATAGCGCCAGCGCCAACGCCCACCATTTCAGCAGCAGCGCCCGTGCGCCCGGCTTGCAGCAACGCAGTCAGCACAGCCTGTCCTTGGTCAACTTCACCAATGACTGCATCGGCATCAACCTCGACACCGTTAAAAGTCACAGCAGCGGCCTGCCCATTATCGACAAGACGCGCAGATTCAGCGGAAAGACCAGCCGCATCACGGTCCACCATGAACAGAGTCACGCCCTCTTCATCACCAGCACTGCCCGCAGTGCGCGCAGCAACGATAAGGGCATCGGCAGATGCGCCATGAATAACAAAGGATTTGCGGCCATTAAGTTTAAAGCCATTGCCCGAACGCGATGCTTCCATCGCGATTTTGTCAGGGCGGTGCTTAGGGCCTTCTTCAATGGCCAGACCCAATATCGTCTCACCAGCCAAAATGCCCGGAATATATTTGTCGCGCAAATGCTTGCCGCCGGCATTCAGGGCCGCAACACCAGCAACCGATGTTGTTAAAAAAGGTGATGGCGTCAGGTTGCGGCCAATTTCTTCAAGCACAATACCTGCTTCAAGATGCCCCATGCCCAGACCATCCTCATCTTCGCTCACCAAAATGCCGTTAAAGCCCATTTCGGCAAATTGCTGCCATAGCTTGCGGCTAAACCCGTCCTCATCCTTGGCATCACGCAATCCGCGCAGATGGGACACAGGGGCTTCGGTTGACACAAAATCACGCACGCTATCTTGCAATGCTGATTGGTCATCATTCAAATACATAGCCATAATATCTCTCCGATATGCTGGAAGAGACGGACCGCCCTGCAATGGCATGGGCGTCCGTCGTCATTATTATTGTCGTATCGGCTTATGCGCCGGGAAGTTCGAGAATACGTTTGGAAATGACGTTCAGCATCACTTCACTGGTGCCGCCTTCAATGCTGTTCGCCTTGGTGCGCAGCCATGTGCGCGGCTTGGCACCGTGATGCGATCCTTCGCTTTCCCATTCCAGCGCGTCCGAACCGCCAGATGCCATAACCAGCTCATGCCGCCGCTTGTTCAGCTCGGTGCCTGCATATTTCATCATATTTGGCTGTGCAGGGTGGCTTTTCTTCGCCTTCATTTCATCTACAAACTTCTCCGCCATCGCTTTGAATGCCAGCACATCGACATCAAAATGCGCCAGATCAGCACGCAGCATCGGGTCGTCCAGCTGGCCGAGTGCATTGCTGCCAATTTCAGGCTTCACCTTGCCGCCCAGTGATGCAGAACCATCGCCCAAGCCGCCGCCAGAGATCATTTCACGTTCATGCCCCAGCAGATATTTTGCAACATCCCAGCCGCGGTTCAATTCGCCCACAATCTGGTCTTTAGGCACGGTGACATTATCAAAAAATGTCTCACAAAATGGTGAGTTGCCAGAAATCAGTTTGATCGGCTTGGTGGTAACGCCCGGTGTTTCCATATCAAACAGCAAGAAAGAAATACCGCGATATTTGTCTTCCTTGTTGGTGCGCACCAGACAGAAAATCCAGTCGCATTTATCGGCATAGCTGGTCCAGATTTTCTGGCCATTCACAACCCAATGGTCGCCCTTATCTTCACCAAATGTTTGCAGGCTGACTAGATCGGAACCAGAGCCAGGCTCTGAATAGCCTTGGCACCAACGAATTTCACCGCGTGCAATTTGCCCCAGATAATGCACCTTTTGCTCTTCAGTACCAAAGTGCAGCAATGCGGGGCCAAGCATCCAGATGCCAAAGCTCTGCAATGGTGAACGGGCTTTGATACGGCCCATTTCCTGACGCAATATTTTGCCCTCTGCCGGGGATAGACCCGCGCCGCCATATTCTTTTGGCCATTCTGGCACGGTATAGCCTTTGGCCAGACAGGCCTCAAACCATGATTTCTGTGCGTCACTTTTGAAGGTTGCGTTGCGGCCACCCCAATAGACGTCGTCTTCGCCCTTTATCGGTTGGCGCATTTCTTCAGGGCAATTTGCCTCAAGCCATGCGCGGGTCTCACTGCGAAAACTATCCAGATCTGTCATGATCCTTATCCTCTCAATAACGGGTTGCGTCTTTAATTGCGTAATTAAATACGCAATTGACCAGCCTATCGCAAGCCCACAAATGCAAGGAAATAGGGGCGATGCCATTTCAGCCAGCGTGCCGTAGCGGCAAGTGAACAGCGCTTGACCTAAACCGCGCATCACATATGGTGACGCTCATAAGAATCGAACAAAAACCGGCGGAACAAGCCGGATTTGGAGAGCAGCATTGGCCATACTTCCCGTAAGAACTAAGCTTGGCTATGGCTTTGGCTCAGCTGCTTATGGGATTAAGGATAATGGCTTCGCTGTTTTCCTGTTATTCTATTATAATCAAGTCATTGGCCTGGATGGATTGCTGGTTGCTGCGGCATTAGCAACTGCATTGGTCGTCGATGCTTTTATTGACCCTTTGGTTGGTCATTTATCAGACAATACACGCACAAAAATCGGCAAACGCCACCCATGGCTATATGGTTCGGCGATTCCTATAGCCCTGTTTTGGCTCCTGCTCTGGAACCCGCCTGCAATGAGCGATGGCCTGACCTTTGCCTATCTTGTGGTCACGGCCATATTGGTGCGCTTCAGCATATCGGCTTATGAAGTGCCATCATTGGCATTACTGCCTGAATTAACCCCTGACCCGCATGAGCGCACCAATATCATGCGCTATCGTTTCATGTTTGGATGGGGCGCGGGCCTTAGCATAATGGCTGTTTCCTATGGCTATTTTCTGGCTGCCACACCGGATTTTCCGGATGGGCAGCTTAATCCTCAAGGATATGAGCTCTATTCCCTTGTCGGCGCACTTGTCATGATTGTCGCCGTTCTTATTTCCGCCCGCGCAACGCAAAAACGTATTGTTGGCAATTATCATCGCGGGCAGAGCGAGGCACCGAAAAATGACGGATTGAAAGAGGTCATCCGTTCCTTCAGCTATCACCCGTTCAAATTGCTTCTGATTGCCAGCCTGTTGGCCTATACCAATCAGGGCTTGATATTCGCCCTGACCACCTATCTTTTCCGCCATGTTTGGGAGCTTTCTGAGCTGGCATTTCTGGGTTATTCTTTACTGTTATTTGTGGGCGTTATCCTTGCCTTCCTGACCGTGACACCGCTGTCCAAACGTATAGGCAAGCCCAAAGCAGCCTCATATTTTGCGGCCATTAGTTTGGCCATCGGGGTTGCACCATATTGGCTGCGTCTGGCCGACCTCTTCCCCGCCAATGGCAGTGCGGCATTGGTGCCAGCATTGTTCACCCTTGCCGTAACAGCCACAGGCTTTGGCATTGCCGCCATGATATTGGCTATGTCGATGATGGCCGATATTGCAGAAGGTTATGAAAAACACACTGGCCGTAAATCAGAGGGTATCTTTTCCGCTGGCATGTTCTTTACGCAAAAACTTGTCGGTGGCCTTGGCCTGTTGCTCGCTGGGCTGATTATATCTTTTGTGGGATTGCCCGATGGTGCAGCGCGCGGATCGGTCGCACCAGAGATTGTGACCAATTTAACGCTAGCCTATGTTTCCATAAAAACTGTGATAGGGCTGGCATTAATCTGGGCCTTCCGCCAAATCCCACTGGAGAATAAAGATAGCCAGTAGAAATAAGCGCACAATATGGCGCTTTACGCATTCGCGGCCCTTGCGGCCAAATGAGATATTGTAAAAATACGAGGATTCGAAAGGACACACATAATGGATTTTGATCTTACAGAACGTCAGACATATTGGCGTGATCGTGTACGCGACTTTATTGAGCAGCATGTTCGCCCGCGCATGGACGATTACAAAAATGAGCAAGCCAGCGGCGACCGCTGGAAAGTCTTGCAAGTTATTGAAGAAGAGAAAAAACGCGCCAAGGCAGCGGGCATCTGGAACCTGTTTATGCCACCTGCCAACCCCAATTTAACGCATATTGACGACAGTTTTGAATTTGAAGGCCCGGGCCTGACCAATTTGGAATATGCCCTGTGTGCAGAAGAAATGGGCCGTATCGGCTGGGCATCTGAGGTATTTAACTGTTCCGCGCCAGACACCGGCAATATGGAAGTGTTCCATCGCTATGGCACGCTGGAGCATAAAGAAGAATATCTGCGCCCATTGATGAACGGGGAAATCCGCTCTGCATTTTTGATGACGGAACCACGCGTTGCATCTTCTGATGCGACCAATATCGAAACATCGATTAAGCGTGAAGGCGATGAATATGTCATCAATGGCCGCAAATGGTGGTCATCTGGCGCAGGTGATCCACGCTGCAAAATCGCTATTGTTATGGGCAAGACCGATTTTGAGGCGAGCCGCCATAAACAGCAAAGCATGGTGCTGATGCCGCTTGATGCGCCAGGCGTTAAAATCCTGCGTCACTTACCCGTGTTCGGCTATGATGACGCGCCGCATGGCCATATGGAAATCGAACTGGAAAATGTCCGCATTCCGGCAAGCAATATGCTGCTGGGTGAAGGGCGCGGTTTTGAGATTGCACAGGGTCGCCTCGGCCCTGGCCGGATCCACCATTGTATGCGCACCATTGGCACTGCTGAGGAAGCGCTGGAGAAAATGGTCAAGCGCCTCAACACCCGTGTTGCATTCGGCAAGCGCATTGCAGAGCATAGCATCTGGGAACAGCGTATCGCACGCGCGCGTATCGATATTGAGATGACACGTCTGCTCTGCCTGAAAGCGGCGGATATGATGGACAAAGTCGGCAACAAAGCTGCCATGGCAGAGATTGCGATGATCAAGGTGCAAGCGCCCAATATGGCGCTGAAAATCCTTGATGATGCGATTCAGGCGCATGGCGGCGGCGGTGTATCCGAAGATTTCGGCCTTGCTGCGGCCTATGCTGGCCAACGTACTTTGCGTCTGGCTGATGGCCCGGATGAAGTGCATGCGCGCTCTATCTCTCGCATCGAATTTGGCAAATATCGTGACCGCGATGCCGAGGCAAAAAGCATCTCATCCGGTGATGTTGGCGCGACACGCTAAACGGTTATGAAAGCCGCTCTTTGCACCCAAACCAAAGCGCCTTTGGAGTTTGTCGATATAGCTGTCGACAAACCCAAGGCGCATGAGGTTTTGATACGCACCAAAGCGGTGGGGTTATGCCATTCTGACTTGAAATTCATTGATGGTGGCTTTCCCTATGCCTTTCCCTTTGTGCCCGGTCATGAAGCCGTAGGCGTTGTCGAAAAGGTCGGTGATGCCGTGACCCGACTAAAAGCCGGGGATCATGTGGTCACCGTGTTGACCGCCTTTTGCGGACATTGTGAGCAATGCGTTACCGGTCATATCACTCTGTGTCAGGAGCCGGAAACCAAGCGTGATGAAGACGCGCCGCAGCGTTTGCAGCGTGCAGATCATACGCCGGTGCACCAATTTCTTAACCTGTCTGCCTATGCTGAAATGATGCTGGTGCATGAAAGCAGCTGCGTCGCCATCAACCGCGATATGCCCTTTGATCGGGCTGCCCTTCTAGGCTGCGCCGTGCTGACCGGCTGCGGCTCTGTTTTTTATGACAGTAAGGTCGAACCGGGCGAAACCGTTGCGATAATCGGCTGTGGCGGCATTGGTCTTGCAGCGATAAATGCGGCAAAGATTGCTGGTGCAGGCCGGATCATCGCCATTGATCCGCTGGAAAGCAAACGTGCTCTCGCTCAAAAACTGGGCGCGACACATATTTATGATTCAGCGCAGGAAGGTCTGACAGACAGCATTATCGCTGATACGAGCGGCGGCTGTCATAAGGTGATTGAGGCAGTGGGCCGCTCTTCCGCTGTCACCATGGCATGGGGCATTACACGGCGCGGCGGCACGACTACGATATTGGGCATGGTGCCGCCGGATGATCCTGTGGTTCTGCCCGGCCCCAGTTTTTTACAGGGGCGCAAATTGCAGGGTTCTTTATTGGGCTCTGCCCCCTTCCCTGTCACCATTCCAAGACTGGTGGATTTTTACATGACCGGCGCGCTCAATCTGGATGCGCTGGTGCATGAAATTCTGCCTTTTGACCAGATTAATCACGGATTAGATAATCTGCGTAGCGGCGAGCAGTTGCGCACTGTTATCGCCTTTGACCAATAGCATTAAATTTGATTATTGCGCTGCCCAGCAAGAGAGGAACCGCATGACATGACCCAAGACGCGCAATCGACCATGACCGGCACTATGGATGTGCCAGAGGCCGACCGGATTGACGAAGCCAGCCTGACCAAATGGATGGACGATAATGTTGAGGGCTTTTCTGGCCCAATTACATTGAGCAAGTTTAAAGGCGGGCAATCCAACCCGACCTATCGCATCGACACGCCCAGCAAAGCCTATGTTCTGCGCCGCAAACCTTTTGGCAAATTGCTGCCCTCTGCCCATGCCGTTGACCGTGAATTTCGGGTTATGGCGGGGCTGCACCCACATGGCTTTCCCGTGCCGCAACCTTATGGCCTGTGTGAAGACGACAGCGTCATCGGTTCAATGTTTTTCATCATGGGCATGGCCGATGGCCGCAGCCTTTGGAACGGAACCTTGCCCGAACATGCCCCGCAAGATCGCCACGCTATCTACACCGCTATGACCGACACATTGGCACAGCTGCACACATTTGATGCGCAGGCTATTGGTCTGGGCAGTCATGGCAAGCCCGGCAATTATTGTGCGCGGCAGATTGACCGCTGGACCAAGCAATATCGGCTGTCTGAAACCGGCACGATTGAGAAGATGGACCGGATGATGGAATGGCTGGCGCAAACCGTGCCGGAACAGCGCGGTAACGCTATTGTGCATGGCGATTATCGCATCGACAATATGATTTTTCACAAAAACGAAAACCATGTGATCGCCCTGCTCGATTGGGAGCTGTCCACATTGGGTGACCCGATAGCTGATTTGTCCTATTATCTGATGAGCTGGGTTACCCCGCCAGAGGGCCGTGCAGGCATTGGCGGGCTTGACCTGAAAGCATTGGGCATCCCCAATATCGAAGAATCCATCGCCCGCTATTCGCAAATCTCCGGCATTACCGATATTCCCGATATGGACTGGTATTTTGCTTATAATATGTTCCGTATAGCAGCTATTTTGCAGGGCATTAAAAAGCGGGTTATTGATGGGACAGCGTCGAGCAAACACGCCAAAACCATGGCCGAGCGCGTGCCGATGCTGGTCGAGGGTGGATGGCAATTTGCCTTGAAAGCGGGGATTGAATAATGGCCATCACCAATCTCTATGACCTGACAGGCCGCACAGCCATCATCACCGGGTCATCACGCGGGATCGGCAAAGCTACCGCTGAACAACTCGCCGCACATGGCGCAAATGTCGTTATCTCCAGCCGCAAAGCAGAAGCCTGCCAAGAGGTCGCCGATGCGATTAACGCAGAATTTGCCGCTGATAGTGATAGTCCGCGCGCCATTTCGGTGCCTGCCAATATCTCATCGAAAGACGAGCTGGTCAATTTGGTCGCGCAAAGCCGCCAAGCCTTTGGCCCTATCGATATATTGGTCTGCAATGCCGCGTCCAACCCCTATTATGGCCCCATGGCGGAGATTGAGGATGATGTTTTCCGCAAAATTCTCGACAATAATATCCTCTCTAACCATTGGCTGATCCAGATGTGCGCACCGGATATGGTGGCCAAAGGCAAAGGCTCGGTCATCATTGTCTCGTCCATTGGCGGCATGGTCGGCACCGACACTTTGGGCGCCTATAATATTTCCAAAGCGGCTGATCTGCAATTGGCGCGCAACTATGCGACCGAATTTGGCAAACAGGGCATCAATGTGAATTGCATCGCACCTGGACTGATCAAAACCGACATGGCGCGCGCTCTTTGGGAGAACCCAAAATTGCTAAGCTATATGGAGAAAGCCACACCTTTGGGCCGCATTGGCGCGCCAGACGAGATAGCCGGCGCTGCTGTCTTTTTGGCCAGCGATGCGTCCAATTTTATGACCGGCCAAGCCATGATTATTGATGGCGGCACCACCATTACGGCAGGGATTTAAAGGTTAAGCGTTAAAGCAGATAAACGCCCTTCTGCATGCAGGGCTGACCGCAAAAGAAAAGAGAGATTGCACATGACAGACCTCACAGGAAAAACCGCCATTGTTACGGGCGCGGGCAGCGGAATTGGCCGGGCCAGTGCCTTGCTTTATGCAGAGCAAGGCGCGCGCGTTATTGCCAGTGACATCACAGAAGCGGTGCAGGAAACTGCGGCCATGGCACCTGACTCGATCACTGCGCATCAAGGCGATGCTGCTGATGAAGAGACGATTAAGGCGCTGGTCGATACCACGATGCAAAGCCATGGCGGATTAGATATTTTCTTCGCCAATGCGGGCATCTCTGGCGGCTTTGAGGGTATTTTTGAACAGAGCGTGGAAGAGTGGGAAAAGATTTTGCGGATCAATCTGATCGGCGTTTTTCTGGCGGTCAAGCATGGGGGAAAGGCGATTGTCGCAACATCGGAAGCGAATGACAATCGCGGTGGCTCCATCATTGCGACTGCATCCGTTGCGGGTCTGCGCTCCGGTGCTGGCGGCCCTGCTTATACGGCGTCAAAAGCAGGTGTCATCAATTTGGTGAAGATTGCAGCGCAACAGCTTTCTGGCAGCAATGTGCGCTGTAACGCCATTTGCCCCGGCTTGATCGAAACCGGCATGACCAGCTTTCTTTATGAGGCCGCGCGCCGCAAAGGCAAGGAACAGATGGTTGGCAACCTCAACCCAGCACAGCGCGGTGGTGAGCCTAATGAAATCGCTGAAGCTGCTTTGTTTCTGGCTTCTGATCGGTCAAGCTATGTCAACGGCCATGCTCTGGTTGTTGATGGCGGCCTGTCCACATCACACCCCTATACACGCCAACCCTTTGGCAAAACCGCAACATGAGCCTGCCCGAAGCTGACCCATCCGCAGCCGGTTTCAACGCTGAGCGGCTAACCAATATCGATGCGCATATTAAGCGCAAATATCTCGATACCGATTGCCTGCCGCATGCGGCATTACTGATCGGGCGCGGTGAACATATTGCGCATCATTCATTGCAGGGCGAAGCACGGCCGGGGCAAAAGCTAGGCAAAGATCATATCTTCCGGCTCGCCAGCATGACCAAACCGGTTACCTCCATCGCTTTCATGCAATTGGTGGAACAGGGAAAGGTCGCTCTGTCCGATCCGGTACATCGCTATCTGCCGGAATTTAAAAATCTTGGTGTGTTTGTGTCGGGCGGCGGGGATCAACCCTTTATCTCTCGGCCAGCAACGCAGGTAATGCGCATTATTGATCTGCTGCGCCATACCAGCGGCCTGACCTACGGGTTTCAGGAGCGCACCCCCATTGATGCTGCGTATCGCAAGGGCGGTTTTGAAAGATTTGATGGCGGCAGCATAGACGCATTTATCAAAGCGCTGAGTGAAATTCCGCTGCAATTTGATCCTGGAACAAGCTGGAATTATTCTGTCTCTACAGATGTTCTGGGCGCGATTGTCGAGCGGATTTCCGGACTGTCGCTGGAAGACTATTTCCGCACCCATATTTTTGCCCCGCTGGGCATGGATGATACGCATTTTCAATTGCCCATATCCAAGATTGATCGTGTGACCGACAGTTATGTTTTTGATTCTCAGCAGCGCATGAAGTCCTATGACCCCGGTGCCTCAACGGCATGGGCGAAAAAGCCAGGATATTTTTCCGGTGGCGGCGGGCTGATGTCGACGATGAGCGATTATTATCGCTTCTGCCGCATGTTGCTGGGCAAAGGCAGCGTGGATGGCACGCGGATAATTGGCCGCAAAACGCTGGAGATGATGACGGCAAACCATCTGCCCGGTGGCGGGGATTTAACCCAGCATAGCAAAGCTCTGTTTTCTGAGGCAGAAAATGCTGGTGCAGGTTTCGGTTTAGGCTTTGCCACCACCATCGATTCCGCAGCAACCGGCGTCATGGGGTCAAATGGCGATTTTTATTGGGGCGGCATGTTCTCAACCGCGTTTTTTGTTGATCCGGTGGAAGAGGTCATCATGATTTTCATGACCCAGCTTATGCCATCCAATATCTATCCGGTACGCCGAGAGATTAAGACCATGCTCTATGCTGCGCTGGACTAATATCCGCCCAACCGAGCATGCTATCTCAAGCATCTTATCTTATGATGACATAACAGTTTGTAGCATGCTCCAGGCCGCATCAAAACGTGTGCGCCGGTCAGCCATTAGCGCCTTGGCCTGCGCATCCTCGCCCCATTGTTCAGCCTGCCAATCGCTTTCCAGAAAGGCCGCGTTCCAGCAATGGTCAGCCTCTATATGCCCATCACGCAGCGCCAGCGCGAGGGCATAGGAACCCAGCAAGGCGACTATCTGCGAAAATGCGGTCAGCGCAAATTTGTCTAGCGCGGCAACATCATTTTGCGCCAATGCCATAACCGGTGCCGTCTGCGCTCCGGGCATGATGCCGCTCGTGCGCAGCCATCGCACTTCATGCGCATCTTCTAGCGCTTCCAATATCGGATCCCACATTTCCAGCTGTCGCTGCGTCAATGGGCTGTCATCCGCATCGCGATATGACAGCGTATCGGTATCTGCATAGCCACAGACTTCACTTTCCAGCGCATCACGATGCGCGGCCACGCGGTCAATTGCGGCATTGCAAAAGCCAGTAATAATCATTGTCTCTGGACGGATAAATTCGCCTTGGTCGGCCCATTCCTTCGCCACCAATTTGGCCAATGCCGCATTAGGTAATGCCAGATTAGCGCGCGCGGGCGTTTTGAGGGTCCGCCCATCGAGTGTAACGACATAGCCGCCGGCAATACGCTCAACCGAAACAATCTTATAAAACCGCTTGGGCAGGTTCCTGTCTGCCTCAGCTGTCGGTGTCTTCACCGCATCGCTCATAATGTTGTCCCCTCATCGCCCTTATCGCCTGTATCGCTATGAAGGGCATTACTGCTCCACCTCTTCGCCAGCATGGGCGGCGCGAAAAAGAATGTCAGAAAACCAATAAGAACAGGCACATATCCCCATATGGGCGGCGCAATATCCTGCTTGGCATAGAGCAGATAGATGCCAAACATCAAAATGCCAATACCGACAAAACGAGACAGGCTGATCAAAAAATGGCGTTGCACAGCAATTTTGTCTTGCTGATCACTGGTCATTTGGCGGTCCCTGCTTGCAGAATATCAAACAATTCATCCATGCTTTTGGCAACTTGCTCCGCGCCAGAGTCCAGCAACTCCTGCATATCATGATAGCCCCAGTCCACGCCAATAGCGCGTACATTGGCATTGATCGCCATTTCCATGTCAAAGCTGGTATCGCCAATCACCACTGCATATTCGGGCACGGTCATAGCGTCTTCTAACGCTTGAAAGACCATTGCGGGGTGCGGCTTGCTGGGGTGGCGGTCTGCTGTTTGCAGGCTGACAAAATAATCCTGCAATCCATGATGGGTGACGCACAATTGCAGGCCGCGATCTGATTTACCGGTTGCGACTGCCAGCAGCCAGCCATCAGCGCGCAAGCGATCAAACACGCCCAGCAATCCATCATATAAAGGTTCGGCCACTACGCCCTCTGCACGCATAGCCTGAAACGCAGTTTTGTAGCTTTCGGCCAGCGCGATATGCGTATCCATATCCAGCTCCGGTGATAGGCTGCGCATGGCCTCTACCAATGACAGGCCCACGATACGGCGCACGCGGTGATGGTCAGGCGGGGGTAAGTCATGTGCAACAAAGGCCCGTGTCATAGCCCCACAGATATTGGCCTGACTATCGACCATAGTGCCATCGCAATCAAAAATGGCCAGGCGGACCGGGTCTTGCACTGCCATTAGTATTTATCCAATTCGCGCATCATATGTGCCATTGCGCGCCGTCCACCCTTGTCCAGCGCAGCCGCAACATTTTCACGCGCTTCGGCGGGTTTATTCTGGTTCAGCTTGGCCGTTGCACGCCAAGCTTTTATCTCCATTTCGAAACCAACGATTGACTTCACCAACCCGTCAAAACGCTTTTCATCCATTTTGTCGCGCGTCCAAGGCTTTTTGGGGGCCAATTGCTCTTCATGATGTGCACTGGCCTCATCCAGAAAAGCAACCAGACCGTCACGGTCCATTTGCCGCACACGGCCTTCCAGTTCCAGCGAGACATAATTCCAAGTCGGCACTTGGTGCTTTTGTTCATCCTCGCTCAGGCCATACCAGTCTGGGCTAATATAGGCGTCAGGGCCATTGATAACGAAAAGCGCATCCATGCCAGCCAAATGCTTTGTCAGCGCATTGCCCCGCGCAAGATGGAACTGGATAGCACCATCACCAGTGGACAGCAGCGGCACATGCGCGACACGCGGGCCATCGGGCGTAGTGGCGAAGATCATGCCAAAACCGATTTGCGCAATCATCGCTTCATGCGCTGCGCGGTCATTCCAATGAAAATCACTATTAGGATGCATAGGGTTCAGCCTCGCTTTCCAGATTTGTTACGTGCAGGAGCGGAGCGACCACCAGCTGGTCCAGAGCGACCGCCAGATGCGCCCTTTTTCATCATGGTTTTCTTGCTATTTGGCCCTGTTTTTGCGCCGGTTTTTGGTTTCCCCCTGCCGCGCGCTGGGCCAGATGGTTTCTTGCCATCATCCGCTGCACCGCGCCCACGGCGTTCGCCGCGTCTGCCTTTACGCATCTGTTTGGCATGAGCGCGCGCCTTGCGCTTTTGCTCCTCGCGGGTGGGTTCCGGCGCATGATCGACCGGATTGAAAGCGTCGCCAATCTCCATATCAAAGCCAAGGCCATCCATAGTATCAGCAAAATGCGGCGGCAGATCGGCCTTGACTTCCAGCTTTCCGCCATCGGGATGGTCTATGCGCAAATGGCGAGCATGCAGGTGCATTTTGCGGCTGATGCTGCCGGTCAGATGCGCATCTTTGCCACCATATTTTATATCACCCAATATCGGGTGACCAATGGCAGCCATATGCACGCGCAGCTGGTGCGTGCGCCCGGTTAAGGGGAACAGCTCTACCCAGCTGACCCGCCCGCCAGCATGTTCCAGCACGCGGTAACGGGTGCGCGCGCTCTGGCCCTCCACCTCATCAACGAACATCTTTTCACCGCCTGTGCCCGGCTGTTTAGCCAGCGGCAGATCAATCTGACCCTCACGTATTTCCGGCAAGCCCATGACCAGTGCCCAATAGGTTTTGCGCGCCGAACGGCCCGAGAAATGGCGCGAGAAAAAGGCGGCGCTGCCCGGTGATCGGGCCACCAGCAACACACCCGAAGTATCTTTATCGAGCCGGTGGACAAGCCGTGGCCGCGGGCCTTCATCACCCTCAATATAGGCGTCCAGCAAGCCATCGACATGTTTATAGGTTTTGCTGCCGCCCTGGGTCGCAAGGCCCGGTGGTTTGTTGAGGATGAGCGCAGCACGATCGCGGTGTATCACCATGCCTTCGGCCAGCGCGGTTTCCTCGTCATTCAGCTCTTTGCGGCGGATAGTCTTTGACGGTTTTGCACGATCATCCGGCGGTACACGCAGCACCTGCCCCGTGTTGATCCGATCGCTATGGCTGACCCGCTTGCCATCCAAACGCAATTGCCCCGTACGCGCCCAGCGTGACACAGTGCCAAAGCCAATATGCGCCATATGCCGCGCGAACCAGCGGTCAACGCGGATATCATTATCATCCGCCTTAACGGTAAAGCTGCGCACCTGCGGGCTGTCCGGCGACCATTTGCCTCCGTCACCTGCGCCATCACCTACACCTGTGTTGTCCCCGCCAATATCCGGGCCTGTTGCGTCTGCTGATTTATCGTCTTCGCTCATGCCCATTGCCTTGTTAAAATAAGGCCTGCGAAAATCGCCGCCGTGGAGAGCGTTACCGACACCAATGCATAAGCCGCTGCCTGCCAATAGGCCCCGTCTGTCAGCATATTTGCCGTTTCCAGTGAAAATGCGGAAAAGGTTGTAAACCCGCCCAGCAATCCAACGCCCAGAAATAACCGCCACATTGGCGAAACATCATCTGCAATTAGCAGCCAGCCCGCCAATATTCCCATGGCCAGACCGCCCAATATATTTACTGTCAGCGTCGCCACTGGCCAGCTGGTCCCCGCCCAATGCGTCATCATCTCCCCGATATGAAACCGCCCTGCTGCGCCCAATGCACCGCCCGCCATCACCCATAGGGTTGCACCAAAATATGTTGCTGCGCTCATGACAGGCTCAATAGACCGGCTTGAGGGGTTTTTCCAGTCAATAGCTTGGCCGCGTCCGGCAAAGCTTTAACAGGCAATGTTATCAATTGCTTGCGGCTAAGGCTTGGCGCACAGCATCAAGAGCAGCATCCGCTTTATCGCCATCTGGGCCGCCACCTTGCGCCATATCGGGTCGGCCGCCGCCGCCCTTGCCGCCCATTGCCTCTACACCAGCGCGGACTAGCGCCACTGCGTCAACTGTGCTGGTAAGATCCTGCGTAACGCCAACGGCCAGCGCGGCGCGGCCATCATTAACCGCGACTATAGCCGCTACACCGCTGCCCATTTCCTGTTTGGCTTCATCTAGCAGGCTGCGCAGGTCTTTGGGGTTTAGGCCAGAAATTACCCGCCCACGATAGCGCACATTGCCGATGGTCTCATCCTCTGCAGGCTGCGCTGCACCGCCACCGTTGCCCGCCAATGCCAGCGCTTTTTTGGCGGCCGCTAATTCTTCGGTGAGTTGCTTGCGCTCTTCCACTAAGGCCGCAACGCGCGCAACCGCCTCATCAGGCGCAGTGCGCAAAGTGGACGCGACCGTTTGCAGACCGGTCTCACGGTCCACAAGATATTGCCGGGCAGCTTCGCCAGTAAGCGCTTCGATACGGCGTACACCGCCAGAAACCGCGCTTTCCGATATGATATGGAACAGACCAATATCACCCAATGCGCGAACATGGGTGCCGCCGCACAATTCTACCGAATAATCCGCATCGTCATCCAGCCCCATGCTGAGAACGCGCACTTCATCGCCATATTTCTCACCGAATAGCGCCAGAGCGCCCGCTTCGACCGCATCATCGGGCGACATTAAACGGGTGGTGACATCTGCATTGCCACGCAGCTGGACATTCACTTCGGCCTGCACCGCAGCTATTTCATCAGCGGTCATTGCCTGTGGGTGTGAAAAGTCAAAGCGCAGCTTATCCTGCGCAACAAGGCTGCCCTTTTGGGTAACATGCGCACCCAAATGATTGCGCAGCGCGGCGTGCAGCAAATGGGTTGCGCTATGGTTGGCGCGCAGTTCATCCCTGCGCACAGCGTCAACCGTTAGAGAGACGGTATCATTGACCGCAATCGCGCCAACCTCAACGGTAAGCTGATGCGCATGCAAACGGCCAAGCGGTTTTGCGACATCATCAACCTTGGCAGCAAAACCATTATCGGCTGTTACGCCCCCGCGATCACCTTCCTGACCACCCGATTCAGCATAAAATGGCGTTTGATTGACGATCATGACGCCGGTTTCACCTTTGGACAGTTTCTCAACGCGCTGGCCGTCTTTGACCAGAGCAACTACCTGTCCATCACCTTTTAAGCCAGTATATCCGGTAAATTCAGTACTGCCATGTTCATCAGCAATATCGAACCAAATATCTTCCGATGCGGTTTCGCCAGACCCTTTCCAGGCCGCGCGTGCAGCTGCTTTTTGCTGCGCCATAGCAGCATCAAACCCAGCTTTATCGACCGATATGCCGTCAGCACGCAAAGCGTCTTCGGTCAGGTCATAAGGGAACCCATAGGTGTCATAGAGTTTGAAAGCGATGGTGCCGTCTAGCTCGTCACCTTCCTGCAAATCGCCGCTTGCTTCGCCTAAAAGTTTTAGACCCTTGTCGAGCGTCTGACGGAATTTTTCTTCTTCACGGCGCAATGTTTCGCTGATGAGCGGCTGCGCACGGGCAAGTTCAGGGAAAGCCTGGCCCATTTCACCGACCAGAACCGGCACCAATTGATGCATTAACGGATCAGCTGCACCCAGCAAATGCGCGTGGCGCATCGCGCGGCGCATGATGCGGCGCAATACATAGCCCCGCCCTTCATTGGCAGGCAGCACGCCATCCGCCATTAGGAAGGAGCAAGCCCGCAAATGGTCGGCAATGACACGGTGACTGGCCAACTGTTCATCGCTCTGCGCCGCGCCAACCAGATTGGCCGATGCCGAAATAAGCTGTGTGAATGTGTCTGTATCGTAATTATTATGTACACCCTGCATAACAGCAGCAATACGCTCAAGGCCCATGCCGGTATCAATGCTGGGCTTTGGCAATGATGTCATCTCGCCAGAGCTATCCCGCTCATATTGCATGAACACAAGGTTCCAGATTTCGACAAAACGATCGCCATCTTCATCCGGACTGCCCGGAGGACCACCAGCTATATGCTCACCATGATCGTAAAAGATTTCGCTGCATGGGCCGCATGGACCTGTATCACCCATGGACCAGAAATTATCATTGGTCGCGATGCGTATGATGCGTTCCTCAGGCAGTCCAGAGATTTTGCGCCATAAATCAAAGGCTTCATCATCTTCATGATAAACTGTCGCTGTCAGCTTATCAGCGGGCAATTCCCAAACTTTGGTGAGTAATTCCCAAGCGTGAACAATGGCCTCTTCTTTAAAATAATCGCCGAAAGAGAAATTGCCCAGCATTTCGAAAAATGTGTGGTGGCGCGCGGTATAGCCGACATTATCCAAATCATTATGCTTGCCGCCAGCGCGCACACATTTTTGCGACGATGTTGCGCGCGGTGCTGGTGCTGCTTCCAACCCAGTAAAAATATTCTTGAACGGCACCATTCCTGCATTGACGAACATCAATGTCGGATCCTGTTGCGGGATTAACGGCGCGGACGCTATGGGCGCATGGTTCTGCCCAGCGAAAAAGTCCAAAAATGACTGACGGATATGGTTGGAGCTTGTCATGCCAGTGATTTAGGCGAGCGATAATTTGCTGACAAGTGGAACATGCACGAAATCAGCAATGCTGGGCAAAATAAAAGGGCCGATCGCTAATGCGACCAGCCCTTTTCTTACATTGCGCCCAAATATTGTTACTCGGGCAAAATCATAGTTCTAATCAAGACGCTTTTTATAGCATTTCTTCGTAGCTTTTTCGCGCTTGCTGGTTTTTTCAATCTTTCCAGCTTCAATTTTGCACTGACCAAGCGGTGTTGATTCCAATGCGGCTTGCATTGCTGCGGCGGAATCAAAAGCAGGTGACACATTGCCATTAGCAGTGAATTCGACCGGTTGAACCACTTCAGCGGTCAACTCTCGTCCCATGGGCAGACGTGCACGCTTGCCAGTAATGAAACCTGCAAAAACACCAATAGCCAGAACGCCAACGCCTGTTGCTATGGTATTGCCCTCGCCTTCTTGACGGTATGTACCGCCAATTGGCATTTTCCAGCTATCATAATCAATCGAATGCATTGCGAATTCGATTTTGCCAGATTTGCCAAATGCGCCCTTGCCTGTGCGCCATGTAATTTCAGCAGTGGCCGGTGTGCCCTTAGGGATAACCACAACATTGTTGATGCTTACATCTTCGGCCACGGTCAAAGCAAATGTATCGCCTGAACGGTGCGAACTGCTGTTGACTTCGCTGGCAACAATCAACTTAACCGGTGTACCTTTTTTCAGAACAAGCATTTCAGCTGGTTGAGGTGCTGGCGGTGCTGCTACTGGAACTGCCGGAGCAAGTGGTGGTGCAGGAACAGCCGCCACAGCTTGCTCACTAGTATCCCCATCAACCTGCGCATATAATGGCGCTGCGCACAGCAGAGCCATGGCCGTACCGGCCATAATTGTACTTTTCATCATATTCCCCCGTAAAACTCCTCCAAATATGGCAAAAATTACTGCCAAGAGGTGGTTTTGATACCAATTTCCAATATTGGCAAGCAAATTATCTTACAATTGCAGTAAAATAACTCCGCAATATGAAAGAATGATGGAATGTAAGAAAGACTGATAAGTCAATTAATTAGAGGACTAAATCAATCGGGATCTGGCCCCGTCATCATTTCCTCTGCAACCTTATCTTCTTCACCGCGAATGGCACTTTCAAGTTTGGCCATCATTTCCGGATTTTCTTTCAAGAAGGTTTTGGAATTCTCACGGCCCTGACCAATGCGCACGGAATCATATGAGAACCAGCTGCCCGATTTCTCAACAATACCTGCCTTGACGCCCAGGTCGAGAATTTCACCGACTTTGGAAATACCCTCGCCATACATGATATCAAATTCGACTTGCTTGAATGGCGGCGCAACTTTGTTTTTGACAACTTTCACACGTGTCGCATTGCCGATAATATCATCACGGTCTTTAATCTGGCCAGTCCGGCGAATATCCAGACGCACCGATGCATAGAATTTCAATGCATTGCCGCCAGTGGTTGTCTCAGGGTTGCCGTACATCACGCCAATTTTCATGCGCAACTGGTTGATGAACACAACCATACAGCGCGATTTGGATATCGAACCGGTCAATTTGCGTAGCGACTGGCTCATTAGACGTGCCTGAAGGCCGACATGACTATCGCCCATCTCACCCTCAATTTCTGCGCGTGGCACCAAGGCAGCAACAGAGTCGATAACCAATATATCAACCGCATTTGACCGCACCAACGTATCTGCAATTTCCAACGCCTGCTCACCCGTATCCGGCTGCGAGACGATCAGATCATCAATATTGACGCCCAGTTTTTTGGCGTAAGCCGGATCAAGCGCATGCTCCGCATCAACAAATGCAGCTGTGCCGCCACCTTTTTGTGCCTCAGCAACAGTGTGGAGCGCCAATGTGGTTTTGCCGGAGCTTTCAGGACCATAAATTTCAATGATCCGGCCACGCGGCAAACCGCCAATGCCCAAAGCAATATCCAGCCCCAAAGAGCCAGTTGAAATAGCTTCGATATTCATCGCCTCTTTTGAACCCAGCTTCATTGCCGAGCCTTTACCAAAAGCGCGATCAATTTGTGCTAATGCTGCATCCAGTGCTTTTTGCCGATCCATAGTTTTCGCCTGTTTTTCCGCTTCCACGAGTTTTAACTGTCCGGCCATATGCCTGTTCCTTCCACCTAGATGCCAATTGCGAATCAATCAATGATCAATTCGTACACCATTTGTTCTTACGGAACAAGTGCAGAACAAATTATCCGGCTCAGGACGATATAAGTGCGCCCGCAGCATCTTCCAAAGCGCTGTGTGTAAAAGGTTTTGCCAATATGCTCACCGCGTCCACCCCTTTAGGAAAATCAACATCGGCGTTCCCGCTGCTGACCATATAGGGAATGTTTGCCTCTTGCAGAGCGCGCGCAACCGGCCAACTGGTTTGCTGGCCCAGATGAATATCCAAAATGGCAGCATCAACATGATGTTCGGCCAAAGCAGATAAGGCCGTATCCACAGAATGGCATATGGCAGCAACGCCATGGCCCATATCCTCAAGGCTGTCTTCGACCAGCATGGCGATCATCGGTTCATCTTCAACAATCAGGAATTTTTTCGCCGCCATTATGAAGTTCCATTCTGAGAATATTGCGCCAGAGCGCGGCCAGTCATTTCACATATTTGCGCGACAGAAAACGGTTTTGGCAAAAAGAACATCCGATCGACATCAATGGATTGCCGCAATTGCTCTTCCGCATAGCCAGACATAAACAGGATCGGCACCTCACTGTTCAATCCGCGAATTTCCTTTGCCATGGCGGGGCCATCCATAACCGGCATGACCACATCGCTGATGACCAGATCAATACCGTCCGATAGGCCGTTATGCGCATTAAATTGCTCCAACCCGTCTTCGCCATCACTGGCGGTAATGATAGTATAGCCTTGGCGTGACAAAGCGCGTTCAGCAACGGCGCGCACCATATCCTCATCCTCAACCAGCAGGATTGTGCCGCTGCCCCAATCATTTTGTGCTGGCGGATCATCCTTAATCGTTGCCGGTTCGCTGCTGCTATCAATAGGACCGTCAAATACTGGGAAATAGATCGTGAAGAATGTACCAGCGCCTGGCTCAGAATCGACAAAGACATAACCGCCGGATTGTTTGATAATGCCGTAAACCGTTGAAAGACCAAGGCCAGTGCCCTTGCCAACATCTTTGGTGGTGAAGAACGGTTCAAAAATCTTGGCTTGCAGTTCGGGCGGAATACCAGTCCCTGTATCTCGCACGATGATCGCAGAATAGTCGGCAATCGGCAGAATATCGCGATTGGATTGCCGAATATCGTCGCTGCTAAAGTTTTTCGTCTCGATCGACAAAACACCATTGCCATCCATTGCATCGCGGGCATTAACCGCGAGATTGACGATGACCTGTTCCAACTGCCCAGGGTCTGCACGGATGGCGCCCAAATTGCGGTCATGACGCACTTCCAGCTTAACGCCCTCACCCATAAGCCGCGCAAGCAAATGCGATACTTCCGAAACAATATCCGGCAATTGGATGATTTGTGGCCGTAATGTCTGCTGGCGGGAAAAGGCGAGCAATTGGCGGGTCAGGCTCGCGGCGCGACTGGAATTGTTCTTAATCTGCTGAATATCATCATAATCGCTATCACCCGGGCTGTGGCGCAGCAGCATAAGGTCGCAATGGCCGATAATCGCGGTCAGCACATTGTTAAAATCATGCGCAACGCCGCCTGCAAGCTGGCCAATAGCCTGCATCTTAGTAGCCTGTGCAACCTGTCGTTTCAGCTTCGCTTCTTCGCTATTATCCCGCAAGGACAGCAGGACCGCAGCATCACCAAGACCGCGAATGCCCGACAGGCTGAGCGATACCGGATCATCCGGCAGGTCTTTCAAGCGAATGGCAAGGTCGCCAGTCTGCGCACGCCCAACGGCGAACCGCCTGATCGTATCAGCCAGAACCGATTTATCTTCGCGCACAACCAGATCGCCCGGATAAGAAGGAATATCCTTATCTTCGCGCCCGATAACCCGCGTAAAGCTGGCATTGGCGAACAGAAAACGGCCATCACGGTCAACCATCGCCAGACCAATAGGCAGCAGCGATAGCATAACCTCTATCTGCTCCATCGCATTGCCCTGATCCACCATTTGGTCACCACGGTCGAGCAAGAGGAACATGCCGGGTACTTGCGAGATATCCTCTGGTAGCGGCTCATGCGGGTCAGACAGCGGAACATGGACCAGTCGCAATGGACGGCGCACGCCTATTTCGCGCTCAAAATACAGATTTTCTTTATCGTCAGTGCGCAAGAAACTGCCCAGATCGCGGCCCACAACATTGGCGGCGGCGTCTCCTGCGGCGCGTCTGGAAAAACCGCTATTGGCTGCGCGTATCCGTCCCTCTGGCCCGACAACGCATATCATCAACCCAGCACGGCCAGCCGCCAGACCGGGCTTACCGCTAAGCATTTGGCGGGCATCATCGATAAGGCTGGACTGCATAACCGGCTGCATGCGCCATAGCAGATGATCTTCTCCCCGGCCTGCGCGGCTGACATAGACTTCATATTGCCGGTTGGCGTGGCGTACACTGTCAGCCTCAGACTCACCATCGCGCCAAGCAGTGCGCGCAGCCTCAAGCAATATTTCCGAAGACCCTTGATCGAGTGGCAGATTTGCAGGTGCAAGCGGTTGATCGCTAAGTTGGGAATATTGTGGATTGCTACACACCAGACGCCCTGCACGGTCCGTAATCGCAATCAATATTTCTGGGTGATCGGCAGCAGCGGCAGTCACAGTCCAATCGGGGGCAATAATATCTGCATCAACCGATGTCGCGGCAGAGCGAATATAGAGCAAGGCAAAGCCGCCAAAAAACACCATGGCCGATAGCAATATCAACGTAATGGTAAGGTCACGGGTCGCCAGATAGACAAGAGAGACGCAGCATATCAATGCCAGTCCGGACAGCAGCACTGGCCAGGGTAATTTAGAATCGTGGTCAGAGCCAGATACTAAGGCATGCTGCCAATTATTCTCTATATTCGGCAAGGCTGGTCCTTCTCAACATGCATCAACACACAAAGCAGAATGACGAGCGGAAGTATCATCCGATAAGGCCGCATCATGCTTTACAATATCCTTAGCCGGAATGTGTCGACTTACGCAATTGGGAGCGTCTGCGTTTTCTACCGATCCAATAGCGCCAGCCAAATGACGCGACAACATAACCCAGAGACGCAAAGATGATCGCCAGAACGGCAAAGCCAAAAGCGGTCACCCCCGTTTCAAGGAAAATCCAGTTAATCCACTCGCCCATAGTGCTGCGCATCTGCGTGTTCAGCGGTTCACCATAGGTCATAGCATCGATTTGCAGCACAAAATCACCAACACGATTGGCGATCACAATCCAGAAAGGATAGGTGAACGGGTTGGTGATGAATGTCGACAGCGCAGCAACCGGAACATTGGCGCGCACCGGCAGTGCAAAAAAGGCCGCGACGAATATCTGTCCGACAGGAATAAGAAACGCCGCCAGCATACCCAAGGCCACACCGCGCGGAACCGAACGGCGTGTGAAACGCCACAATTCAGACCGCAATACGCGCCCTGCAATGGGACGCATATATTTGTTACGCTCCATGCCCTCGCGCGTCGGCATCTTGGCGGTCAGCCAATTAACAATGCGCATAATCATTGCGTTTTCGAAAAGATCGAATCTTTACCCATTCTCTTTTAATAGGCGTCCCTGTTGCCGTTTCCAATCACGCTCTTTGATTGTGGCACGTTTGTCGGGCGCTTTTTTGCCTTTTGCCAATGCCAGCTCGACTTTGGCGCGGCCTCTGCCGTTAAAAAATATGGATAAGGGCACCAATGTCATACCCTTGCGATTAACGGCGCCATGCATTTTGTTGATCTCGCGCGCATGCAGCAACAATTTGCGCGGGCGCTTAGGCTCATGGTTGAAACGGTTGCCATGGCTAAATTCGGGGATGTTGGAATTGACCAGAAAAACCTGCCCATCTTTTACTTCGGCATAGCTCTCGGCAATGGATCCTTCACCAAAGCGCAAGGATTTAACTTCTGTCCCCTGCAATGCTATGCCGGCTTCAAACACTTCTTCAATAGCATAGTCAAACCGCGCGCGCCGGTTCTCGGCGACAGTTTTGACTTTTTCAAAGGCGGTGGGTTTAGGGCGGGCCATAGCAGACAGGCCATTAGGTGCTTATATTAGCAGCGTCAATAAATGCATTAGCCATTCGCTTCACCAGCGCTGGATCGCCCTTTGCACGCGCCAAAATCAAAGCGCCTTCAAGCGTCGCGACCACTGCCTCGGCTCGACTATGCTGCTGGTTAGCCATATGGGGCTGCAGCCAGTCTATCATCAGGTCCATAAAGGCCGCCAGCTTTGGCTTTAACACTTCCGGCAGGCCATCAATTTCGGATGCCAGCATTCCGCATAGGCACATTTGCCCACCTTCCGTGATCGACAGATCGAAGATTTTCGCCAAATGCCGCACGGCATCTGCCTCAGTCTCGCCGTTATAGCTCTCCAGAAAAAGACTGGTGCGCTTGCTATATGTATCAATCAAAGCAACCACCAAATCCTCTTTGGTCGGAAAATGATAGTGTACGCTTGCGCTCTTTATCTCTGTGCGCATGGCAAGATCGCGAAAGCTAAACCCGTGATACCCTTTGGTGCGGATATATTCTTCCGCAAAGCCAAGGATTTTTTCTTTGTTGTTCATATCGCCAAGTCTTTCTACCTATCATATGATAGATAGTCATCCGGCCACAGCAAGGCAATGGGTCAGTAAAGCATAGCCTTGGCATGTCCTACCCAGCCTATCCGCCAGACATTATCCCGATTAAAGGCAAGCGGCAGCCAATGCAGCATCAACCTCGGCGCAGCTTTCTGCACTTGGCGGGGTCATAGGCAAACGCAATTCAGCAGAAAATTCAGGGCGAACCTTGCTCAACGCATATTTCACTGGCCCGGGCGAGGCATCAGAAAACAGCGCTTTATGCAGCGCAAACAGTTTATCATGCAGATCAAGCGCGCTGGCCATATCACCTTTTGCCAAAGCGGATTGAAAGTCTGCGCACAGACGCGGCGCAACATTAGCACTCACCGACACACAGCCCGCCCCGCCCATGGCATAATGGCCCAGTGCAATCTCATCATTGCCCGATAGCTGGCAGAATGACGTACCACAATTCGCTCTGTGATCGCTCACACGGTCCAGTTCGCCAGTTGCGTCTTTCACGCCGGCAATCCAGCCTTGCTGCGCCATATGGGCCATGGTGCTACAGCTTATATCCGTCACCGTGCGCGCAGGCACATTATAGGCGATGATCGGCAGGTCGCAGCCTTTCGCCAGCGTTTCAAAATGCGCCAATATGCCCATCTGGTTTGGCCGGTTATAATATGGCGGCACAACCAACGCTGCATCTGCCCCGGCCGCTTTGGCCGCATGCATGTGCGCCAATGCCACCTTGGTATCATTTGATCCGCAACCTGCAATCACTGGCACACGCCCCGCCGCTTGCTCAACACAGACCGCGACCACATGATTATGCTCTTCAATCGACATGGTCGCTGCTTCACCTGTGGTGCCGCAGGGAACAAGCGCAGCGCTGCCCTGGGCAATTTGCCAGTCGATAAAGTCGCGAAATTGCCCCTCTGCAAACGTTCCGTCGCAAAAGGGAGTCGCCAGAGCCGGAATTGAGCCGGAGAACATGGATTTACTCCTGATAAAAATGCACTAGGTGCAGGTTATTATTTAATTATAGTGCGCTGTTCACGCGTTGCTAAGGAGCGATTCCCCAGAATGACATCAATGTCCAGTAATTCCCGTCATATCCGTTCGTCAAAAATTTTGTCACGCCCCAAATTCATGTCTCGCCTTGCCGCGACGTCGGCTTTGGCTGGCCTGTTGCTGGCACCTATAGCCTGTGCTGCACAATCATCCAGCGATGGCAGCGAATGGGCGCAAGCCCGCGAGTTATTGCAGGATCGCACAAGCGGCACCATAGATGGCGCGCTGGACAAATGGGAAACCCTGCGCGGCTCTGATCGCTATTCCTTTGAAGAATATGCCAGCTTTTTGGTGAATTATCCTGGCTGGCCAGATGAAGGCCGTTTCCGCCGCAATGCGGAACAGGCTATTGATCTGAACAGCTATTCACCCTCACGCGTATTGGCCTTTTTTGAGCGCTTTGAGCCGACAACCAATACTGGCCGCGCTCGCTATGCCATTGCCTTGCATAGCATTGGCCAGTTTGAAGATGCCCGCCGCGTTGCCAAACAGGCATGGCGTGGCGGCACCATGACCGAAAATGACGAACTGCGCCTTGTCGGCCTTTTCTCCAATGATTTCACCATTGAAGACCATGATGCGCGTATGGATGCGCTGCTATGGGCCAATGCATCTTTGAGTGCGGGGCGACAGCTCACTTTCACATCGGATAATTTGCGGCCAATTTTTGCGGCACGGCTTGGCTTGTTAAAGCGGCAGGCCGTTGACCATGCCGCACTGCCCGATAGTGCGCGGCAAGATCCCGGGTATATGGGCAGCTATGCGTTATGGCTGCGCAAAAACGGTAACTCCATCACCGCACGCAACCTGCTGGCCAATCGGGCACCTTTAGCGCGTTATCCGGGTGATCCGGAAGAATGGTATGAAGCATTATTGGTCAATGCGCGCGCCGCCGCCAATGATAGCCAATGGACATTGGCCTATAACATAGCCTCCAAAGTTGATGATGCCTTTCCAGAAGGCACCGATATCAGCAAGGAATCGCTAGGCGTGCGCGATGATTATACATCGCTGACATGGCTTGCCGGCACCACGGCCCTTTGGGAGATGCGCCAGCCTGCAAAGGCCATTGGCATGTTTGCACGCTATGGCATGGGCGCCCGTACGCCGCAGTCACGTTCTAAAGGCTTTTACTGGGCTGGCCGTTCTGCCGACGCTGCCGGTGATGCTGCGCAAGCGCAGAAATATTTTACGCTGGCCGCGGATTATGATGATTATTTTTATGGTCAATTGGCCGCAGAACGGCTGGGCAAGGCCATTGGCCCGTTCGAAACACGCAGCGCCGATGCCATAGACGCCACCACACGCGGACGATTTAACAGCAATTCACTGGTCGTTGCGACAGAGCGCATTACCCGCCGCACCAGCGATTGGCGCGTTCAGAACCGTTTCTTCCGTGCTATTTCATCAGAAGCCGAAAACGAAGCCGATTATGCTTTGTTGGGCGAATTGGCCAACCGCATTGGCCGCCGTGATCTCGCCGTTATCGCTGGTCAATCGGCCCGTGCAGATGGTTTTGACCGTTTCCAGATGGTCGCCTTCCCGCAAATGCCGGTTCCTGATGGCTATCAGAATAACTGGACACTCATCCACGCTATCACGCGGCAGGAAAGCCAGTTTAGCCAGCGCGCCGTCAGCCATGCCAAAGCACGCGGTCTGATGCAGCTATTGCCCTCCACCGCGCGTGAGCAAGCCGGCAAGATCGGCCTGTCCTACAGCTTCAATTCGCTGACCGAGGATCCGCTGTACAATATCCGCTTAGGCTCCAGCTATTTCAGCCGCTTAATGGATATGTGGGGCGGCTATTATCCGCTTGCTGTCGCCTCTTATAATGCTGGCCCGGGCAATGTACGCAAATGGATCCGCCGCAATGGCGACCCGCGCACTGGCGATATCGACATTCTGCAATGGGTTGAGAAAATTCCGATTTATGAGACCAAAAACTATGTTCAGCGCGTTTTGGAAAACGCCGTGGTCTATGATGTGATGAACCCGCAGCGCGCCAATTATAACGGCCCGAACCGCATCAGCCATTATCTGCGCAAAAACACACCGGGCTAAGGCCCACCCCGCATGGCGGATAAGCCCAACTATATCAGCGCTGCCGGTCTGGCGGCGCTGAAGGCGCGATATGAAGCGCTTTTCCATGGCGAGCGGCCCAAGGTTGTTGAGATAGTCAGCTGGGCCGCGGGCAATGGTGATCGCAGCGAAAATGGCGACTATATTTACGGCAAAAAACGCTTGCGAGAGATTGACCGCGAAGTGCGCCATCTCTCACGCCGCATAAAGGCCGCGGTCGCAATTGACCCGGCTGCACACCCCGATAAAAGCAAAGTCTATTTCGGCGCGACTGTAACACTGGCTGACGAAGATGATGCAGAGCGCATCATTACCTTGGTCGGCGATGACGAAGCCCAACCAGATACAGGCCATATAGGTTGGAATTCCCCGCTTGCCAGAGCATTACGCGGCGCAAAAACCGGTGACCTACGCACAGTTCGCCTGCCCAGCGGCGACAAGGAATGGGAAATTATAGCGATTGGTTATTAGGGATTTTTGAGGGCGTAACGTGCCGAGACTCTTTGCATGAGAGTTGCGCCGGTCAATAAAGGTCGCGCAGTCAATTTATGACGATTGGACGGTGCCCCACTCCCGCTAGCCAATCAAATATATAGGTCAAAAAATATTGACTCGCTATTAGACAGCACGCAATTTGGTATTTTCAATGGATGCAAGGAGGCCCGCCTTACGAAAATCAAATTTGACAGGCTTAACGCCATCGCCTTCGATCATATAAGCGTCATATTCTTTCTTATCCCTGTTACGAAGCAGAAAGCTGCGATCAATTTTGGCCAGTATTTCACTCGTATCTTCTCCGGTTTGAACAGCCTTCATAAGGTCAATATGATCCATCCAGTATACATAGTCTTTGAGTTTGGTTGGAAAAACTGCGTTATAGCGATGACCTTTCAGCATGGCCCAATAAAGCTTGGCATATTCCACCCAGAATGGGAGATTACCAATTCCCGGCTTAATTGCTGCCTCAGCAAAAAAATGCGCCCTATCATGTTGGCCCAACATCGCGCAGAAATGCGAATATGCCAATAAAAGGAAGTTACCAGATTCAAAATACACCAGCCAATCCTCATCTGGCCCGGCAAACACATCTTTGCTCATCGCAATATAGCGGCTCAATGCTTTTTCCAGTGCCTCGTCATGATCAGCAAGCCATGTTTTGACATCCTCTAGGCTGTCGCATTCGGTGAAGGCGAGATGCATGAAATACCTGATGGCATTTTCATAGAGGTGATGCTCGCGTACCAAATTACCTTCAATTCGCCATTTATTCTCGGCAATATCCAATGTTTTGTATGCAAGTTCCAGCTTTGTAATCATCCATTAATTCCCGATGTCAATCTTTGTGAGCTTGCCATTGATACTACGCAGACTCTCGTTGCGGGTAAAGCCGGGTTCTACCCGAAAGAGGCGACCATCTGGAAAGCTGTTGCTAACACGCTTTCCAGCTGTTCCGACAAACGAATCAACATTGCCTGTACGTAATTCAGCAAGCAAAGTTAAAAGCTATCCTGCAAAGCGGCGGCAACAAAAATACTTTGGCTAGTGGCGTTGCTGAGCACACCGTGAGCAACATCATTTCTCAATTTGGCAAGGCGGGAAGCACGGCTAAAAACATTAACTCCGCTAAAGGCATCGCATGGAGGCTCCTGAACACATTCATAGCATTTGAAAAACCTAGACAAGCAATTGCAAATTATAGCGATCGGTTATTCATAGTTCTAATGGCTGTCTGAATAGCAGCGCTGAAAACAACTCAATCCTTAACCTCATATCCAAAGGCTTTTTCGGCCAAATGGATAAGTTCAGCATCGGCTTCGGGGAAGGTTGCTGGCACATTTGCTTCTAATTGCGCGGCGATGTGGTTGAGTACGGCTATACGCGCAGGCTTTTTGTTGTTGCCGTCAAACACCGCCCATGGCGCCCATCGGGTGTCTGTTTCTTTGAACATATCATGATAGGCATCCATATATTCGCCGCGCTTTTCCCGGTTGCGGAAGTCTTCTGGGGTCAGTTTCCAGCGTTTGCTGGGCGTATCAAGACGATCTGCTAAACGCTTATCCTGCGACTTTTGTGTGGCGTGCAGGAAGATTTTGATCATCGTCGTGCCGCGATCAACCTGCTGTGACTCAAATTCATTTATTTCGTCATAGCCGCGCCGCCATTCAGTCTCGCTGGCATAGCCCTCAATCCGCTCGACCAGCACGCGGCCATACCAGCTGCGGTCAAATACGGCGATGTCGCGCTTGCCGGGCAGTTTTTGCCAGAAGCGCCAGAGGAAATGCCGCTCCAGCTCTTCTTTGGTCGGGGCGCCTATAGGGTGCACTGCAAAATAGCGTGGATCCCACTCGGCGGTCATGCGGCGTATAATGCCGCCCTTGCCCGCTGCGTCCCAGCCTTCAAAAACCATGATAGCCGTTTTGCCGTGCACAATATGGGCAAAATGCGCGCGCGCCAGCCGCTTTTGCGCTGCCTTAAGAGCATCGCCATAATCGTCACCATCCGTGACATCATCAAGCGCCAAACCGCTTTCATAATCTGTAAAATCTATCGCCATGATGCCGATTTACCAGAATATAGCCATTGAGTCGAAGCGCTTAACCATGTTTCTGCGCCTATAGTTTGCTCTTCCATTTTGACGAACAAAACGCTGCATAGTTAGGCGATATTTCGACATAGGAACGATTCTTGCGAAATCTTTAGAGAGCAATTAGCCTATGCTGGGGACTTAGGGTGAAACTGCTGATTTGGGGTGACCTGATGAAAAGCAGAAATTGGGGAGCGAATAATGCGTTTGCAAAAATATATTATGGGGGCTGCTGGTATTTGCTTGATGGCATTTTCAACCATCGCACATGCCGAGATGCTGAAAGTATCAGGGCTATTTCCTGCCGAAGACTATTCTATCAACGAAGTAGATAGCATTGCCATTGAGCCATTTGAGGGCGAGGAGGGCTTGCGCATGCGCATTGCTTTGGAACAGCGCTTGGAAAGAGCGGAGGTTTATGACGAACCTTATTTTACCATCCAGCCTTACCGCTCTGAATTGACGCCAGATGCGACTGTGACAGGCGCTGCCTATAGTCAGATTGATAGGTATAATGTGAAGGAATCGCGCGAACGCTGTGTTGAGCGTGATGCCGATAATGACTGTGTGTCACGCAAGAAAGTGACCGTCGAATGCCTTAAACGGACAATCCGCTTCACCGGCAATGCCATTATTGCACGGACAGAGGCGGACCGTGAAGCCTTTCGCAAGCAATTCTCTAAATCAAAGGATGAGGTTGTCTGCGATAGTGATGAAGAATTTGACAGTGTCGAATCTGCTCTGCAGTCCATGGCAAATAAAGTCGCATCCGAAATACGGTTTGCATTGGCGCCATACCATCGTGACTATGATGTGCGCATTTTGGAAAGCCGCAAAGGCATGGAAAAAGTGGATAAGAAAATCTTCAAAGCAGCAGTGAAGCTGACCAAAAAAGATGAGTTGGCCGCATGTGATATGTGGCAACAACAGGCCGATAATGGCCTGCAACAAATTTCATTACAGTTTAATCTGGGCGTTTGCGCAGAGAAAAAGGGTGAATTAGCAAAGGCCATGATGCTGTATGAAGATGCGATATCGCGCTTCGGCACAAAATATGAATTGCGTGAAGCTATAGACCGTGTGGGTGAGCGCCAATTGGCTGACAGCCAGTGGAACGCGCGTCTGGAATATTTTGCGCAATCCATTGATGGCGATGAAGCGCCCGCTGAAACTGCGACAGAAACTGAGGTCGATTCCGCTAGCTAGACAATAGCAATAGCCACTACAGACCCAAATATGCTCTGCAGTGGCTATAAATGATAGCTTAGCCCTGTTTGGGCGGCTCAACGATGCGGATGTTGAGCTCGCGCAGCTGTTTCATATCGACATTGCCCGGCGCGCCCATCATCAGGTCTTCTGCTTTCTGATTCATCGGGAACAGCACCACTTCGCGGATATTTGGCTCATCAGCGAGAAGCATAACCATACGGTCAACGCCCGGCGCGGAGCCACCATGCGGCGGTGCGCCATATTTGAAGGCGTTGATCATACCGGCAAATTCGCGGTCCACATCATCCTGACTGTAACCGGCAATTTCAAAAGCCTTATACATGATTTCAGGGCGGTGGTTACGAATAGCGCCTGATGACAGCTCCACACCGTTACAGACAATATCATATTGCCATGCAAGAATATCCAGCGGATCAGAATTTTCCAGCGCATCCATCTCACCTTGCGGCATAGAGAATGGATTGTGGCTGAAATCAATTTTCTTGGTCTCTTCGTCATATTCGAACATCGGGAAATCGACGATCCAGCAGAATTTGAAGCAACCCTGCTCAATCAGCTCTAGCTGTTCACCAATACGTGTACGCGCAGCACCGGCCAATTTGGCCGCTTCGCTTTCTTTGCCCGCCGCAAAGAACACACCATCATTGCCGCCTAGGCCCAGCTCTTCCAGCAATTTGGCAGTGCCGTCTTCGCCATGATTTTTGGCAATTGGACCGCCCGGCACGCCGTCACGAATGTTGATATAGCCCAGACCGGCAAAACCTTCGCCGCGCGCCCAATTGTTCATATCATCAAAGAATTTGCGGCTGTTCGCGCCAGCACCCGGCGCAGGAATAGCGCGCACAGTGCCGCCGCCAGCGGTAATTTTGTCAAACAACCCAAAGCCAGAGCCTTTGAAATGTTCGGTGACATCGACAATTTCAATCGGGTTACGCAGATCAGGCTTGTCACTGCCATATTTCAGCATTGCCTCTTTATAAGGAATGCGCGGAAATTCGCCTGATGGTGTAACGGTTTTGCCATTGGCAAATTCTTCGAACACACCGGCCAAGACAGGCTCCAGCGCGTTGAAAACGTCTTCCTGCGTGACAAAGCTCATTTCCAAATCAAGTTGGTAAAATTCACCGGGCGAACGGTCAGCACGGGCATCTTCGTCACGGAAACATGGCGCAATCTGGAAATAACGGTCAAAACCGGCAACCATCAGAAGCTGTTTGAACATTTGCGGCGCTTGCGGCAGAGCATAGAACTTTCCGGGATGGACGCGGCTTGGCACCAGATAGTCGCGCGCGCCTTCTGGCGATGATGCGGTGAGAATAGGCGTCTGAAATTCGGTGAAACCTTGATCGACCATGCGATGGCGCAGTGAGGTAATAACCGCTGAACGCAGCATGATATTGTTGTGCAGCCGCTCACGCCGCAGATCAAGGAAGCGGTAACGCAGGCGGATATCTTCAGGATATTCCTGCTCACCCGCCACTGGCATAGGCAATTCTTCTGCAGCTGATTGCACAACAACGTCGCGGGCAACCACCTCAATCTCACCGGTTGGCAGATTGCCGTTCACAGTATCGGCAGAACGCGCCAGCACTTCACCAGTCACGGTTACAACGCTTTCGCTACGCAGACTATCAAGCTGAGCAAAGCAGGGATTGTCCGTATCCGCCACAATCTGTGTGATGCCATGATGATCACGCAAATCGACGAACAAAACGCCGCCATGGTCGCGTGTGCGGTGTATCCATCCAGACAGGCGGACGGTCTCTCCAACATGCGCTTTGCGCAGTTCAGAACAAACATGGGTACGATAGCTGTGCATAAAATTCATCCCGGGAATAAGCTATTTGGGCAACAAGGCGGCCTAGACAGCCAAATTGCGTGTTTTGTTTAGCGCCTAACACAGTGCGCACTATGATTTGTCAAGTCACCTGCGCATCATTAAGGGTGATTGTTATGGAAATACACCCTCTCATCCGTGATACGGATAGTCTTACCGCTTTATGTGAGCGATTTCGTGATGCTGACTTTGTCACGGTCGATACCGAATTCATGCGGGAAAATACCTATTGGCCGATTTTGTGCCTTGTGCAGATTTCAGATGGAGAGGTTGCAGCCGCCATTGACCCCTTGGCGGATGATATTGATCTGACCCCGCTTCTGGAACTGATGACTGACAATCATGACGTGTTGAAAGTCTTCCATGCTGGCGGGCAAGACCTTGAGATTATCTTCAACCTAACCGGCAAAACCCCCTTCCCGCTTTTTGATACGCAAATTGCGGCCATGGCATTGGGTCAGGCTGAACAGATTGGATATGCCAATCTGGTTGAGCAATGGCTGGGCATCCGCATCGATAAGGGTGCGCGATTTACCGATTGGTCGCGGCGGCCTTTGGACAAGCGGCAAATTGATTATGCCATTGGCGATGTCACCCATTTGTCAGAGATTTTCCCCAAAATGCTCGACAAACTGCGTGATACAGGACGCGGATCATGGTTGAACCATGAGATGGAAAAGCTCGGCAATGTCGCGCAATATTCCAATGACCCCAATCTCATGTGGCGCAAAATTCGCGCTCAAGGGCGCAATGCCCATGTCTTGGGACGGCTCAAAGCTCTGGCCGCTTGGCGTGAACAGGAAGCGCAGAACAAAAACCTGCCGCGCGGACGCATAGCGAAAGACGAAACATTGTCGGACATCGCAGCACACCCGCCAAAGAAACAGGCTGACCTGCCAAAAATTCGCGGACTTTCTACCAATTGGAAAAGTAACGATATTGGCGCTCGCTTGATGGATACACTTGCGGCGGCGGAAGCTCTGCCCACGGACGAAATGCCGCCACGCAACAAACGCGGCCCTGGTCTGGGCAAAGAAGGTGCGCTGGTCACTGATCTGCTGAAACTGATGCTAAAAGTACGTTCTCGCGAGATTGATGTAGCATCACGCTTAATCGCAAAAGCTGATGATCTGGAAAAGCTGGCTGCTGGCGAGCGGGACAATTTGGAACTGCTGGAAGGTTGGCGATTCGAGCAATTTGGCAAAGACGCGCTGGATCTGGTGGAAGGACGTGTCGCTTTTACAGTGTGCGATGGACGTTTGGAAATAACCCACTCAAAAGATGATTGTGAACCATCTGCAGATGGTGGCAATGATAGCCCTAATGAAACAGCCGAGCCTGACGCTGCTCAGGATGTGCAACCGACACCGGAAAATCAGGCTGATAATCCAGAATGAGCAGTTTTTTACCGACATTGAAGCAATTGCAATATCTGGTTGCGCTGAAAGAACATGGCCATTTCGGCAAAGCGGCAGAAAGCTGCTTCGTTACCCAATCGACGCTTTCTGCGGGCCTTCGCGAGCTGGAAACTCTGCTGGATTGCAATCTGGTTGAGCGGACGCGGCGCGTTGTGCGTTTTACACCGCTGGGTGATGCCATTGTAGAAAGAGCCTATACTTTGCTTAGAGAAGCAGAAGAGCTGAGCGCGCTAGCCAAAGCATCTGGGCAGCCCTTGGTGGGGGAAATGCGGATGAGCGTCATTCCGACAGTCGCACCATTTCTGTTACCCCATTTGCTTCCCCAATTGCGCCGTGAGAAGCCCGAATTAAAGCTCTATCTGCGTGAAGAGATTAGCAGCGCAGCTTGTGAATCCCTGCATCATGGTCAGGCAGATTGCATATTGCTGGCTATGCCTTTCGCCTGTGGGGAAGTTGAACATGCAACATTGTTTAGTGACAGTTTTCATGTTGCCTTCCCTGCCGACAATCCGATTGATCCGCCTGATCAAATTGATCCGGCATGGCTGGATGAAACGCAATTGCTATTGCTTGAAGACGGACACTGCCTGAAAGATCATGTGCTCTCTGCCTGCAACCGGCCCGAACTCAGCGCCAGTGCGACCATGATTGGTACATCGCTGCACACCTTGGTACAAATGGTCGATAATCGCCTGGGCATGACATTGTTGCCCGACATGGCGATCAAAAGCGGCATTTTATCAGGGACGAATATCATCACTCGCCCATTGCATTCCGATCAGGGGTCACGGGAGATATGTTTGGCGTGGCGCAAGAACAGTCCGCGCAAAGAGGAATTTCATATGTTGGCGGATATCTTGCAACGTGGTTGGGAAGCCGCGGCCTGAACAGAAGATCAGAGGCTAATCACATCAGCCAGTAAAACCATCAGTCCATATGCTTGAGGCCAACCCGCAGATAATCCCAACCGGTTATTAACGTCAATATGGCCGCTAACCACAGGCTTATCAGCCCGACCAATAATGGCAGATTATAAACTGTCGAGGCGATCATGATATTCCAGTCAGGCAAACCGCCAGCCAGAATCAGTGACCCGAGGGAAATCATCTGGAAAGTTGTTTTCCATTTGGCCAATTGCGTGACAGGGACAGAAACCTGCAACCCTGCAAGGAATTCTCGCAAACCGGATACTGTCAGTTCCCGCAACAAAATCACAATGGCTGCCAAAAGATGCAGATCGGTAATCATCCCTTTACCGCACAGAATAAGAATGACCGCAGCCACCATAATCTTGTCAGCAATGGGGTCGAGGAATACGCCCAATTTTGACACTGCACCCTGCGCGCGTGCCAAATAGCCATCAAAATAATCGGTTATCCCCATCAGGCAATAAAGCCCAAAGCCGAGCAGATAACCCAGCCGCCACTCCGGCCACCACAGCAAAGCGATAAGAAACGGCACTGTGACAATCCGCGATAGCGTCAGAAGATTGGGTAAGTTCAGCATAGACATCCATTTGCCCGGCAACCATTCAGCCGCAGCACTCCCCATGCCATAAGCGGCTGTGCCAAAATTGCAATCATCGCTTGGCGCTTTGCCATGTTTTGTATATTGCCTAAACCTCTATCAACTATAAGGCGCAACCTGCCGCATGTCATCTGCTCTACCGCTCTTGAACAAAAGGCGTTTCTGGCCTTTATTTGTAACCCAATTGCTAGGAGCATTTAACGACAATTTGTTCAAATTTTCTATGGTTATTCTGGTAACTTATGGCATTTTGAACAACCCCGCGCAGGAGTTTCAGTTTAACGCGCTGGCATCCGGTATCTTTATTTTGCCCTTTTTCGTCTGTTCTGCTTTGGCTGGGCAATTGGCTGATAATTACGACAAGGCCAAAATCATCCGCCATGTCAAAACAGCAGAAATTGGGCTGGCCATTATCGGTGCGATTGGCCTTTATTTCGGCTCTATCCCTATCATGCTGTTCGCACTATTCCTGCTGGGCCTGCAATCAACATTTTTCGGGCCCATCAAATACGCCATATTGCCGCAGCATCTTGAGGAAGACGAAGTCTTGGCCGGCACTGGATTGGTTGAGGCAGGAACTTATATTGCCATTCTTGCGGGCACCATTTTGGGTGGTGTCATTATTGACCGCCGTGGTGAAGGCGTCGAACTGGCTGCGCTGATGGTATTAATTGTCGCGGTTATAGGCTGGATCACAAGCCGTTTCGTGCCCGATGCTCCTGCTCAAAAAGTCAAAGAGAAGATAGATTTTAACATCTTCCGCTCATCATGGACCCTAATCCGTGACACTATGCATATACGGCGCTTGTTTCTTGCGATCATTGCCATCAGCTTTTTCTGGACCATTGGCGCAGTATTGATCATCCAGTTCCCGCCGCTGGTTAAAAACTTCCTGACCGCCGCTCCCAGTGTCGCCAGCCTTTTCCTAGGCGTTTTTTCCATCGGCATTGCTATAGGGTCTGTCATTATAAATTTGCTGCTGAAAAGTAAGGTCTCGGCCCGGTACGCACC
Source organism: uncultured Sphingomonadaceae bacterium (assembly GCA_947503245.1). Classification (GTDB taxonomy): domain Bacteria; phylum Pseudomonadota; class Alphaproteobacteria; order Sphingomonadales; family Sphingomonadaceae; genus Alterisphingorhabdus. Next base: position 352,362 of record CANNCV010000002.1, read on the forward strand.
GGTTAGTGTTATCCTTATGGGTTTTTTTGTTGTTGCTCTCTATATCGTGAGCGCACAATGGGACGGTTTGCCAGCACCGCAATTATATGATTTTAGCAGCTTTATCAGCTATAAAGGCGCGTGGCTGCTTTTGGTAACATTGGCCGGCGTCGCCATAACCGGCGGCATGTTCGTGGTTCCGCTCTATGCCTTTTTGACCACGACCGTCGATATCAGCAGAACCGCAAGAACGATTGCCGCCAATAATGTCGTTAACTCTGGCTGTATGGTTATCGGCTCGCTTCTTGCTCTGGCATGCAGCATGCTCGGCTTCTCTGCCCTTGATCAGCTATTGCTTGTCGCCTTTATGTGCCTTGTTGCTGCGTATCTTGGTTGGCTGCTACACAAGGCTTGTGAAGAATATGACAGAAACGGTGAAGACGAGTCGTCAATACCCGAAATATTCTCCTAACCCTTGGTAATGATCACCAGATAAACAGGCTTATGCCCATAAAGAATGTCAGGAAGCTGAGGACAAACATTCTGATATCATCTTGAATTGTCGTGTGCGACGTAATTTCCGGTTCGATATTGACCGCCAATGCTGAAATAGGCAGGCTGGCGCGGAAAGAATGCCCCCCTTCATAGGTTCCCATGGACCGCGGCAATAGCGTATTTTCGCCGAAAGATCGCGGGGCTCTAATATGTTGGCCATGGGTGTATCGAACAGAGGACATAACCTCTTATTAGGGAAATCTTTACCAATTAGGCTAGTGTTAAAGAAGGTTAACAAAGCGTTTGTCTCTGTATGGAACAGGATGCGCGGCATTGGTTCATAAGAAAAATGCGGACAAGCTATTTCTGCGCGTCTTTGAGGGGCATTTCACCTGCCAGCAAAAACAGACAAACAGTTCACAACAGGTTAGAAATTATCTTTCGCAGAGCGTATTGCGGCGAATGTCGCAACCGCATCGCCTTCATGCCCCATCTTTGCCTGAAGCACACTATCATCAGCGCGCAAGAACGGGTTTGTGTCTAACTCGCGTGCCAAGACTGTGGGAACTGTGGGTTGACCCTGTTCGCGTTGTTCATCAATGAACTGCACATAATTTTTGAGTGCATCATTGCCGCTATCAATATGTTCGGCAAAGCGTGCATTGGCTTGGCTATATTCATGGGCGCAATATAATGTGGTATTGTTGGGCAAGGCTCTTAAGCGCAGCATGGTGGACCACATCATATCGGGCGTGCCTTCAAACATCCGGCCACAGCCCAATGCGAAAATACTATCACCAACAAACGCGATTCCCGCATCAGGGATATGAAAAGCAATATGGCCCATTGTATGGCCCGACACATCGAGCACATGCACTTTATGTCCAGCAAAGTCGAACTGCGTGCCTGCTTCTATCTGGCGGTCATAACAGGCGATTTTGTCACCCTCGCCCTTTGGCGCGATAATATTGCAGCCAGAGGCATCTTTGATCGCTTGATTGCCGCCAGCATGGTCCGGATGCCAATGGGTGTTCCAGATCTGGGTGATGGTCCAACCCTTTGCAGCGGCCTCAGCCAAATAAACCGACGCATCAGGTGTATCAATCGCAACAGTCTCACCGCTGGCCTCATCATGGAGGAGGAAACCGTAATTGTCTGACAGACAAGGAAACTGGTGTACAATGATCGCCACAATATAATCCTTTTATTCGGGAGACATTCCAAAAAGCATAAATTGTTTTTATGCACGAACATCTGCGCTTACAAGGCGAAGTTATACAATAGCTACCCGCAAATCAGAACTCATATCATGCAAAGCAATGATTTCTTGCTTGGCAAAAGCGTGACGACCAAATAAGCCGCGCTCATCCAAAAAAGGTTTCAGATTCATTATGACCACCCTGACGCATTTACAACGGCTAGAGGCCGAAGCGATCCACATTATGCGCGAAGTCGTTGCAGAAACCGAAAAACCGGTGATGCTTTACTCCGTAGGCAAAGACAGCTCGGTGATGTTGCACATTGCTCGTAAAGCTTTTTATCCTGCCCCGCCGCCTTTTCCATTTTTGCACATTGCATCGGGTTGGGATTTTCAGGCGTTGCTGGACCATCGGGACCGCACAGCGAAAGAATATGATCTGGAATTGCTGGTTGAGCATAATGATGATGGCGCAGCGGCGGGCATCAACCCGTTTGACACTGGCTCCTCTCTCTATTCACAAACCATGCTGACTGACCCGCTGAAAGCCGCATTGACCCGCTATGGCTTTGATGCAGCCTTTGGTGGCGGCCGCCGTGATGAAGAAAAAGCCCGCGCCAAGGAACGTATTTTCAGCTTCCGCTCAGCCAGCCACCGCTGGGACCCTAAAAACCAGCGCCCAGAGCTTTGGAAGCTTTACAATGCCCGCAAAAACAAAGGCGAGAGCATCCGTATATTCCCGCTTTCCAATTGGACGGAGCTGGACATCTGGCAGTATATATTGCTCGAAAATATTGATATTGTGCCGCTTTATTATTCTGCGCCCCGCCCAACAGTTGAGCGCGATGGGCAATTGCTGGTCATCGATGATGACCGTTTCCGTCTGGAAGATGGCGAACACTCCGTCGAGCGCTCGGTACGCTTCCGCACATTGGGCTGTTACCCACTCACCGGCGCAACAGAAAGCGAGGCCGATGATCTGCCCGCTATCATTCAGGAAATGCTGCTCGCCACCAGTTCGGAACGTCAGGGCCGCGCAATTGATAAAGGACAAGGCGCATCTATGGAAGCGAAGAAGCAGGAGGGGTATTTCTGATGACCGACACACCAACAGTTTACCGCCCCGAAGCATTGGTCGCTGATGACATTGATGCCTATCTGGACACCCACCAGCATAAAAGCATGCTGCGCTTCATCACTTGCGGCAGCGTGGATGACGGCAAATCGACACTGATTGGCCGCTTGCTCTATGACAGCAAGATGATCTTTGAAGATCAATTGGCCGCATTGGAAAATGACAGCAAAGTTTCAGGCACTCAAGGTGACGCGATCGACTTTGCCTTGCTGGTTGATGGTCTGGCCGCCGAACGCGAACAAGGCATCACTATTGATGTTGCCTATCGCTTTTTCGCGACGGAAAAGCGCAAATTCATCGTCGCGGATACCCCGGGGCATGAGCAATATACCCGCAACATGGCAACAGGCGCGTCCACTGCTGATCTGGCGGTCATTCTGATTGATGCGCGCAAAGGTGTGCTGACCCAGACGCGGCGTCATAGCTATCTGGCGCATTTGCTGGGCATTCGCCATATTGTTTTGGCAGTCAATAAGATGGACCTTATCGGCTATGATCAGGCGCAATATGATGCGATCGTTGCCGATTACACCGCCTTTGCCAACAGCATTGGCATCGCAGAATTTACGGCTGTGCCTATTTCAGGATTGGCCGGTGACAATATCGCCAGCAAAAGCAGCGATACGCCATGGTATGACGGCGCGACATTGATTGAACATCTGGAAACAGTTGAGATTAGCGTTGATGCCCGCCAGCAAGGCGCATTTCGGATGCCGGTGCAATGGGTGAACCGCCCCAATCTGGATTTTCGCGGCTTTGCTGGACAGATTGCCAGCGGCACCGTGAAACCCGGCGATAAGGTACGCATTTTGCCATCAGGCAAGACCGCCACCATTGGCCGTATTGTCACTTTTGATGGCGATTTGGATCAGGCTGTTGCTGGCCAATCGGTCACGCTGACATTCAATGAAGAGGTCGATTGCTCGCACGGTGATGTTATCGCCGCTGCCGACAATCCATCTGGCACTGCTGACCAGTTTGAAACATCTATTGTGTGGATGGACGAAGCGCCGCTGTTACCTGGCCGCGCCTATGTTATGAAATTGGGAACGCAGACGGTTTCGGCCACTGTGGCGACGCCCAAATATCAGGTCAACGTCAACACTATGGAGCAGATGGCGGCCAAATCGCTGGAGCTGAACAGCATTGGCGTTGCAGAAATTACCACTGACCGGCGTATCGCTTTTGAGCCTTATAATGATGGCATGAATGGCGGGCGTGATCTGGGCGGTTTCATTCTGGTGGATAAGCTGACCAACGCCACTGTTGCAGCGGGCATGATAAATTTCGCCCTGCGCCGCAGCCAGAATGTCCATTGGCAAAATGTCGATATCACGCGTGAGGCACATGCTGCGCAGAAGAACCAGCGGCCACGTTTGCTGTGGTTTACCGGCCTGTCTGGCTCTGGCAAATCCACCATTGCCAATCTGGTGGAAAAACGCCTGCATGCCGAAGGTAAGCACAGCTTTTTGCTTGATGGTGACAATGTGCGTCACGGTCTGAACAAAGATTTGGGTTTCACCGATACTGACCGGGTAGAGAATATCCGCCGGATCAGCGAAGTTGCCAAATTGATGACCGATGCCGGATTGATCGTTTTGACAGCCTTTATCTCGCCTTTCCGTGCCGAAAGGAAAATTGCCCGCGACCTTATGGCCGATGGTGAGTTTTTTGAGATTCATGTCGACACGCCGCTCTCCGTTGCGGAAGAGCGCGATGTCAAAGGTCTCTATAAAAAGGCGCGTTCCGGTGAATTGCAAAACTTCACTGGCATAGACAGCCCGTATGAAGCGCCGGAAAATCCGGAAATTCATATAGATACGACCGCTATGAGCGCTGAAGAAGCTGCAGAAATGATTGTTGATCACATTTTGGGCAATGGAGCCGCACAGTAATGAGCGAGAGTAACATTTCAGCCCTTCCCGGCCCAGCCGCGGCATTAACCAGCGAACATTTGGCGCGGATCGCCTTTGAAGCCGGGCAGATTATCATGCCTTATTTTTTAGGCGAATGCGAAGTGAGCGAGAAGGAAGATTCCTCCCCGGTTACGCAAGCGGATCAGGATGCCGAAGCGCTGATATTGCGGGAACTGAAAGCCCTATGCCCTGCTCTACCGGTTTTGGCAGAGGAAGAGGTTGCAGCAGGGCGCATACCCGATCTGGGCGATGTCTTTGCTTGTGTCGATCCTCTTGATGGCACCCGCGAATTTGTGGGCAAGCGCAAGGACTTTACGGTCAATATCGGCATTATCGCACATGGCAAAACGGTGGGCGGGGTTATTTATGCTCCGGCGCATGGAACCCTCTATGTCGCGCATCCGGAAGCTGCGCCGTGGAAGGCCGTACTTCCCTATGATGCTATCTGGGCGATGCCTGCTGAGCGTGAAACACTCTCCACACGGCCACGCGCAGACAAGCTGGTCGCCATCGCATCGCGTTCGCATCGTACCGCTGAGACCGATGCTATATTGGATGATTATGATGCTGCGGAAATTATTTCCGCTGGGTCATCATTGAAATTCTGTCTGGTGGCAGAGGGCAAGGCGGACTTTTATCCGCGCATGGGCAGAACGATGGAGTGGGATACCTCCGCCGGTCAGGCCATTGTCGAAGCCGCTGGCGGACGCGTTACGCTGGAAGATGGCAAAACACCTTTGGCATATCAGAAAGCGGAACGCGGTTATGACAATCCGCATTTTCTGGTCACTGGTTGGTAATCTGAACCGATCCCAATTTGGCCGCAAAATTGTGCCCGGCTTTACCCTCGCCTTCACGGAAGGGACAGCCTAGCCATTATCTATAAAATTAAAGCATGGCACAAAGCCTGTCATTGAACCTTTGCCAAAACAGGCGTACATTGGCGTGCATGGCAAAAGAGCAATTTATTTCCTTCACCTGGGATGATCCCTTCCTCCTAGAAGACCAGTTAACCGAAGATGAGCGGCTGATCCGCGACAGCGCGCAGGGCTTTGCACAAAATGTTTTGCAGCCGCGTGTTATTGACGCCTTTCGCGAAGAAATTGACGCGCCCGAACTGTTCCCAATGATGGGCGAAGCAGGCTTGCTTGGCGTGACCTTGTCTGAAGATTATGGCGGCGCGGCAGCATCTTATGTCGCTTATGGGCTGGTTGCCCGCGAAGTGGAGCGGGTTGATAGCGGCTATCGCTCCATGATGTCGGTGCAAAGCTCTTTGGTCATTCACCCGATTAATGCTTTTGGCAGTGACGCACAGAAGCAGAAATATCTGCCTGGCCTGACTGCAGGCACGTTGATTGGCTGTTTTGGTTTAACCGAACCTGATGCCGGATCAGACCCTGCGGGTATGAAAACCACAGCCAAGAAAACAGATGGCGGCTATCTGCTGTCAGGCAGCAAGACATGGATTTCCAATGCGCCTTTTGCGGATGTGTTTGTTATCTGGGCAAAGTCCGAAGCGCATGGCGGCGCCATTCGTGGTTTCATTCTTGAAAAAGGGATGAAAGGCCTCTCCGCCCCCAAAATTGGCGGTAAATTGTCCTTACGCGCATCGACAACCGGCATGATCCAGATGGATGATGTCGAGGTGAGTGACGCGCAGCTATTGCCAGAGGTGCAGGGCCTGAAAGGTCCGTTTAGCTGTTTGAACAGAGCCCGTTACGGCATCAGTTGGGGCAGCATGGGCGCCGCAGAATTTTGCTGGCACGCTGCGCGCCAATATGGGTTGGATCGCAAGCAATTTGACCGTCCTTTGGCCGCGACACAATTATATCAGAAGAAGCTGGCCGATATGCAGACCGATATTGCACTTGGTCTTCAAGCATCTTTGCGCGTTGGCCGGTTGATGGATGAATGGCGTTTTGCGCCAGAGATGATTTCCATCGTTAAGCGCAATAATTGCGGCAAAGCGCTGGATATAGCGCGCATGGCGCGTGACATGCATGGCGGCAATGGTATATCAGAGGAGTATCAGGTGATGCGCCATATGGTAAATCTGGAAACGGTAAATACTTATGAAGGCGCGCATGATGTTCACGCCCTTATATTAGGGCGCGCGCAAACCGGCATACAGGCATTTTTCTAGCAACAGCCGCATCGGCTTATTCAGCCGGTGCCAAAGCTCCGTTCATCATAAACCCTGCATTCTCTTTGCTTTTTGTCTCTGAGAAATAGGTTTCAAGATTTTCGAGAAATTCAGCGCCATGTGAAGTTGGCACGATGAATATGTTGCGGCCATCGGTTTCATCCGGCTGACGCAGCAAAAAGCCGAGGGTGGATAATTTATCCAAAGCGCGGGTGATAACCGGTTTGGACACATTCAATTCTTGCGCCAGGCCACGCACTGTATGGGGGCCACTTTCGTAAAGCACGATCATCAAAACAGCCAATTGCCTGTTTGTAAGATCTGGCTCAGATGCTCTCACATAATTGACAACACCATTCATCCATTTCGTTACATTGCTAGTTTTCATCATACACCTTTGCGACCTCCACTATAAGGTTCGCAGCGAGCTATAAGATGGTTACACTATAGTATCTTTTTTCACGTAAAAATTTTGCAGTTATTGTGACCAGATCAATGATGCTCAGCATGGCCCAATAATATTAACCAAAACGCGCTTTTATATAGTGCCAGGACGCGCGCAGGCCCAAAGCCTCGCCGCCAGCTGCTTGGCCAGGGCGCGGCGTTGGTCGCCATGCAAAAGTGTCGAAATGAAACCAGTCAGCATCTGTGGGCGCAAAGCGCTTCAAGAATAAGGCTGCAGTAACACTGCCGGCAAAGGCTCCACCAATATTATTGGTGTCAGCAATCGGGCTTTTTAGCATCTCTTCATAAGGCTGCCAAAGCGGCATATGCCACACCGGATCATGAACTTCTTGCGACAGGTCGGCAAAATTACGTCCAATTTTATCATCGCTGCAAAACATTGCTGGCAAATCAGGACCAAGTGCAATCCGCGCAGCGCCAGTCAATGTCGCAAAATCAATCATGAGATCAGGTTCGCTCTCATCTGCCTTTGTAAAGGCATCGGCCAAGACCAGCCTGCCCTCTGCATCAGTATTGCCAATTTCGACAGTATCGCCTTTGCGGCTCTTAATAATATCGCCCGGACGGAAGCTATTGCCTGCAATCGCATTCTCGACCGCTGGGATAAGCATATGCAGCCTGACAGGCAGTTTATTACGCATAACCAGAGATGCGAGCGCCAAGGCATGAGCCGCGCCGCCCATATCCTTTTTCATCAGTCGCATACCCGTTGCGCTCTTAACGTCCAGACCGCCACTATCAAAGCACACACCTTTGCCGATAATCGCCAAGCGAGGATGATCTTCATTGCCCCAATGCAGTTCAATAAGACGCGGCGCGTGATGGCGGCTGGCAGCACGGCCAACCGCATGGATCAGCGGATAGCCCTGCTCCAGTGCATCACCGCGCACCACTTCCAATTCAGCGCCATATTCTTCTGCCAAAGTCTGAGCTTGGCCTTCCAGCGCTTCGGGACCCATATCTTCTGCTGGAGTGTTGACAAGATCACGCACCAAAGCCGTAGCCTGTGCCTCTATCGCCAAAGCCTCAGCCTCTGGCCATTGGCTGGAAAGCAAGATGCGGGCTTCTTTTTTCTCAGGCGTGCTTTGATAACGGTCAAAACTATGCTGGGCCAGACACCAACCCAATATCGCGGCGCCTGATTTTACATCATCGGATAAGCGATAGGTTCCAGCCGGCAAGTCTTCGGCCAATTTTGCCAAACACCATGGGGTTAATGCATCGATATCAGCAACGCCTGCAACCACCGACCATTGATCGGCCTTTTCTTCTGGCAGGATGGCGTACTGCCGTGCCTTTGCAGAAAAATTCTGAGCAGCGAGCAAACTGCGCCGCCGTTCTGGTTGTTCTTTCAACCAATCATCATAACCAGCCATAGTGACCAGAAAGATATTATGGGCGGCTTGCCCCTGTTCGATGGCGATGCATTGCGATAAATCTGTCATGCATCGGGAAATAGGAATTTAAAACGCTCTATGCAAAGGCCAAATTATTCAGCAGCGACGGCAATTGTATCTTTGTGCGCCAAAGACGCTGTATCGGGGTTGGAAAATACCAATGCGCCATCGTCCAATTCGCCTTCCAACAGCACTTTGCGTTCGAACAAATAATCCTGTGTTAAACGCCAAGGCATTTCTTCACCCTGTTTTGGCAAAATCTCTTTGGAGCGCTGAACATAGCCGGAGGAGAATCCTTCAAACAATTCCGTTTCCTCCTTAACCGCATCCGGGTCAGGCATGTACGGCATGGCGATCCGCGTTCCGGTTGTTTGCATATGGTCAAGCATGCGGCACGTATAACGCGCCACAATATCAACTTTAAGTGTCCATGATGCATTGAGATAGCCGAAGACGATGGTCATGTTTGGCACGTTGGAGAACATGCAGCCTTTATAATAAAAACGATCAGAAAATTCGATTTTCTCTTCATCGACAAAGAAATCAATTTTGCCAGCCATTGCCAGTTTGAGACCAGTCGCAGTCACAATAGTGTCTGCTTCAAGGTAATTGCCTGATTTCAACTGAATGCCCTTGGCATCAAAGCGCGCGATATGATCAGTGACAATATCGGCTTTACCCTGTTTCATCGCCTCAAACATATCGCCATCTGGCACCAGGCAAAGTCTTTGATCCCATGGATTATAAGGCGGTGTAAAGGTTTCGGCATCCGGCTCACGCCCAAGCGCTTTTTTGACTTTCTTCATCAACATAGCCGCCACCTTTTGCGGCTTATTCCGCGCCCTGTTGAAGAACCAGTTTTGCAGCCAGATGTTGCGCTTTCGCACAATGGCATAAGCCCATTCTTCGGGCAGATAGGCGCGCAAAACGGTCGATAAAAGGTCTTTGCGTGGCTGCACAGCATACCAGGTCGGCGTACGCTGTAGCATGGTTACATGCTCGGCATCCGTCATTGACGGCACCAAAGTTACCGCCGTAGCGCCCGAACCGATAACGACGATTTTCTTTCCGCTGCGATCATAATCTTTGGGCCAGAATTGCGGGTGAATGATGTCGCCAGTAAATTCTTCTCTGCCTTCAAAGACGGGGTTATAGCCTTCATCATAATCATAATAGCCTGTCCCCATATAGAGGAAATTGGCCTTATATTCTCGAACAGAGCCATCCTTTTGCTTCGCCTTGACGGTCCATAAAGCCTCTTCACTTGACCAATGGGCCGACATAACTTTCTGGCTGAAATGCGCTTTTTCACGCAGGGCATGTTTGTCAAAGATACGGTGCAGATACTCCATGATGGCAGGACCATCAGCAATCGTCTTTTCATGTGTCCAAGGTTCAAACTCAAAGCCCAATGTGTGCATATCACTGTCAGAGCGTATGCCGGGATATTGGAAAAGATTCCAAGTGCCGCCAATATCGTCGCGCTGTTCCAGCATTGCAAAACTGCGCTCAGGGCATTTTTGATGAAGATGCACCGCCATACCGATACCGGATATTCCCGCGCCGATAATCAGAACATCGACACTGCTGCTTTCATGCTGGCTCATTATATGCTCTCCGCATTAGCGGCGGTTATCCCGCGCCTTGTGATGATGGCATTATGGCTTGGGATAAGATTGGATGCAACGCCAATTAATCAGTCGATTAAACATACTCACCATCAATTTTTTTCAAAGAAGCTAAATCTTAACCACGATTGTCCGTTTCTCTCGGCATGGAGACAATTGCTACATTACACGATAAGCGGCTTTTTAGATGGCTAACCTTATGCTTATGCGCATTTTTTGGCGTGGTGTTTGCACCTGTGGCAGAGGCGCAAACTGCCCCATTTCAATGTACTGGCGATGTGTATCAGGTACAGTCCGGCCAGTTCAGAATATTTGATCCCTTATTGTCCAGCTATGTCGATATCGGCCCCGATAGCACTGATTATAACGCGATAGGATATAATATTGCTGACGGCTTGGTCTATGGCATGCGCAGCGGCAGCATCATTCGCATAGATGCCAATGGTATCGTCACCACATTGTTTGACGTAGCGTTTAATTCCAATTCCGGTGACGTGGACAATGATAATAATCTATGGGTTCGTACCGGAAATAATCAGTTACAAGTCATTGATCTGGATACACAAAGCGTATCGACCATCACCATGACCCAGAATAACCCGGGCGGAGCGGCTGATCTGGCATTTGTGGATTCAGTGGTTGGCCTGCGTATCGTTTTGGTCGGCCGCACAGAAATGGCCTTGGTCGACCCTTTAACGGGTATGACCACAACGGCCAATGTTGCCGATCTGCCCAATGAGGGTACCACTGGTGCCATATGGTCAGATAGCGCAGGGCGGGTTTTGCTGTTCAAAAACACCACGGGTAATGTTTATGAGCTATTTGATTATCTGACCCCCAATCCACGCGTTGAACTGGTCGCAACCGGCGTTCCGTCAAACAGCAATGATGGGACATCGTGCCGCGCTGCCCCCTTTCCCAACCTGCCCCCTATCGCTTTTGATGACGATTTCCGCACACCGTTTAACACGGCCATCAGTGCAAATGTGATCACAGATAATGGCAATGGGATGGATAATGATCCCGAAGGTTCTGCCATAAATGTCGCAACTATACCTGTCAGCGATGTACAAAATGGCAGTCTCAGCCTCGCTGCGGATGGCAGCTTTACCTATACGCCGGATAATGGTTTTTTCGGAACAGACAGCTTTACCTATCGCATTACCGATGCCTCGGGTTTAAGTGCGACTGCGATAGTCACTATCATTGTCGAAAAAGCGGTTATTACCGTGGAAAAATCGTCAGATGTTTATCAGCCCACGGCGCAATTTGGCTATGCCTTGCCACAAAATGAAGTGATTTACGCCATTGTAGTGCGTAATACGGGGACCGGCCCAACAGATAATGACAGCTTGCTGATTGTTGACAGAATGCCTGCAAAGCTGGCCTTTTGGAATGATGATATTGATGCTGGCGGCAGTGATGATTTTTCAGGCAGCGACCCTATTGGTATCGTCGATAATGGCTCTGGCTTAGATTTCGATTTTGCCCGCGATGTCGGATTTTCCGATGGAGCAAATCCGCCAAGCAGTTTTGCCGATTGCAACTACGCCCCGCAATCAGGCTTTGATGCCGCTATCCGCTATATTTGCATCAACCCCAAAGGCACTATGAATGCAGGTGGCAGCCCGACCGAGTTCGCCCTGCACTTCCGGGCACGGATTGAGTAGGCGACCTAAACGCGGAGAGGCACACCGAACAGGTCATGCGCATCGGCATCTTCTATTTCTACATCGATAATATCACCGACATTACACGTATCAGAAATATCGCGCAGGAAGACATTGCCATCAATTTCAGGGGCATCAGCTTGCGACCGACCAGTGGCGCCAATGCTGCCATCTTCGTCAGCCTCTCCAATGTCATCAATGATAACGGGTAAAGTTCGGCCTATTTTGGCCTGCAATTTGGCGCTGCTGATACGCGCAGTCGTTTCCATTAACCGTTGGAAGCGTTCTTCTTTCACTGCTTCGGGCACATGGCCATCAAGGTCATTGGCCGATGCGCCTTCTACTGGTTCAAAGCGAAAACCGCCGACACGGTCCAACTGCGCCTCTTCGAGCCATTCCAGCAGATATTCAAAATCTGCTTCGCTTTCACCCGGAAAGCCAACAACAAAGGTTGAGCGTATGGTCAGATCCAGACAGATAGCACGCCATTCCTTGATCCGGTCCAGCACCTTCGCCTCATTGGCGGGGCGTTTCATGCGTTTCAGAACCGATGGTGCGGCGTGTTGAAACGGAATATCAAGATAGGGGGTGACCAGCCCTTCGGCCATGAGCGGAATAAGCTGTGCAACATGCGGATAGGGATAAACATAATGCATGCGCACCCATGGGCGCTGTCCATCCGCCGATTTTAACCCGCCCAATTCACGCGCCAGATCGACCATATGGCTGCGCGTTTCACGGCCTTTCCAATCATAGCTTTTATGCCGTGTATCGACACCATAAGCCGATGTATCCTGACTGATGACCAGCAATTCGCGAGTCCCTGCCGCGACCAGCTTTTCCGCCTCGCGCAGCACCGCATCAACCCGCCGGCTGACCAGATCACCGCGCAATTGCGGGATAATACAAAAGGAGCAACGGTGATTGCAGCCTTCGCTAATTTTCAAATAGCTATAATGGCGCGGCGTTAATTTCAGCCCGCCATTTTGCGTGGCGGCATCAGGGTCAGCTTGCGGGATAAGGTCAATATATTCACCGCGTGCCGGGGGCGCTGCTTCATGTACAGCGCCAACCACATCTTCATATTGCGCCGCCCCGGTGATGGCCAGCACATCAGGAAAGCGTGCGCGAATAACTTCGGCCTCTTTGCCCATACAGCCAGTGACGATAACCCGGCCATTTTCTGCCATGGCTTCGCCAATCGCTTCCAAGCTTTCCTCTTTGGCGCTGTCCAGAAATCCGCATGTATTGACCAGCACGACATCCGCGCCGGCATAGTCAGCGGACATATGATAACCATCAGCCCGCAAACGCGTCAAAATACGCTCGCTATCAACCAAAGCTTTGGGACAGCCAAGTGACACCATGCCCACTTTGGGCGGCGCAGGAATGGAAAGTGGTGGGTTTGTAGCCATGGAATGCGCCATTACCGGCGATTCTGCCTTATGTCACGCAAAAGGCGATGATTAGCCTTATGTGCCAAGATGGTTTTGGCTGTCAGTCCAAAAATCTTGATCGCCACCCACCGATGATTGGTCTATGCTTGCCATAACTTCTTTAGTGACATTTTTACCGCCAGACAAATTATCAATAATCACGCCAACTGTATAAATTGGTCCCCAGGGAATGCCCCACCAACCTAATATGGCTGAAAGAATGGTCAGAGGGATTCCTTTGGCCACGCGTTTTCCGGACGTTGGAATAAAATGTATATTTGTCGATCGTCTAAATGTCATAATTATGATGGAAATTGTATATTGATAAATAACAAACCGACCACCTTCATCCACTGCTTGATGTAAGTCAGCGATGCTCATTCCATCGATACCAATAATTTTTTGTGCCATAATCCCCTCCCCCATAATTCTCAGAATATAATCTCACATTTACATTACGAATACATGTTCGCATTTTGGCTTCAAGTTTAAAGCCTATTTATGCTTCGGGACGGTTGATAATAGATGTCATTAAATGGTCATTCAGCCTATATTGGCACCATAGAATAGGGAGATTTGTTCAATGTACAAAAAGGACCAGCTATGGTTAGCGCTTGAGGCGATGAATATTTCGCCACTTAGTGCGGCCCTCACTTTTGAACAAAGGCTAGCGCGAGAAAATGGCTGGTCTGCGCAATTCACGCAGCAAGTTATGCAGGAATATAAGCGTTTCCTGTACCTCGCCGCCACTGGTTCAGTTCCAGTTACTCCATCTGTAGCTGTGGATGAGGCATGGCATCTTCATCTAAGTTATAGCCGTCATTACTGGGATATATTGTGTAAAGACATCATAATGAAGCCCCTGCACCATGGCCCGACCATTGGCGGTGAAACTGAACATGTGCGCTATCGCGAACAATATGAGCATAGTTTGGAAATGTATCAGCAGGTTTTTGGGCAGCCTGCGCCAAACATTATCTGGCCAGATAGTGACACCAGATTTTCCACGAATTTGCGCCGTGTTGATACGGCTAAAAACTGGGTCATCCCCAAATGGCCATCACGCATCGCCGCTATTGCCGGTTCTGCAGCTATATTGTCTGCATGTGTAATGCTGAGCGGCGCAATTGCCAAAAGCGAACCAAAAAGTAGCGAAGATCCTACCATGGCCATTGTTGTTGGCATCGCGATTATTTTAGGGGTTTTCATGTTACTGGGAGGTTCAGGGCGCGGCGGCGGTGGTCGAGGTGGAGGTGATGGCGGCTCTGGTGTCGGCGGTAGCGGATGCGGCGGATGCGGCGGATGCGGCGGCGATTAGATTCGCATTGCTCATAAACACAATCTGACGCACACTATAAATATGACCATTATTCCATCTGTTAAAGGCCGCCTTTTCATCGCGCGGCATGGTGAAACTGTCTATAATGCTGCCAAGCGCTTGCAGGGTGAACATGCCCATACCCCGCTTACCCGGCGCGGCTTTGCGCAGGCCGATGCCATGGGCGCTGCGCTGCGCAATCTATTGGGCATGAAGCCGACCTTGACACTTTGGGCATCCGAAACCGGACGGGCTTTGCAAACTTTGGCGGTTATCGCCGAACATCTGGAGCTGGATTGGCATCAAGCACAGCGTGACACGCGATTGATGGAAATCGGCATGGGCAGTTGGGGCGGGCAATATTATGCTGATGTCATCGCGGCACAAGGCGGTCATATGGCCAATGTTATTGATCCAGATAGCGGCGCGCTTATGCCTGCTCCAGATGGTGAAAACTATCCCTCCATCCGCGAACGCGTGCTCGCTTGGACAGCCGAACATGCACAAGATGACGGCGATAAGCTGGTTATCATGCACGGCATTTCCAGCCGCGTGCTGCGCGGTGCTTTGTTGGGCTTGCCGGATACGCCGCGCCTGAACGCACCAATAGCGCCGGGTTTGCCGCAAGGCTCTGTTACCTGCTTTGAAAATGGTACAGAAACATTGGTTGTCGAAGGTATTGGCGGCCAAGTGGCATGACGAAACACATCTTCTCCACCTCAGGGCTGCGCTTGCCGGTGATGATGGCGATATTCACTTTGGCCGTGCCAGCCGCAATGGCAAAGGACAGTCTGGGCCTGTTTGAAAGTTGGGCTGCTTTTCGCGATCCCGATGTGCCGCGCTGCTATGCGATTGCCAAGCCGGAAGAGATTAACGGACCAGACCGCAACCGTGCTTACGCCAGTATCGGATATTGGCCCAAAAAGCAGCTTTATGGGCAATTTCATATCCATCTCAGCCGCGACATGGTCAAAAATGCTGATATCACTCTGCGCGTAGGCCGCCGCCGCTTCACATTGACCGGTAAAGATGAAGATGCATGGAGCCAAAACCGGAAAATGGATGCTGCCATTGTCGCCGCACTGCGCCAATCTCGAACGATGACTGTTACCGCACGGTCTGCTGGTGGCGGGCGCATCATTGACAAATATACTCTGCCCGGCGTGGCCACCGCAATGGATGCTGCGGCTCTGGCCTGTGCCAGACTGTAAACCTTTAAGATTGTTTGATCGCTTCACGCCAACGTCTTCCCTTTCTCTATCCCCTCCCCTATATGCGCCAAATGCAAATTCCCGGCCATATTGATCCCGTCCCCGTTCCACGCCCGGACAATGTTACACCGCGCGCTGATGGGCGGGTTGAGCTTATGGGGTTGAAGCGCGAGGATATTCGCGATTTGTTTGCTGAAGCAGGCTTGGACCCTAAACAGGCTAAGCTGCGCTCCAAACAGGTATTCCATTGGATATATCATCGCGGTGTTGGTGATTTTGCCGATATGACCGACATTTCAAAGACCATGCGCCCTTGGCTTGCGCAAAGGTTCATTGTCGGCCGGCCAGAGATTGTTGAGGCGCAAATATCGGAAGATGGCACGCGCAAATGGCTGTTGCAAACCGCAGATGGCCATGATTATGAAATGGTGTTCATTCCCGATGCTGATCGCGGCACCTTGTGCATTTCCAGTCAGGTTGGGTGCACGCTCAATTGTACTTTCTGTCATACCGGCACTATGCGTTTGGTGCGCAACCTGACCCCTGGTGAAATTGTGGGCCAAGTCATGCTCGCCCGTGACGCGCTGGGCGAATGGCCCAAAGGTGCCATGGATGGCCTGGATGATGCGGAGGATAGCGGCGATTATCGCGCTGATGGGCGACTTCTCACCAATATCGTGCTGATGGGCATGGGTGAGCCGCTGTATAATTTTGACAATGTTCGCGACGCGATGAAGATTGTCATGCACCCGGAAGGGCTTTCTCTTTCTCGTCGGCGGATTACCTTATCGACCAGCGGCGTTGTCCCATTAATGGAACGCGCAGGCGAGGAGATAGGCGTAAATCTGGCCGTATCCCTGCATGCCACCAACAAAACGGTGCGCGATGAGATTGTTCCGATCAATAAGAAATACGGGCTTGAAGAACTGCTTACAGCCTGTGCCGCCTATCCCGGTGCCAGCAATGCACGGCGCATCACCTTTGAATATGTAATGCTTAAGGATAAGAATGACAGTGATGAGGATGCGCATGAACTGGTGCGTCTTATCAAGCGCTATGGCCTTCCAGCCAAGGTTAATTTGATCCCGTTCAACCCTTGGCACGGCGCTATATATGAATGCTCGACACCGGAACGTATCAAGCGCTTTTCAAATATCATTTTTGAAGCTGGTATCAGTGCGCCAGTGCGCACACCGCGTGGACGGGATATTGATGCAGCATGCGGCCAGTTAAAAACCGCTGCGGAAAAGAAAAGCCGTGCTCAACTTGATCGAGAAGCCGCAGCCTTGGCCGAGCAATAATTATTCGGGCCGATCCATCGCAAATTTGCTGGCCTCTTCAATGACAAAATAGTCCGCTGGGCCGCCGCCCCGCATAATCGGCTTGGCACGAGCCGTCTGGTAAACACCGTTTTCCAGCATTGCTTTGTTAATATGTACGCCGACGACTTCCCCCATGACCAACCAACTGTCCACCTCATCACCATCGGCATTTTGCAACTGGACAATCTGACTGGTCTTGCACTCAAAACTAACCGGCGACGCGGCGACACGCGGCGGGGTTACGCACCGTGATACTGTTTTGGCCAGTTCAGCACGTGCAAATTCGTCAATTTCAGCATCAACCGGTGCAGCACTCTCATTCATTGGTGACCGCAAATCATAGCTGGCAAGGTTCCAGACAAACTCGCCCGTTTGACGCGCATTACGCAAGCTGTCCTTCGCACCAATACTGGCAAAACCAATGATTGGTGGAACATAATTAAACGCATTGAAAAAACTGTAAGGTGCCAGATTTGCCACGCCATCCCTATCAACTGTGCTTATCCAGCCAATAGGGCGCGGAGCAATAATTGCATTAAACGGATTATGTGCAAGACCATGGCCATCAATGGGGCGATAAAAATGATAATCGGTCATATGGTCACTCGCTCGCTGGATTTACGTTGCTATTCTTCGTAACTATCTGGATATGGACAGCGAAAAGACAAGTATTGGTCCAAACATGTCAGATACAGATACCCCCACAGGAAATTCAGCAGCCCGCCATAATTGGCTGACCCGTATCTGGCATTGGTTAAACTTGCTGTGCCTTGTCACCTTGCTGATGAGCGGCCTCACCATATTTAATGCGCATCCCAGATTATATTGGGGTGATAGCGGCAATGTGCACGATCACGCATGGGCTGCGGTCGCCAGTGGGCCAGATGATGCCTATATCCGCATCGGAGAAACGATTATTCCCTCCACCGGTTTTATGGGCCACTGGCGCGATGATCAGGGCCGTATCCAAAATTGGGCCTTTCCGTCATGGGCAACTATTCCTGGCTATTATGATCTGGCCGCAGGGCGCCGCTGGCATCTCTTTTTCGCATGGATTTTCAGTATCGGGCTGGCATGTTTCATGCTGGCAAGCCTTATCAATCGCCATGTTCAGCGCGATCTGCATATGCAGCGGGATAATTGGCGACCTGCTATATTGTGGCGCAGTGTCAAAACACATGCCAAGGGGCAGTTTCTACACAGCGAGGGCGGCGCAATTTATAACCCATTGCAGAAGCTCAGCTATATTCTGATTATCTTTGTCGCATTGCCGCTTATGATCGCTACAGGGCTGGCCATGTCGCCACAGATGAACGCCGCTTGGCCATGGCTGCCAGAGATATTTGGCGGGCGTCAGTCTGCACGTTCAGTGCATTTTATCATCGCAGCGGCATTGGTGGCCTTCACTGTGCTGCATATCGCGCTGGTTCTGGTCAGCCGTCCAATATGGTTGGTAAAGGCCATGACAATCGGACAGAAAAGACTATCTGCAGAGAATAAATCATGAACCGCCGCAGAGAGATATCACGCATCTCCCGCCGTAAATTACTGGGCAGCGCGGCTATAGGTGCAGGCGCATTGTTATCAGGGTGCGATCAGCTATCTGGCAATGCGGGTTTTCGCAAACTTTTGAGCAAAGGCGAGGATGCCAATTTCACTGTGCAGCGATCGCTTGCCAGTCGTAATGCTTTGGCCGCAGAATTTGGCGAAGACAAAATCTCCGATATTTTCCCAGCCAATGGCACACGTTACCCCAACCTGCCAGCCTATGCCAAATTTGCCGAACGCGGCTTTGCCGGCTGGCCATTATTAATAAATGGTCTGGTCGACAATCCTCAGAACCTTACACTGGAACAGGTTCGCGCAATGCCATCACAAACGCAAATTACGCGCCATGATTGCGTCGAAGGTTGGAGCGCAATCGGCAAATGGACAGGTGTTCGTCTGTCGCACCTTCTCAATCTTGCAAAGCTCAAAAAGTCGGCGCGATATCTGGTTTTCCATTGTGCGGATACTCTTGGCGGTATTCCCTATTATGAGAGCATTGATCTTATCGACGCATTTCATCCACAGACTATTATTGCATGGAATTTAAATGATGAGCCCCTGCCAATTGGCAATGGTGCACCTCTTCGCCTACGGGTTGAACGGCAATTGGGTTATAAACATGCCAAATATCTGGTGCGGATAGAGGCCGTTGACAGCCTGACAGGCATTTATGGCGGTAAAGGCGGCTATTGGGAGGATGTAGCGGATTATGAATGGTATGGCGGCATTTAAGCTTGCGCACATATCTTAGTTGACTAGCATGCATGAAATGGGGATTGGGTGAGACTGATCTTTTAGGGACGCAAAAGACAATGTGGTTATTAGATAATTTCTTGAGCAAGATTATTACTCAAGGGCAGCTCAACGTCACAGCGCCAAATGGCAATGTTACCAGCTATGGCTCTGCGCATGAGAGATATGGCCCTGTCAATATTACCATCAAAGACAAGGCAACCGCCAACAGGATAAGCCGCAACCCTGCACTGGGCGCTGGCGAAGCTTTTATGGATGGCGGCCTGACCATAGAAGATGACAATATCATGGCTCTGTTAGAGCTGATAGCGTTCAACATGCGGTGGGATTATGACAACACCACCCGTGTTGGCCTTTGGAAGTCCCAGCGCATCTTATCAAAGATTCAGCAGGTTAATGACGCGGTGCGTAGCCGCAAAAATGTTGCGCATCATTATGACCTTAATGACCGGCTTTATGACCTGTTTCTGGATGCGGACCGGCAATATAGCTGCGCCTATTTCACTGATGAAGACAATTCTCTGTCACAAGCGCAGACAGACAAAATGGCGCATATTGCTGCCAAACTCGACCTAAAACCCGGCCATAAGGTGCTGGATATCGGTTGCGGCTGGGGCGGTATGGCGATGTTCATTCACAAAGTGTCTGGCGCAGATGTTACTGGCGTTACTTTATCCGAAGAACAGCTGAAAGTAGCGCGGCAAAGAGCTGCGGATGCCGGAGTAAGCGATCATGTCCGCTTTGAGCTGATTGATTACCGTCATGTTCAAGAGACATTTGACCGGATCGTGTCTGTGGGCATGTTTGAGCATGTCGGGCGGCCCAATTTCCAAGCATATTTTGATACTGTGCGCGATCGTCTAAAACCCGATGGTGTCGCACTGGTGCACACCATTGCCCGTGCTGATGGCCCCGGTGTAACCGACCCATGGACGCAGAAATATATCTTCCCGGGTGGCTATGCTCCTGCGCTTTCTGAGATTCTGCCGCATGTTGAGAAATCTTGGCTATGGGCAACTGATATTGAAATTTTGCGCGTTCATTACGGCCACACTTTGGTGCATTGGTATAATAGCTGCCGTGAAAAGCGCAGCGAGATTGAAGCCATTTATGATGCGCGCTTCTATCGCATGTGGATGTTCTATCTGGCCGCTGCGGCCAATGCGTTCTTCCATGATGGCCATATGAATGCGCAGATACAGCTGACCCGCCGGCGTGACGCTCTGCCGATTACACGCGATTACATCGCCGCGACAGAGAAGGAATATCGCAAAAAAGCCGCCAGCTGAAAGAGCCGCTTCACCGCACCATCCGCCTATTGTGAGTAAGCGCGGTTCATATAGTCCCAATTGTCCTGAATAAGCTGTTCTAAAACAGCCATATCCACGTTTTTCAATCGGGTGATATACAAACACGCCTTCGCCATTTTGTGCTTGCCCAATTGGGCGAGCAGCGCATCGCGGCGCGTGCGTGTTTCTTCATCGCAATAAGGGCCCATAATATAGATGCTTAAATTGGCCTTGCGCGGGCTGAAGCCTGTGCGGCACATATCGCCTTCACGGCCGCTGTCATATTTATAGTGATAGCGCCCAAAGCCGATGATCGAGCCGCCCCACATTTTGGGTGGTACGCTCGTCACCCTTTCAAACAGCTGCAGCAATAGAGCCGCATCTTCGCGCCGCCCCTGATGCTCAACCGACGCAATGAATGCAGCAACATCGCCATCATTTTCCTGCGTTTTGTTTTTCGCCTGCGCCATAACCCCTCTCTTTCGGTTCGTGCATTTTACCATATTGCGCATGGCATTGCACCCTGTTAGGCGCATTGCGAAACCCCATATATATGATGCCATCAGGAACCTGTCATGACCAAACCTTCTAAGCCCAGCAAAGTTGTCCTTGCCTATTCTGGCGGGCTGGACACCAGTGTTATTCTGAAATGGCTGCAACAGGAATATCAGTGCGAAGTCATAACTTTTACTGCCGATCTGGGCCAGGGGGAGGAGCTGGAACCTGCACGCCGCAAGGCACAGGCGATGGGCATCCCCGACAAGCATATCTTTATCGAAGATCTGCGTGAGGAGTTTGTCGGCGATTATGTCTTCCCCATGATGCGGGCCAACGCCCTGTATGAAGGCCATTATCTGTTGGGCACCTCCATCGCACGGCCGCTCATATCTAAGCGACAAATAGAGATTGCCCATGAACTTGGCGCCGATGCTGTTGCACATGGTGCCACAGGCAAGGGTAATGATCAGGTGCGTTTTGAACTCGGCTATTACGCGCTTGACCCCGATGTGAAGGTTATCGCCCCATGGCGCGAATGGGATTTGACCAGCCGCACCCGGCTTATCGAATTTGCCGAGGCACACCAGATCAGCGTGCCCAAGGACAAGCGCGGCGAAGCCCCCTTCTCCACCGATGCCAACATCCTGCACACATCGTCTGAGGGCAAGGTGCTGGAAGACCCGTGGGAAGAGACGCCCGATTATGTCTATTCGCGCACCAACAACCCCGAAGATGCGCCCGATACGCCCGAATATATCACCGTAGATTTCGAACGCGGTGATGCGGTCGCCATCAATGGTGAAGCCATGTCGCCGGCCACCCTGCTGGCCAAGCTGAACGATTATGGCCGTGAGCATGGCATTGGTCGCCTTGACCTGGTTGAAAACCGCTTTGTCGGCATCAAGTCCCGCGGCATGTATGAAACACCGGGCGGCACCATCTATTATATCGCCCATCGCGGCATCGAACAAATCACCCTTGACCGCGGCGCAGCGCATTTGAAGGACGAGCTGGCCCCGCGTTATGCAGAGATCATCTATAATGGCTTCTGGTTTTCGCCAGAGCGTGAGATGCTGCAAGCCGCGATTGACCATAGCCAGCGCCATGTCACCGGCACCGTGCGGATCAAGCTGTACAAAGGCAGCGCCACCTTGGTCGGGCGTAAGGCCGATGTCCGCTACAACCTCTACAGCCAGGACGTAGTGACCTTTGAGGATGATGCCGGCGCCTATGACCAGCAGGACGCAGCCGGTTTTATCAAACTCAACGCCCTGCGGCTCAAGCTGTTGAAGAACAGACGCAAATAGACGCAACCAATAGCACTGACTATCTGCAATAGCGCATTGCCTTTTAACAGTGCCATGGCTATTTGGTGCGTCTAACAGCGACTCGGCCTGCTGTAGATGGCTGTAGCGAGTCGTTTTGATGCTGCTTCTCGTCAAAGCACGCGTCTTTCTTTGAAAGATCATTTCGTATTCGGCCTTGCTTGAATAAGCGCGGCTTTGCACATGTTACTATCCACAGTCTTGTCCACTATTAACCGCTAAGCCATGTGGATAAGTCGCGCGAATTTGATTGCCGAATCCCGCCCATCGTGACAGCTTTGAATGGTCAGAAGGCAACAGCAACTGGCAGCAACGACAAGAGAAAGCATGTAATTGCTGACTTTTGAAGGAGCAGCGAAGAGTGATCAGGGCAACCTGATTGCGCTTTAAGAAAGAGCGGTACAGAAACGCAAATTGGGAATGGCAACATTCACGATGGAAACGCAAAAGCTGCTCTGGAACAGATGCTGAGCCGATGATGATAGGCAGGATGAAAGCCCTTGGTTTCGGCCGAAGACGAGTAAACCGGCTTATGGATAGAGCGAAGATTGCCGTTTCAACCGTGGAACCGATGGACGAGAGATCGAACAAAGGGAAAGCCGAAACATCAATATCCGCACTATCAGATGCATCCGAGCGGCGAGAATATAGCAATATTGAACCGCCGTTACGGGTCATCGGACGCCGAACGAGCGACATAGCCGTCAGAGCAACCGAGCCGCAAAGCTTTGCAGTGATGACAGCACAGGCGGGACAGTTTCGCAGCAGCATGACCGGGCAACCGGACAAGCAGCCGGGAAAATGAACCGACAGGATGACCAAGGGAAGCCATGCTTTCCAAAGCATCATGAAGCGATATTGGCGCAGTGGGAGCCGGTCTTTCGGGATCGGCTCCCGTTTGCGTGCCCTTTGCCCAACTTTGTGCGCCCTTTGCCCAATCCGGCTCTCTCACCTCTCCTTTCTGCGCCGCTGCTGCCCATGCTTACCCGTCATCATCTATCCCCGCCATCGTGCCGTCACCCTTGACGTACGCGCACTTCAGCGTCGTCACCCTTGACGTATGCGCACTTCATGGCTAGTGTATTGCATAGGTAAAACAGCAAAGGCACAGTGATAATGACCTCTTTCTCCGCAAAAACCCTCGCAATTGGTGCATTGTCCCTCACCCTGGCCGTGGGTGCCTGCAAAAAGGTGGAGACTGAGGACGATAATGAGATTGTCCTGACGACCAACGATACACAGGACGGCGAAACCCGCAAAACGGTCGTCATCACCAAGTCGAAAGATGGCAGCTCCTCCTCATCATCATCGTCTTCATCCTCGATCAGCTCCTCCAATGGTGATGAAAGCGTCTCCATGTCGTTTAATTCGGACGGCTTTAACCTCGATATTGATGTCCCCTTCAATGAATGGACGACCGACGCCAAAGCAGATGGCAGCAGTGACGGCCTCTACCCCGGCTCTCAAGTCACCAATGTCTCGGTCAACACCAATACGGTTGATGGAGAGACAATCGGCAATGTGCGCATAGATTATAGCGCCCCGGCAGACCCGGACACAGTGGCCAAATGGACCATGAACCATATCACCAAAAAGGGCGGCACCGCAAAGCGCAAAGGCAATGTCATCACCGCGACGGATGAAGATGGCGATACCTTCACCATCACGCTGAAACCCGATGGCAAAGCCACCAAGGGCCGCATGGTAGTAAGCAGTAACAGCTAATAGCCGCCGCCGGGCACTATCGGCAAAGTTGACACTGTTGACACTGTCTAAAAGCAAGAACCGGCATAGCGGGTAGAGGCTCGCCCAGCCCTATCTGCCCCAAACCGCCCCTAATCGCTCTCTTGCTGCGCCGCCAGCCAATTCGCCAGCGCAGGATCAGTCACGCCCACGGCACCCGCCGCCCCGCCCTCGCCATAGCGCCATGGCTCCTCCGCCGGGGTTGGCGTGGCGATCAGGTCATCGGCATCCTCACCAGCGCCAATCCGCTCCAGCAATGCATCAAAACGCGCCGCGCCGCGCATCGCCGCCGGATTGTCCGCCGCATGTTTGTCCAGCCGCGCCAACAGCGCCAGCAACAACCGCCCGTCAAAGCGCGTGCGGCTGGCGGTTACCTCACCATGATAGACAATATCCTCGGTAATGCCGTTCATCGCTTTATCGGCCAGCTCATCCTGCGCCATATCGCGCGCTATGATCAGCGCCCCATCCCACGCACAGGCAAAGGCCGCATCGCGCCGCCGCGCCTGATAGGCCGCTTCATGGCTGATCTGCGCATAATAGGCAGAGCCGCGCACATTGCCGGTGCGCGACAGGGCCTGCAAAAAGGTGCGCTTGGTCGCAGGAGACATGGTGCCACGCGGCCGTTTCTGGGGGAGAGTCTTTTCTTTCATGGGGTTTTCTTCTCTCACGGCTTGTTCGCTGCGCGAACGCCTCCGAGGGGGCGGCCTATCGGCCGGCGGCTGGTCAGCCTTGCGGACCTGATGGTCCGATTCTGGGTTTTCCTTGATGGTTGCGTTAGCCCCCTTGTCTTTAGAGGGGCGCGGGGTGACGCATTCCCCGGATGCTTCAGGAATTGCCGGGGGCAATTGCGACCTCAAGCCGGTTGGGGGTGGTGATGTTGGCACTGGGGACGTTGATGGTTGCATTGGCGGCGGCGTACTATCCCCGCTCGCGCTCACTTCACTGGCAGGCACTGCCAAAGCCGCGCTTTCATCACACTCCAAGGGCGGCACACCATCCAGCAAGATGGGCGCAGAGGCAGCGCGCACATCCGCATCCACCACAGCCCGCACCGCCCCCAATATCTCCAGCAAGTCCATAGACTGAGAAAAACCAGACCGCCCCGCCCCATCAGCCGATGACGCATCAGGCACAGCACGCCCCTGCCCATCATCAACAGCAGCAGGATCAGACAGACGGGGCTTTGAACGGGGCATAAACTCTCTCACTTGGCCATTGGACAAGCAGACAGTTTACCGGATTATGGGGTGTGTAGGACAGGTGTTAACTGAGATTAATTAAAGTTACATCGATATTATACTATATAAAACGAGAATCAAAAACTACTATTCCAGAAACAATAGAGGAAATATAGCTAAGGCCATAAAGCTCGTTTAACAGATTATAGACACAACTATATTTTTCAGTTACATATATATATTCAATCAGCATCCAATTGAGCTGCTGCATTTCTAACTGAAGGTTTGTTCTTATGATCGGATTCTAAAGCATCTTTTAGCCACATTGGTGAGCTAGTTTTACAACGTGCGTCAATTTCTTCCTGATACTGAATGAAAATTTCTACAAGCCATTCTGACGCAAATCTCTCATCCATTAGTTTCTCTCCGCAATTTATCTCTCAGATATCGTTAAGCGGTCTTGATACCAGACTCAATCATAGATTTAATATTTTTTCACATTGTTTTTTTGGAGCGTATTTAAATATGACAAATGGTAATCGTGAAGCTTTTTTGAGTTTAATCGCTCCAATAGGAGTTGATATGGAGGAGATCACGCGAGTAATCTCCGAAAAAGCTCTTCAAATCAAATACGAACCCAATGTCATAAAATTAACTGACTTTCTAAAGTCTGCAAACCGCGTTCCGAATAATTTTGATAATGAAGTCGAAAGATACAAATCATATATCGAAGCTGGGGATAAGTTATGTGCCGACGCAAAACGTGGTGACATACTAGCACTCTTAGGTGTTACAAGCCTTCTAGAAGCACGTGAAGAAAGAGAGATTAAATCGAAAACTCGTAGATTAAACATCATTCGACAAATAAAGAGATTAGACGAGTATCGTACCCTAGAGCGAATATACGGAAGAAATATAATATTTTTAGGTTGTTACGCTCCCAGGCGTTCAAGGGTAGAATATCTAATTGATAGAATGCGGGTATCTGATCGAAAATCGACTCAAACAAAATTAGAGTCTCAAGCTTTAGAAATTATTTCGACTGATGAAGACGAAAACAACAATGCTTATGGGCAAAAAATAATTGATTGTTACCCAAAATCAGATTTCGTACTTGATTGTACATCATTAAAAACTTTAGAATCTTCATGCGAACGTTTTTTTCGTATTTATTTTGGTGATCCGTTTGTCTCACCAAATAAAGATGAGTATTCTTCATATATTGCAAATGCTGCTGCATATCGCTCATTAGATTTATCTCGCCAAGTTGGAGCCGCAATTTTTTCACCAGAAGGAGAAATCATTTCTATGGGTTGCAATGAAGTCCCTGCACCCGGCGGTGGCACATATTGGGAAGATAATTCTAATGATACGAGAGACTATATACTTGGTTATGATTCAAATCAACGGGTTAAAGAAGATCTAACTCGAGATACTTTAGCACAACTCAAAGATCATGAGTGGTTACGTGATGATTTATTGAACAAAGACTTAAAAAAACTAAGTCAAGATGCTCTATGCGATGAAGATAAAGAATCAAATATAGAAGCAGGACCGTTAAATCATTCTATGCTTAGTGATATAATAGAATATGGGCGAATGGTACACGCAGAAATGAATGCTATAACTGACGCAGCAAGATTTAACCGATCAACATCTGGTACGACTTTATATTGCACTACTATGCCATGTCATATGTGTACTAAACTTATTATAGCTTCTGGTATAAAACGGGTAGTTTATGTTCAGCCTTACGTCAAAAGCTTATCAGGCGAACTGTTTAAAGATTCTGTAGAATTTGATGACGATAGCGTAACTGATAAAGTAAAATTTGTTAGCCTTAAAGGCGTAACACCAGCGGGTTTTAAACGTGCATTTGCAAGACCTACGAAAAGAAAAAATCCTGACGGTTCTGCTTTAAAGTGGAATAAAATGGAAGCCAACCCAACCTTCCTTACTACTATACCATATTATCTTGAGCTTGAAATTTCTCAATTGTTTGAATTATCTAAATCCCCAGTCGATGAAATTAGAAGCGCCATTAAAGAAGCAAATGATAAAAACCATCCTTCATGATAGAAAATAATAACTCTAATTCGCCTCTTGACAGCGCATACCTAAGCCCTTGGATAGCCGGTTGCTTTAAACTTTACATTGGCTATTTTGCTATTTGCGCTATAGCGCCGCGCTCACTTGCCCAACATCGGCTGCAAATAATGCCCTGTAAAGCTGCGCTCATTTTTGGCGACTTGTTCCGGTGTGCCTTTGGCGACGATTTCGCCGCCTTTTACGCCGCCTTCCGGCCCCAGATCGATAATCCAGTCGGCGGTTTTGATGACGTCCAGATTATGTTCAATCACGATCACGCTATTGCCCTGGTCAACCAGACGGTGCAGCACCTCCAGCAATTTGCGCACATCTTCAAAATGCAGGCCGGTGGTGGGTTCATCCAAAATATAGAGCGTCTTGCCCGTCGAACGCTTGCTCAGCTCCTTGGCCAGTTTCACGCGCTGCGCTTCTCCGCCCGATAGGGTGGTGGCTTGCTGGCCGACCTTCACATAGCCAAGGCCCACCTCATACAGCATCGCCATCTTGTCACGAATGGGCGGCACGGCTTTGAAGAAGCTGACCGCATCCTCCACCGTCATGTCCAGCACATCGGCGATGCTATGGCCTTTGAATTTCACCTCCAGCGTTTCGCGGTTATAGCGTTTGCCGCCGCATTCCTCACAGGTCACATAAACATCGGGCAGAAAGTGCATTTCAATCTTGATCAGGCCATCGCCGCTGCATGCCTCACACCGGCCGCCTTTGACGTTAAAGCTGAACCGGCCCGGCTTATAACCGCGCGCCAATGCTTCGGGCAGGCCGGCAAACCAGTCGCGGATATTGGTGAAGGCGCCGGTATAGGTGGCGGGGTTGCTGCGCGGGGTGCGGCCAATGGGCGATTGGTCGATATCAATCACCTTGTCGCAATGCTCCAGCCCGGCGATCCGGTCATGTTTGCCCGCGATAATCCGCGCACCATTGAGCGAACGCGCCGCGCCGGCATAGAGCGTATCAATGGTGAAGCTGGATTTGCCGCTGCCCGATACGCCGGTAACGCAGGTAAAGGTGCCCAGCGGCACAGAGGCCGTGACATTTTGCAGATTGTTGGCGCGCGCGCCGTGCACGGTCAGCTTCTTGCCATTGCCCTTGCGCCGCTGCTGGGGCACCGCGATTTCTTTGCGGCCAGTGAGATAATCCGCGGTAAGCGAGCGTTTGGATTTGAGGATCTGTTTCAGAGTGCCCTCTGCCACCACTTCGCCGCCGCGCACACCCGCGCCCGGCCCCAGATCGACAACATAATCGGCCTGGCGGATGGCATCTTCATCATGCTCCACCACAATCACCGTATTGCCCAGATCGCGCAGCCGTTTCAGCGTGACGAGCAGCCGGTCATTATCTTTCTGGTGCAGGCCAATGCTTGGCTCATCGAGCACATAGAGCACGCCGGAAAGGCCGCTGCCAATCTGGCTGGCGAGACGGATACGCTGGCTCTCCCCGCCCGAAAGTGTGCCCGATTTACGGTCAAGGTTGAGATAATCCAGCCCGACATTGTTCAAAAAGCCCAGCCGCTCGACAATCTCTTTCAAAATCGCTTTGGCAATTTGCTGCTGCTGGTCGGTCAGATGCGCCTCTATGCCTTCGAAAAAGGCCAGCGCGTCGCCCACGCTGCGGCGGGTGGAGATGGAGATATCCTCGCCCGCAATCTTGACCGCGCGTGCCTCTGGCTTCAGCCGCGCACCATCGCACACTTCGCACGGCTGCGCGGTTTGATATTTGGCCAGCTCCTCGCGCATCCACGCGCTATCGGTTTGCAGCATGCGGCGGTTGAGATTGCCGATCACGCCCTCAAACGGCTTTTTCACCTGATAGCTTTTGCGGCCATCCTTAAATGTCAGCGTGACGGGCAGGCCGCCCGTGCCGTGCAGGATCACATCCTGATGCGTTTCGTCCAGATCGCGCCATGGCGTGGTCAGGTCAAATTCGAAATGCTTGGCCAGACTGCCCAAAACCTGCATATAATAAGGGCTAGGCGGGTTCGACTTGGCCCATGGCGCCACTGCCCCTTTTTTCAGGCTCAGCTCTGGATTGGGCACCACCAGCTCATCATCAAAATATTGCTTCTCGCCCAGACCATCACAGGCCGGGCACGCCCCTTGCGGCGCGTTGAAGGAAAAGAGGCGCGGCTCAATCTCTTCAATGGTGAAGCCAGAGACGGGGCAGGCAAATTTCTCACTAAAGATGATGCGATTGGCTGGTATGCCTGCGCCCTTCATCGCGCCGCCATCATCCACCTCATCTTCCCGGCCAGGCACCGTGCCATCCGCCAGATCAATATAGGTCAAGCCATCGGCCAGTTTCAGCGCGGTTTCAAAGCTGTCGGCCAGTCTGGTGTCCATGCCAGATTTCACCGCCAGCCGGTCAACCACCACTTCAATGTCGTGCTTCAGCTTTTTGTCGAGCTTTGGCGCGTCCTCAATCGCGTAAAATTCGCCATCAATACGTACCCGGGTAAAGCCGGCCTTTTGCCACTCGGCCAGCTCTTTGCGATACTCACCCTTGCGCCCGCGCACCACGGGGGCGAGCAGATAGAAACGCGTCTTTTCCGGCAGTGCCAATACGCGGTCGACCATCTGGCTGACCGTCTGCGCGGCGATCGGCTCGCCCGTTGCAGGGGAATAGGGCACACCCACACGCGCCCATAACAGCCGCATATAATCATAAATCTCTGTCACCGTGGCGACGGTAGAGCGCGGATTGCGGCTGGTGGTTTTCTGCTCAATGCTGATGGCGGGGGACAGCCCCTCAATATGCTCAACATCCGGCTTTTGCATCATCTCCAGAAACTGCCGCGCATAGGCGGACAGACTCTCAACATAACGCCGCTGACCCTCTGCATAAATGGTATCAAAGGCCAAAGAAGATTTGCCGCTGCCCGACAGGCCCGTGATGACGATCAGCTTATCGCGCGGCAGATCAATATCCACGCCTTTAAGATTATGCTCACGCGCACCGCGCACAGAAATTTTGGTCAGCATCGTCAATCACACCCAAATCCGGAGTTTAAGAACCGCATACAGTCGCAAAATACTGCTGCCGATCATCCCCTATTTTGCCCTTCAAGGCCTATGTGGAGAGCAGCCGCCGGAATTCAATCACTAACGGCAAGCACTCAGCAAGATGGCCATAGCAGCCAAGGCGGATTTCGCAATGTTCTATTTATGTTCGGCGCACAATGCACGGCGTTAAAGCATGGCGCAACCAAGCGTGATGCATGTCACGGGCATGGCAACATCGCAACAGCTAACGCCATGAAGCGAACCCGAGGGATGGGACATGAATATCAAATGGAGGGACTAAGATGAGGAAGTCACTATTATTGTGCTGCGTCGCCAGCAGCTATATTCTTTCTGGATGCAGCGCCATTGATGGTTTTGACAAACCAACTATTGCTGCCAAACCTACACCAAGCAGATTAGACGAGATCGCCTATATTAATGTGCTGCGGTCGGCATTTAAGCAAAATACTCCCACCGTAAATGGGGAAGTAATACCGCTTAAAACCAGTGAAGCGATAAGTTTGAACAGCAAAATACAAAAACAGGGCGCAGAAGTTAGCACCATAAAAGCAGATATTGACATCATAAAAGGGACTAATGGTAGGCAGGATGAGAGTTTAACGGAACTTGCGAAAGACGTTAAGACATTACAGGAAGCCGGCGAAGGCAATGAAGGTCAGAAAGATGAAGAAGATCCAGCCAGCCCTCCGAATGAGCGGGTTAATCTAGAGAAATTGCAGCAATCAATAACTGCCAATAACACGCTGTGTTTTGATGGAAGCGGTTTAAAAAGATTTAAGTCGAAATTAGGGGACGGTCTGGACCTTTCAGATGGTCAAGAAGAATTCTTAAAAGAGAAAGACGACATATGTGTCACTTATAAAGCCTATCAAAGACCCGATTTTGATGATGGCTTTTACAATGAGGAAAATCAGCGCCGTTTGCTAGAAATGCAAACCTATCTGGCTGCTGGTTTTGGGCTGACAGATTTATATTGTAACCGCTTTTTCACAACAGCGGCGGCCGCAACACAAAACCGGCAATTTGCTCAAGATCTTAATACCGGAGTAGATACATTGGTCGGCGCTGTTTTAAGCCTTTCTGGCGCTGGTAATACAGCACTTGGCATTACAAATTCTGGCTTCGGTCTGCTTGGAGATGGGATTCAAGCTTTTGATGCTGCTTATTTGGTCGCACCCGATTTAGGGGCAGTGCGCCAATTAATTGAAGCCTCACAATCTGAATATCGCAAAACATTTTTTGCAGGTACAGCTGAACAGATGAAGGAATATTTCCCACGCAGCTATCCTGCGGCTCGCGCTGTTATCGAGCGTTATGCCAGCCAATGCTCCTTCACAGGTATGCGACAGCTAATCACCAAATCAGTAAGTGATAGAGCCGAAAGGATCAGGCGAAATCTTGAAACTGAACGCCCGGCAAGAGTGATGGGTAATAAAGACCGCAACGACGATAATGACAATACAACGCCGGCAGCCGGCGCAACACCAACACCACCTGCGCCAGTCGGCGGTACACCTGACCCTGCTGCCCCTAACACCAATGCGCAACCCCCAAGTGCCGTTACCGAAACGCGGATTTTATCCGTTCCTATTGGATAATTAGCGATTAAGCGGCAATTGGCCTCTTATCACCCAATCCCTGCGCTATGACAAAGCGCAGGGCCAGCAAGCCGGCGAACCAAAAGAGATTTTCCACGCCGACGGCGGTGATAATCTCTGCAGAGAAATTTTCTGCGCCGCCGCCAAAACCGGCATAAGCGCGCAGGGCAAGCTGTTGTATGGCAAAGGCTGCGGCCAGAGCCAATGGCACGGACAGCATCATCGGCGCGCTTTTGCTTTTGGTAAAGCGCAGCACGCTGGTCGCCGCGGCATAGGCCAGCATCATGGCGACCAAAATGGCGATGCCATGGCCAAGCGCCTGTGCATCCCATGGGAAGGACAGAATGAAAAAGCCAATCGCCTGATTAATGCCCCACACGCCGGTCAGCAACAGCATGGCATTGCGCGGTTTCATGGTCAGCGCCGCCAAGGTGGCAAAAGCGGCAAAGGGAAAGATACACGCCAAAAGCAAACAGCCCAAAATGGTGCTGATGCCAAGCGAGGCAGGCCAGATCATCTCTTTGCTTTTCATCATTTCGCCGTTCATCATATCATCCCTTCATCTCTTATTATCAGGCCTAGCCAGTTTTTGCTGCAAACTCAATTGCCTGTTGTTTTTCTACTTTTTGTTTGGTCCTCCGCTGACCGCAATGAATTGATGACCATGCGATCAACGGAGGCAAAACCGCTATAATGTTACGCGCACGCCGCCAAAGGCCGACATGCCCGGTGTGCCAAAGCCTGATACGGTTTGATATTGCGCGTCGAACAGATTTTCCACGCGGCCATAGATCTGGATATTGTCTGTGATGTCATAGCTGGCACGCAGACGCACCA
This sequence comes from uncultured Sphingomonadaceae bacterium, assembly GCA_947503245.1. Classification (GTDB taxonomy): domain Bacteria; phylum Pseudomonadota; class Alphaproteobacteria; order Sphingomonadales; family Sphingomonadaceae; genus Alterisphingorhabdus. The sequence continues at coordinate 385,573 of CANNCV010000002.1, forward strand.
CCGCAAAACCATCAAGACGCACCGAATTGGCCGCATTGTCAAAGCTGTCACTCACCAGCCGCACATCGCCGCCCAGATTCACGGGCTTTCCGGCTAGTTCTGGCGTCCAATCGGCAGAAAGGGTCAGCACATTATCGGGCTGCCGCGCCAGCACATTGCCAACATTGGCGCTGCCCACGCTGCGATTTTCTGTGTCGATATAGCTATAGGCAATGCGTGCGATAAATGTATCTGTCGGCTGGACGGACAGGTCCGCCTCCACCCCTTGCGCGCGCGTCGACAAAATATTGTCAAACGTGCCAAACGGGCGATTATCGCAAATAGCGTCTGTCACGCCAAAGCATGAGATAAAATCGATCTGATTGTCCGTATCGCGCGTAAACAGCGTGACCGATCCGCCAATGGGATAGACGCTATTGCGGTCATTATATTGAATGCCAACTTCAAAACTCTGGCTGGTTTCCGGCTGCAAATTGGTGTTGCCAAAGTCTGACAGCAGTTGGAACAGGCTGGGGGCACGAAAACCTTCCTGATAGGCGCCGACCAGCTTCCAATCATCATCCAGCGCAATGCTGGCATCTGCGCCAAAGGTCACTTGGCTGCCAAATTGCTCATGATCGTCAACGCGCAAGCCAGCAGAGATATTTATCAGATTGTCATTATAGCGCAGCAGGCCATAAGCGCTATCAATACCGCTATCTGCCGCCGTGCCAAAGGGGCCGGTTTCGAAACGCGTTTCCTCATTTTCCAGCCCGAAAAATAGAGTGACATTGTTCACTGGCTGCAGCTCACCGCGCAGCTCTATCCGCTCATTGCGGCCTTCTGCGAAAAAGCTGACATCATCGCCAAAGGCCGGATTAAAATTATCGCGGTCAATATCGGCAATGGAATAGAGCGCGCGCAGCTCCAAATTATCACCAAAATATTCTACGCCCGCAGATGCGGAGAATTGCTGCGTTTCCTGAAACTCATCGGTATCGGCAAAGGCAAAGGCAGGGGCGGGAAATCCATCAATATCCAACCGACTTGTCGCAAAACGACCCTGCGCGAACACGTTGACACTATCGGCTACATTATAGCCGATACGTCCATTAAGATAATTTTGGCGGAAACCATCTGCTTCTGTGCCATCGGCAAAGCTGGAAAATCCGTCATTATCAAAATAACCACCGGAGATATTCACATCCAGCCCATCCGCAATATCAGGCCTTACGCTGCCGGAGAGGTTGATCGTGCCGAAAGAACCACCCTCACCTGTGAATGATGCTGTGTCGCGTGATCCTCTGGTGTCCAATACAATGACGCCGCCAATGGCATTGCTGCCCCAGATGATAGAATTGGCGCCGCGCAATATCTCTACCTTAGTGATATTGCCGGTCTGCACATTGGCAAAATCAAAGCCTGCGCCCGGCGCAGACGGGTCATTGACCCTTATACCATCTATCAACACCAACGCCTGGTCCGACGTGCTGCCCCGCACGCGCACTGATGTAAAGCCGCCAATCGGGCCGTTGCGCGTGGTGGTTACGCCTGGTGCGCGCTCCAGAATCTGGGTGATATCCGGCGTTTGTATCTGATTGATTTCATCTGCGCCGATAATGGTGAGAGCACGGTTATTTTCATATACCCGGCCGACCAATCCGGAACCCAAAACCGTAATGACTTCAGGCCTAATGGGGTCCGAAAAAACTATTGCGCCATCTCCTTCATAATCTTCCTCATAGTCTTCTTCTGCCAGATCCTGCTGGGCATAGGCTGGTACGGCCCAAAGGCACAGGCTTAGTGTACTGCTCAATAGCAGTGTATTTCTTATATATTGTCGCATGGTTTTACTCCTTTTCCCATGACGTTCACGCACGTGTCGTCACGTGGAAAAGCGCAGCTTTCCCTCCGTTCCCCTGGCACACCCCGTCCAGCGGATAGGACGACGGATAACAGGCTGGTCTCCTGGCTCCCGGGTCAATGCAGATGCGCCGCCTTCCCGGTTGTAAACCAGTGGCATTAAGGCGCATTCGCTCTCCGGTCACAGTTGCGGGGGCAGCTCCGGCATGATGCAGCGCGGTTGCGCCACGATCTTCCGATATTCCCAATTATCACTCCATTACAGAATGACCTGTTTCCTGATGCCGCCTATAAATCGGCATATGTCCTCTGGCAAGGCTTGATCGCTCTCCCCATATCCGCCAAAGGGTTGCCAACCGGCAAACCCTATCAAGCCCGCACATCATAACAAAAGAGCGTCCTATTCCCCAATCCAGCCCAGACAGCGCCACGCCCAAGACTCCAGGCGCGTCTCCCCAAAAAGGCAAGTTTCTCAGTGGCAATTTAATGCGCCATGTTGCAGTGATGACATTAACATCATCGCTTGGATTGGTGACGATGTTCTCGGTCGATCTGCTCGACCTGTATTTCATCTCCTTATTGGGTGACCCTGCTCTCACTGCCGCAATGGGCTTTGCTGCAACATTGCTGTTCTTCAATTCAGCGCTCAACATTGGTTTGATGATCGCCATCAGCGCCCTCGCATCGCGCATGGTCGGTCAGGGAAAGGCCGAACATGCCAATGCGCTGCTCACCCATGTCATGGCATTGGGCATATCGCTATCGGCGCCCGTGGCAATAATATTCTGGCTATTCGCGCCGCAGTTTATGGATTTGATAGGCGCAGAGGGCGGTGCGAAAGATGCTGCCATCCAATATATCCGCATCGTCGCCCCCTTTGGCCCCGTGACAGTTTGCGGCATGATCGCATCAGGCTTTTTGCGGGCCTATGGCGATGCACGGCGCGCGATGAACACGACATTGGCCATGGCCATTACCAACGCTATATTTGATCCCCTGCTCATCTTCGGATTTGGTCTGGGCTTCGCAGGGGCGGCTTATGCTACTGTCTTGTCAATATTTGCTATGGCTGCATTTGGTATCTGGCCCGTGCTGAAGATTTATGACGGTTTCGGCACTTTCCATAGGCATGAATTTGCCAATAACTTCCCCGCCATTCGGCGCATTATGGGGCCAGCCATATTGACCAATTTGGCCACACCTGTCGGCGGATTCATTACCTTTAGCTATCTCTCTACCTATAGCGACGACGTGATTGCCAGCTATTCCGTCATCGGGCGCATTGTCCCCGTTGCCTTTTGTTTGCTGTTCTCGCTATCCGGTGCAATCGGGCCAATTGTCGGGCAGAATTTCGGTGCTGGCGATATGGGCCGGGTCCGCAGCACGATAAATTGCGCCATTGCATTTGCTGTTGGTTACACCTTGTTGATCTGGCCTGTTCTGTACATTTTGGTGCCCATAGTCGGTGCGCAATTTGGCTTAGGTGAAGAAGGCGTCTACTTGCTGGAAGTCTTTGCGATTGTTGTTGTTCCTTTATTCCTGTTCAACGGCATTTTGTATATCTCCAACGCAGCGTTTAACAATCTTGACCGCGCCAACTGGTCAACTTGGCTGAACTGGGGGCGCAACACCATTGGCATATTGCCCTTTGTCTATTTTGGCGCGATTTACGCAGGCGCAGCTGGGGTTGTCGCCGCGCCTGCATTGGGCGGGGTTATTTTTGGACTTTTGGGCTATATTTTGGCGCTGCGCCTCATCAAACGCAGAGAGGCAGATCTGGCCACGGCAACGGCTTTGCCATGAACGCGGTTACAGTTTTGATAGATGAGTTTACAAAGCAAGATGTGACCCTGTTAAAGTGTTGAATAACCGCATTTTCAAATACTAATATTCCAGTCCTACGCTGTCTCATGCCGGGACGAAGCCGTAACGATCCTATCCAAACATCGCATGCTCGCCTATAGATTAATAACCGTTAACTTATCCCGATTCTGGGGCATGTTACGCTATTGGGGCTCGGCAAAGTTGAAATTTCGGCGCGCAAAAAATATCATATATTTACCGGATCGCAGCGCGATACCGGTCCGCGAAGCGCGCCCACAGCCACGCAAGAAAACACAGCGTCCATCGATAATCAGCCTTTTGTCTTTGCGGGAGAAATTTCTCACTCTTTCGCTATTTGCGGTCTCCACCTTTTCAGTGATGCAAATCGCTATTGCGCAAAACAGCTATATCAAGCCAGAAATGGTGCAATATAGCGATGCCCGCGAATTATGGTCTGAACGCAGCCAGGACAATTTCCCAGGTTCCGCCTTTTATTTCTTAGACGAAAGCAATGGCGATTGGATTGACCCTGTAGTGCAACAGGCCAGCATTGGTGCAAATGGCGGACAAGGCGCACCCTCTTTAACGGCGGATATCAATGCACAAGCTCCATTAGGTTCTGCGCAATTTGGAACTGGTGCAAGTGCCGGAAAGTTCCGCCTGACGGGGCTAACGAACAGCCAATATCGGGCGCAGCAATGCCTGACCACCGCCATTTATTATGAAGCGGCTCTAGAGCCCGATGCCGGACAACGCGCCGTCGCACAGGTGATCTTGAACCGCGTTGCCCACCCCAGCTACCCCAAATCGGTGTGCGGCGTCGTTTATCAGGGTTCCGAACGTTCAACCGGTTGTCAGTTCAGCTTTACCTGTGACGGGTCATTACGGCGCAAACCCAATGGCTTTTATTGGAAACGGGCGCGCAAAGTTGCCACTGCAATGTTGGCAGGAGAGGTTTCCATTCCCGCAGGTCTGGCCACCCATTATCACACCAGTGACATTCGCCCCTATTGGGCCCCTAGCCTAAATTTCCTAGGCACTATCGGCAATCATCGCTTCTACAAATGGCGCGGTGCAGCAGGCAAAAAGAGCGCTTTCTCGCAAAGGTATAGCGGCAGTGAACCCCTGCCCGGCCCCTATCTACGTAAAGTAGCTGCTGGCAAAGCCAAGGCTGCAGACCCAGTCGCTCTGGCCAAATCCTATGAAGATGCAATGGCGCTTAGCAAGCAAGCACAAAACACAGCGCCAAAGGCCGAAAGCAATGCGTCAGCAGCATCTGCCCGTCAGCCAGCCCTGAATGCGCAGCCGCCAGTGCGTAATGATGCGATTGGCAAAGCTGCAAATTCAGGCGATGTTCTCCCGCAATATCGCGAATCTGGACAATGGATAAACCCGCCTAACTAGGCCTTTATCCCGTCAAAATTTGGCCTATATTCCTATCATGGTTAACGAAATTACGCTTTGGTTTAACCACTATGCGCAAGGCAGCTTTATCCTTTTTCGTATAATTCGGGCTTATGGAAAAGCCATATTCAGCATATCAGGGCCATAATACACCCTGCCCTATACGCAGTGATGATAGCGCGCATATTGCTCAATCTATGTGCCATTATGACGCTGCAAATGACAATCAGCCCGATACCCAATCACAAACTGATTATGCGCACAATGTGCTGGACAATGCCATTATAGTAGCTGCCATAAGACTGTTTGCAGAACATGGTCTGAACAGCGCTGAGCATGCCCTACACAATGCCGAACGCTGCTTTTGGGCCGATGACTCTCTCGGTCACAAATGGTGGATGGCTATATCGCATCAACTGGATTGTAAGCTCGTTGCTCTTCATCAAGAGCATGAAAGCGACCGAAAGTCTGTAACAGGAGAATTTGCTTAATATAGCATATGTTGCGGATTGACGGGGGAATAAGACGTCTGAGCACAACAAGCGGGATAAAAAACCTTCGAAAGAAATTAAATTTATTGTGAAGGTGCCGTTAACCAAAAGCACAGATATCTATGAGATACCGATCTCAAGAAGGAGTGCGATATTAGTAGCAAAGCATCTCGGCTTAATGGAGTTTTTGGATCCGACCCGCTAAATGATCGGGTACGGCATGCCTTGATATCCACATTATACACGTCGCCCCTATCTTTGACATTGGGCGCGCTCTGTGGTGCTTTGGCGTGCCTTTTCATAGCTTTTACTGCCGATAGTGTTGCCATAAATATTGGCGCCTGCATCCTGAGCATTGTTGTTATTTTTCGCATTGTCACTGCTTATGCTTTCGATTCCAAAATTCGCAATCGAGGTTCACGCAATCTTGAACTGATTTATGAATCAGGGGCATGGGCATATGCTCTTTCTTTAGGCTCAGTTGCTGGCCTTACTATATTATACGCTGCTGATGTTAGTCTGCACGTTCTGGCTGCAGCCAATGCCATTGGCTATGCCGCTGGTATATCCGGCCGCAATGCTGGGCGTCCTGTTATCGCCATTGGCCAAACCGTTCTAACAACATTGCCGCTTGCCATATGTTTGGTCCTTGAAGGTTCGCCAAGCTATATTGTGCTTAGCATCTGTATCACACTGTTCATCGTTGCGCTGATAGGCATAACCATCAATACCTTTGCCATTATTCGCGACAGCTTTGACGCCGCCGAGCAAAATGCCAAGCTGGCTGAAAAAATGCGCAGCTATGCCCGCACAGATATTGTTACCGGCCTTTTGAACCGCGCAGGGCTGAACGGCCATTTGATTAAAATGTTCGCGCAAAAGGATAATAGGGACAATATCGGTGTCTTCTGGCTCGACCTTGACCGGTTTAAAGAAGTGAATGATACACTGGGCCACCCTGTCGGCGACCGTCTGTTGGTTGAGACTGCGAAACGTTTGCGCACCCTGTGCAAAGATGACATTGTTGCGCGCTTTGGCGGCGATGAATTTGTGGTTGTGACCCAAGATAAAGATCGCCGCGAAATGGAAGCCATTGCGCAAAATATCTTGAAAGAGCTGACACGCCCCATACGTTTGGATGGACACAGATTGTCGATCAGCGTTTCTATTGGCATCGCGGTCATGCCGGAAAATGGCAGTGATATCGATACCATCATGCAAAATGCCGACCTCGCACTTTATCACAGCAAGGTGAACGGCCGGAACCAATATAGCTTCTTTGCCAATGCCATGAACCGCGATTTAATGTTCCGGCGCGAGATAGAAAGCGAATTGCGTGAGGCCATTAACGAAGACCAATTGGAAGTCCATTATCAACCCATTGTTGACCTTGCGACCAATGAAGTACGCGCTTTTGAAGCGTTAGTCCGTTGGAAGCACCCGACAAAAGGCGATTTGTCACCAGCAGATTTCATTCCGATCGCAGAGGATACGGGGCTGATAATTACGCTTGGTAACTGGATCACAGCGCGTGCCTGCGAAGCAGCGGCGCAATGGCCTGAACATATCTCGGTTTGTGTAAACGTATCGCCCGTCCAGATGAAAGCGCCGGGCGCATCATTGGGCATTTTGCGGGCTATTAAAGATGCTGGCATCAGCCCGCAGCGGCTGGAGCTAGAGATTACGGAAACAGTCTTCATGGACGAAGATGACACCATTACTCACTTTATAGACACTTTGCAGGTTGAAGGCATCAAACTGGCTCTGGACGATTTCGGAACCGGCTATTCTTCACTATCCTATTTGCAAAGCTATAATTTCAGCAAGATCAAGGTCGACCAATCTTTCGTTAGTGGGCCAAGTGCTGGCTCAAAGTCTGATGCCATTATCCGCGCAGTGGCAGAATTGGCCAAAACGCTGGAAATGGAGATTGTTGCAGAAGGTATTGAAACACCTAGCCATGCTGCATCAGTTGCCGCGGCCGGCTGCACCCAAGGTCAGGGCTTTCTGTACAGCAAAGCTATGCCAGCAGATCAGGCCTGCCGTTTGGTTACATCGGGCGATCCGCTATTTTCAGAGCCATTGTCCGTCGCGTTTAATTGAGCAGGCGCATATTCCGCAGCGTTCTTGGAAATCAATTTGGTTTGCGCTGCAACCAGTCGCTGCATCAATCTGATATTATGCTCGCTCAAGCGCAGCGCGGAATCGGCCCATATTTCTACAATATCTTCCAATTCCTGCAGTGTGATGTCCGACGCTCTTGCCATGGCTTTGGTGCCGCCGAGCAGACCGTGAAAGCGGCGGCGCTCACGCTTGATAATTTTGTCAACCGCTGCCTTGCCCTCGCCTTTATTAAACAAAGCATGGACCAGACCCATGTCATATAGCTGTTCAGCCGTATACGTTTCGCCGCCCATTATCATGCGTTCCGCCATGGCAGTGCCAATTTTGCGTGAAAGGAAGCTGTGTGCACCCATGCCGGGGAAGAGGCCAAACATACTCTCCGGCAAGCCGAATTTTGCTCCGCGCTCTGCGGCAATTATGTCAAACGACAATAATGCCTCAAAGCCGCCGCCCAGCGCGTCACCCTCAACCAGACCAATTGTCATCATGGGAAGGTCTAGCGAGAGGAAGTTACGGTGCAAAATCTGCACGCATTGCCAGCCATAATCGACCAAAGCATCGCGGTCATTATCGTGGATGCAATCGACAAAGAAATCCAGATCCCCGCCATAGCAGAATACGCCGGGAAACCGCGAGCCCAAGACCAGAAAATCAAGCGGCAATTTATCTGGTCCAAAGCTGCTTTCTATGCCTCTTTGCCAGCGTTTGAAATCGTGCAGCAGCGATGCGGTAAAGCTCGGACGCCCTTTAGGCTTCATGAATGTCCATAAGGTGCTTTGTTCTGCACTATATAGACAGTCCAGCTCTTTCATTTGAAAAAGTTCTGGCGCTATTTTCAGCCGTTGCTCGGCAGATTGGGCTAGCTTATCAAGTGCGGCCTTGGGCTCGCCATCTTCAGCAGCGGACCAGTTCTCAAGCTCGACTTTCCCACTTTGCATTCCGTCCATGACCACGCCCCTGTGTTATGATGAAAATTTTATATCATCATCACGGTCATATTTGCAAAATCATTAACCCTAAATTAGCAATTTTTATTCGTATCTGAAATATTGTTGTAGGATAATCACAACATAACCATCATTTATTAGCCGAAACTACTATGGCACAGCGTGTAATATCCCCAATTGTTGCAAATTATGCAGGCTTAAGGTCCATTTTTTCATCAAATGGATGATTTCGATTGTTACGATATGGATGCGCTTGTTACGCCATAGCAATGCTATTTGCCTTGAAAGTTTGGCGGCCTTTTCTCCAATATCGCGTCAACCGCCTCTCTGTGGTCATCCATCTGCTGCAACACGCCCTGCCATATAGCAGCCTGATCAAGATGTTCCTTCAACGTCACGTCACGCGCATCTTTGAGCAATCGTTTGGATTTGCGAATGGCTATTGGCGGATATTGGACAATTTGCTGCGCCAATTCCATCGCGCGATCCAAAAGCTTAGCAGGTTCCAGTGTCTCGGAAACCAGACCATAATCCTGCGCCTTGGCTGCGTTTATAAACTCACCGGTAAGCAGCATCTGGCTGGCCCGCGCCATGCCGACAATTCTGGGCAATAACCACGCCCCGCCATCGCCCGGAATAATCCCGACACGCAGGAAGCTCTCCGCAAAGGTCGCATCATCCGCTGCGATACGGATATCGCACATACAAGCAAGATCACAACCTGCGCCAATGGCATGGCCATTAACCGCAGCAATAACCGGAACCGACATTGCATCCATGGTGTTGGGAATGCGTTGAATATGGGTGCGGTACCAATTTTCCAGCTCAAGCGGGCTCATCCCTTGATCCGCCGTCAACGCTTTGATCTGCTTGATATTTCCGCCCGAACAAAAGCTCGCCCCTGCGCCTGTCAATATAACGCAGGAAATATCAGGGTCGTTATCCGCTCTTTGCAAGGCATCAACCAATGCGGCGATAACATTTTCTGCCAATGCATTGCGCGTATCAGGGCTGTTCAAAGTGATCGTCGCAATGCGGTCGCTGGAAGAATAGGTCACCACATCGTCGGCCTTACCAATGACAGGCGCAGAAGTTACGCCAGCATCCGGCTTTGCGATACGGCGCTTTTTATCGGCATAATCACCATTGTGGAACAATAAAGGCGGCTTCTCATCATGTTCATAGCCGACAACTTCACCCACAAAGATGATATGATCACCGCCTTCATAATTATAGCGCGTCTTGCAGCGTAACCGGGCCGTACAGCCTTCCAGCAATGGTGGCCCAGCATCGCCAATGTCCAGTCCGGCAAATTTATCAGCGCTGCGCGATGCGAAACGGTTGGACAGTGCGTCCTGATCGCTCGCCAATATATGCACATTAAAATCTGCGGCCTGTTCAAATGCTGGCATAGACCGTGACGATTTGCTGAGCGACCAGAGTATAAGCGGCGGATCCAGCGATACCGAGTTAAAGCTGTTGGCCGTTACGCCTACAGGGTTATTATCAGCATCACGCGCTGTAATGATGGTAACGCCAGTAGCAAACTGACCAAGTGCATCGCGATATGTTCGGGGGTCAAAACTGTCCATCCCTCTGAAATAGGCTGCGTCCTGTATTTATGCAATTCTTGACTTGGCCATCTGTGCCAGTTTTTGCTAGGCTCATAACGGGCAAGCGATAGGGAAGAGCAGATGTCAACTGAGATAGAGGCCGCCGGGTCGCTGGCTGAAGCCGCTTTGGTGGCGCGCGCAGTAGAAAATGCCAATGATGGATCTGCCAATCAGCAGGTGCATGGCGGCAATTGCCTGAATTGCGACACCGCACTTATGGGTAGCCATTGCCATATGTGTGGCCAATCCGTCCATATCCACCGGTCCTTCAGTGCGTTTTGGCACGATATCTTACACGGCGTCCTGCATTTCGATGGCAAGTTCTGGAACACATTGCCGCTATTGGCATGGCAGCCCGGCAAGCTGACCCGCCGTTATATCCATGGCGAGCGCGCTAAATTCATTTCGCCTATGGCAATCTTCCTGTTCGCGATCTTCATGATGTTCGCTGTCTTCTCTTATGTTGGCTCTCCTGACTTTTCACGTGCGTCTGAAGATATAGCGACAGCTACAGGCGGTTCTAATGATACAGAGAAAATGAGGGATGAGCTAGCAGCCAATATTGCCAAATTAGAGGCACAGCTTGCCGAGGCAGAACCAGATAGCGAACAGGCAAAAAACCTCAGCTCGCAACTGAAAATAGCCAAAACCACTATGAACGGCATAAATTTTGCGACTGGCAATATTATAAGCTACCCGGAAATAGCCGAGGAAACGTCTGGACCAGTCGTTATTGGTGCAGAAAATAGCGTTGATACAGGCACAGCATGGTTCGACAATTGGGCCAATAACGCCCTGCAAAAGGCGAACAGCAACCCTGATCTTCTGCTCTATAAATTGCAATCCAATGGCTATAAATTTGCCTGGCTGCTGATCCCCATATCCATACCATTTATCTGGCTAGTGACGATCGGCAATAGGGGTCATAGATTCTATGACCATGCGGTATTCACGACCTATTCGCTGGCCTTTATGTCTATGATGTTCATCATATGCGCATTGGCTGTTAAATTTAACATATTACCCGGATTGGTTATCGTCTTTTCAACGCTTTACGCGCCCTTCCATATCTATCGACAGCTACGCCATGCCTATAGCCTGTCGCGGTTTAGCGCGATTGTCCGGCTCTGGGTTCTGCTGGTCTTCATCATCATCGCATCAATGATATTTCTGTTTGCTTTGCTCGCCCTTGGTTTGCTCAGCAGCTAGACAATCATTTGGCAATGGTGAGTTGATGGCTGGAAAAGTCCAGCCGAACAGGCAGGGAAAATTGCTGAAATACGCCGCCATTGACGCGGTTCAGCAGATCGTCAGCCGCGCTTTTCGCGTCGTCATTCAGACTGTGATAAAAATTATGGCAACGCTGATGCATCCATAGGGAAAACACACTCGCTGCACGTGCTGCTGTCACCCCTTCCATAGTGAAGGGCGCAAATCCGACAGCTCTGGGCAATTCGCTATCGGCATTGTCGGCAGCCCAATCGGCCAGCATATCAGAGATATTTTGCAGCCATGGCAGATGCTCGGCCATCATACGGCGTAAGATCGGCAATAATGTCTCTGGCACACTATCATCCGGCAGAAAGGTGCCTGATAAGGGCGCTGCGACATTGACCATCCGCTCAACCCACTCTGCCACTTTGGGCGCCAGACGCTTCATAATCTCGCCCGATGCTGGGTCTCTGTATAAATGGGCATATAGCGGGCCTATCAGGCCATAATCGCCAATGCAGGGGCGCGTTCCCAACAGATAATCATGCTCAGCAAAATGTGCATTCAGCTCAGCCAGTAACGCTTCATAGCTGGCCTCAATCGCTGGTATGCTGGCCTCATTTATACCCAATAACGGGCAAAAGCCCTTAAATGCCTTGCCGCGTTCTTGCCCGATGGCAAATTGCTCTTCAGCCGTGCCTTCCGGCGCAGCCACCTTGCCAAATTCGGAATAGACCCATTGCTCATTATAGTTCCAGCGATAGTGCATGGCCGCTATGGTCAGCCATTCATCGCCAAAACTCTCAAACAACAATGCTACAAGGTGCTGCACCGGTGTTTGCGGATATACCGACGGGCCATCAGTGCCACGCTCATAATGGTCGATAATCTTTGTCGTATCCTGCACGATTGCCCCATCAGCCAGCTGCAAAACAGGAATGACGGGGCGGCCAATCGCGGGAATTATGACATCGCGATACACCTCAGGGCGTGACAATTCTTCGCGATAATCAATCCCCTTCCAATCCATATAGGCGCGTGCCTTTCCCGAATAGAGAGACAGGGGAGCAGCATATAATATATCGGTCATAGGGGCGCCTTATAGTTACGAAAACATAATGAATTGCATGTCTTAGCGCAGAATAGGCGAATAATCATGTTTGAGAACCACCCATTTCAAGAAAATGCTTGCATAGTTTTATTTGGCCCATAGCAATGGTGATGTCATCATGGGGGTGAGATAATGACCAATTATAGCAGCATATATGGCACTCTAGCATTTGCTCTAGCGCTGATTACAACACCGGCGGCCGCGCAGACAGATGCGCAGCCCGTTGCAGATGAGGAATCGTCCGCATCAGCAATGGGTGCAGAGACGATCAAAAAACTCACCGAGCAGGCCGACACAGCCTATAACAAGGGCGATTATGAAAGCGCGCTCGCAATCTATAAAACCCTAGGGCAAGCCGGTAATAGCAATGCTAATTACAATTATGGCTTGATGCTGCGCCGCGGCCTTGGCACAGAAAAGGATTTCTCGGAAGCCTTTCGCGTGCTGCAAATCGCCAGCGAAGGTGATGCTCCTAATGCTTTCACCGAATTGGGCCTAATGTATGAATTTGGTGAGATTGGCGAGAAAGACGAAGACATCGCAAATGACTATTATATGCGCGCACATGAAAAGGGCAGCAGCAGAGCGACATATTATATTGGTCTGAATTACCTTGAAGGTATTGGTTTTGAAAAAAATGTCGCAAAGGCCGAAAACTGGTTCAAAAAAGCCATCGCCATGGGTTCAGACTCTGCCATGCGGGAGCTGGGTGTTCTCTACATTACTGGCAATAAGTTAGAGCAAGACTATACCACTGGCTAGGGCTACTCACCCGCGCGGCCGCCGCTGGCAATAGCGATGCCATGTTTCATTTGGGCGTGTCACATGATTTTGCGACCGGCGTTGACAAGAATGATGAACTGGCATTTTTTTGGTACAAAAAGGCGGCGGACTTAGGGCAAACCTCTTCTTTTAACAATCTGGCCCAATATTATCGCGATGGTAAGGGTGTAGAAAAAGATACCAAGCAGGCCGAATTCTGGTTTGAAAAAGGTGTTGCGGCTAATGATGCTTATGCGATGGCGAATTTGGCATATATGCTGGCCTCAGCAGAGGGTCTTCCCCGCGATATAGCGCGCGCGCAAAAGCTGTTTGATCAGGCCATTGCGCTGAAAGACTCTTTTGCGATACGCACTATGGGGCTCGCCTATGAGGAGGGCCATTTGGGCAGCAAAGATACTGTAAAGGCCAATGCCTTATATCTTCAGGCGGCAGAACTGGGCGACCAGATCGCGATGCGCTATCTGGGCATCAATTATGAGGAAGGCATAGGTTTTATCAAAGACCTTGATAAGGCACGGTCTTGGTACGAAAAGGCCATTGCAGCAGGCGATGAAAGTTCAAAAGAATTGCTCGAGGGTATCAAGAAAGCCGACCGAGATTGGGTATCTGAAGTGATGGATGTCGAAGCCAATAGGGCAGATGACACCAATTAATCGTCACTGATAGGCAAAAAGCGGGTAATCACATCTTTGGTAATGCGTGCGGGGCGCAATGTTTTGGCGTCAACGCAGCACCAGCTTGACTTAACCTCTGCCAGCACTTCTTCGCCGCGTCTGATGACAGTGTCATAAAATGCGCGTGCGCCATGCACTTTTTCAAGGATGACAGTGGCAATCACTTCATCATCAATAAAGGCTGGTTTGCGGTAGGTGATCTCATGCTTTAGCGCCACCCAGAGATGCTCTGCCACAGCGGTTGGCGGGGCGATGCGCTCCCAATGCGCAATCACTGCATCCTGAACCCAATGCAGATAATTTGCATTGTTCACATGCCCCATAAAATCAATGTCTGACGGGGAGACGGATATAATATGGTCATGTAATCGGCTCATATTGCTTACACTAATGTTAGTTACCCAAAATTGAAAGCTGATAATTGCCGCTAAAGTGTAAACAGCAATATAACAGCCTAATAATCGCGCGAAATTCTAGCGTTCACGCTTTGCCGCCCGATGGTGGACACGGTCGATAATATGGAGAGCCAGCGCGTTATCTGGAATTCTGCCTGTGTGGCGGAATAGCCCTGACCATCGGTAATCACCTCTACATAGATATTGCGCGTTATATATTTGCCTGCGCCAATGCTGATGCCCTGCCCAATGGACGGATCGGCCGCGATAATCCGCAATCGGTCAAGACCAATGGCACCGCGCAGAGCATTGATCGGGTCAAGCCCGCCACCGCTACGCAAAGAGGTCAGCGCTGCTGCCAATTGCACAGCCTCTGGCGCAGAAATATCTGTGACCGATGAACCGAACAGCAGCCGTGCCAACAGTTCATCCTCAGGCAATTGCGGTATGCTGGTAAAGGTAATCTCAGGACGTAATCCGGTTCCCCCAACGCGGATATCCGCATCAATGCCAGACAGGTTTGCCGTCGCCACAATGTCGAGCAGTGGATCAGCAGGGAAAGTTTCCTGAAAACGGATAAGGCCGCGTTCCAGATCAAAATCACGCCCAGCAAATTCATATTCACCGCGTATCAGATTGGCTGTACCGCTGATGCGCGGTGTGATCGTCGGCCCGTTAATCGCAATATCGGCGCGCCATTCGCTATCTATGCCCAGCCCGCGCACTGCTATGCGGTTATTCGCCCGCGCCTTTATCGCAAACCGCCATGGTGTCGGCGGAATGAAGGGCGGTGCTTCATCGGGTCTGCGGTTAATCTCTCGATAGGCGATATCAGGCAACTCGGTAATAACCTCTGCCTTGCCCAGATTAAACCGGCCCTGATTGATGATAACATCACCGCCCAAAACGCCGCTGCGATCACCTTCGGATTTGGCCGTGATACGGCCCGTCACCGTTGCCGCGAAATCATCACGCACCAGCAGATTGGCGTTGCGCACATCAAAGGCGAGATCAAGCGTGGCAAATTGCTTGCCGCCAAACCGCAAGGTGCCGCTGCCCAGCACATCCCCGCCATTAGGAGTCTTCCCCTTCAAGCTGGTCAGTGTGAACTTGTCCCCTGCGAAACGGCCATTAACCGCGATCTTTTCGATGATCGTGCCAGAAAGCACGCTTTCGACCCGCGCATTTTGTGTCGCCAATTTGCCCTGCACCAACGGATTATCCAAAGTGCCGCTGGCCTGAGCGCGGACATCAACATTGCCCGTCATATCCAGAACATCAATACCGGTCAGGCGCCATAAGGCATCAACCGGACCGGAATATTTGATCTCGCCCAGCAAATCGGCACGCGCCAGTCCTTCGGCAAAATCTGTATTGGCCGGTATATTGGCCAGCCGCATTTGCGCCCTGCCAAGCTCCTGATTTTTATCGCGAATGATCGTGCGCACTGCCAGATTGTCATCATTTAGCTGCGCATTCATTGCCAGATCAACGGGCCGTGATGTCAAGGCAATGGTGGACCGCGCCAACCGGTTAAGGCGCAATTTGGCCTCGCCTCTGGGGTTTTGCCCATTGCGGAAATTAAGGTTGAGCTGACCAGAGGCCGTGCCGCTCAAACCCAATTCACTAAACCCAACATCCAGCACAGCCAAAGGTAGCGCCTGCATATCCAGATTGACGCTCTGACGATCCATGCCGAACAGCCCTGATACGCCCATTGAGCCGCGCCCTACAGTCATGCGTGTCTTGGCCAGTCGCCAGCCATTTGCGGTTTTGTTGATGATGGCAGAGCGCGATGTACCAATTGCCCGCAGGCCATAAGCCCCGTCCACATCAACTGCGATGCGGTTTCTTTCGATACGAGAGCGTGTTTGCAGAGAGAAACGGCTGCCACGCCGCCCTGCCAAAGATGCAGTAACATTGCCGACACAGGCTCTGTCGCTGATATTGCCGGATGACAGACAGCCGGGCAAATCAGCCTTTGCCGCAATACGGCCAATGAACAGATTGCCGCGCGAAATACCCTGAGCCGTGATAGCCGCATCAATTTTGGGCAGGTCATTACCAAATAATGCTTTTATGTTGATCGCGCCCTGACGAATAAGCGTCGGCGTTTCACCAGCAAAGCGCGCATTGGCCAATTTTATATCGCTGGTAACAATGATGGTTTCCTGCTGGCTGTTCAGGCGGATATTGCCATTCACACCGCCACCGCTCAGCAGAAACTCGCCATTTGTGCCGCTATCGCCAGTGAAGATATCACCAGTAATCAATGAGTTGCTGATATTCAGCTCACGCACAGCAATTTGTGTCCGGCCATCAGCAAGCGCCATGATATTGGTCAAAGCATTAAATGGTCCGGCCAGTGAACCGCCTTTTGCCGTGATAGCAAAGCCCTGTTCCGCCGCAGCGACCGCCAGTTCAACATTGCTCAACCCCAGAGCGGGCAATGGGCTGTCTAGCACGATAGTTGCCTGGGCGAGCGAGCCCTGCCCTTCCGCATTCACATCAAATGCGCCATAATCGCTATGTCGGCCAGCGGCGCGAATAACGGCATTACCATCAGCCTCTAAGCGCCCGCCGCCGAGCAATGCCAATTTTGCAGAGGCAATCTCCACATTGCGAAAAATGACAGGCTGGCGATCCGCATAATCTATCTGGCCAGAGAAACCGATATTCTCTCCAACATATTGGGCGATGGTTTGATTGACCACATTGCGCGTTTTGCCATTGATTATGGCCTGTGCTGACAATGCCTTACCAAATGCCAACCGTATATCAGCGGCAATATCAGCCGTGGCCACATTTTCGATGATATAATCATTCAGGTTGATCTGCCCATCGAGACGATAATCATTGGCCTGAACGCGGCCGACCAAACCCAATTGCCCCCGCAATTTGCCCGCGTCTATTGTCATGGCTTTAGAGGTTAAGATATTGTCCTCAAAAGCAAAGTCGCCAGATATTCTGGGCGGGCCCAGCAACGCATCTGCCTCTTTTATGCCGGTTATCAAGCGCGCCGCAGACATCTCCAGTTCACCGCTGATACGGCCATTATTGCTGGCAATATCGGCTTTAGCGATCAGCTTCTCAGCGCGGAAATCGTCAAAAGCAACGCTGTTCATGCTGATATCAAACGGGCTGCGCCAAGCATCAAAACTGCCATTGAACAGCATTTTTGCGACCAGAGCTTTGGTGCTAACGCCAAATATATCCAAATCGCCCTGCCGCGCCGTTGCCGTAACAGCAAGATCGTCAAACAGATTATTAGCCAGATCAACCGCGCCCTGACCTTCCAGCGACAGCGCCGCCAAATTGGTCCGCAACCGGCCATCCAGCACGCGGTCAGTCATCACCGCTTCGCCATCAATGTTGATAGTTTCGCCAATGAGAGTAGCCAATTCCCCATCCACAAAACTGGCGGGGAAAATATCGCCCTGCACAGCATAGGTGCCAGCCTGTGCCTTTAACGCAAGATCGGCCAGCAATTGCTGTTCATCCTTGGCTTGCAACACGCCTTGCCAATTGCTGTAGCTGCCATCACCCTGAGCTGTAATCTCCAACCCTCTTTGCAAGCCGGCCATACGCGCCAGCACGCCATCAACAGGCGCATTAACGTCCAGATCAAGATCGAATATATCCGCATCAGGCGAGATATCGACCTTGGCCATCAACCGATCTTCACCCGCTTGGATTGCGGCATTAATGTCCATCAGCACCCTGCCGCTGCGAATATCAGCCTTTGCCGTGAGCGCCAGAATACGCTCCTCACCCGCAATATCGGGATGGATCGTAAAATTCTCGCTCGTCAAACTGTCCAGACGAATATCAAAGTCTGGCAAAATAGGCGCCGTAGTGTCTGTTTCCAGCAATTCGGGCAGTGCCAGCAATGCGCCATTGCGCAGCGTGAGCGCCCGAATGTCGAGCAGATTTTGCAACCATGACAAAGGCCGCCAATCCAGCCGGGCTTCCTCTAAGGTCAGAAAGGTTTTTTGTGGGTCAGACAGGCGTACATCGCGGATAATCGCTTCGCCATAAATGGACCCGTCAATCGCGCCGACATCAATGTCCAGACCATTTTCAAATTCCAACGCGGAAATCTGCTGCGCCAGAAAGCGGCGGCCCGGCGCGGTATCCAATAACAGCCCCAATATGAGGATTATCACGGCCAGAAGAGTCAAGCATATCGCCGCGATCTTGGTAACGCGCCATAATGTCCATGCCCGCTTGCCCGTAGCGACTTTGGCATCTGCCTCATCCATATGGTCAGTTTGCGCAGTTTCAGTCATCAAAATGCCTGCCCAAGTGAGACATAAACGCCGATGGCCGCATCATTTGGCCCGGGGTTTATGGGCGTACCAACATCAAGCCGCAAAGGGCCGAAGCTGCTATAATAGCGCAGACCTATCCCTGCGCCATAGCGTAACCGGCGAAATGTCGGGAAGCTGTTATCATAAACATTGCCGGCATCAATAAAGGGGACAACGCCAAATTCGCCAAAACGCACCCGTGCTTCCAGCGAAAACTCGGCCAAACTGCGCCCGCCAACCGGATCTCCATTAATATCTATGGGGCCAACATCCTGAAAGCCAAAACCCCGTACCGAACCACCACCGCCGGAATAAAAACGCCGTGATGGCGCAATAGCAAAGGTGCTGGCCCCTGTGATGCTCGCCAAGCGTGTGCGCCCTGCAAGAATGATATTATCGCTAAACGGTTGATAGAAGCTGGCGTCAAACTGGCTGCGGAAATAACCGACATTACCGGTTATGAGCGACACCTCTGGTGAGACAAGTATCGCGACACGGAAACCCTTTGATGGATCGAGCAGATCATCACTGCCATCATAAGCCAATGATGCTGGCAAAGCGGCAATGCCGAATGTCTCTCGCCCGGTATCATTTGGTCCGGCAATATCGCTTTCATCGGTCAAGACAAATTCAACACCGGCTGACCATGTCCATTTCTTCTGGAAGATCAAATTGGTTTGCCGTTGAATATTGGCCGATAAAGATATGGTTCGCGCGTCAAACGCATCGCGCTGAACATTGGCAATCAGCGCGTTGATGTTCAGCACCGTGTCACGCTGGCGGAAATTGTTGCGTTGATAGGTTGCGCCTAATAGCTGTTCCTGCGTGCCCACAACCCCGCGCACCCGCACCAGACCTTCGGGCGGGAAGAAATTGCGATGTTCCCAGCTTGCCGCGATACGGAAACCTTCACCAGTGCCAAAGCCCAGTTCGCCGGCAATGGTCCGCAGGGGTGCTGGCGCGATATCGACATTCAGATCGACAATTTCGGTTGCTTTGGCCGGAGTATCAGCACCAGCCACGCCCAATCGCTTTGGCTGGCTTTCAGGATCAATCTCCTTATCCTCGGCAGGCACAGCCGTGATGGAGACAGAGGACACCAACCCGGTTGCCAAAATGGCGCGGCGCAAATCCTCCACACGTGAAGCGCGGAAAATGTCACCCGTGTCAAAGCGAGCAATACGCAGCAAATGGCGCGCACTTAACAGCGGGTCGTCACCTACATTGATATTGCCAAAACGGTATTTCTCACCCGGTGTGATTTCCAGTGACAAATCAGCAGACAGCGCCTGATGATCTATAACCAGTTCGGCAGGGGCAAGATTGGCAAAGGCATAGCCATTTTCTGCCAGCGCCTGCGCCAAGCGTTCTTCTCCAGCGACAATGTCATCGCTATTGGCGACATCACCACTGGCCAAGCCGAATGTTCTGATGAAATAGGGATAATCATCCCCCGCATCGCGCAAATTGCCCAGATTGATGTCACCAAATCTGTATAATGGTCCGGCCGTCACCAGAAAGTTGACCAATATGTCATCACTGATTTGCACATTGTTATCAGCGGCATCATTTTGTGCATCGGCCACAGCAGAAGAGGCAGCAAATAACGGTTCCACTATGCCATCATAATGGCCGTAAATACGCAGCAAACGTAGCAATAAGGCGCGATCAAGATTGGCGCGCCGCCTGATCTGCGCAATATTGCTATCATCATCATTCAATGTTTCCAGCGAAGAGAGCGCATTAAACCTTTGCAATAAATCACGGCGGTCACGGCTGGATATCAATCCATCGCTAAACGCCACATCCACATCATAGTCAGTGATTTTTCTTGGCAATGGCACATCGACCAATCCGCTATTGGCGGCTTGAGCAGATACGCCTTGCAAAGGCTCACGCGTAGAAGGGCCTAGCGTATCCTGATCCGCCAATATTGCCGCCCCATCACTGCCATCTTCAGAGGTATCACCGGGCACATCATCAGGCACATCGCTTTCGGCAATCTCCTCATTATCGGCAAGGCCGTTAATCGGCGTATCAAATTCCGGCCAATCAACGCCGAAATCATCCATATTTGTTAAAGGCGCATCCAAATCTATCTCTGGCGGTAAATTTGTCTCGCTAGGAATAACCGTTTCTTGGCTAGGTGCTTCGACAGTGTCTTGACCATCAATCCCATCATCCTGCGCCTTTGCGGCGCCTGCACAGAATAATAGCGTTACAAGCGATGCATAGTAGCTTTTTCGCAAGCCAGCGAAGCGTTGGATACTATGGAAATGCGACAAGCCGGTGCCCAAACAAGAAAATTCGTGGATTTTTCTAAATATAGCAATGGGCTATCATGCCCTTCACCGTTAAGCAAAGACCATCACCGAATATCGACAGAATTTTACCTGTTTTCAGCCACTCTTGGCCGCACTTTCCGCCGCTACGGCACCAATGCAGCCTTCATGCCTATTCGCTGTCAAAAGCGATCCAGCCATTTGGCCCAAGCTTTTCCAGTGGCCGATAGCGCGTTTTATATGCCATGCGCGCTGACCCATCGACCCAATAGCCCAGATAGACATAGGGCAGATCGCTTTGCGCAGCCCGCAAAATATGGTCCATGATGACGTAATTGCCCAATCCTTGACGCCATGGATGCTGCGGATCAAAAAAGCTGTACACCATGGATAAGCCATCATTTTGTATATCGGTCAGACATGCGCCAACCAAACGTCCGCCATCGCCATTGCAATCAGGCTCGCGATATTCAATGACATTGCTGCGTACCGGTGACTGCTCGACCATATCGGCATAGTCGCCTTCATCCATCTCGATCATGCCGCCATCAGGGTGGCGCACAGACAGATAGCTTTTGAGCAGCTCATATTGCTCATCCGTTGCCCATGGACGGCATTTTTTGACCACAAGGTCGCTATTGCGGCGAATGATTTTGCGTTGGGTTGCGCTGGGTTTGAACTCTGCTGCGTTAACACGAACGGAAACACATGCGTGGCAATCGCTGCAACTGGGCCGGTAAGCGACATTTTGGCTGCGGCGAAAACCGATGCGTGACAATGCGTCATTCAATTCATCAGCATGGCCGCCATTAAGCTCGGTAAAGACCTTACGTTCAGTCTTGCCAGGCAGATACGGGCAAGGCGAAGGGTGCGTCACAAAAAATCTGGGAAAGCGTGATGGCGCACTCACTGTCAAACGGGCCTTTCAAGTTCAAAACATCGATGCATCCAGCATAATGCCAGAATCACTATGTCACTTCTATGACGTAAGCACGGCTGCCCCTCAAACGGTTTAACCAAGAAAATATGCATTTTGCGCAAAAATATCGATTATTAGGCTATAATTACCCCAATTCGATGCGCGTTACCTCATATTCTGCAGAACGCAGCGCCGCCAATAATGCGTCCAACTGGTCGGAATCGCGCGCCTCACATTCAATATCTGTATAAAGACCTTTTGCTGGCAATTTGGTGAATATGCGCTGATGGTAAATTTCAATAATATTGACCTGATGCTGGTCAAATATCCGCATTGCGCGGAACAATGATCCCGGCTGATCGCGCAGGCTCAGGCGTAATCTCGCAAGGCGTCCCGAACGCGCAAGGTCGCGCAGCAGCACATTGGCGAGCAAGCGCGTATCAATATTGCCGCCGCACAGAACAACGCCAACCTTTTGCCCTTTAAACAGCTCTGGATTGACCAGAATTGCCGCCAGACCAGCAGCGCCCGCGCCTTCAATCACCGACTTTTCAATTTGCAGCAACAGGCTGACCGATTTTTCCAGTGCTGCCTCATCAATGAGCAGCATATTGTCAGCCAGACCTTCAATATGCCGCGCAGTATATTCACCCGGATTTTTAACAGCGATACCTTCGGCCAAAGTGTCGCCGCCACATGGCAAATCCTCGCCTTTCAGCCGCGCATACATGGATGGATAAAGTTCCGCCTCGACACCGGTCAATTTGATGTCAGGGTTAACCGCTTTTGCCGCGGTGCCCATGCCCGTGAACAGACCGCCGCCGCCAATAGGGATGACCAGATGCTCAAGATCAGGAACATCTTCCAGCATTTCCAGTGCCACCGTGCCTTGCCCAGCAGCAATCCATGGATGATCGAAAGGATGAACAAAAGTGAGCGAGCGTTCTTTCTCTAACTGGCGCGCATAATCATAAGCATCATCGAATTTTTCGCCATGCAAGATGACATTGCCGCCATTGGCTTTGGTATGCTCTATCTTCACCGCAGGTGTGCCTGTCGGCATGACTATCGTAACGGGCACACCAAGCCGTGTGCCATGATAGGAAAGACCTTGTGAGTGATTGCCCGCTGATGCCGCGATCACCCCCTCTTTGCGCAATTCTTCCGGCATTTGCAGCAGAAAGTTCAGCGCACCGCGCTCTTTATAAGCAGCTGTAAATTGCAGATTCTCAAATTTGAGATAAATTTCTGCGCCGGTAATCGCTGATAATGTCCTGCTGTGCAGAATAGGCGTACGCACGACCGCGCCATGAATACGCTCTTGGGCCGCTTTGATTTCGGACAGGGCAAGCCAATGATCAGCAAGATCATCAGGCGAAGGCACATTGGGCAAGCTATTGGTCATGCATTCCCCCTAACTTGCCGTAACGGGATTACAAGATGAATTTGCTTCTAACGTGCGACATTTGATGCGGCAATTGACGATCATGGTCTTGACGGACCATGAGCAGACCCGCAATGCAGCATCTGATATTTTGCGTATTTGCTAAAGACTGTGGTTTGATAGGGAAGCTGAGCCAATTGGCTGTCATCCGATCATCCAAGACACAGGTTGCTGAGGATAGAGAATATGGCTGCGATCACTTTTATTGGAACCGGTGTCATGGGCGGGCCAATGGCGCGGCACCTTGCCGATGCCGGCCATAGCCTACACCTTTATAATCGCACCCGTGCAAAAGCCGAGGCAACCGCCAAGCAGATCACAGATAATGGGGGAAGCGCCAAAGTTTTCGATAGCCCTGCCGAAGCCGCCAGAGGCAGCGACATCGCAATTTCATGTGTAGGCAATGATGATGACCTTTCCGCCGTCATTCTGGGCAGTCAGGGGATATTTTCGACCATGGCCAAAGGCGGCCTGTTCATCGATCACACCACGGTCTCTGCAACATTGGCACGGCAGATCGCAGTCGAAAGCGGACCCCGCGGCATAATGTGCGTCGATGCGCCTGTATCGGGCGGTCAGGCTGGCGCAGAAAATGGCCAGTTGGCGATTATGTGCGGCGGCAGCAAGGACGCTTTTGCCCGCGCCGAGGCAATCATGCAAAGCTATGCGGCAAGGATTGTGCATATTGGCGGGCCAGGTGCAGGGCAGACCACCAAGATGGTGAACCAGATTTGCATCGCAGGGATATTGGGCGGCCTGTCAGAGGCACTGCGCTTTGCTGAAGCCAGCAATTTGGATACGGATTTGGTTTTTGATGCGATTTCTGGCGGTGCTGCGCAAAGCTGGCAAATGGATAATCGCTGGAAAACCATGGCTGATAACAGTTTTGATTTTGGGTTTGCGATTGATTGGATGCGCAAGGATCTGGGCCTTGCCATTGATGAAAGTCGTAATATCGGCACCAGCGTTCCCGTTGCCGCTTTGGTCGACCAATTCTATGCAGAGGTTCAACAATCGGGCGGTGGACGCTTTGATACATCGGCGCTGATCACGCGTTTAAAAAGGAAGTCATGATGCACTTTATTGCACGCTTTTTGCGCTATCTCGTCGCGACGATATTTGCAGCGGGGCTGGTGCTGCCCACAATATCCCATGCGCAAACGCTGATTGATAATATCAACGGCATCACATTGGATCAGGAAGGCGAAGTGGTGCGCTTTACCGGCATGGTCATTGATCGTGATGGCAAGGTGGCGCAATTGCTGAACCGCAAGGATGACCGGCCGAAAGACCTGCAATATATTGTCGATGGCAAAGGTCAGACTGTCATTCCCGGCCTTATTGATGCCCATGGCCATGTTATGAATATCGGTTTTCAGGCACTTTCACTCGACCTTAGCGCTACAAAGTCCTTGGCTGAAGCGCAGCAGGCACTGGCTGAATATGCCGCTGCCAACCCCGATCTGCCATGGCTTATCGGGCGCGGGTGGAATCAGGAAAAATGGGGTTTGGGCAGATTTCCAACGGCACAGGAGCTTGACATTATCGTGTCTGACAAGCCGGTTTATCTTGGCCGGGTCGATGGTCATGCTGGCTGGGCCAATAGCAAGGCAATGGAAATTGCAGGGATTACGGCCAAAAGCAAAAGTCCTGAAGGGGGCCGCATTGAGAAAGTCGGCGGCGTGCCAAGCGGTATTTTTGTGGACGCTGCGGAGGAGTTGATTACGCCCTCCATCCCCCCTGCTCGCCCGATTGACCGCGATCAGGCGCTGCTCGAAACGCAATCTATATTGCTGGCCCAAGGGATCACGGCCATTGCCGATATGGGCACCAGCATAGAGGATTGGCAGAGCTTTCGCCGCGCCGGTGATGCAGGCCGCCTGAATATTCGCATCATGTCATATGCCGCTGGTATTGAGAATATGATTGCTATTGGCGGGCCTGGCCCCAGCCCGTGGCTATATGATGACAGGTTACGCTTGAACGGCGTGAAACTCTATCTTGACGGCGCATTGGGTTCTCGCGGCGCTTGGTTGAAAAGCGATTATGCTGATGCGCCCGGGCAGACAGGCTTGCCCTTTCTCAACGACACACAATTGCTCAACTTGATGAGCCGCGCCAGCATGGACGGTTTTCAATTGGCGATCCACGCCATTGGGGATCGCGCCAATAAACAAGTGCTGGATGCGATGGAAGAACTCAAAGATGTGTTCAGCAATGACAAGCGTTGGCGCATTGAACATGCGCAGATACTGGACCCCCAAGATATAGCACGCTTTCCAAAACTGGGCGCAATCGCGTCGGTGCAGCCGGTTCACCAGACATCAGACAGACTGATGGCAGAGCAGCGCCTTGGGCCAGACCGTTTGGACGGCGCATATGCATGGGCATCTTTAGAAAAAGCCGGTGCATTATTGGCCTTTGGTTCGGATGCTCCTGTCGAATCAGCCAACCCCTTTATCGCTATGGCCGCAGCAATGACTCGCGAAGACGAAAATGGCGAGCCTTTTGGCGGCTGGCTGCCGAAAGAAAGGCTTTCACGCGAATCGGTTCTGGCCGGCTTCACAACCAATGCTGCCTATGCTGGCTTTGCAGAAGGGCGATTTGGCGCCCTCATGCCCGGCAATCGCGCTGATTTTGTGGTCTTGGACACAGATATTATGCTCGCTTCCCCGACAACCATAAGAGGCATTACCCCGAAAGAAACATGGGTTGGTGGCAAAAAAGTGTGGCAAGAGTGACACAAGTCACGGTTTATGACAGAAAAAGCTGTATTTATTTCATGCTCTTAACGTAGGATATCTGCCATAAACCCTTTGGTAAGCTATTTTGCGCTAGGAGTTATGTTGCTATGCACAATAAACTTGTGTATTAAGAGTTTAAGGGAAATATTTTTTTACGGCGATTATGATTTACGAAAGCGGACAAATGTTTTTTTGGCCGATTTTTGTAACGTTAACGTCATAAATTTATATATTTTCAGGGTTGTGACCAAGATAGAAACCGTTTAAAGAGATTACGAAAGTCCCAAGGAGATTAGAAATGAAGTTCCGTTCAATCGCAATCGCTGCTGCAGCACTTGCAATGACCACTACGCCTGTTCTGGCGCAAGCCAGCTCGAACCAAACTTCAGCTGAAGTTTCTCGTGAAAATGAGAAAAAAGCAGCGCAGAGTGAGCTAGAAGGCGGCACCGGCATTATCTTAGCGATTTTGGCAGCTGCTGCTGTTATCGGTGGTATTGTTATCGCTGCTGATCAGGATGATGATACACCAACCAGCCCATGAGCTGATTGACATCTAAAGAATTTAAAACGGGGTCATTTATTGGCCCCGTTTTTTTATGCGTTGCGCAGATATAATATGCTGCGTGGTAGTTCGCATATGCGCTGCACAAGGCGAACACTGCCTGTCCAATCATCGCTCAACATGTTGCCTATTCTGCTCTTAAAAAAATTACAAAAAATTTTGGGGCTGTGGGAACCATCTTATTCCCTGATAGTTTATTGAGGGAGATTAGATATTATCCCCCCTCTATTATAATCTCGTTGATTAAGCGTTCGGATGTGTCATCCTCCCCCCCTTCTCGACACACCGAACGCTTTTTGATTCCAGGTAAGCCGACAAATAACGGGATCGTCACTCAGTAAAGCCGATAAATATTGAAGCGTTTATTCGCCGCCAGATGCTGCACTTGCCTCGGCGGAACGCTTGTCGCGCTTCTCTGTGAAGAGCATGATCAGCAATGACCCTTCAAATAATAATATTAGCGGGATGCCTAGCAAAAGCTGAGAAACGATGTCAGGCGGTGTCAAAACAGCCGCAAAAATAAATGCTCCGACTATCATATAGCGCCGCATACGCACCAGTTGTTGCCGTTGCACCAGACCTGTTTTGTTCAATAGCAGCAATAATACAGGCAACAGGAATGCAATCCCAAACGCCAATATAATCTGCATTACAAAGGACAGATAGGCATCCGCATTGGGCAGAGCCTCAACCTCTAATCCACCGCGAGCGCCCTCAAAATCCAGCAAAAAGCCAAACATTAGCGGCATGACTATATAATAGGCCAGAGCAGCACCTGCCGTAAACAGCAGCGGTGTAGCTATTAAAAACGGCAGAAATGCACGCCTTTCATTGCTGTAAAGACCAGGGGCGACAAACAGCCATATCTGGTTTGCGATCACTGGAAAGGCGAGGAAAAAGCCGGCAAACATCGCGATTTTCAATTCGACGAAAAGGACTTCATATAATTTGGTATAGATTAGCCGCGGGTCTTCACCTTCAAATGCAATGGTCAGTGGCTGCACCAAAAACCCGAAAATCGGCTTTGCGAAATATAGGCAGACACCAAAAGCGATGGCAAAGGCGAGAATGGCCCACATCAACCTGCGGCGCAGCTCAACCAGATGATCGAGCAGCGGCATCTTGCTTTCCTCAGGATTGGGTTCGGCCGATGAAATGGGGTCCGCCATGATGCTTATCCGGCATCCTTATCATTGGTCGAAGCTGGCTTATCATCCGCAGTGACGCTCTGATCCGGATCAGAATCATCGCCAATTTGCTCATTATCAGATATATTTTGCGGTGCAGCATGCGATGCCGTTCCATCCATGGGCAACATGGCAGGCCCGCCGCCATGCTCTTTCATGATCTGGGCATTTTGCTCAGCCCATTTTTTCTCTAGCGCTTCCATCTCCGCTTCATGCGCGATGGAATCAAGGCTGGTGCGGAATTGACCGACAAGACGCCGCGCCTGACTGACCCAGCGCCCGACAGTGCGCATCGCCATGGGCAGCTCTTTCGGGCCGATAACAACAATGGCGATAATCACAATCGCCAATAGCTCGGTCGCGCCTATATCGAATAACATATTGTCAGACCTTTGGGCCTAAAGCCCGTCAAAGGACAAATGCGCCGCTAGTTCAGGCGTTATCGTGCGTCTTGTTGGTGACATTGTCGCTACCAACGCTGCTCTTACCCTCAATTTGCTGAGGTACAGATGATGAACCGCCGGCATTGTCGTCATCACCAATGCCCTTTTTAAAGCTGTTAATGCCCTTGCCGACATCACCCATAATCTCAGAAATTTTTCCGCGACCAAATAATACGAGCACAAGTGCGGCGATAATCAGCAGGCCACCAATACCGATATTACTAAACATATATTGTCTCCTTCGCGCAGATCAGCGCCTTATATTCCTATATTAGGGACTTTTGGGCACAATCGCTACCTTATTGTCATCATCGCCCTGAACCGGCACATTTACCGGCGCATCTGTTGGCGAAGATATATCCTCACCCTCACCTGCTTCATGGGCAATCTGGCTTTGTCTTGCCGGGTCGCCATCACCTTGGGCTTGTTCTTCATTATCAGTCTGTTGCCCCATCGCTTCGTCAAAAGCAGACTCGACTGGATCGAGCAGACCAGCAGCACGAAGATCAGCAATGCCGGGCAGATCGCGGCGCGTTTTCAGGCCGAAATGGGTGAGAAAATCCTTTGTGGTGGCGTATAATAAAGGCCGACCCGGCGTTTCGCGGCGACCAGCGGGGCGAATCCAATCAGTTTCCATAAGCACGTCCAATGTGCCCTTGCTGGTCTGCACGCCGCGTATCGACTCAATTTCTGCCCTGCTAACAGGCTCATGATAAGCAATTATGGCCAAAGTTTCGGTCGCAGCGCGGGATAATTTGCGCGCCGCCTCTCGCTCTTTACGCAGCATATGCGCCATGTCAGATGCGGTTTGGAAATGCCATCTGCCGCCAGCGACGACCAGCTCCACACCCCGCCCCTGATAATGCTCTGCCAACGTCACTAATCCGGCCTGAATATCGCAATCCTGCCCCAGATATTCGCCTATCTGACGCGGTGTCAGCGGTTCCTCGCTAGCGAAGATGATCGCTTCTATCGCGCGCAATTGCTCCTCATTGGGCGGATTTTCACTCATGATGCCGACCTTATCTCAAGCGGCGCAAATGCCTCTTCCTGCCGCAAATCTACGGCGCCGCCGCGTGCCAATTCCAATGCCGCAACAAAACTTGATGCAATGGCTGAGCGGCGTAAACGCCCCGATACACCTTCGGGCAGAAAATCTTCCAGCCGTGTCCAGTCCAAAGCTGCGCCAACCATATTGGACACGCGGGCCAGTGCATCCTCCAGCGTCATAACTTCGCGCGATGCGACAATATGCACCGCGGGCGCTGTTCGCATTTTTACCGCAGCATAGCCCTGCATGATGTCGTAAATATTGCTGGTCCAGCGCGTTTGGGTCAATGTACGCAAACCTTCAGGAGCGCCGCGCACAAACACGTCACGGCCAACACGGTCGCGCGCCATCAATCGCGCACCCGATTCGCGCATAGCCTGCAATCGCTGCAATCGTAGCTGCAAACGCAGCGCCAACTCTTCCGGCGAAGGGTCAACCTCTGGGTCTTTGGGCAGCAACAAAGCAGACTTCAAATAGGTCAGCCACGCCGCCATCACTAGATAGTCCGCTGCCAACTCAACTTTCAACTGTTCCGCATCAGCAATAAAGGCCAGATATTGCCTGACCAGCTCAAGGATAGAAATTTCGCGCAGATCGACTTTCTGCGTGCGTGCTAGGCTGAGCAAGAGATCGAGCGGGCCTTCCCAACCCTCAATATCCAATTGCAGGCTAAGCTCATCGCCCTCTGCCGATATATCGGTGCGCACCGGCGATTCCCATTCGGGCAGATCGATCATATCATCATCATGATCCTCGCTCGCCATGCCTAGCCCTTCCGCGCTTTATACCAAAGCCATCAGGCTATCACGTTTTGCGGCCCATTCACTCTGCTGTTCAGCCAGTATTGAATCTGGTTGCGGCAAAGCCTGACGCACCCGGTCCAGCCGCACTTGCGCAGCTTCACTTATATCGGGCAATCTCTCCGCCATTTCTTGCATGTCGGGCATTTTGCCCCAGCAGTTGAGCGCTATGTCACACCCTGCGGCAATAGATGCCACTGCACGATCCGGCACAGAGCCGGACAAAGCCTTCATATCCAGATCATCTGTGAACAAAAGGCCATCAAAACCAATCTTGTCCCGAATGATGTGCTGAATGATATGCGGCGATAATGTTACTGGATTGACGCTATCCCAAGCCGGAAAGACAATATGACCAGTCATCCCCATTTCCGCAGAGCTAAGCCGCTGAAATGGCTCAAGGTCAATGGCCAGCGCATCCTCATCAGCATCAACCACAGGCAGATTATGGTGGCTATCCACCAATGCCCTGCCATGGCCCGGCATATGTTTGATAACGCCTAATACTCCGCCATCTTTCAAGCCGTCCAGAGCACCGCGCCCTAAAGCGGCAACGCGTGAGGGTTCTTCCCCAAAAGCACGATCACCGATAACTGCGTCATTGCTGCCTGGCTGGCGCACATCAATCATCGGCGCGCAATCTACATTGATGCCCATTGCCGCCAAGTCACAAGCCAAAGCGGCGTAATTGGCGCGTACAGCTTCAATAGCACTAATCGGTGCTTTTGCATAAAGCGCATCAAATGCGCCCGGCGCGGGATATTCTGGCCAGATAGGCGCTTTCATCCGCGCAACGCGCCCGCCTTCCTGATCGATCATCACCAGCAATTTATCATCACCGTGCAAATCGCGTAGGCTATCGGTCAAAGCCCGCAATTGCGTCTTGCTCTCAATATTACGGCCAAAGATAATATAGCCAGTGGGACGCACCTCACGGAAAAATGCGCTTTCATCATCCGTAAGGACATGGCCGGACATCCCGAATATAACAGGCTTCATCGTACCCATTCCCGATTATCCTGCCTCAGCATCCAATTAGCGGACAACAATACAGGATTGCCCGGCAGTTTTTAATCGGCCGCAAACAGAATTGGCGGTGGCCAGATCAGGCGCGACAGCACTCAAACGATAGACCGTTCCAGCCTCAACTTTTGCAGCGGCAATCTTTTTCGGCAATTTGGCGATATAATTATAGCGGCCCGACAAACTATTCCAGCCGCTATTGGCTTTCGCTTCATTGCTATAAGCACCCAACTGCACCAGAACGCCGCCCGATGTCGTGACTTTATCCGCGCCAGCCAAAGCTGTGACACGTTCTTCACCTTCGGCTGCAGCGGGGCTGGCATCGCCAGTACCTTGAAATTCCTTACCGCCGGCATCCTTTGGCGCGACTTTATAATCACCTTCCGGTGCTTCGATCAGCTGACCGCCGCCGCTGGAGGCCGTTTGGGAATTACGGTTCTGAAGAAAATACACCATGGCAATGACAAGGCCCAAGAACACAACGCCCAATAGCAACAGGCCCAGCACCTTCATGGCAGAGCTGGAACCACTGTCATAATCATCAGCGGATTCGAGCCAGGGCAGACGCTCTTCATCATCAGCGATCAGTTGATCTTCCGCGTCTTCAAATGTGTTCTCGTCGCTCATTTCACTATCTCCCCAAAAACCGCCAGTCGAATAGCGCCGCCCCAATAGCGCGGGCAACTGTCACCTCACCCAGACAGTTCTACATACGGTCGGCCGCTTCAACACCCATGATGCTCAGGCCATTACGCAATATTTGCCCGATATTTTCGCTCATGAAAAGCCTTGCACCAGACAATATCGGCGCATCTGTGCGCAAAACGCGCATATCAGGCTGATCTTTGCCCAAATTCCAGAATGCATGATAGGCTGCGGCCAGATCGTAAAGATAAAAGGCAATGCGGTGCGGTTCGCGCGCTTGTGCCGCCCCTTCAATGATTCGCGGAAATTGTGCGGCCAGCTGAATAAGCTCAACATCGCCCTGTGTCAGCTGATCCAAATGCGCATCAGAGGCTGCAAGCCCTTCATCTTTGGCCTTCCGCAGCGTCGACGATATCCGCGCATGGGCATATTGCACATAGAAGACCGGATTGTCTTTTGACGCTTCCACCACCTTGGCAAAGTCAAAGTCCATCTGTGCGTCTGCTTTGCGCGTCAGCATGGTGAAGCGCACCACATCTTTGCCAACTTCTTTGACCACATCGGCCAAGGTCACAAAATCGCCAGAGCGCTTTGCCATTTTTACGGGTTCACCATCACGCAGCATGCGCACCATCTGGACCAGTTTAACGTCAAAAGGCGTATCGCCATCGGTCAGCGCGCCAACCGCAGCCTTTATCCGCTTCACTGTTCCGGCATGGTCTGCACCCCAAATATTGATCAGCGCGTCAGCTTTTTGCGCTTTTTGGAAGTGATAGGCCATATCGGCGCCAAAATAGGTCCATTTGCCATCCGATTTACGGATGGGCCGATCCTGATCGTCACCAAATTTTGTGGAGCGGAATAAAGGAAGTTCAACCGCTTCCCAATCTTCTAATGTCTTGCCCTTCGGCGCTTCCAAAAGCCCGTCAAAAACCAGATCCTTGCTGCGCAAAAAAGCTTCAGCTTCGGCTGGCTTTCCCGCTGCTTGCAATGCGGCTTCAGAGGCAAAAATGTCATGTTCTATGCCCAGCAACGCAAGGTCCGCACGGATCATGTCAAGCATGGCTGCAACGGCCTTTTCACGGAATATAATGAGCCATTCCTGCTCATCCTTATCAGCGAAACGGTCCTGATATTCCTGCGCCAATGCCTGCCCGACCGGCACCAGATAATCACCGGGGTAAAGGCCGGAAGGTATCTCACCAATATCGCGGCCAAGCGCTTCAAGATAACGCAGATATACCGAATGCGCGAGCACATCGACCTGTCCACCTGCATCATTAACATAATATTCGCGGATCACCTTGTGACCCACAAATTCCAGCAAATTGGCCAGCGCATCACCCACCACCGCGCCGCGGCAATGGCCAATATGCATGGGGCCAGTGGGGTTGGCCGAAACATATTCGACATTCACGGTGGACGTATCGGGATTGGCCGGACGCCCATAATCAGCGCCTGCTTGCGCTATATCATGCAGCTCGGCTGTCCATGCCCCGCTGGTCAATCGCAAATTGATAAAACCAGGTCCGGCAATCTCAACAGACACAACTTCATCAATTTTGCGCAGCTCGATCGCTAACAGCTCAGCAAAATCGCGCGGCTTGGTCCCTGCTGCTTTGGCCAGCACCATGGCAGCATTGGTCGCAAGGTCACCATGGCTGGCATCGCGCGGCGGCTCAACAGTAACGGCTTTGCGCGGCGCATCAGCAGGCAGCACTTGCTGCGCAACCAAGGCATCCAAAGCGGCATGTATATGATCGGCAAAGCGGGTAAATAAAGGCATTTGCGGCTATTCTTTCACTATAAATCTGGTCAGTCTTATACGGATATTCGCCCAGACTGTTCATAAGGGTTATTCAGGCCGACAATATGGTCAAGACGTTACATTCGAGATTGCTTTAGCCCATCGTGATAACAGGCTTCAAGTATCAGCAATGACACGGCCCAATTCAGCACAACAGACCCCCAAAGCCAATTCCACGAAGGGCTGCTCGGCACTTTATTATATGCGCAAACCCTTATCGCGTGGCGTTATATTGCAATTGGTCCTGAGTAAGCTGGAACCCAATCAGCAACTCAAATCGGGCACGGTTCAGCGCTGCACGGACCGTCGGGTCAGCCAACGGATCAATCGCAGCGGACGCATCGCCGCTTTTGCGTTTGGCCGTAATGCGTTGCAGCACATCGTCCGGCAAGGTTGCATCAGCGCGATCAACATAGCTTGCCGCTTTGGCGCTTGCCTGAGCGCGATATTCGCCATCAGGGAATGTCAAAGTCACGGTGCCAACCCGCTTTGCAATCACCGCACTGCCACCGCGTACAACGGTCGAGAAATAGGGCAATTCAACCGTTCTTGCGCCTTCTGCAAAGCTGCGCCGGGCAATCACATCAAAAGTCGCTTCAGAATATAGCTTCTCATCGCCCTCATTGCATGTTGATCGCAAATTGGTGACTTGCGCCACAACATCAATCGCGCTGGCATCGCGGCTGTTAACCGGGTCGAACAAGGTAATATCACCGGCATGGTTCGGGATGGCGACTTCCGGACAGGTGGACAATGTTGATGTCACGCCAAGGCCACCAGCAACAACCAGCTGATCATCACCTGCACAGCCGCTGAGCACCATGGCGGCCATTGCCGCAATACCCATATTCCCCATTTTCAAACGCATAATAATCCCCAAAAAATCTTTATTTCAGCCCATTTCAAGGGGCGAAAAGCAAGGCTTTATCTCTTGGCACGTGCTATGCAATATTGCATTGGACGCTGCAAGTCATGGATTTCAATCTTACCATGAATACAGGCTTTCACTCGGCCGATAAAATCTTTACATATGTTGCAGGTGATTGCATGAACAGTCGCCGAACGGCGCACCAAAGCGCGACATAATTGACGACATAATATCGGCGATAAGCCCATTAGACACACATGCCCTTTACCAATCAGGACCAGCCAAAATGACCAAAAAAGCCCTGGAAATTGTTATCGCATCACCGCGTGGTTTTTGTGCCGGAGTCGACCGCGCTATCGAGATTGTCGAGGTCGCACTGCAAAAATATGGTGCTCCCGTCTATGTTCGTCATGAGATTGTGCATAACCGCTATGTTGTTGATAATTTAAAAGAAGAAGGGGCTATCTTTGTTGAGGAATTGGACGAAGTTCCAGACAATGTACCCGTTGTCTTTTCCGCGCATGGCGTTCCGAAATCCGTGCCCGCTAAAGCAGAAATGCGCGGGCTAAACTATCTTGATGCGACCTGCCCCTTGGTTTCCAAGGTGCACAGACAGGCCGAGCGTCAGGTTGAGGCAGGCCGCCATATTATTTTTGTTGGCCATGAAGGACACCCCGAAGTTATCGGCACATTTGGTCAAGTCCCCGAAGGCGATATGACATTGGTTGAGACTGTAGAGGATGTCGCAAATCTTCAGGTCGAAGATGAAGATTGTCTGGCTTACCTTACCCAAACAACATTATCTGTGGATGATACGGCGGAGATTATCACCGCCTTACAGAAGCGTTTCTCCAAAATCGTCGGGCCCAAGGCTGAAGATATTTGCTATGCTACCTCCAACCGTCAAGCAGCGGTCAAGGCTATTGCCAGCGATGCACAGGCGATGTTCGTTATTGGCGCACCCAACAGTTCCAACTCCCTGCGTTTGGTGGAAGTAGCAGAGCGCGAGGGCACACCGTCCATGCTTATTCAGCGCGCGCATGACATTGATTTTCGCTGGCTTGACCAAGTCTCGACCTTGGGGCTGACTGCTGGCGCATCTGCTCCGGAAGAGCTGGTACGCGAAGTTATTGACGCACTGGCAGAACGTTTTGAAGTCACAGAACGCAAAGTGCGGACGGTTGATGAGAAGATTGTGTTCAAATTGCCCCGCGGTCTGGAAACCAACGCCGCCTGATCAGGCGCTCATATCATGGCTGTATATACGCAAATCGGGCAGGAACAGCTCGCACAGTTCCTGCAGGATTATGATGTTGGAGAATTGATAAGCTTTTCCGGCATTGCGCAGGGCGTGGAAAATAGCAATTACCGCGTCGAAACCACAAGCGGCCCCTATATTCTGACCCTGTATGAAAAGCGGGTGGCAAAGACTGATCTGCCCTTTTTCGTGGCCTTGATGGATCACGCCGCTGCGAAAGGCGTCGCCATGCCGGGAACGATTTCTGATCGCGGTAATATCAGCATCAAACAGCTGTGCGGCAAACCGGCATGTTTGATCGAATTTATGGCGGGCGAGACTATTGCCAAGCCAAATGCTGATCTGGCCTATAAAGGCGGGGTTGCTCTCGGCCAGTTTCATCGGGCTATGCGCGGCTTCTCCATGACGCGCACTAACAGCATGGGGCCAGATGAGTGGCAGCGTCTTGCCGATATATGCGCGCCCAAACTGCACAATATCACGCCAGAAAAACCTATCGAACTAATGCCTGTTTTAAGCGATATTTTGCGCCACTGGCCGACCGACCTGCCGCAATCGACAATCCATGCTGACCTTTTCCCCGACAATGTCATGGTGCAAGGGGGCGAGGTTTCCGCCATTATCGATGTCTATTTCGCGTGCACGGACATTCGCGCCTATGATCTGGCCGTGATGCACAGCGCATGGTGTTTCGGCGATGATGGTTTGCATTTTGATGCAGATATATCGCAGCAATTGCTTAGCGGATATGGCTCGGTCATTTCGCTGGATCCGCAGGAAATTTCCGCTCTGCCCATATTGTGCCGAGGGGCAAGTCTGCGCTTCTTCCTCAGCCGCGCTTATGACTGGCTGCATACTGCCCCCGATGCAATGGTGACCCGCAAAGACCCCATGGCCTATTGGCATAGGCTGGAATTTTATGGGCAAGAGCCAAATCACGCCCTTTTTGCAAAGGCCTTTAACCATGGATGATAAAAAGACGGTCCACATTGCAACTGATGGCGCTTGCAAAGGCAATCCTGGCCCCGGCGGATGGGGCGCCGTCATTCGCTATGGCGATAAAGAAAAAGACCTGTCCGGCGGCGAGCCAGACACCACGAATAACCGGATGGAATTAAAAGCCGCCATTGAAGCACTCAACGCTTTAAAACGGCCCTGCAATGTCGCTCTGACAACAGACAGCGTTTATGTTCGTGATGGCATTACAAAATGGATCCATGGCTGGCAGCGCAATGGATGGCGCACTGCGGCCAAAAAGCCGGTAAAAAATGCTGATCTATGGCAGGAATTGCTGGCCGCGACACAGCGGCATGATGTCACATGGCATTGGGTGAAGGGTCATGCCGGTGATGAATATAATGAGCGCGCCGACACTTTGGCAAGCGACGCCGCCTTAGCAGTGGGCAGAGACTAACCGTCCCTGCATGTCCAAGACCGTTTGTTCAAGCGGCTGAGCTGGCGGGACCAAGACAAAAGAACTGGCCCGCCGCTCACGCCTTTTATGCTACAGTCATGGTAGCAGCTTGATTAGCTATTATCTTCTACAGGTGCGCCAGGGCCGTTTTTCTTAATAGAATCAATGGCGTTTTGTGCGCTAGACTTGCTGGAATAGCCTTGGGTAGAGAACATAACTTCGCTGTTATATTTGAAGCGCACACGAAATTCGTCGCTTTTGTCTTTATAAATCTCAAAATGATGGGCCATTTGGCTGCTCCTATAGGTTGAAACTACGCTTACGCTACCAATTCAAACACGACTTGGCCAGTAGCACGAGAATCGATTTTACATCGAATCAATATTTCGATACATTTTATTCCTGGTTTAGAAATCGCGAGGCTCTGTAGGGCGCATCATCAAAATCTGAAAAGGCAGGCGGCAACGCGTTACCAGCTATGTGATGGGCCGCCAATTGCGCTGCAGCTGGTGCCGTCTGAATGCCATAGCCGCCCTGCCCTGCAAACCAGTAAAAGCCTGTTTGCGCGGCATCAAAACCATATACGGGTACACGGTCTGGCGCGAAGCTGCGCAGCCCCGCCCAGCGATGTTCAACCGCATCTATTGACCAGTCCACAACCTCTTGCAGGCGCTCAATCGCCAGCGCGACATCCCATTCCTCTGGCGCAGCATCACATGGTTCGCTCGGCGTTTCATCATGCGGGCTAAGCCATAAACGTCCAGATTCCGGCTTGAAATAGAAATTGCCCAATGCATCAATGATGAGCGGCATATCATCAGCAACCGGCGGTGTAACACGCAGTTGCACAACCGTACGGCGCAGCGGCGTAATGCCCAAAGGCTCTATACCGCAACATCTAGCAACCCTGTCAGCCCAGGCACCGGATGCATTCACGATCAAAGGTGCAGAAAAATCCTCTCCGCCGCATCGCACTTGCCACTGGCCGTTATGGCGCACAGCGCTTTCCAGACCGCAGCCAAGCCTTAGCACCGCACCCCGTTTTTTCGCGCCGGTCAAATAGGCATTATGTAAGGCAGCAACATCTATATCGCTGCATTCAGGTTCATAATTGGCTATGCTATATTTCGGTTTAACGCCGGGCAGATATTG
This sequence comes from uncultured Sphingomonadaceae bacterium, assembly GCA_947503245.1. Lineage (GTDB taxonomy): Bacteria > Pseudomonadota > Alphaproteobacteria > Sphingomonadales > Sphingomonadaceae > Alterisphingorhabdus. The sequence continues at coordinate 423,902 of CANNCV010000002.1, forward strand.
CATCATCGATTCGCGAGAAAGTGTCTGCATATCGACATTGCGGGCAGCAAAAAATACCTGCTCATCCTGGATGGCCTTATGTTGCGCGTCACTGCCAATCGTCAAGGCGCCGCGTTGGCGCAAAAAACCATGAGCAGAAAATTCAGCAGGCGGGTTTTTGAGCATCGGGCCGGACAGGCTGGTCAATGGCTGGATCAGCGAACCGCCATAGCTTTCATTCCAAAAAGCGGCAGAGCGGCCCGTTGCATGATAACCCGCAACCGATTCCTGCTCAAAAATGCACACAGACATCGTTTCAGCCAAGTGATAGGCTAGGCTGGCACCAGCCATTCCGCCGCCAATAATGATCGCGTCAAAACCAGTCATTACAATATTATTTACGCCGATTGTGAATCGCGGTTGCGCGCCGCCGCCAATGATTGCTCTAGGAACAGATCAATTTCCGCCAAAGCCAGATCGCGCACAGCGTCCACTTCACGCAACAGCTCATGCGCGCATTCTTCGCCATAAGTTACCAATTTGGCATGTGGCAGGCGCGCAGATGCATCGACAATCGCATCATGGCTAACCAGCTTATCCTCACTGGCAGCGAGAATCAGTATAGGCGTAGTAACTTTTTCCCATTGGCCCGGCGCATGAATATGGCGAACCGATGCATAAGCGCGTTCCACCCATTGCCAGCTGGCTGGCCCCAGCACCAGTTCCGGCCGCTTTGCCCACCATGCCGCTTCATCATCATAACGGGCCTGATGATGGGTCAAAAGTGACTGGCGCTCACGTATCGGTGTGCCCGGCTTTTCACTAACCTTCCATGCCGGCCGTGCAGGGTCGCCAATCTTACACATGATACGCGCGAACAAATGGCTGACAGCCAGTGGCAATGGCGGGCCGGACATGCCCAGCATAGGCGCGCTCAAAATACAGGCATCAGGCGTGATCGCTCCATCGACAAGCGCGCGCGCGGCCAAATGCCCCCCCATTGAGTGCGCCATAATGACATGCGGCCCTGGCGTTTCTTTGACCCATTTGCTCCAGAAGAAACCAATATCATCAATCCAGGTCGAAAAATCATCAATATGGCCAACATATTGGCTATCGGCCATGCGACCAGAGGCACCCTGTCCGCGCCAATCACATGCCGTGATATTCCATCCATGCCCATGCAGATGATTCAGTGTTTCCAGATATTTTTCATAAATATCTCCACGCCCAGGCATAAACAATACAGAGCCACGCGAAGCTTTCGACTCATTCGGCCAATCCATGCGGCGAATCTTCCATCCATCCTGCGCTTGCCAATATTGCTCTTGCGCGCCCTTGGGCAATGACCGGCGATCAAAACCAGTTGCATTATCGGTCATATTCGGCCCCTTCAAAGTTACGCGCCAGCAAAATAGCATTTCAAAACAAATGCAACGCAAAACAAAAATTTGCATGGTTACTATTTGGTAATTCATGGAGATTAAGACCGTCTTCCATGACAGAGTTTCAAATCTCATACGGACTGCTGGCGGCCTTGGCAATTGCCCTGATTCACGCCTGCTATACCGACGCTAAACGACGCGAGATCGAAGATTGGCTTAATGCCGGAATAGCATTGGCCGCGCCCATTTTCTGGTGGTCGAGTGGCTATGACCTATGGCCGGACATTGGCTGGCAATTGGCCGTCGCTGGCGGGGTCTTTGTTATATTTACGGCAATGTTCGCCATTGGCGCAATGGGCGGCGGGGATGTCAAACTGCTAAGCGCATTGGCGCTTTGGTTTCCATTCCCTGAAATTCTTAAGCTTGTGGTGATCATGTCACTGGCAGGCGGCGCTCTTACACTCATCATGGCGACCATACACAAAATCCGCAAATCCTCTGCAAAACTGGAGATTCCATATGGTCTGGCCATTGCATTTGGAGGTTTTTGGATAGTTGGCGAACGATATTTTAACCAATTTACCTGATTAAGACAAACACACACATTTCTCGGAGCTGCATGGAGGCAGTTACATTATGGACAAGAAGAAAATTATATTGCTGGTCGGTGCGCTGGTCATAGCGTTGGGGACAGCATTTCTTGCACGTAGCCTTTTCGTAGGCGCTTCGGCCCCACAGGCCGTTGCAAATGTAGCGGAAGTTGACGTTGAAGAAGGGGACCGTGTTCTCGTTGCAAACCGGGCATTGCCGGTTGGGACGATCATCACCCCTGATGCTTTCAGCTTTCAACCATGGCCGAAAGAATTGATCCAGCAGGCATATTTCCTTGAGGAAACGACCAATGGTGAAGCTCTTTTAGGTACAGTTGTTCGCAACCCTATCACTGCTGGCCAGCCTGTAACCCAGGGTTCTCTGGTAAAGCCAGGTGATCGCGGCTTCCTTGCTGCTGCACTTGGCGCGGGAATGCGGGCCGTTACTGTTCCTGTGTCAGAGCGTACAGGCGTTGCCGGCTTTGTTTTTCCGGGAGACCGCATCGATCTGGTTCTTACTCAATCTGTTAAGGGTGAAGATGGTCCAGACCTGAAAGCGTCTGAAACAATCATCCGCAACCTTCGCGTACTTGCAACCGGTCAACGGACAAATTCGCAAGATTCTGAAGGCAATCAGGTGGTGAGCAAGTTCAACACGGTTACCGTTGAAGTAACGCCAAAGATCGGCGAGAAAATTGCTGTGGCGCAAACAATCGGCGTTTTGAGCCTGTCACTGCGGTCCATCGCAGACAATGAAGCCGAACTGGAACGCGCGATTGCAGCGGGTGAGCTTGACCTGCCCGATGGTGCCGATCCCGAAGAAGAAGAGAAGTTTCTTCGTAACGTTGCGGTGCGCCCTGTCGATACCGATGCAACATTCGTAACCGGCGGTGACGTATCACGCTTTCAGCGCCGTAACCTGCCTTCCGCAAAACCTGCTCGCGGGGGCGCAAAAGCTCCTGTTTCCAGCATTCCTGCAGCGGGTCCACCACCAAAACCAAAACCCACGGTCCGTGTATCACGGGGCAAAGCTGTGACCACTGTAACCGTTGGAGGTAACTAACATGTCTTTCACCAAACGCTTCACCAAAGCTACGGCGGGTAGCTATCTCGCGGCCTCGGTCGCATTGATGGGGGCTTCTGCAGGCGCACTATATGCACCGGCACAAGCGCAGACCGCAACCAAAGCCAATAGCGAAATCGTTCTTTCCATTGGCCGCGGACAATTGATCAGCCTTCCCGGCAGCATTACCGATCTGTTCATTGCCAATGACCAGATTGCCGATGTTCAGGTCAAAAATTCGCGTCAGCTTTATATTTTTGGCAAATCTGGCGGGGAAACCACCTTATATGCCAGCAACGCAGCAGGCCGTGTCGTTTACTCGGCAACTATCCGCGTTGGCTCCAACATCGATTCTATCGATCAAATGCTCACAATCGCCATGCCGAAAGCGAAAATCAGTGTTGCCACTGTAAACGGCCTGGTTTTGTTGACCGGCACTGTGAGTTCGCCAACCGATATTGCTGAGGCAGAGCGTCTGGTTCAGGCATTTGTCGGCGATGAGACACAGGTTATCAGTCGCCTGAAAACAGCGACTCCGCTGCAAGTCAATTTGCAGGTCCGTATCGCCGAAGTCAGCCGCTCACTGATGAAAAATATTGGTGCAAACCTGCAATCAGCGGATGCAACAGGCGGCTTCCAGTTCGGTGTAACAACCGGCCGCGGTCCAGCTGTACAATTCTCTCCCGGTGGTCCGGTAGGCGTTGGTGTTACAGCAGGCGATGATGGTGCAACTGTTGTCAACGGCATTGGCGGCGGCACCACTTTGGCAGGTCTTGGTCGTTTATTTGGTGTAGACATTGCAAGTGCATTTGACCTTGCCGAAACAACGGGTCTGGTTACCACATTGTCTCAACCCAATTTGACGGCTTTGTCCGGTGAAACAGCAGAGTTTCTGGCTGGTGGTGAATTCCCAATACCGATTTCACAAGGATTGGGCACAACCACTGTCGAGTTTCGCAACTTTGGTGTCAGCCTGGCCTATACGCCGACTGTTTTGGACAGTGGCCGTATTTCACTGCGCGTTCGTCCAGAAGTTTCCGAACTTTCCGCATCAGGCTCGGTTTCTCTTAACGGATTTACCATTCCCGGCCTGACAATTCGCCGAGCAGAAACAACCGTTGAACTGGGTTCGGGTCAAAGCTTCATGATCGCTGGTCTGCTGAGCAACAATGTCCAAGATACGGTTAGCAAAGCTCCAGGTTTGGGCGATGTTCCGATTTTGGGTAATTTGTTCAAGTCAAACTCATTCCAGCGCGGTGAAACCGAATTGGTCATTATCGTCACGCCTTATCTGGTCAAGCCAGTCAACGCTAATGACATTAAACTGCCAACCGATGCTTTCCAGAATGCCAATGACCTTCAACGCTTGCTGCTCAATCAGGAAACTGACGGGATTAGCGGCGGGGATCGTCCAAAACCTTCTGTTGAAGGGCAAGGCGGAAACTCCAGCGCACCAGAATTGGGAAGCCTGACACAGCCACCTGCTGCACCGGCACCCGAAAAGAAAAAAACCGAAAAGAAACTGGCACGTAAGGAAAGCAATTCCTCTGCAGGCCCTGGCTTCACTTTCGAATAAAGGATCACGACAATGAAAATGAAAACGAACAAAACCATTTCATCCGTCCTGATTGCCGGATTGGCCCTGTCTGCAGCAGCCTGCACCAGCAATACAGCAAGCAACCGCACTTTGAACTCAGTCCATCAGCCGATTGTGAGCCGGACCAATGTGGTTCTGGATCTGCAAACACGTGGCGGCACATTGCCGGTCGTTGAGCAGCGACGTCTTGCTGAGTGGTTTGATGCTATGGAGCTCAGCTATGGGGACCGTGTATCAATCGAAGATCCGGGTACCAATCGCGGCGTCCGCGCATTGGTTGAGGCTGCGGCATCGCGCCATGGCATCTTGGTTTCCGAAACCGCGCCTATCACTGTTGGCAATATCGCTTCGGGCAATGTCCGTGTCGTGGTTAGCCGGTCATCAGCACGTGTACCGGGCTGTCCTGACTGGTCTTCGGTCAGCGAAACCAATTTCAACAATGCGACAAGCAGCAATTTCGGCTGCGCGTTCAATTCCAATGTCGCGGCAATGGTCGCCGATCCAGAGGATCTGGTGCGCGGTAATGGCAGCGGAACATCCGATGCCGACACTGCAAGCAAAGCCATCAGAACACAAAGAGAGGCCGCGCCAACGGGCGCTAATGGCCTTGGCGGCGGAACCACTACCGGCGGTGCTGGTGGCGGCGGCGGCGACTAATAGGAGGATAAACAGATGAACGCACCTTTTAATCCAGCGGGAGCTGGCACACGCGACGCCTTTTCCGCCTATATATGTGACGATGCGACACTCGACATTGTTCGCACAGTAGCAACAGAAATGGGCTGGGCTGCTGAGAAATGTAATCAGGGCGGCCTGCGCAATGCAGTCCAGTCACTGTCTATTGCAGCCAGCCCCAACATATTGCTGGTCGATATGTCGGAGTCCGGCGATCCGCTCAACGACATTAATGGCCTTGCAGAAGTCTGCGAACCAGGCACTGTTGTGATCGCCATGGGTCAGGTCAACGATGTCCGCCTATATCGCGATCTCGTGGCCAGCGGCCTGCATGATTATTTGCTGAAACCCATTTCGGCCGATCAATTGCGTGATTCCTTTGCTCAGGCGCAGGCTATTTTCCTAGCGCCAAAGTCAAACGAGCCTGTTGTTGAGCTCCCGCATATTACAACTGCAGTTATCGGCACGCGCGGCGGTGTTGGCGCCAGCACGATTGCGACATCATTGGCTTGGTATATGAGCCAGAATGCAGACCGCACAACCGCCCTGCTTGATCTCGACGTCCACTTTGGAACCGGCGCTTTGGTAATGGATCTGGAGCCTGGTCGTGGTCTCACCGATGCTATCGACAATCCAAGCCGGATTGATGGCCTGTTCATCGAACGGGCAATGATCAAAGCCAATGAGAAATTGTCGATATTGTCAGCGGAAGCACCGATTAGCTCTCCACTGATGACCGATGGTGCGGCTTTCTTCCAATTGCAGGAAGAGTTTCGCGCATCTTTTGAAGCGACGATGATCGATTTGCCGCGCAATATGCTGGTCAATTTCCCGCACCTCATTGGCGATGTAAATGTGACTGTGCTAGTAACCGAATTGACACTGGCATCAGCACGTGATGCAATACGCATATTGTCATGGCTGAAATCAAACGCGCCGCATTCCAAAATCATTCTGGTGGCCAATAAGGTTCAACCGGGCGCTTTGGAAATTACAAAATCTGATTTTGAATCATCAATTGAACGCAAGATCGATTTCGTCGTTCCGGCAGATTATAAAGCCGCTGCTGCTGCTGCAAAACTTGGCCAAGCCTTGGTTGTTGCAGGTAAGAACAGCAAGGTATCAGGCATTGTCAGCTCATTGGGCGAACGCATTTTGGGCGCAGCCGAAGATGAGGCCGATGAAGAAGAAGGCGGCGGCGCGAAAAAGTCACTGCTGGGTAAATTTGGCGCATTCTCGTCACTATTGCCATCAAAGCCGAAAAAAGACCAAAAATAAGCTGACTTGCGCAGTATGTTGACTGTGGCCAGGGGATTATAATGCCAGAATTATTGCAGATAGGATTGCTCTTTGTCGGTGTTGCCGCGATTTTGGTACTGCTGATATTTGGCTTCTCCGGACCTTCTATTGAAAAAGAGGGTTCGCGGCGCCTGGGCGATCTAAAATTGCGGCACAGCGATAGTGACAACGCAAAAGTGGAAGCGCAAATGCGCAAAGCTGTTGCTGCACGCAAGCCAAAATTTACCAACAATGAAGGCCAGATGACAAAGGTCGAGATTCTGGCCAATCGTCTTGCGCAAACTGGTAAGAATTGGACGTTATCGCAATATCTTTATACCTGTCTTGCCATCGCCGTCATTTTGGCATTGCTGGTCTTTTTCCAATTGGGCAGCCCTATGCTTGCCTTGCTCATAGGCTTGGCGATTGGTTTTGGCCTGCCGCACATGGTGATTGGTTTTCTCATCAACAAACGCGTCTCAAAATTTACCAGCAACTTTCCAGATGCCATCGAATTGCTGGTCCGCGGCTTGCGTTCCGGTTTGCCGGTAACGGAAACATTGGGCGTCGTTGCGAAAGAGATCCCAGGCCCTGTTGGTGAAGAGTTTAAAGAAGTGACCGAGCGCATCAAAATCGGTCGTACTATGGAAGACGCTCTGGAAGGCAGCGCCAAGAAACTGAACACGCCTGAATTCAATTTTTTCTGCATTACTCTGGCTATTCAGCGTGAAACAGGCGGTAACTTGGCAGAGACACTCGCCAACCTGTCCGATGTGCTGCGTAAACGCGCGCAGATGAAGCTGAAAATTCGTGCCATGTCGTCGGAATCAAAGGCATCGGCTTATATTGTTGGCTCATTGCCCTTCATCGTCTTTGCTATGATCTATTACATCAACCCAAGCTATATTGGCGGTTTCTTCTATGAAGAACGTCTGATGGTGACGGGTCTTGGCGGCCTTGTATGGCTTGGCCTCGGCGCCTTCATCATGTCCAGAATGGTGAGTTTCGAAATATGATCAATAGTCTTATTCTTGCCAATTCCGGATTTGCTGCTGGCGCAGAAGCTGGCCCGACCTTGCTGGGTGTGGACGTCATTTGGGTCGCCACATTATTGGCCGCCGTCGCTGCTTTTGCTGTGATGATTGCCATTTACGCAGCGACCACTGTTCGCGACCCCATGGCCAAGCGGGTAAAATCGCTGAACGAACGCCGTGAGCAGCTAAAGGCTGGTATTACAGCATCGACCAAAAAGCGCGCCAAGCTCATTCAAAAGAATGAGACGACGGACAGAATGCGGTCATTCCTGTCTTCGCTCAGCGTCTTGCAGGACGAACAGCTGAAAATGGCGCAGCAAAAGCTGGCACAGGCTGGCATCCGGTCAAAAGATGCTGCTGTTGCTATTATCTTTGGTCGCTTGATCTTGCCTATCGTGCTTGGTGGTACCGCTGCCCTGTTGATCTACGGCATTGAATTATGGCCCGACCTGACGCCCTTTAAACGCTTTGGCGGTTTCGCCGTCGCTACGCTTTTGGGCTATAAAGGACCGGATTTGTTCGTTCAGAACAAAATCTCCAAAAGAACCGACGCCATCCGCAAAGGCTTGCCTGATGCACTTGATCTGTTGGTTATCTGCGCAGAAGCCGGTTTGACAGTCGATTCCGCCTTTAACCGTGTCGCCAAAGAATTGGGCCGCGCTTACCCTGAACTGGGTGACGAATTTGCCCTGACATCAATTGAGCTGAGCTTTCTCACTGAACGTCGTCAGGCCTTTGAAAATCTGGCCTATCGTGTCGATCTGGAAGCGATTAAGGGCGTTGTGACAACCATGGTGCAGACAGAGAAATATGGTACGCCATTGGCCTCTGCCCTGCGTGTTCTGTCCGCAGAATTCCGGAATGAGCGGATGATGCGTGCCGAGGAAAAAGCCGCACGTTTGCCAGCGATTATGACCATTCCGCTGATTATGTTCATTCTGCCAGTGCTGTTCATCGTTATTCTGGGCCCTGCGGCCTGTTCGATCACCGACGCATTGGGCTGATATACAATTTGGTCACCGGGTCCGTGGGGGCTTGTGATCCGGCACCAAAAAGGGCGCAATGTGCAAACATTGCGCCCTTCTTCATATTCACTCAGCGCGAAACGCCAGCCTTAAGAACTTATTGCGTTGGCAGTGGCTTTACGGTCTGTTCAATAGCGCCAAAAATACTATGGCCATTATCGTCCTTCGCATCAATTCTGACCACATCATCATATTTCAGAAAACCGGTCTTAAAATCGCCAGTCTGGATCTTCTCGACCATGCGCACTTCAGCGATGCAGCTATAACCCAGCCCGCCCTCACTCACAGGCTTGCCAGGGCCACCATCGCTATCGCGGTTTGATACTGTGCCGGAGCCGATAATCGAACCAGCGCCAATATTGCGCGTTTTGGCCAGATGCGCGATCAGCACGCCAAAATCAAAAGTGCAATCATCAGAGGCAACCGCGCGGCCAAATGGTGCGCCATTCAGGTCAACCTCTAATGTGCGGTGCAATTTGCCATCCTGCCAGAAATCACCCAGCGCATCGGGCGTTACAAAAACGGGGGAAAAGGCGCTGGCCGGTTTGGATTGCACAAAGCCGAAGCCCTTGGCCAATTCACCGGGAATAAGATTGCGCAAAGACACATCGTTCACCAGGCCAACCAGACGCACATAGCCACGGGCTTCGTCAGCAGTGATGCCTTGCGGTACATCGCCTGTGACCACAATAATCTCTGCCTCCATATCGCAGCCCCAAGCCTCATCCGCCAATATGATATCGGACCGCGCGCCGCGCATATCATCAGAGCCGCCCTGATACATTAAAGGGTCCGTCCAGAATGTTTCCGGCATTTCAGCGCCGCGTGCTTTGCGCACCAGTTCCACATGGTTCACATAGGCGGAACCGTCGGCCCATTGAAAAGCCCGCGGCAAAGGTGCGACCGCTTGATGCTCGTGAAAACGCTGCATGGGAATAGTTTCATGCTCCAGATCACGCGCCAATACTTCCAATTGCGGAGCGATATTGTCCCAATCATCCAGTGCAGACTGCAATGTCGGGCAAATATGCGTAGCATCAGCATACCAAGCCAGATCATTGGATACGACAACCAAGCGGCCGTCACGGCCAGATTCTAGGGAAGCGAGTTTCATCTTTGGGGTTCCTTACCTATTAACACTTTTACAGCCATTATAGCGCTAGACCTGCGCTTGTCGAAGGGCGTCTCTCGTTACGGATAAAGGGCTTCAACATATACAGCCCTAATGGCGTATGATGGCTCTATTATTCCGGTTTCGGGGCATCCGGATCGACATGCAGCCACTGGGCATGCGCAGGCGCGGTTTTGGTCTTGCTCCATTCTTCCAGCATAGCAGGCGCTACACGGAGCAACTCGTCATGCTGTTCCTGCGTGCCGATATTGCATGCCAGCTCCAAACGGTGACCGTTAGGATCAAAGAAATAGATAGAGCGGAAAATACCGTGATATGTGGGGCCGAGCACATCAATACCCTGCGCTTCAATATGCGCTTTCGCGGCCAGCAAAGCATCCAGATCGGCCACTTCAAAAGCGATATGTTGCACCCAGGCCGGTGTGTTGGGGTCTTTGCCCATATCCGGCTGATTGGGCAGTTCAAAAAAGGCAACCACATTGCCGCCGCCACAATCAAGAAAGATATGCATATAAGGGTCATATGCGCCAGTTGAGGGCACATGGTCCTCTGCAAAGGCGTTGGTATATTTCATGCCCAGCACCCGTTCATAAAATTCAACGGTTTCCTTCGCATCACGGCAGCGATAGGCGACATGGTGAATGCGGGAGATATTAGGGGCTGTGGTGGTCATTATACACTCCTTTGATCTTATAACCGTTAGGGCTGAGCCTGTCGAAGCCCGTCTTCCATCATGTAGAAACGCCTTTCGACAAGCTAAGGGCTAACGGTTAGTTTAGGCCAGTTTGTTTAGGTCGGTTTATCTGGCTATGACTTATCCAGCGTCCAAGACACCGCGCGCGACTTGGTCACGTTCGATGCTTTCAAACAAGGCTTTGAAATTGCCTTCGCCAAAACCGTCATCACCTTTGCGTTGAATGAATTCAAAGAAAACAGGGCCAACCTGCGCTTCGGCAAAAATCTGGAGCAACAGGCGCGGCTTTCCGCCTTCGGTTGTGCCGTCCAGCAAGATGCCACGCATTTTCAGCTCATCCGCATTTTCACCATGGCCAGGCAAACGCTCATCCAGCATGGAATAATAGGTGGCCGGCGGCGCGGTCATGAATGGCACGCCCAATTTCTTCAGACGGTCCCAGCAGCCAATCAAATCATCACAGATCAAAGCAATGTGCTGAATGCCCTCACCGTTAAATTCGCGCAAAAACTCCTCAATCTGGCCCTTGCCGCCCTCACCCTCTTCATTGAGCGGGATCTTGATCTTGCCATCAGGCGCGGTCAGCGCTTTGGATGTAAGGCCAGTATATTCGCCTTTAATATCAAAAAAGCGGATTTCGCGGAAGTTAAACAGCTTCTCATAATAATCGGCCCAATAGGCCATGCGCCCTGTATAAACATTGTGCGTCAAATGGTCGATCAGCTCAAAACCGGCACCTTCTGGGCGCCGTTCAACACCGGGCAGATATTCAAAATCAATATCATAGATGGTCAGGTCATCATGGCCTGTCTTGCCCTCATATTTATCAACCAGATACAATATGGCGCCGCCAATGCCGCGAATGGCAGGCAATCGCAATTCCATCGGCCCGGTTTCCACCGTGACTGGCTCGGCACCCTGTGCAATCAAATGGTCATAGGCTGCTCGTGCATCCTTTACACGAAATGCCATGCCGCACGCGCTCGGCCCATGTTCACGCGCAAAAAACCACGCCGCAGAGCGCGGCTCATAATTGGCGATCAGATTGATGCCGCCCTGCCGCCAAAGATCAACCTGCTTGCTGCGATGTGATGCAACATGGGTGAAGCCCATTGCCGCAAATACCGGCTCTAACTGGCCTCTTTCAGGGGCGCAAAATTCGACAAATTCAAAGCCATCAAGTCCAGCGGGATTGGCAAATTCTGTAGCGTTTTCGCCAGCTTTGGCGGTGGTCGGGGCATTCATAAGGCGGACTCCGAATATATGGGGCAATATAGTATCTTTTGAAACTATATGCATTTTTACGAAAATTGCAATGGCAAAAGCAAAAGATGATGTTGCCGTCTTTGACCAGCCTCACGCTTGCGCTATAGATGGCGCAGGGCGCGTCATATTTGGGGGAAGAAGACGGTCATGACCTGGTTTGACGGGACAATGCTGATAAATATTGGCGCTGTTTGCTACATAATCGCCTTTGCTTTGCGCGGTGAATTGAGCCTGAGAGCCCTCACCTTGCTGGGCAATATCTTCTATATCGTCTATTATCTCACCGTACCGGAAATAACTCTGTGGTTCGCCATTGCATCGACCGTTTTGATGACCATTGCTAATATCGTCGTCATGACACGCATCGCGCTGGAACGAACGACTTGGCAAATGACCGAGAAGGACAAAAACCTCTATCAGGACTTCGCCAACTTCTCCCCGGGACAATTTCGCCGATTATTGAAGATTGCAGAGACTGTGCATCCCGAAAAAGGACGTATGATTTTACGCGGCGGAAAGGCAACCGATAAGCTGCATTATATCGTATCAGGCGAGGCACAGATCATCAAAAATGGTGAGACATTCCTCTTGCACCCATCCAATTTCGTGGGAGAGATTGCCTGGCTGCTGAGCGGCTCGGCAACAGCCGATGTGATTGCCCGTGAGAATATTGAGATTCTAACATGGGATAAGGCAGCGCTGAATACATTATGCCAGAAATGGCCTGATATTGATAATGCGCTAAGAGCCCGTATCAATCAAGATCTGGCCCGTAAATTGTCTGGCAGTGTGCAGCACGGCCTAGCGGTTATGCCAGCTTAATTTGCGTCAATCAGCTCTTTGCTGGCATCACGCAGGCGCAGCAATGTCGTGGTCAGCATTTCCAGTTCTTCTGCTGTCACCTCACCCAATAGGCGTTTTTCAATCTCAACCGCCAAGGGCATAATCTCATCATGCAGTTCATTACCGGCACTGGTCAGTTGAAGCTGGTGCGAACGTCGGTCGCTGCCATGGGGGCGCCTTTCTATCAATTGCCGGTCTGCCAGCACTTTGCATGCTCGATTGACCGCAACCTTATCCATCAAGGTAAAATCGACCAACGCGCTTTGTGTCGCTTGCCCAACATCCCCCAAGACAGCCATGATCCGCCATTCAAATATCTTTAAGCCAAAACGGCTTTCATATTCGCGTGCGATCAAATTGCTGACCGCATTGGCGGTAATGGATAATTGATAGGGCAGAAAATCTGCTAAGGGTTTTGTGTTTCTCTTGGTCATTTCAATATCTGATTATGCCAAAAGATCAGCGGACTCAATCTAAAGCGATACGAAAACCAATCCAGAATGTTTGCGGCCTTGCTCTTTCAATGACGCCGCCGCCACTAATGCCTGCCAGAATTTCCTCATCAAACAGATTTTCAACCCGCGCTTCAATGGAAAGATCATCATTAATTTCATATACGCCGCGCGCATCAATGCTGAATGCATCACGCAGCAAGCGGGTATTGCCATCATCCTCAAACTGGCCGCCAACATAACGCAGCGTTGTGGTGACACCGCTATTACCGCCTGATGGATACCAGCCGATAGAGCCGTTGGCAAAATGACGCGGCACCTGTGCGGGGCGCAGGCCATCAATCGCCGCTTGCGCAGCGGTGCCAACAACCTCTGCATCGACATAGGCATAGCTGGCCCCGAAAGAGAAATTGCCAACATCAAATACGGCATCCAGTTCAACACCAAGCGATTCAATCTCATCAAGATTCTGGCGCTGGCGAAACACCCCTGCGCCTGACACAAAGCCGACGCCGGGGAACAGGCCCGGCCCCTGGTCCAGCGTGACATTGGCAATGGCATTGTCCAGCACATTATAGAACGCCGTACCGCTCAGCGATAAGGTCGCAATCTCCCAGTCAAAGCCCAGCTCTACCCCGCGCACGCGCTCTGGAGCCAGATTTTCATTGGCTGCTGTTGCATCCGGCCCCACCCTAAACGGGCGATATAATTCGTTTAGCGTTGGCAAGCGCCAGCCCAGATAGGCCGCACCGCGCAGGGTCAACAGGCTGGCCGCATCATAAGCAAAGCCAATACGGCCGGTTGCTTCTGTGCCATCTCTGTCCGCAAATTCATCCAGACTGCGCAGCGCGCCCGGAAAAGGCGAAACCAGTTCAAATTCACGGCGCAATCCATCGCTGATCGACCAATAATCCAATCGCCCGCCGCCGGTCAGCAGCAAGTCGGGCGTCACTTGCCAACTGCCCTCTATATAGCCGCCAACAGTATCGGTCTGCCCGCCCGCAATACGTCCGCGCTGGGGAATGGCATTTTGGAAGAAAAACTGTTCATTGGTTTCACCAATGGTGCGCCGCCAGTCACCGCCAATGCGTAGCTCAGCATTGTCACCAACCGGAGGGCGCAGCTCCACATGCGCGCCAAGGCCTGTTGATGGCACATCAAACTGGTCCAGAACCTGACGTACAGAATTCCGGTCAGCAGCAACAGCGCCAAAACTTGTCTCAAATTCCCGCAATTGCAGATAGGCAAGTGCCGAATATTGCCAATCGCCTTTAGAAACAATGCGCACACTGGCATCAACACCGCCATTGCTGTTTTCACTAAAGGCAAAGCCGCGCTCTCGCCGGTCAATAAAGCCCCGAAAACTGGTCTGCACCTCAGTATCAGCGCTGATTGGCGCGACAAAGCGCAGCCCAAAGCCAAATTGTTCATATTCCGCGCCGCGATCAACACTGCCGCGCTGACTTTCCACCACAGGAATAAACCCGTCACCACGCGCATATTGGCCAGAAAAGATCAGGCCGCCCGCGCCCAATTGCTGCGCAATCTCGACATTGCCTTCAACGCTGTTGCGGCTGCCATAGGCCAATGCCGCGTCATAGCGGCTGCCACCAGAAATCCCGCGTGTGGTCAGGTCAATCGTACCGGCCAAAGCGCCCGGCCCTGCGCTGCCCGTACCGCCGCCGCGCCGCACGCGAATATTATCAATCGCCAGAGCATCAAAGCCGGGAAAGCTGACCCAGCCGCCAAAGGGATCCGCCTGCGGCACGCCATCCAATGTTAGAAGCGCGCGGCTGCTGGCATTGCCGCCCAGTCCGCGCAGAGTTACGCCTTGGCTGGTCGGGTTGGCAGATCGGGAATCAGAACGACGGAATTGCTGAAAGCCCGGCAAATTGCGCAGAGCATTTTCAATGCGGCCACTGGCCTCATTATCCAGCGCAAAACGGCCAATATTGCTGATGGCATAAGCACGGTCGCCAATCGGATTATCCAATGGCGCACCAATGACCACAATATCATCAATGGTGACAGGCGTAATCGCCTCAGGAACATTAGCCCGCCGGTTATCATCCTGAACAGAACAATCAACCAATTGGCAGAGATCAGGCTCCGCCTCTTGATCTTGTGTCTGCGCTGCCGCCATTTGGGGATATGTCGCAGCCCAGGCTATGCCAGCCAAAAGCAAAGTTTTTTTCATTGGTCTCACTCAAAAATTACATTGTCAGGATAAGCCGCCACAAAAGCAGGCAATGCGCCTAGCTCTTTATGAATGCGTGACAATTTGGGGAAATCATCCATTGGCAGGCCAAAACGCTCTGCATTATACATTTGTGCAGTCAGGCATATGTCAACCAAATTGGGCGTATCACCACCAAATATGCCTTGGTCTGGTGCCGTTTTTTCCAGCGCCTGATAACCCAAATTCATCCAGTGATGCATCCATTGCACAACATCATCCTGTGAATGGCCAAACGGGTCTTTAAGATATTGCCAGACGCGCAAATTATTTATCGGGTGAATTTCAGAGATGATACCCATGGCCTGCGCCAGCACCTTGGCCCGCTTTACCGGGTCTTTGGGCAGCATGGCAGGCGCAGGGGTGTGGCTATCCAGATAGTCAATAATCGCCAATGACTGTGTCAGTTCGTTCCCATCTATGCTCAGCATCGGCACCAATGCTTGCGGGTTACGCTCTTTATACGCCGCGCCGCCTTGCTCACCTTCCAACAGGTTGATGGATAGCGAACGATAGGGAATATTCTTCACATTCAACGCCAGACGCACGCGATAGGCAGCGGTCGAGCGAATATAGTCATAGAGAATGATGTCGGCCATCATATCACCTCTTTATAGCCTGTGTGGACGCGGACCATGATGGCGCATGCGATGCAATGCAACCCTTGTTTCGCTAACGAATTACCTTATTGCTGATCGCCATGACTGCACCTCTTCTCAGCCTGTTTGCGAAATATCCTGTGCCCGGTTTTGCCAAGACGCGCCTTATCCCCGCGCTGGGCGCGCAAGGGGCGGCCAATCTGCACCGCCATTTGGCAGGGCGGACATGCGCCCTGCTGCTGGAGAGCGGGCATAATGTGACCGTGCATTATACCGGCGCAGATATAGCCGCTTTTCGGGAATGGCTGGGCGATAAGCCTGATCTGGCGATACAGCCAGAGGGGGATTTGACAGCGCGGTTATTGGCCGCACAAATTGATGGTCCGCAAATATTTTTTGGCGCAGATACACCTGATCTGTCCGCCGAAATATTGGATGAGGCGATATCCGCTCTGGCGGAAAATCGGGTTGTTATTGGTCCGGCCGAAGATGGCGGCTATTATCTGATCGGTATGCAAAAACCCCTGCCCTTCCTATTTACCGATATGGCGTGGAGCACGGACAAGGTTCTGCCGACAACATTGGATAGGCTGAAACAGGCCGGCATAGCGCCTTATATCTTGCCAACACTTTCCGATTGCGACCGGCCAGAGGATCTGGAGCGATGGCCGCAGCTTAAAGAATTTGCCGCACCGTGACCACAGCCCCGCCCGCCCCGACTATAACCCTGCTCATCCCTGCTTTTCAGGAAGAGCAAGCCTTGCCAGCAACCATAGCCAATATCGCTGCGTTGGACCCGCAGCCAGATGAGATATTGTTGGTCGATGGGGGCAGCACAGACACGACAATCGCCTTGGCAAAGGCCGCTGGTTTCTGCGCGATTGTGGCGCCGGAAAAAGGGCGCGGGCCGCAGATCAACCATGGTGTCGCACAGGCAAATGGCGATTATGTGCTGATTCTGCATGCCGATAGTCTGTTGCCCACAGATGCTATCGCCCATGTGCGCACGACCCTGGCCGAAACGAAACTGGCGCTGGCCAGTTTTTGCCCGATTATTCGCGGCGCCAAATTGCGCTGGTTCACCACCGCGCATAATTTTGTCAAAACATGGTATCCTATCGTCACGCATCCGCGCCTGTTTTTTAAGGGTGTGCGGCTGCTTTTCGGCGACCACGCCATGTTCTTCCGCCGCAGCGATTATCTGGCGGTTGGCGGCATTCCAGCAGAGGCCACGATTATGGAGGAGGCCGATCTGTGCATCAGGCTGGCGCAGCGCGGCAAGGTGAAACTGACCTTAAAACCCGTCATCACATCTGATCGCCGTATTGCCGAATGGGGGCCGCTAAAGGCCAATTATCTCTACTTGAAAATCGGCATTATGTGGACATTTGGCGCACGGGAAAGGCTGAAAGATATCTACCCCGATATCCGTTAAGCCATGATTATAAGGCCCAACGTCGCCAAGCCCATATCAAAGCAAACAGCAGCAGTAATTCGACAATAACTTCCGTTATGACAACAAAATTATAGTTGGCGTGCGCCAGTGTCCAAAACAGCCTGACAGCAACAATTGCGCCGATCATAAGTGCATTGATGCGAATTTTGGTCCGCGCTTCGGCAATACGGTTTTCCGCCGATCTTTCAAAACTAATGAACAGCGCAATACCGATCCCGATTTCACCGCCGCCTATAATCGCGGCGATAACCGTTCGTGCCGTTGGGTCATCAAGCCCCACTCGGTACAACAGAGTGAATATCTCTGGATAGAGGGCCGTTACCGCGCCCAATAATATCAGGCCAATACCTGCAAGGCGGTTAAGCAAAACCATCAGCGCCAATCCAGAAAACCGGTTTCGTGGCAATAATCCACCATGCGGCGCAGCGCAGCGCGGTCAATTTCTGGCGCGGCTATACCGGCCTTTTCGCGCAAAATATCGCTGGCGAATTGCGGCACGCGCTGGAAATAATCAAAAAACTGCGCTCCAACCTTACGATGCACCATGGCTTGTCGCCGGTCCAATGCAGCTAGGTCATAATCACTGAGGTGAACAATATGTGCAGGCGATGCTGCGGGATATTCTGCGACCAGCGCAAGCATATCAGCCAGCGGATAAGGCTTTGCGGCCACCAGATGCACAGCATCTCCAGCAAAATTTTCGATATTTCCCGCCATGGCGCTCAGCCCTTCCACCACATGGCAGATAGGCACCAAAGCAAATGCTGCGCCATCTATTGCCGGAACCTGCCCCAATAATGGCGAACCAAAGAGGCGGAAGAGATTATAGAAATCATCCTGACGCGGAATGGCGCCATTGTGCAACTGCCCTGCGATGATGCTGGGCCGCGCAATCGCTGCAACCAGACCGTCATCCATAGCCGCCATGACACGCAGCTCCGCCTCTGCCTTGGATCGCTCATAGCCATTGGTGAAAGTGCGCGACAGATGGGCAGCCTCCTCTGCTACGGGGCCATCAGCCTGTCCGCAAACATAAGCGGTCGATACATGCAGCAGCGGCGCATCATATTGACGGGCCAACGCAATTGCGCCTTCTGCACCGCCAATATTCACACTGGCATAGACATCGGCCGATGCAGCAAAATCAGTGGTCGCGGCACAGTGAATGACCAGATCAATCGCATCCGGCAATGTATCCATGCCCCATAAAGGCAGCCTGATATCGCCCTGCAATGGTGCAATATCGGTATATCTATCGCGCCCCTGCAAATCGAGCACCTGCCTGCCAAAGCCGCGGATCAGCGCATGGAGCTGATGCCCGTCATCCAGCAAGCGTCCTGCCAGAGCGCCGCCGACAAGACCCGTTGCACCGCTTAGCAAAATGCGCATGTGATTGCCTTATAAAGGGTGATCAGCAGCAACTGGCCGGAGCAGCTTCGCCGCCCTCGGCAACAGCATCAAAGGGCAATCCACCGCCGCAACCTTCAAACACGCCATAATGGGTGGAGAAGTCACCGATAAATTCAAAATGCTCCGCGAAGCGCGTATCGGCCAGCATTTTCCAGCTATTGCCGCAGACAGGAAAGACCTTTCCGCGCTCAATCATGTGATGCTTGTCGAGTGTGAACACCCGCTCTTCGCCTTCAACACTGCCTTTATAGACCACGGCCTGACCATAATCTTCGCATTCCGGCTCCAGACCTTCTAGCTTGAACAGTCGATATGTGGCAGAGAAGAAGTTAATCCCTTCCAGCTTTGCCTGAACCGCAGGATCACCAATGCCCAAGGGCCGGTCCTTCACCAAGCGCGGATCATCAAAGCCGGCCTGTTTCGCAAGTTTGGTAAAATCGCCCCAATAGAGCGCGCCAGACAGACATTCGCCGTGCAAAACAGGATCTTGCAGCAATTCCGCGGGCACACGCCGATCAGAATAAACATCAGAGAAATACATCTCACCGCCATTTTTCAACAGACGATAGGCATCGGCAAAAACCTTTGCTTTGTTGGCCACCAAATTGATCACACAATTGGAAACGATGACATCAAAACTGCCCGGCTCCAGATCAAGCTGGTCCAGCTTTTCAATATCGCCTTCGATAAACAATGTGTTGGGCTTGGCATAACCAAAGCGCTCAGCATGCCATTCATGATGGCTATTGGCGACAGCCAGTTGCTCGGGCGTGGTGTCAACGCCAACAACCTGTCCATGCTCACCCACCAGTTGCGCCAGAATATAGGCATCCTGACCAGAGCCGGACCCCAGATCGAGAATGCGTGCGCCCTCAACCGCTTGCGGCGCGATCAGGCCGCAGCCATAATAGCGTGATTTCACCTCTTCATGCACATTGGATAATGCAGTGATGACGGCCTGTGGCGGACGCTCTGATGTTACACAGGCATCGGTTTTCAAATCAGAAGACCCACCAAGCACTTGCCCATAATATTCGCGGCTATTTTCGATATTCATGTATAAAACCCTGCACGATTGATTCGAAGAAAACGGATATAATCTTGTACATGCTGGTATAGGCCATTGCGAACAAGCATAATATTTTTGTGCACAAAGTAACCCGTAACGCGACAGGAACGAAAACGCAGACATGACACACACACATGATATTATCGTTCTGGGCGCTGGCTCAGCAGGACTCACTGCAGCTGGCGGCTGCGCTATGCTGGGCTTAAATGCGGCCTTGGTCGAGCGCGGGGAAATGGGCGGCGATTGTTTGAACACTGGCTGCGTCCCTTCCAAAGCGATTATTGCGGCTGCGCACCGTGCCCATGATATGCGCACTGCCAAGAAATTCGGCATTGAGAATGTTGAACCCAAGGTCGATTTCAAAGCTGTGCACGACCATATTCATGCCGCCATCGCCACCATCGCCCCGGAAGACAGCCAAGAGCGGTTTGAAGAAATGGGCGTTGACGTCATCCGCGGCAGCGCCAGCTTTACCGGCGCAAAAACACTGACCGTCACGCTAAATGATGGCAGCAGTAAAGAGATTAGCGCGCCGCGTATCGTTATCGCCACAGGCAGCCGCGCCTTTGTTCCGCCGATAGATGGCATTGATGATGTGCCCTATATGACCAATGAAAATATCTGGGATCTGACCGAATTGCCCGAGCATTTGATCGTGCTGGGCGGCGGCCCTATTGGCATGGAGATGGCGCAAAGCTTCCGCCGCTTGGGCAGTCAGGTCACTGTGGCCACTGTCGGCCGGCCTTTCCCCAAAGATGATGATGACGCAGCAGAGATTGTGATCAACAAATTGCGCGGTGAAGGCATTGTGATCAATGAAAATGCCCGCGCTCAAGCCGTGCGCAAAGATGGCGATGCTGTGATACTCACCACAGATACAGGCGAAGAAATTTCCGGCAGCCATTTGCTGATCGCCACTGGCCGCGAAGTGAATTTTGACGGGCTGGGTCTGGAAAAGGCCGGCGTCGATTATGATAAAGGCGGCGTGTTGGTGGATGATCGCCGCCGCACCACCCAAAAGCATATTTTTGCCATTGGCGATTGCCGCGCAGGGCCGCGCTTCACTCACACATCGGGCTATGAAGGGTCCAACATCGTTCTGGAAGTCGGCTTGGGCCTGCCCAGCAAGGTGAATTATAAAGCGCTGCCATGGGTTACCTATGTTGACCCGGAACTGGCCCAGGTTGGCCTGACCGAAAAAGATGCACGCGAAAAATATGGCGACAAAATCACTGTTTGGCGCGAAGATTTTTCCCATAATGACCGCGCGATTACCGAGCTTTCGACCGATGGTTTTGTCAAAATCATCAAAAAAGGCGGCAAGGTCATTGGCGCAACCATTGTCGGCGCCCATGCGGGTGATATGCTCTTGCCTTGGTCAATGGCGATTATGGGCAAATCAAACACTTTTGGCATAGCCAGCGTCATCGTCCCCTATCCCAACCGCGCCGAACACAGCAAAGCAGCAGCTTTTGCTTCTGACGAGGCCAAAGTGTTCAACAAATATACTAAATGGTGGGCCCGAACATTGGCAAAGTTCCGCCGGTGAAATATCGCAACTGACCTCGCCCAGATGTCAACACGCCAGAAGCGGACATCTGAAATGCTAAGACATCTCCGATTTGCCAACTCAACAGAGATCATAAGTTTGGTGACAAATACTCTCTAAGTAGGTCGGGGCAAAGAAACTCAGATTCAAAGAGACTGTCGATCCAAGGTAGGGAATCAAATCTTGGATAAGTCATCGATCCTTCTGCAAAGTACGCCGCTTTTAATAGTAGTGCACGGGCTTGATCGAACGACAAGTCGCGAAGCTCCTCAATTCCATCAATCAGCGATTTGAGTTCTGAAATTTCTTCTGGAGATTTGGCGTAGTCGATAGCAAATGCATCTGCTTCCGCAAAAATTCAATCTGTCCAATTCGGCATTACCAATTTCACCAGCAATATATTTTTCAGCTCCCCTTAATCCATTTCTCAAACCGTCCTGTGGAATGAGGTGTTGATGCTTCCAACAGCAAGCGACTAGAAACTTATGAAGTTGACGTATCTGAGTGCGGAGGAATCGTGGTTGTTCTTGGTGCAGTCTCGAGAGCATTTTTGGAGCGCTGCTCGATGATGTCCATTCTTCGTTTGTCATGAAATTGTATGGCCTTAGTTGTGCTATCAGCTATCTATACAAAAGGTTGCTAACGTAAGGAAGTCCGTCCGCTTTCGAGCTAATTTTTGTCGTTAGCAATGATAAGTGTCTAAGTCAGCTTCCACCCCCAATTTACGATATAAGAGGCCACACAGACTGCTTCCACTTTCGGCAATTGGCGTGCTGACATTTATGACCAAAACCAAGATCGCAAACGGACTTCTTATTAGGCAGAAAAAGATACCAAGCACTCTTTGCGAAAACAGATATGCAATTGCCAGTCAAAACGAACGCCCTAAAAGTTGAAGAAGATATTTACATTGGCGATATGGTCAATGCGATCTGCGCCGTCGCGGAACACCGCTTGGTTGAGGTAACCGGGAACCACATCAATACCCTCTGCCAAGGGGATGGAGACGCCAACAAAGTTGCGCCAAACGCTTAACCCGCCGCGCTGAAACTGCGTTTCATTCAACTCAATAAAAGGTTCGGTATAGGCCACCAGTTTATTATTTTCGCTGATCGGCACGCGCAATTGCACGAAATTGCGAAACCGCCACGATGTGCCATTGCCTTCTTCGAAAGTCCGCTGTTCAAGCCGCGTTCGTGAATCGAGTGTCAGGCCTTCTTTGTTGAGCAGTTTGACATTTAATTCTTGGTAGAAACGGTGCTCATTCAGCTCAACCGGGCCGACAGGATCTGTCAAAATATAGGCATAGCCGCCGCCAATATTCACGTTATCATTAATCCGATAGCCAATCAGGCTGCGCAGCAACAATTGGCCTAGCCGATCAGCATCATTGGTAAAACGCTCCTGCGCCTCACCGCGCACAAACCAGTCGCCATCATCATCAATATCAACAACGATAAATTGGCCTGTCCAGATATTGAAATCATTATCCTGCGCCGCTGCTGGTTGGGTGAATAACAGCACTGTAATAACGGCCGGCACAATTTTTTTGATAAAATACAGCATAGGGTGTTGCCTTATAAAATATGCGATTATGCAAATGACGCTTGGGGCAATATCTCTGTCCATATATGGTTAAATATCATGACCACAATATTTGACGGCCCGTTTATAGGGAATTGTCAATGTGCCCAATGCCGTACACTTAATTGCACATATAATCAGTGGAAAGCATTACAGAACGCTGTTAGCTGTTGCGGCTCAGTGAATCACGAAACAGGCAGAAACCCCATCGCTACGCAAATCAACGATAAGACCCGCGCAAAAAATGCTGATATTGTAAGCCCCTTTGCGCTAGCCGAAACGCCGCGACTAGACCCTGCCAAGTTTCAGGACCCTGATGTTACGGCCAAGGGGGAGACGCGCGCTTCTGTTTATATGACCGGATTGACCACTTTGTGGATCAACACAGGTACATTGTGCAATCTGGCCTGTGCATCCTGTTATATTGAGAGCAGCCCGACCAATGATGCCTTGGTCTATATCCGCCATGATGAAGTCGTCGCTTATCTGGACGAAATACGCGCCGATAATCTGCCCACCGAGGAAATTGCCTTTACCGGCGGTGAGCCATTTATGAACCCCGATATGATCGCGATTATCGAAACCTGCCTTGAGCGTGGTTTTAACGTGCTAGTGCTGAGCAATGCCATGCGCCCGATGCGGCGGCATGAGGATGCACTGCTGTCGATCAAAGCGCAATATGGCGAGCGATTGACGATACGCGTCAGCCTCGACCATCACAGCCAGACGGTCCATGAAGGCGAGCGCGGGGCCAATAGCTGGGACAAGGCTATATCTGGGCTGAAATGGCTATCCGATAATGGCTTTGCAATTGCGGTTGCCGGGCGGCATCTGGCGGACGAAAGCGATGCCGATGCGCGGGCCGGTTTTCAAGCGCTGTTTGACCGTGAAAATCTGCGGCTCGATACAGATAATATGGACCAGTTTATGCAATTTCCCGAAATGGACGATCAGGCCGATATTGCCGAGATCACCACGGCCTGTTGGGATATATTGAATGTCGCTCCGGACAGCATCATGTGTGCGTCCAGCCGCATGGTGGTAAAGCATAAGGGCGCAGATAAACCGACAGTCGCAGCGTGCACATTGCTGCCCTATGATCCGCAATTTGATATGGGCCAAACACTTAAAGAAGCATCACGGAGCGTCAAACTAAACCACCCGCATTGCGCACGCTTTTGCGTATTGGGCGGCGCAAGCTGCTCGGCTTAACCCCGCAGCGCTTTGCCAATAGGTTCTGAGGTTACCGGATAGCCCAGACCATCAGGCACGCACAAATGCTTCTCGCCGCCGCGTTCCTCTATAAAGGGGATGATAAGCTGCGCCGGATAATGTCTGGCATGGTCGACCAGCTCGGCATAGCTGGCACATTGCGCAATCTTCTCCAGGTTGCGCCGCGTCGGGAAGATGATTTTCAATTCATCATTATCTGCGCGGTCCAGCACTTGCTGCGCACTGGCCCAGAACAATGTGCGGTTCTCTGTATCATCCACTTTGGCCATCTCTTTGCCCAGTGTCGCCCTGGCCAGATAGAAGCGCGTGTCAAATACCCGTGCCTCATTAAATGGCGGGCGCCAGCGAGCAAAATAGGTCAGCGCATCGGGCTGTAACTGCAACCCGAATGCATCAACATTGGCGGCAAAATTGCTATCACGGCCCGCCTCGGCACGAATAGCGGCAATCGCCTCACTGCTGGCTGGTTCATGCATCGCAACGGGATAGCTTGCTTCCTCAACAGTTTCACGAATGGCCCCGATACGCGCGGCCATATCCTCCAAAGCTTCATCTTGCAGCGTATCATCAGCATCACGCTCAAGATAGCGCTTGGCCAGAATATAATCCCCTTGGTCAATCCTGCCGCCGGGAAAGACAGCAGCACCAGCAGCAAAGGCCATTTTGCCCGACCGCTCAACCATCAGCAATTCAGGTGGTCCATTTTCAACATCATTCACCACAATGATCGTAGCCGCAGCTGTAGGGGTGACCAATGGCTTGCCGGTAATAGGGTCCGTTTTTTGGGATGTGTCTGTCATGCCAAATCTATGTGCCATTGGGGAAAGGCTGGCAAGCGCCGGTTGAGAACAATATTCGCTATTTCATCTTTTTTGCAAATTTGTCCTAAACATCTTTGCGGGGCTGTCGTTCTTATGCTTGTCCGGATCGAACATCCCATGTGCCACCTTCCCCTTGCACGGCATATATGGTGAACGATCAAGATAACTCCATGCGTTGATAGGGCTATCTGGTCCTTGCTTTATCAACTTTCCCAATACGGCAGGCTGTTTCCCACACAGCCTGCCGTTTTTATTTGGTCAATATCAATATTGGCCGCAGCCTGAAGCTCTCAGGCTGCGGTTACAGGCTTTAAGCGGACATTTTCATGCGCAGCTTGCCAAGCGCCGCCTTTTTAATCTGGCAAACACGCGCCGCACCAATGCCCAATGTTGCGCCTATCTCTTCCAAATTCATTTCCTCAACAAAATAAAGCTGAAGGATAAGCGCCTCTCTTTCCGCCAATTGCCGAATATTCGCGCCCAGCTCTTTCATCAATTGGCCCTTTTCGACCAAAGTGTCCGCACTTTCCGCCTGATCGGCAAACCACATGGCGTGATCGGAATAAACATCGTCCAACGACTCCACTCGCTCCGAAGCGGTGGCAGACACCAAGGCATGATATTCGGGCAGTGATATGCCAATCTTGCGGGCCATTTGCTCGTCACTCGCAGCATGGCCTTGCGCATCTTCCAGCAATTTGCGTGTCGCCACCAATTTGCGCCGATTGGCCATATTGCCGCGCGACATGCGGGCCTCTCTGCGCAGATTATCAATCATCGCGCCGCGCACGCGCACACTGGCATAATGTTTGAAATCAATGCCGCGATCTTCAAAACCGCGCCCTGCCTCTATCAAAGCCATAAGCCCGATCTGGATTAAATCTTCAATATCGATTGTCTGTGACATGCGGCCATGCACATGCCATGCGATGCGGCGCACCAATGGCGTATATTCCGCCAGCAACTTGTCGCGTGCAAAAGCCGGGGCTTGGGCCTTGCTTGTTATGTTTCCAGCGAAAAATTCATGCTTCATCTTCGTTCTCCCATCAATAGGACAACGAATTCGCAATCAGCGTGCCAGAAACATTAACTATATGTTTTTAATGGTTATTTACTATATTAAGGACGCTAAAGTCAGGTTTTTGACAGTGTAAAACCATTGTCACGCCAAATATTTGACGCACCTATATGAACTGCAAAACTATTGGCCGGCGGAGTCATCCAACAGGTGCAGAGCAATGAGATCGGGTGAGATATTATATTCGCCTTCAGCCAATTGCTTTTTGATCCGGGCTATCTTTATCAGATCCATATGCGGGCCTAGCTCTGCTAATTGCTGCGCACGCAGGCCTTGGCGTTCCTTAATGCTGACAGGTTTATTGGCGCGGCTTGCATCTTTGCCTTCGATGGGCGACCCGAAGGAGTTATGAGGAGGCATGATTTCCGTTTCCATTTTGTCGTCGCCTTCATTCGCCGCAATTGCTGTCTTTTTTATAGCAAATAGCTTTTCACAATTGCGCATGAGCAAAATTCTCCACGGCAGAGATAGTCTGGGAATGTAGGGCGACATTATATTTTGTGTTGATTAGCCATACGGCACACTGCGGCCATTCTTTAGCTTTTAGGGCTGGGAAAGGCCAATTTAAGCGCCTTTTCAGCTTTCCTCCATTTTGGATATAATTATCGTTTGCCGCTGTAAGATATTGGTCAGTCACGCAAAATTCCCCTCCAAAACGGAGTGGTTATTCGCATAAGTGTTTGTAAGTAAACGGTATTAACTTTCTATTTACCATAATCACTGATCTTTCTCTCACACCGTCACTGAATGAAGAGGGATCAGACAATGACACATGTCTCGCAAAATGGCCCGCAACTTGGCTCGCAACACGGCTTTGATAAGACCATAGCAGATACGCAGAAGATTATCGGGGATAGCCCTGCTGTGCTGGCGCTGCGCAATATGATTGCCAGAGTAGGTGCATCAGACGCCTCTGTGTTGATCTGCGGCCCCTCTGGATCGGGCAAGGAGCTTGTCGCCCGTGCCCTTCACAATGCCAGCAACCGGCAATCCGCCCCTTTTGTTGCGCTGAATTGCGGTGCGATACCCAGCGAATTGGTTGAGTCCGAATTGTTCGGGCATGAACGCGGCGCCTTTACAGGTGCCCTGAAGCAGCGGATCGGCCGGTTTGAGCAAGCCGATACAGGCACATTATTTCTTGATGAAATTGGCGATATGCGCTGCGACATACAGGTGAAGTTACTGCGGGTATTAGAAGACAATATCATCACACGCATAGGCAGCAACACCGCACGGCACGTTAATGTCAGAATGGTGTCTGCCACCCATCAGGATATCGACATCGCCATTACAGATAACAGATTTCGCGCAGACCTCTTCTTTCGTCTGGGCGTAGTGATATTGCGGGTGCCGTCTCTAGCTGAACGGGTTGAGGATATTCCTGCGCTGATCGCACATTTCCAAAAACATGTGCCGGCAAGCAACCGCGCGCGCTTTGATGAAAGCGCCATACGCCATTTGCAGGCTTATGACTGGCCAGGCAATATCCGTGAATTGCGCAACTTTACAGAGCGCGCTGCCATCATGTTCGGCAATCGCATCATTTCAGGTCGCGATGTCGGCATGTTGCTAGGGCTGCATCCTCTCATTTTGCCGGTTCAGGCGGAAGCGAATATTGCGGCCTATGATAATGGTCAGCATTTTGCTGCGTCACACATGCCCGGCCCATCTGCGCCATTATATGCAGAAAGGCCCCATGATGAAGAGCCAATCAATTTGAAAAATATGATTGAGACGTTCGAGCAAGATAGCATTTGCAACGCATTGTCCAAGGCCGATGGCATAATTACAGAGGCAGCACGCTTGCTCAGCCTGAAGCGGACCACATTGACCGAAAAGATGCGCAAATATGGTTTGGAAGCAATGTGCTGATACGTTTTCAAACGCGCACAGAAACGCTCACAGTGCGATTGCAAAGTGCGAAAATATTGGCAAAAATCTTACACGATTTTGCATATCGCAGCAAAATCGTCGGTAAATTTTACATGAGCGCAAAGGTTACGCGCCCATTAACCATCTAAGTGATTGAAAAACTATCAACCCGAAAAACTGGCACAGACCATGCTTATTACAGAGCAACTGCATGGTCTTGGTCGCAGTCATCATAGGGGGTTGGCCGTATTTTTGGTCTCTTACGCCGCCCCCCAAGAGTTTCGAAGCGCAGATATTGTTCCGTTAATTCTGCACTTCAATAATAAAGCCGCGCCCTTCCCGACAGAAGGCGCGGCTTTTTTGTTGCTGCGGCATCTATCAGGGAAAGATGCCGCCCAAATTACAGTATTATATTGACGTCAGATGTTAGGCTTGGTCAGCCTTGGCGACCTGCTTTTCATCCATCAATGTTGCCAGCTCACCAGCCTCGAACATTTCCATCATAATGTCAGAACCGCCAACAAATTCGCCTTTGACATAAAGCTGAGGAATGGTTGGCCAATCAGAGAAGGTCTTAATGCCTTGGCGGACATCCATATCCTGCAACACATCAACGCTTTCATATTCAACGGCCAAATGGTCCAAAATGGCCACTGCCCTGCTGGAGAAACCGCACTGCGGAAAGAGCGGTGTGCCCTTCATAAACAACACTACGTCATTACCGGCGACCATATTGCCGATCTTCTGGTTGATATCGTCTGACATCATAAAATTCCTTTTTGCTGTGTTGTCTATGAAGTGGGAAGTGCGGTTGTGAGTTGCAAGGCATGAAGCACTCCGCCCATCCGGCCACCCAGCGCCGCATAAACGGCCTTATGCTGGTTTACCCTGCTGACACCGCGAAAACTCTCTGCGACAACATGGGCAGCATAATGATCTCCATCCCCTGCAAGATCGGTTATCGTCACTTGCGCATCGGGAATGGCGGCGACAATCATACTCTTAATATCTTCTGCTGCCATTGGCATAATATAGGCTTTCTTTGGGTATGCCGCGACTTTACGGCAAGCATGAAAACTCAGCTATTTTCTTGAGTGAACTGACGGCGCGCTTCAATCATATGCTCTTCCAGAGCAGCGCGCACTGCGGCATCGTCCACATCAACACCGGCGGATGTGAGATCGCCCAATAATTTGCGGATCACATCTTCATCACCTGCTTCTTCAAAATCTGCCTGCACAACCGATTTTGCATAAGCATCGGTTTCTTCCGCAGTCAGTTTCATTTTTGCAGCGGCCCATTGGCCCACCAATTTGTTACGCCGAGCGGTAATGCGGAATTCAACTTCCTCATCACGCGCCATCTTGTTTTCAAATGCTTTTTCACGTTCGTTAAAACCAGTCATGCACAAATCCCTCTAACATCTGACTGTTGATCGTCAGCTAATATAATGAAACATAGTTTGCCTGCCAAAACCGCGCAAGCACTGGCAAGGGGCCAGATCAGATTTTTACCACCAATTTGCCCAGTGCCTTACGGTCAGCCAATTTGGCAATGGCTTTTGGTGCATCCTCAAAGCTGAATATCTCTGAGATTTTGGGGCTGATTTTGCCTTGCTTCCAAAGGTCGAACAGCTCCGCAATATTTTCGGCATTGCGTTTTGGTTCACGCGCAGTGAACGCGCCCCAGAATACGCCGCAAACATCACAGCTTTTCAGCAATGTCAGATTAAGCGGCAATTTCGCGATGCCAGCGGGGAAACCGACGACAAGAAAGCGCCCTTCCCACGCAATAGAGCGTACCGCCGGTTCGCTATAATCGCCGC
Organism: uncultured Sphingomonadaceae bacterium; assembly: GCA_947503245.1. Lineage (GTDB taxonomy): Bacteria > Pseudomonadota > Alphaproteobacteria > Sphingomonadales > Sphingomonadaceae > Alterisphingorhabdus. The sequence continues at coordinate 453,647 of CANNCV010000002.1, forward strand.
CAACAGCGTCATAGATAATGTCTGCGCCATTTGGCCCAACGGCTTCTTTGAATTGCTGGCTCAGCGCTTTAGACTGCGCTTTGTCAAAAGGTTGGCGTTCGTAAATGACTGTGGCATCCGCACCGCTGGCCTTTGCCATCTCGGCTTTTTCTTCGCTTGAAACCGCAGCAACGACGCGCGCGCCATAGGCTTTGCCCAGTTCAACCGCTGCCAAACCAACACCGCCCGCGGCACCAAGCACCAGCAATGTCTCACCAGCTTTGATATGGCCGCGATCTTTCAGCGCATGGATGGACGTGCCATATGTCATCAACAAAGATGCACCCTCTTCAAAAGAGAATTGTTCCGGCAAACGATATACCGCAGCAGCAGGGACTGTGATCTTCTCAACCAGTCCGCCAAAGCCGATGCCAGCTATGACGCGGTCACCCGGCGCATAATCGGTAACGCCCTCACCCACAGCTTCGACAATGCCGGCAACTTCACTGCCCGGCGCAAAAGGCCGTTGCGGGCGCATCTGGTATAAATCCTGAATGATCAGCGCATCGGGAAAGTTGATTGCACATGCTTTAACGTCCAGCAGCAGCTCACCCTTGCCAACTTCAGGTGCATCCACCTCATTAATTGTCAAAGTCTCGGGTCCACCTGGCTGATGCGATTGCAAAGCGCGCATATATTCTCTCCTGTTGCCGGAATATGATTTTCTAAAAACGCCATATCCTAATGGCGGGAGCGGTCAAGCAGTGGCTAAGGTCAGGCCTGAATCAATCACTCTCAAATTGTTCACCAGAAGGCGGTACAGGTGGTTTTGGTTCACCGCCAGATGGTGATTGCGGTTCAACCTTGGTCTTCATGGCATAGCGGCCCGCATAGAGCAGTGCGCCTAATAAGGCCGCAGAACCGACAGCCGCACCAACTTTGGCACCGGTCGACCATTTGCCTGATTCTGGGTTATCTTTGGCCTGAGAATCTACTGTATTTTCGGCAGTCTCATCTTGCTTTGGGGTTTTGTCTGTCATTGATGATCCTTTGATTTGCTTCTCAACATATCGGAGCCAGAAATGGGTTCGTCAATATTGCTGCGTAACGATTTCACGCAATACGCATCAGACATTGCATATTTTCCGCTTTTCTAAGCTGCGTTCTGCGACTATTTAGGGCTTATGCAAATCGTCATAAATATTTTGATTATTCTAGCCTCTGTAGCTGCCATGGAATTTGTCGCTTGGTGGAGCCACAAATATATCATGCATGGCTGGGGCTGGGCCTGGCACCGTGACCATCATGAGCCGCATGACAATGTGCTGGAGAAAAATGATCTATTTGGTGTTGTCGGCGCAGTGATCAGCATCTCAATGTTCTTATGGGGCAGCCGCCTGCTACTGGGCGAATGGGCCTTTCCATCCGCAACCTATATTGGCATTGGCGTTATGATTTACGGCGCGATTTACACGCTCATCCATGATGGATTGGTGCATCAGCGCTATTTCAAATGGGTGCCCAAAAAGGGCTATGCCAAGCGTTTGGTGCAAGCACATAAGCTGCACCACGCAACCATTGGTAAAGAGGGCGGCGTCAGCTTCGGCTTTATCCTTGCCGAAGACCCGGCCAAGCTGAAGCAGGAATTAAAACGCCAGCGCGAACAAGGTGTTGCCGTTGTCCGTGACGCTATTGGTGCCTGATTGCCACATCCGCGTAACAATCAAGCACGCAAAGGCTTTTGTTTAGATAAATAGTGTTTTTGGATCAGCTATTGGTTGTTCTTTTTGTGCGGCCAGCAATGCAACGACAGAGCGTATCACAACCCAGATGGTGACGGCCAAAAGAATAAGATAGCCAATCAATACCAGCGCCAGAACGATGCCAACAATCGAGCCTAATAAACCGAACAAAAAAGTGCGGATATGAAAAGAATAATGGCTGACTTCCCAAGACTTGCCCGCCTCACCCTTCCAGATAACCGCTAGCACCAGGCCAATAATACCCGTTATGCCAGTTACAAATGACGCCAAATACAGCAATGCAACAATTGTAGGTTGATTAAATTGAAAGCCGTTAGCTGCTTTACCACTCATTGAAAATCCCCCGATATGTTTAGTGATGTTTGTCAATTATCAGAGACGGCAACCAAAAACCAGCAGATTGCCATTTTTAGCTTTTGGTTGGTGCAGAGCGGCCAGCAAATATTGTTAGGCCGATGCCTAGCAAGATAACCAGTCCGCCGATCGCTAAACGCAATGTCAATGCTTCATCCAGCAACACTACGCCCCCCAATGCCGCAATGGCTGGCACGGACAATTGCGCCACCCCTGCATTGGTAACGCTGATATGCGGCAGCACGGCATACCATATGGCATAACCAAGGCCAGATGTAATCGCACCAGATGCAATGGCGAGCACAACGCCATAAGCGCTGATATGCACGGGAAAGCTGGTCACGAACAGAAAGCCAAGCGCCAATGGCACGGCCAGCAGGAAATTGCGGGCCGTAATCCGCAGCGGGTCATCTGCGCCGCGGCCTAGCCAGCTATACACGCCCCAAGCAGCGCCAGACATGGCCATGGCAATGGCAGACCATAAAGGCGGCGCGGCCAATCCCGGCAATAACAGCCAGACCAAACCGCCCATCGCCATGATGAGCCCGGTCCATTCTAACGGGCCAGGCCGCGTGCCAGTGGCAATCGCCAAACCCTGCATGGTAATCTGGACAAAGGCGAACAAAATCAATGCGCCGGTTGCCGCGCTGAGTTCAAGATATGCCCATGAAAAACACGCGGCATAAACAAATAAGGCGGCAGGCATAACCATGCCGGAAATACCCGCATCACGGCGCGGCATCGGCCATCTACGATTCTGTATAACATATAGCACGATCAAAAATAGAGCACCCGAACCCAGCCGGGTACCCGTAAAATTGCCCCAATCGATCGCCCCGCTGGCCAAAGCCTCTCGGTTCAGCAGCGAGTTACCGGCAAAAGCCAGCAGCGCCAATATGAGCAATAATATTGTCCGCACAGATCAGCCTGTCAAAACTTATGCGGCAGGCGCAAAAACAATGGGTCCGCCCAATTCGAGCGACTTTTTATACGCTGGACGTTCCTGCATCTTGGCAAGATAGCGGCCAAGCTCAGGATAGTCGCCAATCAGCTGTGCCGCCGTGGCAACCTCCAGCAAATAGCACAGGTTAATATCCGCGCCGGTGAGGCCATCGCCAACCAGAAAGTCACGGCCAGACACAGCATCATTGGCATAGCTCAGCAACTTCACCACCTCGCCATGGATAAAGGGTGTCAGCACATCGCCCAGCCCACCAAAACGCGGGGCGAGAGCAGAGAGTATGACCGACATGCTCATTGTTCCCTCTGCAAAATGCAGCCATTCCAGATAGCGCGCACGATCGGCATCGTCAGGCGCAGGGGCAAGTTTTCCTCCAGAGTCAAAACGCTCAATCAAATATTCAATGATCGCGCCCGATTCCACCATGGTTTCCCCATCGACAATAACCGTTGGCGCTTTGGCCAGCGGGTGAACTTCCGCCAATGCTTCAGGAGAACGAAAGGTCGTCGCATCACGACTATGGCGCACCATATCATAGGCAATGCCCATTTCTTCCAGCAGCCAAATGATGCGGGTTGAGCGGGAATATTCAAGATGGTGCAAAGTGATCTGGGTCATGGTTGTTCCTTATTCGGACCTGAAATATGCGGAGAACCTAGTAGCTGATGCGCACCCTCACAAGAAAAACCGCCGCGACCTATGAGATGGATCGTAAATGACCGCGTAAAGGCACGGCAGCCCCCATCGTCATTCCGCACTCTTGTCATTTCGTACTATACGTCTTTCCCCATCATCACTCCCCCTCCCCGCACCATCGTCATTCCGGACTTGATCCGGAATCCAGTGCCATGAGTGAATGCGTGTGTTTCTCTGGATTCCGGATCAAGTCCGGAATGACGTTTATGGATTTACCGCATGGTGTTTATGGATGAATGAGAAAATGGGGGTCTAGTGCCCGACTACACCCAGACTCTCAAAGGGTTTTTCATGATCGCTAAAGCGTTCCACCATAGAGGCGCTGGCTTGGTTTAAGCCGATAATCTCAACCTCTTTGCCCTCTTTCTGCAAACGTGCGACGATTTTTTCCAACATGCCAATAGCGGAAATATCCCAGAAATGCGCATTATGGACGTCGATAACCACCTTATCGATATTGTCCTCGTTAAACTCCATCGCCTCATACATCAGGTCGACCGAGCCGAAGAATATCTCTCCCCCAAAATCATAAAAATGGGTGCGTCCTTCAACCCGCACATCCATGCGCACCAATTGGCGCACTTTATATGCGAAGAATATACCGGAGAGCAGCACACCGGTCAGCACACCCATTGACAGGTCATGCGTCCACACCACCACGGCAACCGTAGCAACCATGACAATATTTGACGGCAGGGGGTGCTCGCGAATTTCCAAAAAGCTCTGCCAGCGAAATGTGCTGATGGAGACGAAAATCATAATCGCCACCAATGCCGGCATGGGGATCAGCGCGACCCATTGGCCCAATGCGACGATCAAAATAAGCAGCATCACACCAGCAACAAAGGTCGAGAGCCGGTGACGGCCACCCGATTTGATGTTGATAACCGACTGCCCAATCATCGCGCAGCCGCCCATGCCACCCAGAAAACCAGTCACAAAGTTGGCAATGCCCTGGCCATAGGTTTCCAGCTTTTTATCGCTGCGTGTTTCGGTCATATCATCGACAATGCCTGCAGTCAGAAGCGACTCCAACAGTCCGACCGCTGCCATGGCGAGCGAGTAAGGCGCGATAATCACCAAAGTTTCCCAAGTGATAGGGATTTGCGGAATGTGGAAAATGGGCAAACTATCGGGCAGCGCGCCTTCCTCTCCCACCGTGTTGACATCAATGCCATAATAGATGGCAACAGCGGAGATCAGCACGATCGCCACCAAGGGCGATGGCACGGCTTTGGTGATATAGGGCAAGCCATAAATGATGGCGAGACCAGCCGCGACCATGAGATAGGTTGGCAGATTAAGTGCATCGCCGGTTAATTGCGGCAATTGCGCCATAAAAATCAAGATCGCCAAGGCGTTGACAAAACCGGTAATGACCGAGCGCGAGACAAAGCGCATCAACAGGTCGAGCCGGAGCAATCCAGCAATGGCCTGGAAAATACCCATCAAAATCGTCGCGGCGAAAAGATATTCCACGCCATATCCCCGCACCAAGGGGCCGACCAGAACAGCAACCGCCGCTGTCGCTGCCGAGATCATGCCGGGACGACCACCGACCAGCGCAATAATCACTGCGATGGAGAAGCTGGCATAAAGACCAACACGCGGATCAACTCCCGCGATGAGGGAAAAGCCTATCGCCTCTGGAATCAAAGCCAGAGCAACGACCAAACCGGCCAGAAATTCAGAACGTGGGTTGGTAAGCCAATCCCTTTTAAAATCGCGATGAATGGCCATAGTGGCAACCCTTTAAAAGGCCGTGCGGAACGGCAAAAATTCATGAAAATTTGAAAGCAAGAGATTGCCCGTGCTGCGGCGCAGCATTTTCTGAGCGCACTAATGGAGTCAAATGCCGCGAAATGCAACCATAAGCAGCGGCAAATAATGTGGTTGGCAATTTTCCTGATGACGCATATCGACAATATCATGCCGAATGCCGATAATGATTTTGCCAATCTCACTAATCTCGCCTATCTATACGTGATTGCTATGGGTTCTAACCGCAGGCACCGCATTCATGGCCTGCCACGACAGGTTCTGGTCCGCGCCATGCAGCGGCTAAATGAAGGTCCGACAAAAATTGTGCGCCAATCCTCCATCATAGAAAGCCTGCCCATAGGTCCATCACAGCGCAGCTATGCCAATAATGCCATCATCCTTGCCAGTAATTTACAGCCTTTGGAAATGCTGGATTGGCTAAAAAACATGGAAAGCGAATTTGGCACCCGTCATAGGCGGCGCTGGACCAGCAGGACGCTTGATCTGGACATTATTTTGTGGCGAGAAGCATTTTGCGCAGCGGATTTGTCTTGGTGCTCACCTAGCCTTACAATTCCGCATTGCCATATGCGGGAACGTGATTTTGTTTTGGGGCCTGTATCGCAAATCGCTGGGTCATGGCGCGATCCGATTTCCGGCTTGCGCATCAGGCAATTACACCATCGACTGAAAAAACCGCTGAGCAAAAGCTAGGCGGTCACGCGAAAACAGGCCCGCGCTTTTCCTCTTTTCTTTTGCCTATTCCAAGCGCATGGGGGACTCACGATTTGCCTCTTGTGATGAGTGATATGCATATGCCTGACACTATGGCCATTCCCGATCTTAGCAATGATTATCTGCGCCCTGAAGCAGATGTGGTTTCCACTCTGTTGAGCAGTCTGGAGCTGGATGAGAACCAGCGCAAATTGGCGGTCGATACAGCTGAAACGCTGGTCAACAGGCTGCGCCAATCTGCCGATAAGCTGCACATGGTCGATGCTTTGCTACAGCAATATGGGCTTTCCACAGCCGAAGGCGTAACGCTTATGCGGCTGGCGGAATCATTGATACGCACACCAGACTTCTCCACTGCGCGGATATTGGTACGCGATAAGCTGGGCGATGCCGATTGGGGCTTTCACGCGGGCAAAAGCCCTTATGGACTGGTCAATCAAGCCACCAACGGCCTGCGCCTTTCTGCTGGTTGGATCAGTGCATCTGGCGGTGTTGCTGCGCGCAACCTGCTCGCCAAATTGGGTGACCGTGTGCTTGAAGGCGCGGTCGAACAGGCGATGGGCATGATGGGTGAGCATTTTGTGCTGGGCACCACCATTGCCGATGCTGTGAAACGATCAAAAAAAGCACGCAGCAATGGCAGCACGCATAGCTATGACATGCTGGGTGAAGCGGCGCATACGGCCAAAGATGCCGAGCGCTATTTTGCTGCTTATCATGATGCTATTACCTATTTAGGGCAGCAGGGCTTCATTAATGACGCGCCCCAGCGTCGCCCCGGCATATCTGTGAAATTGTCCGCGCTGCATCCGCGTTATGAATATGCCCATCGTGACGCCTGTGTCCCTGCATTAACAGAGCGTTTGATGATATTGGCAAAAGCCGCAAAGGCTGCCGGTATTGCGATGACCATAGATGCGGAAGAAGCCGACCGGCTGGAAACCGAAATCTTGATTATCCACGCGCTGATGACCACGCCAGACTTGGCCGATTGGGACGGGCTTGGCATTGTGGTGCAGGCTTATCAGCGCCGCGCAATGCCGCTGATCCAATGGTTGGCAGCTATGGCGCGTGAGCATGACCGTCAAATTGCCGTACGACTGGTCAAAGGGGCCTATTGGGATAGCGAGATTAAACGCGCGCAGGAAATGGGCTTGGAGAGCTACCCCGTCTTCACCCGTAAGGAAAATACCGATCTTAGCTATCTGGCATGTGCACGTGCCTTACTGAATGCGCGTGATTGCATCTACCCGCAATTCGCCACCCATAATGCCCATACCGCCTGCGCCATTGCCATGATGGCTTCATCTCCCTCCCCGGCGAAAGTGCCATCACAATCTGGTCAGCAAAATACCCCCGGATTTGAATTTCAAAGGCTGCACGGCATGGGGCAGGCATTGCATCAGGCTTTGGGCACAGAATATGGCGTGCCGACACGCATTTATGCGCCGGTTGGCAATCACCGGGACTTACTGCCCTATCTGGTGCGGCGTTTGCTGGAAAATGGTGCGAACAGCTCCTTTGTGAACCAGCTTATGGATCTGGATATTCCAGCCGAAGAGATTGTCAGCGACCCGATCGCCAAGATATTGGCAAACGAAGAAGCCGCCAATCCACGTATTCCTGCCCCTATTGACCATCTAAATGGCGATTTTCTGGGGCCAGACGGGTTTGACGATGGCATTGCTGCGAGCGGTTTTGGGGAAACCCGCAAAATTGCCAAAGGCGACGATATCAGCCAGTCTGCGCAAGAAGCACTCTATGAAGGCTATGGCTCAGCAGCAAATACATGGTCCGCAGCAAGCATGGTCGCAGGGCTAAGCAACAGCGGAGAAGAACGCAATATAATTAACCCTGCCAATTTTCAGGATAATGTCGGCATAGAAAGCCGCGCCGCAGCTGGCACAGAGGCCGATATAGTGGCTGAGGCTATTAAGGCGGCTAGCGCTGCAAACTGGGCGCAAACTGACGCTGCCGAGCGCGCACAATGCCTGAACCGCTTGGCCGATCTGCTGGAGCAAGAGACCGCCACTTTGGTGGAGCTGTGCGTGCGCGAAGCAGGCAAGGGCCTAAATGATGCGATTGCAGAGATCCGCGAGGCCGTTGATTTTTGCCGCTATTATGCAGTGCAGGCACAAGCGCCGTCAGTTGCATCTCGCCAACCGCTAGGCACCATGGCCTGTATTTCACCATGGAACTTCCCGCTGGCAATTTTTCTGGGCCAGGTGACCGCTGCTCTGGCCGTGGGCAATAATGTTATTGCCAAGCCCGCCGAGCAAACACCGCTTATTGCCGCGCAGGCAACCCGCCTTGCCTATCAGGCCGGTATTCCCAAAGACGCTCTGCAATTGCTGATCGGTGATGGCGCTGCATTAGGCTCTGCATTAACCGCACATCCCGGCGTCGATGGCGTTGGCTTCACCGGCTCCACAGCCACCGCCAAACGCATTGCGGCCAGCCTTGGCGAGACAGGCCGCGGCCTTGTGCCCTTGATTGCGGAAACGGGCGGCATCAATGCCATGATAGTCGATTCCACTGCATTATTGGAACAAGCGGTGAGCGATGTCGTCGCCTCTGCCTTTCAAAGCGCTGGCCAGCGTTGCTCAGCATGCCGCATCATCTGTGTGCAGGACGATATTGCGGATAATTTCTGCGAGATGCTGAACGGTGCCATGGCCGAACTGCGCATCGGCAATCCGGCTGATGCCGCCACGGATGTCGGCCCAGTCGTCGATAATGCCGCACAAACCAAGATAATGGATTATATCGCCGCGATGAGCAGCCGCTTTGCCGTGATTGGTCAAACCCCGCTGCCTACAGACCTGCCACAAGGGCATTTCGTTCCGCCCACTGCCTTTGTGGTCAACAAAATTGCCGATGTTGAGCAAGAAATCTTTGGGCCGATATTGCATATATTGCGCTTCGCCGCAGATGAGCTGGACAGCATGATGGCCGCCATCAATGCATTGGGCTTTGGCCTCACAATGGGCCTGCACACCCGTATTGATGACCGTGTCGAGTATATTGCCAGCATCGCAAAAGTCGGCAACCTCTATGTCAATCGCAACCAGATTGGCGCCATTGTTGGCGTTCAACCTTTTGGCGGCGAAGGGCTATCTGGAACCGGCCCCAAAGCGGGCGGACCGCTTTACCTGCACCGGATGAGCCGCCACGCGGAAATGCCGGTTGAGACTATCCTGAAGCAAAGCGCCGTCACCGCCCCGCCCCCTGCCCCCAAAGCCGCTTCCGATTTGGTGCAGCGATTGGAGGATCATTTCCATAGCCATAGCGCCGCTGACAGGTTTGATATTCTGGATCAGGCGGCCAATAGCATTGCCCCGCTTCACCCCCGCTTTGCGCAGACGATCGGCGAAGTACAGGCAGATATCCTCAGCTTTACCGGGCGGGAAATCCCCCTTCCCGGCCCGACCGGCGAAAAGAATCGCTATCGCCTATGCCCACGCGGCGTGATTTTGTGTGTGCCCGGCGGCGCGCAGGATGATGACGACTATCTCTTGCAAAAGCAGGTTGCCCTCACATTGGTAACCGGCAATGCCCTTATCATTCTGGCTTCCCCCGGCCCTTTTACCGGCATTGATGCACTGGCCGAAACATTGGACCGCCATGCGCCGACCAAAGGGCTCATCACCTATGCGGGCGCAGAAGAAGACCCAAGCCATTGGCTCAACACCAGCATCGCCGCTATCTTGTGCGATAATGATGATCGCGGCGCTCTGGCGGCACAGCTCATGCTGCGCACGGGCCCTATCATTCCCATGCTCTCTGCGCACAATGCGCCGACCCGCTATATGATAGAACGCACCGTCTCAATCGACACAACAGCAGCAGGCGGCAATGCCAGCCTTTTGGCGATGTAAAGGCCGGACCCAAGCCCTGCCAAAAGCCCAACCGAGAACATAGTCACAGACCATCAAGAGCCAATTATAAAGTTTTTCGCCATCAATCTGCAAAAACTATGGCAAAATGGTTGACCAATGCGCCCCCCGACATTAGGTGAGGCGCTCCTAAGAGACGCACACACCGTGATTCTGCGTTTCGTTGGTGCCTATGGCATCGGGCCCTTAGCTCAGTCGGTAGAGCAACTGACTTTTAATCAGTAGGTCGCTGGTTCGAACCCAGCAGGGCTCACCATTATTTCTATTTTATTGTAAATGTTTATGCAGGCGGCAAGGCAAATATGCCTGCCTATCACTCCCTCCGTGGAGTATAGAGGAGATCCTTTGCAGCTAGGAAGGTTCTTTATCGAGAACCATTATCCTTTTGACGACATTTGATGTGTCCAAGGCTGGGTTAAGTTCTTTGATTCTATTCATGTCACGGTCAAATTTATCATTGATTTCATATATGCTGGAACATTTCGCCACAAAAAAAAGCTCCCCCAAATAAACCGTCTCATTTGGCTTAACTGAAAATGAGGCCTTATGCGCAGATATGACTGTTGCTGACCAATCATATGGATAGAAATAGTAGTTTCCCGGCTTCAATTTGATAGCATGCAAAAAACCTTGGTGCGTTTCAAAATCTGACTTATTCTGATAGCTGGTTGCTTCATAAGGGGAAGCCTCGGCTTTGTTCGTGACAGCATCTCTAATATTAAGGCTTATGAGTCGCGAAAAACATCCACTCGGCGCTCCTGCAGAGAAAAATACAGTAGCTTCACCCTGTTCTACGCTAGTAGCATCGAAATATTTTACGCTGGTCGGGTTTTTAAAAATACTTGTGCAAGCGGAGAGAACAAGTAAGATCGAAAGGCATACTATCTTTTTCACTGCGTCACAATACATAAAAAAAGTTCGCAGACAAATCAAAATTACCTTATCAATTGACTAAATATAGAGTGATATTAGCACTCTTTAAACGTATATCTCAACCCGCCCCTTTATCTGGAACTACTAAGATATTGCGGCGGTACAGCGCCGGTTAGCCAGACACCATTATCGGCTTGATAGAATTTATGACCGTCAGCGGCCATTTGTGCAGAGGCTATATTGAGAATTATGGGTTTACCGTGTCTTTGGCCAACTTTCACCGCCGTTTCGATATCCGCGCTAAGGTGGACGTGCTGCCGAGACATTGGCTTTAGTCCGTCGGCCAAGATTTTATCCAAAAACCGTGTTGCCGTTCCGTGATACAGCTTCTCTGGTGGTGTGATCGGCATAAGATCATTAACGATTTTTACAGAATGCCCCTGTGCCGCTCGTATTTTCAGTCCATCATCTGAAATAGTGAAACGCTTTTTGTCGTTATTTGCGACCACATAATCCAATTGATCGCGGCTGATCGCTCCGCCACTCTCCTTCAAACCCTTTAGCAGGTCAGAAATTTGGACCCACCCGCCAATGTCTAATGTTAAATTTGCTTTCTCTGGTGCATGTCGCAGCACATAAGAGAGTCTTTTCGATATCTTTTTTACATCCATATGCCCGTAATATAATGCCTCGCATCTATGGCCAAACAATTATTATGCGGATATGCTAAGTTTGAGATACAGCTTTGTTGTCCCCCAAATATACCCCCAATCTGGGTCAAGACATCTGCAAACCAGCTTTTAAGATTGAGCAAATCGGCGATATTGGGATGGAGTGGTTTCGGCAACTTTGCGAAATGACGCTGTAAAATGCGCTTGATTGGCAAAACCAACCGCCAATGCGATCTGGGCGATGGGCCAATTTGTATTGCGCAATAGACGCTTAGCCTCGTTGATCCGCTCTGCCGTCATATATTTATGCGGTGGTGCACCAAAGCTGCTGCTAAACTGCCGCGAAAATTCTGCGCAGCTCAGATTGCAAAGCTCGGCCAGCTCATCGACAGTGATAGGGCGATCAAGATGTTTCTCAATATAAAGCTGCGTCTTGTCACGATTACAGCTTGATAGCGCTTTAGTGCCATTTGTGATTTTGCCGCCGTCGATCTGCGAACCTGAGAAGTTGGCCATTGCGGTATTTATGAGTACGTCAACAGAGCTAGTGTTAAATGGCTTAATAAGATAACCGTTCGGGCGAACCACCGATGCTTTCATGACGGTTTCATGGTCCGCATGGCTGGTCAAAAATGCAATGGCCATCTTATGCTCCTCCCGTAATTCGGTCGCTAAGGCGATGCCATCTCTGTCTCCGTCTATATGAATATCAACCAGTGCAAGATCGGGCATATGCACCGAAGCAAGTGCAACAGCATCTGGGAAATTGGCCGCCAGCCCGACAACTTCGTGACCCAATGATATCAGAGTCTCTTGAAGGTCTCGCGCCAATATCCTCTCATTCTCTATAATCAGAATCCGTACCATCTTCTCGTTCCACTCAATTCCCGAGTTCACACTTATCTTACCTTATAACCCGAGAGAAATTTATAGGGTTTCGCAAGAAAATAGAGTCACACCGGCGCAGGAATTGAAAAATTCTTCCGGAAATTTGAAATACGCTAGCGGTATTAGCTGCGAAACCAATACGCGAAATGACGTACTAAAGTTTTCAGGAGGAAAGCATGATACGCAGTAATCTGTCGCTAATAAGCCGCACGTTCACAGAAAACAGCAATCAATTTCATCCTGTCTATTTAGGGTCAAGAAACATTCTACGGTCAATTTGTAGCAACAAAAGGTAAAACCATATTCAGCTTGCATATCCGAACTCTTCCCGCCTCCCCCCCCCCCTGAAGTTCCGATATGCATTTGCACCTGGCGCTCGCTTTTTTAGCCCCCCCCCCAAAGCATGAGCGCCAGGTGCCACCTTTTCGGTCAGATAAGTTTGGCCCTGCCAATGCCCCATATTTGCAAGAGATTTGTTGCTGATATGCAGGTATTGCACGCAATTTTTCGCATCCCATTGTTCAGTGCCCGATGCATTAAGCGCAGGAATTGAATAATTTTCTGACAAATCGAAAAGACGGCTGAAAAGCAATATGCGACATATGATCTCACTGGTTCGAAGGGCCAGATTTGAGGAGTGACATATGACGATCCACGTCATCAGCAATATTTCTGGACTGCGGATAACCGCATGGTGCGATCAGCTTTTGGGCCTGAACAAGTATATCGAGAACCGATTTACAGCATCAGGCCATATTGCAAAGCATCATGCCATGTTGGCGCAGTCAATAAGCCGATAATGCTGATGTTGATGGCCGTTCATAGCCCGATCAATCGGTATGTAAGCTTGACCTAGCGTGTGAATTTTCGCGATATTTTTCAATTATTTGATTGAAAGCAACATCAAATCTCCAGTCGTGAATTCTCATGCCGTCACAGCGACATGGGCTCCTCATAAACCTGCTAAAATAACTGAAAGGGAATATCATGTTTAAGAAAGTTTCTATCGCCGCTACGGTCGCCTTGGCTGCTCTGTCTTCAAGTATCGCCATCGCAGCTGATGAATATAATGTCTCATCTGGCCTGACCGCTGCAAGTGCACCGCTTGCGCTGCACGGTGTTGACACTGTTGCGTTCATCAACACCGGCAATCGCATTCAAGGTGCCGCGAAGTACACCGCTGTACATGATGGCGTGGCATATTATTTCTCAACAAAAGCCAATCTCGACACATTTTCTGCATCACCAGACCGCTACACCCCACAATATGGTGGCTTTTGTGCCTTTGGTGTGTCGGTCAGCAAAAAATTTGACGGTGACCCTCGCTGGGCTGATGTTCGCAACGGCAAATTATATGTCTTCCTGAGCGAAGAAGTCTTCAACGCATATCAGCGTGATCCAGCAGCGGCGATTGCCAAAGCTGAGACCAATTGGAAACAGATCCGCAGCACTGCCGCGACCGAACTCTAAATATATCATCCGGGCCGCGCCTCTATGCGCGGTCCGGATTGCTCTGCTGCTTATAGCAGGGCCACAGCGCGTTCTTCGAGATGTTTCCGAGGAATGGCAAAGAGGAAAAAATCATGGAAACAGCATATTATTATCTCGCTTTAAGCGGTCTTTTGACTGTCTTGCTTTGGACGCCATATATTACGGCCCGCATGTTTATTTGGGGAATCCCGACTTTCCTGCATAACTATCCAGAAGGTTTTCCAGCCCAAGAACCGGAAACGCCCTTATGGGTAGAGCGCGCCAAGCGTGCGCATTTGAACATGATTGAAACCATGCCAGCATTTATCGCGGTTGTGGTCGCAGCGGGCCTGATGGGCGGCAATAGCGGCGTAACCGTCGGCATCTGGGCTGAAATCTTTTTCATAGCGCGGCTTGCCCATGCGATCGTCTATATACTCGGCATTCCCGTTCTCAGAACTCCGGTCTACCTTGTTTCTTGGGCAGCAATATTGGTTATCGGCGCTCAGGTCGTTCTGTAAGCGCTAATAGCGTATGATCTAGCTGGTGAGGTTGGAAATTGGTCCTTCGGAATATAAGATTTGATCAGGCCATTCCGCCCTCACCTGCAAGCGTTTTACAGCTTTAGGCGTTAGGTTCAGGATTAAGAGGCCTGTTTGGACTGACCAATATCGGGCTGGATTCAATCCCGTTAATCGTCCACGCTGTCCCGCCAGAGCCAGAGATTAGATCAAGCTTGGCTCCTATTTGATCGGTCAAATCCTCGATAAGCAGCATCCCATGCGAGCCAAATTTGCTCAGCGCCTCATCAATATCAAATCCTTGTCCATCATCGTTCACAACCAGGCGCAAGCCTTTCGATGAAGGCCTCAGCGTGACGCTGATTGTGCCCTCGCCATTGGGAAAGGCGTGTTTATAAGCGTTGGTAACAAGCTCACACACCAGCAATGCAAGCGGTGTTGCGATAGATACATCCAGCGCAGATGGCGTTATGTCGTGTGACAGGTCGATGCCCTCTTGCCCTAATCCTTCGTCTAACAAATCGAGCAGTTCGACAAGAAATTTTTCAGGGTGCACTTCGGTGATTGGCTCTGCTTCTGAATGATAAAGATATTTGTGGATCAGCCCCATGGCGCGAATGCGGTTTGCGGTGTTGTTTGGGCCTAGATCAGTTTCGGATTTCTTGGCACGGCTACGTTCTTCACTCCGCAGCAGACTGGCCATCATTTGAAAATTATTGCCGGTGCGATGATGTATCTCTTGCAAGAAAACATCGCGCGTCTTTACCAACGCCTTTTGCAGCCGATATGACCGGAAACTGGCATAGGCCAATGTGGCGACAAGCAAGGTGACGGCAAGAGCAAAAGCGATAGCCAACCGCGATTGCAACAATTGCGATTCAGCCAATTCCGCTTCGGCCTCAAGCTTTTCCAACCGACCATCACGTTCACGAATTTCAAACAGAACTTCGGAATTCGCAACCGCTTTCAACTTCTCCTCTTCAAAGCGAATATCGCTATAACGTGCAGCCGCTTGAAAATATGGAGCGGCTTCGGCGGAGCGACCAAGCCGCGTAAGCAATTCGGCCGTCAGCTGCGCATATGTCCCTTTTAGATCTGCAGCACCTGGCCGGCTTTCCACCTCTTCAACGCCGCCGCCATTAGGCTCAAGAACGGTGCGCGCACTGTTCAACGCAGCCTGTGCCTTATCTATTGCGTCCATCTCAAGATAATAGCCTGCAAGGAACAGCAAGCCATTAGCACCTTCCACCGGATCACCCAATTCAAGCATAATGGGTGCCGAACTTTGTGTCATGGCGATTGCCGCGTCAATTTTCCCCATAAGGTATAATGTTTCAGCATGGCCAAGACCAATTTGCCCGCGAAGATATCTGGAGTCTTCTAATTCTGCATATTCTTTTGCGCGCAGATAGACCTTGTTCGACAGCTCAAGCTGATTGTTTTCCCTATATGACCAACCAAGATTGCTATGAAAGTTAGCGAGAGCAAAAGGCTCAGCCTTGCCATATTGTTCATAGTTGGCGATCGCTCGCTTATGGAACCGAACCGCTTCTTTCGAACCGCCAATAATGTTGAATATATTGCCGATATTTGCAAGCACGGACGCTGTATTGTCAAACTGCCCAATATCCTCAAAACCCTTTAAGGCCTGATGATATAGATTAATGGCCAGATCATATTCCCCATCAAGTCTGGCCCTTACAGCCAAGGCATTGTAAATATGGGGGTATTTCTTCACCAAATTGCTTTTCTTCGCCAGTTGCAATGATGCTCTTAAATGCCGCTCCATCTTGTTATTTGCGCCACCTGCACGGGCTGTTTGAATGGCAACAGCATAATGAAGATGGGACAGCGCGACCAGATCATTGGCATCGCTCGACGCCGTAATCAAACGGTCCGCCTCTGCCATATTCAACTCGCTTATGACCGCCTTGCGCATAGTACCGAAGGACGAAAGCATCCGCCTCGCATTGGGGCTAAGCTTTTTGGCAAGAGGTTCGAGTTCGTCAGCGCTCAGATAATCGGGGTTTTCCCTGATATAAAATCTTATATGCCGTTCTTGGTCAGCGGGGGACATAGCCGGAAGAGCCTTAGCGCATTGCGGACCAAGCTCTTCAACCTTGACCAACTGTGTCTCACCAAATTTCTCTATGCGCATACACGGATCGCTAGATTGCGCCCTAGCTGCATCAGCCGAGAGACCAATCAGACAGAGATATAAGAGCAATATAGCAATGGGCCCCGCAAAGCTAAAAAGCAGCTCGCGAGGCAGCAAATAAAGTTGCTGTAACGGAATGATTTTGGCCAAATTACATGCTCAACCGTAAAACAGAATTGACATTACGGTACCATAACGAAGCACTTTTCGCAATCAAGCGCTTTTGCTTATCATATCGTCCAAGTCACTTGCCCTATTGTACCGAGACGCGGGGTGGCGTGAGTTGAGCCCCTTAACGCGCTTCGCAACCTATTGCCCCGCGATGTAAAACAGATCACTCCACAAGCAGCACGCGCAGGTCATTGACATTGGTGCCGGATGGGCCGGTCATGAGCAGCGCCTCTGCTTGTTGGAATGCCAAATAGCTATTGTCATTTTCCAGATGAGCCTGTGCCTGTTGCGCGCCGCCCATTGCCGCCAATATACCGGGCCAGAGAAAGGCCCCGGCATTGTCTTCAGAGCCATCAATGCCATCACTATCGGCTGCAAAACCGCTAATGCCCTGCGCATCACGCAATGCTATTGCACAGGCCAGCAAATAGGCTGTGCAACGCCCGCCGCGTCCCTGACGGTTGCGCACGGTTACCGTGGCCTCCCCGCCGGATATTAGCGCAGCTTTGCGCCCCTGTGCTTTGAGCTTCAGCGCCTGCGCAGCATGGTCACGGCCCAGAGCCAGTGCATCGCCCTCTAAAGCATCGCCTAGCATGATCGGCTCATAGCCATGCTCTGCCACCAAGGTGCAGGCCGCTGCGCACATATCAGCCGGGCGAGCGCATAAATCCCATGTTGTGCGCGCCATTTCCTGCGCATCCGGCTTAGGTGTTTCCAGCCGTCCATCACGCAACTGCGCGGCTATAGTATCAGGAACGGCAATGCCATATTCATCCAATATGGCCAGCGTATCGGCGCAGCTTGCTGGGTCCGGCAATGTCGGGCCAGAACCGATCATCGCTGGGTCATCGCCGGGAATATCCGAAATGGCGATCATATGTGTGGCTGCTGGCCATGCCCGCGCCGCCAGATGACCGCCCTTAATGGCAGAGAGATGTTTGCGCACCACATTCATCTTGCCAATCGGCGCACCGCTATGCAGCAATGCCCGTGTGATGCTTTGTTTCTCCGCCAATGTAAGGCCACCAGCCGGACAGGGCATGAGTGCGCTGGCCCCGCCGGACATTAATACCAGCAGCAAATCGCCCTCTTGCAAATTGTCAGCAGCCTGCAACGCCAATATGGCCGCTTGCGCGCCTTCAGCATCCGGTACTGGGTGAGAAGCCTCTATCAACCGCAAATGCTGCGGTGCAAAATCATCCAATCCATATCCCTGCCGCGTAACAATCAGGCCATCAATATCCTGCGGCAGGCGCTGTAATACTACCGCCGCCATATGCGCGGCTGCCTTACCAACAGCCAGCAAATACGTCTTTCCTGATGTTTTTGGCCAAGTTGCGCCGCGCAAGGCATTGTCCGGCAAAGCAGGCGCTAGCGCTCCAAAATACAGCTCTTTTAAAAAGGCTTTTATTGCGAGAGGATTTGTTGTTTTATGCACTGCACAATAAAGCACTTATTAGCATGAAAAGGTCAAGCGGCTTTTTTTCATGTTAACCGCCAAAAGGATGTTTGACCGCCATGACCGACCAACCCGTTTTCGATCATCTGCTGCAACGCCTCGCGGCACAGCTTGGTCTTCTCTACCCTGATCATGACGGTGTGGAGTTGGCGCGATCTATCGTCACGCGCTTCTGGCCAAAAGGACGCGAGGCTGTGTCGTCACGTCAGAACCGGGAGGACGCATTGTGGGATGAACGCAATGTGGTGATGATTACCTATGGCAACAGCATTTTGGAAAAAGATGAAAAGCCGCTCAAAACACTGCACAAATTCCTGAAAAACCATATCGGCAGCACGATCAGCGCCGTGCATATTCTGCCCTTTTTCCCCTATAGTTCGGATGATGGCTTTTCAGTCATCGACTATTTGCAGGTTGATGACAATCTGGGCGATTGGGATGATATTGAAGCGATTGCCAGTGATTACCGGCTCATGGGTGATCTGGTCATCAATCATGGTTCCAGCAAATCGCAATGGTTCCAGCAATTTTTGTCAGACAAAGCGCCAGGCAAAGACTATTTCTATACTGCCGATCCGGCCAGCGATCTGGGCGATGTTGTCCGTCCGCGCTCTCACCCGCTGCTCACCCCTTTTCGCACCGCAGCCGGTGACCGGCATGTGTGGAGCACATTCAGCCCCGACCAGCTTGATTTTGACTTTACCAATCCGGATGTTCTGCTGGAATTTGTGTCCATTATCGCAGAATATATTGCGCATGGTGTGCGGATTTTCCGGCTCGATGCTGTGGCATTTTTGTGGAAGAAGATCGGCACGCCATCGATCAATCTGGATGAGACGCACGAAATTATCCGCCTGTTGCGCACTTTGATGGACCATCATGAAGAAACATTGGTCATCATCACTGAGACAAATATTCCCAATCATGAGAATCTGACCTATTTCGGCAATCAGAATGAAGCGCATATTATCTATAACTTCTCTTTGCCGCCGCTGCTTGTCCATGCCCTGCTGACCGGTGACAGCCTCTATCTTAAACGCCTGACACGGAGCAATCCGCCAGCGCTTAATGGATGCACCTATTTGAACTTCACTGCCAGCCATGACGGTATCGGCCTGCGCCCGACAGAGGGCGTGCTGCCCCAAGGGGAAGTTGACCATATGCTGGCTGCAATGCAGCGCTTTGGCGGGCGTATTTCCATGCGGCGTGGGCCGGGCGGCACGGAAAAGCCATATGAAATGAATATCTCCTTTTTCGAGGCGATGCAGGGCACTGTCGACGGGCCGGATGAATTTCAGATAGAACGCTTCATGGCAGCTATGGCGGTGATGCTGGCACTAGAGGGTATCCCGGCCATCTATATCCATAGCTTGCTAGCCACCCCCAATGGCTATGAAGAGGTCAATCTAACGGGGCAGAACCGTTCGATAAACCGGCGGCGACTGGATTATGACGCGCTGACAGCCAAGCTGGATGACCCGCAAACCGTAGAGGCACAGGTTTTTGCGCAAGTGACAGCATTGATTGACACCCGCAAGGCGCAAAAGGCTTTCCATCCCAATGCCGTACAATTCACACTCACATTGCCCGAAGGTCTGTTTGGTATTTGGCGCCAAAGCATTGACCGCAAGCAAAGCATTTTTGCGGTCACCAATGTTACCAACAGCACGAAAAACCTCTCATTGGCCGATATCAACCTGATTAGCGGTGATAGCTGGCACGATCTGGTATCGGGCGCAGTTATTGAGGATATCGAAACGGACTTCCCGTTAGCGCCCTATCAGACAGTGTGGATTAGCAATGGCGCAATGGTATAGCCCATCATGCCTGAATAGGTGCAATAGGCTTAATGCTAATCCGCATTGTCCAGCCTTACTGCTTCGGTAAAGCGTTCCGTAAAGTCGGGAATAGCGCTGTTGATACGGTTCCAATTGGCCATGAAAGGCGTCTCATGGGGCGACTCCAGAAACACCTCACCCGCTGTCATGATATTTTGCGCAAACAGCTCAACCGTGGTTTCTTCTTCGTGCCTGTCCAGCGTGAGGCCGTTCATCACAGCATCGTGATAGAAAGTCTCAATCCGGTCCAGCGCCATGCGGAAATAGGTGGCCTTTAATGTGCGGAATGTTTCTTGCGACAAGACCTGCCCGTCAGTGGCCAGCTTGCGGAATATCGACTTGGTGATGTCGATACTCATTTTCGACAGGCCTTTGTCCTGATTATCATGCGATACTGATTGGTGCTTATGATCGTAATTGTCCGCAACCTCGACCTGACAGATGGTCTGGATCGATTGGTTGCGCCAGATTTCTGACAAAACGCCCACTTCCAGACCCCAATCGGAAGGAATACGGATATTTTTGACCACTTGGCGGCCCATCGCAAATTCCCCCGCCAACGCATAGCGGAAGCTGTTGAGATAGGTCAGATAGTCATTAGGCTCGCAGACTTTCTCTAGGGCCGCCAGCAATGGCCCGATTAGCAATCGCACCACGCGCCCGTTTAACTTCTCCGTCGTTGTCCGCGCATAATAGCCTTTGGAGAAAACATAGGGGAAAGTAGGGTTTGCAACCGGGTACATGAGCCGCGCCAACATGCCGCGATCATAAGTCAAAATATCACAATCATGCAGGCCAACCATTTGGGCATTAGTTGCTGAGAGAAAATAACCAAAGCAGAACCAGACATTACGCCCCTTGCCCGGTTCAGCGGGTGACAGGCCATGCTCTTTCAGCTCTTCGTCAAGCGCGGTTAAACGCGGGCCGCTATTCCACAAAATATGATGGCGTTGCGGCAGGCGTGAGAAATAGTTTTTCGCATAGGCAAATTGCTCTTTATCAGCCCTGTCCAACCCGATGATAATATCGTCAAGATAGGGAACTTCACACAATTGATCGACGATATTTTCCAGCGCTGGGCCTTCCAGCTCTGAATACAGGCTGGGCAAAACCAGCGCCATCGGATTGGCTTTGCTAAACCCCACCAATTCGGATTCAAGCGACTCAACCGAGCGGTCCGACAGATTGTGAAGCGTTGAAATTACACCATTTTGATAAAAGTCAGCCATGCGTTCCCCTCTTTGAAGGATACAGACTAGTCAGCTTTCGCTCAGGTTAAAACCCAATTCAGATAAAATATTTTGCACCGCAGCATTCCAGCCTTTTGGGCCAGGGTGCGGCGCAATATGAATATGCGGGCCATTGGCAGAAATCGTCACGCCATCCGGGTTTGGCATAATCACGCCATAATCCGCGGCTTTGATCATAGCCAGATCATTGGGTCCATCACCCAAAGCGATGGTAACAATATCCCGGTCTGGCGCTCGATAGGCAAATGCGGCAGCTATCCGTGCCATCGCCATTTCCTTAGTGGCATGGCCAGTTAAGTGGAAAAAGCGCCCCCCACGCTGAACGTGAATATTCACCGCTTCCATATGCGCCGTTAAAGCTGCCATTTGCTGATCAGAACCCGACCATGAAAAAGGTTCACTGGCCTCACGCTTCCCTGCCCGCTTTGCGCTCTCCAGCGACAGGCCGGTTGATTGCGCAATGTCTGTAACGCGCATATCTGAAAAGCCAGTGATATGCTGGCGTATATCGTGCGGCAATGTCGCAATGGCGGACAATATATCGGCGTAGGAAAGGCCCAATATATGCATGTGTGGCGCGTCGGCCATGCCCGCATCATTGCCAATAATACCGCCCACATCATCGATGACTGAGCCATTTTCGGTCACTCCCACAGCGTAATTAAGAGGAATATCTTTGCGCAATGCCTGCAATTCACTGCGCGTTTTGCTGGTAACCGGAATAATTTGAGCAATATTATGTGCCTCCAGCCCTGCGATCAAGCGATCGGCAGGGCTGGAAGAATAATTATGATGATCCAATAATGTGCCATCAAGATCGGTAAAGATCAGTGGCAGGATATTGGCAGGACCGGTTTGCACAGCGCTTTGTGCGCCTTAACGCTGAACCCGGCCTGATCCATCGCCAGACATCAACTTCTCAACTTCGCTGACGCTAACGCGGTTAAAGTCACCCAAGATCGAGTGTTTCAAACAGCTGGCTGCAACAGCGAATTCCAGACTTTGTTGGCGATCATCATAACGATTCAAGCCGCAAATCAGCGCAGAAGCAAAGCTATCGCCGCCGCCAACGCGGTCAACAATATCGGTCATCTCATAATGGCGTGACAATTTGAAATCGCCTCCACGCTCTCTCAAACATGCTGACCAGCCATTGCGGTCCGCACTATGGCTTTCACGCAGAGTAATGGCGATCACCGACATGTCGGGGTAAATGTCCAATACTTTTTCGGATAGAGCCTCATATTTTGCCGTGTCCAGTTCACCGGTTTCGACATCAACATCAACGCTAATATCCAGTGACTTTTGGCAATCTTCTTCATTGGCGATGCCGACATCGACATATTTCACCAACTCGGTCATCACTTCTGGGGCAGTTTTGCCATATTTCCACAATTTGCCACGGAAATTGAAATCGCAGGATACAGTAACGCCAGCAGCTTTTGCAGCTTTCACACATTCCAGACTAAGATCAGCCGCAGATTGGCTCAGCGCAGGTGTAATGCCGGTAATGTGCAACCATTTTGCCCCGTCAAACACAGTGTCCCAATCAAAATCACCCGGGCCACATTCGCAAATCGATGATGCCGCGCGGTCATATACCACTTTGGATGGTCGCTGGTTCGCGCCGCTTTCCAGATAGTAAATGCCAACCCGATCACCCGAACGGCGCACATGGGCAGTATCCACACCAAAGCTGCGCAGTTCACGGATCGCTGCTTCGCCGATATCATTATCTGGCAAGGCACTGACAAAGCCAGCAGACATGCCATAATTGCTCAAAGCCACCGCGACATTGGCCTCACCGCCGCCAAAAGTGGCTTCGAAGCTAGGGGATTGAAAAAACCGCTCATGCCCCGGTGTTTTCAACCGCAACATGATTTCACCAAATGACAAAAATTCCGCCATATTTACTTCTCCAAAGGTCGTGCTGTTTGCGCGATAGCAACCGCTTCGCGTGCCAATTCGGTAATGGCGTTATAATCGTCTGCCGCAATGGCATCAGCCGGGGTCAGCCAGCTGCCCCCGCATGCTATGACAGAAGGCAATGCTAGAAATTCATGCAGATTGGCCGCAGAGACACCGCCGGTTGGCATGAATTGCATATCCCGGAATACGGAAGAAAATGCCTTCAACATGGGAACACCCCCAGCCAGCTTGGCCGGGAAAAACTTCACCGTCCGCAGGCCAAGCGCATAAGCGCGCTGAACTTCTCCAGCCGTCATAGTGCCGGCATAGATTGGTACTGACTGGCTCTGGCAAAACTCCGCTACGCCATCAACCAGACCAGGTGACACCACAAATTGCGCGCCGCGCGCGACAACATTCTGCGCCTGCTCGACAGTAAGCACAGTCCCTGCACCTACAATCAAACCCTCGGTCTGTTTGACAATAGCTTCCATACAGTCAACCGCTGCATCAGTGCGCAGCACAACCTCTATAACAGAGAGGCCGCCCTCTTTGAGTGCATTGGCGGTTTTTACCGCAACCGCAGGGTCATCTGCCTGAATGAGAGGCACTACGGGCGCGGCTAGCAAACGCTGTTCGAGCGTTTTACTGACGTGATTCATTAAAAAGTCTCTTTCTATAACTGTGTTACATCGGGTCGCGATCAGGAGAAGAATGATCCGCCATTAATATCAACATTTGCACCAGTAATAAATGATGCTTCATCAGTCGCCAGATAAACAGCGGCGTCAGCAGTCTCATGCGCGGCACCTTGGCGGCGCAGCGGTGTTGCATTGGCAACATTTGTGCGCACGGCATCTTTGGTGAATTTGTCATGGAATGTTGTTGCGATCATGCCTGGGCACAGGGAATTGACGCGAATGCCGCGTGGTCCAAGCTCTTTCGCCATGCTGCGGGTAAAGGTCATCACAGCGGCTTTTGAAGTTGCATATGCCGCTGCACCAGGGCCGCCGCCATCACGGCCAGCCTGTGAGGCAAAGTTCACAATGGCAGAGCCTTCAGGCATATGCGGAACAACAGCCTTTGTGGTCAGGAATGTCGATGTAACATTCAACCGCATAACATATTCCATGAAATCAAAGTCCATTTCGTCCAAAGCGCGGCGTTCAACCATACCGCCAGTGACATTGATCAACACGTCGATCGCATCGCCATATGCGGACTGCGCAGCAGCGACCAGAGCAGCAACATCATCAGGCTTTGTCATGTCGCCTTTGACAATAATGGCTTCCCCGCCAACATCTTTAATCTCAGCCAGTGTTTCATTGGCCTGATCCTCATTGTTGAAATAGTTTACAACAACTTTGGCGCCTTCTTTGGCGAGCTTCACCGAGACTGCGCGGCCAATGTCGCGACTACCGCCGGATACAATCGCCACTTTGCCCTGTAATTTGCTCATAATTTACTCCTGAATATTATTTTGATTGGGATGATTTGTGATGTGTCTAGACTTTGTCATTCATGCTTTTTGTGCAATGGGCTTGAGCGGCTGAATATTGCTGCACAAGAACCAGACCGACAATACTGAGCAAATAGCCAAAGCTGCACCAACCACAAAGGCCGGAGCATAGCTTTGCACAGTAATCACCGGAATAAGGAAGTTCAGCCCGACAACAGCCAATTTTGCAGCTGTTCCGGCAAAACCGGCAAGGCTGCCAACTGATTTTCCGCTGTAAAAATCGCTGGGCAATGTTTGAATGTTACCGATTGCAGTCTGGAACCCGAAGAGAATCGCCGCCATCAGGAATACCGCTAATAATGGCGTAGAAGCCTGTGTGGTCAACAGCAAGAAGACGAGCATGATAAGTCCGCCCAGGCCAATGACAAATTTGCGTGTCTTATTGACCGTCCAGCCTGAATCGATACGGTTTTGCGCTAACAAACCACCAAACCAAGCGCCGAACATCGCACCAACATAAGGCAAGGCACTATACGCAGCGATTTGCTCAACACCGAAGCCATAGGTTTCGTTGAGATAAAGCGGCAACCAGCCGATGAACAGCCACCAAATAGGGTCGATAAAGAACGACGCAAGAATAACGCCCCAGCTTTCCTTACGGCTCAAAATTTCCATTGAGTCAGGAGCATAATCCGCAACTTCATTGGTATCTTTGTTGCGTTGACCACTTAAAATGAACTGACGCTCTTCCTCAGATAGCCATGGGTGCGTAGCCGGCTCTGATTTGTAAACCAGCAGCCATGGCACCAA
Source organism: uncultured Sphingomonadaceae bacterium (assembly GCA_947503245.1). Classification (GTDB taxonomy): domain Bacteria; phylum Pseudomonadota; class Alphaproteobacteria; order Sphingomonadales; family Sphingomonadaceae; genus Alterisphingorhabdus. Next base: position 479,268 of record CANNCV010000002.1, read on the forward strand.
CCACAAAAAGCCAAGGATACCGACAGAAATAAATGTCGCCTGCCATGAGCCCAGAAAGTAAAATAAAAGGCCAATAACTGGTCCAGAAATAATCCCGCCAATGGCCGCACCAGAGTTAAAAATGCCCTGCGCCAATGCACGTTCATTAATCGGGAACCATTCGGAATTCGCCTTTGTCGCACCTGGCCAGTTGCCAGCTTCTGACACACCCAAAATACCGCGGAAGATGGCGAAGCTGGTCAGGCCAGTCGCCGCAGCATGCAGGATCGTCGCTGCCGACCAGACACCGATGGCAAGAACGAAACCAATACGTGTGCCAACCCAGTCAAATATCTTGCCAAATAATGTCTGACCGAAAGCATAAGCAAAGGTGAAAACATTGAGGATTATGGCATAGTCGGTTTTGGTAAGGCCAAGATCTTCAGAGATTTCCGGCCACAAGATGCCTAGTGAACCGCGGTCAATATAATTGATAATTGTTGCCAGCGCGACGAGCCCGACAATCCAGAAACGAAATTTGCCTTTTAACATATGCGGCCTCCAGCAAGCAGATTGCGCCACATTATCGTGCCAATAGCCATTTTGCTGTTCGGCATTTTGGCCGTTTCAACCCTTCTCATATCAACCCTCTTCCATGTCTATATACGCAGCAAAACCGGTCCAGCTCACTGTCTGGCCATCAATTGTCACGCTATGCTTTTTGCTTGCATCTGGATCGTAAGAAACCGCCAAAACGGCTTTCGCGCCGCCCAAAGTCTCAATCAGCAGCACGTCTGAACCCTGATCTTCGATAAGACCTATGGTCTTAATCTGGCTGTCACTCAAACTGGTTTTCTCTACCGCGCCATCATACCGCCCATGCGCTTCTAAAATGCTGGCAAATACAGCATCTTTGCCACCGGCTACACGCTGGATAACCATCGGCTCACGGCGCAAATTGAAATTCGGATCATTTGCGCCGCTTTCTGCCAAAATTGCTTCGCTGCCCGATTGTGGCACCCAACGATAGGAATAAAAACGCCCGTCCAAAATCCATGTCACAAATGCATTTGATGCGTCCACCGGTTTGCCCTTGGCATCCACCCAGATATGCTGATAGCCATTGTCGTTGCCCAACACAGGGCGCCCTGCAACATTGGAACTGGTATCAAAGCCAACACGCATAATCTGGCCATCATAATGGACCGGCAAATCATATTGACGCGGCTGATCAGATGAAGCGCGTGTTATATCGACAACAACAGGATGTTCCAAGCCTTTGACATTTAATAACGCCATTGTCCGCGTGAAACGGGTTCCGTCATAGGCGCCCACCATTTCGGCCGTGCTGATCTGTATACCATTATCAGAAGTGTAAAATAGCTGCGTTGGTGAGAGGCTATCGCCCAATTTGGTATTGCTGTCAAAATGGCTTGTTTCGTCAACCACCAGCGTATTGTGCGCTATGCTTTGCTTGGCCCAGCTTTTGTTCTCGGGCAGATAACGGCCACCCTCTTTAGCCTCAATATTCAGGAAGCGCGCCGCGCCATAATCCGTAACAATCTCGCGGCCATTGTCATAATATTGCCAGCTCAGCTTATCGAAATGGCCATGCCCCATACCTTGAGAGCTATTTTTCAAAACCAGCGCTTGATGCTTATCACCTGTGCCATTGCGGAAAATGGCAACGGCGCCTTTATCGCCCTGCGGACCATCACGCAGCAATAATGATGCAAATGGAAAGGGCTTTGCCTCTCCTGCCGCCAAATCACGCGCCAGCATGGCGCCATTATCGGTTAAAACCGTTCGCCCCTGCCACCGTGCAATATCCAGCAGCGCCGGATCGCGCGTTTTGCCATAGGCAATAGCAACGCCATTATATAATTCGTCGGTCTTCAGGCTCTTGTCTTTAATGGCGTCGTTAAACGGAAAGAAATAGCCGTCATATGTTAGCTGCACCGTGGTGGTCAGCGCTTTAAGCAATATGCCATCACGATGTTCAAAAATCTTACGCTCAGGCTGATTACGTTCAATGGCATCAGCAAAGACGATAAAGGGCATGAGCGCATAGCGCTGATAATAGGGCCCTTCAGTATAATAACCGTCTGGGGAGAAGAGCAATTCTGTCTGGCGCAGGAAACCCGTCTTGCCGCTCTTGTCGAGACCGTTGAGTGCAATCTCAACCAGCTCATCATCGCCCAGAACATAGCCAGTCATGCCAACGCCGGCCGTCGCCCATGTTGCATGATTATGGATGCGGGAAAATGTCGCTGCTGAACCGGTTGACAAGAAAGCCGCAGCCTTGCGGAAAACATTATTATCAATGTTATCGCGATCAGCTTCGCTAAGGCTATCACGGATCAGTTCATAACCCTGAATACTGTTTACCAGCCACACCGCGTCATTCAAAACCTGCCAGAAAATGCGGCCGGGGTTCTGGTTCTTGCGCGCCGGATGGTCAGGCAATGTTGGATACATATCAGCATAAGCGAGCAACACATCGCGTGCATAATCGGCATATTGCTGCTCACCTGTCAGGCGATATAATTGCCCGCTCAGATAGATGGCGCGGTAATTGTCCTTATGCTGTTCATGCGTATAACCGCCACCGGGATCTTTTGGCAAAGGCACCACAATGCCATTTGCACGCATGCGGTCAACAAACCTGCGTGCGCGTTGCATTTCATCAGCGAATAAAGGCGCATATTTTGATGGTGTTTCTTCGCTCGTTGCACTCTGCACGGCATCGATAGAAGGATAAGCATTCGCACTTGGTTGCGCAGCGGAAACGGGCATTGCACCAGCTATCAAAAGCAGCGGTGAATAACGCAGGAAATATGATTGCAATGTCATTGGTTTGCCTCGACTTCGGGGCCAGCTTCCACAAAGGCATTGTTGGATAGCTCGGAGCGTGATGGTCCCTCAAAGTTCAATTCTTCGACAATCGGCGCTTCTGTCGCACTAAAGGCATTGCGCATTATCCGTGTTTGCGGACGCCCAACAGTGTGGCGCACAATTATCGGCGCAGATGCTGTGAAAGCAGACTCAACAATATCCCCATATTGCACGCCGTGCAGCACCATGGATGCCCCGCTTTGGTTATTGCCGCTCTTGCCAACATTGGTGAATGAAGATTGCTGCAAAAGGAAATGCGGCCCGAACGTGCTTTCATCGCGGCCGCCGCGATAAATGTTGAACGCCGCGCTGCCGATATCGGTAAAGCTGGAGCCTGTAACCTCTATATATTCAGCATTATACTGGCCATAATCTTCTGTCTCTGCGGCCGCCAATATGATGGAACCGGAAATATTCTGGAACCTGCTATTGTTGATCGACACGCGATCAGCGAAAGAGCTTTTACCCAGATTGATAAAATGAAACGCCTTGTTCACCTCCAAATTGGTGACGGTCACGCCCTGCATTTGGATGAGAAAGTTGGACTGGATAGGATAGATTGTGGTGCGGATCACCGCATTACCGACAGAGTCAGGTGCCAGACTGCCATCTATATGAATATTCTGCAGAGCAAGATTGCCGCCTTCACGAATTTCGATCAAAGATGGCCGCCCAAATTTTATAACAACCTTTTGAGCCTGAGCATTATCGGCCTGTGCAGCGCCGGCCTTAAGCGTAAGGGTTTTGTCGAGCAGCATGGTCTTATTGACGATATATTCACCCGGCTGAAGCACCAGCGTATCGCCCTCTTTCGCCGCCGCGAAGGCTGATGACAATGTGTCCTCACCTGGGGCCACATCGACCATGGCACCTTTACCAAAATTATTGCCTGAAACGGGTTTGGCATACCAGCGCGCACCCGTTTGATCCCGCTTTACAGGCTTAAGATCACGCGAAACGCCCGCTGTGATACCAATGGGGTAAAGCAGACCATTATCAGCCCGTTCAAACATAATATCGCTGGCTTTCAAAGCAGCGAGATCATTTGAGGCTTCGCTAGCAGCCAGATAGTTTTGGCCGAAAGCAATGCCAGAAATATCATCTTGCACCTTGATAAAAGTGCCCTTGCCTGAGCCAGAGAGAATATTGCCTGAAAAGCTGCTATTCACAGGCGGTGCTGAGCGCTCGCTATCTGCTCCGGCATTGAACGTAACGCGCTTACTATTGATAACACTGTTATTTTCAACAACGGCATTATCAACCTGAACATAGCGATTAATCGGCGAGTTGGGCACGCCATTCATAACCGTGAGCGCGCTGGCAAAGCCAGTGCCGGTCAGCCCTTCCATATAATTGTTGCGGACGGTCTGGTTCTCATTAATGACGCGAATGCCCCCTGTATGGTCTTTGCCATTGCCAAAGAATACGTTGTTTTCAACCAAACTATCATTGCCATGGCGCAGCGTTAAAGTGCCGCTGGATTCGTAAAAGACATTGCCGCGAAAAATATTGCCGCCCGATTTTGACGAGATGATTTCCACCTCGCCATCGCAGCGGTCAAAATAGTTATTTTCTACCAATGTGTAGGAGTTCGATGCCGAATATTTGCTGGTGCCGATGCGCAATGTTTCTCCGCCATTCGACCCTAAGACAGGGCGCGGCCCGAAATAATTATGGTCGATGCGGTGATAATTTTCTTGGCTATCTTCACTGGTCAGACGCACCGCCAGCGTGACACCTTTATTGGTCTTTCCGGAAAGGTGATTGTGATCAAAACGATTATTCTTGCCATATATGCCGACCCAATAATCACTTTCAAAACGGTCAACCTTGCTGAAACCATCAATAACAACCTGCGTTACCCGGCTATTATTGGCCAATTCTGTCTTTGAACGGCGGAAAGAAATAACCTCATTGGTCGGGCTAAAGCCGTCTTTAAACACCAAACCAGAAACCAGCATATAGCTTCCACCAATACGCAAATTGGACTGGCCAGTCAGGAATACCTTGCCAGCCTCTTCGGAAGTCAGCGTAATCGGTTTCTTGCTTGTGCCTTTACCTGAGAATTTGATTTCAAAATCCCGCCATTCACCATTGGCAAGAATGATGACATCACCTGCTTTGACCTTTTTCTCGGCTGCAAAATACTCAGCCTGCGTGCGGACAAAATAATCTTCCGCATAAGCTGGCGCTGACATAAAAAGACAAGCCCAAAAGAGCATAAAGACGCGCAACGATATTTCCCCCCAAGGATATTATATTTATAGGGGACAACCTATTGACTCTATACCAATTGTCAACACCAAAAAGACATACCAATTGTTTCATTAGGGTATAGGCAGAATTGCTACCAAATGGCGCTATCATGCCATATTCGCAGACCGGTTAGCCAGGGACGCTGCTATCCAGAAAACGGACCCGACTTGCGCGTAGGCGCTGCTGAACTTCCCGCATCGCTTCTTTCTCAGATGCATCAAGCATTGTGCTTATCAATCGCCGAAAATGCTCACGCATAGCGCGGCGAGCTACCACTGGGTCACGCGCTTTAAGCGCTTCCAATATATCTTTATGCTCTTTGGCCAGCAATTGTGCGTCATCATAACAAACAACATCATAACTGCTCTTCACCGTGGGCAATTCTTCGCGCATCCGCCACAATGTTTCAATTGTATAAACCATCGCTTTATTGGCAGATGCTCTTGCGATAACAGCATGAAATTCACGGTCAGCAGCCAATGCCACTTCTTTGTCACTAGAGGCCATTTCTTCGATAAGCCGGTCTAATTCTGCCAAACTTTCATCAGAAATGCTTTTGGCCGCCAGCGCCGCCGCCTCTGCCTCGATCAGCGATCTGGCTTCGGTCAATTCAAAGGCACTGACTTCAGGCAAGGCATTTTGCGCAGCGGGTTGATCATCACTGACGTAAATTCCGGAACCTGTGCGAATATCAACTTTACCGACCGCTTGCAGCGCAATTGCCGCCTCTCTTATGGTCACACGGCTAACACCGAAACGTTCCGCCAAGTCACGCTCACCCGGCAAGCGGGAACCAGGAGGAAAAACGCCATCAGAGATAAAGTCACTGATTTTCTCAGCAATGTCCTGGAAAAGTCTTTGTTTACCCACGTTTAGTTTTAACCCTTGCCCATATAAGAGACCCTCGATTGCTCTTACAAATTAACGCTTTGTACGTCAAATAAGCAATCAAATTACGTATACAGCCTTTTCTCGACTGTAGAATTGCGGACGGATAACACATATATACCAAGATATCATGCCTTATAAATTGCCTGTCAAATGCTCGTGAATTGCCGGTAAACTGCCAGTGAATTGAAAATCACAATTTAGTGATTTTAAAGGACAATGGCGCTATGCTGCCCATATGGCATCGGACAATCTCGACCTTGACGCAGCAAAACAGCATATTCGCCGTCTGGAACGCCGATTACAGCGTAGCGAAACCGCACGGCAGGAAGCCGAGGGACTGCTGCTTAGCAAAAGCCGCGATCTGACAGCAGCGCGCGAACGACTGGCAGAGATTGAAGAACGCACATTGGCGCGATTAGAGCGCGAAAAAGAGACTCTGCTAAGAGCACAATATCTGGCGCAGGTTGCGACTTTCCAATTTGATAGTGTTGGCAATATCATCACATCGAGTAATCTGCGTGACGTTCTGGGCGCAGCCAAGGAGGTTGAAAGCATAGACCAGCTTGTCGACATGCTGCATCCTTTGGAAACACTGCCCGTTGAAAGATTATTGTCTCATGTCGAAGCGGGCGGTTTTGTTGGTGATCAGACCATGCGTGACACACGTTTTCTGGACCAAGACGGGGAAACGCGTTGGCTGCGCTGGAATTTGAGCCAGACGAAAGAAAGCAGCCAATCAAGCGATAGTGAGAACATCATCACCTATGGCGCCGTGCGTAATATTACGCAGGAACGGCAGACCGAACGACGGGAAAAGGCCTTGCGCGTTATCAGCGACCGGCGGCTTAACCAGTCGGAGCAATTGTCGGAAGCCTTGCACGAGAAAAGTGGCCAGCTCACCCAACAAATTGCCGAATTGGAAGCTGTTGGTGAAGCTCTGACCGCTGCACGGACCGAGGCTGACGAAGCCAATAAAAGCAAATCGCGTTTTCTGGCGATGATGAGCCATGATATCCGCACGCCGCTCAATGCTATCATGGCGATCTTTGAGTTGTTGATGGTGTCAACATCGGATCAGAAACAGTTAGAATTGTTGCAAACAGCCTCTACTAGCGGCGACCAGCTATTGTTCCTATTGGCTGATATTATCCAATATGCACGCTCCGATGGCTGGCAGGTCAAGCCAGACATCAAAACCTTCCAGCCACGCCCATTTCTTGAAACTCTGGTCAATAGCTGGCGGCAATTGGCAAGGAAGAAATCCCTACAAATACAGCTGGTCATGGCCGCTGACCTGCCCGATGCTATCAGGACCGACCCCGTGCGCTTGCGGCAAATCGCGGACAATTTCCTCAGCAATGCGATCAAATATTCACACCATGGTGTGATAAGCCTGAATGCGGAAATGAAATGGGACCGTGAAGAGCCCCATTTCCTGCTATCGGTATATGATGAAGGGCCGGGCATAGCAGAAGACCAAAGATCGCGCATTTTCCAAGCCTTTGACCGCGGGGGCATCACCATTGAAAGCGGCATTGAAGGCACAGGCCTTGGACTGGCTATCTGTCAGCGGATCACCAAGGCGCTTGGCGGTTCTATCGGCACGGAATCCAATGCCCCGACAGGCAGTATTTTCTGGATAGAATGCCCTGTGACAATCGGAAATACTGACGAATTGCCCGCCAAAAAGTCTATAGCAGACAAAGGCAGCGCTCTGTTCGATGAACAATATACCTTAAAAATATTGGTCGCAGAGGATGTTGCTGCCAATCAGATGGTCATGGGCAATATGCTGACCAATTTCGGCGTGGATTATGATTTTGCCGATGACGGCCCGGCAGCAGTGGAGATGGCCCAAAGCGGATCATATGATGCCATCTTCATGGATATCTCCATGCCCAAAATGAACGGCATGGATGCCGCCCGCGCCATTATTAAAGCCATGAAGCAAGAAGCGCCGATGATTTTTGCTGTCACAGCATTTTCTTCAGCAGAGGAGCGCAAAGCCATTATCGCCAGCGGCATGGATGGCATTGTGTCCAAGCCTATCTCTTCACGGACCATTGAATCTGTGTTGCAACAAATAACCAATGATGGTCAGGCCGAACATTCTGTAGTGAATGTGCCGGATGATGCAGTGACTATTGAAAACAACTTGCCCATTCCCGAATTTGAAGATGTTGGCGTTATTGAAATATCACGTCTGGAAGACATGTTCGGCGGCATGGAGCAAAATTTGCAAGAACGTCTGATACAAGCCGTTGAGGCAGACCTGAAAAACTATTTCTCGCAATTTGAAGATGCTGTGAATGCCACAGATGGAGAGCTAATCGCCAAATCCCATCACGCGCTGAAAGGCCTATGCTCCGGCTTTGGTGCCCATGCACTGTTGGCGAAATTGGAAGGGATACGGGAAAACCCCGGTTCCAACACCAGTGCAAAACTTGATGAAGCCAAGGCCAATTTGGAAGAGACCTTGTTAGCGCTTCAACAATTTTTGCATTGATGCCAGAACCGGGGCGGTCTGGTCGTTATATTATCAATAGGCCCCCCGGCCGCTAATCACTGCCGGTACGGTTTTGACCATCAAAGACAGATCAAATAATGGTGAACGGCGGTTGAGATAGTCAATATCCATCGCGACCTGTTGGTCAAAAGGAATGTCAGCGCGGCCAGATACTTGCCAAATACATGTGAGGCCAGGCTTACCCGCCAAGCGGCCACGCGCTTCTTCTGGATAGGCCGCAACTTCGCTGGGCAGTGCAGGGCGTGGGCCGACAATCGACATATCACCTTTGACCACATTCCATAATTGCGGAAGCTCATCAATGGACAGGCGGCGTATCCAACTGCCGACCCTTGTAACACGCGGATCTTTCTTCATTTTGAAGCAAGTCGCATCGCGTTCGCTTTGATTCAGCAATTCCGCGCGGCGTGCCTCTGCATCCTTGAACATGGAGCGAAACTTCCACATGCGGAACGGCTTACCATCTTCACCGATACGGGTTTGCATGAAGAAGGGCGAACCGCGATCTTCTGCAGTGATGAGCAAGCATATTGCAGCAACCAATGGACCAAGCAACAACAGCACAAGCAAGGCTATGGAAAGATCCAATGACCGTTTGCTGGCATCAATATAGCGTTGGCGAATACCGCGCGCAATCAAGGCATAACCGATTGCAGTCATGATGAATTTTGCATTACCGGCTATATAACGCCCGGCCAGACGACGCGGCTCCTGTGCCAGCCGCCATATCCACTCGCAACCGGCTTTACGCACAAAGAGCGGTGCCCGCGGAATATTGCCTGAATAATAGTCAAACAGACCGCCCACAGCCATAACTGTTGATGTTGTAATGCGGTCGCGCTGAGCATTGACCCATTTTTCCTGCAACGGCACACCGAAACCCACCATCAAGATAGAGGCACCGGAAGCGTTAATGGCATTGATAACATTATCTGTTTCGCTTTCGTCAAAATAGCCATGTTGCTCACCAGCGAACAGGCCTTCGCCATATTGCGCTTCCATATGCTCTACGGCCTCAGCAGCAACGCCTGGCTTACCGCCCAAAAGATAGATGGTTTGGCCATTTTTTGCAGCTTCAGCGCAAATTTCTGGAAACAGATCGGTTCCGTTCAAATTGCTAGGAGTTGAGCGCTTTGCCATCTTGGCGGCCAGACGCAGACCCGAACCATCCGGCAGCAACATATCAGCGGATTGCAAGGCTTGCTGATATTGCTGGTCGCGAATGACTGTGTTCACACAATGGGCATTGATAAAAAATATAGTGGTGCGCCGCGCACGGGCTGACAGATCAACTATCTTGCGCGCAGCATCCTTTAATGTGTCACGTACGAGATCAAGACCAAAGAGACGGTCAGAGCCATTGGCGTAGAAACGCACAGTTGCGTCTGAGGGTGCGTTATTGCCTGTTATGCCAACAGGCAGCGCCACTGGGGCAAATGCGTCAAAATGGAGTGCATTGCTATTATCGACCATGAGAAACCTCCGTTAAAGTGTCGGTTTTCCATGAGCAGTGACCGTGCCATTTTTACTTTATCACTATTTATCAATTGCTTGGTTATAGGCTTTTCATTTTGCAAATCGTCGATTTTGTCATTTCGCAGCGGAAATTCGCATTTTGCAACGCGATCTTTTGAAAATGCGAATTTCTGCCTGTTGAGATGTACCGGAAATTATCTAAAGCATTGATATACATATATTTATTGAAACTGGCACAAAGCGTGAAGAGTGTTCTGCATCTTTAAGAAAGTGGAACAGAATGCTGTATATGCCGACACATATTAAGAGCCTTTTCAAGCACCCGTTTTTTACGGCGATGCTGGCTTATGGCTCGCTTGAATTGGCGGCACGGATATTCCGCCTGTTCACTGTCATCGTGATGGCATGGCAGATGACGCCAGAATATCTTGGCGTTGCTGCACTGAGCCTTTCTTGCTTCGAAATTATCCGCGTGCTTGCCAATATAGGCGTTGGTCAGCAGATTATTGCTGCCAGTGATCAGCAGCTCGAAGCCACTTGCAATAGCGGACATATCATCTTCTGGATCTGGCTGCCTTTGGTCGCCATTGTTCAGAGCATTGTCGCATTGATATTGTGGTTTGGCTTTGGTCAGGCTTTGGCAGGGCAGATGCTGATGGCGCTGTCAGCGGTTTACATCTTCATGCCTGGCGGTCTGATCTCTTGTTTCCGTCTAATGCGTGACAAAAAACTGAAAACAACAGCCCGCATCAGCGCGCAACAGACCATTGCCGACCATATTTTGACAGCCATATTATTGCTGATCTGGCCTAGCCCATGGGCAATTGTTCTGCCCAAACTGATCACTGCGCCATTATGGCTGATCTGGATGCGCAATGCCTATATATGGCAGCGCGTTGCATCCGCCGGCCAAGTGCCCATGCGCCCCTTATTGGGTTTCAGCATCAAGGTTTTGTCGAGCGATGTCATGCTGGCTGCGCGTAGCCATTGCGACAAGCTGATTATCGGCGCTTGCTTTGGAATGGGCGCATTAGGCACCTATTATTTCGCATTCAATGCCGGCATCAGCATCATGGGTTCTTTGATCGCTGCCTTTGGCACGGTGCTTTACCCCCATCTTTGTGCTGCGCCGCAAGGGGCTGAGCGTTTGGCGATATTGAAACGCTATGCCGGTTTGGGCGCTGCGGCCTTTGCCATCATGCTGACTGCACAAATCCTGCTGGCCCCAATTTATGTACCTCTGGTCTTTGGCGCCAAATGGGCCATGGCCGTTCCGCTCATCATGATCTTGGCACTGGCCGCCATACCGACCTTCATCGCCACGATCATCATGGTCTGGACTCGTAGCGCCAATCGCCCTGGCTTCGACCTGATACTCTCAACCATCAGCAGCATAGCCGCATTGTCAGCCCTGTATCTGGGCAGTCTGATTTCGCTCGAAATGGCTGCGGCCTCTTGGGTGCTTGCTCTTTTAGCAACCAGTATTCCAGCCGGCCTTATTCTTATCATTCGTCAGTCTGCACAGCAGCGTAACCCGATTTTCCAAGGAGTAGCATCATGACCGCACCATATTTTTCCATCATCATGCCAGTTTATAACGCTCAGGACAGCCTGCCAGCGACCATCGCTTCGGTATTGGCGCAGAGCGAGAGCGATTTTGAGTTGATCGTCCTTGATGACGGCTCAACCGATAATAGCCTGCACCAATTGCTGGAATTGTCCGCACAGGATGAACGCGTTCGACTGGTTTCCCAGAATAACAAAGGTGTCTCAGCCACGCGCAATTTTGCCATGGGTCTGGCGCGCGGTGAGTTCATCGCGTTTTTGGACAGTGATGACCATTGGCACCCTGAAAAGCTAGCAATGCACCGCAGAGTACATGCCGCGCAACCATTTGCCGATGCCAGCTTTGCCAAAGTTGTCTTTGTGGAAAATGGCACATCGCCCGATTGGCGCTATGGCCGCCAGTCCAGCGTACAGAATATGACCTATAGCGCATCCGAATTTCTGGCTGAGAACCCTAGCTGCACCATGTCCAATGTCGTTGTGCGCAGAGAGGCTGCGTTGGCGGCAGGCCCTTTCATGCACGGCATGTCTTTTGCCGAAGATCAGGAATGGTTGCTGCGCCTTATCGGCAATGGCAGCAATCTGGTCGGCATAGATGCCGCTTTGGTTGGCTATATGGTTAGCGAGACCGGTCTATCAGCAAATTTTGATGCAATGCTGTCGGGCTGGCGTGAGCTATTTGATCGCTATGGCCCAGCGCAAGAACGTTCAGCGGCCGAAGCATTATATTTCCGCTATCTCGCCCGCCGCGCACTGCGCATGGGCTCCAGCGCGCGCATCGCCATGCATTATGCCCGCCAAGGCCTGGCCATTAACGCACGCAGCTTTTTGGCTGACGGCAAACGCGGCTGGGCGACATTGTGCTGCTGCTGCGCCGCTCTCTTCATGCCGCGCCCAATGCGCACCCATTTTTTCGCATAATCACTGACACATAATATCAGGAGGATAATATCATGACCAAGACCACAAAAATCAGCACCCGTACATCAATCCGCAAGCCGAAAATCTCTGTCGTTATGCCGGTTTACAATGTTGAGCGCTATGTAGCAGAGGCGGTACAATCGGTTCTGGATCAAAGCTTCGAAGAATTTGAGCTCATCATCGTTGATGATGGCGGCCAAGATGACAGCATCGCCATTTGCTCAGCATTTAAAGACCCGCGCATTCGCATCATATCACAGCGCAATCGCGGCCTTGCTGGCGCACGCAATACCGGCATTTTGGAATCATGGGGCCGCTATGTTGCTTTCCTCGATAGTGATGACAGCTGGACGAAAGACAAGCTGATGCTGCATTTCATCCATTTGGAAAATAATCCCGATGTTGATGTCAGCTATAGCGGATCACGTTTCATGGACGAAAATGGCCATGCTTTGCGTCAGGCACAAAAACCCAAACTGACCAACATCGATCCGCGCAAAATCTTGCTGCGCAATCCGGTCGGCAATGGTTCTGCACCGGTAATCCGCCGCACAGCGTTGAACAATGTGGCCTATCGTCACCCGGAAGAATCCTGGCGGCTTTGCTATTTTGATGAAACATTGCGCCAGTCAGAAGATATTGAAATGTGGTTGCGGCTTTCCATGCTTGGCCAGGCAAAATTTGAAGGTGTTGATGGCCTGTTGACCAATTATCGCATCGTTGGCGGCGCTTTGTCCGCCAATATTATTGCACAATATGAAAGCTGGGAAACGATGCTCGACAAAACGCGCAGCTATGCCCCGCAATTTGTGGCCCTGCATGAGCGTGAGGCACGCGCATTTCAGCTGCGTTACCTTGCGCGCCGCGCCATCCAACTGGGTGACGGCACCATGGCCATGATGCTGATCCGTGATGCGATTTCATATAGCCTTAAACCATTATACCGCGAACCGGGCCGGTCACTGGCCACCGTTTCCGCCGCTTTGGCCATGCGCTTTTTGCCCACCAACAGCGTTAAAGCTTTGGCGAACCGATGGACCGGCAGCAAGGCGCTTGTCGGATGATCAGGCAGCACATTGTACACTTGCTGGAAGATGGCTCTTTTGGCGGTGTTACCGAAAATCTGAAACTGTTTGATCGCCCGGAAATGGCGCTGCGATATAGCCATTCTGTCGAAAGAGTGACGCCCGGCTGGTCGATTGCGCCGAAATTAGAGGCCGATATCATCATCATCCACTATTCACATAGCTGGAGCAGACTGCCCTTTTTATGGTCTTTGCGTCAGCGCAATTCGCGCGCAAAGATCATTCACATGGAACATAGCTATTCAAAGGAATGGGCAGCATTGTCCGTGCCAAATTTGAACCGGCTTAAACGCTTAATGACCAATGTCAGTCGCAATGTGGATGCCCTGATCTGCGTCTCCGATGCGCAGCGCTATTGGCTCAATACCCTTTCCCCAAAGCTGGCGGAAAAGACACTGACGATAAACCCGTTCAGCGATATGACAGCACTGAAAGCATTGAGTCTGGCCAAACCCCATCTTGGCAGACCTTTGACGGTTGGCACTTTTGGGCGTTTTCACCCCGATAAGGGCTTTGATACGCTGATCAACATTTTCGATCAGCTTCCCAGCGGATATAATATCCGATTATTGATAGGCGGATTTGGTGAGACAGAGGAAGAGCTGCAAACATTGGCGGCGTGCAACCCTGCGATTGAATTTATCGGCCGTGTCGAGGACAAAGCCAATTTCATGCAGCAATGCGATGTCGTCATTGTTCCTTCCAAATATGAAACATTCGGCCTGACCGTTGCAGAGGCCAAGGCTGCTGGCCGCGCTGTATTGGTTGCCAATGTCGGTGCATTGGTTGAACAGGTTTCAGACCCAAGGCAGATTTGCGACTTTGACAAACCTTCCGAAGTATTGGCCCGCCTTTCCCGCCTCGACGCTATGCCGCTTGATCGCTTAGCAGAGGAAGGCCGCGCGGACATGGCTGGCTATGAAAAACGTATTATCGATGGCTGGACCACATTGCTGGATTGGGGAGCACCGATAGCGGCCCATTAATTGGCGTAACCATATCGACCAAGACCCGATATATAAAACCAAAACCCCCAGACCCGAAAAAGCCCGTCAGTGATATGCTGGCGGGCTTTTTTGTGTGTTATGCAGAGTCAGACACCGTGTTAGGCGGCTAAGAAAGAGGAGAGTTATATGCATACCGAAAAGAATAGCGCACGCCCTGTGGAATGAGTTAGGCGGGAGCGTATTACCTTTGCATGGCCACTCCCATCAATAATATGATCGAAAAGCGGCAGGTATATCGCTATCTACACCCCAAATATCAGATCGTTAGCGGATAGCCCCTAGCATATAAACGCTTCTGATAAGGCTGTGCATGTCTGGTGCCGTGACGTAAGCGATCACGCTAGGCGGCCTTTATCAAGGCATTATCATTTGGATTATAAGAGCCTGATTACGCGACCATATGCCGGTTATTAGACTGCAGACTTTGGCCTACAATAATCAGCGCTGGCCAATAGAGATAGGCCAAAGACTCCAGATTTTCGCCAAAGCTGTACATGATCAGCAACAGCACCAGTGATAAAGGCAATCTGGCATGCGCTTCAAAAAGACATTTGCGCAGCAATATGACCAATGTTGTTACCAAGGGGATAGCCAGCAGAAACAGGCCTGACAGGCCTTTGACAAATAACAGACCATACCAGCTATGATGGCTGCCAATCGGCATATATTCGACCAGATGCGGCCCGCGTTCAACAATGCCATGGCCAAACCAATAGGCTTCATTCTGCCAGCGCTCGACCGCTATTCGGCCCAAAGCCTCTCGCACACGTGTGGAGTCCGCCCGCGCGCCAGCAAAATCCGCCTGAAGCGCTTGCCCAATATCAATAATGTCCAGCGCAAACCAGCCAGCCAATAGCAAGAACGGCGTGCCAAGCAGCCACAAAACGGGACGATTTAGCCGAGAAACAGCAAAAGCTATTGGCCATAACAATATCAATCCAACCAGCGCCAGGCGCGATTGCGACAATAGCATGATGGCAAGAGCCGCGATCAGGCCGACAGCCTTCCAACGGATATTCTTCTCTTCCAGCGCGCACAAAAAGTAGATCAGGCCGATCATTCCGGCTGCGGGCGACCATGGCGCAAAAAACTGCCAGCGCGGGGCATTCGTGCCTGGCTCCAATGTGTATAAGATGGTGGCGAAATATTCAGGACCGGACCCGCCCAAAATCTTCAACGGCGAAACCCAGAGCATAGAGGGCAAACCGATATAGGGGGCAGCAAGAAATATGGGCAAAACAATCAGTGTAACCGCGCCAACCTTGCACACTGCGCGTACAATAGCGGAGCGTTTGATGGGCAGCACAGCGCCCGCGAACAGAAACAGCGCGATCAACAACCAGCCCTTTGCCCAGCCTATAGAGGATTTGATAGTCTGGCCCGTGCCCAGCGATTGATCAAAATGGCCAATCCACAACACGATTAACAGGCCCAACATACCCGCAATCCAGATCATGATGGACATTGGCGGCGCAGGCAAACGGCGCTCTTCCGGCAAATTGGGTGCAATATAATAGAGCAGCAATGCCCAACCAGCAAAGAGGAAACCCAGCACTGGCCCCGCAATATATAAGCCGCCAACCAACCATAATGGCCATGTGGCCATTATGGCGATTGCGCTTATATAAGTGGCTTGATTTTGTTGATGATCGGTGTGCGGAACCATAACAACATTAATCCGGCAAGCATGAAGAAAGTAGCACCCAATGCCCCTGCCAAAGCAATCAGCAGAGACGGGCTCGATGTGCTTTTGGGGAGCGAAGGTTGCTCCAGCACTTGAACGAGCGGATAGGATGCGAACGGGTCTTGTTTATTGGTATCAATACGCGCCAGCGCCGACGAAAACACGGCTTCTGCAACACGGTGATCGCGCGTTAAATCGGCAAGTTCGGAGGCTTGTTCGACAAGCTTTTGCGTCTCCAAAGATTGCTCTGTAATATCGCGGCGGATTTCCGCTAGGCCAGATGCAGCGGCTTCTTTCTGCGCAGCGCTCACCACCAAAGATTGCATCAGATTAGAGCGCCCCTGCCCGACCATGATATCGGTGCGCTGCAAAATTGCATTGGCGCCCAGACCGGTCAAAGCCCTGCCCCGTGCTGCCAAAGAAGTGCGCAGTTCTTGGCGTTCAGCGCTTATCTTGGCCAGATTGGCATGGTTAGGCCCCAAGGTCGCAGACATTTCCTGATATTGCGCATCAACCTTCGCATAACGCTGTGCAATCTCGCCAAATTGTGGATCAGAGGCCAGCCGCAGCGATGTGTTCGCAGAGGACGGGTTTTTGCCCAATATCGACGACAAAGAGCCGGTTTCGCTCGACTTTTGTTTCAGGGCAATACGGGCCTCTCGTTCACGATTGCGCATGGCATCAAGATTGGCGATACGCCCGTTAAACTGATCGAGCGAAACAAGGCCTGTTCGCGCTTGGAAATCGAGCAAAGCCTGCTGTGTATCGCGGACCTTTTGCTCCAGTTTTTTAAGGTTTTCGCTCTCACCTGCTTCGCGTTGCTCTGCCTCATCATTACGCAGCGCATCAAGCTGTTTCAGGAAACTGTTGCGTAGCGCATTGGCGCGTTGTTGTGCTTGCTCAGCCGTTGAACCGCCAATTTCGACTTTGATCAAATTGGTCTGATCGGTCAAAGTCACTCGCGGTGCAGGGAATTTGCCAGCATCTTCATCAACCATTTTGGCGCTTTCGTCCAATGTAATATCGGTCATCAACAGACGCTTATAATTCTCTGTCGGGCTGAGCGATGCGCTGGAGAAAGCGGAACTGGCATTTGATTGCGCCTGACCGATGCTTTCAACATTGAGCGAGCTGCCAGCACCTGAACCTGGCAATATCAACGTGAATTTGCTGCGATATTGTGGCGGTGAGATAGCAAGATAGAGCGCAGTCAAAATCCAGATAACCGCAACCCAGCTACCCGCAGTAATGAAATAGCGGCGATGACGGCGCAAAAATGGGCGGCGATTGCACCACGCCTGCCATAATTTCTGGGGCAGACCAGGCTCTTCTTGCGCCACATCAATTGATGGTGTGTGGCTCATGATCAATCCAGATTATTGAAAAAGAGGAAAGGCGTTGCAGTCTCACCAATGACGCTGACAACATCGCGCAAGTTCATGGCAAAGCTGTCATAACAAGCAACGGCATCGCCCGGCATCAGATACGGGTCTTTGCTGTCACGATCAGCCCCGCGCACCAATCCTTCGATAGAGCGAGAAATAACAACCGATTTGCCATTGATAGGGTTACGCGAAAACAGAACAATTTTGCGCCCTGCATTCATTGCCGACCCGCCAACACAATTGGCCGAGAACATGGCTTGAGAGAGGCGGCTGCCATAGGGCAGATTGGTGGCTTCTTTACCGATAGCAGCGCCTGCATTATTATTGGCGGGCCGGCTGAGATTGGACATGAAAACACGGATGCCTGGGGCCGTAACCGATGATGGCTTGACCAAGGCTTCCTGAAAACATCCGGCTGATGGCACTATAATCTGGTCACCATCCTGCAATTGAAAGTCTTCGACAGCGCTGCCATAGACGGCCCCCGACAGATCAACCTGGGTCCAGCGTGTGCCGCGCACGATATAGACACTGCGCAGTTCTGCATCAGGACGCACCCCGCCCGCTGCACGCAGGCTGGTAGATATGGTCCGGCCAATATTTGTGTCCCCAGCATCAGCGCTATCCAGATTAACAGAACGGGTAACCGCTTGGCGAACACCAATACGTTTGACACCGGATTCAAACACTGCACCATTAACGGCGACACCAATGCTGCCCAGTTCCTTAATGGTCAGGCGCACATTATTGGCCAGATCGCGGACCATGCCTTCGCGCACCAAAAGGCTGCGTACGGCATTTTCCGCTTCGCCCAAGGTGAGACCGCTCAGGGACAGGCTGTAACGGCCCATCAGGCTCAACTGGCCAGCACCATTCAGGATATAGGTTTTTGACAACAGATCATCATCTCCCGCAACCGATAATGTAACGCTGTCGCCCGGGTTGAGCCGGTCACCAAAGGTCTGGTCAAGAAGATCAGGCGCATATTCGTAACGCTGGATCACACCGGGCTGCGGCGCGGTATGGCATTGCTTAACTTGCCGATGATCGGATGGCGCCTGTGTTGCTGCATAATAGCTCCCATATTGATTGCGCGGCGTTGGCATGGTTGCGCAGCCAGAAAGCGTTGCAGCGATAAGGCCAGTGAGAAGAAGTTTTTGCATGGTCCAAGTCCGTTTTGAGGAGAAACATCGTTATATTTTCTCCGGACTATGCAATCGCCGTGCCAGTTCGCATTTTGCGCTTCTATCAACGGAAATTCCCAGATTTCACCTTTTCAAAATGCGAAAATTTGCAATTTGCAAAGATTTTCATTGCATAATGCAATATGATGATTCGCAAAATGCGATGATAGGCTTTGAAATTGGCGGTAAAGCCGCAGTTTTGCGTAATGCAAAGAATGGCATGTTTTTTGCTTATTATGTGGCGACAACCACAATAAGGACCAAAATATGAAGGGCGTAGTTTTTACAGAGTTGGTGCGTTTCATGGAAGAAGCACAATCAGCTGATTTCGCAGAAGCCGTATTGGAAGGTGCAGCTTTGCCAAATGACGGTGCGTTTACCAGTGTCGGCAATTATCCTTCCGAATATGCATTGCAGATGGTGGGTGAAGCCTCCCGTCAGTCCGGCATTGATGCAGCAGAGCTGTGCCGTCTTTTCGGCAAACAGCTATATGGCCGATTTTTCATTCTCTATCCGCACATCATGGAAGCCTATCGCAATGCTGAAGATTTGCTCAGCCATGTGGGCAGCCATATCCATGCCGAGGTGTGCACACTTTACCCTGATGCCAACCCTCCCAAGGTAGAAAGCCGGAAAAACGGCGATGATATGGAAGTGCGCTACACATCACACAGGCCGATGGCAGCAATCGCACTGGGTCTAGTTCAGGGCTGCATGGCGCATTTCGGGGATGAGCGCAGCCTAAGCTGGGACTTTGGCGAGGACAGCAAATCCGCAACATTTACTATCA
This sequence comes from uncultured Sphingomonadaceae bacterium, assembly GCA_947503245.1. Taxonomy (GTDB): domain Bacteria; phylum Pseudomonadota; class Alphaproteobacteria; order Sphingomonadales; family Sphingomonadaceae; genus Alterisphingorhabdus. The sequence goes on from CANNCV010000002.1 coordinate 498,914, forward strand.
ATGGAGAACGCAGTGAATAATGCGAAAATCCTGATTGTTGAAGACATATTGTCTCTCTCACTGGCGTATAAGGTCTTGCTGGAAGCAGCAGACTTCGTGGTGGAGACAGTTCCCACACTGGAAGAGGCAACACAAGCCATAGCATCGACACAGCATGGCTTTGCCGCCATTTTGCTCGATCTTAATCTGCCGGATGGTGATGGTCTGGATTGGCTAAAGCGCAATGACCATATTTTGAAGGAATGTGCAGTTATTGTCGCTACGGCGGACAGCTCCCTAAACCGCGCTATCGATGCCATGCGCCTGGGTGCCTATGACTTCATGGTCAAACCCATTTCGCACAAAAGACTGGTCGCCTCTTTCAAAAGCGCCTTTGAAACCCGCTTGGAAGAGCCGGTCATCGACCCAATGGCACCAACTGCCAACACGCAGGCAGAGGGCTTTCAGGGCTTTCTTGGTGAAAGCGCGGTCATGCAGGATGTTTATCAGCAGATTGCCAATGTCGCCAATTCCAAAGCGACGATCTTTATCACTGGCGAAAGCGGCACGGGTAAAGAGGTTTGCGCAGAAGCCATTCATAAATCAGGTGGCCGTGCAAAGCGCCCCTTCATTGCCATTAACTGCGGCGCGATCCCTGAAAATCTGTTGGAATCTGAACTTTTCGGCCATTTGAAAGGCGCCTTTACCGGTGCCCTTTCAGATAAGGTCGGCGCCGTTCAAGCAGCGCAGGGCGGCACATTGTTCCTTGATGAGATTTGCGAGATGGAGCTGAAGCTGCAAGTCAAATTGTTGCGCTTCCTGCAAACAGACACCATTCAGCGCGTTGGTTCAACCAAGACCGAGGATGTTGATGTGCGCATTGTCTGCGCCACCAACCGCAACCCGCAAACCGAAGTGGTCGCCGGGCGTTTTCGCGAAGACCTGTTTTACCGGCTGGCAGTTGTGCCCATGCATCTGCCACCGCTGCGCGCACGCGGGAATGATATTATTCATTTGGCCAATGCTTTTCTCACCCGCTTTGCGCAGGAAGAAGGCAAGAATTTTGAACCCGTTTCCCCCGCATTGGCGCAGACACTCAGCGCGCATCTATGGCCGGGCAATGTTCGCGAGCTGCAAAATCTGATGCGCCGTGCAGCAGTTATGTACCCCGGTCCCAATCTGGATATGACATTGGTTTCAGAGCTGTCCATGGCTCAACCAGTCCTGCAACAGGACATCGCGCCACATGGCGATAATGGCATGCCTGCGCAGAATAATGCCGGCACATATTTTGATGCCCATGCCACGCCAGATGCACAGCCTGCAATGGCTTCAGCGCAACCTATGGCCAGTTTACCGGGTCAGAATCTTGCGCAATTTGATGGCATGACCATGGACCAGATCGAAAATCTGATTATCGAATATTTTATTGAAAAGCATGGTGGCAGCGTGCCCAGCGCGGCGCGCAAATTGGGCCTTAGCCCCTCCACCATCTATCGCAAGCGCGAGCGTTGGCAGGAGCAAAATCAGGAGCCAGCAGCCGCAGCCGAATAAGGCCTTGCCTCACTCTTTTGCGGTTTTGCGGTCGTCAATAATGTTCATCGTTGCAACACCGCTATTGCCCAGCTCTACACTGGCAAAGGGCCCGCCATGGCACAAATTGCCGGGATCAGCCGGATCCAGCACACCTGCCTCTGCATAAATCTTCTCTGCAAATTGCTCCGCATTGTCTTTCGGTCGATAGCCCAGATGGCGCGCACCGCTATTATCAACCGGTGCACGGTCATTATTAGACACGCCATAAATCACTGAAAAGCCAACCACTGGGGTTGTGACTGCTTGCTCGACCAAATGCACCAGATCATCATAGCTGAGCCATGAACCGACAGCACGCGCATTGGTAACCTGCGCGCAGGATAATATGCGCAGGCATACCGCTTCTAATTTGCGTTTATCCCAATACATGCGGGCCAAATCCTCAGCAAAACATTTGGCTAATCCATAATAGGTGTCAGGCCGATGCGGCGCATCTATGCCTATGGCCTCGGTCTTTTCATGCATACCAACGGCATGAATAGAACTGGCATAGACCACGCGGCGCACCTTATGCTGATACGCTGCTTCCCAAATATTATAGGCGCCGATGATATTTGGCCCCAAAATCTCGTTAAAAGGTGCTTCATCGGCAACCGCGCCAAAATGCACCACCATATCCGCGCCGTGCATCAGCGCATCAATGGCGTCATAATCCGCCAGATCAGCCGTAACATAGCTTTCCCCTGAATAGAGCGTACCAATATCCTCGGCCAGATCGGTCGACAGCAATTCGTCCGCCATCTTGCTCAGTGGTTCACGCAAATAAGAACCCAATCGGCCCGCAGCCCCGGTCAAAACAATTTTCTTCATGGCCTTATCATCCTCATTACATGCCAGCACGGTCACAATCTGCTGCGTTGATAGCAGGATTTGGGGGATAGCAAGCCACATTAGCTTGTAATGCTCAATATGCTTTCTGATATAGCCCATAATGAAGCGCAAAAGCGCGCCCTTTTCTTTTTCGGCATGACATGATGTGCATGCGCAGGAGACCAGAATGTCTGATACCACCATCAAAAAAGCCAAGCTACTCATCGTCGGTTCCGGCCCAGCGGGCTATACCGCCGCCGTTTACGCCGCCCGCGCCAACCTGGACCCGGTTCTGGTTACTGGTCTGGAGGCTGGCGGACAGCTGACCACCACCACCGATGTTGATAACTGGCCCGGTGATAATGACGGTGTGCAAGGCCCGGAGTTGATGGACCGTATGCGCAAACATGCCGAGCGTTTTGAGACGGAAATCATCTCTGACCATATTCACAATGTCGATTTCTCTCAGCGGCCTTTCAAACTGACGGGTGATGCCGGGGAATATCAGGCTGATGCGGTTGTCATCGCCACTGGTGCCAGCGCCAAATATCTGGGTCTGCCGTCAGAAGAGAAATTTATGGGCCGCGGCGTCTCTGCCTGTGCCACATGTGACGGCTTTTTCTATCGTAACAAGCCCGTTGCGGTGATTGGCGGCGGCAACACTGCGGTTGAGGAAGCGCTGTATCTCGCCAATATCGCCAGCCATGTGACTTTGGTGCACCGGCGCGACAGCCTTAAGGCAGAAAAAATCCTGCAAAAGAAACTGTTTGAGCGGGAAAAAGAAGGCAAGGTCACCATCCTGTGGGACCATAATCTTACTGAAGTTCTGGGCGATGATGCCGGGGTCACCAGCCTGAAACTGACCAGCACAAAAGATGATAGCCACCAGATTATTGATGTGCACGGCGTTTTCATTGCCATTGGCCACACCCCCAATACCGGCCTTTTTATCGATCAGTTAGATATGAAAGGCGGCTATATCACCGTCAAAGGCGGCGCAGAAGGCAATGCCACACAGACCAGCATTCCCGGCATCTATGCGTGCGGCGATGTGATGGACCATATCTATCGGCAAGCCATTACGTCAGCCGGCACAGGCTGCATGGCCGCGCTGGACGCTGAGAAATTCTTGGACGGCTTGGAGTAAAGCTGCGCTCTAAGCGGACCCTATACCAATCCGCTAGTGGTGAGCGCATCGAACCACGCCTATCAGCATGGTACTTCGCTAAGCATAGGATGAGAAATAACGCAGATGCTCATCCGGTAATTCTATTGGGAACAATGCCCCAGAGAATATCAAAATGATAGTAAGACCCAGAATGACGGCCATTATAAGCAGTATATAGGGCAGTTTTTTGAAGCCTCTAAAATGCAAAGCTGCCGCGATATGGCCGAATATCGCCAAAATAGCTAAGCCATAATATGGTGCGAAGCCGTATATGAGAGAGCCAAAAGTCAATGTGCCCGCGGGCCAATAAAAATTGGTATCAAGTCCCCAGCTTGCCCGTGCAATCAGGGCTGCGCTCAAATGCATGATAATAAAAATCATGAGATATGCACCGCTGATGAGCTGTGTCCAGCTCCAGCCCGATCTGTCTTTTGTTGGCCAACGCCGTGCAAACAATATCAAACCCAGAATAATCTGCGCTGCAAACAATATAATCAGTGGCACTTCAATAAATATTGGACGGTAAAATGGTCTGACCATTTCCAAAGCAGTATTGTGATTATCTATCCCACCAATAGCGGTCAAATGGGTAGCAAGGTGGCTGACAATGAAGATGAGCAGGACTATCGCCACATATTTATGGAGAATGCGGACAGACATTGATAAAACCCCTTAACCGGATAAATTTTATCTGGATATATTTTATCCGATTAAGAGAGTCAATCATGCAAATATCCAAAGGCGTTGAATGGGCAGCACATGCATGCGGAATTTTGTGCGCAGTTCCGCAGGGAAAGGGCTTACAATCCGACGCGATAGCTGAGTTTTTGGGTGTTCCACCAGCATATATGGCCAAACAGATGCAGTTGCTGAGAAAGGCATCTATTGTCGATTCAGTAAGGGGCCAGGGTGGCGGCTACCGCCTTGCCCAAACCGCTGATCAAATCACCTTATGGGACATTATGGCCGCGATTGACGGCTCCAAACCATCTTTTCGTTGCACAGAGATCCGACAAAATGGGCCGTGCCCTGCATCAAAAAGCAGCTGCAAAACCCCATGCATCATTGCTGCAAAATTCGCGCAGGCGGAAACGGCATTCCGGCAATCGCTCGCCCAAACAACATTGGCAGAAATCGCCGTCAGTGCATCGATGGGAAGTTCAGTCGAACGGATGGAAAAGATGGCGACATGGTTGCAGAGCAAGATATAAACGCCTCAACGCGAGCGCATATTGATAGCGTTACATAGACAACAAATCGTTAGTGGTGAGTCTGTTTAACCACGCCTAACAGCTTAGCTATTCAACGAATTTGTAGATAAAGGCTTTTTGCTGATCTGTGTCGGGTATCGGTAAACCTCTCGCTTTGCTCACAATATCGATAGCATCCTCGGCGGTGAGGCCAGTTTTTTGTAGCAAGCAACCTACGACAAGCCCAGTTCGCCCTATGCCTGCTCTGCAATGCACAGCAATTGTTATATCGCTTTGCAAATACGCATATAGCCGGTCTACGCATTGGAGCAGACTTGCTTGGCTAGGCAAACCGCGATCGACTATTGGGAAATTATAAAAATCTATATCATTTTGCGAGCAAACCAGCGCCTCATTCTCCAAACCAAGCTCACACATCTCTGAGGCTTCCAGCAATGAAATAATAAGTCCAACGCCTAAAGATTTATAATACGCAATGTCATCACCTAACCACTCCCCAGATGGTTTAGGCATGACGTAAATTGCTCCAGGACCTGAATGCTCAACCGGATATATTGACGGTTTCACGTCACGCATACTCCTTTTAGGATGCTGCCTAGCATAGACGTTCGTTCAAACTGCCTCGCCACGCGCTATCATATCCGCTACCGCAGCAATATCGGCATCGCTTAAGCCATAATCATCCCGCGCGGCCTGTTCGGAGATATAACCGCGTGCCAGATCGCGTTTGACCAATTGACTGTCGCGCTGCTTTGGGTTGCCATAGCCGCCGCCACCCGGAAAGCCGAGGCGCACAATATGCTCAGCGCCAACAGGCTGCTTGCCCTTGCCTTTTAACTTCGTGCCATCGTCCAGCGCGATAGTTGTTGGTGCGCCATTGCCGCCATTATGCCGCCCGCGCGCGGGGTGATCCACGCGGTCAAACATGGCGGAGAAATCGCATTCATGGCCCTGTGCTGGAGCGACATCCATATACTGCCCCAAACCGCCGCGATATTTGCCAGCGCCGCCGCTATCCATGCGCAATTCTTTACGCCAGATAATCACTGGCCCGGCATGTTCGGTCGCCTCCACCGGCATGGTCATCACTCCAGAGGGGAATGCGGTGGCGTTCATGCCGTCCAAAGTGGGGCGTGCCCCTGCCCCGCCGGAATTGAAGGTAAGCACTTCGGCGCGCTGCCCTGAATTATTGGGGCCGTGATTGGTCAGCGCTTTATCTTGTCTAGGGCGCAGCGATAGCTGAAAATTGCATAATGTGCCGGCCCCTTCTGCTGGCACAGTGTCCGGCAAAATCTGGTCCAGCGCGCCATACACCGTATCGGGCAGCATATGGCCGATCACATGGCGCAGCGCCACAGGAGCAGGGTGCGGCGCGTTGACGATGCAGCCTATCGGCGCGGTGATGACAAAGGGAGCAAGTGACGCCGCATTGTTGGGAATATCGGGCGCAATGGCACATTTCAGCGCATAACAGGCATAGGCCTCTGTATAGACCATGGGCACATTTATGCCCTTGGCATCAACCGGCGACGAACCGGCAAAGTCACAGAGTATCTGGTCTTTCTCAATCGCCACAGTCGCGCGCAGGGTGATGGGGCGGTCATAGCCATCAATCACCATCTCCCCGCTTGCCTTACCAGGCTTCAACGCATTGATCTTCACCAGAGTGGCGCTGCGCGAATTACTGAGGATGAAAGCGGAAATATCCTCCAGATCAGCCAGCGCAAATTCGTGCATCATTTCTATCAGCCTTTTATGGCCAATCTCATTGCACGTCGCCAGCGCATAAATATCGCCCACCACTTGATCCGGCTCACGCACATTGGCCCGCACCATGGCGACCAGCATCTGGTTCACCGCGCCCTTATCGGCAAATTTCATGATCGGGATATAAAGCCCCTCTTCATAAACCGAATTGGCGTCTGCGGTAAAACCTATGCCGCCAATATCCACCACATGCGCGGTACAGGCAAAAAAGCCAATTAGCGCGCCGCCATGGAAGCTGGGCGAGACAATGGTGATGTCATGCAGATGCCCTGTGCCTTCCCATGGGTCGTTGGTGATATAGACATCACCTTCATGCATATTGTCATAGCCAATGCGGCGAATAAAATGCGCCACAGCGGCGGCCATCGCATTGACATGGCCCGGCGTGCCCGTGACCGCCTGTGCCAGCATATTGCCCGCGCGGTCATAAACACCGGCAGACAGATCGCCGGCCTCTCGCACAGAGGTGGAAAAGGCGGTACGGATCAGCGCTTGGGCTTGTTCCTCAACAATAGAGATCAGCCGGTTCCACATTACCTGATGCTGCACGCTGCTGGCGGCTTTGTTCATGCGCCCTCTCCTTTTCGTGTTACCGCGATGCAGCCATCGGCCAGACAGATGGCGCTGCGGCTAGCAGGCACGATGATCGTCGTTTCATCTTCCACGATAATAGCGGGGCCGTCTAAAACCTGCCCCGCAGTCAGATCAGCACGCGGGTAGATTTTCGCTTGGGCTGCTGTGCCCAATCCGGCATCAAATAACGCTCTCTCGCCCGATGCTTTGGCCTGTGTTTGGTCGCCCAATGCATCCAGCGTATCACTCGCCATTTTCGGCGTTTGCGCATTGACTGACCAGATGGTGATTTCCACGTCCATACCATCCACAGGACGCCCAAACAGATTGGCATATTGTGCCTCAAAAGCGGCTTTATACGCATCAGCACGCGGCTCAGAAATCTGCGCGGGTGAAAGCGGCACCGGTATCTCCCACCCCTGACCGACATAACGCATATAGGCGCGGCAGTGGCTGATAATATCAGCATGTGCATCGCAGGACCGCACAAAGGCGCGTGCTTCTTCTTCCAGAGCCGCAAAGAGGCTTTTCACGCTTTCACCATCAAAATCGCTCAGCCGCATATAGACGCTGCGCGTTGCCTCAAAACCAAAGGGCGCGCGCAAGAAACCGACCGCAGAGCCAACCCCGGCAGATGGCGGAATGATAAGCCGTTCAACGCCCAGTTTTTCGCATATTCGCCCGGCGTGCAACGGCGCTGCACCGCCAAAGGCAATCATAGTATAATCGGCCAGATCTTCCCCATTTTCCACCGCATGAACCCGCGCGGCATTGGCCATATTCTCATCCACCATTTCCGCCACGCCAAAGGCCGCCATTTGCGCATCTATGTTCAGCGGACCGCCTATATGTGTATTCAGCGCGTCAGACGCCGTTTGCGTTTGCAGGGCAAAGCTGCCCCCGGCAAAATTGTCCGGGTCCAGCTTGCCCATGACCAGATCGGCATCTGTCACCGCCGGACGCACACCGCCGCGGCCATAGCATGCAGGACCAGGCGCTGATCCAGCAGATTCCGGGCCGACCCGTATCTGGTTCATTGCATCAACATAGGCCAGCGAACCACCGCCCGCGCCAATTTCCACCATATCGATAACCGGTATCGAAATCGGCATGCCAGAGCCTTTTTTGAAGCGATAGCTGCGCGCCACTTCAAACACGCGCGCGGTTTTGGGCTGCCCATCGCGGATAAGGCATATTTTTGCCGTGGTCCCGCCCATATCAAAGCTCAGCACTTTATCGAGACCATGGCGCGAAGCTATATCCGCCGCAAAAATCGCGCCACCAGCCGGTCCGGATTCGACCAGCCGTACAGGAAAATCTGCTGCATCTTCTAGCGATATGATCCCGCCGCCGCTGTGCATCAAAAAGATGGTGCCGGTCATGCCGTTCTCAGCAAAACGGTCTTTGAGACGCCCCAAATAGCTTTTCATCTGCGGCTTGATATAGGCGTTGGCGACCGTGGTATTAAACCGCTCATATTCGCGCATTTGCGGGCTGACTTCGCTCGACAGCGAAAGCATGACACCATGCATTTTCTGCGCCAATATATCGGCGATCATGCGCTCATGAACAGGATTGGCATAGCCGTGGATCAGCCCGATAGCGATGCTTTCATAGCCCGCTTTAATCAGCCGATCGGCCAACGCTTCCACCTCTGCCGGATCAAGCGGCAACAAGACCTGCCCGTGCGCATCCACCCGTTCGGCCAGCGTGTAACGCTGTTGGCGCGGCAAAAGCGGTTCGGGCAGCACAAGGTTGAGATCATATTGCTCAAAACGCGATTCCGTGCGCATTTCAATAACATCACGAAAGCCCTGTGTGGTGATAAGCGCCGTCTTTGCCCCGCGCCGTTCGATCAGCGCATTGGTCGCCAAAGTGGTGCCATGAATGACCTGATCAATGGCATCAGGCGCGCAACCCGCTGCTTCGCATACCTGCATCATACCCGCCAAAATGGCATCTTCTGGCGCGCCATAGCTGGTCAGCACTTTGGTAGAAAACTGGCCAGCCGTTCCTGCTCGCCCTGTTTCCAGCACAATATCGGTAAATGTGCCGCCAATATCGACACCCATGCGGATGCGCGGCTTGTAAGAATTTTCTGATTGGGAAGTGTTTTCGCTCGTCATGGCTGAGTGCTAAGTCAGACCGTCGGCAATGCCAAGTTATTTGCTTGCTTTTTCCAAAGTTAAGCGCAAACTTTGGCCATTGAAAAACAAAAATAATCAGCCGCATTTCGCGACTGATTATAAGGGGGACGCACAATGATAATCCTGACACGTATATTGGTCGCAGCTGTCGGCTTGCTCTTTGCTTTTATGGCGGCAGGATTTTTGTTAAGCACTGAAACAGAGGCGAGCAAAATCGGCCTGACCACCTTAAGCGTGCAAGGTTTTGCCACTGTCAGGGCAGATATTGGCGGATTTTTCGCCTTTTGTGCGGGCCTGTCGCTTTATGGCGCAGCCACAAAAAGCATCAGAGTGCTATGGCCTGTTGCCTTGCTGGTCACGCTCGCTTTGGCAGGGCGGTTGCTTAGTCTGGTGCTGACAGGACCGGGGGACATGTTTCATGTGCCGATCATTGCCGAAGTCATTATCATCGTCATTCTGTTATGGGCGCACAAAACATGGTCCGCCTCTGCACCGAAGTTTGGAATTTCACGATGAAGGTCCATAAGGGGCATTTACCCATATGAAGCGCTTGCAAGAATTTTTGACAGCGGCAAAAACGTCGCCAGTCAGCCATAACACTATGTGCACGCGGTTATTTTAATGCCGGTTATAGTGGTTCTGGCGTGATTGGCCTTTGGTATGAATAATTTTGGTTAACTTGACGATGTAACGCCACCGATAGTGCCTTCCCCGGCGGCACCAAAGTTTAATTGAATAGCCTCACTACCTTCCCGCAATACCATCAATTCGGGCTTTGTCCAAACTTGCTTTACCCCAGATTTGCAAAGCGTATTCTCACTCATGATATATCCCTAACATTATTATGATCGTTAATATTGTCAACGTATTGATACAGTTATATGTATATCTCGTAAATATGATAGCAATATTTATCACATCAAAATTAGGGCAGGATGCAAAGATTTGCGGCTCTTGCAGAATAGGCGTAACTGCAAAATATCATAACAAAATAAGGGCGCCGGCAATTGCTTACAGCGCCCTTACATAATCTGGATACGCTCTTTTAAACTTGGCCTCGCGATAGATTACGCCCGACACCTTTGATTTTTTAATCATAAAGACCGGCTTAAATACCCTCAACCATGACGCGGGTGTCCGGCACAAAATTGACCGCTGGCATAGCTATATCCGGATAGGCCATACGCCTGAGACTCTTCAGCGCGGCAACTATGGCTCCTTCCTGCCAGCCGGGCAGTGACGATAACTGATCACCCACGACAAAAAATACCGGGTCACTCAGGCTGCCATTTTCATCATAAATACCGGAGCCTAGGGACAGATCGTTGAAATGCCGCACGGCATCCTCTGTCGGGATCACCTGCCATTGCGCCCAACCACCCTTAATATAGGGCATGTTCTGCCAAGCAATGGCAACACCATCCTGCAGGCCAGCGCCAAAGGCTTCACCAAATTTGCTGGCACCTTTACGCGCATTATCCAATCGCTCCTGCACCGGCTTTTTACCCCAGCGATAGGCGACGCTGCTGAAATTATAGGCGCCTGTCAAAACACCCTTTTCATCATGATAGCCTGTAGACGGGTACCAGATTTGCGCGATCTCGTCCGATGTCCATGATATGCCGCCAAATATGGGCACAACCCCGATTTCGCTGTCAGGAACACTGCAAACGCTGACATCATGGCCGTCAACATGGTGCTCCGTAAAATCACTGCCCTGCCACAAATTGCGATCTGCCTGCCAGCCGACTTTGGTTGTATTGGCCAAAAACCGTGCGACATAACCATCTTTATCCGGCGTAGCTGAAGGCTCAAACTGCGCCTTGAAAACGGCATGCAAGCCATCTTTGAAAGGCCCGGATAGCCCAGCACTGGGCACAGGGCTTAACAGTTTCTCAGACAGGATATCCTTTAGAAACGGCATAGCCATATTGCTGAAACAATAATCGGCGCGATATTCTTTCAATGCGTCTGTGCCGACCTGAGCAACCAAGACGATAAATTCCTTGGTCTTATGGTCCCAATCGATTTTCTTAACCGGACTGTTCAGATGAATGTCTCCGCCCAGAGCGGCCACTTGGCGAGCAAAGGCATGTTGCACCTGATCCATTCCGCCTACAGGCTGGAACAATGTTGATTGCCACAAAAAGTCACTGGGTTGGTAAAAGCGGGTCTTTTTCCAAAATTCGGATTCCAGCAGGGAATTCAACCCCAATGCGCTGGCCGCTTTGCCAGCATCAACGCCTGGCAACACATCAAACCCTGCACGGGCAAGCGCTTGTTCAAAACCATCAGGGCCTGCTGTTGGCGCATATTTTGCCACTGGCTTACCATGCGCATCTTTGCTGACGCTAAGCTCACCAAAAGACACCATCAAATTCTGCAACTGCTTTGCCCGTTCGGCCTGCTCGGCTTCTGGAATGTCCAGATCGGCACTGGTCACCAGTTCAGCCGCATTGTCATAGACCATCTGTGCCAACCAGCCGCGAATATTATGATCCAACCGGCGATAAACCACAGGCTCTGAGTTAAATGGCCCGCCATCCATCTGCACCAGATTGGAGCCTGAATTCATCACATAAACCTCAACGGCCACGCCAAAGTCACGCAAATATCCCAGCAAATGCTTATGACTGGACGGAATACGCCCAGGCCCGGCATTCAGATAGGGCTGCTCATCGCCAACCGGCTGTTTAAACCGGATGGTCTGCGTCTCCCATGGTTCAGACCCGCTAAGCTCGCTATTTTTATCTTCAGTTAAAGTGTCGCCCGTGCGCAAGGTCAGGCAGCGCCCGCCAGTTCGGTTTTGGGCTTCTAAGATCGTTACCGCCATGCCCGTCTTTTGCGCCAGTAATTCATAGGCCGTAGTCAGACCCGACACACCTGCGCCCAGTATGATGGCGCGTTTTCCGGCAAAACTTCCTTCTTCCAATTGCAAAGGGCCAGCAACAGAATTGTTCGCCGCTAATGTGGCTTTATCCAAAGCAGCCCAGGCTTGGCGCGAGCTGTGCTCTGCCAAAAATTCCGCTCTATCGACATATTGTGACATCAGATTTCCTTGTAAAAAGGGCAGAACAATAGCCATCAGGCAAAGCGCTTCATGCCCGCCATATGTTCAAACCAAATAATGGGGTGAGCACGGGCGATCATGAAAGCGCCCGTGCTCGGGGGGTATAGGTTATACTTTTTTGAGCGTATTCACATTGACATGCGGCCAGGTAATCAGCCCGTCTTTGCCAAATTTCTTGTGAAAGATGATGTCACTAATCTGCGTATATTGCAGTTGCAGAAATGTGCTTCCATCCGCCTCTTTAACCGTTTCGATCCAGAAAATAGTCTCAAAACGCGGCGTATCAGCGCGGTCTACTATAAAGGGAATATTGGTTATCCCACCGCTATTTTTGGAATCCATCACAAAGGTCGTTGTGTGTACAATATCCTGACCAGCAATATCTGCCTCCAGCGTTTTGTTCACATCGGCGGAGACAAAAGGTGTACCTTGCGAAACTATGGAATACACGTCCGTATATCCCAAAGGCGTATTGGGCCCCGTATCAGGTGGCAGGGCGGATTGTACGGGGAAGGATGGCGGACCATTTGTCTCTGACGCATTGCCCAAGATCATCGCACTGTCGCCATGCGGTATAGTGGCCGATCGCGCGAGTGAAAATGGCGGTTTTGGACCGGCTGTCCCATCATTGTTAAAAACATTATCAAGATAGAGCCACATGCCGTTTTCCACGTGCAGAGTTTCGTTCGTATCCGTGTCGCTGACGGTCAGTTCATACATCAAACCAGTGACAAATTGATCAACATCCCCGCCACGGTTGCGCACCGCTCCACCAATGGGGGTAAAGACAATCGTCTCAGTATAAGGCTGCAACAAAAGCTTGAAGTCGCCTTCATCGCTCGGCGTTGAACCCTTTGAAGGTAAAGCAACGAGATTCCAGCCTTTCGACCCAACCCATTTGCCCGCCAAATCGGCCAATGGGCCCAAATTTTCTCTAACGTCGCTCGCCGTGCCGCTTAATCGCGTATAACTCTCAGGTATTACTTGCATAAATGCCTCCTAAAATTAAGCGCGACCAATTTTTTCATATTTTTATTATTGTTTAATTAACCAATAGAAAGTTACATATTGATACACCGAACAAGTGCACAATATAATGCTTTTTATTTTGTTATTTATTGTTGATAAGGTGATTGTTATCACGTAGAAGCAATATTTGATTGTAGGAATTAGACGTTATTTGAGGGGATAACAAATATGATAAGTGATCCTATTACCCAGTTTACCGCTGCTGAGCTGAAACTGATTGAACAAATGAATGCGCAATTGACGCATGATACAGCGCTAGCGAAGCTGAAAGAGCTGCTGCAAGTCGCGGTGGAAATCGAGCTCGCGACCATCCCGATCTATCTTTACACATATTATTCTATCGACAGGACGCGCTTTAGCGGCGCGCATATGCGTGAGACAGATATTTTCGCCAACAAAGCCGGCGGCGCGGTGATGAGTGTAGCGGTAGAAGAGATGCTGCACATGTCGCTATCGTCGAACATATTGTACTCGCTGGGGCAAATGCCGCAACTTTATCTGCGCGCACCGCAATCCTATCCTGCGCCATTGCCATTCCACAATCCGCAAGGGCCAAAGGGTCCGAATGGCGGCACCGATGTCCGCATACCGCTTGCCAAGCTGACCTATGAGCAGTTATGGCACTTCCTGCAGATTGAATATCCGGAAGCCCCCGATGCAACGCCGCAAGACAGTGATTGGGACTCAATCGGTCAGGTCTATTCTTATATACGCTGTTTGATAGCTTGCGACCATTTGACAGATGCTGATTTCACACAGGGGCCTCAGCCGCATCAGATACAAGGGTTTAACTACTCACCCAATAATACGGATACGGTTCACCCTTCGGGCAAGTTTGACCCATGGAAAGCCGCACCCAACCCTGCCATCCCCAATCCACCGCCCGGTAGCGATCCCCTGCCCAGTGCATCGGATGCAGCTGTCTATTCCAATGCAGCGGATAGCCATGCAGGGCCGGCTGAATTAATTACTATCGGCAGTAAGCAAGATGCCTATTTTGCAATTGATACAGTTTGCGATCAAGGCGAAGGCTATTCCCAACCCGGATTGCCTACGCAAGAATATGATGATCAGAGCAAATCGGAACTGTCGCATTATTATAAATTCCTGACCATTCAGGCGCAATTTGACCGGTTTGAGCATTATGTGGAGCAATTGCCCGCTAATCCCGCTCCACCGGCACCGGTAACACCCACCATGACCGAGGCAGGTTTGGCCGCTGACAAAGTGGTATTTGATTATCCGGACAATCCCATGACCGCGGATTATCCAACAGAATTCCAGCCAATCTCCAATTTCTGCAATGGCGTCTTCCAATATATGCTGGTCCTGACCGAAACATTGTTCTTGGTGCCGCCAGAGGAGCAAAAACTGTTCTTCAATGAAGGTATGCACCGATCAATGATCTGGGTGTTGGACAAATATATTCAGGGAATGAGGAAAGTCAGCATTCCGTCAGGCAAATTTGCTGGCAAGTCCTTTGCATGCACATTTGAGAATCTCGACCTTGGCACAAGAGAAGCCAGTTTCGCCGCTCTGCGCGATTTGGGAACGGCAGCAATAGCCGCGGCCAATACTCTGGCAGCAGCAGATAAGACAAAATATGGCAGCCTCGCCAGCAATGTTACCTATTATGTCGATCAGACCTTTGGCGTGACGGATGGGACGACCAAGTTCATGCCATTGCCCGATGTCAAAGATTTTTGGAACGGCGATACGCCAGTGTCTAACGGATAAGATCGCACAGAGGAGGGATATATGAGCGATACAGCAAAAACCGCAGCAAAGTCGCTGCCAAATCTTAAACAGCAACCCGAGACAGGCCCCGGAACACCCGTACCGGCCCCCTATCCTTATGCGGATGCCCCGGCCTTTTCCCAGACCATAGGATCACAGCCTGAAGGCGTGCCGCTGCATGCCTGTATGGGCTTGAACAGCTGCAAGGCCGCTGACCGTTATGGCAAAGAGGGCCATAAAGACCCTGTAACGGGCCAGATGGTGCAAAATGATTGTGCCGGTCAAGGGTATTGCGCAACTGCGCCAGCGCATTTCTGCCATGTGCAAAATGACTGCAAAAACCAGGGTGGCTGCGGGCTATATGGCACCGCCGAAGAATTGAGCAATCCAGGGCATAATGATTGTCGCTCGCTCGGCTCTTGCGCTGTTCCCATCAATGCAGAACGCTTCAGCACCAATGGTCCTAATCAGGGCAAAAGCGTGTGGGCACGTGCGCGAAAGGTCTTCGAAGAAGAGATATGGCCGCAAACGCGCGGCGAATTGCTGAATAAGCAGGAAATGGGCGGCCTTGATGCGAAATGCACATTGCCTGACACGCTGGGCCCGCCGCCAGAGGAGTTTCAAGGGCGCGGGCCATCCTATCTCTGGATATCAGATGATAATAATGATCGCGGCAATATGACCGCTTGCGGTTCAAGTGGCACAAGCGGAGCAGGCGGCTGCGCTTGAATATACACCCTTGAACCCCTCAGGGCGTGATGCGCGTTTCTGGTCCCATTTGGCCGCATCGCGCCCCTATTGTTTAAGCAGACATATTGGTATCACATCATGGTCCATTCCATAGCTCCCATGACCCTTGCAAAGGCGAATGCACACAGATCCTCATTGCCCAATTTGGGTTTGGGTCTTGGGCTTCGCAATGTGCATTTTGAGCATATTTTGGAGCATTGGCCAAAACTGGACTGGTTTGAGGCTATTAGCGAAAACTTCATGGATTCAGGCGGTCGCCCGCGTTACATACTGGACCAGATAGCCGAGCATTATCCTGTCGTTTTGCATGGCGTATCCATGTCGATTGGTAGCACTGATCCGTTAAACCGGCATTACCTCGCCAAGCTCAAAAAACTGGCTGATGCTATCGATACACCATGGATTAGCGATCACCTTTGCTGGACAGGAATATTGGGGCTGAACACCCATGACCTGTTGCCATTGCCGCTTACAGATGAAACGCTAAACCATGTTATAGAGCGTGTTCGCACAGTGCAGGACATATTAGAGCGGCCGCTAATATTGGAAAACCCCAGCACCTATCTGACATTCCGCCAATCCACACTGGAAGAAACAGAGTTTTTTTCGCAACTGGCGGCGGCAACCGGGTGCGGCTTTCTGCTTGATGTCAACAATGTGTTTGTCAGCTGTTATAACGCCGGAACTGATCCTGCTGCCTATATCGACGCCTTTCCTTGTGAGAATGTCGTGCAAATGCATCTGGCCGGCCATCAGGATTGTGGTGACCATATCATCGACACGCATGACGGCATTGTTAGGCAAGAAGTCTGGGCGCTTTTTGCTCGTGCCTGGCAACGCACCGGGGGCAGTTCCGTGCTGCTGGAATGGGACAGTAACATCCCTGCTTTTGATATTTGCAAAGATGAGATGATGAAAGCGCGGCTCTATATCGACAATATTGCCGAACAGCCCGCGCCTATGACCGAGCCAGAACGGCATAAGGCACAATCGCCACTTTCCACACCCGTTGATTTCATGGTTGCACCGGCCATGGACGATGCTGTTCTGATCGATAGCTGATGGATGAAAAAGACCTGACAAACCAGCAAAGCCTAGACAGTTTTCAACGCTGGTTTCAGCAGATGGTCATCTCCGCATCACATGATGATCAAGCCGTTGATAGCGCCATTAATGCCCCACCTCGTGGCAGCGCACAGGACAGGCTAGCAATCTATCAATCCAGCTATAGGCGGCGTTTAGCGACCTGCTTGACCGAACAATATCCTGCCCTTAACCACGCTTTGGGTGAAGCGCTTTTTCATGACTTTGCGATGGATTATCTGACGGCGTGCCCGTCTGAAAGCTATACACTTTATGATCTGGGCGACCGCTTCCCCATGCATTTGGAGCAAGAGCGGCCTGATGCGCACAAACCCAGTGATGAGCGCGAAGTCTGGATAGATTTCATTGTAGAATTGGCGCGTTTTGAGCGCACTATCTTTGCGATGTTTGATGCGCACAGCGCGCCGAACATCGCCACAAACACTGAGTTTGCAGGCGTAACGCCTAACATGTTCGAGCAATGGCAATTGCACCCTGATCTTATAATATTCGCGTCCCAATTTCCGGTGGCTGATTATTATCATGCCGTCAAGATGGATAAAAACCCCGGACTGCCGCCTGCTCTGCCCAGCCATGTCGCCTTGCTGAGGCGCGATTATCAAACACGGATCAATAAATTGACGCCTAGGGAATATTGGCTCTTGTCCAACTGGTCGGCCTTTGCTGATGGCGCGCCTAATCCATTGGGCGGGAAAGAGAGTGAGGCGCTTATCCGCAAACTGGTGCAAAACGGTTTTATAGTCTGCACAGCCCTTAAATGATATAAAAGTGCAGTCGCCTATAGCTAGTGGCTAGCTCAAATCATCATGAATGATGCGGAATAAAGAAAGGGCGCCCGCAATATCTTGCGGCGCCCTTACTGCAATCAAGATATGAGTTACCAAATCAGCTTTGAGATGTGGTTGGACCACCAGCGCCATCAGAACCTGACGCAAATCCGCTTTCAATTGATCCACAACCTTTTTGCAGCTCTACCAATTCAGGTTTTGTCCAGCGTTGCTTCACATTGTCTTCGCTTTGCATATTTGCGTTCATACCAAACCCCTAACATATCTTAGCACCAACAATGCCATACCCAGACAGTAAGATGTTTCATTTAAATGTCAAAACAAAATTTCTAAGCGATATTTATATAAATATTTATAGTTTATAAATATATCAAGAAAAATATGTAGTATAATTTAATTAAATAATTAAAATATATAATCTGATGAATTTATTATTTGTAGAATTGAAATATAATGTGGAGATTAGGGCTTCTCTGATTATCAACAGACTCAACTCATCATAAATGATACAGCATAAAGAAAGGGCGCCTGCAATATCTTGCGGCGCCCTCATTGTACTCAAGATAAGGGTTATCAAATCAGCTTTCCGATGTGGAAACACCAACACTGCCATCAGTACCCGGCGCAAAGCTGATCTCGATTGATTCACAACCTTCTTGCAGTTTTACCAATTCCGGTTTTGTCCAGAGTTGCTTCACATTGTCTTCGCTTTGCATATTTGCGTTCATACCAAATTCCTAACATATCTTAGCGCTAACAATACTATATTCAGACAGTAAGATATTTCAATAAAAAAGGCGCCTGCAATGTCTTGCGGCGCCCTTTCTTTGGTTTGCTCAGATCAGCTCAGCGATGTTGAAGCACCAATATTGCCATCAGTACCAGCATTGAAGCTGTTTTGAATTGATCCAGTACCGTCTTGCAGTTCCACCAATTCAGGCTTTGTCCAAGATTGCTTCACACAATTTTGATCTTGCATATTTTTATCCATGATTAACTCCTCAAAGAATGGCTGCTGTTAACGCCGATATCCTATCACTTTATAGGACTATATAAACACAAATGTAAACCGTATGTAAAGTTAGCGGCATAAAGCATTTTTACGGATCATTATAATCAGCTACGCGACGGGAATATTCCGAACAGTGCAACGCACCAACGCACTGCTGTAAACGGCGATACCTTATTAATCGCAACATTGTTTCCAGCCGAGTTGATGCGCAATATGTCAGGATGCATATTGTTGACCGCAGGATCCCCATCAACAAAATTATTCGTGCCCGCCGGGGATACCGCAAAACTGTTGCGCACTGGCTGGTTGGTATCACCTGCAGCAGGGCTAGCGGCTACAACACCTGTATGTGTGTGCGATGGCAGATGAACAGCGTTAAGCACAAACTCAACCTGTCCGCCCCTTTGTCCCACTCTGAAATCGCCCAATCCAGGAGCATTACCCGCGCCAATGGGCCGTCGGCCTTGCAGATCAGGCAGGCCCAATGTTGTTCGGCCATTACCACCAAATTGTGTCCCCAAAATAGCAAATAGCGCCTGATTTGAAGATATGGGCAAAAGTGCACCATTGGCCTCTGCCCATTCACGTGGGCAAAAGCTGCCGCCAAAGGCCGATATCTGGCCGATAAATTGTGTACCTTGCTGGGCGTAAGCAGGTGATGAACCAGCACTCCCCATAGCGGCCACAGCAAGAGCAGCAGCCAATATTTTAAACTTTCTCATCATCTTTTCCTTTCATACAATATATTTCACACCTGATATTCATCAGGTTGATCAACTGCGTGAAGGGAAAACACCAACGGTCGCAATGCACCATTGTGCCACCAGAAATGGCGATACTTTGTTGACTGGCTGGCCGTTACCGGTTTCGTTAATCCGCAAAATATTGGGGTGCATATTGTTCACTGCCGGATCACCATCGAGATAGATATTGCTGCCAGCAGGCGCCGCGGCAAAGCTGTTGCGAACCGGTTGATTGGTGTCGCCTGCTGTCGGGCTGGCTGCGATTGTGCCTGTATGTGTGTGTGAAGGCATCTGCGAAAGAGTGATATTAAAAGACGTGCTGCCGCCTTTTTGACCCTGCACATAACGCGGCAAACCCTGCCCTTGGCCAAGGCCTATCGGTGCACGCCCCTGCAAATCGGGTAACCCAAAGGTCATGCGGCCATCACCGCCATACATAGTGCCCAATAGAGAGAATAAAGCCGGATTAGAATTAATAGCAACCAGCCCGCCATTGGCTTGCGCCCATCCGCGTGGACAAAAATTGCCACCGAAATACATCATTTGCCCTAATAAAGGCTCCGCTTGCGCCTGTGCCGGCGATGCGAATGTCGACATACTCAGTGCAGCTGCGCCCGCAGCTGCCAATAATTTCATAGCTTTCATTTTGACCTTCTCCCTCATGTCTCAAAAGCGACCCTGCTTATCGATACATCACTTTAATTGTATTTACAATCAGATACATAATCAGCCACTTCTTAGAGGAGCTTTCAGCATCTGAGCGTTAAAATGACGATCTGATGGGGAGATTAGTTAGCAGTGACCTTATTCATGGTATTGGCGAAATTCGACGCTATGCGAACAAAGTTTGCCATTTCGGACAGAAGATTGCCCTGCGCTGTTCCATAATCGGCTATAACATAGCGGGTAACGTAAAAGCTGCCATCTTGCAGGCTTCCAGCGTTCACAATCGGGTTTTCCCGCAAAAAGCTAGGTATGGATGCTGCCACTTTCTCTGGAGCATTACCCGCTTCCCAAATCGATATCAGGTTCATACCGCGGCATTTCATATCTTCAATCTCTACAGCAGCGGCGTTGTCACAACCGTGAAAGAATATCTCAAACTTCAAGCCATTTGTTGCGGTGGCAGATATATAATGGTTGCCGTTCGCATCGACCAGAAGCAGATGATTGCCCGTAACGGTCTTCAATACAGGCTCGATGCTTTTTGCATCCAGCGCCTTTACAATCTTTTTCTGCTTAAGATTGTCCGCACTGCTCGCCTGAGCACTGGCCACCGCTGGCGTGCAGAGCATTGCGGCAGTGATAACACCATAGAGTATTTTTTGTAGCACGGCTATTCTCCCCCTAATTTCGGGGAATGCCGCCAGTTTTCGATTGACAATAATGACAAAACTCCCCCCTTTTGCCTGCCATGGGCTGTCATCCAATGGCTTATGGCGTAGAGGTTAGTCACAATGGCAATGCTGTGCAACAGCTATAATTTACCGCGCTTTACGCCTTCATCTTTCACCAGATTGGCCCTGCCATCAGTCACAATAATATGACAGTTAGAATGGTCCGCATGTGCCTCTGCATGGCTAATCAGCAATATCAGCTGCCCCTGCGCTCTGGTTTGTAAATTGGCCATCAATCGCGCTGATGTCTGACGGTCAAGCGCTGACAGGCTTTCATCCAGAATGAGGATCTTCGCTGGTCGCAAAAATGCCCGGGCCAGCGCTATTCTCTGGCGCTCACCACCGGAAATACGGCTCCCCGCACTGCGCAGACTTTCATCCAACCCTGCTGGCAGAGCGCGAACAATATCGGCGACACAGGCCTGTTCCAGCGCATCCCAGATAAGCGCATCATCATCTGATCGATCAGGCCAAAGAATATTCTCTCGCACGCTGCCTTCAAACAAAAACCCATCCTGCACGGCATAGCTGATCTGCGTTTGCCAAAGGCTGCGATTGTCATCATTCAGCGATACTTTACCGAATCTTATATCGCCACTTTGCGGGACCATCAGCCCAGCGATCAGATCGGCCAGACTGGTTTTGCCCGACCCGGATTCACCGCTAATCGTTACCAGCCCCGTTGCTGGCAGAGCAATATGCTCGCAGCGCAAGATATTCTCTCCGCCATCATAGCGAAAAGCCAAACCATCTATCACCAGTGAACCGGACATATCATCAGGCGCGAATGCAGCTTGGGTGGCAGTGTTGTGCATTTTGCCATATTGCGCGTTCGCCTTTAGCCGCTGTGCGGTGTCAAATGCTGGCAAAGCATTGGCAACGCCTTGTAGCCCGCTAATGGCCGCGGTCAGCGCTGGCATAAGGCGGATCAAAATCCCGCCAATCAGCAACAGTTCAACCGGCGATACGTTAAAAACACCATAGCCCAATGCAACAAGCAGCATCGCGACAATTGCACCCAACAGCTCAACACTGCGGCGCATCAACCCTTGTTGGCGGGAAAAATCGACGCCATATTTGCGTGTATAGCGTACCGCGCTGGCAAAACGCTTCAGAAAATCTTCTTCGGCCTGTGTTGCCTTGGCGGCTTTCAGACCGTCAAGAAAGCGTACGGTTTCCCGCGCGATATCCTGCCCGCCTCTGGTCATCCCTTCACCCAATATCTTGCTGCGCGCGAGCCAGACTGCGCCCAAAATGCAAGCAATAACCATGGTAGCCAACAGCAATAAACCAGCTGGCACGCTGATAAAGAATGCGGTGCCAATGAAAACGCAGACCATCGCCACAGAAATGCTGCTTTGGGTTGCAAAGCGCATGGCCATGCCAATACGCGCAATATTGGCGGTCAGGCTGTCGAGCATATGGGACTTGCGCAATGACTGTATTTGCGGCCAACTGCTATATACCAAAGACCGCAAAAGCTCCTGCCTTATATGATCCACATAACCCAGGCTGATGCGCATGATCGCAACATCACGCCGCAACAATATGGCTGCGCGCAATATCATCAGGATGAAGAAACCAGCGAACAATATTGCCATCCGCTGCACCCAGGATGTAACACCCACTGCGCCGAGATAATCAGCTATGGCCGCAGAAATGTCCGTAGATGGCGTTTCTGATACGATCAGTTCAACAATGGGCAGAAGCAGGACCAGCCCAAAACCTTCAAGCAGCGCCGCAAAGCCGACAAGCCCTAGCGTTTTTAAGAGCTGAGCGCCGCCATAATCCATCACGCTATGGGCAAGACCGCGCCACCCCAATAATTCTGGTCCAACAGGCTCAGTCATAGCGCGTGCAGATCATGGTCATGGCAATGCTGTCTGACATAGCGATTATAACTTTACGGCTTGCGCGCTATTCGCCGTTTTGCGCGTAAAGGGGCGAAACCGCTTATATTCATGCTTTCCTGTGACGATTATCCCTTCAGAAGACACCAGCCAGGCATGCAGGTCCAAATTGCTCTGGCCATCGTCACCTTGCGCAGGCGAGGCTGCTGCATCTTTGGCTTTGCGGTCGACACCAATGACAATTTTTGAGCTGTCTTTACGGCGTCTCAGCATCCATTGGGCGGCCATTGCTTGCGGCAGACAGACCGCAGTCCATGGCACATGGCGGGCCGCCATACGCACTATCCGGCCAATATCGCGGCCAAGACTGTCATCATCAATAGCCGGCGGGCGCGCATCAACCCCCATATGGTCAATATCCAGCCATTTTTTCCATCGCGAAAATGCGACAAATTTTATCAAAAAACGGGCAATTGCCAGCATAATGGCTGCCTCGACCAAACGGACATAATCAATAGCCGGCAAGGCCAAAAATTTGCCGATTTTACCCGGCACGCACACTTACCATTTTACGGTTTTGGAAATTGGCTAGCAATTCCGCCACCTGCACGCGACATTCATCGGCATCGACATCATATTCAGTGGTCAGAACCGCTGCTAGCTTATTAACGCTGTCATGCTCATCCAACATCTGCCAAACGCGGCGCCCAGTGAGTTCTAGGCTGAAAAACTGGCCATTATCAATATCCATCAAAACCACTTCACCATCGACCTCGGTCTCGACAAAACTCTCAGTTTTTACAAAGCATGCATCATTATCAATTGTCATTATCGTCTTTCCAATAATCAGGATTTGTCGCGGCCAATATCAAAAATCATAACCCAAAACACGCATTATATCACCATGTTCGTCTGTAATGGACTTTTGCAATTCTGCGCTCAATACTTCCTTGCCCTCACCTGAGCGGCCCGAACGGAAAAATCGCTTCGCCTTTTCAGGCTTTTCCATAAAACCGTCTTTTGCCTCTTTGGCTTGCAATTTATCAAACCGCGCACGGTCAACCGCCCTGCGAATGGCCGCGTTATCATTGGCTTGTTCCAAACCCAGAAAGGCCGCCATAGACTGTAGCTGAGCCGCAGTATCTGCCAGCATGTCCTCATAGCGGATGACCAGCACCGGAATATCTGTCTGCTGCGTCCATCTGGTATAGTGCTCGCTCCAATTGCCAGTAATTTGTCGTAACTGGCTGCGATTATCTCCGGACAAATGATGGTTTGATCTGTTCAGATGCTTGACTGTTTTCGTAAAGTTTTTGCGTCCAGAATGATGGCTATAGGATACTGCAACATCACGCGGGTCGCGGATTAGTAAGATGGTGCCGATAGAAATATCGGTGGGGAAGATTGGTTCATTATTGATGTTCAGATGATAGGAATCATGAACCTTAATAAACAACCGGTTCTTGCTCTCTCTCGCAAGTGAGCGATACAGTTCAGGGCGCAATATATCGACTTCATCGGCTGTCAGATCAGATGATGGCAATCCGGTTATATTATCAAAGCGAGGACGGCTGCTGGAAATAGAACCAGCCAGATCAATCTTATCGCTCCAAGGCTCGTCACTATTGGAATTGGAAAGCAAATTAGACAAAAGAATACGAGTCCAAGTATTCCCTGATTTGGGATAGCTGGCGAGCCAAGCGACTTTGCGGTCAGTTAATATTTTGTCATTTTCCGTATCTGACATTGACGTCATAGCGATCACTTACCTGCTCAAGCTTCGACCACAATGTCATCAGACGCGATTGCAGAATCTGTTTTTGACGGGGCTTGCGCATTCAACCACGCCTCCGCAAAGTCCAGACCTTCGTTAAAAGAGTCAGGAACGAACGGACGATCAAAATTCTGAACATGGACATGTTGTATGATGTCGCCAAGCGCGGTGTAGAGCTTTTTGCGGCCCCATATACCGAGCGCGAATGCTGGCCGATACACACTGCTTGCCAATTTCAGAACAGACTGTCCTCCTTTGAGGGTTGTCATGCTGCATTTGGGTGCATTTGCATCACTTTTGTTGCTGCCCAAAATGCTCAGGCTGGCGAGATGGCCAACACTTACATCGCCACTATTTACCGGGGTCGCAAAAAACTTATCAAACCCTTCAACATCCCGCACGGCCTGCCCTTTGGCGGCATTGGTCATTTCCAATGCATCCTTCCATAATTTCAGGTCCTTTTGCCCAGAATAACAGGTAATCGCACCCTCTTGATTTTTGGTATCAACGATAAGAATATCATCAGTAAAGAATACAAAACCGCGATCTGCCAATGCGGCCGACAATGTTGATTTGCCCGCGCCGGAAGTCCCGGTAAATGCATGCACTGCATTGCCAATAATGACACCGCTGGCATGAAGCGGCAACAAATCGCGCTGATAACATAATGCCCCCCATGCAGAGCCCAATAAGAACAAAGCGACTTCACGGTCAGAAACACCGGCATCGCGATCATAAATGATCGAATGGCCGCCCTGCACCAGAAACCGTACACCATTGGGAACCTGTAATAGGAAACTCTCAGCATTTGCCTGATAATTGGTGCCAAAAAATATCTCTTCATCGCCAATTTGCGGCAAAGCTTCAGGAACCTTGCCCGCTCGGATTTCAACATCCGCATTTTCAGATACCAGAAACGGCTTGATACGATCGCCCAATTGCATGTCAGCAGATACGGTGAATGGAACGGTCATATATTTTTGCCTTCTACCCAATTTATGTAATCAGCCATATTTGTTGCTCTTCCCATTCCCAGCATTGCAATCGTGTAATCGGGATGGTCCTTATAGGAAAGAGGGGTTTTCTCTGGCCAGCTGTCCAGCATTTTTTCAAGCCGCTTAACGTCAAATCGACGCGCCATTTCGGGGTTAGCCTTTATCCGCTCCACCTTATCACGAAAAGACTGCAGATCGCGGGTCATCTTAAAATGCCAGTCCGCTGATTGGCGACCGCGCATCGGTGTGAAATAATCATCCGGCAAACGGCCTTTCATCATGCGCGTAATCAAATAACGTTGATTGCCATTCTGCAAAAATTGCTCCGGCGGAATACCAGCGCAAAAGCGCATGATTCTGGGGTCACCCATAGGGTCCATACTGCGCACACCGGTCATGGTCGTAATAGCCAGCTGCAAAGCAGGCTTCTCCTCTCTGCCGCCTCTTTCAAGCATGGTGTACATCATTTCATGCGGGTCTGAAAAACCGCTATAGCCAGTATCCCATCCAGCTTCTTCAGCACGCTGATCAACCTGCATATCTTCAGCATATTCCGGAGAGATGGCTGAATAACCCTCCCATCCCAATTTGGATGCATGGCCGCGCCATTTTGCAATGTGCCGGCTAATAACGTTGGGGATATTGGGTGCGATAGCGCGAACATACAAACCCCCGAGTTTTAAACCAGGCGTCTTATCTGCTGCCAATTCGCGCCATAATTTGATCCACCGTCCCTGGCGGAACCACTGACCATAAAGGCCCTTGGCGTTGAAACTTAATGTCGCATTCCCGCTTTGTCCGCTCAGAGCCAAGCGTTTGCCGCTGGCGCGGATCTGACGGTCAATTTCCAAACCCCAATGAATATTGTTGATCCCACGCGACGGTTGCTCCGCCAGCAGAAATATCTTGTCCATATCGGCGCCAAGTGGTTCGTCTGCGCAATCTACAAAATGTGGGTTAATTTGCGGATATTTGGCAGCAAAGGCTTTCACTGCCGGCGATTCATCGCCGATGCGCAAGTGCCCATAAGCACGGCCATCCCAGCCAGGCTCTGGCACATGGGTGTAAGTGTCGACTTTCTGATTGGGCACATTGTGACTTGCCAAAACGTCCAGCATAGTCGCAACCACTGCCGAGGAGTCCATACCAGCGCTAAGATGTGCTGCCGGGACATCATTGCCATTCCAGCATTGCTCAACTGCATCAAATAACAATGACCTTGCTGCTTCAACATATTCTTGCTCATTGGCAAAGCGGACATCTGGTGAGGTACGCAGATCAAAAAACCGCTGCGTGTGTTCTGCACCTTGTGTGAAGCGGGTATATGTTCCGGCGCGAATAACATGTACGCCAACAAAATAACTGCCGGGATTGATCTCAAAATTTAATACCAGCGTATCAGCAATTTTGCCTTCGTCCAATTTTCGCTCAACATCGCCATATGCAAACAGCCCTTTCGGCACGGATGCTACAACAACTCTTTCCGGCGTTTCGTGATAATAAAGCGGCGGCGCATTGTGCGCTGATCGTATCGCAGTCAGGCAATTTTGCTCACTATCGCCAATAATTGCTGCATAGCCGCCTTCGACATGCTCGCCAGCCCGTTCGCCCCATTTTTGCCAGGCTGCATGAAATAAAGCGCTGTCTGGCATCTTGGCCAGTCGTTCGCTGGCAATGCCAAGCTTGGTAGCAAGCTCAGCGCGATATTGAATATATCCAGAGAACACCAACGACCAGCGCGCCAAGAGAAGTGGTTGCCGCTCAAAACGGTCTTGCGCGAAAAATCCAGTCTCCAGACTGGCGCTCAATCCAAAAGGTTCAGTCACTTTTATATGGGATATTTTGGGGCCATAGATTTTCAGCGCATTATTGACGCGCTGCAGCCGATCTTGGGCAATGGATTGCCCTGATCTGTCAAATATTGCTGCGATTGCGCTCATAATTCCTCCAAACGCGCAGACCGATAGTGTAGCATGGACAAAATTACCAGTATTTTACATTATAATAGGCGCAAAAATATTGGCGGCTCTTTTGCAAAATTGCACGATTTTTCTAGCGGCAATTTATGGTGCAACCTTACGAGCAATAAAGGTAAGCGGAACATAGCCACAAAGCCATGCGCGCATCGGTGTCGACGGGAAAATATGCCAAGCAGGTGTCGGGAAATCAGGTCTGCGCCACAGGCTGCGCTGGCTATAATCATGATGCCCTTGCAACATGTTGGCAAATCTATCGATCAAGGGATTTAGGCCTTTGTCCTTAGCAGCCAGAATATCAACTCTCGCTTTTACCTCTGCTTGCAGACTGCCCGCGAAGATATGCTCACAATAATATAGGCTGGCAATCAACGCTGTTCGGCACGAAAAACGATCTGCCAATTGCAAAAGAAGCTCCAGTCTTTCACTGTCAATATGGCGGCATAACAGGCTGAGATCCACCAGCCATTTCAGGCGCGACCAATAGTCCAGCGCACCGTGAATGATGGTATAGAGCATGCCCGCGACACCGCTTATCGTTACAAATTGTCCAGATGGCGTTTCGTTGCGCACTAAGGCAGTGAGACCTTTTGGTTCGGCATATAGCAGCCGCCGATGCAATTCGATCTGTTGGCCAAATTGCGGATCATAAAACATAGCATCTTTTGACAGACCATTTTTGAAATGGGCGATGTCGCTACTGCTGGTTATGCGCTGCTGGGCAATTGTAAAGCCATCCTGCACCAGCAATTGCATAGCGGTGTCAATATCCTGCGGGTGGATAAGAATATCAATGTCTTTGGATACTCGTCCGCCAATAAAGGGGTATATGCTTTCAGCAAGGCCTTGACCCTTTAACCCCCAGAATGCCAAATCATTATCAGCAAACAATTTTGCAATACGATCCCAAACACGTTTTTGAATTGTTTCTTGCACGGCGTTCTGACGGTAAATGGCCTTTAGCGCGTCGCGCGTTTGCGCTTCCATCACCGGCGCTGGCGTTTCTATTGTGCGCAAATGATGTGATAATAGAGGCGCAAGCCTATGCCTGTTTTTGGCAAAGCCGAGTATCTGCGGCGTCAGGGCAGGAAGATCATCACCGTTATCTAGCCCAATAATAGGACGCAGCAAAGCAACCAATTGTTGCATTTGCTCAGCGCTAGATGGTGATAATATTTTGTCTGCCATGAATAATTATGAGCCCGCAGTGAAGCTATGGATACGACCATGATAAAACATCATAATCAATATCATACGAATCATTGCATGGGAAATGGTCAAAACTCCACCGCATCTCTGCATTATTTCAGTTTGAGAGCCGAAAGCGGCGATATGTCATGTATTTTACCTGCTCACAAGCACGGTTCACCACAAATTGTTTCGAAATGGGGCTTTCGTGAGATTTATCACAAAACTGTCATAAAAATAGCATAGGCGGAGCACAGGTCGCAACCGATACAGCCTTTTACATACGTTATTAGTCGGAAGACCATGAACCAGAGCCTTAAAACCCCGATAAACAGCCAATCGCAAAGCTTGGGAGATCCCAAAGCTAGCGAACTGGCATTTTTGCTACCTCAAGGGTATAGTCCAAGCGTGTTAGATGTAACCAGCGATACTACTGCCAAGATAAGCCACAAAAAGTCCACGCGTGTGCGCTTGACTATTGGCTTGGCTGTGGTTGATGTTCTGGCAATTGTGATCGCCTTTACATTGGCAGGGTATTTCCGCCTTGGCCTTATGAGCGTTTCCCAATTGGTCGACCTACTTATGGTCAGCATTCCGATATATTTGGGCATTGCTTTTAACACGCGTGCTTATGGCGTTTCCGTCTTGGCCAGCTTCTGGGTTAGCTATAGCCGTTCTACGGCCGCATTATTGTTCACCATTAGTGCTATGCTGCTCACCATGTTTTTTCTTAAGGCCAGCGCCGAATATTCGCGTTTGATATTTGGTCTGGGCACATCCATGGCTCTGGTTTTGCTGTTTGCGGGTCGATGGCTCATTTCCCAACTGTCCAAAAAGCTGCTTGGCAGTAACCCGATGGCTGAGATCCGTATCACAGACGGTATCCCGCTCGACCACCGGGAAGATGCACCCGTCGTTGATGCTATTGCCCAACAACTGGTCCCTGATTTGAGCGATCCTGTCGTGATCCAGCGTTTAGGGATGCTGACGCGCGATATGGACAGGGTTATTGTTCATTGTACGCTGGATAACAGACTGGCATGGGCTTCAGTCCTGAAAACACTTGATATCAATGCCGAGATTGTGACCCAAGAGCTTAAAGAGCTAGCCCCAATTGCTGTTAACCGGCGTGATGGGCAAATCGCCTTGATGATTTCGCAAGGTCCATTGAGATGGAATGAGCGGCTCAGCAAACGCATGTTTGATATCGTTTTTGCGCTATTTGCAATTCCTGTGCTTGCACTGCCAATGCTGATCGTTGCCATTGCCATCAAGCTTGAATCGCCCGGCCCAATATTGTTCCGACAGAAACGCATAGGCTTAGGCAATCGTCCTTTTAATATCTTAAAGTTTCGCAGCATGCGGGCAGAAAAATCCGATGCAAGCGGCGCGCGCTCAACCGGCCGTGATGATGACCGCATCACCCGTATCGGTGCCTTTATCCGCAAAACAAGCATTGATGAACTGCCGCAACTGTTCAATGTTCTGACCGGCAGCATGAGCGTTGTGGGTCCACGCCCTCATGCCATTGGCTCGCGGGCCGAAAATATGCTCTTCTGGGATATTGATGAACGCTATTGGGACCGTCACACCATTAAGCCGGGCCTGACCGGGCTAGCGCAGATTCTGGGCTTTCGTGGAGCAACCGAAAAACGCGCCGACCTAGAAGACAGGTTGCAGGCAGATCTTGACTATCGTGCAAACTGGTCATTGTGGAATGATATAAAAATCATTTTGCTAACTTTCCGCGTATTGGTGCACCGCAACGCTTTTTAAGTACTAGAAAAACCAGCGCGGCCTCAATCATCATAGAAAAGAACAAGATGAAATCGCATCCTACCAACCTGCCTGACGTCATTGTCATTGAACCCAAAAAGCATGGCGATGATCGTGGCTATTTTGCCGAAACTTTCCGCGAAAACTGGTTTCGCGAACATGTGGCCGATGTACAATTTGTGCAGGACAACCATTCCCTGAGCGCCGAAACCGGAACATTGCGCGGGCTGCATTTTCAAACGCCGCCCCATGCGCAGGGTAAGCTGGTGCGCTGTATTGCAGGGGCGATATGGGATGTTGCTGTCGATATCCGCAAAGGCTCGCCCCATTATGGCCAATGGGCCGCTGCTGAACTGACTGCAGATAATGGGCATCAGCTTTATATTCCGCCCGGCTTTGCGCATGGCTTTGTTACGCTGGTTCCCGCCACCCAGGTTATTTACAAATGCACGGACTATTATGCGCCTGACTGTGATGCCGGTCTGCGCTGGAATGATCCGGATATTGCTTTGCCATGGCCGCTTGACGGCATAGCGCCTACATTGTCTGGCAAGGACGAAACACAGCCATTGCTATACGGCTTTGACAGCCCGTTTTAAGGCGGGTTGAACAACAT
Source organism: uncultured Sphingomonadaceae bacterium (assembly GCA_947503245.1). Classification (GTDB taxonomy): domain Bacteria; phylum Pseudomonadota; class Alphaproteobacteria; order Sphingomonadales; family Sphingomonadaceae; genus Alterisphingorhabdus. Next base: position 529,970 of record CANNCV010000002.1, read on the forward strand.
TATCGGGGTGACTTGTTGAGCTGACTAGGTTAGCGGATGCCCAAAGCGGCCACAGAGATTCAGAGGAAAGACGATGACAGCCAAACGCAAAATATTGGTGACCGGCGGCGCGGGTTTTATCGGCTCGGCGCTTGTGCGATATTTGATCAACGCAACACCGCATCAAGTGCACGTTATCGACGCACTCACCTATGCGGGCAATATGGCATCATTAGCGCCGGTCAGTGATGATCCGCGCTATGGTTTTTCCCAAATCGATATTTGTGACCGCGATAAGGTGGCGGCCGCGATTGCCGCATTTCAACCAGATACAATCATGCATTTGGCCGCGGAAAGCCATGTTGACCGCTCTATTGATGGCCCTGCTGGCTTTATCCAGACCAATTTGGTGGGCACATTCACCATGCTCGATGCTGCTCTGGCCTATTGGCGAGGATTGGATGACACGGCGCAAAAGGCATTTCGCTTCCACCATATTTCCACTGATGAAGTGTTCGGCGCATTGGGCGATAGCGGCTTTTTCACTGAAGAGACCGCCTATGATCCACGCTCCCCCTATTCAGCATCAAAAGCGGGGTCAGACCATTTGGTGAGTGCATGGTTCCACACTTATGGCTTCCCCATCGTCATCACCAATTGCTCTAACAATTATGGGCCCTATCACTTCCCCGAAAAGCTCATCCCGCTGGTGATTATCAAAAGCCTCGCTGGCGAACCCCTGCCCGTTTATGGCGATGGCAGCAATGTACGTGATTGGCTGTATGTTGATGACCATGTGCGCGCCATGCTGGCCGTGGTTGAAGGCGGCACATTGGGCGAAAGCTATATGGTCGGCGGCAATTCAGAACGCACCAATTTGCAGGTGGTGGAAACCATTTGCGATACGCTCGATCAAATGCGCCCGCGCGAAGATGGCAAAAGCTATCGCGAGCAAATCACCTTTGTTACTGATCGTCCCGGCCATGACTTCCGCTATGCCATTGATGCCAGCAAGCTGAAAAACGAATTGGGCTGGGAGCCAGCCGAAACGTTTGAAAGCGGCATGGCCAACACCATTAAATGGTATCTGGACAATCAAAAATGGTGGCAGGATATTCTGTCGGGTGAGTATCGCGGCGAACGGCTTGGCACTAGCGCGTGACACCAATGCGCATTTTACTAACCGGCGGCAGCGGCCAAGTCGGCAGCTGCCTGCAGTCGCTGTCATGGCCTGACCATGTGACCATAGACGCGCCGGACAGCACCATGTTCAACATGGCTGACACAGCCGTGATGCAGACCTATATGGATAGCAATGTTTTTGGCGCGATCATCAATTGCGGTGCCTATACGGCGGTGGATAAGGCAGAAAGCGAACCGGAGCTTGCCCATGCAGTTAACAGCGCTGCGCCCGGCCTATTGGCCAACCATGCCGCGCAGCATGACATTCCCATGCTGCATGTCTCCACAGATTATGTCTTTGATGGCAGGAAAACTGCGCCTTATGCCGAAGATGACCGTGTCGGGCCATTGGGCATTTATGGCCAGAGCAAATTGGCCGGTGAAGAAGCCGTGCGCGCCAGCAATGCGCAGGCGATAATAGTGCGCACTGCATGGGTGCTCAGCCCGCATGGTCATAATTTCCTGAAAACCATGGTGCGGCTTGGCGCGGATCGCGATGCGCTGTCCATTGTCGCTGACCAATATGGCAATCCGACATCTGCACATGATATTGCACAGACACTGCAAAGCCTATTATCCGCCATGCAAGCCAATCGCCAAGCACGCGGCACCTATCATTTCGTCAATGCAGGGGATACAAGCTGGCACGGACTAGCAGAGCATATTTTCAAGCGCGTGGCAGAAAAAGGCGGCAATGCCCCTGCATTAAACGCCATCACCACCAGCGAATACCCTACTCCTGCGCAACGCCCGGCCAATAGCCGGCTTGCGACAGACAAGATCACCAGAGATTTTGCCATCACGCCGCGAAGCTGGCATGCCGCAGTGGATGAAATATTAGAGGATTTGGCCTTTTAGTCGCTATGTGCCCAGTCTATCATCGTCCATCGCTTATATGCCTGAAGAGAAACGGATCGTCATGACTGCCCAATTAGATCAGCTATGCGAAGGCCGTGACAATAATCTGAACCTTATCCGGTTTCTGGCAGCGACGTGCGTTTTGGTCTCCCATGCCTTCCCGATCACGTTGGGCGCGGGCGCTGCGGAACCGCTGGAGCATATCCTTGGCCGTTCCCTAGGTTGGGTTTCCGTGGCAATATTCTTTGTCATTTCCGGTTTTTTGATTACGCAAAGCTTCCAGCGTTCAACCTATCTGGTCAATTGGACCATGGCGCGGATACTCAGAATATTTCCCGGATTGGTTGTCGTCTTGCTGGCGACTGCCCTGATCATAGGGCCGATCGTCTCCACCCTGAGTGCTGCGGATTATTTCTCCAGCCGTGACACGCTTAGTTATGTACCGCGCAATCTATCATTGGCCTTTTTGCAATATCCTCTGCCGGGCATCTTTGCAGACAATGCCTATCCAGGGGTGATCAATGGCTCCTTATGGACATTAATTCATGAAGTAATGTGCTACGCGCTGGTCTTCGGGCTTGGCGTAATGGGGCTTTTCGGTTCCAAGAAGCGTAGTGCCATTGCTCTGCTATTGTTATTAGCGGCCTATTTTGGCGTTAAATATCTTGATGCTTACGATATCAGTCACCCGCGACTAACCGCCTTTTTCCGCCTTGCTTTGCCCTTTGCTATTGGCATTGCACTATATCAATGGCGCAGCCATGTTCCGATGAAATGGCGTTATAGTATCTTGCTTGGATTGGCCGCTATCGCCACATATTGGACAATCTTCTTCGCCGAAGCATTTGTTCTATGGCTTAGCTATACTGTCTTTCTGTTGGCCTATTTGCCGGATGGGTTTATTCGCCGATTTAACAATCTGGGCGACTATTCCTACGGCATGTATATTTACGCTTTTCCGGTGCAACAGCACATCGCTCATTATATTACACCGCAATCGCCGATAGTGAATATCATCATCGCTATCCCCATCACTTTGTTGCTGGCCATATTATCATGGACATTTGTTGAAAAACCGGCATTGGACAAGCGGCGTGATGTTAGCGAAACTGCGCGAAACTGGCTGTCACAAATACAGGCAATTGTTATGAAAAGGACAGAGTCATGAAAGGGATTATTCTGACATGAGGGGGATTATTCTGGCCGGAGGCACAGGCTCGCGCCTGCACCCCGCAACACTGGCTGTGAACAAACAATTGCTGCCTGTTTATGACAAGCCGATGATTTATTACCCGCTATCGGTGTTGATGCTGGCGGGGATCAAAGAGATATTGATTATCTCATCACCCGAATATCTGGATCGTTATAAGCAGCTTTTTGGCAGTGGCGCACAATTTGGGCTGGAAATCAGCTATGCCGTTCAGCCCAAGCCAGAAGGTCTGGCCCAAGCCTTTCACATCGGCGCAGACTTTATTGATGGCGGCCCTGCTGCGCTGATATTGGGGGACAATCTGTATTTCGGGGCGGGGCTGCAATCATTGCTTGATAATGCCGTTTCGCGCAAAAATGCCGCCACAGTGTTCGGCTATCAGGTTGAAGACCCGAAACGCTATGGCGTGGTTGAACTGGACGATAATGCCCGCGCCATCAGCATTGAAGAAAAGCCCGAAGCGCCAAAGTCTGACATGGCGGTCACTGGTCTATATTTCTATGATGAACGCGTGACCGACTTTGCCTATCAGGTAAAGCCCTCCCATCGCGGAGAGTTGGAGATTACCGATCTCAACCGCATGTATATGGAAGCTGGCGACCTGTACGTCGAACAAATGGGGCGCGGCTATGCGTGGCTGGACACTGGCACGCATGATAGCTTGCTAGAAGCATCAGAATTTGTCCGCACGATCCAGCATCGCACAGGCCAGCAAATAGCGTGCCTGGAAGAAATTGCTTTTCAGCAAGGCTTTATCAACCGTGAGCAACTGCGCGAGGCTGGGAATGCGTTCGGCAAAACCCGCTATGGCCAATATCTGTTAAAACTGGCTGATAGCAGCGCAGATTAAATCGCCTTACATCTGAAAGTGCTGATAATATTGAGCATGGCAGCCTCTTAGCTGCCCATGTTCAATTGGCCTTTGGCATGAGACGTTGATACGCCGCGATGAGATTGGGGATTTGATAATCCCAACTTAGCTCATCATGGACACGCTTTTTGCCATAGGCCGCCATTTTCGCGCATTGCTCAGGATCTGCTAGCAAAGCCAGCATCTTTTCTGCCAGATCAGTGGAATCATTGGCTGCAGCATAGAGTGAGGCTTCGCCAGCGCTCACTCGGCCCTCTTTCACATCAAATTGCACCATGGCCTTACCCATTGCCATATATTCCATGATCTTGTTCATGGTGGACAGGTCATTCATGCGGTTCACACGATCCGGATTCACGCAAATGTCAGCGGTGGACAATATTTCGAACAAATCCTTATCCGGCGCACGTCCGGTAAAGGTAACATAATCGGCAACCTTCAGGCCATCCGCCATATTTTTCAGATCGTCCAAAGCGGGCCCGCCACCGACGAGACAGAAATGGATGTCATGACGATCCAGATCATGGACGATATGGCGAATGCTTTGCAGCAACAGGTCAATGCCCTCTTGCTCGCCCATCACGCCAACATAACCGACCATATAGGTTTTGCCAGCCTTCCACTCAGGCACAGGCTCAACCGGCATAACACGGCTAAGATCAGGGCCAGAGCGCACGACATAAACATCATCGGGGTTCATATCTCCGCGCTCAACAGCGATAGCTTTATAGCTTTCATTGGTGGCAATAGAAATTTGCGCTGCCTTAAAGGTGCGCCGTTCAAAAAAGCGCATCAATTTCCAAAAGAAACCGCGCTTATTAAACTTCGCCTCATAAAGCTCCGGATTAATATCATGATGGTCAAACAAATATTTCACGCCAAAAGGCTTAAACAGCATCGCGACTAGGAAAATAAGATCAGGGGGATTGCAGCCATGGATAACGTCAATGCCGCGCGTGAAATATATCCGTGCGGTTAACCAGCTTTCCATCAATAAGGCTGTGCCATATTCCAGTGCAAAGCCTAATGCGCCCTTGGCCTCTATTGGCAGTGCATGGCGGTAAATTTCAATGCCGTCGAGCCGCTCCCGCCTTTTGTCATGACCTTTGCCTGTGGGGCAGATAACCGACACTTCTGCGCCAGCAGCAGCCAGTGTCCGCGCTTCAATCCATACACGTCGATCAAAGGGGACAGGCAGATTTTCAACCACTTGAACAATACGCAAACCCTGCAATGGACGCGATGCCAGCAATTCGCTGCGCGCGCGCAGACGCTCTAGCTCAGCTGGTTCGTCCCGACCTGCTGCGGCCATCTCACTCTTGGTTTGCGTAAGGTTGTTCACCGCATCGAGTCCAGGTCGATAGTGATGGCTGCATCGCTCAGCGATAATTGGTCAAATGTCCGGTTGGTTTTAACCGCTAGATCATAGTGCGTGGTGTTGGCCGTGTCAGCATCAACCAACAGGCTGCGCAGTGATGGCAGGTTGGTATAAGCATAACCCAAATTCTGTCCCACCAGATGATCGGCAGAGACTGCTGGATCATAAATATGGACCGTATGGCCGTTTTCCAACAATTTGCGGGCCAGATCGACATTGGGGCTTTCACGCAAATCGTCGGTCAATGCTTTAAAAGCCAAGCCAGCAATCAACACTGTAGCTTTCTCCGGCAATAAAGCGCTTACCTGCTCATATTGGAAATGTTTGTGCGCGGCATTGGTGCGCATGACCGAATCCAGCAATGGCGTGTTGGCGCCCAATTCAGCCGATATATATTGCAGAGCGCGAACATCTTTGGGCAGACAAGACCCGCCAAAGGGGCCGCCAGGACGGGTATAATAAGCCGAAAGGTTGAGCTTTGTATCAGCGGCAAAAATCTGGTGCACGGCCTGTGGGTCAATATTCTGCTGCGCGGCAATTCGGCCGATTTCATTGGCAAAGCCAACCTTGACGGCATGCCAACTATTATCAACAAATTTGCACATCTCTGCCACAGGGTATGCAACATTGAACACTGGCGCATCAATATTGCTATGCAGCGCGTCCATGGTGGCGTTGGCTTGACCATCATGCGTCCCAACGACAATTTTAGGCGGCTCGCGATAATCTTTGATCGCACTAGATTCACGCAGAAATTCCGGGTTGTAGACCAATTCTGCCAAAGCTTCGGTCTTATCGCCCAATTGCGCGCGTAATATCGGCAAGATCAGCTTGTCGATAGTGCCCGAACGCATTGTTGAACGATAGGCGATGGTGAGCGGGCTTTTGCGTTCCGCGCCACTGGCCAGGGCTTTGGCGATATCGTTGGTCACGCCGAAGATATAGCGCATATCATGCGCACCGTCGGAACCGCTTGGTGTGCCGACACAAACAATAGCCAGATCAGCATCATTCAGGCTGTCGCCTACCGATTGCTGAGCGCTCAACAGGCCGTCTTTGCGGGCTTGCGCGATAAGGTCACCCAAACCAGGTTCTTCAATCGGGCAGACGCCTGCCTGAATATCGGCGACCTTCGCCTCACTAACGTCAACGCCAACAACTTGATGGCCCTCACTCGCGATACAGGCAGCCGCCGTGCATCCCACATAACCAAGACCGAAAATTACGACTTTCATAAAGCCCCCCAAAACTTAATCTGCGCAGTATTTGCGTGTTTATATGGCCGCTCCTTGCCAGCAAGATCATTGCATTGCCAGCACGAATTTGCATCGCTCAACGCTAATTTACGTCCGTTTGTCCCAACGTAGCTGCGTGAAGCAAGCCATCAGCAAAAGCAGAGGCAATATTCTTACGGCGGAATTGCTGTGCATGGTCAGAATCTTGCCAAATTGCGAGCTCTTGCTTTAATGCCTGTTCGTTGTTTAGCATCTCCTCCAACACAGCAGCGATTTCATCAATATCTTCGGCAGGTACGGCACGGGCAAAGCCATAGCCTTCAAAATACCCATCAATTGCCGCATCTTTGGGGTAAATGACCGGACATCCCGCCATTAAAGCTTCGACAAAAACCAAGCCAAAAGTCTCTCGCCGCGAGGGCATAACAAAAACGGAGCCGCTGTTCATCCATTGCTGAATATCAGCGCCATTAACAGCGCCTATTAGCTCAGCATGGCCTTGCGCAGTTTTGCTAATAAACCGCTGCAATATCGCCTCATGCTCAGACATGCCGCCTCCAGCAATCTCCAAGGAAAAATCTTTGCGGCGCGCACCCACTTTTCCGGCAACGGCGATCAGCCGGTCAGCATTTTTTAGATGCCAATGGCGCAAATGAAATGCGCTAACTGCCTTTTGCGCTCGCCCCGCATTATTATCAGACATAAATGACGGTGCCATCATGTCATCATTCATCGTCATACACGGCAAGATATGGCAGCGCGCCTGAGTTTCTCCTAAATAGCCATCGCAATAGCTTTTGATCCATGGCGCGAACGGAAAGATGATCGCTGCATCATGGTAAATATGGCGGTACATCCCCCGCAAGTCCCAGCGCACGCCCAAAATTCTGCGATCGGTATTGCCTTGGAGGGACAGGCCAAACGGCACGCCCAGTCTTTTTGCAATGCGATTGGCAATGATACCTTCCATGGACAATTTGTGCCCGTGGATCAAAGTGGGTGATAATTTGCGGGCAATAATATCATCGGCAATGGCATCGCCCAGTGCCTCCAGCGTCGACTTCAAAAAACCACCAAAAGGCATGGCGGCATACTGCCATGATGTAATATTTCCGATGCGACCATGACTGCGAAAACCCTTATCAAAACCCTTGCTTAGCCAGCGCCACAGCGCCTTATGAGGGGCAAGGTCGACGCGGTTAAGGGAATATATTTGATGGTCAAACTGGTCGGCCGTGGACTCTACCAAATTGGAAATGGCCTTGGTTTTCGCAGGTTCGATAGCATCCGGATAGTCGGTAGAAATATGAATGATTGTCATCGCGCAAAATCAGTATCAATGATCGGCTTGCTCGCGTGATGTCTCGTCAGCGCCTGACTTTGTGAGATCAATCTTGTTTGATTTTAACTTGCCTGCATCAGGGTCACTGGCACGGATCGCGCGTTCGCGGTCATCGGCATCGGCAAAACGTCCATAAGGGCCAACCTCTATATCTCTGCGCAAAATCTTGGCGGGATTACCAGCCGCAACACAATTGTCAGGAATATCACTGGTTACGATACTGCCCGCGCCAATGACGCAATTATTGCCGATTTTCACTCCAGGCAAAATCAATGTACGCCCGCCAATAAAGCAATTATCTCCCACATGGGTATGCAGATAAAGACCGCGTGTGCGGTCATGCGTCAACATCCGCACATCAAATGTCAGATAGCTGTTTTTGCCAATATGAACCCCAGCAGGGAATTGCATATCCAGCACGGCAGACAAAGAAAGCTGCAGGCTGTCATCAATGTCCATCTTCGCAATATGCTTGTAAAAATAGACTTTGGATTTGACGAGCAGGTTTCTGATAATCTGTTTCATGAACGGGTCTTTCCAGACTTTATGCGGACGGTGTTTTGGTTAGACCAGTTCGCACCACTTTCTTGCCATCAGATAGATTTGCACTCCACGTCGTTAGGGCAACACCTATACCCAGTGTGAAGTTAAACCATGACAGCATTGCGCCCCAAAATGTGACGGTGAACATCAGGATAACAATAACAGAGAGGCTGGCCGCCAGACCCAAAAACGCCCTGCGCGATACAGATGTCAAAGAGTGTGAAGCACAGCGCCCCAAAAGAATAATGACGATAATAGATACAAGGAAATAGGCGAAAGCCGGCACGAAACCATAGCTGGTTGCCATGAAAAGGTAATGAGCATCAATGCTGGCCCTGCCCATCCATTCTGGTCTGGTATATTCTTCATAGCCAATACCAAACCACGGGTGCGCAAGAGCTTCCGATCCAGCATATTGCCATATCAAAGTCCGGTAATAGCCAGTCTGCGCATTAAATGTGAGATAACGGTAAATAACCGGCACAACGCCATTTTGCGAAAAAAACTGAACAGTGGCGATAAGAATAGCTGTTGTGGTCAAAAACAATGCCCAGTTCAGGTCTTTCACGCGTTGTTGCAGCCAATCATAAAATAATATGGCAAAATTGGCAGCAATGCCAAGCAAAGCCGCAGAGCTCAAAGAAAAGAAGCCCAAAATGCCTACGAGAAAACCGCTATAACGCCACTGCCCACCCCTAAAGTTCATAAAATATAGCGATATAAAACTGCTTAAAAACAGACCTGCATGAATAGGATGCGTAAAGACGCTATAGGCCCGCAAAAAGCCTTCGCGAAACTCTGCACGCAATCTGTTGCCAACATCTCCCGTGCCGCCAAAAATCGACTGAGCAGTTTCGCGGACAAATAATTGGCCACTTAAACTTTCCATAGCCAGCAGCAAACCAACGAACATGATGGCAGGAAAAATACAGATGAGGAAATTTCTAAAATCTGCCAATGTGCGGATGGTGACACGCGCGATAAAATAGGAGAGCAGCATATCAAGTGACTGACTGCCGCCAGCTTCAAGACCTACCAACCAGTCATAATTCATCGCAAATGACAGCGGCAACCACATTGCAATTAATATGACCGCCAGATCAAGGATATGCGGTTTATAACGGCCGTTAATGATGCCAAATATAATAATCGGAGACAGTGCCATCAGGCACATGCGGTACACCCCAAGTCGCAATGGACCGGCGTAAAAGGCGACTTCCGGGGGAAAAAGCATACAGACAAACAGCAAGACTGCCGGCCAGATATTCCTCAGCCGCCCCAATCCGCTATAACTGCTATATGTCGCTGGTGCAGCAATACTAGCCACATTGAATCTCATTATATTGACAAAAAGGCAGAATAGTCAGCGCCATGATTTAATTATACTCTTGGTTTCGTTCTTGACCCGACGCGATATGCTTTGGCACGTCTTCATCATATCTGCAAGCATCTGCAACACTGTGTCTTGCCGCACACTGAACCGCGGAATGGGGTTTGCCCCTGTCAAACGTGGTCCACCATCGCTCGAATAGATGGTCTTATGCCCTGTTCGCTTCAATTTGGCCATTACTTCGCGATTATAGCGCCCAAATGGCAAGCCAGCCTGATCAATTTCTCGTCCGCAAATTTCTGATAAAATTGTGTTTGATGTAGAGATTTCTCTTTCCAGCTCAGGGGCTTCTACATCGGGCCACGGTTGGTGATCCATACCATGTGTGCCAATGGTAAAAAGTTCTTCGCGGTCAATATCGGCGACTTGATCGCGCGAAAGATAACCAGTTTCATCCAGCTTTCCAGCCAACACGAAAAAAACTGCCGCTAAACCGCGCTTTTTCAATTCGGGCAATGCAATCAGATAATCGGAATCATTACCATCATCAAAAGTGATAGCAAAAGGCTGGCCACTGGCCTGAGCAAGGTCCAAAATTTCTATAAAGCGCTCTTCGGTAATCCAATATGGCTCTTCACCATCTTCAAATGGCCGCTTGGCTGTACCGATGCCATGAAAGTTCAGAATGAATGTCATGTTAGCCCTTCAGCCGATTATAAAGATTTTCAGCGAGATGGACAATCTGTCCTTTGGGCCAGGCGGCTCTCGCCTCTAAAATGCACGGCCCCTTATAAAAGACCCCGCCCATACGTTTTTTGAAACGAAAAACAGATGGATTTTCCTGTTCATCAACACCGCCCAGATCATAATGAGAAAGGCCCAGTTCCAAAGCATATTCTATAGCGGCCCATTGTAACAGGAAAGAGGCACGCAGATCCCTGCCCTTATCATTTGTAGCCCCCAGCAGATATACAGCCATATGACCGCTATAAGCGCCAATATGTCCGCCCACCAAATCTTCCCCATGCCATGCCAGTTGCACGGCCAGACGTTCATTACTTTCGCATTTTTCGGCAACATCAGCAAAAAAATTGGCGTCTTGCGGTGCCTGAAAGCCTTTTTTCTCTGCCAATTCGGCCAATAATGGTTGAAATAACCGGAAATCATTGGGGTCCGTTGAGCGTGTAATTCTAATGTCGCCTGTATCTTTGCCTTTTTCACCGCGCCGTAAATCGGTACGCCATTTGCCATTTAACCCTTTGCGCAAGGCCTCAATACCGGGCTGCAAATCCATCACAAATGTTTGATATTCTGACCCGGCAACCGCCGTAAAACCCACCATTGGTGTAGCATCTTCACTCTGCCCCTGAATATTCACTGGGGGATTTACGCGTAGCGTTAGACCTTTTTCTTGCACCAGATATTTTCGCAGCGCCGCATATGTGAGCGCTTGAGCATTGGGCGCATCGCTCAGCATGACCGGACCTTGGGGAATGACCGCTATTCCAGCAGGAATGACGGGAAGATATTTGATACGAATATTGGCGATGGCCAGTTTCTGGTTCTCAACAGAAACCAGCAGATATTGACACTCGGCACCGGCTTGATCTGCCGCCACCTGCGCATAAGCAGGGTATTGCCGCCAACTGGCAGATCCACAGGCATCAATTTCAGCCTTGGCCTCAATTGCAGTCAGCATATTAACGGTGATATTTTCGCCTTCCACCATGAAATGTGATGGCCGGACCGTGGAGTAACTGTTCATCAGTGCGCGATAGCGGACAGCGAAACAGATTGAAATAGCTGTCAGCCTGACTTATCGGAGCGCAATGTCATTTCCCAGTACAAAACTTCGCCTGCCCGGCCCGCCAGAATATGATATCTCCGTGATTATCGTCAGCTATAATACGCGTGAGATGACAATGGCCTGTGTGCGCTCTGTGCTAGAACATAAAGCCGCGTTAAAAGTACAGATTATTGTGGTCGACAATCGCTCCAGCGATGGCAGCAGCCAAGCACTGCGCGATGCCTTCCCCGAGATCATGGTGATAGACAGCCCCGCTAATGGCGGCTTTGCTTATGGCAATGCTATTGGCTTTGAACAGGCATTGGGCAAATATATATTATTGCTCAACCCCGACACACAGATTTTCGAAGGCGGATTGCAAGCCTGTATTGAGCATATGGACAGCAACCCAAAAACCGGCATTCTGGGCCCGCGCGTTCGATTGGAAAATGGCGATCAACAATCCAGCATGATCCGTTTTTTAAGCCTGACGCAATTGTTCTGGATAATCTTTATGCCCAGCATATGGATGCGCAAAACCAGCTTATTTGGTGATTTACGCTATGCCGATCTGTCTCGGGACGCCATCAATAATGTCGATGCTGTCTCGGGCTGCTTCATGTTTGCGCGCCGCGCTGTTCTGGAAGAGGTTGGCAGTTTGGACACACGCTTTTTCATGTATGGCGAAGAAGCGGAATGGTGCGCGCGAACCGGCAAGGCTGGTTGGGACATTGTGTATAACCCGCATATCGAAATTTTGCATCATGGCGCAGCCAGCACTGCCCATATGAGCGAGTGGAAAGCCATTGAGATGACCAGAGGTCATATCCTGTTTTTGCGCTTTACCCGCGGCGCTGGCGTGGCGTGGCTTGGCACATTGTTGATGACATTGCGCGATATGGTGCGCATCCCCTATTATGCTGGTGTCACCATCTTAAAAGGCTTCAAAGCACCAGAAGGCGCCAAACCCTGGTGGGCCAGATTAAAGTTTGAACTAGCGGCATTATTCAACTTGCCAGCGGGTCAAACCATAAAATTACCCGATCCAAAGAGCGTAAAACGTTGAGCAACCCTCTTAAAAAACTGGCCATTTCGGCCATTCGGACGGGCGGGCATGTCGTGATGCTGCCCTTTGAGAAAACGGCCAAGCCTGCCTCAATCAGAATGCCGCCAGTTTTTATTATTGGCGCGCCGCGTTCAGGTACATCTTTGCTCTATGAATTGATGATCACCCGGCTGCGCTTTGCCTATATATCCAATGCGGCACACCGGTTTTTCCGTACGCCGTTAACCGCCACTCGGCTTTTCAAAAATGCTATTGCCAATTGGCGCGGCGATTTTAGCAGCAGCTACGGCCATATTGATGGTTGGGGAGCGCCCAATGAAGGTGGATGGGTCTGGCAGCGCTGGCTTGCCGATAGCGATTGGACTGATGGCGCAGATATATCGTCTTCAGATATTGAGGAACTGCGCGCATTGACCACTGGCCTTTCCAGTATAATGGCCGCGCCCTTTCTCAACAAAAATGTCATGCACTCAAACCGGCTGCGGCTGATGCATAAGATTTGGCCTGATGCTTTATATCTAGAGGTGAAAAGAGATGTTCGGGATAATGCCCGTTCCATCATCCGTGCAGAGCGTGTCGAGGCCGGCCCTGAAACAACAGCCGATGTCTGGTGGTCGGTGCGTCCCAGGCTGGCAAAAGACTTTGCTGGCAAGTCGGATACAGAACGTGCCATTGCACAAGTCATAGGAGTCTCACGTGATATTGCGGATGATATCCCCCATCTGGGACCTGATCGCCTGCACATTGTCGACTATGGTGACCTGTGCGCCGAACCTGAAACTGCACTTATGGGCATTCAGCAATTTTTGGGGTCGCATGGCTGCATGGCTGAACAAAGAATGGCTGTACCAGAAAGCTTTCCTATACGTCCCTCACGTCTCTTATCTGAGAAAGACGAAGCGATAATGGATCAGACATTATCGTCTCTGGGCAAAGATATCTGATCCCATGGACAGGATCCTGCACATGATACGCCATGGCGGCACAGCAATGATTGCCAGCTTGGTAAATCTTGTTCTGCGTCTGGGACGGATCAAGCTTCTCGCGGCTTTTTTAGGGCCTGAGGGCCTTGGGCTGATAGGTTTGATTACCAATTTTATTGAGATGATTGGCAGCATTGTCAGCACTGGATATACCGGCACTTTAAACCGCGAATTGGCTCGCCAAGAAGATAGCAAGACCGCTAATGCATTGATTGTTGCTGCGATTATCCTCTTCGCGGCAAGTGCAGCTCTTATCATCATTCCTGCAGTGATCATTTTCTTTGTCTATTCCCCTAATATCAATCTGGGTTGGGGCGGATTTGTTGCATTGGTCATCGCTGTATTGTTCGCCGCGCTGGCACGGCTTTTCTATGGTTTCTATTATGGCTTTCAGCTGAGCGGCAGGCTTTTGATTGTTTCAAGCGGTTCGGCATTTTTGAACCTGCTATTTGTCGCATGGCTGGTCTGGCAAGGTTATGAGGCCCCCTTGGTTTATTCCGTGGCGACGCCCGTTTTTCTATTTGCGGTCAGCGCAGCCATCATCATGCCGTATCTGATAAAGAATTTCCGCTGGACGCGGCCCGAAGGCACTGAGCATTATCGCACTATATTGCGCATGGCAGGGCCCATTGTTTTCACCACGATGCTGGCTCCTGTAACGCTGTTCTATATTCGCAGCTTTACCGATATTAATCTGGGCGCCGTTGCTCTGGGTCTAATACAACCTGGCCTGCAACTGGTCGCCCTTATCGCTCTGCTTTTCTCCAGCTTTGCGGGCATGACCATTGTCCGCTGGGATCAATCTGGTGAGAAAGCATTTTCGCGCAAGCAGTTAGCTCTGCTTGGTACGGCTCTGCTGATATCCGCGATTGGCATACCGTTATTATTTGTAACGGAAACCTTGCAAATCTGGGTTTTGAGAATCTTGTTCAGCGAAGAGTTTTTGCCCGCTTTGGCAACTTTGCCCTGGTTTCTCTCTGGCGAAGTGCTGCGCATTAGTGGCTTCTTTCTCAATCAGACTTTTATATCCAAAGGGTATAACTGGTACACTTTAATACCCAAAAGCTGCTTTGCACTCACCGTGATAACATGTCTGCATTATGGGTTTGGCACATCGATAGTCGATATCGCGATGGCCTATTGCATCGGCAATATCATATTCCTCTTGCTGTCAATCATCATGTTTTTGTGGGTCCAGCAAAAAAGCCGCACGCGGCAAGCCTGAGATTACCGCCTCAATCACATGTGTCCGGCAAATATACGCTTAATAGCCATGGCCTGCCAGTATATCTGCCATAGCCTCAGCAGCGTCTAGATATTCAGCATTTTTGCGATATGCATAGGCCCGGCTTGGGTCAGGGCTAATACCTTCGGGCAGGCTGGTCCCGGCTTCAACACCCGCGAAATCGGCAACTTGTTGATGCAGATTTTCAAAATCCGTCAGATAATCCTCATAACGCAATGTCATTTGCTGCTCTGCAGGAATGTCCGCCAGATAGTGATCCAGCGCATTTTCATATTCATTCCATATGTCCACGCCGCCTTTGAGCGAGTCACAGCGTATGGCATCAATGGTTCTGTTGCGTGCTGGCCAGGTAATGCCCAATTGGGTTTTGCGGCTATACGTGCCCAAATTGGGCTTATTCTTACGGTATCGTGTGCGCAAGCTGGCCGCGACATCCATGCCATGACGCTGAATACGCAGCAATTTTGCATTGGGGAAAATCTTTAGCCAGACAGGCAAAGTAATACTGGTCCGCGGGTCCTTAAAACCCCATAAAAATGGAATATCAGTGCTTATCCGCATTTTGGCGGTCAGCAATTTGGAGCCGAAATAGCTTCTGGTTTGCAAACCCGATAATCGGCTCTGTGCATAATCGGCCAAACGCTCGACATGAACAGCATCTTCCAGCATTTCCAACGCCGGTACAGGCCGGTCCCAATCAGTTCCAGCCATGCGCAGCATCCACCGGTTAAGATAGAGGAAAAACAATGCCTCATCATCGCCTTGGATTTTGTCCCCAAGAAAAACCCCTTGCTGGCGCAATATACGTGTCAGCATAGATGTGCCCGAACGGTGCATTCCCAGAATTATCAGCGGTTGATTCATCAATTCCCCCATTATCGTAAAGGCCTCACCGTCATAAAGGCAGAGCCATTAACGCAGCATATTCCCTGCAATGCCATGACAAGGTGCCAAAAAGCAAAGCAGTCATCAGCCGTTCACCATTGCGCGGCCATATATAGTGCGCAGCAAGAATAGCCAGAAAGAATCTGCTTTGCAGAATATCTGCCTTAAAATTGCGGCATGTTATAAGAGTGTATTTCCAAAGGGTTCCTATGATGAAGGCAGGGAACTATAAGATTGACGACGATAACCAGTGATCATAATAGCGTGCCGCGCGGCTTCAGGTTAGATCATAACCATAAAGGCCAATTACGGACCGCGATTATGGGGCTGTTAAATAACGAAATTTTGGGGTGTATTGGGGGCAATGGCTACCACCTTTAATCAAAATAGACGCAATGGTGCGATCAATTCATGGCGGCAAGACATGAATGCGCAGACTATTGCGACCTTTGCTTTCCTTATCATTGCGCTTCTGCTGGGCGGCGGTGGGTCGCGTTTTGCTATGCAGGAAATGCTGGTCTATTTGGCCGCAATACCGGCATTGGCTCTGACTTTTGCACAGAATAATGCGCTAGGCACAACCACTCGGTATTTGCGCCCGGCCAAATATTTTGTCTTAGCCGTCCTCTTTATAACAGTTTTGCAAATTGTCCCGCTGCCGCCTTCTATCTGGACGGCGCTACCCGGACAGGAAACACTCACCGAAGCTGCGGCTATTGTCGGTCAGGCGGATAGTTGGCGTGCATGGTCGATCAATCCTGAAAAAACTCTTGCCTCGGGGCTATATATCCTTGTGCCAGCGACAGCATTTTTTGCGGTCAGTAGGTTGACCACAGAAAATCAGATACGCCTTATTGGATGCATGGTGGCAGTAGCAGCCGTGCATATGCTTGTTTCTCTGGGCCAATCACTATCTGGCGGCCAAAGTTTTTATATGTATCAAACAACCCATATGGGCTTGCCCATCGGTATTTTTGCCAATCGCAATCATGCCGCCATGATGTTCCTATTGTGCTTGATATTGTCACCAGCCTTACTTGCAGCCCGTCTCAATTCAGCGGCGCCTTTCCGCAAGATGCTGTTCGGCGTCGCAGCTTTGGCTTTCGCTATCGCAATTCTTGCGACATCCAGCCGCGCCATCACTGTGCTGCTCGGCTTGTCCATCGTCTTTATTGCACTGATATCCATTCCTAGCCAACACCGTAGAAAAGGCGTGTTCGCAGTATTGGCCGGCGCAATTGCAACCATTGCTGTCGTTCTGGCAGCATGGTGGAACAACAATCTGGGAAGCCTGCAGAATCTTGGTGAGCGTTTTCAGCAATCCGATGATCATCGCTATGAGTTTTGGCCAGAGACAATTGCTGCTGCGGGGCAATATTTCCCGTTCGGGTCCGGCATTGGAACCTTTGACGAAGCATTTAGAGGTCAGGAAAGCCTTGATATTGTGGGCACGCATTATGTGAACCATGCGCATAATGACTATATTGAACTGATAATCGAAAATGGCATTATTGGCGTTTTCATCGTATTAGCTCTCATCGCTATACTCATTCCAGCTATCAGGTTTATTATACGCGGTCACGCGGCTAAGCAATTGACAGATTTGCCCTTGCTTGGCCTTTTGGCTGTCACAGCCATTGCGTTTCATTCATTGGTTGATTATCCGCTGCGAAGTCTGGCTTTGGCTGCTATGGCGGGCGCAATATTTGCGATCTGTCTATCTGTACTGGGTGGGAGACATGCAATTACATCTATTGACAGTGTTAACAAAAAATAGCCGAAAGGGTTTTAACCCTTCACGCTAAGGCAGGAATGGTCTAGGCGAAGTGAAGCGATTAAGGGAGTTGAGGGGTTTTTCTCCTCATGGAACGTAAAGTTCAGATTTTGATGAAAAAGCAATGCAGTAATTGGCTGCTTACAAGGGCAATAACGTGAAGAAAATCATCCAGTGGACATTTTTATCCGGAGCGGCGTTACTGATGGCGGGGTGCCAAGCCAGCCGGACCATCGTCCCGGGTACTGTTGCTGCAGATACCAGTGGTCTAGCAGAGTCAGCCGAAAATAACGGTGATTTATATCCGGATTATAAAATCGGCCCTGATGATATTTTGGCTATTAATGTTTTTCGAGAGCCGGACCTTAGCGCTGAATCTGTACGGGTCGATTCTTCTGGCAGGTTTGAAATGCCGCTCATTGGCCGTGTGAATGCCGTCAACAGAACACCTGATGACCTTTCCCAAGAAATCACACAGCGGCTAAATGAACGCTTTTTGGTCAACCCTAATGTTTCGGTGAACCTGATAGAAAGCAACTCAAAACGCATAACGGTTGAAGGCGAAGTAGAATCGCCCGGCGTATTCCCTATGAGCGGTCGTAGCAATTTGCTGAGCAGTGTTGCTCTTGCTGGCGGCCCGGGAGCTGCTGCGAAACTTAATCAAATTGCTGTTTTTCGCAAAGTTAACGGGCAAAATATGGTCGCTGTATTTGACCTTGCACAAATACGGTCTGGCGAAATGGCCAACCCCGATATTCTTCCAGGAGATATTGTTGTCGTCGGTTTCTCAAGCCTGCGCAAAGGCTTTGAGGATGTCATCGGCATTGCTCCTATTTTCGCAATTTTCAGAGCGTTCTAATTTACTGCGCTATTTTTTCTAAAGAGACTTACCGATTATGAATAGCTCCGAACTGGAACATACAGAAATTGTTGACGAACCGGCAGGTTTCTCCATCAATTTCAGCGAAATCAAATCCATGCTGTATCGCCAGCGTTATATCATTGCTGCTATAATCTTGTTGGCATTGCTCATTGGCCTGGTCATCACGCTTTTGTCGCCTGCAGTTTATCAAGCAGAAACCAAAATCCAGATAGACCCGGACAGTAATGACGTTTTGCAGGATGAGGCAGATTTTCGTGGGCGTCTGCGCGGCGCGGATGTGCAACGCTATCTCAATGCGCAGTTGGACATTATTAAAAGCCGCAACATGGCAACCCGTGTTGCTGCCGATCTTCGTTTGAATGCCAATGACAATTTTCTGGTAAAAATGGGCGTCGAACCTGCGGAGCTTGGCGAGAATGGCAAGACAATACAGGCTGCTAAGCTCGATCAGATCGTTGCTGTGCTTGTTAACAATGTCGATATTACATTGCCTTTCGGTAATAAGGTCGCAACTCTGACCTTTGATAGCCGCGATCAAGATCTGGCGACAAAAGTCGTTAATGCTTATGCAAAAAACCTGATTACTGCGAATATCGATCAGCGTTTTCAGGCAAGTTCTTATGCTCGTGATTTTCTCGAAAAAGAAATTGCCGATGCCAAACAGCGGTTGGAAGATGCTGAGCGTGAGGCTATTCTTTATGCTCGCAACACACAGATTATTGATGCCAGCGATGGCGTGAGCACTGCCGAAGGTGAAGGCGGGCCACGCTCCATCACGACTGCCAATCTCGTGCAAATGAACGCAGACCTCGCTGCTGCAAGAACGGCGCGTATTTTGGCGGAAGAGAAATATCAAGCAACCCGCAACAAATCACCTTTGCAAATTGCCGATGTTCAGCGAGACCCTGTTGTTCAGCGACTACTGGCTGAAAAAGCGGCAAAAGATGCGGAGCTACGTGAACTGCTTAACCGCTATAAAGCTGACCATCCCGCAGCACTGCAATCGCGCGCGCAAATTGATTCACTGGACTCAGAAATTTCCAATATCGCTGGCAGAATACGCGGCAGTATTCGTGCTGAATATGATATTGCTCTGCGTCAGGAACAGTCACTCGAAGCCAATCTAAACGTTATGAAGAACGCGACTCTGGAAGAACAGAATAAGCGTGTCGAATTGAATCTTCTGGCCCGTGAAGTCGAAACAAACCGCTCACAATACCAGTCTTTGCTGGAAAGATTTGAAGATGTGAACACAAATGCCGATATCGTAACCAACAATATTTCGATATTGGACGAAGCACAATCGGCAGAAAAAATTGCTCCGCGCCCTGTCATCAATATGTTGCTTGCAGCATTTTTGGGCGCGGCCATTGCATTTTTCGTCGCCTTCTTGCGTGAGACCTTCGATGACTCCATTCGCACACCGGATGATGCCACCCGAAAACTTGGCCTGCCATTGCTGGGAACTACTCCGATTTATCGTGAAGAAGAGCCGATCATTGAAACCCTTACTGATCGTAAATCAGCGATTGCGGAGGCCTATGCCTCGATCCGTTCCTCTCTCGATTTCAGCACTTCACAAGGTGCGCCGAAGACCATATTGCTGACAAGTAGCCAGCCTTCAGAAGGTAAATCTACCAGCTCTATCGCCATTGCAGAAAGCTTTGCGCGTGCTGGCAAGAAAACATTGCTGATCGATGCCGACCTTCGTAACCCATCACTGCACCAATATCTTGGTGTGGAGAATGGCCCTGGATTTGTTGGCACTTTGACAGGCAATGCCGATCTGAAAAACACTATCAGCCAGCCTGCCGACATGCAGTTTGCGTTCCTTTCATGCGGCCCTATTCCGCCTGATCCTACGGAGATTATTGTCAGCCACGCCGTTGCACGGTTCGTCAAATCGCTGGAAGGCCAATATGACCATATTATTTTTGATGGTCCGCCAGTCATGGGGCTTGCCGACTCTCCGCAAATGAGCCGTGTTCTTGGCGGTACTGTCATGGTTGTAGAATCAGGACGTATTCGCGGCGGCCAAACAAAATCGGCCATTCGCCGTTTGAATGACGCCAATGCCAATTTGCTGGGTGTTATCCTGTCTAAATTTGACGGTGTATCAAGCGGATATGGCGAATATTACGGCTATCAATATAGCTATTCCAAACGTGATGACAGGTGATAATTCCGCTCCTTTGCCCAGCCGTTTAGCGCGCCTATCGGGCATCGTTGCGCTGCTGGCGCTGGCTATATTTGTTGTCATCGTTCAACTTGGGCAGGCTGCACTTTACGGCAAACAATGGGATGCAGCTTTGCTCTTCCCGACAAGCAAAGGAGAGGCTGCTTCCCAAATAGCTTCTCAGCTTCTGGCTGCGAAAGAGACTGATCAGGCGAATATTCTGGCCAATAAGGCTTTGGACAGTTCTTTAACCCATGTCGAAGCGCTCAGGACAATCGGCATCACAAAATTTGCTGGTGGCGATAAAGATAATGGCAAAAAACTGGTCTTGCTCGCCGCTGATTTGAGCTGGCGCGACAGCCCGACCCAAGCATGGCTGTTCGAACAATCGCTCATCCAGGGCGATTATCAACAAAGTATCCAACATGCAGATGCATTGCTGCGGCGTCGCAAAGCACGCAATGAGATATTCAACATCTTCACACTTGCGGCCACTGACCCGCAACTTGCAGAAACGGTCAGAACACAAATTGCCAATAATCCGCCATGGCGCAGTGATTTTTTTGCAGATGCGGACAAAACCATACCCGAACAATATCGCGGTTTTGACAATATCATCAACGGGCTGGCTGGCACATCATCGCCAGTAACCCGTGACGAATTGATGCCCTATGCAAACATGCTGGTAAAAACCGGCAATGTTGCACGCGCCCTGAAGACATGGACCAATATTTTCCCAGCAGAAAGTGCGCTGGTCCCTGCTGACGGGTCACTCCCCTTGCAATGGCCGCAAGGTGAGAGTTCAGACAGACCATCGCCCACAGATTGGAAATTTCGTAATAGCCGTTCTTTCACGACATATGTTGACGGTACGATAGGCGAAGATGGGGCCACATTAACATTGGAACTTGATCGCAGAGCCATAGGCAGGATTGCGCAGCGGGCCCTTATTGTGCCGCCCGGCAAAGTTTCCATTCAGATGACAAATGATACGGCAGATATTAGAGATTTGCGCAAATTGCGCTGGTATTTTGAATGCAATGCCGCAAATTCTGGCAAGCAGAACGAAATACTCCTTGCTCCATCTGCTGAAGACCCTTTGATATGGGAGGGCGAGATAGATCGGACATGCCCAGTTTACAATCTGGTTATGGCCGTCAAGCTTGGCGGTTTGCAAGCACAAGGGTCCGTTTCACTGGGGGCGGTGACGGTGCGCCATTCAGCGCAATAACAGTTTACTCGGCAGACACAGCCTGTTTAGCCAATCGTAAATCAGCAACTACCGGATGGTGGTCAGATGTCTTATAGGCCGTGCCTGTAAATGCATTCACAATGCGTCGTCCTTGCCGCACAAAGACATGATCAATACGCGCAAAGGCTCCTAATAAGCCACTATTGCGCGCAGGCCCGGGGAAGCTGCTTCCAGCGCCAAAGCCGCCGGCTTTCTGAGCATTGACCATCTTTGCATCCATGGTCGCATAGCCATGATTCCACGGAGAGGCATTAAAATCACCAATCACAGCATCTGGTTCTAAGACATCTATTTCCTTTGCCAAGGCAGAGAAAAACTGACGATTAACCAATGGCTTTTGATAAGCCTTTGGCGCACGAAGTGTCCAGACTGTGAGTGTGCGGCCGGGAATGGCTATTTGTGCTGACAATATGCTTTGTACTGGTGCAGCATTGATCGTCACCGGAAAGGCCGCCAAAATGGTCAACTTGCCTTGCACTGCCATATACCATGTTTTCTGAGTCGTATTTTCCAAAGCCGTTTTGAAAGCATTGGCATCATATACTTCCTGAAGGCCGATAATATCAGCATCATATTGCGCCAAATGGGCGGCTGTACCGGCCATATCCTGATTCAATCCACGCAAAGATGCCGACATGATGCGGATATCAGATGGCAGCAGCCTATCTTCACTAGCCGCGATATTGGTTCCGGATGGGTAAGCCAGTAGAAATATAGCAAGGGCCAGACCCAAAACGCCTATTATCCAGCGGCGTCTGAACAGCAACACCAACCCCGCGGCCAGTGCAACAAAGCCGTACATCAAGCCACCAGCATTGATAAACCCCAAATAAGCAACACTATCCCCCAACAAAGCCCATGCAGCGAGCCAACAGGCAATGCAGACCACAACGGCCATCAAAATCACGTTGATTATGCCGGTTCGCTTCAGAAATGATGCTTGGAGACCTGCCATTATCGTTCTTACCTTATTGTGATATATCTATTTACACGCACAGCGGCGTTACGGCGCATTGACGTCAATTCTATAGTAATATCATTCTGCTAAAGGCTACAGCAATATTACGAACATTGAGCAGGCCAATCACTGGCCAATAGCAAGAAAGCACGATTTTGACCCAGAAAATTCTCGTCATTTTTGGCACGCGTCCTGAAGCGATAAAACTCTTCCCCGTGGTTCATGCACTGGATGCACTGGATGGCGTCACGCCCATCGTCTGCGTAACGGCTCAGCACCGCGAAATTCTCGATCAAGTGTTGGAGATCGGCAAAATTGTCCCCGATTATGATCTTGATATCATGCAGCCTGATCAGACATTGGATGCATTGACGGCGCGCCTGCTTACCAAAATCGGTGCGGTTATGGATGAGGTACAGCCTGACCGCGTCATCGTGCAGGGCGATACTGCGACCGCTATGGTCGGCGCGCTGGCAGCATATTATCGCAAAATCCCGGTTGGCCATGTTGAGGCTGGCCTGCGCAGTTACAATATTTATCACCCATGGCCCGAAGAGGTAAATCGCAAGATGATTGGCACCATAGCCGATCTACATTTTGCGCCAACGCAAACATCTGCCAACGCTTTGTTGAAAGAAGCCGTCAATCCTGACCTTGTACATATCACTGGCAATACAGTGATCGATGCCTTGCACTGGGTGACCGATCTCATCGCACAAAAGCCGGAAATGGCGAGCGGTCTGGATGAACTAAAGGCGCGCTTTGCTGGCAAGCGCATTATCGGCGTGACCAGCCATAGACGTGAGAATTTCGGTGGCGGACTGGAAAATATCGCCAAAGCCATTGCTGCCATTGCCAAGCGCGATGATGTCGCGTTGATCTTCCCGGTTCACCCCAACCCCAATGTGCGCAAGGTGATGGATGCCGAGCTAAAAGGCCTTGATAATGTTGCTATGATTGAACCGCTGGATTATCCGCATTTTGTCCATCTTCTGTCACTGGTCGAATTAATGCTGACCGATAGTGGTGGTGTTCAGGAAGAGGCCCCTGCCCTAGGCAAGCCGGTTCTGGTGATGCGAGAAACAACCGAACGGCCCGAAGGCGTAGAGGCCGGAACGGCGAAGTTGGTGGGCACTGATTATGAGACTATTGTTGCCAACACCATGCGCCTGCTGGACGATAAGGCAGAATATGACCGCATGGCCCGTGCGCATAACCCTTTTGGCGATGGCAAAAGCAGCAAGCGCATTGCGCAGCTGGCGCTGGATGCAGCTGGAAAAAGCGCCCACTAATGATGCAGATGCAAAATCTGCTTATCTGCCAATGACGCAGCGATAAATTACGACTAACCGGCTATTAGGGTTATTATCATCTTTTGGTGCTAGCCCGCCTGTACTTACGGCAATGAATGGTAGTGAAATGCGAAACGAATCAAACCCTAAAGTATGTGTCATGGGCATGGGCTATATCGGCCTGCCAACAGCGGCGGTAATCGCCAAGGCCGGTTGCCCCGTACATGGTGTCGACGTCAATGAAGAGGTGGTGAAAACCATTGGCGAAGGCCGTATCCATATTGAAGAGGTTGATCTGGATGGTCTGGTGCAAGGTGTTGTCAGCAGGGGACTGTTAAAAACATCCACCTCTGCCGCTGCAGCCGATGTCTTTGTTATCGCCGTGCCCACACCTTTTGATGAAGAAAAACGCCCTGACATTGCCTATGTTCTGGATGCCACCAGAGCGATTGCGCCTGTATTACAGACTGGCAATGTCATTATTCTGGAATCAACATCGCCCGTGGGCACAACGGAAAAAATGCGCGATGTCCTCGCTGAAATGCGTCCGGACCTGGCCATGCCCGGACTGTCTGACAAAACGCCTGATATCTCTATAGCCTATTGCCCCGAACGTGTTTTGCCTGGCCGCATATTGGTCGAACTGATCGACAATGACCGTTCCATCGGCGGCATTACACCGCGCTGCGCTCGCAAAGCGCTCAGTTTCTACAAATTATTTGTGCGCGGCCAATGCATCACCACTGATGCCCGATCTGCCGAGATGACCAAATTGGTGGAAAATGCCTATCGTGACGTGAATATCGCCTTTGCCAATGAACTGTCGATGGTGGCGGACACAATGGACCTGAATGTGTGGGAAATTATCCGCCTCGCCAATCGCCATCCTCGCGTCAATATCCTGCAACCCGGTCCGGGCGTTGGCGGCCATTGTATTGCGGTTGATCCGTGGTTCATTGTCCATGGCGCGCCAGATGAAACCCCGCTTATCCGCACTGCGCGCAATGTGAATGATGGTAAGGTTGGCCATGTCATCCGCCATGCGCAGCAGATGATTGATACCAATAAAGAGAGCAAGGTCGCCTGTTTGGGGCTGGCGTTTAAGGCCAATATTGATGATTTCCGCGAAAGCCCTGCACTTAAAGTCGCTGATGAACTGGCGGCAAAATATGGGGATCGTATTTCTATAGTGGAGCCTTATACAGATAGCTTGCCAGACAGTCTGGCAAAGCATGGCGCGCAGCTGGCCGATATTGATGATGCCATCGATAATTGCGATGTCTTTATCGTGCTGGTCGATCACGATATCTTCAAAGCCATTCCAGCGGATGAACGTGCTGGCAAAACCGTATATGATACGCGCGGTATTTGGGAATAATGCCCAAAACATCGCCCTTTTTTAACAATGTTCAGGCATAGGACCTTATGACAAGATTGCTGACAGGGATTGCCGGTTTTATCGGCCATGCGCTAGCCAAGAGGTTATTGGCGCGTGGAGAGCGCATCATCGGCATTGATAATCTGAACGATTATTATGACCCAGCGATAAAAAAAGCACGGCTGGCGGACCTTCAGGAGTTTGGCAATCTTTTAACGCTCCACCAGCTCGACTTTGCTGACATGGCAGCGCTTGAAGCAGCAATGGCCAATGATGAATTTGATCATATTGTGCATTTGGGTGCGCAAGCAGGCGTCCGCTATAGCCTTGAAAACCCTGCGGCTTATGTGCAGTCCAATCTGGTTGGTCATGCAAATATGCTGGAGCTGGCACGTACCCGCCAGACCAACCATATGGTCTATGCCTCATCATCATCAGTTTATGGTCATGCCAAAACCATGCCGCTATCTGTCAATAATCGTGTTGATCATCCCGTTTCTCTTTATGCTGCGACAAAAAAAGCCGATGAGCTGATGAGCGAGACCTATGCGCATCTTTATGGTCTACCAATGACAGGGCTGCGCTTCTTTACGGTCTATGGTCCTTGGGGCCGCCCTGACATGGCACCATGGAAATTTACCAAGGCCATATTGGCGGGTGAGACCATACCGGTTTTCAATCACGGCAAGCTAAAACGCGATTTTACCTATATTGATGATATTGTCGCCGGGATTATCGCCACGCTTGATCAACCGCCAGCCGATAATGGTGCAGAAAAGCCCGGGGGCAGTTTTGCACGGCATGCCATTTATAATATCGGGAATAACCAACCTGTTGAGTTGATGCGCTTTATTGAGATTATTGCCGATGCTTGCGGACGCAAGGCCAATATGGAAATGCTTCCTATGCAGACCGGTGATGTTTATGAAACCTATGCCGATATCAGTGACATTTCGCGCGATTTTGGCTATAGTCCGCAAACACCTTTAGAAAAAGGGATGCCGAATTTCGTAACTTGGTATAAGCGCTTTTACAACATAGTGTAGGCAAGGATTCGATTATGATAATCGTAGAAGGCTGGATCAAGTTAGCGGATGGCGAAATAGCGCGTGTAAAGACGCCTGCCATGCAGGCTGTATCAGAGACATTGAAAGAAGATGGGTGCCTGCATTATTGCATGGCCATCGATATTGATGACCCTAATCTTATCCGCATTTCAGAGCGCTGGCGCGATGAGGAAGCCCTTGCCGCGCATTTCACCGCGCCGCATATGGTGGAATTCAGCAAGTTGCTGGCAAGTGTTAAGCGGGAAAGTGCGGACGTGCGGGCTTATAGCGCAGAGGAAGTTCGCCGCCTGATGTAATAGGCTGCCGACCAACCTTTTCATGATCACACAATTACAGCAATTTCGGGTAGAAAAGCCTTGGGGACGGGAAAGACTGCCTGCTCCATTTAACGACCCGCGCAAAATTGGCGAAATCTGGTTCCAGAACGACCAGAGTGATGGCGCAAATATTTGCGATCAATTGCTGGTCAAATATCTTTTCACCAGTGAGAAACTCTCTGTACAGGTTCACCCCGATGACAAGACAGCCAAAGCGCAAGGCCTGGAATCCGGTAAGACCGAATGTTGGTATATATTGCACGCTGATGAGGATGCGCGGCTAGGGCTGGGTTTGAAATCTGCATGCGATACACAGACACTGCGCTCAGCGGCACTGTCAGGCGATATTGAGCATATGCTGGATTGGAAAACGACACAGGCAGGCGATATATGGTTTGTTCCGCCCGGCACAATTCATGCCATAGGCGGCGGCTTGCAGCTTATCGAAGTACAGCAGAATGCCGATATTACCTACCGGCTTTACGATTATGGCAGGCCGCGTGAATTGCACCTTGATGCAGCTATGCCGGTCGCAACTCCCGGGCCTTATAATATGGTCAATCATATTCCGGCAGGCCAAAAACCTGTTCTTCATAGCACGCATTTTTCTCTGCAATTGATTGACGGCCCCGAGCAATACCCCGAAAATTTGCCGCAAGACCTCATCCTTATTCCGCTAGACGATAGTCTGGCGATGGATGGCATAAAGCTGGAGCCAGGCGAAGTATATTACGCCAATAATGTGCATAGTCTCCAATGGGCAAATCCTGCAAAACTGCTATTGGCATGGCCCAACGCAACCGACTGACACGTAAAGGGCAGTTATGATCATTCCTACCATATTATCCGGCGGCGCTGGCTCACGTTTATGGCCACGCTCGACAGCAGATAAGCCGAAACAATTCCTGGCATTGGCAGAGGATAAAACCATGTTTGCCGCCACGCTGGCGCGCGTTTCTGATCAGCAGGATTTTGGTACGCCTATGATTATCGGCAATGCCGCGCACAAAAATCTGATTGATGATGAGCTGACCGAAGCTGGCTGCCAGAATGCAACCATATTCCTAGAGCCATGCGCCCGCAACACTGCACCTGCCATTGCGCTCGCTGCAATGGAAGCGGATGCGGATGATGTGTTGCTGGTCATGCCCAGCGACCATGTCATCACCAAGCCGCAAGTGTTTCTGGACACTGTTCGCGCCGCCGTACAAGCTGCATCTAACGGTTATCTGGTCACATTCGGTATCACGCCCGATCAGCCCGAGACCGGATATGGCTATATCGCCGCAGCGCAGCCGCTTGACGGGATACAAGGCGGCCATGATGTTGCTCGCTTCGTTGAAAAGCCCGCGCGTGAAAAAGCACAGCAGATGCTCGATCAAGGTGGGCATTATTGGAATGCCGGTATATTTTTGATGCGCGCGGGGGATTATATTGCCGCGCTGCAAAACCATGCGCCAGATATCGCTGCAAAAGCGGAACTGGCCCATGAAAATGCTGCACGTAATGGGCATTTTGTCACGCCCGATGCCAGTCATTTTGCCGATTGTCCGTCAGATTCCATTGACTATGCGGTCATGGAAAAGGCCGAAAAGGTTGCGGTATTTGCCATGGATTGCGGATGGTCTGACCTTGGCAGTTGGGACGCATTGTACGAGCTGGCAGCCAAGGATGATGATGCCAATGCTGTATCGGGCCAAACGGCATTGCTGAACGCCAAAGGCAATTTGGTACAAAGCGATCAATTGCGGATTGCCGCCGCCGATATCGACAATATTATTATCGTTGCCCAGGGTAATAACGTACTGATCTTGCCGCGCGGACAATCGCAAAAAGTGAAAGAACTGAAAGCGCTGCTGGACACATCAAGCAAAAGCTAAGCCGATTGACATGTCGGGCCAAGGCATCTTGCACCATCACGCAGAGCGTACCATATTCACCTTATGACTGATCACAACAACAGCAATATGCCTGTATGGCATGGCACAACAATTATTGGCGTTCGCAAAAATGGTAAGGCCGTGATTGCCGGCGATGGGCAGGTCTCTATGGGCCAGACCATCATGAAACCCAATGCACGCAAAGTACGCTCTTTGGGCGATGGCTCGGTTATTGGAGGTTTTGCTGGTGCCACGGCCGATGCCTTCACCCTGTTTGAACGGCTGGAAGCAAAATTGGAACGGCATTCCGGGCAATTGATGCGAGCTGCCGTCGAATTGGCGAAGGATTGGCGTACAGACAAATATCTGCGTAATTTGGAAGCGATGATGATTGTCGCTGATAAGGATGTGACCCTTATTTTGACGGGCAATGGTGATGTTCTGGAACCAGGTGACGGCATTGCCGCCATTGGTTCGGGCGGCAATTATGCTCTGGCTGCTGCACGCGCTTTGATGGAATATGAAGATGATGCCGAAATATTGGCCCGCCGCGCAATGAAGATTGCCGCCGATGTCTGCGTTTACACCAATGATCAGCTGACATTGGAAATACTCACTAGCGATACCTGAAAGCGCCCATAGCCAAAGGCTGACGCACATTTTTATCGATATGCTTCACATATGAGTGAAAGCGATTGGACCCATGAATATTATGACTGAAACACTTACACCCAAAAAAATCGTTGCTGCGCTGGACCAGCATATTGTTGGCCAGAAAGACGCAAAACGCGCCGTTGCCATCGCTTTGCGCAACCGCTGGCGGCGTCAGCGCTTACCGGCCGAATTGCGCGATGAGGTCACACCCAAAAATATTTTGATGATAGGCCCCACAGGCTGCGGTAAGACGGAAATCTCCCGCCGTTTGGCAAAGCTGGTCAACGCGCCTTTCATTAAAATCGAGGCGACAAAATTCACAGAAGTTGGCTATGTTGGCCGCGATGTTGACCAGATAGCACGCGATCTTGTCGAAGAAGCTGTCAGGCTAGAAAAAGAAATCCGCCGCGAAGCCGTTCGCGAAGCTGCCGCTGAAGCCGCAATGAAAAGACTGCTGGACGCACTGGTGGGTGACAATGCCAGCGAGGCGACCAGAGAGAGCTTTCGCCAGCGCATTGTCGATAACCATATGAACGATAATGAGGTCGAGATCGAGGTTGAAGACACACCGCAAACCCAGATGGATTTGCCCGGTATGAACGGACAGGTCGGCATGATTAACTTATCTGATATGATGGGTAAAGCCTTTGGCAGTCCGCCCAAAAAGCGCCGCAAAATGCGCGTTGCTGACGCTTGGGATAAGCTGATTGAGGAAGAGTCTGACAAGCGTCTGGACGATGATGATGTCGCCCGTGCAGCTCTTGCCAATGCGGAAACAAACGGCATTGTGTTTCTTGACGAGATTGACAAAATCGCTGTGTCAGATGTTCGCGGTGGTTCAGTCAGCCGCGAGGGCGTTCAGCGCGATTTGCTGCCTTTGATTGAGGGTACTACGGTGGCCACCAAATATGGCGCAATGAAAACTGACCATGTTTTGTTTATTGCCTCTGGTGCTTTTCACGTATCGAAACCCAGCGACATGCTGCCCGAATTGCAGGGCCGCCTGCCCATCAGGGTGGAATTGCGCGCGCTGACCGAAGATGATTTCGTCACAATATTGTCTGACACAAAGGCCAATTTGCCGACCCAATATGCAGCATTAATCGGCACAGAAGATGTCACGCTGGACTTTAAGGATGATGCGATCAAGGCACTGGCGCGCATTGCCGCAGATGTGAATGATACAGTTGAGAATATCGGTGCAAGGAGATTGCAGACAGTCATGGAAAAACTGCTTGAGCATATCAGCTATGAAGCAGAGGATATGGCGGGTCAGACAGTGGTAATTGATGCCAAATATGTTGAGGGCCAGCTGGACACAGTTGCCAAGGATAGTGACCTTAGCAAATATGTCCTTTAGTCTGTCCGCAAATGACGACAGCAATTAGGAGAATTCCCGCATGACAGACACAAAACCGGCTGGATTGACAGGTGGCTGCCATTGCGGGGCGATCCGCTATACTCTGCACGACCCCCCCATCAACCATACATTGTGCCATTGCCGCGATTGCCGCCGAAACGCCGGTGCGCAAATGGTTGGCTGGGCGATGTACAGGGAACAGGCCCTTGATATCGAAATGGGTGAGGTCGCAACCTATGCGTCGTCTGAAAATGCGCGGCGACATTTTTGCATTCAGTGCGGCACCGGTCTGTTCTACACAAATGCGGCGCTGATCCCCGGTCTGGTAGATATTCGTTCGGGTACGTTGGATGAGCCCGATTTGCTGCCTGCGCAAATGCAGATTCAAACAGAGGACCGCATTAGTTGGATGGAAGATGTTCACCTTCTCCCAAGCTGTGAGCGCTACCCCAATCCTAAGGATTTATAGCCCGTTTATCCTGATTTTCCGCAAATCGTCTACATTCGTGGTTCATATCTGCAGCCAATGCTTGACAGCAGTTTACCAATTCTTACAAGTTCGCCGCAATTGTAACCATTGATCGAAACTATGCGAATATCTATTCGCGTGCTCAGATCATATTTGCATCGGGCTCACATTAGCCTGATGACAGGACATGTTGGATTTTATGACCAAAACTTCTCTTCTCACCACGCTATTAGCCTCCACATTTTTGTTGACCGGCTGTAGCGGCGCTAGCGATGAATCAGATAATAGCAGTGATACCGGCGGCGCTACAGAATATGAAGGTGGCGATACACTTACCGTAGAAGAACAGCCTGGCCCGGCAATTGGTGACCGCGCGCCGGTTGATCTGTCTCTCGCCGATGCTGATGGTAACAGCGTTCCTGTCTCTGAACGTACCGGAGAAAAAGGCACAATATTGGTGTTTACCCGCTCTGTTGATTGGTGCCCCTATTGTCAGGGCCAGTTGAAATTGTTGAACGACATTGCCGAAGATATTGGTGAAAAAGGCTATACCATTGCCGGTGTCAGCTATGATCCTGTTGCGTCGCTAAAAGCCTTTTCAAACGAACAGGACATTACATATACGCTTTTGTCTGATGATGGCTCCAAACTGATTGACGCTTTTGCCATTCGCGATCCGCAATATGCCGATCCGGAAAGCCGCGCTTATGGTGTACCTTACGCCTCTATCTTCGTTCTCGACAGTGATGGTGTTGTCCGCGCAAAATCTGTGTCGTCTGATTATAAAAACCGGCCGACAAATGATGAATTGCAATTGCTGATTGAAAGCGCTGGATAATCTCTGCTGCTATAAGGGCAAGGCGGATATCCCAGATATAATGCCGCAATAGATAAATTTGCTGACAGATGGCGCTGCCACTTTATAGCTGCAGTATGTCCTGGCTACCGATTCCTCTTGAAAATATGATCGCATTTGTGGTCACCGATCTGGCATTCTGCCTTATCCCCGGCCCTGCTGTCATGGTCACGGTCAGCCATGCGCTATCTGGCGGAATGCGGGGCGCAGCCGGGCCGATATTGGGCATAAATTTCGGTAACTTTATCTGGTATGGGCTCTCCGCAATTGGCCTTATTGCTTTGGCGAGCCAAGCGCCGGTCATATTTGCGGTTATGCAATTTGTTGGCACGGCCTATCTCATTTATATGGGCTATCGCCGCTTTGTCGCACCTGATTTCGCAAGTTCTATCGGTCCGGCTGCACCTGCAAAAACATTGGCCGGAGGTTTTGCAAATGGCATTGCCGTGCATATGGCGAACCCCAAAGCATTGTTATTCTATACCGCTGTTCTGCCGCAATTTCTGGATACGCAGCGGCCTATCGGCCCGCAAATTTTGGTTTTGATGGTTCTGACCATATTTACCGAGACCACCAGCCTGACCATCTATTCCTATATTTCTGCCAAAGGCGGGTCGCTGGCACAGGCTAAAGGCCAGACCCTCTTGCTCAACCGAATTGCGGGCAGCATCCTGATTGCCGTCGCCCTGTCACTGGCATTTTTCAACATATGGGGCTGATAAGGATAAGCCCGAACAATTGGGTATTTGCTTTCGGAAATAGAATGACGGTTGTCAGCACAAGCAAATCCGCTAAAGGCGGCTTATGCGAACATTTATGATCATTATAGCTTTTCTCGCGCTCATTATAGGCGCGGGGTATTTCTGGTTTAGCAGCCTGCCATCAGCCCAGCAATTAAACACTGCAGATGCGTGGTTTGGTGCATCAAGCAAAGGTGAAAAAACTGGCGATGCTGTGATTTTTGACGAAGCTAATAATGTTGCGTTGAATATCTGGCGCCCCAATGATCTTGATGAGAATGCAAAAGCGCCTGTGCTGGTATTCTTTTATGGCGGGTCATGGCGCATGGGTGACCGTGATGAATATGACTTTCTTGCGCGCTCTTTCACCAATTTGGGTTATATCGTCGTGCTGCCCAATTACCGGCTTTTCCCGCAAGTAAAATGGCCTTCAATGGTGGAAGATAGCGCAGCTGCTTTGGCATGGACTCATGATAATATCGCGCAATATGGCGGCGACCCTGAGCAGATTGTGGTGTCTGGCCATAGTGCAGGTGCCTATAATGCGGTTATGGCGGTGATCGACCCGCAATGGCTGACCAAACACGGGAAGAGCGATGCCATCATTCGCGGCATTGCCCCGCTTGCCGGACCGTTTGATTTCTATCCTTTTGATTCTGACTCAACCAAAAACAGTTTTGGCAACGCTGATGATCCGAAAATGACCCAGCCGGTTAATTTCGCGCGTGGTGATGCGCCGCCCATGCTGTTGCTGACAGGCGATAGCGATAAGACGGTACAACCGCGCAACAGCAAGGAATTGCAAAAACGTCTGGTACAGGCTGGCGGTGAAGCGGAATATGGCGAATATGCAGGTCTGGGGCATGCCGACATCATCATGGCCGCGTCCTCGCTATTCGCCAGTAAGGCCCCCGTGATTGACGATATGGACAGTTTCTTCAAAAAGGCACTGGCTGCACCGCGCAAGGCAAAGCCGGTATCTCCCGAGACGGAAACTGAAAACAGTCCTGAGGCTGAGGCAGATAATAGCTAAAGCCCGAATTTACAGCGCCGCATTATTATAGCAATGCCATGTCAAAATCGCGATGGCACCGCGATGTGGTGACCAGTTTTTGGCCAATGCCCGCGTTTCTTTCTCGCTTGGCCGTTCGTCCAGGCCTAATATCTTGCCTATACCTGCTTGTACGGCCAAGTCACCCGCAGGCCAGATATCGGGCCGGCCTTCTGCGAATAACAGATAGATTTCTGCTGACCAGCGGCCAATGCCTTTCACCAATGTGAGCTTTGCTATCGCCTCTTCATCATCAGCAGGCAAATCATCAAGCTGCAATCCGCCGGACACAATCAGTTCTGCCAATGATCGGGCATAGCCTTGTTTCTGCCGTGACAGCCCGCAACCACGCAGATCATCAAAGTCGGCAGCGATAACTTTTTCCGGCGGGCACCCCTCGCCCAAATGTGCCTCCAACTTGTTCCAGACAGAGGACGCCGCGGCCACGCTGACCTGTTGCCCTACAATCGTCCGCAGCAATGTCGTATAGCCACGTTCTCTAATGCGGGCTTCAGGATAGCCGGCCAGATCACGCGCCCTTGCTATTCCCGGTTCGTTTTTAGCAATCTGGTCGATACTGTTTTTGATCTGCTCTTTGCTCAAACCCATGACGGTGCCTACTCCTGTGCTATCTGCCCCTTGCAAATAAGGGCAACGCAATACATATGCGCATCTTGCATAGGATCGTAATGGAGTGAGCATATTATGCCACAATTGATTGTAGTAGACCGTTCAGGAGAAGAGAAAGCCGTTGAGGCAACTGCCGGTCTGTCTGTTATGGAAGCTATTCGTGACAATGGCTTTGACGAGTTATTGGCTTTGTGTGGCGGCTGCTGCTCATGCGCGACCTGCCATATCCATGTCGACCCATCTTTTCAGGACAAATTGCCAGCAATGAGCGAAGATGAAGATGATCTTCTGGAAAGCTCTGACCACCGCAATGAGCAATCACGCCTTAGCTGTCAGGTTATTATGAGTGATGATCTGAACGGCTTGAAGGTCGCTATTGCGCCGGAAGACTAAGCTCTAGCTTGTCTCTAGCTTAAAGCGATTCCGTCTGGAACGATTTCATAACCTGCATCTGTGAGACCTTGTGTTAGTTGCGCCCCGCAAGATGCGAGCGCCTGCGAATCGGTTGAGCGGATAACGAAATTTGCGCCTACCCGGCCTGAGCGGAAAAAGGGGTAGCTGCCAATCTGACATGAAGGATTGTCAGTTTCTGTCTTGCTCAGCAGGTCAGCCACTTCGCTTTCCGCTGTCCAGCAACCGATGGTGAGGCTTTGCAAAGGGCTGCCCCCTTGCAATGTGCCGGTCAGGGCATCGAGCATTCCCGCCATGATATGCGGCACGCCCGCCATGATGAAGATGTTGCCAAGCTGTATGCCCGGCGCACCCGACATACGATTTTCTATCAATTGTGCGCCAGCGGGTACACGTGCCATGCGAAGCCGCGCATCGTTCAATCCACCCTTATCCAGATAATATTGTTCCAGAACCGCCCGTGCTTTGGGGTGAATCTCAACCCCTATGCCCAGCGCCGCAGCAATTGAATCGACTGTAATGTCGTCATGAGTGGGGCCGATCCCGCCGGTTGTAAAAAGATAATCATTGCGCGCACGTAAAGCGTTGACCGCTTCAACAATGGCGGCCTCATCATCAGCAACGACGCGCACCTCAGCCAGACGAATCCCCTGAACATTCAGCCATTTTGCCAATTGCGCGACATTTTTATCCTGTGTCCGGCCGGACAGAATTTCATCGCCAATAACGACCAGCGCCGCAGTCCAGATTTTCGAATTTTCCATAAGTTCCTCTTAACCTAGACAAAGCCACTCGCAAAGCGCTTCATGTCAGTATATATTGATGTGATGAACAAATATCAGAAAGTAGACGCTGGCAGCGTTATCACCCGCGATGGCACCATCAAATTGCATGGGCCGGATGGTTTTGAAGGTATGCGCAAGGCTGGTCGTTTGGCCGCGGAAGTTCTCGACGGACTGGTGCCCCATGTTGTGCCGGGCGTCACCACAAGTGAGATTGACGATATTGTGCGCGTCCATATGCTGCGCGAAGGCGGCATTCCTGCAACATTGGGCTATCGCGGCTTTACGCATAGCTGCTGCACATCCATTAATCACGTTATATGCCATGGCATCCCAAGCGACAAAAAACTGAAATCCGGCGATATCGTCAATATCGATGTCACCGTGATTGTTGATGGCTGGCATGGCGACACCAGCCGCATGTTCTTGGTCGGCGATGTGCCTATCAAAGCCCGAAGGCTGGTTGATGTCACCTATGAATGCCTGATGCTGGGCATTGAGCAAGCAAAACCGGGCAATTATCTGGGTGATATTGGCCATGCTATCCAGACGCATGCCCAACAACATCGCTATGGCATAGTGCGCGATTTTTGCGGCCATGGTCTTGGTCAGATCTTCCATGATGAACCTGAAGTGGTCCATCTCGGCGTTCCCGGTACTGGACCGGAACTGAAACCCGGCATGTTCTTCACCATCGAACCGATGATCAATATTGGCAAAGCAGCAGGCAAGATCCTCAATGATGGCTGGACCGCCGTTACACGAGACAAATCGCTATCAGCGCAATTTGAACATAGCATTGGCATAACCGAAACCGGTTGCGAGATTTTTACCAAAAGTCCGACGGGCCTTGATAACCCGCCTTATTCATAATCATATATAAAGTCTGTCCTCTGGTCATAGGCAGAACGCTGTTTGATTGGGCCACAGCCAACCAACTTTAGTCGCACGATTAAATTCTGCTGGACCAAAGCGCATAAAAGAGCATAGTCTCCTGAAAAAAATAATGGGAGAGTGATATGGCGCGGCATGTTTTGGGGCATGGCTTATTGGGTCTGGCATTGGCGGGATTGCTTAGCGGTTGCAGCTTATTGGATGGCAATAGCAGTGGATCGTCCGGTGCATCCGATATTGATGGCGAATATCTAACAACAGGCGGCGATGGTAGTAATTGGGCTTCAATCGGCTTTAATTATGATGAAGCCCGTTTCAGCCCGCTTGACCAAATTAACGCAGCAAATGTGGGTGAGCTTGGCTTGGCTTGGTCAGTCGATTTGCCCGATGCTCGCGGTCAAGAAGCCACGCCAGTGGTCGTTGATGGCAAAATCTACATCTCCACGGCTTGGTCAAAGGTCTATTCCTATGATGCGTTGACTGGTGAAGAACTATGGTCGTTCGATCCAGAGGTCGACAAGGCTGTTGGTGTGAATGCCTGCTGCGATGTCGTCAATCGCGGTGTGGCCGTCTATCAGGGTAAGGTCTTTGTGGCCGCATTGGACGGACGTTTAATCGCGCTGGACGCAGGTACTGGCGCGCGTCTTTGGTCAACACAGACAACCGATAAGAGCAAGCCCTATACTATCACCGGCGCACCGCGCGTAGTGAAAGATATGGTTCTGATCGGCAATGGCGGCGCAGAATTTGGCGTTCGCGGCTATATCAGTGCGTATGATATAGATAGCGGTGAACAGAAATGGCGCTTTTATACCGTACCCAACCCTGATGGTAAGCCAGATGGTGCGGCCAGCGATGCGGTTATGCAAAGCGCTGCTGGCCGCACATGGTCAGAAAATGGTGAATGGAAAGAATCTGGCGGTGGCGGCACCGTATGGGACGCTATCGTTTACGATCATGAACTGGACCAGCTTTATATTGGCGTTGGCAATGGCAATCCATGGAATCATGGTCTGCGTTCAGAAGGCGAAGGCGATAATCTCTTCCTGTCGTCCGTTGTCGCACTAAAACCGGATAGCGGCGAATATCTTTGGCATTATCAATCCACACCTGCCGAGACTTGGGATTTCACCGCGACACAGCCTATCATTCTTGCCGATCTCAATGTGGAAGGCAAAGACCGCAAGGTGCTTATGCAAGCGCCAAAAAATGGCTTTTTCTTCGTAATTGACCGCACAAACGGCAAAATGATCTCTGCCGAACCTTTTATCGAAGGCGTTAATTGGGCCACAGGCTATGACAAGGAAACCGGACGGCCCATCGAGAACCCGGCTGCACGTTTTTATAAAACAGGCGAATTGTTTGTGGCCCTGCCCTCTGCGCTGGGCGCACATAACTGGCATCCAATGAGTTATAACCCTGGCACTGGTCTAGTCTATATCCCGGCGCAAGTGTTGGCAGCGGGATATTTGCCGCCGCTCAATGACTTCGAAAAATCGCGTCAATCTATCGGTTTTAATACAGGTGCCAGCAATGAAGGCTTTGTGCTGCCCGATGATGTGAATTTCATTAAGGCGGCATTGTCTGCCACAAAGGGCCAATTGGTTGCCTATGACCCATCAAAGGGCAAGGTTGCATGGACGGTGGACCATGAGACCCCATGGAATGGCGGCACGATGACAACCGCTGGCGGATTGGTATTTCAAGGCACTGCATTGGGTGAAATGCGCGCTTATGATGCCAAAACAGGCAAGCAATTATGGAGTTATGACACCCAATCTGGCGTATTGGGCGGTGCCTCCACCTTCTTGGTGGATGGGGAGCAATATATTGCCTTCCTAACCAGCAAAGGCGGTGCCTTTCCCTTGGTCGCTGGCTTGGGCGGCGGTGCTGCCAATCCTGTGCCGAATATTCCGCGCCTGTTGGTGATGAAAATTGGTGGTGATGCCAAATTGCCGGAGCTGGAAATAGCGGAATTGCCGGAATGGGATATTCCAGAGCAGTTTGCGACAGTTGAACAGGTTGCTTCAGGCCGCGCAAACTTCCAACGCTATTGCATGGTGTGTCACGGCGCGGATGCTGTGGGCGGCGGTGTCGTGCCGGACTTAAGACGTTCGGGCACATTGGCCAGTGCAGAATTGTGGGATGATATCGTCCATAAAGGCAGTTTGAGCAAGCAGGGCATGATAAGCTTTGCGCCTGTTCTTAGTGCTGAAGAGATTCAGAATATCCGCGGCTATGTCATCAACCGCGCTGAATGGGGCAAGGAGACACAAGGCCAATTTGCGGGCACCAAGAAAAACAGCGCTGGCGGAGGAGCGAGCGGTGCCTCAAAATAATATCTGGCAGCTTCAAATATGTCCCGGATTGATCGCAAAAAACTGCGTTTGATCTGGGCCATGACAGGGCAATGTCTTGCATCGGTCCATCTGGGCCGATATGTCTAAACCATGATGCAATTGTCATTTGGGAAAGACCATGAAAAAGATTGAAGCGATAATTAAACCGTTCAAGCTGGACGAAGTGAAAGAAGCGCTTCACGAAGTTGGCGTATCCGGCATGACGGTGACAGAAGCAAAAGGTTTTGGCCGCCAAAAAGGCCATACCGAATTATATCGCGGCGCCGAATATATTGTCGACTTTTTGCCTAAAGTGAAGCTGGAGGTTGTCGTTGAGGCAGCAATGGCGGAGCGCGTGGTCGAAGCTATTGCAGGGGCCGCACAGACAGGCCGTATTGGCGATGGCAAAATTTTTGTGACCGATATTGAGAGTGCTCTGCGTATTCGCACAGGCGAAAAAGATCGCGATGCACTTTGATAGCGTAACATTGCATCACAATCAGATGGCAATTTTGTAATATCGCGTTGCAGCATTTCTATTGCATTGCAACATTGTGACGCTAAGTTGTGATTCGCATTTTATCTTTGCCTGAATGCACCTCTGCATATTGGGTAAACTAGCAAGGGACATTATGATGACTAATACACCAGCTGACATCCTTAAAATGATGGAAGAGCATGAGATTGAATGGGTTGATCTGCGCTTTACTGATCCACGCGGCAAATGGCAGCACCTGTCTATGTGTGCCGATGTTATGGGTGAGGATGAGCTGGAAGACGGCTTGATGTTTGACGGTTCTTCCATCGCTGGTTGGAAAGCTATCAATGAATCAGACATGATTTTGCGCCCTGATCTGGACGCGGTTTATGTCGACCCTTTCTCAGCAACACCAATGCTGGTGCTTGTATGTGATATTGTTGAGCCCGGTGATGGTTCACTCTATGCGCGTGACCCGCGTTCAACCGCAAAACGCGCCGAAGCCTATCTGAAAAGCACAGGCATTGGTGACACTATCTATGTTGGTCCAGAACCAGAATTCTTCATGTTTGATGATGTCCGCTTTGAAGATGGCTATTCAGGATCAGGCTTCCGTCTTGACGATGTTGAGCTGCCAACCAATTCAGGCCGCGAATATGAAATGGGCAATCTGGCCCACCGTCCGCGCGCCAAGGGCGGTTACTTCCCCGTAGCGCCTGTCGACAGTGCCGTTGATATCCGCAGTGAGATGGTTTCAACCATGAAAGCCATGGGCCTGCCTATGGATAAGCATCACCACGAAGTGGCCGCTGCACAGCATGAACTGGGCATTACCTATGGTGCCCTGACCGAGACATGTGACCGTACACAGGTCTACAAATATGTCGTGCAACAAGTTGCCCATGCTTATGGCAAAACGGCAACCTTTATGCCCAAGCCTATCAAAGAAGATAATGGCTCTGGCATGCACACCCACATGTCTATCTGGAAAGAGGGCAAGCCACTCTTTGCTGGCAATGGCTATGCCGGACTGTCTGAAACATGCCTGCACTATATTGGCGGCGTCATCAAACATGCGCGCGCCTTGAACGCATTTACCAACCCGACCACCAACAGCTATAAGCGCTTGGTACCAGGCTTTGAAGCGCCAGTATTGCTTGCTTATTCGAGCCGTAACCGTTCAGCATCTTGCCGTATTCCCTATGGCGCAGGCGAGAAGTCGAAGCGCGTTGAATTCCGCTTCCCTGATGCTTTGGCCAATCCTTATCTCTCTGCATCTGCTCTGCTGATGGCTGGCCTTGATGGTATTGAGAATAAAATCCACCCTGGCGATGCGATGGACAAAAACCTGTATGACCTTCCGCCGGCTGAGCTGGCTGAAGTGCCTACCGTTTGTGGTTCTTTGCGTGACGCGCTGGAAGCGTTGGAACAGGATTATGAGTTCTTGCTGAAAGGCGACGTATTCACCAAAGACCAGATCGAAGCCTATGCAGAGCTAAAATGGGAAGAAGTCATCCGCATGGAAACAACGCCATGTCCGGTTGAATTTGATCTCTACTACAGCTCATAAGCGATACATATTTTGATCATAAAGGCCCTGCATGATACGTGTCATGCGGGGCCTTTTTTTAGCGACATAGGGGAATGAAAATGCAAAATATCACGCGCAATAAGAATTGGCTGATCGCCTTTATAGTTTTCACTGCCTC
The DNA here is from genome assembly GCA_947503245.1 of uncultured Sphingomonadaceae bacterium. Classification (GTDB taxonomy): domain Bacteria; phylum Pseudomonadota; class Alphaproteobacteria; order Sphingomonadales; family Sphingomonadaceae; genus Alterisphingorhabdus. Next base: position 571,214 of record CANNCV010000002.1, read on the forward strand.
GCTCCTCGCGGTGCCCGCTTTTGCTCAGCAAGATGATCAAAAAACCACTATCATCACTGCTGCGCGTATGCTTGATGTACGTACCGGCACCATGGTGAATAATCCCGCTATTTTTGTTGATGCGGACGGACGCATCACCAGCATAAGTGATATGACGGTCATTGATATTGCCGCCGATACCCCGGTCATAGACCTTGGGAATCGCACATTATTGCCCGGTCTGATTGATATGCATGTCCATCTTGACGGCAGGCCGGAATATGGGGGCTATAGCAATCTGCAATTTTCTGACCGTTTTTGGAGCGCTATTGCGGCATCCAATGCAGACAAAATGCTGGCTGTAGGTTTTACAACCGTGCGCAATCTGGGTGCGAGCGATTATAATGTTGTCGGTCTTGATCAAGCGATTGAGGAAGGCTGGTTAAAGGGACCACGCATCGTAACCGCAGCCCATGCCCTTGGCGCGACTGGCGGGCATTGTGACCAGACATTCCTGCCGCCAAGTTATAACGCCAAAAGCCCTGCCATTGGTGATAGCCCGGATGAATTGCGCAAGCGTGTGCGGGAGCAGCGCAAATATGGCGCAGAGGTCATAAAGGCATGCGCAACCGGCGGCGTCTTCTCACGCAATACCGCGCCGGGCATTCAACAGCTGACATTGGCAGAGCTGACCGCCATTGCCGATGAGGCCCATTTCTGGGATCTGAAAGCCGCCGCACATGCTCATGGTGCCAGCGGTATTTTGGCCGCCATTCAGGCCGGTTTTGACACCATCGAACATGCAAGCTTCATTGATGATGCAGGGATTAAATTGGCCAAGGAAAAAGGCACATATTTGTCGATGGATATTTTCAACACCGAATATACCCTGTCAAAAGGGGCAGAAAACGGCGTGTTAGAAGAAAATCTGGATAAAGAACGCGCGGTGTCAAAGGTGCAACGCGAAAATTTCACTAAAGCTTATAAGGCAGGCGTGAACATGGTATTTGGTTCTGATGCAGGCGTGATGCCGCATGAGGATGTGGGCGGCCAGTTCGCCGTCATGGTGCGCCTTGGCATGTCCCCGCTCGACGCACTGCGCGCCGCGACAATCAACGCTTCTGCCGCGCTCGGTCAATCCAATGATGTCGGTGAAATCAAGGTCGGCGCCTATGCCGATATCATTGCTGTGGATGGCAATCCTCTCGACAATATCCGCCTGATGGAAAGCGTCTCAGCGGTTATCAAAGGCGGCATATTGGTGAAGGGCCAATAAGCCGCCTCCCACGATTAATCGCTAAATGGATCGCGCACCAATATCGTATCTTCGCGTTCGGGTGAGGTGGAGACCAGCGCGACCGGGCATTCTATAAGCTCTTCAATGCGGCGAATATATTTGATGGCAGCAGCGGGCAAATCAACCCATGAACGGGCGCCAGCTGTTGTTTCGCTCCAGCCCTCATGCTCTTCATAAATCGGCTCAATATTGGCCTGATCAGAAGCATGGGCGGGCAGATAATCCAGCACCTTGCCATTCAAGCGATAGCCGGTGCAGATTTTCACTGTCTCAAATCCATCCAGCACATCGACTTTGGTCAAGGCTATGCCCGTCACGCCAGAGACAGCGCAGCTTTGCCGCACCAATGTCGCATCAAACCAGCCACAGCGCCGTTGACGGCCGGTCACAGTGCCAAATTCATGGCCACGTTCACCAAGCCGTTGACCAACATCATCGCCCAACTCGGTGGGAAACGGACCAGAGCCAACCCGTGTAGTATACGCCTTCACAATACCCAGCACAAAGCCGGTAGCACTTGGGCCAAGACCGCTGCCCCCTGATGCAGTGCCTGAAATTGTGTTGGAGGATGTCACAAAAGGATAGGTGCCGTGATCAACATCAAGCAACACACCCTGTGCGCCTTCAAACAGAATCCGCGCGCCGGCTTTGCGCACCTTGTTCAATTTGCGCCAGGCTGGATAAGCAAAAGGCTCTACAAAAGGCGCGATTTCTTTTAACTGATCGAGCAAGGCAGCGCGATCAATTGGCGGCGCACCAAAGCCCGCACGCAATGCATCATGGTGCGCGCATAGTCGGTCCAGCTGCGCTCCGAGATCATCCAGATGTGCCAGATCGCACACCCGTATCGCGCGGCGACCTACTTTATCCTCATAGGCAGGGCCAATACCGCGCCTTGTCGTGCCAATCTTACCCGATCCGCTTGCGTCTTCGCGCAAACCATCAAGATCACCATGAATTGGCAGTATCAATGCGCAATTGTCGGCGATGATCAGTTTCTCCGGTGTAATCTCAACACCCTGATCGCGCAATTTTTCCACCTCGCTTTTCAGCGCCCATGGGTCCAGCACAACGCCATTGCCAATAACCGACAGAGTCCCGCTGACAATACCTGATGGCAGCAGCGACAGCTTATAGACATTGCCATCAATGACCAGCGTATGCCCCGCATTATGTCCACCTTGAAAACGCACAACCACGTCCGCACGTTCGGCGAGCCAATCGACAATCTTGCCTTTGCCTTCATCGCCCCATTGCGCACCGATCACTGTTACATTAGCCATGAACTGTCCTTTGGTTTTTATGAGAGCAGATTCGCTTAACGAACTTGCACAAACGCGACGCTTTTAGGCCCGTCCATTATACAGGTCCAGCATAGAAAAAGCGCTATCACCGATTAAAGTGAAAACAGAAATATCAAATGCGGGTCGGCCCGTTTTCATCTAAAATATGCGTGCAGCCCAATGCTCTTGCATCATCTTTTGCATCTAGCGCCGCCAATGTATGCCAGCCCTGCGCACGCAATTCTCTTGCTCGCTGATAGTCATGATCAAGAGGCAGAAAAACGCGCCCTAATCTTTCAGAGTCTTCACTTGTCTTAACCAATCGGTCTGCATAGAGCGTAAAGCCGGTGGCAACCTCTTGTGCATCATCACCCGCAGAAATCGCATAGGTGCCGCCCCTGCCCAGAACTTCCGAATATCCATCAGCATAAAGCGAAAAGCCGAACCAGCTTTGATATTCAAACCCATGCCTCTCACTCGGGTCGAGCGTTACTGTAATATCTTTGCCCAGCGGCGCCGCAATGGCTTCCAATGCGCTGATGCGACTTGCCAACGCGCCGCCAGCATCAATCGCGCGCAATTTCTGCAAAGCACTGTCCAGTGGGCCCATGGCGTAGAGCAGCGGGATATAGGCATCGGCTTGCAATGCTTTCAGCCCACCTGCATCTTTGGTGTCTAGTTCACGGCGAACGGCGATAATCTCTTCCTCGTTCAACGGAAAAGCCTTTTCCGCCAGAGTATCCACCAGATCCGGCAAGGTAAAGTCGACGGTAATCTGCCGCGCGCCCGCAGATTGCAAAGCCTCGACGGCAAGGCCGACGATCTCAATCGCAGCAGCGACACTGTCATTGCCGATAAGTTCAGCGCCAATTTGCATACGCTCACGCTCAGGGTGCAACTCGCCTGCGCGTAATGTTACCACTGGCCCTGCATAAGAAAGACGCAATGGACGCGGTGCATTGGACAGCCTTGTTGTTGCAATGCGGCCGACCTGAACAGTCATATCCGAACGCAGCGCCAATGTGCGCAGCGAGATCGGGTCAACCGCCCGAAGCATCCGATCCTTGGCATAGCCTTTGGTGCGATGCGCCAATGATCCTTCAAATTCAATCAATGGCGGCGCAACACGCTCATAGCCGTGGCTAGCAAAAATGGTGAAATAGCGTTGCAGCAGTTCGGCCATGGCCTCTGCCTGCGGCATCAACCTGTCTTGCAGGCCTTCAGGGAGGAGATCGGGATTCATGCTGATCCCTTACTCCCCCCATATGACAAAAAGCAATTGGCTTTAGGCAAAATTCAGTGCTTTGACGTCACGTACGCCGGGCAACTGACAGACTTTCCACAAAACCGGCTCTTCTACCGGGCTATCAAGCGACAAGAGCAGCACAGCATCACCGCCTGGACCATCATTACGGCGGCCAAGGTGGAAAGTGCCGATATTGACGCTGGCTTCACCCAGCGTGGAACCCAAACGGCCAATAAAGCCCGGCTCATCGCGGTTGACGATGTAGAGCATCGGTCCGCGCAAATCGGCTTCGATTTTCACACCGAAAATGTCGACCAGACGTGGGTTGGCATTGCCAAACAATGTGCCGGTCACTGACTTTTCACCATCTTCCAGCTTCAGCGCAACGCGGACCAGCGTGTGATAATCTCCCTCGCGGTCACGGCGCACTTCGCGCACATCAAGACCGCGATCCTTTGCCAGAAACGGCGCGTTGACCATATTAACGGTGTCGCTATAGGCGCGCATCAAACCGGCCAAAACCGCTGCGGTGATTGGTTTCTGGTCAAGTTCCGCTGCCGCGCCCTCTACCTCGACCGATACGCCTTTAATCTTATTGCCCAATAATTGTCCGGCAATCGTGCCCAATTGGGTGGCCAGCAGCATATAAGGTTTCAACTTCGGTGCCTGTTCCGCAGAAAGGCTAGGCATATTCAGCGCATTGGTCACGCCGCCCTTCACCAGGTAATCCGCCATTTGTTCGGCCACTTGCAGGGCGACATTGACCTGTGCCTCATTGGTGGATGCCCCCAGATGCGGCGTACAAATCAGGCCTTCTGTGCCAAAAAGTGTGTTTTCCTTTGCCGGTTCCTGCGCAAACACATCCAATGCGGCGCCTGCGACCTGACCTGATTCAAGTGCCACTTTCAAAGCCGCTTCATCGATCAAGCCGCCACGCGCACAATTGATAATCCGCACACCCGGCTTCACTTTGCCCAGCGCTTCAGCATCCAAAATATTGCGGGTCTGATCGGTCAACGGTGTGTGCAAGGTGATGAAATCCGCACGGCCCAGCAACTCATCCAGCGTTACCTTTTCAATGCCCAGTTCCACTGCACGCTCCGGCGTCAAAAACGGGTCAAATGCAATGACCTTCATTTTCAGACCCAAAGCACGGTCAGCAACGATCGACCCGATATTGCCGGCCCCAATCAATCCCAATGTCTTGCTGGTCAGCTCAACACCCATGAATTTCGATTTTTCCCACTTGCCCTGCTGTGTTGACAAGTCGGCCTGTGGCAATTGTCTGGCCAGCGCGAACATCATCGCAATCGCATGTTCCGCAGTGGTGATAGAGTTACCAAAGGGCGTGTTCATAACCACTACGCCCTTGGCAGAGGCCGCCGGAATATCAACATTGTCAACGCCGATACCAGCGCGGCCGATGACCTTTAACTTGGTCGCTGCTTCCAATATTTCTGCTGTTACTTTGGTTGATGAGCGGATGGCAAGGCCATCATAATTGCCAATAATCTCTTTTAATTCTTCGGGTGTCTGACCTGTAATAACATCAACCTCGCAGCCATTTTCACGGAAAATATCGGCAGCACGAGGGTTCATTTTGTCAGAAATCAATACTTTAGGCATAGGTAATCCTTTCGGGAGAGTCCTTTAGGAAATTTCGTCACCCTGAACATTTTTCAGGATCTCAAACATGATGACCAATATTGGTGCGAATCTGCGTGAGATATCGGCCTGCGCCGAAATGACGATAAACGTGACTTAGGAAAGTTAGGCGGAAAGTTAGGCGGAAAATTCGGCCTGGACCTTGGCATAGGCCCATTCAATCCATGGCAGCAGGCGGGCAATATCCTCTGCATCGACTGTCGAACCACACCAGATACGCAGCGAAGGTGGTGCATCGCGATAACCGTTAAAGTCATAGCCGATATGCAGTTCTTCGAGCATCGCTGTAATACGCTTCGGCACTGCGGCTTTCACCTCGTCGCTTTGTGCATCATACCATTCGCCCTGAAACACCATGCAGATGCCGGTATTGGTCCACTTTGCAGGGTCACTGACCATATTGCGCAGCCAAGGCGTTGCTGCAATCCAATCATGGACGATTTTGGCATTGGCATCCGCACGATCATGCAGAGCTTTCAAACCACCAATAGACTCTGCCCATTCCAGAGCAGCAATATAGTCTTCAGTTGCCAGCAATGACGGCGTGTTGATCGTCGCCCCTTCAAAGATTGCACGGTTCAGCTTATCGCCCTTTTTCAGACGGAAAAGCTTTGGCAAAGGCCATTCAGGATCATAGCTTTCAATGCGTTCAACAGCGCGCGGCGACAGGATAAGCATGCCATGCGCAGCTTCGGAACCCATGACTTTTTGCCAACTAAATGTCGTCGCGTCGAGCTTTGACCAATCCATAGGCTGCGCAAAAACTGCGCTGGTCGCGTCATTAATGGTGACGCCCGTGCGATCATCAGCGATCCAGTCAGTATCAGGAATTTTCGCGCCCGACGTCGTGCCATTATAGGTAAAGACGACATCATCGCCCTTATCAATCTGGCTAAGATCGGGGATTTCGCCATAATCGGCGTTGAGAACGGTCAGGTCTTTCAGCTTAAGCTGTTTGACCGCATCCTGTATCCATACATTGCCGAAGCTTTCCCATGCAGCAACGGTTGCAGGGCGGGAACCGAGCATCGTCCACATCGCACATTCCAGCGCGCCAGTGTCGGAACCGGGCATGATGCCAATCAGATAATCATCAGGAATGCCGAGAATTTTGCGGCTCAAATCGATAGCATATTTGAGACGCGCCTTGCCCGTTTTGGAGCGGTGGGAACGTCCTAATGCTTCAGTTTTCAGGGTATCCGCTGACCAGCCGGGGAATTTGGCCGTAGGGCCAGATGAAAAAAATGGTCGTGCAGGACGAAGCGTCGGCTCCGCCGGTATTGAGTTACTCATGATATTCTCTCCTTACAGAGAGCTCGCGCGGCGTTGGGACCGCGTGGCCCGTCGCCGCAAATAGGGACGGGCGTACGCAACTGCAAGAAGAATATTTCAAACCCCCGCTAAGTGGACGTAAATAAACGCCCAATTGCGAGGGTTATAAGAAATTATTGTTCAGCCTTGCGGAAAATGACTTTGCCGCCGCGCTTCGTAACCAACAGTTTTTCGAAGGTTATGGGGTGAAAATATGCCTCAACCCGGTCACCTTGCGGCGTGGTGCCATAAACTTCATAACAGCCGCCATCGACCTTTGATTTGCGGACAGACCAGCCATCTTTTTTCAGCTTTTCTTCCAGCGCATCACGGCTTTTCCAACCTGATTCTGGACCGGCTTCGCATTTTAGCTTGCCGCTTGCATAGGCCGATTCGGGCATGGCTGTGCTCATTGCGGTCGCTGCGGCAATGGCCAGCATAGCTTCGGTAAATTTCATGATATTACCCTTCTTCTCAATATCCTCACCAAAGATGTAGTGACGAAATCATCATGTTAAAGTGCTAATCGGTTACAGCGGATGAACCCGCATTGAACCGCGACTTTTCCCATTCTATGCTAATGCGAATAATTTGCAAGAGTAAAAGCGGTGCAAAGTGAATGATCGCCCCAATCCACTCTCCATCGACATACACCCAATGCACAGCGATCAGTAAGGCCGCAGCATACACACCTTGCTGCAACCGTTTCCAGTTGCGCTTCAAAAGACGCTGCGCCGCATTGTTGCTTGTGACCGCCATGGCCACAAAAATAATCAGAGCCAAATAACCAGTCCAGATAGAGAATTGCGCAGCATCCTCCAGAACATAGCGCCAGACTCCATTGAACAGCTCCAGATCGATACAATACACATATAGGTGCAAAAGCCCGTAACCCGCCGCAGCTACGCCAATATAGCGCCGTCTGGCCAGCAACCACATGACCCAGCTCTTCGCGCCAAATATGGCTTTTAACGGGCTTATCGCCATGGCCAATAGCATCAGCCGCACCGACATTTCGCCAGTGCCATGCTCTAGCGAAAATGCGACTGACGCATCAAAACCGCTATTGACCAACTTCCCCATTTGGAAAATGGCAGGCACAGACAATATCAGCCAAAACACATAGATATTGTTCACTATTGCCCGCATCATTTATCCCTAAAGATCACCATATATTGCGCCCAACCGGTCCATTTATCAGTTATTAACCATAGACGCTCGGCATCTGTTAAGCATGTTGTGACTATAGCAATGGCTATGCAGACGCAATCAACAACAGCCTTGGCACTTAGACCATCAGCCCACTTGAAAAAAGCGGCAATAATCGCCCTTACCAGCTTGGCATTGTCCGCATGCAGCGCATTGCCGCAAATCGGTTCGCGAGGTGATGCCCCATCGCGTCCGGCCAGCACGAACGCGCCATCATCAACCGCTTCAGCCGCAACTATACGCGCTGATGGGCCTTTGCGCGGTTGCCATGCCGATCTGCAAAAATCGGCAGCCAATTTCACACCTTTGCCTGATCGCTATTTGGGCAAAGGGTGCAGCCAATTGGGCACGGTTAAGCTAGCCAGCCTTGACCTATCACGCGCTAATGATGGTGCTGGCACGTTACAGATAGGCAATTTGGGGCCTGTGACTTGCCCCATGGCGCAGCGCTTTACCCGCTGGTCGCAATATGCCGTTGCCCGCGCCGCGCGGCAAATGTTGGGCAGCGAATTGGTACGCATCGAAACCTATGGCAGTTATAATTGCCGCAATGTCGCAGGCACAGGCAAACGATCAGAACATGCCCATGCCAATGCCATTGATGTTTCCGGCTTTGTGCTGGCCGATGGCCGCCGTATCACCGTGCAAAAAGGCTGGAATGGCAGCCGTGCAGAACGCGCCTTTTTAAGAGCCATCCACAAAAGTGCTTGTCGGCGCTTTGGCACCGTGCTCGGCCCAGAATTTAACGCCGCGCACCGCGACCATTTCCATCTTGATCTGGCCGATAATAATGGATTTTGTCGCTAAAAGACGAATGTTCCTCTGCAAATTGCGTTGATGACCGCGTCAATGGCGTCTAGGTCATAAGCCATGACCAAAAAAGATATTAATGAACGGCGCTTCCGCCGTGCCGCCGAAGACGCCAAAACTGCTGAACAGGTTCTTATAACCCCGCAGACCAGTGATCCGGCCTATAAGCTGGCCTATCGTGACACCGATTTTCTGTTGCGCGAAGAGCTGCGCCCAGTGCGTTTCCAGCTCGAACTGCTCAAACCTGAAATGCTGTTGGATGAAGCCAATATCGGTTCTACCTTTGTGATGTATGGCTCTGCCAGAATTCCCGAACCATCCAAGGCACAAGAAAAAATTGATGCTGCAAAAACTCCGCAGGAAAAGCGCATCGCGGAAAATCTGGCAGCGAAATCCAAATATTATGAAGAGGCCCGCAAACTGGCGCATATCGCCAGTAATTGCGAACAGACCGAAGATGGGAAAAGGCAATTTGTTGTCTGTTCCGGTGGCGGTCCGTCCATTATGGAAGCGGCCAATCGCGGAGCGCATGAGGCAGGCAAGGAGTCCATCGGCCTGAATATCGTGCTGCCGCATGAGCAAGCGCCTAATGAATATGTTACGCCGCACCTCTCCTTCCAGTTCCACTATTTCGCATTGCGCAAGATGCACTTCCTGCTGCGCGCGCGGGCTATCGCAGTATTTCCGGGTGGTTTCGGCACATTTGACGAATTTTTTGAACTGCTAACGCTCATTCAAACTGGCAAGATGGAGCCTGTGCCCATTCTGCTCTACGGCCAAGACTTTTGGACAAAAGTGGTCGATCTGGAAGCCTTGGCCGATGAAGGCACGGTTTCTCATAAAGACCTTGATCTGTTCACCATGGTGGAAACAGCCGAAGAAGGCTGGGATATTGTTCGCGATTATTATGAGTTGGATTGCGACTGAACCTCTGAATGGCGCAATGGCATAGTGGCGGACGGGTTCGGTTTAGCCGAATTCTTCCGCCATTTCGGCACTGCGTCTGGCCGCAGCAGCTATTGTCGCCTGCACTAGCGTTTCCAGCGCATTTTTGTCATCAAGAACGTCCAATCCGGCCTGTGTTGTGCCGCCCGGACTGGCCACTTGGCGCGCTAGCTCACCCGGTGAAAATTCCGATTGTTCAGCCAGCTGCGCCGATGCGCGAACCATGGCCAAGGCGAAATGTTTCGCTTGCTCTGCATCCAGTCCCTGCTCTGCACCTGCAGATGACAAAGCATCAATAAAGCGAAACAAAAATGCCGGGCCAGAGCCCGCCAATGCTGTCGCCAGATGCATATGCACTTCTTCATCAAGCCACTCAGCACTGCCAAACATCTTGGTCAATTGCTCAATCTTGCGATGCGCAGCGCGTACAAAATCATTCGCCGCGACAGGTGCATATAATGAAGAAACCGACTGACCAATGCGCACAGCCATATTGGGCATCAACCGAATAATGGCCCCAGTTTCGGGAAACCGGTCCACCAAAGTCGCATGTTTCACACCCGCTAATATCGATACCAATATTGTCTTTGCGTTTAATCTGCCTGCCAAAAGAGGAGCAGCATCGCCCAGTTTTTGCGGTTTCACTGCCAAAATGACCAGATCAATCGATGTTAGATGATCCGGCACATGGTCATAAACCGCAATGCCGCCCGGCCCTGCATCAAGATATGGGTCAACAATGGTCACATTTGCCGGATCAAGTCCGCTGGCCAACCAGCCAGTGAGCATGCCGCCGCCCATATTGCCGCAACCGATAAAGACGATATTCTGCGGAAAAAGAGAGGCGGGATTGTTCATAATCTGTATCTGCTATGCAAAGTGTAAAAGGCGGTCACGCCTCACCCATAGTATCAATAAGTGCGGCCGCCAGTGCGTCTTTGGGCGATTTATCACCCCAGAGAATGAACTGGAAAACAGGATAAAAGCGGTCGCATTCAGCCAGAGCCGTTTCCACCAAGATCTGCGCCTGATCGAGCTCCAACATGGCATTGCTGGGCAGCATCAATCCGTGGCGGTAGAGCAGCATGCCGTTATTGGACCACATATCAAAATGGCCGAGCCATAGCTGTTCGTTAATCAGGCCCAAAGCCTCATACATGCTGGCATATTTGTCATCAGAAATGCTGATATCCGGCAAAACAAGCAATTGCAGAACATGGTCATGCTCACGCCAAATGCCGCGCAACTGATAATGGGTCCAATTGCCTTTGACTTCGGCGCAGACCTCTTCATCGCTTTCGCGTTCGGTTGTCCAGCCGCGAGCCTCAAACAATGCGCTCAGCATCTCTAATGGCGCAGCTTCCTGTCCACCAAATTCGATTTCGTCCGTTTCAATCATATGTCTGCGCCCCGATCAGAAGCGCATGACGCTGATTGCGTCGCTTTGGTGTGATCCATCAACATAGTTAGCATAATGCTAAAGAGAGTGGTTCACCGCAATGCAAAGCGGTCAATCAACGGGGGACAAGTTGAAAAGCCTGTTGAAACACTGTTGATAAACCCATGAAGAAATAGTGGGAAAAACAATATTCTTCGGCGCGATACTGGCCTTAGTCCTTTGGTTTTCTGGGCGTGCTTGTCTTGCGTGCAGCTGGTTTTCTGGCCGCTGGTTTGGCAGCAGTTGATGCTGCTTTTTCCAGAGCCTCAACACGCGCTTTTAACTCATCAGCTTCTTCGCGTGCCTTGGCAGCCAATGCTTTTACGGCGTCAAATTCTTCACGGCTGACAAAGTCCATTCCCGCCATCCATTCGCGAGTACGTTCGCGTGCGGACTCGCCTGCTTCGCGCCCCATGCCTGCAACGGTTCCTGCAGCGCCATTAATGACGCGCATAAAGTCGGCGAATATTCTGTTGTCACTTTGCATGATGGTCGACCTTTCTGACGGGATTGCTCAGCTAAACCCGATATGGCGTCAAAATAGCTATAAACAAGCGCAATTATCAAGCAGCATATATTGAGCGCTTCTGGTCATTTAGCAAAAACCTATTGTGCTGGTGGCAGTGCGCCGCCAGTGGTGGTCGGTGGCAGTTCATAGCTGCGCGGCACAATTTTGGTCGCCGCACCCGGGTTTAGATCATCAATCTGCTTGTTCAAAATTGCCGCAAAACACAGCCAAGCCAGATAAGGCAGCATTAACCAGGCCGCGAGAGGCCGTATTCTGCCAAATACCAAAACGGTCGCGAATGACAGCAGGAAGATCATCAAAAGCAAGTAAAATGCATAGCCAATTTGATGCGCGCCAAAAAACAAGGGCGACCAGATCAGATTAAGCAAAAATTGTGCGCACCATAAACTAACGCCGATCCAACGCAGCCGCGCATTGCGTGCATTCAGGACAATAGCCAAAGCCAGTGCAATCAAGATGTACAGTATGAACCAAGCAGCGCCGAATACCCAACCCTCAGGCTGTGCAGCAGGTTTGACCAAGGATTGAAACCAGGCATTTTGACCGGCTGGCTCTGCAATGCGGGACGACATAAAGCCCAGCAAAACCGTCAAGGGAACAGTCAGCATAGCCCAGCGCAGAAAAGACAGACGCAGTTGTGATCGGGATGCCAATTCACTCATGCTTATTTCCTTTCCCGGTGATTCTATCACCCATTGCCGGATGTTTAGCCGTATATCATGCAATCTGGCCAGATGAAGCCGCGCAATGCCCACATGATTTACTAGGTATAGCGCATTAGTGTGGTTTCTAAGCCTGTTTGCGCGCCGCGATCAGAAACTCCACATTACCGCTCGGTCCAGTGATGGGGCTGGTCGTAATACCGCTTACTTCCCAGTTATTTTGCCCTAGCCAATCGGATATTTCCCCGCAAACGCGCTCATGCAGTGCAGAATCCCTTACCACACCGCCCTTACCAACCTCATGCCGCGCAACCTCAAATTGTGGTTTTATCAGCGCGACCAAATGCCCAGCTTCGCGTACAAAACCCAATGGCACTGGCAAAACTTTGGTCAGCGAAATGAAGCTGGCATCGCAAACCGCAATATCTAATGAGCGGGTAATATGCTGGTCCGTCAATATACGCGCGCTGGTCTTTTCATGCACGATAACGCGCTCATCTTGCCGCAATGACCAGGCAAGCTGATTTGTACCGCTATCAACGGCAAATACCGTTTCCGCCCCTCGGCTGAGCAACACATCGGTGAAACCGCCGGTTGATGATCCGATATCAATGGCGGTCATGCCGGTAACATCAATGGAGAAATGGTCCAGCGCATGGTCGAGCTTCAGACCTCCGCGTGATACCCATGGATGGTCTTTGCCCCGAACATCAATATCGCAATCACTGGCAACTTGCTGCCCAGCTTTTTGCACCTTATTCTCTTTCACAAAGACCAAGCCAGCCATCACCAATGCTTGCGCGCGTGTGCGGCTCTCCGCCAAGCCACGCTCCACCAGCAATTGGTCGATGCGCATTTTCTTTGGTTTTTCGGCATTTGACTTCATAAATTGGCCATGCACCATCTTCGCATGATGTTTCAACCTTGTCCTTCACGGTCGCTGCACGCATTATAGAGCAATGATACGGATAATTCTTACAGCAGTGATTCTTTGCGGTTCAAGCGGCTGTCTGCCACCAAGCAATGTGGTTGACAGCTCTGGTCAGTCTGAACAGGCAACCAATGCTGAAGAGAATATAGCACAAACTGCCCCAGCCGGATCACAAACCCCCGCATTGGCTGCTGTCCAAAATGATGCTGATTGGCAAAACTGGCCCTTAATGGCTGGTCGATGGATGCGCAGCGATGACGCAGATGCTGCATTTGCCGCCTTTGTTAATCCTGATGGCAAGTCTGTTTTCAGCATAAAATGCAGTAAACAGCGTAAGTCTATATCAATAGTGCGGCATGATGTGCATCAAGGAGCTGCAAAGCTGGCCATCACTACAACTTTTGGCACGCGCAGCATGAACGGCAATTCTGCATCTGATTTTGAAGGGGGCATTTTGGGCCTTTCCCTATCAGCAAATAATATCGTGCTGGATGAATTGATCTTTAGCCGTGGATCCTTTGGATTGGTTGTGGATGATCAAAAGGCCAGCCGCATACCTACATCGCCCAAATTAGCACGGGTTGTCGAAGATTGCCGCTAGTCTGATAGCAATCGGTGCGACGCAAATAGTGGAATTGCGTCCAAATATCTGAAAACCATTATGAAATTTTTGCGAAGCCCGATTTGCAGCTGTGTCTATTGCTGTGGGATGCAGAATTATGATTCGAAAATAAATTAAATCAAGTCTTGTTGTGCGCTAATAGCTGATCCACATTGTTCGTGTCAGGCAAGAGCCCCTTCATTCACGAAGGATAATAGCGAGGGCATGGCAATGGTTTTCAACAATACGAAAGGAGGTGATCCGATGTCTCATGGTTCAGCAGTTTTAGAGGTCGGAATAGTCCATTCGTGTAGAGTATTGGCTGGCTAATAGCCGCTTTTCTTAACACATAAGGGCGGCACTTCCGGCCGCTGACCATGCGAAGGGCCGTGACAGTTTGTGAAAACAAACATATCGCGGCCCCTCTCATTTTTAAAAGCACACCCCGTTTTCCCCAAAATCAATATGCGTATTTGCGCTTGCTATTGGATCAGAAAGGCTAAAATCTGCAGCACATAATTTAGTCAGCAGCGTTCGGGGAATTTGCATGAAATATACCAACTGTCTTACATTGGCTTTTGCGCTTACTGCTCTGGCCATTGGCGGTACAGCGCATGGGCTGCAAGCCAATGAACTGCCAAACACTGTTGGATATCAATCTGAATATCCCGTCTATGAAGGAGAAGCCGTAACGCTCGACACTAGCGAGCTTTCCTTGGCGGAAATATCGCAGGGTCTAACCAACGGACGCTTTACCAGTGAGGATATTGTACGCTCCTATCTTTATCGCATTCAAACATTGGATAAAGCGGGGCCAGAATTGCACTCTATCATCGCAATTATGCCCGATGCTTTGGCTTTGGCGCGGCAAGCCGATGCAGACCGCGCCGCCGGACGTATTACAGGCCCGCTTCATGGTATTCCGATCATTATCAAGGACAATATTGAAGCGACAGGGCCAGTGCCAACCACCGCTGGTTCTTATGCGCTGATTGATAATGTCACCAACCGTGATGCACCCTTGGTGGCCAATCTAAAAGCCGCCGGAGCCATTATTATAGCCAAGGCGAATCTGTCACAATGGGCCAATATCCGGTCGAGCAATTCCGTTAGCGGCTGGACCAGTGTCGGGGGGTTGGTCAAAAACCCTTATGCGCTTGACCGCAATAGCTGCGGGTCATCATCAGGCAGCGGCGCCTCTATAGCCGCCAGCCTTGGCGCAGGTGCAGTGGGCACGGAAACCGATGGATCAATCATATGCCCATCCACTATCAATGGCATTGTTGGTTTTAAACCAACGCTGGGTATGGTGAGCCGCACCCATGTTGTGCCTATCAGTCACAGTCAGGACACTGCTGGCCCAATGACGCGCACGGTGCAGGATGCCGCCATGATGTTAACCGCCATGGCAGGAAGTGACGCAGCCGACAGCGCAACAAAAGACGCCGATAAATATGCCGTTGATTTTGCCAATAGTCTATCGCCTGACTATCTTAAAGGTGTTCGCATCGGTGTATTGCGTGACAGGGTGGGCAATCAGACGGGAACACAAAAAGTGTTTGAAGCTGCGCTTGAAGACCTTAAAAAAGCTGGTGCAATATTGGTGGAGATAGAAGATAGCCGCTCCGGTTTTGACGGATTGGGCGAAGCAGAATTTGAAGTGCTGATGACCGAGTTAAAGGCCGATATGAATGCCTATCTGGCCAGCACACCGGCCAGCAATCCGTACCGCACACTCGCCGATCTCATCACATTTAATCAGCAAAATGCCGCAACAGAGCTAAGGTATTTCGGTCAAGAGCTTTTCGAATTGGGGCAAAGCAAAGAAGGACTGGATAATAGCAAATATCTGGCAGCATTGGAGAAAGCCAAACGGCTTGCAGGGCCAGAAGGCATTGACCGTCTGCTCAAAGATAATGATGTGCAGTTTCTGGTCGGGCCATCAGGTGGTCCAGCCTGGCGTTCAGACCTTGTCTTGGGTGACAGTTTTTCCGGTCCTAGCCAAAGTCAATTGCCCGCTGTTTCAGGCTATCCGCATCTGACCGTGCCGATGGGTTATGTCGAAGGTCTGCCGGTTGGGATCAGTTTTATCAGCAGCAAATGGTCTGATCATGCCGTGCTAAAAGCCGGCTATGCCTATGAGCAGATAAGCCGGAAACGGTTTGCACCACAATTTCATCGCACCTTGCCGTTCAATGTCGGGCCCATAGAATTTACTAAGGAGTAGACACAGAAACTGTAATGATAGGGCTTATGCTTTGCGGCCTTCGCCCAAATCACTGACCAGTTCGCGGTCTGCTTCAGGGACTAATCCCTCCAGCACGCGCCAGAATCCGGTTACATTATCCTGCCCTGCACCTGCATAGGCCGCAGAGAGGCGCTTGCGCAAAATATCGAACAATTCTGCTTCCATAGCCTGACCAGTTTGCGTCAGACGCAACAGCTTTTGCCTGCGATCACGTTTGCCTTTGCTGGCCTCAATCAGGCCGCGTTGTTGTAATTCGGTCAAAACCCTGCCCAGCGACTGTTTCGTGATCGCCAATAGCCGCAAAAGCTGGCTAACCGGCAAATCGGGTTCTCTGGCAATAAAATATAATGCGCGGTGATGCGCACGGCCAAGACCCTGCTCCGAAAGTTCATCATCAATTGATTTGGTAAGGCGCGTATAACCAAAATATAGCAATTCCATACCGCGGCGCACCTCTTCTTCCCGCAAGAAAAGAGGCGATGCAGAGGCGTTGCTCCTAGCCAAATTGGCATTACGAGAAGATGGGTCAGACATATTGACGTAAACTGACAGCAGATTTACAGGATTGCAAGCAGTTGCGGCTATTCATAGTGCATCATTCAGATTATCTGTGCATCACTAACCAAGCATAGCCGTGCACATAAAAGGATAAGGATCCGGTATGACAGATTCACAAGGCGGAGAGCTTCATTTCAATATTGAGCGCAGCGTCAACGCCATGCCGGATGCAGAGCGTACCGAACGGTTAAAAGACCCGGGCTTTGGCACATTGTTTACCGACCATATGGCCATGGTGCGCTACACAGAGGGCAAAGGCTGGCATGATGCGCAGATTTGCGAACGCAAGCCTTTATCGCTCGATCCTGCGACAGCAGTATTGCATTATGCGCAAGAGATTTTCGAAGGTATGAAGGCCTATGGCCTGTCTAATGGCGAGGCTGCATTGTTCCGCCCGGAGCAAAATGCACGACGTTTCCAAAATTCTGCACGGCGCTTGGCAATGCCAGAAGTTCCGGAGAAGCTATTTTTGCAGGCGGTCAATCACATGGTCGATATCGATAGAGCATGGATACCGAATATGGACGGCGGCGCTCTATATCTGCGGCCTTTCATGTTTGCCAGTGAGGCCTTTTTGGGTGTTCGCCCTGCCAAGGAGTATCTCTTTCTCGTCATTGCCTGCTCTGTAGGAGCCTATTTCAAAGGCGGTGCCAAGGCTGTCACCATATGGGCATCGGAAAATTATTCGCGTGCAGCGCCCGGGGGAACCGGCGCAGCCAAATGTGGCGGCAATTATGCAGCCAGCCTGCCAGCGCAAGCCGAAGCGATTGCCCAAGATTGCGATCAGGTTGTTTTTCTTGATGCCACAGAGAAAAAATGGGTCGAAGAGCTGGGCGGAATGAACCTGTTTTTTGTGATGAATGACAACACCGTCATCACGCCGCCCCTTACCGGAACGATATTGCCTGGCATCACCCGCGATTCGCTGATGCAATTGCTGCGTGATGATGGCTTGGAAGTGGTAGAACAGCCCTATAGTTTTGAACAATGGCGTAATGATGCCCAAAGCGGGAAGCTGCTTGAAACATTGGCATGCGGCACCGCAGCAGTTGTAACCGCAGTAGGTACAGTAAAATCGGCAGATAGCGCATTTACGATAGGTTCAGGGGAACCGGGGCCTGTTGCAAACAGAATGCGCAATCGTCTGGTTGATATTCAAACCGGAAAAGCCAATGATCCGCATGGTTGGTTTGTAAGCGTTTAGGGGCAATTTTGAGAATGTGCACATTCTCTGCACAGAACCCCTTGCCCAATAGGAATAAAGGCGATAATAGCGCCTTTCTCATTCACTGATGTGAATTGCTGGGGTGTGGCCAAGTGGTAAGGCACCGGTTTTTGGTATCGGCATTCGCAGGTTCGATCCCTGCCACCCCAGCCACTTTTTCATTACAAACTAATATGAATCTTAATTAGCACAGCAATATAGTTTCTTTTAAAACTATTCATTTTCTGAGCATAAGATTAGATATCTAAATATATCAATATAACCCTATATCATCACAAACTTGCCTCCATAATGGAGATAATAGCCAATGACGGGTAATATTAATGGTTGTAAATGTTCGTAAACATCGTGTCTATTCTCTGGATTAAGAGATGAATATGCGTGTAAAGCTTAGAAAAATATATAAGCCGTTATGGAATATATAATCCGGAAACGGATATGCTTGGGGAAGATATAATGCGAATTGCAATTGCGGATGACGATAACGAAATCCTTGATTTTTTAGAACGTATAATCAGCGGCATGGGCCATGTTGTCGTGCGCTTTTCAGACGGCGACCGTCTGGTGTCAGCCTTATTGCGTGATACATTTGATCTCGTCATGGTGGATTGGAACATGCCTGGAAAGACTGGGTTAGAGGTTATCAAATGGGTGCAGGAAAAAATGACCGAAGCGCCGCCGATCATCATGATGACCAGCCGTTCCGCCAAGCAGGACATTACAACCGCATTGCAAAGTGGTGCCGATGACTATGTCACCAAGCCTGAAGATGAAAATGTCATTGCGGCACGCATCGAGGCGCTTTTGCGCCGTTCTCAACCGCAAAACTCCATGGCCAAGACATTGGTTTTCGGAAAATATACGTTGGACCGTATGGAGCAAGAAATCGAATTTGATGGACAGCGTGTCGAGCTGACATCGAAAGAGTTTGAGCTAGCCGAACTGCTTTTCAAAAATCGTGATCGCAGCCTGTCTCGCGCATATATAATGGAGACTATTTGGCGCACCAATGTCGACCTTGCAACACGCACATTGGATATGCATGTCTCACGTTTGCGGTCAAAGCTTGCGCTTAAACCAGAAAATGGATTTCGCATTTTCACGGTTTTCGGCTATGGTTATCGTCTCGAAACATTGGCTTCAGGGGAATGAATCTGAGATATCATCATTGGGCATTGATTTTGTTGGCGCTTGCCGTGGCGGTGTTACCGCTTAGCTATGGCAATGCACAAACCGCGACACAGGGTTCACAGACTCCGGAAACTGTATCCTACCGCTTCCAAAGCGGTGATACATTGTTGGCTTTAGCGTCCAAATATTTTCGCCAACAAAGTGACTATCAAGTTGTTCAGAAGCTTAATGGTATTTCTGACCCACGCCGTATTCGCGTCGGCACCACGCTCAGAATCCCCTACAATATCTTGAAATTCAGTAATGAAAGCGCCGATGTCGTCGCTTTTCGCGGAATTGTGCGCATTGCCGGCATTGGGCCTGATCCGCGCGCACCCAAATTAAACGAGGCCATTACTGAAGGCGTCGGTTTGGCCACTGGGCCTGATTCATCTTTGTCTTTGGCCACCAGCGATGGCAGTATCATTACCATGCCGTCAAACAGCGTGATGCGGATTGTGAAATTGCGCCGCATTTTAATCACTGACAGCATTGATATTGAATATGCACTAGATGAAGGCGGAGTGAGGACCAAAGTCCAGCCTGCTCGCAAATTGGAAGATCGCTACCGCGTGCGCACACCTGCTGCTGTATCGGCCGTTCGCGGTACAGATTTCCGCAATCGCTTCGACCCTGCCAGCAACCAGTCTTTTGCAGAATTACTAGAAGGCGGATTGCAAGTGGCCAGTGGCAATGCTGGCGGTGCGGATTTGAAACCTGGCTTTGGCGCTGCAATCAGCGACCAAGGGCTGAAGACCGAAGCGTTACTGCCTGCGCCTGTCATTCAAGCCGGTCAAGGCAAGCAACGTGAGGAACAGGTCAAATTTATGCTAGACCCTGTCGCAGACGCCATAAGCTACAGGCTAGTAGTAGCGCGTGATAGCGGCTTTATCGACATTGTCGCAGAAGCAGAGAATGCTGCACCTGAGCTTTCATTAAATGCCCTTGATAATGGCAATTATTTTGCCAAGCTTACCGCATTTTCCAAAACTGGACTCGAAGGATTGCCTGTCCAACAGGCGTTTAGGCGCCGGTTGAACACGGTCTCTGCTGAGGCGAACCAAGAAGATGACGGCTTTGCATTCCGCTGGACAACCAGCGGCAATGACAGGAAGTTATTCCGCTTTCAGCTCTTTTCTATCGACCCTGCTTTGAATGACAGCTTCTCGCCTACAGAGCGTCCGCCTCTGGTTGATGAAGGTGAGCTTACGCAAACACGCATGTCTGTCTCTGCATTGCCTGCTGGGAAATATTTCTGGCGCGTGGGCACATATCTTTATGCTGATGGGGAAGTTGACCCGGTATGGACAGACTTCCAATCATTCGCCATTGCGCCCGATTGACACTTTTTGTTGACTATCGGGATTGCACAGACATTTCCCGCTGCGTAGTGACAGGGTCATGACGTTAAGAGCCCGACTGATATTGGAGTGGTTGGTCATTGCCTTGCTTGCAACGGCCATGGTTATTGCCCTGCAATATTATCGCAGTGTCGAACGCATGGATTTGTTGATCTATGATTTCGCCATGGAGTGGCAGGGCACAGAACCCTCTGGCGACATCATCATCGTCAAAATTGACGAGGACAGTCTGCAGGAATTTGGTGGCTGGCCATGGACCCGCGATACTTATGTGCCGGTGCTGGATAATGTTAGCAAGGCTGGCGCAGCGGCCATTGCCTTGGATGTGCTGTTCACGGAAGATGCTGGCACGGCTGTGCAAAATCAGGCTTTAGCAGATGCGCTAAGCCGTAATGCGCGGACAATTTTGCCATTACAATTGCAAGGCCCCGGATTAAATGGGCGGCTTTTTGACCAGTTACAACCGGTCGAACCCTTGGCCAGCGCAGCCAGCGCTTTAGGGCATGTCAATCTGGACGCCGATAGTGATACCGTCATCCGCAGGCTCAACCTGTGCATCAATGATGGCACTGAAAACATCCCCTATCTTATTGTAGAAACACTGGCCCGCAAAACTGGCAAAACGGCGCGCGAGCTGACAGGCGATGATTGCGAAAGACCGCGTGCCCTGCCCTTTATTCCGCAATCGGCCTTCAAAACCACATCATTTGCCCAAGTCGCAAATGGCCAAATACCGCCAGATTTTTTCAAGAACAAAATGGTGTTGATCGGTGCGACAGCGGCCGGTTTGGGCGATCAACATAGAACGCCAGCGGTTAATGGCGCTCTGGCCCCAGGCATAGTCGTGATGGCAAATGCACTGGAGGCTCTGATTCAGCAAAATTTCATCACCGATATGCCCTTGGCAAATACCATCATATTGTCGCTTATCCCGTTATGGATATTGCTGATCATCTTGTGGCGTGCCAGGCCCAGAACGGTGATTATTGTCGCTATTGCTTTGCTGTTTATCATCATCTTCACCAGCATAGCCTTGTTACAGCTGCAAATCTGGTTCCCGCCAACGGCCGCCTTGCTCAGCATAGCGCTGGTCTACCCCTTATGGGGCTGGCGCCGTTTGCAGGCCACCAGTGATTATATGGGGCGTGAACTGAACCGCATGGATGCCGGCGCCGTTCCCGTGCCGCCCATCGATAACCGCCGCGCACCCGCCGACATTGTCACTGAACAAGCGGAACGCTTGTCCATGGCGATCAGCAAATTGCGCGATATGCGGCGCTTTGTGACAGATACTTTAGAGCATTTGCCCGATCCCATGCTGGTTACAGACCAAGAAGGCGTTGTCGTCATGGGCAATCATGTTGCTGAGGAAATGCTGGGCGATATTGAAGAAAACATGGGGGTTAAAGATCTGCTGGCCGGTGTTGCGCGCAAGCAGGACTTTGCGGCGCTTACCCAATATCTGGCCATGGCCATGAACATAGAACCTGATAGCGAAGCAGCGCCAGACGCAGAATATTGCATCTTTAAATCACGTAATGAGAGGCATTTCGCTGTACGCTGCGCGCCAATATTATCCGATCAAGACGAGATATTGGGCCATATCCTCTATTTTGCCGACATAACCACTATCCGTCTGGCCAATCAGCAGCGTGAGGAAGTTTTGAAGCTTTTATCACATGATATGCGTGGCCCGCAGGCCGCAATATTGGCCCTTGTTGACCGCAGTGAGCGCGAGAAAGATCCGCTGACGCGTTCACCCGATATTGCCGAACGCATCCGCAAACAGGCGCGCCGCACCCTGTCACTGGCAGATAACTTCGTCGATATGGCCCGCATGAAAGCGCAAAAATTCGAGCCTGAAGATATTTTGTTCGCTGATCTTGTTGCGGAAGCCGGAGAGGCTTTATGGCCGCAATCGTCTGCGCGGTCGATAACGATCGCCATCAATGATGATAGCGAGACAGCCTTTATTGCCGGCGAACGCTCCAGCCTCTCTCGCGCCTTTATCAATCTCTTCGACAATGCCGTTAAATACAGCCCGGATGGCGGCAATATAACAGCAACCATCGATCAGATAGAGCTTGGCCGCGAGCGTATTATCCGCTGCACAATTGACGATGAAGGCGACGGCATCAACAAGAATGTTCTGCCTCGATTATTCGGGGAATTTGCCAGCACTCATGATCAGGCCGACCATGGCCCTTCAGGTGTTGGGCTTGGCCTGCATTATGTAAAGACAGTAATTGAACGCCATGCCGGTGAAATCCATGCTGAAAACCGCAAAGAGGGCGGCGCACGTTTCATAACATTGTTACCTGCTCTTGATGATGAAGATATTGCGTTAGATTAGACTGCAAAAGCTGACTATTCACGCCCTTCGCGTTCTTGCACTTTATTGGTGCCAGGATTATCCAACCCAGATAAGGCCGCATTGACAAGATAAGGCAGCGTTTCCTCCAACCCTGCCTTGCAATGATATTCAGCAGCATTACCGCGAAACACCCGTGCGCCATCAGAAAGGCGAACCAGCGCTATGTTAAGCCGCTGCTCCACATCATCACATGACTGCAAAGGTTTGTTTTTCTTAGGTGCGCTGATGACTTTGCTCTGATTATTGTCCGTCGACTTTGCGGTTATACCAATGGTTGCGGGACGTTCAGACAAAGATATACTGAGCGCATAATTGGCATTATCATTATCCTGATTCCATCCACGCTCATTAAGGCCAGAAATAATCATGGTTTGGGCGCGTTGCTCAATCGATGAGCTTTCTCCAGGGGCGTTCAACAGCATGAAGCGCGCCTCTTGCTGAGCAGGAACCCTGCCCTCGCTAGCTATTCGTGTCGCAATTGGTCCAGAGCAACCGGACATCAGAATGGCACCAGCTGAAACAGCAAAAGACAATTTAACAGCATAAGTCCTAAGCATAAAAAGCTCCATCACCCGTTGCGCGTTAAGACAAAATATATCACGTAAAGCCAACTAAAAAAGCCGTGAATGATAGCCCATAATATGGATTTGTGAGCCGTATAGCTAATCACAATAGCAAGCGCACTGCCAAAAGAGAGGCCGGTTTTGACAAACTCTCTTTGGACAATGACTCGGCGATCAGACATTAGGCGGCTTTCTCCACACGCTCTGGTAATTCCGCCGTCAGCATCTCTGCCAATGTGAACGCCAATTCCAGCGACTGCGCTGCATTAAGCCGCGGATCGCAATGCGTGTGATAACGATCAGCCAAGGATGCATCAGTGACGGCAATGCCGCCACCAGTACATTCGGTAACGTCTTTGCCCGTCATCTCAATATGGATGCCGCCAGCATTGGTACCCTCTGCACGATGAACTGCAAAAAAGCCTGCAACTTCCTGCATAATTCGCTCAAACGGACGCGTTTTGAACCCGCTCTCGGCCTTGATAACATTGCCGTGCATCGGGTCACAGGACCAGACAACGGGATGGCCTTCCGCCTTCACGGCGCGCACCAATTTGGGCAAGCCAGCCTCAACCTTGTCATGACCAAAACGCGAGATCAGCGTTATACGGCCAGGTTCACGCGCTGGATTGAGATCATCCAATATCTTCAACAAAACATCAGGCTCAAGGCTTGGGCCGCATTTGATGCCGATAGGATTTTCAATACCACGCATAAATTCAACATGGGCTGAACCATCAAAACGTGTGCGATCCCCTATCCAAAGGAAATGCGCCGACGTGTCGTACCAGCCACCGGTCAGTGAATCCTGCCGTGTCATGGCTTGCTCATAGCGCAGCAACAACGCTTCATGGCTGGTGTAGAACTGCGTGGCCTTTAACTGGGGTACAGTATCAGGGTTGATGCCGCATGCTTCCATAAAGGCCAATGCTTCGCCAATACGCTCACCCATCTCATTATATTTTTTCGCCCACGCGCTGCGCTGAACAAAATCAAGGGTCCAGCCATGCACACGTTGCAAATTGGCATAACCACCGCTGGCAAAGGCGCGCAGCAGGTTCAATGTTGCCGCAGACTGGCTATATGCGCGCAGCATTCTTTCAGGATCAGGCTCACGAGCAGCGGCATCAAATTCGATGCCATTGATAATATCACCGCGATAGCTGGGCAGCTCAATATCGCCCTGCTTCTCAACCTCAGAAGAGCGGGGTTTTGCAAATTGGCCCGCCATACGGCCAATCTTGACCACCGGACGCTTTGACCCGAAAGTCAGCACAACCGCCATTTGCAAAATAACACGGAAAGTATCGCGAATATTATTAGGGTGGAATTCGGCGAAACTTTCCGCACAATCACCGCCTTGCAACAAAAAGGCTTCTCCAGCGGCAACACGCGCCAGATCCTTTTTCAAATCGCGTGCTTCCTCAGCAAAAACCAATGGCGGATAATTTGTCAGTGACTGCTCCGTGCGCAAAAGCGATGCTTCGTCACGATAGTCCGGCATATGCCGCGCTTCGAACCCACGCCAGCTATCCGGTTGCCAATTGGTCACGTCTTCTATCCTTTATCATAATATGCCGGGTGTTTTCGGCATGTCTACATTTCAACAGGCATATTTAGTGCATTCGCACACAAATAGCTACATGCATGTTGCGAACGATATATTGAGCCGGTTACAAATAATATTGTGCCAGTTACAAATCCCTATCGGGAGCAAGGCGCAATATTATAGCCTATCAATCATCGCCGCTTGCTTCTGGCAGAATATGCCAACGCAGCACCCGGTCTGTTGCTAGATATTTTTGCGCAAGCAATTGCACTTCTGCAGGGGTTATGCGGGTATAGTCGCCCAGCAAAGTGCGAATGGCATCTATCCGTCGCGAGTCCTGTGTGGCGCCTTCAAGCTGCCATATCCAGAAGGTATTGCCTGTTGCAGCACGGCGGATTTGCTCACCCAATGGAACCACAGCGCGGTTCAATTCATCGGCCGTAACGGGGTTTGCAATCAAATCCTTCGCAATATCGCGGGCAGTTTGTTCGAAGACAGGCACTGCAGAGGGTGCAAGCTGGCTAATCGCGCCAATATAACCGCCCGATGAATAACCCTTTGGCCAGGAGCTATAGACTTGCGGCGCATAACTTGCGCCTTCCTTGGCCCGCAATTGCTCAAACAGGCGATTGTTAAAGACCGTCGCCAAAATTTCCAATCTTCGCGATTCACGAATATCCGCGAAACCGCCTGATGTTGGCCATGCTATCAATGCTGCGGCTTGACCCGCATCACCGCGATGGCGCGATACAATAGCAGCGTCATTTGGTGCCAGTACCGGTACGCCCAAAGCTCCGCCATTGGTCGCAATTTTGGCTGGCTTACGCGCAGGCATCGCACCCACAGTCTCCGCCAGATATTGTATGGCAGTCTCTTGATCAAAATCACCAAAAAGCAGGACTTCAATCGGTCCTTCTTTCAGCAAAGGCTCCCATGTCTCGCGGAAACTTTTGGCATTAAGTTTATCTAGCTCCTGCGGGTCAGGGGTTTTGTAACGTGGATCACGGCCCCGCAATAACCAGCCCAGATCACGATCAATCAAGCTTGATGGAGCGCTGGTATAGCTTTGATAACTCAATTTGGAACCGGCTTTGGTCCGCACTACTGGGGCAGGATCCCAGCCCGGCTCAATCAGCTTCGCCACAAACAGACGCAATTGATCTTTCAAGTCTTCGGATCGTGTGTCTGCACTGAACTCAAAAGCGTCATCTTTAATGCTAAAACCAAAACCGATACGCCGTCCAGTGGTCAATCGATCCAGATCTTCTTGCCGCAAATCCGCAATGCCGCTGCTAATCAGTGCAGATTCGCCTGCCCATAATAGACTGGATTTGTCATTGGCCTGTGTCTGATAACCACCGCCAAAGCGCAGCCTGAGCGTAATTTTGTTCACCTCTGCATCATTGGGATAGAGCAAGGCTCTGGCGCCATTTTCAAATGTGACAATTTGCATGCCAAGCAGACCAATATCTTCAATGCCGGCCACTGTGCCGGGCTTACCCGGCGCTGGTAGATCGTCAAAAGTCACATTAGCGCGGCGTTTGCTGGCACCGGCATCACGGATTTTCGCCGTCAAAGCGCTGGCAAGCTCTGTCGGACTAACCGCACCTTCTTCTGGTGCTATCAGCAAAGCGCGTGTTGCCGTTCCCGTGAACAATGCATCGACCCGTTTGCGCAAAAATTCCGGGGTCAATTTGGTTTTCATGCTGTTGAAAACATCCAATGCCACTTGCGGCGCTGCTGATGCTTCACGAATGTCGACGGCATTGACGATATTATCGGCCTGCTGTGTCGCAGCCTCTGTTTCATAAGTATCGACACCAATTTTCAGCGCCGAATCAAATTCCGACACCTCGCGTGCGATATCCTCCTCTGAAAACGGAGTTTTGCGCGCATTATCAATTACAGCACGCACATCATTTAATGCAGCGCGCCAATCCTCACCAATGGGCACGATGGAAATAAAGGTACTATCAATCGACCGACTGACATCATCCTGACTAACCGATGCCTGCAAATAACTGCCACCGCCGCGCGCTCTGCGTTCCAATTCACGATTGATAATCTGCAATGCCAGCAAGTCCGCCAGCAATCCTTCATTATATTCAATGGTATCATTAACATAATTCCACGGGCGAATGACCGCTTGATTGATGATGAAAGGCAATGTCGGCTCTACCAGCACATCAGCTGTCGGCTTACCTGCCGATGGTTTGCCAAAATCAGGATGTTCTGGTGTTTTGCCTGCGACTTTCCAGTCGTCAAAATATTTGGTCAGCAATTGCTCAAACACCGCTGGGTCAGCATCACCAGCAATAACGATGACCGTATTTTCAGGACGATACCAGCGTGAATGGAAAGCCCTTACGGCCTCTGGTGTTGCACCATTTAGTGTTTCGACCGTACCGATAGGCGAGCGGTCTGCATAGCGCTGGCCAGCAAAGAATAATCGCCGCGTTGCATCGGCGATGCGCGCCTGAGTTCCAGAGCGTTCGCGCAATTCTGCCAGCACCACAGGGCGTTCTGCATTCAACCCTTCTGCGCTCAATGAAGGCTCACGGATCATGCCGGACAATATTTGCATACTCTCATCAAGCGTCTCAGCGCTCGCACTGGGAATATCCAGCTTGTAAACCGTATGCGTTGCAGATGTTTCGGCATTGCTATCACTGCCAAAAGTGATGCCAAAACGCTGCCATATGCGTATTGCCTCACCATCGGGAACATATTTTGAACCACGGAAGGTGAGATGCTCTAGTAAATGGGCAAAACCGCGCTCTTTATCTGTTTCCATCAAAGAACCAGCATCGACGCGGATACGGATAGTCACCTGTCCCGGCGGCACACCATTTTTGCGCACGGCATAGCGTACGCCGTTTTTCAACTCGCCAAAAGTCCAAGCCGGATCAACTGGGATATCACTGTTCTGATACAGCCAAGGTAGCTGTTCATTATCCACATCCTCTGGCGGCGGCAGCGGGTTTTCACGCTGAGCAGAAGCCGGAATAGTCGTAAAAAGCGCTGCAATTGCCAGCGATACAGAAATGGCTTTCGCCCAGTGGAATAATGTCATGGCTAAACTATATGCAGCCCGTTCCTTGCTGGCCAGTGAATAATGCAAGCGAATTTCGCAGTTTAGGCAATTTTCTCAAGCTTTAGGTGCAATTCGTCCAATATCACGGCCGGCGCGAAAAAGCTTCGCCTCCTAATGGTCTTGTGCTTGAACTATGAGGCAAAATATACCACATGCTGTTCATGTTTATAGAAACCGAAAAAACACCCAACCCAGCCACTCGCAAATTCTCACCCGGTCGCGCCATCATGCCCAATGGTACGCGCGACTTTGCTACGCCAGAAGATGCTGAAGCTTCACCATTGGCAGAGGCATTATTTAATCTGGGTGACGTAACCGGCGTTTTCTTTGGCTCCGATTTTATTTCGGTAACCGCTGCTCCGGGCGTCGACTGGACGTTTCTCCAACCCGATGTCCTGTCAGTATTGCTCGATCATTTCTCAGCTGAAATGCCGCTCTTCCATGGTGGCAGTGCGGCAGAAATTGCCGTTCCTGCCGAAGACGATGCATTTCCTGAGAACCCAGAAGACGCCGACATTGTCGCGCAAATACGTGAGTTGATTGACACAAGAGTGCGGCCAGCAGTTGCAAGCGATGGCGGCGATATTGTGTATCGCGGCTTTGATAAAGGCATCGTCTTTTTGTCGATGCAGGGTGCATGCGCAGGCTGTCCTTCATCATCTGCGACATTGAAGCACGGCATTGAATCCCTCCTCAAACATTATGTGCCGGAAGTGAGCGAAGTACGCGCTGCATGACAAGCCGTCCGCGTGCAGAAAGCGCCCCGCTTGATGCAACCGGCGGCAGTAACCAAGGATGATATGATTCTGACCAGTATCTTGGATGTCTGGTCCATGCGATTATCCGGCAAGCCCATAAGGAAGCAACTCACATGAAAAAACCCTTATCAGAAACTGCATTGGATCAACTGTTTCGCGATGCGCGAACCTATAATGGCTATCTCGATACGCCGGTTAGTGATGAACAGCTAACTGCCATATGGGATTTGATGAAAATGGGCCCTACTTCGGCGAATATGCTCCCGGCACGATTGATCTGGTGCACCAGTGACGCGGCCAAAAAGCGTTTGGCAGCGCATGCCATGGATAGCAATGCGGACAAGATTATCGCCGCGCCAGTGTCCGTTATCATCGCTATGGATTATGAGTTTCACGAACATCTGCCAGAGCTTTTCCCGCATACAGATGCGAAAAGCTGGTTCGAAGGAGACTTGGAAGGCCGCAAAACCGGAGCCATGCGCAACAGTTCATTACAAGGTGCCTATTTCATCATGGCGGCACGCGCCCTCGGCCTTGATACCGGCCCAATGTCCGGTTTTAATAATGATACGCTGGACAAAGATTTTTTTGCCGATACGCCCAATATCAAGTCTAACTTTATCTCTACGCTGGGTTATGGCGATGACAGCACAATTTTTGAGCGTAGTCCCCGTCCTGATTTTGCACGTTTCAACACAATATTGTAACGCCCAAACACCGCAACAGCACCCAGCCAAGGATATAATGTGTCGCGACTATTGGTAATCGATACAGCAACACAGGCCTGTTCAGTTGCGCTCTTTGATGATGGGCGGGCTATTGGCGGCAATTTTCGGCAATTGGGCCGCGGCCATGCTGAACATCTGGTGGGCATGATTGCCGCATTGCCTGACAAGGGTAAGGCAGAACATATCTTCATCAATTGTGGCCCGGGAAGCTTTACCGGTATCAGGGTCGGACTTGCTGCAGCCAAGGCGCTGGCTCTGGCATGGCAAGCAGATATATCAGGTTATAACGGCTTACAGCTTAGTGCTGTGATGGCTTTGGCAAGACTGGATAATTCTGAGACCAATATCTTCATTGCCAATAGCGCAGGGCATGGTGAATTGTTCGGGCAATTGTTTAACCCCAGCGCACAGCCCTTATCAAATCTGCTCACCCTGCCCCCTGGAGACATGATACGCGCAATAGATACGCACATAGTGGCGGGTACGGGTTTGGATCTGTTACCGGAAGGTGAAAATAGCATGGTGATTTACCCGGATGCGCAGAGCTTTCCCGCACATTCGCTGGGCAGTATAAACGCACTGGCTGCTGCACCTGTATATGGCCGCGCACCAGATGCCGTAGCTGCGGCAAAGTCCACACCCATGTCTGGCACCGGCATGTCTGGCACCGGGTCTGGATAAATGGCCCAGCCCGCTTCCACTAACGAATCATCACAGCAAGACGCTGCGCCCATCACCTTAAAAAAAGTGCCGATGGCGGATGTCGAAGCGCAGTTGGATGATGTTTTGGTAATAATGGGCCTGTCATTTGACAAACAATATGGTGAGGCATGGAATCGGGCTCAATTGGAATCCATGCTGACAATGCCGCACACTCGGCTATGGACAGCCTATTCAC
Organism: uncultured Sphingomonadaceae bacterium; assembly: GCA_947503245.1. GTDB lineage: Bacteria > Pseudomonadota > Alphaproteobacteria > Sphingomonadales > Sphingomonadaceae > Alterisphingorhabdus. Next base: position 601,646 of record CANNCV010000002.1, read on the forward strand.
ACCATGATCGGCTTATCGGTTTTTCTGTTGTGCGCACCATCGCACAAGAAGCGGAAATCATGCTGATTGCCATAGCACCGGAATTTCAACGCAAATCAACAGGCAGTGAAATGCTAAAAACCATTACAACACAAAGCAAAAATGACGGTGTTACACATATTTTCCTAGAAGTACGTTCAAATAATCATGCCTTGCAATTCTATAAAAAAATCGGCTTTCAACAAATTGGCTTACGTAAAGATTATTATAAAGGTAAAGAAAATATTCGTTACGACGCACTAACGTTAGCAAAAACAATCATGTGATTTTTGCAATAGCTATTGCATAATATGATTCTTTTGGTTATCGGCTCGCTCAGCAAAAAAGCTGAATCGATAATAATAATGTCCATAACAGATGGAGTATGTCGCAATGAATACTGATAATGAAATTTTGAATGAAACACTCATCACCCTAACATCCGACATTGTCGCTGCTCATGTGAGCAATAACAGTGTTGCTGTTTCGGATTTGCCGGTACTTATTAGCAATGTGCATGGTGCACTGCACACATTGGCAAGTGAAACAGGCAATCCGAATGAGGAAGAAGTAAGACCGGAGCCTGCAGTTTCTGTTAGAGCGTCTATTAAGCCTGACTATATTGTCTGCTTGGAAGACGGCAAGAAACTCAAAATGCTCAAGCGGCATTTGATGACACATTATGGTATGACACCTGATGACTATCGTCGTCGCTGGGATCTGCCTTCTGATTACCCTATGGTTGCCCCCAATTATGCGGAGCGTCGCCGTGAACTGGCTAAGAAAATCGGTCTAGGCCGCAAGCCGGGAACAGGCCGCAAGAAAAAATAGACTGATCGCAAGGTCAATCTTATTGTTAAGAATCAGAAAGACCGTTGTCAGATTATATCTGTCGGCGGTCTTTTTCCGTCATTTTCTGTCTAAGTCATGGTTTTTGTCCAAGTTTTTTATGGAAACACTCGGCAATATGCTTGACCATGCCTATTTGAAAGAGACAGACAATATATTGTGCACTCCGCACAACATCGGGTAAGGTCCTTAAGCTTATGAGACAGAAAATCGATCTTGAAGCTCTGTGCCAAGAGCGTGGTTTGCGGATCACGGATCAGCGCAGGGTTATTGCCAAAGTCTTGTCAGACAGTGACGATCACCCCGATGTTGAGAAAGTGCATGAGCGTGCCTCAGCCATCGATTCCGGCATTTCTATAGCAACTGTTTACCGCACCGTGCGGCTATTCGAAGAAGCCGGCATATTGGATCGCCATGACTTTGGCGATGGACGCGCGCGATATGAAGCTGCACCTGAAGCCCATCATGACCATTTGATCGATGTGGAAACCGGCAAAGTTGTTGAATTTGTCGACCCTGAACTTGAAGCTCTGCAAAAAGAAATCGCTGAGAAACTGGGCTATAGGCTGGTTGATCACCGCATGGAATTATACGGCGTAGCCATTGACCGAGAAAATTAAAACAGGCGAAGAGCCGGTTTCCGGAAATGAAACCGCTGACTATTCTGGCACGGTTCCGATAAAAGACATTCGTCTGCCCGCGCAGGAGCGTCCTTGGGATGCCCGGCCTATGTTTTATGAAAGCTGGGAAGGCGCCAATATTTTCGGCTATGTGCGCTTTGTTTTGCGCTGCCTGACCATGGTTGCTGCGCTGATAATATGCGTTCCACTTTATTATATCTGGCGCATTTTGCGTCTGTCCAACCCATGGCCGCGGCTTTTCCTAAAAAGCTGTGCCTTTGCATGTGGTGCCCGCGTCAAAGTTAAGGGGACCCCGATTAAGCGCGATGTTTTCTTTGTCGCCAACCACCTGTCATGGATCGATATTCCTATCATTGGCGGCTATAATGGTAGTGGCTTTGTGGCACAGGACGGTATTGCGAGCTGGCCATTCATTGGCTGGTTGTGCAAATTGAACAATACCGTTTTTGTCTCACGCGCAGACCGCATGGGCATCGCCAAACAAATCAACCAATTGCGTGATGCACTGGCAGAGACATGGTCGATAACAATTTTTCCAGAGGGCACCACCACCAACGGATCATTATTATTGCCATTTAAGGCGCCATTGTTGGCTGTTCTCGACCCCCCGCCACCTGGGATCATGGTACAACCCATATTCTTGGACTTTGGCAAAGAAGCAGGCGAAATTTCCTGGATAGGCGATGAAAATGCGCCGGACAATGCGTGGCGGATACTCACCCGCCCGGGGAATTTTAAGGTAAATCTACATTTTTTAGAGCCTTTTGACCCACGCGATTTTAATGGCCGCAAAGAAATAGCAGCAGAAGCACGCCGCCGCATCGCAGCAGCGCTTTCAGCTTCCCTAGGTGGCAAGCCGATTGTATAGGGCTTGCTATGACTACAGATTCCAACACACCACATGAAGATACTCCCGCACCTGAACAGGCCAGCAGCGAGGCAAAATCAAAGGCTGAGCAAAGCTATTATGTGAAGTCCTTTGGCTGCCAGATGAACGTCTATGATGGCGAGCGCATGGCAGAGATGATGCAGGGACAAGGCATGCATGCCGCCGCATCGCGGGAAGAGGCCGATCTGGTCATTCTCAACACATGCCATATCCGCGAGAAAGCGGCAGAAAAGGTCTATTCCGATATTGGCCGCTTGCGCCGCAAGGACGGGTCTACGCCAACAATTGCCGTGGCTGGCTGTGTTGCTCAGGCAGAAGGCGCCGAGATTGCCCGCCGCGCGCCAAGTGTGGATATTGTGGTCGGCCCGCAAGCCTATCATCAGCTGCCATCATTGCTGGAAGAAGCAAAGACCAAAACCAAGGCAACCGACTGCGCCATTGATACCGACATGCCGGCAAATTCAAAATTTGATATTTTGCCAGACCGTCCCCGTCAGCCGCGGCCAACCGCATTCCTGACTGTTCAGGAAGGTTGTGACAAATTCTGTACCTATTGTGTGGTGCCTTATACGCGCGGCGCAGAAATTTCCCGCAGCTGGTCAGCCATTGTTGATGAAGCAAAGGCTTTGGTCGATGGCGGCGTTAAAGAGATCACCCTGCTGGGCCAGAATGTCAACGCATGGACCGGGGAAGATGATAAGGGTGTGATGCAGGGGCTGGACGGCCTGATCCGCGCGCTCGACAGAATTAACGGGCTAGAGCGCATCCGCTATACCACAAGCCATGCCAATGATATGACGCAAGGGTTGATCGATGCTCATGGTGAGGTCGCCAAGCTGATGCCCTATCTGCATCTGCCCGTACAGTCGGGCAGCAATCCTATCCTGCAAGCCATGAATCGTAACCATAGCGTCGAAAGCTATTTGGCAATTTTGGAAAAAGTACGTGCGGCACGACCTGATATTGCTTTGTCAGGTGATTTCATTGTCGGTTTCCCGGGTGAGAGCGATGCCGATTTTGAGGCGACACTGGATGTTGTCCGTGCGGCCAATTATTCACAGGCGTTCAGTTTCAAATACAGCCCGCGCCCCGGCACACCAGCGGCGACCATGAAAGAACAGATTGCGCCTGAGATTATGGACGAGCGTTTGCAGCGTTTACAAGCATTGTTGAATGAGCAGCAGTTCGCCTTTAACCGCGGGCTCGATGGCATCGACACCAACATATTGTTGGAACGCAAAGGCAAGAAGCCCGGCCAGTTTGTTGGCAAGACGCCTTGGCTGACATCAGTGCATGTTATCGCACAAAATGTTGGTATCGGCGATATGATCGACGTGCATATTGAAAGCGCTGGCCCCAATAGCTTGCAAGGCCGCGTGATCGAGAGGAAGGCCGCTTAATGGCGAAAAAACAGTCCCGTCAAGACGGTGGACGCGAACCACATCCGGCCGACATGGCCATGGATCAGGAACGAACACCGGTCAGTACCAGCCATTATGAAGATATTGCGTTTGATGATACCAATTTGCTGGGTGCCCTTTTTGGGCAATTTGACCAGAATCTGGTGGCCATAGAAAACCGGCTGGGTGTCTATATTTCGGCGCGCGGCAACCAGTTGCGCATTGAAGGTGACTCTGAAATGGCGGGCCGTGCACGCGATGTGCTGTCCGGTCTTTATGACCGCCTTGCCAAAGGACAAGAGATTGATGCTGGCGCCGTAGAGGCTTTGATTTCCATGTCCAGTGAGCCAACTCTGGACGGCATTATCCGCAAGGATATCAGCAAAGCGCCGAATGTCATGATCCGCACGCGCAAGAAAACAATCGTGCCGCGCTCTGCCAACCAATTGCCCTATATGCAGGCGCTAGCGCGTGATGATATTATTTTTGCACTGGGTCCGGCGGGAACGGGCAAGACCTATCTGGCCGTTGCACAGGCCGTTTCGCAACTGATCAGCGGATCGGTGGACCGGCTGATATTATCGCGCCCAGCGGTGGAAGCTGGCGAGCGCCTTGGCTTTTTGCCTGGCGACATGAAGGAGAAGGTCGACCCTTATCTGCGCCCACTTTATGATGCGCTTTATGATACTTTGCCAGCCGAACAGGTTGAGCGGCGGATCGCAAGTGGCGAGATTGAAATCGCCCCCCTCGCCTTTATGCGCGGACGTACTTTGGCCGACGCATTTGTGATTTTGGATGAAGCGCAAAACACAACACAGGCTCAGATCAAAATGTTTTTGACCCGCTTTGGCATGAACAGCCGAATGGTCATTTGCGGCGACCCTAAACAGGTCGACCTGCCCGGAAATCAAATGTCGGGGCTGGCAGATGCTGTAGGCCGGCTTGACGGTATTGAAGGCGTCAGCGCCATCCGTTTCAATTCCGGGGACGTGGTTCGCCATCCGATTGTTGGTAAGATTGTCGATGCCTATGAAGGGCCCGGCGCTTAAAATATCGCAGCACTTATTCGCGAATAAGTTTTCTCAGCTTGCCGTTTTCACCGTCGGTCAAAAGATAAATATCCCCCTCAGGCGAGACCATGACATCGCGAATGCGGGTTTGCACCTGTCGCAGCAGCACTTCCTGCAAAACAACCTCGCCATTGCGCACACGCATACGCCGCAATTGCATTCCGGATAATGCACCGGCAAACAGATCACCATCCCAATCGGGATATTTGCTTCCGCGATACACGGCCAACCCCGATGGCGCTATTGATGGTACCCATATCGCATAAGGGTCAGTAACACCCTTTGCACTCTGTTTGCGGCTGATAATCGTGCCGTCTGCATTCAAACCAAAGGTTGTGACCGGCCAGCCGTAATTTTTTCCAGCCTCTATCAGATTAAGCTCATCCCCGCCCATTGGGCCATGTTCTGTACTCCATATGGCACCCGATTGCGGGTCTATGGCCAAGCCTTCGATATTGCGGTGACCCATGCTGAACAGCCCTGCTACGGACTTTTCAAAATAGGGCGTCGAAACCGGTTTGCCCGCAGTGTCTAATTGTATGATTTTGCCTAGCGTCGATGATAGATTTTGCGCTTGCGCCGCCTCTGCCGCGCCATCGCCCATAGACATTAACAGCGTTTTGTCGGGCAAAAACAATAAGCGGCTGGCCGAATGGCGGGTCGAGTTACGCCGCTCTGTCCCGGTATAAATTACGGCGCCATCTACCAATGCATCATCTTGCAAGGTCGCGGTGAAAAGCGCGTTGCGATTGGATGCCCTGCCCCCTTGAACAAAGCTGATATAGACGCGTCTGTCTGTCGCAAAATCGGGCGATAATGCGATATCCAGCAGACCAGACTCACCATATTCAAAGGCTTCAGGAGCGCCTGTAAGCCTGGTCAATCTGCCATCACGATAGCGCATGACGCCGCCATATTTTTCCGTAATCAAAACGCCTTCATCATCGGGCAAATAGGCCATGCCCCAAGGGTGATCCAACCCTTGCGCCAGATTGACCACCGTCACCTCTTCCTCTGACTGTTCTAAGGAACCAGTTTTTGCGCCAGTTGGTGTAACGCTGGCCTGTATCGCGGGCGCGGCTTTCGGCTCTGCAGGCTTTTCCGTCTGGTCGACAGATTGACCGCACCCGCATATCAGCAGAAACAGGCAGGCTGCGCATATTAGGCGTAATCGGATAAGCAATTAATCTCCCTCGTTGCTTTCCAGATGATGGAACGCGATATAGATTAGCAAATACTATCATTAAAACCAGCAAAATGCCGAATGTTATTTGGCGTGCTTAGGCCGAATATATGATCGAAATATTGTGCGAAAATACGCCGCAATGGAGTGCGCAGACCGATTGGCAGCATTTGGCCAATGATGCAGCCATGGCGGCCATAGCGGGTAGCGACTTATCGGCGCTTTTGAGCGGAAAAGCGGCATATAGCATCAGTGTCCAACTCTCTGATAATGATGAAGTGCACAGCCTTAACCGAGAATATCGCGGCAAAGACAAGCCCACCAATGTGCTGTCTTTTCCCATGATGGACGCGGATGAATTGGCGCGGCTGGCGCAAAGTGACAGCGCCAATAATGGCCCGGAAACCATGTTGGGCGATATTATATTGGCATATGAAACCTGTGCAAAGGAAGCCGAAGAAAAATCTATCCCACTGAAAAACCACACCTTACATCTTATTGTTCATGGGGTTTTGCATTTGCTGGGTTATGACCATCAAGGTGATGCCATGGCCAGTGAAATGGAGGCCTTGGAAATAAAAGCGCTTGCATCTATAGGCGTGGACGATCCATATTCGGATGATAGCGAAACCAGCGGAGGTTAACAAAACACCCGAAATGCCTGACGGGGACAGTATTGGCGATCGTCACGCCGTAGAAGATGACGATAGCGCGGGCCGATTATGGACGCGCGTCAAAAGATTGTTTTCCAGAGCTGATCGCAACCAGTCTCTGCGCGAGCAGCTGGAAGAAGCCATAGACGAGCATGAAGTTTCGGACGATAGTTCGGCGCCAGCTTCTGATGGGGATTTATCACCTGTTGAGCGGGATATGCTGCGCAATTTGCTGCATTTTAGTGAGCATGATGTTGATGATGTTGCTGTCCCGCGCAGTGAAGTCATTGCCGTGCCCGATAGTGCCAGCTTTCGTGAGGTGGTGGATCTGTTTGTGGAGCATGGCCATAGCCGCCTACCGGTCTATTCGGAAACGCTCGATAACATTGTCGGCATGGTCCACATAAAGGACTTTTTCAATATATTGGCGAAGGGCAGCGATGCCCCTGAAAATTGGGAATATCTAGTGCGCCAGCCGCTTTTTGTACCGCAATCCATGGGTGTGCTGGATATGCTGGCCGATATGCGGACCAACCGCACCCATTTGGCCATTGTCGTCGATGAATTTTCCGGCACAGATGGCATCGTCACCATTGAGGATCTGGTTGAAGAAATTGTTGGCGATATTGAAGATGAACATGATGACGAGCCAACCGAAATGTTTACGCCAGCACCAGATGGCGCATGGGTTGTTGATGCCAGAGCCGAGCTGGATGATGTAGCGGAGCGCATTGACCCCTTATTGGCCGACCGGGAAGAAGATATTGACACTTTGGGCGGCCTTGCATTCTTACTGGCCGGAGAGGTGCCTGATAAAGGCGCACGTTTTGAGCATCAAAGCGGCTGGTTGTTAGAGGTGGAAGACAGTGATGACCGCAGGATAAACCGCATAAAGCTTCACCCCCCGAAACCCTAATATTGGCCCTGAGAAACCATTTTTACCAACGCTATCGACGCTGCTGCGCTGCCAATAGCACTTTGTCTATTGGGTTTGGACAAATCAAGAAAGCTATGCAAATAGACCCGCTATGGATGTAAAAGATCTTCGTATTGCTCTGTTCAGCGGCAATTATAATTATGTGCGTGACGGCGCAAACCAAGCGCTAAACCGCTTGGTCGGCTATTTGCTAAAGCAAGGTGCCGCGGTGCGAATCTATTCACCCACGGTGGATGAACCAGCATTTGAAGCAACAGGCGATCTGGTCAGCGTACCGAGTTTTGCGATACCCAATAGGCCGGAATATCGCGCACCGATTATGCTAAGCCCGTCCGTAAAGCGTGATCTAAAAGAATTTGCGCCAAATATCGTGCATATTTCCAGCCCTGATATTGTCGGCCATAGTGCGACCCGTTGGTCCAGAAAACATGACATCCCAATGCTGGCATCGGTTCATACCCGCTTTGAAACCTATCCGCGCTATTATAATATGGCATGGCTAGAACCTGTATTAGAGGCTGCTTTGCGCCGTTTTTACCGTCGCTGCGATGCGATTGTCGCGCCCTCCGATTCCATGGCCCAATTGCTGCGTGAACAGCGGATGAGCTATGATGTTGGTATATGGTCGCGCGGCGTGGACCGCGATATTTTCCATCCGGACAAGCGCGATATGGCTTGGCGTCAATCGCATGGCATTGCCGATGACGATCAGGTTATTGGCTTTGTCGGCCGATTGGTTATGGAAAAAGGGCTCGATGTTTTTTCCGACACGATTGACCGGCTAGTGCGCCGTAAAGTGCCGCATAAAGTGCTGATTGTTGGTGAAGGCCCGGCGCGGCAATGGTTTGAATCGCGTCTGCCCAATGCTGTCTTTGCGGGTTTTCAAGGCGGACAGGATCTTGGCCGCGCTGTCGCTTGTATGGATGTGCTGTTTAATCCGTCTGTGACAGAAACATTTGGCAATGTCACATTGGAGGCGATGGCATGTGGCCTGCCGGTTGTTGCGGCCAAAGCAACGGGAAGCCTCAGCCTCGTTCTTGATGGACAATCAGGGCGATTGGTGCGCCCGGGGGCAACATCCGACTATGCGGATGCTTTGCAGCTTTATTGTGAAAACCCAAAATTGGCACTGGAGCATGGGGCAGTTGGAGCCAAACGTGCAGAGCGTTTTAGCTGGGACCGCATAAATGGCGGACTGGCAGAAACATATTTGCGTCTGATCCGCCAACGGCAATTGGGCATGACCCATTTGCCGCCAAAGGCTTTGCGCTAAACCCTGTTTGTCAGCGAAGCACGCCCGCGCGGCGCATGCGGCTGCAATAGATGAACAGCACAATCACTGAGAGCCAGATAATCGCAGTAAAGGCTTTTGCAGCCGGCGTATTGATGCTGGCTGGCATATCAGCGATGACAAATTGATAAAATGTGGACCCCAATAGGCCAAAGATAGAAATGCCAAAGCTCCAAACGGCAAAACGGCTGCGCAGCAAAATCAATAATGAACCAGCCATTGCCCCCCACACACCCATAGCCCAAAACGCCACAGACCATGCAGGAAAGCTGTCAAAATAATCGCGCTGCTCCGAGGTAAATTCGCTTAAATAGGATTCGACCTGAAAATGCGTCATTGAGTAATCAAGTGCACCGAGGCTATTCCACAAAATCGCCAGAATACCGACGACCCAGATATGCCATGGTGTTTTCAAAGCCTGATTCATCTCTTCCCCCTAGTTCGTTTTTGCATCCCCTGTGCTACAGTCTTTATATAAAAAGATGTAGCGTCAAGGGCTGGGTTGCGAGGCGCATCAAAACAGGCCAGTAATAGCCTATGGCCAGTAACCACAATCTGTTCCCGGAAGACAAGCTGTCCGTCAATGACGCAGCCGATGCCAAAACCATGGCTGGCGCGCCGCTTGCTGATCAATTGCGCCCACAGAATTTGGGGGAAATTGTCGGGCAAGACCATCTGACAGGTGCAGAGGGGGCCATTGGCCGCATGGTGGCCGCAGGCAAATTGTCATCGATTATATTTTGGGGGCCACCGGGCACTGGCAAAACCAGCATCGCCCGTTTGCTTGCGGATGCGGTAGGCCTACGTTTCCAATCATTATCCGCTGTTTTTTCTGGCGTTGCCGATCTGAAAAAAGCCTTTGCAGAGGCTGATAAAATGGCATCTGCAGGCAAGAATAGCTTGCTGTTCGTAGATGAGATACACCGATTTAACCGCGCGCAGCAGGATGGCTTTCTTCCCTTTGTTGAACGCGGCACCGTCGTGCTGGTCGGGGCGACAACTGAGAATCCCAGTTTTGCACTCAACTCTGCCTTGCTGAGCCGCACACAAGTGCTGATCCTCAACAGGCTAGACCATAGCGCATTGGAGGCATTATTGACCAAGGCAGAAGCGCTTATGGGTAACGCCTTGCCGGTTACGCAAGAGGCGCGCAATGCCCTTATCGCTTCGGCTGATGGGGATGGCCGCTTTCTGCTCAATCAGGCAGAAACATTATTCTCTGTCCAGCTTGATACACCGCTAGACCCGCCGGCACTGGCGCAATTTCTCCATCGCCGCATGGCGGTTTATGATAAATCGGGTGACGGGCATTATAATCTTATCTCTGCGCTGCATAAGGCTTTGCGCGGCTCCGATGTTCAAGCCGCCTTATACTATCTGGCGCGAATGCTGGTTGCTGGTGAAGAGCCGCTTTATGTTCTGCGCCGCATGGTGCGTTTTGCCAGCGAAGATATTGGTCTTGCCGACCCACAGGCTTTGCAGCAATGCTTGGCCGCCAAACAGGCCTTTGAGTTTCTGGGTAGCCCTGAAGGCGAGTTGGCGATCGCTCAAGCCTGTATCTATCTGGCTACTGCACCGAAATCCAACGCCGCCTATGCAGCGCAAAAGGCCGCTTGGAAATCAGCTAAAGAGACCGGGTCACTGGTTCCGCCAGCCAATATATTGAATGCACCTACCAAATTGATGAAAGATATTGGCTATGGCAAAGGCTATCAGTACGATCATGAAAGTGATGACGGGTTTTCCGGAGACAATTATTGGCCCGAAGGAATGGACCCCGTCACATTATATCAGCCTGTCGAACGTGGTTTTGAGCGAGAAATTGCCAAACGACTGGCCTATTGGGAAAGATTGAAGAATGAGAAAAACAGCTAAAGCCGCAATATTCACTCTGTTGCTGGCAAGCACTGCCAGCGCGCATGACAACCATACCCATTCGCGCACCGACTTGGCTTATGCTGCAGGGTATAAGGCGCAATTTATCTGCTCAGGTCTGTTCAATGGCGGCAAATCTCTGGACGATATTGAAAAGGATGAACTGACCGGCATTTATGACCGGATCGCGGATATTGTACCGGATTTGGAGGCGCAGATTGATTATGGCAAGCGTGAAGTGCGGGTGCGCTTTGCAGAAGATGCTCCGCCACGTATCGCATTATGGAATGATCGCACAGGCTGCACCGCCATGCCAATTGGTTTTGGCGGTATAAAAGGCTTCCCGGAACCACAGGCGCGGGTCTTCCCGACAAAGTCATGGCCCATGGGCGATATTGGCGCAGAGGCCGCCAGCACAGATCAAAGTCCGGCAATGCAAGCTGTTGCAGCCAGTGCGTTTCGTGAGGGTGATAACCCCGCTGGCACCAATGCCTATGGCGGCAAGACCAGCGCCATATTGGTCTTGAAAGGTGAGAAGATTATTGTGGAGAGCTATAAGCCTGGCCATGGTAAACACACTGCCCAGCGCACATGGTCGATTGCAAAATCTCTAGCAGGCACCTTTGCGGGCAATCAGGTCTTGCAGGGGTTGGCAGCACCCGAAGACCCGTTGGCTCTGGAACAATTCCAATCCTTTGGTGATCCCAGAGCGGGCATCACACTGGACAATGCCATGCGCATGGCCAGCGGTCTGGTATCCGATACGGCGGGCAACCGTACTGACCCTATCTATATGGGCGGGGCATCTGTTAAGCAGCGTACAACCAGTTGGCCCATCCTGTTCCAGCCGGGAACACGCTTTCGCTACGCCAATAATGATACTTTATTGGCCGTGCAGCATTTGATGGCCAATGATGTGAATTTTGACCCTAGGGATCTTTTGGACCGGCTGGGCATGCGCCACACTTATGTAGAAACAGATTGGCAGGGCACGCCCATACTTTCCAGTCAGGTCTGGACAACATCGCGCGACTTGGCGCGGTTGGGGCTGTTATATCTCAATGACGGCATGTGGCCTTATGGTGAAGATGGTCCGCAGCGTTTATTGCCAGAGGATTGGCTGGAATATGTCAGTACGCCAAGCGGACCGCAACCCGATGGAGATGTCGGCTATGGTGCGACATTCTGGCTGATGAACAATGTCGAAGGCGTGCCAGCAGACACTATTGGTGCCTTTGGTAATCGTGGGCAATATCTCATCATCATACCGTCAATGGATATCGTCATTGTTAGGCGCGGCTATGACACGCGGACCGACCGGTTTAATTTGACCGCCTTCACTCGCGATCTGGTCGCCATAGCGAATGATGGATAAATATCGCGCAGCAATCTGCACGGCGCTGACCGGACCAGACAGCATATGCATTGAAAGCAGAACAATTAAACCTCTGCGTAAAGGGCAAATAGGGATCAAAGTGCATGCTGCGGGCCTTAACTTTCCTGATGTGCTGATGACCTATGGCAAATATCAGTTCCGTCCTGAACCGCCCTTTGTGCCGGGCTTAGAAATTGCTGGCGAGATCATTGCCCTTGGCGATGATGTCACCGGCTTCTCCTTGGGCCAGAAAGTTATGGCGGGCAGCAAAGGCGGCGGTTTTGCAGAATATGCCGTTGCGGAAGCCGCGGCAGTGCGGCCATTGCCGGATAGCCTCAGCTTTGCGGAAGGCGCATGTTGGCAGACCGGCGCTATAACCGCTTGGCATGCTCTGCACGACAAGGCGGAGCTAGCAGCAGGCGAGACTATTCTGATATTGGGAGCGAGTGGCGGCGTTGGCATGGCGGCCATGGTGCTGGCCAAATATAGAGGTGCGGGCGTGATTGCTGTTGCATCAACAGCGCAAAAGCGCAGCGCCGTGATCGCCGCTGGCGCCGATCATGTTTTGGACCCTGCTGACCTTGATCTGGCACGGCAGGTTAAAGCGCTTACCGATGGAAAGGGTGTAGATGCGGTTTTTGACCCTGTTGGCGGGGAATTGGCGCGCACTGCAACACGGGCCATCGCATGGGGCGGGCGTTACCTTATCGTCGGTTTTGCTAGCGGAGAGATACCCAATTTTCCAGCCAATCACGCGCTGATTAAGGGCTATAGTCTGATCGGCCTGCGCGCGGGGGAAAGTGGGCGACGCGATCCCGAACTTGCACAATCCCACCGCACAGCATTGGCCGACCTTGCATCAAAGGGTGTGATGCGGCCGCATATCTCGCATCGTTTTGCGCTAGACGACACCGAAGACGCGCTCAAAATATTGGAAAATCGTCAAGCGATTGGCCGAGTGGTTATCGAGATGACGGCTTAATCGTCTATAATATTACGAATTTTACAAACTGTTACGCGAAATGACTTTGGCGCACTGTCTTAGCCGCATGCAATGTGTTAAGCCGGTCACATTATTGTAAATGGGGAAAGCAAATATGGATGATTTCAATATACTGGGCTATACGCTCGATACGGATTTAATTAATATGGAATTGCTATTGGATGGAGGGAAAAAGCTTCTCTTCGCTATTGGCATTTACATAGTCACAAAAATTATCGCTTCAATCGTCAAATGGGCATTTGCCAAGATGGTTGATCGCATTTCATTGTTGCAGGTTGACACTGGCTCAGGACAAAGCGTTGGCGTGTCGCTGGGTACTATTGTCGGATTGATTGTCTGGCTTTTTGGCTGGGTAGCTATTCTTACAGTGTTGGGCTTGGAAAGCGTAACCGAACCACTTCAGGAATTGCTCGACACAGTCATGGGCTTTATTCCTAATATTGTTGGTGCTGGTGTGATCTTCTTCATCGGTTTGATCGTGGCGAAAATCGTCCGTGAACTGGTGGTGACCTTCATGCAGACCTTTAACCTCGATAAATGGGCCAATAAAGCAGGTGCCGAAGAAGTTACTGGCAATTCTGCGATCAGCTCAACCATTGGAACAGTTGTCTATGTGCTGATCATCGTACCTGTTGCGATTGCGGCATTGCAGACATTGCAAATCTCATCAATTAGCGGCCCTGCCGTGACATTGCTGGAAACCATTTTGAGCTCTATTCCGCTCATCATTGGTGCTGCTCTGGTATTGGGCATTGCTTACTTTATCGCACGCTGGGTTGCTGATCTTCTGGAAGAAATTCTGCCAGGTCTGGGTGTTGATAAATCAGTTGGCGCATTGGGCGTATTGCCAGCCGGAACGACTGTATCTGCTCTGGTTTCACGCGTTGTCATGGTTGCCATCATGCTGTTCGCAGCTATTGCAGCGACCCGCTTGCTCAACTTCCCTGAGCTGACAGCCATTTTGGACAATGTGCTGGAACTGGGTGGACGTGTTGTCTTTGGCGGTGTTGTGATCGCAGTTGGCTTCTTCATCGCCAATATGCTGGCAAACCTAATGGGTGGACAAAACCCAATGGCAGCCACCATCGTGCGCTATGCAGCCCTGATCCTGTTCGCCTTTATGGGTCTTCAGTTCATGGGCGTTGGCGAAGAGATCGTACAAACCGCCTTCACGGCTCTGGTTGTCGCTCTTGGTGTTGCAGGTTCTCTGGCCTTTGGTTTGGGTGGACGTGACGCAGCAGCGAAGCAATTGGAAAAGATGCAAGGTGATGCACCGGTCAAAAAACCGGCTCCTCGCAAAACAGCTGCCAAGAAAGCTGCTGACTAATCATCTGATCCAGCAATAGGCTGAACATGAAAAGGCGGGCTGGAAACAGTCCGCCTTTTTCTTTGCCTTACTCTTAGGCTTCTTCATGCTATCACATGGCATGCGCAGATTTTCCAACTTTGCATGTATAGACTGGTCAGGAGCGGTCAGTGAACGGCCCAAAGGATTAGCGGTGGCAACCTGTGCGGCTGACGGGCCACCAGCGCTGATTTCACCACAACCACGTTGGTCACGCAGCGACATTGGCAAATGGCTGTCACAGCTGGCAGCGGCAAAAACAGATATATTGGTCGGCATGGACCTTAGCTTCGGCTTTCCGTTTCTTGACCAAGGTTGCTATTTCCCTGAATGGTCTGAAACTCCCAATAATGCACCGCAACTATGGCAGTTGATCGATAGCATATGCAGTGATGATCCCTATCTTGCTGCGTCATCCTTCCTTCAGCACGAACAAGGTCGCCGTCACTTTCGCCACGCAAAAGGCGATATCGGAGACCTCTTTACAGCTGGTATCGGGCGGCTACGTGTTGTTGAGCATCTTCAACGGCAGAGCAAACAGGCCAATAGCTGGAGTTGTTTTAATCTGGTGGGCGCGGGTCAGGTTGGCAAAAGCTCATTGACCGGTATGCGCCTGCTAAACAGGCTGAGAGGGCAGATTCCTATTTGGCCATTTGACCCTGTGCCTGATAGCGGCCCGGTATTGGTAGAAATCTATACCAGCATCGCAGCGCGGGCAGCAGCCATCCCAGCAAACCGTAGCAAAGTGCGTGACCGTGCATCATTAATCGCGGCCTTGGAAAAGCTAGGATCACCACCTCCAGCCCCGTTATCGCATTATGATGACCATAGCACTGATGTTTTGATGACAGCAGCATGGCTGCGCAACGCCGCAGAAAACCAAGATTTTTGGCAACCTGATGCTATGGATGAGAAAATAGCTGCAACCGAGGGCTGGACCTTTGGAATAAGATAGCTATAGAGACCTCGTGATTCAGGCCGAATTAGCTCAGCTGGTAGAGCAACCGCCTTGTAAGCGGTAGGTCATCCGTTCGAGTCGGATATTCGGCACCACTTCTTGTTCACAGCAATTTCACTACATAGGCCCTTACGGCATTGGCGCTTCTGATCACTTATTTGCGCCTATAAACTCTCTTTGTTCACACCCGATATTTGGGCTATGTTGCAGCCCGATATCACATCTGAAAACATTCAGATAAGCATCGGCTATATCCTCAATAAGCTAGGGTTTGCGGGGAATACAGCGTTGCAATTATATCACTTGTCTGAACAAAGACAGGCAAAACCAAACATTACAATTGTCGGAAAATTTTTCACAACTTAGACACTAAAGAGTTAAATCTAAAGTCGCATCAAAATATGCCGAATATACGGGCTACGTTATCCGTTAGGCATTTAGGAGAAGATATTTATGAGAATTGCAAACCACTTCACCAAATCACTATTGGCTTCTTCGGTAGGCCTAGGTGCATTGTGCATGGGCGGAACCGCTTGGGCGCAGCAATCAACAGATGCGGCTCCCCAAGCCCAAGATGATGCAGATGATGGTTTCGACGATAATTTCGACGATAATGTTATTATCGTAACCGCGTCAAAGCGGGAAACAACATTGCAAGAGCTGCCGGTTTCCGTTTCTGTGACAAGCGGCGACACCATTGAGCAAGCCCAGATCCGCGACATTCTCGACTTGCAGACAGTTGCTCCATCACTGCGGGTTAGCCAGTTGCAAAGCTCTACCAACACCACATTCATTATTCGTGGCTTTGGTAACGGCGCAAACAATATCGGTGTTGAGCCATCTGTCGGTGTTTTCATCGATGGCGTATTCCGTTCACGCTCCGCTGGTCAAATTGGTGACCTTGCCAATGTTGCTCGCGTTGAGGTTCTGCGTGGTCCACAATCGACATTGTTCGGCAAAAACGCCTCTGCTGGTGTTATCAGTGTTGTAACGCGTGAGCCGCAATTTGAATTTGGTGGTAGCGTTGAAGCAACCTATGGTAACTTCAATCAAGTGGTTTTGAAGGCCGATATTACTGGCCCGATCACTGACACTTTGGCATTTTCTGTTGATGGCGGTTACAACCGCCGTGATGGTTTCTTCGACATTGTAAACCTTGATGAAGAAATCAATGATCGTGACCGTTTCAACGCACGTGGCCAATTGCTGTTTGAACCAAATGATGATTTGAAATTCCGCTTTATCGCTGACTATTCACGTCTCGATGAAGTTTGCTGCTTTGCTGGCAACCTTGTTGCAGGCCCGACAGTTCCGGCGCTAGCGGCAGTAAATGGTGGTCAGCCTGCTTTGGATGCAGAGAATTTGTTTGCCGGCAATGCCTTTAGCAATATCGTTCCAGAGAACGTTGTTGAGAGCTATGGCGCATCATTGCAGAGTGATTGGTCAACCGGCGCAATTAACGTAACGTCGATCACTTCCTATCGTCGTCTTGAGGCTTTTGAGCAGAACGATATTGACTTCTCTGCTGCAGATGTCGCTAATGAAATTGCTGATCAGACAATTGAAACTTTCACCTCTGAACTTCGGATCGCATCTGACTTTGACGGTCCTTTCAACTTCCTGCTAGGTGGTTTCTACTTCGACGAAGACATTAGCGAAACCAGCCAAATTACCACAGGTGAAGATATTCGGACATTCTTCGAATTGCTTACACCGACTGGTCCTGGCACATTTGGTGGTGTTGAAGCAGCTCTGGGCCTAACCCCTGGCAGCATCTTTACTGGTGGATTGACAGACGAATCTTTCTCATTGAGCAACAGATCATTTTCTATCTTTGGTACTGTTGATTTTGAAGTCACCGATCGCCTGACTTTGACCGCTGGTTTCAACTATACCGATGATGAAAAAGACTTTGCCATCGACATCACAGCTTTGGACGCATTGGCCAATGTCAATTTGGTGGACGCCGTCATTGTTGGTCAGTTGATCCCATTCTTAGGGGCAGATGCTACCAATCCAGCGGCTATCGCGGCATTCGCAGCTGATCCGGCAACGGCTCCTATCTTTGGCGCCATTTCCACAGCAGCTACTGACCCTGCGCAAAACCCGCTGCTTGGCTTGCAGGCGTTCCAGTTCCAGCCTCCATTTTTGAACCTGCCTAACTCTGTTGAGAATGGACGTACAAGCGATAGTGATCTGTCATATACGCTGCGTGCCAGCTATGAGGTAACGGACAATATTAATGTCTATGTAACCTATGCAACCGGCTTTAAAGCATCTTCAGTCAACCTGTCTCGGGACTCACGACCTACTGCAGCTGACTTCACTCCGGGGCCATTTGGCAGCACCATCTTGGCGCCGCCTTCCAACATTTTGAATGCTGGTTTGGCTGTTCCTAACCTTGGTACAGGTGGCCGTATTGCTGGCCCAGAAGATGCGGAAGTCTATGAAGCTGGTCTGAAAGCCCAGTTTGATCGTGTTGGCTTTAATGTCGCCGTTTTTGAGCAGATTCTTGACGGCTTCCAAAGCAACATCTTCACCGGTACTGGCTTTGCCCTTAACAATGCGGGTGAGCAAACAACATTTGGTATCGAGTTTGACACCACCGTCAATCCCGTTGATCCATTGGTGCTGACATTGGCACTGACATATCTGGACGCCAATTTTGACAGCTTTGTGGGTTCTCCGGTTGGTGACTTGAGCGGCGAGCAAGTGGGCGGCGTGTCGCCTATCTCACTGGCAACTTCTGCTACCTATACGCATGAATTTGGCAGCGGCGCACAGCTCATTGGCCGTGTTGACTATAGCTATGAAAGCAGTGTTGCCATCAACAATGGTTTACCGACTTTCAACGCAGCATTGGGCAACACAGAATTGTTCCGTCGTGAAGTGAACTTGGTCAATGGCGCCATTACATTGCGTCTGGAAAATGGCCTAGAATTCAGTGCATTTGCCCGGAACTTGCTCGACGAGCGTTTCATCACCACAACCTTTGACGGTGTTGCGCAAGCAGGCACAGTGTCTGGCTATCCAAACGCACCGCGTACATATGGCGGTACCATCCGGTTCAAATTCTAATTGCTGGATTACAGATAAAGAAAAGGGGGCCATTTCTGGCCCCCTTTTTTTGTCTTATATACTATAGTGCTCAGGCGGCTCGAAGGTTGAGATGCCGATCCAATGTCATAGAATAGCTTATAGATTGGGATGCGTCGCCCCGACCTGCACTATAGCGCATCTCTGCGCCCTGTTTTTGAAAGCCAAGCTTTTCTATCACTCTGCCAGAGGCCGGATTATCCGCAAAATGGCTACACAATAGCTGCGGATGGCCCAGCAGGGCAGCAATCTCAATAACTGCTCTGGCGGCCTCTGTTGCAAAGCCCTGCCCCCAATATTCACGCGCAATCCAGTAACCCAGTTCAGCCTTGCCCTCAAACTCACCCAAGCCACAGCTTCCGACAAGCCGCGATCCATCTTGGCCTGGCAATGTTAGGAAAAAACTGGGGTACATCGGGTCTTGTGGCCGCGATGCAAATTCACGCGCTGACTCTGGCGTATAAGGCCATGGAGCAGAGGCCAGATTGCAAACAATGCCCTCATCATTAATGACACGAAATAGCTCAACCCAATCTTCGGGCCAGCCAGGTCTTAATAATAATCTTGCTGTACGGGTGAACATCACACATTCCATTCCTGCACTGACATGCGCGCCCTGAGCCTAAAAGGTGACATCAGCAGGTCAGTATTATGACAGGAAAAGAAAAAGGGAGCTGGGGTGACCCGCTCCCTGTCTTTGGTTTGCTTAAAAAGCTAGCCCGGGTCATCCCTTTATGGATGACCCTGTTGGAATCATCCGATTATTCGGCGGCCTCCGCCATCACGTCCACTGACACATATTTTCGTGCCAGTTTGCCCGCATGGAAGCGTACTCGGCCACCAGTCAGCGCAAAAAGGGTGTGATCTTTACCCATGCCAACATTCGCACCCGGATACACTTTCGTACCGCGCTGGCGAATAATGATGTTGCCGCCTACTACAGCTTCACCACCAAATTTCTTTACGCCCAGACGGCGGCCAGCTGAATCACGACCATTACGTGACGAACCGCCTGCTTTCTTATGTGCCATCTCAATCGCTCCTTAAATGCCCATCACGGCATCAATATTCTGTTTAGTCTTCAGTCTTTTTTGCCGCAGCTTTTTTGGCTGGTGCTTTTTTAGCAGGCGCCTTTTTCGCGGCTGGCTTTGCTGCTGCTTTCGCTGCAGGCTTTTTCACCGCTGCCGGTTTCTCAGCCGCTGCTTCAGCTTTTTCAGCTTCAGGCTTTTTGGCCGCTGCCTTTTTCGGGGCAGCTTTCTTTTCAGCGCCAATACCCGTAATTTTCAAAACGGTCTGATATTGGCGATGGCCCTGCTTACGGCGATAATTATGGCGACGCCGCTTTTTGAAAACGACGATCTTTTCACCGCGATCTTGCGCAATAATTTCGGCAGAAACGGTAAGGCCTTTGGTATCTTTTACATCACCGCCATCACCAGCAAGCAGGACATCGTCCAGCATAATGGTGTCACCAGCTTCTCCAGCCAGTTTTTCGACCGCAATTTTGTCTCCGGCTGCAACGCGATACTGTTTGCCGCCTGTGCGCACGATAGCGAACATGGGATCTCTCATCTTGTCTAATCAGTTAACCGGCGCGCAGCCTGAAGGCCGCAAAGCAAATGCCCTGCCGGATGAACGTGGTCCGTTAAGCCAAACCAGCTAGGCTGTCAACCATGCTGTGCCTGATTAGCAAGAATTTTAGCGCTTATGAACGCGGCTTTTGTCATCATGGTTTTGCCTGCAAACTGGGCATTGTTGCTGCAATATCTATAGTGTATCGCCAACCACATGATACGTCTCTTTCCATCTAATAATTGGTCAGAAGCCGCACAATCGCGCCTTCTTCCATGCTTCACCGTGACAATGGCAATGGTGTTGCTTACTGGCTGCGCGGCGCAAACAGGCGATTTTCCGACCATTGCCAAGCGCCCGATTGAAAGCCTGCCGATTGATGACCAACCGGATATGGAGCGGATAGCTGCACGCAATGTAGTACCAAATGTAGCGCTCGATTCACAGACGCGCACCATCATCGCGAATCAGGTTGAACTGTCTCGGCAATCCAGCAAAGCGTTTGAGCAGGCTTTGCCCAATGCCAGAACCAGCGTTGCCGCCGCAGGATCTGCTGCAAAAGGCAGCGAATCATGGGCCAAGGCGCAGACCCGGTTGTCCGAGCTTATTGTGCTGCGTAACAGGACTGCTGCAACGCTCATCATCATCGATACAATGATTATTGATGCGCAGCGCAATGCGATGGCGGAAGACCTGATGGTTGATCTATCACCGATGTTCGCAGCGCAAAAAGAGATTTCAGCCATGGTCGATGCACAAGATGGTGAACTGGCTGCTCTTAATCGGCAATTGGGCGGCAATTAATTATTGGACCAAACCTATTTCAAATTCAGCTATTTTCGGCTTTTGCCGGAACGGGAATGATAAGCGGTGAATGTCCCCAATGCGCCAAGATTCGCACCAGTGCCAATCCTGAAAGGGTGATCGTTGCAGTATTGCGCAATGGGTGAATATTGACCCTTGGCTGTGCTGTCAGAATTTCATCCAGCACCACTTGCACCTTGCTGCCACTGTCATTCATCGCCGCAAGGGGTGTCACAGAGCCGGGCGTGACACCCAATAATGCCTTCATTTCCTCTGCACTGGCAAAGCTAAAGCGTTTTGCCATCATGATTTTGCGCAGACTATTAAGGTCAACGCGCTTATGCGCAGGCACTGTGACCAGAGAGAAGATGCCATCTGCATCTTTTAAGAAAAGGTTCTTGGTCGCCGCTCCCGCAATATTTTTTTCAATCTGGTTGCTTTCCAGCACGGTGAAAACCGCTGGGTGATCAACCTGCTCAAAACTGATACCCAGCGAATCCAGATCATTATGGAGTCGTGTTTCCTGATCGCTCAACACACGCCTCCTAATATAAAGTGGCCAATTACATTCTGTGCAGTGCACATAGCTTATTGCCGTCCGGGTCGCGCAAATAGGCCAGATACATTTTCATGCCATTGCCTTCACGAACACCTGGTGGGTCTTCAATGGCTGTACCGCCCGCTTCCACGCCCGCTGCATGCCATGCATCCGCTTCTTCCGGATTGGCCATCGCAAAGCCCACGGTCATGCCATTGCCGCAACTGGCAGGCTCTCCATCAATGGGGGGTGTGACGAGGAAAAGGCCGTCATTGTGCATATAAATTAACCGGCCTTTGGGGTCGATGATACCCGGATTACCGCCAATAGCGCCAAAGGTCGCATCGTAAAAAGTCTTAGACCGTTCAATATCGTCGCTGCCGACCATCATATGGCTATACATTTTCGCTCTCCTGATTGTTTATCGATATATTGGTTATTGCCATTTGTGCCAGATGTGCAAGCGATGATTATAGTCTTGTTTTTCCCACCTTGCATCAACATCTCACAGGCTATCCAAAAACAGGAACCACAATCATGCCCGCATCGCCCACACCTCAAACAATAGCCATTATTGGCGCCGGCATGTCTGGGCTGGCCGCTGCCAATGCTTTGGTTGCCGCTGGGCATAAAGTGGAGCTGTTTGATAAAGGCCGTGGGCCGGGTGGGCGCATGTCCACGCGCCGCATGACAGATGACAATGGCACAGAACGCCATTTCGACCATGGTGCGCAATATTTTACGGCGCGCGACCCCCATTTTGCCAAACAAAGTGAAGAATGGGCGGCCCAAACTATTATTGCACCTTGGCCAGAGGCAGGCGCAGATGCCTGGGTTGGTGTTCCGGGAATGAACGCACCGATAAGAGCCATGGCCAATGCGCATGATGTGCATTGGGCGAAACGCATTGCCAGCATTGCCCGCCATGATGATGGCTGGATGATGACAACTGAAAAAGGCAGGAATCACGGCCCCTTTGCCATAGTCATTATTGCCGTACCCGCCGAGCAAGTCGCGCCATTGGTTGCAGAGCACAATATCGATTTTGCGAACAAGGCTTCAGACATTGAGTCAGCACCATGCTGGACCGTCATGCTGGGTTTTGAAGCTGCTCTGGATACTGAGATACAAACAATTCGCGACCATGGGCCAATAGGCTGGGCCGCACGCAACAATGCAAAGCCTGGCAGACAGGACACAGAAAATTGGGTTATTCAGGCCAATCCCAAATGGTCTCAGCAATATTTGGAAGAGGATAAAGAGGTCATTGCGGGGATGATGCGCGAAGCCTTGACCTCGGCTATAGGATTGTCAAAATTGCCAGACCCGATCATCGCAGCTGCGCATCGCTGGCGCTATGCCATGGTGCCGCAGGTCGAACGGAGTGATACGCCCTTTTTGTGGGATAATGATCGGCAGCTTGGCCTTTGCGGGGATTGGTTATCCGGCCCGCGCATTGAAAATGCATGGCTATCTGGTCACTTGCTTGGTCAGGCCATTGGTGAAAACGTCGGCTGAGACAATGGCTAAGCCAGTATCTTAACCGCTTACAGCAGAACCTATGGTGCCCATATTGAGCAGCACCAAAAGCAATATGCCCATAGCCACACGGTAAATCACAAACACCATCATTGATGCACGTTTCAGAAACTGCATCAAAAACGCCATTGTTGCCAATGCCGCCACAAAGGTTAGCGCGCCGACAATCAGTGCCTCCACGACCAGTTCGCTGCCCGCTTCAAAAAGATCAGGCACGATAAGCACGCCAGCGCCAGCAACTGCCGGTATGGACAAAAGGAATGAAAAGCGCGCCGCTTCAACCCGGCCAAAACCCAGGAACCGCGCCGCCGTCATGGTGACGCCTGAACGGCTGGTGCCCGGAATAAGTGCTAATGCCTGTGACAGGCCAACAATGATGCCATCGCGCAACGTCATATCTTCATAGCTGCGGTCAGAGCGGCCATAACGATCAGCAATGCCCAGCAATATGCCATAAACGATCAGATTGACGGCAATCAGCTCTGCAAAGCGCAGGCCTTCCAGATAGCCACCCAATTTAAGAAAAAGCCCAAAAATAACTGCTGGAATTGTGCCGATAACAATCCACCAGAACAGTCTGCGCTCTTCCGGTGCCTTGCCTATGCCAATAGTCGCCAGCCCGCCTTTGGCCAGCCCCATGGCATCACGGAAGAAATAGGTGATAATAGCCAGTAATGAACCAATATGGGCAGCAACATCTATCAGCGGCCCTTGATCGCCAAAGCTGGTGGCATATTGGATGAGGATAAGATGCCCGGAGGACGATATGGGCAGAAACTCGCTAATCCCCTGAACGATGGCGATAATCAGCATTTGCAAAAACGACATTGGGTACTTTTCCAGCTATTGGGGTAAATTCTATCAATACCCTGCATCTCATAATGATGGGATACGACATTGTCGCTATTTTTTGTATTAGACGATAGATATGACACATATAAGTACAAATCGGCCTTAATAATTTATAAAAACCTCTCTACCCGCGTTTGCTGCGTTTAATCTCTAAATTATAGGTAAGTATAGCTGTCCTATGCAATGTTTTTCGCGTGACAAAAGCCGAATCTTGGCTTATCAGACTTTAGCAAGAACAGCAGTGCAAATACGATCCTGCGTAATGGCTGAATGTTCTGCACCCAATATTAATGCAATCGGGAAGTGACTATGGGCGATGAAACGCCAGAAAAAATGCTGCAATTTGTTGACCGCGACCAGCAATACCCTGTCAAACGGGATGCCAAGGTGCGTGCGCTCGATTTTGAAGAAATTTCCGATCTTTATGCGAAGCGGGTTGCAAAGGAGCAATCCGCCCGATGTTCCCAATGCGGCGTGCCTTATTGTTCAAACCATTGTCCTTTAGGCAACCATATTCCCGATTGGTTGAAACTCACTGCGGAAGGCCGCTTACGTGAAGCTTATGAGCTGTCAAACGCGACATCTACCATGCCCGAAATCTGCGGGCGCATCTGCCCGCAAGACCGGCTTTGCGAAGGCAATTGCGTCATTGAGTTTTCCGGCCATGATGCTGTCACCATCGGATCGGTTGAGAAATATATTACCGATACTGCATGGGATAATGGCTGGGTAGAGCCCGTTGCCGTCGGCCCGGCACGCGGGCAATCTATTGGCGTTATCGGCGCTGGTCCGGCAGGTCTGGCTACGGCTGAATATATGCGCATGGGCGGCTATGATGTGCATGTCTATGATCGTTATGATCGCGCGGGCGGGCTTTTGACCTATGGCATCCCCGGTTTTAAGCTGGAAAAGCCAGTGGTCATGCGGCGTATCGAACGGCTGATGGAGGCCGGCATCGTTTTTCATCAGGGGTTTGACGTTGGCCGCGATGCCACACTGGACCAATTGCGCGCCAAGCATGATGCTCTGCTGGTTGCAACAGGCGTTTATAAAGCGCGCGACCTCACCACCCCGGGTACTGATCTTGCCGGTGTTCACCCTGCCCTTGATTATCTGACATCATCCAATCGGCGCGGTTTCGGTGATGATCTTCAGCAATTTGATTGCGGTGATCTGTCCGCAAAAGACAAGAATGTCATCGTTATAGGCGGCGGTGATACCGCCATGGACTGTGTACGCACAGCCATTCGCCAAGGTGCAAAATCGGTAAAATGCCTGTACCGCCGTGACCGTGACAATATGCCCGGCTCTCAGCGTGAAGTACAAAATGCAGAAGAAGAAGGCGTTGAATTTGTCTGGCTGTCTGCCCCTCTGGCTGTACATGGCAGCGACAAAGTAGAGAGCGTGGAAGTTCAGCAAATGCGGTTAGGCGCCCCTGACTTTTCAGGACGTCGTTCGCCGGAACCTGTCACCGGTGCAACCACCAATATGCCAGCCGACCTTGTCATCGGCGCTTTGGGTTTTGAGCCAGAGGCCCTGCCCCAAATGTTTGATGCACCAGAGCTAACAGTTACGCGTTGGGGCACTTTGCTGGTTGACCACAAGACGATGATGACCAATCTTGATGGCGTTTTTGCAGCAGGCGATATTGTGCGCGGCGCCTCTTTGGTGGTGTGGGCTATTCGTGATGGCCGCGATGTGGCAGAACATATGCACACATATCTAAAAGCCGCTGCACGAAAGTAACCGACTATGACCAAAAAACCCTTCATCCTCGCTCTGGCCTTGCTTGCCACACAGCCTGCTTTTGCCGGAATACATGCTGATGGTCCGCTTATCCAGTCAAGCGAGGAAGATGCGCTGTACAAAGCAGCCTATGAGATGGCTATTCTGCAACAGGGCGATGCGAATTTTAGCGATGAGTTGCTGGCCAGCATGTCCAGTCAAATCTATATTGCTTATAGCGAAATCCCCGAATTTGCGGAATTGGAAGAAGCTTCACCGGGCTTTCTTGATGCGCTGGTTGCTGCAGTAATGCCGGTAATCGTCAAACAAACAAAAGATTCATACCCTGCCCTTTATGACAATTTGGCAAAATTTTATGCCAAGAACCTTGAATTGGAAGACATTGAGAATGCCACGCGGTTTTTCGCTACGGATAGCTATCGTGTTATCCGCGAGAGCACAGAAAACAATCTAGACATGTCATCTATTCTCTCTGGCGCTGCCGAAGACCCGGACGGCAATATATCATCCGAGGATTTGGAGAAGCTGGTCGAAAATTCGGTCGCGCAATCTGTCGGCGGTTGGGACAAGCAGGTCAGAGCAGACCTATTGAAATTTGCGTTCACGCCGACTGGTCGAAAAATGACAAGCCTTCGCGAGCAGCGCAACCAGATTGAAGCCGATTGGGCGAATGAAAGTACGCCTGAAGAAGACCGCGAATTGGAAGAAGTTCTTGAAAATGTCATCCTAAAATTCGCTGAAGCAGAATGAGGAGTCTGAATATGCGTAAATTGGTCATGATCTCAGCATTGGCGCTTTGTACAACCATGCCTGCCAATGCCGTTGCTGGCCCCTTGGGCACGCCCGATATTGCAGCTGAAACAGAAAATAGCGAAGCATTGGCTTTGGCCGCGTTAATGCTCAATGCCGAAACTGTAGACATATCCCTGCGCGAAGGTTTTGAGAAAGAATTTCGCGCTGCCTTATTCGCAGACCCTGCATCGGCACCAATATTTAAAGACCATCCTAAATTGGTCGATAATCTTATTTCCACCTTAAAACCGGTTTTGCGGGATTTCATGGTCGCCGATCTGCCCAATGTGCAATCGCAACTGGCGTCGATGTTGGCAGGCGAAATGACGAACAAACAAATCTCTGTCGCAGTTGCCTATCTGAATACGCCTATCGGGCAAGAGGCTTTTAAATCCGGCGTTGCTGCTGGTGCAAAATTGGGAGCGGACAGCGCAGAAACTGATAAGCTGATTGACGAAATCGCCAATAATTTAACGGAAAAAGCCTCGCCTGAGGATCAAGCGCTGGCGGCGACCTTTGTATTGTCAGGCGCAGCTAACAAATTGGGCTCCTTGGCACCGGAAATTGCCAAACTATCGGAACAATGGGGCAAAAAGGTCAGTGATGACAATTCAGATGTGATTATCGCAAAAACAACTGAGGTTTTTACGCAATATTTTGCGGAGGAATAAGATGTCCAAACGCCCTATAAACACCATGCATATATTCGTAGCACCAATGTTGCTAGCTTCATCCATCGGACTAACCGCACCTGCCTATGCCCAAGAAGACGGGGTAGTAGTAGATGCGGATGTTGATCTTGGCGAATATGAACAAGACGAAGCAGTAGCGTCTGATTCTGACAAAATCTTTGCCAATATATTCAAAGATGCATTTCCTGCGAATGATGAACCTATTGCGCCGGAACGGCTGGAATTGGGTGAGCAGGTTGCCTTAAAAATATTGCCGCCTGGCAGTTATCGCCGGATCATGGGCGATACTTTTAATCAATTATTGGAGCCAATGCTGGGCTCATTAAATCACCTGCCTATGGCCGAAATTGCTGTATTTTCGGGCGTCTCGGCTGAACAAATTGGCATTAATGACACTGTGACAATGGCTGAGATAACCGCCATTATCGATCCTCATTTTGAAGAACGACAAAAGATCCTGGTCAAGGTTATGCTGGACATGATGGTAGATGTTACCGACGAGTTTGAACCGACTATCCGAGCAGGTTTGGCAAAAGCCTATGCGAGAAGATTCACCGCAAATGAATTGGCAGAAATGAACGCCTTTTTTTCCACCGAGACTGGCAGCAAATTCGCTTCAGAAAGTATGTCGATTTACACCAGCCAAGATGTGCTGGCCGCATCCGCCGAGTTGGTGCCCGCTATGTTTGAGCGCATGGCCACTATGAGCGAGATTGTTATTAAAGAGACAGCGCATTTGCCACCAATCCGGTCTCGTAAGGACTTATCTGACGCCGAGCGTGAAAAATTATACGACCTGTTGGATGTTGATATAACGGACTCAGATGCTGACGCAGACAGCGAACAAACACCAGAAGAAGAGTATTAAAAGCAATGCAATTTGCAACTCCTGAACATGAGCGCATGGCGCGTGAAGGCATGTACCGCCCTGAATTTGAATCAGATGCCTGCGGTGTGGGTCTGGTTGCCTCTACCAATGGGCAGGCTTCGCGCCGTGTTGTTGCGTCGGCCATTGATGCGCTAAAAGCGGTTTGGCACCGCGGTGCGGTTGATGCTGATGGCAAGACAGGCGATGGCGCAGGATTGCTGGTGGAATTGCCCGTCCGCTTTTTTGATGATGCCATAGCAGCATCAGGGCATCAGGTTCTGCAAAATATCCTGGCAGTGGGCATGATATTCCTGCCACGCACTGATTTGAATGCTCAAGAAACGTGCCGCACTCTGGTCGAAGCTGAAATCATTGATGCCGGTTTTACTATTTATGGCTGGCGTCAGGTGCCAGTTGATACGTCAGTTATTGGCCAAAAAGCCAACAATACGCGGCCTGAGATCGAGCAGATTATGATCGCTGGGCCGGAATTTGGCGATGAGGGCCCTGATGACGCCGCCAAAGCAGAATTTGAAAAGCGTCTTTATCTCGTCCGTCGCCGGATTGAAAAGCGCGTCATTGCTGCGCAGATTAAAGACTTTTATCTTTGCAGCCTGTCCTGCCGCAATATTGTCTATAAAGGCCTGTTCCTCGCGGAAAGTCTGGCCGTATTCTATCCTGACCTGAATGATGAGCGTTTCATCAGCCGTTTGGCGATCTTCCATCAACGCTATTCCACCAACACCTTTCCGCAATGGTGGCTGGCCCAGCCTTTTCGTTCGCTCGCACATAATGGTGAAGTGAACACCATCAGGGGCAACAAAAACTGGATGAAAAGCCATGAGATTAAAATGGCCAGTCTGGCTTTTGGCGATGAATCCGAAGACATAAAGCCGGTTATTCCAGCCGATGCTTCTGACACGGCGGCACTGGATGCGGTGTTTGAGACCATCTGCCGTGCAGGACGCGATGCGCCGACAGCCAAATTGATGCTAGTACCGGAAGCATGGCAGCATGACGCCGATATGCCCGAAAGGCATCATGCCATGTACCAATATATGGCAAGCGTGATGGAACCATGGGATGGCCCCGCAGCCTTGGCCATGACAGATGGCGATTGGGCTGTTGCCGGCGTTGATCGTAATGCTCTGCGTCCGCTGCGCTACACCCGCACCCGCGATGATTTGCTGGTTATCGGTTCAGAAACCGGCATGGTGGCGATTGATGAGCTGGATGTCATTGAAAAAGGTGCACTTGGCCCGGGTGAAATGATCGCCGTGACGCTGAGCGATGGCATGTTGTACAAAGATGATGCCATTAAAAACCGCATTGCCTCCGAACAGCCCTATGAAAATCTGGTCAAACAGTTTTTGACGCTCAATGACCTGCCAGCCGACAAGACAGCCCAGCCATCGGCATGGAACCGCGCTGAACTAACAGCGCGTCAGGTTGCCGCTGGTCTGACATTGGAAGATATGGAGCTGATATTGGCGCCCATGGCCGAAGGCGGCAAAGAAGCGATTGGCTCCATGGGCGATGATACACCTTTATCGGTTATCAGTGATAAACCGCGTCCTATCAGCCAGTTTTTCCGGCAAAATTTTAGTCAGGTCACTAACCCGCCTATCGACAGCTTGCGCGAACGCCATGTGATGAGCCTAAAAACCCGCTTTTCCAATCTGGCAAATATATTGGAAGAAGATAGCCAGAATGAAAATGTGCTGGTGCTCGACACACCCGTTTTGTCCAATGATGACTGGTATCGGTTAAGAGCCAGCTTTGGTAAAAAAGCTGCGGATATCGATTGTACTTATAAAACAGATGATATTGCCCAGGCCAAGAAAAATGGTTCCGCCCTGCGTACCGCCATAGCCCGCTTAAGGGTGGAGGCTGAGGAAGCCGTACGCTCCGGCAAGACGGAAATTTTTCTGACTGACGAAACCATAGGCGCAGACAATATTGGCGTCAGCATGATATTGGCGGTGGCCGGTGTTCATACCCATTTGGTCCGTCAGGGGCTGCGTTCCTTTGCCTCTATCAATGTGCGTTCGGCCGAAGCCATGACAACGCATGATTTCGCCGTATTAATCGGCGTTGGGGCGACAACCGTGAATGCCTATTTGGCTGAAGCAGCAATCGTTGACCGGCATAATCGCGATTTATGTCCTGGGCTCACCTTGACTGAAGCCATTGCCAATTACCGCGATGCGATAAGTGAAGGCCTGCGCAAGATCATGGCCAAAATGGGAATATCCGTTATTTCCAGCTATCGCGGCGGTTACAATTTTGAAAGCGTCGGCCTGAGCCGCGGACTGGTAAATGACCTGTTCCCCGGCATGCCGTCCAAAATCTCTGGTGAAGGCTATGCCTCGCTCCAGTTAAATGCGCAGATACGCCATGAAGCGGCCTATGATACGCTGGTTGCGCGCTTGCCCATTGGTGGTTTTTATCGCCAACGGGAAGGCGGCGAAACGCACGGTTATTCCGCCGATATGATGCATATGCTGCAAACCGCTGTCGCCAATGACAGCTATTCCACCTATCGCCGCTTTGCCAAAGCGCTGGAGGACCAGCCGCCCATGGCGCTGCGCGATTTGATGGAGTTCACCAATGTGCGCGAGCCAGTGGCACTGGACGAAGTCGAAGCGATCACCGAAATCCGCAAACGGTTTATCACCCCCGGCATGTCGCTAGGCGCGTTGTCGCCAGAGGCTCATGAAACACTGGCCATCGCTATGAACCGGATCGGCGCGAAAGCCGTATCGGGTGAAGGCGGCGAGTCCAAGGAACGCTATCAGCCCTATAGCAATGGTGATAATGGCAATAGCGCGATTAAACAGGTCGCATCGGGCCGCTTCGGTGTTACCGCTGAATATCTCGGCGCCTGTGAAGAGATAGAAATTAAGGTCGCACAAGGTGCAAAGCCAGGTGAAGGCGGACAACTACCGGGCTTTAAGGTAAGTGAGTTTATTGCAAAATTGCGCCACTCGACCCCGGGTGTGACATTGATCAGCCCGCCACCGCACCACGACATCTACTCCATCGAAGATCTGGCACAGCTGATTTACGATCTGAAACAGATCAACCCACGCGCACGGGTGTGTGTGAAGCTGGTAGCGTCTGCCGGTATTGGCACCATTGCCGCTGGTGTGGCCAAAGCCCATGCCGATGTCATTCTGGTCTCTGGCCATAATGGCGGCACAGGTGCCTCACCGCAAACCAGCATCAAACATGCAGGCACGCCATGGGAGATGGGCCTTTCTGAGGTCAATCAGGTTCTGACACTCAACAATTTGCGCCATCGTATCCGGTTGCGGACAGATGGTGGCCTGAAAACCGGCCGCGATATCGTTATTGCTGCGATTTTGGGCGCTGAAGAATATGGCATCGGCACATTGAGCCTTGTCGCCATGGGCTGCATCATGGTCCGCCAGTGTCACAGCAATACCTGCCCCGTTGGTGTGTGTGTGCAGGATGAACGGCTGCGTGAGAAATTCACTGGAACGCCGGAAAAAGTCATCAATTTGATGACCTTCATCGCAGAAGATGTCCGCGCCATATTGGCCAAGCTGGGTTATCGCTCTCTGGATGAGATTATTGGACGCACCGAATTGCTACGCCAAGTCAGCCGTGGTGCTGAGCATCTTGACGATTTGGACCTTAATCCGATCTTGGCCAAAGTTGATGCGCCAGATGACGCGCGCCGCTTCAATGTACCGGGTGATCGCAACCCTGTTCCGGATAGTCTGGATGCACAGATGTTGCGTGACGCAGCGCCAGTGTTTGAGCGCCGCGAAAAGATGCAAATGGCCTATAATGTCAGCAACACGCACCGCGCAGTTGGCACACGCTTGTCTGCGGAAATTACAGAGCGTTTTGGCATGCGGTCCTTGTCACATGGCTATGTCCATGTCCGGTTGCGTGGCAGTGCTGGCCAATCATTGGGTGCATTTTTGTGCCAAGGGATACGGCTCGAAGTCTTTGGTGATGCCAATGACTATGTCGGCAAAGGATTGTCAGGCGGTATTATCTCAGTCCGCCCTACTGTTAGCTCATCATTGGTAAGCCAAGATAATGTCATCATCGGCAACACCGTATTATATGGCGCGACATCGGGCTATCTTTTCGCGGCTGGCCGCGCAGGTGAACGCTTTGCCGTTCGCAATAGCGGCGCACAAGTTGTCGTCGAAGGTATTGGCGCAAATGGCTGCGAATATATGACGGGCGGCGTTGCGGTTATCTTGGGCAAGACCGGAAGCAATTTCGGTGCGGGCATGACCGGCGGCATGGCCTATGTGCTTGACCTGAAAGACGAGTTTGAAAAACGCGCAAACCCTGAATCCATCACGTGGCAACGCTTGGACAGTGCGCATTGGGAAACCCAATTGCGCGAACTGATTGAACAGCATGTACAGATGACCGCGAGCAAATGGGGTCAGGAAATTCTGGATGGATGGGACAATTACAGCACCAAATTCTGGCAAATTTGCCCGAAAGAAATGGTGGACCGTTTGCCAGTGCCGTTAAGCGAAACCGCTATTGCTGCGGAATAGTCGGTTTTACTAAAACCAGACACATAAAACCCCTCTGCTGATAGGCAGAGGGGTTTTATCATGCACATATAATCAGAAATTATATTGTACGCCCACAGTCGCTCGTACGGTGTCAAAGCCGATTGTGTCGACGACAAGACGGAGGCCGATATTGTTGCCTGTGCTGATCTGCCCACCAACTCCAACAAGATAATCGCCGTCACTATCGTCTAGGCCAGCCGGAACGCCTCCGCCAACGATATTTCCCAGGTCAAAGTCTACTTCCTGATAACCACCACGAAGGAAGACCTGGCCATTATTGCCTACCCGTGTGCCGAGCTTGGCGGCAATGCCATATTCGCTATCAATATCGCTTGTACCGAAATGGTAATTGCCTTCAAGGCCGATAATAATCGTCTCACCAATTGGCACGTCAACACCAGCATAGCCGCCCAAGATGATGCCATCTACCGTACCGACAATTGGAAGATCACCAACATCGTGATATCCAGCACTGGCACCGACATAAAATTCAGCTTGTGTATCATTGCTTTGCGCCATTGCGGGCGATGCCGCAGTGGCAGCGCCAATTGCCAAAATTGAAATAATAGTCTTTTTCATATCAACTCCTATTGAACACCCCTGTTCGAGCAAAGACATATTATTATGAATTTGAATTACAAGTGAACACCTTCACAAAACAATCTTCCGCTGCTGCACATATATGTCTTCACTGGTGCGATCAGTCTGTGGCGCAAAGTGAAGAGCCATTTGTCCACCACATATCGCCAGTTTCATCATAATGACTGTGGACGATTCTCTCTGGCTGCTGCAAAAGAGGGGTATGTGGCAACTTTACCAATTCCCTCTCTGTCCCTTTTCACGCAAGGTGCGGTTGCTGATGAGTGAGAAGAGCATTGGCTATGAACTTGTGGCCGAGCATCCATGGGAAATGCGTGACGATTTTCTTGATCTCAACCCTGCTGGCCGCACGCCAGTGCTTGCCAATACAGAACGCAAACTGGTCCTGAAAGACAGCCGCGCCATTTGCGAATATCTGGAAGAGACCGAGGACCGCAATCCTTTATTGGGTGGAACCGCCACATATCGCGCCGAAATACGCCGCTTGGTCGCATTGTTTGAAGAACATTTCTATGGCGATGTCGTGGCGCCGCTGCTTCATGAGCGAATGAAGAAGCGCTTGGTAACACGTGAATCGCCCAATGCGAGTATCCTGCGTGAGGCTATGCGCCGTGCAAACACCCATCTCGATTATCTCGACTATCTGGTCGATAGTCGTTCATGGCTTGCTGGCTCAACTTTAAGCATGGCCGACCTTGCTGCTGCTGCGCAAATTTCTGTTGCAGATTATCTAGGCGGGATAGATTGGGCTGGCCATAGTCAGGCACATACATGGTATAGCGTGCTCAAATCGCGGCCATCATTCCGGCCATTATTGGCTGATCGTATGGGCGGCATTAATCCGCCCAAACATTATCCGGATGTGGATTTTTGACGCAGCACTCGCACAACTAACCGCTATGATACTATGCTGACTTCTCCATGGTGACTTTGTCCATGCCGGGAGCATAGCCATCAGCTTCAAACCGTGTGCGGCGAAAACCCATATGTTCAAAAAAAGGTGCAATTTGCGGCGTAGTATTAAGCTGGATGGATTGCACATTATCCAATGCACCTATGCGTTGCAGCCGAACCTCTGTTAAAAGTCGACCCAGCCCTGATTTATGCTGGCTTCTGTCTACCATTCCCCATGTGAAGCTTATGGTGGTTCCATCATCTTCACGCGCAAAGCCGCCACAGCCTACAATCGCGCCCTGCTGCTCAAGCACCAGATAAGGGCCACGCGGATCATCAAGAAAGCTCTCAAACAAGGGGCGTTCTGAAGGGTCAAAATAAGGCGGTGTATTGCCATCAAAAATCGCCAGACACGCGGCCTTGTCAGCCGGTGTGTAATTGCGTGCTATTGGCTTAGACGTCATGCAAGCGACCTAATTGCTGCGCGTGAAACAAGCAATATAGTTGAGCTGAACATTGTCACCCAAATGCAAGCCCCGCAGCGGATCAAAAGCGATGCCCGTAAGTGCGGACATTTTCATGCCCAGTTCTGCAAACATGCTTTCAATCTCTTCAGGGACCAAAAATTTGTCCCAATCATGGGTTCCGCGCGGGATCATGCCCATTAATTCGGCGCCATCGACCATCAGCAATTTTGATAATGTTGTGCGATTGGGTGTGGACAGGATTAACAGACCATCATCCGCCAAATGCTCCACCAATGCCGCAGCAAATTGCGCCGGGTCGGCAACATGTTCAATCACCTCTAGCGCGGTCACCAGATCGAAATTTTTATCCGCCAATTGTTCAACAGGCACAGCACGATAATCTATCTCTAATCCGCTGAGCAAAGCATGTGCCTTTGCCGCTTCCACATTTTCTGGCGCAGCATCCAATGCGGTTACTGTGCCGCCCATCCGCGCTAAAGGCTCGCTGAGCAGCCCTGCCCCGCACCCTACATCAAGCACGCGCTTACCTGCTAACGGTTTACGCTCACGTTCTGAAACAGCAAAATGCCGGCCAATGGCTTCTCTAATATAGCGCAGCCGAACAGGGTTAAGTTTGTGCAACATGGCAGAGCTGCCCTTTGGATCCCACCAATCAGCCGCCAGCTTGCCAAAATGCTCAGCCTCAGAAGAGACGATTGATCCGTTTTGTGATGCAGCTCTACTTGCCATCGCTCTTTCCCCTGACTATCAGCATGTTACGTTTTCTACACCCAATATGGTGTTTTTGCGAACAATAAGAAGCTTTAGATGGTCAATCTGTAAAGTGCGGCCAAAATTTTTCAGGATTGCCCGCTCATGGCACGCATCGTAATGAAATTTGGTGGCACCTCAATGGCGGGCATAGAACGCATCCGCCGGGTGGCCGAAATCGTAAAAGCACAGGCCGATAGAGGCGATGAAGTGGCCGTTGTGGTTTCTGCCATGGCGGGGGAAACCGACCGGCTGATCAATTTCTGCCGCGAGGCCAGCCCGCTTTATGATCCGCAGGAATATGATGTGGTGCTGGCCAGTGGTGAACAGGTCACCAGCGGACTGCTCGCGATCACATTACAGGCCATGGGCGTATCGGCGCGCAGCTGGCTGGGTTGGCAAATCCCCATCATGACCGACGCCGCCCATAGCAAGGCGCGCGTTGATGATATTGAAGCTGGCGACATGCTGGGCAGCATGAAGGCAGGCAGTGTTGCGGTTATTCCCGGCTTTCAGGGACGCAGCGAAGATGGCCGCATTGCCACATTGGGCCGCGGCGGTTCTGATACCAGCGCCGTGGCGGTTGCCGCTGCGCTAGAGGCGGACCGCTGCGATATCTACACCGATGTTGACGGCATATATACGACCGATCCGCGCATTGTGGCGCGCGCGCAAAAGCTGAAAGCCGTTACCTTTGAAGAGATATTAGAATTGGCCAGTGTCGGGGCGAAGGTGATGCAGACCCGTTCCGTCGGGCTGGCCATGCGGAAAAATGTGGCGATACAGGTCTTGTCTTCCTTCACCGAAGAAGGCGCACCCGTGGCGGATGATCTGCCCGGCACGATGATCGTCAGCGAAGAAGAAATGGAGAAATTGGGCGTGGAACAGCAATTGATCACCGGCATCGCCGCCGACAAGAATGAAGCCAAAGTGACACTGACACGCGTTGCCGATACGCCCGGCTCTGTGGCAGCGATCTTTGCGCCGCTGGCGGAAGCCGCCATCAATGTTGATATGATTATTCAGAATGTCGGGCGCGATAAGGGCGAGACCGATGTGACCTTCACCGTGCCCATGGCCGATCTGACCAAAGCGCTCGACCTGTTGGAAAAGGCGCAGGACAAGGTGGGCTATAACCGCTTGCTGCACGATACGCGGGTGGCAAAAATCTCTGCCGTTGGCGTGGGCATGCGCAGCAATGCCGGTATCGCCAGCACCATGTTCGGCGCATTGGCTGATCGCGGCATCAATATTCAGGCCATCACCACGTCAGAGATTAAGGTGAGCGTGCTGATCCACGAAGACGAAACCGAGCTGGCCGTGCGCGTATTGCACACCGCTTACGGTTTGGATGGAGAGGGTTGAGGGCGCTTAATTATCTGTTGAGTCTAGTAATTTGCGGGTCAGTATTTGTGTCGATTCCCGCATTTCCGTTTGTCCGTCTGGCGCAACCTTTGTGATGTCTGTAGAGATAATTCTCTTTTCTAGACACCCATTTACGTCCGACGATATTGAGACATTTATGTTACCGGACACATTCTCTTTTTCGCGTGCCGACAGCGCATCAGAATAAGACAATTCATCGCCATTTATTTGGGCAATAATTACGTCGTTTTTTGCATCTGCTTGTATAACGTATGAAGCGTCAACGCTGCTTTTCCCTTCAAGAGAAAAACCGTTCGCTCCCGTTTCAGTAACTTCAAGAATTACAGGCATTGCGCCATCAAACAACGTAACAGCAGAACGCTTAGAAAATTCACAAAATCCAGTATCGTAACTCTGCGCTATGCCAATAGCAGAATTTGGGTCACATTCGATTTTGACTAAAGTCCATGTGAAGACATATGAATTGCAGGCCTCTTTTGGAATTTCTGACTGCGATAGCCATTTGTCTCGACGCGCTATAGCAGTCTCCTCATTTAAAAATTCCCACTCACCAGAAAACCGCTTGAAGATTTTAGCGGGAAACTGCCATTGCGATAGCTTTTGTTGGTCCGGCGTGTCTTCAGGCAAACTATATTCAACCACCCAACCATCTTGGCGAATTTCAATAACTTCTTCGACCAGCACTCCACCACCGGAAGAATTACCTGAACTACCATCTTTGTTATAAGACGATTTGGTTTCTTCTTTCAGAAAATACTTATCGCCCACTTTAGCTAAGTTTGCGTTGGCAGGGGTTATGGCAGCAGCGGTTAAGGACACCATTGCAGACAATAGCAAAAGCACTCCTAATCTGGAAAAGTACACTTTCATTCTCCTGCAATCCGCTAAATTGAATGAAAATATCTTGCCCCAATTCATCTCTCGCGGCTAGAGGTCTTTCATGAAAAACACAAAAACCCTTATGCAACGCGGCACCGACTTTCTGGGCTGTGATGTTGCGATTATGTGCGGCGCGATGAGCTGGATTTCCGAACGACATCTGGTCAGCGCTATTTCCAATGCCGGTGGTTTTGGCGTTATTGCGTGCGGCGCGATGACAACCGATTTGCTGGACAATGAAATTGCCGAGACCAAGAAACGCACGGATAAGCCGTTTGGCGTCAATCTGATAACCATGCACCCGGATTTGATGGACCTGATTGCGATATGCGGCAAGCATGCAGTCAGCCATATTGTGCTGGCGGGTGGCCTGCCGCCCAAGGGCAGTATCGAAGCCATCAAGGCCACTGGCGCTAAGCTGATTTGCTTTGCCCCTGCCATGGCATTGGCCAAGAAGTTTATTCGTTCCGGCGTTGATGCGTTGGTGATAGAGGGCATGGAAGCCGGCGGCCATATCGGCCCCGTCTCGACCAGTGTTTTGGCGCAGGAAATGTTGCCCGATATCGCTGCGCAAGTACCTGTCTTTGTGGCGGGTGGCATTGGCCGCGGCGAAGCGATTGCCAGCTATCTGGAAATGGGTGCGGCCGGCGTACAATTGGGCACGCGCTTTGTTTGCGCCCATGAATGTATAGCGCATGAGAATTTCAAAAAAGCCTTTTTGAAAGGCAATGCACGCGATGCGATTTCCAGCGTCCAAATCGACCCGCGTTTGCCGGTCATTCCTGTCCGCGCGTTGAAAAACAAAGGCACAGAGGAATTTACCGCCAAGCAGCGCGAAGTCGCCAATCTGCTGGATGAAGGCAGTGTGGATATGAATGAAGCGCAGCTGCAGATCGAGCATTTCTGGGCTGGCGCGCTGAAACGTGC
This sequence comes from uncultured Sphingomonadaceae bacterium, assembly GCA_947503245.1. GTDB lineage: Bacteria > Pseudomonadota > Alphaproteobacteria > Sphingomonadales > Sphingomonadaceae > Alterisphingorhabdus. The sequence continues at coordinate 640,130 of CANNCV010000002.1, forward strand.
CGTGATTGATGGCGATGTTGAAAATGGTTCGTTGATGGCCGGTCAATCGGTTGGCATGGTGAAAGCGCAGCAAAGCGTTGCCGAAATTATTGCCGAATTGATGGATCAGGCAGAAAGTGCGTTAGCCAAAGAGAAAGCCGCATAAAGACGGGGCCGCATAAGGTCATTACATCACTGACTTGCAAATATAATACACTCTTGCCATATCAGGCTTAGGGAGCAAGATATGACAGACAGTGCCGCTACCGCTGCGCCAAATGATGATGCGACTTTGTCTAGCGGACAGGGAGCAACCCCGCCTATGCCGCAATTTGGGCAAGATAATGCACCATTGCAGAGCAGCTATAATCTGGGCCTCACGCCTTTGCACACATCCTACAAAATGGTGTTGCGGATCGTAAATGGTCTAACATTTCTGCCTATATTGGCCGGATTCATTGTTGGTGATATCATCTTGGCAGCGCAGGATATAACTGGCTTTGGTCCGCTAACAGCCATGGGTGCATTGCTTTGGCTTATCGCTGTGCTGATCATTCCAGGCCGTCAATTCCGCCGTTGGGGCTATGCAATGGAAGATGACCGATTGCGCGTTTTGCGCGGGTTTCTGTTCCGCACTGACACCATAGTGCCGTTTAACCGCGTTCAGCATATTGACGTCAGCCAAGGCCCGATTGAACGGATCAACAATGTTTCGCGTTTGATTGTTCACACCGCTGGGACGCATAACAGCGTTGTTGTTCTGCCTGGTCTGGAGCCGGAAACGGCCAGCGCCATGCGCGAAGAAATGCGCGAGCATATTCGTGAGGAAATGATCTAGTGACGGATGCGATTGCCGATCATGATCAGATGGCCGAGCCGTCGGCAGAGATAGTAAATACGTCCGCCACTGCGCATAGACTACATCCTTTAAGTCTGGTCATGAAGGTCATCAGCTTTGTGCCACAGCTATTGTTCGGCAGCATTGCCGCAATGGTCTCTATTGATGACAATATGGGCCGTTTGTTTGTTGGCCTTGCTTTGTTGGTTGCAACTTGCATTTTCGCTGTCATTGCATGGCTACGCTGGCGAAAATTCACGTATGAGATCGCCCCGAATGAAGTGCGCATCCAAAGCGGAATTATCAGCAAGAATAACCGTTCAATCCCTTATGAGCGGATTCAAGACGTTAATATCGAGCAAAAGCTTATCGCCCGCTTATTGGGTTTGGCGACGGTCAAGTTGGAAACAGGCAGCGCTGGCAATGGCGATGATGGCGAATTAAATGCAGTTAAGTTGGCCCGCGCTGAAGAGTTGCGCGACACCATCAAGGCACGCAAACGCGGCGTAGCTTTACCTCCCGAAGGACAGGCTGTCGCACAAGACGATATTGCCGAACCAGAGACAGAACCATTATTCACAATGTCACCAAAACGGCTGATCATCCTTGGCATGTTCAGCTTTTCGCTGGCGATTTTTGCGTTTCTGCTCGCTGTATCCCAAAATTTGAATTTTCTCATTCCCGATGACTGGTTTAGCTTTTCCAACTTTGTTGACGGTTTAGAGGCTGACCCAGACGGCAGCGTTGATAATGTACGCGGAACATTTAGCGGAGCCGAAAGCAATTTGCGCCGTATCGGTTTTGTCGGACAGTTCATCGCTGTCTTGGCTGGCTTAATCGGTGTAATCGTCGTGGGCCTTGTAACTGGTATAATTAGCGTTTTTGTGCGCGAATATGGGTTTAGACTGGATCGTACAGAAAACGGTTTTCGCCGTCGGCGCGGACTGTTCACCTTAACAGATGTTGCTATGCCCTTGCATAGGGTCCAGACAGCCATTCTCGTCACCGGGCCAATACGCCGTATCTTTGGCTGGTATGCGCTAAAATTCCAATCACTTGCCAGCGACGGCAAAAATGAAAGCGATCATGTTGTTGCACCGCTGGCCATAATAGACGAAGCCAGCGCCATAGCATTAGAGCCGGGCATTAATATCAACATGCCAGTAAGCGCAATGCACCGCGTGTCCCGCTCTCTATGGCTGGTTGGCGCAATAGCAGCTTTGATATTGACCATATTTGCAGCGAGCAATGCGGTTTTCTGGTCAGAAATATGGGGTTTGTCGGCCATAGTTTTGCTGTCACTTCCCGCTGCGCTGCACTTCTGGCTGCGCTGGCGGCACCATCATTTTTCTCTGTCAGGCGAGTTTCTCTACATCCGGTCTGGCTATTGGTCACAAAGACTGACCGCATTGCCACTGCGCAAAATCCAGTCAGTTGATATTACCGATAATTTTATCCAGCGGCCATTGGGTGAAGTAAGCCTTGTCTTCGGCATAGCTGGCGGCTCTGGCATAGTGCCGCTGACGCTGCATGCGATAGACCGTGAATTAGCAATATCCATGCGTAGCGAAATGCTAGCCCATATCGGTGCTAAGAAATCAGCTATAGCAAAACACTGAACCTCTATTGTAATGCAGGAGCATCCTGACTGGTGAGCACATTGCCGTCAGATTTAATCAGGCTGAGCTTAACATTGCGTGCCGCCCAATCAATATCGATCTGACCAAAATTCTCATCTGCGAAAAAGCCGCCTACACGGTGCTTATCTGGTTCACGGTTACCATTATCACCGCTGCCAAAGCTGAAATTCAAAGAGCTGGATGTCAATTCCCATAACGGTTTGGATAAGCCAGTAATTTGCTTGCGATAAATGCCGCCTGCATGACGGTCACCGGAAAACAATATGGCATTTTCGATCTTCTTGTCTGCGAGCATCTGATAAAAACGCTTCTGCTCCAACGGAAAGTTGGACCAGCTTTCATAATCATGCGCCTCTGTGATGACCTGAATGGACGAGAATATCAGGCGTAGATCTGCAGGTTTATTGAGCTCCTGCTCCAACCAAGCCCATTGTGCACCGCCCAATATCGTCGCTTGTGGATCGGTATTTTCACCATAATTGCCTAACGGACGGCGATCAGGACTATAGGGCAATCTGGTCATATCCGAACGGAAAAACCGCGTATCAAGGGTAATGATCTGAACGCGCTGCCCCTCTGGCCCGACCATATGGCTTTCATAAATGCCCGGACGGGATTTTACCTCATTCGGCACGTTCCAGAAATTTTCATAAATGGTCTCGGCATATTCCTTGAAAGCGAATGTTCCGCCAGCATCATTGGCACCATAATCATGGTCATCCCAGCTAGTGATCATCGGCGTCTTGGCGCGAAATGCCTGAAATTCCGGTGCGGATGCCAGCTTGGCATAAGATGCTCGCAGGGCGGGAAGATCCGCCGCCCATGTAGAGCCTGTGTCGCCATAGACATTGTCCCCAATTGCCAAAAACAGATCTGGACTGTTCTGCGATATGGTGTTCCAGAAGGTCTGTGGCCGATTTTCCTGAATGCACGAACCAAAGGCAATACGGGTCAGCGTTTTGGAAGAATTAAGCTGAGCCATTGGGCCTGCATCAGGCAGTGACTGCTTTAAGCCTGCATAATAGCTGCGCAATGCCTCCGGCCCTGTGCCGGATGGCTGCAACGCGGTTGTCTGTGCTTCCACCGGAGCTGGCGTGACGACAATATCAGCCGCCGCAGAGGCGCCATCACCATTGGCCGAACATGCAGCTAATGGGAGGGCCATTGTCAAAATAGGGAGCGTGGCACGGAAGAAAGAGGTCATATCACAGCCTTTGTTGCAAAATCTATTGTCAGCATTAGCGCACATTGATGACAGTTTCACGATAAATTCCATGCAATTTGTGGTGGTGACAGCTGACCGCATAAACGCAGCCAACAACTTATTTCTTTTGCTGGATAATCAGGGATAGTCTGTTTAGTCTCTGCGCAATATCATCATCAGTAAGAAAGACATGCCATGCCAAAGCTATCTGTTAATTCTTCACAGGCTTTCAAACCCAAAAAAACCAGATGGGCGATGCGCGCCAATATGGCCATGGTCAGCGCTGTGGCGCTTGCTCTTTCCGCGCCGCTCTTGGCCGCACCGTCAGATGATCTAAACAGTCTGATCGATGATTATTGGGCTTATGTGCTGGACCAGAATCCGACTTTGGCATCATCGCTCGACATTGCAGAGGCCAATGGCAAGGTGGCGAGTTACACGCTGGAAACGCAAGATGCCCAGGCTGAACAAGCGTCGGTTTTGCTCAAAAGACTGGAAGCAATTGATGAGGCCAGCCTGACAGCAGCAGAGAAAGTGAATTACGGCATTTTGCGCCGGACCTTGCAGCAGACAATCGAGGCCAATCAATATGGCCAGCGTGTTATTAACTTCACCAATCGCAGTGGCTGGCATCAGAATTTCGCCGGGCTTGCTAATAATTTGCCCTTTCGCAACGCGGCAGATTTTCAGAGCTATAATAACCGCCTAAAGCAATATGCAAAGGTGAATGACGAAGCCATTGCGGTTGCGAATGAAGCCATTAAAGGCGGCTATACCCTGCCCTGTGTGGCGATTGAAAATTACGAAGATTCGATCACCGGATTGATCGTTGAAGATGCAAAAGAATCGCGTTTTTATGCGCCCTATAAGCGCAATAAACCGGCAACCATGGATCAGAAAGATTTTGAAGGGCTGGCTATTCAGGCCGAAGTGACCATCAACGCCCTTATTCGTCCGGCATTACAAAAGCATTATGACTGGTATGTAGGCGAATATAAACCCGCATGCGCAAAAGCACCGGGTGTCTCTGCACAGCCGGGCGGCGATGATTATTATGCCTTCCGCATCCGCCAAATGACCACCACGGATTTGAGCGCTGATCAAGTGCACAATATCGGCCTGTCAGAAGTTGCCCGCATTCGCGCCGAAATGGAAGAGGTCGCAGCAGAGGCTGGCTTTGATAGCCGCGAGGCGTTTATCGAGGAGCTGCGCACCAATCCAAAATATTATGCCAAAACACCTGAAGAACTGCTCGAAAAAGTGGCGCGGGTTACCAAGATTATCGACGGTCAGATGCCATCACTTTTCGGCCGATTACCGCGCTTGCCTTATGGCATTAAGGAAATTCCATCAGAAATTGCCGAAGGTACGACCACAGCCTATTATAACCCCGGATCACCCGAAATTGGTATTGCCGGCAATTATTATGTGAACACCTCAAAACTGGACCAGCGCCCATTTTGGGAAATTCCAGCACTTAGCGTGCATGAAGGTGTGCCCGGTCACCATCACCAAATCGCTTTGCAGCAAGAGTTGGAGATCTCGCAATTCCGCAAATATGGTGCTTTTTTCACCGCCTTTGTCGAAGGCTGGGGCTTATATTCGGAGCGTCTGGGCATTGAGATGGGCCTATATGACACACCCGCCAAAAATATGGGCCGCTTATCCTATGAAATGTGGCGCGCTTGCCGCTTGGTTGTCGATACTGGCATCCACTCCAAGGGCTGGAGCAAGCAAAAGGCCATTGACTATATGCTCGATAATACCGCCCTGACTGAGGCCAATATTGAAGCCGAAGTGAACCGCTATATTAGCTGGCCCGGTCAGGCGTTGGCCTATAAATTGGGCGAGCTGAAAATTCGCGAATTGCGCACTTTGGCGGAAAGCGAATTAGGCGCAGACTTTGATCTAAGGGCCTTTCACGACACTGTTCTGGAACAAGGCTCAGTACCGCTCGACGTGCTCGATGCTCATGTCAAAAACTGGATAGCATCACAAAAGGGATGATAGCGCGGCCATTGTGATTGCTACAATTATGTTAGAGCAAAGAAACGCTAAGGGCGTTTGCGATAGTCAGAATTGCGGTGGGGGAGGAAGATCGCGCTCCTCCTCGGCAGCGAAGGAATCACTCTCGCCGCGAGCTGCGCGCTCTTCTGCCTCACGCGCCAGACGCGCATTTTCTGAAGCCCGTTCTAGCTCTGCTGCCTGAATAAGCGCTGCTTCTTCATCAATTTTGGCCAGACGTTTTTGGCGCTCTTCCTCAATCAACTTGCCAACCTGCTTGTCAGGGCTATTCTTGCGCTCTGCCACCTGATCATTGATGAAACGCGTTGTACAACCCAAAGCGCCAGCCGGTCCTACTGCGGAACAACTGCCAATGCCATTGGCGCCAACATCCTGAAAACCTTCAACCTTTTCGGTCCATGCCTGATTAGCAGGTTTATTAGGGTCATTACGCCGATTTTGCGGAATGCGGTAAGGCTCTTCGTTAATGGCGCAAACAACGATAACATTCTCCGACTCTTCAGACTTGTCACAGCTTTCGCCTTCTTCAATATATTTGGTGATAATGGTTTCATTGGCTGAAACCGTATCTTGCGCAAATGCAGGCACCCCGCCCAATGAAAGCGCACAAAGACCCAAAATTCCGGCACTATGCTTTGCAAATATAGTCTTCATATCTGGGTATCCCTGTTCATTCTTTGCCGTCATAAATTGCATCGTGTGAATAACAACTGAAGCAAACATGATCGCTTTATGCGCTTAGAGCCTTCAAATACGTTTGGAAATGGCAATTGCGGCCTTGCATCCCAAACGGATCACACCGCTCATCAATGGATAGGCCGGTGCTTTTTCGGCGCCCTGCTCCAGCGCTTCCGCTTTGTGCTCCAGCTCTTCTGCCTGAAACTGCCTTATAGCATCGGATAATTCTGGATCGTCTTCACCAAGGGCATCTAGCTGTTCCTGATAATGTTTGTCGATCTCTGTTTCCACCGCAACGGTGCAAGCCATGGCTGCTTCCGGTCCAATCAAAGCCGTTGCAGCGCCCAAACCAAAACCCGCTACATCCCAAAAGGGCTGTAATGCGGTTGGACGTACACCGCGTTTGGCAATCAGATTATCGAAAAACTCGCGATGCTTTTCTTCCTGCTCCGCCATGGCGGCAATGGTGTTTGATGATGGGTGGCGATTGCCCAAAATGGCGAGTTGCCCCTGATAAATCCGCGTCGCGCCAAATTCACCGGCTTGGTCAACGCGGATCATCGATTCAATATCTTTGTCTAACGGCTTTTTGCCCTGGGACATTAATGCGTTCCTTTTCGCCTTGTCATTATCATTGAAATGGCGATCGCACCGCCAACAGACAAGAGGAAATTGAAACCAGCGAGCGAAATGCCAAACAAATCCCATGGCGTAACGTCACAGCGGATAAGCGGTGTGTTCAAAATGGCCTGTAATGTTTCTTCCGCGCTCAGCCCCTGCTCGGAAGCCGAGGCACAGCTGGTAAGGCCTTCCCACCAGCCATATTCTACGCCGGCATGAAAACCACCGATCATGCCCGAGATACATATCGCCAGTACAGCAAGGCCGGTGAACAGATTGGCCAAGGCTTCTTTATGTGCTTTGGCCAGCAATATTCCAAGCAATGCCAGCGCGATGGCGCTATAATGCGGCCAGCGTTGCCACATGCACATCTCGCATGGGAAAAGACCAAAGCCATATTGGCTGATCAAGGCCCCGACAATCAGAGACAATGGCAGAAAAAATGCCATCCAACGGGCCATAGCCATATGCGCCATTATGATTGCAACGCTTTGATTACCATGAACAGATTAATTGCGCGCACCTGGTTCGGGGTTAAGCCCTGCTAAGCGTGCGCTGGCCTCTGTGGTGCGGGCAATGGTTTCCAGAGCATAATGCAATTGGAAATCCGTAATGCCCTCTGCTTCAAGCTGCTCAATGGTCAGTGAAAAGCGTGGATCATCAATTTTGTCGTCTTCCAGTACAGCATCATCAACGCCTGCCTCATTGACCAAATGACCACGCAGATCAGATTCACGGAATTTAATGCGTGTTTTATAATCTGGATCACTCAATTGCGGAACGGTGATGTCAGGCGTAATTCCGCCTTCCTGAACCGAACGGCCGCTTGGTGTGAAATAGCGTGCCGTTGTCAATTTCAGGGCCGTAGTGCGCGACAATGGCAGCAATGTCTGCACAGAGCCTTTGCCGAAACTCGTCTCACCCATGATCAGGGCGCGGTTATGATCTTTCAAAGCACCGGCCACAATTTCCGAAGCCGAAGCAGAGCCTGCATCTACCAGAACAATGACAGGCAGATTGCGGGCATAATCACCGGGCCGCGCAAAGAAACGCTCCGTATCACCGCGGCGACGGCCACGCTGAGAAACAATCTCTCCGCGATCAAGAAACACATCGCTGACCGATACAGCTTCATCCAACAGACCGCCCGGATTGGAACGCAGGTCAAGAACATAGCCATCAGGCTTCCCGCCCAATGACGATTCAATATCTTTCATCGCACGGATAAGGTCATTGCCGACATCGGTGGTGAAGCTGGAAATGCTAATAACGCCGATATTATTTTCGATTTCCCAATTAACCGGTTTAAGATCGATAATGGCACGGGTGATATCAACATCAAATGGCTCATCACGTCCTGGCCGTACAATGGTGAGGTTGATTGACGTTCCAGGCTTGCCGCGCATTTCATCAACGGCATCATCCAATGATCCACCGACAATGAAACGGCCATCAATATGGGTGATGAAATCGCCTGATTTCAGACCGGCCTTGTCCGCTGGCGTATCGCGTGTGGGTGCGATCACTTTGACGGCGCCATCTTCCATAGTGACGGAAAGACCAAGGCCGCCATAAGACCCTTCGGTCTGTGTGCGAAGATTTTCAAAGTCGCGAGCATCAAGAAAGCTGCTATGCGGGTCGAGACTGGCCAACATGCCGTCAATTGCACCACGCAACAACTTTTCGTCGTCCACATCCTCAACATAATCAGAGCGCACACGTGACATTACGGTGAAGAATTCTTCCATGCCGTCATAAGAGCGCGCATCAACCGCAGATAAAGCCGCTGTCGACGCAGGGATCATCGCAACGCCCGTAACCAACAAAGTGGCGCTTAACAAATTGGAACGAAAATGCCGGGAGAAAACCATAATCCATCCTTATAACTTCTGCCAAAACCGTGAACTGAGCCATGAAAGACTTAGCCACATATTACGGCATTTTTACGCCCTGTCAGTGCGCCAATGGGTGTGCACACAAAACAGAGTCGCTTTCCATTATGGCCTTAATAATGCGCGAATAACGTGCAAATGCCAAGCTGGTTAACCTTGATATAATAATTGCTGAGCGAATATGAACAAAGGATGAGCCTTATCTGGGCAATTCATTGCAATAATTTTATCTGATAAAGGTCAAGCAACATCCGCCAAAAGCGCTTCATCCCACGCTTTACTGCGTTGAATCCAGCCACCGCCCATAACCTGATCACCGCGATAGATAACAGCAGCTTGCCCCGGCGCTACGCCATATTCCGGATTGGTGAATACCAGCATATCATTGTCGAGCGTGACAGGCACAGGCCGCGCTAGTGAGCGAACCTTTGCAGTAAGCGGCGCGTTCGTATCTTGCTCGCTGGCCAGTTCCTCTGGTGTACAGCCTATCCAATTCCAGTCTGCAACTTCTGCGCCGCGCACTGCAAGCGCGGCTTTAGGGCCGACATAGACACGGCGCGTTGCCGCATCCAAGCGGATAACATAAAGTGGTTCAGGCTGGCCGCCAATATCAAGGCCCCGCCTTTGGCCCACTGTATAATGAATAAGGCCGCGATGCCGCCCCATGACACTGCCATCAATATGAACGATTTCGCCATCATGGTCCGCATCAGGGCGCACTTTGCGGACAATTTTCGCATAATCGCCATCGGGTACGAAGCAAATATCCTGACTATCTGGCTTGCTGGCTACAATAAGACCCATTTGCTGCGCTATTTCACGCACCATAGGCTTTGGCATGCCGCCAAGCGGAAAACGCAGAAAGTCGAGCTGCTCATTGGTCGTGCCGAATAGGAAATAGCTTTGATCCCGCGCCGGGTCGAGTGCCCTGTGCAATTGGGACTCGCCTTTATCTCCCACCATGCGCCGCACATAATGGCCAGTCGCCAGACAATCTGCACCAAGATCATGTGCCATTTTTAGCAAATCAGTGAATTTAACGCCCATATTGCACTGGACGCACGGTATCGGTGTGCGCCCTGCCATATATTCATCGGCAAAATTATCGACTACAGATTCGCGAAAGCGGCTTTCATGATCAAAAACATAATGCGCAATGCCCAAACGGTCCGCCACGGCACGTGCATCACGTATATCCTGACCAGCACAACATGACCCTGTACGGTTCACTGCTTCCCCATGATCATATAATTGCAGTGTAATACCAATGGTTTCGGCACCCGTCGCGGCGGCCAATGCGGCCACCACCGAAGAATCGACTCCGCCTGACATAGCAACAACGATACGCTTGCCCGACATATCGTCACCAAGCTGAAAATCGGCCATCTGAAGGGCTTCTGAAGATAAATTGTCAAACATTTGACACGTCCTTAGGGAATTTTGACGGTGAGTGGAAGCCTCAAGCCAGGCAGCGTCTATATTGGCTGTTTGCCAGTATTTACAATGCTTACAGCCTCAATTTGGTAACCATAAGACCGGATTTCCCATGGGCAAATACGGCTAAATATTGCGAAAAATTAACTAAGGCTAACCAGCCGTTTATGCCGCCTTTACCTGTCTTTATATCATGCGAGTCTAAAAGCCTCTTCATGGATATGAGTTTCGAACGTCATACGTCTTTCGATTTGGGAAAAGACCAGTCCGATGCAAAATCGAGCCAGCGGCTTGATTATGCGCGGCTGATTGCCCTGTCGCAAAAGACGCAGGCACGGCGGGATTTGGAAGATTCACTGGGTCTTACAAATGACGCGCAAACCAAAACCCATAAGACTGCATCTGATGATGTAGAGATTGAGGAGCGTATTGCGCTCATCTCGGGAGCGGGCCGCCAGCCAAATGGTGGAACTCGCTCAACCAATGGACGCGGTGCTTTTTTAAAGCATGGCAAAGCTGTTGGCTGCGGGCCGGATGAGCAAGATACAAATGCGAAAAGTAAATTGGCTGTTTACCCTGACCATTTAGGCTCTGGCAAAGCGTCAGATGTAAAACAATCAGGTGAGCAGGACAAAAGTTGAGGTTTAAATGATCGAGAATCAGAAGATACGACCCGCGCGAGTGATTGGCCCTCTTGGCGAGCCTTTGACTTTGGATTCACTTCCACCTGCGAATACTCGCCGATGGGTAGTGCGTCGCAAGGCAGAAGTTGTTGCCGCGGTTAATGGAGGATTGCTCTCCATTGATGAAGTTTGTGAGCGTTATGGTCTTACACTCGAAGAATTTGCCTCATGGCAGCGCGCTGTTGATCGCTCTGGTATGCCGGGTCTAAGAGTGACCCGTATTCAACATTATCGCGACCTTTACGAACGTCAGCAAAAATACTGATTTGCCAAATGATCAGCAAACCTAATAAGAGCGCCGCACGTGGCGCTCTTTTTGCATCTGCGATCTTTTTTAATTTTTTTCATTATTTGATGGAACTGTTTAGTCCTCTAACTGTTAATGGTGGGAGAACTCAATAATACCATTAAAAAGAGGAGAACATAAAATGGGTTGGATTATCGCATTAATCGTTGGCGGTGTAGCTGGTTGGTTAGCAAGTAAGGTTATGGGTCGTGACGCCGATATGGGAATTTTCCTAAATATCGTGGTCGGCATTATCGGTTCATTTGTCGGTAATTGGTTAGGTCAGTTTTTTGGCCTGTCAGGAACGATTCAGGCATTTTCAATAACAGGCTTCTTCCTGTCATTTGTCGGCGCAGTCGTACTGTTGGGGATTGTAAACCTCATCAAACGCGGAACCGTTCGCTAAATTCAGATGATCTGCCACAAATTATGTGGCGGTTACACATGACAAAAGCAAAGGGTCGTCAGGTTTCTGGCGGCCCTTTGCGCATGCAAAATGGCGTTTCGGGCGCATTGATTGCGGTTTAAGTGACGAATGGGCTTCATGATTCGACCAAATTCAATGGGCTCAATTGCATCCAAATGGCTATTCTCATAATGTGATCATAAGGATAATCAGCTGCTCGTCGTCAAATATTTGCGGCTTTGTGCAACAATGATGCTAAGTGTGCGCACGCTCGCGAATATTATGCATATTGTTGTCGTGCAGATGCATCCAAAACTATTTCGGGGCGTTGTACCCGACATTGACATCGTAAATGGTCTGGGCAAGCGGGCTTTTAGAGAGAAAATGGCGTTATGAAATTAGATAAGCAACTCACTGGGGAACGAGTAGAAACCCCATTGGACAATGTCTCATTTGCCGATCCTGATGAAGGTAATGGCCGCACATGGCTCATACTTGCCATAATAGCGATTGTGACGGTCATCGCCGGCGCAGCATATTTTTATTCTCAACGCTCAACAGCCGGTGCAGGCGAAACCGCAATAGCCGCAGGCGATGATAATCAGAAACAGGCTCAGAATGTAACTGTTATTGTGCCTGGCAGTGGTTTGGTAGAACGCAGGATCAACGCATCCGGTACATTTGCAGCTCGCCGTGAAATGCCCGTCGGCGTAGCAGGTGAAGGCGGTCAGGTCGCGCGGGTTATGGTACAGCCGGGTGACTGGGTGAAAAAAGGCGCGATACTCGCTTATATTGATCGGTCTGTGCAAAATCAGCAAGCGCAGCAACAGGCTGCACAAATCAATGTCTCTCAAGCTGATTTGAAACTAGCAGAGGCCAATTTGGAGCGTGCACAGAAACTTGTTGGTCGCGGCTTTATATCACAGGCTGATATCGATCAGCGCATAGCCACTCGCGATCAGGCACGGGCGCGTGTAAATGTCGCCAAAGCGCAATATAATGAACTGTTAGCGCGCGCAGGTCGTCTGAACATTGTTGCACCGGAATCCGGCTTGGTACTGGAACGTAATGTTGAACCCGGTCAAGTGGTCAGTGCAGGCTCTGGTGTCCTGTTCCGTCTTGCCGCTGGCGGTGAAATGGAATTGAGAGCGCAGCTGAGCGAAAGCGACCTGTCCAGCCTATCCAATGGTGTGAAAGCCAACATTACACCAACAGGATCACAAGAGGTTTTTACCGGCCAAGTGTGGCAAATCGCTCCTGTTATCGACCAGACAACGCGGCAAGGCACTGCGCGAATTGCCCTGCCCTATAATCAGGCGATACGGCCCGGCGGTTTTGGCAATGCTGTTATCATAAGCGGCTCCAGCAGCTCGCCCATTTTGCCGCAATCAGCAGTGCAAAGCGATAATGATGGCAGTTATGTCTATATTGTTGGCAAAGATAATAAGGTTGAGCGCAGAGATATTGAAACTGGTGCGGTCAATGCTGATGGCATCACCATATTATCAGGCTTGAAAGGCAATGAGAAAGTGGTTCTTTATGCCGCTGGCTTCCTCAATCCAGGTGAGCTTGTTGTTCCACAGGTGCAGAAACCAGAAGCTGGGCCAACCACAGCGACCACCGCTCAGAGCAAGCAACCCGCTCAAAGCTAAGCAGGAAAAATATCTGCGTATGGCAAACTGAAATGCGCAATTAAGGAAACGTCATGAATTTGAGCAAAATTTCAGAATGGTCCATTCGCAACCCGGTCATTCCTTTGGTCTTTTTCACCGGTCTGTTACTGGCTGGCATGCTCAGTTTTGCGCGCATGGATGTTGTGAATAATCCCGATGTTGAGTTTCCGGCGGTCAATGTCAGCATTTCTCAGCCTGGTGCGGCGCCAACGGAAATCGAAAACCAGATTACGCAAAATGTTGAATCGGCAGTGCGTTCTATAAATGGCGTGAAGACAATTTCATCGACTGCAAGCGAGGGCAATTCAAGCACAACGATTGAATTTGAAATTGGTATCGACCCCAATGATGCCACTGCAGAAGTCAAAAACGCAGTGGATACGGTGCGCGGCAGTCTGCCGGACGGAATATTGGAACCGCGCATTCAAAAGCTGGACGTCTCCAACGGCTTTCTAGGCATATATGCGGTCGAAGCCGATGATATGACAATTGAACAGCTCAGCTGGTATATTGACGATACCGTTGCCAAACGGTTGCTCGCTATTGAAGGCATGGCGGAAGTTGGCCGTTTTGGCGGTGTTGATCGTGAGATTGAAGTCATTATTCAACCTGCCAAGATGCAGGCCTTGGGTGTGACGGCCAGTCAGATCAACAATGTGCTGCGTCAGGTAAATATTGATGCCGCAGGCGGGCGCGCTGAAGTAGGGGGTGCACGTCAGTCTGTGCGTGTTCTGGGTAATACAAGCAGCGCTTTTGAATTGTCTCAACGCCAGATCCGTTTGCCAAGTGGCAACACCATAAAACTCGCCGATGTTGCAACAGTGCGCGATGGTTATAGCGAGCGCACATCTATCAGTAAGGTACGCGACAAAGAGGTCGTCAATTTCTTCATGTCACGCGCCAAAGGCGCTTCTGATGTAACAGTTTTTTATAAAGCCAAAGACATCATTGCCGATCTTCAAGCCGAAAACCCGAAGCTCAAATTCATCCCATTATTCAATTCAGTGAAATATACTGAAAGCCAGTATGAAAGCTCAATAGCAGCAATGCTTGAGGGCGCTGTTCTGGCCGTTATTGTTGTGTTCTTCTTTCTGCGCGATTGGCGTGCAACGATTATCTCTGCCATTGCCATCCCGCTATCAGCCATACCGACATTCTGGTTCATGGATCTGCTCGGCTTTAACCTCAATTTCCTCTCATTATTGGCGCTTGGTCTGGTCGCTGGTGTTCTGGTGGATGACGCCATTGTGGAGATTGAGAATATCGTCCGGCATATGCGTATGGGCAAATCCGCTTATCAAGCGTCAATAGATGCTGCTGATGAAATTGGTTTGGCTGTTGTGGCAACATCCTTTTGTATTGTTGCCGTCTTCTTGCCGGTTGGCCTTATGCCCGGCGTATCTGGCCAATTCTTCAAGAATTTTGGTATCACAGTTGTGATTTCGGTGCTTATGTCCTTGGCGGTGGCCAGGATGATTACCCCACTAATGGCGGCATATTTTCTGAAAGCCAAAGGCCATCACGAGCATGGCGAAGGCCCGATGATGGACCGGTATATGAAGATTTTGCGCTGGACGCTGGATCAAAAAAAATCACTGGCTTTACGCAATTCACTTAAAAAAGTGGCGGTGCGATGGTGGGATCACGCTTTCTCACTATTGGTGGGCGTGGGAACAATAGCTGCCTTCATGCTGATTATGTCGACAATAGGCGGCACAGAGCAGACAGCACAAAATATCCCGTCGCAGGAACAAGAATGGATATTGTGGCAAGTCGCACTCATTGGTCTTGCCGGGTTATTTGGCTCTTATTTGCTTGGCCGGTTCGTGAAATTTCTGTTGGTGGCCATCACCGGCGCGGTTGCTGGCTATGATATGAATTACTTTACACGGCGGGCGCGCTACGCTGCGGTAAAGGCCCGCATGCTGGATCACAGGGTGTGGATGATGGGCATTGGTTTGCTGGCGTTCATACTCACGATCTTCATGTTCATCATCACTCCGGCGCAATTCCAGCCAACGACAAATGATGATAATAGCCGTGTTGAAATTGAAATGGTCCCTGGCACGACCTTGGCGCAAGCTGAGAGAATTGCAGACAGAGTCGCAGCATTTTTGTACGAGCAACCAGAGGTAGAAATTGCGCTCGAACGCGTGCGCGAAACAAACTCGACAATTTATATCACCCTGAAACCCGATCGCGCGAAAACATCTATCGAGTTTGAACGTGACCTTGCGCCTCAATTGGCGAAGTTCCCGGATGCCCGCATACGTTTCCAGTCACAATCATTTGGCGGCGGCGGAACGGGACGTGACTTTTCGGTAATGCTCTCTGGCTCAAACCCCGAACTGTTGCAAAATACAGCTGCGACATTGGTTGAGCAGATGCGTGGATTGGACGGATTGGTTGCACCCCGCATCAACGCTGATATTAGCCGCCCCGAAATCATCATCACGCCGCGCAGTCAGCTTGCAGCCGAGCTAGGCGTGACGACAGCAGCCTTGAGTCAAACCATTCGTATTGCGACATTGGGCGAGATTGAACAAAATGCCGCGAAATTCTCGCTGTCCGACCGTCAGATTCCGATCCGCGTTAAATTACCGCAATCTTCTCAACGCGATCTGTCGACTATTGCAAATCTGCCTGTGCCGACAGCCAATGGCGGCTCTGTGCCGCTCGACCGTGTTGCAGAGATTACTTATGGTTCAGGCCCGACAACTATCCAGCGATATAATCAAAGCAGACGCGTATTTGTTGGTGCTGATCTGGCTTCGGGTTTCCTTAAAGGAACGGTGCAACAGCAAATTGATAAACTGCCAATAATGCAGAAATTGCCAACCGGTGTATCCAATGCGCCAGTGGGTGAAGCGGAGATCCAACAGGAGTTATCGGACAATTTCATCGTTGCGCTTATCTCAGGTGTCCTGTTGGTTTTTGCTGTGCTGGTTCTGCTGTATAAGCGGCTTATGTCACCGCTAGTGAATATGTGTTCTTTGGCTCTGGCGCCTCTTGGCGGAATCTTCCTTGTATGGGCAGTAGGCCAACCGGTTTCGATGCCGGTTATGATCGGGGTCTTGATGTTGCTTGGCATCGTGTCGAAAAACTCGATACTCTTGATCGACTTTGCCATTGAGGAAATGGCAACGGGGACCGGAAAATTTGCCGCCATTATGGAAGCGGGCCACAAACGGGCACAGCCTATTGTTATGACAACTGTTGCGATGACAGCAGGCATGGTCCCCACTGCTCTGTCGCTTTCAGGTGATGGTGCATGGCGCGCACCAATGGGGACAGTTGTGATTGGCGGTTTGATCGTATCGACCCTGCTGACACTGTTAATCGTACCCGCTGGTTTCAGTCTTGCCGACGGTGTCGAGAAGCGTGCCGGACCATGGCTGCGCCGTAAGCTGCTGACCTATAAACCAGGTGATGACAAAAGCGATGCGGGAAGTGTACAACCCGCTGAGTGACGACAAGCAATACCATATCGGGCATAACTATCGCTGGTGAAGCACCTGACAAGGCGCGCCGGATGCGTATTATAGCGACATCATTATTGCTGCTTATGGCAGTGATTTTTATCGCTACATTACAATTGGAGGAACAGCATCCCGCCTGGGGTTATGTCGTCGCTTTTGCCGAAGCAGCGCTGGTCGGTGGACTGGCCGATTGGTTTGCTGTGACAGCCCTATTTCGCCATCCACTCGGCCTGCCCATCCCACATACGGCGATTATACCGACCAACAAAAACCGCATTGCCGATACCATGGCATCATTCCTGCGGACCAATTTTCTTATCCCCCAAGTGCTTGGCCGCCGATTGCAAAATATGAATGCCGCTGGCGCTGTCGGCCGGTTTCTGGTGCGCAATCGCGATGACAGGCGCCCCGGGGAAGATACTATGCGGCTGGGTGTTTCCTATCTGGCCGGTGATGTTTTGGAATCGCTGGATAAAGAACGGCTGGGCGGTATCATCAAAGACGCCCTGCACAAGCAATTGGACAAGCTGGATATTGCGCCGCTATTGGGGCAAGCCCTACACGCGGCCATTGCTGACAAACGTCATACGCCGATTATCGATGCCTTTATCCGTTGGGCAGCACGAACGTTAGAAGCCAATGACCATCTGGTGCGCGATATGGTCCACGAAAAAGCCAGCACCATAATGCGCTGGACGGGGCTGGATGACAGGCTGGCCAATGCCGTGGTCAGCGGTCTGCAGAAACTGCTCAATGATGTGGCGGAAGACCCTGAACATCCATTGCGCGAAAAGGTTGAGGAAGGCCTTGCCAGCCTGTCGCATGACCTGCTGCACGACCCCGTAATGCAGCAGAGAGTGCACGAGATTAAGGCGGAAATGCTCACCAATCCTGCCATTGCCAAATGGATGGATGGCATATGGGAACGCGGCCGTGCAGCCATGCTGGGCGCTGCACGCGACCCGGACCGAACATTATCCGGTCAATTTGGCGAAAGTCTGGATCAGGTTGGCCAATCGCTTGTGGCCCCCGGCAATTTGCAGGTGCAGGTCAACCGTTTTGCACGCCGAACATTGGTGGGGATCTCTACTCGCTATGGTGACAAGATCGTCAAGCTGGTGTCCGAAACTGTACGCCGCTGGGATACGCAAACCATTACTGATAGGGTTGAAAATGCAGTGGGCCGCGATCTGCAATTCATCCGTATCAACGGCACCATTGTTGGCGGCCTGGTCGGCCTAATATTGCACGCGATCATCAACCTGTCGCGATCACTATAATATCCTTGAGCTGTAATCAGCTGCGGCCGAGCAATATCCTTGCCTGACTAGAAATCTGCGCCAACATGGAAATACTGGGCGGCACCATATTTTGCGCGCGTTGCACCAGACGCCGGAACAACGTCACACGCCCTTCATTCTGCTGAGCCCAGCTTGCAACATAGGCTACTGGATCATCTGACGCCGACAAGAAATCCAGGCGCATTTGTTGTAAATCACGCGCCATACCCGCCACCAGCAAGCGTTCCCAAGGGTCCGATGGGTTCATCTGCGCCACAGTCAATTGCACCCAGTCCAGTGAGAGCGCTGAGCCAATATCTGTGAATGCCCGGGTAAGAATATCTGGCGCAATACCGCTTTTGTTAGACAAGCGGCTAAGGCCAATAACACCGTCCAGCTTATAAAGGCGCACAACTTTTTCGGCGACTTCACTGCTGACGCCCTGTGCGATCATCTCTGACTGTAGCGAAGCATGCTGGTTGAGCGATTGCCTGTTGAGCAAATTATCAACCTGAGCGCTCAATCTGTGGGCAGGCTCTCGCAACGCGTCGACGAACATGCCAGGCAGCAACTGGTCAGTATTGTTGCGAACAATATCCGCCATTTGAGACCGCACGGCCAGAGCGATACGATCAAACAGCATGAGCCTGACCGCTTCATCAATCGCGGCTTCGTCTATGGCGTTCCACAGGCTGGGCAAATCGAACAATTGCTCGGCAATGACAAAAGCCATAGCGATATCGCCCAATGAGCAGCCTTCTTCTTCTGCCAATTCCATTGGGTGCGCAATGCCCATGCGGTTGATAACGCGGTTGGCCAATTTGGTTGCGATAATTTCATTACGCAATTGGTGCGATTGTATCGCTACAGGGTGATCATTGCGCAATCGCTCTGGAAAGGCGGCATCCAGTGATGCATTCAGGGTGTCGTCCCCAATCCAATGGCTATGTTCTATAGCATCTTGCAGGGCCAATTTGGCAGTGGACATCAACACAGCAAGTTCTGGCCGCGTTAATCCCTGGTCATCACCGATACGCCGTTTCAAAATATCATTGCTGGCAAGCCCTTCAACCGCTCTGTCGAGCAGGCTTTGTTCTTCAAAGGTCTCGATAATCCGCAGATAAGATGGCAAGGCCGCTGCGCCGCCGCTCTCTGCAATAGAAAGGCCCAGCGTTTGCAGACGGTTATCTTCCAGCACCAATGCGCTGACATCATCTGTCATATCTTCCAGTAATGTATTGCGCTGGGCATCATTCAAATCACCAGCACGGACCACTGCACTTAGCGCAATTTTGATATTCACTTCATTATCCGAACAATCAACACCGGCGCTGTTATCAATAAAGTCCGTATTTACGCGGCCATTGTTAAGCGCAAATGCGATGCGTGCAGCCTGTGTGATACCCAGATTTGCGCCCTCACCAATCGCCTTGCACCGCAGCTGCTCTGCATTGATGCGCAGGCTATCATTGACGGTGTCTGACACATCAACATTGCTTTCTGCCGTAGCCTTTACATAGGTGCCAATGCCGCCAAACCATAGCAGATCAACCTCCGCCAACAATATTGCGCGGATAAGATCATCCGGTGCCATTTCATTATCTTCAAGCCCAAGCAGAGCCTTAATCTCAGGAGTGAGCTTCACGCTTTTCTGATTGCGCGCGAAGATCGCACCCCCTTTTGACATGGTATCACGGTTATAATCGTCCCAGCTTGATCGCGGCAGATCAAAAAGGCGTTTGCGCTCATCCCAACTTTTCGCTGGATCAGGATTGGGATCGATGAAGATATGCATATGGTTGAACGCAGCAACCAGTTTGATCGCCTTTGACAACAACATGCCATTACCAAACACATCGCCTGACATATCGCCGCAACCCACAACGCTGATTGGTTCGCGCTGAACATCAAC
Source organism: uncultured Sphingomonadaceae bacterium (assembly GCA_947503245.1). Taxonomy (GTDB): domain Bacteria; phylum Pseudomonadota; class Alphaproteobacteria; order Sphingomonadales; family Sphingomonadaceae; genus Alterisphingorhabdus. Next base: position 660,160 of record CANNCV010000002.1, read on the forward strand.
GCCCATTTCCAGAAAGTGGCGTTGTACCGAAACCCACGCACCGCGCGCGGTAATACCCATTGCTTTATGGTCATAACCATTGCTGCCACCGCTGGCGAAAGCATCGCCCAGCCAGAAATTGCGGTCTATCGCAATGGCATTTGCGGTGTCGGAGAATGTTGCCGTGCCTTTATCGGCGGCGACCACAAAATAAAGGTCCTCACCGTCACAAATCACCACTTGTTCAGGGTGGACCAACTTACCATCAACAATATTATCAGTAATAGACAGCAATGAAGCGATAAATGTCTTATATGCCGATCTGCCCGCCTCTGCCCAAGCATCGCGATCAATTGCCGGATTAGGCAATGCTTTGGGGAAGAAGCCGCCTTTTGCGCCGCTTGGTACAATAACCGCATTTTTAACGCGCTGAGCCTTCATCAGACCCAGTATTTCTGTGCGGAAATCATCACGCCTGTCAGACCAGCGCAGCCCGCCCCGCGCGACCGGACCGGTGCGCAGATGGATACCTTCTACGGTTGGGGAATAGACAAAAACCTCTCTCCAGGGCACAGGCTTTGGCAATCCAGGAACCATAAGACTGTCTATCTTAAAGGCCAAAGCCGTCCGGCCAGAGGGCGCAAAAGCATTGGTTCGCACAATCGCGAGCACCAGATCACGCATCAGTCGCAACAAGCGGTCATCATCAATAGCCGCAACATTTTTTAAGCCTGTAGCGATAGCCCTTATGGACTTTTTCTCTGCTTTGCTGCGATCACCGGTAAAATTCGGATCATGCTTTATTGTGAACAGCGCCATGATTTCGCGAGTAACATCAGGTGCATCGCGCAGCGCATCAACCACAGTTTCAATGCCGTAAGACAGGCCGGTCTGGCGCAGATAGCGGAACCATGCCCGCAGCAGCAGCACATCAAATTCGCTCAGACCATTTATGGTAATCAACTGGTTGAAATGATCATCTTCCGCGCGGCCATCCAGCACATTGCCAATTGCCGTTTGCAGCAATTCGGCGCGAGACAATATCTGCTGAACATTGGCGCGCGACTGCACCTGCAACCGGAAATCATGGATATAGCCCAAATCACCATCGTTCAGCGGCGTGGGAATTTCTTCCAAAACATCAAAGCCAAACTGCTCCAGCACCGGCACAGCTTCTGACAGAGCTATAGCGCCCTTCACCTGATAAAGCTTCAACCGTAAGGACTTGCTACCGTACTCGCCCTGAGAAAGTTCAGCAGCATCAGGTAGGCACAAACGGGCGCATCTGCGCGTTTCATCATTCAATCCGCGCAGTTTGATAATATCGATAGCAGCTTCACACGCTCCAGAATCAGCACGGTAATTGTCTGGAAAGGCTTCTGCATAAAGCGACGCCATAGCCGTTGCACGGCTGGGCTCACCCAGATCAGAAAGCGCATTTTCCACTTCGGGCAACCAGCCGCGCACCATCTGTTTCAACTGCTGGTCAAGCTTGGTGCCATCTGGAATACGGCCATCATTACGCAGATCGAGCACATAACGCAGCAGTGCAATCTGCCCGTCCTCCAGCGATATGCTCCAGCTCAGTACCGGTGAATTGCTCGCCTCTTTCAGCATATCCTCAATGGCTATGCGGCGACCCGTAGAGACATCGTCACGCGGCAGCCAGACAAAAGCCAGCAAATGACGCCCCAACGCCGATTGAATGGTGATGAGTTTGGGGCGCGGCCTGTCTGCCAGTGACATAGAGGTAAGTGCGACATGTTCGATATCACCCTGCCCCATTGGTAAGAGCAAATCATGCGGCAATTTGGTCAGTGCATGCGCCAATGCCTTGCCGGCATGTCCTGCTGGATCAAAGCCATATTTCTTGCTTATTCTGGCCAGATGCGCACGCAACACCGGAACCTTGGCCGGAGCAGCAGCCAGTGCCGCACTGGTCCAGATACCGGCATGAACCGACAGTCCGCTAACCACATCATCCTTGCCTGTTGGAACAATGACCAGATCCATAGGGACGCGGCGATGAACGGTCGAAATAGTATTGGATTTGATAATCAGCGGAGCAGGATTTCCCTGCTCAAACCATTTCGCCGCTTTTTCATAAGATGCAGGTGCCAATAGGGGTTGGTCAGATACTTTAACCAGGCCCTTACGCTCTGTAATTTCACCATTACGTGACCAATGTAAATGCGCCAATTGTGTAAGATTGCGGTCCAGAAACCATTCGAGCAGCCCCCGCCCTTCGGCATCTTCAAGCCATGCCGCATCCTTTGCCAGCACATCTTGCAACGGGCGCCAGTCATCCACTACAGCGCGTGTGTCATTAAGGGTCTGTGCCAATGCTGTGGTCAACTGTCTACGTATTTTCGCGTCGGCCCGCTGCATTTCGATATAGACAACGGATTCCTGCTGTCCGCCCGCAGGTAATTCATCTGTAATTGATATTAGTTCACCCTGCTCACCGCGCACGACAGACACTAGGGGATGGATGATCCGATCGATGGAAAGACCGACCGCGCTAATTTCCCCGGCAATAGAGTCGACCAGAAACGGCATATCATTATTAACAATGACCAGCCGAATGAAGCGGCGGTCCTTGGCTTCCCCATCATCAAAAGACGTAACCGCACTCTCCATCGCGATAATCGGCGCATTTTCTGTACGGTTCATCATTGCAACGAGGGCAAATGTTGCAGCCTCATCACATGCTGGCCCTTCAAAACCTTCATTTTCTCCAGGCAATGCGCCTTGCAAAAAAGCATCGCGCAAGGCAGTGAAAAGCGCATGATGTGCGCCAAAAGATGAGGTTATTTCGGACTGGTTTTTGTCAGACATGGCGAGGCCTTAGGCTCCTCTTTCGCGTCAGAGAAGTCTGCCCTATGCGCCTTTTTCAACCGACGCTCAAGTCTAATAGCGTGTAATAATGAATTTGCATGAGTTTTCGATTATTACAAGATCGATAACGGCCTAGCAGATTTTGCGCACCACCATATCGGTGATTTTGCTATCGGCAGATGCTGCTGCAACAACCAATTGACCATCGGCATCACGTCGCACGACCAAAACGCCAAATTCGGCATCCGCCAGATCAATCGCGTCAATTGGCTGGGCATCAACCTGACGCAATGTTTGATAGGCTTCTTCCAGTGTGTTTTTGACGCTCGCATCTTCACCATCAGGGCGGCGCAACCGGCGTTCTTCACGAACAACGCCTTTCAAGCCACCTTCATGGCTGTCCAAAAAGTCTGGCAAACCGCCAATAGGTAATGATTTGCGATGGGCATATGATAAGGCAGCCGCATATTCTGTCAGGCGCGTCTTGTCATATTCTGCGCCAAAGACCAGCTTCACAATGGGTGTCATAGGCGCGCGGTCTTGTACCGTTATACCCGCACCTTCCAATGCGCTGTCCAGTGATTGCGGCTCGCGCTCTGCGACCAAGGAGACGTCATAGGCAAGGCCGATAGCACGGTATAAAGCGCCGCGGCTGCGCGATTCACTCTGCGCGGCCTTTTCTGCCTGCATCCGCGCAAGACCCAGCCATTCGTGCAAATCTGCATCTTCTGAAGGCTGATTGAGCGTTTCTTCGCTATCCTCAACTGGCGCATCAATGTCTTGCTCAACCTGATCTTCGCTCAGCAATTCCGAAGACGCCGAAGCCGAAAACGCCAGACTGTGGCGCTGCGGCGGGACCGAATCTGAAATGCTGCCATTGAGAGGATCCGCACTCACCGACAATGGGGTGTGCATTTTCTCAACATCTTCATCCTTGCGCGCCGACTCACCAAAAGCGACATCCGGCAGAATCAGCTCGTCATCCTGGTCTGAATGCTCATCCTGATTATCCCAGACTGATGGGGCATCGGCCAATAACTGCTGCTCACCCAATGCCTGCTCAACTTCCAAGAGCAGTTCGTCTGTGCTGGTTTTATCAGCCAGCATCTTCCAATTGATGACGCCAAAGACAAAATCGATCGTGTCATCATCGGATGAAAATGGCAGCAATATGCCGCGATACATGATGGTTTTGCCAAGCTGATTGACAAATTCTGCTTCAAATCCAATCGGTGCCTGATTGGCGAGAATTTCCATATAATGGTCAGTAATACGCGACAGCAATGAGCGGCCAGGGATTTCACTGACATATTGCACGTCATCATCAATGCCCGACTCTTCTGCAACTGCACTGCCAATATGGGCGATGCCAGGATTCTCAATGCCTGAAGTGAAGTCCAGCAAAACGCTATTTGGTACAAAGTCGTCCAATATATCAAGGTCAAGATCATCAACCGATGGGAAAGACTTTTCACCCAGCAGCATTACCCAATGATTATAGGCGCGCACATGCATCCGGCGTTCGTCTGTGCCAAAGCCATGGCTGCTATCCATAATGCCTTCATCATGCGCAGCAGTGTCTTCGGGCTCTGCAGCATCCGTCGAAAAAATGTCGGAATGGTCTTCGTAACCAAATTCGCGATGATTATCCATATACGCCCCATTGCTTAGACTTATGACAATCTTCTGCCGCAATATAGTAAATGCATGGTTAACAACGCGACAAAAAGCCAAGCAAAATGCAGCAAACACTGTTTAACAGAGTCGCCCAGCCGCTAACCCAGTCACTCACCCTGTCATCAGCTAGGCCGCACAAGAGCAAATTGCCCCTCTTGCCATTTGCGCAAAGCGCTGATAACCGGCGGTGCATAATAGCTGCAAATGGCCAAACCGGCTAAAGATAACAGCAAGCGCCGCTTTAGCTCAGTTGGTAGAGCACATCATTCGTAATGATGGGGTCAGAGGTTCGAATCCTCTAAGCGGCACCATTTTTAAAATTCATGCAATACAATGATTTAGGCAACGACCTCTTTAGAGAAGTCTGTATCATTGCTTCTAGTTTTTGGCGCCATAGATGACCTGCCTGTTAACAGTCAGTTGCTAGCCTATAGACATCCTAAGCTTTCAGGCCCCGTATAGCATCCGTTTTTCATAGTCGTGCATAACCACTTAGCCGTGGGAAGGTCAATTCGCGCTTTCACTGCCAACCGGCTTGAGCAAGCTCTTGCTCAGCTAGGTGAGCATTCTGAACCTGATTATATCGACGTAAAGGAAGCAGGGAAGCTAGAGCGTATTGCTACTGTGGACATTATGTATTGCAGCGGGGCAGATGGATATTGCGAACTGACATTGGCGAATGGACGGACATTGTTGCACAATGCCAGCCTGAATGAGATGGAAGATGCTCTGCCAGCTACATTCCTGCGCATCCATCGTTCGCATATTGTGAATATACGGTTCATTCAATCGCTCGTTCGAGACGCTTCAGGAACCGGAACCCTGCAACTGCAAGACAGCATCGCGCTGCCGGTCAGCAGACGCATTATGCCCAAGGTCCGGCAAGCTTTGACTTGATGACTATTATGTCACGCGCATGATAAGCAACCTAGCAAAAGCTATTTAAGCTCCAGTTCGGTCGATTTCACATCGCGGCTGTTTCCACCAGCCATGAGGGAAAACTTGCCGGGCTCCACAACACGCTGCATCCGATCGTTCCACAGGCTGAAATCGGTGGGTTTCAGCGTGAAGCGGACTGTGCGTTTCTCACCCGGTTGCAGATTAACGCGTTCGAAGCGGACCAATTGTTTGACCGGCGTTGTGACCGAAGCATGCATGTCGCGCAGATAAAGCTGAACAACCTCATCACCGGCCACTGCGCCTGTATTCGTAACCGAAACTTCGACTGTCACATCATCAGATATTTTGTGTCCATTGCCGACTATTTTCGGTGCAGAAACCGCAAAGTCAGTGTAGCTGAGGCCAAAGCCGAAAGGATATAATGCCTCCTTTGTCTCAAACAAATAACCACGTCTGGCTTGCGGCTTATGGTTATAGAAATAGGGCAATTGTCCGACATTTTGCGCTACAGTCACAGGCATTTTACCGCCCGGGTTATATTTCCCAAACACTATGTCCGCGACCGCATTTCCGGTTTCCTGACCAAGATACCAGCCTTCGATGATCGCCGGCGCAGTCTCATTTAGCTCCGTAATTGATAGCGGACGACCATTCAGCAAGAGCGTGACAACCGGCTTGCCTGTTGCCAGCATGGCGCGGGCGAGATCCATTTGCTGACCCACCAATGTGATATCGCTGCGGTCACCCAAATGGTTGGTTGCCCATGCTTCACGGCTGGTTTGTTCATTGCCGCCAATGACCATTACAATAACGTCAACATCTTCTGCGGCTTTCACGGCATCAGCAATAAGTTTGCGATTTTCTGCCTCTGGCACCTGATCCACTGGATCAGCAGCCCAAACCCGGCTTTTGGTGATACGTACGCCTTCTGAATAGACGACATCAAACTTACCCTGCGCAGCATTTTCAATGCCTTCCAGAACGCTGACCACCTTGTGCGGTACATCGCTATAACCGCCAAGCGGTGTATCGCGGCCATGTGCGCCAACCACCAGCAATTTGCTGATATCATTGGCGGCGAGCGGCAACAGCCCGTCATTTTTTAACAGGACCATGGATTTGCGCGCCGACTCTCTGGCAAGAGCAACGGCTTCATCATTGGCCTCAATCCGCTCTGCATAGTCAGCATCGGCATAAGGGTTTTCAAACATGCCAGCGATAAATTTCAGTCGCAAGATGCGGCGAACAGCTTCATCGATCAGCTTCTCTTCCACCCGCCCCTGTTTCACCAGTTCGGGCAAGGTGAGAAAGGCATCAGCATCCGCCATTTCATTATCGACGCCAGCTTTAATGGCGCGCTCTGCCGCTTGCTCTGCATCTTCCAGCATTTGATGGCGGGTAATCATTTCACGAATAGCGAAATAGTCACTGACGACAGCACCTTTGAAGCCCCATTCCTTCTTCAGAATGTCATTGAGCAGCCAGCCATTGGCGTGACTGGGGATCGCGCCGATCTCATTATAAGACGGCATAACCGACATGACATTGGCTTCTTTAACAGCACGCTCAAATGGCGGGAAGAAATAGGTGCGCAATGTATGTTCTGATAGTTCAGCTGGCGCGACATTGGTGCCGCTCTCTGGCTGGCCATGTCCTGTCATATGCTTAAGCGTTACCAACACTTTATCATCGGCAAGTGGTAATGTCGGCCCTTGGAAACCGCGTATCGCGGCCAGACCGATTTCAGACACCAAATAGGGGTCCTCACCATAGGTTTCCTCTATGCGCCCCCAGCGTGCATCACGGGCGATATCCACTACAGGAGATAGCGCCAATTGCGCACCGCGAGAGCGCATCTCTCGTGATGCAACGGTGTAAACCTGCTCCACCAATTGCCTGTCCCAAGTGCTGGCCAAGCCTATGGCTTGCGGGAAGCTGGTTGCGCCTCTGGCGACATAGCCATGCAAGCCTTCTTCATGCATCAAAATAGGAATACCAAGACGGGTCTGGTTAACTGCCCAGCGCTGCGCTGCGTTCACATATTCCACGGTTTCACGCGCCGTGCGATTGCGTCCTTCCGCAGCAGCACCCGCCGCACCAGTATTGGATTGGCTAACACCGCGAAAATCAGATGGCCGCGCTATCATGCCGATACCATTAGGAAAGCTTTTGCTTGCTTTTACAGGGTCAAAATCGCCCTGCGGCGTTTGCACCTTTTCCTTCTGTTCCCAGATAGTGAGCATTTGCGCGACTTTTTCTTCCAAAGTCATACGTGCAAGAAGATCTTCGACCCTATCTTCGATGGGCGCATCTGCATTTCTGTAAACAGCTTGCTGTTCGCTAAGGCTTTGTTGATCTGCGGCAATAGTAGGATATACAGAAACTGCCGTTAACAGCCCCAATATTACCCCAAAGCCCAAAGCCTGTTTCCTAATAGCGCCCATGATAAGCTTACCCTTTCCCGTCTTTATGATAGCGCTATCATATCCATAACTTACGATATTGCAATGCCACAATATTGCAATGACCACAGCCGACAGCTAGTGATGGGGTAAGGGGATGAAGATGGCAAGAACACGTCGACGCAATTGGCAAACGGTTACAATTGATGATGTTGCGCGCCATGCCGGCGTATCATCAATGACTGTATCGCGCGTGATGAACGCAGAAAATGGTGTACGGGAAACAACACGCGAAACTGTGATGAAAGCAGTGACCGCGCTTAATTACCAACCCAACCGTTCAGCGCGGCGGCTTGCCAAAGGCGCCGATGTCCATATCGGGCTAATCTATGCCAATCCTTCTGACAGTTATCTGGGCCGCTTTTTGCGCGGCGCCTTAGAGGCTGCGCAGGACAGCGATAATCACCTGATCGTTGATATTTGCGAAGACAATACGTCAGCAGCCTATGTAGCTTCGGCAATGCGACTGGCAAAGGCCGGGATTGCCGGTGTCATATTACCGCCCCCTACATCAGCAGCCGAAGAGATTTTGACGGTTTTTGATGAGCTGAAAATACCTGTTGCGACTGTTGCCAATGGTAAGAGCGACAGAAAGTCCATGGATATCAATATCGACGATGCCGCAGCGGCCACTATGATGACCGAATATTTGATCAGCCTGGGGCACCGTGAAATAGCATTTATCACTGGACCAAAAGACCAGATGTCCAGCAGCTTGCGCGAACAGGGATATCGCAAGGCAATGGCTGCAGCAAATCTTGCTATCAAACCCGAATGGATCGTGCAGGGGGAATATACTTATCGCTCGGGAGTGTCGGCAAGCAAAGATTTGCTGGCAGCACCGTCTAGGCCAAGCGCTATTTTCGCAAGCAATGACGATATGGCCGCAGCCGCTATAGGTGTAGCGCACCGGCATGGCCTTATCGTACCGGATGACCTGACTATTGTGGGCTTTGACGATAGCCCTTCCGCCATTTCGGTCTGGCCAGAACTCACCACTATCGACCAGCCAGTAAGCGCCATGGCCTCCTCTGCATTTAATCTGGTTTTGGGCAAAGCCGAACCAAATTCAAAATCGGATAGTGCCTTGCCATTTGACTATATCCACCCGTGTCGCCTGATTAAGCGCGGATCATCAGGGCCTGCCAACGTCGCGAATTGAGTTGAACTTCTTTTTAGTTACCGCTAACACAACTTCCATAAAAAATAATGGGAGTAGGTTCTGGTGGCTAATGAGCATGCGGGCAATACGCGATTCATAATTCTTATCGTCTCGGTGGCAACACTGGGCGGTTTCTTATTTGGCTTTGACAGCGGGGTCATTAATGGCACGGTTGACGGGCTTCAAAAGGCTTTTGACTCCACCAATATCGGCACTGGCTTCAATGTCGCATCCATGCTGCTGGGCTGTGCGGTTGGTGCATTTGTTGCCGGGCGACTTTCCGACACAATCGGCCGACGTGCTGTTTTGCTGATTGCGGCAATGCTCTTCATTATTTCCGCTTGGGGCTCCGGCATTGCAGGTGATGCCCTTGTCTTTGTTATTGCTCGCATACTCGGCGGTTTGGCGGTCGGCGCGGCTAGCGTTATTGCACCTGCTTATATTTCTGAGGTTGCGCCGGCTGATCGGCGTGGCAGATTATCATCCATCCAACAGGTCATGATTATCATCGGTCTGTTCGCTGCCTTTCTTTCTAACTATTTTCTGGCCGAATTTGCTGGCGGCAGTCAGCAACTGGTCTGGGGCGGCTATGAAGCATGGCGCTGGATGTTCTGGATCGAATTGATCCCAGCCGCTGCTTTTCTGTTCCTGTTGTTTTTCATTCCAGAAAGTCCACGCTATTTGGTAGCCAAAGGACGTGATGAGGAAGCGCAGACAGTTTTGAGCAGCCTTTTCGGCAGCGCTGGCACTGCGGCCAAACTCAAAGAGATTCAGGAAAGCTTGGCCGGAGACGTTCAGCCGCGCTTGTCTGATCTGGTGTCAAAACAAACCGGCCGTATCCGCAAAATCGTCTGGGTCGGAATTGGCCTTGCGACGTTCCAGCAATTTGTCGGCATCAATATCGTTTTCTATTATGGCGCCGTATTGTGGCAAGCTGTTGGCTTCACTGAAAATGATGCGTTGAAAATCAACATATTGTCTGGAGCATTATCAATCGGAGCGGTTTTCGCCGCCATCATGCTGATCGACAGAATTGGCCGCAAACCCTTACTGCTGATCGGGTCAGCTGGGATGGCGATTGGCCTGACTGTCATGGCATTTGCTTTCGCATCAGGCTCTTTGGTCGATGGTGAGTTGGTTCTGTCAGATGGTGCAGGCATCGCGGCATTATTGGCAGCCAATGCCTATGTTGTCGCGTTCAATTTCAGCTGGGGGCCTGTAATGTGGGTTATGCTCGGCGAGATGTTCCCCAATCAGATCCGCGGCTCTGGGCTCGCAGTTTCGGGCTTCGCGCAATGGGTCGCCAACTTCCTAATCATCATGAGCTTCCCATGGCTGCTCAACAATGTCGGCCTACCGATAACATATGGTTTTTATGCTGCAGCGGCGCTCATCTCGGCGATCTTCGTGGCCAAGATGGTCTCTGAAACGGCGGGCAAAGAATTAGAGGAAATGCGGGGTTAGAATGCTTGCCATCTTCACGCCTTTATCAATGCAAGACGCTCATCATAGGGTTACGCTATGGTTTGACCGTGGAGGTTATGCTCGATGCAGCTGTTAGAGCTTATATCCGGGCAGACAAAATTGGTTCTGTCCCCTTGGCTTGGCGGCGGGATTACAGCATTTCAATGGAATGGGCATGACGTTTTCCGGCCCCATTCCGGTGAAAATGACCCATTGGCTTTGTCCAGCTTTCCCATGGTTCCCTTCTGCAACAGGATAGCCCATGGCCGTCTCTCCACAGCGTCTGGAGCGAAGACAATAGCGCTGTCACACAAAAATGCAGAGCGCCAACATGCTCTGCACGGTCTGGGATGGATTAGCCCTTGGGCTGCCAAAGTACATTCGCAGGAGCGTGCGATACTCTCACTGCGTCATGATGGCGCAATCTGGCCATGGGCGTTTGAGGCCGAGCAAGAAATATGCGTGCGAGACGATGGTTATTCACATAAGCTCAGCGTCACCAACCTTGCTGATACGCCAATGCCTGCTGGGCTGGGTCTGCACCCTTATTTTCCCAAAGCAAAAGCCGGCCTGCAATTGGATGTGAGCGGTTTTTGGGAAACCGGACCGGATCGATTGCCGACAGGTCACAGCGCTGTTTCTCAGCAGCCTGATTGGTTTGCGACGCCCGATATTGACAATTGTTACACAGGGCAGCGTGACGATTTTCAAGTTAGCTGGCCAACGCACAGCCTCACTGTTCGTCCATCCACTAACCTGCCCTTCACCCATGTTTATTGCCCAACTGGCGAAGACTTTTTTTGCGTGGAACCCGTTAGCCACATACCCAATGCCATAAATAATATTGCGGGGGATTCGGACACCAGCATGCATATGCTTCAGCCAGGACAAAGCATGGAAATAGATTGTGACTTCATTTTGGCGGAGGCTGGCTAATGTGGCTCGGCATTGATCTGGGGACGTCCGGTGTGAAGACCGTCATTATTGATGATGGCGGCGTTGTGCATGCTCAGAATACGGTTTCATTGACGGTGCAACGTCCGTATCGGCACTGGTCAGAACAAGACCCTGACCAATGGTGGGAGGCGACCAAGGCAGCAATTGGCGGGTTACCGCAAACATTACGACAGCAAGTGCGCGGAATCGGTTTGTCCGGGCAAATGCATGGCGCCGTATTACTAAATCAAAATGACAAGCCTGTTCGCCCTGCAATTTTGTGGAATGATGGACGCAGCGCCCCACAATGTAATGACCTTGATGACATGGCGCAAAACCATACAGGCAACCGCGCAATGCCCGGTTTTACAGCGCCAAAACTTGCCTGGGTGCGGGAAAATGAACCAGAGTTTTTTGCTGCCACAAAAACGGTATTGCTGCCAAAGGATTATATTCGCTTCCTGCTAACGGGCGAAAAAATAAGCGATATGTCCGATGCTTCGGGTTCTTTATGGTTAGACGTGGCGGCGCGCCGCTGGTCAGCCGAGATGCTGGAAGCGACAGGTATGAGCGAAAGCCAGATGCCCGCCTTGGCTGAAGGTTCTCAGGTTGCTGGCACTTTGCGTCAAAATGTGGCTGATGAACTGGGCCTGCCAATAGTGCCCGTCGCTGGCGGTGGCGGCGATCAGGCAGCGGGGGCAATTGGTGCAGGCGTCACTGAAGCTGGTGATGCCTTTCTTAGCCTTGGTACATCTGGCGTTATCTTTGCCGCAACCGCCAAGTTTGAACAAAACCCCGCTAATGGCCTGCATGCATTTTGCCATGCTTTGCCCGGTCGTTGGCATGTTATGACGGTTATGCTGTCAGCAGCGGCGTGCCTTGATTGGGTCGCGCGTTTGGCCGGCTTTTCATCAGTTGAAAACGCACTGCAAGCCGCTGAAAGCAGCAATGTTTCAAACGATCATATCCCGTTGTTCCTGCCCTATCTTTCTGGTGAGCGCACACCCCATAATGACCCCGCAGCCAAAGGGGTTTTTTTTGGTTTGACGCACGAAACGGGCCCAGCTGAATTGGTGCAATCGGTGTTAGAAGGTGTTGCCTTCGGCCTTAGTGATGGTTTGCAAGCCATGCCTTCCCGTCCAACAGAATTATCAGTTATTGGCGGGGGCGCGCGTTCATCCTATTGGGCGCAGCTTCTGGCCAACATACTGCAAACACCGCTCATTTATCGTGATGGCTCCAGCGTTGGCCCTGCAAATGGTGCCGCCCGCCTCGCGCAACTGGCCGTTACCAAAAGCCCGGTGGAGGCTGTCTGCACAAAACCCGCTGTGCAGGCGCAATATGCACCGCAACCTTATTCAAGGGAACGCCAGCAAACGTTCCGTTCACTCTACCCTATTTTACAATCCAGTTTCGGAGAACTTTAATGTCCTATTTTTCTAACCTTCCAACCGTGCCTTTCGAAGGGCCGAGCACCAAAAACCCGCTGGCATATCGCTATTATGATGCGGATGCGTTGGTTTTGGGCAAATCCATGCGCGATCATCTGCGTTGGGCGGTGTGCTATTGGCACAGCTTTGCATGGCCGGGGAATGACATTTTCGGTGCAGGAACCTTTGACCGGCCATGGAAGCCGGGCGAGCCTGTAACGCCCGAACTGGCCCAGCTTAAACTGGATACAGCCTTTGAAATGTTCACCAAACTTGGCGCACCTTTTTACTGTTTTCATGATGTTGATGCCATGGCCGATTATGACGATCTGGCAAGCTATACGCGCGAGCTAGATGCCATCGCCGATAAGATGGCAGGCAAGATTGAAGAAACAGGCGTGCAGTTATTGTGGGGAACCGCCAATTTGTTTAGCCATCCGCGTTATGCAGCTGGCGGCGCCACCAACCCCGACCCTGAAGTCTTTGGCTGGGCTGCGCATCAAGTACGTTCAATGCTGGATGTCACCAACAGATTGGGCGGATCAAATTATGTGCTCTGGGGTGGCCGCGAAGGTTATGACACCATTTTGAACACCGATATTGGCCATGAACTGAACCAATTGGGCCGGTTTATGAACATGGTTGTCGAACATAAGCACAAAATCGGATTTGACGGCACGATCTTGATTGAGCCCAAACCGCATGAGCCAACCAAACATCAATATGACCGTGACACTGCGACAGTTTATGGCTTCCTCAAGCGCTATGGACTTGAGAATGAGGTGAAGGTCAATATTGAAGGCAATCACGCAACACTGGCTGGCAACAGTTTTGAGCATGAAATTGCCACCGCTAATGCCTATGGCATTATGGGCTCGGTCGATATCAACCGCGGCGATCCGCAAAATGGATGGGACACGGATCAGTTTCCTAACAATGTGCCTGAAATGACTCTCGCAATGTATCACTTGCTGAAAGGCGGCGGTTTCCAGACAGGCGGTTTTAACTTTGACGCAAAGGTAAGGCGTCAATCGGTCGATGCAGAAGATCTATTTTACGCGCATGTTGGCGGTGTGGATGTTCTGGCCCAGTCATTGCTAGCGGCCGCACGGATTATTGAGGATGGTGAACTCGATAATTTTGTAGCGAACCGCTATTCCGGTTGGAAAAGCGATGTCAGTAGCAAGGTCTTGAGCGGCAATATGAGCCTTGAAGAAGTCGCAGATCATGCCGTAGCATCTGACTATAATCCAACCCCCAAATCAGGGCGTCAGGAATATCTGGAAATGCTTATAAATCGCGCAGTCTGATCCGAACAAGACGATTTGGCCTAGGTTGCGTGCGGTGTTGCAAAATGAACGCCGCAGCGATCTAAGGTCAGTTTTGGATTATTGATCTGGCGCATCAACCCTCGCGAAATTCAGCTTCTACAAGTTGCTTGAGTTTCGCATGGGCTTTTGCTTGCGCGTCTGAACCGCCTAACTTTGATAGAAAGAGCATCAGCGGTGTGAGCAGTTTGAAGGCACCGTTAAGCGTAATGGCTGTGGTTTGTCTAAGCTGGGTTTGCTCAGCTGATAGTGCTTTCAAAGCATAATCAACGTCCAGATTGAACATATCCCCTGACATATAAACGCGCATCCGTTCATTCTCACTATATGCGGTGATCTCGCCCAGCAGCTCCATCTTCCTACCGCGCTCAAGAAATGTCTGACGGAATGTCGAACCAACCTTCTCTGGTGTTTCTACCAAAGTTTCGTCCTCAACAATATTCGGGACCCAGCGGCGAAGACGCTCATCATCGTCTAGCCAGAGAAATACAATATCTGCCGGCGCATCAATAATGGTCGTTTTCGACGTTCGCATAATCCTACTCCCAGCCGCCAAGGGTATAGACCAATCAGGGTTTGAACAAGGCTGCTGATTTACAGCGCCGCCGCATCAAGGCCCGCATGGTAGGTTTAACCGTGCGTAACAGTCCAAAAACGGACATTGCCATTCAGTTTCTGCCTTTAGACTAATGCAGGAAGTTATAGCGCAAGCACGCTGCCAATAAATGCACCAGTCACAACCACAGTGCGCGCCAAATGCCAGCCAGCCCAGCGCTTTAACTTGGCGGGCAATTGTTCATCAGCAAATGAGCGCGCAGCAAATATGTCGACGTCATAGGAGCCCAACTATCTTTTTTTGTGGCTAGGCGCTCGACGATGATGCAATAAGCGCATGTTCTTACTCAAAAGCGAAGTCGCTAGAGCGATGCTCAGGCATTATGTAGAAGCACATGGTTGAATTTCGATATGGGGCGGCTCAAGAGAAACAACCTCCAAGCAATCCCAATCGGTGGCGATCATATAACTGAAATATGGCTTTTCCGCGCCGAAAAACCAAGAAAGCGGACTTTCCTTTTGCCACATATGTCCGCGCACACGAAATGTGGATAGCGCTGGTCGTTTTCTCTCAGATGATGCTGACCACAGCTCAAGCAATCCCCCTTCATCCAAAACACGGAATGCGCCTATCTGATCGAATGTGAATATGATGTGCTGCTGTTTTGCTGTGGCGCCGAATATGGCAGTAAGGACGCTATCATTGGAAAAAGCCACCGAAACCAATTCCAAATGATCGTTTTCAACGCCAGTAATCCATGGCGCGAATTCGACCCCGTTCGATGTAAGATCATGAAACTGCGTATCATTGGTCATAGTTTCTGTTAGCAACCCAAATTTCGACCGCAAATGATGAATATTACTACAAAATGCACGTAAATGTAATGACCCCATATACGCAAACTTGACTTGACCAATTCTTTATATGTGTCGAAGACAAGTCAATGATAAAAAATTCAACACCTTGGAGGAAAAGCAGAACATTTGGGGACCTTTATGGCGGCAGAACGCGCAGAAGGTTTAGCGACAAAATTTTTGCTCGTGCGCATTCCATATCCAGACCTTCACCACGTGACGAGCTTCCCATTGTGATTGAGGACAACCCATCCAGAGATTTTTTCTTTCCGCTCAGCGGTGAAGAGGTCGTTACAGCGCTTAAGGCATTGCCGAAGCGCGATTACGCCGGGATTACGCATGTTTGGCTTAGAAGAGGCAAAAAGGCAGACTATTTGGATGGGATGCTACCTTATGCCACATTTTCATGTGGAAGCGGGGTACGCTTAATTACGCTTTATCCCTTCCCGAGAGACTTGATACAGGGCTTTGGTCGAAAGCGCCCATCGAATATGGTCTTTAACGACGCAAAACGCTTTGGCGGAAAGATGAGACAAGCTGGTAAGCTCTGGCAATGCGAATGGACTCATGATTCACTTCGCAGATTCTATGCACATATTCTCTATCACGAAGTAGGCCACCATGTTGATTGGTATCGCCGCCTTTGGAGCAAAGGCAATAGCCAAGAGCTCGAGGAAGCAGCTGAACAATATGCCTTCGCAAAATCCGCAACTGCGCGCTATGTCGTTAATCGCCTTGATAACATTCGTCTACAAAATGAAACCCAAGGAAAACCACATTAGACAGCGCATTGAGAACTGTCGCAAATGAGGCGTGCAAATGAAGCCGGAAGATCAAAGTGATCAGCAACGAACAAATTTTCAGAATTCTGAGGGCCTTGGCGGCTGTTTGCCTGATAAGACAGCACCGCTGATAGATGCAGATTATGTCCGGCTATCTGCTTCTGATACAGAAATCATCATTTACACCAAAAAAGGCGAACGGCCTTATATTGTACATTGGGGCCCGCGATTAGCACATAGCAGTGCGGAAGAATTGATTGCTCTGTCGAACCGGCAATGGGCACATGGCGGGCCCGCTATGGATATCGGTCAATCATTGTCTAATGAATTGGCCACGGGTGTTGCAGGCCCATCTGGATTTGTCGCCCATCGGCAAGGCGATGATTGGGCTACCATATTTACTGTCGAACACGTTCGTGACGATATTGGCAATCAGGTGCGCATTATCTGTTCTGATCTTAATACCGGATTGAAGGCAATCTATGATATAAAGCTTGATCCTTTAAGCAATGTTGCTCTTGCGACCACATCTATAAGCAATGACGGTGACAAGCCCATTAATATCGATTGGTGTGTAGCCTTGTGCATGCCAATCGATGAAAGCCTGACGACGCTCAAAAGCTTCACTGGACGTTGGGCGATGGAGTTTCAGGAACAGGCAGTTTCCATCTTTCGTGGCAGCTATGTGCGTGAGAATAAGAGCGGACGCACCAGCCATGACAATTTTCCCGGTCTGATCGCAATGTCAGCAAATGCATCGGAAAGCAGCGGCAGAGTTGTTGGGCTGCATCTTGGCTGGAGCGGCAATAACCGTGTGCGTATGGACCGGCATTCCGATGGCCATAATTCAGTACAAATGGGAGAACTGTTCCACCCTGGCGAAATGGTGTTGGCCCCGGGGCAGAGCTATACCACGCCCATTCTTTACGCCGCACAGAGCGAAAACGGACTCAGTGATCTTTCTCAGAAATTTCACCAATGTCTGAACGCATCAGTCATGGATGGGCGGATCGCGAATAAACCGCGACTGGTGCATTATAACACTTGGGAAGCTGTATATTTTGATCATAGTGAGGACAGGCTGACAGCCTTGGCCGAAAAAGCGGCTGAAGTCGGGGCGGAACGCTTTGTTCTGGATGATGGTTGGTTCGGCTCTAGGCGCAGCGATCAATCTGGCCTTGGTGACTGGTGGGTCTCAAAAGATGTGTACCCCAATGGCCTTGAACCATTGGCAGACAAGGTCCGCAGCCTGGGGATGGAATTTGGCATCTGGTTTGAGCCAGAGATGGTAAATCCCGACAGCGACCTTTTCAGAGCGCATCCCGAATGGGTCTTGGAAGCAAAAGGTGTCGAACAAATCCCTTCACGGCAACAATATGTGCTTGATCTCACCCGGCCGGAAGTCTCAGAATATCTTTACGAGAAGATTAGCAAAATCGTCGATGATCTGGGTGTCACCTATATCAAATGGGACATGAATCGCGATATTCAGCACCCGGGCAGTGGCTCTACAGAAAATGCGGGCCGCGGCGCGATCCATAAGCAGACAAAGTCCGTTTATGCTTTAATCGACAGGTTGCGCAAAGCCAGTCCTGAGCTGGAAATTGAAAGCTGTTCGTCGGGCGGGGCAAGAGCTGATTATGGTATTTTGCGCTACACAGACCGTATCTGGCTTTCCGACTCTAACGATGCGCTGGACAGGCAAAAGATTCAGCGCGGCGCAAGTCACTTTTTCCCGCCTAATGTGCTGGGCAGCCATGTAGGACCGAAGCAATGTCATATCACCAAGCGGACATTGAGCATGGAACTGCGCGCCGCAACGGCGATATTTGGGCATATGGGTATGGAATTGGATCTTTTGAGCGAAAGCGCAGAGGATCTGGAAACGCTCAAACAGGGCATTGCCATTTATAAGCAGCACAGAAATGTGTTGCATAACGGCAAATTTTATCGACTGGATACGCCTGACTACCTCAATGTCATGGGCAGTGTTTCGCTGGATCAGCAAGCAGCTCTGTTCAGCTGCGCAAAAACGGATGGTCACGCAACAACTTTGCCCGGGCGTTTACAATTTCCAGGGTTGGACAAAACCAGACGCTATCGGTTGAAAATTATCTGGCCAGTTTCTGACTTTGTGGTCACCAAACCATCGATAGTCGATACCCTCGATCTTAGCGATGAAGGCTCCGTCTTTTCGGGTGAAGCATTGACAGTGTATGGCATTCAATTGCCACTGCTCTACCCCGAAACTTGCATCATATTCGCATTGCAATCGATCTGATATGACAAACAGAGCTTGCGCAGCATCATGACTTGGACAAAGACGGTATCGCCATACAAAAAAGCCTGACTGGCTAAGAAAAACGAATAACTGCCAAATCGTCAATTGACGACAATAATGATAAAAGGGGAGAGGCCCGTGCTGCAATCAAGCGGATCGGCGATACAGTTAATGGTATTTTTTGGCCTGATGCTGTTGATCGCCTATTTTACCTGGCGCAAAGTGGCGGCGGCCAAGACCAGCGGCGGCGCAGATAAGGATATCTTCCTAGCGGGTGGCGGATTAAGCTGGTTTTTCGTCGCAGGTGCCATCACCCTCACCAATCTTTCCACTGACCAATTGGTGGGCCTGAACGGCAATCAAATGCTGTTGGTCGCATGGTGGGAGATTGCCGGTTTTATCGGCTTGATGATGCTGGCCTTTATCTTTGTGCCCATTTATTACCGCAACAAATGCACAACGATTACAGAACTGCTCGAAAAACGCTTTGATGGCGGCAGCATCCGCACGGTTATTTCGGGCCTGTTTCTGATCGGCAATATCTTCATCTACCTGCCAGCGGTTATCTTTTCCGGCGCGAAGTTCATGCAGCCTGTTTTGGGTCTGGATATATCCGTATTGGCCATTGCCGCCATCTTTGCGATGGCAGGGGCCGCTTATGCCATTTTGGGCGGGCTACGCGCAGTTGCCGTGCTGGATACCTATAGCGGCATTGGCATTTTGGCGCTCGCGCTGGTTGTTGTATTTCTGGCCCTGCAAGCCGTGGGTTTTGATATGAGCAGCAATGTCCCTGCTGAACGGCTGTCAATGATCGGCGATTGGGATTCCCCTATCCCCTTTCACACGCTGTTTACCGGCATGATTTTCATTCAAATATTCTATTGGTCAACCAATCAGAACATCACGCAAAAGGCGCTGGCTGCACCCAATGTGAAAGAGGCGCAAAAGGGCGTTATTGCAGCGGCTTTTGTGCGCATTTTGATTGTACCGCCTATTGTCGTTGTGCCGGGTGTTGTCGCCTTTCAGCTATTTGGTGATGTCAATGATGATGCTTATGGCAAGCTGGTGGCGCAGGTGCTGCCTGATTGGACCAGCGGCATGTTTGCGGCCATGATAGCAGCCGCCGTGCTCACCTCCTATTCGGCGGTTATGAACGCGACCATCACATTATGGTCGGTTGATTTTCACCGCAAATACATCAACCCCAATGTCAATATCCGTGTATTAAACCGTATTGTTGGGGTTATAGCCATGCTGGCCTCCATCATGTTGGTGCCGATCTATGCGGGGCAGGAAAGCATCATCAACACGTTGCAAGAGTTGAACGGGCTGCTGTCCATGCCAATCCTCTCCGCCTTTATCGCCGCCCTGCTCTTCCGCAATATGGATGCGCGAGCAGCGGTTGTGGGCCTGATCTACGGTGTGGCCATTTACGCCTTCCACAATTTCATACTCTATAAACCCAATGCCCTATGGAATGATCAGACTTTTTATCGCTATTTGGGGCTGGATTGGCTTCACTATATTGATGTGATGGTCTTTGTTCTCTTCTCCGCCGTGCTTGTTTCTTTGGCTGTAAACCGTCTGGTATTTGGCAATAAAGCAGTCTTTATCTTTAGTGCTAAAGGCCGTGCGTTACGGGCCAGTGAATTGGCCGCAACACAATGATGGGCCATATGCCATGACAATGGATTCCGTTTTGTCTGATCAGCCGCATCGGCGCTATAATCCGCTGCGTGATGAATGGTTGCTTGTCTCTCCGCACCGCGCAAAACGCCCATGGCAGGGCAAAGAGGATGCGCCCGACCTTAGCCAGCCACCCGCCCATGATCCGCATTGTTATCTGTGCGCCGGGAATGAACGGATCAGTGGTGCGCGCAATCCTGATTATGACGGTGTTTATGTCTTTGCCAATGATTTTGCCGCGCTACTGCCCGATACGCCCGACCCTGAAATCAGTGACCCATTATTGCGCGCCGAAGGTGCCCGGGGTGAGGCGCGTGTTATGTGTTTCTCTCCCGATCATGGAAAGACACTGGCCCAATGTTCACCCAAAGAAATTGGCGATGTCATCGCGGAGTGGATTGCGCAAAGCCGTGAATTGGGCGCGCAATATCGCAATGTACAGCTTTTTGAGACTAAGGGCGAATTGCTGGGCAGCTCCAACCCGCATCCGCACGGGCAAATCTGGGCCACGGATTACTGCCCGCAGGAAATTGCCACCGAAGACCGTACACAGGCCGATTATTGGGCCAAAAACGGCAGCAATATGTTGCTGGACCTCGCCGCCAAAGAAAGCGGTTCAGAACGCGCCGTGTGGGAAAATGACGACTGGCTGATACTCGTTCCCTTTTGGGCAGACTGGCCGTTTGAAACGCTGTTGCTGCCCAAATTTGCCATTGCCCGCATCGTTGATCTGTCGCCCTCTCAACAGGCGTCACTGGCACAGGCCATGAAGATATTGACGGTGCGCTATGACAATTTGTTTCAATGCAGCTTCCCCTATTTAATGGGCTGGCACGGCGCACCTTTTGGCATGGACGACACGGCGCATTGGCAATTGCACGCCCATTATTATCCGCCCTTGCTGCGCTCTGCATCAGTGCGCAAGTTCAAGGCAGGGTATGAAGCCTTGGCCGAGCAACAGCGCGACATGACAGCCGAGCAAGCCGCAGCACGATTGGCTGCACTTAGCGACACCCATTATCGAGAGTTATAATGGCATCACAAATGCACACAAAAGACCGTGCTATTGCGGCATTTGAAGCACAATTTGGTCGAGCGCCCAGCGCCATTATTTTTGCCCCTGGCCGGGTTAATCTGATCGGTGAGCATACTGATTATAATGACGGTTTTGTGCTGCCTATGGCCATTCAATATGGCACCTATCTCGCCATCGCCCCGCGTGATGACAGCCAGCTTTGCGCGGTCGCCGCAGATTTTGATGGGCAGGTGGACAGCTTCGCGCTGGATGATGCAATAGTCCCAAATCCGCACATATCATGGTCGGCCCATATTCGCGGCATTGCCCATAGTTACCGCCAGCGCGGCCTTGCACTGTCCGGTATCAATGTCGCCATTGCTGGTGATGTTCCTGCCGGTGCCGGCCTGTCATCATCTGCCTCACTTGGCGTCGGGCTATCTCTAGCGCTTGCGCATGTTAGCGGCCAAAACACGCTTACTGCGACAGACCATGCACTTATAGCGCAGCAATCGGAAAATGAATTTGTTGGTACCGCTTGCGGTATCATGGATCAGCTTGTCTCTGCCCGCGCCGAAGCAGGTGCAGCGCTGATGATCGATTGCCGATCATTAGCAACAACACCCGTTACTATGCCGGATGATCTGTCGGTGCTGATTGTGCATTCAGGCGTTGAACGTGAATTGGCGGACAGCGCCTATAATGAACGGCGGGAGCAATGCGAGAGTGTGGCCAAGGCAATGCATGTGCCTGCCTTGCGCGACATCAATATTGACCAATTAGAGGCCGCACAAAACACTATTCCCAGCATTGCCTTTCGCCGAGCGCGCCACGTGGTCACAGAAAATGCGCGCACCCTTGCCGCTGCTCAAGCCTTTAAGGATGGCAACCACCAGCAATTGGGTGAATTGATGGGACAATCGCATCTTTCCATGCGCGATGATTTTGCAATCACGACGCCAAAGGTCGATGCGCTGGTCGCGTTGCTGCAACAGGCTATTGGCAATCAGGGCGGCGCGCGTATGACTGGCGGCGGCTTTGGCGGGTGCGTCGTGGCCATCATGCCCCAATCGCTGTTGCCCGGCATCATGCAACACGTCGAAACATATTATCAGACGCCCAAAGGCGATAAACCGTTGATGATCGCAGCAACGCCCAGCGGCGGCGCTGCGTTACTATCCTAAAGTCTGAGTGCGCTTACCAAAGGTAGATATACAGGCCGATCAAAATCACGGCGACCATGATGGAGAGGATATTGAACAATCCATTGGTCGAGAAGCTGATATCATTGAGCTGAACCGCACCGCGGTTTTCGCCCTCCTCCTGCTGATGTGTTACAGATAGCGACAGCAGAACAGCCGTTGCCAGACAGGCAATAAACACAATCCATACGCGAATAATGAAAGCCATATCCGGCGCACCGAATTTCAATGCGACATTAAAGACGATGGAACCGATCAGCGCGCCAAAAGCGCCAATGGCGGTTGTCTTGCTCCAGAAAAACCCCAGCAGAAAGACCACCACAATACCAGGCGCAATAAAGCCGGAATATTCCTGCACCGTTTGGAAACCACTCTCAAACCCGCCGATAAATGGTTTGGCCAAAATCAATGCCAAGCCAAGGGCAACAAATGTTGTTACCCGGCCCACGGTGACATAATGTTTCTCGCTTCTGCCCGATGCCCAGCCTTTATAAATATCCATGGTGAAAATGGTCGAGATGGAATTCATCATCGACGCTAAGGAGGAAACAATCGCCGCGATCAATGCCGCAAATACCAGCCCGCGCAGACCAGCAGGGGCCAGCTTCATGAGCTCGCTATACGTATTGTCAGACTTTGCAGCGAGCGCGCCGCCATCAATCGCGCCTTGCTGCGCCAGCACCACAGCGGCGATACCCGGTATCACCACGATTAGTGGAATAAGCAGTTTCAGAAACGCAGCAAAGGCCAAGCCTTTTTGCGCCTCAGCCAGCGATTCTGCACCAAGGGCACGTTGGATAATATATTGATTGAAACCCCAATAAGAGAAGTGCAGCACCCACAGACCGCCAAGCAAGGTCCATATGCCCGGCAAGTCATCATAAGAAGGGTGGCTTTTATCAAGGATCATGGTGAAATGGCCAGGCATTTCGTCATAAAGACGCGTCAAACCGGCCCACGCGCCGCCATCAGCACCACCAACCTGATCCAGCGCGATCCATGTGATCGCTACACCGCCCAGAATAAGAATAACCACCTGAATAATATCGGTCAGCGCAACCGCTTTCAGACCACCATATACCGAATAGAGCAAGGCAAAGGCCGCCAGCGCGGACATGGACACCATGATCGACCAGCCAGTAAGCGATGATACCGCGAGACCGCCAAGCCACAATACTGTGGTCAGATTGACCGCCGTGTACAAAATGATCCAATAAAAGGACATCATGGTTTTGACGCCGCTGCCATAACGCTGGTCAAGGAATTGCGGCATGGTGTAGATTTTGCGCTTCAGAAAGATAGGCAAGAACCATTTGGCCACCACAATCAACACAATCGCGGCCTGCCATTCATAAGCGGCAATCGCCATGCCAACGACATAGCCCTGCCCCGATTGGCCGATAATCTGTTCAGCAGAAATATTAGACGCGATCAGCGATGCACCAATCGCCCACCACGGCAAAGACCGGCCAGCCAGAAAATAATCTTCGGTATTTTTGCTGCCGCCAGCAGGCTCACGCGATACCCACAGGGCGATGCTGAAAAGACTGAATGCGTAAAGCGCAATGATGATAAGATCGATTGTTGTCAGGTTCACGTCATATTCCCCATATTATCATCATTATCACGCAAAGCCCCTGTAAGTGCCGCCAAGCTATTGCGTATATGCTGTACAATCCGCCGATGCCGATTTGCTGGCCACCAATTTTACGGAATGAATAGCGATACGTGCTACACTTGCCGTCTTGAAAACAAAAGGCATTTTCGTTTTTGATGGATCAAAACCGGCCTCGGCAAAACAGGTCAATGGAATCTGCGCCGATGTCCAGCCTTTGCCTTTGGCCGTTTTAACAATGTTAGAAGCATTCACTTCTCCGCCGCAGCCCTCTCCGCAGCCCAGCGCGATGTGATAACGGCCATCTGCTGCCTCCTCGACCTTCCATTCGATGATAAGGTCTATCGGGCCATCTATACCTGCATCGGCCAAGTCAACCACACGGTTGGAGCGCACACTAAATTGCCCTTCGGTTGCGCCTGACCAGATGATTTCGCGCGCATCTTCCTGCGCTTTATAATCAATACCGCGGGTCTTCACCGCGCCGCTAATGCTAGCGCTGACAAGAGCAGGCGCAGGAATATTGGCGTTTGAACTATCCCCGAGATACAGGCTCAATCCAGCAGCCGCATCGCCGCGCTCCAAAATGTCACCATCAAAGTTATCTGCCAAATCAATGCCGGCATCTTCTGACAATTTGGTGACTTCTTTGTGCGCCTTATATGTCAGGCCATAGCCCAAGGGGAATAAAGCACCTTCAGCATCAGGCCCATTCACTGGCGCGCCATCGCCCAGTTTCGGCCAAGAGAAAGATAATTTGCCCGTAAAGTCATGCCGCGCTTTGCCATCAGTGTCCGCAACAATAACATCCGCTACACCGCCGCCTTCCGTGCCGGGCAGCCATGCAGCGATAAAGGCATCAGACGCATTGATATGCTGATTCACCCACATTGGGCGACCTGATAGGAAGACAGCCACAACAGGGATATTTTGTGATGTGAAGGACTGCAAAAGCGCCAAGTTTTCGCCATCTGATTTTTCATAAACCAGATCGCTACGATCACCGCGATATTCCGCATAAGGCTCTTCACCAAACACAATGATTGCGGCATCAGGGCGCTTCGAAAAACTGCCATCAACTGACAAAGTTGCTGTCCCACCACCCGCTTTCACTGCCTCATTTATGCCAGCAAAAATACTTTGCGCAGCGCCAAATTCATCATTGCTATTGCCATCGCCCTGCCAATTCAGGGTCCAGCCGCCGGTCTGCTGTTGCACACTATCCGCACCACTGCCTGCAACCAGAATATTCTGGCTGGAGTTCAGCGGTAATAGGCTATTATTATTTTTCAGCAGAACCAGCGATTTACGCACAGCTTCACGCGCAATCGCACGATGTTCATCTGTACCAAGGAAATCCGAGTTGCTGGTTGCACGCTGTGATGGTTTCTTGCCGTCAAGCAATCCAGAACGGATTTTTACGCGCAAGATGCGCTTCACCGCTTCATCAAGCCGCGCAATATCAAGCGTACCATCATTCGCTGCAGTTAGCAGGTTTTTGTAAAGATCACGCCAGCTATCAGGCGCCATATACATGTCCACGCCTGCATCCAGTGACGCGACACAATCCGTGGCCGTACAACCAGGAATTTCCGCATGGCCATTCCAGTCACCAATCACAAAACCCTTAAAACCCATCTCCCCGCGCAATATATCGGTCAGCAGCTCTTTATAACCGTGCATTTTTGTGCCGTTCACACTGGAGAAGCTCGCCATGACCACCTGCACATCATTAGCAATGGCAGGACCATAGCCTGCTCCATGCAGCTGCAACAAAGCATCAAGATCCCCAATGGTATCACCTTTGTCGATACCAAGCTGCGTGCCGCCATCCCCGACAAAATGCTTCGCAGTGGCGATCACTTTATCACCTTGCAAAAACCCGTCTGATTGTGGTTCACCTTGCAGACCGGCTACCATCGCGCCCGAATAGGCTGCTACAATATCCGGATTTTCTGAATAGCTTTCATAGGTGCGGCCCCAGCGGTCATCCTGCGCAACCGCCAAGGTCGGCGCGAAGGTCCAATCCAGACCTGTTGCCCGGATTTCTCTCGCTGTAACCGCCGCGATGCGACCGATAAGATCAGGATCATTGGCAGCACCAAGCCCTATATTATGCGGAAAAATGGTTGCTGTTTGCAAATTATTATGGCCGTGAACAGCATCTGTGCCCCATAATAAGGGAATGCCGACACCGCCATCGGACGTATCTGTAGACGCATCCCAATATTGGTCGGCCAGTGCAATCCATGCATCGGGGTCAGCCGTCTTACCGCCACCCGGTGCAGAGTTTCCGCCGTTCAAAACCGAGCCAAGATTATATTTTTTGATATCCTCTACAGAGACAGAAGCAATATCGGCCTGTATGACTTGGCCGACTTTCTCTTCCAACGTCATTTTCGAAAGAATATCTGTAGCCTGGTCTTCAATTGCCTGTTCAGCAGGTGACAATGTTTCTGGGAAAAGCGATGAGCAGCCTGTCACGAAAAGCGATAGGCAAGCGACAAGGTAAACCGCCGCGCGAGACTGCGTTGTCATTGGGTTGCTCCCTGATTGGTCGATTGCGTTGCGCCGGATATTTGGGCCTGCTCTTTTGTATCCGCTACAGCTTTTGTCTTGGCCTGATATACGCGGACATAGTCAATTTCCATCTGGGCCGGAAATGCTGAAGCCTTAACCCCTTTTTGCCCGCCCCATGAACCGCCAACGGCTATGTTGAGCAACAAATGTTGGGGTTTGTCAAAGGGCCATTTGCTCGCCTTATCACTGTCTTTTTTGTAAAGGAAATTTGGCTTATCATCGATACCGAAGAGCAGAAATTCCGGCATCCATAAAAGCTGATATTTATGCATGACATCACATGCATCTTCAATTGTACGCTTGGTGGTTTTTTGCGTACCCCGTCCGAAATTATAAGCTGATGTATGCACAGAGTGATGGATCACGCCTGGTTCGAAACCGACATGTTCCATAATATCTATTTCGCCACCCTTAGGCCATTCAATATCAGCAGATGGCAACATCCAGATAGCGGGCCATGTGCCAACACCACAGGGCAGTTTGGCACGTATTTCAAAAAAGCCGTAAGTCCAATCACCCAGACCCTTGGTGATCAGACGTGCCGAGGTATATTCTTGCTTACCCCAATCAGGATAGTCCGCTGCACTAAGCGTTTCTTCGCGTGCCTCAATGATCAGATTGCCATTTTCAACGCGCGCATTTTCCATGCGACCAGCAGAATAATATTGCTTCTCATTGTTGAACCAACCTTCGGCATTGCGAAAGACATCATAGTCCCATTTCGTTTTGTCAGGCAGGCCGGGCGTGGAAAATTCATCTGACCAGACCAGCTCAAAACCCGCCGGTATGGTTGTTGGTACAGTCTCACCCGCAACATTCTCTGACTGCGCTAATGGTGCATTATTCAATGGCGGCTGCGTCTCTAAGTCTTGCGCCGCTGCGACTGCGCCCCAAAGCATTGCAGTGCCGAGCGCCACCAATGAAAGAGTCGAGGCAAGGTTTCGCATAAGTTGCTCCTGATCAAGGTCACTACCAAATCTATCATCGCTGGTTTGAACAAGGCAATATTTGCCGGCACACAGGATGAAGCATGACTTCAAAAACCTGTGTGCCGGGCGCCCCTGTTCACATAAGCGCGATTAGAATTTCGCGCGGAAGCGTGCGCCATAAGTGCGTGGGCGCGTGAAGAAGCGGGTATTATCAAATTGCGTGATAATAATCGCAGCTTCGTTGATCGTGTTGGTGACGTTGTTGGCATAGACTTCGAAGCGATATTTGCCGTCGTCATCAATGGTATAACCAGCACCAATATCCAATGTGAAATATCCGCCAATACGGTCAAGCAAACGACCATTGGACACTTCTGTGGCATTGCCATCCGCATCAAATTCCAGGCTGTTGAAAATCGTATGGAATTGTGACGAACGATAGCCACCGGAAATCACATAATCGAGCTGACCTTCGGGCAATTCGATAACTTGTGAGAATTTCGCATTCAGCTGCCAGCGCGGCGTACGCGGCAGGCGGCGGCCGTTAATCGGGCGGAATACGGCATCATCAGGTGCAACATCGGCCTGGAAACGGAAATCCTGAATATCTTCAGCATTTTTAATCCGTGCTTCCAGCCACAATACACTGAAATCAAGGCTGATATTTTCCGGCAGATCAAACCCGCCTTCAAGTTGCGCCCCGTAAATTTCAGAATCGGCCGCGTTAAAGCTGAATGACACCACCAATGCCTGGTTTGTGCCATCTGGTAGGATTACATCCCCCGCTCCAAAATTATTCTCAAATTCAACAGCCTGCGCAACTGATAGCAGTGACGTAAAGACTTGGTCACTATAGTCATTATAGAATAAGGTACCGTTTAAACGAACACCGACATTACCGATGTTAAACTCGTTCTTGGAACCAAATTCATACAGAATTACTTGCTCAGTATCGAATGTTGGTGCGACACCCAGATCGCCAAGATTGTCATTAAAACCACCTGATTTATGGCCATTTGCTACCAAGAAATAGAGCAGATTGTCTGGAGTTACATCATATTCTGCGCGCAAGCGCCAATCGACAAAATCATCCTGGAAGCGCCCATCCTGTTGGAAGATTTGGCCGCCAAAAGGTACGCCGAACAAGAATTGACCGGTGTTCGGATCACAGAACAAGTCATCACTGCTATTGGTTTCGATACATTCTGGACGTCCTTCAACAAAGTTAGGATCACCGCCAAATGGACCAAAATTTAAGACATCGCCAATGTTATCGCGATCACCAAATTGTGATATTCCGTTAGCCTGGAAAGCAAAAACCTCTTGGTCACTGATATTGCCATCACCATCGGTGTCCGGATTGAATATAGTCCGCTCACGCCCAGCAAATTCAAAACCTTCAGTGCCAACACGGACACCTAAGCAACAGCTGAAGCCAGCGCCACCTAGAGCAAGACCATAGCGTGCCGCCACACCTGTTCTTCTCTTGCTGTCATCTGTATAACGGATACCCGCTGTAAACCGCAGGTTATCTGATACTTCGTAAGTGGCATCTGCATAAGCAGCATAAGAATCGGTATCGACTGTAGTGTTAAACTCAATGCCCTGGAAAAAGGTCGTACGGTCACCTGTTGATGCCAGAAATGCAAATTGGTCTTCACGGAAATAGGACGCACCAACACTCCAGATAAAGGGCCCTTCATTATTGAAAACGCGAAGTTCGTTAAAGAATGAACGGGAGTCCGTAATTGATTGGAAGCGCGAGAAGTTATCAAGCGACTCTTCCAAAACAACGGCAGGATCAATCTGCGGCGGCGAACCATCCAATGGGATGCCCGACAAGCGATCAATAACGCCTGGAAAATCAGGGCTTAATGGCGTTGTTGCGATATAATCATAAACAACATCACGATAGCTGCTGATAAATTCGATGTTGAAGCCTTCGCCTTCATATTTGATATTGGTGCTGATGCCCCAATGATCTGTATCCTGAACAGGTGTAATACCACGCGCAATAACATCACGCGGATTACCAATACCGATCTCACTCAATGGTACTTCACGACCTTCAATTTCCGACAAATCTTCGGCTACGCCCAAAGGCAATGCGAAGTTGGTACCAGTATAGCCTGTTCCTGTTTCACTGATATATTCACCAGCCACCAAGATGGATAAACGGTCAGTAGGCTCCCAATAAAGCTGGGCACGGCCTGCCAGATTTTCTTCAGCTTCGGCAACGTCAATGCCCTGAACCGGGCCAACATTGTCATAATAGCTGTCATGGTCGAGATAGAGGCCAGCAAAGCGTACAGCCACATTATCCGCCAATGGGATGTTGAGTGAACCGCGCAGTGATTTATGGTTGAAATTGCCATATTCGGCTTCAACCGACCCATCAAAGATACCAAGGCCTGGCTTGATAGTGATGGCGTTAATCGAACCTGCCGTTGCGTTACGACCGCGGATTGTTCCTTGTGGGCCAGTATTTACCTCAACACGGGCAATGTCATAAAAAGCTGAACCAATGCCGCGTGGGCGAGGAATAACGACACCATCAAAATGAAAGGCCGCTGCCGGATCACCGATTTCAGTATTGTTGGTACTGCCGATACCGCGAATGAAAACTTCAATATTGCCCTGATTATTGGCCACTGAAAGGCCAGGGACATTGCCTTGAAGGTCAGTGATATTCTGAACACCAATGGCGCGCAACTCTTCACCAGTGAAGGTAGAAACAGTGCCTGCGAAATCTTGTAAGCTTTGTTCTCTGCGCTCTGCAGTAACGATGATCTGATCATCGTCTTTGTCAACAACCTCTTCCTGACTTTCCTGAGGTGCCGGAGCAGCCTCTTGTGCAAATGCTGGTTGAATAAGTGCGACAGACGCGACGCTGCCCATTAGCGCAAGGCTAAGTACCTTCATGTAAACATCCCCTTTTGTGGTGATTTTTTGTCGAATCACTCCTTATCTAGATAGACATTGCATGTGAACGTTCACAACAAAAAAGTGAACGTTCACAATTTTGCTAGTCTTTTGCGTGATTTACGCTATGCTGTATCAGGATTTTGGCGATGTGTGCTGCCATAGTGCGGCGCAAAAGACACATATTTCTTATGTGCTATAGCCATTAAATATGCAAATTAGGGTGTGAGTTTTGCAACGCAGTTCGCGCAAAAAATCTATAACGATTAAGGACGTAGCTTCCGTCGCTGGTGTGTCTTACCAGACGGTATCCCGCGTTATTAACGACTCGCCCAATGTCAAAACCGCTGTGCGTGAGAAAGTCCGCAGCGCAATAGACGAGCTAGGCTATGTTCCCAATATTGCTGCGCGCCGTATGGGCGGCAACCGCTCCTATTTGATATTGGCCATTAATGACCGCGCACGCACTTTGGACAATTGGGCAGTTGGACGTGGCAATGACTGGGTCGACCAGATGCTTTATGGCGGCATGATGGAAAGTGAAGACCATGGTTATCGGCTGGTCTTTGAATTGGTTGATACAGAGCAGCCCGCAGCATCCAAACAATTGGCAACCGCCATCTCGTCTCTGCGGCCAGATGGCGTCATCTTAACGCCTCCTCATAGTGAGAATCAGGATTTGGCAGATTTGCTGGACGCCAATGGCACACCTTATGCACGCATGGGGTCAATTGGCAAAACCGATGGCGTTAATGTCATTATGGATGATGAAGCAGCAGCATTTGCGGCTACCCAGCATCTTCTGAAAATGAATCATCGCAAAGTGGCGTTCATTTCTGGCAGCCCAGATTATCTGGCATCCTCTTGCAGGCTTGATGGATATCGCGCAGCCATGAAGCAAGCCAATGCCGAGATTCATCCCGCATGGGAGCAACCCGGGGACTTTAGCTTTGTTTCAGGCGCTAAGGCGGCGAACACGCTGTTCACTATGGATGACAGGCCCACTGCAGTAATTGCCAGCAATGATGAAATGGCATTTGCTGTTCTGCATGAAGCGGCAAAGCGCGATATATCCGTGCCCGACCAGCTATCTATTATCAGTTTTGATGATACACCCGGCGTGCGTTTCAGTGTGCCGCCTTTAACCGCTATTCGCCAGCCTATTGCTGCCATGGCCAAAACCGCCGCGAAGGAATTGATCCAGAACGGGGCCAATGCGCAAACAGGGAAAGAAATCACCCTGCCCTTTCAGCTTATTGTCCGCCAGACCACTGGTCCGGCACCAAAATGAATGCCAACCATGCGTCGCCAGATTTGCGACGTTTCATTGCGCTATATGCCTGTGCCAATATCGGCGTGGTCATGGTCTTCATACCGTTATTGACCCTAATCCTACCGATAAAAGTCAATGCCATCGACCCAGACAATAAGGTTGTGCTGCTAAGTGCGATTTTGTGCATTGGCGGCGTAATGGCCAGTATCAGCAATATTATATCCGGTTGGCTGAGCGACCGGACTTTTCAGCGGCAAGGCCATCGCTTCGGGCAGATATTCATGGGCCTGATCGCAACCATTTTGTCTTTCTACATATTTTGGTGCGCCAATGATTGGGTCAGCCTGATTATAGCCATCATCATCTTCCAGCTAAGCCTAAATCTGCTTTACGCGCCCATGGCGGCCTTGCTTACTGATTATATCCCTGACCAGAATAAGGGCCGTGTTGCGGCATATCTTAATATGGGTGTGCCAATGGCGAGCTTTGTCGTCGCGGTTTTGGCGCTCACAATCTTTGATACAGAAGCGGCAAGGCTGTCTGCTATCGCTCTGCTATTGCTGCTTATGGTCTTGCCTTTATTATGGCTGCCGCGGCTAGGCAAGATACCGCCAACGGTGCAAAACGACCAACTTATCACAGCGTTGCCAGTTTCCGAAGACGCAGACCCTGTGTATATGCCGGATCTGCGCTGGGCGTGGATTTCACGCTTCTTTATACAATTTTCAGGCGCGATGCTGTTTGGATATATCGTATATTATCTGCAGGATATTGTCGGCTATGCAGCAATCTTTCCCGATGAAACAGTCGATCAAGGCGTTGGAATTCTCAATATCCTAGCCATCCCGTTCGGCATTACCGCTGGTCTGGGTACAGGCTATATATCGGACCATATCGGGGTAAGGCGGCCATTTCTCTATGGCACGGCTGCATCTATCGCCCTGGCTTTGGCGATGCTGGCATATATTCCCAGTTGGCCATTGGTTATATTCGCCTTCACTCTGTTCAGCGCGGCAATAGCGGCGTTTCAGACCATAGATACAGCGCTTGTCACGCAAATAATTGCACATTCGCCAAAACGGGCGCGGATCATGGGCTATATGAACCTTACAAACACATTGCCCACCATTATCACACCCGCGCTAGCGCTAATATTGAGCAGCAATAGCCTGCCCAATCAGGTGATCATCAATCTGTTGACCCTGTCTGCATCACTCGCTGCCTTCGCCATCTTTGCGATAAGCAGGATAAAATCTGTTAAATAAGGCATGGTCTGTAAGCCGCTATTAGGCAGGGTAGCGCTGGACAAAGGCTGCGGCTGCACCTGTTAGTCCAGGTTCTTCAGACACCAAACGCTTAACGCTAATCCCCTGCATCAAGGATAGAAAACGCCCCTTGGCAATAAAGCGCTCGCGAAAACCTGATTGATCAAATTTGCTGCCAATGCGTGCGCCAAGACCGCCCGCCAAAACCACCATATGCGCGCCATGCGCCAGTGCCAAATCGCCCGCAACCCCGCCTAAGCATAGGCAATAACGGTCAAAAGCTGCGTTCGCTAAACTGTCTTCACCGGAAAGTGCCAGCGTCCATAACGCTTTATCATCCAATGTCTTGGCAGGACTATTCTCAATCTCGGCCAACACCTTGTAAATGGTTTTCAGTGCGGGCCCTGCAACCATGCGTTCGGCAGAACCGCGCCCATGGTTTTTGCGCAGCGCTCCCAAAATCCGGTCTTCCACCGCGTCATGCGGCGCAAAATCAATATGGCCGCCTTCTGTCTCTGTGACGAAATATTGCCCGCCCCGCCACAACAGATAGGAAACGCCCAGCCCTGTGCCCGGCCCGATAATGCTGACCACACCATCCTGCTGCGGGTCGCAATCCTCTGGCCCGCAAATATGCGCCAACATATCCGGTCCAGCTTGCGCGGCAGCATAAGCCACAGCACCAAAATCGTTGACCAATGTAAAACGTTCCAGACCGAGTTTTTCCGAAACTTGCGATGGACGCAGCATCCAACTGCTATTGGTGAAGGTCATAACATCACCATCAACGCGCGCTGCCGCTGCAATGGCGCCGTCGCTTGGTAATGGCCGGTCTATCTGCCGTGCATAATCCTCCCATGCAATTTGCAGGCTGGCATGGTCGGCTGTGCGCAGTGTACGCTGATGCGTCAATGCTTTCAGCATGCTGCCCTGCATTTGCGCAATGGCGAAGCGGGCATGGGTGCCGCCAATATCCGCCACCACAATCTCATGAAGATTTTCAGACATGATCTTTGTCTTTTCCTGCAATTATAGTCCGGCGCTGGCCAGCATGGCAGAGCCGCCGCGCTCTGCTTCATCGCTATGGATACGCATCATGGCAAACAGTTCACGCCCTACGCCGGCCGCTTGCTGCGGAGCCACTGCATTGTCACGTGCATCCCATTCAGCACTGTCCACCAATGCTTCCAGCGTACCATCACGTGCGCAAACACGCACCATATCGCCATCGCGCAATTTGGCGAGCGGGCCACCATGATAGGCCTCTGGCGAGACATGAATAGCGGCAGGAACTTTACCACTGGCGCCTGACATGCGGCCATCAGTAACAAAGGCGATCTTATGCCCGCGATCTTGCAACACGCCAAGCGACGGGGTGAGTTTGTGCAATTCGGGCATGCCATTGGCGGCTGGCCCCTGAAAGCGCACAACAATCACCGCGTCACCATCCAACTCACCCGCCTTAAATGCTGTGACCACATCTTCTTGAGCAGAGAATATCCGCGCTGGTGCTTCTATTGTCCAGCGCTCCTGCGCCACGGCGCTGACCTTAATTGTCGCGCGGCCCAGATTGCCCTTTAGCAAACGCATACCGCCCTCTGCCTGAAACGGCGTAGCGGCTGGACGCAGCATTGTTTCATCAGCGCTTTTGCCAGAAATGGGCGCATAATGGACTTGGCCCTTGTCATCCAATTCCGGTTCGCGTGCGCCGTCGGAAAGGCTTTTGCCATAAACGGTGCGAATATCATCATGCGCCAATCCGGCACCCAGCAATTCGCGGATCACAAAGGGCATACCGCCAGCGGCTGCAAAATAGTTCACATCGCCCGAACCATTGGGGTAGATGCTAGCAATCAAAGGTACCGCTTTGGATAGCGCGTCCATATCATCCCAATCGATGATAATTCCCGCCGCCCGCGCAATAGCCGGAACATGGATAACATGATTGGTTGAGCCGCCCGTCGCCAAAAGGCCGACAACTGCATTCACAATCGCCTTTTCATCAATACATTCGCCGAGCGGACGATAATCTTCCTGCGCCTGATCATCGCCATCCATCCAGCCAATTTCGGTGACGCGGTGCACTGCGGAGCGTGTCAGCTCCTGCCGCAATTTTTGCCCCGGATTAACGAAGCTGGAGCCTGGCATATGCAGGCCCATCATTTCCATCATCATCTGGTTGGAATTGGCGGTGCCAAAAA
Source organism: uncultured Sphingomonadaceae bacterium (assembly GCA_947503245.1). Taxonomy (GTDB): domain Bacteria; phylum Pseudomonadota; class Alphaproteobacteria; order Sphingomonadales; family Sphingomonadaceae; genus Alterisphingorhabdus. Next base: position 695,497 of record CANNCV010000002.1, read on the forward strand.
ATGTGCATGTGCCCGCACCGTGATAAGATGCGCTTTCTGCCTCCAGCAATTCCTCGCGGCCCACCTTACCTTCTGCATAAAGCTGGCGAACGCGGATCTTTTCTTTATTTGCCAATCCTGATGGCATGGGTCCGGCGGGGATTAAAATGGTGGGCAAATGTCCGAAGCGCAATGCGCCGATTAACAGGCCCGGCACGATCTTGTCACAAATGCCCAGCAACACAGCGCCTTCAAACATGCCGTGGCTCAGGCCGATAGTTGTTGCCATGGCAATGATATCACGGCTGAACAAAGACAATTCCATGCCCGGCTGGCCCTGTGTCACACCATCACACATGGCGGGAACACCGCCCGCAACCTGTGCAGTCGCGCCCTTTTCACGCGCGAAAATTTTTATCTGTTCGGGGTATCGGCCATAAGGCTGATGCGCGGACAGCATATCATTATAGGCAGTAACAATGCCGATATTCATGGCCTTACCGCCGCGAATATTGGGCTTGTCATCACCGCTAGCCGCAAAGCCATGCGCCAAATTGCCGCAAGACAGATTGGGGCGGTGCACGCCTTCATCGCGCGCGCGGGCGATCATCTCCAAATAGGCAGCACGGCCCGGTTTAGATCGCTCTATAATCCGCTGCGTAACCTCTTCTATAACCGGATGCAGGCTCATTCTTCACTCCAGAAAATTGTCATCGGGCACGCCAGAGCGTGCAGCAAACGTGCAATGGGCAGATCATTTTCGCCCGCCAATGCAGCGTCCAATACGGCGCGTTTTTCTGCGCCTTTGATAACCAGCATCATCGCCTTGCTGTTCACCAATGCAGGCATGGTCCAGCTTAGCCGGTCAAAAGGTGCCTCTGGTGGCAAAGGATCAGGGGTCAGACGGATTACCTTGGACGGCGCATTCATGCCCGGGTTGGTGTTGGGAAACAAAGATGCGACATGACCATCAGCGCCCATGCCCAGCCACACCAGATCAAAATCAGGGGCCGCCATGCCCTCTTCTAAGGGAATGATGGACGCGCCGCTATTGCCCAGAGAAGTCATTAACCGGCCCACATTGCTGGCTATATGGTCATGGGGTACAACACGGTCATCATTGGGCAGCAGCGTAACGCCGCTCCAATCCAGATCACGTTGCCCTAAAGCATCGAATATCGGGAAAGGCGTACTACCGCCTGGAACACAGATGGTTTTGCTCTCCCCGCCATCAATCACCGCACCAACATGATCGGCAATGGCGTCGATATCAGCGCGCGGCGCGAACTGGACGCGATCATTCATTCCAGCTTACCCCGTCACGTTCGGTCAAAGCTATGCCTGCACTTGGGCCCCAGCTGCCGGAACCATAGCTTTTGGGCGCTTCGTTCGATGCAGCCCATTTGGCGCGAATATCATCGATCCAGCGCCACTGCGCCTCCACCTCATCACGGCGGACAAACAAAGTGGGGTCACCATCAATAAGGTCGAGCAACAAACGCTCATAAGCGATACGTCGCCGCGCCTTGGCAAAGGCTTGCGTCAGTGAGAGGTCCAAGGGAACTTCACGCAGCACAACCCCTTCACGGTCCATACCGGGCTGTTTCGCCATAACCTGCAAGCGCACATATTCTTCTGGCTGCAAGCGGATCACCAGCCGGTTGGCATTTAGCCGACCGTCACGCTCTGCAAAAATATTATGCGGCACATTTTTGAACTGAATGACAATTTCACTGCGCCGTTCGGCCAGCCTTTTGCCCGTACGCAGATAAAAAGGCACACCATTCCAACGCCAATTATCAATATGCGCCTTGATCGCAACATAGGTTTCCGTGTCACTCACCTCACCCAGATCGGCGGCATAGCTGTCCACACTATTGCTATCAATCGCGCCGCTGCCATATTGGCCACGCACCATTTCCGAGCCGCGCACTGGCCGCAATGAACGCAGAACCTTCACCTTCTCATCACGCACAGAGGCTGCGTCCAGATTGGCTGGTGGCTCCATCGCTGTCAGCGCGACAAGCTGCAAAATATGGTTCTGAACCATATCGCGCAGTGCCCCGGTATCATTATAAAAGCCGTGACGCCCCTCCAGTCCGACAGTCTCAGACACTGTGATCTGCACATGGTCGATAGCCTGCGCATTCCATAAGGGCTCAAACATCATATTGGCAAAGCGCAGAGCCATCAGATTCTGAACGGTTTCCTTGCCTAGATAATGGTCGATGCGGAAAATCTGGCTTTCACTAAACACGCTAGCCACTGCATCATTGATGGCAGCGGAACTTTCCAGATCGTTGCCCAATGGTTTTTCCAGACCAATGCGCACATGGCTTCCGGTCAGACCGGCACTGTCCAGACCTTTGATCGTTGGTTCGAACAAGAAAGGTGCTGTAGACAGGAAGATGGCAAGGCCGCCGGAAACATCGCCCAATTTGTCGGCAAGAGCCTGAAACCCTTCTATGCTGGACGCATCAAGCGGCTGATAGGCTATACGCTCCAAGAAGCTCTCTAGGGCTTCATCATTTTTGCGATCTTCTGGCAAAAATTCGGCCAGAGCGGCACGTGCCATTTCGGTGTAAGCGGCATCATCCATATCACTTCGCGCTGTGCCTACAATACGCAAATTCTCGCTGATCAGACCATCTTCATGCAAAGCATAAAGCGAAGGCAGCAATTTGCGCCGCGCCAGATCGCCAGTTGCGCCAAACAGCAGCAATGCCGAACAGCCCATGGTGTCTTTCATGTCTCAATTACCTTGTTTGATAAAATTGTGAACGATCACAAAAAGATTCTCTAACTATATATGTCATGACAGTCGAGAGAGGACCAACAAATTTTCATGATTATTGGGACATAAAAGCATTTAATTTCCTGTTGCGAACGAAACAGAGCCAACGGCCCTAAAAGATATTTCTCACCGCTAGCCCTTGTGATTGATATTTTCTATTATATCTTTGCTATACAATTAAAATAATTATCGGGCGAATGCGCATGACATCTATTCGGCAAATGGAATATCTGGTGGCTGTGGCTGATGTGAAGCATTTTGGCCGTGCTGCACAGCGTTGCAATGTTTCCCAACCTACATTGAGCCAGCAGTTGAAAACTTTAGAAGACCGGCTGAAGGTAAAACTGGTGGAGCGCCAGAGCAATGGCGTGCAGATGACACCCGTTGGCCGCATCATAGCGGAGCGTAGCCGCGACATATTGGTGGCGGTTCAGGATATGCAGGCCCTTGCCAAAAGAGCATCTGAAGGCACCATTGGGACAGTACGTTTTGGGGTTAGCCCGACGCTCGGCCCCTATTTGATGCCGGACATCATTGCCAAACTGCACTCTGAAATGCCCGAATTAAAATTATATATTCGTGAAGGCATTCCCTCCGATCAAGCGGAGGAGTTAAGCAGCGGTGTTATTGATGTCCTGCTTGGGCCATTGCCCATTGATGGCACCATGCTGCATGTTGAGCCGTTATTTCAGGAGCCGTTGCACATCATTGCCCCGCCCGATCATGAGCTGGCTAGCAAAGACGATCTGACCAATGAAGATATGGCCAAGATAGGCTTTTTAACGCTTGATCCGCGCCATCATTTTTACCGGCAGGTTGAACGCATATGCGCCTCGCTCAATGCCCGCATCATGCGCGATTATGAAGGTACCAGCCTTGATAGTCTTCGTCAGATGGTGGGTTCCGGCATTGGGCTGGCCATTATGCCGGAATTTTATCTCCGCTCGGAAAGCACAGGCGAAAATATGGTCACACGGCTGACACCAAAGTCTTGGTCAGCAAAACGCAGTATTGCCATGGCGTGGCGACGCGGTTCAGCCAATGAGGATGATTATCGTCAATTGGCAGAGCGCATTCGCACCATTGGCCTATCGCGGCTGCAAACACCGTTTTTATAGATTTTTTTGAATCTAAGATCCTTAGAAACTCAACCCACTCTATAAGCTTCGATCAGCGATATTGAGAAATTCGATAGAAATTTTCTATTACTTTACCAACTTGCTTTATATGAAACCTAGCACCTTATGGGACGTTGAAGGGTGGGTTAGGTAATTAGAGACTGTCAAAGTGCCGCAAATATGCGGACCATAAAGGGATAAGATATGGCAAGCGCTGGTAATCAGCAAATGGGTGCGCGTGAAGCCTTACGCTGGATGATGGAATTATTGCGTCCTGAGCGGCCTTTCTTCATTGTCGCTATTATTTATGGCATTGGCGTCAGTATTTTATCGCTGGCAACGCCCATTTCTGTGCAGATGCTCATCAATTCTGTTGCCAATACAGCATTGGTCACACCTCTGTTCACACTGGCAGGCGCTTTGCTGTTCCTGCTGCTCATCGCGGTCCTGCTCAGTGCGCTGCGTGTTCATGTGATGGAGATTTTCGCGCGGCGATTCTACGCCCGTATGGTCGCAGATATAACATTAAAGGCCATTTATGCCCGCAATCCATTCTTTCAGGACGCGCGTCAGGAAGATCTGTTTAACCGCTATTTCGATGTGGTCACAGTGCAAAAAGCCGTGCCATCGCTGCTCATTGGGTTGTTCACCATCATCTTGCAGGCGGGTGTGGGCTTTGTGGTAACGAGTTTTTATCACCCCTTCTTTCTGGCCTTCAATATGATTGTTGTGCTGCTTTGCTTTCTAATTTTGGTGACGTTGACCCGCGGAGCCATTCGTTCAGGCCTTGCGCTCAGTCATAAAAAATATGAAGCTGCGCGCTGGTTGGAGAATGTTGGCACCTCAAATGGCTTTTACAAATCGCACCGCCATGTCGGCTATGCGATGGATAAGTCAGAGGATGTAACCAAAGATTATATCGCCGCGCGGCGGCTGCATTTCCGCTATAGCTACGCCCAGACAATAGCCTTTTTGCTGCTCTATGCCTTTGCAAGCGCGACATTGCTCGCTTTGGGTGGCTGGCTGGTGATTCAGGAATCGCTCTCTATCGGCCAATTGGTAGCGGCAGAGCTTATTCTTTCAGCAGCCTTTTTTGGTCTTGGCCAAATTGGCGCCTATCTCGACACCACTTATGATCTGGTTGCCGCATCAGAAGAAATTGGCCTGATCGTTGCTGAGGTTGAACAGGAAGAAACCGGCCATGATGTGGATTCCGGCAACAGCCCGAGCCATGATGGCGCGCTGAGATTGCGGCGCGTTGATCTGGAACATGACGATATCAAAGCGCATTTTGATTTCACCATTCCTGCTGGCACCAAGCTTATCGCGCGCGGTGAGGATACACCCACCAAACGGCTTTTCACCCATGCGCTGAAGCGGCATATTCTGCCAAGTTCTGGTATGATAACATTGGGCGGCGAAGACGTGTCTGTAAAAGATACCTTCTCTCTGCGCAGCGAAGTCATCGTGCTTGACCGTGCGAATATTGTCGAGACAACAATTCGCGAATATCTCGGCCTTGCCAGCCCCAATATGCCGTCTTCAAAGATGCTGGAACTGATTGACCAAGTAGGCCTGGGGGAGCGGGTGACCTGTCTGCGCGACGGACTGGATACAGTCCTTTCAGCAAGTGGCTGGCCGCTGTCTTTCGCAGAGGTTATGCAGCTAAAACTGGCCAGTGCGTTGTGCAAAGAACCCAATTTGCTGGTGCTTAGCCCATTATTTGACATGCTGGACCCGGAAATGCTGACCCGCATTACAGACAATCTGGCCAGCAAGGGCAGCAGCATTATCTACTTCTCTTTCCGTAACGCACAATTTGGCGACAATGCATATTTGTGGCTGGGCAAAAACAAGCAAATCATCACCAATGACCATGGTGAGTTCATGCACTATGCACTCAACAGCGTTAATGATGGTCTGCCCGGCTCTTCCGAGCGGCCTGCATCGGGGAGTAATCAATGATGCATTATAGTGATAGTCATATTGATGATGAACATAAGGCGCATTTTAAGACGCTGCACACCATCCGCTTACCCAAAGCGCAATGGACCCTAATGGGCATGATTATCTTCGCGATGGTGGCATGCGGCATCTTTGTCTATGTCGTGCCTTGGGTGCAAACCGCTAGCGGCACCGGACAGGTCATCGCACTCAACCCGCAGGACCGCGTGCAGAATGTCACGGCCTTTGTCTCTGGGCGTATTGAACAATGGTATGTGACCGATGGCCAACAGGTCAAAGAGGGCGACCCGATTGTTCTGTTGGCGGATAATGATCCCAATTTGCTGGAACGTCTGGCGGCCGAAAAGGCACAAATTCAAGCACAGATCAGCGCGGCACAAAGCGCCATGGCCATTGCTCAGCTTGATGTCAGCCGGAGCGAAACATTGTTTCGTGAAGGTTTAGGTTCGCGGCGGGATTATGAACAGTCGCGCATCCGCGTCGCGGAAATGCAGGCCCGTTTATCCGAAGCCCGCGCTTCGCTTAACCAGATTGAGGTTAATCTGAGCCGCCAGTCTGTCCAAACGGTAAGAGCGCCACGCGACGGTGTTATCCAACGTATTTCAGGCGGTGCCAAAGCGACTTTGGTGAGTCAGGGCCAAGTGGTTGCCACCTTTGCGCCAACAGAAGCAAAACGTGTGGTTGAAGTCTATATTGACGGCCGCGATGTTGCTTTGATCGAGCCAGGCAATCCAGTGAAGCTACAATTTGAAGGCTGGCCTGCCATCCAGTTTTCTGGCTGGCCCAGCATTGCCAAGGGCTTGTTCGATGGCAAGGTTCAGTCGGTTGATCTGGCAAGTTCTGCTAACGGTCTTTTCCGCGTCATTGTCGAAGAAGATGCAAGCGTGGAAGGCTGGCCTAAAGAACCATTTGTCAGGCTTGGTGCCAATGCGCGTGGTTGGGTGCTGCTCAAAGAAGTGCCGGTTTATTATGAATTGTGGCGGCAGCTTAATGACTTCCCATTGCAAACCCCTGATCAGATTGAGGGTTCTTCGCGCAATAGCGGTGCATCCAGAAATAGCTCTGGCTCAAGCTCGGGCAGCAGTACGTCATCAGGGTCGAATTGAGCCATGTTGCGTGTTTTTCCCCTCTTGGTCGCCATGCTGATGGTCTTCATGGCTCCTGCCACGGCACAGCGTATTGAAAGGCTGCCCACCCCTGCTGTCAATAACAGCGCCGTTCCGCCGCCGGTTACGGCTGCGCCACGCGCTTATGATACTAGATCGCTGGAAACGCAGGATATTGTGCCAATACCCAGTAATGCACCAAGTGAAGCAATAGAGAAAACGGGAATTCTGTCTCTTGATGACGTGCTGCGTTCATCCGCACGTTATGCACCCAAAATATTGGAAGCATTAAACAAAGCGCGTGCAGCTGGCGGTCGTGCGCTGAGTGCGGAAGGTGCGTTCGATCTGGTTTTTCAGGCCGAAACCTATTCCTATTTAAGCGGCTTTTATGACGGCCAATATCTGAACGTAGAAGCGATACAGCCGCTATCCAATAATGGCGGGCGGATTGAAGGCGGATACCGTGTCTCGCGCGGAGACTTTCCGGTTTATAATGATATTTTCTTCACCAACCAAGTCGGTGAATTAAAGGTCAAAGGCATTTATGCGATTTTGCGCGACAAGAATATTGATGATCGCCGCTTTGGTATAGCCAACACCCGCTTGGGTCAGGATATTGCCGGTCTGGAAGCCATATTGGTCGCTATCGGTGTGCAGCAACGCGCTATTGAGGCCTATAACCAATGGGTCGGCAGTGGCCAGCAAGTGGTTATCTATCGCGAGTTGCTTGATCTGGCACAGGAACGTCAAGCCGGACTAAAGCGTCAGGTCCAATTGGGAGCGCAACCTGATATCATTCTGACAGAGAATGAGCAGAATATTTTGCGGCGTCAAAGCCTGTTGGTACGCGCTGAGACGGATCTGGCCCGCGCAAGCAATAGGCTGTCATTATTCTGGCGGGATGATAAAGGCCTACCATTACAACCATCACTGGCGCAGCTGCCAGAGCAACTGCCCGATATACGCAGTCAGAGCGCGATGGAAACGGCGGCCATTATGAACCGGCGGCCCGATCTGAAAATCATTGAGAATAATATTAATCAGGCGCGCCTAAAATTGCAGTTAGACGAGAATGAGCTGCTGCCCAAATTTGACGTTTTTGCGGAATTCTCAAACGATTTCGGCGCATTGGGCGAAGGGGGCAGCTCACGTGACGGTTTTGAAACCATTGTTGGGTTAAATTTTTCCATCCCTTTGCAACGCCGTGTCGCCAAAGGCCGCATTTCAGAAAGCGAGGCCAAAATTGCAGGTCTGGCCCGCGCCCGGCAACAAGTGGAAGAAAGCGTCAACAACCTGGTCAATGACCTGGCGATTGCAGTGGATGCAGCAGAACGCTTAGCCGAAATCGCACGGCAAGAGGAAATACGTGCCAAAAAGCTGGCCGCAGGTGAACGCCGTCTTTTCCAGGTCGGTGCCAGTGACTTTTTTCTGGTCAATATCCGTGAGGAAGCCGCAGCCAATGCCGCTGTGCGCCGCTTACAGGCCCAATTTGAGGTGCAAAAACTGCACGCCGATCAATTGGCGGTTGCCGCTGATACTGATGCTTTAGGGCTGGAAGCCATGGGCACGGGCACAATAACAATCGGCGAATAATCGCCTCAGCCTATAACAGAGCGCAGCTAAGACGTGATGACAGCAAACAGGCTGTTGCCTTTACGCATGACTTGCTGGCATGAAAGCGCAAAGCAAAATATTTTTGAGAGGCTTTCATGGCAGACACTGCGCATAACGAAGAACCGCTTATCCCCGCGCCGATAGCGAAAAACACCCATTGTTCGCCAGATGATTATGATAGGCTCTACCAGCAATCTATAGAGGATAATGACGGTTTCTGGCTGGAACAGGCCAAGCGCATTGACTGGATCACCCCGCCGCAAAAGGCCGGTATATGGAGCTATGACCCCGTCAATATCACATGGTTTGTCGATGGTGTTTTGAACATCTGCCACAATGCGGTCGATCGCCATGTTGCGGCGGGGAAAGCGGATACGCAGGCCCTTATCTGGGAAGCTGATGAGCCAGGCGTTATCCGCACGCTCACCTATGGCGAATTGCACAAAGAGGTGCAGATATTTGCCAATGTGCTGAAAAAACTGGGTGTCAATAAGGGCGACCGCGTGACCATTTATATGCCGATGATCCTTGAAGGGGCGATCGCCATGCTGGCCTGTGCGCGTATTGGCGCAGTGCATTCGGTAGTGTTTGGCGGCTTTTCACCGGAAGCATTGGCAGGACGCATCACCGATTGCGCCAGCAACTTTATCATCTGCGCCGATAGCGGCGTGCGCGGCGGCAAGCCAGTGCCGCTAAAGGCCAATGTTGATGCCGCGCTGGACCGCGTTGACCATGATTGCAGCGTGCTGATGGTCCGCCATACCGGCGAAGCAGTCACCATGGCCGATGGCCGTGATCATATCTATCAGCAAGTGGCAGCGACGGTTGAGAGTGATTGCCCATGCGAACCCATGGCAGCAGAAGACCCGCTGTTCATTCTCTATACCTCTGGCTCAACCGGCAAGCCAAAGGGCGTGCTGCACACAAATGGCGGCTATGCTGTCTGGGCGGCAACAACTTTCCATTACACATTTGATTATCAGGATGGAGAGATATTCTGGTGCTCGGCCGATATTGGCTGGGTCACAGGCCATAGCTATATCGTTTATGGCCCGCTGCTCAACGGCGCGACTGAGATTATGTTTGAGGGTATTCCCAACTATCCTGATTTCAGCCGTTTTTGGGATATGTGCGAACGGCATAAGGTCAATATCTTCTACACCGCGCCAACCGCAATCCGTGCCCTGATGCGGGAGGGTGATGCACCGGTTGAAAAGCATGACCTGTCCGCCATCCGACTGCTGGGCACGGTGGGCGAGCCGATTAATCCCGAGGCATGGCGCTGGTATCACCGTGTTGTCGGCAAAGAAAATGTGCCCATCATTGATACATGGTGGCAAACAGAAACCGGCGGCGTGATGATAACCACTCTACCCCATGCCCATGCCATGCGGCCGGGCAGTGCCGGCAAACCGTTTTTTGGCATCAAGCCGGAGCTGCTGGATAATGATGGCAACATCTTGCAAGGCGCGGCTGAGGGAAATCTGGCGATCGGTGGCAGTTGGCCAGGGCAAGCACGCACCGTTTATGGTGACCATGCCCGTTTTGAACAAACCTATTTCAGCACCTATAAAGGCAAATATTTCACTGGCGATGGGTGTAAGCGCGATGGTGATGGCTATTACCGCATCACGGGCCGTGTGGACGATGTTATCAATGTGTCCGGCCACCGCATGGGCACCGCCGAAGTTGAAAGCGCCTTAGTGCTCCATCCCAAAGTGGCAGAGGCCGCCGTTGTCGGTTATCCGCACGATATAAAAGGACAAGGCATTTACTGTTATGTCACGCTGAATGCCGGAACAGAGGCTGGCGACGCACTGACCGCCGAATTGCGCGCGCATGTGCGCAAAGAGATCGGCCCGATTGCGACGCCTGATCATCTCCATTTCACCCCCGGCCTGCCCAAAACCCGCTCCGGCAAAATTATGCGGCGCATATTGCGCAAAATTGCCGAGAATGATTATGGTGCATTGGGCGACACATCCACATTGGCTGACCCCAATGTTGTCGATGCATTGGTGGAGGGGCGATTGAACAGATGAGAATTTTAGACACATATAAAGCGCATAAATTGGCCATAGGCTTTTCCATTGCGGCATCGCTGTCATTATCGCCCGCTTATGCGCAAGATTTACCAGATCCAGCAACAATAAGCGTACCCGACTTGTCATCCGCAAAAGATCCAAAAATCGCGAAGCAGGGCTGGAAATATTTTGTCTTTCACAAAGCCGGTGTCAGTTTCGAAGAGGCTTATGCAGATTTTGCTGAGTGCTACACATTCCTGCCAACCTTTTCAGGTGGCGGCGAACTGCCCAAATTTATTCCATGGGGCCAATCAGAGGACCCTGATACCCAGGAATTGGCCAGCAATGGCGGTAACTTTGGCGTAGTAGGCGTGGCGATTGGGGCGCTGATCGAAGGGCCATTGCGCCGCCGCGCCTATCAATCACGCATGCGCCGTTGCATGGAGCCACGCGGCTATGATCGCTATGGTCTGGATAAAGATATCTGGGAGCAAATTAGCGGCAGCTATTCGCTTGAATCCATCGCGATAAAGGCAAAAATTGCTAGCGGGCCCAAATTAGCGGACACACCATTGGAGACAAGCCGATGATACGTTATGCGTTGATCCTCATAGCTTTTATAACTTTGTCATCACCGCTTTTTGCGCAAGAGCGCCAAATGCGCCCTTTTAAGGAAGGGGAGGCAGTTTCGGTCGAAAGCGATAAGGCGTATATCCTGTTTCGTACCGTCCGCCCCAAAGGCACTGCGTCTATAGAGCCAGTGCTATTGCGTGTTCCTGATAAAGAGGAAGTGGCGCGCTATCTGGAAGCGAAGACAGCAGCCTTTGCTAAAGAGAAACCAAAGCTTATTGAAAAGCGCGAAGCATTGCTGGCGAAAAAGGAAAAAGCCGAAAGCAGAGGCAAGACCTTTAAAAAGGAAATCCCACCAGAACCCAGCTTGGCTAATTTTGTGTTTAATTATGAAGGTATTGCCAATGTTGAGAATGTTGATGACAGCAAAGCCTTTGTAAAAGCCAAACCAGAAAGCACTTATCTCGTCGCGGTTAAGCCGGGTGATTATATCATCTACGCGGCCAGTTTTGGCAGTGGTATTTTAAAGCCATTTTTGCACACATGCTTTTCGCTTGGCACAGTTGGCTTCACGGTAAAGCCGGGCGAAATTACCGACCTTGGATATTGGTATGGCGATGGCGCAAAGCTCAAATCGGACATTCCTGAATTGGCAGAAGAAACAGGCTTTGGACCAAGCAGCGACACTCCATTTGTGTTGGCAACAGGCACAGTGCGGCCAGCAAGAGCAGATAGCTCGCTGCCTTCCACCCTGACCGATCAGCCCATAGTAAAGGGCGAATATCGCGCGGTTGGGAAATTTTTTAATGCCGCCTGTGGCGGTATAAACCGCATGCCGCCCGTACCGGGTATATTGGCCTATCAAGGGGGCAAGGTGGTGGACGGCAAAACAGGTGAAATTGTGGCCGATAACTATCCCTAAAACTATTAAACCCAGACATTAGGGCGCAATATTATGCTCGCGCATGCGTCATGAGTTAATCCCCCGTCACCCAATCGCCGCTCTTGCCGCCGCGTTTTTCTATGAGTTTTATCGCGCTGATGGTCATGGCTTTGTCGACCGCTTTGACCATATCATAAACGGTCAAACAGGCCGCGCTTACCGCGGTGAGCGCTTCCATTTCGACACCCGTTTTGCCATCTGTCTGGGCCTCTGCCTGCACGCGCACCAGCCTTGCGGCTTCGTCACAGTCCAGCGCCACCCGCAATTTGGTGAGCGGCAAGGGATGGCATAGCGGGATAATCTCTGCCGTGCGTTTTGCGGCCATAATGCCGGCCAGTTCGGCAACGGCCAGCACATCGCCTTTCTTATTCTGGCCAGAGATGATCTGCGCCATTGCAGGGGCAGACATATGCACTTCACCGCTGGCCACGGCCACTCTGCGCGTCACGGCCTTATCGCCAACATCAACCATGACAGCGCGGCCCGTGCCATCAATATGGGTGAGCTTATGATCGGTCATATTCATCCTTATCGCCGCTTTGCCAGCGGGCCTTATCTGCATAATCCTGCGCGCGCGGTTCAATCCATATTGCCCCGCTCGCAGTCATTTCTTTCTTCCAAAAGGCCGCTTCGCTTTTCAGCCAGTCCATCAAAAAGTCAGTGGCCAAAAAGGCGGTGCGGCGATGCCTGGCGCTGGTGCCGACAAAGACAATCGGCTCAGCTGGCAATATCTCCCCCACGCGGTGGACGATATGCACATGCTGCAAATCCGGCCAGCGCTGCCGCGCCTGTGCCACGCCTTGCTTTATGCTGTCTTCGGTAAAGCCCGGATAATGTTGCAGCATCATGGCCTGCACCGCATCACTGGTCATGCTGTCCGGCCGAGCGATGCCAGTGAAGCAGGATAATGCGCCATCGCCCTTGGCCGCCAGACGCAGCGCCTTATGCTCCGCCTCTGGATCAAGGGGATCGGGCGCGCAGCGGATAACCAAAGAGGCAAGCATATCGGCCATAAACTTACCCGCCACTCACCGGCGCTAGAAAGGCCAATATATCCTTATCTTTCAAAAATTGCTCCGGCGGACAGATAGTCTGATTAATCGCAATGCGGCTGCCCTTTTTCGCATATATCGCGGCAAAGGCGGCATTTTCATTGGCCAATATTGCCGCCACGTCTTTAGCGCTGATGCCATCGGCAAAGTCGCGCGGCCCCTCTGCCAGAACATCGCCAAAGGCACCAAAAAACAAAAGCTGTATCTGCATTGCGTGATCAACCACCGGTCGCAGACATTGTGCGCGTCACGGCAGCGCTGCCTTCGGCAATGGCTGCAACAAAATCATGCGCCTGCGGTTTCTGGTGCATGGCGCTGGCCACCAAGGCGTCAAGAGCGCGTTCGCCATTGTCGGCAGCGCCGCCATTGGCGATATTGCGGCGCATCACCTTCGCGAAATCGAAAAATACATCATGGCCCAGACAGGGATATAGCCGCCCCGTAGCGGTGACGCGAACGCGGTTGCAACTGTCGCAGAAATTGCCCGTCATCGGCGCGATAAAGCCGATGCGCCCGCCGGTCTGTTCAACATCAATATAGCGCGATGGCCCCGATGTGACATGCTGTGAGGGGGTCAAGCGCCAATGCTGGGCCAAATCAGCCTCTACCTTGGTCAATGACAGAAATTCCAAATCCTTGCCATGCGCCATCGGCATGGATTCGATTAAGCTGATGTCCATGCCTTTGCCATGCGCCCATTGCGCCATGGCGATAATATCACTCAGGCTGGTGTCGGCCATGGTGACCATATTGATTTTCACTTTCAGCCCGGCATCCAGTGCAGCATCAATGCCTGCCAGAACCACATCCAGCCGCCCCAATCGCGTGATGGCGGCAAAGCGGTCTGCATCCAGTGTATCGAGTGATATATTGATCCGCTCCACACCCAATCGCGCCAGATCATCTGCCTTACGCGTCAATTGGGTGCCATTGCTGGTCATGGTGACCTCTTTCAGACCGCCCTCCCGCTTATAGCGCATCAACCGGTCGATCAGCTCCAGACAATCACCGCGCACCAATGGCTCCCCGCCCGTGATGCGGATATGTTCAACGCCGCGCTTTACAAAAGCGCCGGCCAGCATGTCCATCTCGTCCAGCGTCAGCAATTCCTTGCGCGGCTTAAACTGCATATCGCGCGGCATACAATAGGTGCAGCGCAGATCACACCGGTCGGTAACCGATAAGCGCAAATAGCGGATATGACGGCCGAAACCATCAACCATGGCTGGATTTTGAGGGGCAAATTGCGGTTTTGCGCTTGGGGGAAGGATGGTGTTCATAACAATGTCATCGCGCGCCAAAATAGCCGGAGCGACACCAAAATGATAAGCAATGCTGTACCACGACGCAACCAGTTTAACGGCAGCCGCAAAGCCCCCAACCATGAACCACATGCGCCGCCCAGCAATACAGCCAGTAATAACGGCCAATAGCTTAACAGCGCTGCGCCATTATCACCGCTCAAATTCGTGAATTGCCCCGCCAAACCAGCAAGAGAGTTCAGCAATATGAACAGGCTGGCCGCACCAGCTATTGCCCGCGGCGGCCCCCAATGGATGAGATATAATATCGGCGCCAGAAAGATGCCGCCGCCTATGCCCGTAACACCCGCCAGAAAGCCAAGCCCGCCGCCAATGACAAGGTTTAGGAGGATGCGTTTTTTAGCGGGCTGATTATCGATATTTTGATGGTCTTGCGATTGGAGCAGAATGAGTAATCCAGCAATGCCCAGTGCCCCCGCCAACAGCGCGGTAAAGGCCAACTCGCTAACCGGTAATTGCCCACCAAACCAGGCAGCGGGTATTGATAACAGAAAGAGCGGCCATATCCGCCGCCAGTCAATTGCTCCGGCGCGCGCGAAACGCCATGTTCCGCCAGCCACCACAATGATATTGCAGCATAATGAGATGATGGGCAGCAATTGGTAGTCTGTACCACTAATCGCCAGCAATGCCGTATAGGTAGAACCACCGCCAAAGCCGATAGCTGCATAGAGCAGCGCGGTTACGCCAAAAGCGGGGATGAGAAAGCTAGGCATTATGGCAATTTTTCTGCGCTAGACTTGCCCGAATTGCAATAACCATGCGCGGCACAGAGCGGTTAAAACGGCAATGCAGCACAGCACAGCCGCAACCTTATTATACGCGGTTTATTTATAATGCTCCCGCCGATCACCAAAGTCGCGCACTCTTTTGCGCCATGTGCGATAGCTTGACGGTTTAAGGTTTTCCCGCATCAGAACCTTCACATGCTTTTCCGATATGCCAAATTCGCGTTCTATATGCGCGAAACTGATATGGTCGCTCAGCGCCATTTCGATAATGGCGCTTTTATCAGCCTCTGACAGCGCTTTATCGGTCATAAACCTGCCCATTATGAAAAAGATGGTGCGGACGGCGGGACTCGAACCCGCACACCCAGTGATGGATAGCAGATTTTAAGTCTGCTGCGTCTACCATTTCGCCACGTCCGCACTGCTTATATTGATCGCTCTGCTCTTAACGAACAGGCCATTCAACATCCATATCGGAATAGATTATCCCGAATAGATTGTCATTGTATGAGATCAAGAAATTTATCAACCAATCCAGTTGAATAAGGAGGAAATATTTTCCTAGTCGTTATTCAAACGCTCACGCATTTCTTTGCCTGGCTTGAAATATGGCACCCGCTTTGACGGGACATCCACAGCTTCACCCGTGCGCGGGTTACGGCCTTTGCGCGACGCTCTTTCACGTGTTGAAAAGGCACCAAAGCCGCGTAACTCTACACGGCCATCTTCAGCCAATTGCTGGGTAATCTGGTTAAAAAAGAGATCGAGAATTTTTTCAACTTCTTCAATCTTCAGTTCAGGATTTTCATCAACAAGCTTCTTCAACAATTCTGATCGAATCACTTTTTAGGCCCCCACAGTAAAGTTGGAGAAAAGACGCCTGGCCAATTTTAAAAGCCTGGAGCTTGTGCGTATCACAATATCAGAATAGTGGCAGAAAAATCGGCTTTTGACAATGCCTTGGGAATGATTTCGTTAGCGAATTAATGGCCGGGAACAGGCTAAATGCATATTCCCGGCCATAATATTCGTTAAATCAGTCTTTTTTCTTCAATGCTTCGCCGAGAATATCGCCGAGGCTGGCGCCCGAGTCGGACGAACCATATTGCTCAACAGCCTGCTTCTCTTCTGCAAGCTGATGCGCTTTGATAGAGAAGTTTGGTTTCTTCGAACGGTCAAAACCAACGACCATGGCATCGATTTTCTGGCCGTTTTGGAAACGGTCAGGACGCTGCTCATCACGGTCACGACCAAGATCAGAACGCTTAACAAATCCAGTTACGCCGTCATCACCAGCCTGAACTTCCAGACCACTATCGGTAACCTGCAAAATGGTCACGGTAACAACCGCACCTTTACGCAAGCTGCTTCCGGTTGCTGCTTCAGCAGAAGGCGCACCTTTTTCAAGTTGCTTCATACCCAGCGAAATACGCTCTTTCTCAACATCAACGTCAAGAACGATAGCTTTTACCTGCTCACCCTTACGGTGCAGGTTAAGCGCGTCTTCGCCAGAAATGCCCCAAGCGATATCTGACATGTGCACCATGCCGTCAACATCGCCTTCCAGCCCGATAAACAGACCGAATTCGGTTGCATTCTTAACTTCGCCTTCAACTGTTGTGCCAACAGGATAGGTCTCCGCAAATGCATCCCAAGGATTATTCTGCGCTTGTTTCAGACCAAGGGAGATACGGCGTTTCTCGCTATCAACCTCAAGAACAATAACATCAACTTCCTGACTGGTGGATACGATTTTGCCAGGATGGACATTCTTCTTGGTCCAGCTCATTTCAGAAACGTGGACCAGACCTTCAATGCCGGGTTCCAGCTCAACAAAGGCACCATATTCGGTGATGTTGGTTACTGCGCCAGAGAGTTTTGCGCCAATTGGATATTTGGCAACTGCGCCATCCCATGGATCGCTTTCCAGCTGCTTCATGCCCAGAGAAATACGCTGTGTATCTTGGTTGATGCGGATGATCTGAACTTTCAGCGTGTCACCAATGTTGATCACTTCATTAGGGTGATTGATGCGCTTATAACTCATGTCGGTGACGTGAAGCAGACCATCAATGCCGCCCAAATCTACAAAGGCACCATAATCGGTGATGTTCTTAACAACGCCTTCAATAACCTGATTTTCGGTGAGGTTCTGGATCAGACCAGAACGCTGTTCCGCACGTGTCTCTTCCAGAACGGCACGGCGTGATACAACGATGTTGCCACGGCGACGGTCCATTTTCAAAATCTGGAACGGCTGCGGAATATCCATCAGCGGCTGCACATCACGCACGGGGCGGATATCGACCTGGCTGCCAGGCAAAAAGGCTACAGCGCCGTCAAGATCAACAGTGAAGCCGCCTTTGACACGGCCATAGATAACGCCTTCAACGCGCTTGCCTTCGCCGAACTCATCTTCAAGACGATCCCAAGCAGCTTCCCGGCGTGCGCGATCGCGGGACAGCATGGCTTCGCCATCAGCATTTTCCACACGGTCAACATAAACTTCTACTTCGTCACCGATTTTCAGATCGGCTTTCTGACCGGGCGCAGCGAACTCACGCAGAGCAACGCGGCCTTCGGATTTAAGACCCACATCGATGACGGCTTTGTCATTTTCGATGCCGGTTACGGTGCCTTTGACCACGCGACCTTCAAAGTCCTGATCTTCGCCACCTAGTGATTCGTTAAGCATTGCCGCGAAATCATCGCGGGTTGGATTTGCCGATGAGGCCATAAATGTTCCTTAGTATTGCTTTTTCCGGCCAAGCGGTTGGTTCCGCTGGTCTTGGCCCAAACTGCCGCCTTTACCTCATGTAAAGACAGCATTCTCAAGACGTTAGCATCAGAAACACAATAGACATTCATAACCATCAAAACGCATCAAGGCGGTCCGTTTTGGCGGAACGCCCTTAGGCAGATATTGATAAGTTTGAATGGCTGGGCCGTTAGCGGCCTTCTATCCTGTCTCTGACAAGCATAATCGCCTGTCGAACGGCGGCGGCTATAGTCATTTCCGACGTATCTAGCAAGTCCGCATCTTGTGCGGGTTTTAGCGGCGCAGCAGCGCGGCCACTGTCACGCGCATCCCGCTTGATGATATCAGCCAGCATATTATCGAAACTTGGTTGCTCACCCTTTGCCTGCATTTCATTAAAACGCCGAGTGGCACGGGCCTCGGCAGATGCGGTCACAAATAATTTGGCATCGGCTTCCGGCGCAATCACTGTGCCAATATCCCGGCCATCGAGCACTGCGCCGCCTATCTGGTTCTTAAATGCCAATTGCCGCTCCAACAGCGCTTCACGGACCGCAGGGTGCACCGACACCCGGCTAGCCAACCCACCAGTCGTTTCACTGCGCAAATCAGGCAGATCAAGCAGCGCATCATCAAAACCGCAAGCCGCCAGTGCATCGCTTTCCTTATCTGGGTCGCCACATGCGCGCGCCACGGCATATCCAACAGCACGATATAATAAGCCGGTATCCAGATAGGGCAGACCAAATTCCTGCGCCAAAGCCCGGGCGATAGTGCCCTTGCCCGATGCGCTGGGCCCATCAACAGCGATGATCATTGCGCTCCTTTCCTTGTCAGCTTTTTCCTTTAGGCGCTTCTCCCGATAGAAGCTGCCCCCACGCCAACGAATTTCTATCAGCATTGCAACGAGGAGCGCGAATGGCAAAACAAACCTGATAAGGGGCCAATTAATATCATTCCATTGTGCCCCATCATAGAGACTTAGACACAGGCCCACAAATAGGATCGCCGCAAAGTTTATCCAGACATTTCTCCAAAACATAACGTATCTCTTTTAGGTCGCGGCCTTTTGCAAAAGCGTTTCAAACACAGGAAAGCTGGTCGCGATTGGGCGCACATCGTCAATTTCCACGCCGGTCTTGCTCATACAGCCAGCAATGGCAAAGCTCATGGCGATACGGTGGTCCAGCGCGCTGGCAATCGTTGGTTTGGCCTGTGGCGCAAAAGGTTCGCCATCCCGCCCTTCAATGTTCAAGCCGTCTGCGGTTTCCTCAATATTGACATCAAGCTGTTTAAGACCCTGCGCCATAATGCCCAGCCGGTCAGACTCTTTGACCCGCAATTCCTCCAACCCGCTGGTACGCGTCGTCCCTTTGGCCAGTGCTGCCGCGATAAAGAATATCGGGCATTCATCAATCATCAGCGGCGCCAGTGCAGGATCAAGATCAATGGCGGACAGGTTCGAATGGCGCACATGTAGATCGGCAACAGGCTCTCCGCCAATTTCGCGCGGATTCAGTTCCACTATATCGCCGCCCATTGCCCGCAAAGCCGTGACAAGGCCGGTGCGTGTCGGGTTCATGCCAACATTATTGATGACAAGATCAGAGCCGGGAATAATCAGCGCAGCGACAATGAAGAAGGCAGCGGAAGAAATATCCCCTGGCACAATAATATCTTGGGGAGTGAAATCCGCCTCACCGCGCAATTGATGCACCAAGGCACCATCATCATCGCGCGCACTGTTCAGCTCTGCACCAAAGCTACGCAGCATGCGTTCACTATGGTCGCGTGTTGGCACTGGCTCGATAACCGTTGTGACCCCCGGCGTATTAAGGCCAGCAAGCAAGACCGCTGACTTTACCTGTGCTGAGGCAACGGGCAATGTATAATTTATTGGCACAGCAGGGCAAAGACCGCGCATCATAATCGGCAAACGTTCATCACCGCCCTGTGACTGAAATTCTGCGCCCATTTGCGACAAGGGCCGGGTTACGCGCCCCATTGGCCGGCCAGATAAAGACGCATCACCAATAAATGTTGCCGAGATATTATGGCTAGCGAGCAGCCCCATAAGCAACCGTGTTGATGTTCCGCTATTGCCCATATCGAGTGCGCCAGCGGGTTGAAGCAACCCGCCAATGCCCACCCCATTGACCAACCAATCGCCAGTCGCCGAATCATGAACAATATCAGCGCCCATCGCGCGCATGGCACCGATTGTGGCCAAAACATCCTCACCCTCCAACAGTCCAGAGATTCGGCTCTGCCCTATGGCCAGTGCAGAAAACATGATGGAACGGTGAGAAATAGACTTGTCGCCAGGCACGGTAATTGTGCCTTTTAGCGCGGTTGAACGGCCAAAGCTCCTTGGTTCAGCAGGGGTATTAGGCGATGACATGCGGCTCCAAACTGACGATGTTATTGAACGTGATAATCATTGGGCTTTTGACAGCGCGGCAAAGCTATGGCAAGGCGCAGCCCACTTTACGGGTCAGTAAAGCTGTTTTCTTTGAAAATCACTGGTCTGAACCCTTTAAATTCCAATTTTATTGTGCATATGGTCGAGCAAAGAAAAATTGGCCGAGACATGAACAAAAAGGCAAGAAAATGGTAAAACCTGAATGGGGCACAAAGCAAAGCTGCCCAAAATGTGGCACCCGCTTTTACGATCTGGGCAATGATGACCCTGCAACATGCATTGAATGTGGCAATGAGTGGCATCCGGAGCCTGTGCTGAAATCAAAACAGCCTCTGCCATTTGAAGAAGCTGACGGCAAAAAAGAAAATGATGCCGATTTGGCGGATGATGAAGATCTGGACGTTGATGAGAGCGAAAACACCGCTGATGGCGATGTTGACCTTGGCGGCGATGAAGATCTGGGTGTCAAAAAAGCCGATGACGAGCGCGAAGACGATACTTAATCCATAAATGGGGTGATGGCATGGCTATCACCCAAATTTTTGCTTGATGCGATGGAGCCGCTCGACTAATGAGCGTGCTGCACAACCTGCTTCCCACAGCAGGCTTTGATATATGGGGCCTTAGCTCAGCTGGGAGAGCGCTTCGCTGGCAGCGAAGAGGTCAGCGGTTCGATCCCGCTAGGCTCCACCAGCTTTCCTGAGGTTTTTAGGAATTTTAAAACATTTACTGCTGGTACTTGCGTACCAACTACCAGGTCAGCGCATCGCTGGCGTCACGCATATATGATGGAGAATATCGCGCATAATGGCGCTCTGTCACAGTGACGGTTGAATGCGCCATGTATTGCGAAATCTTCTCCATGGGCACATTAGCCTGCGCCATCCACACACCCGCCGTATGCCGGAATATATGGGCGCTGCAATGGACGCCCGCGCGTTCACCGGCATTCTTCAGGCTCTTTTTGACATTTTTGACGGGCTTTAGGCCATATTCGATGACATGGTTTGTCTGCCGTGCATTATATGCGGTTTGCAATGCTGCGAAAGCCCGGTCGTTAATCGGCACAACAGTGCGACCTTTGTTTGTTTTGTGCCGCCCAGGGGGCAGATAATCAATTGTGCGGTCAACAAAGTTTACCCTATCCCATGTCAGGTCAAGAATAGCGGACATGCGGGCTGCGGTAGTAACCGCCAATATAATGAATAATCTGGTGTGCGGCGCCTCTGTAAGGTCCATAATACGCGCAACATCATCTTTTGTAAGCCAATGGCTGCGAGGTTTTGATGCTGGTGGCAACCATATGGCTGGTGCCGCAGATCTGTAATGAAAATTCAAACATGCGCGCAATAACTGTAATTCCGTTCTGGCCGTGGAATCGGATTTACCTTGCGCCTTTCGGGCGGAGTAGTATTCGCGGCAATCATCGCGGGTTATTGCCTTGCCAAGCCTGTGGGCAAAATGGGGCTTTAATGCCACCCATGCATATTTCAAATTGTCAGGATTTGCTATTTCGATCTGTCGCGCCGCTTCATAGGCTGGCCATAAATCAAGTAATCTATCGCTTAACGGTTTCTTATGGGCTTTCCAGATTTCACTAGCGCGAGACTCGGCAAGCCCTTTGTCTGTCGTACCAGTCGAGATTCGTGTGCGGTGCTGGCCGCAATCGCTGTACCAGATGACAACGTATTTGCCCCTGTGCTGGCCGAGCCGCCATTGCCGTTCAAATCCGCCTTGCCGCGCTGGACCAGATTTTTGCATTCAAATTTCTCAACCTCATCCGCTGGAATGCGAATCATTTTCGCACCCAAGCGGAAATAGGCCAAAGTGCCGCTATCAAGCAAATTACGGATATATTGCGGCGTACATTGCCACCGCTTTGCGAGCGTTTGTGGAGTGAATGGCGGTGGTGTCATTCAACAAGATTTTCCGATATTTTCTCAGCCGCCAATGCTTTTTGCTTAGCGTCCATTTCAGAACCTCAAACAATAGCATTGATAAATTTCAGGTGTATTTGTCATGTCATGCGTTCCTTTTATGCGAATGCAATGTAATTGATGGTGATGGCGGCGGCAGCGATGGCCATGCAGATGGAACCGGCCCAAATATCGGGTGCCCAATGGGGCGGATCAGCCGGATGATGCTGGCTGCACTTTCTGCACTTGCAATCACTGGCGTGTATGCGCTGGTTGATGACCTCTATAATCTGCTGATCGGTCATAGCGCTTTGCTTTCGCTATCGTTGGTTGCCAGTGCCATTTGCCGCACCAAATCCATATGCTCACATGTTGGCCCGCTACGGTCTGGATATGGGCCGGTATATGCGCGTGGCGGTCCTTTGCTGCGATCAACCTCAAGCCGTGCCCATCGCGCCAATTGATAAACTGGTACATTCATGCTGATTTCTCCTGATAGGGTGGAAAGTATCGGTAAGAGGTGATTTTGCGGGTTGGATCGCTTTCGCGGGTCAGGCGGCAATGCATGTAAATGTCATTGAAACCGCGTTCTGGATCGATGTGCCAGCGCATGGCGATGACCAGATTTGCCTGATGCGCGGTCGCGTCATCCAGACCGTGATTTTCTGCATATATTTCTGCCAAGGTGCGCAGACTGGCATCGATGGCGTCACGGCGTTCAAAAACTGTCAGCTTGTCCGCCGGTTCACCTTCACCGGTTATAATCCAGTGCCAATCTGCGGCGATGCTGCGCCATATTGCAATTTGGGCCTGTGCCTCATCAGCGGATAATTGGCCGCGCTGCACCATAGCCGGAAAGTTCTTTTCACGCTGGGCCAGCATCTTTTTGGCCTGTGCTGCAATATCTTCTAAACTATTGGCCTCACATGGCGGTTCTGGGCAAGTTAAGCCTTGCCAGACGCGGTGCGGAACATTTGCATATTTGTGGGTTTTGCTGGTCATCAGATCACCCGTTCCGCTTTTTCGGACTGCTTAAAAATCCAACAGGCAACAGATTTTCCGGCAGGGTTGGTGACTGGTCCGGTTTTTATGAATTTGCGGGAACGGGAATTGCGCAAAATCCTTTTCAGCGCGGCCATATCCATGGATTTTAGCTGTGCTTTGCCTATACGCGCTTCAAATTCGGGCAGGTTTATCGCGATATATTGCGCCGGTTTTGTGTGCTGATTAATGCTGGTGCCCGCTTCATGGCGGCAATCA
This sequence comes from uncultured Sphingomonadaceae bacterium, assembly GCA_947503245.1. GTDB lineage: Bacteria > Pseudomonadota > Alphaproteobacteria > Sphingomonadales > Sphingomonadaceae > Alterisphingorhabdus. Next base: position 719,071 of record CANNCV010000002.1, read on the forward strand.
TCCTCTTTGCGGATAAGGTAATCGACCTTTTCCCAAAATTCGGCAATCATGGGGTGATCACCGCCAGCGGTTTGCTGTCTGGTCAGCGCCATGCGTTCGGCAAATATCACCGTTTCGGCCAAGCGGTCCGCGGGGACATTGAAACAATGCTGCAATGCCTCAATGCCCGCCATTAGCTGGGCATGGCATTTGATGATGCGATCATTTTGCAGACCATCAACCCGCGTTTTTAATGTTGCGCGGTGATGGTCATAACGGTCAAAGAAAAAGGGCAGATAATCGTCCTCTTGCTTGACCAGATGCACCAATGTTGCCGAAACATCATCATTGGCCATAGCCTCTATGCGCTCTGCGGCGGCGGCAGTGGATTCACTCCATCGCGCTTTGTTCACTTCCATTGACATGATGCGTTCAAGAACCGGCTGCATGGCGCTGATCGGTTCATTTTGCATCAAATAGATGCTGCCCAAAAATGGCGGGTCATGAATTTCATTGCCCATGGTTTTCATGGCGCGGCCACGCGGATTATTGCCATTAAACAGAGTCAGCAATTCCGCCCAATCAAATTGCTTGCCATGGCTGCGCCTGTCATCATCGCGGTTGCCTTCAATCAAGCCAACGGGCAGATTTGAAACAGACATTAAAGACCGACCGAGATAGGCCGCTGTGCCCTTATTCGGGTCAATCCCTTCATGGTCAGGCCGTCCAAAGGTCCGCCATAAAGCGGTCACCAATGTGGTTTTGCCTGATCCGCCCTCACCCGTAATTTCCAGAAAGCCCAATGAGGCGTGTTTTTTGCGGATCTGCACAGCAAATGCGGACATGGTGAAAAATGCAAAGGTAATAAGACCCTGCGGCCCCCATGCGGCCCAAACATTATCCAGCCATGAAAAATCATTGCCATCTGGATTATAGTTGATGGTCAAAAGGTTTTGCGGCGAAGCGCGTTTGACCGCCGCGCCGCCCAGATCAAAATAGCGGTCAGCGTTAATCTTTATGACGCGCCCGTCACGCACCGCCAGATCACCAAATACCCAAGCCTTATGCGGCGGGCTGTAGCCAGTGAAATCAATCGGCTCTATTTTCTTTAGGTCACCGGTCTGGCGCTTTATGATGCGGTCAAGCTGCCCCGCTTCACCTGTCCACACCGCAGCAAAGGCCAATAACCGTTTTTTGAATTCGACATTGTTGGCAATTTGGCCATTTGAAAATCGGGCCTTTTCTGACAGGCGTTTGCGGCCATTGCTTTTAGGGAAATCGATTTGAACAAAATATGATGTTTCGTCCGTAATCTCATTGCGTTCACGGTACAGAATGCGAAATGCGCAATTGCATATTTCGTGCACTTCAACCGTTGGCGCTTCATCATCATTGCTATAGTTTTTCTTTGCCCAATAAATGCGATTATCAAACCGCAGATCAAAGCTGGTTAGGCGTCTGGCCTGTTTATCAGCGCGGGCAAATATCAATTTCGCCTTTTCATAGGCGGAATCTGCAATGGTAATTTCACCATTGTGCAAAAATTCATCAATCGCCAGTTCGCCCAAAGGTGCATTGTCCGCTGCACCCTTATGATCGCGGTGGCGTATCCACAGATCATTCCAATCAAATTTGCTGCCCTCACCATCAGGCTTTACTTGCGCCGCAGTGGTGGTCCAGCCTTCAACGGCCGCCCGCAGCGCAAATTTGCGGGTATAGGTGACACCGGCGGCACCAACATCAAACGCCCAGATGATTGTTGGCTGGTGTTTGGGTGACGGGCCGCTGGCAATGGCTTTGCGCAGTTCATTTAGGAAATGTTCGGGATAGGTGTTGCATGACATGGCCGATGCTGCGGCGCGTTTGATGTCACGGCCGCGAAACGCCAAGCGCAATGCCTCTGCATCAAAAATGCCCTCTGCAACCCAGATTTCATCCATTTGTGCCAGATCATTGAAACTGACATCTGGGTGCATCCAGCAATGGCCTGACCAACTGCCGCCCTTTTCAAAATGGGCCTTTTTCTCAAACCGTGCGGGCCTGTCTATCAACCGTTCCCAATAGGTATCGCCCGGCAGCATGAAACGGATGGTGGCGCTGGTCTGACCGGTTTCAAAATCACGGTATAGTTCTTGCCGATAGGCTTTGCGCAGCCCCGCCAATTCCAGCCCGCGTTCATGCAGCAAATAAGCATCGGCTGTTGCGTTAGGGTTTTCTTTTGTGGCGGGTGCCTGTTTAGACCAATCTTCAAACAGTTCCGGCAAGATGCTGCGCACAGTCTCTTCATAGCCGCAACTGTTTGCACGGCCGCAGCGCACAAGTTTTGGTTGGTCAGATGCGCAGAACAGTTTTTGTTCATCACAATTAGGGCATTTGCCCTCTTGCAACCATTTGCCACGGGTCTTTTTGAAGCCGAATTTCTTTTGCAATTCCGCGCGTATTTTGTCCGCATTGATCATCAGGCAGCAATCTGCATGACTTTGGCGCTGCGCAGTTTGCGGCCAGCGGCTAATGATAATCTGGGCGGATCACCAAGGGGCAGACGGTCATGCCGGTGCAATAACCCGACAAGCCAGCGATATGATACGCTGTATTTCTGGGCCAGCCTGACAGTGGCCAGACCGGAATCATGATCACGCAAAATGGCGATGGTGCGCCGTGAATGTTCTGACAATGTGCGGGTTTTATTTGACATGACTTGTCCCTTCACCAAAAGCGCATTGGCTGCGCTGGTGTTTTGAAATTGAAAAAGCGGTGGTGTTTAGCTGGCTAGAAAGGGCAGCGGCGGGGCATCTGGATCATTAAGCGGATCACCATTGTTGGTGGGTAGTTCGGGCAATTTTGCACCATGTGGCGGCGGTGGCAGATCAACCAGCGGTTCGGGCATTGCGCTGGGTGAAATGTAATATTCAATTGATATCATGCCCATATAGGTCATGCCGCAGGGCACATGCTGGCATTGAAAGTATAAAGCCGTTGTGACGTCACCATATGGCCGCGAATGCCGGATTTTGGCAGGGCCGCCACATGCAGGGCATTTGTGCCGCATGCGCGTGGCAAAATGGCCCTCACCATTGGCCGATTGATCGGTGCAAGGCGATGCAGAAGCGGTCATGCGGCCATGGCCTGATGACATTGATAGAAAGGGGCGCGGCTGCATTCCCCAAGGTGCCGCGCCCCGCCAGTGGTTTGGTGGAAGAGGAAACCAGCCACCGGCAATGCTGTACCAATATGGTGCAATATTTTGTTAACCATGTTTTGGATTTGGGTAAAAAAAGGGGCGGCGCTACACAGGGTCAAGACAGCAGCCGCCCCGCCGGTGAAGTGAGAGGGATTGCGACCCGTCACCGGCAATGAGAATAATGAATAAGAATATGGCCCCCGCATCAGATAATCACCGTGTCTGCGCCGGTATCGCGCATTATGAAATCTGGCGTAGCCATGACGATTTTAGGGCGGCGCGGGTAAATATCTGGCCGCAGATCAAAGCGCGAAACATCAAAAAGATATTCAACCTTCAAAACATATTCCGCTGGCAATTGTTTGGAACGGGTGCACCAAACAGAAACAGTGGATTGCGAAACTTCCAGTTTATCGGCCAAGTTTTGTTGGCCACCGGCGCGGGTTACGGCGAGCATGAGAGCTTCATATCGGGTCAGTGTGCTGTTCATAGTTCATATTATATGAATAAATTGGTATTTTAGCAATAGTAAATTGCGGTTGGTGTTAATATTTTTTCATATAAGGTCTGAAAAGTGACGGAAAATAAGGGAATATTTGCCGATAGAGTCAGGCAACAAATGGCTATAGTGGGCCTTACGCAAACGGCTTTGGCCAAAAAGATCGGTGTAACCCAAGGCGCTATTAGCCACATATTAGTAAGTAATACGCGCAACCCTCGACGACTATATGAGATTGCTCGACATCTCAAAACTACACCCGAATATTTAATTGGTGAGACTGACGATCCTGATATGTCGCAACCTCCGGCAGATTTCCTGCGCGACAAATTCGATTCCGTCACCATTCCTGAATTGGATATTGGTTATTCCATGGGCGGCGGTGCATTATTAACAGAGCCGGATAATGGAAACTGGAATGGCTTTGATCAGGCCCGTACGGCCAATGAAAGTGATGATAATATTGCGCATTTGCCAGCCCAGCATGATGCAACAATGCGCACATTCCCCCGTGCATGGCTGGAGCCGCTGATAAAGGGCCGGATAGACCAGGTGTTTATTGCGCGCGGTGAAGGCGATTCCATGCAGCCCACTTTGCTGGATGGTGACGTGGTCATCATTGACCGAGCGCAAGATGCCATAGCGCAGCAAGATAGGCTGTGGGCCATTGGCTATGGCGAATTGGTGATGATTAAACGCGTGCGGCGCATGCCCGATGGCGGTTACCAGATTAACAGTGATAACCCAGCGGTAACACCAATCACCGCTTATGATGATGAAATGCATGTGGTAGGCCGTGTGGTCTGGATAGGGAGGAAGGTTTAAATTATTGCAACAGTCAAACTGTTGTTGACTGCAATTTAATTTGCCAACCGTGTTTTCGCACTACATATTCAAAAAATGCCCCCTGATAATCAGATAATTAAAAATCTGACTAAACGCCAGAAAGAGTGTTTAGACCTTGTAAATAATGGATATTCTAGCAAGGAAATTGCAGGTATTTTGGTCATAGCACCAAATACAGTCGATTCTCATATCGCTACTGCAATGAGCGCCTTGGGAGCCTCTACACGTGGGCAGGCAGCGCGACTAATGCTAAGTCATGAAACTAGTGAAAAATTTACTAGTAAACCGGACTATCTTGTCGAACCCAAAAATACCGAGCACATTCCAGAAGTGCCCAGCGATGTTGGTAAACCCGATAAACGTTGGTCATTGTTACTAACCACACTCAATTTAAGGGGAAAAGAGGGGGCTACTGGATTTTGGAATAAGTTAATTATAATAATCCAGATATCTCTACTTTCAACATTTGCTTTGGCAGCGACTGTGCTGCTGATGTCGGGTATTGTCGCCATATTGAGTTAGAACTTAGGGTGAATTGTAAATGGATATTGCACTTTCTAATGACGCTAACATAACATTGAATAGTATCCGCAAAGCAGCCGAAGGAATTGATGCTGCATTAATGAATGAGGCGTCTGCATTTTCTGGTATATTATCAATTTCAAAAGACGCAGGTGTGCCGATTAATGCCAATCAAACAATTTTAGAAGCTAGCATAAAGACAATAAATGAATTGGTATCTGCCCGGCGAGATAAATTACGCTCTATCTCAGCGATGAAAAAATTATTAAATTTAAATGAAACGGACTCACTACTAAAAGGGTGTCCAGAAGGTTTACATGGCTTAGGTATTATTTTATTTTCACCTGAAAAATCTTAATTTTAATACTACTCTATATCGCATTTAAATCGGTGAATAATAATTGTATATATCAATTTTATTTTGGATTATGACTATAATTGGATGTATATTTACATTCTGCTTCGGAAATTGGGAGGGGAAAATTGCTTCATTAGCATATTTTCTAGCAGTCTTATGCACTCATATTTTTAATCAAGGGGTGCGAGATTCGTTGGACATGAATGTGCTGTTTATCGATATTTTATGTCTGATTTCATATGTCATTTTGGCGATAAAAAGCCGTCAGAATTGGACCATATGGCTGGCAGGCTTACAATTATCTGAAGTCTTAGCCCATTTGCCTACCATAATTCTAACAGGCTTTGTGGCTCACACTTATGAGGCAATGCAAGGATTTTGGGCAGTACCAACTTTATTCACCATGGTGGTAGGAGTCTTTTTTGAAAGGCTAGATAGTAATGGAATCCATTCTCATATCGCAGAACACAAATGATGATCAGCCTACATCTTTGATTTCCCTTGTTGAACAGGCAAGGTCGCTAGCTAAGCAGATAGAAGATAGCGCAGATATCTCAGTTATTATCGATCGTCTATCCATAGAGATAGAAGCTCGAAAATTACGAAATGACATATTTGGTTCAGAGCTCTTTGGCGAGCCTGCCTGGGACATATTATTAGACTTATTCTGTGCTTACAAAAGTAACTCTGCCATCACAGTAACATCGGCATGCATTGCCGGAAATTGCCCACAAACAACTGCCCTGAGATATTTGGACAAACTTCAAATACAAGGATTGATTAAGAGGGAACGCGACCATGTTGACTGTAGAAGAACCTATGTCAGTTTGACCCCAGCTGGAGTTAATAAGATGAGTAGATGGTTAGACAATACCAAATTACGCTCTCACAAATCATTCATTCTATCTTAACCCGCGCTTTCCAGTTTTACCTTAGTGTGTAGCCCGCCAGCATCAAATTGGTGTGTGGCTTCATTAACCAGCCAGTCAACGCCATCGATACGGCTATTCCAGCCTGATAGCCTGACCCGTGCATTGGGTTCTATTGCGGCATCACCCAAGGCGAGATCATAAGAAAATTCAAAGATGCCGCGCCGTTGGCGCTTTGCCTCTGCCGATGCGGCCGCCTGTGCGTCTGCGCGGGTGGCATAGGTTTTTTTCAGGCGCTTTGTGTTGCCAGTATTAGCGGCCCCGCCACCATCTGCGCCAGCGGTAACGGTCTGCGTTTGGGCTGTGTTCTGATCATGATATTGCGCACTGGCACCATTATAATCTTTGCCGCCAATTTCACTAAAGGTCCACCGGTTGCCATCAATGCGCGTCCAGTTAAAGCCCGATATGGCCAGACCGGCCGCATTGAGCAAACTGCCCACGGGCATGAAAACCAGCACCAGATTTTTCCATGTTGCCACGGCGTCATAACGCTGACCCAGATCGCGCAGAAACAATTTATTGGATTTGCCGCCCTGCTCAATGGCGGCAATGGGGATATTGGCCAGATCAGGATGCACCGCCGCCACTTGACCATCTGCCGCAGCAATTTGTGTGATGATGGCACCCAATGTTGTGTCTTTCCATGCCCGGCTGCGGCGTGGGCGGTTGGCGCCGGTTAAATTGGCAGACCGTGCCCGAATGGACACTGTGTCCGGCGGGCCGCTTTCCTCTACCTCATCAACGCGGAACCGGCCTTTATCAACCAGACCCAGCGGCACATCATCACCATCCAGCCAGCCCAGCGCCAATGTGATGACTGCGCCGCGCTGCACCGGTGCCAACAGGCCATCATGATTGTGCAAATCCAGCGTCAATTCATCCGATGCATCGGCCCGCTTTTCATTCAATGTCAGGCCGATGAGGCGCGGATTGATAATATCTGTCAGATCTGTGCCATCATCCAGCATGATGCGCGCTGCGGCTTTATTGGCGGGCATTAATCCACCCTGTCCAGATCAATGGTGAAATCAACGGCGCGGGGAATGCCGCCCGCCATGATGCTGATCAAATCACTATCAATGGCCACGATGTGAAACTGGCCCAGAACAGTGCCCAGACCATCAACCAGCGGCCAATCATCTCCGCTATCTGCCATTTCCACCAATCGGGCCAGATCAGCATAGCCCCCGTGAATCTCTGGCACCAAAAGCCCGGCCAAAGTTATGCGGTCAACACCGGGGCCAATAAATTGGCTGGCTGCGCGGGCACCATGACGTTCTGTTCGCACATGCACCCAATCGCGCCGCCGTGTCATGCCGGAATAGGCCAGGCTATCCATGCCAAAAACAAACAGGCCCAGCGTCAACAAATGGCGTGGGCTATAGGCGGGCAGTTCAAAATCCGGTCGGCTAGCCATCGGCATATTCCCTTCTGGCTTTAACACCCATCATTGCTTCTATTTTCTCGATGATCTGACGTACAAGTTCGTCGATATCTTTTGCCGCCAAACCATCAATGTTGAACGTCACATTAAAGACACTGCCCCCGGCTTTTATGGGCACTGATGCAGTATTTGAGCCTTGCAATGGCGTGGCACCCGCTGGAGACAGCGCAAGGGCACCAGCACCGGCCACACTGGCCGCCAGACGCCCGGCAGCGCGTACCGGCTGCGCCCGCCCCTTATCAATGCCGATGGCCATGCCCTCTGTCATATAACCGCCAAAGCCCATAAACAGGCGCGATGGTGATTTGATGCCGAGAAACGCCTTTATGCCATCAATGCCCGATGTCACGACAGATTTTAGCGCATTCCAAATGGCACCGGGCGCATTCATAATACCTTGTGCAATGCCCAATATGATATTCTTACCAATGCCCAGCATCTTGCCATGCAGGCCCAATAAAAAGCTGACACCATTGTTGAATGCGCCTTTGATATTTTCCCATGTCGTGCCCAGCCACGCCACAGCGCCCCAAAAAGCGGCTTTGATGGTATCCCAATGATTGTAAATGGCCAGCGCCGCAGCGCCAATGCCAACGGCAATCAATGTCACCGCCAGAATTATGGGGTTTGCCATCATCAACAGACCCGCCCGCATCACGCCTTTTCCTAAAAAAAAAGCCGCAGTGCGCAACACGCCAAAGACTTTTGCGGCGCGGCTGACCCCTGCCAGATTTTTTGTGCCAAAAAATTTGAACACGGTGGAGACTGGCCCCAAAATTCCACCAAAGGCCAATTGCGCTGCACCTATGCCAACCTTCAATATGCCCAGACCAACGGCCACGCTTAAAATGCTGTTGGCCAGTTTCGGGTTTCTATCTGCCCATGCCGCAACGGCATCAATCATGCCTGTCAGTTTTTCAATGCCAACGGTCAGAATTGGTGCAAGATGCTGTGATGCGGTCAGCGCAAGGCTGGAAATACCAACCTTTAATGCCGCCATATTTGCTGCACCAGTTTTTGCGCGCAATGCAAAATCTTTATCGATCACATCACCGGCACCTCCCGCCCTTTTGCGAATGGCAATGAAATCATCAAAATCATTGATCAACGGAGCCAAAGCGCGCGCCGCCTGTTGATTGCCAAACAGCAAATTGATTTTTGACAGATCACCGCCAGTGGTTTCTCTGGTCAGGCGGGCAATTTCTTCTAAAGGGGTGCGGCCTTCTTTTGCGGCCTTTTTCATAGCGGCGGGCAGATCAACACCAAATTTGGCAAATTTCTTGATGGTGCGTTCTGTGTTGATGGTGGCCAATAGATTTTGCACATTGGTGGCGGCGGTTGCGCTGTCACCCGCCCCGCGCCGCGCAATCTGCAATGCAGCCGATAAATCAGCAACCGCGCCAGTGCCTTTTTGGCCTAATGTCTGCGCAGCGGCGGTCAATGCCGGAAAATGCTGCGCCATATCACCAATTTCAAAATTGCCCTCTTTACCCGCTTGCACCATGATATTCAGTGCTTTGGCATTTTGATCGATAGGCACTTTTAGATTTTGGAAATTGCTAAAGCTGGTGGCGGCCAGATCTTCCACCTCTATACGATAGGCGGTTGCGGCCTGCCCAATTGGCCCAATCAACTTGGTTGCCAATGTCGCATCCAGACCAGCACCGGCGAGAAAGTCAACACCGGCCCGCAGGCTTTCCGGCAATTGCTTACTGGCTTTTGCAGTGGCCAAAATATCATTGCGCATGATGCGCATTTGCGCGGCAGTAAGGCCAGATTTTTGCTGAATATCCACCATGCCGGCTTCAAATTCTGCCCCGGCTTTTGCGGCCAAAACAAAGGGGGCAAGAATAGCGCCGCCCTGTATGACATTATCACGGCCAGATTGCCGCAATTGGCTGCCACGTTGCGCAATGCGGTTGGCTTTGGCATTGATGGCCAAATTATCTTTTTGCGCTTGTAGCTGGCGATTGGTGGCCAATAATTGCCGTTCCAATTGCTTTTCACGATTGACCAGTTCTGTGACATTGCCGCTGGCTTTACCTATGGCAGAACGGACACCGCCCAATTCACGTGATAGCTGGCGGCTTTGCCCGGACAATTCGCGCAGTGCGCCCTTGCCCTTTTTGCCTAGGCCAATAATTGTTTTCAACGATTTGGAAAGCTGGTCTTTGCCAGTGCCAAAATCAACGGTCAGTAACAATTTATCATTCATATTACCGGCCTTTATTTGCCCTTTCCATCACCGTGCATGGCGTTCCATTTGGCCACCGCCTTTTCACGCCAATGCACTAAATCACCAATTGACAGGGCCGTGATTTCAGACAAAGGCCAGTGGAATATGGCGGAAATGTCTGCAATGTAATCATCGATATCTAACCCGCCATCATCGCTTCTGCGGCGGCTATCTGCGCCTTGCTCATAAAAAAACGACGAATTGCCCCTGCCATTTCTGTACTGTCCGCAGGGTCAAGATCTTCTACTTCTTCTGGATGCAATGGCGGTTCGCTGATGCGCGGTATCAGGTCAATTACTGCGGTGACATCAGCGGTTGCCAAATCCGTAAAACTTAACCCGCGCAATTCGCCTGTGCGCGGCTTACGCAAACGGACAGTTTCAATAACTTTGTCCACGCGCTTAATGGGTTTTTCCAAAATAATAGGGTCGGAATATGTTACACCGGAATCGGTTTTTTCTGGCGCTGGTGCCTGGTCTTTTTTGCTCATGCGGATGGTCCTTTATCTGATATGCGGGGATTTTTGGGTTTGGGCGGCGGTGCGGCTCTTACACACCGCCGCCCAGCCACAATGATGGTCCGCATGATCCACCAATGGGCAAGGCTGTTGCGGCGGCGCTTAGCTGGTTAAAATGGCCATGATTTCGCCATAGCGGTCAACGCCATCGACAATATAAATGCCGTTCACCATGTCGATCTGCACTTCGGCAATATTGTTCACAACGCGGCTATATTGGGTCAGGGTCAGCATATATTTATGCTCTGTATCGTCACCGGGTTTGCTGGTGCCAAAATCAATTTCATTAAACCGGCCGCCAATATAATGTTCAACCGCCTCCGGTATGCCGCCATCCTGCCGCCGGAAAGCCTCTACCAAGCGCACACGTTCACTGGTCACGTCTGTGCTGCCAAAGCGGCGGATATTGCGGGCGGTGTGGCTGGCCATAGTGATTTCTGCGGTCAGTTTTTCCAAGCCCAGATCAATATCAATCGGGCCGGGCATGCCGCCAGCGCGGTGTTCTTCCATTTTGGCCACCAATTTTGGCGGGGTGAAACTCATCACCTCACCCAAATGGCCACGGCCATTGATATAGGCGTTGATGTTAATCAGCTTATTAGGGATTCCCATGGTCGTTATCCTTTTGTCTATCGCCGCAATGTATGGGCGGATTTGCTATCGTGATGCGGGTTGGGCGGTATTATTGGCCGGTCAGGCCAGTTGATCGCCAAAGCCAGCATAATATTCATCTGTGACCACCAGATCGACAATCGCCTGATTAAGCGGTGCCACTGGCGTGAAGCGGTGAATGAATTTGACATCACCCAGCGCCAAAGTGCTGGCCGTATTGCCCAGCGTGTCAAAGCTGAATTCACCGCCAATTATCCGCCCTTGCGCAACCAAGCGGCTGACCGCCGCATTGGCGGACATAATGATATCTTTGATCTGTGGCACAGTGACTGGCTGATCAATGAAAGGAAAAACCAAATCCTCTATAATATCGCGCATAGCATCATTGCTGCGCACCGCCGTTTCAAACTGAAATTCCGGTTCATCTGACAGAGTATCATTGCCCCAGAACCGGAAGCCATCGCGCCGCACCAATGTGGTGATGTTGGCAGCATTCAAAACACCGGCGGGCGATGTCTGGTCAGTAGGATCAAAGAAACTTTGCGTTTGTATGCCTGTCACACCATTGACCGTGCTGTTTGACAGACTGACATGCCAGCCCTGTTCTTCATCAATGCGGGCACGGTGACCCAGTGCAACGGCAATTGCCGCACCGTCAAAATCATCATCGCCGCCCGTGCCAAAATCTGGCCAGATCATTTTCGCCCGCTTGGCGCCATAGTTACCGCGCTCTGTTATAACATCGGCCTGTGTTTCACCTTCAGGCGCAATATAGGCAAAAGCCCGCAATTGATCGGCTGCGGTCAACAAGGCTGTGTTGATACTTTCCAGATTATAGCCTGGTGCACCAATGATGCGCGGGCGCAGGCCGGTTTGCGTTTCAGCCAACAACAATGCGCTAATGCCGGTGTGACCATCGACAGTGATGCCGCCTATCACGTTGGCGGCCTCTTCTGCTGTATTCTCACCAGCATCAACACGCACCACAATGAGCACCGGGCTGGATTGATCGGCAATATGCGTAAGCGCCGGGCGCAACGTGCCCTGATCACCCGCCAACAGCAAAGCATTGGTGATATCGCTCACCAGTACCGGTGTATTGAGCGGAAAAGCATCATCAAGCGCAGCATCACCCGCAATTTGCGCAGCGCCATTGCCGGAAAATGATGATGTGGCAACAAGGCCGATAACAGCCAGCGATTGCACCGCGGGGATACGCGGTGCGTTGGTGGTTTCATTGATAGTGATTCCGCGTAACATGGTGATTTTCCTTTTTCGTGATCAATTGGTGGATGCGCCGCCGGTACGGATCGGGATTGACAAAATGGCGCGGTTATTGGCGGGCGGCAGATCGGTGCGCTCACCCTCTATCGTGATAGACAATTGCCCCTGTGCATTGCCGTTGCTTAAAGCAACACGCAATAAGCGCAGACGCGGTTCAAAACGGCTAAGGGCCAAGGCCGTGGCACCATAAAACAGGGCGCGGGTGGCGGCGTTTAATGGCTGGTCAACCAAATCATATAGCATTGAGCCATAATCACGGCGCATGACGCGGGTGCCCAATGGCGTGGTCAAAATATCGCCAATGGATTGCGCCAGATGATCGCTGCCGGTCAATTCTGCGCCTGTGTTGCGGTTCATTCCGGTCATGGCGCTGGCGGTCCACTAGTGCCGCCACCCGTGGTGACGCCCAGATGGCGATGATCGGTCAGGCTGGTGCGGTTTGCACCGGCGGTCACATCATCATCGCTGTGCATGATGCCAGTAGCAGTGACATCACCGGTAATCTGAACATCACCAGTTATCCTGACTGTGTCTGCGGTGACGTCCAGCGTTGAACCGGCGGGCAAGGTAGCGGTCAGAATATGGCCAATCGGATCATAACTGATCTGCGCACCATCATTATAGCTGACCATTTCTGTCTGATCATTGCCAATAGGCGGGAAAATATCAGAAACAATGCCGGGCAGAGCAACCGCACCCGCCAATTCACCACCGGGGCAAAGGATGATGACCTGTTCGCCAATGCTGGGCGGTGACCAGATTCGCGTTTGACCGGCACGGGGCGCAAGCCAGCGAATGGGCGGTGTTTCAATCGCGCCATCAACAGCATCACCAATGCGGCAAGTGCACCGCGCTTCGGCACGGTCAACTGTCAGCACGGTGCCAATGCGGCAAATGCTGTGCGTATCAAGCGCAATATCTTCTGGTGCGGGTGGCGAGTAATTCATGCAGCGCAGAATGCATGGCCATGACATTATTACCAGCGCCCTCTATTGTCAGAGGCGGACTGACAATAGAGGTTTTGCTGTTCATGTATTTAGGCGGCAACATCACCGGCAAAGCAACCGGCATCCCATGGGCCATTATCTGGCAGGGCTGTGCCATCCAGATCATGGCTGATAACTTTTTTATGCACCGTGGCACGTGCGACAGAACCGGCCTGCAAATGCAGATCACTGCCGCCCGCCCCTGCAATAGCATCACCATTTGCGCCGGTTGTGCCCTTAAAATTCACAAAGCGGATATCTGCCATCACCTCATCATCATCATGCAGCACACTGCCCAGACCAGCAAAAAGCGGATGCTCTGTTTCTATAACATTGGCGGCAAACAGACTGACATTACCAGTGCAGCCAACACCATGATCCAGCGCCATATTGCCAATATGCGACGGGTCAAACGGGCCGAAACGATGGTTTTTGACATTTAGCTGACCCATAATATTGCCCATAATCAAATGCAGAACATGCGTCTGGTTGACTTTGCCGGGGCTGGAAAAACCGGAATATAGCAAATTCCATCGGCCAAATTCACTAAAGCCAGTGGCGGTATTATGCACCACCACAGCGCCGCGTGAATTGCCGCCATTGCTACACACCTGAACCGCTGCACCGCTATTGGTGCCAGTATATTCCAGCATATTTTGCACAATGGCAACGCCTGTCACTACTTCATCAATCAGGCCCGCGCCGGTCAGGCTTAATGTTGGCCCGTCACATTCCCGCAGTGGATTGCAGTAAACAACACAGCCCTGTGTTTCATCACGCAGGGTGAAATTGCCCGGCCGCGTAAAGGCATTGCCTATGGCGCACCAGCCATCATAGGTTGCACCAGCCAGATCACCAGAGATACCGCGCAACAGACGCATTTCACTATTGCCGGGAATACCCAAAATAGCACTACTTCCACTGTGCCCAGTGATATTCATGCCAGTGATGTAACAGCTATTTGCCCCGCTGATTATCGCGCCATCATAATTAGCATTGTCAAAATCCACATCATCCAGCCAGAGACGCATGGGTCGCACTGGGCCGCCCCCTGCCTCATTATACTGGCCAAAATTGCTGTTACCGATGCGGCGCAAACCCACATCAGCAATGCGCAATATGGCTTCCCCGCTAGGCGTGGTCAGGCTGTCACCTGTGCCCAAACGCGGGCGGAAATTCTCACCGCCAAAATCATAGGCCACATCGCTGCGCGGTACATTCGGGTCACGCGTCAATGTCAATGCAGCAATTTGCTGGTGAATGGATGTTGCACCATTGGGCGCGGTCAGTTCATGATTGCCAGCATTAGCGCGGATAATACAACCATCAGAAATGCCGCCAGTTGCCGCCAGATTGGCCTGATCATCAATGGCCAGCAATGCGCCTTCCACTGTTTTGAAACGCGCCATCTGCGCCACGGTGGCATCTGTTGACCACATGCCCGCATCATCATTTGGCAATGCGCTATTAATATAGGCCAAGGGCGGATTGTTGAACCGCTCCACATCTTTGCGGTAATAGCGCGGGCTAAAGGCTTTAATATCGTCACTGTCTGCGCTGTCTATCACGCTGGCATCATCGCCCAGCCACGGGAATGCGCGGCCATTTAGGGTGATCAAAGGGCCATCAAGATCAGTAATATCCAATGTGCCGGAAAATACTGTGCAGGGCACTGCATCTTTGCCCCATGTTGAAGGCTGCGGATCATTAGAAATTTCCTCAACAATGCCATTGCCGCCATCTGTTGCGCGCACTTTAACACATGGCACCATCTGGCCATCACGCGCACCATGGTGAAATACCACCACTTCCCAATAGAGCGAATTGCCAATGACAATCTGGTCAACCATGGCCCAGCGCACGGTTGGTTTTTCACTGACCAGCACAGAGTTATTTTCAAACCCGAAAACCGTGTCCGTGGCCAGCAACCATTCATCAAAAGCCACGCCAAATTCTGTGTCCTGATCTTGATTGGGCGCAATATCACCGCGCCGCCGCGTGATGGTGATTTTGTCATTATGCACAGTCGCATTGCCCTGACGGTCAAAACCTTTGCGGCTGACCGGAAAGGTAACAGGGTTGCTGTCTGGCGCAAATTCAGGCGGTGCAATCGTGTAATCGCCAGTCCAGCCCAGCACATCAACACTGGCCAGCGGCACCGCAGGCGGCGCAGAACCCAATGCAAACTCCAGCGCATCAAGCCGCATTGTCAAAGCCGCCAGCGTTACCGAAACATTGCCAATAATGCTGGTGATAGGCGCGATCACCAATTCATCATCTTTCACCATGGGCACCATTTCTGCGCCGGTCAGTGGCAAATTGGCAGGCGGCAGTAATGAAATGCGATTAGGGGCATCGGTCATGGTCGTTATCCTTTGGTCTAAATTTTCATGATATAGGCAAGGGCAAAATAGGGCGGCAGATGATCGGCAGTTTCGATTGACAGGCCGTGATTATGCGCTTCGCCGCCGCCAGTGGCCGATGACAGGCCAATATTTGCGCCATCGGTTCCGTCACTGTTAAAACTATATTCCTGATTTTCTTCTGTGCGGGATTTGAATGACACGCTGTTAGCAGCGGTCAAAACGCCATCACCTTCAACATTTTTCGCCGTCTGGTGACGGTGGGAAGGCATCTGGTTTTCTGTCAGCACATGGTTCGCAACCGCGCCGCCATGGGCATGGCTGGCACTGCCGCCACTATCACCCACATTATAAGTATCACCCGCACCAATGATGAATTGTCCGGTCAGGTCTGGTGTCCCGTTGGTACCATCACATAAGGCCCAGCCCAAAGGCACCAAAGCACCAGACCACATGCCGATAAAACCCTGTGGCAGTGCTTCGCGGATGAGGCGCTGCGTCTGCTCTGGTGTCATGCTGTGTGTGGCATTGTCCGCGTCATCCGCTTCCACTGCGCTGGCCAATGGGCGGGTGCCTGCAATGGCGCGTAGGGTTTTTGCCGGTGTCATGATACGCAGATCATCAACACCTTCATCAACCTCTGCATTGTCCGCAATCTCTGCCACGCCCTGCAAAATTTCACTGGCTGGCGGATAGCTGAAATTGGCATCACCAAAGTTGATGACGGCCGCCTGGTCATTCTGCAATGTGATATCTGCGGCAATCAAAGCGGTTGCGCTGTCTGTTTTGGAAAGGAATGGCGCATCTGCGCTATACACGGCCAGCAATGTGCCATCGGCCAGAAACAGACCAAAGCCGGTAATATCATAATTGTCTGTGCTGCTATCCCGCGCGGTGACATGCACCATATTGGGCGCGGCTGTTTCACCGGACACGCTATCCAGTGCTTTTATTTGCCCCGGCAATGCGGTCAATGTTGGTGCCATCACAAATGGTGTGCTGGTGACGCCCATGCTGGCGATTGTCACGGCATCTGTGCCGCCATTTTGCGCGTCTACAATCGCATCAAAACCGGCATCGGTAATCATCATGTTTAGCGCGGTCATAATATTCCCTTTATGGCTCTAAAAACTGGCCGTTTTCGTCTTGCAAAGGCTGGCCATCTTCTGACAACAGCCAGCGCTGCCATGATGCATCATCATCATGGGCTGCGGCGTAGATATTGCGGCCAAAAATGGCGTTGCGCCCTGCACTGACAGCAAAAATTCGGGCCATGGCGTCCACACTCTGCACAAAATCAAAATGCGCGCGCACTGGCTTTACCGCTGTGACATCGCGGATGATGGCGGCGGCGGTTTCTTGCGTTAAAAAACTGGCCGGAATATCCGCAGCCGGTGCCTGAATTTCAAATGTGTATGGCTGGCCGCTGCCCGATGGTTCAAACCATTCAATAATCTGTAACAGCGGGTGAAATCTCTCCAGCACTTCACGCACCGATGCGCGGGTGCCTTTGCGCCGGTGAAAGGGTATGGCATCGGCAATGGCGGCCCGTTTTTGCGCTTCACTCCAATCACTATCCCATTGGCTGATCGCCAGACCCCATGCCAGAAAGGGCAATATGGGTGCGGGGCAAAGCAACGGATTCCACAAATCACCAATGGCGGACAGATCAGGATTGGCGCGCATTGCGCTTTCCATGACAAATTCAAAATCACTGCTTTGCGGCGGCAATAATGATTGCATTTTCACTGCGTCATCAATGGTCATGCGCCGCTCATTCTGCGATGCCGCTGTCTGTCAACATGATGTTTTGCGCATAGGCCGCTTGTGCAGGGCCAACCACCACATCATTGGCCGGGCTGGAGAGCAAAACATTTTGAATGCCCGCCACTTTTAGTGCGGATATAATACCAGCCTTTGTGATATCACGGCCAAGGCGGCGGTTATCTGACAAAAACGCATCCAGCGTGTCACGCGCCGTTTGCAATATCAGGCTGCTATCCGGGCCGGAATAACGAAACAGATTGGCCTCAATGTCAAAATTGATAATATCTGCACTGGCTACCGTCACTTGATCGGTCAAAGGCCGCACCGCATCATCATTCACAATGGCGGTGACATCGGCAATCATCTGGGCGGTTGCTGTTCCGTCACCATCACCAATATTGGGCCGCGCCAATAACGACACCAGCACTTGGCCGGGTGCGGGTGATGTTGCGCTGGCATCGATCACATCACTATTGGCTGATCGCGCATGAAATATATAGGCCAGTTCCGGCCCCGCCACAGAAAAACTATTGGGTGCAATCAAAATCCGTTCGCGAAAATCATCATCACTTTCGGGCACAGATACTTCACCGAACATTGGGTTGATGCCGGTTGTTGATAAACGCTCAACACCCATTAACGCGCCCAAATGGTCCAATGCTGCGCCAGTGGCAAAGGCCAGCAACAGCGATTTTGCGGCATCATTAAATGCGGCCGCCAACACCATTTCATCATAGGTGTCAGCCTCTATCAATTTCACTGCCGGGTCACTGGCCACCAATGCCGTTTGCTGCGCCGCCAAGGCCGCAAACCGGTCCAGCTTATCCTGTCTGCGCGTTTCAAAATCGGGTTGGTCAATCAATTGCGGCGGTGGCAATCGTGACAGATCGACTGCCGGGCTGGTGGCAATGGATGCTGGCGCTATAGGGTTTTCATTTTCGGGCATGCGGTCTGACTGGCCCAGTATGTCACACTATTTCTAGTCTGCTGTGTTGTCAGTCCGCATCTGACAATATGGGTTATTCAGGATCAAGATGCGCGACTGCTCAACCGCTTATCAATGCAGATTGCGGCTGCGCACTAAGGCTTCGCCCTTGGTGACCATGGCCGCTGTACGCACAGTGTCAGTGGCTTTTGCTAGAGTGCGGAATATAGCCGCCATATAATCGGCCGGCATATCCGGCGCGTCCCTGCCCTGTTCATTCTGGTCAACCAATATGGCAATGCCCTGCATCGCCTCGCTGATTGTACGCAGATCATATTCCGAATCTTCACTGAACACATATCCGCCCAGTTTTTGCGCTGTGGCGGTTTCATCTGTACGCGCTGCGCCAGAATGGGTATTGCGGGTATTAGCCATGATGATCACCTTTCGATCGTTATTGGTTAGGGCCGATGACAAGGTTGCTGCCTTGCATCGGCCTGATTTTTATGGCACCATAAAATAACTATGTCAATAAATGGTTCCATAAAAAAGCGCGGGCGACCGGCAACGGGTGTTAATACCGGTGTTAATGTTCGCTTACCGCAGAAGACAATCAAAGCGATAGATGACTGGATTGGTAGGCAGTCAGACAATCCTTCACGTCCTGAAGCAATTCGCCGTTTGCTCGATAAGGGCTTAGGAAAGACCTTGTGACTAGTACACAGCAAAGTCCAATCAAGGATCATAATAAAATTAGGTTGGCGACTGATAGGCTTAATACCTTAACCGGGGAAGAATTGACTATCCTCAAAGCACTCTTTGATCGTAGTTCAAAGAAGGAAATTGCTTATAATCTTGGAGTTTCTACACGAACAGTATCTCGTCGATATAAATCGATATTAAGCAAGTTGCGGGTAAAAACACTGCCTGAGGCCATTTCTGTCTTTGTACAGGTCAGAAATTATCAAGACCTAGAATTTCGAACCAATGATATTGCAGCGGACCTCTTTCATGATTCATCTACCGCTATCACATCTTCAACTTGGACTGGTAAACAAACCCCCAAGGAAATTCGGCAGGCAGTGATCCACGCAGCACCTATGTTATTGGAAGGGTTAGATGCACTGATAATAGCTGTCGAAGCCAAGCGTATAAATGATCCTGATGCTCAGACTGCTCTGGATGCTGCAAAAGAACTACATTCTGCACTTGACGAATTGATCCGCTATGCTGAGGCTGGACAGGGATTAAGCAGGTTGAATGAAATGTGGGGCAGTATTCGGGACAAATCCATGCAGCTATTTTCTGATCACGGCGTCTTTGCTACCACCTCACCTATCTTAGCAATAGGCACGGCTGCAATGCTTGAATTGGCTTCGGGAGAAAATCTTGATGGTAGCGCACTTGCTACAATATGGGCTGGCTGGCTAGCTGCCGATATTGCAAAGAAATTTGGTGGCGGCAAAACCAATAAGGACATTTGATTAACACATATACGCCCAATTTTGCGCTGTGGCGGTTTCGTCTGTACGCGCTGCGTCAGCATGAACGCTTTATCAAGTCCGGCCCTGTCAACTGTAAGGATGGCATTTCACGCGCTTGCTGGATGTTTTCGGCTTAATCTTGATCCAAATGCTTGGCCATCGCATCCAATATGCCAGCGCGGTCATCGTCATTAAATCCTAATAGACGGCGTTGCGTCATGCGCGCCCTAATCCGTGTGCCATCTTTTAATTTGCCGAATGTTACGGTTAAACCAAAATGATGCTGTGCGGCTATTCTGGACAAACCACCTTTGAAAGTCAGTTCGCCACCATCGGCATCAGCGGTGATTGGCATATTCCGTAAACGACGAATATTGCGAAACATCTTTGAGCGATTACGAATGCGGAAAGCCCTGCCCGTTCGTCTTTTATCAGGCTTGCGCGGTGCCATGGCTGTGCCATCGGGCTGCACATTGGCGGCAATGCGTTTGGCATTGGCCTTGCGCACTTCACGCATGATTTTGATGGACAGGCCGCGCATTGGCGCAGGGTCCAATGTGGCCAGATAATCGCCCAGCCAATCCTCTAACGCGGTCAGATCATCAGCCATTATTTTGCGCGGTGCTGTCTATTCAAAATCACCGGGACTGCCTAACCGACGCACTGGTGATGTGTCAAATTCAGTAAACGGGTTTTCTGGCTCTGGCACATATTCCATGGCAAAGCTGCCATCATCATTGCGCACGGCGCGCACATTCTCTGTCAGATCGATGCTGATTTCCAGATCAACAGCCTTATTGTCCAATATATCGACATCAAAACCAAATGCCTGCCCCGTGCCTCTGCCCTTTGCCGCTACCAATTCGGGCTGATTGGTGCGCAGCCAATATAATATTGTGGCCGATAATACCGCCAGATCACCAGTGAAAGACAGCATGAAAATGCGCAGCGTATAGCGATGTTCAAAGCTATAATCATCTGTGCCATAACCGCGCACATTGCCGGTTTCTGTGATCACAATAAATTGCTGCGGATTGATTTTGGTATCGGGCAAAGCCTCTGTGATCGCTTTGCGCAGGCTTTTAGGCTTTCTCATTATCCAGCTTTCATGTCTCTGTTCAGGGCTTTACCGGTGGTTTTGGGCACAGCGCATCATAGCGGGCATTATGCACTTGAATTTCGTCAATCGTTTCTGGGGTGTCTGCCGCATTGCCTTTATCAATTTGTGCAGGGCGCGGCTTTTCACGCTCTGCCAGCGGCAATTGCGCGAAGCTGATATTGCGCAGATTCAGGCAGGCATCACTAACAATTTTCGGGGGTGCGACTGTGCTGCATGCAGCCAGCATGGGCAGCATCAGGATCATTGCGCAAAGTGTTTTCAGCGTCATTGGCTTTTTCCGTTCGTTCGATAGTGGTTTGCAGGGCTTCATTGGTGACTTTGGCCGCGCCTGCATCTTCTGCGGCGTCAAAAGCGGTGTTGATGAAATGGCGGGCCGCAATAATGGCCAGCGCAAAAGCCATGGCGATGCCAACCAGCACCAGAATTTTATGGCCCTTTTTCATTGCTTCAAAAATTGCGAATATTTGCATGTCATTCTCCAAAAAAAACAATGGCCAGCGCCATAAACCCGGCAACAATCCAGCCACCAAAAACAACCAGCATGCCGCAGCCCAAAACCAGTTTTTCCTCTGTATTTATTTTGCTCTGTTGGCGGCGTTTGCATGGGTTAATCCCTTCTGTCCGGCGGCGGGCCATCATCATTGGCGGTGAAGTAAAAGGCGGCGGCAAGGCCGATTAACCCCTGAACAATCACTGCCTGTGACAATGTTTTGAACAGGTCATTCTCTGCCAAATCAGGCCGCATAATCATGATGACAAAAATCATGATGGTCAGGATGACAAAGCCCAGCACCAATGCCGCACGGGCCGATGCCGGAGTAAGTTTGGGCAGTCTCATGCCTGCATGGCCATGTGCAAATCGGCAGTGATGTCAACACGGCGGGCCGATGACCAAACGGGCTTGCGCCCCTGCACATCATAAACCGTGGCCTTGCCATCGCTTGACCATTTGCCATCAAAAAACAAATCACGTTCTTTTGTGCGGCGCGGTATGATTTCACGCGGCTTGCGCCAGTTCATAAATGCCTTGCGGGCACTGACCGGGCGGCCAACATTAAATTCGTTTACCCATGACGCGCGCAAAATCGCGCCGGTGTTATAATGAAATGACAGGGCAGCGGCATATTGCGCCTCATTCAATGGCTGGTCATTAAAGGCGCGCCGCACATCTGGGCCATATTTTTCTGCACACAGCCAAGTGAATATTTCCAGACACCGGGCAATTGATTGCGGATTGTTAATATAGCGGTCAACGCCATGGCCCGATGCGCTAGTCACGCCAACGCCCCATGTCAAAATGCCTACACTGTCCAAATATGCCTCTGGCACAATCGCTTCATGCGCGACCAGTTCCATCATGATGCGCGGCGTCAATGTATAGGGCACATAGCTGTCACTGCTAGACGCAGCGATTGACAGGCCCAGGGCGGCGGCAACAGCGCGGGCCGTATCTGGCCCCCATTTTCCATCTGCCGCCAAACCCAAATGCTTTTGAATATCAGTGAGTGCTGGAGTCATTGCGCCATCTCCAGCATGCAGCGTGTCTTAACACCTGTTTTATCAACCAATTGATCAATAGTGCGCGTGGTGCAGTTCATAAAGGATGACCGGGCATCCAACCGGTCCTTATTCTCTTGTGCCAACACCACAATATAATCGACTTTTTTATCAATTGCGGTCAGCTTTTCCGATTGTGCGGGTGATAATTGCGCTTCCGCCGGCATGGCAGAAATTACTGCGCCGGCCGCTGCGGCAAAACCGGCAAAAAGGGCGGCAATGGCGGTTATCAATCGCGACTTGCTGTCTATCAGTTCCAGTGTTTTGGGCATTTTATGCAGCTCCTAAATCCCATAGCTTCACGGTTTCGCGCATTGCGGGTGCGGCATTTGTAATTTCGGGAAGGGTCACCAACGTGCCCGCTGGCACAATTGCACCCAGTGCAGACAAGCCGGGGTTAAGCGCCAAAGCCTGTTCAAAGACACCGGCAGTGCGGCCCAATATACGCCAGCAAATCGCGTCCAATGGCTCACCCAAAGATGCGGCCACCATCATATCAACACCACGCGGTTACGCTGACCATCAACAGGGTCAAAATCATCATCATGGGCCGGGCGAATAGATATCAGGTCCGCAACAGCATTATGCGCTTGGCGGCGATATTCATCTGCGCTCATATTTTCTTCACTGGCGCGGATCTGGCCCTCATCTGTGGCGGTGATATCGCGGTGATTGTCTGCAATCTCTGCCGCCGCATAATAGCGGATGATGCGCTGCCATAGGATGACGGGGCGGGTGCTGCCCGCCATGGCGATATCTGGCAAGGTTTCCAGACTGGCCACACCTGCACTGGCATGGGCGCTGCGCCATGCGGCAAGGGCGCGCAATGCGGTTATTATTGCGCCCTCTACTGCGGCAACCAGACGGGCATGCGTCACTACGCCCTCACCAATGCGCACAGTCGCGCGGATGCTGGAGAGGGAAATAGCGGGAAACCAGCCATCAACTTCAACCATGGCATTGTCTGGCGTTTCGGGGTCAGACGGTGTTGCAACAAAATTGGTCATTTTTTCGCCTTTCCCTAAATTGCTTGCATGGCCCCCGTGCTGGCGGTTTTAGGCCGGGTGAGAAAATGGGCACATCAATCATGCTGCGCGGCACATGATCTGCACAATTTTCGCCCGGCCAGCGCCGTGGGCGAGCTGGTTAATCCTGTGGCTGCAAAGCCTTTTTCAAATCTGTGATGTTGCGCTTCACACCGGCCTTGCTGTTCAGCGCCAAAGCCTGTTCAAAATGCGCCAGCGCAGATGTTTGCAAAGCCTGTAATTGCCCCGCCACGGCATTTTCTGCATTCGGGTCATGCGCTTCAATCTGCACCAAAGCTGACCGGCCCAATGCCTTAAACATTTTGGCCCGTGCCTGGTCTGGTATGGTGGTGACATCAGCCTTGGTCAGTTCATGCGCTTCCACCAATATAGCATGCGGAACATCATCATTTTTCAGTGACAATTCGGCCAATGTTTCGGCCACATAACAGCCGGTTGACCGGTCAAAACGCTCTGGCAATGGCAGGCCAAATGCCAGCATGTGCCGGGCAATCGCCATGGCAAATTCAAAATCGCCAATATCCAAAGCCCAGATCAACATTGTGGCAACAATTTCATCAGGCGCGGCGCTGTCTGCGCCTTCACCAGCCTGTAAAACACCATCAACCCATGGCCGATATTGCGCCATTTTATCGCGCTTGATCGGGTTGCGGGCCTCAATTGATGCAATTTCACTTATCTTTCGCACATCATCATGCAGCACAACCAACAGCGCATCATATTCCGCCTGTGCGGCTGTCTTACGCGGGGTGGCATCACCCGCCACCGGCACCTTTTGGCCATTTGATTGCGCCTTTTGGGCGGCCAATTGCTGGGCGGCTTTGCGTTCTTTTGTGCGGCGGGCCAGTGATCTCATGCGGGAATTCCTTTTGCTATAATCTGCGGATGAGGGTGATGCGGAAAAGGCGGGTTATGCGGCACCCGCCCATTAGGTTTTGGGCTATGCCTGGGTGCGCGCTGGCGCTTCACCAATCACAATATTTTCCACCAAAGCGGTCAGTACATATTCTTCCACCACATAGGCTTCGGAAACAGATTCATAATTGGCAATGCGCTTATATTCCGGCTCATCAACCATGCGGCGGCGGCGGGTGCCTTCATGATAGTAAATGGACAAATTATCCATTGTGGTGATCAGCAGCGCATTGCTGGGGAAAAAGCTGACGCCATAAGCTTTCAAACCGCCCAATTGTTTGCTGGATGATAACAGCCGGTCCGTGGCTTCCACTTCGGTGGCGGTGCCGCCCGCTTGCTGGGCGATATTGAAATATTTATCGTCAACCAGATCATGACCAACAATCACCACCAAATCAGTGCTGTTGCGATAGCGTTCATGAATCAATGTTTTGGCATCACGCACCAGCGCATCAAGCGATGAATAATCCGCCTGGGCTGTGGTCGCATTGTCCGCACCCTCATCAAACAAAGCGACACCTGGTTTAACGTAAATGGCAGAGCGACCAGCGTCATTTGTACCGTCTGACAAGACGGTCAGATCACCATCATCAATCACTTGACCAGGTGCATTGGCGCGGATTTTTTCCAGCCAACCAATATTCACATCTTGCAACAATGGGTTCGCTTCGCGGTCAGTATTTGCAGCAACAAAAGTACCATTGAAACCGATCATCATGCGGTCTAGCGCTTGTTGATTGAGAATGGCATCGCGCAACCGCGTCTCAAAATTGGGTAGATGCCGCCAAGCATCAATCTTTTTATAGCTGCGGCTCCAATTATAGTCCGTATCTTCACACTCATAAGAAATTTTCTCACCCGACAAGCTAGGATCAGCCGGGTTAAGCCGCGTTCCATTACTGGTGTCTGTGCGGCCCGCAATACTGCCGCTATCAAGGCCCAAAACCTGCCCTTTGGCATTATTAACGCCATGCACGTTGATCATAGTCAAAAATTCGCTGGACTCGCGAATGCGATTTTCTGCGGTTTGCTCAATTTGCGGCGCAACGTTGAATTCATGTGCAGCCGAATCCACACCGTTCAACAGTGCGATGTGAGAAACAAAAGCCATGAATTTTTGGCGGGTCAATTTATGCATCGATTTAATCCTTTAATTTGGCAATGTGCCCAGAGTGTCAGGGCCGTGAAACAGGCCGATATTGCGTTTGATTAACAGTCGGTTTTGACCATATCTGCGCCGCCAGTGGCGGGTGCGCGGAATTGCTGGCCGGGGGCGGCGGTGCTTTCCATTTTGCTGTTCAGCGCGTCGATGCGGTCACGCTCTGCCTGCAATTCGCTGGAAAATTTTGTGCCCAAAGCATCAATAGCCGTGGTCATATTATCGGCCACGCCCTGCATGATCACGCCAAAGGCTGCGACATCAAATTGCGGGGCGGCTTCTGGGACGGCGGGTGCGCCTGTGGCTGGCTGCGCTGCGGCGGCGGGCGGTGTGGTTTGTCCGGTGTTGCCAGCATGTTGCTGACCAGCGCCAAAGTTTTTGAAAAAGTCCGTCATGGCGGTGAACAGACCAGCGGTTTCAACCGGTGATGCTGCGGCCTCTGCAAAAGCCAATTGCGCCGCATCAAGGCCCATATGCTGTGCGCTGAATTGTTCTGTGCCGGGCGCTTGGCGGTTAAATTCCAAACGCTCTGTGCCAACGCTGGCGGGGCTGTCTGTCAATGCGACACCCGCCAGATAAGCAAAGCCCTGCCCTGCAAAATTGGGATAGATTTCAATGCTGGAATAGAGTTTTTGACCGGCATCATTTAATGCTTTGGCTTCATCAGTGACATCAAAAACGCCATATAGGGCCGTGCGCTTTTCATCTTTGCCATTAAAATTCACGGTCACTTCACGCGCTGACAATGACAGAACATCGCCATAAGCCTTGAACGGGCCATCGGTACTAAGCCCGCGAATATGTTCTAAATTAACCCGCGCTGCATAGGTTTTCGGGTCATAGGCCGAGGCCATATCGGTCAGCATCTTTGGGTCAATATTGCGGCCATCAACTGTTGTGCCCGATGTGGCCAGCAAGAATTCTTTGGTTTTCATGGGTCTATGCTCCGTTACCTTCATGACGCGGCTTGCGCCTGTCTCCGGCCCCTTTGGGCATCAAAACTACATGGGAATGCAAGGCGCTTCTATTGTCAGAGCTAGACTGACAATAGAGGACTAGAGTAAAGAGCCGCGATTTGCTGGCATGAAGCCGCCATGGCCAAAAGCGCAGCATCATCGCCGGAAAAACAGGGGAAAGCCGTGACGGGCGCAACGCCCCTAAACGGTTTTGACCCGGAAAACCGCGCCCAGCGGCGGGAAGCCCGTTCGCTATATTGGCGTGGCTGGACTGTGCAACAGATTTGCGCGGAATTGGGCCTGAACACCAACACTGTCAACAGTTGGAAAAGGCGCGATGGATGGGCCAATGACGACCCGGTGCGGATTATAGAGGACAGGCTGGAAATCCGCATTGCCAATCTGCTGGACAAACCAAAAATTGATGAAGGGGATATGAAACGCATCGATTTTTTGATGCGGCAAATGCAAAGCGCGGCCCGCATTCGCAAATATAACCAGACCGGCAAAGAAAGCGATTTGAACCCGAAAATTGCCAAGCGCAATGACGGTGAAGCCATTGCCAAACGGGCGAAAAAGAAAAACCAGCTAACGCATGACCAGATAGAGGATTTGCGGGCGTCATTTCACGATTGCCTGTATCAGCATCAGCGCGAATGGTGGCAGGCCGGTCTTGAGACAATCCGTTTCATCCTGAAATCACGGCAAATTGGTGCAACATGGTATTTTGCGCGTGAAGCGCTGATCCGCGCATTTGACACTGGCAATACGCAAATATTCCTTTCCGCATCGCAAAGCCAATCATTGATATTTGCCGATTATATCAAAGCGTTTGTGCTAGAGGTCACGGGCGTTGAATTAAAGGGCACAAAGCCGCTGATCATCAACCGGCTTGACGATGATGGCAATGATTTGCCGCCGCTAACATTCCGCTTTTTGGCCACCAATTTTCGCACGGCGCAGGGCTATAATGGTGATGTCTATCTGGATGAATGTTTTTGGGTTGGCGGTTTCAAAGATTTTGATGAAGCGGCCAGCGCCATGGCCAGCCAAAAGCAATATCGCCTAACCTATTTTTCAAAACCCTCTGGCGTTAATCATCCTGCCTATAAAAAATGGGATGGCAGTGATTATAACCGTGGCCGCGCAAAATCTGACCAGATTACCATTGATATTTCGCACAAAGCGCTGCGCGATGGCCAGCGCGGGCCAGATGATATCTGGCGGCAAATCGTTACGCTGGATGATGCGATTGCCAAAGGCTTTGACCTGATAGACCGTGCATCGGTTGAAAAACGCTATGCGCCGGATATTTTTGCCAATCAATATTTGTGCGTATTTCTTGATGACAGCCAAAGTTCATTCCCTTTTGATCTTATTGGCCCATGCCGCGTTAACAGCTTTGACAAATGGCCAGATTTTCACCCGGCACTGGTCAATATAGAGGGCGGCCGCCCATATGGTGAAAAGCCGGTTTTGATTGGCGTTGACCCGAATAATCAGGGCCGTGATGATGCCGCTATTTGCGTATTGGCTGCACCGGACGGTGAGGGTCAGCCATTCCGATTGCTGGAAAAACTGCGCTTTACTGGTGAAGATTTTGCAGGCCAGAATGAGCGGATAAAACAGGTCTATAATCGCTATAATGTGATTGATATTGCCGTCGACACAACCGGCGGTATGGGCAAGGCTGTTTTTGAATTGATGGCGCAGTGGTTTCCATTAGTGCGGCGCATTGATTATTCCATCGCTGTCAAATCGCACCTGGTGCAAAAGGCGCAGAACGTGATGCGCACCAGGCGTTTTGAATTTGACCGTGCCGATACCGATGTGCAAGCGGCATTTATGGCGATTAAGCCCAGCATTACGCCCAGCGGGCGCGCCGTAACCTACACAACACAGCGCAGTGAAGGCGTGGGCCATGGCGATATTGCATGGGCCATCATGCATGCAATTTCTTATGAAAAACTAACCGGTGAAGCCATGGGCAGCGGCGGTTTTGCCATATTTTCCGCAAATAATGATTAACCCTATGGAGTGCGCACAATGACAGAGCAAACCGCAATAACAGCAGACCAGACAGCGAATAACAGTGATGTAAGCCCGATGGTTTTCAGCTTTGGTGACCCGCAAAGCGTGATCGATGGCCGCGATCTGTTTGGCTATTACCAAGTCATCAAAAATGGTGATTGGTACGAACCGCCCATGCCTATGGTGCATTTGGCGCAGACCCTTAACGCATCACCGCACCACCGGTCATGCATCGCGCTGAAGGTTAATTTGCTGGTCAAGCATTTTGTGCCCTCACCGCAGCTTAGCCGCGCAGAATTTCGCAAATGGGCGCAGGGTTATTTGCACATGGGCAATGCCTATTTTCAGGCGATCAGCAATATGCGCGGCGGCATCTTGCAATTGCGGGCATCACCGGCGGCTTACACCCGTGTTGGCGTTAAGCCCGGCAGCTATTTTTATGTCAATCATGGGTCTGATCTGGCCGAATATGAATTTCCCGCCCATTCGGTTTTTCATTTGGCGCAGCCTGATGAATTACAGGAAATTTACGGGGTTCCGGAATGGATTGCCGCGCTGCAATCCATGTTGCTCAATGAAAACGCAACATTGTTTCGCCGCCGCTATTACAAAAATGGCGCGCATGCCGGTTTTGTTTTTCATATTACTGACCCGATAGCCGATACGAAAACAGAAGAGCATTTGCGCGAAGCATTTAAGAGCAGCAAGGGCGTTGGCAATTTCAAAAATCTGTTTCTTTATATGCCCGGCGGCAAAAAAGACGGGGTGCAAGTGATCCCCATTGCCGACGTACGGGCGCAGGATGAATTCAGCAACATCAAAAATGTGACCCGTGATGATGTGCTGACCGCGCACCGCACACCGCCGCAATTGATTGGCGTTGTGCCGCAAAATAATGGCGGCTTTGGCGATGCGGCCACGGCAATGGACACGTTTTTCAGCAATGAAGTTGAACCGATCATGCAGCAGATGCTTGACTTGAATGACTGGGCGGGAAGTGAAATCATCCGCTTCACCGACTATGCCAGCGCAAAGGCCCAGCCCGCCGCGTAAGGGCCATCAATGTAGATTGCGGCGGCGCACTAAGGCTTCGCCCTTGGTGACCATGGCCGCTGTACGCACAGTGTCAGTGGCTTTTGCTAGAGTGCGGAATATTGCCGCCATATAATCGGTCGGCATGTCCGGCGCGTCCCTGCCCTGTTCATTCTGGTCAACCAATATGGCAATGCCCTGCATCGCCTCGCTGATTGTACGCAGATCATATTCCGAATCTTCACTGAACACATATCCGCCCAGTTTTTGCGCTGTGGCGGTTTCATCTGTACGCGCTGCGCCAGAATGGGTATTGCGGGCATTAGCCATGATGATCACCTTTGGATCGTTATTGGTTAGGGGCAGTGCAAGGCTGTAATCTTGCATCACCCTGAAGCAATTCGCCGCCTGATTGCGAAAGGATTGAAAAATGCGGATAGATGAAGCAGTTTTGCTAGTTCTGTTTTTAGCGACACCCTGCATTATGCTTATCAATTTTGATGTCCAAAAATCCGCGCGCTATGGCGGCGCA
The DNA here is from genome assembly GCA_947503245.1 of uncultured Sphingomonadaceae bacterium. GTDB lineage: Bacteria > Pseudomonadota > Alphaproteobacteria > Sphingomonadales > Sphingomonadaceae > Alterisphingorhabdus. The sequence continues at coordinate 749,354 of CANNCV010000002.1, forward strand.
CTGGCGTTTGCTGGGCTAGTGGGCGCCATAGCATGGTCAAATTGGGCAATCGTCATCGCTTTTTTGATAAGCGCAGTTGCAACCGCCTATATTCGCTATGAGCGGAAAAACGATACTTTCCCAGATTAAAGAAGGTCTTGATTATGAAGCATGACCACAATTTTGCGTTGATTACATTTCAGGACAAAACTCTGCTATACTTGTTGATTACAACATGTAGGGATTCGAATTGACCAAGAAGACAAACAAAGAAGACGTTAAATCACCATCTGAAAGTGATGTTAAAGAACCAGAGAGTAAGGAAATATGCGGTATTATCATGCCGATTTCACCCCTTGGAGACTATTCACGCAGTCACTGGTCAGAGGTTCGCGAAATATTGGATAGCGCCATTGCCAAAGCCGGTATGGAAGCGCAGATTGTCAGCGATTCCTTCGAAAGCGATATTATTCAACGCCGGATAATTCAGAACCTTTACGAAAACCCTGTCGTGATCTGTGATGTTAGCGGTCTAAACCCCAATGTGATGTTTGAACTGGGCATCCGCATTACTTTTAAAAAGCCTGTAATTATTATCGCAGATGATGGTACGAAATTGCCTTTCGATACCGGAGTAATCGAACATCTTTTTTATCCCAAGGATCTTCATTTTCATAAAATCAATGAATTTGTTGAGGCTCTTGCTAGTCGAGTAAAACACATGGCACAGCAATTTCGAGAGGGCAGCTTTGTGTCCTTTATTGAAGCTTTTGGAACATTTCAGGTGTTGGAACCAAGTACGGAAGCGATTGGTGCTGACAAACTGGTTCTCAATAAATTGGATAGTATATCCCGAGAACTCAATCGGTTGAAGAAAAATAGCAATCAAATGGCTAATGAATATCTTAATGTCAGACCTAGTAAATATGTACCTTATATTGAAAGTCTTGGCGATAACGAAAAAATTATATACCGAGTTAAAAGTTCTCAAGCCGATTTTTTTATAGACATGATCAGTTCAAATTTAGATATTTCTAGATATGGATTAAGTCACTTCGAAGAGATTGGTCATGTTAATTTAAATGATAAAACTTGGGTTGATTATGCTATATATTATTTATCAACTGGTAATAAATCTAATGATATTATCGACACGATAAATAATATTTTGGATCATTATGGCATTGAATACTCAATTACATCAATATGACCATGATTTCCGTTTCAAAAGGTCGCGCCAGCGCCTTTATTGCTGAATAATCGCCGTTCAGCCATATTGGGTAATCCTGCGGCGCCAATATAACCGGCATCGCTTTGGGATGGACGGCACCGACCAAGGCATTGGGTGCACATGTCAGAAACGCCATGCGCGGGCCATCATCGGTCTGTTTCCAGATGCCAGCAAAGCTGAATATGGTTGCGTCTTTCAGGCCAAACCAGACTTTGCGTTTTGCGCCCTTTTGCCCGGTCCATTCGCAAAAGCTGCTGACCGGGACAAGGCATCGTTGCTGTGGCCGTTCCAGCATGGTGCGCCAGAAACGGCTTTCCAGATTGCGGACATTGGTGATTGGGCGGGCGCCCTGTTTCCAGCTGGGTATGCCCCATGTTACCCGCGTCAACTGAAGCCCATTTTCGCCGTCATGAATGATAGGTGCTTCATAATTAGGGTAGATATCATCGTAGCTGGGCAGGTTGCTGTTATCCCCCAGAAACGGGCCATAGAGCATCCGCATCTCAGCTATAGCGGCCTGCATTTTATAATTATTGCACATGCCCTTTTAAGGACGGTTCAACGCAATTTTGTCAAGCGCATTAGTTTACATGCAACCCCTGAATTTTCCCTTCGAGCGGTGCATATTGGAGATATAAAGGCACTGCGTCAGTCATTTGATGTTATTTTCTGACGCAATCCCATTCATTTATAGCGTCATGGGCACCTTGAGACGCCTGACGGGCGGAAATTCTGCCAATCACCGAATTCATGCGAACCATCCTTATACCAAGTCTTAACACGGTACTGACGGCCATTCTCGTCCCCACCAGGTTGCGGCACAATGCGGGTGACATAGCACTTTCTGTCAACATCACTCATTATCAATTCCTTTCAGCAATCAAAGTTGCAAGTGAACTGATACCTATGATTCGGTTTCCTTGACGTGATATCTGTCACACACCTTCACATAGCGTCGTTACGCCAACCCGCCGACAAAGGCGCTGGTGTCGCCATTACGAATGAGCATAAGGCGTACATTTCCGCCGCAGCCTCTGGCATTGCAGCGCAATTTCTTTTCCACCTCATCCAGGTGAAGGCGGCCGCGCTCTGCATTGATATAAATGCTGGCGACATCGCGATAATGCACATGCCCACATTCCAGGCAGGTTAGTTCAAACCGGCGATAGGGTTCCAGATCTTGTAGCTGTAAGCGTTCTTTCCAGGTCATCACCAGAAGTCCTCTGCTGATGGGATGCGGGTATAGCTGATCTTACCACCGACATGGCCACCTTCGGGCGGGTTCCATGCCCCCAGGCTAGCCACTGTCTTGCCATATTTGCGGTTAAGCCGGTCAATGGCAGAGTTGATCCGCTCCCATTTGCGGCGATCACGATCATCATTGAGCAGAAAATCCAGCTGACGTGTATTATCTTTGCTGAGGTCAAACAAGGTCACACCAACACGGAAGATGGTGACACCACGGGGAAAGGCGCGCTCTGCCTCATGCCAGAGATGATAAAGACCGTCGAGTACCGCCTGATCATCATGGACGATAGGCAATGTGCGTTTGGCCGACCAGGTGCCATCACGAATGGCCAGCCAGACCCAGATACCCGCACAATAATAGCCGGAGCGGCGCAGGCGACGGGCGGCCTTAATGAGCAACAAGCGCGCAATTTCCTTGGCCTTGGGCAGAGTGCGTGCATCGGGTGGCAAAACACGCCCGTGGCCGAACATGCCGCGTTCCGACTGGGGCGCAACAATGTCATAGCCATGCAAAGCGTACCAGAGTCGCTCTCCGGTAACGTTGTGCCATAATTTGCGCATCTGCTTTGGCTGGGTTCGGTAAAGATCCTCTGTCTTGAATATTCTCGCTTTCCAGAGGCGGGCACGCATGCGTGAACCAATACCGGGAATATCATCCATAGGAACAGCAAATAAGGGAGCAGGCATATCCTGTGGCCGCCAGATGGTGATGCCATCCGGTTTGTTCGTTTTGCCTGCAATCTTGGCCAGTTGACGGTTCGCAGCGAAGCCTATGGAACAGGTGACATAAGGGCCGATGCCTTCCGCTAAGGTGCGTTTGATTTTGTGGCCTAGCGCCTCCGGATCATTGCTATCGCTGGGCAGAAGGCGGCAAGCTAGCTCATCGATAGACTTTACCGCTTCAATGGGAATGACGCTTTCAATCTCAGCCAGCAATGCATTATGCGCGCGGCGATAGAAGTCAGGCGATTGCGGCACCAGCACAATATCTGGGCATCGCTTGCGTGCATCGGCTACGGTCATGATATTGCTGCACCCGGCGGCTTTGGCTTCCTTTGAGCAAGCGATAATACAGGTACGATCCGTTCCGGCAAAGGGTACAATACCGACCGGTCGACCGCGCAGAGCGGGCCGTTTTTGCTGCTCGACAGAGGCAAAGAAACCGTCAAAGTCGAGGTAAAGATGTTCGACTGTCTCTGGTCGTCGCACGAATCGTCTCCCACTCCACAAAAGGGCAAGGAGAATAAGAACATAGTAAGAACATTTGCAAGGATAGAATTTTATATGCACCGGTGGGGCGATCCGTCTGACACCTCACGCGCCGCGCTCAGCCCCACACCACGCTCTCGGCTTTTTTTCGTGTTTTTGTGCAAGATACCAAGGCGGCGATAGAACCTATGACGGGTGTAGGTGCGGCAAACGCATCATATGCATCACGTGGCCATATTTAGCGACTTATCACTATGATTTCATTGGAAATAAAAATGATGACTACTTTATCATTTGGCATCACAAACGTAATCACCTTTTATCATGCCTCTGTTTTTAATAGGTTTTTTTATAATAAAAATGATGTTTAGATTATATCATTTAATGATAAGGAAATGATGTATTTATGATGGCTCTATACCGCAGAAGTCCGCCATTGTGATAAAGATGATGCGTTTGCCGCCACCACGCAGCATATATAAATGAATAACGCAGTTCCGCCATTTCTTCGGCAAATCAACAAAGAATGCTGAAAATATAACCCAGTCCCAACGCTGTGCAGTTTCGTGCGCCTACTTGCTGCAAGGTTATTTGCGCGATGCGCTTGAACAGCTTACGCAATCATACTGGTACAATATGTACCAGCGGCCAGAACGCAAAAAGAACAAAAACAGCCTATATTGGCCAAATCCCGTGGGCAGTTTGCTAAAAAAGCCCAGATTTGCAGCGGTGCGCTCCACTGGCAGCGAAGAGGTCAGCGGTTCGATCCCGCTAGGCTCCACCATCCTCCGCTTATTACAAAAGCTTCGGCTGGCAAGTCAGCCGTTAGCGCAAGTAAGCGAAGGTTCTCACCCAGCAGTAATTTCTTGATCATTAGCGGCCAGTTCTGCCTCAGCCAATAACGCGGCCAAAACATCACATTTGTCTTTTGCAAGTGTAGCTTTTGGATCAGTCTCAAGGCTGTAAACTGTTTTATTAACTGTGTTACGGTTTCCATTAAAACCAATTGCATAAGCAAATTTGACGCGACTGAGTCCCAGTTTTTTACGGGCATCGCGAATTTGTTCTCCGGTCAATAATGGCGCGGTACGCAGCGCGAGAGACTTTGCTCGCTTGGCTACGAGTTTAGCCTCAGCACGCGTTTCATAATATCCTGATGGTGGCGGCAGGCTTTCCAACCATTGCAATATTTTAGCCTGTTCATGCTCCGAAGGAGCAATAGGTAATTTGATTATTGCATCAATGAGTTGTTCTTCATTGTCCCGTTCAACAATTATAGGGAGATGATTATCCGCAAATATTATAGCTATGGGCATCACATTTTTCCTTAAATCGCGGGCAACGGGTTTGAAAAAACTACAATTGCATAGCAAATGTCTATTAGTAGTAATTACATTACGGCCACGCGTGATTTATAGGGTTATATTTCAAAACATCTAATGATAAATTCCCAATAATCACAACATCGCCATATCTGTTGGCAGGTCCAGCAATACCCGTCCTGTCAGTTCATAAATAGCTGCCGAGGTTGCAATATGCTGCGTGGCGACATGGGCGTCGCGGAAGCGGCGTTGTAAATTGCATGTCAGATAGACTGCATTGCCACCGCCCAGCGTAAAAGCAGTTTTGGCGACATCGGCTGCGCTTTCTGTTGCATATGTTGCGGCCAGCCGCAGTTCTGCACGTTCATGCGGTCCCAAACGGCCATTGGCCTGTGCCGACGTCCAGCATTTGGCTACTGCTTCACGGAAAAAAGCCTCCGCAGCGCGATATTGGGCCTCAGCACGCGCAATCTCTGTCTGAATAACGGGCTTTTCTGCCATTGCCTTCTGGCCGCCAATTGGCTTTTTTGCAGCGACCAAGGCTTTAATCTCGTCCAGCGCACCTGCCGCATTGCCCAGCGCCACAGACGCGACGCCCATCGCCAACAATCCGAACACCGGATAGGTATAGAGAGCGCCCTCCTCATGCGGAGTATCGGCAATCAAGGAAACGCTTTGTTCTTTGGGAATAATGGCATCTTTCACGGTGAAATCTGACGAACCCGTGCCCTTCATACCAACCACATGCCAAGTATCCAAACGCTCTACCTGATCAGAGGCAAAGTACATCATGCGGTGATAAGGTGCGCCATTGTCCATGCGCTGCAGCTCACCATCTTTGAAAATTATCGCCCCAGCACAAAGCCAGTCACAATTCACATTACCTGACCCCCATTGCCAGCGGCCGGACACGCGGTAATGGTCCCCCATATCTTCAGCGCGGCCCATGGGCGCGAACACGCCGCCAGTTTTGCTAAGCGGGTTGCCATAAATTTTCTGTGCAATATCGCGCGGCAGATATGCAGCATTAACCGCAGTTGTCGCGCCGATCATAGCGCACCAGCCAGTGCTGGCCTCCGCACGCGATATGGCATGCAGCACCGCCACAATCTCAGGCGGAGAGAGTTCGAGTCCGCCAAGGCTTTTTGGCGTTACCATCGCATAGACGCCTGCCGCAGCCAGATCATCGGCAATATCCGCCGGCATGCGTCCAGCCGCTTCTATGTCATCAGCTCTGGCAGCAATATCGGGCAACAAAGCCGCAACCTTTTCCCCTATTGGAGGGATATTCTCTAATGGTTGCATATTCTTTCCTCGCCCTATGCCCGTTAAAGCCGCATCATGCTTGCAATATTGTTGCGCTGCATATCACTGGAGCCACCAACAATCGGCATGCCCAGCAAATCACGCACATGGCGCTCCATCTCATACTCTTTTGATAGTGCATAGCTGCCCATCACCTGTTGGCAGGCAATGGCAATTTCTACGCCAGTATCTGCGACAAATAATTTGGCCATGCTGGTTTCTACTGAACAGGGTCGCCCTTCATTGGCCAGCCATGTTGCGTGATAAAGCATATGCCGTGCGGCCTGCCATTTGGTCCGCGCGGTCACCAGCTTATGCCGAATGGCCTGATGCTGCGCGATGGGCTTACCAAATTGTTCGCGCTCCTGCGCATAGGCCCAGGCCTCGTCAACCGCAGCCCGCGCCACACCCAGAGCCACTGCGCTAATCTCCAGCTTCTCAACGTCCAATGCGCGGCCAGCCAATTGCTGCCACCCGCGGTTCCACATAATATCCCCGCCCACCACATTTTCTGCTGGAATGCGCACATTATCAAAATACACATCCTGACTATGGGTGTAGCGCAGATTGACATGCTCAATATCCTGCATGGTGACGCCGGTTGCCTTGGTCGGCACCAGTATGAAAGACAGGTTTTTATAACGATCCCCCGCATCACCGGAGCGCACCAGACAGTAAATATAATCCGCCCAATCTGCGCCCGTGCACCAGCGTTTTGCGCCATTGATAACAATATCATCACCATCGCGCCGTGCCGTGGTTTCTACACTGGCCAAATCGCCGCCAATATTGGGTTCGGACAGACCATAGGATAGGAATATCTCGCCCTTTGCGACCTTGGGCAATATGGCGTTCTTCTGCGCTTCGCTGCCATTTTCTGACAGGTTCATACCGGCATAAAAGCTGGTGTGGATATAGGGGCCAGCCAGCGCGGAACCGCCGCGTGATAATTCCTCAATCACCGCAATAGCAGCAACCAGATCAGGCCCAGCGCCGCCATAATCCTGATCCACTGTCAGCGCAGTTAGACCCATTTTGTTGAACCGCGCATAAATATCACGCGGCCATTTTGCCTCTGCGTCCCATTGCTTGCGCTTTTCCGGCGGAGCATGTTCGGCGATAAACCGCTGCACCTGTGCGCGGATGGCGGTGACATGATCTGGCTCATCAATAAAGGTCTGCTCGCTCATACCATCATCCCCCGGTAAGATTGGGTGCGCGCTTTTCAGCCATGGCAGCAACCGCTTCGCGCCTATCATCCAGAAAGTTGGAAACGCTTTCATAGCCAATACTGGCATCCATCAGCTGCGCGGCCAGCGCTTTGAGCGGGATATTGGTCACTGTTTTCGTCCAGCGCACAGCCCATTTTGGGTTGCCCAAAATCTTGCCGCATATTTCAGAGACTTTTGCGTCCAGCTGATCAGCAGGCAGCGCATAGTTGATCAGGCCCAGCTCTTTCGCCTCCACTGCGGTCAACAAATCGCCGGTCATCAGCAATTCTTTCGCCTTGGCATAGCCGATCAGTTGCGGCCATATCAGCGCGCCGCCATCACCGGCCACCAGCCCGACCTTAACATGCGGGTCACCAATCAGAGCCTTGTCATCAGCAATAATGATATCGCAGAGCAAAGCGATGGTTGCCCCCAGACCGGCCGCAGCACCATTTAGGCGGCAAATAATCGGTTTCTCCATCTCCAGCAGCCCAGAGACAATGCGCTTCGCATCCCAGGCGATGCTGCGGAATTTCGCGGGATCATCAATCTGCTCAGCAAACCAGTCAAAATCACCACCGGCACAAAAGGCGCGGCCTTTGGCCGACAATATGATGATATCGCTGTCCGCATCGCGCTGTAAATCGGTGAAGATGGTCGCCAATTCATCATGCATGATGGCATCGACGCCATTGACCGGATGATCAGATGTTATGAAGGCCGTTAATATCTTGCCGTCACGCGCAAAAGTAAAACGCTGATAATCCGCACTCTCAATCGCAAAGGCCGCCGCCATTATTCCTCACCCACTTTAACGACGCGCCGGCCCATATTCTCCCCGCGAAACAGACCGCAAAATGCCTCTGGCATGGCGGCCAGCCCGTCAAAACGCTCTTCCTGCAATTTCAATTCCCCTTTGGCGATCATACCCGCCATTGTCTGCAGGGCCTCAGGGAACATTTTGGCGTGATAAAATACAACCAGACCGCGCATCATAATCTGGTGCGTAATGAACGGCGTTGTGGTGCGAATGCCCGGCCTGTCCTCCAGCGCCAGCGAATAATCAGCAACCTGCCCTGCCACACAGATACGCCCATTTAAACGCATCTTGGGCAAAACGCGTTCAATCATTGCATTGCCAACATTATCATACAGCAAATCCACGCCATCTGGCAGAGCTGCGCTGATAGCTGCGTCCAGATCATCAACGCTTTTATAATTGATGGCCACATCAAACCCAGCCTCTTCGGTCAGCCAATGGCATTTGGCATCACTGCCCGCAATGCCCACCACTTTTGATGCGCCCCACGCCTTGGCCAATTGGCCAGCAGTTGCCCCAACGGGCCCTGCGGCAGAGGATATCAGCACTGCATCGCCCGCGCGAAATTGCGCGGTTTCCTTTAGCCCGCAATAGGCCGTTAGGCCCGGCACACCCAACACACCAATCCAATAGGATAACGGCAATCCCGGCGTCACTGGTCCGATAAAACCCTTGCCATTATGAATACTGTGCGTGCGCCATCCACCAGCAAAAAACACCAAAGTGCCGTCTGGATATTTTTCATGGTTGCTGGCCTCAACCCGTCCGACCGAAAAGCCATCCATTGGCGCACCGATTTTCTGCGCTGCGGCATATGTTGCAGAGCCGGAAAGTCGCGAGCGCGTACCCGGATCAACCGAGTTATAAATATGCGCAATACGAAACTCGTCATCGCCCGGTTCGGGCAGCGGCGCATCTTCAATTTTAAAATCTTCGGGGACCGGAAGGCCATCACAGTGGCGCGCCAAAACAATTTGTTGCATATTCATCGGCATGGAAACAGGGATACCCTCTCGCTTTATTTTTATGTGGCGCCAGCAGACCATGAAGCGGTCATGGCTGTCAACTATCGACTATCGCTTAGCCGCCCTTATCGCCGCAATATTGCTGCTTGGCTTAACAACTGGCTGCGCTGAAGAAACCGCCGAAGAAATCATAACCGACAGACAAGATGAAGATGCTCTTATCAGATTATCGGATGCTGAGATACGCGGCCTTGACCCACAAAAAGTGTCTGATCTGGCCGCTATCCGCGTTGCGCGGGATCAGTTTGAAGGGCTAACCCGCTTCAATGGCAAAGGCGAAGCCGAACCGGGCCTTGCCAAAAGCTGGACGGTCAGCACCGATGGTAAGGTCTGGACCTTTACCTTGCGCGACAATTTGAAGTTTTCTGATGAACAGCCCATTACAGCGCAGACCTTTACCAGCATTTGGGAGCGTTTGCAGGCTGAGGCCACTGCATCACCGCACAAAGCACTATTTGCGCCTATCATGACTATATCTGCTCAAGGCGATGCAGCAGTACAGGTGATATTGCGCAATCCTTATCCGGAACTGCCCGCACTTTTGGCCCATCCCGCCATGGCGGCTTTGCCCATGCACCGCATTGCACAGCTTGGCGACCAATGGACTGGCGAACGTCCCTTAGTGACCAGCGGCGCCTATCGCACCGCGCAATGGATTTTGAATGACCGGCTCGTTCTGCAAGCCAATCCGCATTGGCATCAGGATGCAGCTGATATTGCCGAAATACAGTGGAAGCCGGCGGATGACGCATTGAACGGTATGCGGCAAATTCTGGGTGGTGCAGCAGATATTGCGAGTGATTACCCCAGCAATCGTCATCAATGGCTGATGGAAAATCATGCAGAATTTGTGCATGTGTCCGATTATCTGGGCACCTATTATTTTGCGTTTAACAGCCGCACCGCGCCATTTGATAACGCCAATATTCGCCGCGCCTTGTCCATGGCGGTTGACCGGACATTCCTGACTGAAGAGCTTATCGGATTGAGCAATAGTCCTGCCCATCTGGTCGTGCCGCAAAGACTTTGGCGCTTCCAAAACACGCAAAACCATAATGACGATAACCAAGCATCCCACATCGCAGACCGCCGTAAGCAAGCGCGGCAATTGCTGGAAGATGCTGGTTATAATGACCAAGAACCGCTGCGTTTTGACATCCGCATTAACAGTTCACGCGAACATAAGCGCGTTGCTGTCGCGCTGGCGGCAATGTGGTCAGAACTGCCGGTTGAAGCGAGTGTTTTGAACAGCGAGGCATCGCTGCATTTTGCAGGTCTGCGCCGCGGTGATTTTGCACTGGCGCGTTCAGGTTGGATTGCCGATCTGCCCACGCCGGAAAATTTTCTGGCCGTCCATTCCCCAAATGCTGGTTCGTCTAATTATAGCGGTTACAATAATCCTGATTATGATGCGCTTCTGGCCAAAGCCGCTGGTCTGGCTGATCCTATGATGCGGGAAAAAGCGCTCTATGATGCCGCATTGCTATTGGCCGAGGACGCGCCAATATTGCCCTTATATTATTACACAGCCCGCAATTTGGTCAGTCCGCGTATAAAGGGCTGGCAAGACAATGTGCTGAACATTCACCCCAGCAGCACCTTATCATTCACAACCCAATAACACATAATAGGTCAGGCCGAGCCTCAACATGTTCACTCACTATCAAGCGTCTAAGCGATAGCAGAGCGCGATGAATAGATGTAAGGTGCCTGTGTGACTCGGCTTCTATCCCCTTTACCCTCTCTCATGCGTGCTATAATGGTTCCGCTATCGCTGGTTTTGTCGCTTATGGCTTTGGCATCCTGCAGCTCTTCAGGTGAGAGCAATACCGTCATATCCATCATTGATAAGCAGCAGACATTGTTTGAGATTGGCCGCAAGACATTATCCCCTGGTGCACGCAATATCCGCATGGCGATAGCCCAAGGGCTGGTTCGTTTTGACGAGCAGGGGCAAATCACTCCCGGCCTGGCCGAACGCTGGGTCGTTACCGATGATGGGCTGAGCTATGTCTTTCGCATTCGCAACCAAAATTGGGCCGATGGCACTGATGCCAATGCGGCCGATATTGCACGCGGACTAAGCGAAAGGCTAGCGATAGAAAGGACAGGCCGCCTTGCCGCAGATGTAGCGGCCATTCGGGATATCCGCGCAATGACGCAATTTGTTGTCGAAGTCCGCCTCAATAACCCTTTCCCCAATTTGCTGCAAATATTGGCGCAGCCAGAAATGGGTGTCCGTGTCGATGGACGTGTTTCCGGCCCACTAAAGCTTGATAGCCCATCTACTCCGGCGGTTTTGTCGATATTGCCACTAACGCCGGAAGAAGAAGAAATATTGACCAACAGGGGCGATTTGCCTTTGCAGGTACGCTCTGACAAGGCAGCGAAAAGCGTGGAACTGTTCCGCAGCGGCCAATCTGATTTGGTACTGGGGGGGAGATTTCACAATTTGCCATTGGTCAATGTTGCTGGGATAGCGCGCAGCCGGTTACTGCTTGACCCCGCGCCGGGCCTGTTTGGGTTGATTGTCACCAATGATGACGGATTTTTGGCTGAGCCGGCAAATCGTGAAGCGCTCTCTATGGCCATAGACCGCACCAACTTGCTGCCAGCCCTGCAATTACAAAATTGGGGCGCAACAACGCGGATCATTCCCGCTGATGTTCCAGATTATACACCGATTGTCGCAGATCGCTGGCAAGATTTGAGCATAGCTGAGCGCCGAGCAACCGCTCGTTTGCGGGTTGTCAGTTGGCAAAACCGCAACCGTTTGGTCCGTACTTTGCGCGTTGCCATGCCGGAAGGGGCGGGCGCACGCTATCTTATGGCAAAATTACGCGCAGACTGGCGCTTGATCGGCATTGATGTGCAAATGGTCACCAATGGCAGCTATGCCGATCTGGAGCTGATTGACGAGGTGGCCAGATATAATGGCGCGGAATGGTATATCTCGCAACTGGGTTGCGCACGGCAAAAGCTTTGCGACGAAGAAAGCGAGTTTCAGTTGCAGGATGCCCGCGCCGCTTTTGATAGCGATTTGCGGGCCACAAAAATGGCCGAGGTCGAGACTCTGATGACGCGCTTCAACAATTATATCCCGCTCGGTCAGCCTATACGGTGGTCGCTGGTCAGCGGCGATATCGATGGCTTTGTCGCCAATGGCGCAGGCCTCCACCCCTTGCTTCCGCTGCTTGAATCCCCAAATTAATAATGGGCAAGCAATTTTGAGGAAAACAGCATGGCCGTTTCGCCAAGCACCAAAGACATGATCAAACAAGGGCTTGAAGCCCTTCCCCGCGACCCCAAAGCCGTGCGCCAAAGGGTGGAAGCGTTGGAAGCGGTATTAGAACGCAGCATGGTCCTGCCCGGTGTGAAAATGCCTATTGGGCTTGATACTATATTGGGTCTGGTGCCGATTGTGGGCGATGTTATCACCGCTGTCATGGGGCTTTACATGGTTTGGGAAGCCCGCAATCTCGGGCTTTCGCGCTTTCAAATGGCACGTATGATTGGCAATATCGGTATTGATACCTTGATCGGCAGCGTTCCTGTCGCAGGTGATCTGTTTGATCTGTTCTGGCGCTCAAACACCAAAAACCTGCGTATCATAAAACGCCATCTCGATAAACATCACCCCGGCGATATGGTTATTGAAGGCTAGAGCAAATAGGATAACAACCAAAGCGCAGCATCATGTCAGCTGCGCTTTGGACCGCATCAATGCTTATCTTCGCGCTCCGGCTTTAACATACCCGGCGTAACAAAACCAATCGGGTTCACCGCCATTGCCTTTTGCTTCAGCGTCGATTCAATCTTGGCATATTCAGATTCCATATCGGGCGTCACAGAAGGCCGCGAAGCCTTTAGTGCTTGCATGAAATGCTTATGCTCAACTTCAATATCGATATCTGCACTATCAAAGCCACGCTCTCGAAGCGCAAATAAGCCAGCCCGGCGCACCAGATCTTCCAGATCCGCCCCGGTATAAAATTCTGCCATTTCGGCGATTTTATCCAGATCAACATCGCTATGCAGCGGCATTTTGCTGGTATGGATAGACAAGATACGGCGACGCCCGCCCATATCGGGCACAGACACATAGACCAGTTCATCAAAGCGGCCCGGGCGCAGCAATGCAGGATCAACCATATTGGGTCGATTGGTGGCGCCAATTACAACCACGGATTGCATCTCTTCCAGTCCGTCCATCTCTGCCAAAATGGTATTGACCACACGCTCTGTGACCTGTGGTTCACCCATTCCTCCGCCACGTGCCGGAACCAGACTATCAATCTCATCGATAAAAATAATTGTCGGCGCGACTTGCCGTGCTCTGGCAAAAAGCCGAGCAATTTGCTGTTCGCTTTCACCATACCATTTGGAAAGCATATCCGATGATTTGGTAGCGATGAAATTGGCATGCGATTCCTTGGCAACAGCTTTGGCCAACAATGTTTTGCCTGTCCCGGGCGGGCCATAGAGCAAGAAGCCTTTTGCCGGACGAATACCCAAACGCGCAAATGCATCAGGGTTTTTCAGGGGCAGTTCAACCCCTTCTTTCAGCTTTGCCTGTGCATCGTCCAAACCGCCAATATCTGACCAGCTAACATCAGGCGCTTGCACCATGACTTCGCGCATGGCCGATGGCTGAACGCGCTTAATCGCCTCCATAAAGTCATCACGATTGACACACAGATCGTCCAGCACTTCCTGCGGGACGGTCTGCTCCTCCAGATTGATTTTCGGCATGATGCGCCGCACAGCCTCTATAGCGGCTTCACGCGTTAGAGCGGCAATATCTGCACCGACAAAACCAAAGGTCGTGCGCGCCAATTCATTAAGATCAACATCGGAGTATAACGGCATGCCGCGCGTGTGGATGCCAAAAATCTCTCGCCGTCCTGTCTCGTCAGGAACACCAACGATAATTTCACGGTCAAAACGTCCCGGACGGCGCAGCGCTTCATCAATAGCATCAGGCCGGTTGGTTGCAGCAATTACCACCAGATTGACGCGTGACTCCAGTCCATCCATCAATGTCAATAATTGCGCAACCAGACGCTTTTCCGCCTCGCCCTGCACGCGCTCACGCTTGGGAGCGATCGAATCAATCTCATCAATAAACAGGATAGAGGGCGCAGCCTTGGTCGCTGCCTCAAAAACTTCACGCAGTTTTTTCTCTGACTCGCCATATGCAGAGCCCATAATTTCCGGGCCGTTGATCAGGAAAAACTCGGCATCGCTTTCATTGGCGACCGCCCGGGCCAGCCGCGTCTTGCCGGTTCCCGGAGGGCCATGCAACAAAACCCCGCGCGGTGGATCAACGCCCAGCCGCGTAAATAATTCGGGGTAACGTAACGGCAATTCCACCATTTCGCGCAATTGATCGATTGTTTCGCTCATTCCGCCAATATCATCATAGGTGACATCCGCGCGGCGTGCGTCCTTTGGTTCTTCATATTCGGGGCGCAGCTCGACTTCGGTATCGGCTGCGATATGCACAATGCCCTTAGGCACCGTACTCACCACAACCAAGCGCACTTGGGTAAGAGCAAAGGCCGGTGTATTCAGCATCTGGCGCAATTGGGCAGGCATATCGCCGCGGTTAACCTGTTGCTGGCCATTGGTTGCAACAAAATCACCCGCCACCATAGGGCGGCCAGCAAAGCTGCGTTTCAATGCCGCGCTGGACCCTTGTAAGCGCAGATCTTTTTGCGCTGGTGCCAAGACGACTTTTTGAGCAGGACGCGATTCGGCTTTTGCAAGATGGACAAAATCACCTGAACCAACGCCGGCACTGGCCCGTAAAAAACCATCCAGCCGTACAAATTCCAGACCCTGATCTTCGGGATAAGGCAGAACCGCGCGTGCAGCAGTCTCTTTCTTACCGCGCACAGCGATAACATCCCCCTCTGCGATGCCCAATTTGGCCATCATATCTTGGCTAATCCTCGCCAACCCTCTGCCACTATCTTCAGGGCGGGCATTGGCAACCTGCAATTTTACGTCTTGTTGCGCGGCGCCTGGCTCCGTTGTCGGCATATATTCATCCCATCTGTTCAAAAACTTGTCAGATGAAACCTAGGTGCAGAAGCGCAATAATTCAAATGCTGGCGGCACATAATTCGATTTCGTGCGTTGAGCGGAATATTGGCAAAAAAAAAGGCCAGCCCGAAGGCTGGCCGTAAAAGGTATATAGGAGAGGATGCCTAAAAGGCCCACTCTAGATGTGGCAAAAACCATAATTGTGCAAGTGCGAAAAGATAGTAGTAAGTTGCATTCTATGCAATTATGTTATATAAATTACTGATATACAATATTTTATATAGGCAAAAAAATTTATTGCGGCGCACAATTTTTATGAAAATTCGTTTATAACGCGTCCGAATCGGAGTATTTACCCATATGCGGCAGTTGCCACCTTTACGATCATTGGAAGCGTTTGTGCAGGTTGCACGACTCGGTTCGGCCCGTGCTGCGGCGAGCGAATTGGCGATTTCTCCATCTGCATTAAGTCGCAGAATTGCCTCGCTCGAAAACTTTATGGGCAAAAAATTGTTCCGGCGCCAAAAGCAGCTGCTCGCGCTTAACAAAGACGGTACGGCATTATATCAAAGCATATTGCCGGCATTTAAGGCTTTGTCCGATGCTGTCCATTCCCATCAGGATTCTCAAAATGCTTTGCGGCTGCGCTTGGGTGTCCTCCCGCTATTCGGCAGCCAGAGGCTTTTTCCCCGATTGCCCGAATTGCGCAAATTATACCCCACATTGCATATCGATATCAATTCATCGACCCATGGTGAGGACAAGCTGGGCGATACGCTCGACGCAGCCATCGTGTTGACCGAGGAAATTGACCCCGAACTGCATGCTGTGCGGCTCGACGAAAATTATATCTATGCCATCGCATCAAGCGCATTGGTGGAAAAGCTGGGCGAAAACCCTTCACGCAAAACGATGGAGCGACAGACCTTCTTGATCCACAATGATATGCCGGAATCCTTTATCCAATGGAAAAAGGAATTGGGCTTTGATGATCTTTCAGAAGCTGCGGTCGATCGCTTTGATAGCGGTGCATTGATGCTGGAGGCCGCTGCGCAAGGATTGGGTATTGCCATCATGCATGACAATCATTTGCGCAATTCACAAGATAACAGACTGGCGAAACTGCCAGGCAAAATGGTCAAAAGCCCGTATAGCTATTGGTTTGTCTGCATGCCCTCAGCATTGGAAATGCGCGCAGTAAGGCTATTCCATGATTGGCTGGTCAAAGCCGCTTTATAATTTGGTAGATCAGAGTTCCCATCCGCATTCATCCGCCAGTGGCAATATTGCATCTCCCATACCCTTTACATCAAAAATCGCTGTAACCGGAGACTCATTGTAAGGAGTGGTTTGCAGCACTAGTCGCTCTGATTTTGCAATTTTTCGCAAGGTTTCTATTGGCGAACTAGGCATGAATGTTGCCTTCCCATCTGTTGAGACAGTCCATCTTTGCTTGTTAGCTTTTGAAGCACCGATTCTTACCGTAACGTACTTCCAGTCCTCATAAACACTATTGCTATCATCACCAAGATAGTCATCCCAAGCAACATATAATTCTGTTTTGTTGGATTTGCAGCGTATATACAACCTGACGGGGTTAGCATATTTCTCAACATATCCAGTTGCATCCAAACCTATTGTGATTATTTTACTATCATCAAGAGGATTGATATCGGTAGATGTTATCCACTCACCCTTTTCACTGGATTCATTAGTGCTAGCATCACTACCCACTGTGCCATAACAATGTTCGATTAGTCGGGAAAAATTAGGGTCATCGGCAAAATACACTATATCGTATTGCACAAAAAATGGTTTAAAGCCGCCATAAGCCCCCATTCTATTCTTGGCATTAACCTCGCCTGTGGTAATCGATTTGTTTCCAGTACATACTTTAACATCTCGGAAGTTCGCCGATTCAGGGTCTATCAATGCTTCTCGAACAGATTTATGAGCTTGATTCTCGCATGCAGAAGCAAGCACGCATATTGGAATAATAATTAGAGCATATTTAATAGATATATCTCCCTCTTGATGCCTTATTAACATCAAGAGGGAAGTAATATCAACATTCGATATAATATTAACCAATAACGGCTTTTACAATCATGCCTGGGTTCGCTGGTGGCTCACCTTTTGGCAGGGCGTCAACATTTTCCATACCTTCGGTGACCTGGCCCCATACTGTGTATTGGCCGTCCAGAAATTCGGTATCGCCAAAGCAGATGAAAAACTGGCTGTTGGCGCTGTTCGGGTCCATGGTGCGGGCCATAGAACAGGTTCCGCGTACATGCGGCTCGCTGTTAAATTCTTGCGGCAGATCAGGCTTATCAGAACCACCTGTGCCAGTGCCCAACGGACACCCGCCCTGCGCCATGAAGCCATCAATGACGCGGTGAAATTTCACGCCGTCGTAAAATCCTTCTTTTACCAGTTCTGTAATCCGCGCAACATGCTGCGGCGCAAGATCAGGACGCAATGTGATGACAACGTCACCAGTGGAGAGGGTAAAAGTCAGTTTGTTGCTCATCAATCTTCTCTCTTTTCGAAAACAGCTATTTCTGTTTTGGGCTAAATATTCGCCGCCGCTATAGCGCGTTCAACAATTTTGTCACCCAAGGATTTTGACGCGCTATAATGTTACTACATCATGTTTTTCTGCTGGACCATCTGCAACCATAAGGCACAGTGTCGATTGCAATTGCAGGTGCTTGCGACTTATAGGAGCAAGAGCGCACGGGTGTTAGGAGCATATAGGCATGACCATGCTGGATATCGAAGACCACGATAATGATGCCCTGCCAGAAGGGTTGGACGATGAAAATCGCCTGAAACCCAAATTTGTCCGCCGGGTTGTTGCATCGCTTGACGATGGTGTGGACGATTCCACCTATGATCTGGTCGGCACATTACACCCTGCCGATATTGCCGACCTTTTTGAGCTGGTAGACAGCGAAGCGCGGGCACCTTTAGCGGCCGCCATTACCGATTTGCTGGGCGCAGATGTGCTGGCAGAGCTGAACGACTATGTCCGCGAGGATATTATTGAGTTTCTTCCCGCAGGGTTGGTCGCAGAGCTGGCTGGGCAAATGGAAACCGATGACGCAGTTGCTGTCATTGAAGATCTGGAAGTTGCCGATCAGCAGGCCGTTCTGGCAGAATTGACGCCTGAAGACCGCGCAGCCATTGAGGACGCCCTTTCCTACCCCGAAGAAACCGCAGGCCGGTTAATGCAGCGCGATCTGGTTGCCGTGCCCGAGCATATGACTGTCGGTCAGCTTATCGACTATCTGCGCGAGCATGGCGATCTCACCACTGAATTTTGGGAAGTGTTCATTGTTGATGCAGCGCATCACCCTGTCGGCACATGCCAGCTAAGCTGGGTCTTGCGCACGCCGCGCGATATATCGCTGGGCGATGTTATGACCCGCGAACAGACGCTCATCCCCACCGATATGGATCAGGAAGAGGTGGCTCTGCGTTTCCAGAAATATGCGCTTATCTCCGCTGCTGTTGTTGACACATCTGGTCGACTGGTCGGGCAGATCACTGTGGATGATATTGTCCATATTATTCAGGCCGAGGCAGGCGAAGACATATTGCGACTGTCCGGTGCCGGTGAAGGTGATATTAACGAGCCTATCCGCGACAGCTACAAAAGCCGTGTGCGCTGGCTTATCGCCAATATGGGCACGGCTGTTGTGGGCAGCGCCATCATCTATATGTTCGGCGCCGCGATTGAAAAAATGGTGGCGCTGGCTGTGCTCATGCCCATTGTTGCGTCAATTGGCGGTAATGCTGGAACGCAAACCATGGCCGTTGCCGTGCGCGCTCTGGCAATGAACCAATTAACACAATCCAACACACGCAGGATTATTGGCAGGGAACTGCGCGTGGCCTTGCTCAATGGGATCACGATTGCATTGCTCATCGGGGTTGCGGCCGGTTTAATCTTTAGCAACGCCATGCTGGGTGTCGTCATCGGTGTTGCGATGATCATCAATATCGTCATTTCCGGTTTGGCAGGCGTTTTGGTGCCCGTGATACTTGACCGATTAAAACAAGACCCGGCCGTAGCATCTTCAGTGTTCGTTACGATGATAACGGACTCAATGGGCTTTTTTGCATTTTTGGGACTGGCCGTTATTTCAGGCCTTGTATAAATCAGCGTCTGAAATCTACAGACACCTGCTCCGCCATTTGAAAACTTAGCACCAGCTGAGAATGAGAGCCTAGCGTTTCTTTTTTCTGCGCTGCTGTTTGCGCAGTTTCACCTCTTCCGGCGGAGGAATAATTTGCGACAATTCGCTAATGACCTCCTCTGCATTGAGTGAGAATTCGCTATAGCGTTCACTATTTTCAGGTTCGACAAAATGCACCATGCCGTAACCGCGGCCCGTTAATAGCGGCGCAAAGAAAAATTCCTTATAGCCTTTGTGACGCGCAAGAAGGGCTGAGTGCAACAAATATGCGTCATATTTTGCGTCTATGCTGCCCTCATAAAGAGACAGCAAATAGCCATCAAATCCGAACTCTTTTCCGTCATTGATCTTTTCTTTCTGCATGATCTTTGATTTTTCAACACGCCAAACGCGTTTTGAAAGCGATTCAAAATCCGATGCTTTGTAGATGCCTTCTATATTGTAAAAGAGCGTTTTGTTGTCAGCATCCTTGGCCACCATTTCGGTCAGACCTTTGTCCATCCGCTCCTGCCATAGCTGCTCGGGTGTTTTTTCCAGTCCGCCCCACAAGTCATCGGCCTCGGCGTCTGCCCGTAACAATTGGTTGGTCGCCATTACCGCGCCAAAAGACGGGGCAACCCATTGTGAACGCGCTGCAAAATTGCGCCGCGCTATCTGCACTTCACCTTTATTGTAATTGCTCAAAATCTCAAAAAGATCCAGAAGCTCTATGATCTTACCTTGATCATCCTCATTCTTGCCCGCCGCTTTGCGCTCAGCAAGATTGGCCGTTGCCATATCATGATATTGGGTCGCTTTTTCCCAATTACCCGCCAGAGCAAAGCTGATGGCAGCTTGAGCAAAATCATCAGTATCTGCATATTCAGGGTTCCAGATTTCATTCAGCATGACAGCGCTCTCACGTGCTGCGCTTGCCTCTGCAAACTGCCCCAATTCTTCCAACCTTTTGGCCTTGAAGGCCAATAATGGCGGGGCTATTCTGGCTTTCCGATCAAGTATCAGTGCTTCACTTTCGGTTGGTTGACGCTGGAACATTGTTCTTTGGCTGGTCGTGAGCACTGGCAGAACCGAATAAGACGCCTGCACAAATGACTGGTCAATAAGCGCCTGCGCCTCGCCATACCGGCCTAACCTGATAAGAGCAGTAGCTTTTATTTGCGGGAAGGATCGTGCAAAGCTGCGGGCAAAATATGGATCATCCATAAAGCCTTTTTCTTGTGCTTCACGTTCTGCCAAGGCGACATCAGCAATGGCCGCGTCATAATTTTTTGCTTCGATATGATGGACAGCACGGGCGAGCAAAAGCTCCAAACGCCTGACCGGATTGCCCTCAATATCCTCTTCACCTTCCAAAAGTGTAGAACAGACAGCAACGCCTTCCTCTCCAAATTTGCGTGCGTCCGGGTCGGCTGCCTCAGGGCTTGGAGCAAATAATGCGAGTAAGGTAATCGCTCCCAATAATCGGGCAGCTGTCTCACCAGCCGTCGTATTGTTAGGCTGGCCATCACATTGCAAATATCGTGACGGTCCTTTGTCTTTCTTTTCCGCATAAGCTGGCTGTACAGCCATGGACGCCGCGCCCAGACACAGCAAAATCTTCGTAAACTTCATTGCAACCCCTCCACCCCTGAATGTTGGTGATAATGACGATAATAAACAGGGCGAGGCTGTTCAAGGGTTTATGCACATGCCCATATTTGCCCATTGCGTACGCATTCTGCCCGCGATGGAGCACTATTAAATAGTGAGTTATACTTTTGATAGAGCATAATATTCATAGATTTACTTGTTGAAATTATAGCAATTTGATTAGTATGTTATCGCAAGTTTAAGAGGGAATCATTTTAGTGGCACAGAAATCGCTTTTTCCATTGCGCCTTGCGCTCACCGCATCGGCATTGTCTCTGCCGCTAACGGCAATTTTTGCTGCACCACTACAATCCGAGCAGATAGTTGACCCTTCCAGCCTGACCGCAGAGGCCGAATTGCTGATCGCACCTATCCCTGATTGGGTAGAGGTTGCAGAGCTACCCAGTGAACAAACAGATGCCACGCGCGGTTTGGCGGCAAGCACCGCCGTGCATAGTGACCAATATATGATCACCCAAAAGGGCGGTATAGCTTATCAGCGCATGGTCTATCGCATCAGCGACCGTTCTGCGCTGGAAGATTATGGCACCATGTCCATTGAGTGGGAGCCGAGCCGCTCCAAAGCGACTCTGCACCGTTTCAATATTATCCGCGATGGCCAGATTATAGATGTGGTGCAAAAACAGGGCGATTTTTCCCTGTTCCGCCGTGAACCCAATCTGTCTGAAGGCATATTGGACGGTCAGGTTACCGCATCTATGCAGATTCAGGATTTGCGTGTCGGCGATTTGATAGAATTCGCCTTTTCTATCGAAACATCCTATGCGCCCATGACCGGCCATTATCAAAACTGGCATTATTTCACTGGCCGCAATCAGGCGGACCGACTGGTGCAGCGGGTCGTATGGCCTAAAGACAGATATCTGAAAGTTGTCAAAGGTGAAGGTCTGCCCGATATGCCGGTGCAGATCAAAGGCAAGTATAAAGTCCAAGGCTTTACGCAAGACGCTGTTGACTGGGAAGCCATGCCAGAGAAATTGCTGGGCCGTTATTACCGTGAACGCGCCTATGAGATCAGCACATTTCGCGATTGGGACGAAATGGCACAGGCATTTCGTCCTGTCTATGAAAAGGCGGTAAAGGTTCCTGCATCCGGGCCATTGCGCGACTATATTGAGCAAGTCCGGGCAAAAAACCTATCCCCGCGGCAAATTGTCGAAACGGTATTGGCCATGGTGCAAACCGATATTCGCTATGTCGGCAATTTTCAGGGATTGGGCAATTATACACCGGCATCTGCTGAATCAGTCTGGGCCAGCAAATTTGGTGATTGCAAGGGGAAGACAATATTGCTGACCGCAATTTTGCGCGAACTGGGATTGGATGCCACGCCAAGCCTAGTCAATACAGGCGGCAATGATAAGCTGGAAGATGCCATAGCCATGCCAGGATGGTTCAACCATGTCTTTGTTCGCCTGCGCATGGACGGTAAAACATATTGGCTGGATGGTACACGGCTTGGTGACAATAATCTCGATCTGTTGCCACCGGTATTTTACGATTATACCCTGCCATTAGAGGCTGATAGTGATTTGGTACAGATGACCGATAATCACTATGCGCAGCCACAAGTAACGAGCGATATGATTATCGATGCCAGCGCCGGCTTTGACACAGACGCCAATGTGACAATGAAAATTATTTATCATGGCGACAGTGCATTATCGGTCATTCAAGGACTGGAAGAAAAATCAGAAGCGGAACGTGAGCGCGCGATCCAAGAATTACTGGATAAGGAATCTGAAGACGACATGACATTCAAGTCGTTGGAATTCATTGTCGATAAGCCCAAAAAACAGGCTGGCTTTTTGTTCACAGGTGAGATGAAGGTCGATTGGGGGGAAGCATCAGACTTCCGCGAGTTCCTGCTTGATGAAATGACCATAGGCGAAGATTTTTTCGCCGAGCGAGATGATGATGATTATAAGCAGGCCCTGCTCTGGGCCAATCCAAGTCATGTGAGTATCAATGTCGAACTGCTATTACCGGAAGATAGCGGCCAGATTGAAATCACTGGTAAAGAGTATGACGAAAAAATAGGCATGGCACATTATAAGCGCAGCTTGAACCTGAAAGACAATGTCGTAACGGCCTATACGTCAACCAATATAGAACGCGGTTCCTATCTGCCTATTGCTGCCAAAATATGGGATAATAAAAGCGACAAGCTGTTTGATGATAAAGTCTATATCAACATATTCGGCAGTGGCACCGCCGCTAAACGGGTTGCTAATTATGACAGCAATATAGAACGTGCAGACACTTTGGCTGCGGGAGGCGATGTGAAGGCAGCGGCCGGTATCTTGAATCCTCTGCTCGCCAGCGACCCCAATAATGTGAAACTGTTAATCGCGCGCGGACGAATAGGTGATGACCCCGCATTGCGTGAGCGGGATTTGCTGCGCGCATTGCTATTGCAGCCCAGAAATATGGAAGCCCTAAAAGCCATGGCCGAGGTCTATCTGGGACAAGATAATGTTAGCCTCGGCAAAACAATGCTGGAGCGTATGTTGGCGCGGGAAGAAGACAATATATGGGCCAAAAAGCAAATGGAGGTTGTGAATGGCAAAAGCCTTGCCGATTAAGATACAGCGCAATCGCAATCCAGCAATTTGGCAATCATAGGCTGCGCGGATAACGCAGATAAGTGGATAGCATTTGCTTGGCTCTTGCCTAATCATCATCCACTTACCAATTAGATGGTCTATGCCTCTCCATCTTACCAAAATTGCCTTTGGCAGCGAAAGTCCAGCAACATTACGTCGTTGGCTGGAATCGCAAAATAAAGCCAATGGCGGGATTGGTGAAGCGCGCCTAACCACACGCTATAAACCAAAGCGCGAACCCGAAATTGCGGGCGGTTCTTTATTCTGGATACATAGCCGCGCCATAGTCGGACGCAGTCCTATATTGGGCTTTCAAGAAAATGGTCAGGGCCGTTATTGGATCAGACTGGAGCCTGTTCTGATACCCGTTATCCGCACACCGCGCCGTGCACATCAGGGCTGGCGTTATCTTGAAGATAGTGACGCACCCAAAGATGGTATCGGAGACAGCGGCGATATTGATGAGCTGCCGCCCTTATTGGTCAAGGAACTCGCAAGGCTAGCGCTGATCTAAAAGGCGCTCAAAATACCGCAGATAGCCAACCTAGATCAGCCGGTAAGAGCCTTATTGCGGACCTTCTGAAATACCTGTGCAAATGTTTCGGCATCCTGAGCGCCGGGTATCATATATTTGCCATCGACAATCGTTGCCGGAACGCCGGAAACGCCGCGCTCTATCCATGCATTCAGGTCGGCACGGACCTTTTGCGATTCTTCAGGGTCATTCAGTACAGCGCGCGCAGCATCACTATCCAGCCCTGCCTCTTCAACGGCCTCCAGCAGAACATGCTCTTGGCTGACATCTTTATTGTCTTGGAAATAGGCCGTGAACAGCGCCATTTTTAGCGCGGTTTGCGCCTTTGGTCCGCCATGTTCCATCGCCCAATGCAGCAAGATATGTGCCTGAAATGTGTTGTAAATCCGCTTACCCGGCACATTATTAAAGGTGAAGCCCAGCGACTCCCCTAAAGCAGCCATATGTCCGCGCGTTTTTGCGCTGCTTTCTGGCGTCGCACCATATTTTTGCGCAACATGTTCGGCAATATCCTGTCCTTCTGGCGGCATATTCGGGTTAAGCTCAAAAGGCTGCCACACAATTTCGGCATCAATATCTGATCCGACCAACTCTAGCGCTTTTTCAACCTGTTTATAGCCAATGATGCACCATGGGCAGACAACATCTGATACAATGTCAATGCGCATCTTATATGGAGTGGCAGCGTCGGTCATATTCTCTCTCACTATATTAGGCTATTTAGCATGCACACACAGCGTGGCACGGCGCGTTATTTGTCGAGCCAATATTTCAGCAAATCATAAGCAACGGCAAAAGGCGGCGGCGCAATAAAGGCCGCATCCTTATCGCCGCGCATGGCCGCCACCACTTGATCGCGGTCAAACCAGTCCGCCTCTTCTATTTCGGTTGTATCAAGTGTCAGTTTAGGGTGATCACAATCCGCGATACAGGCGATCATCAATGATGATGGAAATGGCCATGGCTGGCTGGTGACATAGCGCACATTGTGCACGGTGATCCCCGCCTCTTCAAAAAGCTCTCGCGCTACGCCTTCTTCAATCGACTCGCCTGGTTCAATAAATCCGGCGAGCGCAGAAAAACGCTTCGCTGGAAAGCGAGGTTGGCGGCCCAGCAATATCTTGCCATCATGCTCTGCCAACATAATGGCAACCGGATCAACACGCGGGAAGTGCTCAGCTCCGCAACCGCCATCATCTTTATCACAATGCCGCGCCCAGCCCGCTTTGCTGATCTTTGTCGGGGTGCCGCAAACAGCACAAAAACCATGCCGCTGATGCCAATCAACGAGCGAACGTGCAGCACCGTAAAGCGCCAATTGCTCGCGCGGCATATGCGCAACGGCCTGCCACAAATGGGGGTTATAATGCTCCACACCGCGCGGTCCTGAAGGCGCAGGGAGCGCGACAAAATACGGGGTTTCACCATCAAGCCCCAGAAATAAAGGCTCTTCATCAGCCTCCAATTCGCCAAGCGATTGCCACAATAACCCACCTTCGGGTGTTATCCCCGGCGCCAAATTGTCCAGTTTTAGCAATTTTGCGCGCCAATGCATATGCTGCGCCAACGCATCAGGGTCAGTCCGAATATGATCGGCACGCTGAATGGTCGCGCCGGTCATATAGGGTGATATGGCGGTCAATGCCGCAGCAGGGCTGCTCATAATATTATAAATGCTTTCTTCGCCACGCGCTGTGAGACCATCATCTTCTGCACCATTACCTTATTGGGCCATTATCTTATTGAGCCACTACCTTATTGGGCCACTACCTTATTGGGAAAGCGCAGCCAGATCCTGATACACAAGTTTGGGGAACTCTGCCTGGAATGGATATGCATTTGACGGCATATATTGGACATAACCGCCAGCGCGGAAACCGCGCGCAGTATCAACAAAAGCATTGGTGCCAGCAGCGCCGCCCCAACCAAATGTTCCTGCTTGTTCGCCCAGACCAACACGTCCACCAGCGCCAAAGCCCTGTCCTTCAACCCAGCTACCTTTGAGATTAACACCAGCCGGCAACAGGTTGGACATGCCCAAAGTCGCGGCTTTTTCTGACATGATGCGTGTGCCGTTCAATGCGCCTTTGCCCAGCAGCATGCGCAAGAAACGGTCATAATCATAGGCCGTGCTGACAAGGCCCGAACCGCCATAAGGAAATGCCGGTTTTTCAGAATACACGCTGTCCTTCGGCGTATCGATTGGGAACAGGCTGCCAAAAGCGACAGCATAATTTGCCGGTAAGCGCGGCAGATCAGCATCGGGAACCGTGAAATATGTGCTGTTCATGCCCAGTGGATCAAAAATACGGGTTTTCAAAAACTCGCCAAACTCAACGCCTGACGCCAGTTGGATAATATAACCCAAAACGTCGAGACCGATAGAATAGCTCCATTTTTCGCCAGGATTAGCGATCAATGGTAGTGACGCTACCCGCCGTGCAAATTCGTCAATCGGCGGTGTTGGCGCAGGCACTGGAAAGCCCGGCAAAGCCATTTTGCTGACCTGTCCAGGGTTGATCCCTTGCTCATTATAGGCATCCAGCAATGGGCCTTTCGAAACAATATTATAGCCCAGACCCGCCGTATGCGTCATCAAATGGCGCGGTGTGATTTGTGTCGTGGCATCCACAGTATCGGAGAGGCTACCATTAGCTTTCTTCAATACTTTCATCTTGGCAAATTCGGGCACAAAATCAGCAATAGGCTGATCCAAATCCAGCTTTCCTTCATCGACTAATATCATTGCTGCCATACCGGTTACCGGTTTGGTCTGCGAATAGATGCGCCACAAAGTCTCTTTGGTCACTGGCATGCTGCCGCCCAAATTCATGGTGCCTACACTAATATATTGTGGCTCTTGGTTGCCAAAGCCAATGGCCGCGATCATGCCAGCGACTTTTTTCTTCGCAACATAACCGTTCAATTCTTTTGTCAGAATAGGAAAACTTGGTCCCTGAAAGGCTTTCGCCGCGCTGATAGGAGCGGCAGCAACCAAGCCCATAGCACCAGCCGAACGCAGCAATCCTCTGCGGGTCAGGCTGGCATCACGTAAAAAATTCTGGTCTGTCAGACTTTGGGTTTGCATATTATGTGTATTTTGCATGGGGGAATTCTCCTAAAGACTTTATACCGTGTCATTTGACGTCCTTATGAAAGGCGAAATGCCGCAAAGGCAAGCAAAACTGACATCATTGTTAATATGTATCGAAACATTCGACAAGTTGCCGATATATTACAACAAACGCCCAAGCTGCCGTTGGCCGATCTGTGCTACCTTGGCAAAAAGGGTTGGCAGGCCCGCCTGTTCCAATGTTTCTATCGGCCACCACTCGCCACTATTTTGTCCAGTTAGCGCCTCAACCGCCGCCATAGAGCCTTGATAAGCTTTAAGCTGCAAATGGATGGTAAAATGTGTGAAATGATGAATGACGGGCTCACCAATATCGCACCATGGCCCGTTCAGAGGCGGAGAAACGTCACCATCATTGCGCGCGCGCCAACCATTGTCCGGCATTGCGCGCATTCCGCCTAGCATCGCATCATCAGGGCGTTTTACCAACCATATGGCGCCCTGTTTTTCAATCCAGTAAGCGCTGCCCTGCCTAACCGGCTTGGCTTTTTTGGGCTTTTTGACCGGATAACGCAGCGCCATATTTGCTTGGCCTGCTTGTCCGACCTGGCAATGGGGTTGCAAAGGACAGATCGCGCATTGTGCTTCACGCGCCCGGCACACAGACGAGCCCAGATCCATCATTGCCTGAGCAAAATCCCCGGACCGGCTTTGCGGTGTAATATCGTCGGTCAATGAACGGATTGTCTTGCGGGCATTGGGCAATGGTTCATTAACACAATATAGCCGCGCCACCACACGCTCAACATTGGCATCAACCACAACCGCCCTTTGACCAAAGGCAATGGCCGCTATGGCCGCTGCGGTATAATCACCAACGCCGGGTAATGTTCGCAAAGCCTGTTCGGTCGAGGGAAAGACACCGCCATATACGGCCATTACCTGCCGCGCGCATTTCACCAGATTGCGGGCTCTGGCATAATAGCCAAGCCCCGCCCATGCCGCGAGAACATCCTCCTCTTTCGCCGCGGCCAGTGCAGCAATATCCGGCCATTGCACGGTGAATTTGGCAAAATAGGGTTTTACAGCAGCAACCGTAGTCTGTTGCAGCATAATTTCTGATAGCCATACATGATAGGGGTTTGCGCTATTGCTATGCGGCGCTGCTCGCCACGGCAAATCCCTTGCATTGCTGTCATACCAGCGCAGCAATTCATTCGCTATTTCGGGGTTTTTCTCTGGCATATTATTATCAACAACCCGGTGTTGCATGGGCGATAATGGCTCGACGGACATGCACAGGCTGTGGCACATATGCGCCATTATGAAAAGCGCATCAGATGATCCCGAACAGAAAAAACCGAGAGGCGCAAAGCCTGTCGGCAAGAGCTCTGATAAAAAACGCACATCATCAACAAAGGCATCATCTCCAAAAACATGGAAGCGCGCACGCGGCGGTGAAGCCAAGGCCATTGCCGACCTGATGCCCGAAATTGGCCGCACAGCATTTAAGAAGTTTGGGTTCGTGCAAAGCTCTGTGGTGACACGTTGGCCAGAAATTGCCGGAGAGCGCTATGCCGCAATCTCCCTGCCGGAATCGATCCGTTTTCCAGCGGGCAAGAAATCGGAAGGCACATTACATCTGGTGGTAAATGGCGCGCATGCGGTTTTGATGCAGCATGTAACGCCAGAAATTATAACCCGAGTGAACCGCTTTTTCGGCTATACCGCTATTACCAAAGTCAAATTTCGGCACGGCGTGGTCACACCGCCCAAACCCGTGCAGGTGCCGCGCCCTCCACGCCCATTAAAGCCTGTTCCCGTAGCTTTGGGGGATGGCCTTCGCGATATTGGTGATGCGGAATTGCTGGCCGTGCTACAATCTTTGGCCAGTGATATTGATGCCGCTGACGATGTAGCTAAGAAAAAATAGCGCACCGCGTTGTCAAAAATTCATCAACGCAGTGATAGACATTTTGGCTGCTTTAAGGGTAAAGCAACATAACTCCCAATTGATAACAAGATGTGTGATCAATGATGACCAAAAAACTTCTGACAGGCACCGCCTTCGCTCTGGCCGTTGCTGGCTTCGCCACTTTTACAGCGCATGCTGGTACAGTCTCTTCCCCTGACAATGCGCAAGCAGCAGCGCCGCAAACTGATTGGACGAAACGCGTTACCGTTTCAGAGAATGGCGGGCATGTTCTGGGTAACCCATTGGCGCGCAAAAGATTGGTTGAATATGTCAGCTATAGCTGCCCACATTGCGCAACCTATGCCGCGCAATCTGCAGAAGCTGTTGAGACACGTTATGTCAGCACCGGTAAGGTGAGCGTAGAGGTCCGCAATTTTGTGCGGGACCAATTTGATTATACGGCCGCCCTGCTTGCCCGCTGCGGGGAACCATCCAAATTCTTTGGCAATCACCGCGCAATATTGGCGCAGCAGCAACAATGGATTAGTCGCGCAACTTCACCCGACCCGATCGCACAAAAACGCTGGCAGACATCAGATATTGGCAAGCGGCTGCAATATATTGCAAGCGACACAGGGCTGCGGGCCATTATGCAAAAGCGGGGCTTTAAAGATGCTGAGATCGACCAGTGCCTCGCTGATGAACTAGAGCAAAGTATTGTGCTGGATATGACACGTTATGCCGGCAACACTGTTAAGATTGAGGGCACGCCAGCCTTCACCATCAATGATAAATATCAGAAAAAGACCCATAGCTGGCAGCGGTTGGAACCGCTATTGCGCAGTGCTTTTGGGGGCCTCTAATTATAAAGACCGAATTTTCCCCTAGCGCTTTACCCCAGATATATTGATTTTCAGGGCAATGATCATGCATCGCCCTTATGAAGGACCAGAATGATGACCAAATTTCTCCATGCCAAATTCGCCCGTTCATTGCTTGCGACAGCAGGATTGGCACTCGCATTGACTGCGTGCAACAATGCAGAAGGAGACGCTCTTGGCGCTTCGGGCAACAGTGAAGTATTGCCTATCATTCAGCCTGCAGAAGGTCAGACATGGGCCAATGTCGTATCCAAAACGCCCGAAGGCGGTTATGTCATGGGCAATCCAGACGCGCCGATCAAATTTCTCGAATTCGCGTCGATGACATGTGGACATTGCCGAGACTTTGCCGAGCAATCTTTCGAAACTTTGCGCGACAAATATGTCAATTCAGGCCGAGTTAGTTTTGAGATTCGCAGCTATCTGCTGAACCCTTATGACATCCCCGCAACATTGCTGACACAGTGCGGCGCGCCAGAGGCATATTTCTCTCGCACTGAACAATTGTTCGAAAACCAGTCATTGATGTTTGCTGGTTTGCAAGCGGCTGGCGAACAAGCGGTTCAACAGACAGTGCAATTGCCTGAAGAGCAGCGTTTTGTTGCATTGGGCAATGTGCTTGGACTGGTCGAATTTTTCCAGACGCGCGGCGTTTCCAAGGCACAGGCCGAAGATTGCCTGTCCAATGTTGAAGCTGTGAACACTCTGGTTCAGAACAACCAGACATTTAATGAGCAGTTCAATATCACTGGCACCCCGACTTTTGTCATAAACGGGCAGAAAGTCGAACTGGGAACCTGGACTGAAATTGAAAACCGCTTCCAACAAATGGGCGCACGCGACCAATAATTTGTCTGTCCTATGGTCATAACCGACCAATAATCTGATGCTTTCCCAGAAATCCGTATTTTCGGGGGAAGAATCAGGCTTTTTTGTTGCAAATTGTCGGTTGGCGTTGTTCGTTTGGCTAAGCCATGCTGATTAAACGCCTGAAACTGTCCGGCTTTAAAAGCTTTGTTGACCCGACCGAACTGCATATCGAGCCGGGCCTGACAGGTATTGTTGGCCCCAATGGCTGCGGCAAATCCAATTTGCTGGAAGCCATTCGCTGGGTCATGGGCGAAAATTCTGCAAAATCCATGCGCGGCGGCGGCATGTCCGATGTCATCTTCGCCGGGACACAGCGTCGCCCTGCACGTGATTTTGCAGAGGTCACTTTGCTGGCCGAAAAACAGCCTGGAGAGATTGTTCATCTGCTCGATGCTTCTGGCAAGACGGTTGTTGGCGGACAGCAACTTGCCGGTAATGACGATGACCCAGAGCTGGAAATTGTTCGCCGGATAGAACGCGATGCAGGTTCTGCTTATCGGGCAAATGGCCGCGATGTTCGCGCCAAAGATATTGCATTGATTTTTGCTGATGCTGCAACTGGTGCTCACTCACCTGCATTGGTTAGCCAAGGCAGAATCGCCGCAGCAATTGCTGCCAAGCCAACCGAACGCCGACAGATGCTGGAAGAAGCTGCTGGAATTTCCGGCCTGCATGTGCGGCGCAAGGATGCTGAGCAAAAATTGCGTGCGGCTGAAAGCAATATGGCGCGGCTTGACGATATTATGGCCGATCAGGATGCACGCGCAGCCCATTTGCGCAAACAGGCGCGCGCGGCAGAACGCTATAAAAAACTGAGCGAGGCAATTTTAACCGCTGAGGCACGGCTAATTTATGCGCGTTGGCGCGATGCCAAAGCCGCAGCTGATAGCGCAAAAGAAGAAGCCACCGCCGCAGAAGCACGGGTCAATATAGAGCAGGAAAAGCTGCTGGCCGCCCAGACTGAGCAAAAATTGCTGACCAACAAATTGGCTGACATCCGTATTGCCGTTGAGCAAAGCCGCCAGCGCAATAGCGATGCAACGCACCGGATCGCGACCTTGACCAGCCAGCGGCAAACCATGATTTCCCGTCTCGCGGATTTGGAACGACAGGCCACGCGTATCGCTGATGACCGTGGGCGAGAGGACCGACTGACCCTTGATGCGGTTACCGCGCTCAACAAGCTACAAGATGAATCGCAGAAACTTGATGCAGAACTGAACAGGCTAGAGCAACAACAACCGACTTTTCAATCAGCCTATGAGAATGCTGAACGGGCAGTACGCGAGACCGAGGTTGAACTGGCAAGAGCAACCGCAGAATCTGCACGTATTGAGGCCGACATTCGTGTAGCGGACAATATGCTGGCGGCGGCAACACGTCAGGTGGCGCAGTGGGAACAGGCAAAAACGCGGTTAAATGCGCAGCAGGAACAGTTGGGCGATCTGGTCGCCATGGAAAAAACCGTCGCTGACCAACGCAAGAACCTGGAACGCATGGCGGACAATATTGCCGCGCTGGAGCAGAAGCAGCAAGATAATGCTGCACAGCAGGAAACGGCATCACGGCAGCGACAACAAAATGAGGCGGCGCTATCAGCATCCAAAGCCAAGCTAAGCGGTCTGGCCAGCGAACGCAGTGCATTGGAACGAGATCTGAAAGCCGGTCAGAGTGACAATAAAGCCATTACCCATATCCGCGTTGAGGAGGGTTATGAAAAAGCTCTAGCAGCGGCGCTAGGTGACGATCTGGATGCGGCGATTGGCGATAATGATGGTCGCGCCGATTTCTATTGGTCTGACAAAGCGGTAAAAAGCGCCAGTGACACCCCAAAAGGGTGCACCGCTCTGGCAGATCATATCGCCGAGGCACCATCAGCCCTTAGCGCACGTTTGGCCAGCCTGTTTGTTGCCGAGCAAGATGATGGGCAAATTTTGTCCCACGGGCAAAGACTGGTTACCAAATCAGGTGCTATGCGCCGGTGGGACGGATTGGTCAGTTTAAGCGGCTATAGCGGCGCAGCGCAGCGTATGGAAAGACAGAACCGGCTAAGCGCATTGGTTGCAATAATAGGCGATGCCGAGACAGAGATTGCATCTGCACAGTCTGCGCTCGACCAATCGCTAACCCAATTGCAGCAATTGCAAAACCAGCAGAGCGAATTGCGCAATCAGCTTAGTGAGCTGCGTCAACAGGAGCGTGATGGGCTGCGCAACCTTGATAGCGCAGAATTTGAACGCAAACGTACTGAAGAACGCCGCAGCGAGATTGCTGAACGTCGCACAGAATTGGAACAATCGGGCAAAGACTCGCAAAGCGCTTTGCAGGATGCGCAGCACCAGCGTAACGCCTTGCCTGATGGCAGTGCACAGGCAGAAGCATTGGCCAAAGTACAACGGCAAAGCGATATGATGCGGACGGCGCTGCAACAGGCGCAAGCGGCATTGGCAGGCAGTGAGCAGGAGCTAACGCGGGTTCGCGAGCGACGCGCCGTCGTGAAGGCCGAGATTAGAGGGTGGGAAGCACGTTCCGGCGAAGCTGATCAAAGGCTACGCGACTTGTCAAAACGTGCCGAGGAAATCAGCGCAGAGCAGGCCAAGCTGCAAGACGCGCCCGAACAATTGGCGCAAGAACTGGCCATTGCCGAGGAAGAACGCACCGGCATAGCCAAAACGCTGGCGACACAAGAAAGCGCTTTGTCTGAGGTCGATCAGGCCGTGCGCTTGGCAGAGCAGGCCAGTGCAGCAGCTGGCGAAGCCATGGCGCAAGCGCGTGAACGCCGGGCCGCGGCCGCTACACGCGCGGAGAATGCCGAAATGCGCAGGGTGGAAATGGGCAGAATTTCTGGTGAGCGTTTTGAATGTCCGCCGCCCATTTTGCCCAGCCGTGCCGGTTTTGACAGTGATGATGTCGGCGAGACCACAGATGAGTCTGCGGAACTGGAACGATTGACAGCATCGCGTGAACGTCTGGGTCCGGTCAATCTGGTTGCAGCAGACGAACTGGAAGAATTGGAACTGGAAACAGCAACGGCCAGACAAGAGCATGAAGAGCTTATCACCGCTATTTCAGAGCTGCGCGGTTCCATCAGCAGCCTGAACCGTGAAGGCAGAGCACGTTTGCGTGCTGCTTTTGAGGAGGTGGATAATCACTTTCAAAGGCTTTTTGTGCGATTGTTCAATGGCGGCAAAGCGCATTTGGCAATGATTGATAGCGATGATCCGCTAGAAGCCGGATTGGAGATTATGGCACAGCCGCCAGGCAAGAAACTCTCCTCCCTGACATTATTATCTGGCGGCGAACAAGCATTGACAGCAATCGCCTTGATCTTTGGATTATTCCTAACCAACCCTGCGCCTATTTGCGTGCTGGATGAGGTTGATGCCCCGCTGGACGATGCGAATATTGACCGTTTTTGCGATCTGCTCGACCAAATGGCGCGCGAAACTGATACCCGCTATCTGATCGTGACACATAATGCCGTGACCATGAGCCGCATGCACCGTTTATTCGGCGTCACGATGATTGAAAAAGGCATTAGCCGCCTTGTTTCAGTCGATCTGGGCGGCGCGGAAGAACTGCTCGCAGCCGAATAAATCCGCATCATATATGCGATAAAAAGCAGATGTATGATCCAGTAAATAAAATATGTTGTAACCTTGTAACAAAATCCGAAACCTTACCGAATGACACTCAGTGAGAGGTGTCAGGAATGAATTTACGCGATTTGGAATATATTGTCGCAATTGAGCGATATGGGAATTTCGGAAAGGCAGCACAGGCATGCCATGTTTCGCAGCCCGCTTTATCCTCGCAGGTCAAGAAACTTGAAGAGCGCCTAGGCGTTGAGCTATTTATCCGCGGCAACCAAATGGTGAGCCCGACAGAAGCCGGATGCAGAATTATTAGCACAGCGCGCGAAATGCAGCGTTCCGCACGCCAGATCAACGATATGGCTGCTGAGTATCGCGACCCTCTTTCTGTGCCTTTGAAGATCGGGATTTTCCCAACATTGGCGCCCTTTGTTGTTCCCTATGTCACCAAGTCGGTAAAAGATGTATCAGCCAAAATGAAGCTGATATATCGCGAAAAACCCACTGCTAATTTGATCATGGAAATGCGCGACCGCACGATTGATATCGCCATGGTGAGCGGGCCGATTGATGCACCAGGATGTGACTTTACACCGGTTTTTAAAGAAAAATTATATCTTATCGTCGCGGATAATCACAGGCTTAGCAATCAGGATGTTGTCAAAGCTGATGAAATTCCGCGAGATGAATTGCTTTTGCTCGATAACGATCATTGTCTTCGCAATGAAGCAATCTCATTATGTCAAGAGAAGCAGATAGGACTAGATCTACCGGAGGATATGTCAGCGACGAGTTTGTTGACAGCTTCACAATATATTGCGGACGGCTATGGCTGTACCCTTGTTCCCGAACTTGGCATGCCTTTCATCGGCCGTGCGAATCCGCGGATACGGTTCATCGCTATTGATGATGAGCGCTTTGTGAGAAAGATCGGATTCCTGTCCCGTAAGGGCTGTGCACGCAAACATATTCTTGATGCCTTATGCAACCAGATGCGTAATCAACCGCCAGAAAATGTGACTGTGCTGCACTAAAACGACGCACAAAGTAACCGCGAATATTCTTACAACCCGGCTCTTTAATAAAGGGCCGGATTTCTGCTGCCTTCAAAATAAAATTCAATATTTTCAAGATATTAGATTATAAGCAAAACTTATAATCACTATCAGGAACATGTATTATACGACTCGGTATTTCCTATTTATTGGCACTATCGAAGCCTGATCCCCCCCGGTCAGGCTTCACTTCCCACTAGGATTTCCGAAAGGTAAAACATGACTATTTCTACTACTGGCAATACTAAAGTGCTGGGTAGCAAATTCTTGCTGACCTCATCCGCACTTGCTTTGGTCGTATCGGCCAACGCCCATGCGCAGACAATTACCAGCGCTGCTGATGGCGAAACCATCAACAACCCAATTGGTAGTGTCGTTATCGTCGCAGGTGCTCCCGCAGTCGATATTGAAAATAACGATGTCACACTTGATAATGATGGCACGCTGATAACAACTGGCGTTACCCAGACCGTTGAAGTCTCTGATGGCACGACCGGCGCTG
Organism: uncultured Sphingomonadaceae bacterium; assembly: GCA_947503245.1. Taxonomy (GTDB): domain Bacteria; phylum Pseudomonadota; class Alphaproteobacteria; order Sphingomonadales; family Sphingomonadaceae; genus Alterisphingorhabdus. Next base: position 785,634 of record CANNCV010000002.1, read on the forward strand.
TTATCAACAATGGCGTTACTGGCATTATCACAGCAGATTCACGCGGCGTTCAAATCGATGGTGACGACGCCACTTTGAACAATGAAGGTTCAATCCTAGGAACGGGCGTTCAGCGTAACGGCACGGTTTACACCAATGTAACGGCTGACAACTTCGCGCTCAACAATGACGGCATCATTGATGCTGTTGTTGGTGGCGCTGGTTTTTCTGCTGAACTGGCCGAAGAAGGCACAACCATCAACATCTCCAATACCGGATTGATTGCAGGTCGCGGCGATGCAGGAGCAGGAGCTGCTGCTGCTGGTGATGGCATTCGTTTTGAACGTACCCGCAATGCAGGCGCACTTGATGCCACAACATCAGGCTTGCTGACCGGCAATATCACCAATTCAGGCACTATTTCATCAGACGGCGCCAATGGCACCGTTGCGGGCATCCGCTTTGTCAACGGCGTATCTTTTGCCGGCACTATCGACAATCTTGCTGGGGGCACTATCTCCGGCACGCAAAATGGCCTGTACTTCGGTAACGCAACCCCTGCGGGCGGCGGCGACTTTACCGGCGCTGTTGTTAACAATGCTGGCACAATCTCATCAGGCAGCCGTGCGCTGAACATTGATGGCACGGGCTTGACAATCAACAACCTTGCTGGCGGTCAAATCATCGGTACCGGCAATCAGCGCAATGGTACGGTCTATGCAGACAGCACCGCGCAAGGCTTCACATTGAACAATGATGGTGTCATCGATGCCGGTGAAGGCAATGAAGGCGCAGGTTTCTCTGCTGAATTAACAGCAGAAGGCAATGACTTCACCATCGTGAACTCTGGCATAATCCAAGGCCGTGGTAATGCCTCAGCCGGCGCAGCAACAGCCGGCGATGGTCTGCGCTTTGAGCGTACACGCGCTGACGATGGATCACTTATGAGCCCATCTGTCGGTCTGTTCACAGGAAGCGTTACCAATGCAGAAGGTGGATTGATCGCATCAGAAGGTGCCAATGGCACTGTGGCCGGTGTACGTTTTGTCAATGGCGTGTCTTTCCAAGGAACATTTGACAATGCTGGCACCATTACCGGCGTACAAAACGGTGTTTATTTTGGCAATCCAACCCCAGCAGGCGGCGGAGACCATACAGGCGGTGTGTTCAACAACCTTGCAACAGGTGTGATCTCGTCAGACAGTCGTGCTTTCAACATCGATGGTACCGGCTTGGTAATCAACAATGCCGGAACGATCATCGGCACGGGCGATCAACGCAATGGTACAGTTTATGCAGACAGCACTGCGCAAGACTTCACATTGAACAATGACGGCGTCATTGATGCTGGTGAAGGCAATCAAGGTGCTGGCTTCTCTGCTGAACTTTCAGAAGAAGGCAATAACTTTGACATCGTAAATACCGGCACCATTCAGGGCCGCGGAACAGCCAGTGCAGGTTCACCGCTTGCTGGTGACGGTCTGCGCTTTGAGCGTACGCGTGTTGAAGGTGTTCTGGAAGGTTCGACAACAGGTCTGTTCACGGGAACAATCACCAACTCAGGCTTGATCGATTCAGAAGGCGATAGCGGCACAACCGCTGGTATCCGTTTTGTAAACGGTGTGTCTTTTAGCGGAACGCTCGACAACCTTGCTGGCGGCACAATCTCTGGTGTTCAGAACGGCCTGTACTTCGGCAATGCAACCCCTGCTGGTGGTGGCGACTTTACCGGCGCTGTTGTTAATAACGCTGGCACAATCTCATCAGGCAGCCGTGCGCTGAACATTGATGGCTTGGGCTTGACTGTTAACAACCTAGCAGGTGGCCAAATCTTGGGTACAGGTCAGCAACG
>CANNCV010000003.1 GCA_947503245.1 uncultured Sphingomonadaceae bacterium
GTAACGCCTTCATTGACCGTACCTGATTTACGCACCTCAACCAATCGGCCAAGCGCATCATAAACATAAATGGTAGTTTCACCAGCTAAAGCCGGAACCATAGGCAATAATAATGCTGCAGGCGCAGCAAGATATAAAGAACGCAAGCCTAATCGGCGCATCCAATTTCTCCCTCATCTCACTCAATTACTATATAAACCAAACAATACCCAACAACGCAACGAAAATGAAATTGCATATGCGTAACGATGTTGGCGAGAAGGGAGTGTTCGCTCAAAACTTCATGCAATGCATCTAATCAAATTCCGACCACCATGAAGGCCAGTTCACCTTACGCGGTGTGCGCGTATGCCTATAGACCTCGCGCTGCTCCTCTTTTGTGAGGGTGCGCTCACCCAAGCGCGCAAGCGCTGCCTCTACAATCCATGGGTTTAGTTCCCAGCGTACACGCGCCTTATCTGAAGCATATTTTTTATATGCAAGGCCCAGCGCTTTAAGCGCACTGCCAATTCCATAGGCTTTGATGACAATCCGCTCTATCTGCAGTGTGTCATCTTGCAGCCTATTGGCGCGCGCTCTCAATCGCTGCAAGTGAAGCACCGCTGCAGCGCTGTCACCGGCCAAGCTTTTTTGTGTCAGCTGCAAAATAAAGGCTTCAGCCGCTGCAACCCTGCGTGTGCGCACATCTTCCCTTATGGTTACCATTTGCCAGAGCACCGCATCATAAGGAACTTGGCTATGGCGGTTTTTAGGACGGCCCTTGGGATCGCCAGAGGTACCCTTTTGAAACGTGGGTTTTGGAGGGCTTGGCATAACCAATCTCGCCTGCCTTGGTGGGGGCGTTTACTTTCACCGCGCAGTCCCGCGCGGCCATCTAAGCATGTTCGGATTGCTGGTGAAGCGCCTACGTCCAGAGCGGCTTATAGCAGCCTGCGCTACCCAAGTAGCTATGCGAAGTTGCGCGCGCTGTACATGCTGGCCGTGCTCGGCATCTTGTGGTTCTTCGCGTTCGGCAATAGCTAGGATGCATAAAGCACGATCGGCATTATCCGCATCATATTCATGATCTAGTCTGATAGGCTTGATGCGGGGAGGGCGCAGTTTGCGCAAGCGCAGCTTCACGCTTCTCGATCATCTCCAAGACCTGCCGGATAGCCATTTTGCTACCGCCTAGTGCTGCTTGATAAGTTTGCAGTTGCAAAGCCTCATCAATGGTAAGCTCGCGCTGCGACCCGTTCTGGGTAACGCTCAAGGTTTTGCCAAAGATGATATCAAAGGCAGACACATTGGGGCGGCGCGCTTTGGGCCTGCCGCCAGGGTTGCCTGATTGTCCAGGTTTAAACCGGCCGTTATGACCGGCGCTCATGCATACACCTTTGCGCTCCCGCGGTGGACAAGCTCGGGCTGTTTGCCGGTGAGATCGCTCCATCTGGTCGAGTACTTGCCTCACGGCCTGCTTTGATCGCAGAGTTTAGGTTACGGTAGCCGATCCAAACAGGCTTTATGTTTGCGCGTGATTGATCTGTAAGACGATCTATTGGAACGAAGTTTTAACTAACTGGGGTATGCAACAGGGGGCGCAGCATCCCCTTTGCCGAGCGAGTGCAACGAAGCGAGACAAGCCGTAAGACGCATGTCTTACACAGCCTGCGCGTATAATTTCCGTATAAGTTCTGCGTAATTTCCGCGTAAGTTCAAAATTACAAAGGTAAGTGAATAGATAAAACACACAATGAGATTTTCGTAATGAATGCAGTAGAGTTATCAGAAATTTAGCTGTGATGCAAATTAACTTTGGCGAAAACCCATGTAGGCTTACAGTGTCTTGCTCGATATAAAAAATAACAAATAAGCTTGATATATTTCAAAAAACCTGTTTTCCTCGTGAAGCATTACATGGAGAGGGAATAGTGAAAAAAACCAATATAGTCTTTGCAGTTATTTTTACGGTACTCGTTGTTATTACAGCGCTATCTTTCTTTAATGCAAAAATCCCAACTGAGTCGGGGAGAGAAGCTGAGAGTACATTCAAAATCGGCGTTGTCGTGCCGCTAAGTGGCCGGAATGCAAGATATGGTGAGTGGATTCAGCAAGGATTGAATTTAGCAGTTGAAGAAATCAACGAAGATGGTGGCGTGATGTCGCGTAAAATTCAGTTGGTTTACGAGGATGATCAAGCTGATCCCAGTCAGGCCGTTTCGGCATTGAAGAGGCTTATCGCCAAACATGATGTTCAGGCCGTTTATGGCTCTTGGGCGTCGTCGTCGGTGCTTGCCATGGCTCCAGTTGCCGAACAGGAAAAAGTGGTAATTCTAGCATCAGCGATCTCGCCGCAAATTACAGATGCAGGTGATTATATTTTTCGGATGCAGCCAAGCGCCCGCAAATATATCGAGCCACTTATACCTTTTGCGTATAACACTTTGGATGGTCGGAAATTGGCGATTTTGTTCATCAACAATGACTTTGGCCGGGATCAAGCCGATATATTTGCTAGTGCATTTGAGGGGTTGGGCGGAAAGGTTCTTCTTAACGAAGGCTATGAGCCTAATAGTTCTGACTTTCGAGCTGAGATTACAAAAATCCGTGCGAGTGGTGCCGATACGGTGTTTTTGGCAGGCTATGCAGAGGTAGCTCAAATTCTCCGTCAAGCGCCGCAAATTGGCCTCAGCGACTTGAATTTCATTGGCAGCGTGCCAACGGAGAATCCGGACCTTTTCAAAATTGCCGGCCTGGCTTCAGAGGGTGTTGTCTTCCCGTCCCATTTTGACATGAACGACACGAGCGCCACTACCCAAGACTTTGTGAACAAATATCGGAATAAATACGGCGTTCCTCCAGAAGGCTTAGCTGCGCTGGCATATGATGGTTTGTTTGCATTGGTTGCGGCATCGGAGAACGGTGGCAGTTTTGACGCCGACAGCATCAAGAATGGATTATACAAAACCAAGCTGGAGAAGGGGGCGACGGGCCCAACATCTTTTGATGGCAACGGTGATATTATAAAGGAGATAATTATCAAAACCGTTTCCGATCAGAAATTCGTTCCTTTCTCGGCTAAATAGCAGGTTTGGATATGACAAAAACAAGGGGGAGTTCGACGAAAGCGGGGGTTGAGTCGAATACAATAGCAGAGCGCGCGCCGGTAGAAGGTAGGCCGACTTGTTATATAATCAGGGCTCGGTTTCAGCCATGCCTGAGACAGCATTACTATGCCATCAGGGATCTAATTTTGACCAGAAGCGAGGAGTTCACTAGCGATTGGCAGCGCGTCTCGGAACATGCTTGTATTATGTTGTTGATTATCGCCGATGTAACCCATGAAATATCTGAAACTTCGAAGAATGAGACTTTAGGAAAATTTCGATACTGGAAAGCCTTCAACCCTCTTTCCGGTGGCGAAACTGTCCAGCAACTGGAAATGGCGCTTTGGGGCTATCTCTCCGAAGACCCTTCTCTTTCTATGGAGCAACTAGCATGGCTTAGAAAAGTGTTTGCTCATTCTATCTTCCCGGTATCAAGTCCTTTGCAAATATCGGAGACCACTAGGGTTTTAGGAGGTGCCGATAAGCCAATCATTAGCAGTGCTACTGGCGAGTGGGTTATAGGTGACAAGCGAACAAAAGAGTATATTCGCCAGATCTTTCGTCATGTCCATCCATCGGACGGAGGATACAACGCGTGTTGGACATTTCCGTTGCTTGATCTTACTGATACAAAGGATGTAGATGTGGTGATGGATTGCCTACGAAGGAACAATGACAAACTCGTCTACAATGAAGAAATACCTAATATTTTGCTGGGAGAATTTCGGCAAGAGTCGGTCCTAGGTCCCAAAAATTTGCAATTGTGCGCTAAGGAAGATGAAGCTCATCATTTGAATTGCGATATGACTTTAGGGCCATATGGTGCTTCCATATTTGATAAACTGTGTAGGAGAAACGAGCGCTTTGATCTATCGAATTATTTTTTCTGTAGTAAAGCCGATGACAAAGTTGGCCCGAAGAAGATAGAGGAGAGTGAAAAAAAACTAGTTGGGGCACGTTTAGAAACATTAATCTCTCTATCTGTCTCACATTCCACACACAGCTTTTTTTTGAAAAATAGGAAATCTAGCGTCGGCATAGCTGAAATTGATCCAGAAGATTGGGATTTTTCTGAAACGATAAAAGACGCAATAAGCAAAAATTTGGCAAAAACTAACAATAATTTAGAAACCTTAAAGAAAAAAAATGAATCAAGATGGGGAAGGGCATTCGATGTCGGGAAATTTGATAAAATGGTTTCATCATATTCCATAAATTGCACCGTAATTGAAGATTTTGGAATTGTGAGGAATTTTATTACAAATATATCAAAACACGATATTAATCCTTTTGCCCATGCAACGGAAGATAGTTGGTCGGGCGCTCTCGAGAATGGAATACATAGTGCTCTGGGCTTACACGATAAAGGTATATCTCCAAAATTGCCGCAAGGTCGTAGTGAAATCAAGCTGCTGCATTTGCTGGCAGCCGCTATAGACAGCGAAGCATTCAAAAAAAATCAGGCAGTAGAGCAGAGCGGCGATATTGTGCGAGCTTTTGCGACGGTGCTGAAAGGTCTACTTGAAAGCGATGATGTTAATATTTTAATATCTAACATAAAAGACACAGAAAAGACCTCTGCCACCGACATATTTATTCGCGTTTTTGGCTACACTTGAAAAACCAATCGCCTACACGGCGCAGCGTGACCCGAGAAATGAAGAAGGAGGGCAACATGGAGAAGAGCCTTATAGAGAAGCGCCTTATTGGATGGCTAAATATATGTTATATAGGTTCTGTAATAAGTTTAAGTCTAGCTGCAAATGCGGCCTTTTCGGGTGTTGTTTCCGATGACGGTAAGTTCGAAATTTGGCTGGTCTATTTTTTACCAGCAATTTGGAGCGGGGCTGGAGGTGTATGGATGATTCTAACCAGTGGAAAATTGGATATGCGGTTTAAGCAAGTTATCAGAAACATTGATTTTCTATCTACAAGCGCTGGTAGCATCTCATTTGCGGGCAATGCAACAACTGCCCCCCCCCCTATCAGCAAAGCGATTCAAGAGGCCAACGAGAGCAGAGCGGCAATAGAAGAAGCAATTTGGCGCAATGAGGATGAGAGGCCGCTCAAGGAGCTACACCCGCTTTGTTTGGGGCTTATGGTCCTAATGCCCGTAATTGCGTTAGCTGTAGCGGCTGTCGCGAAATGGATGATGTAATGAATTTTATAACCCATTTTGATAAGAGCGCTTTTGAAGCTAATGCCAAAATCAGGGAGCGCCTCGGTTTAAACCTTTCGCAATATCTTGAACATAAGCGACGAAATCATCAAGCTGCTATCTGGACGAAATACCGACAAAAATTTGAACGCTTGTCTGGCCAGGGAGAGGAGTTGCTGCCATCATTTTCAGGTCTAAAAATGGTGCGCCCCGATGGGCCGGCGCAGGACGATGATTGGGGCAACTGGAAATGGCATTTAAGAAACAAGCTTTCATTGAGAAAATCGAGTTCGGAGGATGATCTGGCCGTCATTTCCGAAACACTGAATCTATCACCCCTAGAAACACAGGCACTGCGGTATGCCGTTTTTGAAGGCGTGAGCGAGAAAACCGAAAAGGGAGAGGTCACGCGTTATTTCGATTTTAGCATGCTTCCGATGAATTTGTTTCTACCGGAAAATGTAAGGAGCTATTTCCTTCCGGCCTCTGATTATGGCGGACAACAATCGGATAATGGTCGTGACCCTTATGGTTTGGTGAATGGGAGCGTCGGCAATGGTGCCGCAGACAAAAGCAGTGTGATAGTTTTCGAAGAAGATCAGCCCCTTTTGATCGGGTCGCAAAAATTTCCGCATACGCTCTTGTTGAATGTTGATCTTTACTGTCCGATTGGATGTGCTGATTGTTATAAGGCAAGGTTAGGAACAAGAGAACAGGTTTTTGAAAGAGACAAGAAAAATTCACGGTCATTGGCACCAATCTATCAATCGCCCAAGGGAGATCTGGTGCCTCCCACGCAACAGAAAAAAAGTGATTTGATCGATCGAGTCTCAAACTGGTTGGTTGAAACAGATCGAGGTCGGGGAGTTTACGACATAATCTTGAGTGGCGGAGAGCCACTAATGTTACCCGATGAGCAAATTGAAGCCATCCTTATGAAGCTGGCCAGTTGTTCCCAAATTCAGACAATAAGAATTTGCACCGGTGCTTTGTTCATGGGCCTCGCACCTCGGATCACGAAAAAATTTTGTGACATGCTCGCATCTGTTGTCTCGGAAACAGGCGTTAGGTTAACATTGCATGCGCACATTATCTCACATCACCAAATTACGCCCGAAGCTGTGGAAGCGGTGTTGAAGTTAAGAAATCGTGGCATCTCAGTTTATAGCCAAACCCCCGTGAAGGAATATATCAATTTCAATGCTGACGATATTTCCCAAACAGTTGATGAATTTGCAAAGATGTATCGCGGGTTGGTTGCTTGTGGCGTTGACCCCTATATGATGATCGCGGATATGCATCCGACAACATCTAAGCAATACGTTCCATTTGAGCGAATTGTTACGATGTGGGGTCGCCTTGTTGAAAGTCACAAGTATCCCGGAACTGAACGTCCAAGAACGCTGAGCATACTCTACAAAGGAGGTAATATTATACTTTCTGGTTCTTCTTTGCTGGCCGCCTGCAAGGAGGTGGATGTGTCTAAGGAATTGGTGCGATATCGCTTCCCAGTTATTGGTCCTGATATTAACAACAACCCCAAAATATGCGAATGGCACATATATGAAGAGCCATTGTCGAAATATAATTCCAATCCAGATTCACTCACAGTTTTAAGGCGCAGCTTAAGCTGTATATAGTTAGAAAATGGAATGAATCTACTGCATGAACAAATCATAATAAATGGCCTTTTGTTTTCACCAGCTTATGCTTTGTTCGCGCTAGCTTTTTTATTAAAACTAAAAACTCTAAAATATTGGCCTTTGGCGCTAGCAACAATTGCCACCTTATCACCCTATATATTTTTCAGTGTATTTGAACTCAGCGGGTCCGTTATGTTGGCGGCGGCCATCGCCATTTCGATATCGATTTTGTTTGGCTGGTTTTTTGATCAAATCATTTTTTTGAGGTTGATATCTTGGAATGCACAACCGACGGTTTTGATCGTCGCAGCAATTGGGATCAATGTTATCGGTGAAAGCCTCTTCGGACTAATTTATGGAGATCGACCGCTTGTTCTCATTTCCAATCCAGTGCATATTGCCGTTAGCTCAAGAGTTTTTTTAACTTCAAATCAGCTGTCCATTTTTGTATTTGCTTCCGCGGTTTGGATTGTCGTCATGTTGATGTTGAAGCGCAGTCGTTTGGGTTTGTTCCAACAAGCTATTGAATCATCGTTGAAGCTATCAACAATCCGGCATGTTCCGGTTCGTCGTACCATTCAACTTTTGTCCATTCTATCTTATGGCTGCGTTAGCATGGCAGGGCTGTTAATTGCATCAGAACGGCAGATATACCCTCAACTGGGGATTGATATTATGCTAGCAGCATTGGTAATAGCAGTCGCTGTAAACAAGGTTTCTTTTGGAAGGCTGGTATTATTTTCAATAATAATCTCAATCGCCAATCAGTATATTGGTCAAATTTTCCCGAACGAATGGCGAAACTCTATCTTATACCTCGCACTGATATCGCTGCTCATAATTCGTTTTGATAAAAGAAAGATCGTGGATGCGTAAATGTTGAGCTATCTGATATTTCTTCTGGCTTTGTTGTCCTGCTTCGCTTCTGCATCCATTGCGCTCTCATTGCTTGTAAACACGGGAAAGCGGCCTGTAATTCTAGCTGCTTCGGCAATGGCGATTGGAGCCTACTCGACATCCGTGCTCTTAGGTGGGCAATCTTTACATCTACTGATTCTTATGGCTGTCCTTTATATTTTTTTTATATGTATGATATTCTGGATGTATTTCCGGATGGACGAGGATGTAATAATTTTATGTACTTTACTTATGAGCTTAATATTTTCGGGTTTACTGGTCAATTTGAGTGATATAACAAATGGAGTTAAGGGACTATATATCGGAATTGATACTTTTGACGAAAGGATCGTATGTTTTATATCAATTTCAATATTAGTAGTATGCTGTTGGTTACATAAATTTTTTAACTCGGGTCCGATTTCCTTGGAACTTAAAGCAGTTGTAAATAACAGAAATTTTGCGGAAATAATTGGAATAAATCCGTATAAAGCAAGTTTCATTTTGACTTTTAGCGCGATAACCATTTTAGCAATTGTCGGAGCAAATTACGCCATAGTCATTGGATATATTCACCCTTTATCTTTTAGCGACAGCCTTTCTCTGGGATTGTTGGCCGCCGTGCTGCTGGCAGCCAATGGCAGAGTTTGGCCTGTAATCGTATGCTCCATAGTGATTTTTGGGATACCTGAGGCCGTTAGTTTTTTGGAAGTTCCGTCTTCCGTCCTCGGCCATATCCGCAATTTAATCTTCGGTGTGATTTTGATATCAATAGTGTTGTTAAGAGGTTGGTTGGAACGTGACATGGAGTACGACGATGCTTCTTAAGATAGCAGATGCAACGAAAAAATTCGGAACCTTTTGTGTTTTGGACGGCATAAGTTTGAGCATAAAAGCCGGAGCTCATTTATTTGTCGGCGACAACGGCTGCGGTAAAAGCACACTCTTTAAGTGTATTGCAGGTTTCATCAAATTGGATGGCGGGCAAATAACGATAGATGGAAAAACCATAGTTGGTTTGCTCCCTTATCAGATATCCAGATTGGGCCTTATTTTTAATACACAGCAACCGCTATTGGTAGATGACTTAACTGTTATCAATCATTTGCAGCTAACCTCATCGAAACTGAGATCACGTAATTGGGACGCAAATTGTGACGTAGAAGTTGGAAGAGATCGCTCTTTGCAGGAATTCCGTCATGATATGGAAATATCCGTCTTAAAGATGGCCAGCATATCTGAACCTCTAACGGAGAAATTAGGCAATTTGTCATTTGGTCAAAAAAAGGCTGTCCAATTTGCCTGCGCAATCAGATCGCAGGCCCGATATTTACTATTGGACGAGCCTTTCGCTGGTGTGGACAAGAATGTCCGTGATTTGATGTTGGGGTATATCAGAGAAGAGAAGCAAAATCGGACCATTATGGTTTGCGAACATAGAGAAAAGGATAATTCGAAAGTTTTTGATGAGGTTTACGAAATGCCTCTAAAAAATATTGTAAAAATAAGATGATAGAGTTTGATAGTATATCTATTGGTTATAAAAGCCATGTTGTCGTGAGTGAATTTTCTATGGAAATGAGCCGTGGTACGATCACGTGGTTACAAGGAAGCAATGCCTCTGGTAAAAGTACAGTATTGAAATGCCTAGTGGGGAAATCTTCATTTTTCAAGGGAGCAATATATATAAATGGCGACAGAATTGACCCGAATAAATATCATTTGGAAAACAACGATATATGCTATGTTCCTCAACAAGACGCTGTTTTTTACGATTTAACGGTGAGTCAAAATATTGAAATAGTTAAGCAGGCCAATCTTGATGTTGGCGAAACTTTCAAGAAAAATTCTTTTGTTTCGAAATTTTTAGGAGATAACTGTGATAAATTGGCAAGTGAGCTTTCCGGTGGATTGTCTAAAACCCTCAGTTTATTAATGGCATTATTAACTTCACCAAAAATACTTTTGCTGGACGAACCATTCGCGGGAGTCTCGGATGAAACTTCTAAGGAAATATCTTCAATAATTTTAGATTTTTCGTCTCAAGGTGGCTGTGTGCTTTTGGCCGAGCATGTTGATGTTCACGACCTCCTACCTCAAGCCAATTTAGTTAGAATAGACTGAGATATCTAAAATAGTATGCGTCAATGGGTGCTGAGAGGTAAAACGCGCAGCATCTTTCCAGTAGCGCAAGGGTTTAACCATAATTTGTTTTGCAACCCCTTCGCATTCCGAGAGCACCTCTATCGCATCAAAAGAAAGAAATTAACTTTAGAATAAAGTTATCTCAATTTAAGAATTTTACCTCGCAATGTTGTCTTGGTTCGGGAGACTTTATTTAAACTCACGGTTGTTCAGGTAACGATACAAAGTAGACCGTCCAATACCGAACTGATTGGCTACGTTGGTAACGGATTGACCTTTGCCGACTAGATATATCGCTTCCATTAACTCCTCACCATTCAATGCTGGCGCGCGTCCGAGCTTCACGCCCTCGCTTTTGCTGAGGCCATGCCTGCCCTTGTTCTCTCTACAATCAATGACCTTTCGAATACGGCTACTGCCCCCAATATGTGCAGTACGAACTCACCATAAGCTGTGCCGGTATCGATATACTCGCAGATAGAATGAAAGCCGATTTGGTGATTGTGTAGCGTCGTGATGGTATCGGTTAGATCGCGCATTGATCTTGCAAGACAGTCGAGCCTCCGCACAACCAATGTATCGCCCGGCTGCAATGCCTTCATTGCATCACCATAGCCTTCACGGTCGGTTTTTATGCCGCTGATATAGTCTTTGAATATCTTTTCGCATCCTGCCTTTTCGAGCGCATAAATCTGCAAATCGATGTTCTGGTCCGTTGTTGATACGCGCGCATAGCCTATTCGCATTGGGCCTCATTGGTTTTCGGTTGTTTGCAAAATGACGGTGAGTGCGCCCTTTGGCGTCTTTTTAGGCTTCCCCTGTGGGATAGCTGAAATTGCGACTTTAGCCGCAAACGCAATCCGCTAAATCCGTGCCATTTTGGTTCTGTTATCAGCAGAACCCAATTCGTCCCTAGACGGAACGGATATGAGACAATTGCATACCATAGTATGCACGGCACTTGTCATGACAGCGAGCATGGGGTTTTCGAGCAGTATTGCTGCCAATACGGCTAACGGGATTGTATTTTTGAAAGATGCGGATTTGCCCGCAAAGCGATGGGCAGATGCCAACCCGAAAGCCATTGCAGTTGCCATCCGCCTTGGCCCATCAACACCCGTTCGCCGGATATTGTTGAAAAAGCCCTACGTTCTGATTTCGGTAAACAGGGTGTAACCAACGTCAGGTTTTTTTGGGAAAAAGGCTGTGATGGTGGTTCTTCCGTCGTTTATGTGACCCGCAATCATGCATTCGGACCATTTGGTCTGGCGACCTCACGCAAGGAAGTTCCAAAAGCGGCGGCGCAGCTTCTATTCGAAGTGAAGCGCGGATTGCATTGATACTGCTAACTTATGCCAAAGGCGTTGCTCTCTGCGGTCGCATCAGAACTTGCAATATTCCTTCGCGCATCGACAGGTCAATATCTTGCGAGGTTTTTGCCTGAGCTTCTAACAACGCATTGATTGATGATCTGCCTCTGAAGAACTAGGTGTCGAGCGCTTCGCGTTCGTTACTAGGCAAGGCAGGATCACTGCGTTGTTCCATATAAGCATCCACTTCGCGCTTCTGATGCTGTGCCTTCGCCCATTCGGCATAGCGAGCTGTTTCGGGATCATTAGCATATTCGAGTTTAATCTGGCCCGTTGCTGGGTCGATCGTGGTCGCAATCAATATATTTTCAAGCCGCTTTCGATAGTCGGTAATGCTTTCACCATCGCGTCGGTCGGGAATGTCATCGGGGTCCATGACCTTATTCGCAATGACTTCGCGCTATGCGTCATGACCCATTTCTTTTTCAAAGGCGCTTTCCATAGCCGCAATTTGTTGTGCAAGTCGTTCAGATACGCGCTGTGCTTGCTCGAACAAGGTCATCTGTAGCTGCTGGTCTTGGCGTTTGCGTTTGTCGGTATGGCCTGATTGAACTTCCACTGTCGCTTGCTGCGAAGCGGACAAGATAATCTGCGCTTCCTTATCAGGCGCTATGTTGGCCGCTATCACTTTGCTGCGCAGTTCATGCGCATTCGCGGTTTCTGCAAACTCGCTCTTCAAATTGATCTTTGGATCTGTTTCCCTGCCGTTATCCGGTATTCTCCCTCATTCGCCGTGCCTTATGGGCATCTGACAAAATTATTTTCTCACATTTGGAGTAAAAATAAGGTTAATATAGAGATGGTTAGTTAGATATTGCCTGTCGGCGCAGATATCCAATTCTCGCGCGAATGGCGAATGCGCAGGATATAGGCCTTTTCGCCGGTGATCTCATAGACGATCAAATGACTCTTGAAGGGATGTATGCGCACTGGCGGCGATATCTCTTCGCGCAATCGCGCCATTTCAGGAAACTCGCCTAGCAGTCCAAACACCGCCGCCAAATCATCATGATATCTATTGGCCTGTTCAATCCCAAACTGCTGTGCGCCTTCGATATAGATATCGATCAGGTCGGTTTGGGCATGAGTGGACAGGCCGTAAGGCATATATGTTTATTGCTGCAAGCGTTGGCGTGCTAAATCCTTTATCTCGTCCATGGATAGGTCGCTTGTGCCGCCTGCGCGGGCTTCATCGACCAGCTTTTGCATGGCGGCTATCTTGCTGCCACGTTCCTGATCGCGGCGGATGAGATCACGGATAAGCTCGCTATCATTGGTATAGTGGCCTTCGCCTATCTGTGCCTTGATCCATGCGTCTTGTTGTTCTGTAACTATAATGGTTTTGCGTATCGTCATATTTGCCTCTTATCATACTATCTACGCATTATATCATATAACTGATCTGCGTTGCAACTTGCTCAATTAGCGCTGTTGAATATCCCATTCTTCATTCTGTCGTGATTCCCGCTCAGTGGCGAGTGCCTTTTTGTTTTCTGTCGTCTTACCCTTTTTCCTCCCCGTAGCTTCAAGCGCGTATCCGCGCTGCTGCTCTTCGTTGCGCTGTCCATGACATGAAACCGGGCAAGCAATCGGGTGTTTCAGCCTCCAACAAAGGCATCGCCAACAGGCGGGCCTCAGAAAACAGGAGGTAGATATGCAATCAACATTCAACAGCGCCGCATTGACCCATTTTACCCGGTCGGAACTATACGCCATGCTAGCGCAACATCGCGGCCTGCTTAATCAGGCAGGCGAAAGCGAGCGCCCGCAAATCGTTGCTGCTATCTCGGCGACTAAAGCCGCCATCGGGTAGCGCGGCGGGCCGGGTTAATCCGGTCCTTGCGTATAAATATCACCAATTTGCACAAGCTGCCCTGAATGTAGAGCTATATCCCCCCAACTGAGCTGAACAATAGAGTGGAAAGCATCACAATGAATTCTCTTCATACAAAGCCACCCAATACGCCTGTATGTTTTTTGCATCCGGCACGGCGTTCATGCAATAATTGTCATATAGCCATAGGGAGGCTGTGCCGGGTCAGCATTGAATCAACCGCTAAACAAAAAGTGGATATAATGACTGACTATGACGACCCTCGCATCAGCGACAAATTTGCGGCGCAAGATCAGGCGCTCAGCTTGTATGAGCCCAGTGCGACTGTGCCCGACAGCAATATCCGGGAATTCCTGTCCTATCTGGAAAAGGAAAGGCTGACGCAGCCGCAAAAGATTGAACTGATCCAGACCTATTGGAACATCGCCATGTATTTTGTGAAAATGGGCCATGGCGTGCTGCCATTCCAGATGTTCAATGAACTGGCAAAGCCTTGTGGAGAAACCCGGAAATCTGGCGTTTTATTGAGTGATTCTGGTCCTGATATGCTATGCTTGGATCATCAAAAGAATGATACTGGAAGCGAGAAGGGGGCAAGCCATGAGCATTGAAACGATGACCAAGACAAAATCCGTTATTTACGCGCGTGTCTCCTCCGTCAATCAAGTGCTCAAAGGCCATGGCGCAGAAAGTCAGGCGGCTCGTTGCAAAGATTTTGCCAAGCATCGCGGCTATACGGTCGTCAAAACCTTTACCGACAAAGCGGTGTCGGGTTCATTGATTGATCGTCCAGCAATGAAGGAATTGCTGGGTTTCCTGCGCAAGCACAGAAAAGACAATGTGCGGGTTATCATTGATGATATCTCAAGGCTTGCAAGAGGGCTTGAATCCCATCTGGCGCTGCGCGCTGCAATCTCCAGTGCGGGCGGTGTGCTGGAAAGCCCGTCTATCGAATTTGGTGAGGATAGCGACAGTCAGTTGATTGAGCATCTGCTCGCCTCTGTGTCCCAACATGCGCGGGTTAAAAATGCCGAACAGGTCCGCAATCGCATGGAAGCAAGAATTCGTAATGGCTATTATCCCTTTATCCCGCCACCGGGCTACAAAATGGCCCAGACACAGGGTCAAGGCAAGCTATTGGTGCGCAATGAACCGATAACCTCTATTATTCAGGAAGCGATGGAAGGTTATGCCAGCGGTCTCTATCCCTCTCAGGCCGATGCTACCCGCTTCTTGAAATGTCAGCAAGACTTTCCCAAAACGCACCATGGCACAGTGACCAACGAAACGGTGAACCGCATGCTGAACAAGGTGATCTATGCCAGAATGGTCGAGCGGGCTGAATTGGGCGTATCATTGCGTCCGGCTCAGCATGAAGGCCTCATCAGTTTTGAGACCTTTGAGAAGATACAAGAACGCCTCAAGGGCAAAGCCTATGCCACCGCACGGCATGATGTCAGCGAGGACTTTCCGCTTAGAGGTGCCGTAAATTGCGCTGACTGCGAAAATCCGATGACGTCTTGCTAGTCCAAATCAAAGACGGGCAAGAAACATGCATACTATATGTGCTTCAAGAAAGGCTGTGAAAGCTATCGCAAGTCTATCAGGTGTGAGACAATCGAAGGGGAGTTTAACAGCCTCCTGAAAAATCTATCGCCCACAAAAGGTAATATCGCTTTGTTCAATGCGATATTTAGCAAGCTTTGGGATATGCAGGCCAAACAGGTAAACACCATGAAAGCGCAGCTAGAACGCAAAATAACGGACACAGGCAGCGAAGTGAACCAATTGCTCAAGCGCATTGTCAGTGCATCCAATGAAAGTGTGATCGCTGCCAATGAGGGTGAAATCGAAAAACTGGAACGTGATAAGCTTGTTTGGGCTGAAAAGGCGCAAAATATCACTCGGCAAAAGAGCACCTTCAGCGAAATGTTCGAACTCGCTATCAATTTTCTCGCAAACCCGCAGAATCTCTGGAAAAATGGACAGCTAGCGGGCCGTAAAACATTGCTCAGACTGGCCTTTAGTGGCCCTCTGACTTACAAGCGAAATGAGGGGTTTCGAGCCCCTGAAGTATCCAGTATATTCAAAGCTTTAGAAGGGTTTTTCCAGCGCAAATTTTAAAATGGCGGACAGGGTGGGATTCGAACCCACGGAGAGCTTGCACCCTCGGCGGTTTTCAAGACCGCTGCATTCGACCACTCTGCCACCTGTCCGCTGGGCGTTGCCTTTAGCCAATTTTTTCCGGCCATGCAAAAGCTATCTCACAATAATGTAAAAATTATCAAAACTGTCGAATATTCTGGCCAATAGCTTGTTATCTCGATAGCCGAGAGCGCATAAAAGGCTAATGCGCAATGGCCCATTCAGAATGAAACTGGCAGAATGACATCATGAACTTTATAAAGACATTACCACGCTTTTGCGCCCTTAGCGCAATGTGCATGATCCTCATATCTGGTTCGGCGGCCTCTGCCCAAGACGATCAGAGCTTTGCAACCTATTTTGCGACATTGTTGGAAAAGGCCAAAGATCAGGGAATTACCGAAAGCACAATTGAGCAAGTTCGGCCCAGTGTATCGCTTAATACAACAGCTTTGCGAATTGAACGCAGAGCCAGAGGCGGCAGCACAGACCCTAATCGGCGCATTCCACCATTTACCGGATCAGATGAGCAACGCGCCATTATCGGCAAGGCGCGGCCCGGGCGTGCAGTTTATCAACGCCTGCAATCACAGTTTAGTCAGATAGAGCGGGACATTGGTGTGCCGTCCTCCATCATCCTCGCGATTTATGGCAAGGAATCAAATTTTGGTTCTTATACCGGCAATTTTGATACGCTCGGAGCGCTGGCATCTTTGGCTTATGAGGGGCGCCGCCGCGCTTTATTTGAAAAAGAGTTTCTTGCCGCATTGCGCATGATTGATCGTGGTACACCGCGTAATTCACTGAAAGGCAGCTTTGCCGGCGCCATGGGCAAGCCGCAATTCTTGCCATCTGTCTATCTTCGTCTGGCTGTAGATGCCGATGGCGATGGACAGAAAGATATTTGGAACAGTGAAGCCGATGCTATGGCTTCTATTGCCAATTATCTGAAAAATGCGGGTTGGAAGCGTGGCCAGCGTTGGGGCATGGCAGTTGCTGTCCCATCCACATTTGATCGTTCATCAGTCCGGTCTACTGCGGTGCCGCAAAGATGCCCGCGCGTCTTTGCACGGCATAGCAAATGGCTTACTGTCGCTGAATGGCGCGCACTGGGCGTAGTGCCCGTTTCTGCAAGAACATTGGCAGATGACGAATTAGCGACATTACTTGAACCAGATTTTGAGGGCAAAACCGCATATTTGCTCACTGGCAATTACCGCGCTATTCTAGATTATAATTGTTCGAACTTTTATGCATTATCGGTGGGGTTATTGTCAGATGAAATTGCTTCTTAAATGCGCATTATTGGGGAGTGCCACTCTTGCTCTGGCTGGCTGCGCGACAGGGTCATCAGGGTCATCACAAGGCCGGATTGGTTCAGCGCCATCGGCCACTGCAGCCGTGTCTGATGAGATTGTCAAAATTGGTGATACTTATAAGGTGGGTGGCAAAAGCTACACACCGGAAGATGTGACCGATTATGATGAAACCGGATATGCCAGCTGGTATGGTGAAGAGCTTGCAGGGCAGCCAACTGCTAATGGTGAGATTTTTACCCCTTCGCGGGTCTCCGCTGCACATAAGACACTGCCTTTACCAAGCTATGTAGAGGTGACAGCATTGGAAACAGGACGCACCATCCTTGTTCGCGTGAATGATCGTGGCCCGTTTGCGAATGATCGGTTGATAGATTTGTCGCGCGGCGCCGCAGAGCAGTTGGGTATAGTAGACCAAGGCGTTGCTGGAGTGCGCGTACGCCGGGTATTCCCACCACAAGATGAACGCGCGCAATTAAGGGCAGGGCGCCCTGCCAATTTGCGCCCAGATACTAGCGAAGGCCTGTTGACTGTATTGCGGCAAAGACTGGCTGCCCTGCCAAAACCGGTTGTTCCAGAGCGCCGCGTAACACGTGCTCCAGCACAAGCATCAGCGCCACGCGCGCCGTCTGCGCAAACCCGTTCAGGCCGATTTGTGATAGAGAATTCGGATGGTACAGTGACTCAGCGCCCAGTTGTACAACGCCCAGGCAACAGCACAGGAAATAACCGTGTAGATATCGCCAATACTGTTTTTGTTGTCCAAGTCGCAGCATTTTCATCACGCAGCCGAGCAGATGCGCTGGCTAAAGAGATTGGTGCAAAAGTTTTTCCTAGTGAAGATAATAGCATATGGCGTGTTCGCTATGGTCCATATGCCAATGCCAGTGCAGCAGAGAGCGATTTGCAAAAGGTTCGGCAAAATGGCTATCCCAATGCACGAATATTGCGCGCATCACGTTAAATTAGATTAAAGAAGCTATAATTTTTATGTTAAAACAATCGATTATTGCAATAACCTCTATTGCAGTGGCCACAACGCCTATAGCAATATATGCGGCAAAACCTGTTTACCGCAGCAACGCCCCTATTGCTTATATGACGGACCTGTCCTCAGGCGCGACGCTTTTTGAAAAAGATGCAGATAAACGCATTCCACCAGCATCAATGGCAAAGATGATGACGGTATATGTCGCCTTTGACCTGCTAAAAAAGAAAGAGATTGCGCTTGAAGACGAATTTATCGTCAGCAGCGGCGCATTCAAAAAATGGAATAATCAAGGGTCCACCATGTTCCTGAGTGAGGGTCAGAGCGTAAGTGTCGCTGATTTGTTGCATGGTATCGTTACCCTATCAGGCAATGATGCCTGTGTGGTGCTGGCAGAGGGTATTGCAGGCAGTGAGGAATCATTTGTCGAGATGATGAATGATGCCGCAGAATCTCTTGGCATGAAGAACAGCCGTTTTGGCAACAGCAATGGCTGGCCAGATGAAGGGCGCACTTATGTGACTGCGCGTGATCTCACCAAATTGGGCGCAAGCACGATTAGCGATTTTCCAGATCTTTATACAGAGTTTTACGGGCAAGAAGAATTCACCTGGAATGGCATCAAACAAGATAACCGGAACCCTATTCTAGGCCGTGTACGCGGTGCTGATGGGCTAAAAACCGGCCATACTGAAGAAGCCGGCTATGGCTTCGCAGGAACGGCAGAGCGTGACGGACGGCGTATCGTAATGGTTGTGGCCGGACTGGACAGCTATAATGGCCGCATTCAGGAATCTGTGCAATTTTTGACTTGGGGTTTTCGCGCTTGGAAGGCGGAGGATCTTTTCAAAACCGGGTCAGTTGTTGGCAGTGCAGATGTGCAATTGGGTTCTGCGACGGAAGTATCTTTGGTTGCTCCGCGCGATCTGGCCATAGCTTTGCCGCGGCGTGCAGCCTCCAATTACACTATGAAAATCGTGTATGATGGACCGATCAAAGCGCCAATCAAGGCTGGTGATGTTGTAGCGCAGCTCATTGTCACTTCACCCGATGATGATGAGCCACAGTCCTTACCCCTTGTTGCTGGAGAAGATGTCGCCGAAGCAGGTTTTTTCGGGCGTATCTGGAATGGCTTAAAGTCCATATTTGCCTGATGAGGGGCTATTTCATCAGCTTTGAAGGTGGTGAGGGGACGGGTAAATCGACCCAGATAAAGCGCCTCGCCAACTGGCTGATCGAACAGAACCAACAAGTCATCACAACCCGTGAACCGGGCGGTACGGATAGTGCAGAGGCTATCCGTACATTGCTGCTCAATGGGGATGCAGATAGGTGGAATAAAAGAAGTGAAGCGCTTCTCTTTGCCGCTGCCCGCGCTGACCATGTAGATCGCCTTATCAAGCCTGCTCTTGCGCAAGGGCAGTGGGTGCTGACCGACCGCTATATTGATAGCAGCAGAGCCTATCAAAGCGCGGCAAGCGGGTTGGATGATAAAGATATAATGGCGCTGCATGAATTTGGCAGTGATGGCCTATTGCCCGATCTTACATTTTTGATGACCATAGACCCTGCGGTCAGCAAGGATCGCTTGCATAAGCGCGATGGCGACAAAGGCGACCGTATTCAGGACCGCGAAACTGATTTCCATGACAGGGTACGCAACGGTTTTCTGGACTATGCCCGTCAAGAGCCGAGGCGCTTCCGCATCATAGACGGTGATGGTTCGATAGACGCCGTTCACGCCCGTATTACCGCCCATTTAACGCCATTGCTTTCATGACGTCATGACACCTATATTCGGTCATATTGATCAGCAGAAATGGCTGATTTCCTCTATGGGAGAGGGAAAATTACACCATGGTATAATCTTGGCAGGGCGCAAGGGACTAGGCAAATTCCTCTTCGCTCAGCATGCCGCCGCGGCGATATTATCACAAGATGATGGGACGCAAATAGCGCAGAATGCCGATGCAAAAACACTGTCAGACTTGGCCGTTCCAAGAGTAAAAAAACTGATCACCAATGATCATCATCCAGACCTGCACATTATAAAGCGCGGACCGAAAAATGATACAGAACGGAAAAAGGCTGAAAAGGGCAATGCCTTTGAACGCGGCCGCAATATCAAGGTCGACCAGATACGCTTATTACAGCGTCGATTTTCCACACGGCCCACCTTGGGAAGCAATCGTGTCATCATCATTGATGCTGCTGATGATATGGAGCGCGGTGCAGCTAATGCCTTGCTAAAATCGCTAGAAGAGCCGTCTGAGAACATTCATTTTCTGCTCATTTCCCATAACCCCGGAAAATTATTACCTACCATTCGCTCACGCTGCCAGTTACTGAGGTTTGAGCCGTTACCCGTTGAACATATGGTGGAATTTCTTAATTCCAGTGCTGCAAAAGTTAGTAATGATGCGCGTGAATCAGTGTTACAACATAGCAATGGCATTCCTGGTGACATCATCGCTATGCAAGATAGCAAACAGGCCGAGATGTTAGCCATTGCCAACCGGATTATAGAGGAAGGTGACAGCAATCACAGCCAGCGCACGGCATTGGCTGTCGCAGCGGCGAAACTGGGGGGATTAGAGCCCGTTGTCGCATTCATGCAGACATTACCGCCATTACTGGCAGAGCATGCCAAATCATCACATGGTCCTGCCAGACAGGCCGCTCTTGACAGCTGGTCATCCTTGCGCAAGCTGATTGATACGGCAAAATTCTACAATTATGATAATCAGGCGCTGATTTTCCATATTGCCGGGTTGCTGGCAGAGCCTGCGCGGATTAGGACGGAGCATAATTAAGCCCTGTTGGCTATAAACTCTGTTTGAGTATCTGTTTGATGACCGAAAATTTTTATATCACCACTGCAATTAGCTACCCTAATGGTCCGCCGCATATCGGTCATGCTTATGAGGCCATAGCCGCCGATGTCATTGCCCGCTTTCAGCGCCTTTCGGGGCGCAATGTACGTTTCCAGACGGGTACTGATGAGCATGGCTTAAAAATGGCACAAAAAGCCGAAGAGTTAGGAGTTACGCCTGCACAGCTCGCTAATGAGATGAGCGCGCAATTTATCGCAATGTGCGATAGCCTTAATATCTCCTATGAGCGCTTTATCCGGACGAGTGAAGAAGACCATCACCGCGCATCGCAAGCGATATGGCAGGCCATGGTCGATAAAGGCGATATGTATCTTGATCGCTATGAAGGCTGGTATTCAGTCCGCGACGAGGCTTTTTACAATGAAGATGAGTTGATTGAAGGGGTTGATAGCGAAGGCCAGTCCGTCAAACTATCACCACAAGGCACCGCCGTTGAATGGACGGCGGAGGAAAGCTGGTTCTTCCGATTGTCGAAATATCAGGACCGGTTAATAGCTCTCTACATCGAGAACCCCAATTTTATAGCTCCTGAATCCCGCCGTAATGAAGTGATGAAATTCGTTGAAGGTGGGTTAAGAGACCTGAGCGTTTCGCGTACCAGCTTTGATTGGGGCGTGAAAGTTCCCGGCAGTCCCGAGCATGTTATGTATGTTTGGGTCGACGCACTCACCAACTATTTGACAGGCCTTGGCTATCCCGATCCATCGGATGATATGGCCAATTACTGGCCGGCCAATGTGCATTTGATTGGCAAAGATATTACCCGCTTTCATGCGGTTTATTGGCCAGCATTTCTTATGAGCGCAGATATCGCTCTGCCAAAACAGGTTTTCGCCCATGGCTTCTTGCTGAACAAGGGCGAGAAAATGTCCAAATCGGCAGGCAATGTCGTGGCACCGCTGCAATTGGCCGAGGATTATGGCGTCGATAGTTTACGCTATTTTCTGATGCGGGAAGTCATCTTCGGAAATGATGGGAGCTTCTCTGCTGAAACCATTGTTAATATAGTGAATGCTGATCTTGCCAACAGCTTTGGCAATCTGGCGCAGCGCACATTGTCCATGTTGTTCAAAAATTGCGATGGCAAATTGTTATGGCCATTGCAGCAGGCGGAGGCAGACATTGCGTTGGAAAGCAAAATAGCATCTGCATGCGCATCAGAATTGCCACAGGAATTTGCTGCCATGCGCTTTTCACAAGGCATCGAGGCTTGGCTTCGCGCTGTTAATGCCTGCAACCAATATGTTGATGAGCAAGCGCCCTGGGCATTGAAAAAGACGGATCCTGAGCGGATGCATGTCGTCCTTGTCACGGTCTATCGGTGCTTGAGATATCTTGCATTGGCTATTTCACCCGTTGTTCCTGCTTCAGCGACGCATTTGTTGGATCAGCTGGGCGTAGCAACAGATCAGCGCGACTTTGCGGCTTTTGACGATGAAAACTGGTATGCAAATATTGCGCAGAGCGATTATCTGGTTGCCAAGCCAGTCGCCATATTCCCACGACAAGAGGTCGTTCAAGCTAAGGATAATAGCTGATGTTGGTCGATTCCCATTGTCATCTCAACTATAAGGGCATGGCTGAAGATCAGCCTGAAATCCTTGCTAGCGCCAGAGATAATGGCGTTAGCGCCATGCTCAATATATCGACACGGCAGAGTGAATGGGATGATGTTATCGCTACAGCAGTAAGAGAACCCGATGTCTGGGCCAGTGTTGGCATTCACCCACATGAAGCCGATGACCATCATGGTATGACATCTGAATTGCTCATTACAGCGGCCGAGCATGAGCGTGTTATTGGCATTGGTGAAACCGGGCTTGATTATTATTATGATCATAGCGACCGCGATCAGCAGAAAAGCTGTTTTCGCGAGCATATACAAGCAGCACGGGCAACAGGTTTGCCCATGATCGTGCATATGCGCGATGCTGAAGACGATTGTCTTGCGATATTTGAGGAAGAGCGGGAGAGGGGGCTGTTTCCTGTCCTAATCCATTGCTTTACAGCCAGTGCCAATTTTGCAGAGCGCATGGTGGAATGGAATATCCCCATGTCGATTTCCGGCATTGTTACATTCAAAAATGCCAAAGACTTGCAATCGGTCGCATCGCAAATTCCTGACCATCTATTATTGGTTGAAACCGACTCACCTTTTCTGGCACCAGTACCTCATCGCGGCAAACGTGGTCAGCCGGCATTTGTCCGCGACACTGCACAGTTTTTGGCTGATTTGCGCGGTGTAAGCATTGAAGAACTGGGTGCGTTGACTAGCCAAAACTTCTATAATCTGTTCACCAAGGCTGCGCCATGAAGGTGACGCTGTTAGGATCGGGAACCTCTGCCGGAGTGCCGCGCGTCGGCAATGTTTGGGGTAAATGCAATCCTGACAATCCCAAAAACAGGCGTTCACGCGTATCACTGCACATTCAGATCGACCCTGTTACTGGCGTTTTGATCGACACATCACCAGATTTGCGCCAACAATGCCTTGATAATGATATAGACTGCGTGACCCATGTTGTGTGGACGCATGACCATGCTGATCATTGCCATGGCATTGATGATTTGCGCGGTTTCTTTTTCCTCAATCGTGAGCCGATCACTGGCTATGCCCGCGATTATACATTTGAACGGTTAGAGCGCCGTTTTGATTATGTATTTGAAGGAACCGGGGGCTATCCTTCCATTGTTGATATTCAGCCATGGGATGATGCGGTCCCACTAAGCAGCGGCTGCATTCTCGATTTTGCAGATCAGCCACATGGCGGCACCAGATCAACCGGTGTTATCATTAAAAATGATATCAGCAAAGTTTGCTATGCTACTGACTTTTCAATGATAAAAGACGATATGGTGGAGCAATATCGTGATTGTGATCTGCTGTTTGTTGATTGTTTGCGCATGGAATCGCATCCGACTCATGCAAATTTGGATATGGCTTTGGAATTGGCGCGGCACAGCAATGCCAAGGAAACAATATTGATCCATATGGATAACTCCATGGACTTTGATACGCTTTCAAATAGTCTTATTGATCGCAGAATGAGCCACAGGGTTTCTGTTGGCTATGATGGACTTGAGCGAGAATTGGTATGACGGATTATGAAGGCTTTCATATAATATATTCGGTTATGTTGCTGGTATTGGTCGGCAGCGCGCTTATCAGTTATAGATTGCCGCTAAAGCAAACGGTCAAAATGGCGCTCGTCTGGGTTTTGATTTTCGCAATTGGTGTCGCTGTTGTCTACGGTATTGAAAATGTGTTCAATCTTGGCGCTGGTTCAGAAGCGCCTGCAAGCGAAGATGGCAGCCAGGGCGGCGCATATGTTTAACGCCGTAAGGATATGATAATTAATTTAACATAATATATATTATCACACTTAAACACATATCATTCATTTGAACCTTCACTCGTCCCTGCAATCAGCATATCCCAATCCTTCAGGATAATATCATGTCCCGCAAACCTCCGGCAGAGCCAAGCAACAATTTTGATATTATGCCTTTGGTAAATATCATGCGGCAACTGCGTGATCCAGACAATGGATGCCCTTGGGATGTTGCGCAAAACTTCTCCACTATAGCCCCCTACACCATTGAGGAGGCTTATGAGGTCGAAGACGCCATCGCTCAGGGTGACATGAATGAGCTGAAGAATGAATTGGGTGATTTGCTGCTACAAATCATATTTCATAGCCAAATGGCCGATGAAGCAGGCAGTTTTGCACTGAATGATGTGATTACAGCCATTTGTGACAAAATGACACGGCGTCACCCGCATGTTTTTGGTGAAGCGGATAAAAAAGATTGGGATTGGGAAGAACTGAAGACGGAAGAACGCGGTGCTAAAGGCCAAAATAGCGCTATGGACGACATTGCGCTCTCCCTCCCTGCCGCAATGCGCGCTCAGAAAATACAGAAACGCGCCGCTAAAACGGGCTTTGACTGGCCAGATGCAGCCAGTTGTGCAGAAAAAATTGCAGAGGAACAGCGCGAATTGTTTGAGGCCAAAAATGCAGCAGAACAGCATGAGGAAGCTGGCGACTTGCTTTTTGCCGCGATCAACCTCGTACGGCACTATAAAGTCGATGCAGAAACGGCTTTGCGCGATGCTAATCGCAAATTTGAGCGGCGTTTTCGCGCAATGGAAGATATGGCAGATGGGCGTTTCAACGCGCTAACATTGGATGAAAAAGAGGAACTTTGGCAGGCTGTAAAACTCAAGCAGCATCCATAATGATGTTATCATTCTTCAGTTTTTGCCGGAAATAGGACCAATCGGCATTTTCCATACGCACGATAAGGTTGTGATATTGCTCATCGCTATAATCATTCAAAATAGTGCCATGCCTATATAACCAAGCCAGAGCTTCACCTTCTTTGTGATCCAGGCTAACCTTATAGCTATGATGGCCCTCCGTCAGCAACGCACTCATCAAGTTGCTTGCCTTGTCGACGCCATCCCCATTGATGGCCGACACCAATTCAACCGGATAAGCTTGCGATTCTGCATGCATCGCCAATTCGGCGAGCCGCTCATCATCTAGCAAATCCGTCTTGTTCCACAGCTCAATCAGCGGGGTACCGTCCAGATTATCTTCATGGCGCAAATCCACCCCAATTTCAGCCAACACAGTCTCAACATCATCCTTTTGCGACAATGTTAAAGGGTGCGAAATATCGCGGACATGGACAATGATATCAGCGCTCAAAACCTCTTCAAGCGTGGCACGGAATGCTGCGATCAATTGGGTTGGCAGGTCTGAAACAAAACCAACGGTATCTGACATCATAGCCTTGCCAAAGGATGGAAGCTCAATCGCCCGCAATGTTGGGTCCAAAGTGGCAAACAGCATGTCTTTGGCCATGACATCACTATCCGTTAACCGGTTGAACAGCGTTGATTTTCCAGCATTTGTATAGCCAACAAGAGCGATTAATGGCCGCCCTTCCCTTTGTCTCCGGCTGCGGTGTAGAGTACGCGTTTTGATGACCTGTCCGAGTTCCCGTCGTAATTTTGCACGGCGGGTATTGAGCATACGACGGTCAGATTCAATCTGAGTCTCACCTGGACCACCAAGAAAGCCATAACCACCGCGTTGGCGTTCCAAGTGAGTCCAGCTGCGCACCAAGCGGCCGGCCTGATAATCAAGGTGCGCCAGCTCGACTTGCAAACGTCCCTCTTGCGTGGCTGCACGCTCTCCGAATACTTCCAAAATCAACCCGGTACGATCGATCACTTTAACTTTCAGTCGCTCTTCCAGATTTCTTTGTTGGATAGCGCTTAAAGCGCCATCGACAATGAGTAGCTTGAGCGAGTGCGCAGCAATTATGCTTGCAATTTCATCAAGCTGACCGCCGCCGAACAAAATACCCGGCTTTATAGTCCGCAGCCGATATGCGCGCATTTCAACCACATTTATGCCAATTGCACGCGCAAGCCCTTCTGCTTCAAGAAGCCGCTCTTCATGCGAAATCATTGGATGATGACCGATATCGGGATAAACGATAACCGCAGCGGCGCCCTGATCTATATTAGTGCGTTCATCCGAAAATATCATAAAGAAAACTGGGTTAAGAGCATAAAGACTGCCTTAATCCTCAATCTCCGTTGCTGATTGAAGATCTAGCTCTTCATTGGGCTGTATCGTCGAAACGGCGTGCTTATAGGCGAGTTGAGCCATGCCTTCACGCTCTAGCAACATGCAAAACAGATCATATGCAGCGACATTGCCTTGCAACATTACACCATTGACCAAAAACATGGTGACAGCAGTATCAGACTGCCGAACAGCATTCAGGAAAATATCCTGTAGGCTCGGCGTCTTGGCAAGCTTCTGAGAATATTCATAAAACTCAGCCAAATCCATACGCCCTGAAGGCATGATGGTAGAAATAGCATGCTTATAAACCAGCTGTGTTTGGCCATCCCGCCGCAGCAGGATCGAGAAATTGTCAAACCATGTTACCACGCCTTGCAATTTCACGCCTTTTACCAAAAACATGGTTACTGGAATGCGCTGTTTGCGCAGTGCATTCAAAAACATATCCTGTAAAGATGTCGGTTTCGCCGCCATTATTCCCCCTGATGAAACAGTGCCAGTTTCGCAATATCGATCACTGCCAGTCCCATAAATAAGATATTGCGCCAATAGCACAAGAGACAAGTAATATAGTTTTTGGTGTCTACAGTCCGAATTAGTTGATTTTACGTTCGTTGAGGCCGAGTAATTTCAATTTGCGGTGCAAGGCAGAGCGTTCCATCCCCACAAATGTGGCGGTCTTGGATATATTCCCAGAGAAGCGGCGAATCTGTGTGCGCAAATATTCACGCTCAAAATTTTCTCGCGCCTCTCTCAAAGGCACGCCCGTCAAGGAAGACACTCCAAAGCCTTGCATATCTTCGTCATGCAGAATTTCGGCGGGCAGCATTTCCAGCTCAATCTGAACTTCGTGTCCCTGCGGCGCCAAAATGATGGTGCGTTCAATTACATTGCGCAATTGGCGGACATTACCAGGCCAATCATAGCTTTGGAAAGCGGCCATGGCTTCACTCCCAATTCTGGGCGAGGACATATTATGCTCGACCGCAAAACGGGCTAAGAAATGCTCTGCAAGAGCAGGAATATCATCGCGACGCTCTTTCAATGGCGGAATAGCGACAGGCACAACATTCAATCTGTAGAACAAATCTTCTCGGAAGCGCTGCTCCGCAATTTCCTGTTGCAGATCTCTTGATGTTGCGGAAACAAAGCGAACATCGACCTTAATTGGCCGGTTTCCCCCTACCCGTACAAAACTCTGATCAGTCAGGACGCGCAATATCTTCGCTTGCGTTGAAAGCGGCATATCCGCCACTTCATCAAGAAATAATGTGCCGCCATGCGCATTTTCCAGTAATCCAGCACGAACAAGCTGGCCTTGCTCCTCAAGGCCAAATAGCAATTCTTCAAAGCTGTCAGGTGTAATTCTGGCAGAATTCACCGTCACAAATGGTGCTTTGGCTCTTGGACTCCAGCTGTGCAATAAGCGGGCGGCCACTTCTTTACCCACACCGGCAGGACCGGTGATAAGCAAGCGGCTGCCTGTATTCGCAACTTTTTTTAATGTTGCGCGCACGGCATTTATCGCACTGGAATGGCCGTTTAACTCTTCTGCAACGCCCAATTTGCTCCGCAGCTGAGCATTTTCACGTTGCAAACGGTCTGTCTCTGTTGCTCGCCCGATAAGGTGTACCAGACGTTCGGTTTCAAACGGTTTTTCGATAAAGTCTAATGCACCGCGTGAAAGCGCGGAAACTGCTGTGTCAATATTGCCATGGCCAGAAAATATCAAAATGGGCATTTCCGGATGGATCAGCTTGACCTCATCAAGCAGTTCAAGACCATCTAATTTGCTGCCTTTCAGCCATACGTCAAGCAGCAGAAGTGTTGGCCTGCGTTCATTGATCGCAGCCAGTGCAGAATCGCTGTCATGCGCAGTTCTACAGCTATACCCATCATCCTCAAGCACACCTGCAACGAGTTCGCGAATATCCTGCTCATCATCGACAACTAAAATATCCAAAACTGATATCCTTCTAACTTCACTTAACTATTCCGATCATCCGGCATATTTTCATTCGCCAGCATTTCAGCAGCAGCCGTTTTATCCCCATCAAAGCTGAGCGTTACCATCGCGCCGCCAATATCAGACGCACTGAACTCAATTTCACCAAAATGCTCTTCAACAATCTTTTTAACGATAGCGAGGCCAAGCCCCGTACCTTTGGCCCGGGTAGTGACATAGGGTTCGAAAATATGGTCGTGATCCTCAGGTAAGCCAATGCCGTTATCGGCTATGGTAATGATGGTTTTTCCATTTTCACGGCCGACAGCAACCCTTATTTCACCAGTATGAGTATCATCTTGCTGGTCGCGATTGCCTTCCCGCGCCTCGGCGCGTGACTGGATAGCCTCCACCGCGTTTTTCAATATGTTGGTAATGGCTTGGGAGATTTGCCGGCGATCACAAGCCATCTCAAGCGCAGCGTCACTTTCTGGCGCATCAAAGATAATCTCACTATGCGCGACCTTTTGCATAAACACCGCTTGCCGCACCAGATCAATGATATTCTCGTCTCTGAAAACCGGCTTCGGCATACGCGCAAAGGACGAAAATTCGTCAACCATGCGCCGCAAGTCACCCACCTGCCGAACGATAGTTTCAGTCAATTTGGCAAAAACATCCTCACCCTCTGTGATTTGCGAGGAAAATCTGCGTTTCAATCGTTCAGCCGCCAATTGTATAGGTGTCAGCGGGTTTTTAATCTCATGCGCAATTCTGCGCGCTACGTCTGACCAAGCCGCCTGTCTTTGATCGAGCAATTGCTGGGTGATATCTTCAAAAGTGATAACCTTACCCATGCCGCCCTCGCCAATGCGAACGGCGAGCGTCAACAGATCATTATGCAAACGATATTGCACGACACCGCTGGTCTGTTCTGAAGCTAATAAATCAGTCAAAAATGGCGCTATGCTTGATAATGGCTGAGCATGATATTCTTGCTTACCTTCCAATAGCAACGCCTCGGCCGCGCTGTTCATCAATTGTATCCGCTCTTCATCATCAACAGATATAATTCCGGCAGTCACTGACTCTACAACAGTCTGCATAAAGGCCCGGCGATCATCCAGCTGATGGTTGGCCGTGACCAGTGCCTTATGCTGTCCGTCCAGCCTTTCGGTCATGGAATTAAAGGCGCGGCTCATAATAGCCAACTCATCCCGAGAGTCTTCGGTTTTTACTCTGGCCGAGAAATTGCCTTGGCTAATTTCTCGTGACGCAGCAACCAACTCCGCCAAAGGCGCCACCAGACGATCAGCAAATTTTAACGCGACCCAGAGAGCAATCGCCAATAGCAGCAATGATGCGACATATAGTGCGCCATTAAAGCGCAATTGCAAAGATTGGGTTCTTCCAGCCAGCGCATCATAATCGCGCAAGATTTCCTCTGCCCTCTCCCATTGGCTCAATGAGGATTGGCTTGAAGCACGAGAAACAAACAGAAAGATATTGGATTGCAGGTCAACCGGAGCCAGAGCTCTGATGCTATCACTGCCATAGATTAAGGATACATCCTGCCCTTTAGCAAGATCGCTAAACATTTCATCAGTAATGCGTTCGGCCAATTCCCCTTCAGCAAGATCGACTCCGACAATGGTCCGCAAAACACCATCGCTACCACGCTCAAAAATCGCAGACTCTTGGAAACGGCGCACCAATACTTGAAAACTATATGCTTCTGCCAGTTCCGGGCTGTCTTGGTCCGCTTCCAACAGGGAGATACGCATATCTTTGGCCATGGCATCCGTTTCGGCCCGCACATTTTCTGCGCTTTGATCGCGATAACCCAATGCGAGTTCATTGGCATTTTCAAGGACCAAGCGCGCACGATCTGAATACCAAAACTCAACGCCATATTGAAACATGAGCGAAGCAAACAGCACAACCAGCAAAGTGGGCACTGCGGCAACTACCGCAAAAAGCCCGACAAGACGCGTGTGATACAGCCCTTCAGAGCCAGCAATGCTTTGCCTTGCCCGATATTTGGCAATTCTGCGCGCCAATAAGACAAGAACCAGCATGGCCGGTATTAAATTTGCAATGAGCAAGGTGGATGCCCAAACGGCCGGCAAAACACCATTGGCAACAGTACGGCTGCCTATAATATTGGTTGTAACGGCCAGCATAACCAACAAGGTAATCGCAGACGCCCATTCGAGTATCGCAAAGCTGCGCTCTCGACCAATAGCATCTTCATCTGCATGGTCTGATTTGAACCATTTGGCAACAGGGGTCAGAAAGGTTGCTGCATTCATTCTGTTATGATTAACGCAGGGACGTGGCAGAAGAAACACAAATGTTGCAAAAATTCATCGCTTGGCCGTGATAAAACTGCATTTTACCGGAAACGCAGCGCTTAAACATAGCTTGCATCAAATAATATGACATATATTCGTTGCAAATCTGCATCGACACAGTTCTGTAACAATTATTTTTACACAGAAAGTGATCTATTAAGCCGCAGCTGCGCGCCGCCAAGGTGCGTAGAAACGCGCCAGATTATCCAAGACTTCACGGCCTGATTCCAACCTGTTTACATGGTTGCGAAACTCAGCTGAACCTGTCAGCCCTTTGGTGTACCATCCCAAATGTTTGCGCGCGACGCGAACGCCGATATCTTCACCATAAAGCTGCAACATGGCCTGATAATGTTCGATCAAAGTCTGATATTGCTCTTCCATATCCGGATCGGGCAGCGCCACCTTGTCCGGCCCCGATTGCATGAACCAGTGCATTACTTGTCCTAGCAACCATGGCTTTCCATATGCACCGCGACCAATCATCACACCGTCTGCCCTGCTCTGCTCTAACGCAGTTTCAGCATCGGCAATGCTGCAAATATCGCCATTAACAATAACCGGTATATTCACAGCCTCTTTAACGCTGCGGACAAAGGCCCAATCAGCCGAGCCTTTATACATTTGGTTGCGGGTTCGGCCATGCACAGTGATCATTTTAGCACCCAGATCTTCAGCAATATGGGCGAGCTCAGGCGCATTCAGGCTATCATGGTCCCAGCCCATACGCATTTTCACGGTCACAGGCACAGAGACAGCCTTAACCGTCGCATCAATAAGCGATGCTGCCAATGGCAAGTCGCGCATGAGTGCAGAGCCAGCATCACCATTGACCACTTTCTTGACCGGACACCCCATATTGATGTCAATAATCGCTGCCCCGCGATCTTCATTAAGCTTCGCGGCTTCTGCCATTGGCCAAGGAGAGCAACCTGCCAATTGCATGGAAACCGGTTCTTCACTTGCATCCCAAGCTGCCTTTTGCAGTGATTGCCGCGTTTCGCGGATCATGGCTTCACTCGCAATCATCTCAGTAACATTTAAACCGGAACCATAACGCCGAACCAAGGTACGAAACGGCCTATCGGTCACACCAGTCATAGGTGCCAAAATCACAGGGCATTCAATACGATGCTGACCGATGGATATAGGTGTCAAGACTGTCATAAAATCTGCTATGCTGCGCTAGGGTTGAGGAATAAGCGCCAAATAGCGCTCAATTCATGCAATCGCAAGCGTGGACATGATGTGAGCAATTTGCCAAGAGATGGGTCATGAAACAATTTTACGCCGTCATCGTTGCGGCAGGCCGCGGAGAGCGCGCCGGCGGCGATATACCAAAACAGTTCCGCATCGTTCACGGTAAACCGTTATTGCTCCATAGTGTCGAAGCATTTTTGCGCTTCCCTACACTAGTAAAGCTAGTGATCGTATTGGGCGAAGGCCAGCGCGAACAAGCCATAGCCTTTCTGCCTAACAATCCCAAAATCCTCTACACACAAGGCGGAGCATCACGCCGCGAGTCCGTACATGCAGGGCTAAAATCTTTGGAAACAATAGCAAGTGACGACGCACCAACGCTCATCCATGATGCAGCGCGCCCATTTGGGCTTGATGTTGACGGCACGATATCAGCACTAATCCAAGCTCTGAATTCTGAAAAAGCCGCCGTGCCCACCCTTCCCATAGCAGACAGCATGGTGACAAATAATGGTGGCATTCTTGGACAAGCTGTTGATCGCGATGATTTTCTGCGTGTGCAAACACCGCAAGCATTTCATTTTGGCATCATCAAACATGCCCATGATATTTGGCAGGCAGATTCTACAGAACCTACTGATGATGCCCGCATGGCCCAGCATTTCGGCCATGAGGTTGCGACAGTGCGCGGCGATGAACGATTGGCAAAGATGACCTTTGCTGAAGATTTTACCAATAATCTACCCGAAAGAATTGATGTGACAGAAAGCTCTGTACCCCCCCCTCTCTCATCAACCACCCCTTCATCCATTCGCATGGGCAATGGCTATGATGTGCATCGTTTTGAGCCGGGCGATCATATCTGGCTTTGCGGCATCAAAATTCCGCACGATCATGGGCTTAAAGGTCATAGTGATGCCGATGTCGGCCTGCACGCTCTGACCGATGCTATATTAGGCGCATTGGCGATGGGCGATATTGGCGACCATTTCCCCGATACTGACCCAGAATGGAAAGGCGCCTCTTCAGATCGGTTTTTGCAACATGCTGGCAAATTGGCACAAGCGGCCGGCTATCACATTTCCAATCTGGATGTGACTTTGATCTGTGAAGCACCCAAAATAAAACCGCACCGCGAAAATATGCGCATGAGGATTGCTGAAGTATTGGATGTGCGGCCTGATCAAGTCAGTGTAAAAGCCACTACAACAGAAGCTCTAGGGTTTACAGGACGCAAAGAAGGTATAGCCGCACAGGCCAGCGCACTTATCGTTGCCGCGCGTGAACAAGCTGATTGACTGACGATGCGAGAGACCAACAATATAGACACAAATCATCAAGCTATTCCACTGTTGGCTAACCGCATTATTCAGGCCAACATTGCCGCTAACAGATTGGTAGCCGTGGCAGAAAGCTGTACTGGCGGCATGGTCAGCGCTGCGCTGACGGGCATTGCGGGTAGCTCTGCCGTGGTGGATCGCGGCTTTGTGACATACAGTAATGAAGCAAAGTCAGAGATGTTGGGCGTCGATCCGCACATCATTACCAGTAATGGCGCGGTTTCAGAGATCGTAGCCCGTGAAATGGCCGTTGGTACCTTGCAGCACTCTCGTGCCGATATTGCTGTGTCTATAACTGGTATTGCGGGGCCCGGCGGTGGTTCGGAAGAAAAGCCGGTGGGCACAGTTATGTTTGGGCGCGCAATGAAAGGGCAAACGCCAGAAAGCTGGCACAAAGACTTTGGCTCAGAGCTTAGCCGCGCTGATATTCGTGATCAGGCGGCGTTGTTCGCATTAGAATTGCTGCTGCCATAAAGCTCAGCCGCACGCTCTTCAAAAGCAGAGACCATTTTGCGGAAAGCCTTATCAAAATATTGCCCTGCCAGATTTTCAAAAATGCGATTTTTGAATGCAAAGCTGACACTGAAATCCACTGCACATTGTCCGTCACCATGGGAACGAAACTTCCAGATATTCTCCAGATTGCGCAACGGCCCATCGAGATACTCCACACATATGGATTGGCCCGGCTCCTTCTTCACATGTGATGTGAATTTCTCGCGCAAATGCTTAAAACCGACGATCATATCGGCAATCATCTCAGTTTCACTATCAGATTTGATGCGGGTGCCGATAACCCATGGCAAAAACTCAGCATAGCTGCCCACATCTGCCACCAGCGCATAAACTTGCTCTGGTGTATAAGGCAGATACCGTGTTTCGGAGTGTTGGGGCATGATGCGTTTGGCTTTACCTAAATAGCCTTGGCCGCAAGCTGCTTATCACGCGCAGCTTTCATCTTCGCAAAATCGTCACCAGCATGATAGCTTGAACGCGTAAGCGGGCTGGATGCGACCAGCAAAAAGCCTTTCGCGCGGCCAATGGCTGCATAAGCGTCAAAGGCCTTTGGCGTTACAAAATCTATGACTTTGGCATGCTTTGGCGTAGGTTGCAGATATTGACCCATAGTCATAAAATCAATGTCCGCAGAGCGCATATCATCCATCACCTGATGCACTTCCAGCCTTTCCTCACCCAGCCCCAACATGATGCCGGACTTGGTAAAGATGCTGGGGTCATGGCGCTTAACCTGTTCCAGCAATCGCAAGGATGCATAATAACGCGCACCCGGACGAATGGTTGGGTAAAGGCGCGGCACCGTCTCCAGATTGTGATTATAAACATCGGGCCGTGCAGAGACGATGGCCTCAATCGCGGCCTCTGATTTGTTCCGGAAATCGGGCGTCAAAATCTCAATAGTTGTGTTCGGGCTGGTGCGGCGCAGCGCCTCAATCACCTTCACAAATTGGCTAGCGCCGCCATCGGGCAGATCGTCACGATCAACCGAAGTAATAACAATATGTTCCAACCCCATTTTGCCTGCTGCAATCGCTAGGTTTTCCGGCTCCATCGGGTCAACAGGGCGCGGCATACCCGTTTTCACATTACAAAAAGCGCAGGCGCGCGTGCAAACATCGCCAAGGATCATCACTGTGGCATGTTTTTTGGTCCAGCATTCGCCGATATTGGGACATGCCGCCTCTTCGCACACGGTATTCAGATTAAGCTCACGCATCAATTTGCGTGTTTCGTGAAAACCCTTGCTGACCGGTGCTTTTACACGGATCCAGTCAGGCTTACGAACCCGTTGGGAATCGGGGCGTTTATCGGGCGTTGCAGACATATCGTTCATGCAGTTGCAAATAGCGACGAGTTGGAAGTGAATCAATGCCAGCAAACGGTAAAAGCATCATATCTCTTCCCCGTTGGCGTTGCTCACCCTCTCTAGATCGTCTATCGAACATCGCCATGCAGACAGGAACGCTCGTTACGCTTGCCCTCTATTTTGTGGGTATGATCGCCATCGGCTTATATGCTTGGCGCAAATCCACCAATGATATTGCGGGCTATATGTTGGGCGGCCGCCAATTATCACCCTCAGTTGCGGCTCTGTCCGCTGGTGCATCGGATATGTCTGGTTGGCTTTTATTGGGTCTGCCGGGCGCACTATATGTGTCTGGCCTTGTCGAAGCGTGGATTGGCATCGGGCTTTTTGCAGGTGCCCTTGCCAATTGGATCATTGTCGCGCCGCGCCTGCGTGAACAAACTGAACAGCTTGATAACAGCCTGACCATTCCACAATTTCTGGGGCGGCGTTTCCCCGATGAAGCAATATGGCTGCGCAGTATTTCGGCCATTGTGATCATCG
This sequence comes from uncultured Sphingomonadaceae bacterium, assembly GCA_947503245.1. Taxonomy (GTDB): domain Bacteria; phylum Pseudomonadota; class Alphaproteobacteria; order Sphingomonadales; family Sphingomonadaceae; genus Alterisphingorhabdus. The sequence goes on from CANNCV010000003.1 coordinate 35,290, forward strand.
TGTTTTTCACGGTTTACACTGCTGCAGGTCTGGTCGGGGGCGGCAAATTGTTCGCCAGCGCCTTTGGTCAGGACTATCTGCTCGGTGTGTGGCTAACCGCTGCCATAGTGCTGGCCTATACAATGTTTGGCGGCTTTCTTGCCGTTAGCCTGACCGACTTTGTGCAAGGCTGCATCATGGTCGTTGCGTTGGTGCTGATGCCGATTGTCGCCATGTCTGATCTGGGTGGATGGGCTGCTACGGGCGATATTCTGTATGCAATAAACCCTGAATTGACCAGTCTGACGACAGGACTGACATTTATAGGGTTTATGTCTGCTACAGCGTGGGGCCTTGGCTATTTTGGGCAGCCGCATATCATTGTGCGCTTCATGGCATTGCGCAGCGTGTCCGACGTGCCGCGCGCCCGCGCTATCGGGATGAGCTGGATGGGCGCTGCATTATTGGGGGCGATTGGTATTGCGCTTGCTGGCCGCGCTTATGTGGAAAGCAATGGCCTGCAACTGGATGATCCAGAGACGATATTCATATTGCTGGCCGACACTCTGTTTCACCCTTTGATAACAGGCTTTTTGCTGGCGGCCTTGCTCGCCGCGATTATGAGCACCATTTCTTCGCAGCTTTTGGTGTCATCATCATCTTTGACCGAGGATTTTTATCGGCAATTCCTGCGCAAAGATGCCAGTGAGGGTGAGCTGGTTACGATTGGCCGCCTTTCGGTCGCGGCAGTGGCGATATTGGCAGGGCTGATTGCCATTGACCCTGATAGTCAGGTGCTGGGTCTGGTTTCCAACGCATGGGCCGGCTTTGGCGCGGCATTTGGGCCGCTGATATTATTATCGCTTTGCTGGCGTAAAACTACTGGCGCTGGCGCCGTTGCTGGGCTTGTAACAGGTGCTGTCACTGTCATTATATGGATAGCCTTGGGGCTAAACAGTGACTTTTTGGGCTTTGGCGGCATTTACGAGATTATTCCCGGCTTTTTGGTGGCAATGACGGCGATCATCATTACCTCTTTGGCAACCGCAAAAGATGAAATCGTGATAGGCACCACCGCATGAGCAATGATCTTATCATGGACAATCATGATGATATTTTGGCGCATATCTGGCAGCAATTGCGCCGCGGCGGGAAAGACCGTCGCCATAGCTTCCATGTGTTGACCATTGCCAACGCCCTGCCCGATGGCAAGGCAACACAGCGCGTCATGGTGTTGCGCGAAGCTGATCCAGAAACGCGCCTTCTGCGTTTCCATACCGATCTGCGTGCTGCCAAATCTGATATGATCGGCGACGGCATTCCGGTCTCAGTTCTGGCCTATGATGCAAAGGGCAAAACGCAACTGCGCATGCAAGGCCATGGCCGGATTGATCATGATAGCCCCCGTGCAGACGATGCCTGGCAAAAATCGGTACCATTCTCACGCCGTTGCTATCTGGCAGACCCAGCACCGGGCAGCCCGACAGATACCCCCATATCCGGCCTTCCCTCTGACCTTGAAGGTGTTGAACCCACTATGGAACGGAGCGAAGAAGGCCGCAAAAACTTTGCGTTGCTATTGACCGAGATCACAACAATTGAATGGCTCTACCTGGCCCATACTGGGCATAGACGCACGGTGTTTACCTATGACGAAAAGGTCGATAGTTGGAATAGTCAGTGGTTGGTGCCTTGATGTTAGGCTGAGATATTTAAGCTTTCGCTATCAAATAACGTTCGTCACCCCAGACTTGACCCGGAGTCCAGAGCCAAAATTCTTAGCGCATACTGCTCTGGATCGAGATTCGAGTTCAGGATGACGATGCACTTTCCAATATTATTTAACTTGGAATTTGGTCAATCAATCATAAATGCTGTCTGCTATATGAGGGCATCAAATTCTGACATACGCCATGTATCCAATTTTTTGGATCGGGCAGTAATAAAAGTTAAACCTCGTAAAATATCCTGAGCTTAGATCAACTGAATGATAGGCTTTACCATCTTCACAATCTTGATCTGGCATCCAATCAGGAGTTACTCCACCCGCAACGGTCAGGTAATTATTATATCCATGTGGATCCGCACCGCTCGTAAGAGAATATTTAGATACAAAGCTGTCAAAATTCTCAGGTTCTATGGAAAACATATAGTATTCTCCATCAGAAAGATAATCAATCCACTCATGTCCTCGGATGCCTTTCGCACCATGCTGGACTAGCTCAGGAAAGGAACTATCAAAACTTGAGACTTCAATATCTGTATGATGCTCTCCAAAGGCACTCCACATTAACCAAAATGCTATGCAAAAAGAGATGGATAGGCCTGTCAGAAAACTTGTTGTTTTTGAGGTTTTGAACAGAGATCGGCATATAGCGAAAATAACAAGAGTTGCGAAGATAACAAATATCGCGGCAAAAATTATCGCACCAACCTTAACAAATCCGGGCACCTACCTCACCGTGTCAGCTTTTTATATGCCAGTCTTGTCGGGCGATCTGCTGCATCACCCAATCTGCGGCGCTTATCTTCCTCATAGCTTTCAAAATTTCCTTCAAACCATTCAACATGGCTGTCGCCTTCAAAAGCGAGGATGTGCGTTGCCAAGCGGTCAAGGAAGAAGCGATCATGCGAGATGACCACGGCGCAGCCGGCAAAGCTCTCCAGAGCGTCCTCAAGCGCACGCAGCGTTTCCACGTCAAGATCGTTTGTCGGCTCATCGAGCAGCAGCACGTTGCCGCCTTCTTTAAGCATCTTGGCCATATGCACGCGGTTGCGTTCACCGCCCGATAGCTGACCGACTTTCTTCTGTTGGTCCGTGCCTTTAAAGTTAAATGCCCCCACATATGCGCGGGTTTGTACGTCATGTTTGCCGAAGGTGAAGAAATCCAGCCCATCGGAAATCTCTTCCCAGACATTCTTATTCGGGTCCAAATCATCACGGCTTTGGTCAACATAGCCCAGTTGCACCGTGGAGCCGACCTCTATGGTGCCGCTATCGGGTGTTTCTTGCCCCGTAATCAGTTTGAACAATGTGGATTTACCCGCACCATTTGGCCCGATAACCCCAACAATACCGCCCGGTGGCAGCGTGAAGTTCAGATTTTCAAACAACAATTTATCGCCATAGGCCTTGGTTAGACCCTCAGCTTCAATGACTTTGCCACCCAGACGGGCCGGTGTTTGGATAAGGATTTGCGCTTTGCCCGGATCGCGATTTTCCTGCGCTTCGACCAATTGATCAAAGCTCTTAATCCGCGCTTTGGACTTTGTTTGGCGGCCTTTCGGGTTTTGCCTGATCCAGTCCAGCTCCTGATTAATCGCCTTTTGACGCCCTTGGTCTTCGCGCGATTCCTGCTCAAGCCGCTTGGCCTTTTTCTCCAAATAGCCTGAATAGTTGGACTCATAAGCAAAATAGCGTCCGCGATCGAGCTCCAGCACCCATTTCACTACATTGTCGAGGAAATAGCGATCGTGGGTGACCATGATAACATTGCCTTTATACTCAACCAAATGGTTCTCCAGCCAAGCGACGCTTTCGGCATCCAAATGGTTGGTAGGCTCATCGAGCAACAGGATTTCCGGCTTATCAAGCAGCAAGCGACACAATGCGACACGGCGGCGCTCACCGCCTGAAAGATTGGTCACCTGAGCATCACCCGGCGGGCAGCGCAGCGCCTCCATGGCGATTTCCAGCTGGTTATCCAGCGTCCAGCCATCAACGGCATCAATTTTGCCTTGTAGGTCGCCCATCTCTTCCATCAATGCGTCAAAATCCACATCTTCTGGTGGGTCCGCCATCAGGCCAGTAATTTCATTAAAACGGTCGACAAGGTCTGCCACCTCACGCACACCGTCCATAACATTCTCTTTGACAGTCTTGCTGTCATCAAGATGTGGCTCCTGTGCCAGATAGCCAACACGAATGCCCTCACCTGCCCATGCTTCGCCGGCAAATTCGGTATCCATGCCCGCCATGATTTTCATCAAGGTCGATTTACCCGCGCCATTTGGCCCGACAATACCGATCTTCGCATCCGGTAAAAATTGCAGATTAATATCATTAAGAGTCGGCTTATTGGCGCCGGGATAGGTCTTAGTCAGACCTTTCATAACGTAGCTATACTGCACGGCCATGGCGAATTGTCCTGTTTTCAAATTTCTTATTGATGCGAGCGCTGCCTAGCGAAGGCTGACCAGTGCTGCAAGAGAGGCATTTGCAAAAATTCAGACGCTGGTTAAACACATTGGCTATGAAACATCTCAGCACCGGATTCGCCGCGCTTGCCAGCGCCCTTATTTTTTCTGCCCCTGCCTATGCACAGTTTAATGTCGCAGAGCTTCAGGAAAAGGCTCTTGCCGATGATACTGCTTATGAAATTGTTGAGGGACTTACGACCGAAGTCGGGCCTAGACTAGCCGGAACAGAGGCTGAGGCACGCGCCCGCGATTGGGCCGTAAAGAAACTTACGGCTTTGGGTTTTGAAAATATTCGGGTTGATAATTTTGAGCTCCCGACATGGGTTCGCGGCGAAGAGGTCGCGCAAATCATCGCTCCCTTCCCGCATAATATGCACATCACCGCATTGGGTAACAGCGCATCCACTGGCGAAGATGGCATGGAAGGTGAGATTGTCCATTTCCGCACTTTGGCCGATCTACAAGCCATTCCTGATAACAGTCTGAATGGCAAAATTGCTTATGTCAGCCATGATATGACGCGCACGCAGGATGGATCATCCTATGGCTATTTTGGCGGGGTGCGCTTTTTTGGACCGCGCGTTGCTTCTGAAAAAGGGGCATCTGCTATGGTCATCCGCTCTGTTGGAACGGATTATCATCGCAATCCACACACAGGAAACACCAGTTTTGGCGATGCAAAGCCCATACCGGCAGGGGCGATATCCATTCCTGACGCAGAGAATCTGGACCGGATTATAGAACGTGCAAAAACATTGGGTGAGCCTGTGCGCATCCGCATGAAGATGACACCGCGCAATATAGGCGTGCAAACATCGGGCAATGTGATCGCCGAAATTCCAGGTAGTGACCCTAGCCTGCCCATCATTGTGATTGGTGGCCATTTAGACAGTTGGGATTTGGGCACTGGCGCTGTTGATGATGGTGCAGGTGTGGCCATTACAACTGCCGCAGCGAAGCTGATTAAAGATGCGGGTCAACCCAAGCGCACAATACGCATTGTCTGGTTTGGGTCAGAGGAAGTGGGCATATGGGGCGGCCGCGCCTATGCCGAAAAATATGGCGCAAAGGGCCATGCGATCGCCATGGAGTCAGACTTTGGCGCAGGGCGCATTTACCGCGTTGAATTTAAACTGCCAGAGGGCAATCACGCTCTCAAAACAGAAATCACCAATGCGTTGTCCACTTTGGGGATAGGGCCATGGGCTGCTCCGGCTAGCGGCGGCCCTGATAATGGTCCACTAGTGCGTTTGGGTGTAAACGCAATCGATCTTCAGCAGGATGGCACAGACTATTTTGATCTGCATCACACGCCTGATGATACGCTTGATAAAATTGACCCGGCCATGATGAAACAGAATGTCGCCGCTTGGGTGACGGTTCTTTCTATCATCGCCAATAGCGAGGCCGATATTGCGGCCAGACCGGTTGAGCAATGACTTTGAATATCCGCTTTTGTTGTGCCCTTATCGCGCTGGCCTTTGTCACAGCATGCAGCAAAGTGCCGGAAGATGTGGCTTCAGAAGATACTAACCTTACCGAAGAACAGCAAATTGATAAGAGCGCAGAAACATTAGAAGAAGCAGCGGACGCAGCGATGCAAATTGAAATTGATTCCCTCAATAATGTGGAACCGGAGGCCAATAGCGGGAAGGTCGAACAGAATGATAAGGGCCAAAACTCCGAAGATGCAGAGTGATACTGGGCCGGAATATCTCCAGTGATTATATCGGACTATCCATCTTAGCCGACAATAATTGTGTTCTATCATCACGGTTGTAGATGTCATCGCGATAATCCAAACCAAATGGTGTCGGCATAACGGTAAAATAGGTCAGATAGACAGGCATCGGCTGCGGCAAAGGAACATTCTGTTCAGGCTCCAAAGTATTGGTAACCGGTCGCTCACCATATATCCATTTGGCGAGTAGCCATGGAAACTCCACCCTTACACAACCCGCGCTTAATGCCCTGCTCTCACGTGTAAACAGGGTCTTGCCAGGCGTGTCATGCAGATAGACGCCAAAGTCATTGGGAAACATAAATTTAATTGCGCCCATGCCATTGCCCGGGCCAGGTCGTTGCCGCAGGCGTAATTCTGTTTCGCCTTTTGCTACAGCTTGCCAATTGACCTCATCATGCTGCAATATTGTGGCTTCACTGGTCCAGTCAGACAGAGCTTCGAACCCGGCACTTTGTAAATAGCTCTCACCGCGGGCAATAACCCGCGGGGCATAACGATCTCTGGTTAGATCGGGCGGGATATTCCAATAAGGATTGAGCACGGAATATCGTATCAAACCAGCCATCATTGGTGTGGGGTCGCTAGGCTTACCCACAATGACTCGCATGGATTTTACAGAGCGGCCATCTTCGAACATGTAAAGCTGCTGCTTGGCTGCATCGACCAATATAAATTTCTTGCCCAAAAAAACTGGCAATTCTTTTGCACGTTGCAAATTAACATTGAGCACGCGTCTATGCGCTCCATGCCCTTTATTTAATGAGATAATCAGGGCCTCATCCGCATGAAAGCCTGACGCCAGACCATGATCACGCCGATATGCAAATATCTTTTCTGACAAAGCGGGATCATAAAACGGCTTTGACGATAGCCCAAGGCGCAGCCTCAGCTGCGTAACATCATCGCCGCTAGCGCCCTCAGCCAATCGCCGCGTGTAAACCAAGTCAAATTGTGGCAGAACACCCCATCGCCGATCAAAATCACGAATGGCAGCCGCAAAACGCGTGACCAGCAGATTGTTTTGCTGCTGGCTCTTTCCAAATTCACCATAATCCAGAATCGGCGGAGAATATTGGTTAGCGATATTCGCGAGTTCTTGGTCCGCATAATATGTTGTCAGATCCCCGTCACCGCGGGCCAAAGCGGTGCTTCCCATAGCAGTGAAAGCCGCTATGGCAAGCACGCTCAAGCGCACGATATTTTGGGGAATCTTTAGGCGCAAATTAACCGCGTTCCCCGCGTTGAACTGGTGCCACCTCTTGCTGAGGCGCGGGCGGTGGTGGATTTACAGAACGCGCAGTCCACCGCGACGTTTCGTTACAGCTGCTGGCCAAAGATAATGGCCGTCCAGCAACAAAGCGCTGACTATAATTCCAACATTCCTGCATATTTCCGCTCTGCAAGCACAGTTGATTACCACGAACTGACCAGCTCCCTGTGGCATTAGCCCCAGCGCCATTTATCTGCGCTTGGCCATTGGGTGCAAAAAAGACACTGTTGCTAGTACCATCTGCAAAGACAACATCAACAGTGTGCCCGCGCAGTTCGCTGCCATCCAATGGCCCAGTTTGCGCATAAGCATTTCCCCCGCTCATGCCCAGCGCAATCATGCCGGTCATGCATAAAGTTCTTTTAGATAATTGCATTGATGATCCTTTCCTACACACATTTCAATCACAATAAATTCCTATTGTATGATATTATGGATCGTCAAGGTTATATACACAAAGTTACTCTTATTGATTTGTATATACATGTAAACCTAAATTTAATATAGTTACTTATTTTTACAATGCCATATATAGTGATTTATGTAAGTTTACTTTTTGTTTTTTCTTAATGACTCTATAAAATATCCAGATCGCTCACAATGGGCTTTCAGTATTATTACGTAACATAGGTTTTCAAGAATGTTACTATGTAGATATGGGAGTTTAAAATGAAACTTTTTGCAAAAATTGCTACGGTTGCTGCAAGTTTGATGCTAGTTATTGGCTCAACTGCAGTGCAGGCACGCGCCGGTCTTATCGCTACAAATTATAGCGGTATTTGCGCTTCCAGTCCTGCGGGGTGCGTTTTGCCAGTCAAGGCAGCGCCAGCTGCTCCCGCCGCCGCTGAAGAAGCCGCAGCAGTTGCTGCTGAAGAAGGTGGCTTCCCGATCATATTATCATTGATCGCCGCCGCCGCTGTAGTGGGCGGTATCATTATTCTTGCCGATGACGACGATGATATACCAACTTCACCATAAGCTACTTGAACTATAAAATATTATGGCAGGTGTTCCAGTGGAGCATCTGCCTTTTTTTTATTTTCTGAAGAATCTGGTTTCTGAAAAGACCTTAGTGACAATATGGTCGGGGAGACAGGATTTGAACCTGCGACCCCCTGTACCCAAAACAGGTGCGCTACCAGGCTGCGCCACTCCCCGACATATTGACATTGCATCAGCTTTTTACAGCAAATGCATTTACCGGTTAGACCGATAAATTTTGGTGGGCCCGGAGGGACTCGAACCCCCGACCTAGCCGTTATGAGCGGCCAGCTCTAACCAACTGAGCTACAGGCCCAAACCCATTGCCAGCCCCCTAGCCGAAAGGATATTCTCTTGGCAAGCGACAAAACCATATTTTCCCAAAATAGCACTGACAAAATCGTAAAAGCGGCCTTTATGAAAAGGCCGCAGCTTTAATATCATGCAAAGATGCAGGCTTGATGTTGCGCAGCCCACAATAGGCAAAGACCCGCCGCCACCAATCATATAGCCGGTCAAGGTCATCCCTATTTCTGACATATGGGGTATGTCCTGGCTGTAAAGATGGTGAGTGAAAAGAAAATGTTAGCAACTGCAAATGCTCATCAAGCGCCATATCTATCGCACGAATGGCTTCATCGACGGTTATCCCTTCGGGGGTAAGTGCAATACGCTCAAGCAGATTCGTACGCGCTAAAGCCGCGCGCAATGTTGGCCGGTTGGAAAGGCGCGGAAAAATAAAGTCCCCCTGCCGCCTTAATAAACCCCAGAACATGGTCGTCAAAGGCAGTTCCAACAGATTATGCCCTTCATCCAACCAATATGGTTTTACCGGATGATCTTTATAGTCCGGTCCATCCGACCCACTATAATCAAATTTGCTCCTAACAGAGGTGTCGATCAAAATTCCGGCCTCATGAAGGATCTGCGCCGTATTTGGCCCCGCTCCATAGCGTCCTGCGCGATAGATAATGGGCGCTTGCCCAATAGACTGTTCTATTTTTTCAACCAGCGAAAGCAATTTCGCACGCTCAAGCTCTTTAGGAAGGTTGCCTGCAAAACTGTTGAAGTTATTCGTCTCTTCAGAAAATGGCGGACTAACCCAAGGATGCAATTGTGCTCCTACTGCCGCAACACCTTTGCTAACAAACTCGCGCAACCGTTCCGCGGCTGGCTCATGCGTAATAACGGGATAATCAACCAAATAAATCGGTATGACGCCATGACCTTCACAAAATTGTTGAAACCGGTCTAAGCGTTCGAGACTGTCCAAACCATAGCCTGTGCGGGATATAGGTTTGTTCCAGTCAAAATCTTCTTCTGTATCAACAGTGACGATAAAACGCTGACCGAAAGAATCTGGAAATGAAAACCATTCCGGCTTCTTCGGTGGAAGATTGAGCGCGCTAAATGACACAAATATTGCCTAAGAATCCCTTATACTGTTGTTGTCATAACAGGGATAACCGGCAAGTCCATAATCGTGTGATGATGATCGCTCTCAATCTTGAGGCCAGCCTCTAAAAGTCTTGCTTCGCCCAATAATAAAGCAAAGGCCCGCATTTCATCATTGCGCTTGTCTATCCTGCCGTCAGTCGCGGTGACTTTGCCGGAAAACTGTGCACGAACAATATTTTCATCTTTGCCAGTTTCGAAGGTAACGGTGATATGATCAGCATAGCCGGCCGCAAAATATTCGAACCAATGCGTAAGCGCTTCGCAAGTCTCTCGCCCCAACAGCAATTTGCCACCAGAATATATGTTAATTTCTGTGGCAACTGCAGGCACCATGACTTCAGTGACTTTATAAAGTGACTGCACATATTCCGCCACGGGCGTGGCAGATGGTGCGGCTGTCGATGCATTGTCTTGCTCAAAATATTTCAGATGATGGAAATGCGACAGTAATATATCGCTGTCTCTCACGATAGTTTTCGCCATTTGACGATATTGCTGCGAAACAGGACCGAATAGCTGGCTTTCCAATATTTCGGCGAACCCCTTTAACGCACCAACAGGTGTACGCAATTCATGAATGAGTTGCCGATAATGGTCACTGCGCGATTCATTCACCACATCTGTCGCATCGCTTTCAGAGTGGCTCTGAGCTTTTGAAATTGCTCCCAAATAACCCACAAAGTCGCTGTTCTGATCAAATTGTGGATGAGCGGTCATTTGCAAAACCTGCCCTTCGCTATCCGGTAAGATAGTGAACCCCTTTTTGATCGCCATACGCATTGCAAAACGTTTGCACGTCGCTACATCGCAGCCCCAAATTGCCTCCTCAGCATTGTTGAAGAGATTGATACCCGTCAATTTATCGTGACTGGCGACAATGATCATACCCTTTTGATCGGTTAGAAAGACCTGCTTCCGCTCCAGACCGTCCGGATTATCCAAATCATGAAATGGCAATTGCGTCATCGCATTGGGAAAAGCATCTTGCTGGCTTTTGCTTTTCTTAAAGGTCTCTATGCGGGCAACGATATCGCCAATATTCTGCTGCTTTTGCCGGCTTTGACCAGCGATAGACTGTTTACCTAAATGCGTGTCTTCAGCATCTGACGCGTTGAGCACCTCTGGCTGCTTTTCTTGATCATTCACATCCAGTATGAGCAAGTCTGCCGGGTTATCTGATGGTGACTGACCGCTTACAAAGCTTATCTTGTTAGTCTTTTCAGCAATGACATTTACAAGCTTTGCATCTGCTGTACCCAACAAACCTTCACTTATAAGAAATTGCTGCGCTTTCTCTCCAAATAATGGCTGCATCGAACGCCATTGCTCTGGCGTGAATTGACATTTTTTGATCGCGGCTTGCTGTGTTGACGATTTCGAGAAAAGATAATTTAACAGTGCAGGTGATTGTATTGGCTTGTGAAGCTCATCTATTGCGTCACTCTTTTGCTGATCCGTCATCCGTAATGACAATTGATGCAGCCTGGTAATCCCAGCGATCATTTGATCGGGAGAGAAGGAAATCCCGGTCTTTGGCTCAGCCTGCTTTGAATCATATCCGGGTATATTACTCAGCAAATCAAGAAGTTGCCGATATTGTACACGTGCTAATGCCCGCTCTGGCACAGGACCAGCTAGCACTGTCGATAATCTGTCATCATAATAAGGCAGCACTGGTGGTTTTCCGGTATCGAATGTTAATAAATGCAGCTTAGCTGTGGTTTCCGGAAAGTTAAAGCCGCCATAAAAGGACCGTTGCAATATGAGACAATTGCGCTAAATAATAATATTATTATGGTTAAAACCTACATTCTTTCATTAAATTACATTTAATGTAAGCGCTTTGGGCGATAATCACAATTTTAGGCAAATGGGGTAAATCATGGCTAATCACAATCTTGATGACATAGATCGCATGCTGCTGTCTGAGTTACAATCTGAAGGTCGCATAACCAATGTCGATCTGGCAGTTCGGGTTGGTCTTACCGCTCCCCCATGTCTGCGCCGTGTGCGCGCCTTGGAAGAAGCAAAAATTATACGCGGTTATCATGCCGATATTGACCCCGTTGCGCTTGGATATGCGATTACCGTTTATGCTATGGTCAGTTTGAAGAGCCAGGCCGAATATGCTCTGCGAGAATTTGAAGAACATGTCACTGCGTTAGAGGAAGTGCGCGAATGTCATATGTTGAATGGCGAAGTTGATTTTATATTGAAAATATTATCACGTGATTTGCAGAGTTTTCAGGAGTTTCTAACCTCCAAGCTAACCGTTGGCCCGCATGTGGACAGCATCAAAACATCTTTGACGATACGAACTTCTAAAAACCTGCCCGGCGTACCGTTTGAAGGCAAATAATCTAATCCAGTTATGATTTTATAGGTTTATAAAAAACCGGCGCAAATGGGTTTAGCCAATTTGCGCCGGTTTTGTTTTTTGAAGAGAGCTTGGTTATCAACCAGCGGCAGGAGCCGCCGCACTCGCGGCAACTTGATTATCTACCCAGATGAGCCAGAATTTTGCCAAATCTGTACGCGCTCCGCCAACTTTTGCAAATGCGCCTTTCGCAGCGTCCCAATTGCCAGCCATGGCATTGCTAATGCCAATACGTGTATTTACCAGATCGCTATCTACGCCAGGTTTTTCAAGCGCGACATTGTACAGCGCAATGGCTTCTGCATATTCACCATAACCCAAATATGCATCTGCGGTACCGATCGCAATACGTGGATTTGATGAACTGCGAGAGGACGCGCCGCCTGATGCCAAAGAACTGCGATCTTCTGCAACGCGCGATCTTGCCATGCCGAGCTGCTCACCAAAAAATTCATCGCCGGATTTTAGCGTGCCTTTGGCAATACCTTCCTCAATGATACTAAGCACTTCACCTGGCAATCGCCTAGGATCAGCATTTTCAACATATTCTGCATAATCTCTTTCACTGACTAGGGCATTTGATGCCCGCATCAATCGCATGAGGTCAACATTGGTTTGTGAACCAAAGCCTGATGCATCACGAAATAAAACCAGCGCATCACGCCAGCTGGTTTTGTTGGGATATGCAGCGACCCACTTTTGGCTCCATGCTGTCGTCGCTTGTGTGTTTTTTGCGTTATATGCACGGCGAACACCTCGCCGGTAATAATCTTCAGGTACCGCAGCACCGCTTTGCTGAATACGGCGTACTGTGGCTTCCAGCAGTTGTAAGCCTTCTTCGTTACGTCCCTGTTGAAAAACTGAATCAACATATAACAATTCTGTATTGTCGCCGTAATATCCACCATCGATAGCAGTCTTCAGACGGCTTTCGGCCAGTGCATAATCGCCCGCGCCATAGGCAAATCTACCGGAAGCTGAGCTTAGTCGCGGCATGTCTGTAGGTGAAACGCGCCCGCTGTCCAGCATCAAATCCAGACCTTTACGCTGAATAGAAGCGTCACTCTTCATACCGCCGAGTTGAACATAAGCATTGCCCAGACGAAATTTTTCGTCCGTTGTGTTTGCAACCAAAGCAGCTTGACTTAATTGTGATTCAGTGGTGGCAGCATCTTTTGCGCCAAGCGCTGTCAAAGCAGCATTATAAGGTGTGATAAATTCGGGTGATAGCTGCTCTTGCGGCTGCTCATCCTTCTTTTTCTTCTTCTTCTTTTTCTTTTTTTGCGCAAAAGCTGCGTCTGCGGGCAGCAATACCGACGTCATTGCAAATCCGGACACAGCAAGGCCCAACGTTAAACTGTATAAAAAGTGTGTTCGCATAAAAACTCTCCAAAAATGCTTCGGCCAAGGCCGACCTAGATTTTGCGGCAGTATCTGCCTCCAGGGTTAATCCTATGATGCCATTATATGTAAGGTGCTCTGAATAGAAATTGAATAGAAAGTTATTATCGCCTCTAGCGAAATCATAATATGTTATCTAGATTATCAACATGATTATACTCATCTCCCCAGCCAAATCGCTCGATTTTGAGAGCCCTTCGCCCGTTGATACAATCAGCGAGATACCATTTCCCGAAAAAACCGAAGCCTTGGTATCGGCACTGAGCCGCTTTTCCGGCCCCAAACTCAAAACCATCATGCCTGTTTCCGATGCTTTGATAGAACTCAATAGAAAGCGTTATAAAAACTTTTTCGAACAAGCTGAAAAACAAGCATTATTTGCCTATAATGGTGATGTCTATACAGGCTTTGATGCGGAAACTATAGATGAACCTGCCCTGGATTATGCGCAGAATCACTTGCGGATATTATCGGGTTTATATGGCTTGCTTCGCCCATTAGATCCTATTCGCCCACATCGCTTAGAGATGGGTACACGCTGGGCGCCGCGTCGCAAAAAACTTACTGATTTTTGGGGTGATGCTCCAGCCAAATCGGTTCAACACAGTGCAGCAGAAGCTGGTTCAAAAGCGATCATCAATCTGGCGAGCCAAGAATATTTTGCAGCAATTGAAACGGGCAGGAAACACATAACATTGCCGGTCATCACTATGGATTTCCGGCAAAATGGACCTGACGGACCCAAATTCCAGAGTTTTGCAGCAAAACGCGCTCGCGGCCTTATGGCTCGCTATATTTGTGACAATCGCTTGGTAGAGCCGGAAGATATCAAGCATTTTGATGTTGATGGCTATGCATTTGATGCCGAAAACAGCGATCAACATAGCTGGCGATTTATACGCACATGACGTCACGGCGTCATGATGCCGTGGTCATAGGTGCAGGCGGTGCCATCGGCAGTGCATTGGCAAATAGTCTTGAAGAATCAGGCGATTACAACCACGTTTTCCGGTTATCGCGTCATTCGTCAGACGATCATTTTATCGATATCAGCGATGAGCAATCTATAGCAGATTGTGCACAATTTGTCGCTGACAAGAACGCTAGCCCTAGCCTGATTTTGTGTGCCACTGGCATTTTGCATCAGCAAGACAAGCAGCCTGAAAAATCACTGCGCGAACTGGATGGCGAGTGGCTTTCCCATGTATATCAGGTCAACGCCATCGGCCCTGCCATGGTGGCGAAACATTTTATGCCACTTTTGCCGCGCAAGGACCGAGCTATATTTGCAGCGCTAGGCGCGCGCGTTGGCAGTATTTCTGATAATCATCTTGGTGGATGGTATGGCTACCGAGCCTCCAAAGCCGCTTTGCATATGTTTATCCGCAATATTGCTATTGAATGGGTTCGCAAAAATCCAGCAGCCCTTGCCATTGCTATTCATCCGGGAACCGTTGACTCATCTCTCAGCGAACCTTTTCAACGCTCTGTCCCCGATAATACATTATTTACACCGGCATATTCTGCTGAGAAAATGCTTCGCGTTATCAAACAGTTAAATCCTGCACAATCTGGCAAGGCCTTTGCTTGGGATGGTCAGGAAATCACGCCATAATATCATACATGGCTTGCTGAGAACCAGCTTATGATGCACCCGCAAATTAGCTGTCGATAAACCCTCTCCTTTAGGCTCTATGGCTGGTCAAAGACCGGTCAATCGCCTAATAATTATGGGAGTTTTTTGATAGGATATTTCTATAGTGACGGATGACCCCATTGGCCCTGAAAGTTTTGATCCAGGACCATCTGACATAGCGCCAATCGATATTGTCGACGAGATGAAGTCCAGCTATCTGGACTATGCCATGTCGGTTATTGTCAGCCGCGCCTTGCCTGACATCCATGACGGTCTAAAGCCGGTTCACCGCCGTATCCTCTGGACCTGCCGCGAAAACAGCTATTATTTTAACCGGCCTTATCGCAAATCTGCGCGTATTGTCGGTGATTGCATGGGTAAATACCACCCGCATGGCAATCAGGCGATCTATGACGCTCTTGCGCGCCTTACACAGCCTTGGTCGATGCGGGTTCCTCTCATTGATGGTCAAGGCAATTTCGGATCAATGGATCCTGATCCGCCAGCAGCAGAACGTTATACCGAAGCACGCTTGGCAAAGGTCGCCAACTTCCTGCTCGATGATCTCGATAAAGATACTGTTGATTTTACGCCAAATTATGATGGTAGCGAGCATGAACCTCAGGTTCTCCCTGCCCGCTTCCCCAATTTGCTGGTCAACGGCGCTGGCGGCATCGCTGTCGGTATGGCAACCAATATTCCGCCGCACAATTTGGGCGAAGTAATCAACGCCTGTTTAGAATTAATGGACGATCCGACCACCAGTGACGAACGGCTAATGGAAATTGTTCCCGGCCCTGATTTTCCGACTGCCCCCTTAATCTTAGGCAATGCTGGCGCGCGCTCGGCTTACACAACTGGCCGCGGATCTGTTCTTATGCGCGCTCGGCACACTATTGAAGAAAGGCGCGGCGAAAAGCGTTCTATCGTATTGACCTCCATTCCTTATCAAGTTGGCAAATCTGGACTTGTTGAAAAAATAGCAGATGCTGCCAAAGACGGCCGTATTGAAGGTGTGTCAGACATCCGCGATGAATCGAGCCGAGCCGGTGTGCGCGTCGTGGTCGATCTAAAACGCGATGCTACGGCAGAAGTCGTGTTGAACCAATTATGGCGTCATACGCCAGCCCAGACCGGTTTCCCGGCAAATATGCTGGCTATCCGCAATGGCCGCCCAGAGACATTTACATTGCGCACGGCCCTTACAAGCTTTGTGAGCTTTCGTGAGCAAATCATTACGCGGCGTACAAAGTTTGAATTGAAAAAGGCACGTGACCGCGCACATATCTTGCTCGGTCTTGTTGTTGCAGTCACCAATTTAGATGAAGTCGTGAAGATTATTCGCGGTTCATCCAGCCCTGTTGAAGCGCGGGGCACATTGCTGGCACGCAAATGGCCAGTAGCAGAGATTGCACCTTATATCCGCTTGATCGAAGCTTTAGAGAGCGATGTCGAAGGTGATAGCTATCAATTAAGCGAAGCCCAGGTGCGCGCAATTCTTGATTTGCGCTTGCATCGCTTAACCGCTCTGGGGCGTGATGAAATCGGCAATGAATTGAAAACTCTCTCCGATGATATCGCTGAATATCTAGCAATTTTGGGTGATAGAGAGAAACTCTATGCCGTCATGCGCGAAGAGCTGATTGCCGTGCGTGAAGAATTTGCCACGCCGCGCGTTAGTGAAATCATGCCGGCCTGGGATGGTTTAGATGATGAAGACCTGATGGAACGTGGTGACATGGTCGTCACAGTTACCCATGATGGCTATATTAAACGTACTGCGCTGGAAACCTTCCGTGCGCAAAGGCGCGGCGGCAAAGGCCGTGCCGGCATGTCGACCAAAGATGAAGACGTCGTGACGTCACTTTTTGTGACCTCTACCCATACGCCGGTGCTGTTCTTCTCCAACCACGGTCAGGTTTACCGTCTGAAAGTGTGGAAATTGCCGGAAGGTGGCCCGCAAACACGTGGCCGCCCGATGGTCAATTTGCTGCCCTTAGCGCAAGGCGAGACCATATCGACAGTGCTGCCGCTTCCGGAAGACGAGGATGAGTGGGAAAATCTGCATGTCATGTTTGCCACGGCAAAAGGCACGGTGCGCCGCAATTCCATGGCGGCATTCACCAACATCCCTTCCAATGGCAAGATTGCCATGCGTTTTGATGATGATAGCGACGATCGCTTAATCGGTGTCGAACTGTTGACGGAAGATGATGATGTCTTGCTTGCAACGCGTCTGGGTAAAGCCATTCGCTTTGGCGCGACACAGGTTCGCGAATTTCAGAGCCGAACATCGCAAGGTGTGCGCGGCGTAACCTTGAAAGGCGACGATGAGGTCATCTCGCTGTCCGTATTGCGCGGCGTTGATGCGACACCTGACGAACGCGATGCCTATCTGCGCAGCGCTGCGTGGAAGGAAAATGACACAGCGTCAACTTTGTCTGATGAGAAAATGCAGACATTGGCCGAGAGTGAAGACTTTATCCTGACTGTTTGCGCCAATGGCTATGGCAAGCGTTCTTCGGCCTATGAATATCGTCAATCAGGACGCGGCGGCCAAGGCATTGCCAATATTGACAATATCAAACGCAATGGCCCGGTCGTAGCCAGCTTCCCTGCCGCTAATGGCGAGCAATTGATGCTGGTCACCGACCAGGCCAAGCTAATCCGTATCAATATTGACGGTATGCGGGTTATTGGGCGCAACAGCTCTGGTGTAAAACTGTTCGATGTTGCCAAGAATGAGCATGTGGTCAGCGCAGCACGCATTCAGGAAAGCGATGGTGAAGACGATGACGAGGCGGATGGCGATTTGGAAGCGCCAGAAGGTGAAGCAGATGGCGCGTCGAATGATGAGAACAGTTCAACTGAGGATTAAATTTTGAGAGGTTAAGCGGGACTGCGCGGGTTCATCCGCGTTTTTTTCCATCATCTTTTATCCTATCTGCACTGCTCGATCGGCTCTCAAAGCCCGCACTACGCCCGTGCAGATCATCAATTGCCCGATATAATATAGCGGCCAGACAAGTATGCTTGCCAGCTGAAGATTATCTAACGTTCCCATAGAGAGAATTGCTAGCATATCATATATGACAACTAGAATGACGCCAATACCCACTTGATAGCGAGGATAGGCACTAGTCCATGCCGTGACAATCATCATGCCAACTGACAATCCATATATGAAAGTGAGCCAGGTTCCATCTGGGTTACTGAAGGCGAAAATAACGGTGAATACGGCGAAAATCAAAAAATTCGTGAAAATTGATTGGCCCTTAGTAAATTTACCACCGTGATAATGATCGAACATAATAATCGCAGAAATATGCGCCGCAAAAAAAGCTGCTCCGCCCCATACCATATCAATGATAATCAAAGCATCGCCAAGTGCAGACAGGGCCAGATAAAGCACTAGGAAAAGAGCCTTTTTACCCGATAAACGCCGCAAAGCATAAGCGGCCAAGCTGGCCACGGCGCCCGCTTTCCACACCATTAAGAAAACATCGCCCAGACTGCTATCACGCAGAAAGGGGAATCCAATAGCCAATATCAGACTTAAAACCAGAAATGGTCTGTCTTCAGACAATGCGCGGCGCATTATAAAGCTCCTCCAGTGATGCAAATTTTGCATAAACACTCAAAAGAATTGCCGCAACAGCTGCTTATTGGCATAGGGCTTAAATGCAAAATGTTACGCAAAAATATGATGTCCACATTATTGGCGGCGGACTGGCTGGTTCAGAAGCTGCATGGCAGCTGGCTAAGGCTGGCGTAAAAGTCCGTTTGTCAGAAATGCGTGGATCGGGTGAGATGACCCCTGCCCACCAAACCGATGGCTTGGCTGAACTGGTCTGCTCCAACAGCTTCCGCTCTGATGATGCAGAGCGCAATGCGGTCGGTCTGTTGCATTCGGAAATGCGGCAGCTTGATTCTATAATCATGCACTGCGCAGAACTGGCCAAAGTGCCCGCAGGGTCCGCCTTGGCTGTGGACCGCGATATATTCTCAGATCATGTTTCCAAGATATTGAATGAACATGAAAATATTGATGTTGTTAGAGAGTGCGTTAAACAATTGCCCGAAGCGGGTTTAACAATTGTTGCCACTGGTCCTCTTACAGCGCAGTCATTGGCAGAAAGTATTGGCGCAGCGACAGGCAGTGACGCCCTCGCCTTTTTTGACGCTATCGCCCCCATCGTCCATCATGACAGTATTGATATGGACATTGCATGGAAGCAATCCCGCTGGGACCGGGGAAGCGAAGATGGCGATGGCAAAGACTATATCAATTGCCCAATGAACAAAGATCAATATCTTACCTTCCATCAGGGTTTGATGGATGGCGAAAAGACAGAATTTAAGGAATGGGAACAAAATACCCCGTATTTTGAAGGCTGTATGCCGATTGAAGTCATGGCGTCACGCGGGGTTGATACCCTGCGCTATGGCCCGATGAAACCGGTCGGCCTTGATGATCCGCGCACTGGTCGCTGGCCCTATGCGGTGGTGCAGCTGCGACAAGATAATAAATTGGGCACATTGTGGAATATGGTCGGGTTTCAGACCAAATTGAAATATGGCGCGCAAGTAGAATTGTTCAGAACAATTCCTGGCCTAGAAAATGCAGAATTTGCACGATTGGGCGGTCTTCATCGCAACACATTTATCAATTCACCAACCTTGCTGGACCGGCAATTGCGGTTAAAGTCAGCGCCGCATATACGCTTTGCCGGCCAGATCACTGGCTGCGAAGGTTATGTTGAGAGCAGCGCAATAGGCCTTTTGGCAGCGCGCATGGCCTTAGCAGAATTGCGCAACCTGCCTTTTGAAACACCGCCATTTACAACATCATTGGGCGCTTTATTGGCGCACATTACGGGCGATGCAGATGCCAGTGATTATCAGCCAATGAATATCAACTTTGGTCTTTTCCCCCCTATTATGGGCAAAAAGATACCGAAGAAACAGCGTAAAGAGGCTTATACAGCAAGGGCAAGAACCGATTTGACCCAATGGATGACGTCATTAGCGCCATACGGCTAGCAAGCGCATCTGGGCTTTTTACGGGCCTTTGGTTTGGTTGTTGCAAATTCTTCCGGGGTTAACTCACCATCTGCGTCGGCATCGGCACTTGCGAACCGATTTGATGTGCGCACCGCCCATTCTTCAAATGTCAGCAAATTGTTGCCATCCTTATCCAGCTTGCGAAAATCTGCTGTGCGCGAAGCCATCATTTCCATGCGGGTAATAATCTTATCAAAGTTACGATCATAGCGGCCAAAACGACGCTGTTCCTTGGTAAGATTAGTGGCTTCTGGAGGTGCGGGGCCGACCAGCCCTTCTGTATCAGCACTGGGCAATTCCAAAGGAGCTTCTGCAATTGGTTCGGGTGGTTCAGGAGCCAAAACAGGCTGTTCCTCTTGCGCTTGGCTGTAAAAGAAAAGAAAACCACCCAGCATCAAGATTATCGACGCTATACCACCAACAAAATATTTGCCCATATATCCCTCCCTTGCGACTATGCGGAATAGTATCGCAGAGAATTCAGGTCAGTCCATAGTATATAATACGAAGTGCTGTGGAAGGGCGCAAAAGCGGCTTATTGATATTTTTTAACGCAAGGTCATTATTAATCAGCTTTGCGAATATTTTAATTGGTTTAGGAATATTTCTCAGACGCTTAGACATGAGTTCCAATATTTTTTCGCGGCTGTCCTGCAAAAGCATATTTCGCTTAACCTCATCTTCAATTAACGCCGTTCTGCGCAATATTTGCCATTGAGCATAGGTTTTGAGTGTCGTGTTCAACACCTCCATATCGCCTATATGTGTATAACCGCTCAAGAAATTGCAAAACGCCTTGGCGCGTGATGTCACAAGCTCATCAATATCCGCTACGGACCGGTTAGATACCAGAAAAGCCTCCCAGCAATTCACCAAGTCATCCAAACAGCCAAGCTGATCATTGCTGGGCAGTTGATTCAACACGCTTATATAAGGGTGTCCTTTGGGCCGGTTTGCAGGATCTTTAGCGATGACGTCACGCCACCAGGCCAGACGCATCTGTCCGATAAGCATTTCACTCGTTGAAGCCGCGACTTTTGCACATTGTGAATCGAGTCCGAAAATGACTTCAAAAGGCACGCGCTCTTTCGCCTTAGCATAAGCAAATACTAGCTTTTGCAAGGGATAATCAGGGTTATTATCAATCATAGTGACTGCTCATAGCGCGCTCTGGCGGGCTTATCATGGTTAATCGCTTCGTAACCCTGTTATTAAGAATTCAATTTACCAGAATTGGCTAAAAGGATCGCAAGGTCGAGGGCATTTTCTGTCTTCAGAAGGTGTTTTAGAATTTTGGGGTCATGCGTACATGTCGTTTAAAAAAGATCAGTCTCGCTCAAATATTACGACTATATTGCAGTCGCTAATACGTAATAAGTCGGGCAACACACTGGCTATGGTAGCGGCGGGCTTAGTGCCTATGACCGCAATGATCGGTAGTGGCGTTGATATCAGCCGCGCCTATATGGTGCAAACCCGTTTACAACAAGCCTGTGATGCCGGTGTGCTGGCAGGGCGACGTGCTGTCGGTGACGGCAGTTTTGATACAGCTGCGGCAGATGTTGCCGGTGACTATTTCAATGTGAACTTCCCTGGCGGTTATCTCAATACAACAAATTTGGTATTTACGCCAACTGCGGGCAATGGCGATTCAAGCGTGAATGGCGTTGCGACTGTAACCATGCCGACTGTGGTCATGGATATGTTCACTATTGACGATTTAGATATCAGTGTTGATTGTCAGGCGCAGTTAGAGGTTGCAAACTCCGACATTACCTTCGTCTTGGATACAACCGGGTCCATGGCTTGCCCAGAAGATGCAAACTCTTCAGAATGCAGTTCCTATTTTGCCAGCTTTGGCACGCAAGAGGGGCGTAGTTTCAATTCATTATCAACGACCTCGCGCCTTGGCGCTTTGCGTTCGTCTCTCGATTCTTTTTACAATATTGTGCAGGGCGCGGCGGCGAGCAGCAATGCACGTATCCGCTATTCCTTTGTACCCTATTCGCAAACTGTAAACACAGGATATCTCCTCAATCCGGACTGGATTGTCGATAGCTATGATTATGAGACTGCGGAAACGACAAGCCGCACAGAGGACGAGTTACTATTTTTCACAAACCGTCCTCAAAGTACCTGTAGCGGCAATGCCCGCACTACAAGCGGCGTTGATGTGGTTTTGCGATGGGAATTTCATAGTGGTCAATTCCGCTGCGCGGTTTATGAAGAAGACGTTACCACTTACGATATTGTTTTAGAAGAAAGGGAACTTGATGTCAGCACGTATAAGACTGGCGCTGCGACTCCAGACCCTACAAATCTTTCTTCCAGCAATTTTACATGGGCGGGATGTATAGAAGAGCGTGATACGGTAGCGAGCAATAGTGTTGATTTTGTGCCATCTACTGGTTTTACGCCAGCGGGCCTATTGGATCTGGACATTGATGGTGTACCTACCAGTGATGCAGGGCGTTGGAGACCATATTGGCCGGAAGCATATGTGCGCCGTAACTTTAATACGACACAATTATCTGGCAGCTCTAGCAATCCGTGGACACGAAGCTCAATTAGCAGTTTTCTGCCGCAGACAGCATGCCCTCAACAGGCAGCTTTGCTAGCCGAATATGGTGCTTTAACGGATATCCAAGGGTATACCAACGCTTTACGGCCTGATGGCGGTACATATCATGATATCGGCTTGATCTGGGGCGCACGCCTTTCCAGCCCTGATGGTTTGTTTCAAGTCAATGTCAATGAAACACCGTCCAATCTGGGTTTTGTTGGCCGTCATCTTATTTTCATGACCGATGGCGACTTGGTTCCGTCGGACGGTACGGTATCGGCTTATGGCATAGAACGCCATGATGGCCGCATTTCCGGCAATACAACCGGCACGAGTAGCGCGGCATATTCTCCCGAGTTGTTTAACCGTCATACAACCCGCTATACGGAAATGTGTGAAGCCATTAAGGCAAAGGGCATTCGTGTTTGGGTCATCGCATTTAACACCGCATTGACCAATGAACTGACCCGCTGTGCCAGTACCGACAGCTCATTCACAGCCGAAGATGCCTCTACTTTGAATGACGCATTTGCCAGCATTGCCGAACAGATCGCAGAATTGAGGCTGACACAATGAGCCTTTTCTCTCAGATCCAAAAACTGCGCAAAGATCAAAAAGGCGCAACCCTTGTGGAATTTGCTATCATTGCACCCAGCTTCATGCTGTTACTGATGGGTACATTCGACATCGGATATACCGTCTTTTTGAGAGCAACATTTTCAGGGGCTGTGCTTGATGCTGCACGCGATTCTACGCTTGAGACAGCGCCAGCAAGCCAGAGCTCAATCGATGCAGAAATCACACGCCGGATGCAGACGATCAATTCCAGCTCGTCGCTCAGTTTCTCGCGCCAAAGCTATTTTGACTTTGCCGATGTTGCGCGCCCTGAAGCTGTTATCAATGATGTTGATAGTGACGGTGAATGCGATACCGGTGACTCTTTTGAAGACGAAAATGGCAATGGTACTTGGGACGCAGATTTGGGTGCGTCAGGTATTGGCGGACCAAATGACGTTGTGCTCTATACGGTAACGCTGACCTATGACCGTATTTTCCCGCTTTACGGTCTCTTGGGACAGTCCCAATCTAACAGCATGGATTTAACAACGGTGCTGCGCAACCAACCATATGGCATCCAATCAGGCCGTGACCAAGTTTCAGTGGAGCCATGCCCATGATTATCAAACCCCTTAAACGGTTCCGCAAAACCTTAGGTCAACTTCGATCCAGCAAAAGCGGTTTGGCCCTTATAGAATTTGCATATAGCTTACCTATTTTCATGGGCTTAGGCCTATATGGGACGGAAATCGCCTTTCTGGCAGTGACGCAAATGAATGTGAGTCAGTCTGCGCTTACCTTGGCAGATAACGCATCACGCATGGGCCAAACGGTGACCGGTAGTAATGGACGCGTTGTGTTTGAAACTGACATTGGTTCAGTTTTTGCCGGTGTTCGCTTACAGGGTGAACGGTTTAATCTTTTGCAAAATGGCAGGGTCATTTTGTCGAGTCTTGAGACCAATACTAATGGTCGCTTTCAACGGATAAGATGGCAGCGTTGTATTGGGTTGCTGCAAGTGCAATCCGATTATGGCGTGCAAGGTACTTTTGAACGCAATACACCTAGCTTTATCGGCATGGGTCCGGCAGGTAACGAAATACGCGCAGAGCGCGGAAGCGCCGTCATGTATGTTGAAATCTTTTATGACTATAACGGATTGTTTGGCGACACATTCGTTTCCGGCAGACGGTTAAAGCAGGAAGCGGCCTTCTCGATAAGAGATGACCGCGTAACCAACCAAGCTATCACTCGCGATGGTAGTTTTGTTTACAGCTGCGGTAATCGTTTTACCGACGTCTAATGAAATTAATGTTTAATGAGAGGCTGGGCAATTTATCTACCTAGCCCCTCATTCTCATCAATCTTTATAGCAAACTGTCTTGGCCGCAGACACAATCTTTGGAACATCTACCAGCATCGCCGCTTCAAGGTTAGCAGCATAAGGCATTGGTACATCTTCATTAGCAACCCGCAATACAGGCGCGTCCAGATCGTCAAATCCTTGCTCCATGGCCAGCGCTGAAATCTCGCTAGCGATTGAGCAGGTTGGCCAACCCTCTTCAACTACAATCATGCGGTTTGTTTTCGCAAGGCTGTCCAATACGGCTTTCGTATCTAATGGACGAAGGGTTCTGAGGTCGATAACCTCCGCATCAATCCCCTCACCCGCCAATTGCTCAGCTGCTTCCAAAGCCAAGCCGACACCGATGGAATAGCTGACAATAGTAAGGTCATTGCCTTCACGCATAATACGTGCCTTGCCAATAGGCAGGACATGATCATCCAGTTGCGGAACATCAAAACTGCGACCGTAAAGCAATTCATTTTCCAAGAAGACAACCGGATCTTCAGTGCGGATAGCTGCTTTCAAAAGGCCTTTGGCATCAGCGGAATCATAAGGCGCGATCACGATGAGACCCGGTACACTAGCATACCATGGGCCATAATTTTGACTATGCTGCGCGCCAACCCGGCTAGCCGCGCCATTGGGTCCACGGAACACGATAGGGCACCGCATCTGGCCGCCCGACATATAATTTGTCTTGGCCGCAGAATTAATGATGTGGTCAATCGCCTGCATCGCAAAGTTGAAGGTCATGAATTCGATCACAGGGCGCAATCCGCCCATGGCTGCGCCTGAGCCTACGCCGGCAAAACCATATTCGGTTATAGGCGTATCAATAACTCTGCGATCGCCAAATTCTTCCAACAGACCTTGCGTGACTTTATAAGCGCCTTGGTATTCAGCAACTTCTTCACCCATTACGAAAACGCGATCATCAGTGCGCATTTCTTCAGCCATTGCATCGCGCAAGGCCTCACGCACTGTTGTTGAAACCATTGGCGTACCTTCTGGAATGGCGGGATCCGCTGCCGTTTCCGTGCGCTCTGGAGCAGATACAGTTATAGGGGCCGCATCTTTGGTTTCAGCTGGCTTTTCAGCAGCAGGTGAAGTTTGTGCAGGCTCTTCTTCGTCATCTTCGCCAGCCATACGCGCAATGACAGTGCCAACGGCAACGTTTTCCGTGCCTTCTGCAACAAGCAATTCTGTAATTTCGCCCTCGTCAATGGCTTCAAATTCCATTGTGGCCTTATCAGTCTCAATCTCAGCAATGATATCGCCAGAGGAAACTTCGTCCCCCACTTTAACCAACCATTTGGCCAAAGTGCCTTCTTCCATAGTTGGCGACAAAGCAGGCATTTTAAGTTCGATAGCCATTAGTATTTCTCCACCAAAATATCGGTGTAAAGCTCAGACAGCTCCGGTTCTGGCGAGTTTTCTGCAAAGTCAGCTGAGTCCGCAACTATTTTACGTATCTCTTTATCAAGTGCCTTCAACTCTTCCTCGCTAACCTTCATTTTCAACAATTCAGCCTTGGCACCCTCAATCGGATCAGACTTATCACGCATTTCCTGCACTTCATCACGGCTACGATATTTTGCAGGATCAGACATTGAGTGCCCGCGATAACGATATGTTTTCAACTCCAACAAGATCGGGCCATTACCCTCCCTTACCCATTTAAGAGCTGTTTCCGCTGCACCGCGAACCTCCAGCACATCCATGCCGTTAACTTGAATACCAGGAATGCGGAAACTCTCACCACGGCGGTAAAGCTGATCTTCGGCAGAGGCACGGTTCACACTTGTGCCCATGGCATATTGATTGTTTTCGATAGCAAAAATAACAGGCAGCTTCCAAAGCTCAGCCATATTAAAGCTCTCATAAACCTGCCCTTGGTTGGCAGCGCCATCACCAAAGTAAGACAAGCAAACGCCGCCATCATCACGATATTTGTGCGCAAAGCCCAGTCCGGCGCCCAAAGAGACTTGAGCACCAACGATACCGTGCCCGCCATAAAATTTCTGTTCGACACTAAACATGTGCATCGAACCGCCCTTGCCTTTGGAAATACCTGCCTGGCGGCCGGTCAGTTCCGCCATGATAACCCGTGGATCGATCCCATATGCTAACATGTGACCATGATCGCGATAGCCAGTGATAACACTGTCTTCACCTTCGTTCATTGCTGATTGCAGGCCTACAGCAACAGCCTCTTGTCCGATGTAAAGATGGCAAAAGCCGCCAATCAGGCCCAATCCGTAAAGTTGCCCTGCCTTTTCCTCAAAGCGTCGGATCAGAAGCATTTGCCGGTAAAGTTCCAACAATGTTTCTTTATCAGCCTTAAACCGTTTAGGTTTGCCAGGCTTGCCTTTTGCGGCGCGCGTAACAGGGGTTTTTTCACTGGAGTCAGTCAATGCCATGTCCTTAAAGGGGAGGAATATCCTGAAAGGATATAGTCGAAGTTGCGCCAACTGCGCAACGCACAAATATAGGTTAATTGATGTTACTTTTAACCTATTTGGGAAATTATTTTAGCGGGATAATAATCTCATCAGGATGCACGACATTTAGCTCTTTACGGATAAGTTCGCCAGCAAGGTCTGGATCTGCATTACCTGGCGCGAGCAACCGTATCCGGTTGGCAAGAGCATGCTCCCGCTCTTCCAGAACAGCCAGTTCTTGCTGCCGTTCCTGCAATTGCTTTTGATATTCGCCCCACGCCAAAACGCCTGTAGGGCCAACCATCGCATAAGCCGCAATCGCCAAAAGCGCCAACATAGCTAGTCCAGAGCCCAAGGATGAGCGCAAGGTTGATTTTACGTGACGTTTGCGTTGCATACGCCCTTGAATCACAATTGATTCGGCGTGACAAGCGTTAATTGCAGCGATGGCCGGAAAATGCGCTTAATGGCATCATTCCCGGCCTAAAAGCTCTGCCAAATGCCGTTTAGGCAAAAATTTCCATACCAGGATAATAAGCAGACCCGCCCAATTCTTCTTCGATGCGGATAAGCTGGTTATATTTTGCCAACCTGTCCGAACGCGCCAGACTGCCCGTTTTGATCTGACCGCAATTGGTGGCAACCGCAAGGTCAGCGATAGTGACATCTTCCGTTTCACCAGAGCGATGCGACATAACGGCAGTATATTTGCCTTTATGTGCCATGTTAACCGCATCAAGCGTTTCGCTCAGCGTGCCAATCTGATTGACTTTCACAAGCAGACTATTGGCAACGCCTTTCGCGATACCGTCTGACAAGCGATCCGTATTTGTCACGAACAAATCATCACCAACCAATTGTACGGTGGAGCCAATACGCTCTGTCAAAAGCTTCCAGCCATCCCAATCATCTTCGGCCATGCCATCTTCAATGGACCGGATAGGGTAGTCTGCACAGAGTTTTGCAAGATAATCGACCATTGCTTCTGCTGATAATGTCGCATTTTCGCCGGCAAGGTGATATTGCCCGTCACGGAAATATTCTGTCGAGGCACAATCGAGAGCCAAAACAATGTCCGTCCCCATTTTGAAACCGGCCTGCTCAACCGCCGCACTGATATAATCCAAAGCAGCACGGGTTGATGAGATATTGGGTGCAAAACCGCCTTCATCACCAACAGATGTTGCCAAACCGTCAGCGGCAAGTTTCTTTTTCAGCACCTGAAAAATTTCTGCGCCCCAGCGCACACCGTCAGTCAGAGACGATGCGCCCACCGGCATCACCATAAATTCCTGAATGTCGATAGGGTTATCGGCATGTTCTCCGCCGTTGATAATATTCATCATGGGAACAGGCATGATATGCGCCCCTACTCCACCAATATAAGAATATAGAGGTAAGCCGCGCGCTTCTGCCGCCGCTTTTGCGACGGCCATACTCACGCCCAAAATAGCGTTTGCACCCAGATTTGCCTTATTATCACTGCCATCCAAATCACACATGGCCGCATCGATATCGCGCTGATCTTCTGCATCAAGTCCTGCAATTGTATCAAAGATGGGGCCATTTACAGCCTCAACCGCCTTCAACACGCCCTTGCCACCAAAGCGCTGACCATCGCCATCACGCAATTCAACAGCCTCATGTGCGCCAGTTGATGCGCCTGAAGGCACTGCAGCACGCCCAAAGCTTCCATCTTCCAATAAGACGTCAACTTCAACCGTTGGGTTGCCTCGGCTATCCAGTATCTCTCGGCCATGAATATCAATAATAGCTGTCATAATAAGGGCTTTCTGTAATCTTTGGATGAAACCATATGGCTTTGGAATTTTCACGATGCTGATTTCAGAAAGACACACAAATTGCAAGTATCCATGCAGCTAATTGCGACCTTCTGGCACCATCTTGGCAAATTATACATTTATCCGGTCATTTTACGCCTATTATCTATGGTTGCTTCTTGAATTTCTGGGGAAATAGCGCAGATTAATAAGTGCAAGGGATGTTGGGACCAGATGCCTTTTTTCAGGCACGTCCGTAATGATGGAGGGCTTTATGCCTATAGAAGACGAAAATGAAGCTGCAAAAGCCGCGCCAAAGACCCCGCGAAAGCGTGCACCGCGTAAGACTGCGGCCAAAACCACAGCAAAAACAGCCGCCAAGACAAGCGCGAAAGCGACCACAACCAAACGCACTGCCGCCAAAAAGACAGGCACCACTGCAAAGAAAACTCCTGCTAAGGCGACGACTGCTCAATCAGGGGCAAAAACAGCGTCGACCAGCATTATTAAAGGCGTTGATTTGAAAAAAACTGGTGAAGACTTGACCGAGAAAAGCGCAAACCTGGCGAATGAAGCCAAAGAAAAGGCCGCTGAATTTGCCAAGGAGTCCCAAAAACGTGCTGGTGCAGCCATTGCCAATGTCGCTGAACTTATCAGTGAAAGTGCTGGCGCCATTGATGAGCGTCTTGGCGAACGTTATGGCGATGTTGCTCGTTCAGCATCGGACACTGTCGCTGGTGTTGCCGCAAAAGTTGATGAAAGCGATCTGAGTGAACTGGCTGAAGAAGCCCGTGATTTTGTCCGAAAAAGCCCTGCATTGGCAATTGGTTTGGCAGTCACAGCAGGTCTGGTCGTTGCGCGCTTAGTGAAATCAACAAAAGACTAAGGCCCCGTGGCTGCTGCAAGTGATCCTTCTCAAGCGCAGGAAGCGGCCAGGCAAACCATGCCTGCCGCTGATGAGAATACATGTGCGGCAGCGGCTGGAGATAATGCCGGCCAAGGAAATCCGCAACCCGGCATTATCGAACAGGTCAAGCAGACCGTTGATGATAGCAAGGAATGGATAGAGTCAGAGCTCGCATTTCATAAAGTACGCCTGCGCGAGGGTGGTCAACGGGCGAAGTCCATCGGACTGTTTATCGGGGTCGGGGCTGCTCTTTTCATCTGCTCATTTACAACCTTGCTGCTCGGTATATTCCTTACTGTCACATATTATTTCGGCCCGATTGTCGCGGTTATTTCTGTACCGGCCGCTTATGCCATATTTGGCTATTTAGCATTGCGGGCAGCCTTGGCCAAAATTGGCCAGTTAAAAACCATGGTTCAAGAAACAGGCGGTATCACGGGTATGAAAGCCAGTAATGCAGACAATCCGGTTGATGATCCACTAACAACTGAAGATGTACGGTCATGAAAAAAAGTCTGAGCAATGCCTTGGTGCAGCGTAATCATAAGCGCAGAGCCGCGCTGACTGCAATCACTGCGACCCGGCAAAGATTAAAACCCGCGAATCTGAAGCAAGAAGCGAAAGATAATATTGCCAAAAAGGCTAAAGCAGCCGCGAACACGGCAAAGCAGTCAGCTTATCGCCATCGCTTTAAGTTGATGGCGGCCACAGGCATTACTTTGGGTGCGGGAGCAGCAGCCTTACTATACACTCCGCTTAAAAAACGGC
The DNA here is from genome assembly GCA_947503245.1 of uncultured Sphingomonadaceae bacterium. GTDB lineage: Bacteria > Pseudomonadota > Alphaproteobacteria > Sphingomonadales > Sphingomonadaceae > Alterisphingorhabdus. The sequence goes on from CANNCV010000003.1 coordinate 65,766, forward strand.
TTTCAGAGGATAGAAAGGAATAATCTGTTATAGCGGTGTAACAAAACATCATTATAGGCAATGTCACAAGAGTGAGAGCATTATGACCAATCAGAAATCCAAAGCCGAAACCAAAAGCCGTAACATTATCGAAGAGCATCCTTTAGCAGCTGCAACAGGCGCACTTATCGTCGGCATGGCATTGGGGGCTCTCATCCCGCGCAGCGAAAGCGAACGCAAAGTTCTACGCAATACTGGCGATAAGCTACGTGAGCGCACTAAAGAAGCCGTCTCCGCCGCACAAGAGGCTGGTAAAACAGGCTTGGAAGATGCTGGTATTACCGTTGAAGAAGCAAAATTGCAGGTTCGCGACCTTGTTAGACGGGCCAGTGAAGCCGTTCATGGTGCTAGCGATGCGGCGCGCGATACTCTGCTTAAAAAATAAACCAATCACATTATAAATGGGGAAAATATGAGCAAATTACACCTTGTGCTGGGCGGACGTGTATCTGACCCGCAAACACTGGACTTTTGTGAGCTGGATAAAATGGATCTGGTGGGAGTCTACCAAGACTATGCCACGGCCGAAGATGTCTGGCGCGGCTGTGCACAGCGCACGGTTGATGATGCCGAAATGAAATATGTGGTTGTTCACTTGCACAAATTGCTGGAACCAACTCTCGAAACAGACGAAACAGAGAGCTAATTTATATCAGCTATACCGGGATTTCCCAATTGCATTGCGCATCAAAGGCCTGCCTATGAGCAGGCCAACGATGAAACCACCTATATGTCCACCTATTGCAATGGATGCTCCGCCGGCCGTGAAAAAGCCAATATATAGCTGGTAAATGATCCATAAGGTCATCAGTAAGACTCTAAAGACTGTATCCAGAGCATATTTGCCGATACGTCTTTTGCCCAAATTAATGTTGATTGTGACTGCCGCCGCAATCAAGGCGCTGATGACACCACTTGCACCAATAGCGACATTGCCACCTGTAAATGGATAAAGCGCATAGCCCAGTGCTGAACCATAAGCGCCCAAAATAGCCAATATAACCGTATGCTTCGTGCCAATACGCAGTTCGACCATCAAGCCTGCGAACAACAGAAAAGGCATATTTGATGCAAGATGACCATAATCACCGTGCAAAAAAGCGCTGCTAATAGGCGTTAATATTGCAGGCAGAGCCAGATGCGCACCGCCAAAATTGATATCGCTTATTCCGCGCGACGGCCAAAAACCTGCCCGTAATGTAGCTTGCTCGTCCAGCCCAAGAAAAACGAATAATGCCCAAATGACTATGCAAGCTACCAGATAATAGCTTGTGAATTTCGGCAATTTAAAATTCATAATGAGCTGATCAAATAAACTCAATTTTGTCGACGAGATAATATTTATCGCCCGATGGAACGCTGACTTCAACTTCATCTTCGACTTGACGCCCGATAAGAGCGCGGCCAATCGGGCTGTTATAGCTGATCTTGCCTGAGCGTGCATCCGCCTCTGCTTGGCCGACAATCTGATAGCGCACAGGCTTATCATCTTCATCAAGAAGAGTAACCGTAGCGCCAAACACAATCTTATCGCCGCTTAGCGTTGTCGGATCAATAATCTGTGCACGGCTTAACTTATCTTCAAGGTCACTTATGGTCGCTTCGACTTGGCCCTGACGTTCTTTCGCTGCGTGGTATTCCGCATTTTCGGAAAGATCACCATGCGCACGCGCTTCTTCGATGGCATCAACAATCTTTGGACGCTCTTCTTTTAATTCTTTCAGCTGGGCACTTAGTTTTTCATAGCCCTCTGCCAACATAGGCATTTTTTCATTCGCCATAACGGCAAGTCCTTCATCTCTCTGTGCATCCACACAATAGCTTTCTTTCGGTCAGACTTTGACCGCAACATAAGCAATTTGTCGGGATTGCTAAGCAAGCCCTATATTATAGTCCTGTAAAGGTTTGACTTCAAGGCTTGCGTCACGCAGCGCCAAGATTGATTGCGAAGCGGCCAGACTTGACGAGGCTGTTGTGAAATATGGCGTTCGTGTCGCCAGCGCCGATCCACGGATAGATTGCGAGTCCTTGAGGCTTTGCCAGCCCTCTGTCGTATTGAAAATAAGAGCAACATCACCATCCAAAATACGATCCACAATATGCGGACGGCCTTCTGCGACCTTATTGACTACGGTGACGTCAACGCCATTTTCTTGCAGAAATGCAGCCGTTCCGCCTGTCGCAATAATATCAAAGCCCAAGCCTTCCAATATTTGCGCTGCCGGCAGGATATTCGGCTTGTCGCTATTTTTCACCGAGATAAAGACTGTACCTGAATCTGGCAATATGGCCCCTGCCCCCAATTGCGATTTTGCAAAAGCAATGGCGAAACTGTCATCAATACCCATAACTTCGCCCGTTGATTTCATTTCAGGAGAAAGCACCGGATCAACCCCAGGGAAGCGCGCAAATGGGAAGACTGCCTCCTTTACAGCCATATGGCTGATGTGGCGGTTTATTTTCGGCAAATCAGCCAGTTTTTCACCAGCCATAACCCGGGCAGCAATTTTGGCGATCGGTGCACCAATGGCCTTAGCCACAAATGGCACTGTCCGGCTTGCCCGTGGATTGACCTCAATCAAATAGACTTTGCCATCTTTGACCGCGAACTGGATGTTCATCAGGCCGCGCACTTTTAATCCATGCGCCAGTTTAACCGCTTGCTGCTCCATCTCCGCGATAATATCGTCATCAAGGCTGTAAGGCGGCAAGGTGCAGGCACTATCACCAGAATGTACGCCAGCCTCTTCAATATGCTGCATAACGCCAGCGATGACCACATCGTCGCCATCACAAATAGCGTCCACATCCACCTCTATCGCATCGCGCAGATATTGATCTATCAAAACCGGACTGTCGCCAGACACTTGCACCGCAGTTGAAATATAATCTTCTAATTGCGCAGGGCTATCGACAATTTCCATCGCCCGTCCGCCCAGAACATAGGATGGGCGCATCAGCACTGGATAACCAATCCGTTCTGCGACGGCCAAAGCCTCTTCCCGGCTACGGGCAATGCCATTGGCCGGCTGCAACAGGCCCAGCTTATTAACCAGCGCCGCAAATCTCTCGCGATCCTCTGCCAAATCAATGGCGTCTGGCGATGTTCCTAATATAGGGATGCCCGCATCTTCTAAGGCCTTTGCAAGTTTCAATGGCGTTTGTCCGCCAAATTGCACGATAACACCTTCAAGCGTTCCCTTGCTTTGTTCACAACGCAGGATTTCCAGAACATCTTCTGCTGTCAAAGGCTCGAAATACAAGCGATCAGAAGTGTCATAATCGGTTGATACCGTTTCGGGATTACAATTGACCATGATCGTTTCATAGCCAGCGCTATCACTATCATAGTCGCCCAGAGCAAAGCAGGCATGGCAGCAACAATAATCAAACTCAATCCCTTGGCCGATCCGGTTAGGACCACCGCCCAATATGACAATTTTGCGCCTGTCTGTCGGGTTAGACTCATTTTCCGGTTCACCAAAAATCGGGGCCTCATAAGTAGAGTACATATAAGGTGTTTTGGCATGGAATTCTGCCGCGCAGGTATCGATACGTTTATACACGGGATGAACCCCCAAACGAGCCCGCAGCGCGCGCACTTCCTCTTCGCTCGTCGCACCAGCCATGGCCTGTATGGTATCGTGCAAAAGCCCGTGGCTACGTGCCTGTGTCTCACCAAGTCCGCCAGCTACTTTGACCGAACGCACAGCCAGCGTTGCCAGCCTCTTGTCCGAAAAGCCCATAGATTTCAATTTGCGCAGTGCTTGTGCATCATTGGGCAGACCTTCATCAAGCACGCTTTTTTCGGCAGTGATAATGTCTTCAATTTGGCGCAGAAACCATGGGTCATAATGGGTGATTGCGTGAATATCTTCGACCGAGAAACCTTCGCGGAATGCCTGCCCAATCACCAATAATCGACGTGAATTCGGCTTGGACAGCTCACTGGTCACCACATCGCGGCTCACCCCTTCCAATGAAGAAATGCGGTTAAATCCATCCAACCCCGTTTCAAGACCGCGCAATGCCTTTTGCAGTGATTCTTGGAAATTGCGGCCAATGGCCATAACTTCACCCACCGATTTCATCGCTGTGTGCAGATAGTCTTCAGAACCCTTGAATTTCTCAAAGGTAAAACGCGGGATTTTTGTGACGACGTAATCAATTGTTGGTTCAAATGATGCCGGTGTCGCGCCGGTAATATCATTGTCAATCTCGTCCAACGTAAAGCCGACAGCAAGTTTTGCCGCCACCTTGGCAATGGGGAAGCCCGTTGCTTTTGATGCCAGCGCAGAAGAGCGCGAAACACGCGGGTTCATCTCAATCACAACCAGACGGCCTGTCTTTGGGTTGACCGCAAATTGCACGTTAGAGCCGCCGGTTTCCACCCCAATTTCGCGCAAAACCGCGATCGATGCATTGCGCATGATCTGATATTCTTTGTCTGTCAGCGTCAATGCTGGTGCCATGGTGATGGAATCGCCGGTATGCACACCCATTGGATCAAGATTTTCAATCGAGCAGATGATGATGCAGTTATCCGCTTTGTCGCGAACAACCTCCATCTCATATTCTTTCCAACCCAGCACTGATTCCTCGACCAGCACTTCGGTTGTCGGGCTGGCATCCAGGCCTTTGCGGACAATCTCTTCAAACTCATTGCGATTATAGGCAATGCCGCCGCCTGTGCCGCCCATGGTAAAGCTGGGCCGAATAATCGTTGGCAGGCCAACATGCTCCAGCGCATCCAACGCTTCTTCCAAACTATGCGCAATCAGGCTTTTCGGGCTGTTCAGGCCGATCTTGTCCATCGCTTCACGGAATTTCTGACGGTCTTCAGCCTTATCAATCGCCTCAGCGCGCGCACCTATCAGCTCAACATTATATTTTTCTAATGTGCCATCTTCATCCAGGGCCAAAGCGGTATTCAGCGCGGTTTGACCGCCCATTGTCGGCAACACCACCAGCTTTTCATCAGGGCGTTCTTTGCGCTCCTTGGCAATGATCTTCGCAACAATTTCTGGCGTGATAGGCTCAACATAGGTGGCATCGGCCATATCAGGGTCGGTCATGATGGTTGCTGGGTTGGAGTTGACCAGCACAATGCGGTATCCCTCCTCTTTCAGCGCCTTAACCGCCTGCGTACCAGAATAATCAAATTCACATGCTTGGCCAATAATGATGGGACCAGCACCAATGATAAGGACGGTGTCTATGTCTGTTCTTTTGGGCATGTTAGATTCCTAAGGCTCCACGGATAGTCGCAATTAAACCGAAGAAAATCGAATATGTCTTGAACTTCGGATGAGCTAAAATTTTCTCGATTATACTTATATCTGGCTCTGCCATCGCACATACATTCACTAATGCATCGGCCAGAGAATTTAGATCTTTACTGTCGGAGTTGCTATAAAAATGAGCATTTTCAATCCTATCATGCAACTCTGTTGCAAGCTGGCGAATTTTAACAATGATACTCTCGTCCGTCAGGATAAGCTTCTTTCCAGTCCAACCGGTAGCTTTATTCGTGGTATCAACTTTACGCTCTAATTTATTATTATCGAAGCTAAAATTTTCTGGTCGCTGCAATAAATCTATACCTAGCTCAGTCACATAGTAACCCTCAAACATATGATTTATTTTACTTTCTGCGTCCATCAATTTGTTATAGAGCAACAAGTCAAGTACTTGCGATAAATTGCTTTTATTCTCGAAATTTGAGTGAAACATTTTAATCAAATCCAAGCGCGAGTGTGAATAGATACCATTCGGATTTTTCGCGAAAGATTCTTCTCGAATCATCTTCAGGAATGAAATCATCATCTCGTCAAGAGGCGTCACACCAAGCCCCGAACGAATTTCTCGAACAGGTAAAAACTGTCTTGCGGGCCTGGTGATGCTTCTGGGTGATATTGCACACTAAACGCATTCTTGTCTTTTAGTGCGATGCCGCAATTGCTGCCATCGAACAGGCTTTTGTGCGTTTCCTGAACATTATCGGGCAGACTGGCACTATCAACGGCAAAACCGTGATTCATACTGGTGATTTCCACCAGTCCCTCGCTCTCATTCCAGCCCGCGCCGATCCGCTGGACCGGGTGATTGGCGCCGCGATGGCCCTGATGCATTTTAATGGTTTTGGCGCCCGTTGCCAGTGCAAGCAATTGATGGCCCAAACAGATACCAAAAATCGGAATATCACGTTCCATAAGGCCCTGAATAACCGGAACGGCATGCGCGCCCGTGGCCGCTGGATCACCTGGACCATTTGAGAGAAATACACCTGCGGGTTGCAATGCCAAGATTTCATCAAACAGAGTTTCTGCTGGAACTATAGTGACTTTTGCGCCAGCTTTAACAAGGTTTCTGAAGATATTACGCTTTGCACCATAATCAATCGCAACGATGTGCGGACGCTCTCCATCATTTTCGGTCGCATAGCCATGGCCAAGCTGCCAGATGCCGCTATCCCATGTTGTTGTCTGGTCTCCCGTAACTTGCGACGCCAAGTCCATGCCTTCCAATCCCGGCCATGCACGTGCCTTTGCCAGCAATTCATCAATATCAAACTGGCCATCTTCATTATGGGCGATAACAACATGCGGCGCACCGGCCTCTCTTATCCGCCGCGTTAAAGCTCTGGTATCAACACCTGACAAGCCTATGCGGCCATGCTGTGCCATCCATTTGCCAAAATGCTGCTCGCTGCGAAAATTGCTCGGCGGCGTAACAGATTCGCGCACCACACAGCCTAGAGCATGCGGGCTATTGGCCTCAAAATCCTCGTCATTGGTGCCGACATTGCCGATATGCGGAAAGGTAAAGGTGACTATCTGCCCGGCATAGCTTGGGTCCGTCATCACTTCCTGATAACCGGTCATGGAGGTGTTAAAGCAAAGCTCACCCACTGCGTCACCCGTGGCACCGAATCCATGGCCCCAGACAAGAGAGCCGTCTGCCAATACCAATAATCCGGTCGCGCCTTTGGGGGCTTGCGAATATGCGCTGTCGGTCATGGTCGCTCCTACTTCTGTTAGAATCTGTATTTTCAGCCAAATTGCAGGGCTTCTAGTCGTGGACAATGGCACGCGCAATCTAGGAAAAATAGTTTTATCCGGCTATGTCTTCCCTTTGTTTCAAAATAAGTTCGGAGAACGATTATGCTGCGTGATGACGTCAAGGCGGCACAAATTTCTGCTATGAAATCAAGCGACAAGCCCCGTACGGCGGCGCTGCGCTCGATTATGGCAAAGATTAAAGACAAAGACATTGCCCTGCGCACCGCGGATAAAAAACCTGAGGATGACGCAATGGTAACCGATGTTTTGCAGAAAATGGCGAAGCAACGCCGCGAATCGATTACCCTTTATGATGAAGGTGGACGCGATGAGCTGGCGGCGCAGGAACGTTATGAACTGGCTGTGATTGAGGAATTTCTGCCTCTCATGCTGTCAGAAGAAGAAACCATGGCCATTGTCACCAAATTGAAGGATGAAATTGGCGCGTCTGGTATGCAGGATATGGGCAAACTTATGGGCCAGCTAAAGGCAAAGCATGGCGGTGAGATTGATATGAGCAAAGCCAGCGCCATTGTGAAAGCTGCTTTGGCTGGTTGAAACCCTGCTGCGTCATATTCTTGCGCGCTATAATCTGGCGAGATCGTCACAAAACTGATAATTATCGCTTATGAACCTCTCACCCCAATGGCTAGATCAATTGCGCGGGCGGCTTACGCTGTCCTCGATCATTGGGCGCAGCGTTCGAGTGGAAAAAGCCGGGCGTGAATTTAAGGCCTGCTGCCCTTTTCATAATGAAAATACACCCAGCTTCACCATTAATGATGTGAAGGGTTTTTATCACTGTTTCGGCTGTGGTGCCCATGGCGATGCGATACGCTGGATGACTGATCATCGCGGATTGGGCTTTATGGATGCGGTCAAAGAACTGGCCAGTGAAGCGGGTATGGATGTCCCTGCCCCAGACCCAAAAGCCGCAAAACGCGCGGAAAAACGGGATAGCCTTTATGATGTCTGTGCGGCAGCGCAAGACTGGTTTGTACAAAATTTACAAGGTGTAGAGGGCGCACATGCACGCGATTATCTAGCAAAGCGCGGTATCAGCGAAGATATTCAAACCAAATTTGGCTTTGGCTTTGCGCCTGATGGCAGAGGGAATATCGCCAAAGCGCTGGATGGATTTGCCGCCGATAAGTTGATCGAAGCAGGTTTGTTGATCTCCGTTGATGGCAAAGCACCTTATGATCGGTTTCGCGGGCGCTTGATGATTCCCATTCGCGATGCGCGCGGGCGCACCATTGCTTGGGGCGGACGCATATTGGGTGATGGAGAACCGAAATATCTCAATTCACCAGACACGCCTCTGTTTGATAAGGGCCGCACACTTTACAATATAGACAATGCCGCAGCCGCATCACGCCAAACCGGCCGACTAATAGTGGTCGAAGGCTATATGGATGCCATAGCGCTGGCTCAGGCCGGTTTTGAAGATGTTGTCGCCCCACTCGGCACAGCGCTGACCGAAGAACAAATCGGCATGGCGTGGAAAATGGCTGACCGCCCAATATTATGCCTTGATGGCGATAATGCCGGCCAAAAGGCAGCTATGCGCGCGGCGCAGCGGGCCTTACCGATAGTATTTGCAGGACATAGCTTGGCATTTGCATCTCTTCCGCAAGGCTTAGACCCTGATGATCTGTTACAACAATCGGGACCGACTGCCTTAGAACGGGTATTGTCAGACAGCGTTTCCTTGGTTGATCGTATCTGGCAATATGAACTGGCCCAATCCGATCTATCCACACCGGAATCCAAAGCGGCGCTTAAAGCTGCTTTGATGGGCCATGTGCAGACAATAGCGGACCGCGACATTGCAGGTTTTTACCGCAGCGAGTTGATGGATCGCTTTTACTCCGTGGTTCGCAGCAAATCGAGTTTCTTACAGTCAACTTCAAGATCGACCAATTTTACAAAGTCATTTTCCGCTAAAGGTAAATGGCAGTCTGGCAAGTCGTCCGCGCCATTACAGGTCAGCAAAGACCAGAAAAATCTAGGCGTTGTAGAGGCAGTATTGTCAGGTTTTCTAAGGATACCTAAGGCTCTGTCTCTTCATGGAGAAGCCTTATGCGCTCTGGATTGCCAGAATGAAGAGCTCAGCCGATTAAGAAACTATTTGCTGGAATATTTAGCGCAGGGCCAGCCTCTTGATCATGACCATTTGCTCTCCATATTAAGGCAAGAAGGATTTGGGGAAGTAAGCAGCAGATTATTGCGGGCCGATGGTCTGCATTTCTCATTCTCCAGAGACAATGATATTGGAGAGAGCGAGCAGGAGCAACTTGATCAGGCGCAGCGGGATCTACAGGAAGTTTTACAAATCGCTGTGGCCCAACCACGCATAACGGCATCACTGCGAAGGGTTTCGGCAAAGCTGGACAATGAACCCAGTGATGAGGCTTTTATGGAGTTTGCGAAGCTGCAGGAACAACGACGCAATTTCAGTCAACGCATAAGTGATCTTGCAGAACGTGCACGTGCCCGATAGAGAGACGATTAAAATGGGTAAAGAACCCAAAGAAACAGGAATACATAATCTTGGCAAGCAAAGCTAAAGACACAAGCGATAATGAGCGCGAAGATGGGGATGCCCCGCTGATTGACCTCAATGAAGCGTCAATTAAGAAGCTCATAACCAAGTCAAAAAAACGCGGCTACATCACATATGATGAGCTTAACGAAGCCTTGCCTCAGGACCAGATGTCATCTGAGCAGATTGAAGATGTCATGTCGGCAATCTCTGAAATGGGCATCAATATCTTCGAAAATGACGAAGATGCTGCAGAAGACGGCCCTGAAGAGGTCGATGTTGAGCCGAAAAAAGCCGAAAAGCCGGTAGCAGAAAAGAAAAAAGAGACCAGTGATCGTACCGACGACCCTGTCCGCATGTATTTGCGTGAGATGGGCGCGGTTGAATTGCTGAGCCGTGAGGGCGAGATTGCCATCGCCAAGCGTATTGAGGCTGGCCGCGATACGATGATTCTCGGCCTTTGCGAAAGCCCCATCACCTTCCACGCCATCATTGAGTGGTCGACAGCTTTGAATGAAGGCGAAATGCAACTGCGTGAGATTGTCGATCTTGATGCTATGCTTTCGAAAGAACCTGCACCGGAAAATCTTGACGAAGAAGCCGATGATGACGGCGAGATTAGCGAGAAAAATGCCGGACCATCATTTAAAGAAGATGATGAGGTCGAAGAAGAAGAGTCCGCAGATCAGGATGATGATGAGGACAATCTGACAGAGCGCCGTACTGAACGGCAAAATGATGATGACGATGAAGATAACACATTGTCACTCGCGCAAATGGAAGCTGCGCTTAAGCCCGATGCGCTTGAGAAATTCCTACAAATAACCAATCTTTTCAAAAAGTTTGCGAAACTTCAAAGCGAACGTTTGACGACGCTGGGTGTCGGCGACGACTTCCCGGCTGCTAAGGAAAAGAAATATCATGCGCTGCGTGAGGAACTCACTGCAGAGGTCGAATCGGTTCAATTTCACGCCAGCAAAATCGAATATCTTGTCGACCAGCTTTATGCATTTAATCGCCGCCTAACTGCATTGGGCGGCCAAATGCTGCGCTTGGCAGAGCGCCATAAAGTTCCGCGCAAGAGTTTCCTTGACCGGTATCTAGACCATGAGCTTGATGAGAATTGGCTAGAGGATGTATCGAAAGTTGATAAAAAATGGGCAGCTTTCGCCACTAATGAAGCGGCAGCAGTAGACCGTATCCGCACAGAAATTAGCGATATTGCTTCTGCCACCGGTATGTCATTGCGCGAATTCCGCCGCATCGTGAACATGGTGCAAAAAGGTGAGCGAGAAGCGCGAATCGCCAAAAAAGAGATGGTTGAAGCCAATCTGCGCTTAGTTATCTCCATTGCCAAAAAATATACCAATCGCGGCTTGCAATTCCTCGACCTTATTCAGGAAGGCAATATCGGCCTTATGAAGGCGGTTGATAAATTTGAGTATCGCCGCGGATATAAATTCTCCACCTATGCAACTTGGTGGATTCGTCAGGCCATCACTCGCTCTATTGCCGACCAAGCAAGAACGATTCGTATTCCAGTGCATATGATCGAGACGATCAACAAGCTTGTTCGTACGAGTCGCCAGTTCCTGCATGAACAGGGCCGCGAACCGACACCAGAAGAAATGGCTGCTCGCCTCTCCATGCCATTGGAGAAAGTGCGCAAAGTGATGAAAATCGCCAAGGAGCCGATCAGTCTCGAAACGCCTATTGGCGATGAGGAAGATTCGCATCTCGGTGACTTTATCGAAGACAAAAACGCCATCATTCCTGTCGATGCAGCTATTCAGGCCAATTTGAAGGAAACTGTTACACGCGTCTTAGCCAGCCTTACCCCACGTGAAGAGCGTGTGCTGCGTATGCGCTTTGGCATCGGTATGAATACTGACCACACTTTGGAAGAAGTCGGACAACAATTTAGTGTGACGCGTGAGCGTATTCGGCAGATTGAAGCCAAAGCTTTGCGTAAGCTTAAGCATCCTTCACGCAGCCGGAAAATGCGCAGCTTCCTCGATCAGTAAATCATTACATAGATCATCACGGCCTGTTGGATATATGTTCAGCAGGCCGAGTTGTTTTTGCACGCTGCCACTATACTTAATATCACTTTAGGTAAGAGTGTGTTCAGAATTTTAGGGTAATGTCTCTCATTGAGGGATTGTCGAAACGGCAATTTTCAAGCGAGGTAGACAGTGCGAGCAGAGCAAGACATTCAAGGCGATATGCAAGATCGGTTAAAGCCGATTGACTTGCTGCAACTGCGCTCCACACGCCAACCTGTCTTGCTGCGTGAACTGGCGACCAACAATGCTGCCTTTAATGGTAGCGATATTGCCGATGTTGCACATTATCTTTGCCTACTACACGGACGCTATCCGGGATTGATGGACAATTTGGCCGATCGCATGGTCGCTTCGGGTGACCATTTCTTTAGTGAGCTTGCAGAACGTTTCACTGCTGAACGGCGCTTATTGACCGATCTTACCGTCGCAGCCGGACCAATTGGCAGATTATTGGGTGAAGATCGTTCAATGAACATTGTTGAGCAATTGCGCGTTTCTATCGACCTTTTGGCACGATCAGACCGCGAAGGCTGCGCATTGGGTGCTGCTGCGGCGATGCTTACAGAATGGAAGCATATCCGCCCTGCCCTTAATGCTGTTGCATCCAGGCTTTCCGTAAAAACCGCTGAATTCGACTATGATGCATTGTCTGCACAAATGCTGGAACGTGTTGCCAGTTATCCGGAAAAGCGTCACCAGCGCGCTATTGCCTTTGGCGTAAAACAGCTATGCCATCAACACGAACAATTTTGGTTGCTCCTTAACAATCGCTGCGCTGCACGCCGCGCCGCATTGCATGGCTAAAACCATCCCATCTGCCCCCTTAGATTAGCGACTATTTCATCTCCTGTTGCGCTATGACGGCAAAATGTTCGCTTGCGATTTTAATCCTGTCTATCTATCGAATTTAATCACGTAATTAATTCGATAACTTTCCAAAAGGACAGCCAGCGATGCAGCGTTTTGACGGCACCAAAAATTATGTAGCCACAGATGACTTGAAGGTTGCCGTAAACGCAGCCGTCACCTTGAGGCGGCCATTGCTGGTTAAAGGCGAACCAGGAACAGGCAAGACCGTTCTGGCGCAGGAAATTGCCGACTCAGTTGGTGCTCCGTTGATCGAGTGGAATATCAAATCGACCACCAAAGCGCAGCAAGGCCTTTATGAATATGATGCCGTTGCGCGGCTGCGCGATGGGCAGCTGGGCGATGAGCGTGTGCACGACATTGCCAATTATATTAAGCGCGGCAAATTGTGGGAAGCATTTACAGCGCCGAAGCTACCAGTGCTGTTGATTGACGAAATTGATAAAGCCGATATCGAGTTTCCAAATGATTTGCTGCAAGAGCTAGATCGCATGGAATTCCACGTTTATGAGACGGGAGAGACCGTCAAAGCGGCAGAACGACCCATTGTGATTATCACATCCAATAATGAGAAAGAACTGCCCGATGCATTTTTGCGCCGCTGCTTCTTCCATTATATCAAATTCCCTGATCGCGACACTATGCAGTCGATCATCGATGTCCACTTTCCTGATATTCAAAAACGTCTTGTCTCTAAAGCAATGGATATATTTTACGAAGTGCGCGAAGTGCCTGGACTGAAAAAGAAGCCCAGCACCAGCGAACTTCTCGATTGGCTGAAGTTATTGCTGAACGAAGATATGCCGCTTGAAGTGCTGCAAAACCGCGACCCAACTAAGGCCATTCCTCCATTGCACGGCGCGTTGCTCAAAAACGAGCAGGATGTGATGCTCTTTGAACGCTTAGCATTCATGGCACGCCGCAACAGTTAACGGCATTAAGGTGTCGCATATCTCTCGCTTTACCTTATTTCGGCAGAGACTAGAGGCTTATTCGCCATCGTCAGGACTGATAAGTTGGATATATGAGTTCCTACTATTCGGCATAAAACAGGCTTGGGCCTGCCTATTTGGCGGCCTTATGCTTGCAATATTATTGGGTACCCATCTCTTCTATCCTGATGATGCTTCGCTTCATCGCTATGATGCGATAACCATATCGGCGGTCATCATTCAATATGCCATGTTGGTCTTACGGCTTGAGACTTTGAATGAAGCAAAGGTTATTATGATATTCCATATCGTCGGCACGATAATGGAGATTTTCAAAACGTCTGTCGGCAGCTGGATATATGCAGAAGATGCCACATTGCAAATTATGGGTGTACCGCTTTTCTCGGGCTTTATGTATGCTGCTGTAGGAAGCTATATTGCTCGAATTTGGCGAATTTTCGATATGAAATTCAGCTATTATCCGCCTTTATGGATGACGGGATTGCTAGCAATAGCAACATATGTGAATTTCTTTACACATCACTATCTGGCTGATATCCGCATATTGCTATTTGGCGCGTGCCTTATGATTTACTGGCGCAGTTGGGTTTATTTCCGTGTGTTCAAAACCTACCGTACCATGCCTCTGCTCATAGGTTTTTTACTTGTTGCTCTGTTCATATTTTTTGCAGAAAATTTGGGAACACTCGCCAAAGCGTGGACCTATCCCGACCAGGAAGACGGTTGGCGTCCCGTTCATATCGCCAAATTGGGCAGTTGGTATCTGCTAATGATCATTTCCTTTGTTCTGATAACGCTTATTCAGAAGCCAGAGAAACTGCAGAAACAATCAGATAATTAGCTGGTATAAGCCAATTCATAATTGCCCCAATAGCGGCCATTAATCCACAGCGGTACAAAGATATTTTTCAGAACAACGCACTGATCTTCTGTCGGGTTGAAACGATAAGAGCCCGCATAAAAGGCTTCATTGCGCTTACTGACCGCTTCTGATGTCAGTTTGTCCATCAATATCATGCGATTGCGGCAATATTTTTTGTCATGATCAACATCGCCTGTGGGTGTTTTGGATCGCTCGCTTAAATGGGTTGGCAAATAGCCGTCTTCATTTGTGCAAACACTGCTATAAATATTTTGCTTTTGCGCTTGAAATTGGTCCAGCAATGGCTGGATCTTGCGGTCCGCATAATCGTTAAATCTGGTGTTAAAGCGTTCTGGGCCAACGCCGCCGACAGGTTGATAATCGCGATCAAACACTGCGTCTTCAGATACTTCGCCTGAAGCAATACCCTGCTCAATAACCTTGCAGATATGAGCAGCCGCTTCTTTGGCCGCCGCAATATATGGGTTATCACGGTTAGACATGCCGGTGTGCAGAAGATTGTTAAACATCAAATTTGTTTTTTCTTCCAGCGCGGTCATATTCTCCAAAACGCCGTCAAGCTGACGCACATTGGAGCCTACATCATCGGAAAATTCGAATAATGTGTTACACATATGGGCCGTGTTGCGGCGCAGCTTTTCAGAGCTGTCAGAGATAGTGTCGGACTGATTGTCGACTTCGGTCACAAGATGCGAAACATTTGATAAAGTCCGCCCGATCATTTCCATCCCAGATTTCGCTTCATGGCTCTTATTGGCGCCCTGTCCCAATTGCTCGCCAATAATATCGGCTTGTCCTGCCAGCGATGTCATGGACTTGGTAATTTCTTCTGCGGCAGATCGCGAATCCTGCGCCAGTTTTTTCACCTCTGCTGCAACTACAGCGAATGTCGCACCAGCAGCGCCTGCACGTTCGGCCTCAATTGCTGCATTTAGCGCCAGCATATTGGTCGACTTGGCAATAGCATCAATTTTTTGACTGGATTTGAGAACCTGATCCATTGTCTCGGTAAATGTGGTGATCTTATCGCCCATGAATATCACGAGGTCGATGATCGCCTCAAACTCTGTCATGGACTGCTGTATTGTGGTTGCACCTTCGCGCAATTCGCTTTGCGAACGCGCCGATAAAGCCCTTGCCTCTTCAATGGCACGGCCCACTTCATCTTGCTCTTGTTCCAGCATGCGGGCAATTTCTTGCAAGCCGGCGCGCTTGCCATCAATGGATTTCCCAGTCTCTAGGACATCACCAACAACCCGGGCTGCTTCACTGCATTCAACCATGGTTTCACCACAGATTGCAGACATCGCATCCAGTATCTGGTTGTCATCAGCCCTAATTGCATTCAATTCCATATTCGCCTCCGTTTCCTTTCCGTAGCGAGATGATAGTTAATTTCGCGTAAACCATGCGATAATCACCTGCCTGATATAGTAAGCTGAAAGATCGCAAATTCCGCTTTGACCAAGTACAGATTTTCGGGCAACACGGCTGCAAAGGACAATGGAATAGCTATGTTTTTTGATTTTATGGATGCATTGCGCAGCGCTGGTATTCCAGCCTCGCTTAAGGAACATCTTGCGCTACTGGAGGCGCTGGACAAGGACGTGATTGAACGTTCTCCAGAGGAATTTTATTATCTTTCGCGCGCAACTCTAGTGAAGGACGAAGGGCAGCTTGATCGATTTGATCAGGTTTTTTCTCATGTCTTCAAAGGCATTCAAACCAATTTTGAAGAACAGAATGCCACTATTCCCGCCGACTGGTTGCGGCAGGTTGCGGAAAAATACCTCAGCGAAGAAGAAATGGCCGAAATTGAATCCCTTGGTGACTGGGATGAGATTATGGAAACATTGAAAAAGCGCTTGGCTGAACAGGAAAAACGCCATGAAGGCGGCAATAAGTGGATCGGCACTGGCGGCACGTCACCTTATGGCAATGGAGGATATAACCCAGAGGGCGTGCGCATTGGCGGGGAAAGCAAGCACAAAAATGCCGTAAAAGTCTGGGACAAAAGAGAATTCCAAAATCTGGATAACACCAAACAACTGGGCACTCGCAACATCAAAATGGCGTTGCGACGGCTGCGCCGCTTTGCACGCGAAGGTGCCGCAGACGAGTTAGACATTAATGGCACGATTGAAGGTACTGCCCGGCAAGGCTGGCTGGATATTAAAATGCGGCCCGAGCGACATAATGCTGTTAAGTTGCTGCTTTTCCTTGATGTCGGCGGCTCAATGGATCCGTTTATCAAACTGTGTGAAGAGCTTTTTTCCGCTGCAACAACCGAGTTTAAGAATCTCGAATTCTTCTATTTTCACAACTGTATTTATGAGGGCGTTTGGAAGGACAATAGCCGCCGATTTACCGAACGCACCCCAACATGGGATATTCTGCACAAATTCGGTCATGACTATAAGGTCATCTTTGTCGGAGATGCTTCCATGAGCCCTTATGAAATCAGCCACCCCGGTGGATCGGTCGAACATTTTAACGAAGAAGCCGGTTCTGTGTGGATGCAGCGCATGGTCAACACATATCCCGCGACCGCTTGGCTCAATCCGGTTCCTGAAAAACAATGGGGCTATTCACAAAGTGTTCGCATGTTCCAAGAATTGCTCAAAAACCGTATGTATCCACTAACCCTTGACGGTTTGGACGATGCAATGCGCGAACTTAGTCGCAAGAGCGGATAAACCGCCGGCAACTTAGCTTTTAAAATCCCACAGACCAGAGGTTTAGCTGTCTGTTGGGCCAATCATATACGACTGTAATATTCGCGACCGTATCACCGTAAAAGAGCGTCTTCTAACAACCCGAAATCCGCAGATTTGCCCTATTCCGGATATATTACGAAATCTCTTATCTGCTCGCGCCATGTGATTTCATCCGCCACCGTCAATGCTTCCAGATCGCCTGGCTCTGCTCCTGCATCATCGACCCATTCACGCAGCAAGGTTGACCCGTTGATGACATCTATCGCCAGCTTATCATATTCATATTCATAGGGAAAATCGCGCCAAAGCGGATAATCTGGTTGTAACAGACGAATGGCTTTAAACGCCAGTGACTGCAACCGCCATGGCCGGAATGCGTGATGGTCATAATTCGGGCCTTCCGCATGGAATTGAATGCCGTGACACAACTGCCCGACATGTTTATGGAATGTCGGCTCAAATGAACAGGGGCGCAACGTGCAACCCTTCATCCAATCAGGCGCCAATTGCTCCATCTTTTTCAATATGGCCTGTGTGTTGATATCCGGAGCGCCAAACAACTCTAAAGGCCGTGTTGTCCCCCTGCCCTCACTTAACGTCGTGCCTTCCAGCATAACTGTACCGGCATAGGCCCTTGCCATCATCACATTGGGGGCATTGGGGCTAGGGTTGATCCATATCCGATTCGCAGGCCAGCCAAATTCAGGTGCAAGACCGGGCTGCCAGCCATCGATAGCAACAATTTCCAGATCAACGTCAAGCTGGCATTCTTTTACAAAATAGCGCGCCATTTCAGCCATTGTCAGGCCATGGCGCATAGGCAGCGCAGCGGCACCAACAAAACTCTCCCAACCGGGACGCAAGCTTAAGCCTTCAATAGGGCGGCCTGCTGGATTGGGTCGATCAAGAACCCAAAATTCCTTGCCATGCTCTGCACAGGCTTCCAGCATATAGCGGAGCGTTGTCAAATAAGTGTAGATACGGCAACCCAGATCCTGAAGATCAAACAATATGACATCAAATGTTTCCATAGAGTCAGCTGTTGGGCGGCGTACTTCACCATAAAGGCTGAAAATCGGAATATTATAATCCGGATCAATCTCATCCGGCGTTTCGACCATATTGTCCTGCTTATCACCTTTTAGCCCATGTTGCGGACCAAAAGCTGCTGTCAGTTCAATATCATCGCAAGCCACAAGCGCATCTATAGAATGCGTCAAATCCTCCGTCACAGAAGCAGGATGCGCGACCAGCGCGACCCGTTTGCCATAGAGCTTTTTGCGAATATCTTTATCGCGTAATAATCTATCAATTCCGTTTTTCATGGGCATATTGGTGGCTGGAGTTGGATGGTAAAGCAATCCCTATTGTGGAAATCCGGCTTATTTGAAGGGTGCGCCAGAGCCCAATATGCTAAAGTTGACGGCTCTTGTTCAATAACCGCGCTCAACCCCATATCCATCGGTTTTTTATGCGCCAACTGCCCAAGATCGACATAAGCGATAAGTTGAAATGCATTAGGGCCGTGCCATTGGGTAGTCATCTCCGGGCTAACAAGGTTTAAAGCCGGTTGCATTCCAGAACGGTAAGACTCAAAACTGTAAATCGCATAGGCGCCAGAAGGTGAAAAATTATATTCTATATACTCATCGCTGTCTTCCAGACCGATAAACGCCTCAAAGCATGTATGCTGCCACAAATTGTCTTGCCGGGTCTGCGCGGATCGCTCCGGCATGATGATTGATCGCAAATTGCCGGTCAAAGAGAATGTCAATTTGAGCATAGTTTGCGCAGAATATTCGTACTTTGTCGCCACTTCATAGTCACCAGCGACAGAATTTTCATGCAAATGCAGCCGGTTTTCACCTAACCCCCTACTCAAAGCCTTATCTCCCTGCTAACCGCGCTTATTATGACCGAATATTCATCAGATCTACTACGCCAGCTTCAACAGCGCGGCTATATCCACCAAATCACCAATGCGGAAGGGCTGGATAGTCTAGCCCAGAAACAGGTTGTGCCTGCTTATATCGGTTTTGATGCAACCGCGTCATCTTTGCATGTCGGCAATCTTGTGTCGATCATGCTGCTAAGACGGGTCCAGCAAGCAGGCCATAAGCCGATTGTCGTGATTGGCGGCGGAACAACCAAAGTCGGTGATCCATCGGGCAAAGATGATGTACGCAAATTGCTTGATGAAGAGGGCATTGCGGCGAATATCGCGTCTATCAAACAGAGTTTTGAGCAATTCCTCACCTTTGGCGATGGCCCGAGCGATGCAGTCTTGGTCAATAATGCGGACTGGCTTGATCAGCTCGACTATATTCCATTTTTGCGAGATGTTGGGCGGCACTTCACCATCAACCGTATGTTGACATTTGACTCGGTTAAGTTGCGTCTGCAGCGTGAGCAACCACTGACATTTCTCGAATTTAATTACATGATCCTGCAAGCCTATGACTTTCTGGAATTGTCACGCCAGCATGATTGCCGGTTACAGCTTGGCGGCTCCGATCAATGGGGCAATATCGTCAATGGTATAGAGCTGGCACGCCGTATTGATGGCAGTGAATTATTTGGCGTTACCTCTCCTTTGATTACCAAAGCCGATGGCAGCAAGATGGGTAAGTCTGTTGATGGGGCAATCTGGCTAAACAAGGATAAGCTGTCTGATTATGATTATTGGCAGTTCTGGCGCAATACCGATGACCGAGATGTCGGTCGCTTCCTGAAATTGTTCACGGATTTGCCAGTCGAAGAGATTGCTAAGCTTGAAGCATTGGAAGGTGCCGAGATTAACAGTGCAAAGATAGCCCTTGCCAATGCGGCAACGGCCATGTGCCGCGGAGAAGCTGCTGCGCTGCAAGCAGAGCAGACTGCAAAACAGGCTTTTTCGGGCAATGGTTTGGCCGAAGATTTACCGCGACTGACAGTTTCTGCAAATGGGATAGCAATAGTCGATGCCATGATCGAATTACATCTGTGCGCAAGCAAAGGTGAAGCCAGACGTTTGATTAAAGGCGGCGGCGTCAAGATTGATGGAGAGAAAATTGATGATGAAAAAAGCATCATTATTCCATCCGCTGAAGACAGAAGACTGTCAGTTGGAAAGAAAAAGCACGCTATCTTATCAACTTAGGCAGAAATCCTGTTAAATCAGCCAAAGTTTACATTTTTTTTGGTTTTAGAGAATATCAATAGGTGGTTGATGATCACAATTGGAAATTCTCTATGACAAGAGGTGCAAATCTATCGGTAATGGACATGCGACAAGCAGCGCGGCACAGCGTTGACCATGTCGTCATTGCCGAACACAGAAGCATGGGCGATATCAAAGTCCATATCGTCAATATTTCGGCGAATGGTTTTATGACCGAAGGCGATATGCCCCTGCAAAAAGGCGAGCGCATAACTGTCCGCCTGCCTTCACTCGGTCAGTTGGAGGCCCATTTGATATGGTCACTTGGCGGCCGTTCGGGTTTTCAATTGGAGCGTATTATTCGCCAGAACGAATTTAGCGAACTTATCAAAGCTTTGAAACCGGGCGCAGGCACGCAAAAATTCCGTTAAGCCATAGCTTAACCGCCGCGTAGCAATCTAATGCCTTGATCGCGCTGGAAGAGGTACAGCAATGTGCGCGCGGCTTGCCCTCTGGGTTTCTCCAGATTCTCGTCCTGTGTTATCAACAGCCTAGCATCATCATTGGCTATGCTTATCAAAGCATGCACTTGTTCAGGTCGCGCTAGCTTATAGCCAACTTCGCCAGATTGGCGTGTTCCAAGCAGTTCTCCCGCTCCACGCAGGCGCAAATCTTCTTCGGCAAGAAAAAAACCATCTTGAGACGATCGCATAAGTGCCAGCCTTGCCCGCGCCGTTTCACTCAAATTCTGACTGCGCAGTAAGAGGCAGCGCGACTTGTCACTCCCCCTGCCCACACGCCCGCGCAATTGATGCAACTGGGCAAGGCCAAAGCGTTCGGCACTTTCAACAATCATCAAAGTCGCATTGGGAACATCTACGCCCACCTCAATAACCGTAGTCGCGCATAATATTGCGCTTTCACCCTCGGCGAAGCGCTCCATTGCGGCATCTTTCTGGTCAGCAGGCATCTGCCCGTGCACCATCTCAACGCGGTTGCCAAAGCGTTCGCGCAAAATGGCATAACGCTCCTCAACAGCGACAGCGTCCATCAGATCACTCTCATTAACCAGTGGGCAAACCCAATAAGCCTGTCCTCCGCCTGCAATATGACGTTCCAGACCGTCGATAATCTGGCCCAAACGACTGTCACTCATCACCAGCGTTTCTATAGGCTGGCGCCCCGGCGGCTTCTCATCAAGCCGTGACACATCCATCTCGCCAAATTGGCTCAGCGTAAGCGTGCGGGGAATAGGCGTCGCCGTCATCGTCAGCATATGCGGCGGTAATTTGCCCTTTTGCGATAATAATAATCGCTGATTAACACCAAAACGATGTTGCTCGTCAATAACTGCCAGTGCCAGATTATTGTATATCACGGCGTCCTGAAAAAGCGCATGTGTGCCGATCACCAAATTGATGGAACCATCCGCAATGCCCATTAGCTTTGCTTCGCGAACTTTCCCTTTATCGCGCCCAGTCAATAATTCGACATTGATCGGAAGGGCCTGGAGCAATTTATTGAAGGTAGCAAAATGCTGCTTTGATAATATCTCTGTAGGCGCCAGCAGAACAGCCTGCCCCCCTGCCTCAATTGCGGCCAACATGGCCATGACGGCAACTATGGTTTTGCCAGCACCCACATCGCCTTGCAGAAGCCGTAACATGGGTACGGGTTGCTCCAGATCTTGCAGAATCTCGGCAATTGCGCGTTCTTGAGCACCGGTGAGTTTATAGTCCAAATGAAGCGCATCACGAAGACGACCATCCCCCGCCAATGCCTGCCCTTTTTGCCGTCTGTTGCTGCGGCGTAACAGGGCAAAAGCCAATTGTCCGGCCAGTATCTCATCATAAGCCAGACGTTGATGCGCTGCTTCATTTGGTCCCTGATGTGACGATGATAAAGCATCATTCCACTCTGGCCATTTTTCCCGCTCTAACAGGCCCGGTTCAATCCATTCATTCAATTGCGGCATATACGCTTTTGCATCAGCAACCATGGCCGTTAGTCTCTTGCTGGTAAGGCCTTTTGCGCAGGGATACACAGCCTCGACAGCCTCAAGTCCGGAATCTTCTGCGGCAATATGGTCTGGATGAATGATTTGCAGCATATCGCCATAACGCTCTAACTTACCGGCAATATAGCGTGTTTCACCCAGCGGTAACTGCTTCACAGCCCAGTCATTGTGCCGACCAAAAAAGACTATCGCCATGATATTGCCGATACCATCCTGCGCCAATAGCCGTGTCGGTCCGCGCCCATGGCTTTTCTTAACATCGGTAATTGTCACTTGGACAATAATCTGGTCGCCTTCACTGGCCTCATCCAAATGGGCAATTTTGCGGCGTTCAATAAATCCACTCGGCAAATGGAACAGCAGATCAGCAACATTGCCAATGCCTAGCTTTTCCAAAGGCTTTTGTAGCTTCGGGCCTACACCTTTAATCTGGTCAATAGATACGAATAAGGGATTAAGAATGTCAGGACGCATATTCTTCAGCCTCTTAAGGGCTGTCCGCCACTATTGGTTGCATCAAGGGACTTGCGAAAGAACATTGCATTGCTATGGCATCAGCCCTGACTTGGTTCAACATCTGTCTCCACGAAAGAGAGTGCCAACATGGATAAGACACGCATTTACGCCCGTTTGCGTTACCGGGCCTGGCACCGCGGCACGCGTGAGGCAGATTTTATGATCGGCGGCTTTTTTGACCGCTATCATGAACAGTGGAGTGATGCTGATATTGACTGGTTTGAGCATTTACTGACCAAGGAAGATGTTGATATCATGGCATGGGCTATGGGCCGGGAAGCGCCTCCCCCGCCTTTTGACGGACCGATGATGGAGATGATGCAGCGGCTGGATTATATCGACATCCCCTAAATCAGCATTTGCTCCAATATATTATGTATTCCGAAACTGACATTTGATTTATGACCCTTACCAAACGCCTTAGCAGCAGCGATGTGCCGCTGACATTATGCAATGCAGCAACAAGTGCATTGCCGCTGATTTTAAGTGATATGGTCCGTCAGCATGATGGCCGCATTATCTATATCGCGCCCGACGATTCTGCGATGAATGATATCGCTTTGGCAGCCGAATATATTGCGCCGGATATTCAAATATTGTCGATGCCGGCATGGGATTGTCTGCCGTATGACCGTGCATCGCCTTCCGGTGCAGTTGTTGCGCAAAGGCTGAAAACCTTTGTCGCCCTACAACAGAAAAAAACACAGCCATCATTAGTGCTGACCACGGCCAATGCACTGGCGCAGCGATGCCTCACACCGTTTCGTGTGCGCCAACACAGCACTGTATTGCGCAGTGGCAACAGTGTCGACCGCGACGCTTTGACCAGCCAGCTGCAATCGCTGGGTTATAGCCGCACCGACACGGTAGCCGATGTTGGCGAATTTGCTGTGCGCGGCTCGGTACTGGACCTCTACCCTGCCAATTCCGAACATGGGCTGCGCCTCGACTTTTTTGGGGATGAGATAGAAACTATGCGTTGGTTCGACCCAGCCAATCAGCGCAGTATATCTTCGGTTGATGAATTTCTGCTGCTTCCGGCATCGGAAATTATGCTGGATGATGAGAGCATAAAGCGCTTCCGTACAGGCTATCGGGAGCATTTTACGGCAGAGGCGATTAGCGATCCACTTTATCAGTCGATCAGCGAAGGACGCCCTTTGGCAGGCATGGAGCATTGGCTGCCCTTGTTTGAAAAGAATATGGTCAGCCTGTTTGATCATTTTGCCGAACAGGACATTTTTGTCCGTGATGCCGCCAGTGATAATGTCATACAACAGCGTCATGACGCAGTGTCAGATTATTATCAAAACCGCATTGAGGCGCAGAAAGCCGATGGCACGACCTATCGGCCCTTACCGCCAAGCGAATTGTATCTGGAACAGGCCGAGCTGCGACAAAAACTTCGTCAATGGCCTGTGCATCTGACAACAGCCTTTGCCGAACCAGAAAGCGACACCATTGTCGATATGGGTTTTGGATCAAGCCGCGATTTTACGCCTGAGAGAAAAAGCGAAGCCCCTTTATACCCCAATATCGTTGAGCATATCCGCGCCAATCGTTCTGCCGGCCGGCATACAATAATTGCCAGCTATTCAGAAGGTTCTCGCAGCCGCATGCATAAGCTGCTCGAAGAGAGCGGCGGCACAGCCATCACTGAGGCTAATAGCTGGATTGAGGCTCAGTCATCTGGCGATAATGCGCCAAAGATTATTACACTTGCCCTGGCTAGCGGCTTTGCCAATGACAATCTGGAAGTTCTTACCGAGCAGGATTTGCTGGGTGATCGCTTGGTCAGACGGCGGCGCAAAAACCGCAATGCTGACGCGTTTTTAAGCGAACTCTCCTCGCTCGACCCAGGCGATCTTGTGGTCCACGAAGAACATGGCATTGGCCGTTATGATGGTTTGATCTCCATCCCGGTCGGCCAAAGCCCCCATGATTGTGTAGCGCTAAGCTACGCAGGCAGCGACCGCCTATATGTACCGGTTGAGAATATCGATGTTCTATCCCGCTATGGCAGCAATAGCGAGACAGTACAGCTTGACCGTCTTGGTGGCGAAGGGTGGCAGCGCCGTAAATCCAAACTAAAAGAACGTATTAGAGCCATTGCTGCAGAATTGATGCGAACTGCTGCGGCACGTGCTCTGCGCAAATCTGAGCGCGTCACACTGGATGCTGCGCCCTATAGCAGCTTTGTTGACCGTTTCCCTTATGAAGAGACGGACGATCAGGAGCGTGTCATTGAAGAAGTCCTTGATGATCTGGCTTCCGGCACGCCCATGGATCGCTTGGTCTGCGGCGATGTCGGCTTTGGCAAGACCGAAGTCGCCATGCGCGCTGCCTATGCTGTCGCTATGTCCGGTATGCAGGTCGCTATCATTGCACCCACAACCTTATTGGCCCGCCAGCATTATGCAGGATTTGTCGAGCGTTTTCGCGGATTCCCGGTCAATATTGGCCGTCTTTCACGTCTTGTCCCACCCGCAGAGGCAAAACGCACCAAAGAGGGTATTGCTGATGGTTCTATGGATATTGTCATCGGAACGCATGCGCTGTTGGCCAAATCCATTGATTTTAAGCGTATTGGTCTTGTCATTATTGATGAGGAGCAAAAATTCGGTGTTACGCATAAGGAGCGGCTGAAACAGCTCAAAGAAACCGTTCATGTCCTGACCCTTACCGCAACACCAATTCCGCGCACATTGCAGATGGCAATGACCGGCCTGCGGTCCTTATCCGTCATCCAGACACCGCCCGTCGATCGGTTGGCTGTGCGCAGCTATGTTATGCCATGGGATGAGGTAATTTTGCGCGAAGCCTTGCTGCGTGAACATTATCGCGGTGGGCAGAGCTTTTTCGTCGTCCCGCGTATTAGTGACCTGAAAGAGATTGAAGAATTTCTAAAAGAGCATGTGCCGGAAATTACCAGCATAGTCGCTCACGGCCAGATGACACCAACTGTTGTGGAAGAGCGCATGTCGGCCTTTTATGACAAAAAATATGATGTTCTGCTGTCCACGACGATTGTTGAAAGTGGATTAGACATCCCAACCGCGAATACGCTGATCATTCATCGTGCGGACCGCTTCGGCCTAGGGCAGCTTTACCAGCTACGCGGGCGTGTCGGTCGCTCCAAAACACGCGCTTATGCCTATTTCACAACACCGCAAGACCGTGTCATCAACGAGACTGCCCAAAAGCGATTAAAAGTGTTGAGCGATCTCGACAGTTTGGGCGCCGGGTTCCAGCTTGCAAGCCATGATCTTGATATTCGCGGCGCCGGCAATTTGGTTGGCGATGAACAATCAGGTCATATTCGCGAAGTTGGTTTCGAACTTTACCAGTCACTTCTGGAAGACGCCATATTGGCTGCAAAAGCAGGCGATACCGGCATTGCTAAAGACAGTTTCTCACCGCAAATTACTGTTGATGCGCCGATATTGATCCCTGAAGATTATGTGCCTGATCTTGCTGTGCGAATGGCGCTATATCGCCGCCTGAACAATGTTGAAAATGCGCAAGAGCTAGAGAGCTTTGCCGCAGAGATGATCGACAGATTTGGGAAATTGCCAGAGCCGACGGAAAATCTGATCAAGATCATCCAGATCAAACTCAACTGTCTGAAAGCCAATATCGCCAAAATCGATATGGGCGCGCGCGGCGCATTGGTTACCTTTCACAATGATAATTTCAAAAATGTCGAAGGGTTGCTGGCTTATGTTGAACGGCTAAAAGGCACCGCTAAAATCCGCCCAGACCAGAAATTAATGATCTCTCGTGTCTGGAGAGATCCGCAATCGCGCCTTAATGGCTTGATACAATTGTCCAAAGGTTTGGCCGCCATTGCTGCAAAGGCTTGATAGCGCTTAGTTGGCGCGCAGAGCAAAGGTTATGAAATCGTCAGGATGCATAGCTTTCCCGCCAAGATATCCTTGATAATATTGGCAGCCCTCCTCTGCCAATAGATCGCGCTGTTCTTCTGTTTCAACACCCTCTGCAACAAGCTCCAGATTGAGTGCCCGGCCAAGCGCGATGATTGAGCGAACAATGACCCGGTCACGTGGTGAGCCTTCTATATCAACGCTCATCGCACCATCTAGCTTCAAATAATCCAGCGGCAATGATTTCAAATATAACAGGCTAGAAAACCCAGTGCCAAAATCATCAATGGCAACACGCATCCCTTGTTCACGCAATTTAACGCAAAGTTTGGATGCGCGATCAAGATTGCTGATCAGATCAGTTTCGGTGATTTCAACCGTTAGGCATTGCGGGTTGAATTGCGAGCGCTTGAGCATCGCTCCAAAGCGCGCAACGAAATCGGGTGCAGCAAAATCATAAGCTGTCAAATTGATAGACAGCCGCAAATCAGAAAGAGCTGCTGGCCATTGTGACGCCTTTTGCAGAGCTTCCAGCTGAATATATTCCGATAAAGGCTGCATCAGTCCTGCACGTTCGGCAACATTGAACAAAATAGAAGCGCCAAGCTCACCCATTTTGGGGTGTTCCCATCTCGCCAGCGCCTCTGCGCCAGTCAGATGGCCATTTTGCAGAGAAAATTGCGGCTGAAAACGGACAACAATTTCACCATTGTTCAGCGCTTCTGCCAAATCATGCTCTAATGTGGTGGAGAAAATCTGATCTAGATCTGTATCACGATCAGCCCATTTAACATGGGTTGAGGCATCATTTTGCGCATGCTCCAAACCAGCGACCAAACGTTTGACAAATTGATCGACCGCCTCATCAGGACGCCGTCTTGCAAGCGCAATATTGGCGCTAAGCATCAGCATATCCTGATCATCCAGGCTGGTGTCACGTACCATAGTGACAATCTCACCCGCCATCCATTGCCATTTTGTCCGGTCAACAACGCTATCAATCAACACAAAAAATCCATCTGCCGTTCGCCCAATTTCAACGTCGCGCCCTAACGAATCACGAGCGAACAAAGCCAGTTTTTGTTGGAGGAGCTGCAAAACTGTGTTGATTGTGCTGCGCCCATGGCGATTGTTCATCAGCGGCAATTGGCCCAATGAAATCATCATTGCGAATAATGCAGACCCCTGCAATGCGTTGATTGTATCAACAATCACCGGTGGGGCAGTCATAGCCGCCTTGTGCTGATAGTTTTTTCCTGCCCTGGCCATATCTTTCTGTACAGCCATTTGCAGCACAGCATTCACGCGGTTCAATCCATCATCAGAATAGAGATAATGTCGCGATCCTGGCGGGGCCATATAGCTCGTATCCGACAACAACCAGATTGTCGATGCGCCATTCTCTTCTACGGTTTTATCCGGCGCTATATGTTCCTGCTCATCACCAAAGCGCAAAATCGCATCATGGGGATCATCAGTTCCGACCAACTCACAATGCAGCGCAGAGAAATGCTGAGCAATCGCGCGATATTTCTCATCAGAGAAATATGCCATATTGCTTATTGCAAGACGAATTGTGTCCTCGGTCACTGCATACTCTCTATAATGTGCCCTAAATAGTGATGCTCGACATCATCTTGACAGTTTTCTATAAGTGCAAGCTGTTAATACATTATCCTCGCCATTCGCGAAGCCACTATTATTTTTTGCATATAAATTGGGAAGTCTTATGCCAGCGATTGAAAAAACAGCGCTGATTGTTTCGCCCACGCCAGATGCCGAAGAAGCAGAGGCATTGATGCGCAAAAAATATGACTGGTGCGCACTTGAAGAAGCCGAAACTGTGGTGGTTTTGGGCGGGGACGGTTTCATGCTGCAAGCACTGCACATGATGCTCGACCATGACCGTATATTGCCAGCTTTTGGTATGAATTTGGGCACTGTCGGCTTTTTGATGAATATATGGGATGGGAAGTGCGACGATTTCGCTAAGCGCCTTGCCCGCGCCAAGCCGTTTGCCGTCTCCCCCTTGCAAATGACCGCCACAACAATGGATGATCGCGTAATTGCGCAGCCTGCGATCAACGAAGTGTCTTTACTACGCGAGACGCGCCAAACAGCTAAGCTTGAAGTATCGGTCAATGGCCATATCAAATTGTCAGAGCTGGTATGCGATGGCGTTTTGGTGGCAACGCCAGCAGGTTCAACCGCGTATAATCTATCGGCCAACGGCCCGATTCTTCCTTTAGGATCAGACATGCTAGCCCTGACCCCCATAAGTCCCTTTCGTCCAAGACGATGGAAGGGTGCCATATTGCCCGATTCGTCGCGCATCGAGTTTCGTGTGTTGGAAGAACAGAAACGCCCGGTCAGCGTGGTCGCAGATCAAAAAGAAATTCGTGATATTCGGCATATTTCTATCGCTAAAGACCCTGCAAGAACGCTGACATTGCTATTTGATCCAGAGCATAGTTTGGATGATCGCATCGCAACTGAACAATTTGTTGTTTGAACGCTTGCCAAACCTAGAATCATGTTGCTATAAGCTTCCTCGCTTCGAAGCGATTTGAAGCTGCTCCCCGATAGCTCAGTGGTAGAGCATTCGACTGTTAATCGAATGGCCGTTGGTTCGAACCCAACTCGGGGAGCCACTTTTTCCAAAGCTTCAACAAATGCATGTAGAAACAGCTATGCGGTTAATATGCAGCGCTATAACCAGACGAGCAGCGAACTTGTTTGTCTAACAACTATGCACATAAGAAAAGCCCGCATAGCCGGGCTATACGGGCTTAGTCTCTTATAGAGCTGGCTTGACCGCCCGCTCATTATTCTTTCTTAGCGCACAACACCATGGCATTGCTTATATTTACGTCCAGAACCGCATGGGCACGGCGCATTACGACTAATTTCCTGATCAGCATAAGGGTTTTCTGTGCCCGGATTGGCAGCAGGAATGCGCTGTTGCGGTGGCAATTGGGTAGACACCAGACCAAGGCTACCGCCGTCAACATCATCGCTATTATCTTCACCGGTTAACGGATCGATATGCGTCGTTAGAAAGTCTGGAAGCTCCGGTAGCTCAGCCATATCCGGAACCGCTACGCGATAGTCGCTTGTATGAACGGTGCGCGTTACTTCTTCGCGAATCGTCTCAAGCAAGCGCTCAAACATACCAAATGCTTCCTGCTTATATTCGTTCAACGGCGTTTTTTGCGCATAGGCTCGTAAGAAAACCACCTGACGCAATGCATCAAGCGTGGAAAGATGCTCTTTCCAATTATGATCGAGAACCTGCAGCATGATCGACTTTTGAATATCTTTCCAGATACTGCGATCTAGATCGCCTGTCTTCGTTGCTACCAGTTCCGCCGATAGAGCAGTCAACCGCTCCTCGATGATAGGTTGGTCGAGTGTATCCTCTTGCATCCACGCATCAATATCCGGCTCAGCCGCCAATACGGATTTCACCCGCTCTTTAAGCCCTTCAATATTCCATTGCTCAGGATATGATCCCTCTGGGCAATTTTCATAAACAATGCTCGATATGGTATCGAGGCGCATATTCTCGATATCTTCTTCAGCATCATCGCCATCCATAATCTCGGCGCGTTGGTCATAGATAACCTTACGCTGGTCGTTCATCACATCATCATATTCAACGACCTGCTTACGAATATCGTAATTGCGTGATTCCACTTTTTTCTGCGCTGTCTCAATCGCTTTCGAAAGCCATTTTGAGCCAATAGCCTCACCATCTGCCAGATTTTTGTTCATCATTTTTGCAAATAAGGTGTCCGGGCCGAAGATACGCAGAAGGTCATCTTCCAGACAAAGATAGAAACGACTCAACCCCGGATCACCTTGACGACCAGAACGGCCGCGCAGCTGATTATCAATCCGGCGGCTCTCGTGGCGCTCCGTACCCAGAACAAAAAGGCCACCTGCTTCGAGAACTTTACGTTTCTCTTCTTCGACTTCCGCAGTCAGCTTCTCCAGTGCAGCATCATATTCTGCACCTTCGGGGATATCGCTTAACTCATCAGCGATACGAAATTCCAAATTGCCACCTAGCTGAATATCTGTGCCACGGCCTGCCATGTTGGTGGCGATTGTCACTGCGCCAATACGCCCTGCCTGTGCCACAATATGCGCCTCACGCTCATGCTGACGCGCGTTCAAAACTTCATGACTTACGCCTTCTTTCACCAAAAATTCGGATAGCAATTCCGACTTTTCGATAGAAACCGTGCCGACCAATATTGGTTGGCCAATATCATTTTTCTCTTTGATGGCTTTGGCAATGGCTTGGAATTTGTCGATCGTATTTTTGTAAAACTCGTCATCCTCGTCAATACGCTGCACTGCGACATTGGTTGGGATAGACACAACATCCATTTTGTAAATGTCAAAAAATTCCGCCGCCTCTGTCGCTGCCGTACCTGTCATGCCTGACAATTTGGGGTACATACGGAAATAATTCTGGAACGTAATTGACGCCAAAGTCTGGTTTTCCGGCTTGATGTCAACACCTTCTTTGGCTTCCACGGCCTGGTGCAAGCCATTGGACCAGCGCCGTCCATCCATCATACGTCCGGTAAATTCATCGATGATGATGACTTTGCCGTCTTTCACAATGTAATCAGTGTCGACTTTGAAAAGCGCATTGGCTTTCAAAGCTTGGTCCAGATGATGCACGACCTGCGTATTTTCATAATCATAAAGATTAGAGCCAACCAACAGACCTGCGGCTTCCAGCAATCGTTCCGCTTTTTCCGTACCATCTTCGGTCAAGGTTACAGAGCGGGTCTTCTCGTCTTTCTCATAATCTTCTTCGGTAATTTCCTGCACGATTTCATTAACCGAAACATACAGCTCTGACTTATCATCAGTCGGACCAGAGATAATCAATGGGGTACGCGCTTCATCGATCAAAATGGAGTCAACCTCATCAACAATGGCGAAGTTAAAAGGCCGCTGCACCATATCGGCCCGGCTGTGCTTCATATTGTCGCGCAGATAATCAAAACCCAGCTCATTATTGGTGGCATAGGCAATATCGGCTTGATAGGCGGCTTTACGATCATCTTCTGAGATGTTCGGGACGATTACTCCGGTTGTCAGGCCCAGATAACGATAGACCTGCCCCATCCACTCACAGTCACGCTGTGCCAAATAATCATTCACAGTGACAACATGAACGCCTTTGCCTTCAATAGCATTGAGGTAACAGGCCAGTGTTGCCACCAGCGTTTTGCCCTCACCTGTGCGCATTTCGGCA
Source organism: uncultured Sphingomonadaceae bacterium (assembly GCA_947503245.1). Classification (GTDB taxonomy): domain Bacteria; phylum Pseudomonadota; class Alphaproteobacteria; order Sphingomonadales; family Sphingomonadaceae; genus Alterisphingorhabdus. Next base: position 97,731 of record CANNCV010000003.1, read on the forward strand.
ATCTCACCGCGATGCAGAACGATACCGCCGACCATCTGCACATCGAAATGCCGCATACCCAATACACGGCGAGAAGCCTCACGCACGGTTGCAAATGCTTCAGGCAAAATATCGTCCAGTGTTTCGCCAGCGGCCAATCTGTCGCGAAATGCTTGTGTTTGGCCGATAAGTTGCTCTTCGCTTTTCGCTTCCATCTCTGGTTCGAATGCGTTGATTTTGGCAACAACCTTCATCAATGATTTGACGTAACGATCATTTGCAGAGCCGAAAAGGCCTTTGGCGAATTTGCCCAACATGGTGGAGTTCCTTTTGGAAATTTATAAAAACGGCCGATTTCGCCGCGAATTTTCTGAAGAAATATACGTCAATAAGACGCGAAAAACTGCTTTGCCCTTAATGCACAAGCAAAGCTTAGGCTGAATCTATTCGCGTGCGCGGTCCGATAAATAGACGGGCACATTATATAGTGATGTCGGATTATCGCCATCCAGCGCAATTGCAGCGGCCATATGCCGCACAAAAGCAGCACTGACATAGGCAAATAATGATGCCGGAGCCGCTTGATCCTGTCGCTCAGTCGCGGCAAGCATTTGCGCAGCATCAACGGCAATGGGCGCAGCAACGCGTGCTTCCGCTGCGTGCGGAACGGCCAAGCCTGTCAAAATAGCAAAAAGATAAATAAGACTGCGCATAATAAACTGGCTTCTACATAATTATGAAGCCTGCATACGTCCATAGTTATAATCATATATTAGCAGGCTGTAAAAACTTGCCTTGCAGAATATCGCAAGATCGGCCTAACCCACAATTCATAATATTGCGATTAATTTGAGAAATTCTGTATGTCCGACACACAAAACACCCCAATCTCACCGCTTATGCGGCCATTCCCCGATATGCCGCATATTGAAGGTGTCACAATACGCAGTGTCGAAGCGGGCTATGCCTATAAGGATCGTGCTGATCTGACCTTGTTCACCTTTTGTGAAAACACCGTAGTTGCCGGCGTTACAACGCAAAGCTTATGTGCCTCTCCCGAAGTGATATTATGCCGCGAGCATTTGCAAGAGGGCAAAGCACGCGCTTTGATCGTCAATGCAGGAAACAGCAACGCTTTTACCGGAGCGGCTGGCAAAGCCGCCACGGATATGATGATAGAGCTCGCAATGGGCGCATTATCATGCCCTGCAGAAGAGATATTCATCTCCTCCACCGGTGTAATCGGTGTGCCGTTACCGAAAGACAAAGCAAAGGCAGGTCTAACAAAAGTATTTGAGGCGCCAGAAATCAGCTTGCGCGATGCGGCCAAATCTATTGGCACTACAGATACCTTCCCCAAAGGCGCTACGGCCAGTGCGGTTATCGGTGACAAAACGGTGCATTTAACTGGCATTATCAAGGGCTCGGGTATGATTGCACCCGATATGGCAACTATGCTGGGTTATATTTTTACCGACGCCGCCATTAGCGCCAACTTTCTGCAACAATTACTGGATCACTATAACAAAAACAGCTTTTCCTGCATCACCGTTGATAGTGACACATCAACCAGCGACACGGTGTTGGCCTTTGCAACGGGTCAGGCAGGTAATAATGTGCTCACCAGCTTATCTGACAAAGGCGCAGATGCTTTTGCAGCAGCATTTGAACAGATATGCCGCGAATTGGCGCAATTGGTTGTGCGCGATGGCGAAGGGGCCAGCAAATTCATCACTATCAATGTGCACAATGCACATTCAGATGACAGCGCGCGCAACATCGGGCTATCTATTGCCAATTCACCCTTGGTAAAAACCGCTATTGCTGGTGAGGATGCCAATTGGGGGCGTGTGGTTATGGCCGTGGGCAAAGCCGGAGAGCCAGCGGACCGTGATAGGCTTGGTATAGCTTTCGGCGGTATAGCCGTTGCTGAAAACGGTATGGTTGCAGGCAGTTATGACGAAGATCGTGTAAATGCCCATCTGAAGAAGAGTGAGATTGAATTGCGTGTCGATATCGGACTGGGCGAGGGTCATGCCGAAATCTGGACCTGTGATCTGACTCATGGATATATTTCCATCAACGCCGACTATCGAAGTTAATATGTCCAGTTTTCATCCATTACATACTGAGGTTTCTGCACTGCTGAGGCAGACGGCAGAGCGCATTGTGATGCCTAGATTTCGCAATCTATCGAGCAATGATATAGAAGAAAAAGCGCCGAACGATCTTGTCACCATTGCTGATAAGCAGAGCGAGGAAGCTCTATCATTGGGGCTTGCCGCATTACTGCCAGATGCAGCGATTATTGGCGAAGAAGCCTATGCAGCTGACCCTTCAGTCATGGCCCATATTAAGGATGATCAGGCCTGGATAATAGATCCGATTGATGGCACGGGAAATTATGCGCGCGGCGAAACTCCCTTTGGCATCATTATCGCATTGGCAGAGCAAAACGAGACTGTAGCTGGCTGGATATATGATCCTGTGCGTCAACGTTTATGCCATGCATATCGCGGCCATGGCGCATATATAGATGGTGAGCAGGTCAAGGCAAATCAGCAACGTCCTGAACGACCCAAGGCAGCCTTGGCCATGCGCTATATGACCGATGCACAAAGGCAGAGAGCGCAAGCGCTTGTCGCTGATGATTATGAATTGGTGCCCATCCCCAATTGTGCAGCAGAGCAATATCCATTGCTGACAGCAGCGGATCATCATTTTACGATTTTTGAACGCAGCCTGCCATGGGATCATGCCGCTGGTGTGCTGTTCCTCAACGAGGCCGGTGGCAAAGTCGCGCGCTGGGATGGGAGTGCTTACAGACCGGGTGATGACCGTAAAGGATTGCTCGGCGCTTCTAACCCGCAAATTTGGGCAGAAGTCACCGAGCTATTCAATCATAAATTGTAAAGCGCTGGCCTAAGCAGCAGCAACGCCTTGGTTGATCCATTCAGCCAACTGACTTTTTGGGGCCGCACCCAATTTTGTAGATGCAGGCTTGCCGTCTTTGAACAATATCATTGTTGGAATGCTGCGAACGCCAAATTCACTGGGGCGCACAGGATTATCATCAATATTGAGCTTCGCGATCGTAACGTCACCGCTATATTCGTCGCTCAATTCTTCTAAAGCAGGGCCAATCATCTTACAAGGCCCGCACCATTCTGCCCAGAAATCGACCACAACCGGGCCATCTGCATTCAACACTACGTCTTCAAAATTTTCATCGCTTACTTCAATCGTCGCCATGATGTATCTCCTTTACAACCGAAGTAAGGTTTTTGCGCCATGTTGCAAGCGCATGGCCTTACAAGATTTCTTGTCAGGGCAATAGCCAGCCTTGACCGGCATCATCCAACTGCGCCTTATCCAACCACATCAGCTGAGCATTGTGCGTAAAAAGCAGTCCAAGCTGAATATCATGATCAGGGAATAGTTGCGCTAAGGCTGCGCCATAAGCCGCCATCTGGCGCAGATGCGCTCGCGGTATCTCATCTCTATTAGCAGGAGGATTGCGCCCAGTTTTAAAATCAATAACCCGCACAGTTTTATCACTCATGACAAGCCTGTCGATCGTTCCGTTGATCACAACACCATTAACATTGGCTGCTATGCTCACTTCAGCTTGTGAATCAGGTCCAAAGACATCCACCCAATCAGGGTTGTTGATCACATCGCATGCAGTTTGCGGAATCTCATGCAACATCTCTGTCGTCAGACCTACGCCACGTTTTGCCAGCCAGGATTGCGCCACGGCCATACGCTTTTCAAAAGGCACATCTGGCAAACGCTCAAATAATTGGTGCAATAATGTGCCGCGCAAAGCCGCCATTTGCGCCTTGTCGTTCAATCCCGGCGATGATGCCCACATATCATCGCCTAATGACGACGGCGCGAGAGGACGCGGTGGCCGCGCTTCTTCAGGAGCGGATCGCAGCGCCCATGGCGGAAGTGCAGCAAGGCTGGTCGGTGGACCTTCCTCTATGCTTTCTTCCATCTTGCCACGCGCAATTTCTGGCGCTTTGCCATAGACTTGGCAACCACCCCATAACAGATCAACATGCGGCTCAAGCCCTTGACCTTCCATCACATTGCTCGCCATTTGGTACCAGCTATTGGCTGGCATAGAGCGGTTGGCCAAAGGTTTAATAGCGGCAAAGCATAGATGCTCTTCGGCTCTGGTCATAGCGACATAGGCCAGTCGCCAATGCTCGGCCAAGGCCTGTGCTTTCGCCTCCGTATAAGCCGTTTCAACGGGCCCGGCCTGCAAATCTTTTTTGACCGGCCACAAAGGTATGGGCACATCCCCATCATCGCTGGATACAGTAAGATTGATGCCCTTGGTGGAAGACCTATCAGGGTCACTATGGCTGTCGGCCAATATGACAATGGGAGATTGCAAGCCTTTTGAGCCATGAACAGTCATGACACGCACTTCATCATCATTGACGATTTCACGCTTGATTTCGCTATCTATGGCATCAAACCAATGCAGAAAGGACTGCATAACAGGGTGATGGTCCTGCTGATATTTCTGACTGATATTCAGAAATTCCTCTAATGGATCGAGACATTCCGTTCCCAATCGCGCCACCAGTCGCGCGCGTCCTTCTAACTTGCCGCTAAGCAAAGTCTCAAAAAAATCATAAGGCGTTTCATAATCCGCCATCGCCAAAATATCGAACAATGGTGCAATGCGTGCATCATCGCGCGCCATATTGTTGCGTAAATGCCGCCATAAGGGAACGCCTTTCGGTCTGTAACCAAGCTCATGTAGACTATCATGCGACCAGCCAATAAGCGGTGAGACCAGCAGGCATGCCAAATTGAGGTCATCCTCTGGCTGCAAGGTAAATCGCGCGGCGGCGCACAGATCACGCACTGCCAATGGCTGACCAATACGCAATCTATCTATACCGGCCACGCGAATATTTTGCGCGTAAAGGCGATTGACAATCAATCGTGCAAGATCGCCCCTTTTGCGCAATAATATCATCACATCGCCGGCATTGGCGCGCCGTTTCTGCTTCTCCAAATATATCCCTTGGTCCAGCCAATTGCGCACTTGCAGCGCAATATGCTCGGCCAATATTCGATCAGGTTGACTGAACCAGCCATCATCGGAGCTATCGGCATCGTCCTCTTCGCCGCGATGAACCGGCTGCCACAGCATCACTGAACCAGAATTGTTCAACCCCTTATGCGAAGCAGGTCGTTCCGGCAGTTCCAGCGCTTCATGGCCCAAATTATCCAAAGCCAGATCAACAAAGTCGAGTACTGGCTGAGCCGTGCGGAAACTCTGCGCCAATGCTGGTGTGCGCATCTCGCCATTCGCTTCATCCAAGATATTTTGGAAACGATGGCGCGCCACTTCGTAATTGAACGGGCTTGTTCCCTGGAAACTGTAAATCGCTTGCTTGAAATCCCCCACAGTGAACAATGTCCGCGCCTTATCATTATGCGCGCCCTCGCCTGCAAAAAAGTCAGACGTCAGTGCCAGCACGATCAACCATTGCAACGCATTGGTGTCCTGCGACTCATCAACCAATATGTGATCGATCCGCCGATCAAGCTTATAGCGTATCCAATCGGCCATATGCTTATGCACCAACAGATTGGCCGTATTGCGAATGATATCATCAAAATCCAAAACGCCTTCGCGCGCTTTGGCATTATGTAGCGCCCTGCTAAATGCACGGCCCGCATAAAGTGCAGGCACATATAGGTCAGCATAGGAAAGCAAGGTGCGTTTTTCAGAATATATTCGCAAATTATCGACAATCTGCGCAGCAAATATATCATAATCTGGTTCAGCCTTGAGCTGGCCTTTTTGAACTTTACGCGGCTCACCCTTTTTGGTCAGAAAAACACCGGTCATTTGGTCAAAAAGCTCTGCTCTTTGGGGCAGATCAGCCGCAAGCCATTGCCCCAATATCACAGTATTTTCACGCCCTGTTTTGGCCGACCAGCCCTGATTGGCAACCAATAGGGTTTGAACGATAGAGCGATCAACAAACCCATCATCTAGAAACTTGGTGATGGTATCTAGGGTATCATCAGGCGATAATCCAAGAGCAGGCAGAATAGCTGCCGATAGATCCTCTGGCAGATCGTCCCAAATATCTGGTTTAGCGGCACATCGCAGCAAAAAGCCGGTAATGGTATCCTGATCTTGAAGCAGACTTAGCTCACGAACAGTCTGCAGCAGTTCATTGCCTCCACTGTTGGCATCACCGCGCAAGATCGTACCCAAAGTTTCATCAACCAATAAAGATTTATCGTGGTCGTCCAGCGCGGTAAAACCCGGAACGATACCCGCCTCTAAAGGGAAGTTGGCGAGCAGACTTTGGCAAAAGCTGTGTATGGTTTGAATAGCAATGCCGCCACCGGGCGCATCCAATACTGCGGCAAATAGGGTTCTCGCACGTGATATGGTTTTGGGATCGGCCGGAGCGCCAATAGCATGCAAATCACGCGCCAGCTTTGCATCATCAGATTGCACCCAACGCGCCAGATCATTGCTGATGCGCTCGGCCATTTCGGCAGCTGCGGCCTTTGTGAAGGTAAGGCACAGGATATTCTCTGGCCGAACACCGGGTTGCAACAATAGCCTGAACACTCTTGCGGTCAGCACCTGTGTCTTACCCGTTCCGGCAGAGGCACTCAGCCAGATAGTCTCTTGCGGAATGACCGCTTCCTGTTGGTCAGGGGTCAATGTGAACAGCTTATCAGCCATTACCAGACATCCCTTCTGCGCCAATGACATGTGGTGTGCGGCCATACCATTCCTCTAACCGCATCAAATGATCATAATCATTATAGCCCGCATAATCGGGGTCAGGTTCTGCAGAAAATGGTTCCGAACCCAATATCCATCGATCCAGTGCCTCATCAAGATATTCCCTCATTGAGGGCACAAATTCTTCATTGGTCAGGCCGCTTTTTTTGCCATCTATTTTCAGCGGTATATTCCGTTTTCCAAATCCATCTTCGTCATTGCGGCTAAGGGACCAATATTCGACGCTATCAACCTTTGTCATAGTGCAAGGAAAGCCGCCTTCTTCTGCAATAATCGCCAAAATGCCCAATTGCATGGCATAGCCCTCAGCCACCATAGTATTGCTCGGCGCCTTGCCGGTTTTGTAATCAATAATGGTCAGCCCCTCACCAGCGCCAATATCAACTCTGTCGGCTTTGCCTGATAGTGATATGCCGCGATAATCAATCCGTCCCCATTCCTCCGCAAACAGGATTGTGCGCCCATTATCAGCCAAAGCTGCGCTTTCCTTACCTATCCAAGAGATAGCAGCATCCAGTCGCGGACGCCAAAAGGCTTGCAATAATGGGAAATCGCCCTGCTCATTCCAGAACGCTTCCATGCGAGCAGCCAAGGCAGTGCTTTGCCCATCATCCTGCTTAACCCATTGCTCCAGCACATCATGCACCATGGTGCCGCGCCAAGCTGCATTGGGCACAGCATCAGGCGCATCAAGCGAGCGCAGACCCAATATTTTGCCCGCATAAAAAGCAAAAGGGGCACCACGAAGACGATCCATATCAGTAGCCGAAATCGCAACATTGCGCTGTTCAGCCGATGGCGCAGGCGCTGGAGCCGCAATCGCCTCGGCAGGTTTTTGACGATCAACAGACCTTTCCATAGCCAACATCGCGTCATCTGTCTGTAATCGGCTGTCCAACACAGCTTTCAACCTCTGCACAAAGGGAGAGGCAATGGTAACACCTGCCGTGTCACGCTTTGCTCTGGTGAGAACACATTGCGGTGCGCCCAGAGCGCTGGCCAGATCATGAGCGCTTAAACCATTGCTATAGTCCAGTGTCGGCATACCCAATTTGCGTCTGACCACAGGCGCAAGAAACGGATCACCTGAAGGATTTTGCGGCCATGTGCCTGCGTTCAAGCCTGCACAGATCATCATATCAGCCCGTTGCAGCCTTGCCTCCAACAAACCATAAATGGCAACGCGCGGGTGCAAGCCATAGCTGGGTCGAACGGAGATATCGGTCAGAAAACCACGCAGTAATGGTGATAATTCGTTAGGTTGGCTGACAAAGTCGCGTTTTTGCAACTCTCTATCAACCTCACGCAAACGATCGGATAATGCCCTTCCCGCCGCGCCCTTCCAGATATCACCATTGCTCAACCGGTCGGCACATTCCGCCAGACTGCGCAGACATTGCGCCAATGATAAGGACTCGCGAACCGATATTTCCAATGGATGGAAAAATATCTCGCTTGTACTGGGCCAAAACTCTGGATCAAAAGCCGCTGACACAGCTTCGTCATCTCCTTTATTTTTGCGGGAAACCTTAGATTTTTGACGCACCGCACAATATGCTGACAGTTTCTTATCAATCGCTTGCAAGCCAAGGCCAAGGCGCGGACCACGCAATGCCATATCCACAGCTCTAACCTGACTAAGCCAATCCTTGCGTGCCATATTTCCGCTTGCCAAGGGATGCTTGAGCACTGCCAATATATCAGTCGCGGCAAAATCACTTGCAAGACATTGGGCAAGGCCGAGCAATAATGTTGCTGGCGGCGTGTCACACAGGTTGCGCCCGGCACTGTCATCAGCCTCTATGTTCCAGCGTTTCAGATGATTGGCAATCCGCCGGGCAAGCAAGCGGTCCGGCGTGATTATCGCCACGCGCTTTTCCGGCGTCTCCAGTGCTTGACGTGTCATCAACGCGATCAGCTGCGCTTCTTCGCCTAAAGTCTCTGCTTCGATGAGTTTAACATTGGGCAACCGCCGCTCTGGGGCGGGTAAATCCTGCCATGCACCGCTAAAATACGCGGGCAGAAAGATGTGGCTTATCGTGCGGCTGGCAATTGGCGGCGCAGCATTATCGCCAGAACGGTGCCAATGGCTAACTTCATCGCGGCTTACGCCCATACGATGCAGCAATAAGCGCATATGATATTGTGGATGATTAATCTCACCATTGGTGAAATCATCATAGTGCAATGTCTCGCCATCAACACGCGCAGCAAATAATCGCTGCCAAATATCGTCGTCCAAGGCCAGATCAAGCCCGGGAAAGACAACACTGCCATTTGGGCTAAAAGCAATGCTTTTGAGCATATTCGCAACAGCAGGCGCAGGCGTTGTAATGCCAGCGGCCATGATGTCGCGATCTTCACCCAGATGCATCATGCGTTTCGCCGCATTGCTCAGCAAAGCATTTCGCCTCGAAACACCGTCTATCATGTCATTATCGGACAGGTAGCGCAGCCAGCCCTGCCCTACATAATGGACAATTTTAAGCGATGTCTGCCAATGTGCGGCAAGCTCTTGCTCATGTTCGGCAACCACCGCATCCAAATCGGCAAGATCGCGTTGCTCAACAAATAGCTGGTCCAATAAGGTACCAAATTCACGCGCCAGACGAAAGATTTCTGACTGGCTGTGCTGCATATTGTTACGCTCGGCAAATTCACTGACCAGACGTGCCAGCACAAATTGCCGATGTATCGGGTCAACTGCAGGCGCAATAGCGTCATCATCCTGCAAGCGGTCAAGCGACGCGCCGATATTTTCGCCTAAATCAAGATCACCAATGGCGACCATTTTGGGCAGGATCAACCCGCCATCGGATTGACGCACAAAAGCCTCGCTTATCGCTCTGGCTGCACGTTGATTTGGCACCAGCAACGTCAAACGCGCCAGACCATGCTGATATTTGCGATACCGCGCAATAAGGCCAGTTGTCAGAGCATCGGCAAAACCGCGATGCGGCGCAATCGTGTAAAGGCTAGGCCTTATAGGCTTGATATTTGACGCATCAGCCACTGAGCAATGCAGCTTCGGTAGGTGCTATGGCTTCTGGCGTTCCAACATCAAACCACTGTCCTTCATGCAATGCGCCGTATAAACGCCCATCTTCCATCGCTCGGTCCCAGAATATTCGGGTCGAAAATGCTCCATCCGGCGCATCGCGCAACAGGCGCTTGGATATAAGCTGGATACCCGTGAAAATATAAGGCGCTACGCGGCCGCTTTTGCGCCAACTGATCCGGCCTTCTGCATCCAGATGGAAATCCCCGCGACCATTATGATGAAATGCATTTTTGTGCGGAACCAAGAGCAATAGAGCATCCATTTTGTCCGCATCCCAGTCATCACTCAAAATCTGAAAGGCATCGCGTGACCCATTAAGCCAGATATTATCACTGTTCAGGCAGAAAAATGGATCAGCATCAATGAGTGGCAAGGCTTTGGTCATTCCGCCGCCTGTCTCCAACAAAGCCTCCCGTTCATCAGAAATTTTGACGTCGATAGGATATTTCAGGCCGCCCAAATGCGCCTCAAGGGCATCTGCCAGATAATGCACATTCACCACCGTCTTTGAAATACCTGCATTCCAGAGATGCTCATAAACATGGTCGATCATCGCTTTTCCAGCAACTTGCACCAGAGGCTTGGGCCGTGTTGCCGTCAAAGGGCGCATTCTCTTGCCATAACCAGCAGCCATAATCATCGCGGTATCCGTAACGATCATGCACTTTGCCCTTCAATTGCGCCATCGCGAGCACGCAATTCGGCAGGCATGTTGCGAGCAAACCACGCCGCCATTGGCTCCAATGAAGGGTGTTTCAGATCCTGCTCCAAATAGCGCCAGACGCGCGGTATCAATGATGGGTAGCGCGGTTTATTATCGCGAACCGCAAGCCGCATAAAAATACCGACAATTTTAAGGTTACGCTGCGCTCCAAGAATAGCATAATCGCGTTTAAAATCCTTATGATACTGGCTATGCTCACAGAAATAGTCACACATCGCGATTTCAAGTTCATGGGGGACATCGCGCCGCGCATCCTGCAGCAATGACACAATATCATAGGCTGGGTGTCCGAGCAGAGCATCCTGAAAATCGAGCAAGCCTTGCCGGTTTTTTTCCAGCAGCATGATATTTTCGGCGTGATAGTCACGCAGCACGACGACCGGCCGATCCTGCCCTTCCAGCACTGGTTTCATGATTTGATGAGCAGCATCAACAAAGCCTGCCTTATCGACTGTAAGACCCGCTGCAGGGCAGTACCAATCACAAAATAACAGTGCTTCACGTTCATAAACAGCCATATCATAAACTGGCAGATCGATGATCGGTTGCCCATGTAATTTCACAATCGCGTCAATGGCTTTGCGATAAACAGGCTGTTGGTCAGCAAGAGGCAAGGTATCGACCGTCTCACGCATCCTTTTGTCGCCAAAATCTTCCAAGAGGATAAAGCCTTTATCGGCGTCAGCTGCAAAAATTTCTGGTGCACGCATGCCGTTTTTCAGCAAATATTGCGCTACCTCCAGAAAGGGTTTCACATCTTCTTCGGGTGGCGGCGCGACCATCAATATTGCTTTGCCCAGCTTTCCAGCAACCCGCCAATATTGGCGAAAAGATGCATCGCCAACAATCGGATCGAGCTGTGCATCACTCCAGCCCGCTCCGGCCAGAAAGTCATCAATAATCTGCGGCTCTATGGCTGGCACGGCAACCGTTCCTCCCAATTTTTTCCTGCTTCAATCGATAGGCATCGCGTATGATCAGCGTCAACAGAAATACCAATCGCCAGATGCACTTTTCCTGTAAAATAACGTGCTTTTTCAGGCCATTCAGCGATAATCACACCGTCATCATAATAGTCGTCCAGTCCCAATTGTTCGGCTTCTTCAGGACTGTCCAAACGATAAAAGTCACAATGCAATACAGGCAGCGTGACATCTGGAGGGTCATAAGGGTGAACAATCGCAAAGCTGGGGCTGGCTACTTCACCTGCAAAGCCAAGACCTTGTAATATCCCGCGCGCTAAGCAGGTCTTTCCCGCACCCAATTGGCCAGATAACCCTATACTATCGCCCGCTTGCAATACTCCTCCCAATTGCTCGCCCCAGCGCACCAAATCGGCCTCACTCTTAAAACGCAACGGGCTAACACCGCTCATAAAGGCAGCTCTATCATCACCATAGTGCCCTCACCCAGCTCAGAAGCCAGAATGAATTTGCCATTATGAGCCAAGGTTATTTCACGCGCCAATGTCAGGCCCAGCGCTTTATTACCTGCATCACCCGAAGCAACCCCATCATTAATCGCTGATACCAAGGCAGGGCTAATGCCGTCACCATTATCGGAAATGACTATGCGCATATATTTTGTCTGCCGCTCCGCAGCCAACAATATGCGGCCCTGATTGCCAATATGTTCAATACTATTGTCCAATATATGGAGCAAAGCTTGTTCAATTCTTTTGGGGTCAACCGATATTTGCGTATCGTCACCGCACTGCAAAGCAACATCATGGCCATATTTCGTAATGGCGGACTTTCGCTGCCGGACAATATCTCCCAGCAAAGCCGCCATATCGATTTTCTGTACCGATAGCGGCAAGGTTCCCGCCTCGCTCTGGCTCAAATCAAGCACTGTATTGATCTGTGTGCTTAACCGGTCGACCGAGTCCAATATCGCGGCGACATATTCCTTTGCTTCAGGCGTTAATTCGCCGCCCAGCCCGCTGGACAACATTTCCGCAAAGCCGCTGATAGAGGTTAGTGGCGTCCGGAATTCATAGCTCATATTGCTCAAAAACTCAGTCTTAACGCGGTCTGCAGACTTTAGCGCCTCATTGCGGTCTCGCAGGGCGTGCTGCACGCTTTCGCTCGCGGTAATATCCAGCATGGTGAAAAGTGCATTGCCATCAGGCAACGGAATGCTGGCAAAGCTGAATATCTGATCATTTTTGAGAATGAGGCGGCCTGTATCGCTCTTCCTCTCACTGCTTGCAGTCAAAATGGCTGTTCGCATTTCAGATATTTTGGCAGGACGTTTCAACTGCGGTGCAAGAGTCTTTAGAAGCTCGTCAACCCGTGGGTGACTGGCAAGGACATCTTCTTCAACATCCCAGATACTGCCGAAACGACGATTCCAAAGATGCAATTTCCCATCCGGTGCAAAGACGGCCAAAGCCTCGGCAAGATTGTCCAGCATGGCTGTGCGGACCCTAAGCAATGTGTCGCGCGCGCTGGCGAGTTGGACTTGTTCGCTGCGATCTTCAAAAAACAGCAACAAACCGCCATCCGGATCGGGTTGCGCAATGACGCGCAAATGGGTGCCGTCTGGCAATAGCCAATTTTCTTCTACCGATTGCGCACTGTTAAACCATGCGCGATGCTCTTTCTTCCATTCTGGGAAGTCGCGAGTTTCTGGCAAACGTCCTGCCTCGCGCATCCGTTCCAGCAAACGGTCAAAATCGCTACCTTCGCTGATCCATTGCTGGCGTATCGCAAACATGCGTTGAAAAGGCTGGTTGCAGAAGGTCATATTAAGATCGCTGGAAAACTGCACAACGCCGGCTGATAATGTATCGAGCATATTGCGTTGAACAGAGCGGAAGCGCTTAAATGCACTACGCTCGGTCTGCAAATCCTGTATATCAATGGCATATCCAGCAATGCCTTGCTGGCCGATAGGAACATCAACCACCTGAAATGCTCTGCGTTCGCCAGCCACCGTTGTAAACGCTTTACGCTCACGAAGATTGCCACTCTCTGCAGCATCGGCGGCAAAAGCAACTGCGGGGCGACCCTCGCTAGGTTCAATCAATTCAATATTTTGTTTAACGATATGCTCAGCAGATTGCCCATTCACGGCCTTAACATACGCGCTGTTGACCAGTGACAATTTCAAATCTGCACCGCGATACCACATCGGCATTGGTGCAGCTTCAATCAATCCGGACAGCGCGGCAAAAGCCTCCCGCGCCTGTTTGGCTTCATCGCCTAGCTGTTGAATGACCTTTTGGCTTTCCGTCGCATCAAAAATCCACAACAATGCCGCATTGCCTGGCATGGTTTCCGGATCACTCAACCGGCCCTTGACCAAAAGGCGTCGCTCGCTTTCAACAATGCGCACGTCCATCGTAAACAGTGACCCTGTGCGCTGAACCGATTTGACAGCATTTTCCAGCGAAGCAAAATCTTCAGCGACAATGCCGCAATCCTGTGTCGACATTTCGGAGAAATATCCCGGCAGACTGTCAAAGCCGAACCATTTACCAATGCGGTCACTGCCTTCCAACCGGCCATCTGCACGCACCAATAATGGCAAAGCCGGCGCTTCATCCAACAAACGCGAAAGTCGGCGCGACTGACGAAAATGCACCTTTGCCTTTTTGCGTGCAGACATGCCAGCGACAATAGCCCAGCAAGCAAAAACCATGAAGGCAGCAAGCACCAGCAAACCGATAGACAGAAATGGCAATGAGATTGTCATATTATACCATTTGTCCTGCCGATATGCGCGGTATTTTCACCATCACTGAAATTTGCATTGTCATGCTCTGGCGATATGCCGCTCATGCCCCAATGGCAAGCATCTAGGCAGCGGCTATACACATATCACTATTCCCAGAAATATGGTTTGCGCTTGGTATTGCCGGTCAGTTCCTCGTTCATAGTCGCTGCATTATATAGCCGCCCGTTGATCATGACATGGGTGATATTATCACTATCCTGAATATCATTCAGCGGATTACCATCAATAATCACCAAATCGGCCAATTTGCCAGCTTCTAGCGAGCCAATATCCCGATCAAAACCCAATGACTGCGCCGCAACGATAGTGGCTGTGCCCAATGCTTCGAGCGGGGTCATCCCGCCTTTTACAAAAGACCACATTTCCCAATGCGCTGCGAGACCTTGTTGCTGGCCATGAGCACCAATACTGACCGGCACACCGCGCCGTGCCAGCTTCGCCGCTTCACGCGCTGATGCTGTGTCGGAATAATCTTTTGCCGGAGCAATTTCACGGCGAACCGATCCGGCCTGTAGCAATTTGGGAGGTGCATGCGCGGACAAGATCGGATGCTCCCAAACATTGGTCTGACCGCGCCAATAAGGGTCTGCTGCCGGGCCACCATAGGTGACCACCAATGTCGGGGTATATCCCACTTTGGTTGCCGCAAAGAAACCCAGCACGTCTTCGTAAAGCACGGCTTGCGGAATATTATGCTCCAATGTCGTATTGCCGTCGGCAATCAACGCAATATCCATATTGAACTGTGAACCACCTTCAGCAACAGTCGCGATATTCTCCTCAATTGCCGCTTTAACAACCTGTTGCCGCTGGTCACGGCGTGGCTGGTTATAATTTTTGATGGCATGTGCGCCTTGCGCTTTCAAACGACGGACATGGTCGCGGGCATCTTCCAGATTGTTGATTTCCGCATAGAACCCCGGAGCTTTTGCACCATACACAATTTCGCCTGTCGAAAAGATACGCGGCGCCAAATAGCTGCCCGCTTTTTGATATTCTGCCGCAGCGAAAATATGGCTGGCAGCGTTGGAGGGATCATGAATGGTTGTAACACCCAGCGCCAGATGCGCAATTGCAGACCAGTTTTGCTGCGGAATAAGGTCATCACGCCCTTGCGGTCCATGGGCATGGGCGTCGATAAGCCCCGGAATGATGGTTTTGCCGGCCAGATTAAGCTGCTTTGCGCCAGCGGGTATCGCGATATCTGCACCCACTGCCTTGATGCGGTTATTCTCGATCAAGATAGTACCACTGGCAATCACGCCGCCATCTTTGTCAGACATGGTAATGATGCGCGCATTGGTTAGAGCGACGATGCCTGTCGGCGCATCTGCGGTTGCGGTTATTGCGAGTGAAACACCTTTTTCCGGCGGCGTATATGCCGGCTTGGCCTGACTGGCGCTAGGGATCACATCGCGCGCAACAGCAGAATATAATTTCGGCCCCAGCGACCAGTTGACCTGTTCCCCGCCATTGCTCCAACCAATATATTGTGCGCCCTCGTCGCTCAGCCGGGTTATCGGCAATTTGCTATTGCCAGCCCCTGCGCCCAGATCAACATTTCCAGCCATAAATGGCATTAAAAATGCAGAGTAATTCTCTCCAAATGCTAGATATTTTCCATTGGGGGAAACACGATAGCCATTGACCAATTTGCCTGTGGCATGGCTGCGCATATCCTTACCGTTCAGATCGACACTTACCAATTTGAGGCCGTCACCACTGCCCATGGACATGAAGATACGATCGCTTTCGGCTCCAAAATGGGGATCGGCTCCGCCTTTGCTTATCCGGCGGACAGAGCCGCTTGTCATGTCACGTAGATAGATGCCAGTAGCTTGCGAATATTTGTCCGATGTCAAAAAGCCGCCGCTGCCGGATTCATAGACCATATAACGGCCATCCGGAGATAATGCAGGGCGCCGGTAATGCCCCGGCCCTGCGCTGATTGTCTCGGCAACGCCACCCGCTAAAGGAACGCGCTTCAATGCGCCCAAATCGTCATCACTCCAACTGACAAAGATGATATTTTGCCCATCGTGACTCCAGCTAGGGAACAGCGCACGGCTATCCCCCTCACCTGAAACCAAGGCCCGTGCAGCGCCGCCATTGGCCGGTTTGACAAATAATTGTCCTAGGCTTTCAAACACAATATTTCTGCCATCGGGTGACAGGCTGGCGAAGCGCGGTATTCGCGTTTGGAATGTTTTGTCCCATACTTTTACCTGTGGGCGGACCGGATCAATAACTGTGCGGCTATCAGAAATCTGAAACGGAATGGTTTCCGCATTACCGCCCCCAGGTGCGATTTTTCTGATTTTGCCGCCCGCCCAAAAGACGATATGGCCACTATCCGGTGTCCAGTCCATATTGGGGTAAACACCATGTATGGCCCATGTTTCCTGCATATCCTGATCAAGAGCATCATAGATTTTGCGCTCTTCACCAGTGGTCAGGTCTTTGAGATATAGCTTACTTTCCGCGCGTTCGCGCCGGACAAAGGCCAGCCATTTCCCGTCTGGCGATGGCGATGGTCGAACCGCACCGCCCGGCCCACCAGCAATACGCTCAACTTCGCCTGAGGTCATGTCATAACGGTCAATCACGAACAGCTGGGTATTGCTATCCTGCGCATATTCGAAAATTGGTCCCGGCGTCGCATTTTTGCTGAAGTAAATAGCTTTGCCATCAGGTGTGAACATCGGTTCACCCAATTCCTTCTGATGCTGCGGCGATGGCCGCTCGACCAATGCAATCCCTGACCCGCCGCCGACATGATAGAGCCAAATTTCGCCCGTACCCGCAGAACGCTGCGTGGTAAAATGCTTGCGCGCAGCAATATATTGGCCATCTGCGCTCCAGGTCGGGTTATTAAGCAAGCGGAATTTTTCTTTGGTAATTTGCCGTTTGCCGCTGCCATCGGCACGCATGATCCAGATATTGTCTCCGCCGCCGCGATCTGACGTAAAGGCGATATATTGCCCATCGGGAGAGAAACGCGGCTGCACTTCAAACGCCAGCCCTTGCGCGATACGCTTTGGGGTGCCGCCCGTAATCGGCATGGTGTAAATATCACCCAGCAAATCAAAGGCGATAGTCTGACCATCAGGACTCACATCGATATTCATCCATGTGCCCTCATCAACAGTCACAGGCACTGTGCGCGTTGGTAGTGGCGGCGCGTTAACGTCCCATTTTTCTGTATCTTTTTTGCCCTGCGCCAATGCGGCAGGCGCAAGGCATGCCAATGCCGCTGCTATAGCCAGTGTTGAAACCAAAGAACGGCGCATAATCACTCTCCCAAATATAAAATTGGCCCAAATATAAAATAGGCCCAAATATAGCTTTGGCCCCGATATACCATCGGTCCAAAATATCATTTGCGGCAAAGCTAATGATCATTCGTGTCAGCGCAACAAAAAAGGCCCGCTTCTTTCGAAACGGACCTTTGATTGTGACAGAAATGCCAAATTGGATGAGGATCAGTAACGATACTCGTCATTTTTGAACGGGCCTTGTTGACCTACTCCGATATAATCGGCTTGCTCATTGCTCAATTCGGTGAGCTTAACACCCAGCTTTTCAAGGTGTAGGCGCGCCACTTTTTCGTCCAGATGCTTGGGCAGAACATAGACCTGATTTTCATATTGATCATCACGCAGCCACAATTCGATCTGCGCCAACACCTGATTGGTGAAGCTGGCGGACATCACGAAGCTTGGGTGACCCGTAGCATTACCAAGGTTCAACAAGCGACCCTGTGACAAGAGGATGATGCGCTTACTGTCAGGAAACTCCACCATATCAACTTGTGGCTTGATTTCGGTCCATTTCATGTTGGACAATGCGCCAACCTGAATTTCATTATCAAAGTGACCGATATTGCCGACAATCGCCATGTCTTTCATCGCGCGCATATGGTCGATGGTAATAACGTCTTTGTTGCCTGTTGTGGTGACAAAGATATCGGCTGTGGGAGCGACTTCTTCCAATGTCGTAACAGAGAAACCATCCATTGCCGCTTGCAGGGCACAGATCGGGTCGATTTCTGTAACGATAACGCGGGCACCGGCACCGCGCAGTGAAGCAGCAGAGCCTTTGCCAACATCGCCATAACCGCAGACGACAGCGACTTTACCCGCCATCATAACATCTGTGCCGCGACGAATGCCGTCAACCAGCGACTCTTTACAGCCATATTTGTTATCAAATTTTGATTTTGTAACACTGTCATTTACGTTGATAGCAGGGAAAGGCAATTTGCCCTGTTTCGCCAATTCGTAAAGACGGTGCACGCCGGTGGTCGTTTCTTCTGATACGCCTTTGATAGCGGCCACTGTCTTGGTCAGATAGCCGGGCGACTTTTCCAAACGGCGCTTCAGAGTTTTAACAAAGGCCTCTTCTTCTTCATTAGACGGTGTGAACAGATCTTCGCCAGCCTCTACACGCGCGCCCCACAGAGCAAACATGGTGGCATCGCCGCCATCATCAAGGATCAGATTACAGGTCTCACCGGTTTCTGCGCCCCAGTCGAAAATACGGTCCACATAGTCCCAATATTCTTCTAAAGTCTCGCCCTTAACAGCGAATACAGGGATACCTTGATCGGCAATAGCGGCCGCAGCATGATCCTGCGTAGAATAGATGTTACAGCTGGCCCAGCGTACTTCAGCGCCCAGCGCTATAAGTGTCTCGATAAGCACAGCAGTTTGGATTGTCATGTGCAAAGAGCCAGTAATTTTGGCACCTTTGAGCGGTTGTTCTGCGCCATATTCTTCACGCAGAGACATGAGGCCGGGCATTTCTGTTTCGGCGATTGCAATCTCTTTGCGGCCAAACTCGGCAAGCGACAAATCCTTTACGACATAGTTGTCGCCCTGATCCAATGTGGTCACGATTATTCCTTCCAAAATAGACGGGGTTATAGTTTCAAACGCTATTATGTTCTGGCTATTGCACATAACGGTGAATGCATTTTGAAGCAAATATAAAGATTCCTTTATATCTTTTCGAAAGTTGCGCGATAAGTACTCTTCGCCTATCAATCCTTCAAAATGTCACTTTCTGCGATAGTGCAATAAAATGATCTTGCATGTGCAGCTGCGTGATACGACATAATGGACGAAGTGTTGGCGATATGTCGCACAAAATTAAGGAGCACCTCATGATCGCAGAAGGCCAAAAACTGCCTGAAACAAAACTTGTCAAAGCCACAGCACAGGGCCCTGAACAAGTGTCCTCATCCGAATATTTTGCTGGGAAAAAAGTTGCCCTTTTTTCCGTGCCTGGCGCATTTACGCCAACATGTTCGGCTAAGCATTTGCCCGGCTATGTTGAGCAAGCAGAAGCTTTGAAAGCCAAAGGCATTGATGAGATTGCTTGTACCGCCGTTAATGACGCATTTGTCTTGGGCGCATGGAACCAGAGCGCCGGATCAGATGCTGTCACTATGCTGGCAGATGGCAATGGCGACTTTGTTGAGCAGATGGAACTCACCATGGACGGTTCCGGCTTTGGCCTTGGTACACGTGGTCAGCGTTTTGCCATGGTGGTCAATGATGGTGTGGTTGAGAAGCTGTTTGTTGAACAACCAGGTGACTTCAAAGTGAGCTCTGCCGAGCACGTTCTCGACAATCTCTAAATATTGTCATCCATTATAATAAAGGCCCGAAGCGCATATGCTCTCGGGCCTTTATTATAGCTTAGTGCTTTTATCAATAGCCCATCAGGCTAAGCACTTCCTTACGGCTGCGCGGATCGTCTAAGAAACAGCCCATTACCCGGCTTGTGGTCATGCCTACACCGGGAGTGCGAACACCGCGAGCGGTCATGCAGGCATGGCTTGCTTCAATAACAACAGCCACGCCATGCGGGTCCAAATGGCTCCATATACAATCAGCAACTTCTGCAGTCAGACGCTCCTGAATTTGCAATCGACGCGCATAGCCATGCAAAACACGGGCAAGCTTGGAAATACCAACCACCCGATTTTTGGGAAGATAGGCAATAGCAGCTTTGCCAATAATCGGCGCCATATGATGCTCACAATGCGATTGAAACGGAATATCTTTCAGCAAGACAACCTCATCATAGCCGCCAACCTCTTCAAAAGTTCGCGTTAAATGCAATGCTGGGTCTTCTGAATAACCTTGGCAATATTCTGCCCAAGCGCGTGCCACCCTTTTTGGTGTATCTTTCAACCCTTCACGCTCTGGATCATCACCTGACCACTTAATCAATGTGCGAATTGCGTTCTGTACATCTTCCGGCACTTCGGGTTTTGGTGAAGCATATGGATTACCGGTCTCTGCATCAGACCTGTCTGCATAATTCATTGTAATTCCTTGATATTCCGGAAAGTATCGATTATTACCTATGCGATATAGGTTCGGATTTGAAGGAATAACGGTTAATAGTGGTAAAGGTTCCTACCGGTACCTACTACCTTCTGGAATATATGTGACGTGGATACAGCATCTGCCAAAGAGGCTTATAGGTCTATGCCAACGCGGACGTTAATATGTGGCTCACGGTTGTTGCTTTGGTCACGATCACGATTGAGTGGAACAGCACCTTCCAATTCGAAGTTGAACGGTCCGGCAAAGCCCCGCAAGCCAAGACCACTGGAAACCAATGTTCCACTGCCAAAACCGTTTTCCAGATTATCAACATAACCCATGTCAACAAAGCCATAGGGCTGTAAACGCCTGATCCAACTGGTCGGATTGCGGATAGAATAGTTAATCTCTGCCAGCGCAACAAAACCGTTTTCCCCTGATACTTCAGAGAAATCAAAACCTCTAACAGAGAATGGCCCACCAATATTTAGCTCGCGTGCCGCCAATAAAGGACGGTTGGAAATCTGGCCATTGGCACTTAGGAGTATTCCCCAATTCCCACCCAGAGAACTGCGCCAGCTGGCGTAGAAAAGGCCTGTTGTCGCAACAGCATCGCCGTCAAAGCGTGAGGCGAAGATGTTTCCTTCACGCGTGGCATTGAACAGGTCCACGCCCTGCTCCAAAGTTGCACCCGCACGAAGACGACCACCTAAGAACTTTACATTGGAAGATAGACCAGCCGAAAATGTTACCTGATTATCCTGTGACAATAGGCCAATTACGTCATCCTGCTCAATAGTGAGGTAGGCCGCCTTCACATTCAACCACAGGCTGGCATCATTAGAACGTACCAATGGGTGACTGGCGGAAACCTCAGCGTAAATACTTTCGCCTTCAACATTGTTGATGCGTTCGCCTGGTTGATTATTGCCGAAAGAACCAAAAACGCCCAGCCGTGTGCCTGCATTATTGACCTGTACAGAATAGGATGCACTGGCAAAGGCGAATTCTTCTGGGTCGAGAGGATTTGTCCGCACGCTCACACTGCCCTGGTCGCTATCCGCAAGCAGGCCATTAAAATCATATGACAAACGCGCCCGCACTGGGCCGATACGCTGCGACCCATAATTATCCACGCGCGCTCTGAAGCGGTTTTTGCGCTCGCGTACTTCGACTTGCAAAATATTTAGGCCGTTTTCACTTAATAGTTTCGTGCGTCTAACACGGATTTGCGGAATGTCGCCCGCAAGGACCAGCCGCCGCTCAACTTCATCTTTGCGGGCAATCGCGCCCTCTAAAGGCGCCAGTAGCGCAGCCAGCGCACTGTTATCCGATCCTTTTATACGGACCTCATCTATGCGCCCTTCATTTAACTCTATGGTCAATATGCCATGGGCCAATGACTGTTCGGGTATTCTGGCTGTTGCAAACACAAACCCTTGATCACGGGCCAAGTCTGCAATCTCCTGCGTGACTCGCGCCAAATCTTCGGCATCCATCACCACGCCAATATTGGCTTCAACCACTGACGAAAATGTATCAATAGAAAGGCGTTCCGCACCTTCAATTGCAATCGAGCCGACAAAGGAACTATCTGCGCCACTGGCATTTGCACCAGAATTTGCAGCATCTGATTGTGCACCTTGCGGAGTAGGTGATGGCAATGGTGCAGCCGAGGCAAGTCGTACAACCGCTGGCTGGTTGGCAGAGGCCTCTTCATTATTATCAGGCGTAACATCTTTAGCTATCAGCTCTACTGCGGATATATCAGCAGCATTGCCAGATTGCGCAAATGCAACGCCAGATTGGCACACAGCCATCATAGCCAGGCATGATAAAGGCTTATGCAAACAAAAATAAGGTGGCGTTGGTCTCATGATCAGCCTCTTTAGTGCTGACCTGTTAAAGAGTGGCTCGGCCTTATGGTTAATGCTGCATTAGCTAATTAGTGAAACCCTTTCATTGAAGTTCTGTTCTAAATCGAAAGCGTAGAAAATTCTCATATCTGGCTAATGATATAGCTAAGGGACCAAGTAATGACGACGCTTCACAGAAGATTATTAATAGCTATAGCGCTGTTTTCTAGTATTTTTCTAGGTAGCAACGCCTATGCCCAATCGTCATCTTGGACGGTATCCGAATCACAGGGTGAAGTTTCAATCCTCAAAGACGGTATCAGCAAAGTCGCTGTAAAAGGTATTAAGCTGAGCGCTGGCGAGAGTATAAAAACCGGAGCGAACGGCCGCGCCGTTATTACACGTGGGAAGCAATATGTCGTTGTCTCTCGCAATAGTCACATTAAAGTCGCCCCTCAGAAAACCAAAAGCCTCCTGACCCAGTTTATACAATATTTTGGCAATGCGATGTTCAAAGTGGACAAACGCAAAGACCAGCATTTTGCGGTTGAAACGCCATATATGGCGGCTGTTGTCAAAGGCACCACGTTTAATGTCTCGGTAAGTCCAGAAGGCGCGACAGTCCAAGTGACTGAAGGCGCGGTTGAAGTCGCAACGCTGGATGGCGGCGCCACCCAATTGCTGCTGCCAGGTGATATTGGTCTGGTTGAGCGCAACAATCCATTTTCATTGGATATTCGCGGGCGTTCTTCGCGCCGCATTGAGTCGCCTAATAAACCGACAGGTAGCCCTGCACCCAAAACCGCGCCTGCGGCTCCGGCTGCTAGTTCCACAGTTACAGCACCCAAAATTCAAGAAGTACGTGTGGCATCTGTTGATTTAGGTGGCCTAACCAATGGCCTTATCACCGGGCAATCTCCCAGTGTATCCTCAGCCGGTGGAAATCTCGCTCAATCGAATAGTCCCGAAGATAAAAGCCCTCGTCTGGCGCCGGACAATGCCGTAACAGCAATAAACGGTAATGCTAATGTTTCAGAAGACAACGCTCCTTCAGGGCCAAGAAACGCCGCACCTTTGTTAGATATTGATTTGCGTGTTCTAGATGAAGACGGCAATAATGGCCGTGGAAATAACGACGACAACCCCGGTAACAGCAATAGCAATGCTGGAAGTGATGACGGCAACCCCGGCAACGAAAATGGCAATGCTGGAAGTGATGACGGCAATCCCGGCAACAGCAATGGCCGTGATGATGACGATGATGACGGCAATCCCGGTAACAGCAATGGCCGTGATGATGATGACGATGATGACGGCAATCCCGGCAACAGCAATGGCCGCGATGACGACGATGATGACGGCAATCCCGGTAACAGCAATGGCCGCGATGACGACGATGATGACGGCAATCCCGGTAACAGCAATGGCCGTGATGATGATGACGATGATGACGGCAATCCCGGTAACAGCAATGGCCGTGATGATGACGATGATGACGGCAATCCCGGTAACAGCAA
>CANNCV010000004.1 GCA_947503245.1 uncultured Sphingomonadaceae bacterium
GATAATGGCAATCTTACCAGCGATGGCTCTGTGACGTTCATCTATGATGTTGAGAACCGTCTTGTGCAGGCCATGGGTGCCAAACAGGCCACCTTAACCTACGACCCGCTCGGGCGACTATGGGAGGTAGACGCCCGTGCTGGCGGCGGTCTGGTGACGCGCTTCTTATATGACGGCGACGCATTGGTTGCGGAATATGATGATATCGGCAATCTGAACCACCGCTATGTGCATGGTGTTGGTACAGATGTACCGGCTATCTGGTATGAAGGCGCAGGGGTAAATGATGCGACCCGCCTGCAGCTGTTTGCTAACTGGCAGGGCAGCATCACCACGATCATGAAAGGTGATGAGAGCGGTGAGCTGGTCAATATCAACGCCTATGATGCTTACGGTATCGCCAATGAAACCAACATAGGCAGGTTCCAGTACACTGGCCAAATCGCGATACCAGAGCTTGGCCTCTATCATTACAAGGCAAGGGTCTACTCACCCACACTCGGCAGGTTCCTGCAAACCGATCCCATAGGCTATGAAGATCAGGTCAACCTCTATGCCTATGTCGGTAATGATCCGGTGGGGAACGTTGATCCTACTGGGCTTGATTGCACGTCTTTCTACGAGGGAGGGGTTATCATCGACACCAATGTTGGTGATTGCGGCGAAGATACTGACGGAGCCGAAGAAGAGATTGTGGTTAACGGACCATCTCGTAAACCTCGTCGCCGAAGAAGTGGCAGGACAACCAAAGGGCCTATTGCATCCTCAGTTGCATCCGCAGCTCAAGATGGAGAAGAAAGTAGAGACGAAGGTGAAATGTCCGAAAATTCTGACGATCAAACGGATGGATGGCAGTGCGCTGGGGATGTTGCATGGGGCGTAATCCAAACTACTGTTATAGGAACTGTGGTTACTGGAATTGCCGAAGCAAGTGCCAATCCCGAAAAAAGATTTAGCGGCGACAATGCAAACGGTCGCAGATTGCCACGGGGAACGTCTGGGACTGCTAGAGCCATTGCGAAAGGTGTAGGTAAGGCAGGATTAATTGGCTTAGTTGTTGGTGGTGGTATAGGAGGAGTAATTGCTTATTCCGAATCTGAAAACTGTCCGGCGATTTTCTAATGCAAACTTCACACACAATTTCACTTGTTGTGCTGAGCAGCATACTTCACGTAACGGATTATCCCCTAGGTCAGGTGTTCTACCTCACGGCTGCAACAGGAATTTTGCTTGCTATACTTGGGGATCTTATCCGAAGAGGCAGTATCCTTGATCGTTGGTGGAGGTTAATTCCAATGATAGGGTTGTTCTTTGCCGGCCTAATTTATGATCATACTCAAAACTTGATGATTGCTATTGTAATATTAATAATCAGCTGTGGTTTAGCTTTTTACATAGAATTACGTTTCGAAGATGTCGATGAGGTATCTTGATCTAAGCAGATTTGCCAAGCAGGATTATTAAAGCAGAGAGATCGGTACCGTATGACCGTGTATGGCGAGGTGATGCCTATACCCAATAAATCCATCAGTCCGTTCTGCAATTTTAACTCATCGCCTGAGATTATCCGCCTAGTCGTATAATGGTGTTGCTTGATAGGCCCAAAATGCACGCAGCTGACCTATCAGACCTATACTGAGCGCGGTACTATGGGTTAAACGCTCAGATTATGGATTATAGCTCAGGCAGCCACGCGATGTACAGTTATGATCCTATAGTCCGAGTCAGTAAGATACGCCATTGTCTGAACAAGCAGAGCATTGGCAATGGCGCGACCTTTAGCTTTGGGTATAATCCTGCAAGCGAGATTAAGGGCCGCACAATCAACAATGATGCTTCTGCCAATACAGCGGTCGGCTTAGTATCGACGCCTCGCGTCTATCGTTGCATGGGCTACACAGGCCAGATAGCCCCTGACAGACTTGATCTTTATCTATCATGTAAAGAGTATGGACAAAATCTGCGCAAGAAGTCTTGCTCCGCAGACTTCAAATCACCATTTCCAATTCTGGCATGAGCATCTCACTTGGTGTCCCAATGGAAAGGCGCAAATTGGCTTTGGCGTGATTTGCTATAAATTGTTTTATTTGCGGCAGAGCATCACCGCCCATAATATCTGCGGCCATGACTGCGCCATCTTCATTGGTTTTCAGTTTGAGCAATATGGAACCCTGACTTTGAGGCAGTCGGCGTTTTAGTGTGCGTAGCCATTCTATAAGAGCACGCCGGTTCGCCGCATTCCATGCATTGGCCCCCTCACCCGCCGGCCAATCTATGCGCACGCCAGCCACGGCGTCTGCTGATAGATTGCGATCAAGCGGTAGCATAGCAGCGCCTGCATAAGGGTCATAAGCTCCGCCGCTTTGTCCTTTATCCGCCGCACCGCCCTGCGCACTCTTATCCGCATTGCTGACTCTATTTTCTGAAACCCCGCCAGAAATGGTAATCCGTTCAACACTCCATTCTACTGGCGGTGCTGTTTCAGCAATCGGCTGCAATTTGGGAGAAGTCACATCATTGTCTTCACGTGATATGTTTACCTTGGGCGCAGCAGACCCGCTTTGCTCCTTAGGATTTTCTGGCGTTAAGGCAAAAACTGTTGGTGATGATTCTGGGGCAGCATGTGGTGGCGGGCTAAATCCCAAAAACGCGATCACTGCCCATAATATCAATAGTTCCACGATTAATGCGATGATCATTATTGTGGGTCGTGCAAAGTGACCAAGCCACGGCATTTGTCTCATTACTTGCTCGCTTAATGCGATAAACGCGGCGGATAGCTGCTGCACTGCGCCGGGTCTTTCCAATGGGTATTGTGAGATAAGGACAAATGGCATGAGTCTATCTTGAACTATCAAAGCTATTTACACAAGAAATACTGATATTAAAGGATTCATTATTTCGCAGGTGCAATAACTGCGATTCTCTTTGCATTTGCAATGCGTAAGTTGCAATAATGATAGGTAGAGGGACAATTGGAATTTATTGATCATCTTGAACAAAGTTCAGTGCTGGCGCACGATGACGCGCAGCGTGTCCGTGCAGCCTGTGAAAACACACGACTGAGCCCCATAGAGACACTTTTGCAATTGGGATTGGTAGATGATGACGTTCTGGCAGAGGAGCAAGCTCGCTTTACCGACCTGCCGATGGCGAATGTTCATGCTTTCCCTGGTTCATTACCTGAAATTAGTGAGCTCAACCTGCAATGGTTGGAGCGCAAGAATGTTTTGCCGGTTGAGGTTAATACCGATAGCGCAGCCATCGTGGCGAGCGACTGGACGGATGATAACCTCATAAAATCTTTAGAGTTTGCGCTGGACAGGTCTGTCATGCGTCTTATCGCATCGGCTTCCGACATTCAGGATCATTGGGCGAAAGTCATGCCGGAAAGCGAAGCTCTGGCAGAACAAGATTTTAGTCAATCGGATGCAGAGCGTTTTGCAGATATGGACTCAGAAGCCCCTGTTATCCGCTTAGTCGATCGCATGTTGACTGCTGCGGCCCGTCAAGGGGCTTCCGATGTACATGTTGAGCCCAATGACCGCCACTTGATGGTGCGTTTTCGTATTGATGGCCGTTTACGTGAGGTTGAGAAGCATCCGGCCTCGCTTGCAGAATCTATCGCCAGTCGAATCAAGGTGATGGCGGCACTGGACATTTCGGAAAGCCGTTTGCCACAAGATGGCCGCCTGCGCGTTACAGCAGCTGGCCGAGATGTTGATGTTCGTGTTTCCACATCACCAGTCACTCATGGTGAGAGTATAGTTTTGCGGCTTTTGGGACAATCCCAAATATCCCTCGATATCAAAACCCTTGGCATTAGGCCAAGAGCCCTGAGTCTGCTGTTAGACGCCCTTGCCCGTCCCCATGGCATCATTCTGGTGACTGGGCCTACGGGTAGCGGCAAAACCACAACGCTTTATGCCGCGTTGAGTCATTTACGCCGTCCAGATGTAAAAATACTGTCTGTTGAAGACCCTGTTGAGATAGTGCTGGATGGGGTTAATCAAGTACAGGTACAGCCCGAAATTGATCTGGATTATGCGCGGACATTGCGTGCGTTTTTGCGGCAAGATCCGGATATATTAATGGTCGGAGAAATTCGGGATAAAGAGACTGCCGATATTTCTTTGCGCGCTGCACTTACCGGCCATTTGGTGTTGTCGACTTTACACACCAATAGCGCCTTGGGCGCCTTTACGCGACTTGAGGATATAGGTATCGAACCCTTTTTGGCAGCCTCTACGGTCATAGCTACTGCCGCGCAAAGACTGGTACGGACGCTTTGCAGATCATGTGCACAACCTGTTCCAATAACTGAGGGGCAAAAAATACTCTTTGCAGAACATGGTATAGCGGCAATAGAAAAACACTTTGTAGCGCAAGGATGTAGCGAATGCTCACATAGCGGTTTTCAAGGGCGTGCTCCTCTGTTTGAAATTATAGCGGTAGATGACGATTTACGGACAAATATTCGTGATGGCCATGCCGAGAACCACTCGGTTGAAAAGTGTGAAACTCTTTTTGGACATGGACTGGCATTGGTTGCAGAAGGCAAGACCAGCCTTGATGAAGTGACGCGGGTGGTGCAGTCAGCATGACGGAATATCGCTGCTTAACAGTGAATAGCGAGGGTGAGAAGGCTTGGCAGCGATTGAGCGCCGCCGATGAAGCGGCCTGCGTAGCTCAGCTATCGCGCCAAAATAAAGTGGCGCTACACATTACGACTGGTGAGATGAGCTGGCAGGAAAGGCTTAACCAGCCTATTAGTCTTAGTTTTGCTTCAAGACAGGCAAATGCTCTGGAGATACGCCAATTGGCGACATTGGTCAGTGCGGGATTGCCGGTCGATCGTTCGCTAGATCTATTGCGTGATCAGTTTGCGGATAAGCGCCAACAAAGTCGTTATGCCGCCATTTTAGAGAGTGTCCGCAGCGGCGAAAGTCTTGGCGGGGCTATGGCTGATATTGGCGGTTATCCAAAATGGGCATTGGGGATAGTGAAAGCGGCGCAGGCAGGTGGTAATTTGGCAACTGCACTCAGCGCGGTTGCAGAACGATTAGAACGTGAACAATCGGTGCGATCTAGACTGATTACCGCGCTTACTTACCCGGCCGCAGTAATGCTAGCAACGATCGCTGCTTTAATTATCGTGCTGACAGTTGTGGTACCGCAATTTAGCCCGATCTTTGAAGGTGAAGAGGATAAGCTTCCCAGCTTGACCCTTGCGGTCTTATGGTTGTCCGAGAATACCGCTACTTATGGATTGGTCATCCTGCTTTTGTCTTTGGCAATTCTGGGTTTTGCTATCTATGCTACCCAGATAGCTAGCCTTGATACGAAAAGAAAAATAAAGCGCTTTTTGCCCGCCACGGGATTACGCGATCAATATATTGCGGCCCAATATACCGGCTTACTTGCCACTTTGATTTTAAATGGTGTCAAGGCGGTTAGGGCACTTTCCCTTGCGCGTGATGGGCTTTCATCGGCAAGTTGGGTAGAAGAAATGCAGGTCGTTGAACGCAAGGTACGCGAAGGTGTACGGTTATCGGAAGCCTTTGCCCAATCGCAACTCTTCCCAACAACTGCCGCACGGTTGGTGGAAGTTGGGGAACGCAGTGGTACTTTGGGTGGGACATTATTGCAGGCAAGCAACATAATGGGAGACTCCGTTAACGCACGCCTAGAACGCATTGTGTCGCTGGTAAATCCAATCGCCATCATCATGTTGGGCGCAATTGTGGCATTACTAGTGGCGGGCGTAATGCTTGGCATATTTTCTCTGGGAGATTTTGCAGGATGAAAACGCATCGTAAAGCAAAGAACCATGGGTTTACACTGATGGAAATGCTTGTTGTGCTTGTGCTTATTGGTTTGATCGCAGCGGTCGCCATTCCACAAGTAACCAGGTTATTGGGCAGCGCAAAATCCAAAGCAGCTGACATCCAGATGGAAACATTGTCGGCAAGCTTACGCTATTATGAGATTGACAATGGGGCCTTTCCAACGTCGGAACAAGGGCTTGCTGCTCTATGGCAAGCACCGGAAGGGTTGGTTACCTGGAATGGTCCGTATATTCGTCAAGAAAAACTGCTCAAAGACCCTTGGGGACGAGAGTTTGTATACAATATTCCTGGCGATGATGCGCCTTATGGTTTGATATCATTAGGTGCAGATGGTGAGGAGGGTGGAAGCGGAGAAGATGCTGACATTGCCGCAATACCATAAAACCCCATCAGGGTTTACTCTGGTTGAGATGCTAATAGTCTTGGTGATTATGGGGCTATTGGCATCGCTTGCCCTAATTTCGTTTAGGGAGCTCAACTCCGCTGCGCCTAACCGCGCTGAGATTGAAACTTCCATTTCACTAGCGCGAGAGAGAGCTGCAGCTATTGGAAAGCCAGTTTTAATAAAGCTACCTGAATCTGCAAATTTCAAAGCATCTTTTTCAAGGCAAAGACTTCAAGCATTTGCAGATGGTAGCGTGACACCGGGAGTTTTGCTCAGCGGCAAGAATGCGGAATATACTGTGCGCTGGGCGGATGGAGCATTGCAGCAATGAACCATAGCCAAAACGAACAAGGTTTTACGTTATTGGAGGTTTTGGTCGCATTGGTTGTGGCTGGGTTGCTGGTTGCGGTTTTGGCGAATGGTGCCATCAGCGCCAATCAAAGTGTAGCGCGTACAGATAATCAGGCGGAAAAACTCATCATCGCAGAAACGGTTTTGAATAATGCGATTGCGCGGCGCCCACTGATTAATGCAAAAGGTGACAGCAATGGCATTGCGTGGGAGGTCTCAGTAGAGACAAAAGCGCAAGACGCACGAGGAACCGCGACCCTTTTTAATATCACGGTAAAAGCGGGTAATCAAAACCCAGTTGTCCTTAGTCGTAGGCTTCTTGTTATGCGGAACGAGGGCAATGGATAGCCGCGGCTTCACCCTTATAGAAATGTTGGTCGCTTTGCTTGCTGCCTCATTATTGTTGGTGCCACTTGGCTGGATGGTTGGTCAACTGGGCCAAAGGTTGAAGGTGGTCGATGACGATAGTGCAATATATCAACTTACAACGGACAAGGCGGTCCTTGCAAACTTGCTTTCGCGAGCACGTTTTGTTGATGATCAATCGCGTCTGTTACCGCAATCATCGACGCGCCTAGAATTTATTGCGCCTTTGCCAGATGCAGCTCCGCAGAAAACACCCGGCCGCTGGACATTAGAAAATATGGACGGGGCAATTTTATTAACGCCAATTGATTCCGCCCTGCCCGCTATCGAACTTTTTAAAGGACATAAATTTGTTTCATTTAGCGTGTCTGGAAGGCCTGGTTATCCTGATAATATCAGTGTGTTAATCAAAGCCAATAATGGTAAGCTTAGAGAGCTGGTATTTCGTTCGCTTATCTCTTCTGACTCAATTTGTGACTTTGACTTGGTGACGCGCGTATGCCGCTAGATATCTCTCAAAAATCAGAATTAGACTGGAATAGAGTCTGGGCTAATGTGTCCGATTTCGGGTACTGGTGGGGCGAGCAACTCTCCTCCTTATGGCCGCGGGTATCACAATCAAATGCTAATTCCGCAGGGCCCAGTTGTGAGATTGTGCGTAATGCATCTGGGTTATCCTTACGTCACTCTGACAAAGATATGGTCACTGAATGGCAGCATGAAGGTGCATTGGATAATCTTACAGACGAAGATTGGGAGCATGTACAGTCTTTGGTTGGGCAGACTGGGACTGTGTGGTTGCATGACGAACATGACCTTTTGTCTTTGTACATGGAGTTACCAAGAAGCGCTACTAGCAGTCTTGATGATGCCGTACGTTTATTTGTTCTGGGTGCTTCCCCATTAAAAGAGGAAGCAATGAGCTGGGCCTATGCATCAAGGCGAGAGGGCAAGCACATAAAGGTCGACGTGTTGGTTGCTCGCAACCGTGACCTTGATCTTATTGACAACCAATTCTCAGAGCATGGCTTGCTTCCACCAGCGCATATTCACAGTGATGGTGATCGGGTCTTTCATTTCCGTAAGCCTTTAAAATTTGACGTTTCAAAATCTTGGTTATGGCCATTAGCTGTTGCTATGCCTTTTGTGGCGATAATTATTGCTTTGGCGATAACGATCATTTTGGCTGACATATTGGCCGCGGACGAAAAAAGCACCGCCGAAGCACTTGCGGCAGAGCTGGCACCCAAAATGCGTGAAGAGGCAAAGCTACGAGAAACTGCAGCAACTGCGCGTCAAATCATGCCCATATCATCAAAGCCTGTCATGACAGATATGTTGGAGGAAATGGCTTCTATCTTGCCTAAAGACATTTGGGTGGAGGCATTGGGTCAGACTGAGGACGGCTCGGTAGAGATGATAATTGTCGGGCCAACTCAAGAGAAGGTTGAACAATCTTTAGATGAGCTCATGCTCTTGCGGATAGAAAACACAACACCGGAATCTCTGATAGATGATGTCAATATCCAAGGCCAAGCTAAACCAGTGCGCCTTATCGTTTCAGCGAGGCGTAAAAGATGACCCCCATATTACGCTCTATGTCGCCTGCAACGCAAAAAGCCATTGCGGTGCTGCTCTTGCTTTTGGCTGTTTTATGCGCGTGGCAATTTTTGTTGCACCCACTTTGGAATGCAGCAAAAACCAGGGTGGAGTCCTTGAATGATGCTCGCTTTGAACGGGCAAGAATGGCAGCATTAAATCAACGCGTCTTGCCAGCAAGTACTCCGACCATTCCTCTAGAAATGTTCTTGGCCAGCAATGCGACATTACAAAGTGGAGATATTGGAGCATCTAATCAGCTAGTAACGATTATAAGCCAGCGTGCTGCTGTCATGGCATTGTCGTCACTTACAATTCAACCTGTGCAAAATGGAACCAATTTGGCGACAGTCACTATTATGGTTGAAGGACGGCAAGACAAGATTGTGCGATTAATTGCTACATTAGAAAGCGGTAACCCACTTATTCGTTTCGATAGCTGGCAAATAGAAGTGCTTGATAAGCAAAAAGGCACCATCCGGTTTTCTGCAACTGCCCAAGCACCGAGCACCGGGCAATGATAAAATCTCTGCACCCCAGTTGGCCATTTTGGTTGGCCGCCTTGATAGCGCTGATTGCCATTCCGTGGTTTATGTTGCGCAATCCTGATCAGGATATTGCTTTGCGTCCATTACCAACCGCGACCAGTATAAATCTTCAGCAGCCCCGACCTGCAGAGACTGCATTATCCGCGCCGCTTTTCGTGCAGGGC
This sequence comes from uncultured Sphingomonadaceae bacterium, assembly GCA_947503245.1. Taxonomy (GTDB): domain Bacteria; phylum Pseudomonadota; class Alphaproteobacteria; order Sphingomonadales; family Sphingomonadaceae; genus Alterisphingorhabdus. Next base: position 9,263 of record CANNCV010000004.1, read on the forward strand.
CGGCGCCTGCCTGACGATAATGATATTCAAACTGCCGAATTTCAGGAGCCGCCCACACCCATAACCGAACCGACAAGGCCGGAGCTGGTCGGATTGATTAGCGCGGGCGGCGGCAAATCAGCAGCCATTTTAAAAGGTGGAGATAATGTACAAAAAACATTGCGTGCCGGGGAGGCAATTGATGGATGGCGGATAACCCAAATTGGCCGTAATTTTACTCTCCTGGTACAAAACGGGCAATCCGTGCGGCTAGAGCTTAATTTCCAGACAACCGGCAGAGGCGGCGGCACCACTTCCCTGCAATCCAAAGCAGCAATAGAACCGCAAAGTGAGCAACCTGTTACAAGTGCCCCGACTAAGATGGAAGACAATCAATAGATGAAAACCCTTCGGCATATCTATGGCATATTGGCATTTACTTTATTGTCCGCGCCCTCGGTTTCAGAGGCTGTGGCAAGTACGCAGTCTGAGAGTAATGGCTATTCTCTGGCTTTTGTAGACGCCGATGTGCGCCGCGTCGCTGACGCCGTCCTTGGTTCTATACTGGAAGTTGACTATACAATAGATCCGGATGTTTCCGGAACAATCACTTTGCGTACTTCGCAACCCGTGCCCGCAAACCAGCTTATTCCAAGGCTTGAAGAAGCATTGGCAAGCGTTGACGCCGTCATCATCCAAAGAATCGATGGCTACCGAATTATATCACGCAAAAATGCACGATCTGTTGCGCCGCTTGCCGAGCAACAGGAACTGAATAGGCCAACTAATGATAGCAATCGTTTCGCCCCCTCCAGCCCGGGTTTCGCAAGCGAAATTATATCGCTCAACTTTGCCGATGCAGGAAATCTTGCCAAGGTAATGACAGACTTTTTGGGCGAAGGCATTGTGGCGGCGAATAGCGATGGCTCAAATTCCCTTATCTTGACGGGCAGTGGTGACCAGCGGGACGCTGCAAAAAAACTCATTGCACGCTTTGATGTTGATAGGCTCGCCAATGCAGTGTTCGAGATTTACAGATTGGAAAATGTAGATGCGGACACGTTAACGTCAGAGCTCGAAACCATATTCCAAGCACCATATAATATTTTGGGTTCAAGAGTGCGTTTAGTGCCCTTGCCGCGTTTGCGTTCAGTACTTGGTATCGCGGAAAAACGTTCCGACCTTGCCCGTGTCGAGCCTTGGATAAGGCGTCTCGATACCGGTGTTTCGGGCAAGAAGCGACTATATAGCTATGCCGTACAAAATGGCCGCGCTCGGGACATTGCAAGTGCCTTGCAGCAGGTTCTCGGCACGGGACAACCAACGTCTTTTTCATCAATAGCGTCAAGCACTGATCGCGGCGGTGGAGCAACATTAGGCAATGACAGCCCTGACGCCCCGAATCCTTCACCTATAACGAATGGCGCTGAAGTAGCTGTTGATGACAATGCGCCGCGCATTGTACCCAATGACCAGAATAATAGTCTGCTAATCTATGCTGATGGTGAGCAATATGAGTTTATCCGTGAGGCTTTGACAAAGATTGATCAGCCGGTTGCTCAAGTTTTGATTGAAGCCACTTTAGCTGAAGTGACTTTGACCGATGACTTGTCCTTTGGGGTGAACTTTTCTGCGCTTACCGGTAACAGCACGCAGACGACTATCACCAACAGCAATACCGGAGGCGCCGCGCCCGCCTCTATCTTTCCAGGCTTTTCACTATCAGTGATTGGGAGCAGCGCATCGGCTGTCCTCAATACTCTGGAGTCGAAGACCAATGTCCGCGTCTTGTCAGCTCCAAAATTGGTGACGTTAAATAATGAAACGGCAACTCTACAGGTTGGAGATCAAGTGCCGATTATCACCCAACAAGCGCAAAGTGTTCTGACCCCCGGGGCACCAATCGTCAACAATATTACACTGCAAGATACGGGTGTGATATTACAAGTTACACCCCGTGTTAATGATAGTGGCACCATCATTTTAGATATTACCCAGGAGGTTAGTGACGTTGCTGCCACTACAGTATCTGGCATCGATTCCCCGACTATTCAGCAACGCAGATTAACCAGTACAGTGGCCACGCGGTCGGGTCAGATGATTGCTCTAGGCGGCCTTATCAGAAATAGCCGTACACGCAGTAATTCCGGTATCCCATTTCTCAGCAGCATACCGATTATCGGTGGCTTATTCGGTAATCAGCAAGACACAGAAACACGCACGGAGCTTATCATTTTGCTTACCCCAACAGTTATCCGCTCAGAACAGGAAACGGATGATATAGTTGATGCTCTAATAGATGGGTTGGATTTAACCCGGCCTTTAGTTGACGAAGCAAGAAGGAGGCAGGTTGGAGGGAATCAGGATGACAACCCTTCAACGCCCTGATGGCAAAATTCCTTATGAGACTTCTTCTAGGGAAACCGGCTATGCGCTGGTCACTACCATATGGTTTATATTGCTCGGCACGGTCATTGTCTCCTCACTCATGCTGATTGCTATCAAGCGTGGGCAAGCGATCTCTAAGCAAGAACAAGCTGTTACCCTGAAGCTGGCCGAGGAAAGTGTTATCGAAACCGTTGCGGCGGACATCATCTTTCAAGGGCCGCGTAGTGAATGGGCCAGCCTGCCACATCAAAGCGTCTATGAAGTTTATGGCATCCGCTTTGATGTTCTAATGGAGAGCGAGGCAGGGAAAATCGATATCAATGCAGCAGATATTGAACTTATCGAACGAGCACTGCAGGGACTAGGATTGTCGTCGCGCAGGCGTCAATTGCTTCTTGAACGGATTAAGAGGAAACGTTCGCAGAACCGGCGTTTTATCTCATTTCTAGAATGGGGCTTAAATCCATCCGACCTCTCATCGGGCAAATGTCCAAATCGCTATTTTACAATTGCATCGGGTCAATCCAGGCCATCAGAGAATTTTCTTGATGCAGACCTAGCACGCGCTCTAGCGATCCCTACAAATGCACCTAGCGGAAGGTTGCAACTGGGCAATGCAGTTACGCTCTACATTAAACCTATTGCCGGTGGTGTAGCCCATGGTTACATATTGCGTATTACAGGCACAGGCGACGATCCATTCACAATATTGGATATTAACAGCGATACCAATTGCTAATCCTCAAGCGCACACAGAGGTTCGTTTCCCATTGAGGAAAATCTCATAAGAAAACTCTCTGATCGTTTCCATATACCAATTTGATGGGTTGTAACACATAATATATATTTCCTCATCCAACATCGTTACGCACATGCAATTTCATTTTCGTTGCGTTGTTGGGTATTGTTTGATTTATATAGTAATTGAGTGAGATGAGGGAGAAATTGGATGCGCCGATTAGGCTTGCGTTCTTTATATCTTGCTGCGC
>CANNCV010000005.1 GCA_947503245.1 uncultured Sphingomonadaceae bacterium
CGGCCAATATTGCTGACAATGAGGCTGCTAATATTGCCCCTGTTGCCAGTGATGATCTGCTTATTGCTCCGCGTTGCGCTGTGAGAGAAATCAATCTTGTAGCCAATGATACAGATCAGGATGGCAATACCCCGCTTAGTGTCGTGCAAGGTTCACTCTCTGGTGATGGCGCAGCTTTTACAGACCACCACCCGGACCCAAGCAAAACCGCAACACGCGTTCAGATAACCGCGCCCAATGTTGCATCAAGAACAAATTATACTGTTACTTATCAAGTGCAGGATACGCTCGGTGCAACAGATACAGGCACGCTAACCATCGATGTGCGCGCTTTTGGTGATACCTGCTGATCTAAATCAAACGCACTGCGCCATGCTGCGCAGGGCAACCTACCTTCCAGGCTGAAACATATTTGAGGGACAATCATGATGAAGGCCAAGAAATTTCAAAAGACTATCTGTATAATAAGTACAATTGCGGCCTTCGGTATAAGTTCCGCATCCAATGCACAGTCTCAGCCAGATCCAATTGGTCTCGTGCCTAGCGACCAGCAAATTGTTTCATCAGGTGGTGTGAACATGAAGACTGGTGAATATGTTTATAGTAGCGTTGATGCTCAAATCGGAGGAGAAGGTGAGTTCGGGGGTATTTCACTGGTCCGTTCAATTAGATCAGGATTTCAAAATGATAGCGGTCCAAGCGATGGCGTTTTAATTCCTGCAAGTACGTTTAACCACAATTGGAATATTAGAATCGCAGAAAATCTGGTTCGACTACGTGGTTATTCAACTTTAGCTGGAGAGCATACCGGCTACCCTGATTATAACCATTCCCAGAATAGAAACCAACCTGACTACCGCTTTGAAATTAATTGGTCCAGTCGAACCGAGACATTTGATTGGCTTTATTCACATGGAGGTCTCGGGCAGGCAAGCGCTCCAGAAACTTCAATTTCATATCTTTGGCGTGACGCTAGTGTTGAGCGCTCAGGATCAGCAGTATACACCTATGAAGCTACGGATGGAACTAAAGTAATTTTTAGGCCTATGGCTTATGAGTGCGGTTCAACAATTAAGCGATGCGCTTATGCTTCGCAGATTATTTCACCAGATGGCACAATCTTTCAACTGTCATATGAACCCGCTACCCCTGAATTTGGAATTCCTTCGATAAGGTTGTCTTCAGTAGTAAGCAATAAGGGATATGGATTAAAATTATTCTATGATAATAATAATAATAAAATTCGTACAGCTTGCTTAGTTAACTTATCTCATTCATCCTTACCTTCTAGTTCTAATTGTGACGCGGATGGCATTCAAAAAGTATCTTATGATTACCAAGGAAATTATCTAGATGGTATTAGTTTTACTATTACAAAACCAGGTAATATCATTGAAAAGATGGTCTACACCCGTAATTCTTCTGATAGTCCTTCAATTATGGAATTTTATCGCAATGATGATGTATCTCCATATCTTACAAATACGTTGTTAGGACGCACTACTGTTGTTCAAAGACAGGATTTTTCTGATGGGCAGTTTTATGAATATTCTTTCAATCGAATATTCTTTGATACCAAATTCAGATATGCAGGCGGGACTGTTACAGATGCTCTTGGCGGAACCAAAACTTTTGATTTTGAACAAATCGAACGACCGGAGCCTACTCGCCCTACGCCTCCGACATCAGGTGAACGAGGCAGATGTGGTAGAGATTGTTATAGCTTTCCAGTTTTCCAAGTCAGTGCTGGACCAACATCTATTACTGACGAGTTAGGTCGTACATCAGTTATGGATTATTGCGATCCACAAATATCTACATTGTCCGGCAATGATGGTGGTGGATGTGTGTATTATTTGTTGCAATCAATTACCGATCCTGAGGGTCGCAAAGTTGAATTCACATATAATTTAAATCGTCAAGTTGTCGTCGAGAGAAGGACCAAGGCAAAACCTGGAAGTGGTAACTCGGACATAATTGAGACTGCTGAATATGCCTGTAATCTGTCGCATTGCTTAACTAAGCCTACCAAAGTGATCGATGCAAACGGCAACGTGACAGACTATGAATATGCTATTGATCACGGTGGTCTAACACGTTTTCGTGGTGCTGATGTTTTTGGTAAACGACCAGAAATAAGATATAATTATGGACAGAGATATGCGTGGTTCAAAAATTCTAATGGTACTTTTGTACGAGCCAATAGCCCAGTGTGGGTGCTTTTAAATGAACAAAGCTGTAATAACGATAACTTTAACGCATGTGACAGAGAGAACCTGGTAACTACTCACTATCAATATGAAGAAGGTAGCACGTCCAAAGGTAGCAACCTGCTGCTGAAGGGTATCGCTGTTACGGTCACCAATGCTACAGGCCAAAGTGAGACACTTCTAACATGTTACAGTTATGACTCTTTAGGTAGGCAGGTAAGTGTGACCCAGCCCAAGGGGAACGCAGGAGTATGCTTATGACACAGAGCTCTTTGTTCTATCGCGCTCACTTCAATCGAGTGCAATATTTGACAATACTCTTTATCTGTTTGGCAAGTTTAGAGGTTGCGCTTCCGGCTTTTGCTCAGTCTGGTCCATCTGATTACACGTCTGCTGTTCGTTATGACACTATTGGTCGTACGGTGGGTACGATTGCGCCTGATCCAGATGGTGATGGCCCGCTTGGCTATGCTGCGGTACGCAACACTTATAACGCGCGCGGTAATGTGATCCTGCAAGAGACGGGCGAACTTGCCAGCTGGCAGCACGCCTCGGTTGCACCCAAGGACTGGAACGGTTTTACCATATTATCTAGCATCGAAAGCAGCTATGATCTTATGAGCAGGAAGGTTAAGGATGTGGTTAGAGGTGCTGATGGATCTATTGTTTCTTTGACGCAATATAGCTATGATGCATTGGGGCGGCCTGAATGCACTGCGGTGCGGATGGATCTTTCCACATTTAACAGCCTGCCTGCAAGTGCCTGTATTCAAAGCATCGATGATCCGGATCGAAGCCCAGAGCTGCTCGATCGCATTACCAAGAATATTTATGATGCGGCGGGACAAGTGCTGCAGGTGCGCCAAGCGGTTGGTACGCCGCTGGAACAGGCCTATGCGACCTATGAGTATACGGGTAATGGCCAGCAGCGCACGGTGATTGATGCCAACGGCAACCGCGCTGAGCTTGGCTATGATGGGCATGACCGTCTGGTGCGCTGGTCCTTCCCTAACAAGGCTGCGCCGCCTGCAAATTATAATGATGCAACGCCGGCCAGTGCTCTGAGCAGCGCGGGGGCGGTGAGCAGCACGGATTATGAAGCGTACACCTATGATGATAATGGCAACCGCACCTCTTTGCGCAAGCGTGATGGGCGGGTGATCAGCTATCAATATGATGATCTGAACCGCATGACCGCGAAGATCGTGCCCGATGGCAATGGACTGAGCGCAGCAGCGACCAAAGATGTCTATTATCGCTATGATCTGCGCGGACTTCAGTTGAGCGCACGCTTTGATAGCGTTGGCGGTGCTGATGGTGTTGAGACTGCCTATGACGGCTTTGGCCGCCTTATAAGCTCTACCAACACCATGGGCGGTTGGAATAAGACGCTCACCTATGCCTATGATAAAAATGGCAACCGCATACAGCTAACCCACGATGATCAAGATGATCAAGATGATCAAATTGTCTTCTCTTATGAATATGACGGGCTTAATCGCAATATCCGCATACGTGAAGGTGCATCGGGCGCAAATGGTACCCTGCTGACCTATCAGACCTATAATGACCGCGGCGCTATGAACCTTATGCTGAAGGGCAAGGATTTTAACCCGGGCAATCAGACCATTTATAGCTA
>CANNCV010000006.1 GCA_947503245.1 uncultured Sphingomonadaceae bacterium
CGCTGCTGGCCATTACCCGTATACTCATAGGTCGCATAGGCCTGTTCCAGCGGCGTACCAACCGCTTGGCGCACCTGTCCTAGCCGGTCTTGGGCGTCATAGACATTTTTGGTAATGCGGTCCGGGCCTTCCGCGCCGCCAGCGCTTAATGTGCAGGCATCAGCAGGAAGCGCATTAAAACGCATCCTAACGGCCGTACATTCCGGCCGCCCCAAGGCATCATAGCTATATTGCGTTATGCCCGTAATCGCATTGTTAGCGCCGCGCACCGTAGTGCGGATCTGGCGGTTTGCTGCATCATAATCTGTCTGGGCAGAGGATAATACGGTAAAACCTGACCAGTCCGAAGGTGCAACAGAGGCATCTTGCCAACTGGCCAGTTCCCCCGTCTCCTGCAGGATCGCGTTACCGCGCACATCATAGGTCGTGCGTACCGCAGCATAGCCAAGCGGGCCATCACCATCCGGATCAGGCGCAATCGTACCCACCGTGCGCCCCAATATATCATAGCGCACAACAGACGTATAATCAGATGGACCAGACTGAGCTTGCGCAGAGGCCGACGATATACCCCACAATAGCACTAATAAAGCGAATGCAAAGGCCCAGCGCATAGCGCCACCATTCATGCCAAGCTGGCGCGTCAAAATCACTGGCATGGCAGGCCTCCACAATCTATATCCGGTACTCCATCAGAACCACCACCTGAACCCGAACCGCCACCGCTGGTGCCTGATCCGTCCCCTGAACCTGCGCTGGCAGGGGGCAGGGATATCGGTGCCAAGCTCTGCATAGGACATGATGAGATATTCCCCTTAGGCTGGGTCTCACTTACCTTGCGGCCTAAAACATCATAGCCATAGCATGTGCGCAGAGCCTCGCCGTCTGCTTCTACAGCCGTGCCAATGAGATTAAGGTTATTAGCGCCTGTATTGGGCCCATAATTATAGCGGGTCACCACTTCATCGCCAGGTCCGTCCTCGCAACCATTATCCGTCGCAGCGCTTGTTTTGCAAAAGGCCTGGCTATCCAATAACCAAATAGGCTGACCAACGGCATTGCCATTGGCATCACGGGCCGTACGCTGAACATAGCTATAGCGTGTTTGCGGGCGCACACCGTTAACATCCGCAGGACCAGTGCTCGTCAAAACACCGCCATGCACAGGATCATAAGTAAAATCAGTAACCTGATTATTAGGTGCGGTAACCTTGGTGGGTTTGTCGCACAAGACATCAGGGCCATCACAAATAGAGGGGCGCGACCATTTATTTGCGGCCGGATAGTCCCAAAGCACTTCTATACTGTCTGCATTTGAACCGGACTTGGGCACCTCTAGCCTGCGCACAATATTATCTGCATAATCGCGCGTAAAGAAGATTTGGTTGCCTTCAGTTTTTCTAGCAATGGAGGGGTAGAGACTATAATAATGGATGGAACTGCCATTAAAGGTGGTGACCCTGTACACATCATTAGAGTTATAGGAATATGTTTCTCTAAAACCTGGACCGTCCGCATTGGTTAAAAATCCATTGCCAAAAATATAGGTCGAGATGCCTGGCCCGTTTAACTGCCGCCCGGGCGGGATCATAAAGCTATAAGAATTGCGGATTTCACCTGGGTATGGGTTATAGTCGCCCGCAAAGTTCTCAACCGGAATATAATGATATTTCCATGTCTCTCCCGCGGCATTGGTTTGTTCTTCTACCATATCAGGACTAAGCGGGGTGCCATTGGCTTCTACATAAGTGTTTTGCACCGCGCATGTGCTGCTATCGGGGAAGGTGACGCACACTGGCCGCGCAAAAGTAATGCCATCATTGGGGTGATATTGAATGCCAATCACGCTATTATCAGGCCGCGTGATAGAAGTAATGCGCCCTAGTGAATCGCGGCCATAGATAACTTTAAGAGCAACCCCATCACAAGTGTTGGCAGCAGCATTGACCGCCAAGTTAATACCGCAAGCAACGACATTATCGCCGGGATATTCTAGAACAACTGCATAACCTCGGCTGCTAACCACTTTGGTCAAACGCGCAGTGGAATCATAATTATAGGTCTGTTTATGCCCATCCGCACTTTGCATAGTTGTGAGCAACCGGCCTTGATTATCAGGATGGTGGCCTGGATGCAGATCAAATCGATACTCATCTCCTGACTTGTTGGCCAAAACCCACTGGCTGCCTTCCTCGACCATTCGCCATCCGGTATTGGCAGAATCAAGAGGAAAAAAACTACCGTCAAAAAGAATCTCAAATGCGATCCTTAAGTTCCCTATCGAAACGAATACGCCTGTATTACCACTAAAACCACCATTGCTGTGCAAGGATGTGGCGAAAGGAGAAAAGCTATACCCTCCACCGGCACGCGAACGAATATAATGATCCACTGTCAAAGGACCAATCTGCAGATCACCCCCCTGCTCAATGAATCGGCCCGTTTGCAAGTTCACACCTAGTGGTGAGTTTGTCTCAACTTGCGGAAAGGTTTGCCGCGCATCTTCGTTGCTCCCACCACCTTCCTGCGCCCAGATATTTGGTGCATAGGTACATGCAGCAAGTGCCATGGTCATGGCGACAGTCTTTTGAATTTTCTTGGCCTTCATCATGATTGTCCCTCAAATATGCTTCAGCCTGGAAGGTAGGTTGCCCTGCGCAGCATGGCGCAGTGCGTTTGATTTAGATCAGCAGGTATCACCAAAAGC
>CANNCV010000007.1 GCA_947503245.1 uncultured Sphingomonadaceae bacterium
GCAACGCGGAGCAATAAGCAGATCATCACTGGCAACAGGGGCAATATTAGCAGCCTCATTGTCAGCAATATTGGCCGTGGCTTGCGTATCTGTAATTCCCGCGCCGCCTGATGTACCGTTCAGGTTGAGATAAAATGTCTCTTGGCCCTCTGCTTCGCTATCATCCACCGTGGCTATACTGATTTGTATTTCGCTGACATCAGGCGCAAATACAGCCGTTCCATCGGCCACGCCATAATCAGCAGCACCCTCGGTTGAACCATCGCTTGTATACCAGTTAACGCTATATGTTCCAGTAACGTCGCCGGTCTTCACTATCGTAAAGATCGCAGCTTCACCTTCAACTAACCCGATATTGGCAACACTAAAGGAGGGCGGGGTTTCAGCATCCGGGGGCGGCGCTTCATCGTCTGAGGAGGGGGGCGCACTGCCAACACCGCCGGTTACACCGCCATCTGAACCCGATCCATTAGAACCGGTAACATCATAATCTATACGATTACCCGCAGCATCATAACCAATTTGCGTGGTAACGCCTTCATTGACCGTACCTGATTTACGCACCTCAACCAATCGGCCAAGCGCATCATAAACATAAATGGTAGT
>CANNCV010000008.1 GCA_947503245.1 uncultured Sphingomonadaceae bacterium
GCGCTGAACATTGATGGCTTGGGCTTGACTGTTAACAACCTAGCAGGTGGCCAAATCTTGGGTACAGGTCAGCAACGCAACGGCACAGTTTACGCAGACGCTACTGCGCAAGACTTTACCTTGAACAATGCTGGAACCATTGATGCCGTATTTGATGGCGCGGCCTTCTCGGTCGAGCTTTCTGAAGCTGGCAACAATTTTGACATCATCAACTCTGGCACATTTCAGGGTCGCGGTGTTCAAGGTGCTGGTGCAACAGCAGCTGGTGACGGTCTGCGCTTTGAGCGCACGCGTGTTGAAGGTGTTCTGGAAGGTTCAACAACCGGCCTGTTCACGGGAACAATCACCAACTCAGGCTTGATCGATTCAGAGGCCGACAACGGCACGACAGCGGGTATCCGTTTCGTCAATGGCGTTAGCTTCTCTGGCACGATTGA
>CANNCV010000009.1 GCA_947503245.1 uncultured Sphingomonadaceae bacterium
TATAATGACCGCGGCGCTATGAACCTTATGCTGAAGGGCAAGGATTTTAACCCGGGCAATCAGACCATTTATAGCTATGATCCTGTAGGCCGGTTGAGCAGTATGCGCCATTATCTGAACAAACAGAACATTGGCAATGGAGCAACGTTCAGCTTTGATTACAACTTGGCAGGTCAGATAAAGAGCCGCACGATCAACAATGATGCTTATGCAGAAACTGCGCATTATGATGTGCAGCGTGATTATACGGTCAATGGCTTAAACCAATATACTGGTACCAGCAGCGGCGGCACGCCCAGCGCTGCCTTTACCTATGATGATAATGGCAATCTTACCAGCGATGGCTCTGTGACGTTCATCTATGATGTTGAGAACCGTCTTGTGCAGGCCATGGG
>CANNCV010000010.1 GCA_947503245.1 uncultured Sphingomonadaceae bacterium
TAGCTATAAATGGTCTGATTGCCCGGGTTAAAATCCTTGCCCTTCAGCATAAGGTTCATAGCGCCGCGGTCATTATAAGTCTGATAGGTCAGCTGCGTGCCATTTGTGCCCGGTGCACCTTCACGTATGCGGATATTACGGTTAAGCCCGTCATAGTCATAAGCAAAGCTGTTGCCATCATCATGGGTCAGCTGGGTGCGGTTGCTATTTTTATCATAGGTGTAGGTGAGCGTCTTATTCCAGCCGCCCATCGTGTTGGTGGAGCTGATAAGCCGGCCAAAGCCATCATAAGCCGTCTCAACACCATCAGCACCGCCAACGCTATCAAAGCGTGCGCTCAACTGAAGTCCGCGCAGATCATAGCGATAATA
>CANNCV010000011.1 GCA_947503245.1 uncultured Sphingomonadaceae bacterium
AACGCAACCCCTGCGGGTGGCGGTATCTTCACCGGCGCTGTTGTTAACAATGCTGGCACAATCTCATCAGGCAGCCGTGCGCTGAACATTGATGGCACGGGCCTGACAATCAACAACCTTGCTGGCGGTCAAATCATCGGCACGGGCGATCAACGCAATGGTACAGTTTATGCCGATAGCACTGCGCAAGACTTCACATTGAACAATGACGGCGTCATTGATGCTGGTGAAGGCAATCAAGGTGCTGGCTTCTC